>NZ_LNJS01000002.1:0-294627 GCF_001546925.1 Burkholderia sp. MSMB1588 | reverse complement strand
TCGCGGCAAGCGCGGACCAAGCCGGCGCCGTCGCTCCAAAGAAAAACGGCCGGCCGGGCCGTTTTGAGTCGATCGCTCGAACCTTCGCTCAATCGGTTCCGTACTTCGGCGAATGCGGGCGTACAGCAGGCCGTTCGGCTGGCCGGCGGACAGCATCCGGCCGCTCGTGAGCCCCGCCACGTCGACCGCGTCGTCGCTCAGCGTGTGCGCGATCTGCTTGACGGCCGCCTGCGCGAGCGTCGCGATCAACCCGAAGCCGCTGAAATCCACGTTGGAGCCGAGTTCCTTGCCGGTCGCGCGCCCGCTGCCCTGCACAGCAGGTCGCCCGTGCGCAGATCGACGAGCTTCGCGGACGCCGACACGACCGTCGTGCTGTCGAGCACCGTGTAGACGGAGCCGTACTGCGTGACCGTCGTGTACAGCGCCGCGTCCGCGCCGAAGATGTCGCGCAGCTTCGCGGGCGAAACGGTCTGGATGTCGGCGGCGTTCGTCAGGCCGTTCTGCTTGAACGTCTCTTCCATCACGGCGACGGGCACGACGTAGTAGCCCGCTTCGGCGACGGGCCGCGTCATCTGCGACAGCAAGCCGTACGTCGCCTTCACGTCCGACGTGTCGTTCTGCGGCGGCAGCAGCAGGATCGCGCGCGGCTGGCTCTTCTTGAACGCCGTGTAGTCGACGTGCTTCGCGGGCGCCGCGCACGCGGCGAGCAGCGCCAGCACGGACGCGGCCGACAGGAGTCTTGCGGAAATGAACTTGAACATGGCAGCCCTTATTGTTGTTGTGCTTGTACTTGCGTTTGCGCCGGCGCTTGCGGCTTCGATTGCGGCGCCGCGGCTTTCTTCTTCAACAGGAAATCCATGAACGGCGACGATTCGGGAAACGACGCCTTCTCGGCCTGGAACGCCTGCTCGGCCTGCTGCTCCTTGCCGACGCTCGCGTACAGCATGCCGAGATGCGCCTCGAAGCCGGGCGGCGGACGGTTGCCCTTCGCGCGAATCTGCTGCAGCGCCTTCTCGAGCGCGTCGATCTGGTCTTCGGGGCTCTTTTGCCCCTTGAAGTATTCGTAGACTTGCGGCTGATAGCCGTCCCATTGATAGAGCGGCTTCGGCTGATTCGCCGCGCAGCCCGCGAGCAGCACGCCCGCGGCCGCGGCCGGCAGCCAGACTCCCGTCTTGAAGGTCTTCTTCATTGTTGTCGTTGTCGATGGAAACGATGGATGAACGAATTCGTCCGCGCCGTGCGGGCGCGCTTACTTGCCTGACGCGAGCGCGCCCGCGTCGACCTGCTCGACGAGGTGATTGACCGCGTCCTGGATCGCGAGGTCGAGCACCTTGCCGTTGAGCGTCGAGTCATAGCCGGCCGTGCCGCCGAAGCCGATGATCTCGCGGTTCGACAGGCTGTATTCGCCCGCGCCCTGGCTCGACAGCACGACTTCCGACGTCGTCGTGTCGACGATGTTCAGGTTCACCTTCGCGTATGCGATCTGGCTCTTGCCGCGGCCGAGAATGCCGAACAGTTGCTGATCGCCGACTTCCTTGCGGCCGAACTCGGTGACGTCGCCCGTCACGACATAGTTCGCGCCCTTCACCGCCTGCGCCTTCTTCATGAACGCGGCTTCCTGCTTGATCTCGTCGAGGTTCTCGCGATCGAGCACGTTGAAGCGGCGGCTCTGCTGGAGCTGCGTGACGAGGATCGTCTTCGCCTGGCCGCCCAGGCGGTCGACGCCGTCGGTGAAGATGCCGCGCATGTAGCTCGAACGATTGTCGAACTTGCCGACCGCGATGCCGACCGGCTTGCCCGCGAACGGCTTCTGCGCGCTCGCCGACGCGGGCACGGGCAGCGTGCGCGACGCCTCGGTCGCGCAACCGCTCAATGCGACGATGGCCGATGCCGCGAGGCACGCCAGAACTGTCTTCGAAGTTTTCAAACGATGGTCCCTCCTTGGAGATCGCTAAACATGCCGTGTCGACGGCGTCGCATCGCGCAAGCAACACGCGATGCGACGCCGTACGTCAGATGAGGAATCGAATGGGAAGCGCGAATGACGCGAATGGAGCGGATTCGCGCGCGGCGGCCGGCGGTTGCGGCCGCGCGCCGGCGCGTCCGTGCGGGCGCGCGACGCGGCGTCGCGTGCGGCCTGACGGCGCCGAGCCCGCACGCGCGACGCGAGGATTCGATGCGGCCGCAACCTTTCGCCGCCCCCGATGCCTGAACGAAGCCAGGCGCAAACTTTTCTTATGTGCTGCCACTAAGCTCTCACAACACGCGATTATTGTCGTAGTGCGCAACGATAACGGCAACCATGCACGCGCGACAACAAAAAAGTGCCGAATGTCGAGCGACCGCAACAGCACGCGCCTGTCGCGCATTTCGTCGATGCGATTCGATCCGTACATTTCGCGATGTCGACCGTGCAGACCCACTTGGCACGCGCAGACCGCACGAATTCGCCCGCCCCCTGGGCAACGGCGACGGCCGCCTGTGCGCTCGATTTCGACAAACGGCCGAGATAGGGTGGTGCGACAATTTCCCCATCCCGCACTCGAAAGCGGCAATTCACACGATTGCCGCCGATTGCTTCGGCACGCGCATCGATTGCGCGCGTTCACCGAATTCCCTTAACCGATTCATTGCCAAGCGACCTTATCGACATGCCTTTCGTCACTATCGATGGCCAACCCCTGCACTATCAGATCAGGGGCTCCGGCGCGCCCGTGCTGTTCGGGCACAGCTACCTGTGGGATTCGTCGATGTGGGAGCCGCAGCTCGAAGCGCTCTCGAAGTCGTATCGCGTGATCGCGCCGGACCTGTGGGGACATGGCCAATCCGGCCCGCTGCCCGACGGCACGAACGACCTCGACGATCTTGCGATGCAGATGTGCGCGCTCCTCGATCATCTCGGCATCGACACCTGCTCGATCGTCGGGCTGTCGGTGGGCGGCATGTGGGCGGTGCCGCTCGCGCATCGCGCGCCGCAACGGATCGACCGTCTCGTGCTGATGGACACCTACGTCGGCGTCGAGCCCGACGCGACGCGCAGCAAATATTTCCAGATGCTCGCGGCCATCGACGCGCAAGGCGCGATTCCCGCGCCGCTGCTCGACGCGATCGTGCCGATCTTCTTCCGCCCCGGCATCGATCTCGCGAGCGAGCTGCCTGCGGGCTTCCGGCGCGCGCTGCAGGCGTTCACGGCCGAAAGGCTGCGCGACTCGGTGATTCCGCTCGGCAAGATCACGTTTGGCCGCGAAGACGCGCGCGCGAAACTCAGCGCGCTGCCGGCTGAGCGCACGCTCGTGATGTGCGGCGCGAACGACGTCGCGCGGCCGCCCGAGGAAGCCGACGAAATCGCAGCGCTGATCGGCTGCGAAAAGGTGTTCGTGCCGAAAGCCGGGCATATTTCGAATCTCGAGAATCCGGCGTTCGTCACGCAGGCGTTGATCGATTGGCTCGCGCGCGGCGGCGACTGAACCCGATGCGCTGCACCGCGGTTCGTTCGTCTCCGGGCGCATGCGACATGCCGAACCTGACGATGCCGGGCGACGCGTCGGCGCCGCTGAAAAAATGCGTCGCGCGCCGCCCCGCGGAATCGGATCACGCAACCTTGAACTTCCCGACCGCCTCGGCGAGTTCGACCGCCTGAGTCTGCAGCGCCGAAGCGGCCGCAGCCGACTGCTCGACGAGCGCCGCGTTCTGCTGAACCATCTCGTCGAGCTGCGCCACCGCGCGATTCACTTCCTGAATGCCGCGCGTCTGCTCGTCGGCGGCGTTCGAGATCTCGCGCATGATCGTCGTCACGTTCGAAACCGTGCCGACGATGTCGTTCATCGTCTGCCCCGCCTGCTGGACGAGCGTCGCGCCCGTCGCGACGCTCGACACGCTCGAGTCGATCAGCGCCTTGATCTCCTTCGCCGCCTGCGCGCTGCGCTGCGCGAGCGAGCGCACCTCGCCCGCGACGACCGCGAAGCCGCGCCCCTCCTCGCCCGCGCGCGCCGCCTCGACGGCCGCGTTCAGCGCGAGGATGTTGGTCTGGAACGCGATGCCGTCGATCACGCCGATGATGTCGCTGATCTTGCCGGACGCGCCCTCGATCTCGTGCATTGTCGACACGACGTCGGACACGACCGTGCCGCCGCGCGACGCGACGCTCGCCGCGTTCGTCGCGATGTCGTTGGCCTGGCGCGCGGCGCCCGCCGACTGCGTGACCGTCGACGTGATCTCCTCGATCGACGCGGCCGTCTGCTCCAGGCTCGCCGCCGCCGATTCCGTGCGCCGCGACAGGTCGTGATTGCCCGACGCGATCTCGCCCGCCGCATGCCGCACCGAATCGCTCGCGTCGCGGATCACGCGCATCACGTCCTGCAGCTTGCCGACGAACGCGTTGAACGAGCGCGCGATCTGCGCCACTTCGTCGCGGCCGGCATCGGGCAGGCGCTGCGTCAGATCGCCCGTGCCCGAGCCGATCGATTCCATTGCGTCGCGAATGCGCGCGAGCCCCCGGAACGCGACGCCCGTGATCGCGCCGACGATCAGCGCGGCGGCGGCGACGAGCGCGACGAGCGTGCCGATCGACACGAGCAGCAGCGAATGCATGCCGGCCATCGCATCGGATTTGTCGAGCGCGACGACAGTCAGCCAGTCGGTGCCCGGCACGGCGCGCGCGCGCATCAGCTTCGCCGCGCCCGCGACGTGCGCGTCGATCGGCGCGGCGTTCTCGTCGGACGACGACGCGGCGAGCGCGTCGATGCTCAGGTCGTCAGCGAGATCGGTGACGGGCTTGAGGGTGAGCTTCGGATCGGCATGCGCGACGATGTGGCCGCCGCGGTCGACGAGCATCCCGAAGCTGCCGGGCGTCGGATGGATCGCCTTGACGTTCGCGATCACGCTGTCCATCGCGACGTCGCCGGACACGACGCCCTTCAGCGCGCCGTCGCGCACGATCGGCGCGGCGAACGCGACGACGAGCTTGCCCGTGCCGACGTCGACGTAAGGCGGCGTGACGACCGGCTTGCCCGCCTGCGCAGCCTGCTTGTACCACGGGCGGCCGGTCGGATCGTAGTCGGGCGGAATGCCGGTCGGGTCCGAGAATTTCGCGGTCTTGTCCGCGTAGCCGACATAGACGTTCGTGAATCCGCCGGCGGCGGCGATCTGCTTGAGCGAAGGGATCGGGTCGGGCGAGATCGCGGCGTCTTCGACCGACACGATCATCTGCGTCTTCGACGCAACCCAGTCGGCGATGCCGGTTTCGTGGCCGGTCAGCACCGCGCTGAGGTTCTGGCTGATGGACTCGCGGTTGTAGCGATTGGCGACGAAATAGTTGAGCGCCGTGTTGATGACGAGCGAACCGATGACGATGGCAAGGCACGCGACGAGAATGCGGGACCGGATCGAGGAGAGCATGAGGAGCGGTGGGTGTGGAGCGGACCTATTGGTTTACGGCTGCGGGAACGGGCGACTTGACCCGAGGAAGGCGCGGCGTCAGGGTTTTTGCTCTAGCAGGCTGTTGAAAAGCCCTCCGTCATGACAACCGGAGCGCTGGTTAAAAGGATTTCACGTGCGATCAAGCGGTGAATTACAGCAGCACCATGCAAATCTCCCGGCTGGTGGACATGCCAGCCGGCATGCCGACGCACGTCGGCCCCGCTCAGGCGGCTTATTGCGCAACTCGGGGCGACACCACCGTCAGTATTCGAGCCATGCGAGTCAGGTTACTGGCGAGCATCGTCAGCTTGAAGTGCTGATCGACGCGCCGGATGCCGCGATACACCGTCTGCCGAATCCGGCCCACCGTCTTGCCCCAACCGAAGTGCTCTTCGATGCGTTTGCGGATGACTTGGCTGATCCGGTAGCCGGCATGCCGCGAGGTGCGGCCGTCGATCGCGCTGCCGCCTTGGCGGGTGTCGTTGCGTGCCACGTGCGGCGTCACCTTGCGTGCCCGGCAATCGCCAACGAAGTCGCGCATGTCGTAACCCTTGTCGGCGCCCAGCGTCTTGGCATGGCGGCCCGGTACACAATCAAGCAAGCGCAGGGCGCTCGCGCGTTCGGCAAAGCCGTCGGCATGGCTCACCACGGCACCCACCACCAGGCCCGAGCGGTTCTCCATGAGAATGTGTCCTTGGTAAGCGAGGATGGCCCCGCTTTGCTTGCTCTTCCTGAACAGGCGTGCATCCGGATCGGTACTCGACTGGTGTGTCTCGTTGCTGCGCCGCTGGCCACGCCAGTCAGTGTCGGCGTTGCGAGCGCCACCCGCGGGCGGCTCGTCGCCCGGGCCGTCCTTGGGGCGGAAACTCTTGTGGCTGGCCCAGGCCTGGATCAGCGTGCCATCGACCGAGAAGTGCTCGCGCGAGAGCAGGCCACGCTGCTCGGCCAAGCCCATGACCTTGGTGAAGAACGCTTCGACGACCTCGTGTTCGAGCAGCCGGTCGCGGTTCTTGGAAAACGTCGAGTGGTCCCACACGGCGTCCTCGATCGCCAGCCCGACGAACCAGCGGAACAGCAGGTTGTAGCGCATCTGCTCCATCAGCATGCGCTCGCTGCGCACCGAGTACAGCACCTGCAGCAGCAACGCCCGCAGCAGCTTCTCCGGCGCAATCGACGCGCGGCCGCTGTCCGCGTAGATCACGCTGAACAATCCGTTGAGCTGCTTGAGCGCTTCGTTGACAAGTTGCCGTACCGGCCGCAGCGGGTGATCGGCCGGCACGAAGTCTTCCAGCTTGACCGTTGTGAACAGCGGTTCTTGCATCTCGTCCATTCCGCGCATCGCTCTCATTGCCCAAGGTCATGAACACGATATCCATAACGCGCGACTCTCAACGCCCGTTTACGCTGGGCCCAAATTCAACAGCCTGCTAGGGTTTACGCGAAGTGCGCGAGCGTTTTTGTCTGATGCGATGCGACGCCTTTGCCGGCACCGGCCTCCGGCGGGCGGCGGGCGGCGGGCGGCGAGCGCGGCCGAAAGCGTTCGCCGGCCAACTCTCCGTTATCGCGCGGTCAACCGCGCGGCGGCGTCAGCGGAATCGACATCTCATGCCGGAACAGATTCCCCGGATCCACCGCCTGCTTCGTCGCGATCAGCCGCGCGGCCTTGTCGCCGTAGTACAGCTCGAGCCACCGCGGATCGATCTGCGCCGGATCGCGCTCGAGATACTTCATGTCGATGTCCGGGTAGTTGATGTAGCAGCCTTCGTAGCGGCCGCTCGCGTCGCGATATGGCTTGCCGCCCTGATCCGCGTGCACCGCAGAGAACAGGTCGTGCAGCCATTCGACGTGGAATGCGTCTTCGTCGGGATTCGTCCAGTAAGTCTGATACTGCGACTTCAACAGCGATTGCCGCTGACAGACCGACGTCGGATTCGCGCCTTCGTCGTTCGCGTTCACGCAGCCCCCGTACGAATCGATCTGCACGAGCGTCTGATTCAGACGCGGATCGTCCGCGGTATTCAGATATCGCCACAGCGCGTCGATCTCGGTGTCGCCGAAATTGCCGATCTGGTACGCCGACTTGTACTTGCCGCGCCGGTTCGCGCCCGAACCGTTGATCGTCTGCGTCAGATACAGCCAATCCATCTTCAGCGCGCTCCGTGTCGCGTGCGCCAGGCGCGCCCCGGCGAGCGGATGCCCGAGCGCCGGCAGATTCGGCGCGACGAACCGATCCCAGATGACAGGCATCCGGCCCGCGGCCGCATTCATCGTGTCGACGAAATCGATGAACGGCGCATCCGCCGCACCGCCGACCACGCCGTCCTTGCCCGTGTACTGGATCGCGAGCACGATCGGCCCGGTCGAGCGATGCTGCAGCTTCAGGAGCGTGAACAGCCCGCCGTTCGCGAGCGCCGGATCCGCGGCGTTCCAGTTCGCGTCGTTGCGGCTGAACCAGTCCCAGTAGGCCCGGATGAATTGGCCGAAGCTCGCCTGCGTGAAGTCAGACCAGTCGTAGGCGAGCGGCAGCCAATACGCGGTGCGCGGCGCGTCGGGCAGCGCGTTGAAATAGTAGTTCAGGATGATGCCGAAATTGCCGCCGCCTCCGCCGCGGCACGCGATGAAGAGCGCCCGGTCCGTCGGGTCGGCGCTGCCGAGATGCACGTGCTTCGCGTCGAGCGCGCCGCCGCCGGAGGCGGGCGTCAGGATGTCGACGCCCGTCAGCCAGTCGACAGTCAGCCCGTGCATGCGCGACAGCAGCCCGTACCCGCCGCCGACGATATGACCGCCCGCGCCGACCGAGTAGCACGAACCGCCGGGCAGCGTCTTGCCCGTGGTCTTGTACAGGCCGACATAGCCGTCCCAGTTCTGGCTGCCCGCTGCGACGCGAACCCGATAGCGCGCCGAGCCGGCGGCATCGAACGGCGACGCGATCTGCCCGCGCGGATCGAAATCGAAACCCGACATCAGGCCGAGATCGACGATCGCGAGCGGCCGCCCGACGTCGTCCGGCAGCCGGTTCGCGACGAAGCCTTCGTAGCAGTGCCCGCCGCTGCGCACCGTGATCCGGCAGGCTTTTGCGAGCGCGTCGCGCGACGCCTCGATCACGTCGTCCGCCGTGCGGCAGACATAGATCGCCGCCGCGCCGGCCTTGGCCGTTGGCGGCCAACGCAGGTTGAAGCCCTTTTGAAGCGTCGAATAACGAGGATCGGCACCATCGACGTATACATAGGACATCGGAACCTCCGGCGAACGTGTCGCATGCTTCGAAGCCGAGCTGACGGCCGCGCAACCCGGGCGAACACGCACGATGCGAATCGCCGCGACAATCGAGGCGCGGGACGGCCACCGAACGGTCTCGAATCCGATGGCCGCGATGCTTCATTCGTGCCGCCAACCACGGCGGATCGCGAAAACCGCAAGCCGATTCACGCGAAATTCAGGTCGATCACCTGATAGAACGCGTTGGCGGTATCGGCGACGTCCCACGTCGCGAGCAGCACGTGATAGCCGGTGCGAGCGGGCAGATTGAATTCGTGAATCGTGTCGCCTCTGGGAATCAGCTCCCGGTCTGCGTCCGGCCCCCAGTACGGCTGATACGTGTTCAGATAGACCTTCAGCGGATCGGGCTCGAAATGCGCGCGCGCGAGCCGCGCGTGGGTGTCCCATCCCGGCTTGGTGATCCAGTACGTCCAGCGCCGCGTCTTGTGCGGCATCGAATACGACCACGTGATTTGCAGCGACTGCCCCGAGCGCACCGCATGCTTCTGCCAATGTGCGACGGAATCGGGTTCGTTGAGTTGCGCACGGGCATCCGCCGTGCGCCCGCCGCTCGCGATTTCGCCGTCGCGCGGCGGCACGCCGTTGGCGACATCGTCCGGCGCGTCCGGATCTCTCAGCCCACCTTGTGTCGCGGGAAAGAATTTGCCGCCTTCCAGCTCGTTGACCTGCCCGAAGTCGAGCTTGCCTGCTTCGTAGAGATACACGGCGCGCGATTCGGGCGTGATGACGCGACCGTGCCGCGGAGAAATTGACGAGGACCTCGTTGCGCTTCTCGAATCGGTAGTGCTCATTTCGCCTCCTTTGCTGCAAACATGCCGGACATCGGCAAGACCGACGTTTGGAAGCTATTCGCGATACCAATGAAATTGATGCTAGGTTCTCCATTCGAATGACGCCAATAAATTTATCGAGAACCCCCTTTCTGTCGTTTTATATTTTTCATTAGAGAAATTGAATCAAGATCCGTGTATGGGACGATCAATAAAGGATTCCCCCCGCCGCCGATCCGGTACTCGGAGCGTATGGTGATTACATAGATTCATGAAAAATTACAAATTTAGAAACATTGCGCCCGAAGCCGAGGGTGCGGCGCGGCGCGGCGCGCGATCAGGCGAGGGCGGCGCGAGCCCGATGCCGCGTTGCACGTTGCACCCACGAGCAGGGTTGTCGGCGGTCAAGTCGCCGATTCGGCACGGACGCGATTCGTGTTCGGCGGAAGATGGAGATCGCGGTTGTCGCGCTACTTGAACGTGGGCCCCGCGCCTTCGCTCTGCCGAGAACAGGCGGCGACGAGCTCCTGCACGGCGTAAGTGTCCTTCACGCCCCCGAGGCTATCCAGGATGCACGTGTGATACGCGCGGTCGCGCGGCAGCAACATCGCCCAATTCCGGTAGAGCTGATCGCACGCATTGCGCATGAAGCCCGTCGCGGTCGGGTTCCGGCTTCCCCGCAACGCGTTGAGAATGCACTGGTTATACCCCTGCTCTTCGTTGAACGCGGCCGCCGAAAGCGGGCTGAGGATGGCGACGAGCAACAGACTCCTGGCGGTCAGATGCATGGTTTTCACCTTGAGGACTACGTTGGGTGGAGGCGTCGGGTTGCTTGGCGACATGGTGACGTGTCCTCGCTGCGGCGGACTTTTCGCGATTGTGAGCGTCAAGAGCGGACTCGACATGACGTTCGGCGTATGCGCCGCGTGAAGCGCGAGGCGACATTTCGGAGCTGCGCACGGCGCGGTATTTACGCATCGACGTAGACAGCGCAAGCCTTGCGATTGGCTTCGACGAACGGCTCTCGCGCATCGCGCGTGTCCACCAGGAGGGCCAGAAGGCGTTCGTCGAGCCGGGCGGGCCATTCGCGCAGTATCCGGTTCGCGTCGTGCTCGGTTTCGCCGACGCCGATCGCGAACTCGTACGCGATCGACTACTACGCTATCTGCAGCGCTGAGTTCGCGCCTATACCCGCACCGACGTTGTACGGTGACCGGGGTTGCGCAAGCCATAAACGGCCCGTTAATGCCCGAATTCCAACTGGGGGCTTGTCAACAAACAACTATCCTGGCAATTCTCTTTCACTTCAAGATTCTATCATCGGAAATAATGGGGCATGTGTGTCGTAAATTTTATGTACAAGCGACGTTACTCGGGAAATGACAACGACTATGCCAGCGTTACCAATCGGTCGAATTTCAAGCCTTTCATCTTCTACCCCGCTACTCGTGGTTGATTGATATATCCCCGCGCTCAATAGGCGATCGGTGTGGTAAAAAAATGGCCGCATACGATTACAACAACACCGGGCCAAAATGAACTCCGAACAACTCGCCTACAACGTGCTCAGCCGCATTACGCTGACTTGGGCAGCACTGACGATCGAGGCCCGACTCCTCATCGCCATTGCACTCGCTGCGATCGGTGTCGCCTTTCGATCGAGTCGCCGACGCGCGCAATTACATAGGCAAAGAGAACTCGATCCGATCAAGCGGGTGATCTACAACCCCAAGCAGTTCCGGCACCCCCGCCAGCGATAAATAGGAACCGATTTAACCCATACCGATACCCTGCTAGACTCCAGTCTTAGGAATAAGCCAATTTATTAGCAATTTCCCAAGTTCGAGAGAAGTATCTAGGAAAATGCTAAGTCGGCCAAGGGAAATGTTATGCTGACTGCAGAACTGCTCGACGACGCCCAACGGACTCAAGGGAGCCTGTCCGCATTCGCGGAACAGCTCGGGGTCGCGCCGTCGAAGTTGTCGGAATGGCGGAAGGGCAAGTACAAGCCCGATGCGACGCATATCGCCCAGCTTGCATAACTGACGGGGCTGCCGGTATTCGAGACGCTCGCGGCGATCGAAACGACGCTCGAAGCCGATCGGGCGTCAGTATGGATTCGTGCTTTGGGGAATCTGCGTGCGGCGGGTGTAGCGGCGACTGTGGTGCTTGGCGCTACCGCCGTGGTAAGCTTGACTTCAAAACCGGCTGACGCGGCTGAAAAAGCCGAAGAAAACAAAGACTTGGCGCCCGGCTGGGATCGAACCAGCAACCCCTGCCTTCGGAGTGTCGAGAAGCATGTTCACCAGAGTAAGCCGTCGTTTTTAATTTATTAAAAATCAACTACTTAGAAATCTAGTGTTCAGGCGTGTATTTGCCCGCTCACGGCAAGATTGGCCCTAATTCGGCCCTAGACTATACTCTTGCCTAATTGGCAGGAGCTAGGGCATGGGTCAGAGATTCAAAATCGATCGTGACTTTTTACGGGCAATCACACCAACCGGCCGGTATCAGGAGTTCGTTGATGCCGACGTGCGCGCGTTCGTGGTCAAGGTGACGCCCATCGGCCGGATCAGCTACACCATCCGGTGGACGAAGCCTGACGGCTCACGGGGGCGGCGCGTGCTCGGCTATTGGCCGGATCTGAATCCCGGCGAGGCGCGCGAGCTGGCAAAAAAATCCCTGCGCGACATCGACAAAACTGGCGACACGACGGCAGACGTGCTTGAGCGCCGCCGCCGAAAGGTCGAGGCCGATAAAATCATCGGCACGCCAACGCTCGCGAGATTTATCGATGACCGCTACGCCGACTGGCTGGCGACCAACACCCGGACCGGTACTGCAACGCTTACGCGTCTGCGCAAGTCGTTCGCCGAACACCTCGATAAGCCGATTAGCGAATTCAACGCATGGATCATCGAGAAATGGCGCTCCAACCGCCTCAAGGCCGGAATCGGCGCATCCACAGTCAATCGCGATCTGTCGGCGCTACGGGGACTGTTCTCGCGGGCACTGGAATGGGGCATCATCGCTGAACACCCCATGCGGACGGTGAAGGCATTGCAGGAGCCCAGCGGCAAGGTGCGCTGGCTGACGAACGACGAAGAAATCCGATTGCGCGCGGCGCTCGACGCCCGCGAAGAGCGCGAACGCGCTGGCCGCGAATCTGCGAATGCTTGGCGCGCCGCGCGAGGATATGAGCCGATGCAGGATCTTCGAAGCTCGGACTTCGTCGATTACCTCAAACCTGCGGTACTGCTCTCGATCAACACCGGCCTGCGTCAAGGCGAGCTGCTCAAACTCGACTGGCAGCACGTCAGCCTCGACCGCGCAATCCTGACAGTGACCGACACTGCGGCAAAGTCCGGAAAGCAACGGCATATTCCGCTAAACGACGAAGCGCTGGCAACGCTCAAGTCATGGCGCAAGCAGCAAACACAGCACGGCGTAGTGTTCGCGAGCGCGGTCGGCGGCGTGCGAACCGATGTCAAAACGGCTTGGTCCAAGCTGCTCAAAGATGCCGAGATCGTGAATTTTCGTTGGCACGACATGCGCCACCACTTTGCGTCCCGATTGGTTATGGCGGGAGTGGATCTCAATACGGTGCGCGAATTGCTCGGCCATGCCGATCTGACAATGACGCTTCGCTACGCACACCTTGCA
This sequence comes from Burkholderia sp. MSMB1588, assembly GCF_001546925.1. Classification (NCBI taxonomy): domain Bacteria; kingdom Pseudomonadati; phylum Pseudomonadota; class Betaproteobacteria; order Burkholderiales; family Burkholderiaceae; genus Burkholderia; species Burkholderia sp. MSMB1588. Next base: position 281,497 of record NZ_LNJS01000002.1, on the reverse strand, counting down.
CCTGAACACCTGTCGGCGGCTGTGGCGAAGTTGAACCGAACGACCTCTAGCCAAGCTAGCAAATCCGGGAATGCCTGATGGAAATGACCCACGATGCAGACGAATTGGAACTCGATTCGATGATTACTGGGGGTGTCCCATTACTCGCACATCCGGCCGATTTCGCGTGGCGACCCACTACTCACGAATTGTTGGCCGCTATCGACCAAGGCTACTCAATGGTTATCGACAGCCTGATACCGCGCTTTGAGAGTCAAGCAGCATGGCGATTACGCCACGAGTGGAGCAATGCTGGTTGCAAGAGCTATCCAATCCAAGGCGACGACTACGAAGAGTGGCGAGATTGGTGGTTGACTGAGGTGTTGCAATATTGCTCAAGACGCGATGCCGGCATCGACGAGAGTATGCCCCTGTCAACGGTTGGTCAGGCAGCCATCAATATCTTTATCGTCGCGTCTCATTTAAGGCTTGCGATTGAACAGAGACAGTCCGAAAAGGCCGCTTATCTCGGAATGACGCTGCTTGCAGAATCACTGCGCATCGGATATGAGCTCCAGCATTCGGCAGCGTTAGACGGCGTCACGGCAACTCGTCTCTCACGCCGTACAGCCTATGAAAACGGCATCGGCAAGAGCTACGACGATTTTGAAAAAGCAAGGTTTTACGCCACATCTGACGCGAAGCTTATCTGGGAGCGCGATAGTGCTCTCAAAATTGGCGAGGTCGCGAAGAACATCATTGCCGGCTTGAAGTCCCGCAACAAGGAATTTTCCGAAAATTTCGACATTCCCGACGAGCCAACCGTCAAGAAGTGGATTCGGGAAGCAGGCAAGCAGGGCGAGCTAAAGATACCAAATGGCGCACAACTACCAGGACGGCCCCGGAAGCAAAAATAAAATAGTGTCCGCGCAGCGCAAATACGTTTTTACGCTGCGGAGAAACATATTTAGGCAGCGCGCGCAAATTTTAATCGACTTCGGGAACACGTAACCTCGCTTCAAGGTTGTTCAGGTGAACAACCTCTTACCAAGGAGTCGAGGAAGCATGGATCCGAGCTACACCATTCCCCAGTTCTGTGCGGCATATCACTTCAGCCGCGTTTACTACTACTCCCTGAAGGCTCAGGGTAAAGGGCCGAAAGAGCTGCGCCTTGGCCGCCGTGTGATCATCCCGCGCAAATGCGCGGAAGACTGGGAGGCCCAGATGCTGGCGGATCAGACGGTTAGCAGCAACACTGCGTCGGAGTAAGGGGGGAGTATATGTCGAAGAAAGACACTCTCGATATTGCGAAGCCCAACGTTGCTGGTGCTCTGAGCGCGATCCGCTCGAAGAAATCGCGCGAGCAGATCAAGCTTGAGCGTCTGAAGCCGTTCGTGCCGGTGATCAATGAGGCACTGAAAAGCGGCTGGAAGTGGTCGCCGATCGTTACCTTGATCCGCGAAAACGGTGGCCCGGTGCTTTCGAAGAAAAAAGCAGAGACCCTGTATCAACTTATCAAGAGTCAATGCTTGCCTGATGCCAACGGCAAGGCTGGCGAAGGTGCTCCGACGTCGCGCGAGCACAAGGAGGCGATGCATCTTGAACAGGTTTTGTGCGAGACCGCACGTCGTACCGGCGAACGTATTTTCGTGCAGGCGGACCTGTTGAGTTCTGCGCGCAACTTTGGCATGACCAAGCCGGGTGTGCAACGCGCCTTGATCGTGTTGTGCTCGATCGGTCGTATCCACATCATCAAGAACCAAGGTAAGCCCGACTGGGTCGCGCTGAACCCGATGTTTATCTCGGGTTATTCGGCTCACCGCTGGCCCGGTTACTGAGCGGGCCGAAAGGTCAGTCCGGCGTCATCGATGTGCTGGCGAAAAGATATTTATGTATATGCCTGCGCGACCTTGATCCCAGCAGCTTCCACGCAATCTAATCATCAACGCAGGAGAAAAGTGGGTGCGCGGTCGTCGATCTATTTTGGTATTAGGTAGGATAACTAATGAATAGATAGGTAACGACCGGTCAATAGATCGACTCTCGTAAGAGATGGCGATCGTCAACAACATGAGCACACGCATGCCATCCGTAAGAGATGGCATGCGTATTGATCAATCAAACAACGTCGACAGCCTGTCAAGGCTGTCGTAAAGGAAAGAAAAAATGGCAGCCAAAGAAGACTGGTTTCAATCTGAAGATAACAGCCACCTCGTAGAGCAGGCATCTAGTCTCGATATGGAGCACAACAGCGTCTTTGACCATAACGGTACTCGTATCCTGCTCGGTCACAGCACGCGTAACTTGCCGTTCCTGGTTCGTTTCGTGAAATTGGTGTTCCGTACCAAGCATGCTCTTCCGTTCAAGATCACGACGGACGAGAAGGGCCGTAAGCGTGTCGATAGTGCGTCGTCACTGGCAAAGTTCGTGCATCTGATTCATGGAATGACGGAGTTGTACTCGCGTGACTACCACTACGCCCCGGCGCTGAAGTTGTTCTTCGAAGTGTTCGAATTTCACGATATCCGCTTCTGCACCCTGACGCGTATGGAGTTTCCGTTCCATGACGGCAAGCGTATCGAAGCCGAGATCGTCAACGACTTTGTGAAGGTGCTGCGCGAAGAAGGCGCGCGCGTGAACATCACGAAGCAAATGAACGACTGGCAGAACGCGATCGACGATAACGCCGAGCGTCTCAAGCTGTATATGGATGCGCTGTTCGAGCGTTACGCGCGCTTGATGGTGATCCGCCTCGATCTCAATTACAAGGTGGCATGCGTCTCGGAACAGCAGCTCCTTGAAATTGACAAGGAACTGGCGCGCCAGGCATTGGCCGATCACGGTTACCTGTATGGCGACGCCGTGGTCGAGTATGACGGCCTGGAAACGCAGGCACGTTTCGATGTGACGGTGCTTAATGAGGATCGCAAGCGCCTCTTCACCAACAAGCGCAGCAAGCCGACGCTGTTCGAGCATCTTGTCGGTCATGTCTGGCGTATCGAATGGTCGCGCGTCAGCGGTTATCACCTGCACGTCGCATTTTTCTTTGACGGTTCGCAGGTGAAGAAGGATGCCTGGCTGGCCGATCAGATCGGTCAATACTGGTCGCAATCGATTACAAAGGGACTTGGCCTGTACCACAACTGCAACCGCCACAAGGACGAATACGGCGAGTACTGCGGTATTGGTGAGGTGAACTACTACGACGAACCGAAGCGCGAAAACCTGATGCGTGCGCTGGGTTACCTCGCGAAGCGCAACCAGTACCTCTACGTCAAACCGACGCCGAAGTGCAATCTCTTCGGTACCGGTCATATGCCGGATGAGAAGTCGACTGCTGGCCGCCCGCGCAAGAAGGGCATTAGCACGGTCGAATAGGCTGGATCAGAGGGCATCGACTGGGGCTTTGGAGGCTGCCGGGACCATATGCAAAGTAGCTCTTGGATATCGCAACTAGCTCTTTGCCCCGCCGAGCTTGCCAGAGCTGGAACTGCGCCTGGCGCGCCCTCTTATCCCCTCATGTGCTGCTTGACCGACTAGAGACGGAATCTGAAGGGCTCAGGCCGATACGTCAATCAGACGTACTGCCTGAGCAATCACGGGTAACGCGCCGTACCGCTGCGTATTCATGGCAGCGATGGCGTGTTCGACAATTTTTACGCGAGATGACTATGAATATGAAACAGCAAACGACAATGGGCAATGCCTTCTCGGGTGCCCAAGGTATGGCCTCGAAAGCGGAAGTGAACGAGCCGGCAAAATCGCGCCGCGACATCCTGGAGGCAATGCGCGCCGCGCTTCAGGCATATGAACCCGAATCGAAGATGTCGAATCTCGATTATGTCCGCGAGATGTTCGATCTGCTCGAAGAGAAGTTGAAGAAAGGTGCTACGTACTCGAAGCTTTCGGAACTGCTGAAGGGGGCAGGCATCGACATCAAGGATGGCACGCTTAAGACGATGATGTCGAAAATTCGCGCCGAACGTAAGGTTCAGTTCGTCAAGTGTCCGTGCTGTAAATCCGAGGTTCCCGAGTCGCAGATCGGTGAACAATACCGCGACAACCGGATGTCGGAGCAGGCTGGCGAGCTCGGCGAAGCTGCATAAATCGCTGTAATCGTGCTGATGGCGAGACTATTGCCGCAATACGGTGGATACCGTTTCGTGAAGTGATCGTGTTGGCAAAAAAAGAGGAACCCTTGTTGCTGCGGGTTCCTCTGTGCCTGCAGGGCGGCGTTACGGATTGCCGTACTGCCAGGTGTTGACGTAATACTCGCCGTCAGCCTGCCAGCCGAGCTGCACCTGAACGGTTTGTTCTGCCGTCGCGGTTGCAGTCGAGGTCAGCACGTCGGTGAACGGCGTATTGAACGTAAGCGGCGACGGCGTGTTGCCCGTACTCGCTCCCCATACCGTTGCATCGTAGGTCGTGATCGGTACGCTGGTCCGGGCCGCGCCTAGCGAATTGATTGACGCCCAGAAGTTCGGATAGAACGTGCCGGCCGGCGTCGTCCAGTCGAGCGACGCCGACGTACCCGGCGTGCTTTGCGTACCGGAGCCGCCAGGCGTCAGGAAGTTCGCGATCACGTCGCTGCCGAGCGTATGCCATGCCACGGTGCTACCTGCCGCTGCGGCATAGTTGCGCGCGATGTTCTGGATCTGCTCCGAACGGATCTCGGTGCCGGTGGTGTCATACAGCGTGACCGTGTAGACGCCGAAGTTCTGGATCGCCGATACGTCTTGCGATGACGACGCATATTCCGGCAGACCGTTCGGCGAGAACGACGTCGCGCTGCCCGAGAGCGGCGCCCATGCCCACTTGTAGGTCGTGGACATCCCGCCATTGACGCGATTGCCAACACTCGTGAGCGGCGCGGTAAGCGTACCCGTCGGAATTTCAAGATAGCCAGCACCCGTGCCGTTACCTGCGGTCTGGAACCACAGGCCGCTAGCTGGCAGACCCGGTCCCGTCACCACGGCGGAACCAACGCCCGTAGCCGTACCGTTGATTTTCACCGAAGACGGAATCTGGATATCGAGACCTGACTCGTAGTGCGCATTGGCTGCATCCGCCGAATCCGTGTACTGGACGCGGCCGAGGAACGACGCGATGTAGGTACTGTCCTGCAGCTGGTTGCCGATGATGTCCCACTGGCCGTTGGGCAACTGCTGCACGTAATCCATGCCGAAGTCGGGCGTGCCGTCTGGATCGGTCATCAGCAGATAGACGAGTGCCGTCGGATTGTTGATGCCGGCAAGCGTACCAGCGGGGACGAACGCGACCGTCTTGATGCCAGTTAGCACCGTGCCCTTGGTGAAGAGCGTGTGACGCTTGGCGAACCCGGCGACTCCCGTGCCGATGCCGTTGTTCAGGTAATTGGCATCGATCGCTGACGTGCAATTGCTGTCCGAGGTGTCCGTGGCGCCACCCTGAACATCCGACGCGCAGGCGCTCAACGAGGCTTGCAGGTTGGCGAGGTAGTTCGCGGCCTGGGCGGGGGCCGCAAGTGCGGTGGATACGCTCGTGCTGGAATTGAGCTGGATTGCCGTGTTGGGATTGGCAAGGCTTGTGATCTGCAATCCGAAACCCGAGGCCGAGGGTGTGACTGCGACGGAATCGATCACGGCGTCCGCGCCGGTCTGGTTCGGTGTGAAGGTCGTACCGATGGGGTCGAACGACGCCGGAACGCTGTTGGCCGACAGGATCGGCGCGATCGCCGTATCGAGGGTGGTTTCCGCCGCGGTAATCGCAGAAGACGTGATCGCCGATGCGTTACCGGTCAGATCCGCCGGATTACCTGACTGAGTCATGAGTGCCGCAACGGCCGTCGTCAGCGGCGTCACGTTCGCGATTACCGGCGCACCGGCTGCCGTGCTGGCACTGGACAAGACCGAATAGAGCGTGCCCGATACACCGGACGGATCGGCGGCGGTAATCAGAAGCGGCGCAGTCAGCCTCGATAACGAGACGTTGTAGTTGCCGTTTGCGCCGGAAGTCGCCGTGACGCTCTTGCCGCCGGCATCCGTGACCGTGACGATCGCGCCAGTCATGCCGGTGCCGATCGCGACCGTTCCGGTCATGGACGTGGCCGCAGCCGTTGACTGACCGCCGGTTCCGGTCGGCGCTGCGCTACTGCTACCGCCGCCACCGCCGCACGCGGCCAGAACGGCACTCATCGACGCGCATAGCGCGAGTCGCATGATCCCCGTATTGGATCGGATTTTCATTCTTCTCGGGTCCTTTATGGTTGAGTGGTGCTGCGATAGGGCCGTCCGATCACAGACGACCCCGAGATCACGACGGCATTAGCGATCCAACTGCCAGCCGTTGTCGGTCTTGACCATGTCCAGCGTGTAGTGGAACCGGAGCGTGTTTTTGCCGCTGAAGCCCGGACCATCGACCTTGGTAAACAGGTCTCGCGCGGCATTGCCTGGGAAATTCGGACAGGCTTGGTCGAACTCGGATCGGAACGTGCGCGGGCCGTAGCTGGTAATCAGCTCCTGATAGAGCGCCGCCTGTTTCTGCTCATCGTCTTTCAGATCCGAATCGTCAGCCGCGCTTTTACCGCTGTCGGCGTCGTCCTTGCGGATCTGCATTTCCTGCTTGAGCAAATCCTGGCGCTCAGACGTTTTCTTTGCCCAGTCTTCCAGCTTGTCCTTCTGATCGCCGTCCGCTTCGAGCGTCAGGTTGTATTGCACTTCGATCTGGTAGTGGTGGTCATCGCTGCCCTGGGCGCCGTTGACTCGATTGAAGTCGGACATATCGACATACTTGCAATCGCCCAGCTGGGCCTGAACGGCTTGCTTCGCATCGCTTTCGCTCGGTGCGCCGTTGCCGCATGCGGCAAGTAGGACGGTCAGCGCAGTGAGGGCGACGAGGTGATGAATGCGGGGGTAGCGGTGGCTCTTCATGCGGTGATGTCTCTTTCCGGGTTGTAAGGTTGTGGTGAGAAAGCCGATGATGTCGTCTCAATGGATAACGGCATTCGTCTTTTAAAGTTTAATATCAACTTGAAAAGTCCTTACCTTATAAGGTCGTGTGTTCAACCATTCAAGTCGAATGGGAGAACACATGGCACAGGTTGATCTGGATGAACTGGCCGGCCTAATCGGCCGGGCGATCGCAAAGCACAGGCTGGAGAGCGACCTGACGCAGGAGCAGGTCGCGGAGATGCTCGGAATCGGCAACGAGGCGGTATCGCGGATGGAGCGCGGCTTGGTGATGCCGACCGTTGCCCGGCTGGTCGAACTGGCCGAGATCTTCGGCTGCGATGCGGCCGATCTGCTGACCGGGGCCAGCACGCGCAGTAGCGATCAGGGGAAGTACGTCGGTCAGCTTCTGGCGAAGCTCAGCGGTAATGACCGGACGATGGTGGTTGAGATTGTTGAGCGTCTGGCTGGTCGCCTTGCGCGACGCTGATGAGATCGGGCCGGTTTCTGACGCGGGTGCAGCCGATATCAGTGGGGAACATCGAGCAGGGGGCGGCCAAGACGAGACCTGCTGCCTGCTGCCCCGAAAGTCTGGTTTATAGTGGCTCCTACCGGTCGAATACGGTCGCCGAATGATCGCCGCGATCACGCGCCGACGTTCACCGTTTTGAGTAGCCGTATTCCACTGTGCCACCAGACCGGACTGTTATTGGTTGCCAAGTGGCGGCGCACTCATCGTTGGCGAATGATCCTGTAAGAGACTGCTCTTTCGGGCAGCGAGTCGGTGTTCGCGACTTAGCTTTCGGCAAAAGGCACCAGGAGCTGGAACCTGCAATGAAGATCCAATCTGTTCGCATCAGGAACTTCCGCACGTTGAAAGACGTGACAATCCCCTTCGATTCCGTCACGACATTCATCGGGCCGAACGGTGCCGGCAAGTCTACCGTGCTTCGTGCGCTCGACTGGTACTTCAACGGCAAGCCCAGTTCGCTGACAGAGAAGGACTGCTCCTTCGGGGCGACTGCCGAAGACATCGAGGTTCAGGTCACATTCGCTGACCTCACCAACAAGGACCGCGATGCACTTGGCAAGTACGCGCCGGACGGAGTCGCCACGTTCACTGCATGGAAGCGCCGGTTACCTGATGGTTCCGATGTGCTCTCCGCCAATGCAAAGGGCTTCCCGGATTTCAACACGATCAAGGCGGCAAGCGGTGCGACCGCGAAGAAGGATTTGTACGCTGAACTCCGGCGTAGTCGCGCAGACCTGAATCTCCCGGCGGCCAACACTGGCGCAGCTGTTGAGCAAGCGATGATGGCATGGGAGGCATCTCACATTGATCAACTCGTCGACGCTCCTGAGGCGCTGCAGACCAACTTCTTCGGCTTCAACAGCGGCGGCAAGATGAGTGGCCTTTTCGACTTCGTCCTGGTCACGGCCGATCTTCGAGCGAGCGATGAGTCGATCGACGGGAAGTCGAGTATCATCGGTCGAATTCTTGAGCGGTCAATCGATCGTGCTGCTGCTGATGAGGAGATCGCGAAGATCGTCGACGAGTCACGCGCAAAACAGCAGATTGTCTACGAGGAGAAGTTCAAGGCGCAGCTTGAGACGATAACGACGCAACTCAATGACGTCGTTAAGTCTTACTCGCCTGGTCGGGCTGTCACGGTATCTCCTGCAGGGGTGGAACTCAAGGCCCCTCGGACCACATTCGAGGTGGCCGTGCTCGATGGCACAACCGAGACTGCTGTGGAGCGGCAGGGGCATGGCTTTCAGCGCACGCTTCTGATCTCGGCGCTCCAACTCTTGGCGCAGTCAGGCGCGGCGTCAGCAGAGGGTGTCATCTGCCTGGCGATCGAGGAGCCAGAACTCTTTCAGCACCCGATCCAGGCGCAGACGTTCGCGAAGGTGCTCCGGTCCCTCGCTGAGGATGCCGGTAAGCGTATCCAAGTGACCTATGCGACTCATAGTCCCTACTTCCTGGAGGCGCGACATTTCGACCAGGTCAGGCGGCTGACAAGGTCGTCTGACGAGACTCCAGTGGTCACTGTCCACCTCGCCACGGTTGCTGGCGTGAAAGCCAAACTGAATGGAGTATTGACCGCCGATACAGTTGACCGCCAGCTCGACGGCATTGTAGCGAATCAGCTTGCCGTAGCGCTCTTCGCGCATCGTGCTTTCCTTGTGGAAGGTACGACAGAGTCGGCAGTGTTTTATGGCATCGGCGATAAGACCTCTCTTGGCTCGCTTGAGGCCGCTGGCATCTTCATCGTCCCTGTAGGAGGCAAGACATCTATCCCACTCGCACACGCGATCCTGGCGTCGATCGGTATCCCGGTCTATGCGCTCTTCGATGCGGATGGCGGGTTTGAAGCGCGCGCGAAAGATAATGGGAAGGCGCAAACAAAGATCGATGAAGAACGGGGCAACCACGCGAAAGCGAATCGTGCGGTGCTGAAGTACTTTGGTCGAGCTGAAGAGGACTTTCCGTCTGCTGTTGTTGCTAACGAGGTTGCGATCTTCGACGATCACCTGGAAGCATTCCTGTCAGCAAACTGGGCAGAATGGGTCACGGCCTGCAACAACCTCGAGGCTGCTGCAGGTATCAGTCTCGCAAAAAATCAACTCGCATACAGGACGGCAACCCTCAAGGCCGAAGGGAATGTGCCAGAGATGCTCATGCAGATTCTGGCTAAAGCGGAGGGTAATTAATCGTGCATGAAATCATCTGCCCGCACTGCGGGAAGGCATTTAAGATCGACGAGGCTGGGTACGCGGACATCCTGAAGCAGGTTCGCGACAACGAGTTCGAGCAGCAGTTGCATGAGCGGCTTGAACTAGCCGAGCAGGATAAGCGAAATGCGGTCGAACTCGCCACGACCAAGGTCACCAGCGAACTGGAAAAGGCTGCCACAGCCAAGGACGCCGAGATCCAGGACCTGAAGGCTAGGCTTGACGCCGGCGAGGTCGCACGGAAGCTCGCCGTGACCGAGGCCCTAAGAGACGGTTTCAAAAAGAGTCCAAGGGGCTGTTAACTTTTTCAGCATCCTGTTAACCTTGGCCGTCGTGACAGACGGGCCAAGGAGATGGGTAAGCCAATCATTGATGACGAACTGTGGGCACTGATCGAAGCACTGCTACCTCCGCCAAAGCCGCGCCGCTTCAAGTACCCCGGTCGCAAGCCGGTAGCGGACCGTGCGGCTTTGACGGGCATCCTTTTTGTGCTGAAGACGGGCATTCGTTGGCGCGACTTACCGTCCGAAATGGGATGCGGCTCAGGCGTAAGTTGTTGGCGCAGGCTGCGCGATTGGCAGCAAGCCGGTGTGTGGGATCGACTGCACGCGGTGCTGCTGGCGAAACTGCGAGCAGCCGAGAAGATCGACTTCTCCCGTGTGGTCGTCGACTCATCGTTGATTCGTGCGGTTGGGGCGGGCGAAAAACTGGCCCGAACCCCACCGATCGAGCTCGACCCGGGTCGAAGCACCACATCGCCACCGACGCCAACGGAACGCCGATCGCGGCAATCCTGACCGGCGCCAATCGTAACGACGTCACCCAACTGGTTCCGCTGATCGAGGCCATTGTGCCGATCGGCGGCGTGCGTGGACGGCCTCTGAGCCGTCCTGCCCGCGTCTACGCCGACCGTGGTTACGACCACGACAAATACCGACGCATCCTTCACGAGCGCAACATCCCCACCAGCATCGCGCGGCGCGGTCAGCCGCACGGTAGTGGCCTTGGAAAAGTCCGTTGGGTCGTCGAACGTACTCATGCTTGGCTGCATCATTTCCGCCGTCTACGTATTCGCTTTGAACGTCGCGCCGACATTCACGAAGCGTTCCTCAAACTCGGCTGCTGCCTGATCTGCTGGAATACCCTGCGGCGAGCCCAGCAGTCTTTATGAAACCGTCTCTAAGCGCGGTGGAAAAAGAGCGTGACGCGCTCGCGAACGAACTTGAGCGAGCGAAGCTCGACAAGGAAGCCGCTTCCAAGCTAGCCGAGGTGAGGCTTATGAGCGAATTGCAGAGCGCCGCCGCTACGAAGGACGCTGAGATCCAGGACCTGAAGGCCAAACTTGGAGCTATCGAGGTTGCGCAGAAGCTTGCCATCACCGAGGCACTCAGTGCAGTCGAGAAGGAACGTGACGAACTAAAGAGCGGCCTCGAACGAGCGGAGCTTGAGATGCAGCTCGCAGAGAAATCGCTCAAAGACAAGTACGAAACACAGATCAAGGATCGCGATGACGCGATCGAGCGCCTCCGGGACATGAAGGCTCGCCTGTCGACCAAGATGGTTGGTGAAACCCTCGAGCAGCACTGCGAAACCGAGTTCAATCGCATTCGCGCGACGGCGTTTCCGAGGGCATATTTCGAGAAGGACAACGACGCGCGGACTGGAAGCAAGGGCGACTATATCTTTCGTGACTCCGATGAGGCCGGCACCGAGATCGTTTCGATCATGTTCGAAATGAAAAACGAGAGCGATCGAACTGCCACGAAGAGCAAGAACGAGGACTTTCTGAAGGAGCTCGACAAGGATCGTACCGAGAAGGGGTGCGAATATGCGGTGCTGGTTTCTCTGCTCGAACCCGATAGCGAGCTTTACAACACTGGGATCGTCGACATGTTTCACCGGTACCCGAAGATGTACGTCGTTCGACCGCAGTTTTTTCTTCCAATCATTACGCTTCTGCGGAACGCCGCGATGAACTCACTCAAGTACAAGTCGGAGTTGGCACTTGTTAAGGCGCAGAACATAGACATCACGCACTTTGAGGCCGACCTCGGGACCTTCAAGACAGCATTCGCGAAGAACTACGATCTGGCCTCCAGGCGCTTCCAAACGGCAATCGATGAGATCGACAAGTCGATCGACCATCTACAGAAGACGAAGGACGCTCTGCTTGGCACCGATCGGAACCTTCGTCTCGCGAACGATAAGGCACAGGACGTGACGATCAAGAAGCTGACTCGGGGCAACCCAACGATGGCGGCCAAGTTCGCCGAACTCAAGAATTAGGCTTCTTCCGAAGCAGGATGAGCCGGGTCAGGGCGCCAACGGCTGCGTGCCGCTGGCGTCCGCTTGAACAACTCGTTCACGTGGGCGCGAAGGGACCGCGTTTGCAGTGTTACTGAACGCGCCCTCGAAGCATTCATTACCTGAGCTTTGCGGCGTAGCCTTTGCGAACGACCCTGCCAATAAAGCTATTTAGACCTTGTCCAGCGATAGCCAATTGCTTCATTTGTTCAAGGTTCGCAGAGCCGGCGCTCTGACTCGTATAGAGATAGATGGACCCATCCCCGAATTGCACCTTGATCGAAGACTGTTCGATCTCATAGGCGACAACATTCGAGTCACCCCCACGGTTTGCGTAACGTTCCATCGCGTTTCTCCCCGCTTGTTGCGATTTATGGCTTTTGAATGGTACTCACCTCTCCTTTGGAGAACAAGGTGGATTTAGAAGCAGCTCGCAAGTGGGTAGACGCGGCGGAAAGGAGCCTAATGAAAGGGACTTCCCCGTTCGGAACTAGCCAAGGGTTGGCACTACGTTTTGAAGAACCCAGATGGGAAGTGCGAACAACTCATCTGTCTTTCCTCCGGAAGGGGGAGGTGTCTGTTCGAGTGTCGGCCTTGAAAACAAGAAAACAACGGTCCGCTATGGGTCGAACCCAGCCGAATGCGGCATGCTAGATTCGCCCAAACACTTGGGTCTTCGATCAATACTCGTCGGGAAGCAGGATAGTTGTAGCTGCGCGATCAGCCTCCGTGATGATCCACACCTTCCCCGTCCCGTCCGGCAGGTTGTAGCTCGACAGCAACCGTTTTCCTGTCAACAAGGCGAGTTCGTTCGAGACAAGATCCTCTGCGCTCAGATCGCCCCAGTCACCACGGATGTGCCGCGCGAGTAGCAGCACACCCTCAATGCCAGCGGCATCGAGTGCGGCCTGAGCGGCAGGAGTGATGACGGGCCGCCCCATCGGAAAACGTGGGCTATTCGTATAGCTCATGCGCGGCCCTCCAGTACGTAGTCGGCCTTCGGCCTGGCGGGATAGTGACGGTTCACCGGCTGAGTCGGGCGTGAGTCGCTACCAGGCACGACGTCATCGAGCCGTTCGATCGTCGTATGCGCGCGATTCCACTCTGTGATGACTAGCACTCGCGTTTGGTCGGGCAGGCGGTAGATCGAGATCAGACGCAGACCGGTGACGATCGACACGTCGTTCTGTCGTTTGTCGTCTTCGGACACAACGCCCCAATCACCGGCAATGTGGCGGAGCATGACACTGATAACGGGCACGCCGTTCGAGCGCAATGCTTCGATGGCCGCCGGAGCGACGAGAAGTTTTCCAGGGTGGAACAGCGGTTTGAGACGGGTAGGTTGGTACATCGAAGTCTCCTGAAAATGGACGAGCACGCCCCTCCGGTCGAGCCGGATGCGTGTGGGAAATGAGAGGAAGCCCGGCGGCGTGCGCCGGGTCGAGCGGGCCTGGGAGTTACGGCCTGTGGTTGCTCGGCCTCAGCGGAACGCCGACACCGAAATGTCTGGGCACCATCTCCCCGTGCGCTCGGAGTGTCGGGAAGAGGCTGATGACACCGGGCATCGAGGCGAGGACGCGGACAAGCTCACGTTGGCGGCGCCGCTCGAAAGCCCAGGCGGCGGCGAAGCTGATGGCCGTGATACCGGCCACGACGCCGAGTGCCTTTGTCACGGGACAGAGGCGCGGCGGTAGATGGACGAATGTCGTTTCGTGCATGGATTGCTCCAGATAAAGGGCGAGCACGGGCCTCCGGATGAACCGGATAACGTGATCGTTTGGTGATGGAAAAGAGACCGGGCACGGAACGCGCCCGGCTTATGTCGTGAGATCGGCTAGTTGTCGGCGCAAGGCAGAGGCCCTAGCCTGAGAGCAGCCGAGGTGCCGACGGATACCGGCGACGGTAGGTTTGACGGCCCCGGATTCGATATCATGCCGCAGCCGTGCGAGGTCGGATTCGGGGAGCGTGACGGTCGCTGGTACGACTTGCGGATCGGGTGACTGGACGGCTATTGGCGTAGGCGACCGGGCGGGAGGCGTCACCGGGGCCGTTCGGGCAATCACGTCGTGCGCTATTCCGTGACGATCCGTAACGGGTGACTCAGGAACCCGAGGAGCCAGTGCGACCCACCAGAGCAGACCGGCAAGCCCTTCGAGTACGGCAGCGAAACCTAGCCCCGCGAACAGATCCAGTCGCGCTTGCGATATCCCGCAGAACATCGCGAGTCGTGCCGTGACCGGATCGTCACGCGCAGTCATGCGGTGCTCGGCGTTACCGTCTTCGATCGTTTGATATCGACGGATATCGTCGGCTTCTGTATCGAGCGCATCGAGTCGGGCTGCGAGTGACGTTCGACGCGCCTGCCATGTCGGGCAGTCACGGATACAACGCCGTGCGTCCGCACGCTCCAGCGCCGCCATGACCGATGCCCGGTCAGCCATCACGGCGGTCAGTTCCCGGTGAGGCGGGATACTGGCGACTGGAATAGCCGATACGCGAAGTTCCCCTGCATGAAACTGCGATAGTAGAAAAAATGTCGCATGCCCATACGCCGCCGCCCCCATGCACCCGAGCCACAGCACGGCACCGACCACGCGCCCGCAGAGCGGAGCTGACCGGCACAGTGCAGGCAGCAGGTGCGCTCCAGCGACGAGCACGATACCGATCGCCATCCACACCAGCCGCTCGGCGAGCCACCCGCCGCGTTGCCAGCCGGCGAGCACGGACATGCTGATGGCCGTTCCCGTCGCCGCGACTGCGAGAAGCAGGGCTGGACGGACGCGGATCATGCGGCCTTCCCGCCGAGTAACGCGGCGCGTTGTTCGAGCTTGCCTCTCAGGCCAGAAGCAGGCGTCATTTCCGGTTCGGCAATACCATCACCGTGGTTGTCGCCGCGGCTGGATTCGGGCGGGTAGAACTCTTCGGCGACCGCGACGCTCTCCTCGATACTGTCCTCGAATGCACCGTTATTGAAGCCGGCATGCGCGGCGGCATCGAGCGCCGCCTGATCGAAACCCGCCGCACGGCGATGCGCATCCAGCTCGCGCGCTTCCGTGATCGCCGCTTCGAGCGTGCTGCCGGATCGCACGCCGAGATCCACGTAGTAGATCGGTGAGCGATAGCTCTGCGTCGTAGACTTGCCGCGCAGCTTCAGTTCCAGCGGCAGGCAGGCGAGCAGATTGCCCGATACCGCGCTGAAGTAATGCAGGCGGGCGGCAAGCGTCCGAATGCTGTTGAACGACGTGGTCCGGAAGATGAACGAACCCATCTCGTCCTCGTCGCCGATTAGTACATTCAAACGGCCATAGGGCTTACAGGGGCCGCCCTGGCCGAACGCGCAGCCATCCGGCGACGGGCACGGCAACTCTTCGATTCCGGCGTCACCCGCCCGGCGGCAGGTTTCGCCGTTGCCGACGCAGACGGGCCGTCCGGTTTGACGATCGAAGTACGAATACTCGGCACGCAGATTGAGATCCGGATCGTTGAACAGAAACCGCACGGGAATGGATCTTAGCTTGCCGATATTCTGTTTTCGTAGCTCGGCGTCCAACGGATGCAGCATCCAGCCATCGCGATTCTGTACCTGGGACGTGAGCGTGAACTGGTCATCCTTCTCCGGCAGCCGCTTGCCGTTCTTCTCGACGACGCGACCAATGGAGATCCGCCCGATGACGGGCGGAGTAATCGCTAAACCCTTAAGCATGGGACTTCTCCTGTATCTATACAGAGGGAGGAAAATGAAAGAAGGACAAACAGCAGGAACAGCGGAAAATCAGACCGAGACGAGAAACCGGCGTGAGCCGGGTTTCGTGATCGCATATTGCGTGGCTAGGTGCGGGGAATCTGCAAGCAGGCGTTTCAGATCGATGGCGGAACTGTCCCTGCTGCGCCGGTAGGAGACAGAACCCGTCTCGAACTGCGCCTGATCGGCTTCCCCCATTGCCTGCACAATGGTCTGCTTGAGCTGCGCCTCGACGTGCTGACGAGCCTCGATGTCCGCTCGCACGGCGACGAGATCGGCGAACGTGGCCGACAGGTGTCGGTCGCCGGTGAAGTCGACCGTGCCGCCCGTGCCCGGATACAGGCAGCGCAGCGCGCGATCGGCGGAGTCCGAACCGTCAGCAGGAGGCGGAGTGTCAGTCTCGACAAACCGCCAGAATGCCGCTTCGAGTTCGATCAGACGGGCAATAAGCCCGTCGTCACGCTTGATCCGATGCACTTCGAGCTTTTGACCGCAGAGCAGCACGGCCACATCGACTGCCTGTTTGCCTGTGACCGCGAGCTGGTGCGCAACCTGAATCTGTACGTATTCGGGTACCCCGTCGCGCCACAGCCTTGCGCCGAATTCGCCAGCCGTCTTGCATTCGAGCAGTTGCACGTCGCGACAGCCGACGACTTCCCGATCGACATTGGCGAGCATGAAGGGAACAGTTGGAGATTGCAGCACCGCATTGACGCGCCTGACCTTGTTGCCCGTCTGCTTCGTGTACGACGCGGCCACGATGGGTTCGAGCAGGGTTCCCCAGTAAATCGGTTCGCTAGTATCCTGCGGATCGGGGTGGGGCAGATTGGCATCGCGCCCGGTCTTGATCAGCCATAGTTCGAGTGGACTCATGTACGGCGAAAGCCCTACGGCTGCGGCTGCATCGGAGCCACCGATCCCGTTCTTTCTCACCTCCAGCCAATCATCGCGAGACAGGTCTTTCGTCTCGACCAGCCGGAGTGCGGGACGCTTTCGATGTCCCGTGGATTCAGGCAAAGGCATATACACCTCCCATAATGAAAGAAGCCCGGCGGGAGCGATCCCGACCGGGCTTATGACGTGATGGACATGAGCGTCAGGCGATCAGCTTCATCGCCTCGTCCCATGCGCGTTGTTTCAACGTGGCGCCTGCGCCGAACCAGGCGGCATCGCGCCGGTGATCTTCGCTACGCGCGCGGCGCGCATGGTCGACGAACTCGGTAACGCTGTTGACAAGACCCCATGCCGTGGAGGACGCCGAGGGCAAGGTGGCACCCATGCCACGGCCGGCGTACAGCGATTGCACTGCCTTGATCGCGCGATCGTTCGTCGCTGGCATCGGCATGTTCGGCCCTCCGGTCGGGTACGTGAGCACGCGCTGGAAGAACTTCTCGGCCACGGACTCGCTGACCTTGCGTTCGGAGAGCGCGCGCATGCGGACCATGAACTCGTGCCACGACGAGGTAGCTATGCCGAGCTGTCGCTTCACCGCCTGCGCGTCGAACTGCGATCGGTGCGGTACTTTCACCGCGCCAGCCGAATCGCCAAGCGCGATCTGCAACGTGTTCGAGCAGACCACGCGCACACTGGTGAACTGTGCGGTGGTCGCGAGCGTGCCGTCGCAGGCGGTAGCGAGAAGCAGGTAGCCGTTCACTTCGTCACGACCCTTGAGCAATACGGACTGGCCTGTGCGTGCGAGTGCCCAGAGCTTCTTGCCGTCCTTGAGAACGCCCGCGGTCTCCAGCTCGAAGCCGCTGACTTCGGTCAGGTCGCGGTAAAACTCAAGAATGTCTTTCGGTTGGACGACCTGATACCGTGATGAAACAACGCTCAATGCCGCCTTCGTATCTGAACGGAACAAGACGCGCTGCTCGGGGAACGCGTGAATGGACCCCAGATTGCTCGAACCACCGGAGACGTATCGGACTTCGGCCGATTCGATGTTCCAGTCCATACCCGCCTGTTTTTGCCAAACTTCAATTGGCTGTCGTGGAGAGAGTTGATTGCCCAGGCCATGCCACGGGGTTTCACCGACATAGGCCATCGATTTGACGAGATGCATGAAAAGCTCCTTGTAAGCGGCATAAAGCCCGGCATGCAGCCGAGCAGATGTGAGAAAAATGAGGGGAATGCGCTGCTGAAGGGAAAAACTACGGGTCAGGTAGATGCTTTGTGGCGGCTGAACGTGTGCCCACAGACGTGGCAACGGCAGTTATCGAGCACCTTGTCGTCGATCACCTCGCCGAACACCGAACCGGTTGCGCAGCCTGCCGTGCCGCCGATAAGGCCTGCGATCACGGCGCCTGCAATGGCACCGCACACAGCACCGGCAGGTCCGGCGAGCACACCGACCGCTGCGCCAGTCTCTGCGCCGGATAGTGCTAATGCGATACCGCTGGCCGTGCCGGCGACTGCACCAACTGCTCCGCCAGTCTTGCGAGCTCGATGGCGCATTTCGATACGATCAGACTGGCACTTCGGGCACGACGGGATCGCGCCTGATTGGGCGTTGGGTTGAGCACGGCTCTGCTGTCCATGCGGAGGGACGAAACCTTGCTCGAACGATTCGTCATCGTCGTGCTCGTGCAGGTACGCTTCGTCCGGGCCATATGGATCGCGAGGATGAGGGTAGAACCGCGGTTCATGCATGAGCAGTCGCCTCCCGCCGGATTTTGTCGCCATACTGGCGCAGGGCGATCGACGTGAGCACGCCGGCACTGAAAACAACAGCGAAGACAATCAAAAATTCGACTGGGGAAGGATAGGTAGGCATCACAGCTCCCGTATGTTCGCCAGCGCGGGATTGCGAGGGCGGAGCGGGCAGGCAGCTGCCGTGCTCGGAGCAGTGATATGTGTTTGAAAGATTTTTGACTCGGGGAAGCAGCTGGCTCGCTTAGCCTTAACGAATCAAGCAAGCATATCCAATCTGACGGATGCGCCGCCCTCGCACCGGAGACCGACCAGCTTGGACTAAACGCGAGCGACGCTGTTCCACGTCAGCCCCTAGCGCACTTTCCTGCCGCCGGTTAACATAACGCAACTGCACCGACAATTGCGTGGCACTATGAAATTCGACGACGTGAAAAGCGACACGCTGAACCTGCGCGTTTCGCCGTCCTTCAAGCTCGCCTTGAAGGCGGCTGCCGATCATGAGCAGCGCAGCATGGTCAACATGCTTGAGGTTCTGGTCGCAGATTACTGTGACGCCAAGGGGATTGCGCTTCCGAGTCAGAGCCCCACGCACGGACGCCGTGCGGCCAGCCGCCGTGCGCCAACGCCACGAACCAAGCAGCCGTGAACCTAGACCCAGAAGTGATCAACGAGACCCCTAGCATTGGGCTAGAAGCCGACACACCAAAGACACAAGCAACCATGGGCTCGATCGCCAAGCTATACAAGGCCCCGCTGCCATCCACGCGCACCGGCCCCCTCTACAATGCCTTCTCTTATCCGACGAAGATCTCGCCGGAAGCCATCGCCGTCTACATTGCCACCCATACCGATCCGGGAGCAACCGTGCTGGACGCATTCGCGGGCAGCGGCACTACGGGGCTCGCCGCTCTCCTTTGCGACCGACCCACGCCCGAAATGAAGCGAATCGCAGAGAGCTTGGGCGCGGAGCCGAAGTGGGGCCCGCGCAGTGTGCAGCTCTTTGAGATCGGCACGTTGGGTTCTTTCGTCTCCCAGACCATGTGTCACCCCCCCGCCCCCGATGAGTTCGCTGGTGCCGTCGACGAGCTTTGTCGACAGGCGGAGGCCCAGCTTGGCTGGCTTTTTGAAGCGAAGGACACGACGGGAAGGATGGGAACGCTTCGCCATGCGATCTGGTCGGACGTGCTGGTTTGCCCCCACTGCAAGACAGAGACTTCCCTGTGGGACGCCAGCGTGAAGACGAAGCCATTGGAAATGGTCGACTCGTTTCGCTGCAGGGGCTGCCGCAACCAAGTGGCCGTTGAAGCTTGCGAGCGAGCTACTGAGACCGTACGGGATGCCTTCGGGCGCAAACAACACACGAAGAAGCGCGTTCTTGCACGTGTGCATGGGCGCTGCGGGACATCCAAGTGGCAAAGACCCCCGACTGACGAGGACCGCGAGCTGCTCGCGCGGATCGCGAAAGTAAAGCTACCGAAGTCAGCACCCAACGCCGATATCGGATGGGGCGAACTGCGTCGCGCAGGCTATCACCTCGGCATAGATAAGCTTCACCATTTCTATACAAAGCGCAACTTCATCGCGATGGCCACGCTCATGGAGCTCGTCTGTGGCTTCCCTGAGAGCGTGCGCGATGCGCTGCGGCTCTTAGTCCTGAGCTACAACGCGAGCCACTCGACACTCATGACCCGTGTGGTACTCAAGAAGAGCCAGAGCGACTTCGTGCTCACGAGCGCCCAAAGCGGAGTCCTGTACATCAGCGGCCTGCCCGTGGAGAAAAACGTCATCGAAGGCGTGCGTCGCAAATCGAAGGCGTTCATCGACTCGTTCCGATTGCTGCACGGCAGCCGAAGCCGCGTGACGGTGCACAATGTTAGCAGCGAGGCGATGCCACTCAGGGCCCGCTCGGTGGACTACGTCTTCACAGATCCACCTTTCGGCGATTACATCCCCTACGCCGAGCTTAACCAAATCAACGAGCTTTGGTTAGGGCGCTCCACCGATCGGTCGCGGGAAGTGATCGTCAGCCCGTCGCAAGCCAAGGGCGTGGCCGAATACGGCTCGATGATGGGCTCGGTGTTCAAGGAAATCGCGCGAGTACTCAAGCCCAACGCCATGGCTACAGTGGTCTTCCACTCGGCGCATTCGGAAATCTGGCGCGCGCTCGCCCAAGCCTATTCGGAAGCAGGCTTCGCGGTGGAAGCTGCGAGCGTGCTCGACAAGATCCAGGCGAGCTTCAAGCAAGTCGTGTCGACCGTCTCGGTGAAAGGCGATCCGCTGTTGCTTTTGTCGAAGCGTCCCGCCGAACGAGTGAAGGCCAAGTCTAACTCCAAGATCGCCGCTGAAATCATCCGCACCGCTCGCAACGGTTCAAAGGTGGACCCGCAGCGACTCTACTCACAGTTTGTCGGCCGCTGCCTCGAACTGGGCAGGGATGTGGACATGGACGCCAAGACGTTCTACGCGCTCGCGCGTGCCGAAGGGCGAGGGCTCGTAGAGGCCACGGCGCCATGAACCAGGCCCGTAGCACATCACCCGACTTGCCCGGCCTCGACGACGCGGAGAGGCGCAAACGGCTGGGCCAATACTTCACTGGAGTGGGCCTTGGGCGTTTGCTTGCCGCGCTTGCCCTAGCGGATGAGGCTAAGAGTATTGCGGATCCGATGGCCGGTTCCGGCGACTTACTCGCCTCGTGCCTGGAGATAAACGCAAAGCCCGAACTGTTGGCAGGCATCGAGATCGACGCGGCGGCTCACGGGGCGTGCACTACTCGCCTGCCAGAGGCTCATTGCCTCTTGGGTAACGCCTTCGCGCCGGACACAATCGCGCGGCTGCCAACGACATCGTGGGACTTGGTGATCGCCAATCCCCCATATGTCCGCTACCAATCCTTCTCGGACAAGGCCGACGCTGCATATGAACTGCCCTCCGCAATGCAGATCCGCACGGATTTGCTTCGGGCGCTCGACCTGATGTCCGCGCTGGACGCCGAAGACAAGCGACTGTTCGCTCATCTGGTCGGCGGCTATTCTGGCCTGTCCGACCTGGCCGTGCCCTCGTGGATGCTCTGTGCGGCCTTGGTGAAACCAGGAGGCCGGCTGGCCCTAGTCGTCCCTCAATCGTGGCTAAGCCGCGACTATGCCACCATCGTGCACTACCTGCTGTTTCGTTGGTTTGACGTGGAATTCGTCGTGGAGGACGAGCACGCATCGTGGTTCGAAGACGCGCAGATCAAGACAACGTTGATCATCGCTAAACGGGTAAAACGCCGCGCCTCAGCTCTTTCCGAGTCCGAGGAATCCACCTACTGCCACATGACGATCTCGGCCGCCGCCGCGAGTCAGGACAGCCCCATTGGCCGCATCGCGCTGCCAGCGAAAAGCGCTGAGAGAAGCTTTGCCAAGCAAGCGCGGCTTTGGCTTCGCAATGCATCGACCCATACTACGGGGCTCGTCCGCGCACGCCCCGTATTCGTCAATCAGGCGTGCAAGAACGTGGTCGCGGCCGCCTCGCGCCAAAAGTGGTTCGTCGCTTTGGGTGAAACGAAGGCTCACACCACCGCAGGCGTCTACATCCCGCACGAAATTCACGATTGGCTTGCGCAGCGCACACTAGCGCCGCTCTTCGAGAGCTTCGAGTCGCAAGGAGTTCGCGTTGGCCAAGGCCTCAGAACCGGAGCCAATGGCTTCTTCTACGCCGACGGCAAGGTGAATGGCGAGGACGTCGAGCTGTCGTTTTCGGGGCCCCTTGTTGGACTGAGCGCCAAAGTCCCGCTTGCCATCGCGAAACCCGCGCTGCGCCGCCAATCGGAGCTACCGGCCGGCTTCGTCGTCTCGGCTGCCAATGTAAAGGGCTGGGCGCTGGACCTGAGAGGTCACGCGCTGCCCAAAGACATAGGGGATGGCGACTTATTGTCCGCGCCCTACGAGCTCCTACCGGAGGATGTAGCCAAGATCGTCAACGCCGCCGCGCAAGCGAACTTTGGCACGTCCGAGAAACCGCAAAAGATCTGGGAGCTTACTGCGGTCTCGCCTAACATCCGGCCGGCTTCGCGCCGCGCGCCTGCTCGCCATTGGTATATGTTGCCGGACTTCGCACCTCGTCACATGCCTGATGTACTTCTCGCGCGCGTGAACTCGGCGACGCCCAAGGCTTACCTCAATGAAGCCCGTGCGTGTCTAATCGATGCGAACTTTTCGACCATGTGGACCATGGAGAAGTCGCAGTGGGCGGCCCCGGCGCTTCTGGCCTTCATGAACTGCGCTTGGGCGCAAGCGGTGATTGAGTGCTCCGGCGCGGTGATGGGCGGCGGCGCCCTGAAAGTGGAGGCGACTCACCTGCGCCGCCTCCCTGTTCCGCCATTTGACGAAGTCCAGTTGCGGAAGTTGTCCGAACTCGGCGAAAGGCTGGCGGATGGCAACGACGTGCAAGATACAATGGCAGTCATCGACGAGATTGTCGCGCAAGCGTTGCAATGTGACGAGACAAGCACGGCTGAACTAAGACGGATCGCGCGCGCGGGGCAAGCGCGACGCTCCAAGCACAATAGAAAACGAGGGGAAAACGATGGGGACAACGTATGTTGAGGCCCAAGGCAGAGCATTCCTGAAGGAAGCCGTCAGCCTCATGTCCAACGGCAAGGCGGAGGATGTGCTACGTCACGCTCTGTCGGCCAAGCTACCGCTGATGTTCCCCGATGAGCCTTGGTGGATCAAGGCGCACGTTACCGGCACTGAGTCACTTGCGAAGTTTCACGAATTCGGTGCGAAGAAGTATGGCTTCGTAGATGTGCTCGTTGGCTCCACTGTCATCGAATACGAGAGGGATCTTGACGCACTGGGGACGTTCGCCCACGGGGAACACCAAGTAAAACAGTATTGCGCCTCACGACTCAACGAAGGCACGCCTCCGGACCTTCTGGTTGGCGTGCTTTCCGATACCGTTCACTGGTACGCGTTCCGAGTCGCGGAAGTCAAGGAGATATCAGCCGTCCCTGGGGCTACGACCTACGGCCCCGAACACATTGAGCTTGCCCTAACAGAATATTGCGACTTGTCGGCTGCGGGCGCGGTCGAAGCCAAAAAGCTTGGCGAGTTCTTGGTGCGGTACCTCGGGCGCGAAGGTGGTCGACTACTCGCCGCCTCTACCCTCGCTCATGACTTGGGCTTCGAGAGCTCGTTTTGTCAAACCCACCTGGATCCAATCAACAAGCTCGTCAACGCCGCCTTCGCGAGCGACCCGGCGTATGCAGGCCTGATAAAAAAGCTATGGACTGACTTCGTATCCTATCTCGGGGGCGAGACCGCCGCAGGAAAGTTCGATACGACTTCCTACGTCGGCGAACTCTACATCTTGACCTTGGCCAAACTCATTTGCGCCAACGTTTTAAGCAGCAAGAGACTCACGAGTGACGACGCGGAGCTGCACTCTATTCTGGATGGGACTTTCTTCAAGGCCAGAGGGCTACCGAACCTAGTCGAATATGACTATTTCGGCTGGCTTAACGCTAGCCCCTACGTCGCGAACCTGATCGAGGTTGCCCGCGACATCCAGGACGACCTCCGCGCCTACGATTTCGAATCACTTCCAGCGGAAGATCTGTTCGGCTCTCTCATGGCTCAGCTCGCCGCTCGCTCGCAACGCTTGCTCCTCGGCCAAGAATGGACTCCTGCGTGGCTCGCCGCGAAACTGGTGGAATTCGCGTTATCGAAGATCCCGATGGATCAGCAACCAAGGTTCCTCGACATGTGCTGTGGCTCTGGCGCGATGGTCGTGGAGACCGTCAAGGGCGCCCAAGCACGGCTCCTCGCGGCCGGCGCAACGCCAGGAGACCCGGCGGCGCTAAGTGAGCTGACCTCCGCGATCACGGCCTTCGATATCGATCCACTCGCGGTAATGCTGGCGAAGGTCGGTTGGGTGTTGGCAAGTAGAGACTGGCTCGCTCCAGGGTATGAAGCGCAGATTCCCGTGTATCACGCCGACTCGCTATTTGCTAATACGCCCGTTACCAAGGTTTTCAGCGCGACGGGTGACGAGCAGCGCAAGCTGAGGCTCGACACGGAAGAGGTGGAACTTCCACAGTTTTTGATTGAGCCGAAACGGCAAGCTCTATTTGATGCCCTACTGTCGCGCGGTTACGAGATGGCCATGAGCAGTGCTGCTGCGGCCAAGACCACGCTCGAAGACAATGACATCGAGGTCATGATAGACGCCGTCGCGGCCGACACCGGGGCGTCCCTTACGGCTGATGAGCGAGCCGCGACCATTCTCTTCTTGGGGGAACTGCTTCGCGCGCTCGAAACGCTACAAAGGGCCGGACGCAACGGCATCTGGGCGTTTGTGCTTAGAAATAGTTTCCGCCCTGCATTGGTCGCGGGTCGCTTCAATGGAATCGTCACCAACCCGCCGTGGCTCGCCCTGAGCCGCATCGGGAGCAATCCTTATCGCGACGCACTGAAGAACAAAGCTGAACTGTACGGGATCAAGGCGCCAGGCGCCTCGCATCTGCATGTCGAAATGGCGACTATCTTCTTGCTGCACGCCATCGACCGCTATCTGGCTTCGGGGGCGGTAGTCGCTTGTGTGCTGCCCGACACGGTGCTCAACGGCTCGCACCATGAGCCATTTCGGTCGGCCGGGTATCTGTCGGCAAAACGCCCAGTCGTTTTCGATCCTAAGGAGATCTGGAAAGTCGCGGGCCAGACCTTCAAGAACGAAGCGATCGTACTGTTTGGCCGCAAAGCTAGGCCCCAAGCGTCGCCCACGAAGTTCCTCGGACGCGAAGTTAGCCGTTCATTCGACGTGAAAACGGTGTTTCACATCGTCTCATCCGGTGGCAAAACGGCCTGGACCGCAGCGCCGCCCGCCTCAACAGCCATAAAGGTGAGCACCGCCAGTTCAGTGGGCCCCCTATTTCGGCAAGGCGCGGATGTGATGCCGCGCGGCATCATCTTCCACGCCACCACGAAGACGGGACCATCTTGGCATCTCGGCCCGATTCCCTCAGGCTCGCCACTCTACTTCCTGCGCTCTGAGGGCAAAAAATTGGCGGACTTCGCCCTCAACGCCAGTGGCGTGAGTGACAAAGTGATGTTCGATGTGCTTCTTTCAAAGCATTTGGCTCCTTGGGAACTGGCGGCCGGCTCGAAGGCATTATTGCCATTTAAATGGGGCACCGGCGGTTGGGAGGCTCGCACGGGATCTGGCGTCGCGGCACTGGGCGTTTCAACAGCTGGTGCGATTAGAAACGCCCTGACAGCCAACAACGAGACAATCGATGAGTTCTTCGCTCGAGTCGACACTGATCGCAAGAAGCTCACAAACCAAGGTTGGAGCGACCAAGACTATCTTATTTTCGCCTCGGCAGGCGGAAAGCTACCCTGCGCAGCGTACGTCCGGGGCGACCAGATTCCGTGCTTGAAAACGATCATCGACCAGACGCTTTACTGGGGGCGCGTTTCGAATGAAGACGAGGCCATTTACATTACAGCGTTGATCAACAGCCCTGCGGTTATCGACGTGATCGTGGCACATCAGCCTCGTGGTGCCTTTGGCGAACGGCACATCCATAAGCTTGCCTTCGACCGGACTCCCGCATTCGACCCCACATCAGCGCAACACGTTGCTGTGGTCAGTGCCGCTAAAGCGTTGCTCGATGAATGGTCGATCCGCCGGACAGAGCCCGATATTCCTCCGTTGCTTGCCCCCGAGGTGCACATGATCACGCGGCGAAAAAAGATTCGTGCGGCCTTGGCATCATTGCCGTCTTGGGATGTCTACGAGGCCGTGACCCGTAGCGTATACGAAAGCGAAAGCTAGTTTGGGTCATGCACGGCCGCGCCGATTCGGCGCTGAGGCCTCACTCTGTCGACCGAACCGCGAAGGCCCTACGTTTGCGGCGATTTTTGTTTTGGGCGATCGCATCTCCGTCGCCGATGTTGCGGCGCAGCAGACGACGCGCTATCATTGTAATTGTTTCCTCTGATATGGATTCAGCCCGCCTCTTCAGGCGGGCTTTTTTTCATGCTCCCCCGGCCGGGCGCACTCATTTGGAGGTGAAAAGTCTCTGGAGACTCGATGCGAGCCGACGAAGCGCAAGCCCGTGAGGGTGGCGCCGTAACGCCGGAATTGGAGTCGAACCCTGAGAGGCTAGACGAAGGCGACCGCATCGAGCTTCGCCCGCATCCGATCATGGTTGCAAATGTCCGTAATGCTTGTCGATCACTTCAGTCGACGTCCCCGCTATCGTAGCCATCTCAAAGCTGTCGATGCGGCTCGCGACCATTTCCACTGATCGCCGTATGGCGAAGCGAGTACGTCGCAACCAAACCAGGGATCTATACGGCGGAACGATTCGTTCAGGCGCGAGGGCAACGAGAGATAGGCGAGTACGATCCGCTGTCGTCCACACCAATGATCGGGGAACAGTAACTGCCGATATGCGAAACGTTACCGCGATCGGCCCTCATGCGGCCCTAACGTCATCGCGTAGCGCATCTAGAAAGCCGGAATCGCGCCGAAACCCTTATCAGACTTGGCGCGCCCGGCTGGGATCGAACCAGCAACCCCTGCCTTCGGAGGGCAGTACTCTATCCATTGAGCTACGGGCGCTTACGGATGCGATGCGACCCTAGATGTTCGCAACGCGTAGCAAGATTGCAAGGATACCTTGTTTCCGCTGGACCGTCCACCGCGGCCCAGCATCCGCCCAGGGCTTCCGCATGAAGGCCCCATGAATCAAGGCTGAGAGCGGAAAAGGTTGTTGTAAACATTTGGCGTCTCAGGTTTACTCTCGATTTTTGCCGGACGAGAGATGCCAACGATCATGGACGCGTTTGCCGAACTGCGAGACCCGCGCTGCCGCGCCTGCCGTTATCCGCTGGAGGAAGTCCTGTTTGCGGCGCTGTGCGCGGTGCTGTGCGGCGTGGAGGACTGGGAAACGATGACACTGTGGGGCCGCACGCAGCTTGCTTGGCTGCGTAGCCATCTGGCGTATGAGAACGGCGTGCCGTCGCCCGATACGTTCCGGCGGGTATTCGGCGCGCTCAGTGCGAAAGCGTTTGAGCGCTGCTTCATCGACTGGGTCGGGCAACTGTGTCCGGCGCTGGCTGGCCAGCATGTGGCGATTGACGGCAAGGCGGTGCGCGGCAACCGTAGCGGCACGCATGCGGCGCTGCATTTGGTGTCGGCATGGTGCTCGAACAACGGCTTGAGCCTCGGGCAAGTGAGCACGGTCGATAAGAGCAATGAGATCACGGCGATCCCGGAATTGCTGGCCGCGCTCGATCTGCAGGGCGCGACGATAACGATCGACGCGATCGGCACGCAGCACGAGATCGCACGCACGATCGTGGAGGCCGGGGCCGACTACGTTCTGGCGGTCAAGGACAATCAGCCGCGACTGGCCGAAGGCGTGCGCCAGTGGTTTGCGGCTGCCCAGGACGGCAAGCTCGAAAGCTCGTACTGGGAGCACACCGAACATGACAAAGGCCACGGGCGGCTGGAGACCCGGGTTTGCCGGGTCAGCGATGATGTGGCGTGGCTGAGCGGGACAGGACAGCACTGGGCGGGTCTCCAGCGGCTGGTGATGCTCGAGCGCACACGCCAGATTGGCGAGAAAGTGACGACCGAGCGCTGTTACTACATCAGCTCGAAAGCGGTGAAAGCAACTGAGATGGCTCCGATCATCCGTGCTCATTGGGGCATCGAAAACCAACTGCACTGGGTCCTCGATGTCTCGTGGGGCGAGGATGCCAGCCTGATCCGCGACACCCTGGCCGCCCGCAACATGGCCAGTCTGCGCAAGATCACACTCAATCTCGCCCGGCTGGCTCAGAGTCGGCAGCCCAAGAAGGTGAGCCTGAAGAACATCCGTAACCTCGCCGCATGGGATACCGCTATGCGTGACTCCATCCTCGGCCTTGCCTGACATGCCTCTTCATGCGGAAGCCCTGCAGCATCCGCCAGGGCTTCCGCATGAAAGCCCTTGTCATTGAAGGCCGAGAATGGAACTTCGCAGATCGGGATCCCAGGCGGCAAGGTTGCGGATGTTTTTGAGGCTGACCTGTTGTTGAGCCAGCCGGGCCAGATTGAGGGTCATTTTGCGCAAGGTCGCCATGTTGCGGGCGGCGATCTTGTCGCGGATCAGGCAGGCATCTTCGGCCCACGAGACATCGAGCACCCAGTGCAGTTGGTTCTCGATGCCCCAATGAGCCCGGATCAGTTGCATCATTTCCGCCGCCTTGGCCGGTTTCGAGCTGATGTAGTAGCGCTGCTCGGTCGTGAGCTTCTCGCCGATATGGGGTGTGCTCTCGACCATCACCAGCCGCTTGATGCCGGCCCAGTGCCGACACAGCCAGTCCACGTCCTCGCCGACGCGGCAGATTCGGGTTTCGAGGCGGCCGTGCGCCTTGTCATGCTCGACTTGCTCCCAGTAGGAGTGCTCCAACTGGTCCTGCCGGGCCGCGACGAACCACTGACGAATCCCTTCGGCCAGCTTCGGCGGTTCTCCTTGACCGCCAGCACGTAGTCCGCCTTGGCCTCGACAAGGGTTCGCGCAATCTCGTGCTGGGTGCCCATTGCATCGATGCTCACCGTCGCGCCGGTCAACTCCAGCGCCTTCAGCAATTCCGGAATCGCCGTCAGCTCGCTGCTCTTATCGGCCGTGCTCACTTGCGCCAAGCTCAATCCGTTATTCGGGCACCACGCCGAGACCAGATGCAGCGCCGATGCCTCGCGGCTGCGGCTGCCTCGCACGCTCTTGCCGTCGATCGCCACGTGCTGGCCGGCAAGGCTCGGGCATAAGCCGCTGATCGAGGCAATCTCTCGGGCAAAAGTCGAGCGTAAACCTCAACCGATTCTTGTTTACAACCCCCCTCCGGCTCCCATCCCTTTGTTTATCGAGGCCTTCATACGAAAGCCCCGCAGCATCCGCCCCGCCGCCTTCTGGCATCGCCCCGCCAAGCACCCCAAGCCCCGACGTGCGGGTAAACACGCGCCGGCCGATCGCTCGCCGCCATGTAAACGTTCCGTCGTCTATAATCGACCGAGCTTCACCCCCAGCCATTCATTGCCGTACCGCTCACAATTCCTATTCACGGAGACGAGGCAAGCATGAGCGAAGCATCCCACGGAGCCCCCATCAAAACCCCCGGGCAACTCATCGCAGTTATCATCGCTTCATTCGTCATCCCGATCGCGATCATCGTCCTGTTCGCCACCTACGCCAATCACGCGTTCCGCACGGGCGCCGGCACCGACGGCCTGTCCGACGAAGCCATCGCGAAACGCATCGCCCCCATCGCGCAGGTCGACATCAAGGACGCGAATGCGCCGCGCGTCTACAAATCAGGCGAGGAAGTCTACAAGGCCGTCTGTGTAACCTGCCACGGCACCGGCGCGGCCGGCGCGCCGAAGTTCGGCGACACCGCCGCCTGGGCGCCGCGCATCGCCGCCGGCTACGACGAAGTCCTGCACCTCGCGCTGACCGGCAAGGGCGCAATGCCGCCGCGCGGCGGCACGAACCCCGACGACTATAGCGACTACGAAATCGCGCGCGCAGTCGTCTATATGGCAAATCAGGGCGGCGCGAAGTTCGCCGAACCGGCACAGCCCGCCGCAAACGCGGCCCCCGCCTCGGGCGCGTCCGCGCCGGGCGCATCCGATGCGACGGCCGCCAACGCGCAGGCCGCCGCCGCAATGGCCGCGATCGCCGCGTTGCCGAAATCCGGCGAAGCGCCCGCGGCCGGTGCAAACGCGGAAAACTCGGCGTCGGCCGGCAAGGCGCTGTACGAATCGACGTGCCAGGCCTGTCACGCCACCGGCGTGCTGAACGCGCCGAAGTTCGGCAACAAGGCCGACTGGGCGCCGCGCCTGAAGGATTCGATGGATACCGTCTACAACTACGCGCTGCACGGCAAGGGCGCGATGCCGCCGAAGGGCGGCTCGAGCGCGTCGGACGCCGACGTGAAGGCGGCGGTCGATTACATGGTCAACGCCGCCAAGTAACACGCGCGCCACCACAACGAACGAAAAACCCCCGCGTTGCGCAAGCATCGCGGGGGTTTCTGCTTTGTCGGGGCCGGCAATCGGAGAGCAGCCTCGGAAGGCAGCCGCGCATCGGCCAATTCGCCCGTCGAGCTGGCTGGCCAATGGGCCGAACGCAACGCACCGAACGACATCATCCGCCATCGCACCGCGCGCCGGCCCGTGTCACTTCTGCAGCAACGCCTTCAGGCTCGCGAGCCGATCCTTCGGCGTCATCGGCGCCTCTTCCGGCGTCGGCGGCGGCGCTTCGTCGAGCCCCATCTCGGCGATGAAGCGCGACTGCTCGCAGACAATCGTCTCGCGCGCCCGCTTGCGCTTCTTGCACCAGTTCAGATGCAGGCTGCGCTGCGCGCGCGTGATCGCGACGTACATCAGCCGGCGCTCTTCCTCGATCCGCTCGTCGTCGATCGGGCCGTCGTCGCTGCCGCCGCTGTGCGGCATGATCCCTTCCTCGACGCCGACGAGAAACACGTGCGGATACTCGAGCCCCTTCGACGCGTGCACGGTCGACAGCCGCACCGCGTCCGGGTCCTCTTCCTTGCCTTCGAGCATCGACATCAGCGCGACCGTCTGGATCAGCCCGAGCAGGTTCTTGCCTGTATCGGCGAGGCCGTCCGCGTTGTGGAAGCCTTCGGCCTCGCCGTCGAGCGCCTCGCCCGGCTCCGGCTTCGTCCCCTTGCGCTTCAGCCATTCGAGGAATTCGAGCACGTTCTGCCACTTCGTCTGCGCCTGCCGTTCGTCGTACGCGTCGTACAGATACGCTTCGTAGTGGATCGCGTCCATCATGTCGTCGAGGACGACGGTCGCGGGCTCCTTGTCCGCGCGATCGGTCAGCCGCTGGATGAAATCGCAGAAGATCCGCAGCGGCTCGATCTGCCGCGCGGACAGCCGCGCCTCGATCCCGCCCATGTACACCGCCTCGAACAGCGACACCTTCGCCTGCCCCGCGAACGCGCCGAGCGCCTCGAGCGTCGTGTTGCCGATCCCGCGGCGCGGCGTCGTGACCGCGCGAATGAACGCGGGATCGTCGTCGGCGTTCGCGATCAGGCGCAGGTACGCGCACAGATCCTTGATCTCGGCCTTGTCGAAGAACGACTGGCCGCCCGACAGCACGTACGGAATCCGCTCGCGCCGCAGCACCTGCTCGAAGATGCGCGCCTGGAAGTTGCCGCGATACAGGATCGCGTAATCGCGAAACTGCGTGCGCCGCTCGAACTTGTGCGCGGACAGGCGAAACACGACCGATTCGGCCTCGTGTTCCTCATCGTTGCACGGCGTGACGGTGATCGAATCGCCCATCCCGTGCTCGGACCACAGCTTCTTCTCGAACAGCTTCGGATTGTTCGCGATCACGTTGTTCGCGGCCGTCAGAATCCGCACCGTCGACCGGTAGTTCTGCTCGAGCTTGACCAGGTGCAGCTTCGGGAAATCCTTGCCGAGCTGCGCGAGGTTTTCGAGCGTCGCGCCGCGCCAGCCGTAGATCGCCTGGTCGTCGTCGCCCACGGCCGTGAACGCCGCGCGCGGCCCCGCGAGCAGCTTCAGCAGCTCGTACTGGCACGCGTTGGTGTCCTGGTATTCGTCGATCAGCAGATAGCGCAGCTTGTTCTGCCAGCGGTCGCGCACCGGCTCGTTTCTCGCGAACAGCTCGGTCGGCAGGCGGATCAGGTCGTCGAAATCGACCGCCTGGTACGCGTGCAGCGTCGCGACGTAGTTCCGGTAGACGAGCGCGGCCTGGTGCTCGTCCTCGTTCGCCGCGATCGTCATCGCCTCCTCGGGCGTGACGAGGCCGTTCTTCCACAGCGAGATGATCGTCTGGATCTTGCGGATCAGGCCCTTGTCGGTCGTGCCGATCTGCTCCTGGATCATCCCGAAACAGTCGTCCGAATCCATGATCGAGAACTGCGGCTTCAGGCCGACGTGCTCGGCCTCCTGCCGCAGGATCTGCACGCCGAGCGAATGGAACGTGCACACCGTCAACTGGTTGACGGGCACCTTGCGGCCTTCCTTGCCGGGCGTCGTGAGCGTCTTGCCCTCGAGGAGCTTGCCGACGCGCTCGCGCATTTCGGCGGCGGCCTTGTTCGTGAACGTGACGGCGGCGATGTGGCGCGGCTCGAAGCCTTTTGCCTCGATCAGGTGCGCGATCTTCTGCGTGATGACGCGCGTCTTGCCGCTGCCCGCGCCGGCGAGCACGAGGCAGGGACCGTCGAGATAGCGCACCGCTTCGCTTTGAGCGGGATTCAGGCCTGCGGACATGATTGCGGATGGTGTTGCGGTTGACGGCGGCGAAGCCGGAAGGCGCCGCGAGCGAAGCGCGGCCGGCGTGCGCAAGGCCGCGCCCGGCGCGGCGAACGGCGTCGCGGGACGCGCATGTTAACACGGCGGCGGCCGGCGATTCTTTCGCAAATGTGAAACAACGGTCACGTTGGCCATTCGGACGGTGCGCGTCGGGCGTTCGCGCGACAGCGACGCCTGCCGGCGACGCGACGTTCGCCCGGACGGACGGCCGCTCCGCGTCTTCGCATCGCGAGGCGCTCTGGTAGCATGCTCCTTTTACCGGACGCCCCCGCGATGCTCGCGCTGAAGCTCACGCTGGTCCCGCTGTTTCTGCTGCTCGTGTCGATGTCGGGCAGATGGTGGGGGCCATCGATCGCGGGCTGGCTCGCCGGGCTGCCGGTCGTCGCCGGTCCGATCCTCTTTCTCGTCGCCGTCGAGCGCGGCCCAACGTTCGGCGCGCATGCGGCGCTGCTGTCGCTGTCCGCAATCGCCGCGTCCGAGGCGTTCAACTTCGCGTATGCGTGGACCTGCCGCCGGCATCGGTGGCCGCTCGCGCTCGCGGCCGGCCTCGCCGCCTGGGGCGCCGCAGCCAGCGCGCTCGCGCGACTGCCCGCGACGCCGCTCGCCGCAACGGCCGTCGCGCTCGCGGCGACATGCTTCGGTCAGTCCTGCCTGCCGCGCGGCGCGGCGGTCGTGCCGCGCGCGCCGTTGTCGCGCGCCGATCTGGCCGGCCGGCTCGCTGCGGGCGCGATGCTCGCGTTTGCCGTCACGTCGCTGTCCGGCGCGCTCGGCGCCGCATGGAGCGGCCTCCTCGCTGTGTTTCCGCTCCTCGGCAGCGTGCTGTCGGTATCGTCGCACCGCGCGCACGGGCCGGACTTCGTCGTCCACCTGCTGCGCGGGATGGTGCTCGGCCGCTTCTCGTTCGCGGCGTTCTGCCTGTGCGCCGCGCTCGCGCTGCCGCATCAGCCGGCCATTCCGGCGTTTGCCGAAGCCGCCGCGCTGGCGATCGTCGTGCAGGGCATGACGAGGCGGTTCGCGGGGCAACGCGCCCGGCCGCCCGCGCTCGCGCGGGCCGCGACGCCCGACTGAACAATCGCGCGCCGCTATCATGAATGAGCGCGCGCGCCCGACCTCGACGCCCATCCTCACGGAACGCCATATGGGATACCACTTCGCCACCGCCGCACTCGGCCCGTTGCTGCTCGCACAAGGCCGCCGCGTCAGGCGGGTGACACCGCGCCTCGCCGAAGCCGACGGGCCGCGCAGCGGCGTCGACGGCGCCGGGCCGCCGCTGCGCCTGCTCGTGCTCGGCGATTCGGCCGCTGCGGGCGTCGGTGTCCCGACCCAGTCCGACGCGCTCGTCGGGCAGCTCGTGCGCGCGCTCGCGCCGTTCCATCGCGTCGAGTGGCGGTTGCTCGCGCGCACCGGCGCGACGACGCGGGATCTGCTCGACTGGCTCGATGCCGAGCCCGACGCGCACGTCGACGCGGTCGTCACGTCGCTCGGCGTCAACGACGTGACGGACGGCGTGCCGCCCCCGCGCTGGCGCGACACGCAGGCGGCGCTCGTCGAGCGGCTGACGACGCGCTTCGGCGCCGCGCACGTGATCCTGACCGCGGTGCCGCCGATGCATCGTCTTCCGGCGCTGCCGCAGCCGCTCAGGTGGTATCTCGGGCTGCGCGCGGGGCGCCTGAACGCCGTGCTGTCGCGCTGGGCCGCCGGGCAGCCCGCTTGCGAGTTCCTGCGGGTCGACATGCCGCTCACGCGCGACGCCATGGCGTCGGACGGTTTTCATCCGGGCGCGCTGGCCTGTGCGGCGTGGGCCGAGCAGGCCGCCGCGGCAATCAGGCGACGGTTGGCGGGGGCGGCGCCGTTGCAGGCGGCGGGCGGCTGACGCACTCCGGCGAACGCGTTTCAGCCTCCGGCTCACGAACCGGCAATCCGTCGACAATCGCCGGCCGATCGACGGAATGCGGGCGCACGCCTTGTCCGTTCGGCCAGCGTCGCCGACAAACCGTTCCGCCCCCCATTCGGCATGCCACAATAGGCATCCGTCGCCGTGCGGCGTCCGAGCCGCGGCGCCCCCGTTTCGCAAGCAGACAGGATCGTTCATGTCGTCAATGCTCAAGATTGGTTTGATGGGTTTCGGTTTTGCAGGCGCGACGTTCCATGCGCCCGTCATCGCGCACAGCGGCCGCACGCAGCTTGCCGCGATCGCGACCGGCCAGCCGGACCGCGCGGCCGCCGCGTATCCGGGCGCCGTCGTCGTGGCGGATCTCGACGCGCTCGTCGCGCGCGAGGATGTCGAGTGCGTCGTGATCGCGACGCCGAACGACACGCATGTCGAGCTGGCGAAGCGGGCGCTCGAAGCGGGCAAGCACGTGGTCGTCGACAAGCCGGTCACGCTGTCGGCCGCCGATGCGCTCGTGCTCGCGCGTCTCGCGGCCGCGTGCGGCCGCGTGTTCGCTCCGTTCCACAACCGCCGCTGGGACGGCGATTTCCTGACCGTGCGCCGGCTCGTCGAAAGCGGCGAGCTCGGCCGCATCGCCTATTTCGAATCACACTTCGACCGCTTCCGCCCGCACGTGCGCACGCGCTGGCGCGAGGAAGCGGCGCGCGGCGGCGGGCTGCTGTTCGATCTCGGCCCGCACCTGATCGATCAGGCGCTCGCGCTGTTCGGCGCGCCGGACACGGTGAGCGCGACGGTGAAGACCCGCCGCGACGGCGGCGACGCGCCCGACTTCGTCCACCTGCAGCTCGGCTATCCGGACAAGGACGTCGTGCTGCACGCGAGCGCGCTCGCGGCGATCGAGCCCGCGCGCTTCACCGTGCTCGGCACGCAGGCCGGCTATCAGAAGCACGGGCTCGACACGCAGGAGGATCAACTGAAGGCGGGCCTCACGCCGGACGATGTCGAATTCGGCGGCGGCAACCCGCCGGGTGTGCTGCGCGGCCTCGACGGCGAACTCGAAGTCGAGCGGCCTGTGCCGACGCTCGACGGCCAATACGCGGAGTTCTATCGCGCGCTCGCCGCGTCGATTCACGACGGCGCGCCGTTCCCCATCGCGCCGCAGGACGCCGTCGACGTGATGACGATCATCGAACTCGCGATGCGCAGCGAACGCGAAGGCCGGCGTCTGCCGTTCGTGCGCGAAGTGGCCTGAGCAGGCGGCGGCGCGATCGTGCCCTTCGCGTCCGGGCCTTGATCGCCGACAAACGGTTACAAACAATTCGGAAACGAACGTCATCTCGGTGCCGGTCTGAGCCGTTCGTCCCTTTACTGTCCGGCATCGACATACTGTCCGGCATCGACAATCAGGAGAATGTAATGCAACGGTTGATCCGCGCGGCGGCATGCTGCGTCCTCGTCTCGTCGCTCGCGGCATGTGTGGTCGCGCCGCAGCGCCCGGCGCCTGCGCCTGCGCCCCGCCCCAGTCCGCAAGTGGTCGGCTACGAGCGGATGCAGCAAATCCAGGGCCGCATCGACAACCTGAGCCATCGCATCGACGTGCGCGTGAACGCCGGCTACTATCCGCCGCCGCAAGGCGCCGGGCTCCATCGCCGGCTCGACGTGATCCGCCAGGAATCAACCGACATGGCCGCCCAGCATGGCGGCGGCCTGTCCGCCGACGAGCAGCGCGTACTCAATCAGGAACTCGACGTGGCCGCGCGCGCGATCGGCGAGTAAGCGTCCGGCGGTCTCCGGGCCGCCTGTCAGACGATACTTCGACGCGCGGCTTCGGCGCCCTTTTCGCCCAGGCCGCGCGCGCCGAGGGAATGCTTCGCGATTCCGCCCCCGGCCCGCTCACCGCTCACGACGAACGAGCGCCCCATCCCATCCGCAGCCCGCGCCGCCAACGCCGGACGCGCCGCCGCTTGCCTTAAAGCGACAGCGATTTGCCCAAATTGACAACCCATTCGCGCTCGCGTACATTCGCCCGCACGCGTCGGGAGAGCGTGCGGCCGCCGTCCGTTGATCGAAAGGCAAGCCGCGCCGCCGAAGGGGCACACCCGCAAACTCTCAGGCAAAAGGACCGACCGCGTCGAAGAACCCGTCTGGCCACATGCGTCGGACGACGTTTTTCGCACTCTGGAGAGCGGCAGTAGCCGCGTGCGCGCAACGCGACGCACGGGCAGGCTGCCCACCGAAGGGGCGCGCGCGAGCCGGATCGAGTCCGTCGCGCAATCTCTCAGGTATCGAGGACAGAGGGGCATGCACGCATCGCAGGCGGCTTCATGCGCCGGCGGTTCGCCGAGTTGCCGTTTTGTTTTCGCGCCCGGGCTTCAAGCCCGGCCGTCTTGCCTGGGACCCCGATGACCGTTCTCAAAATCACCCCGCTTCACGCCGCGCATCGCGCCCTCAACGCCCGCATGGTCGATTTCGGCGGCTGGGACATGCCCGTCAACTACGGCTCGCAGATCGAAGAGCACCAGGCGGTGCGCACCGATGCCGGCATGTTCGACGTGTCGCACATGTGCGTCGTCGATTTCACGGGCCCGCGCGTGCGCGCGTTCTTCGAGCACGCGCTCGCGAACAACGTCGCGAAGCTGCAAACGCCCGGCAAGGCGCTCTATTCGTGCCTGCTGAACCCGCAAGGCGGCGTCATCGACGATCTGATCGTCTACTACTTCACCGAGGATTTCTTCCGCGTCGTCGTGAACGCCGGCACCGCCGACAAGGACGTCGCGTGGTTCAACCAGCTCAACGAGCAAGGCGGCTTCGGCCTCACGATCGCGCCGCGCCGCGACTTCGCGATCGTCGCCGCCCAGGGCCCGAACGCGCGCGCGAAGGTGTGGGACACGATCCCCGCCGCGCGCGCCGCGACGAGCGAGCTCAAGCCGTTCAACGCCGCGCAGGTCGCAGGCACGCCGTTCGGCGACCTCACCGTCGCGCGCACCGGCTACACCGGCGAGGACGGCTTCGAGATCATCGTCCCGGCGACGCACGTCGAAGCGCTGTGGAACGCGCTCGCCGAGCGCGGCGTGCGCCCGTGCGGGCTCGGCGCGCGCGACACGCTGCGCCTCGAAGCCGGCATGAATCTGTACGGCCAGGACATGGACGAGACGGTGTCGCCCCTCGACGCCGGTCTCGCGTGGACGGTCGATCTCGCCACGCCACGCGCGTTCGTCGGCCGCGACGCGCTCGAAGCGAACGGCTCGCGCGCCGCGTTCGCCGGCCTCATCCTGCAAAAGGAGAACGGCCGCGCGGGCGGCGTGCTGCGCGCGCACCAGAAGGTCGTGACGCCGCACGGCGAAGGCGAGATCACGAGCGGCACGTTCTCGCCGACGATGCAGGAATCGATCGCGTTCGCGCGCGTGCCGAAGGACGTCGCAATCGGCGACACGGTGCACGTGCAGATCCGCGACAAGCAACTCCCCGCGCGCGTGGTAAAACTGCCGTTCGTGCGCAACGGCAAGGTGCTCGCGGTCTGACGCGAAGCAACCGGCGCGCCCGCGCGCGAATCGAGACTCACATTCAAACGCTTGCAAGCATTCAATCTCAGGAGCATCCGATGAGCAACGTCCCGGCCGATCTGAAATACACCGATGAACACGAGTGGGTGCGCACCGAAGCCGACGGCACGCTGACGGTCGGCATCACCGATCACGCGCAGAGCACGCTCGGCGACATCGTCTTCCTCGAACTGCCGGAAGTCGGCAAGACCGTGTCGGCGGGCGACGCCGTCGGCGTCGTCGAGTCGGTGAAGGCGGCGTCCGACATCTACTCGCCGGTATCGGGCGAAGTCGTCGAAGTGAACGCGGCGATCGTCGACACGCCGGACGAAGTCAACAGCGACGCGTACGCGAGCTGGCTCTTCAAGATCAAGCTCGCCGACGGCGCGTCGACCGACAAGCTGATCGACGCAGCGGCCTACAGCAAGCTGATCGACTAACAACCATTCACGAACCGCGCGGCGCGTGGGCCGGCTGGCCCCGCCCCGCATGGGACCGCCACGGGGCTGGAGCAAGCGCTGAAGCGCTCACTCCAGCCAGCCGCGCCATGGGATCAGAGTAAGCGCTAAAGCGCTAGCTCTGATCGACACAGGACCACCATGAAGCTCGAACACCCGGACCGCCTGATGAACCGCACGCCCCTCTCGCTCGCCGCGCTCGAAACGCACGACGCGTTCGCCGAACGCCACATCGGCCCCGATGCCGCCAGCCAGCAGGCAATGCTCGACACGCTCGGCTTCGCGTCGCGCGCCGACCTGATCGACGCCGTGATCCCCGCGCCGATCCGCCGCGAGGAGACGCTGCCGCTCGGCCCGTTCGCGCAACCGAAGAGCGAGGCGGAAGCGCTCGCCGCGCTGCGCGCGCTCGCGGACAAGAACCAGGTGTTCCGCTCCTACATCGGCCAGGGCTACTACGACACGCACACCCCGGCCGTCATCCTGCGCAACGTGCTCGAAAACCCGGCGTGGTACACCGCGTACACGCCGTACCAGCCTGAAATCTCGCAGGGCCGCCTCGAAGCGCTGCTGAACTTCCAGCAGATGATCGCCGACCTGACAGGCCTCGCAATCGCGAATGCGTCGCTGCTCGACGAGGCAACGGCCGCAGCCGAAGCGATGACGCTGCTGCAGCGCGTCGGCAAGCCGCAGTCGAATGTGTTCTACGTCGCCGACGACGTGCTGCCGCAAACGCTCGAAGTAGTGAAAACGCGCGCGAAGCCGGCCGGCATCGAAGTGAAGACGGGCCCGGCCGCCGACGCCGCGGGCGCGAACGCGTTCGGCGTGCTGCTGCAATATCCGGGCGTGAACGGCGATGTGCGTGACTATCGCGCGCTCGCCGAAGCGATCCACGCCGCGGGCGGCCACGTCGTCGTCGCGGCCGACATCCTCGCGCTCACCGTGCTCACGCCGCCCGGCGAATGGGGCGCGGACGTCGCGGTCGGCAACACGCAGCGCTTCGGCGTGCCGATGGGCTTCGGCGGCCCGCACGCCGCATACCTGGCGGTGCGCGACGAATTCAAGCGGCAGATGCCGGGCCGCCTCGTCGGCGTGACCGTCGACGCGCAGGGCAAGTCCGCGCTGCGCCTCGCGCTGCAAACGCGCGAGCAGCACATCCGCCGCGAGAAGGCGACATCCAACGTCTGCACCGCGCAGGCGCTCCTCGCGATCATGGCGAGCATGTACGCGGTCTATCACGGCCCGCGCGGCCTGAAGACGATCGCGCTGCGCGTGAACCGCACCGCGGCGCTCCTCGCCGCGGGCGTGAAGCAGCTCGGCTACGCAACCGTCAACGACACGTTCTTCGACACGCTGACGATCGACACCGGCGCGCGCACCGCGCAGATCCACGCGGTCGCGAACGCGAAGCGCATCAACCTGCGCCGCGTGAGCGACACGCGCGTCGGCATCTCGGTCGACGAGACGACGACCCGCACCGATCTCGCCGACCTGCTCGCCATCTTCGCGCAGGCGGCAGGCGCGATGGCGCCCGACGTCGCCGCGCTCGACGCAGCCCTGCCGGGCGCAGCCGTGCTGCCCGCCGGCCTCGCGCGCACGAGCGCGTACCTCACGCACCACGTGTTCAACCGCCACCATTCGGAAACGGAAATGCTGCGCTACCTGCGCAGCCTGTCGGACAAGGATCTCGCGCTCGACCGCTCGATGATCCCGCTCGGCTCGTGCACGATGAAGCTGAACGCGACGTCGGAAATGCTGCCCGTCACGTGGCCCGAGTTCGGCCAGATCCACCCGTTCGCGCCCGCCGAGCAGACGGCCGGCTATCGCGAGATGATCGACCAGCTCGAGCAGATGCTCGTCGCGGCGACGGGCTACGCGGCCGTGTCGCTGCAGCCGAACGCCGGTTCGCAGGGCGAGTACGCGGGCCTCCTCGTCATCCGCGCGTATCACGAGTCGCGCGGCGAGAGCCATCGCAACGTCTGCCTGATCCCGGCTTCCGCGCACGGCACGAACCCGGCGTCCGCGCACATGGCGGGCATGAAGGTCGTCGTCGTCGCGTGCGACGCGCAGGGCAACGTCGACATCGCCGATCTGAAGGCGAAGGCCGAGCAGCATGCGAACGACCTCGCGGCGATCATGATCACGTATCCGTCGACGCACGGCGTGTTCGAGCAGAACGTCCGCGAGATCTGCGAGATCGTGCATGCGCACGGCGGCCAAGTGTACGTCGACGGCGCGAACATGAACGCGATGGTCGGCCTGACCGCGCCCGGCCAGTTCGGCGGCGACGTGTCGCACCTGAACCTGCACAAGACCTTCTGCATCCCGCACGGCGGCGGCGGCCCCGGCGTCGGCCCGGTCGCGGTCGGCCCGCACCTCGCGAAGTTCCTGCCGAACCAGCGCTCGACGGGCTACGCGCGCGGCGAAGAAGGCATCGGCGCGGTGTCGGCCGCCCCGTACGGCTCGGCGTCGATCCTGCCGATCTCGTGGATGTACATCGCGATGATGGGCGCGAAGAACCTGACCGCCGCGACCGAAACCGCGATCCTCAACGCGAACTACATCGCGAAGCGCCTCGCGCCGCACTACCCGGTGCTGTACTCGGGCCCGGGCGGGCTGGTCGCGCACGAGTGCATTCTGGATCTGCGCCCGATCAAGGATTCGAGCGGCATCACCGTCGATGACGTCGCGAAGCGCCTGATGGATTACGGCTTCCACGCGCCGACGATGAGCTTCCCGGTGCCCGGCACGCTGATGGTCGAGCCGACCGAATCGGAATCGCAGGAGGAACTGGACCGCTTCGTCGCGGCGATGATCGCGATCCGCGACGAAATCCGCGCGGTCGAGGAGGGCCGCGCCGACCGCGAGGACAATCCGCTGCGTCACGCGCCGCACACGGCGGCCGTCGTCACCGCGAACGAATGGCCGCACGTGTACTCGCGCGAGCAAGCCGCGTACCCGGTCGCGTCGCTCGTCGCGAACAAGTACTGGCCGCCCGTCGGCCGCGCGGACAACGCATATGGCGACCGCAACCTGTTCTGCTCCTGCGTGCCGGTATCGGATTACGCCTGACGCGCCGGCGCGGCCCGCGCGCCGCGCCACCCTTCCTTCACCGACGACGCGCCGTCCGCAATACTTTGTTGCGGACGGCGCGCGCGTTCGCATTCGCCCGCAAGTCCGGCTAACATCTCACACCGCGATCCAGCCAACAAAGGAGTTCTGCATGGTGCGTCAGACGTTTCCGGGCCGCGCGCAGGCGATGCGGCGGCGCTTGAGCGCGCTCGCGCCGGCGCTCGTCGCCGCCGCCGCGCTGGCGGCGGCCGGCCCCGCGCGGGCGGCGATGAATTTCTGCGCCGCCCCCGCGCTGCAAAGCAGCGAGGCGACGCATGCCGAACCGGGCGTGCAGGCGCTCATCAAGAGCGTCGACGCGCACCTGAACGACGAGCCGAAGGCGCTGCCGCGCGTGCACACCGAGGGCACGCTGCCGCACGAGGGCATTTACGACCAGAGCGCCGAGGCGCTCAACGACCTGGAACTGATGCGCAACGCGGCGCTCGCGTGGCGCGTGACGAACCAGAGCCGCTATCTGGCGCTCGTCGACCGCTTTCTGTCGACGTGGGTGAACACGTACCGCCCGAGCTTCAATCCGATCGACGAGACGCGCTTCGAGAGCCTGATCCTCGCGTACGACATGACGGCGAGCGCGCTGCCCGTGAAGACGCGCAACGCGACGGCCGCGTTCATCGCGTCGCTCGGCAACGGCTACGTGCAGGAGATCGACGCGCAGAAGCGCCCGCTCAAGGGCACGTGGCGCAATAACTGGCAAAGCCACCGGATCAAGCTGATCGCGCTCGCCGCATTCACGCTCGGCGACCGCAAGATGATGAACGCCGCGCAGCGGCTCTTCATCGAGCATCTCGCCGAC
Source organism: Burkholderia sp. MSMB1588 (assembly GCF_001546925.1). Lineage (NCBI taxonomy): Bacteria > Pseudomonadati > Pseudomonadota > Betaproteobacteria > Burkholderiales > Burkholderiaceae > Burkholderia > Burkholderia sp. MSMB1588. Next base: position 239,005 of record NZ_LNJS01000002.1, on the reverse strand, counting down.
AACATCGAGCCCGACGGCACGACGTACGATTTTCTCGAGCGCGACGCGCTGCACTATGCGGTCTACGATCTGCAGCCGCTCGTCACGGCCGCGCTCGCCGCGCGGCGCTTCAACCGCAACTGGCTGCGCGAGCGCGCGCCGAACGGCGCGACGCTCGCCGCCGCGCTCGACTGGCTCGCGCCGTACGCGCGCGGCGAGAAGACGCACGAGGAATTCGTCCACTCGCCGGTGCCGTTCGACGCGAAGCGCCGCGAGGCGGGCCTGCCCGGCTACTCGGGCGCGTGGGAGCCGAAGAACGCGACCGAGCTGTTCCATCTCGCCGCGCGCCTCGACGGCCGCTACACGGGCATCGCCCAACAACTGTCGCCGATGCCGCCGGCGTGGCTGGCCGCGTGCCTGCCGTTGCCGGCGCGGTGATCCCCTCATACATCCGGTCATTCAGGAAACGAAATGGCAGTCAGCGTGTTCGATCTTTTCAAAATCGGTATCGGTCCGTCGAGTTCGCACACGGTCGGGCCGATGCGCGCCGCGCTGATGTTCGCGCAAGGGCTCGAGCGAGACGCGCTGCTCGCCGCGACCGCGAGCGTGAAGGTCGAGCTGTACGGCTCGCTCGGCGCGACCGGCAAGGGCCACGGCACCGACCGCGGCGTGATGCTCGGCCTGATGGGCGACGCGCCCGACACCGTCGATCCGTCGACAATCGCCGCGCGGCTCGATGCGGTGCGCGACTCGAAGGCGCTTGCGCTGCTCGGCACGCACCCGGTGCCGTTCGTGCCGAAGGAGCACATCGCGTTCTACCGGCAGGCGCTGCCCGAGCATCCCAATGCGATGAAGCTGCGCGCGACCGACGCGACGGGCGCGGTGCTGCGCGAGGCGACGTATCTGTCGGTGGGCGGCGGCTTCGTCGTCACCGCGGGCGCGGCGAACACGAAGGTGCTCGCCGCCGCCGAGCAGATGCCGCATTCGTTCCGCACGGGCGCCGAGCTGCTCGCGCTCACCGCGTCGACCGGCAAGTCGATCGCGCAGTTGATGTGGGAGAACGAGCGCGCGTGGCACACCGACGAGGAAACGCGCACGGGGCTTATGAAGATCTGGGACGTGATGCAGTCGTGCGTCGCGCGCGGCTGCGGAATCGGCAATCCGGACGCCGACGGCAACCTGCCCGGCCCGTTCCAGGTCAAGCGCCGCGCGCCGCAGCTCTACCGCGCGCTGACGGGCAATCCGGAACGCGCGCTCCAGGACCCGCTGTCGATGATCGACTGGATCAACCTGTACGCGATCGCGGTCAACGAGGAGAACGCGGCGGGCGGGCGCGTCGTCACCGCGCCGACCAACGGCGCGGCGGGCATCATCCCGGCCGTCCTCCATTACTACACGCGCTTCACGCCGGGCGCGAACGAGCAAGGCGTGGCCGACTTCCTGATGACCGCGGCGGCGATCGGCATCCTCTACAAGCTCAACGCGTCGATCTCGGGCGCCGAAGTCGGCTGCCAGGGCGAAGTCGGCGTCGCGTGCTCGATGGCGGCGGGCGCGCTCGCCGCGGTGCTGGGCGGCACGCCGCAGCAGGTGGAGAACGCCGCCGAGATCGGGATGGAGCACAACCTCGGCCTCACCTGCGATCCGGTCGGCGGGATGGTGCAGATTCCGTGCATCGAGCGCAACGCGATGGCGTCGGTGAAGGCCGTCAACGCCGCGCGGATGGCGCTGCGCGGCGACGGCAGCCACTACGTGTCGCTCGACTCCGTGATCAAGACGATGCGCGAAACCGGCGCGGACATGAAAACGAAATACAAGGAGACCTCGCGCGGCGGGTTGGCGGTGAACATCGTCGAGTGCTGAGTGCTGACGCGCGGGCGCGGCGCGCGAACATCGCTGCCGTGCAGCACGCGCCCGCGCCTTCCGCCGCCCCTTCAACCGGCGTAAGCTGTACGTCCCGCCACGAAGGGAGCCCGTCTTACATGTCGATTTCCCCGGACCGAGAGCAGCGCGCCGCCACCGGCGCACGCCTGCTCGTCGACGCCCTGCTCGCGAATCACGTCGAGCGCGTGTTCTGTGTTCCCGGCGAGAGCTTTCTCGCCGTCCTCGATTCCCTCGCCGACGAGACCGAACGCATCCAGACCGTCGTCTGCCGGCACGAAGCCGCCGCCGCGAACATGGCGGAGGCGCTCGGCAAGCTGACCGGCCGGCCCGGCGTCGCGTTCGTCACGCGCGGCCCCGGCGCGACGCACGCGTCGATCGGCGTGCATACCGCGTTCCAGGATTCGACGCCGATGATCCTCTTCATCGGCCAGTGCGCGCGCGAGCATCTCGATCGCGAGGCATTCCAGGAAATCGACTATCGGCGGATGTTCGGCCAGCTCGCGAAGTGGGTCGCGCAGATCGACGATCCGCGCCGCGTCCCCGAATACCTGAGCCATGCGTTTCACGTCGCGATGTCGGGCCGGCCCGGCCCCGTCGTGCTCGCGCTGCCCGAGGACGTGCTGTCCGAGCCGTGCGCGGCGCAACCCGTCGCGCCCGCGGCGAAGCGCATCGCCGCCGCGCCGTCCGCCGCGCAGATGAGCGAGCTGCGCGAGCGGCTCGCGCGCGCTCGGCGGCCGCTCGTGATCGCGGGCGGCAGCGGCTGGACGCCCGACGCGTGCGCGGATCTGCGCACCTTCGTCGAGCGCTGGCAATTGCCGATCGCCTGCGCGTTCCGCTATCAGGACACGTTCGACAACGAGCATCCGCAGTATGCGGGCGACGTCGGCCTCGGCGTGAACCCCGAGCTCGCGCGCCGCATCCGCGAAGCAGATCTGCTGTTCGCGCTCGGCCCGCGCCTCGGCGAAGCGACGACGGGCGGCTACACGCTGATCGACATCCCGAAGCCGAAGCAGGTGCTCGTTCATGTGCATCAGGGCGCGGATGAGCTGGGACGCGTCTATGCGGCCGATCTGCCGATCGCCTCCGGCATGCCCGAGATCGCCGCGCAGCTCGCCGCGCTCGAGCCGCCGGCGTCGCCCGCGTGGGCGGGCAGCGCCGCCGACGCGCATCGCGCGTACCTCGACTGGCGCGCGCCGCGGCCGATGCCGGGCGACGTGCAGCTCGGCGACCTGATGCAGCAATTGCGCGAACGGCTGCCGCACGACGCGATCGTCACGAACGGCGCCGGCAACTACGCGGCATGGCTGCATCGCCACTTCGCATACCGGCACTTCCGCTCGCAGCTCGCGCCGACGAGCGGCGCGATGGGCTACGGCGTGCCGGCCGCGCTCGCCGCGAAATCGCTGTATCCGCAGCGCACGGTCGTCGCGCTCGCGGGCGACGGCTGCTTCATGATGGCGGGCAACGAGCTCGCGACCGCGATCCAGTACGGGCTCGCGATCATCGTGCTCGTCGTGAACAACGGCCATTTCGGCACGATCCGCATGCATCAGGAGCGCAACTATCCGGGGCGGGTGCACGGCACCGGGCTCACGAACCCGGATTTCGCCGCGTATGCGCGCGCGTTCGGCGCGCACGGCGAGACCGTCGAGCGCACCGCCGATTTCCTGCCCGCGCTCGACCGCGCGCTCGCGAGCGGCCTGCCGGCGCTGATCGAGATCCGCGTGCCGCAGGACGCGTGCACGCCCGCTGCGACGCTCGAGCAGGTGCGCGAGCAAGGGCTGCGCGCGCGGCGCGCCTGACGGCACGGCCGATGAGCGCTCCTTCGCGATGACGACGACATTCGACGAAACCGTGCTGTCGCCCGCCGACGCGCTCGCGTACCCCGGCACGCTGCTCGCGCCGGACGGACGGCTCGTCGCCCCCTACGATCTCGAATGCGCGGGCGCCGACGCGCGCGGCTACGTCGGCGCGGCGGCCCGCGCCGGGCTGTTGCATGCGGCAAGCCGCCCGTTCACGCTCGATTACGCGACGTTGTTGACGGTTCACGTGATCAACGGCATGGGCGTCGCGCTCGGCGATTCGGTGATCGGGCTGACCGCGCTCGCGGCGATCGAGGCGCGCCATCCGCACGTGCGCTTCGTGCTGTACCGGCCCGCGCGCGCGCCCGCGTATGTCGACGCGCTTTACCGGCTCGCGGCCGACACGATCGCGCCGATCCGCGCGCTGCCGTGGCCCGCCGCCGGCCTGCCGGCGCGCGACACGCGCATCGACCTCGGCAATCACCTGTACTGGCCCGCATTCGCGGCGCTGCCGATGATCGACTTCTTCCTCGCGTCGCTCGGCGTGCCGCCCGAGTCGATCGCGGCCGACGCGAAATGCAACCGCTGGCTCGCGCGATTGACGCTGCCCGCGCTGCCGCCCGAATGGCGCGGCCGGCCATACGCGCTGTTCTGCCCGCAGGCGAGCACGCCGCTGCGCAGCATCCCGGCGGCGCGGCGCGCGGCGCTCGTCGAGCGGCTCGCGCGGACCTATCGGCTGCCCGTGCTCGGCTTCGGGCCGATCGATCATCCGGACTATGTCGACGTGAGCGGCCACTCCGCCGATACCGCGCATTTCGTCAGTTGGGTCGGGCAGGCGAGCGTCGCGCTCTGCGCGGACACGTCGGCCGTGCACATCGCGGCCGGGTTCGACGTGCCGACGCTCGCGTGCTTTTCGAGCATCGCGCCCGAGCTGCGGGTGCGCGACTATCCGTTTTGCACGGCAATCGCGCTCGATGTGCCCGAGATGCTGCGCAATCGCCACAAAAGCGAGGCAGCGGACGATATCGCGCAAGTCGACGCCGTGTATCGGCGAATCGACTGGGACACGATCGCGTGGCCGCAGCCGCGGGGGTGAGCGTCGGCGCGGCTGAGCGGCCGATCCCGCCGGCGCGCCGTTCGCCGCCTCAGCAGGCGAGCGCGTCGCGCAGCGTCTCCGACGGCCGCGAGCCGAACATCCGCCGATAGTCGGTCGCGAACTGGCTCAGGTGCCAGAACCCCCACGCGGCCGCCACGTCCTGCACCGAATCCGCCGCGCGCCCGCGCAGGTCGCGCCGCACGCCGTTCAGCCGCAGCGCGCGCAGATAGGTCGCGGGCGCCATCCCGAGCACGTCCTGGAAACAGTATTGCAGCGTGCGCCGGCTCACGTGCAGTTGCTCGCACAGCTCCGGCACGCCGACGGGCCGCGAGCGGTGCGCGAGCACGTAGTCGCGCGCGGCCACGACGATCTTGCGGCGCCGCGACGAATGCTCGACCGTCGCGGCGGCGGCGGGCGACGCGCACAGATCGAACAGCGCCGCGAGCACCTCCGCCTGCAGATCGTTGCGCGCGCAGTCGGACAGCGGCGCGAGCGCCGCGCTCATCGCGTCCGCGTCGTCGAGACGCTGCGCGAGCAGCGCGCACAGCCGCGTGAGCCGCGCCTCGCCGACGCGCACGACGGGCACGAGCGGCAATCGCTCGTCGAGCCCGCAACGCTCGACCTCCTCCGCATAGCGGCGCAGCACCGCGCCGCGCACGACGACGCCGTAGATCGAGAATTGCGCGGGCGTCAGCAGCTCGAATTCGACGTTGCCAGGCCGGAACGCGAGCGCGTCGGCGGCGATCGGCCGCGCGTCGATGCGCGCCGCGCCGTCGCGCGCGACCGGAATGCCGAACCAGTACGCATCGCCGCGCACCTCGCATGCCTGCCGCAGCGTGTGGCTCGTCGTCTCGCGGAACACCTTCATCGTGTCGAGCGGCAGCTCGGTCAGCGTGCCGACGAAGCGGCCCGCCGCGAGCTGGTCGTAGGTCTGGCGCCAGCCGATCAGGTTGCGCGCCTGCTCGTCGGCGTCGTGCGCGACGCTGACGACCGCGCGCCCGGCCGCGCCGCCGTCGCCGTCCGCGCTGCGCCCCGTGTCCTCCGCCGTCGTCTCGGCGCCGGCGTGCCCGTAATCCATCGCGCCTCCTTTTGCGTCGCTGAAGCTGAAACGATCCGCCCGAATACGCAATTCCCGTGCCGAAGCGTACCCCCGCCAAAATCGCCCGCGTCGGTGCGACGCTGTGCCGCGCCTGAACAACCGGCGCGCGGCGGGTGTTCAACGACGGCGCAGTCCGCCGCGCGCAGCCGCGCCGCGCGCGCGCCGAGCCCCGCGCCGGCGCGCCGATGCACCGCGGCGCGGCCCGCTGGCACGGTTTTGGCGTAACGATCAGTGTCGCGCACGTCGCGCGGCGCATCACCGATACCGACATGCGAGGAGCAACGATGAATCACGCGGACATGCAACATCTGAACATCGAATTCCCGTACCGCAAGCAGTACGGGAATTTCATCGGCGGCGAATGGGTCGCCCCGGTCGGCGGCGAGTATTTCGACAACGTCTCGCCCGTCACCGGCCAGCCGTTCACCGCGATCCCTCGCTCGCGCGCAGCCGACGTCGAGCTCGCGCTCGACGCCGCGCACGCGGCGAAGGCGGGCTGGGCCGCGACGGGCGCGGCCGAGCGCGCGAACGTGCTGCTGAAGATCGCCGACCGGATGGAGGCGAACCTCACGCGCCTCGCTGTCGCCGAGACGATCGACAACGGCAAGCCGCTGCGCGAGACCACCGCGGCCGACGTGCCGCTCGCGATCGACCACTTCCGCTACTTCGCGGGCTGCATCCGCGCGCAGGAAGGCTCGATCGCCGACATCGGCGACGACATGGTCGCCTATCACTTCCACGAGCCGCTCGGCGTCGTCGGCCAGATCATCCCGTGGAACTTCCCGCTGCTGATGGCCGCGTGGAAGCTCGCGCCCGCGCTCGCGGCCGGCAACTGCGTCGTGCTCAAGCCCGCCGAGCAGACGCCCGCGTCGATCCTCGTGTTCGCCGAGCTGATCCAGGATCTGCTGCCGCCCGGCTTGCTCAACATCGTCAACGGCTTCGGGCTCGAGGCGGGCAAGCCGCTCGCGTCGAGCAAGCGGATCGCGAAGATCGCGTTCACGGGCGAGACGTCGACGGGCCGCCTCATCATGCAGTACGCGAGCGAGAACCTGATCCCCGTCACGCTCGAGCTCGGCGGCAAGAGCCCGAACATCTTCTTCGCCGACGTGATGGACCGCGACGACAGCTACTTCGACAAGGCGCTCGAAGGCTTCGCGATGTTCGCTCTGAACCAGGGCGAGGTCTGCACGTGCCCGTCGCGCGCGCTCGTCGAGGAGAGCATCTACGATCGCTTCATCGAGCGTGCGTTGAAGCGCGTCGAGGCGATCAAGCAGGGCCATCCGCTCGACGCGCAGACGATGATCGGCGCGCAGGCGTCGGCCGAGCAGCTCGAGAAGATCCTGTCGTACATCGACATCGGCCGCGGCGAAGGCGCGCAGTGCCTGACGGGCGGCGAGCGCAACGTGCTCGGCGGCGAGCTCGCCGAAGGCTATTACGTGAAGCCGACCGTGTTCCGCGGCCACAACAAGATGCGCATCTTCCAGGAAGAGATCTTCGGGCCGGTGCTCGCGGTGACGACGTTCAAGACCGAGGAGGAAGCGCTCGAGATCGCGAACGACACGCTGTACGGCCTTGGCGCGGGCGTCTGGACGCGCGACGGCAACCGCGCATACCGCGTCGGCCGCGGCATCCAGGCGGGCCGCGTGTGGACGAACTGCTATCACGCGTATCCGGCGCACGCGGCGTTCGGCGGCTACAAGCAGTCGGGCATCGGCCGCGAGACGCACAAGATGATGCTCGACCACTACCAGCAGACGAAAAACCTGCTCGTCAGCTACGGCGAGAAGCCGCTCGGGTTCTTCTGATCCCGCGCGGAAGCGGCGCGGGCGGCAGTCGCTCGCGCGCCGCATGATCGGCTTGGCTTGGCCCGGCGGACTCGCGTGTCGATGCGGTTCCGTCGGGCCTTTTTGCGCTTGCGTCGATTCTGCCTTGACGCTTCTGCCGGCCCTTCCGTCATTGGCCCTTCTTCCGCCATCGGCTCTTCAGCCGTTGCGTCGTCCGTCACCGCATCGTTCGTCGGCCACGCGATCGCCGCGCCAAGCCGGCGTGCGGCCGCCGCCCCCTTTCAACCGCACTCGCGATCGAGCGTCAGCGCACGACGATCGCGCGAGCGCGCCGGCCCGGACGCCGGCTCGCCGTGCGCGCGGGTCCGGCTCAGGAACGCGAACGCGGCGAGCGCGCACAGCAGCGTGACGGCCGTCAGCCCTTCGAGCAGGCTGCCGAACGCGGCCGCATAGCTTTGCCGCAGCGCATCGCGCGCGACGCCCGGCAGCAGCGCGGCCGCATGCGCGAGGTCGCCCGTCGCGAGCCGCGCGGCGGCCTCGTGCACGGCGGCGGGCGCGGCGAGCGGCGCCGCCGCGTCGCGCACGTGCGATTGCGCGAACGTCGCGAGCATCGCATTGACGATCGCGAGCGCGATCCCCTCGCCCGCGACGCGCGTCGTGCTGAAAATGCCCGTCGCCATTCCGGCGCGCTCCTTCGGCACGACGCTCACCGACAAACCGTCCATCAGCCCCCACGGCATCCCCGCGCCGAGCCCGATCGCGAGCATCGGCGCGATCGCCGCCGCGCCCGCGCCGGCGTGCAGCGCGCGGCCGAGCCACCCGAGGCCCGCGGCCGCGATCACGAGCCCGATGCCCGAGATCACGCCCGCAGACATCCAGCGCGTGAGCGCCGCCGCGAGCATCGGCACGACGAGCATCGGCGCGGACAGCGCGAGCATCAGCCAGCCGGCGTCGATTTCGCTGAAGCCGTCGATGCCGATGAAGCGCAGCGGCAGCACGACGAGCAGCACGACGTAGCAGCAGCAGGTCGCAACCGGCAGCACCTGCACGCCGACGAAGCGCGGGTAGCGAAACAGCGACAGGTCGAGCATCGGCCGCGCGACGCGCGCCTCGATCGCCGCGAACGCGATCGCGCAGAGCGCCGCGCCCGCGAGCAGCGCCGCGACGAGCGGGCTCGCCCAGCCGCTTGCCTGCGCCTGGATCACGCCGAACGTGAAGCACGACAGCATCGCGGTGAACGCGAGCGTGCCCGCCCAGTCGAGACGCTGCGCATTCGGATCGCGCGACTCGCGCATCCGCGGCACGCCGAACGCGAGCGACAGCGCGCCCGCCACGGCGCCCGTCGCGAAGATCGCGCGCCAGCCGAAGCGCTCGATCAGCACGCCCGCGAGCACCGGACCGAACGCGAGCCCGAGCCCGAACGTCGTGCCGAGCACGCTGAACGCGCGGGTGCGCGCGGCGCCGTCGAACTCCTGGGCGAGCGCGGCCGTGCCGCCCGCCAGCGCCGCGGCGGCCGCAACGCCTTGCGCGGCGCGCAGCAGATCGACGGCGACGATCGACGGCGCGAAGCCGAGCGCGAGCGAGCACGCGGTAAAGCCGCCGACGCCCGCCGCGAACACGCGCTTGCGGCCGAACTGGTCGGCGAGCGCCCCCGCCGCCATCAGCAGGCTGCCGAACGTCAGCATGAACGCGTTCGTGATCCAGTTCATCGCGACCGGGCCGCCGCCGAGATCGCGGCCGATCGCGGGCGTCGCGACCGCGCCGCCCGAGAAGCTGAGCGGCAGCGCGAGCGCGGCGAGGCAGACGGCCGCGAGTATCGCGAGCCGCGCGGCGGAAAAAGATCGGTCCATCATCGTCGCTCCGTTCGAAAAGCGCCGGTCGTCGCGCCGCGGTTTCATCTGCGGCGGCGAACCCTCCGGCCGAGCGACGAACGATAATCCGGATTCAATCGACGAAAAACAACGCAAGATTCCGTATATTGCGGAGTTGAATTCCGCAATATCGACCAACAAAGGGAAACGGAGCGATATGGACAACCTGAACGGCATCGTCGCGTTCGTCCGCACGGCGGAGACGCTCAGCTTCGTCGCGGCGGGACGCAAGCTCGGCGTGTCGGCGTCGGCGGTCGGCAAGACGATCGCGAAGCTCGAGCGCACGCTCGGCGTGCGGCTCTTCCACCGGACGACGCGCAAGGTCACGCTGACCGATGAAGGACGCCATTTCCACGAACGCTGCCACCGCGCGCTCGAAGAGCTGCGCGACGCGCAGGCGAGCGTGTCGCAGAGCGCGCAGACGCCACGCGGCCGGCTGCGCGTGAGCCTGCCCGTGATCGGCTACCGGTTCCTGCTGCCTGTCCTGCCGGAATTCAAGCGCCGCTATCCGGACGTCGAGCTGGATCTCGATTTCAACGACCGGCTGGTCGACGTCGTCGAAGGCGGCTTCGACGCGGTGATCCGCAGCGGCGCGCTCAGCGATTCGAGCCTGATGTCACGCCGTCTCGGACCGTTCAGCTTTCTGCTGTGCGCGTCGCCCGCGTATCTCGCGCAGGCGGGCGCGCCGCGCACGCTGCGCGAGCTCGACGCGCACGCATGCGTGCGCTACCGCTTCCCGACGACGGGCAAGCTGCAGCCGTGGGGGCTGCTGCCCGACGGCAGCGAACCGCCGAACCTGCACACCGCGATGACGTGCAACAACATGGAGGCGCTGCGCGCGGCGGTGATGTCGGGGTTCGGCATCGGCTACATGCCGGATTTCCTCGCGCGCGACGCGCTCGCCGACGGCGCGCTCGCGACCGTGCTCGACGCATACCGGATCGGCCCCGGGCAGTTCTCGATCCTGTGGCCGTCGAACCGGCAGTTGTCGCCGAAGGTGAGGGTGTTCGTCGATTTCGTTTGCGAGCGGCTGTTTCGCGACGCGTGAGCGCCGGACCTCGGCCCCCCGAACGCGTATTGCGTGACACATCGGCTGCCCGCCGGCTCGAAAATACTCGTCCGATTTTCGGTTGCCGCCCGCGCGCGACGCGCGTTATCGTCGTCGCATTGCATCCGCTGGAGCCCGCCATGCGCATCGCCGACCCGCGGCTCGCCGACGTCTGTTACCGCGCGCTCGTCGACCGCTCGCCCGAGTATGCGGGCATGTTCTTCGTCGGCGTGAAGACGACGTCGGTGTTCTGCATCTCGACCTGCCGCGCGCGCAAGCCGAAGCGCGAGAACGTCGAGTTCTTCACGACGTTCGACGACGCGCTCGCGGCCGGCTATCGCCCGTGCAAGATCTGCCGGCCGACGCGCCCGGCGAGCGAGCCGCCCGCCGCCGTCGCGCGGGCGCTCGCGCTCGTCGGCGCGCATCCGCACGAGCGGATTTCCGACGACGCGCTGCGCGCGCACGGCATCGGCCCCGAAAGCCTGCGCCGCTGGTTCGCGCGGCACTACGGGATGACGTTCCACGCGTACCAGCGGATGCTCAGGATCGATGCCGCGCGGCAGACGATGCGCGACGGCGCGCGCACGACCGACGCCGCATTCGACGCCGGCTACGGCTCGCTGAGCGGCTTCGCGCACACGTTCAGGAAAATTTTCGGAGATACGCCGATGCAAGGCGCCCATGCGAACACGATCGTCACCGCCCGCTTCACGACGCCGCTCGGCCCGATGTTCGTCGGCGCGACGGACAACGGCGTCTGCCTGCTCGAATTCGTCGATCGGCGCACGCTCGCCGCCGAATTCGCCGATCTCGAGCGCCTGCTCGGCGCGCGCGTGCTCGTCGGCGAGAACCGGCACACGCGGCAGGCGCAACAGGAGATCGCCGAATATTTCGCGGGCGCGCGGCAGCGCTTCGACGTCGCGCTCGACGCGCCCGGCACCGCGTTCCAGCGCGCCGCATGGCGGCAGTTGCTGACCGTGCCCTATGCGCGCACCGCGTCGTATCAGGAGCAGGCGCGCAAGCTCGGCAGCCCGCTCGCGGTGCGTGCAGTCGCCGCGGCGAACGGCGCGAACCGCATCTCGATCATCGTGCCGTGCCACCGGATCATCGGCAAGGACGGGTCGCTGACCGGCTATGGCGGCGGCCTCGAGCGCAAGCGGTGGCTGCTGGAACACGAGCGCCGGCATGCGGACGTGCCCCTCGAGGCGGCTGAATCGAGCCGGTCGGGCCAATTCGCGTGATGGGCGCGCGGCGTCGCGCCATCGCCGGCCGCGCCGCAACGCGCCGAAACCGGCTCACTCCGCCGCCAGACGCTCCGCTTCCGTCCGCGCGGCGGGCAGCAGCGCATCGCTGTCGTCCTTGAGCCCGACGCCCGTGAGCCCGAGCCGCCGCGCATGCGTCAGCAGATAGTGCAGCTTGTGCGCGGCCGCGTCGTACGGCAGCCCTTCGGGCCGCACGTTCGAGACGCAGTTGCGCTGCGCGTCGTGGCAGCCGACCTTCGGCGCATACGTCAGATACACGCCGAGGCTGTCCGGCGAGCTCAAGCCCGGCCGCTCGCCGATCAGCATCGCGACGAGGCGCGCGCCGAGCAGCTCGCCGATCTCGTCGCCGAGCGCGACGCGCGCCTGCCGCGCGACGACGACGGGCCCGATCCGCCAGCCCTCGAGCTTCGGCCGCACCGCGTTCAGGAGCGGCAGCGCCTGCTTCGCGGCCGCGAACGCCGACAGCCCGTCGGCGACGACGAACACGACGTCCGGCGCTTCGCCGAGCGCCGCGCCGCACCCGGCGAGCAGCGCGCGGCTGTCGTCGGACAGTTTGCGGCCGAGGTCCGGCCGCCGCAGGTAATGCTGCCGGTCCGGCGCGGCGCTCTGCACGCCGAGCGTCGGCAGCCCGGCCGCTTCGATGTCGCGGCGCAGCGCATCGGCGTCGAGCGGCTGATGGACGGCATCGCGCGCCTGCGCATGCGACAGGTTGAACGCGAGCAGCGGCGCGGTCGGCAAGCTGTTGCCCGCGCGGCCGAGCGCGATCCGCGCGTTCGTGAACGACTTCAGTTGCCCCCACGGGTTCTTTTCGACCGCGTCGCTCATGCGGAAAACCCCATCCAGTCGTTCGCGCCGGCGAGCAGCGGCACGCGCGCCGACGCGGCGCGCAGCGCGCCGTGCGCATCCGTGATCTCCATCGTCTCCAGCCACTCCTCGAACTCGGGCGCGCGGCGCAGGCCGAGCACCTCGCGCACGTAGAGCTGATCGTGGAACGACGTGCTCTGGTAGTTCAGCATCACGTCGTCCGCGCCGGGAATGCCCATGATGAAGTTGATGCCCGCCGCGCCGAGCAGCGTCAGCAGGTTGTCCATGTCGTCCTGATCGGCCTGCGCGTGGTTCGTGTAGCAGATGTCGCAGCCCATCGGCACGCCGAGCAGCTTGCCGCAGAAGTGATCCTCAAGCCCCGCGCGGATGATCTGCTTGCCGTCGTACAGATATTCGGGGCCGATGAAGCCGACCACCGTGTTGACGAGAAACGGCTCGAACGCGCGCGCGACCGCATACGCGCGCACTTCGCAGGTCTGCTGATCGACGCCGTGATGCGCGTTCGCCGACAGCGCGCTGCCCTGGCCCGTCTCGAAGTACATCAGGTTGTCGCCGACCGTGCCGCGCTTGAGCGCCAGCGCCGCATCGCGCGCCTCGGCGAGCAGCGCGAGCGAAACGCCGAAGCTCGCGTTCGCCTGCTCGGTGCCCGCGATCGACTGGAACACGAGATCGACGGGCGCGCCCTTCTCGATCGCCGCGATCGTGTTCGTCACGTGCGTGAGCACGCACGATTGCGTCGGCACGCGGTAGCGCTCGCGGAACGCGTCGATCATCGCGAGCAGCTTCGTGATCGCGGCGAGGCTGTCCGTCGCCGGGTTGATGCCGATCATCGCGTCGCCGCAGCCGTACATCAGCCCGTCGAGCATCGATGCGGCGATGCCCTTCACGTCGTCGGTCGGATGGTTCGGCTGCAGCCGCACCGACATCCGCCCCGGCAGCCCGACCGTGTTCCGGAAGCGCGTGACGACGCGGCGCTTTCTCGCCGCCGCGATCAGGTCCTGATTGCGCATCAGCTTCGACACCGCCGCGACCATCTCCGGCGTGAGGCCGGGCGCGATCCGCTCGAGCGCGGCCGCATCGGCTGCGCTCGACAGCAGCCAGTTGCGGAAATCGCCGACCGTCAGGTGCGAGATCTCGGCGAATGCGTCGCGCGAATGCGTGTCGACAACGAGGCGCGTGACCTCGTCGTCTTCGTAGGGAATCACCGCCTCGTTCAGGAACGCGTCAAGCGGCACGCTCGCGAGCGCCATCTTCGCGGCGACGCGCTCCTCCTCGGTCGCGGCCGCGACGCCCGCGAGCTGGTCGCCGGAACGCAAAGGGCTCGCCTTCGCGAGCAGCGTCTTCAGGTCCGCGAAGCGGTAGGTGCGCGGACCGATCGTCTCCGTATATCGCATCTGGACTCCTTGTCGTCGCGGCCGCGCGCCGCCCTCCGGCGCGCGGCACGCGCTTTTCACTCCTCCAGCAGCGCGTCGGCGGGTGCGGCCGCGCGCTGCGCGCGCGTCGCGAGGAAGTAGCCGTACCCGAGCGCGACGAACGCGACGAAGATCGACGCGACAAGCGCGTTGAAGTACACCATCGTGCCGAGGCACACGAGCGCCGCGACGAGCGCGAACGCCGGGAAGAACGGATACAGCGGCGCGCGGAACGGGCGCGCCATCCGCGGCTGCGCGCGGCGCAGCTTGAAGAGCGCCGCCATGCTCACGATGTACATCACGATAGCGCCGAACACGGACATCGTCACGATGTTCGCGGTGAGCGTCTGGCCGCCGAACTGGATCAGCTCGTCGCTGTAGATCGCGACGATGCCGACCACACCGCCCGCGAGGATCGCGCGATAAGGCGTCTTGAAGCGCGGATGCACCTTCGCGAGCCATTCGGGCAGGTAGCCTTCGCGGGCGAGCGCGAAGATCTGGCGCGAATAGCCGAGGATGATTCCGTGGAACGACGCGACGAGGCCGAACAGGCCGAGCCACACGAGCATGTGCATCCAGCCGCTGTTCGCGCCGACGATGTACTTCATCGCCTGCGGCAGCGGATCGTTGATGTTCGCGAGCTTGGTCCAGTCACCCGCGCCGCCCGCGAACACCATCACGCCGATCGCGAGAACGACGAGCGTCAGGATGCCGGCGACGTATGCGATCGGGATCGAGCGCTTCGGGTTCTTCGCTTCCTCGGCCGCCATCGCGACGCCCTCGATCGCGAGGAAGAACCAGATCGCGAACGGGATCGCCGCGAACATGCCGTGGAACGCGCCCGCGCTGAAGTGATCCGCGCCCGCCCAGCCGCCCTTCATGAAGTTGCTCCACGCGAAGCCCGGCGACACGACGCCCATGAACACGAGCAGCTCGAAGATCGCGAGCAGCGTGACGACGAGCTCGAACGTCGCGGCGATCTGCACGCCGACGATGTTCAGCGCCATGAACACGAGATACGCGCCCATCGCCGCGTGCTTCGGCTCGAGGCCGGGAAACTGCACGTGCAGGTACGCGCCGATCGCGAGCGCGATCGCGGGCGGCGCGAACACGAATTCGACAAGCGTCGCGACGCCCGCGAGATAGCCGCCCGCGGGGCCGAACGCGCGGCGCGCGTACGCGAACGGGCCGCCCGCGTGCGGGATCGACGTCGTGAGCTCGGTGAAGCTGAAGATGAAGGTCGTGTACATCGCCGCGACGAACAGCGCGGTGACGACGAAGCCGAGCGTGCCCGCGCTCGCCCAGCCGTAACTCCAGCCGAAGTACTCGCCCGAAATCACGAGACCGACCGCGATCCCCCACAGTTGCCACGTGCCGAGCGTCTGCTGAAGCGCCGACCGCGCTGCGCCGCCGCCCGCGCCGGGGCGGCCATTCGACTCTGTCTGCATGAATCTCTCCTCGAAGGGGCGGAGCCCGGCGCCGAGATAGGCCCGCCCCGCCACTGAGAATCGATGCTAGTGAGTCATTAATCGACGTGTTATCGAAAATCGGCAAACGTCCGCGCTTTCATTTCGCATACGGAAATATTTCCGGCGGCTGGCGCGCGCGTGCGGTCCGTCCGCCTTTCGCCATTCATCCGCTTCGACTGCTTCGACTGCCTCGGGCGCGTAGCGCGACAGCGAACTTATGTCGTCCGGCACACAGATCGCCGCCGCGCGCGCCCCTACATTGTCCGTACGCAGCAAGCGTACCGCGCGCCGCCTTCGAGCGGCGCGCGGCTTACCCACGAAAGACCATTCCAATGACCGAGAGACCATGCGGGACTCCTATCTCGATACCGCTCGGGGTGCGGGCATCATCCTCGTCGTATACGGCCACGTGCTGCGCGGCCTGTTCGCGGCCGGCCTCGTGCCGGCCGGCTGGCCGAGCGCCCTGCTCGCCGCGGCCGACTATACGATCTACACGTTCCACATGCCGCTCTTCTTCCTGCTGTCGGGGCTGCATGTGCCGAAGTCGCTGCAGCGCACGGGCGACGTCTTCCTGCTCGCGAAGCTGCGCACGATCGTCTATCCGTACTTCGTCTGGTCGCTGCTGCAAGGCGCGGTGCAGATCGCGCTGTCGTCACACGGCATGAATCACGCGTTCACGCCGCGCGATCTGCTCGCGATCGGCTGGCGGCCGTTCGGGCAGTTCTGGTTCCTGTACGCGCTTTTCATCTGCATGCTGATTGCATGGGGGACGTCGATCGTCGCGCCGCGCATGCGGGTGCGCGGCGGTGCGAACGGCGAGCGAACGCGCGCGCTGCGCGCCATGTCCACCATGCCCGTCGCACTCGCCGCGCTCGCGATCGGCGGGCTCGCCATCGTCGTGTTCGTCGCCGGCTCCGTGACGCAGTGGGGCATCGTGTCGATGACGCTCGCGTACTTCCCGTTCTTCGCGCTCGGAATGCTGATCGGCAACCCGTTGCCCGCACTCGTCGAACGCGCGTCGAACGGGCTCGCGCTCGTCGCCATCGCGGTGACGTTCGCGGCATCGTCGGCATTCGCGCACCGCTTCGGCGAGCCGGACAGCATCTGGGCGCTGCCCGCCGCGCTATCGGGCAGCGCGCTCGTGCTGCTCGTCGCGTATCGCGCGACACGGCGCGGCGATGCGGCGCAGCGTTCTCCAGCGCGTCGCCCGTCATGGCTCGAATACGTCGGCTTCGCGTCGATGCCGATCTATCTCGCGCACATTCTCGCGACAGCCGCGACGCGCATCGCGCTCGTCAGGCTCGGCATCGTCGAAGTCGGCGTGCAGCTCGCGCTCGGCACGCTCGCGGGCATCGTCGGCCCGATGCTGCTGTACGCGCTCGCGCTGCGCACGGGAGTCGCGCGGCTCGCCGGCTTCCCGCCGCTGCCGGCCGGCTGCGCGATGATGCCCGACAAAGGCCGGATCGGCAGCGCGGATGCGGCTTGAGCGCCGGCGCAGTCATCAGGAACGCTAACCGTTCCGCTCGCGCCAAGAATCCGGGACGAGATGCCGGAACGAGCCGTCGCCGTATGCGCGCTCGACCTTCGACACGACGACGTGATAGCCGTCGTACCAGCGGCGGAACTGGCGCTTCGCATCGAGATGTTTCGGATGCGCAGCGAACGCACGCAGCGTTTGCTCGTCGCGCCAGTAGTAGCTCGCGTTGAACATCAGGCCGTCGGCCGAGCGCCACGATTCCATGCCGACGAAACCGGGCAGGCTCGCCGCGACCGCGTCGATCGTCTCGGTCAATTGCCGGAATTCGTCGTCGATTTGACCGAGGCGGTAAATGAATGCGGCGATATACATCGTTCGGTATCCTGTCGATTGCGCGCACGCGCGTTGTCGTGGTGTGTGAGTCGCTCAGGAGAGCCGCGACATCGTCGCGAGGCGCACCGCGAGCAGCACGAAGAGCGCGGCCAGGCCGGCCGACGCCGCGCGATGCCCGATGAAGCCCCGCACCGCATGGCCCGCCGCGCCGAGCAGCGCATGAAACGCAACGCTGATCGCGGCGAGCGCGCAACCAAGCGCCGCCAGTTGGCCGGCGACCGACGCGCCGTGACGATCGACGAATTGCGGCAGAAACACGATGAAGAACAGCAGCGCCTTCGGATTCGACAGGCTGTTCAGCATCGCGCGCACGCCAACCGACCATAGCGACCGCTCCGTCGAGGCGACCTTGCCGAGCGAGCCCGGACGGCGCACCGCGCGGTACGCCATCCACAACAGGTAGGCCGCGCCCGCATAGCGGATCAGATCGAACGAAGGCGGCCACGCGGCCACGGCAGTCGCGACACCCGCCGCCGTCAGCGCGGTGAGCACGAGATCGGCCGCGCCGATGCCGAGCGCCGCGGCAACGCCGCCGCGCAGCCCGTGTGCCGCGCCGTGCGCGATCACGAAGGCCATGTTCGGCCCCGGCGACATCAGCAGCACCAACACGGCCGCGGCGAAAAGCGACAAAGTGGATGTCTGGATCATGTCGGCGAAGGTTTGCGTGAACGACACGTGCAGCGTAATCTGGTCGCCCGATACAAACAAAGAATTGTTCTAGATACAACGCGATGGCCGAATCACGCTACCAGACGATCGTCGACGACTTCGCCGCGCGCATCCGCGCGGGCACGCTCGCGCCCGGCGCGCAATTGCCGACGGTGCGCGCATTGACGAAGCAGCACGGCATCGCGCTCGCAACGGCGTCGCGCGTGTACGCCGAGCTCGCGGAAGCGGGCCTCGTCGTCGGCGAGACCGGACGCGGCACGTTCGTGCGCGACACGTCGCTGCCGCGCGGGCTCGGCCTCGAGCAGCAGCCGGCGAAGGCGGGTGCGATCGATCTGACATTCAACTATCCGTCGCTGCCGGGCCAGGTCGAGCTGCTGCGCGGCGGCCTGCGCAACCTCGCGGCGTCCGGCGATCTCGACGCGCTCCTGCATTCGGCGCCGCAGGGCGGCCGCCGGCACGAGCGGCAGACCGTCGCGCGGCACCTGCGCAATCGCGGCATCCGCGTGCCGGCCGAGCAGGTACTGATCGTCAACGGCGCGCAGCAGGGGCTCGCGGTCACGCTGATGGCGACGATGAAGCCGGGCGAACTGCTCGCGATCGACGCGCTGACCTATCCCGGCATGAAGGCGCTCGCGCACGCGCACCGGATCGCGCTCGCGCCGCTGCCGCTGTCGGCCGCGCAGGATCTCGATCTCGACCGGCTCGATGCGCTTTGCAGGAAGCGGCCGGTGCGCGCGGTCTACACGATGCCGACGCTGCACAACCCGCTCGGCTCCGTGATGTCCGCGGCGAATCGCGCGCGTCTTGCCGAGCTCGCCGAGCGTCACGATCTGCTCGTCATCGAGGATGGCGCCTACGCGTTTCTCGCCGAGCCCGCGCCGAAGCCCGTGTTCACGCATGCGCCCGAGCGCACGGTCTACGTGTCGGGGCTGTCGAAGAGCGTCGCATCGGGCTTGCGGCTCGGCTTCGTCGCCGCGCCGGAACGGCTCGTGCCGGCGCTCGAGCGCGCGATTCGCGTGTCGACGTGGAATACGCCGTCGCTGACGGTCGCGCTTGCCTGCCAGTGGATCGACGGCGGAATCGTCGACACGCTCGAGGACCGCAAGCGCAAGGACGCGCGGCGGCGGCAGACGCTCGCGCGGCGGATCTTGCGTGACGGCGACGTCGTCTCGCATCCGTGCGCGTACTATCTTTGGCTCACGATGCCCGAAGAATTGCGCGCGGACCGCGTCGCGGGGCAGCTCGAACGCGACGGCGTGCTCGTGACGACGGCCGAGCCGTTCTCGACCGCGGCGAGTGCGCCGCATGCGCTGCGGATCGCGCTCGGCTCGATCGCGCTGGAGTCTCTCGAAGACGCGTTGCGCAAGGTGCGGCGCGCGGTGCTCGGCTGACGGCTCGCGCCGAGCACCGCGCGGACGCACTGTCACATGCGGTCACACGCGGCTCGGCGGCATCACTCCTGCTTGCCGCGCTGATTGAACCAGCGGTCGAGCAGCTTGCCCGCCGCCTCGCGGCCGCCGAGGCCGAACGACAGCGCGACCGCAACCGCGATCGCGCCGAGCACGAGGCCGAACGCGAGCTGCACGATCTCGTTCGCGATGCCCATCGCGCGCAAGCCCATCGCGAACACGAGGCCGAGGATCGCGAACTGCGCGATACGCGACAGCAGGCGGCTGTGCTCGTTGTCGGCCTGCTCGATTACGCGGCGCGCGAGGCCCGCGAGCCAGAAGCCGATCACGAGGATCACGCCGCCCATCAGCACGTGCCCGCCGAACTCGATGAACAGCGTGACGACATCGCGCACCTGCGTGAAGCCGAGCCGGTTCGCGGCTTCGACGGTCGCGAACAGCATCGCGAAGAACACGATCAGCCGGCCGGCGAGCACCGAAGGCTGCAGCATTCCGGTGAACACGCGTTCGACGCCGAGCATCGTGGGCAGGCCGTCGACGCCCGCGGCGACGAGCAGCTTCTGCACGAGCGCACCGACGAAGCGCGCGACGTAGAACGTGACGAGCACGATCACGACCGCCGCGACGATGTCGGGCACCGCGTTGAGGAACTGACCGAGCAGGTCGGTCGCGGGCCGCGAGATCGCCTCGATCTTCAGCGCGTCGAGCGCGGAGATCAGCGTCGGCACGAACACGAAGATGAAGACGACCGTGCCGACGAGATTCGAGATCTTCACGGGCGTCGGGCTCTCGACGCTTTGCGTGAGCCGGTCGGCGCCCGCCGCGACGAGCAGGTTCGTGACGAGCCCGCGCAGGATGCGCGCGACGAGCCAGCCGACGAAGCCGATCACGGCCGCGGCGAACACGTTCGGCACGATCGCGAGGATCTTGTCGATCATCCCCTGCACGGGCGACAGCAGGCCGTTCAGATCGAACGCGGCGAGAATCGCCGGAATGAACATCAGGATCACGAGCCAGAACAGCACGTCGCCGAGATACGAGCTCATCGGCCGCATCCCCGCCGTCTCCGACAGCTTGCTGTCGATCTTGCTCGCCTTCAGCGTCTTGTCGGCGAGGCTGCGCAGCAGCGACGCGATCAGCCATGCGACGAGCGTGAGCGCCGCGCCGCCGATGAGGTTCGGCAGATAGTTGATGATCTTCGTGACGAGCAGCGAGAACGGATTCGAGATCGCGTAGAGGTTCAGCACGTTGAAGATGCCGACCGCGGTCACGAGCAGGATGAGCCAGAACAGGCCGCCCGCGATGATGCGCTCCACCTGCGCGCCCTGGCCCGTGCTTTCGGCGATGCGCGCATCGACCTTCAGCGCGCCCAGCAGGCGGCGCACGCCCGCCCGGACGATCACGGCGATCAGCCAGCCGATGACCAGAATGCCGAGCGCGCCGGCGATCTTGGGCAGATAAACGCCGAGCGTGCTCTGCATCGACGTCAGGAAACTGGATGAATCCATATGTTCTCTCCCGAAAAGCGTGATGTTGCGTTGGACCTCGACGAACAACCTGCGGACTCCGAAGAAAACCGGGCTCCGCAGCCGGCGACCTTACACGGGGAACGATGACGGCTTCAATCGTGCTTCACTGTACTCGAACTTTAATCTGAGGGATCGATCCTGCTAACAAAAATCGTGCGCCAGCATGGTGCGGCGACGGCCCGCGCATGCGCGCGGATCGATGCCATTCGTTGGCGTAATGAAGGGTTCGCGCGCGCGGAGGCGCGGTTCGCGCCGGCGAACCGCAAGCATGCAACGAATCGGCCGATTGATGAGGAATGGAAGAATGTGAGCCGATGTCGTTCGCCGCTCGCATGCGATGCGCCGATATGTTGTGCGAGCGCAAACGACGCGGCCCTGAATCCGAATGCCGGCCCGGTACTTGCTGGGCGATTCGCCGCGCCGATGCGCGGCGCATGGCCGCGCGCGTCTCCCTGTGCTGCTGCGGCGCGGCCGCGGTCCTGCGCGAGTGCCCGGCCGGCGCGCGGCCGGGCGTCGCAGGTCATCCGCGCTGCGACGAGACGGCCGCCCCGCACTGCGGGCAGAAGCGCGCCGACGCATCGAGCGGCGCGCGGCATGCGCCGCATGCAGGCGGCGTCTGCGATGCGCCGCATTGCGCGCAGAACTTCGCATCCGCGCCGTTGATCGCGCCGCACTTCGCGCACGCGGCGCTCTGCGCGGGCGCGCTCGCTTCGCCGCGCAGCGGCGCGCCGTCACGCGCGCGATCCCAACCGCCGCCGCGCGGCGCATCCTGACGGCCCCAGCCCTGGCTACCGTAGCCGCCGTGGCCATGACCGCCATGACCGCCGCGATCGTCGTAGCCGCGGTCATGGCCGTGCCCGCCGCCCGCCCCGCCGTCATGACGGCCGCGCCGGCCGCCGCCTCCGTGATGCCGCCCGCCGACGATCCACTTGAGCCAATCCATCGCCGCCTCCGTTCATTGACCGCGGCGCAGCAGCCGCAAGCCATTGCCGACGACGATGAGGCTCGCGCCCGCGTCGGCGAACACCGCCATCCACATCGTGCCCATCCCCGCGACCGTGAGGCCGACGAACACCGCCTTCACGGCGAGCGCGAACGTGATGTTCTGCACGAGCACGCGATGCGTCGCGCGCGACAGCCGCACGAACGCCGGGATCTTCCGCAGATCGTCGTCCATCAGCGCGACGTCGGCCGTCTCGATCGCGGTGTCGGTGCCCATCGCGCCCATCGCGAAGCCGATGTCGGCGCGCGCGAGCGCCGGCGCGTCGTTGATCCCGTCGCCGACCATGCCCACCGCGCGGCCGCCCGCCGCAAGCTCTTCGACGGCGGCGAGCTTGTCCTGCGGCAACTGGTTGCCGCGCGCGTCGTCGATGCCGACCTGCTGCGCGATCGCTTGCGCGGTGTGCGGGTTGTCGCCTGTCAGCATCGCGGTCTTGATGCCGAGCGCGTGCAGCTCCGCGAGCGCCGCGCGGCTCGTGTCCTTCACCGTGTCGGCGACCGCGAAGAGACCGAGCACGCGCGTGCCGTCGATCAGCATCACGACCGTCTTGCCCTGCCGCTCCAGCTCGTCGAGGCGCGCTTCGAGCGCCGGCGTGCAGCACTCGAGCTCCTCGACGAGGCGATGATTGCCGAGCCAGTACGGCACGCCGTCGATCGTGCCGCGCACGCCGCGGCCGGGAATCGCCTCGAAGTAGGCGACGTCGAGGAATGACGCGTTCTTTGCGCGGCCGGCCCCGCCCAGGCCGCCCAGGCCGGCTTCGGCCGCGTTCGCCACCGCGACCGCCTGCGAAACCGGGTGGTCCGAGCGCGCGGCGAGGCTCGCGGCGAGCCGTCGCACGCGCGCGGCGTCGACATCGGCCGCGCGCCCCTCGAAATCGGTCTGCACCGGTTTGCCGCGCGTGATCGTGCCCGTCTTGTCGAGCGCGAGCCACGCGAGCCGGCGCCCCTGCTCGAGGTACACGCCGCCCTTCACGAGAATCCCGCGCCGCGCGGCCGCCGCGAGCCCCGACACGATCGTGACGGGCGTCGAGATCACGAGCGCGCACGGGCACGCGATCACGAGCAGCACGAGCGCGCGGTAGATCCAGTCGCGCCACGCGCCGTCGAGCACGAGCGGCGGCGCGATCGCGACAATGAGCGCGATCGCGAACACGATCGGCGTGTAGACGCGCGCGAAGGTGTCGACGAAACGCTGCGTCGGCGCCTTCGCGCCCTGCGCCTCCTCGACCGCGTGGATGATCCGCGCGAGCGTCGTGTTGCTCGCGACCGCCGTCACCCGATATTCGAACGAGCCGGCCTCGTTGATCGTGCCCGCGTACACCGCGTCGCCTACGGCCTTCTCGACGGGCAGGCTCTCGCCCGTGATCGGCGCCTGGTTGACGCTCGAGCGGCCGGCGACGATCTCGCCGTCGAGACCGATCCGCTCGCCGGGCTTCACGCGCACGACCGCACCGAGCGCGACCTGCGCCGCGTCGACCGGCCGCCACGTGCCGTCGGGCTGCTTGACCGTCGCGGTGTCGGGCGCAAGGCGCATCAGGCTCTGGATCGCGTTGCGCGCGCGATCGAGCGAACGCGCCTCGATCAGCTCGGCGACGGTGAAGAGCACCATCACCATCGCGGCCTCGGGCCACTGGCCGAGCGCCATCGCGCCCGTCACCGCGATGCTCATCAGCGCATTGATGTTCAGGTTGCCGTTGGTGAGCGCGATCCAGCCCTTGCGGTACGTGCCGAGGCCGCAGGTCGCGACCGCGGCGAGCGCGAGCGCGGCGGCGAGCCACACCGGCAGTTGCAGCCACGTGGCCGCCTCCGACGCGGCCGCCGCGACGCCCGCGATCGCGAGCGGCCACCACGGGCGCGGCGCATCGGCCGGCGCGGATGCAGCGGGCCGGCCCGACGCGCCGGCATCCGCCTGCTCGGGCGTCATGCCGAGCGAGCGAATCGCGCGGGCGATGCCCGCCTCCGCGCCCGGCGCGTGCTCGACCGTCAGCATCCGCTGCATCAGATTGAATTCGAGCGCCGCGACTTCGGACATTCCGCCGAGCTTCTTGCGGATCAGCGTCTCCTCGGTCGGGCAGTCCATCTGCATGATCCGGAACGCCGAGCGCGCGCGGCCGTCGGCGGCCTTTCGCGCGCCGGGCAGCGGCGCGAACGCGACCGGCGCGGGTGCGCAGCACGCCGCGCCGGCGTGGTCGTGGTCGTGACCGTGTTCGTGCGGATGGTCGCCGTTCGCGTGCGAACCGGGAACCTGTCCGTGGCCGCGCGAATCGCCATCGCATAATTGACCGGCGTGACGTGCCTGCGTTTCGGCGTCGCCATGCGGATGATCGTGCGAGCAGCAGCCGTCGGCGCGCGCCGAAACGCGCGCATCGTTCAAATGCGCGCTGTCGCGATCGGATTCGGGCGTTCGCGGCCGGCTTTCGGCCCGGGTGGCCTCGGTCATGGCAACCTCCTGAGTGATTGACGGTGTACAGTTAACACCTTGAAGTCACTACAAGGTCAACTCTTTTGTAAGGAGATTCGAATGAAAATCGGCGAACTGGCGAAAGCGGCGCGGTGCACGCCCGAGACGATTCGTTTCTACGAAAAAGAGGGGCTGATGCCCGACGCGGAACGGACCGATTCCAACTACCGCAACTACACCGACGCGCACGTCGAGCGGCTGCGCTTCATCCGGAACTGCCGCGCGCTCGACATGACGCACGACGAGATCCGCGCACTGCTGCGCTTCACCGACGATCCGGCGGATCGCTGCGATTCGGTCAACGCGCTGCTCGACGAACACATTGGTCACGTCAACACGCGGCTAGCCGAACTGCAGCACTTGCGCACACAGTTGATCGAATTGCGCGAGCGGTGCCAGGGCGAGCACGCGGTCGAGGATTGCGGGATCGTGCATGGCCTCGCGTCGATGGAAACGCCAGACATGCCGGGCAAGCGCACGCACGTCGGCTGACGCGCCGCCGCGGGATGCCCTGCCGGCAGGCATTGCACGACTTTCGCCCTTTTATATCTAGTTATATAATAACTAGAAATTAATTAACTATTCATGCAATGGCTCGCGCGATGGCTCCACCCGCCTCTCGATACTCTCCGCTCGCGCTCGTCGTGCTCGCGATGCTCACCGAAGCGCCGATGCACGCGTACCGAATCCAGCAGCTCGTGAAGCTGCGCGGCAAGGACGAGGTGGTCAACGTCAAGCAGCGCAACAGCCTCTACCAGACGATCGAGCGTCTGCAGCGCGATGCGCTGATCGCCGTGCGCGAGACCGAGCGCGACGGCGCGTTTCCGGAGCGCACGGTCTACGAGATCACCGATGCCGGCCGCGACACGGCGCGCATGTGGCTGCGCGAGCAGCTCGCTCAGCCGGCGCGCGAATATCCGTCGTTTCCGGCCGCGCTGTCGGTGCTGCCGCTGCTGTCCGCGGACGATGCCCGCCGCCAGCTCGAAGCGCGCGCCGCCGCGCTCGAAGCCGAGCTGGCCCGCCTCGACGAAGCACAGGACGCCGCGCTCACGATGCAAATTCCGCGGCTCTTCCTGCTCGACGGCGAGCTGACGCGGGTGACGCTGGAAGCCGAGCTCGACTGGGTGCGCAGCATCGTCGAACATCTGAAGGTGGGCGCGCTCACGTGGAGCGAGGCTTGGCTGCGCGAGGTCGCCGCGCGGTTCGCGCAGGCGGATTCGTCGGATTCAGACTGAACGGGCCGGCGGCTCCTCCGATCTGCGGCAACATCCGTGCGAACGACATGCCGGTGCGTACGGCCCGCCCCCGAATCGCGCCGCGAGCGCGCCACAACAACGACAACAGCTACAACACCTTCCCTGGATTCAAAATCCCGAGCGGATCGAGCGCCGCCTTCATCGTCCGCATCACGCCGATCTCGGCGGCGCTGCGCGAATACCCGAGAAACGGCCGCTTGAGCACGCCGATCCCGTGCTCGGCCGATATCGATCCGCCCCGCTCGCGCACGATCTCGTAGACGGCACGCTCGACGCGATCCGCGCCATGCACGGGCAAATCGGCAAGGGACACGCCGACGTGCACGTTGCCGTCGCCGACATGCCCGAAGCACAGGCACACCGCATGCGGCCAGTGCGCGCGAAGCGCGGCATCGCAGCGCATGGCGAACGCGCCCAGTTCGGCGACGGGCAGGCTCACGTCGAAATTGAGCAGATGCGGCAACGTGTCGATCGCGAGCCCTTCGCGCAGCGTCCACATGTCGCGCGCCTGCCGCTCCGACGCGGCAAGCGCCGCATCGGTCACGAGGCCGGCGTCGGAGCACGCGCCGAGGCATTGCTCGAGCGCATCGCGCGCGTCCGCCTGCGGACCGTTCGCCATGCATTCGATCAGCACCACGAAATCGCCGTCCGCATCGAACGGCGCCGTCACGCCCGGCGTGTTCGCGGCGACGTAACGATAGAACGCGGGCCACATCGCCTCGAAGCTGACGACGCCCGGCAGCGCTGCGCGCACGTCGCGCCAGAGCCGCACGAGCGCGTCGTAGTCGGGCACGCGGCAGAGCGCCGTCGCGGACTGCGCGAGCGGCGGATGCAGCCGCAGCACCGCACGCGTGACGACGCCGAGCGTCCCCTCGCTGCCGATGAAGAGCTGCTTCACGTCATAGCCGGCATTGTTCTTCAGCATCCGGTTCAGCGACGTGACGATCGTTCCGTCGGCGAGCACGGCCTCGATGCCGAGCGTCTGCTCGCGCATCATCCCGAAGCGGATCGCGCGCGTGCCGCCCGCGTTGGTCGCGAGCATCCCGCCGATCTGGCACGAGCCGCGCGCGCCGAGATCGACGCCGAACGAGAAGCCGGCCGCTTCCGCCGCGTCGTGCACCGCCTGCAGCGTCGTACCCGCGCGCACGGTGATCGTGCCGGCCGCCGCGTCGAGGTCCTCGATTCCGGCGAAGCGCTCCATCGACAGCACCACCTCGCCGCCGAGCGCGACGCCGCCGCGTGCGAGCCCCGTCAATCCGCCTTGCGGCACGACGGGCTGCCGCAGCCGCGTGCAGAGCGCGAGCGCGCGCGATACGTCGTCGACGGAACGCGGCCGCACGAGCGCGAGCGGACGCACGCCGGGCGCTTCGTTGTATGCGGTGAAGTAGCGCGGCTCGATCGCGGCGGAGCGCGTGACGAGCGCGTCGCCGAGCGCCGCGACGAGTGCCGATTCGATCGCGTGCGCGTGCGCGGCCGCATCGGATGTATCCGCGGCGCCGGATGCATCCGCAACACCGTCAACTCCGAATGCATCGCCGCACGCGACGGTTCCCGCCACGCCCGCCGCATCGCGCGTCGTCCGCTCGCTCATCGCGCCGCCTCCGTCATTTCGTCGAGATGTCGATATCGCCGAAATACTTGCGGCCGAACGCCTTCACGGTGCCGTCCGCCTTCAGCTTGTCGATCGCGGCATTCAGGCGCGCCTTCAATGCATCGTCGCCCTTGCGCAGCCCGAATGCGATCCCGCTTCCGAGGATCTTGTCGTCGCGCACCGGTTGCCCGACGAACGCGAAGCCCTTCGCGTCCGGCCGCGACAGGAAACCGCGCTGGCCCGCGGGCGCAAGCACGAGTGTGCCGTCGAGGCGGCCCGCCATGAGGTCCGCATACACCTGATTCTGGTCCTGATACGCGACGACCTGCACACCCGCGCCCGCCCAGTGCGCATTCGCATACGTCTCCTGAATCGAGCCCTGCAGCACGCCGATCCGCCGGCCCCTCAACGATTCCGGCGTCGGCGCGAGGCCGCTGTCCGCGCGCGCGATCAGTTGCGTCGGCACGCGATAGATCACCGTCGTGAAGTCGATCGCCTGGCGGCGCTGGTCGGTCGCGTTCATCGCCGAATTGATCGCGTCGAACTTGCGGCCCTGCAGCGCCGGGATCAGCCCGTCGAACGACGTCTCGACCCATTTGCACGCGAGCTTCGCCTCCTTGCAGACGGCGTTGCCGACGTCGATGTCGAAGCCTTGCAGCTCGCCGTTCGCCGCCTTCGATTCGAACGGCGGATATTGCGCCTCGAGACCGAAGCGCAGCGTCGGCGCAGCGTCGGCGCGCGCCGCGCCGGAACCCGCGGCGGCGCCCAATGCGCATGCGAGCGCGAACCAGAATTGCAGTCGTTTCATCGATGATTCTCCTTGAGGTCGGGTCTTGTCCGGTCGCCGGCGCAGCGCGCGCGTCGGAGCGTCAGAGGCTGCGCAGACGGCGCGCGCCTTCGATCAGCGTCGCGTCGTCCTTCGAAAAGCTGAGACGGATGCAGCCGGTGTTCGCGCCGTCCGCGTAGAACGCGGACAGCGGGATCGTCGCGACGCGCGCGTCGCGAATCGCGCGTAGCACGAAGTCCGCATCCGCTTCGTCGGAAAAGTGCCGAAAGCGCGCGAGCATGAAAAACGAGCCCTCGCTCGGCAGCAGCTCGAAACGCGAGTCGGCGAGCTCGCGCGCGAGCAGGTCGCGCTTGCGCTCGTAGAACGCGCCGAGCTCGAGGTAGCTCGACGGTTCGGCGAGCGCTTCGGCGAACGCGTGCTGCATCGGCGTGTCGGCCGCGAACGTCATGAACTGATGGACCTTGCGCAGCTCGCGCGTGAGCCCGGCTGGCGCGAGGCAGTAGCCGACGCGCCAGCCCGTCGCGTGATACGACTTGCCGAACGACGACACGATCACGCTGCGCTCGGCGAGCGCGCGATGGCGCGCCATGCTGTGATGGCGCGCGCCGTCGAATACGACGTGCTCGTACACCTCGTCGGACAGCACCACGATGTCGGTGCCCGCGGTGAGCTGCGCGAGGCGCGCGATGTCGGCGTCGCCGAGGATCGTCGCGGTCGGGTTGTGCGGCGTGTTGACGATCAGCATCCGCGTGCGCGGCGTGATCTTCGCGGCCACCTCGTCCCAGTTCACGCGAAAGCCGTCGGACGACAGCTTGATCGCCACAGGCGTCGCGCCCTGCAGCCGGACGATCGGTGCGTAGCTGTCGAACGACGGCTCGAAGTAGATCACCTCGTCGCCCGGGTGGACGAGCGCGCTGATCGTTGCGTAGAGCCCCTCGCTCGCGCTCGCGACGACGGTGATTTCGGAGTCCGGATCGTAGCGCCCGCCGTACAGGCGCTCGGTCTTGACGGCGAGCGCCTCGCGCAGCGCGGCGACGCCCGCCATCGGCGCGTACTGGTTGTGCCCGTCGCGCATCGCGCGGGCGACGCGCTCGACGAGCGCCGGATCGGGCGCGAAGTTCGGCGCGCCCTGCGACAGATTCAACGCCTGGTGCTCGGCGGCGTGCATGCCGATGACCGTGAAGATCGTCGTGCCAACGTCGGGCAGCTTCGAACGGGGCGCGGCGGCGCTCTGCATGAATCCTCCTTGGCTCGTGGACGGGCGCGCCGGTCAACGCCGGCGCGCGGGGCAACGATGCGGATTTGGCCCGAGCCAATATCCGGCGGCAATCGAAAGTTCGTCATGGCATGCATGAGAAAAATTCATGGCTCATGACGGCGGCGCGCCTGGAGGGAATTGAGGACGATGCGGATACAGGAGTCGATCGGGCGTTCAGCCGCTGGATGGTCTACAGCGCCGCCGCACGACGCGCCCGGCGGCCCGGCGACTTGGCGGCTCTGCGTTGGCAAGACGGCTGCCGGCGATCACCGGCGCGCCTCGCGCCACAATTGGCATCCCGGCATCCCGGCATCCCGGCATCGACAGCAAAAACGTCAAAAACGCCCGATTCACCCGCCCCTCGCCGAGGCCATGAGATACGCATCCACCGCCCGATGCAGCTCGCCGCGCAACTGCGCGACATCGACCTTCGCGCCCTGCGTCAGCAGCGATTGCGACACCCACCCGTAGCACAGCGCATGCGCGACGCGCGCCGTCACGTCGAGCCGCGCATCGGCCGGCGCATCGCTCGCGCCGGCGAGCGCATCGCGCCATAGTGCGACGTAATCGTCGTAATGCCGGCGATACGCGTCGATCGGCGAAACCTTGCGCTCGATCGTGAACATCGCCGCCCACACGCGCGCGTCCTGCTCGACCGCGTCGACCTGCGCGTCGACGAGCGCGGCCGCGACAGCCCGGCAGCCCGCGCCTCGCCGCGCATCGACGACCGCGCGCATGCGCGCCGCGAGCGCCTTCACGTAATGGTGGATCGCGAGCGCGGCGAGACTCTCCTTGTCGCCGAAATACTCGTAGAACGTGCCGACGCTCACGCCCGCGACCGCGGCGATCTCGCGGATCGTCGCCTTCGCGTAGCCGCGCTCGAGCAAAACCCGAACAAAGGCCTGCTGCAGCGCCTCCGAGCTCGCGCGCGCGCGACGCTGCCGCGGGCGGCGGCGCAAGGCCGGCTGCGGCTGCGCGATCGACTTGTCGGGAGACGCCGAAACCTGAACATGTCGCGAAGTCATCTTTGCTAACCTGATCGAGCCGAACAACGACAAGGAGACGCCCATCATGGCCTGGTCGACGCACGAGGTGAGCAACCAGTTCGACGAATTGACCGACTATAACCTCTTCGCCACCGACCCGGCGCTGGGCGAAGCGCTCGACCGCGCGGGCGCGGCGTGGGCCGCGCCTCGGCTCGACGCGTTCGGCGCACGGCTCGGCGCGCGCGACACCGCGCAGCAGGCCGAGGACGCGAACCGCCACGTGCCCGAGCTGAACGCGTTCGACCGCCGCGGCCGCCGGATCGACCGCGTCGATTTCCATCCGAGCTGGCACGCGCTCCTCGGCCTCTATCGCGAACAGGGCCTGATCTCGCTTGCGTTTCGCGAATCGCGCGCGGGCCGCTGGGCGGCGAACGCAGCGGGCTTCTACCTGCACGGCCAGATCGAGGCGGGCACGCTGTGCCCGGCGACGATGACGCAGGCGAGCATTCCCGTCCTGCAAAAGGAGCCCGCGCTGTGGGCGCAGTTGAAAGACAAGCTCTACAGCGACATCCACGATCCGCGCGACGCGCCGATCGACGCAAAGCAGTCGATCATGATCGGCATGGGCATGACCGAAAAGCAGGGCGGCTCGGACGTGCGCGCGAACACGACGCTCGCCGTGCCTGTCGGCGCGGGCGGCCGCGGCGGCGAGCATCTGCTGCGCGGCCACAAGTGGTTCTTCTCCGCGCCGATGTGCGACGCGCATCTCGTCGTCGCGCGCACCGAAGCGGGCGGCCCGTCGTGCTTCTACGTGCCGCGCTGGCGGCCCGACGGCACGAAGAACGCGGTGCGGGTCCAGCGGCTGAAGAACAAGGTCGGCAACCGCAGCAACTCGAGCAGCGAAGTCGAACTCGACGACGCGTGGGGCGTGATGCTCGGCGAAGAAGGCCGCGGCATTCCGACGATCATCGAGATGGCGACCTACACGCGCCTGAACTGCGTGCTCGGCAGCGCAGCGATCCTGCGCCAGGGGCTCGTGCAGGCGATCGCGTACGCGCGGCAGCGTCACGCGTTCGGCCGCGCGCTCGCCGAGCAGCCGCTGATGCGCGCGGTGCTCGCCGATCTCGCGCTCGAAAGCGAAGCGGCGCTCGCGCTCGCGATGCGGCTCGCGCAGGCGTTCGAGCGCGGCGAGCCGGCGTGGATGCGCATCGTCACGCCGGCCGCGAAATTCTGGGTCTGCAAGCGCGCGGTCGAGGCAGCGGGCGAAGTGATGGAAGTGTTCGGCGGCAACGGCTATGTCGACGACGGCCCGATCGCGCGGCTGTTTCGCGAAGCGCCCGTCAATTCGATCTGGGAAGGCTCGGGCAATGTGATGTGCCTCGACGTGATGCGCGCGATCTCGCGCGAGCCGGACGCGGCGCACGCGCTCGTCGACGAACTGCACGCGCTCGGCGGCCACGACGCGCGGATTCGCGCGGAGCTCGACGCGTTGCGCGCGCTGCTCGGCACGCCGCCCGACGCGCTCGAAGCGCTCGGCCGCGTGCTCGCGCAGCGCATCGCACTCGTCGCGCAGGCGTGTCTGCTGATCGACGCGGCGCCCGCCGCCGTCAGCGACGGCTTCATCGCGACGCGCTTCGGCGAGCCGGCGTGGGGCCGCGTGACGGGTGCGCTCGATGCGCGGCGCGTCGACGTCGCCGCGCTGTTGCACCGCGCGTACGCCGCGTGACCACACACCGCCCGCCGAGCCGCCTCGACCCGAACGATCGCCCGCAGCACGAACGGAGCACGACGCCATGAACCTGATTGCCGCACTCGAGCGCGCCGCGCGCGCGACGCCCGACAAGCCGTTCCTGCGCGACGACGGCGCGACGATCACCTATCGGCAGATGCAGCAGCGCTCGCGGCGCGCGGCCGACGTGCTCGCGTCGTTCGGCATCGCGCCAGGCGAGCGCGTCGCCGCGATGTGCCTGAACACGCCCGCGTTCTTCGATCTGCTGCTCGGCGCATGGCGCATCGGCGCGGTCGTCGTGCCGGTCAATCACAAGCTGCAGGCGCCGGAGGTCGATCACATCCTGCGGCACAGCGCGAGCCGCGCGGTGCTGTTCGACGCGGCGCTCGCGCCCGTGCTCGCGAAAGTCGAGCACGGCGCGCGCCGCCTCGTGACCGAAGGCGAAGCAAACGGCGCCGCGCCATTCGACCGCCTCGTCGCCGACGCGGCCGGCCTCGCGTCGGGCGCGTCGGGCGCGCCCGCCGACGCGGCGCTCGCCGAAATCCTCTACACGTCGGGCACGACGGGACGCCCGAAGGGCTGCATGCACAGCCACCACACGGTCGCGCTCGCCGCCGCGACGAGCGCGCTCGCGCTATCGATGACGGAGCGCGAACGCACGCTGATGGCGATGCCGGTCTGGCACGCGTCGCCGCTCAACAACTGGTTCGGCGGCACGCTGTACGTGGGCGGCACCGTCGTGCTGATGCGCGAATATCATCCGCTGCGCTTTTTGCAGACGGTCGAGGCCGAGCAGGCGACGCTGTACTTCGGCGCGCCGGTGTCGTACACGCTACCGCTCGAGACGATCGCCGATTTCGCGTCGTTCGACCTGACGAGCGTGCGCGCGTGGCTGTACGGCGGCGGGCCGATCGGCGCGGCGCTCGCGCGCCGGCTGATGCATGCGTACCGCAGCGAGGCGTTCTATCAGGTGTACGGCATGACCGAGACGGGGCCCGCCGGCACCGTGCTGTACCCGTTCGAGCAGACCATGAAGGCCGGCTCGATCGGCCGTCAGGGCACACCCGGCGTCGACGTGCGGGTCGTCACCGCATCGGGAGACGACGCGCGGCCGAACGAAATCGGCGAGATCCTGTTGCGCACCGACAGCATGATGCTCGGCTATCTCGACGACCCCGGCGCGACGCGCGCCGCGTTCGACGACGACGGCTGGTACCGCAGCGGCGACGTCGCGCGCGTTGACGCCGACGGCTATCTGTTCGTCGTCGACCGGATCAAGGACATGATCGTGACGGGCGGCGAGAACGTCTATTCGAAGGAAGTCGAGGACGTGCTGACCGCGCATCCGGCCGTCTCCGAGGCCGCCGTGATCGGCCGCGCGCATCCGCAATGGGGCGAGACCGTGGTCGCGCACGTCGTGCTGCGCGCGCCCGGCGGCGCGAGCGGCGCAGGCGGCGCTGAAGCCGCGGTCGATGCCGACGCGCTGCGCGCGTTCTGCGAGACGCGCCTCGCCGCGTACAAGATCCCGCGCGAATACGTGTTCGCCGAGCGCCTGCCGCGCACGCCGACGGGCAAGCTTCAGAAGTACCTGCTGCGCGCGGGCGGCGGCGCATGACGCGGCGGCCGCCGCGCATTGCCTGCTTGGGCCCGCGTCCGCCGAACCGCGAAAACCGCGAAATCGCCCCAAAAAACAAAACCCCGGCTCCGCCAGCGCGGCCCCGGGGTTCGTCGATATCGACATCGGCATCGAAGCGCGCCGCGAACGCCGCTACGCGACGCCCGCGTCACGCCGCGCGGCGCTTACTTGCCGCCGATGCTCTTCAGGGGCTTCCACTCGCCCTTCTCGACCTTGTACATCGTGATGCCGCCGTTCTTCAGGTCGCCCTTCGCGTCATACGCGATGTGCGTCGACGTGACGCCCGCCATGTCGGTCTTCGCGAGCAGCGGCAGGTACTTCGCCGGATCGGTCGAGTTCGCCTTCTTCATCGCGTTGAACATCGCCATCGCGCCGTCATACGCGTACGGCGAGTACGTCTGCACGTCTTCGCCGAAGCGCTTCTTGTACTTGTCCGCGTACGTCTTGCCGCCGGGCATTTCGGCAAGCGGCAGGCCGGCGAGCGAAGCGATCGAGCCTTCGGCCGCGTCGCCCGCGATCTTCAGGAAAGTCGGCGTGTGCACCATCTCGCCGCCCATCAGCGGCGCCGTCACGCCGAGCGACTTCATCTGCTTGGCCATCGGCGCGGCCTGCGAATCCGCGCCGCCGTAGTAGACGAGATCCGGCTTCGACGCCTTCAGCTTCGTCAGGATCGCCTTGAAGTCGACGGCCTTGTCGTTCGTGAATTCACGATCGACGATCGTCGCGCCCGACGCCTTCGCCGCCTTCTCGAACTGGTCGGCGAGACCCTGGCCGTACGCGGTGCGGTCGTCGACGATCGCGATCTTCTTCATGCCGAGATCCTTCACCGCGAACGTGCCCGCGACCGAGCCTTGCTGCGTGTCGGACGTCATCATCCGGAAGGTGGTCTTGTAGCCCTGCGTCGTGTACTCGGGCGCCGTCGCCATCGCGATCTGCGGGATGCCCGCGTTCGCGTAGATGCGCGAGGCGGGAATCGTCGTGCCCGAGTTGAAGTGACCGAGCATGCCCTTGATGCCGTCGTCGACGAGCTTCTGCGCGACCGTCGTGCCGGTGCGCGGGTCGGCCTGGTCGTCCTGCGTGTCGAGCACGAACTTCACCGGCTTGCCGCCGATCGTCGGCTTCGTCGCGTTGATGTCCTCGATCGCGAGCACGATCCCGTTCTGCATATCCTTGCCGTAGTGCGCCTGCGCGCCCGTCATCGGCGCCGCGAAGCCGATCTTGACATCATCCGCGTGCGCCGTCCCCGCGAGCGACATGACCGCGACAAACGTCGCGCCTGCCAGCTTTTTCATCGTGTGTTGCATATCTTCTCCTAGTACCAGGGTAAATGGAGCGACTTCGGGTTCGCCTTGCCGCTTCCGTTTCTTGAGGCGAAGGGCAAGGATTGCTCAGCCAATCGTCATCAAATTCGCATTGCCGCCTGCCGCCGCGGTGTTCACGCTCACCGAGCGCTCGGTGAGGAGCCGCTCAAGCGCGTAGTCCTCGTCGCCGCCGTTCTCGAACGCGCTCGCCGCGACGCCCTGCACCGACACGATCGGTCCTGGGCGCTGCGCGACTTCCTTCACGAGCGCGAGCAGCTCGTCGCTGTCGCCTTCGAACAGCACCGCGTCGAACGCCGCGTCCGCCTGCTTCCTCACGCCCGCCTGCGCCTTCAGCGATGCCGGCAGCGCCGCGGCGAGCGCCTCGCCCGCCGCGCCCGCGAAGAGCGCGCGGTTGCCCGTGGCGAGCACCGCCGCGAACTGCGCGCGCGCGCCGCTCGCCGTCGCCGCGATGCACAGCACCGTGCCGCGCGCGCCGAGCGTATACGTATTGCGCTCGCCCGTCGGCCCCGAGAGCACGGCGGTTGCGCCCGCGAGCACGTGCGACAGGTAGCCGTCGCAGCGCGCGGCAAGCGCCGGCTCGCGCTGCTCGATCAGCCAGTCGCGCAGCGCGGTCAGCGCGGCGGACGGATTATCGCGCGTCTCGCCTTCCTGCGGCGCGTCGGCGACGAGCGACGCCTCGAGCGAGCGCGGCAGCCCGGCCGGGCGCGTCGCGAGCAGGCGCGGCAGATAGAGCGCGCCGCCCGCCTTCGGCCCCGTGCCCGACAGCCCTTCGCCGCCGAACGGCTGCACGCCGACCACCGCGCCGATCACGTTGCGGTTCACGTAGATGTTGCCGACGTGCGCGTGCGAGATCACGTGCGCGATCGTCTCGTCGATCCGCGTGTGGATGCCGAGCGTCAAGCCGTAGCCCGTCGCGCGGATCTGCTCGAGCAGCTTGTCGAGGCCGCTGCGGCGATAGCGCACGACGTGCAGCACCGGGCCGAACACTTCGCGCTTGAGCTCGTCGACGTTGCCGATCTCGATGATCGTCGGCGGCACGAACGTGCCTTGCGCGCACGCGTCCGGCATCGCGAGCTGCGTGACCGCGTGCCCCTTGTCCTTCATCGCCGCGATGTGCGCGTCGATCGTGCGCTTCGCGTCGGCGTCGATCACCGGGCCGACGTCCGCCGACAGCCGGTCCGGATTGCCGAGCGCGAGCTCGCGCATCGCGCCCTTGAGCATCGTCAGCGTGCGGTCCGCGACGTCGTCCTGCAGACACAGAACGCGCAGCGCCGAACAGCGTTGACCGGCCGAGTCGAACGACGACTGCAGCACGTCGGCGACGACCTGCTCGGCGAGCGCCGACGAATCGACGATCATCGCGTTCTGGCCGCCCGTCTCGGCGATCAGCGGAATCGGCTTGCCGTCCGGATCGAGGCGCGACGACAGCGTCTTGTTGATGAGGCGCGCGACTTCGGTCGAGCCGGTGAACATCACCGCGCGCGTGCGGGAGTCCGCCACGAGCGCCGCGCCGACCGTCTCGCCGTTGCCCGGCAGCAGTTGCACCGCGCCCGCCGGCACGCCGGCGTCGCGCAGCAGGCGCACCGCCTGCGCGGCGATGAGGGGCGTCTGCTCGGCCGGCTTCGCGAGCACCGTGTTGCCCGCCGCGAGCGCGGCCGCCACCTGGCCCATGAAGATCGCGAGCGGGAAGTTCCACGGGCTGATGCAGACGACGGGGCCGAGCGGGCGATGCGTGTCGTTCGAGAACTCGTCGCGGATCTGCGCCGAGTAGTAGCGCAGGAAATCGACCGCCTCGCGGATCTCGGCGATCGCGTTCGGCAGCGACTTGCCCGCCTCGCGCACGATCAGGCCCATCAGCGTGTGCATCTGCGCTTCGAGAAGATCCGCCGCGCGCGCGAGGCAATCGGCGCGCGCGTCGACGGGCGTCGCCTGCCAGATCGGCGCGGCCGCGACCGCGTGCGCGAGCGCCGCGCCCACCTCTTCGGGCGTCGCCTCGCTGACCGTGCCGACGATGTCGCGCAGATCGGCCGGATTGCGCACGTCGCGCGGCGCGGCGTGCTCGAGCACGTCGTCGGCGAGCATCGGCGCGGCGCGCCACGGATGATGCGCGCTCGCGAGCAGCGCCGACGACAGCGACGCGAGCCGGTGCTCGTTCGACAGATCGAGGCCCATCGAATTGACGCGCGACGCGCCGTACAGCTCGCGCGGCAGCGGGATCTTCTCGTGCGGCGCGCCGAGCGGCACGACCTTCGCGGCTTCGTCGAGCGGATCGGCGACCAGCTCCTTCACCGACACGGTCTTGTCGGCAATGCGGTTCACGAACGACGTGTTCGCGCCGTTTTCCAGCAGGCGGCGCACGAGGTACGCGAGCAGCGTCTCGTGCGTGCCGACGGGCGCATACACGCGGCACGGGCGGTTCAGCTTGTCGCGGCCGGTGACTTCCTCGTACAGCGGCTCGCCCATCCCGTGCAGGCACTGGAATTCGTACTGGCCGGGGTAGTAGTTCTGGCCCGCGAGGTGATAGATCGCGGCGAGCGTGTAAGCATTGTGCGTCGCGAACTGCGGATAGACGGCGTCGGGCGCGGCGAGCAGCTTCTTCGCGCACGCGAGGTACGACACGTCCGTGTAGATCTTGCGCGTGTAGACCGGATAGCCTTCGAGGCCGTCCACTTGCGCGCGCTTGATCTCGGTATCCCAGTACGC
The DNA here is from genome assembly GCF_001546925.1 of Burkholderia sp. MSMB1588. Lineage (NCBI taxonomy): Bacteria > Pseudomonadati > Pseudomonadota > Betaproteobacteria > Burkholderiales > Burkholderiaceae > Burkholderia > Burkholderia sp. MSMB1588. The sequence continues at coordinate 201,272 of NZ_LNJS01000002.1, read as the reverse complement.
GCCCTTCACGAGGCGGATCATCAGGCGATGGCGGCTGCGGCGCGCGAGGTCGACGAGGTAGTCGATCACGAACGGGCAGCGCTTCTGGTACGCCTGCACGACGAAGCCGATGCCGTTCCAGCCGGCGAGCTCCGGATCGAAGCACAGCGCCTCGAGCAGATCGAGCGACAGCTCGAGCCGGTCCGCCTCCTCGGCATCGATGTTCAGGCCGATGTCGTAGCGGCGCGCGAGCAGCGCAAGCGAGCGCACGCGCGGCAGCAGCTCGACCATCGTGCGTTCCTGCTGCGAGCGCGAGTAGCGCGCGTGCAGCGCCGACAGCTTGATCGAGATGCCCGGGCCTTCGTAGATGCCACGGCCGCCCGCCGCCTTGCCGATCGCGTGGATCGCCTGCTCGTACGACGCGTAGTAGCGCAGCGCGTCCTCTTCGGTCGTCGCCGCCTCGCCGAGCATGTCGTACGAGTAGCGGAAGCCGCGCGCCTCGTACTTGCGGCTGTTCGCGAGCGCTTCGGAGATCGTCTCGCCCGTGACGAACTGCTCGCCCATCAGGCGCATCGCCATGTCGACGCCCTTCCTGATGAGCGGCTCGCCGCCCTTGCCGATCAGCCGCGTGAGCGCCGACGACAGGCCCGCTTCGCTGTTCGTCGTGACGAGCTTGCCCGTGATCATCAGGCCCCAGGTGGCCGCGTTGACGAACAGCGACGGCGCGTGGCCGACGTGCGAGCGCCAGTCGCCCTTGCTGATCTTGTCGCGGATCAGCGCGTCGCGGGTCGCGCGGTCGGGAATCCGCAGCAGCGCCTCGGCGAGGCACATCAGCGCGACGCCTTCCTGGCTCGACAGCGAGAATTCGTGGATCAGCCCCTCGACGCCGCCGCCCGAGCTCTTCTCGCGCAGCGCCTCGACGAGGCCCGCCGCCATCGACTGGACGTCCGGCGCCAGGCTCGCGGGCAGCCGCGCCTCGCCGATCAGGAACGGCACGCACTCGGGCTCCGGGCGGCGGTACGCGGCCGTGATCGCCGCGCGCAGCACCGATTGCGGCTGCACGCTCTGCGCGAATTCGAGGAACGGGTGCGGCGCGCCGTCTTCGTCGCCGTCGGCGTGGCTGTCGGACAGGTCGGCGGCGCCCGTGTGGCCGGACAGCTCCGGCGGAAGCTGACCGTGCTCGATCCGCTCGAGATACGCGAAGATCGCCTGCTTGATCAGCCAGTGAGGAGTGCGCTCGAGCCGCGACGCCGCGTCCTTCAGACGCGAGCGGAGCAGATCGTCGACTTTGACGCCCAGTGTGGTGCTTGCCATGATTTTCTTCTAGCGCCGGCCCGATGCCGGCCAAGGACTTTAAAAGATCGCAAAATCGTAAGGCACCCAATAAAAAGGTGCAACCAAATCGCATACCTGGTTGCACCCGATTAATTTCCTTTTATATCAATGTGTTACGAAAAAAGACAGATCACACGCACCACTTTGATCGATCGGTATTTTCCCTGATCCTGTCAGTTTTACCGGCTCGATTTCCATGGCAATCTGGCGTGATATCGGATGCGCGTGCGCCCGCTGCCCGCGGACGCGAAGGAGAACGCAGATGGACGGATGGGTAGTGATCGGCATCGTGCTCGCCGCGTGGATCGCGGGCGCGATCGTATTCGTGCACCGCGCGTCGGAGGTATTCTTCCAGGCGCTCGGGTGCGCGCACGGCGCGAAAAAGGGCAAGCGCCGCCCGCGGCTTTCCGGCCTGCGTGAAGCGCACGAATGACGGATCAGCGTCAGATGTCGAGCGGATCGACCTCGACGCTCCAGCGCAGCACGCCCTTCTGCTCGCGCAACAGCGGCTGCCACGCGCGCAGCGTGTGCTGAAGCGCCGCGCGCGACGCGCTCTCGATCAACAGTTGCGCCCGGTGGACGTTCGCCACCTTGACGATCGTCATCGGCACCGCGTCATAGACCGTCACGCGGTCCGCGCCCGACAGCGCCGAAAACGCGTCGGCCGCCTGCTGCAGGAACGCGAGCGCCGCGTCGAGCGTGCGCCCCTCGGCGCGCAAGAGTGCCTGATAGACGAACGGCGGCAGATGCGCGTCGCGGCGCTCGCCGAGCGTCGCGCCGGCGAACCCCACGTAATCCTGCCGCGCAAGCGCGTGATAGAGCGCGTGGCGCGGGTAGCGCGTCTGGATCAGCACCTCGCCCGGCAGCCCCGCGCGCCCCGCGCGGCCGCTCACCTGCATCAGTTGCGCGAATAGCCGCTCGCTCGCGCGGAAATCGTGCGAGAAGAGCGCGGTATCCGCGTTCAGCACGCCGACGAGCGACACCCGCTGGAAATCGTGCCCCTTCGCGATCATCTGCGTGCCGACGAGGATGTCGACCTCGCCCGCGTGCACGTCCGAGAAGAGCGCCTGCGCGCTGCCCTTGCGGCGCGTGCTGTCCGCGTCGATGCGCAGGATCCGCGCGCCCGGCACGGCGTGCGCGAGCGTCTCCTCGACGCGCTGCGTGCCGCGGCCGAGCGGCGCGATATCGACGTTCCCGCATTCCGGGCACGACCGCGGAATCCGCGCCTCCCAGCCGCAGTGGTGGCAGCGCACCGCATGCTCGGGCTTGTGCATCACGACGTACGCGCTGCATCGCGGGCAACCGGCGACCCAGCCGCACGCGTCGCACGCGAGCGCGGGCGCATAGCCGCGCCGGTTCAGGAACACGAGGCTCTGCTCGCCGCGCTCGAGCCGCGCCTTCAACGCGGCAACGAGCGGCCCCGACAGCCCGCCCATCGACGCCCGGCCGCGCCGCCGCTCCTCCTCGAGATCGACGAGCCGCACCGTCGGCAGCGCCGCGTCGGCGACCGCGCGCTTCGTCAGCGTGAGCCGCCGGTAGCGGCCCTGCTCGGCCTGCCACCAGGTTTCGAGCGACGGCGTGGCCGAGCCGAGCACGACCGGAATCGCGAGCTGCTTCGCACGCCACACCGCGAGATCGCGCGCCGAATAGCGCAACCCTTCCTGCTGCTTGTAGGCCGGCTCGTGCTCCTCGTCGACGACGATCATCGCGAGCGCCGGCAGCGACGCGAGCACCGCGAGCCGCGTGCCGAGCACGATCCGCGCGCGGCCGGTATGCGCGGCGAGCCAGTGGCGCGCGCGCTCGCCTTCGGCGAGGCCGCTATGCAGCGTGACGATCGCGTCGGCGGGCAGCGTCGCCGCGAAGCGCGCGCGGAACGCCGCCTCGAACTGCGGCGTCAGGTTGATCTCGGGCACGAGAACGAGCGCCTGCGCGTCGGGCTGCCGCCCGAGCAGCACGGCGAGCGCGCGCAGATACACCTCGGTCTTGCCGCTGCCCGTCACGCCGTGCAGCAGGAACGGCGCGAAGCCGTCCGCCGACGCGATCGCGTCGAGCGCCTCGGCCTGCTGATCGGTCAGTTGCGGCGGTGACGCAAGCGCGCGCCATCCGGCCGCCGGCGTCGAGTTGTCCACAAGCTGCGCGTCGGCGTGCGTGATCGCAATCTCGTCGCATGCGATCCAGCCTTTCGCCTGCCACGCGTCGAGCACCGCGACGGCCTTCGGGTGCAGCGCGCGAACCTCGGCAAGCGACAGCGCGGGCGCGTCGGCGAGCGCCTGCGCGAGCCGGCGCAGCGCCGCGCCGCGCGCGGGCAGCGCGTCCGGCAGCGCGGCGCGCCCGGCGTCGAGCAGCCGGTAGCGCAGCTCGGGCGCGAGCAGGCGCCCCCAGCGCGGCACGTCGCGCAGCGCCTGCGGCAGCGCGGGCAATGCAACTTCGCCGAGCCCGCGCTGGTAGTAGTCGGCCGCGAACGCGACGAGGTCGAGCCACGGCCGCGACAGCGGAGGCAGCTCCGCGCAGACCGCGTCGACCGCCTTCAGCTTGCCCGCCGGCACGTCCGTGTGAGCGGTCACTTCGCACACGAGTCCGACTGCGCTGCGCCGGCCGAACGGCACCTGCACGAGCATCCCCGGCGCGGCCGGGACGTTGCCGCGATAGCGATAATCGAACAGCGTCGGCAGCGGATGATCGAGCGCGACGCGCACGAACGCGTCAGCCATCGGCGCGACACCGCCGAATGCCGGTAGACCCGGCAGGCCAGACATCCGCGACGCCCGCGAAGTTAAAGTGAAACATCACTTTCGGCGCTAAGTTTTGGATTCTCATTAAGAATCGCGGCGCGACCGCCGATCCTGTGGATAACTTTGTTGAGAACTCGCTCTTGACTACCGCGAAAAGGCGCTGCGTTCGGCCATCCACTGCCTTTTCGCGATTCGGCGAGCCAGCCGGAAAGCCTTATCCCACAAGGCTGCTATCCAATTTCCGCCGTCATAGCGCGGCCCGCTCGCCGATACCGCCCTCTACCGCGCTGCAACGTGGAAAATGTGCATAAGTCAAGTCTTGACAAGCATGAGAGCGCCATTGGGCGGGCGCTTGCGCCCTGTTTAGTCGCGTTTGCGCAAACTTGCCCCGTCGCGTCGCAGCATCGAACGGCTTGCGATTACGATCCAGAGCCGCTACGGATCGCTCGGCTATGGCAATGCACTTCGTCGACGAGTTCCGCGACGTGCTCGGGCGGCGTGAACTGCGAGATGCCGTGGCCGAGGTTGAACACGTGGCCCGGATGGTTGCCGTAGCTGTCGAGCACCGCGCGCGCCTCGGCGCGGATCGCCTCGGGCGGCGCGAACAGGATCGTCGGGTCGAGGTTGCCCTGCAGCGCGACGCGCCCCGCGACGCGCTCGCGCGCGCGGCCGAGGCTGACCGTCCAGTCGAGGCCGACCGCGTCGACGCCCGTTGCCGCCAGATCCTCGAGCCAGAGCCCGCCGCCCTTCGTGAACGCGATCGCCGGCACGCGCGCGCCGTCGTGCTCGCGCTTCAACTGCGCGACGACGCGCCGGATGTAGTCGAGCGAGAAGCGCTGATACGCGCCGTCGGCAAGCGCGCCGCCCCAGGTATCGAAGATCATCACGGCCTGCGCGCCGGCCTCGATCTGCGCGTTCAGGTAGGCGGCCACCGCCTGCGCGTTGACGTCGAGGATCCGTTGCATCAGGTCGGGCCGCGAATACGCCATCGACTTCACGGTGCGGAAATCGTCCGAGCCGCCGCCTTCGACCATGTAGCACGCGAGCGTCCACGGGCTGCCGGAGAAACCGATCAGCGGCACGCGCTGGCGGCCTTCGCCATCGGTGAGCGCGCGGCGAATCTCGCGCACCGCGTCGGTCACGTAACCGAGCGTCGCGCCGATGTCCGGCACCGCGAGCTTCGCGACGTCGGCCTCGGTGCGCACCGGATGCGCGAACCTCGGCCCCTCGCCCGCGGCGAAATCGAGGCCGAGTCCCATCGCGTCGGGGATCGTCAGGATGTCGGAGAACAGGATCGCGGCGTCGAGCGGGAAGCGCTCGAGCGGCTGCAGCGTCACTTCGGTCGCGTAATCGGGATGCTTCGCGAGCCCGAGGAAGCTGCCCGCGCGCGCGCGCGTCGCGTTGTATTCGGGCAGGTAGCGGCCCGCCTGGCGCATCAGCCAGATCGGCGTGTAGTCGGTCGGCTCGCGCAGCAGCGCGCGCAGGAAGGTGTCGTTGATGAGAGTCTGGGCCACGATGAATGCGACGAAGCGAAACGCAAAGGAGCATTCTACCGGACGCGGCGCGCCGCCCGGCGCTCGCGGCCATATGACGCTCGCCGGCCGTCCGTTATGATCCGGCGTTCGGACCAGCCCCACGTATCGAGGAGACACGATGAAAATGAAGAAGACGTTGCTCGCGCTCGCCTGCTGCGCGGGCGTCGCCCACGCGCAAACCCTGCCGCAGCCCGCCGCGCCCGCGTCGCGGCTCGACGACGTGCTCGCGCGCGGCGCGCTGCGCGTCTGCACGACGGGCGACTACAAGCCGTACACATACCGGCGCGAGGACGGCGCGTTCGAAGGCATCGACATCGACATGGCGGCCTCGCTCGCGAAATCGCTCGGCGTGAAGACGGAGTTCGTGAAGACCACGTGGCCGACGCTCATCAGCGACTTCGTCGCGAAGTGCGACATCGCGGTGGGCGGCATCTCGACGACGCTCGAGCGGCAGAAGCGCGCGTTCTTCACGCAGCCGTACGTGACCGATGGCAAGACGCCGATCGTGCGCTGCGCGGACGTCGAGCGCTACCAGACGATCGCGCAGATCGACCAGCCGCAAACACGCGTGATCGTGAACCCGGGCGGCACGAACGAGCGTTTTGCGAAGCAGCATTTCACGCACGCGAAGATCGCCGTCTTTCCGGACAACGTGACGATCTTCAAGCAGATCCTCGCGGGAAGCGCGGACGTGATGGTCACGGACGCGTCCGAGACGCTGCTGCAGCAAAAGCTGAATCCCGGCCTCTGCTCGGTGCATCCGGACAAGCCGTTCCAGTTCGGCGAGAAGGCGTACATGGTGCCGCGCGGCGACGTCGTGTTCCAGCAGTACGTCGATCAGTGGCTGCATCTCGCGCGCGAGACAGGCGAGCTTCAGGCAATCTCGGACAAGTGGCTCAAATAGCGTGGCGGCGCCTTCGCGATCGCCGCGCCGGCGAGCGACGGATGCACGGGCTCGCCGAGCACCGTCGTGCCGGCGAGCAGCGGATTGACGGGTACGATCCGATAATCGTTTTGCCGCAGGTAAGCAGCGACTTCATAACTGGACCGATAAGGTTTATCCGAAAGGCCGACTACCGCGATTACCCGATCGCGTTTCAAAATCTTTCTCAGAACTTCGTCAGTCGATATCGCTGTCATTTCAATGCATGTTTGATGGCGCCCGACAGCCTCGTCAGCCGGGGCAGGCCCATCGCAAAAGGGGCCTGGGCGGGCTCGAAAATACTTTTTTCATTACGGTAAAAATGACTTTATGCGCTTCTTTAAAAACAGTAAAAAGTCCCGCGAAGCCTTATCCGGCGTGGGTTACAACCTGAAACACTTTGTTACCGCGTGGGTGGGGTAATTCGCCCAAAATGCCTCTCACGGTTTCAACACGGATGCGGTCTCGTGTGCAGCGTGTGAGCGGACACAAGCACGAATGACGAGCCCGTCGGTCTCGTACCGAATCCCTGTTCAGGGGCATCCTTGTTGGAGTCGTCGTCGGCCCACGCCGATGCGTTCCATCTTTGGTCTCCTCGCGCTAACCCCGTAGCGTGTGGTTTTTAGCGGGCTCATCAGCCCGCTTTTTTTCGTCCATCGAAAACGTGCGCGGCACGTCAAGCCGTCTTCTGCACGCTCAATCCAAGTTCGTCGATCATCCTCTCGCGCATCACGAACTTCTGCACCTTCCCCGTCACGGTCATCGGGAGCTCGTCGACGAAGCGCACGTAGCGCGGCACCTTGTAGTGCGCGATCTGGCCGCGGCAAAACTCGCGCAGCTCATCGTCCGTCATCACCTCGCCCGCGCGCAGCACGATCCACGCGCACACTTCCTCGCCGTACTTCGAATCGGGAACGCCGAACACCTGCACGCTCTGAATCTTCGGATGCCGAAACAGGAACTCCTCGATCTCGCGCGGATAGACGTTCTCGCCGCCGCGGATCAGCATGTCCTTCAGGCGCCCGACGATGTTGCAGAAGCCCTCTTCGTCGAGCGTCGCCAAGTCGCCCGTGCGCATCCAGCCGTCGACGACGGCTTCGCGCGTCCTCGCTTCGTCGTCCCAATAGCCGAGCATCACCGAATAGCCGCGCGTGCACAGCTCGCCCGTCTCGCCGACAGGCACGATCGCGCCCGTCGCGTCGACGATCTTCGCCTCCAGATGCGGCTGGATACGGCCGACCGTCGTCGTGCGCTTCTCGAGCGAATCCGTCGTCGAGCTCTGGAACGATACGGGGCTCGTCTCCGTCATCCCGTAAGCGATCGTCACCTCGGACATGTGCATCTTCGCGACGACCCGCTTCATCGTCTCGATCGGGCACGGCGAGCCCGCCATGATGCCCGTGCGCAGCGTGCCCAGGTCGAAGCGGTCGAAATCCGGATGATCGAGCTCGGCGATGAACATTGTCGGCACGCCCTGCAGCGCGGTGCAGCGCTCGTCGGACACCGCCGCGAGCGTCGCGCCCGGCTCGAACGCCGCGCCGGGAAACACCATCTTCGCGCCCGCCGACACGCACGCGAGCACCGACAGCACCATCCCGAAGCAGTGATAGAGCGGCACCGGAATGCACATCGCGTCGGCCTCGGTGAGCCGCATCACGCGCGCGATCGAGCGCGCGTTGTTGACGACGTTGCGGTGCGTGAGCGTCGCGCCCTTCGGGCTGCCCGTCGTGCCGCTCGTGAACTGGATGTTGATCGGATCGCGGCAGTCGAGCGTCGCGCCGATCGCATCGAGCCGCGCGGAATCGAGCGCTGCCCGTCCGCGCGCGAGCACGTCGGCGAAGCTCAGCATGCCCGCGGGCGCCACGTCGCTCATCGTCACGACCGTGCGCAGGCTTGGCACGCGCGCCGCGTGCAGCGCGCCGCCCGCGTGCGTCGTCGCGAGTTCCGGCGCGATCTCGGCGATCATCTCGGTGTACGCGGACGTCTTGAAGCGCTCGGCCGCGATCAGCAGCTTGCAGCCGACCTTGTTCAGCGCGTATTCGAGCTCGGCAAGCCGATAGGCGGGATTGACGTTGACGAGCACCGCGCCGATGCGCGCGGTCGCGAATTGCGTGAGCAGCCATTCGGCGCGGTTCGGCGACCAGATGCCGACCCGGTCGCCGCGCGCGATGCCGAGCTCGATCAGCGCGGTCGCGAGCGCGTCGACTTCGCCCGAGAACTCGCGCCACGTCCATCGAACGCCCTGCTCGCGGAACACGACCGCCGCACGGTCGGGAAAGCGCGCGACCGTATCGAGCAGAAACTGCCCGATCGTCGCTTCGCTCAATGGGACGTCCGCCGTGCCGCGTACGTACGAAAGCCCCCGCTGCGGCGCGATCAGCGCGCCGACGCCCGAATCTGCTGCCATGAGAGTGTCTCCGCCATTGGAACGTTCTACGAACGTTTCGTCGTTTTGAATGCGTTTCTGTAAATTATTCTGCCATCCGCTTACGACACTCTGACATCAAGTGTTACCCGCAGTGCGGGCGTGCCCGCGGAAACAAAAAAGGCAGCCCGAGGGCTGCCCTTCCGATGCAATCGCTACGCAATTGCGATGCAAGGCGTGAACCGGACGCGTGCGGCGGGCACGCGAACGCTTCAGTGCTTGCCGCGGATCTTCGCGAGACGCTGGATCGCTTCGAGTTGCGCCATCGCGGTTGCGAGTTCCGACTGCGCCTTTGCGAGATCGATGTCCGATTTCGCGTTCTGCAGCGTTTCCTCAGCGCGCTTTCTCGCTTCCTCGGCCTTTGCCGCGTCGAGATCCTTGCCGCGGATCGCCGTGTCCGCGAGCACCGTCACGGCGCCCGGTTGCACTTCGAGAATGCCGCCCGCGACGAACACGAACTCTTCGTCGCCGCTTTCCGCCTCGATGCGCACCGCACCGGGACGAATCCGCGTGATGAGCGGCGTGTGACCCGGCAGGATGCCCAGCTCGCCGGCTTCGCCCGGCAGCGCGACGAACTTCGCCTGGCCCGAGAAGATCTGCTCTTCCGCGCTGACGACGTCTACTTTGATGGTTGCCATCTCGACTCCTGTCGACGGGAGTCAGCGCTTTAGCGCTGCCCCCCCGTCCCATGCCGCGGTTGGCAAGAGTTGGCGCTTCAGCCGCTTACTCTTGCCCAGCGGCGGTCGATCGGAGCGAGCGCTTTAGCGCTGACTCCGATCCCACGCACGGCGGGTTGAGCGTGTTGCGGTTGGCGCGAGCCCGCCGTAAAGCGGATCGGTCAGACCCATTCGCTTTACTTCGGCCGGCACGCGCCAGCGTGCTACTCACTCGAACCCTTACTGGATCTTCTTGGCCTTCTCGAAGGCTTCGTCGATCGTGCCGACCATGTAGAACGCCTGTTCCGGCAGGTGGTCGCACTCGCCGTCGACGATCATCTTGAAGCCGCGGATCGTTTCCTTCAGCGGCACGTACTTGCCCGGCGAGCCCGTGAACACTTCGGCGACGTGGAACGGCTGCGACAGGAAACGCTGGATCTTCCGTGCACGCGCGACCGACAGCTTGTCTTCCGGCGACAGTTCGTCCATGCCCAGAATCGCGATGATGTCGCGCAGTTCCTTGTAGCGCTGCAGCGTCTGCTGAACGCGACGCGTGATCGAGTAGTGCTCTTCGCCGATCACGTTCGGGTCGATCTGGCGCGACGTCGAGTCGAGCGGGTCGACCGCCGGGTAGATACCCAGCGAAGCGATGTCACGCGACAGCACGACCGTTGCGTCCAGGTGGCCGAAGGTCGTAGCCGGCGACGGATCGGTCAAGTCATCCGCAGGGACGTACACGGCCTGGACCGACGTAATCGAGCCCTTCTTGGTCGACGTGATGCGCTCTTGCAGCTTGCCCATTTCTTCAGCCAGCGTCGGCTGATAGCCCACCGCCGACGGCATACGGCCGAGCAGTGCCGACACTTCGGTGCCGGCCAGCGTGAAACGGTAGATGTTGTCGACGAAGAACAGCACGTCGAGGCCTTCGTCGCGGAAGTGCTCGGCCATCGTGAGGCCCGTCAGCGCGACGCGCAGACGGTTGCCCGGCGGCTCGTTCATCTGGCCGTACACCAGCGCGACCTTGTCGAGAACGTTCGAGTCCTTCATTTCGTGGTAGAAGTCGTTCCCTTCACGGGTACGCTCGCCCACGCCCGCGAACACGGAGTAACCGCCGTGCTCCTTCGCGATGTTGTTGATGAGCTCCATCATGTTGACGGTCTTGCCCACGCCCGCGCCGCCGAACAGCCCCACCTTGCCGCCCTTTGCGAACGGGCAGATCAGGTCGATGACCTTGATGCCCGTTTCGAGCAGCTCGGTCGACGGCGACAGTTCGTCGAACGCCGGCGCCTTCTGGTGGATCGAACGCTTGTGTTCGCTGACGATCGGGCCCGCCTCGTCGATCGGACGGCCGAGCACGTCCATGATGCGCCCGAGGGTCGGCTTGCCGACCGGCACCGAGATCGGGTTGCCCGTATTCTTCACCACGACGCCGCGGCGCAGGCCGTCGGAGGCACCCAGACAGATGGTGCGGACCACGCCGTCGCCCAGTTGCTGCTGGACTTCGAGCGTCAGTTCCGAGCCTTCCAGAATGAGCGCGTCGTAGATCTTCGGCATGCTCTCGCGCGGGAATTCCACGTCGATAACGGCGCCGATGCACTGTACGATCTTGCCTTCTACCAAAGCAGCAGTACTCATCGCTTTTCCTTTCAATACCTGATTCTTTACTCGCGCAAAGGCGCAGTTTCGAGACGCAGCAGGCGTCGCGCGTTCCGCCTTACACCGCGGCGGCGCCGCCGACGATCTCCGACAGTTCCTTCGTGATCGCAGCCTGGCGGCTCTTGTTGTACGACAGTTGAAGCTCGCTGATCACCGTCTTCGCGTTGTCCGAAGCAGCCTTCATCGCGACCATCCGCGCCGACTGCTCCGACGCCATGTTTTCCGCGACCGCCTGGTACACCAGCGCCTCGACGTAACGCACGAGCAGCTCGTCGACCACCGCCTGCGCGTCCGGCTCGTAGATGTAGTCCCACGACGTGGCCGGCATGCCGTCGCTGCTGTCGAAATGTTCGGTCGACAGCGGCAGCAGTTGCTCGATCACCGCTTCCTGCTTCATCGTGTTGATGAAGCGCGTGTACGCGAGATAAACGGCTGACAGCTTGCCTTCCGAATACAGATCGAGCTGCACCTTCACCGCACCGATCAGCTTGTCGAGGTGCGGCGTGTCGCCGAGATGCACGACCTGCGAGATCACCTTCGCGCCGAAACGGTTCAGGAAGCCGAGGCCCTTGCTGCCGATCGCGGTGGCTTCGAGCTTCTGGCCCTTGTCGTCGAGCTCCTTGAACTTCTGCATCGACGCACGCAGCACATTCGTGTTCAGACCGCCGCACAGACCCTTGTCGGTCGTGACGAGGATGATGCCCGCGGTCTTCGCGCCGTCGTTCGCCACCATGAACGGGTGGCGGTACTCCGGGGTCGAGCGGCTCATGTGCGCGGCGATGGCGCGGACCTTGTCGGCATACGGGCGAGCAGCGCGCATGCGTTCCTGAGCGCGGCGCATCTTCGATGCCGCCACCATCTCCATCGCCTTCGTGATCTTGCGCGTGTTCTGCACGCTCTTGATCTTGCCGCGAATTTCCTTCATTCCAGCCATTGCTTGCTCCTTGACCGAAGCGGGGCGAGCGCTTTATGCGACCCGCGCCACTTCAAGGTGTCCCTCGCGGATCAATAGGCACCCGACTTCTTGAAGTCCTTGATCGCGGCGTGCAGCGCGCTCTCGTCGTCCTTCGACAAGTCCTTCGTGTCTTCGATGCGCTTGATGAGGTCAGCGTGGCTCGTCTTCAGATACTCGCGCAGGCCCTTCTCGAACGGCAGGACGTCCTTGACGTCGAGATCGTCGAGATAGCCGTTGTTCGCCGAGAAGAGCGACACGGCCAGCTCCCACACCTGCAGCGGCTGGTATTGCGGCTGCTTCAGCAGTTCCGTCACGCGGCGGCCGCGCTCGAGCTGCTTGCGGGTCGCTTCGTCGAGGTCCGACGCGAACTGCGCGAACGCGGCCAGTTCGCGGTACTGCGCGAGGTCGGTACGGATACCGCCCGACAGCTTCTTCACGACCTTCGTCTGCGCGGCGCCGCCGACTCGCGACACCGACACGCCCGCGTTGATCGCCGGACGGATGCCCGCGTTGAACAGGTCGGTTTCCAGGAAGATCTGGCCATCGGTGATCGAGATCACGTTCGTCGGAACGAACGCGGTCACGTCGCCCGCTTGCGTTTCGATGACGGGCAGCGCCGTCAGCGAGCCGCTCTTGCCCTTCACTTCGCCGTTCGTGAACTTCTCGACGTACTCTTCCGACACGCGAGCCGCGCGCTCGAGCAGACGCGAATGCAGATAGAACACGTCGCCCGGGTACGCTTCACGGCCCGGCGGGCGGCGCAGCAGCAGCGAGATCTGGCGATACGCCCAAGCCTGCTTGGTCAAGTCGTCGTAAATGATGAGGGCGTCCTGGCCGCGATCGCGGAAGTATTCGCCCATCGTGCAGCCGGCGTACGGCGCGAGGTACTGCATCGCAGCCGATTCCGACGCCGACGCAGCGACGACGATCGTATATTCGAGCGCGCCGGTTTCCTCGAGCTTGCGCACCACGTTCATGATCGACGAAGCCTTCTGGCCGATCGCGACGTAGATGCAGACGAGGTCCTTGCCCTTCTGGTTGATGATCGTGTCGATCGCCACCGCGGTCTTGCCGCACTGGCGGTCGCCGATGATCAGCTCGCGCTGGCCGCGGCCGATCGGCACCATCGAGTCGATCGACTTCAGGCCCGTCTGCACCGGCTGCGACACCGACTTACGCCAGATCACGCCCGGCGCGATCTTTTCGATCGCGTCGGTCAGCTTCGCGTTGACCGGGCCCTTGCCGTCGATCGGGTTGCCGAGCGCATCGACCACGCGGCCGACGAGTTCCGGACCGACCGGGACTTCGAGAATGCGGCCCGTCGTCTTGACGATGTCGCCTTCGGAGATGTGTTCGTATTCGCCGAGAATCACCGCACCGACCGAGTCGCGCTCGAGGTTCAGCGCAAGACCGAACGTGTTGCCCGGGAATTCGAGCATTTCGCCCTGCATCACGTCGGACAAACCGTGGATGCGCACGATGCCGTCGGTCACGGAGATCACGGTGCCCTGGTTGCGAACGTCCGCGCTCGCTTCAAGGCCCTGGATCCGGCTCTTGATCAGCTCGCTGATCTCAGAGGGATTGAGTTGCATTATTCGCTCCTGATATTCAATTCTGTTGCGTGCCGGCCGCGTAGGCGCTCAGGCGGTCAAAGCCACCTGCATGCCGGCGAGCCGCGCGCGGACCGAGGTATCGAGCACTTCGTCGCCAACCGTCACGCGCACGCCGCCGATCAGCGACGCGTCGACTTCGACCGTCGGCTTCAGCTTGCGCTTGAATCTGCGCTCGAGGTTTTCGACGAGTTCGGTGAGCTGCGCGCCTTCCAGCGGAAACGCGCTGACGATCAGCGCATCCGCCGCGCCTTCGCGCGCATTCTTCAGCTCGTCGAACTGCGCGGAGATTTCCGGCAGCAGCGCGATACGATGATTTTCGACCAGCATCCCCACGAAGTTCTTCGCTTCCGCGCTGGTCGCGAGCGGTGCCTTCACCGCGGCGAGCAGCAGCTCGCCGACTTGCGCGCGACTCACCTTCGGACTCGACGCGACAGACAGCACTTCGGGCAGGTGCGCAACCTGAGCCAGCTCTTGCACGAGCGTGGACCAGGCGGCGATGTCACCACCCTCGGCCACGCGGAACAGCGCTTCTGCGTAAGGGCGGGCGATGGTTGCAAGTTCGGCCATGATCAGAGCTCGGCTTTCAGTTGATTCAGCAGTTCGGCGTGGGCCGTATGATCGACTTCGCGCTTCAGGATCTGCTCGGCGCCCTTCACGGCCAGCGAGGCGACTTCGCCGCGCAGCGTTTCACGGGCCTTCACGATTTGCTGATCGGCATCCGCCTTCGCCTGGGCGATGATGCGGGCCGCTTCGGCCTGGGCGTTCGCCTTGATTTCTTCGGCGACCGCCTGCGCGCGCTTTTCGGCTTCGGCGATGCGCTGCTGGCCATCGCTACGAGCCTGCGCGAGTTCCTGGTCGACGCGCTTGTGCGCCGCTGCGAGTTCCGCCTGCCCCTTTTCCGCAGCCGAGAGGCCATCGGCAATTTTCTTCGAGCGCTCGTCGAGGGCGTTGATCAACGGCGGCCACACGAACTTCATCGTGAACCACGCGAGGATCAGGAACACGACCATTTGCGCAAACAGGGTTGCGTTGAGATTCACGGTGTTTCCTTAATCTGCTATTCCGGAAAAATGAAACGACGAGGAGCGCACCGAAAAAAGCTTTCGAGTCGCGCTCACTTTCCGTTCCGCCCTGCGCCGGCAAGCCTGGCGCATTGGTATTTCCGAGGAACCCTTAGCTCGCGAGCTTCGACAGGAGCGGGTTCGCGAATGCAAACAGCATGGCCACACCCACGCCAATCAGGAACGCCGCATCGATCAGACCCGCCAGCAGGAACATCTTCGTTTGCAGCGGATTGATCAGTTCCGGCTGACGTGCGCAAGCTTCGATGTACTTGCCGCCCATCAGGCCGATACCGATACAGGCGCCGATTGCACCCAGGCCGATGATGATACCGATACCGATGGCGGTCAGACCTTGGATGTTGGCGATGAAAGCTTGCATGATCACTCCTTTGTGAAAAGACTTGGAACTGGAATTAAAAAAACTGAAAACAAACCTGCTTGATTGTCCGGCACGCCTAGTGCGACTCGTGCGCCTGACCGAGATACACCAGGGTCAGCATCATGAAAATGAACGCTTGCAGCAGAACAATCAGAATGTGGAAGATCGCCCAGATACTGCCTGCGAGGACATGACCGATGAAGCCGAGTATCGTTGCGTCCGCGCCGAAGCCCCACATGCTGCCGAGGAGGGCGATCAGCAGGAACAGCAACTCACCCGCGTACATGTTGCCGAACAGCCGCATGCCGAGCGACACGGTCTTCGCGACATATTCGACGATGTTCAACGCAAGGTTCGGAATCCACAGCAGCGGATGCGCACCGAACGGGGCCGACAGGAGCTCGTGCGCGAAACCGCCCGGGCCCTTGATCTTGAGGCTGTAGTAGATCATCAGCACGAACACGCCGAGCGCGATGCCGAGCGTGCCGTTCAGATCGGCTGTCGGCACGATGCGATGATGCGAAATGACTTGCGACAGGCCCAGCAAGCCGATCACGCGGCCCGGCAGGTCAACGGGGAGGAAGTCGAGCGAGTTCATCAGCGCGACCCAGATGAACACGGTCAGCGCGAGCGGCGCGATAAAGGTACGATTGCCGTGAACGACCGCCTTCGACTGGTCCTCGACCATTTCGACGATCATTTCGATCAGGCACTGGAAGCGTCCCGGCACGCCCGGCGTTGCCTTGCGCGCGGCCAGACGCAGGATGAGGATGGTGACGAGGCCGCAGACGATCGACCAGAACAGCGTGTCGAGATTCCAGACGTGGATATCGAAAATCGACGTCTGATGCGCGGTGGAAAGGTTTTGCAGGTGGTGCGCAATATACTCGGACGGGTCCAGAGCACGCGTTCCTTCGCTAGCTGCCATAATCGTTGATGTCACCCAAATTGTCGAAAATCGGTTTATCCGCTTCGCCGCAACAGTTCATTGCGGGAACGGGCCTACGCGGGAACTGTCGAATTCACGCGCGGCACTTGATGCCTTATCGCCAGGCGAGCGCAATCCAGTACGTCTTCAACACCAGCAGATACGTGACGAGCAACGGCACCCAATGCGCGCCGGGATACCCCCATGCGACAGCAACGAACATCGCAATCGTCGCGCCCATCTTGAGTACTTCGCCAATCACCCAGCCCATCACGGTATCCGCGCCTTTTTGCTTCAGACGCGCCGCGAACAATGCACTCGGCACCCAACCGATCGCTCCGCCCAGAAATGCCGATTGAGCAGCGGCACCCGGCGACTTCGAAAACAGCCACCACGCCAGCGTTGCAACCAGGGACAAGACCATTTGCGCCATCACCACCCGGTAAGGCGTGACGCGCGATGGCCGATTCACTTCGGGGCCGAACAGCGCTTGTGCCTCGGCCCGTGTGAGCGGAACGATGTCATCGTCCTGCTGCTCGGCATCCCAATCGTCCGAGGCGGATTTCCGCCGCCCGACGGCCCCCGAAACGGTGCGTTGCGCTGCTCGCCGATCTTCGTGCCTTTTATCCGGCGCTCGATCCGCCATCGCAGTTGGTCCGCTCAATTCCTGTACGGCCCCAAAGCTTTCCGAAAGCTTTCAGGGGTGCCTAACTAACAAATCCGGGCGATTGTAAGCGATAGTTGCAGGCGGTTCAAGGCTTTAGACGCGACAAAAATCCGTATGAAACGCCGGTTCATGATGCGAAAAGTTCGTGAATTTTTGGCGTTCGATGATAGTTGTAAGGTGTGTATTTTCGGTCGCCCGAACCACGCGAAACGCCCCCTGCCCCGCCCCGTTCCGGTGCGCGCCGCTGCTCAAAAATAATGCAGCAGCAGCGCGCCGAGCACGGCGCTCGCGATGCCGAACGGGATGCTCGCGAGATGGAACGGCAACCACATCCCGCGCGCGCGGGATAGCCGGATCGCGATCAGGTTGGCGAGCGAGCCGATCGCGACGCCGAAGCCGCCGACGCTCACGCCGAACGCGAGCGCACGCCAGTCGCGCGTGAACTCCGACAGCAGGATCGCGGCCGGCACGTTGCTGATCGCCTGCGACAACAGCGCCCCCGCCGCATACGCGCGCAGCGGCGTGTCGAGCCCGACGCCGGCGATCGTCCGATGGACGGCCGGCAGCGACGCCACGCTGCGCAGCACGATGAACATCAGCACAAAGATCAGCAGCAAGAGCCAGTCGATCTTCAGCACCGCTTCGCGCCGCACTGCCAGGTAGACCGCCGCGACCGCGAGCACGCCGCCAAGCGCATGATGCGCGTCCGCGAGCAGCACGAAGCCCGCGAACATCGCGACGGTCGCGAACGCGTGTGCGCGATCGACCGGCCGCTCGGCGCGGTCCTTCGACAGATCGAGCGGACGGCCGTCGAACGCGAAGGCGGTCATCGCAAGCAGCAGCGCCATCAGCATGAGCGCGAGCGGCCCGAGCGCGATCACGAAGCGGCCGAACGAGACGCCGCTCAATTGCCACAGAAACAGATTTTGCGGATTGCCGAGCGGCGTCGCGATCGCGCCCGCGTTCACGGCGAACGCGATGTAGATCACGAGGCGCTTGAACGGCAACGGCGTCAGCTCGCGCAGCGACAACACGAGCGGAATCACGACGAAGAGCGCCACGTCGTTCGTGAGCCACACGGACAGCGCTGCGGCGAACACGACGAGCAGCGCGGCGAGCGCACGCTCGGACCGCACGCGATGGACAATGCGGTGCGCAAGCCACATCAGGAAGCCCGATAGCTCGAGCGCCTTCGTCAGCATCAGCAGGCCGGCGAGCGTCGCGACGGTCTGCCAGTCGACGAGCCGCACGAGCGCGGCCGCCGATTGGGGACGGACGAACTGCAGCGCAATCAGCGCCGCGACGAGAATCGACAGAACCGGCTCGCGCCGGACAAACGCGATGATCCGCGCGGGCGCGCGGCCGCCGACCGAATTCGACACGCCGCGTTACACGGCGACGTCGCCGCGCAGTCGCGCGAGGATGCCTTCGAGCGCGTCGAGGTCGCCGAAATCAATCGTCAACTGGCCTCGCCCTCGGCGACCGACCTTGATCTTCACGTTCGACGCGAGCAGGTCCGACAGCTCTTCTTCGAGGCGCCGCGTGTCGCGGCCGCCATCGTCCTTCGCCCGCGCCTTCACCGCCGGCTCGGCCTTCGTCGTGTGCGTGACAAGCTTTTCCGTCTCGCGCACCGACATCCGCTTGTTGACGACCTGATGTGCGAGCGTGATCTGCGTCGCCGCGTCAACCGCAAGCAGCGCGCGCGCGTGGCCCATGTCGAGATCGCCCGCAAGCAGCATCGTCTGCACGGGCATCGCGAGATTCAGCAGACGCAGCAGGTTCGACACCGCGCTGCGCGAGCGGCCGACCGATTCTGCCGCCTGCTCGTGCGTGAAATCGAACTCGTCGAGCAGACGCTGGATGCCGTGCGCCTCTTCAAGCGGGTTCAGGTCCTCGCGCTGGATGTTCTCGATCAGCGCCATTGCGGCCGCGGCCTGATCGGATACGTCCTTCACGAGCACCGGCACTTCTTCGAGGCCAGCGAGACGTGCCGCACGGAAACGGCGCTCGCCCGCGATGATCTCGTATTTATCTGATGAAATTGGGCGCACGAGGATCGGCTGCATGACGCCCTGCGCGCGAATGCTCGCGGCAAGCTCCTGCAGGCTGCCCTCGTCCATTCGGGTACGCGGCTGGTACTTGCCGGCCTGCAGCTTGCCGAGCGCGAGCACGTTCGGCGCACCCTCGATCTTCACCGCTTCGGTGATGTCGGCGCTGCCGCCAAGCAGCGCTTCAAGGCCACGTCCCAAACCCTTTTTCTTCGCTACCGCATTCATGTTCTGTTCCCTCGATTCTTGTCTGGAAGGCGGGCTCAAAGCGCGCGCACCCGCTCGATCATTTCCGCGCCGAACTGGATATACGCTTGCGCGCCGCGCGAACCGCGATCGAACACGACGCCGGGAAGTCCATAGCTGGGCGCTTCCGCGAGACGCACGTTGCGCGGAATCACCGCGTCGAACACCTTGTCGCCGAAGTGCGCCTTCAACTGGTCGGAAACCTGTTGCTGCAGCGTGATCCGCGGATCGAACATCACGCGCAGCAGGCCGATCACCTTCAGGTCGCGATTCAGGTTCGCATGCACCTGCTTGATCGTGTTGACGAGGTCGGACAGCCCCTCGAGCGCGAAGTACTCGCATTGCAT
The DNA here is from genome assembly GCF_001546925.1 of Burkholderia sp. MSMB1588. Classification (NCBI taxonomy): domain Bacteria; kingdom Pseudomonadati; phylum Pseudomonadota; class Betaproteobacteria; order Burkholderiales; family Burkholderiaceae; genus Burkholderia; species Burkholderia sp. MSMB1588. Next base: position 181,785 of record NZ_LNJS01000002.1, on the reverse strand, counting down.
CGGGATCACGACGCCGTGCGCCGCGCACAGCCCGTTCAGCGTCAGCAGCGACAGTGCGGGCGGACAATCGATCAGCACGAAATCGTAATCGTCCGCGACTTTCGCGAGCGCGGCCTTCAACTGGCGCTCGCGATTCTCCACACTCACCAGCTCGATTTCCGCACCGGCGAGCTCGCGATTCGCCGGAAGCACGTCGTACTTCACCGCTTCGGGGCGCACGCGCGCATCCGCAACGGTCACGCCGTCGACCAGCACCTCATAGACCGTCGACTCGCATTCCGCCTTGTCGATGCCGCTGCCCATCGTGGCATTGCCCTGCGGGTCCAGATCGATCAGCAGCACGCGTTGCCCCTGCGCCGCGAGGCTCGCGGCGAGATTGACCGTCGTCGTCGTCTTGCCGACGCCGCCCTTCTGGTTCGCCACGCAGAAGATCTTTGCCATCGTTGGTGTATTCCTTCTCTTCAAATGGTCCGGGCGCCCTGCGGCGCGCCGATTAAATTGCTTCGTCGAGCTCGACTTCGATCAAATGCCGTTCCGCATCGAGCGACGGGACCGTTAGACGGATCATCTGTTTGACGCGCGTGCCATCGGGCAGGCGACCGATTTCTTCATCGGGACGCACGCCCTTCATCGCCCAGATCGACCCGCCCGGCGCAACGAGGTGCCGGGCAAGTGTAACGAAGTCCGCCAGATCCGCGAATGCCCGCGACACGATCACATCGAATTTCCCTGGGACTTCGACCCCAGGGCGCAGCGTCTCGACGCGCCCCGTCACGACGGACAGATTGCCGAGCTTCAGTTCGGCCTTTGCCTGATTCTGGAATGCGGATTTTTTCTGGACGATGTCGTTCAGCGCCACCTGCCATCCGGGCAGCGCGATCGCGAGCACGATGCCTGGCAGACCGCCGCCGGAACCGACGTCCAGCGCGGACACCGCTGCACCGCACGCGCCGAGATGCGGAATGATCGACAGCGAATCGAGGATGTGCTGAATCAGCATCTGCCGCGGATCGCGGATCGCGGTGAGGTTGTAGACCGCGTTCCACTTGGCGAGCAGCGCGACGTAATCGAGTAGCGCGCCGCGCTGCGCATCGCTCAATGCGACACCCAGTGCTTCCGCGCCATCCGACAGCAATGCTTGCAGCGTTTCCCGGCTGGCAATCGGGGCTTGACGACGTTGTGCCGTCATTGCTGCGTCGCGGCGTTGTTGGTTTCCGCGTCGGCGTTCGGCGCTCCATCCGCGCCCTTTCGCCGGCCCAACCCGCGCTTCTTCAGATGCACCATCAGCAGCGAGATTGCAGCGGGTGTCATGCCCGAGATCCGCGACGCCTGCCCGATCGTTTCCGGGCGGAACTGGTTCAGCTTCTGACTGACTTCGAACGATAGGCCGCGCACTTCCGTATAGTCGATCCCGTCAGGCAACCGCGTGTTTTCGTTCGCGCCGTTCCGTTCGATTTCACCGGCCTGGCGCTCGATATAGCCTTGGTACTTGATGCCGATCTCGATCTGCTCCTTGATCTGCGCGAGCAGGAGTCCGTCTTCGGCCAACGGTTCGGACGGGCCATACTCGCCGCCGCGCAAGCCGCACACGCCGTCGTAGCTGACGCCCGGCCGGCGCAGCAGTTCGGCGAGACTGTATTCGTGATCGATCGGCTTGCCGAGCAGTGCAGTCGCTTCGTCGGCCGGCAACGTCTTCGGCGTCACCCAAGTCGTGCGCAACCGTTCGGTTTCACGTGAAACAGCGTCACGCTTTCGATTGAACGCATCCCAACGGACGTCGTCAACGATGCCCAGTTCGCGCCCGATTTCGGTCAGCCGCATGTCCGCGTTGTCTTCGCGAAGGCTCAGCCGGTACTCGGCACGGCTCGTGAACATTCGATAAGGCTCAGATACGCCGCGCGTCACCAGATCGTCGACGAGCACGCCAAGATACGCCTGGTCTCGCCGCGGACACCACGCCTCTTTTTCTTGCGCATAACGGCCCGCATTGATGCCGGCGAGCAGCCCCTGCGCGGCGGCTTCTTCATAGCCGGTCGTGCCGTTGATCTGGCCCGCAAAGAACAGGCCGTGGATCGCCTTGGTTTCCAGCGACGATTTCAGCGCGCGCGGGTCGAAATAATCGTATTCGATCGCATAGCCCGGACGCAGGATGTGCGCCTGTTCCAGACCGCGCATCGAATGCACGAGCGCGAGCTGCACGTCGAACGGCAGGCTGGTCGAAATGCCGTTCGGATAGAACTCGTTGGTCGTCAGCCCTTCTGGCTCGAGGAAAATCTGATGCGAGTCTTTCGACGCAAAGCGATGGATCTTGTCTTCGATCGACGGGCAATAGCGGGGCCCGACGCCTTCGATAACGCCCGTGTACATCGGCGAACGATCGAGACCGCTGCGGATGATGTCGTGCGTACGCTCATTGGTATGCGTGACCCAACACGGCAGTTGTTGCGGATGCTGCTCGGCTCGGCCAAGGAACGAGAACACCGGGATCGGATCGAGATCGCCCGGCTGTTCCTCCAGCTTCGAGAAGTCGATCGTCCGGCCGTCGATGCGCGGCGGCGTTCCCGTCTTCAGCCGCCCTTGCGGCAGCTTCAGCTCCTTCAGCCGCGACGACAGGGATACGGCCGCCGGATCGCCGGCGCGGCCGCCCGTATAGTGATTGAGCCCGACATGGATCTTGCCGTCCAGGAACGTGCCGGCCGTCAACACGACCGCACGCGCCCGGAATCGCACGCCGACTTGCGTGACCGCACCGACTACTCGATCCCCCTCCACCATCAGATCATCAACGGCTTGCTGGAACAGCCAGAGATTCGGCTGATTCTCCAGACGACGGCGGATAGCCTGCTTATATAGCACGCGGTCCGCCTGGGCACGCGTCGCACGGACCGCTGGCCCCTTCGACGAGTTCAGGATGCGGAACTGTATGCCGCCTTCGTCGGTGGCGGCAGCCATCGCGCCGCCAAGCGCGTCGACCTCCTTGACCAGATGGCCCTTGCCGATCCCGCCGATCGACGGGTTGCAGCTCATCTGCCCAAGGGTTTCGATGTTGTGCGTCAGCAGGAGCGTCTTTGCGCCCATGCGTGCGGAGGCCAACGCAGCCTCCGTACCGGCATGGCCGCCGCCAACGACGATGACGTCAAATTCAACGGGATAAAGCATTGCGGACTTCGTGCAGGACGGTGCACGAACCTATCAGAGAAATGTATGGGCCGAATTATAGCGGGTTCGGTTTTGGCCCGAATCTCGTTCGAATGGCCGACCAACAAAAAACGGCGTGTTTCACGTGAAACACGCCGTTCAGTCAGAGCTGGCGAAGCCGCCGCTAAACCGCTTTCTTCGCGAGCCCGAGGTAGGTTTCGATTACCCGGGGATTCTGCGCAAGCTCGCCCGCCGGGCCTTCCAGCGCAACCTCACCGGTCTCCAGCACATACCCATAGTCCGAAATCTGCAACGCCGCTCGAGCGTTTTGCTCGATCAGCAGCGTCGCGACGCCGGTTCCACGCAGCGCGCTGATGATATGAAAAATCTCCTTCACGATCAGCGGCGCAAGCCCGAGGCTCGGTTCGTCGAACATCAGCAAATCGGGTTTGCCCATCAGCGCGCGCCCGACAGCCAGCATCTGCCGCTCACCGCCCGATAGCGTCCCCGCCGCCTGCTTGCGCCGCTCCTTCAGCCGCGGGAACAGCGAGAAAACCGGCTCGAGCTGGTCCAGGAAGTTCGCGTCGCCGGCCATCTTCCGCCGGTACGCCCCCAAAACAAGGTTGTCCTCAACCGACATCGTACCGAACAGCTCACGCTTTTCGGGCACGAGGCACATGCCGAGCGCGACGCGCTGCTCGATCGGCAACGCGCCCACGTCGTCGCCGCGATAGCGGACCATACCGGCCGCGTGGCCATTGGTCGGCAACGCCCCCATCACCGCATTGAGCAGCGTCGACTTTCCCGCCCCGTTCGGGCCGATCACTGTGACGATCCTCCCCGCTTCGACCGTCAGCGCCGCGCGATGCAGCGCCTCGACCTTGCCGTAGCGCACCGACAGATCCCTCACCGCCAGAATTGGCGTCATCTCCCGATCCGTCATCACTCCACCCCGCCGAGATAAGCTTCCAGCACTGCCGGGTCCTTCTGCACATCCTGCGGCAGACCTTCGGCGATTCGCGTGCCAAATTCCATCACTACCAGCCGGTCGGTCAGATTCATTACGAAGTCCATGTCGTGCTCGACGAGCAGCACACTCATGCCTTCCGCCTTTAGCTTGCGCAATAGTTCGGCCAACTGCTGCTTTTCCTGATAACGCAGGCCGGCCGCAGGTTCGTCAAGCAGCAACAATGTCGGATCGCTGCACAGCGCACGGGCGATCTCGAGAATCCGCTGCTGGCCGAGCGCAAGACTGCCTGTCTCGTCATACATGTGCGCATCGAGGCCGACGCGCCGAATCTGCTTCGCCGCTTCCGCCATCAGCCGCGTTTCCTCATGCGCGTTCAGCCGGACGATACTGCGCCAGATGCCAGCCGAGCCGCGCAGATGCGCGCCGATCGCGACGTTTTCCAGCACGGTCATTCCAGGCAGCAGCCTCACGTGCTGGAATGTGCGGCCGATACCCCGCTTCACGATTTCACGTGAAACAAGTTCGTCGATCCGCTCGCCGCGGAACGTGATTGCGCCGCTCGTCGGCTGCAGCATGCCGGTCACGAGATTGAACGTCGTCGACTTGCCCGCGCCGTTCGGGCCGATCAGGCCGACGATCTGCCCGGCCAGCACGCCGAAGCTCACGTCGTTCACCGCGACGAGCCCGCCGAACTGCTTGCGCACGTTGTCGACGACGAGCAGCGCCTCGCCTGCCTGCGGCCGGGCGCGCTGCGGCAGCGGCTCCGCCTGGTCCGGCGCCCGGGCGGCGGGCTCGCGCGGAAAGAGCTTCGCGACGAAAGGCCAGACGCCCTGCCGCGCGTACTGCAACAGCAACACCATCAGCACACCGAACACGATGATCTCGAAGTTGCCTTCCGCGCCGAGCAGCTTCGGCAACAGCGTTTGCAGATAATCCTGCAGCACGGTGACGATCGCAGCGCCGAGCAACGCGCCCCATACGTGCGCGACGCCGCCTACCACCGCCATGAACAGGAACTCGATCCCATGATTGAGCCCGAACGGCGTCGGATTCACCGCACGCTGCAGATGCGCGTACAGAAAGCCCGAAATCGACGCGAGCACCGCCGCATGGACGAAGATCGCCACTCGCATCCATCCGGTGTTCACGCCCATCGCCTCGGCCATCAGGCTGCCGCCGCGCAGCGCGCGAATCGCGCGGCCGGGCCTGCTATTAAGCAGATTCTGAACAGACACAACCGCCGCGAGCACGACGATCCAGATCAGGTAATAGAGACTGCGTCCTGTATCCAACGCTTGACCGAACACGGCAAGCGCGGGAATGCCGTTGATTCCGTCGTATTTGCCGAGCCAGTCGAGATTGCCGAACAGGAAGAACAGCGCGAGCCCCCACGCGATCGTTCCAAGCGGCAGGAAGTGTCCGGAGAGGCGCATCGTGACGGCGCCCAGCACGAGCGCGACAAGCGCCGTCAGCACGACGCCCGCGATCAGTCCGAGCCACGGCGACGCGCCGTGCGCCGTCGTCAGATAGGCGGTCGCGTACGCGCCGATACCGACGAACGCCGCCTGCCCGAAGCTCGTCATCCCGCCGATTCCAGTCAACAACACGAGCCCGACCGCGACGATCGCATAGAGCCCGATGTAGTTCAGCAGCGTGATCCAGTACTCGGGCACGCGCGCCGCGCCAGGCAACGCCGGCAGCGCGAACAGCACGACGAGGAACAGCCAGAACGCCTTGTTGCGCAAGATCGCTTTCATCGCGTCACGCCTCCTCATCTTCCGTTTGCGGCGCCGCAAGGCTGCGCCACAGCAGCACCGGTACGATCAGCGTGAAAACGATCACCTCCTTGTACGCGCTCGCCCAGAACGACGAATACGACTCCAGCACGCCGACGAGAAGCGATCCGGCCGCGGCCAGCGGATAGCTGACGAGCCCGCCGATGATCGCGCCGACAAAGCCTTTCAGGCCGATCAGGAAGCCGGAATCGTAGTAGATCGTCGTCAGCGGCCCGACCAGCACGCCCGACAACGCACCGAGCCCGGCCGCGAGCGTGAACGCGAGCCGCCCGGCCTCGGTCGTGCCGATGCCGACGAGCTGCGCGCCGAGACGGTTCACCGATGTCGCACGCAGCGCCTTGCCGGGCAGCGTGCGCTCGAAAACCAGATAGAGCCCGGCGATCAGCACGAGCGCGGTGCCGACCACCCAGACACCCTGCATCGAAATCGACAGGCTGCCGAGCGCGAGCGACGCGTCCGAGAACGCGGCCGTGCGCGAGCCCTCCGCGCCGAACATGACGAGGCCGAGCCCGACCAACACGAAATGCACGGCAACCGATACGATCAGCAACAGCAGCGTCGTGCCTTCGGCGATCGGCTGATACGCGAGCCGGTAGATGAATGGCCCGAGCGGCACGACGATCGCGAGCGTGAGCGCGATCTGCGCAATCATCGGCAACGGCTGCGCGGCAACGCTTCTCGTCACCGCGTAGATCGCAAGCGGCAGCAGCACATAGCGGCTCGCGAGCGTCGTCAGCGTGCGGGCGAGCCGGTGACGACGCGTGCGATACCGGATCAGCCCGCCCACTTCGAGCACGAAGCAAGCGATGCCCGCAACGAACAGCAGCCAGCAGGTTGCCGGAAACTTCTGCGCCTGTAGCGCGGCCAGCGTCAGCGCGCCGTAGGTGACGAATTCGCCCTGGGGGATGAAGATCACGCGCGTGACGGAAAAAACGAGCACGAGCGCGAGCGACAGCAGCGCGTAGATCGCGCCCGTCGTGATGCCGTCCTGCGCGAGAATTGCCGCGATGGAGAAATCCATGTGGTTTCTTCGGTTGAGAATGCGTCGACGGAAAAAACGGAAATATGGCCTGCGGGGCGTGGCCGTCGTGAAACGGCCCGGCGCGGGGCGCGCGCGCGATGCATCGCACGCGCCCTATCAGCCGACGCTCAATCGGCCTGCAGCTTCCACTTGTCGCCGACGATCTGCACGATCACGCGCGCGCGCGTATCGAAGCCGTTGTGATCCGCCGGCGTCGTGTTGATCACGCCGTGCGACACCGGCAGGTCCTTCACGTTCTCGAGCGCGCTGCGCAGCGCCTCGTGGAACGCCGGCGTGCCGGGCTGCGCCTTCTTCAGCGCGTCCGGAATCGCGCGCTGGAGCATCAGCCCCGCGTCCCATACATGACCGCCGAACGTCGACACCGCGCCCGCGCCATACGCCTTCTCATACGCGGCTTTATACGCGAGCGCCGGCTGCTTCGCCGGACTCGAATCGGGCAATTGATCGGCGACGAGTACGGGCCCCGCCGGCAGCAGCTCGCCGTCGCAGTCCTTGCCGCACACGCGCAGGAAATCGTTGTTCGCGACGCCGTGCGTCTGATAGACCTTGCCCGTGTAGCCGCGCTCCTTCAGCGTCTTCGCGGGCAGCGCCGCAGGCGTGCCCGCACCCGCGATCAGCACCGCGTCGGGACGCGCGCCCAGCGTCTTCAGCACCTGACCCGTCACCGACGCGTCGGTGCGGTTGTAGCGCTCGTTCGCGACGATCTTGAGCCCATTCGCCGCCGCGGCCGCGCTGAACACGTCATACCAGCCGTCGCCGTACGCGTCCGCGAAACCGATGAAGCCGACCGTCTTCACGCTGTGCTTCGCCATGTAGCCGGCGAGCGCATCAGCCATCAGGCGATCGTTTTGCGGCGTCTTGAACACCCAGGCGCGTTTTGCGTCCATCGGCGCAATGATGTGCGCGCCCGCGGCGAGCGAAATTGTCGGCGTCTTGCCCTGCGCGACGACGTCGATCATCGCGAGCGCGTTCGGCGTGATCGACGAGCCGACGATCGCGTCGACATGATCCTCGTCGATCAGCTTGCGCGCGTTCTGCACCGCGCGACTCGTGTCCGACGCGTCGTCGAGCACGATGTACTCGACGCGCTTGCCGCCGATCTCCTTCGGCAGCAGCGCGACCGTGTTCTTCTCGGGGATGCCGAGCGACGCGGCGGCGCCTGTCGCTGACACCGTGACGCCGATCTTCACCTGCGCCGACGCGAGCCCGGCGGTACATAAGCAGCCGGCCGCGAGCGCGGCCTCGATCCATCGATTCATTTTCATTGTGTGTCTCCAAACGCTGCGCGAAACGCGATCGAGCAGCCGTTGCAACACGGCGCACCGATCGAACCTGCGCGCCGCCGCGGCCGGTTTCACGTGCAACGGTGACCCGGCGCGGGGCGCGTTCTTCTTGCTGTTGCGCTCCCCTGCGCGTGCGCATCGCACGCGCCCTCGCCACGCTTTACCCTCGGCCCCGCGCAAGCCTGCGCTCCGCGCCGACGATCCCGGCCATCATGCGAGCGGTTCGTCGAGGCCAACGCGCCCGCCGAACGACGTGCGCGACACGTTGCGAGCCGCGGGCACGCCAGACGCGCCGCGCGTCGACGCAACCGGAACCGCTCGCGCCAAAAGCGGCGCGGCACCGCGCGCATGCTCGCCGAGCGTCGGCATCTTGCCGGCGTCGTATGCACCTTCACGCGCGCGCTTGAATGCCGGCTCGAACGGCTTGCTGAAATTTGAATCGTGAAGAAACTGATCGTCGATAAGGATCGGGCCAGGGAGCCGACGCGTGCCGTTGCAGCCCTCCCCGCATACACGCAGGAAACCGTTGATCGTGATGCCTTGCGCGCGCGGCTGAACCTCGCCCGCGTCGCCGCGCACCCGCGGCGTGTCCAGTGTCTTGCGTGGCAGCGCGCTGCGGAATTCCGTCAGCGAGTTCAAGTTGCGCGCCTCGTTGAAACCAACGAACGCAACCGTCTTCATGTCGCGCATCGCGAAGCCGTGCCTGGCGATCGCGCTCGATAGCGGAATATCGTTTTGCCCTGCTTCGACGCCCCAGGCGCGCTTCGCATCGAACGGCCCGGCGCCCAAAGCAGCTACCGCCGACGAAATCGCCCGAACCGGCAACCGCGCGGCAATGCCGGCCAGCGCGAACGAACACAGGGAGACGGAGACGGTCGAGCCGATCCGCACATCGGCTTGATTTTCGCCCGCGAGCTTGTGGGCGTTGCTTGCTGCGTGCGTCGAATCGGCCGCATCGCCGAGAGCGACCGAGCCCGCTGCCCGCCCGCCGGTTTCGCTCGGCGGCAGCGCGATCGCATTCGTTTCGCAGAGGCCTGGCGGCGCAGCGAAGCAAGCGGCGGAAGCTGTGGACCAGGCGGCGAGATCGATCCGGGCGGCCGCGAACGCGACGCCCGAAACGGCCGCCCATGCGGTCGCCGCACCGATTCCCCAAAACCGCCACGCCCCTATCATCGAGTTCGTCTCCGTGTCTCGCGCTCGGCCAATCCCTGACCAACGGGTCGGGGAACGGCGAGTGTAGCGGACGCGTTGCGCGTGCGACAACCGGGTTAGCCCGCAGCAGCATGGGCCAGCCGATGCAAGCGAGCGGCCATCGAAGGCGGCGTGACGAACGGCTTCAACGAAGACGGCCTGGTGCGCGGCCGCGAACGCGCAAATAAAAAGCGCTGTTGGAATGAATCCAACAGCGCTTTGGGTCGGGCACTCTGTGCCTCGAATGTCTCCTCGTTCTCCACCTGCAAATTCGTTTCGCGGTGCATCAGAACTGAAACGAAGGTTAATGCAAGCTCGCCGGGCGCGACAACCTAGCATTTACCCCTATGGTGCATCGCCGCACGAAATTGGGGCATATCATCGGCCACGTCGAGCCGGACTGAGCCGGACCTAGCCTGGCATTCGCCGTGCGCATTGCATCGGATTCCCAACGATCATTGCGCACCGCACGATCGCCCAGGCCGGGTCGCTCACGACGCCCGCAGCAGCCGCACCCGCGCGATCGCCTCGCCGACGATTCCACGCCGGAACGCGAGCACGCATGCGATGAAGATGAGGCCCGTGACGATCGTCGCGGATTCGCCGAGCGAGCGAAACCAGTCGATGTGCGTGACCGATGCGAGCCAGCCGCCGATGTCGCCCAGCCGATCTTCGAGCGCGACGATCAACGCCGCGCCGACGAGCGGGCCGAACAGCGTGCCCATGCCGCCCACGAGCGTCATCAGCACGACGAGGCCCGACATCGTCCAGTACGCGTCGCTCAGCGTCTCGAAGCCGAGCACGACGACCTTCAGCGCGCCGGCGAGCCCCGCGAGCGCAGCCGACAGGATGAACGCGAGCAGCTTGAAGCGATCGGTATCGTAGCCGAGCGACGTCGCGCGCGGCTCATTCTCCTTGATCGCGACGAGCACCTGCCCGAACGGCGAATGCACGATGCGCACGATGAAGAAGCACGCGCACGCGACGACGCCGAGCACGACGTAATAAAGCGCGAGATCCGACGACAGATCGACGAGCCCGAACAGCCGCCCGCGCGGCACGCCCTGCAGGCCGTCCTCGCCGTGCGTGAACGGCGCTTGCAGATAGATGAAGTACACCATCTGCGCGAACGCGAGCGTGATCATCGCGAAATAAATGCCCTGCCGCCGGATCGCGAACAGGCCGACGACGAGGCCGAGCAGCGTCGCCGCCGCGATGCCGGCCAGCACGCCGAGTTCGGGCGTCGCGCCGAGCGACTGCATCGCGTAGCCCGTCACGTAGCCCGCGGTCGCGAGAAACATCGCGTGGCCGAACGACAACAGGCCCGTGAAGCCGATCAGCAGGTTGAACGCGGCCGCGAAGAGCGCGAAGCACAGCACCTTCATCACGAACACCGGATACGCACCGACGAACGGCGCGACGAGCAGGCCGGCCAGCAGCAGCCCGTAGAGCGCTTTTCTCTGCATCATCTTTCCTTGCCGAATAAACCTGCCGGGCGAATCAGCAGCACGACCGCCATGATCACGAAGACGACCGTCGCCGATGCTTCCGGATAGAACACGCGCGTCAAGCCCTCGATCACGCCGAGCATCAGGCCCGTCACGATCGAGCCGAGAATCGAGCCCATGCCGCCGATCACGACGACCGCGAACACGGTGATGATCATCGGCTGCCCCATCAGCGGCGACACCTGGATCACGGGCGCCGCGAGCACGCCGGCGAACGCGGCAAGCGCGACGCCGAAGCCGTAGGTCAGCGTGACCATCATCGGCACGTTGACGCCGAACGCCTCGACGAGCTTCGGATTCTCGGTGCCCGCGCGCAGGTACGCGCCAAGCCGTGTCTTCTCGATCACGAACCACGTCGCGAGACACACCGCGAGCGACGCGACGACCACCCACGCGCGATAGTTCGGCAGGAACATGAAGCCGACGTTGGTCGCGCCCGCGAGCAGCTCGGGCACGTCGTACGGTTGCCCGGACGAGCCGTAGATCGCGCGGAACACGCCTTCGACGACGAGCGTGAGCCCGAACGTCAGCAGCAGCCCGTACAGGTGATCGAGCTTGTAGAGCCAGCGCAGCATCGAGCGCTCGATCAGGATCCCGAACAGACCGACGACGACGGGCGCGAGCACGAGCATCGCCCAGTACGGCAGGCCGAGATACGTGAGCCCCATCCATGCGAGCATCGCGCCCAGCATGAAGAGCGCCCCGTGCGCGAAGTTGATCACGTTGAGCAGCCCGAATATCACCGCGAGCCCGAGGCTCAGGATCGCGTAGAACGAGCCGTTGACGAGTCCGAGCAACAACTGGCTCAGCATCGCCGACATCGGAATGCCGAAGATGTCCATCGAATCTGCCGTCAGTCAGTATCAGGTCAAAATCGTTGCGCATGCAACCAAATGGGCGCGACGGCCGCGTTCGGGCGCGCCGTCGCGCGTGCATTCGCCGCGCGCCGCGGCGTGCGCGGCGCCGGCATGACGCGGCGTCACTTCCAGAGCGCGCAGCGCGTCTCCTGCTTCGTCGTGAACGCCTGCTCGCCCGGAATCGTCGCGACGACCTTGTAGTAGTCCCACGGCTCCTTCGATTCGGACGGTTTCTTCACTTCCATCAGATACATGTCGTGAATCATGCTGCCGTCCGTGCGGATGTAGCCCTTCGCGAAGAAGTCGTCGATCTTCATCTTCTTGAGCTGCGCCATCACCTTGTCGGAATCGGTCGAGCCCGCCGCCTGCACCGCCTTCAGGTAGGTCGTCACCGACGAATAATCGGCCGCCTGCAGGCTTGACGGCATCTTCTTCATCTTCGCGAAATAGCGCTGCGCCCACTGCCGCGACGCCGGATCGCGATTCCAGTACCAACTGTCCGTCAGCACGAGGCCCTGCGTCGTCTCGAGGCCGAGCGCGTGGACGTCGTTGATGAACATCAGCAGCGCGGCGAGCTTCATCGTCTTCGTGATGCCGAATTCCTTCGCCGCCTTGATCGCGTTCACCGTGTCGCCGCCCGCGTTCGCGAGGCCGAGGATCTGCGCCTTCGACGATTGCGCCTGCAACAGGAACGAGGAGAAGTCCGACGCCGACAGCGGGTGCCGCACTTCGCCGAGCACCTTGCCGCCGTTCGCCTTGACGACGTCCGCAGTGTTCTTCTCGAGCGCCTTGCCGAACGCGTAATCGGCGGTCAGGAAGAACCACGTCTTGCCGCCCTGCTTCACCACCGCCGAGCCCGTGCCCTTCGCGAGCGCCATCGTGTCGTACGCGTAGTGGACCGTGTACGGCGTGCACTGCTCGTTCGTCAGCGTGTCCGCGCCCGCGCCGATGTTGATGTAGACCTTCTTCTTCTCGGCCGCGACCTGGTTCATCGACAGCGCGGTCGCCGAGTTCGTGCCGCCGACGAGCAGATCGAGCCCGCCGCGGTCCATCCATTCGCGCGCCTTCGACGCGGCGATGTCCGCCTTGTTCTGGTGATCGGCGTACACGACCTCGATCGGCTTGCCGTTGACCTTGCCGCCGAAGTCGGCCACCGCCATCTTGATCGCCTCGAGGCCGCCCTGCCCGTCGATGTCGGCGTAGAGGCCAGACATATCGGTGATGAAGCCGATCTTCACGGTGTCCGCGGCCTGCGCGGCGCCGACCGACCACGCGGCGGCGGCGGCGAGACAGGCGTGCGCAAGGGTCTTCACTTTCATTGGCGTCTCCTGGTGTAGTGCGTTGTGGTTGTCAGGTTATGTACATCGGGGGACCGGCAAAGCGGCGCTATACGCCGAGCAGATCGTGCAGCACAGGCATCTTCCCTTCGAGCTCGGTCGCGCCGAAATGCTCGACGATGCGGCCGTGCTCCATCACGTAGAAGCGATCCGCGAGCGGCGCCGCGAAACGGAAATTCTGCTCGACCATCACGATCGTGTAGCCGCGCGCCTTCAGCGTGACGATCATTTTCGCGAGCGCCTGCACGATCACGGGCGCGAGGCCCTCGGAGATTTCGTCGAGCAACAGCAGGTTCGCGCCCGTGCGCAGGACCCGCGCAACCGCGAGCATCTGCTGCTCGCCGCCCGACAGCCGCGTGCCCTGGCTGCTGCGCCGCGACGCGAGATTCGGGAACATCTCGTAAATGTCCTCGAGCGACATCGCGCTCTTGCGATCGCCGAGCACGGGCGGCAGCAGCAGGTTCTCTTCGCACGACAGGCTCGAGAAGATCCCGCGCTCCTCCGGGCAATAGCCGACGCCGTAATGCGCGATCTTGTGCGTCGGCAGATCGATCGTCTCGTGGCCCGCAATCCTGATCGAGCCCTGGCGACGGCCCGTGAGACCCATGATCGCGCGCAGCGTCGTCGTGCGGCCCGCACCGTTGCGGCCGAGCAGCGTGACGACCTCGCCGCGGTGCACGGTCAGATCGACGCCGTGCAGGATGTGCGATTCGCCGTACCACGCTTCGAGCCCCGCGATCGCGAGCGCGGGCGTGCCGCTTTCGACGCTGTTCAACTCGCGCTCTTCCCGTTCGCTGTGGTTCATGCGTGCGCCCCCGCGAGGGCCGCGTCCGCGCTGCCCATGTACGCCTCGACGACGAGCGGATTCTTCGACACCTCCGCATACGTGCCTTCCGCGAGCACTTCGCCACGCTGCAGGACGGTGATCGTATCGGAGATGCCCGCGATCACGTTCATGTTGTGCTCGACCATCAGGATCGTGCGGCCGTTCGCGACCTTCTTGATGAGCGCCGTCACGCGGTCGACGTCCTCGTGGCCCATGCCCTGCGTCGGCTCGTCGAGCAGCATCAGCTCGGGCTCCATCGCGAGCGTCGTCGCGATCTCGAGCGCGCGCTTGCGGCCGTAGGCGAGCTCGACCGTCGGCACGTGCGCGAAATCGGAAAGGCCGACCTGCGTGAGCAGATCCATTGCGCGATCGTCGAGACGCTTGAGCGAGCGCTCGCTGCGCCAGAAATGAAACGCGGTGCCGAGCGAGCGCTGCAGGCCGATGCGCACGTTCTGCAACGCGCTCAGATGCGGAAACACCGCGGAGATCTGGAACGACCGGATCACGCCGCGCCGCGCGATCTGCGCGGGGCGCTCGTCGGTGATGTCGATGCCGTTGTAGACGATCTGGCCCGACGTCGGCTTCAGGAATTTAGTCAGGAGATTGAAACAAGTGGTCTTGCCGGCGCCGTTCGGTCCGATCAGCGCATGAATCGAACCGCGCCGCACGCGCAGGTTCACGCCGCTGACCGCGGTGAAGCCCTTGAATTCCTTCGTGAGTCCGCGTGTTTCGAGAATCGTGTCGCCGAGAATCATGTTCCCTTCCTACGAAGTGAGGCGAAGCGCTGAGAGATCTCGCGCAAGCGGCCACGATGCATTCAGCGGATGAGAGGCTGCCCCCGAGCTTTGTATCTTTGCGCCGAGGCCGGTCTCCTCGCGCAAGTCGCAGATTCAGACTGCGTGTCATTGTCGCGCCGTTGGTGCAGTGCATTCATCGGGATTTGCACTTATAGGGCGCGACAGCCGCGAGCATTTTTTACTCGGTTTTTTTGTTTTGTAGATCAATGCGCTCGCTTATTCGCGCACTGCGGTCCGGTTCGCGCGGAATCGTTTCCGACCGCGCGCAAACCCTGGCGCCACATGCATTTTTTTGCGCGGGCGGCGAAAAGGCCCACGACGAAAAACGCGTTCCGGTACAAATCGGAAAACCGCCGTCGCGATCGAGTACGCACAAGATCGCTCGCTTCGCTTTTGGGTTAACCCTCGGCTGTTTTTGATTCCGATTCTTTGCCGATTCTTTCAACGGATCGTGTCACTTTTACGTCGGCAGCGCTGCCTCGCCACGCGCGGCCACGCCGTGCTCCGGCGCGCCGCGGCGATCCGCGCGAATCATGTCGCTCGCCCGCTCGGCGATCATCAGCGTCGGCGAGTTCGTGTTGCCCGACGTGATCCTCGGCATCACCGATGCATCGACGATCCGCAGCCCCGTCACGCCGCGCACGCGCAGGCGGCTGTCGACGACCGCGTCCGGATCGTCCGCGCGCCCCATCCGGCACGTGCCGACCGGATGGAAGATCGTCGTGCCGACCGCGCCCGCCGCGGCGATCAGCTCCGCCTCGCTCAGATACTGGGCGCCCGGCAGGATTTCTTCGGGCGCATAGCGTGCGAGCGCGGGCGCCGAGGCGATCCGGCGCGTCAGGCGCAGCGCATTCGCCGCGACGTGCCGATCGTGATCGGTCGACAGATAGTTCGGCGCGATCGACGGCGCGCGCGCCGGGTCCGGCGACACCGCATGAATGCTGCCGCGCGACGTCGGCCGCAGATGGCAGACCGACGCGGTGAATGCGTTGAAGCGATGCAGCGGCTCGCCGAAGCGCTCGAGCGACAGCGGCTGCACGTGATATTCGAGATCGGGCCGCGTGAGCGCCGGATCGTTCGGATCCGATTTCGCAAACGCGCCCAGTTGCGACGGCGCCATCGACATCGGCCCGCGCCGCATCAGCGCGTACTGCGCGCCGATCCACAGCTTGCCCCACCAGTGCGCGGACAGCGTGTTCAGCGTGCGCACGCCGCGCACGCGAAACGCCATCCGCAACTGCAAGTGATCCTGAAGGTTTTCGCCGACGCCGCGCACGTCCGCGACGACGCCGATGCCGAGCGCCTGCAGCCGGCCGCCGTCGCCGATGCCGGACAATTCGAGCAACTGCGGCGAATTCACCGCGCCCGACGCAACCAGCACTTCCGCGCGCACACGCGCGACGAACGGCGCGCCGCCGACGAGATACTCGACCCCCGCGCAGCGCTTGCCGTCGAACAAGAGCCGCTCGGCTTGCGCGCCGGTGATCACGGTGAGATTCGGCCGCGCGAGCGCGGGGCGCAGGAACGCCTTCGACGCGTTCCAGCGGATGCCGCGCTTCTGATTGACCTCGAAATAGCCGACGCCCGTGTTGTCGCCGCGGTTGAAATCGTCGGTGGCCGGAATGCCCGTCTGCTGCGCGGCCTGCGAGAACGCCTCGAGGATCTCCCAGCGCAGCCGCTGCTTCTCGACGCGCCACATGCCGCCCGCGCCGTGCATGTCGGTCGCGCCCGCGTGGTGATCCTCGCTGCGCCTGAAGATCGGCAGCACGCTGTCCCACGACCAGCCCGCGTCGCCCGTCGCGCGCGCCCAGTCGTCGTAATCGCCGCGCTGGCCGCGCATGTAGATCATCCCGTTGATCGACGACGAGCCGCCCAGCACGCGCCCGCGCGGATACGACAGCGCGCGGCCGTTCAGGCCCGCTTCGGGCTCGGTCTTGTAGAGCCAGTCGGTGCGCGGATTGCCGATGCAGTACAGATAGCCGACCGGGATGTGGATCCAGTGATAGTCGTCCTTGCCGCCGGCTTCGAGCAGCAGCACGGTCACGTCCGGGTCTTCGGTGAGCCGGTTCGCGAGCACGCAGCCGGCCGTGCCGGCGCCGACGATCACATAATCGAATTCGCCTTCGAGCGTACGTTCGGTAGCCACGGTCTGCCGTCTCCTCAATTCGGGTGCGGCGGTCTCTCTCGCGGACCGCCGTCGTGCGCCTCGGCGCCAGGCCGCGCATCGAGAGCCGATGCGCGCCGTTAAAGCATAGACCGCGCGGCCCCGTTGCGGGGGCCGCGCGGCGTCGTCAGAACGTCGAACGCGTGCGCGTCACTTCGCGACGGGCATCGTGAACTCCGCGCCCTTCGCGATGCTGTCCGGCCAGCGCTGCATCACGCTCTTGTAGCGCGTGTAGAAGCGCACGCCCTCCGCGCCGTACGCGTGGTGATCGCCGAACAGCGAGCGCTTCCAGCCGCCGAACGAATGCCACGCCATCGGCACCGGAATCGGCACGTTGATGCCGACCATCCCGACCTGGATCTTCCGCGCGAACGCGCGCGCGATGCCGCCGTCGGACGTGAAGCACGACACGCCGTTCGCGAACTCGTGCGCGTTGACGAGCGCGACCGCGCTCGCGAAATCCGGCACCCGCACGACGGCCAGCACCGGCCCGAAGATTTCCTCGCGGTAGATCGACATGCCAGTCGTCACGCCGTCGAACAGCGTGCCGCCGAGAAAGAAGCCGCGCTCGCATCCTTCGACGACGTGGTCGCGCCCGTCGACGACGAGCTTCGCGCCCGCGGCGACCCCCGCGTCGATGTACGCGGACACCTTCGCGCGATGCGCGGCCGTCACGAGCGGCCCCATTTCGACGTCGGGTTCCATCCCGTTGCCGATCTTCAGTGTCCTCGCGCGCGCGGCGAGCCGCTCGACGAGCGCATCGGCGACGCCGCCCACCGCAACCGCGACCGAGATCGCCATGCAGCGCTCGCCCGCCGAACCGTACGCGGCGCCGACGAGCGCGTCGACGGCCTGATCCAGGTTCGCGTCCGGCATCACGACGAGATGGTTCTTCGCGCCGCCCAGCGCCTGCACGCGCTTGCCGCGCCGCGCGGCTTCGGTATGAATATATTCGGCGATCGGCGTCGAGCCGACGAACGACAGCGCGGCCACGTCGGGATGCGCGATCAGCGCGTCGACGGCTGTCTTGTCGCCGTGCACGACGTTGAACACGCCGTCGGGCAGCCCCGCTTCCTTCAGCAGCTCGGCGAGCCGGATCGACGCCGACGGATCGCGCTCGGACGGCTTCAGCACGAACGTGTTGCCGCACGCGATCGCGACCGGAAACATCCAGCACGGCACCATCATCGGAAAGTTGAACGGCGTGATCCCCGCGACGACGCCGAGCGGCTGCCGCAGGTTCCAGTTGTCGATGCCGCCGCCGATCTGGTCGGTGAAGTCGGTCTTCAGCAGATTCGGAATCCCGCATGCGAACTCGACGACCTCGATCCCGCGCATCACTTCGCCCTTCGCGTCCGAGAACACCTTGCCGTGCTCGCGGGTGATCAGCTCGGCGAGCTCGTCGTGATGGCGGTCGAGCAGCTCCTTGAACTTGAACATCACACGCGCGCGCTTGAGCGGCGACGTCTCGCTCCACGCGGGGAACGCCGCGGCCGCGGCTGCGACGGCCGCCTCGACTTCCGCGACGGTCGCGAGCGGCACACGCGCCGTCACCTTGCCGAGCGCCGGGTCGAACACGTCGCCGTAGCGGTCGCTCGCGCCGTCGAGCGCGCGGCCGCCGATGAAATGGGTCAGTGCGCGCACGCGCGAATCGTTCGAATGAGTGCTGCCGGTCATGTCGTCCTCCGTGTTTGCCGTTGCCGCTTTCCGTCGGGCACGCGCATCGCGTGCTTCGGAAACGAAGCGTACCCGCGAGCCCGGCGCCCGATCCAATGAGTTATGCTCAATTGCGTTATAAGCCGCGCTAATATTGCTCGATGGACCTGACTCTGCTCCGCGCGTTCGTCGCGGTCGCGCGCGAGGGCAACCTCACGCGCGCGGCGGCGCAACTGCATCTGACGCAGCCCGCCGTCAGCCTGCAGATCAAGAATCTGCAGGACCTGCTCGGCGTCGCGCTGTTCGCGCGCACGTCGCGCGGGCTCGTGCTCACGCGCGACGGCCAGGCGCTGCTGCCGCACGCGGAACGCGCGCTCGACGCGGCGACCGACGTGAAGCGCGCCGCCGCCGCGCTCAGGCACGAGGTGCGCGGCCGGCTGCGGATCGGCACGATCCTCGACCCCGAATTCCTGCGGCTCGGCGGCTTCCTGAAGCGGCTCGTCGAGGCGCACCCGCGGATCGAGACGGCGCTGCGGCACGGCATGTCCGGCTGGGTGCTCGAGCAGGTCCGCGCGCGCGAGCTCGACGTCGGCTACTACATCGGCCGGCCGGAGGAGGACGATCCGCGCGACGCCGAGCGCTTCCACACGGTGACGCTCACGCAGTTCCGCTATCGGGTGCTCGCGCCCGCCGGCTGGAAGGAGCGCGTGCAGCGCGCGCGCACGTGGCGCGAGCTCGCGGCGCTGCCGTGGATCTGGACGCCCGCCGCGTCCGCGCACCAGCGGCTCCTGTCGCGCCGCTTCGCCGACGCGGGCGCGCAGCCCGTCAAGGTCGCGGAGGTCGATCAGGAGACGTCGATGCTCGATCTCGTCAAATCGGGCGTCGGCCTGACGCTCGCGCGCGACTCGATCGCGCTGCGGGAGGCGCACGCGCACGCGCTCACGATCGTCGAGCACATCGCGGTGCCCGCCGAGCTCACGTTCCTCACGCTCGCCGAGCGCCGCGACGAACCGGCGATCGCCGCCGCGTTGCGCCTCATCGACGAGCAATGGGCGATATGAGCGCCGCTGATGATGGTCGGCGCGGCGGCTCGCACGCATAGGGGAGCGTGAAAAAGCAACGATGCGCGCCCGCACGGCCGGCGCGCGGCCTTTTCGCATCGCGTCAAAATCGCTCGCGCCCCGATAGAATAGAAATTTCTGGATGGTTTGTCCGGACCCGCAAACGCTCTTCACAGGAGACCCGCATGGCCCGCAACATCGAGATCAAAGCCCGCGCGCGCGAATTCGAACAACTGCGCGAACGGGCCGCCGAGCTGGCGACCGAGGCGCCGCTCTTCTACCGGCAGCAGGATTTCTTCTACGACGTGCCGCGCGGCCGCCTGAAGCTGCGCCGCTTCGAGGACGGCACGCCCGCCGAGCTGATCTTCTACCAGCGCGACGATCAGGACGGCCCGAAGGCGTCGTACTACACGCGCAGCCCGGTGACGAACCCGGACGCGATGCACGCGCTCCTCGCGACGGCGCTCACGACCCGCGGCATCGTGACGAAGGAGCGGCACGTCTATCTGGCGGGCCGCACGCGGATCCACCTCGACCGCGTCGACGGCCTGGGCGACTTCGTCGAGCTGGAAGTCGTGCTCGGGCCCGAAGACGACGAGGACGGCGGCCACGCGGAAGCGCACGCGGTGTTCGCGAAGCTCGGCGTGCCGAGCGACGATCTCGTCGCGGTAGCGTACGTCGATCTGCTCAACGCGCAGGCCGAGCCCGCCGCGTAATGCGCGCCTGCGCGCGTCACGCGGCGGGCGCGCTCGACGCCAGATGGCCGAGCGGCAGCGGCCCGTTGCGCTTGAACGTCGTGAGCACGATGTTCGAGCGAACGCTGTCGACGCCCGGCACCCGCATCAGCTTCTTCATCACGAACGACGACAGCGCATTCAGATCCGGCGCGACGATCCTGAGCAGATAATCGGCGTCGCCGACCACCGCGTGGCATTCGAGCACTTCCGGCAGCACGTCGATCTGCTGCTGGAACTGCTCGATGATCGAATCGCCGTGATGCTTGAGCTTCAGGCTCGTGAACGCGGTGACGCCAAGCCCGAGCCGCTCGGGCCGCAGCACGACGCGGTAGCCGTCGATCACGCCCGCCGCCTCGAGCCGCTGCAGCCGCCGGCCGATCTGCGACGGCGAAAGCGGCACCTCTTCGCCCAGTTGCTGATGCGTCGCGCGGCCGAAGCGCTGCAGCACGTCGAGCAGCGCCAAATCGAAGTGATCGAGTTCCAGCATGAGGATTCTCCGCGTAGTTGTGCATTTTGATGCATGATTATCGCATTTATATGCCAATATACGCCGACTTTGCGTCCAATCCGCGCGAACCCCGCTCTACACTTGTATGCATCCTCACCACTGATGCGAAGCAAGGCGTACACCATGTCCACCGTCGTCACCGCGAAACTGAAGGAACAGTTCGACGCGGGCCTCGAAACCCGCGCCGATTTCACCATCGATCAGCCGCTCGCCCGCTACGGCGGCGTCGACCATGCTGTGTGGAAGCAGTTGTATACGCGGCAGGCGGCGCTGCTGCGCGGCCGCGCGTGCGACGCGTTCATCGACGGCCTCGCGCGCATCGGTCTCGCGCCCGGGCGCGTGCCGTCATTCGCCGACGTGAACCGCCGGCTCGAGCCCGCGACCGGCTGGCGCATCGTCGCGGTGCCGGGCCTCGTGCCGGACGCCATCTTCTTCGAGCATCTCGCGAACCGGCGGTTTCCGGTCACCTGGTGGATGCGTCGCCCGGATCAGCTCGATTATCTACAGGAGCCGGACTGCTTCCACGATCTGTTCGGCCACGTGCCGCTCCTGATCGATCCCGTATTCGCCGACTACATGCACGCATACGGCCGCGCGGCGCTCGGCGTTGCCCGCGATCCGCGCGCGCTCGCGCTTCTCGCGCGCCTCTATTGGTATACGGTCGAATTCGGCCTGATCCGCGGCGCGCGCGGCGAAAACGGGCTGCGGATCTACGGCGCGGGCATCGTGTCGAGCAAGGGCGAGACGCTCTACAGCCTCGAAAGCGCGTCGCCGAACCGGATCGGCTTCGATCTCGAGCGCGTGATGCGGACCCGCTACCGGATCGACACGTTCCAGAAGACCTACTTCGTGATCGACGATTTCGCGCAGCTCTTCGCGCTCGCCGACGTTGACGCGCGCGCGCTCGCCGCGCGGCTCGCCGACGCGCCCGAGCACGCGGCGGGCGCCGTGCTTGACGGCGATCATGTGCTTACGCGCGGCACGGGCGAAGGCTGGGCAACCGACACAGACGCTTGACGAACAATTATGAAAGAATGGCCGATACGGCGCCCCGCCGCGCGAACGGGCACGGCCGCGCCGCCATCGGACGAGGTATGAAAATGATTCACAAGCTCACATCGGAAGAACGCAAGACGCAACTCGCAAGCCTGCCTCACTGGACCGCCGTTCCCGGCCGCGACGCGATCCAGCGCAGCCTTCGCTTCGCCGATTTCAACGAAGCATTCGGCTTCATGACGCGCGTCGCGATCAAGGCGCAGGAAATGGATCACCATCCCGAGTGGTTCAACGTCTACAGCCGCGTCGACGTCACGCTGTCGACGCACGACGCCAATGGTCTCACCGAGCGCGACATCAAGCTTGCGCATTTCATCGACGAAGTGGGCAAGCACGCGAAGGCTGCGTGATTACCCTGATGAGGATTCGATTTCGAATCGTCAACGTATCGCTTTCCGTAAGCGTTTTCTATGCTGAATAAAGCGAAAGCCTTCAGCTTTCCAAGCCGTTGTTAAGTAGAACGTAAGCGTCCCATGCGTTGCGCGCTTCAGGGTCCAATCCTTCCAGTTGCAGCGCACTTTGGCGCTGTACAATCAGCAACGCATACGGTTTGGAAAGCGCGCTAGCCTCTTCGCAGAGTTCGAGTTCGTCGCCGCTCGACGGCGAGCGGGCCCGCCAGAAATTGATCGCGGCTTCGAGTTCATGGATCGAGATGTCGGACATGATCGAAAGGTTCGTTGCTGGCCGTCCCGCTCGTTGCCGGGCCCCCGACGTTTTCGTGGAAACGGCGTCGTGCTGTCCCGCGTGCCTGAACCGCCAACCCATTGTACTTGAGCGAATCTCATGCGACTCCTTCTGATCGAAGACGACCGCCCCATCGCACGCGGCATTCAAAGCAGCCTCGAACAAGCCGGCTTCACGGTCGACATGGTTCACGACGGCATCTTTGCCGAGCAGGCGCTCGCGCAAAACCGCCACGAACTCGTGATCCTCGACCTTGGCCTGCCCGGCATCGACGGCATGACACTCCTGTCGCGCTTCCGCCAGACCAACCGCCACACGCCCGTCATCGTGCTGACCGCACGCGACGAGCTGAACGATCGCGTGCAGGGCCTCAATTCGGGCGCCGACGACTACATGCTCAAGCCGTTCGAGCCCGCCGAGCTCGAAGCGCGGATTCGCGCGGTGATGCGCCGCAGCGGCCCGCACAGCGACATGCCGCGCCCGGAAGTGTCGCTCGGCGGCGTGCGCCTGTCGGGCGTCGATCGCCGCATCTTCAACGACGACAAGCCGCTCGAGCTTTCGCCGCGCGAATTCGCGGTGCTCGAAATGCTGCTGCTGCGCCACGGCCGCGTCGTCAGCAAGGCGCAACTGCAGGATCACCTGACGCACTTCGGCGGCGATCTCGGCGACACCGCGATCGAAGTCTACGTGCACCGGGTGCGCAAGAAGCTCGAGCAGTGCCGTGTCGAGATCGTCACGGTGCGCGGCTTCGGCTATCTGCTGCAGGAAATACGCCAGACCGCGAGCGTCTGACGGTCTGACGCCGCATGCTCGACCCGCGCCGCTTCGCGAAGCGGCGCTTATTCTTTTCTTTCGCGCGATGTCCCCTGATCCGGCTGTGACCAGCCTGCGCCGCACGCTGCTGCGGCGCCTAGCCGCGCCGCTGTCGATGCTCGCGCTGATGAGCGGCCTCATTGCGTACTGGCTCGCGTGGCAATACACGCAGCACGTCGTCGACCGCTCGCTCGCCGATCTCGCAGCGGCGATCTCGAAGCAGATCCAGATCGCCGGCCCCGACGCGCCGTTCACGGTGCCGCCGCTCGCGCAGGCGATGTTCTCCGATCCGACCGAACAGTTGATCTACCGGATCAGCGACGGCGAGCACGAACTCGCCGGCGATCCGAAGCTGCCGCTGCAGGGCGCGAGCGTGCGCCGGATGCACGTCGCGTACGTGTTCGAGGCCGAATACGACAACCAGGCGGTGCGCGTCGCGCAGGTGCGGGTCGAGCAGACGGAAAGCGGCAATCCGATGATCGTCGAGGTCGCGCAGCCGGTGCGCTACCGCTACCGGATCGCGGCGGAATTCCTGATCGCGATCATGATGCCGCTGCTGTTGCTGCTGCTCGCCGGCTGGGGGATCGTGTGGCGCGTCGTCAATCAGCAGCTCGGCCCGCTCACGCATCTCGCCGATTCGCTGAACCGGCAGACTCACACGTCGCTCGAGCCCGTCGACGAAACCGAGGTGCCGCTCGAGATCCGGCCGCTCACGAGCGCGATGAACGCGCTGCTCGGCCGCCTGAAGACCGCGCTCGATGCGCAGCGCAAATTCATCGCCGACGCCGCGCACCAGCTCCGCACGCCGCTCACCGCCATCAAGCTGCACGCGGAGCAGGCGGCCGTCGCGCGCGATCCGCAGCAGGCGCTGACCGCGGTGCGCGAGTTGCGCTCGGCGGCCGACCGCGCGGTGCGGCTGTCGAATCAATTGCTGTCGCTCGCGCGCGCGGAGCCGGGCGAGCAGGCCGCCCGCTTCGTCGACGTCGATCTCGCCGGCCTCGCGTTCGAAACCGGCGCCGAATGGGTGCCGCGCGCGCTCGCCGCGCACGTCGACCTCGGCTTTCAACGCGGCGACGGCCGCGCCGACGACGAGCCGCTCGTCGTGCGCGGCAATCCGGTGCTGCTGCGCGAAGTGATCGCGAACCTGCTCGACAATGCGTTGAAGTACGTGCCGCTCGCGCGGCCGCAAGGCGCGCGGATCACGGTGGACGTCTCGCGGATCGCGCTCGACGACGGCAAGGCGGCGGCCGAGATCGTCGTCGAGGACAACGGCTCGGGCGTGAGCGCCGCGCAGCAGGCGGACCTGTTCAAGCGCTTCTTCCGCGGCGACGCGCAGAGCGGCAACGGCGTCGAGACGGGCGCGGGCCTCGGCCTCGCGATCGTCCACGACATCATCGCGATGCACGGCGGCACGGTATCGTATGCGGACGCGCCCGAAGGCGGCTCGCGCTTCGTCGTGCGCGTGCCGCTCGCGGACAAGCCGTCCGCGCCGGCGCCGCATCCGTCCGAATCGCCGACCGCTTCGGTCTGAAGCAATCGCAGCGTGCGCGGCTTGCGCCCGCACGCTGCGGCGCGACGCAACTCGACGCGCACGGTCGAGCCGCAAACGCACCGCGCTATCGCGCCGTCTTTCTTCGCAATCCGGAACGTCGACGCGAGGCTTGAAGGCCGCACTCGCGGCAATCGGCGCCGCGCCGAACGGCGCGCGCCGCCAGGCGTCACTTCTTCTTTTTCTTGTCCTTGCCGCCCTTCTTCGCCTTCCTCTTTTTCTTGCCTTCGCCGTCTTCCGACGTTGCAAGCAGCGTGCCCCGGCACGTCGCCGTGCCGCAACGGCACGCGTATTCGCGCTTGAGCTTCTTCGTCAGGCGCGCGTCGATCACGAGCCCGTAGTCGTAGAACAGTTCTTCCTGCTCGTCGATGTCGCGCAGCGCATGGATGTACACGCGCCCGCCCACCTCCTCGGCTTCGCAGTTCGGCGCGCACGAATGGTTGATCCAGCGCGCGCTGTTGCCGTCGATCTTGCCGTCGATCACGCCGCCCTCTTCGAGCGCGAAGTAGAACGTGTGATTCGGATCGTTCGGGTCGTGCGGATGGCGGCGCAGCGCCTCTTTCCACGAGATCCGCTCGCCCTTGTATTCGACTACGCGCTCCCCCGCCTTGATCGGTGCCGCGGCGAATACGCCCTTGCCGTGAACGCCCGAGCGGCGTACCACGATCCTGCGTGAACTCATCGAACGAATCCTTTGAAGACGACTTGGAACTGAAACGATCGCGCCGCGCATTGCGCGCCGGTCGCGCGGCTTCGTCCGTCGCGCCGCGTGCGGCGTGGGATGCCGCGCGCGGCGCCGGGTGCGAATCACCCGAATCCTACACGGTAGGGATTGCTTCGTTCAACATCGAATGGCCGCTCGATGCGCGAAGTCGCGCGAAATCCGCCCGAATCGCCAACTTTCGGCCGCATCGACAATCGAATCGGCATGCGCGGCGCTCAACGCTGGCCGAACGACACGTCGCCGAACAACGCCTTGTGCTCGCGCGGCTGCGAACGCCAGTACTGCGGCGGCGCACTGACCGTCGCACCGAGTTGCGCGGCCGCATGCCACGGCCAGCGCGGATCGTAGAGCATCGCGCGCGCCATCGCGACGAAATCCGCGTCGCCCGCTTCGATCACGCGATTTGCGTGCTCGGGATCGGAGATGAGGCCAACGGCGATCGTCGGCAGCTCCACCGCGCGCTTGACCGCCTGCGCGAACGGCACCTGATAGCCGGGCGACACCGGAATATTCTGAAGCGGCGACACGCCGCCCGACGATACGTCGACCCAGTCGCAACCGCGCCGCTTCAGTTCGCGCGCGAACGCGATCGTATCGTCGAGCTCCCAGCCGCCCGCCACCCAATCGGTCGCGGACACGCGCACGCCAACCGGACGATCGTCCGGAAACGCCGCGCGCACCGCGTCGAACACTTCGAGCGGAAAGCGCATCCGGTTTTCGAGCGAGCCGCCGTACGAATCTGCGCGACGGTTCGCGAGCGGCGACAGGAACTGATGCAGCAGATAGCCGTGCGCCGCATGGACTTCGAGCGCGTCGATGCCGAGACGCGCCGCGCGCTTCGCGGATTCGACGAACGCGCGACGAACGCGCTCGAGCCCCGCCGCGTCGAGCGCGAGCGGCGACGGCTCGTGCTCCCGATGCGCAACGGCGGAAGGCGCAAGCGGCTGCCAGCCGCCCCGGTCGACGGGAATCAGTTGTCCGCCGTTCCACGGCACGTCGCTCGACGCCTTGCGGCCCGCGTGCGACAACTGCATCGCGACGCGAATCGGCGAATGCTTGCGGATCGCCGCGAGCACGGGTTCGAACGCGGCTTCCGTCGCGTCGTTCCACAAGCCGAGATCCACGGGCGAAATGCGGCCGTCGGGCTCGACCGCCGTCGCTTCGATGCAAAGCAGCCCCGCCCCGGACAACGCGAGTTGACCGAGATGAATCATGTGCCATGCGCGCGCCTCGCCGTTTTCGGCCGAATACTGGCACATCGGCGAAATCACGATGCGATTGGGAAGCGTCACGCCGCGCAGCGTGAACGAAGAAAACAACGCACTCATGGCAGCCGCCCTCACGAACGAAGTCGAGCGGCCGAGGTTAGCATGCAGCGCAAAAGCTTGCCGCGGACGCGACGGCGCGGGGCATGGAAATGGAATTCGGCGGAAACGGCCAGCGCCGGCGATCGACAGCGAACCCGATGCCGTTTTCGTTTCGGACGAGCGCGGCCGCCCTGTTGCGCTATCGCCCTACAGCCCGACGGAATCGAGCCACTCGCCGAACATCCCGCGCGCCGCGCATTCGAGCGTCGGACCGAGTTGCGCGGTCTGTTCGCGCAATCGTTTCGCGTCGGTGCCGGGCGTCGCCGCGATCTCGCCCGCATGGCCGATCAGCCAGGGCTCGAAGCGGTCCGCGCGGATCTCCGGATGGCATTGGAGCGCGAGCACGTGCGTGCCCCACGAGAAAGCCTGGTTGCGGCACGCCGGCGTCGACGCAAGATGAATCGCGCCCGCCGGCAGATCGAACGTGTCGCCGTGCCAATGCAGCATCGACGTGATCGCACCGTCGACGTGGCGCAGCGGCGACGCGCGCCCGGCATCCGTCAGCGTGAGCGGGGTCCAGCCGAGCTCCTTCGCCGCGGCCGGATACACGCGCGCGCCGAGCGCCCGCGCGATCAACTGCGCGCCGAGGCAGACGCCAAGCGTCGGCAAGCCGGCTTCGATCCGCTTGCCGACGAGCGCCGCGAGCGGCGCCGTCGTCGGATACAGATCGTCGTCGTAGGCGCTGACCGGTCCGCCGAGCACGACGAGCAGCGACGGTTCGAGCGCGTCGAGCACCTCGACGCGGGAGGCGCCGACATCGACGTACCGCACGCGCCGGCCGCGCTCGCCGAGCACCTGCTCGAAACTCCCGAGGTCCTCGAAATGCACGTGGCGAATCGCGACGACTTCAGCGTTCATCAGCGCCTCCGGGCACGGCCGAGCGTTCGCTCGACGCGCATCACGCCTGCGCGAAGAGTTTCCAGGTCTTCTTCTGCGTCAGGGCATCCGCTTCCTCGTGCACCGCGCAATCGAGACGCAGATCGCTGTCCGCCATCGCCAGATCGAGCAGCGAGCAGCGGTACGTCGGCTTGCGCGCCGCCTTGCCCGGCTGGAAATGCTTGCACGTCACGCACATGCGGTGCGGCGGAATGTCGCCGTTGACCTGCAGCTCGCGCAGCGTCTTCAGCAGCGCGCGATACAGCACGCCCTGCTCGTCGCCGCCGAGCGTGCCGACCGCCTTCGACAGGAAGTCCGGCCACTGCAGCGCCTTCTTCGCCGCCGTGCGGCCGCGCGCGCTCAGACGCACCGCGAGCGCGCGGCCGTCGTCGAGTGCGCGACGCTTCTCGACAAGCCCCTTGTGCTCGAGCGTGCTCACCGCGTCGCTCGTCGTCGCGGCGGTCAACTGCGTTTCGCGCGCAATCTCGCCCAGACGCATCGGCCCTTTGCGCTGGAGCAGCAGCACGAGGATTTCACCCTGCGTCGGCGTCAACCCCGCGCCTTCCGCCCAATCCCATGCCTGGCTCCGCATAGCCGTGCTCAACCGCAACAGGCTATGGGTCACTCGCCCCGCAGCCTGGTTCCCGTAAACACCTTCGCTCATAGTCTTTTCGCTGTTGCCGGCCGTCTTTCGAAGGCGGCCGTTTGTGGGGAGATCAGGTCTCGATCTCTGTCTCAAAAGGGCGCACCCGGGCGAGCGCGTCCGACATGTTCGCCGCGAGGCACACGCCGCGAACCTGCACGCGGTTTCAGCACCCCCGTCGGCGCCGACCACCGCGAAGCCGACATTCTAAGCGAGAGCGGAAAATCGCACAGCTAAGTTATCCCACCAAACCTGTGGATAACCACCGAATAACCACAGGAACGGACTGTGCGCCGTTTCTTGACAACCTGCCGCACAGGCGAGCCGAAAAAAATTCCGTCCCGGCGCGTCCGCCGGAATTCCGGCGCGATCCGCATCGTTGTCAATGTCACAGGTCTTTGACTTTGTGGCGAAATATCAAGTTATCCACAGAATCGGCGGAGGCTTGTTAACTACTACTACGTTTACATACGTATACGTCGAGGTAAACCTGAACCGGTGCTCGTCGAGTGCGAGGATTTGCAAAACTATTTTTCACTCGCGCCACCGCAGGCACTGCTGGCGAACCGTTTCGTTCAGTGATTTTTCCTGCTTGAAGATCGTCCGCAGCCACGACGCGTCGTTCACGCGCGCCTTCGCGAGCGCGCCGATCTCGTCGAGCGCCGCGCGCGAGCCGAGCGCAGCCGCATGCGGTGCAATGCGATCGAGCGTGTCGAGGATGTCCTCGGCGATCGTCCGGCGTTCTCCCGTCTGCGGATTCACGCAAGTGCCCTCGAGCCCGAAGCGGCACGCTTCGAAACGGTTGAACGTGTAGACGAGATAGTCGTCCTCCGACAGCTTGAGCGGCCGGTCGATCAGCAGATAGCGCGCGAGCGTCTGGATGTAGCACGCGATCGCGGCCGCGCGGTCGACCGACAGCGGCGTGTCCATCACGCGCACCTCGATCGTTCCGTAGCCGGGCTTCGGGCGGATGTCCCAGTAGAAGTCCTTCATGCTGTTGACGACGCCCGTGTTCACCATCTTCGTGAAGTATTCCTCGAAGCCGTGCCAGGTGAGCACGAACGGCGCGCGGCCCGACAGCGGAAACGCGAACACGGAATTGAGGCGTGCCGAATGAAATCCGGTGTCGACGTTCTGCACGTACGGCGAGGACGCCGAAAGCGCAATGAAATGCGGAATGAAGCGCGACAGCGAGTGCAGCAGGAACAACGCGCTGTCGGCATCCGGACAGCCGATGTGCACGTGCTGGCCGAACACCGTGAACTGCTTCGCGAGGTAGCCGTACAGCTCGGAGATGTACTGGAAGCGCGGCGCGTCGAAGATCTGCCGCTCGCTCCATTGCTGGAACGCGTGCGTGCCGCCGCCGCAGAGGCCGACGTTGAGCTGGTCGGCCGCGTTGACGAGCGTGTCGCGGATGGCGTGCAGTTCGCCCAATGCCTGATCGTGCGTTCTGCATATGCCCGTCGACAGCTCGATCATGCTTTCGGTGATCTCCGGCGTGATGTTGCCGGGAAATTTCGCATCCTTGATGAGCCGCATCAGATCGGACGACGCTTTAGTCAGATCGTAGTTGTGCGTATTGACGATCTGGATTTCGAGCTCGATGCCGAACGTGAACGGTTCGGAATTGACGAAGGTTTCGAGTGCCATGGCGTGGTTCCGGATAACGGGGCGGTAAGCGTCGGGCGCGCGGATCAGCTCGCGTCGCGCCGCTCGCCGACGGCCGACAGGCTGCGATAAACGACAGGCGGCCCGATCAATTGCAGCACGACGATCGAGCACATGATGACCGCGCGCAGGCGCGGATCGAAATTCGGGTAGAGCTGGTAGGTGTCGTCGACGAGCAGGTACGCGAGCGCCGACATCGGCACGAGCGAGAAGCCGAGCGCGACGCCCTGCTTCACGCCGAGGCCGCTCGGCTTCGCGAACGCGAGCACGCCGACGAGCTTCGCGACAAAGCGCGTCGCGATCAGCGCGCCCGCGACGAGCCCGCCCGCGACGACGTCCTGCCATTCGAACGACGTGAGCGTCAGCACGAACAGGATCACGGTGAGAAGCCAGCCGGCCGTGCCGAAATGCTCGGGCCACAACTGCGGACGCGCTTCGAGATTCTTCACGATGATGCCGGCGAGCAGCAGCGTGAGCATCGTCGACAGCTTGAGCACCTGCGCGACCGCAATCGCCAGCACGACGAGGCCGAACAGCGCGACGAACGAATGCTCGTCGCGCATCGTCGCGGCGACGTGCCTGAACAGATAATTGCATGCGCGAGCGAACAGATACGCGACGATGAACGAGCCGGCGAGCAGATAGATCGGTTGCAGGATCGTCGCGAACACGTTGCCGTATGCTTCCTGATGCAGCCAGCTCGTGACGAGCTTCGTCAGCACGACTGCGTAGACGCTGTTCAGCGCGGACAGCGTGATGAGCCGCTGCGACACCTGCCCTTCCGCGCGCAATTCCGTCTTCAACTGGATCACCATCGCGGGCGACGTCGAGATCGCGATCGCCGCGAGCACGAGCGCGATCATCCCCGGCACCTTGAGCAGCAGCAGCACCGCGAGCACGAGCACGAACGTGAGCGTCGCCTCCGCGAGACTCGACGCGATGAGCCACGGGTTGCGGCGGATCCAGCGCAGGTCGAGCCGGCTGCCGAGCTCGAACAGCAGCAGGCCGAGCGCGACGTTGACGAGGAGCCGCGACGTGTCGTCGGTGCTCGCGTCGATCACGCCGAAGCCGAACGAGCCGGCGATGAGGCCGATCACCGCATAGCCCGTGATGCGCGGCAGGCGCCATGCGCGATAGCAGAGCTCGCCGCAGAGGCCGGCGGCGAAGAGCGCGAAGCCGGCCCAGAAAATCGCATCCGGGACGAGCGGCCAGTTGGGTAGAAACGAGAACGCTGACTTCATCGTGGTGACTTCTCCTTTGGAAGGCAACCTCCGGCGACGCGGATCGAGCGAGTCGAGCGAATGATGCGCGCTGGATGAGGGGTTGCCCTGTCGTTCGTTGTTCTGTACGACCGTTAGGACATGGGGTAAGCCCGCGTCGCTGAAAAGGGTGCGGTCAGTCGGGCTTGCGGCCGATCCGGGTCGGCCTGACGTGTGCGAATGGACAGCGCGATCTCAAATTCTCAGATTCGAATTCGAGCCGGCCGTTCCGTTGATGCCATCGTGGCGCTGCGCCACGACATGCGTGAAGGAAACCGATTGTGCCACAGGTCTCCCGGTCCGGATGGAAATCGGGCAGACGGTGGCCGATTGCAGGAGGCTAACCTCTTTATCTTGAGGTAAACCTGTATACATATGTAGTAAGAGTTAACAAGGCGGCCGATTTTCTGTGGATAACCCGCGTTTACGTCGGCGGATCATGTACTTGCGGACCGCATAACCGGATGCACAGCCTGTTTGCCCGCACAGAGTTTCGATGGGCAACTTTTTCGGGTCTGTGCGGCTGTGCGAAGTTACCCCGTTTACGTCCACATCGGTTGCACAGCGGTTGAGCGGGAAATTCGCGCGGTTATCCACAGGGCTGCGTGGATAACCGGCTGGCGCATCTGTGATGGCCGTCGCCGCGAGCGGCTCAGGCGACGCGGCCGTGCCGCAATGCGCGAACGAGGAAGCGGGCCGGGTCGATCGCTTCGGCGAGTTCGCGTTCGAGCGGCCACGGCTCCCCTTCGATCTGCGCGGCGATCAGCTCGGCGCCGAGCGTCGCCCAGACGAGCCCGCGCGAGCCGTAGCCGAATGCGCCGTAGAGGCCTGTCGCGCGCGGCACGTCGCGCAGTTTCGCGCCCGCCAGCGCGGCCGAATCGCGAGCGGCCGCCGCTTCGTCGCCGAGCTCGCCGACGAGCGGCAATCGGTCGCTCGCGACGCAGCGAAAGCCGACGCGGCCCGTGAGCGCGAGCGTATCGGGCGCGTTCGCGGAAAATGCCGGCAGCAGCCGTTCGAGCCGCTCGAGGTTTTCGCGATGGCCGGCTTCGCGCAGCGCCGCATCCGTGTCGTCCGGCTCGTAGGTCGCGCCCGTCAGCGTGACGCCGTTCGCGAGCGGCAAGACGTAGCCGTCGCCGATCACGGGCAGCGGCACGGCGGGCGCGCTGCCTGGCGGCAGCAGCGTCAACTGGCCGCGCACGCGCTGCGTCGGCGCGTGCCGCAGGCCGGCGACGCGCGCGGCATCGGCCGCATTCGCGACGATGACGACGCTCGCCTGCGCAATCGTCGCGCCCGACGCGTCGAGCGTGCGCCAGCGGCCGTCGCCGCCGCGCTCGAGCCGCGCGACTTCGACGCCGACGATACGCGAAAGCCTGTCGCCCGCCGCCGCGCACTGCGCGGCCGCGAGCGCGGCGGGGCTGATCGAGCCGCCTTGCGGAAACAGCCAGCCGCCGTGCGCGACGTCGGTTCGCAACAGCGCTTGCGCGTCATCGCGCGACAGCGTCGATGCGAGCTCGGCCGGCACGCCGAGCGCGTCGATGCTCTCGCGCATCCGTGCGAATTCGTCGTCCGATGTCGCGAGCTGCACGAGGCCATGCGCGCTGCGCGCGAACGCGTGGCCGGCGCGCTCGAGCGCGCGCCAGCGATTCAGCGCGTGCAGGAAGCCGGCGCGCGACAGACGGGCCGCGAGGTTGTCGTCGCGCGCGATCATCGGGTGGAACACGCCGGCGGGGTTGCCTGACGCCTCGCTCGCGATCCGTTCGCGGCGCTCGATCAGCGTCACGTGCCAGCCGCGCGCGGCGAGCCGTTCGACGAGCGCGCATCCGGCGAGCCCCGCGCCGATCACGATGGCATCGCGCGTGCCGACGTCGAGCGCGCGCGGCGGCTCATGGCGCCGCACGCGCCAGCGCGGCGCGAACTCGCCGACGAGCATCGCGCGCTTGCCGGCGAAGCCCTCGACTTTCCGATGCGCGAAACCCGCTTCGTCGAGCGCGCGCTTGACGGCGCCCGAGCTCGTATAGGTCGCGAACGTCGCGTGGTCGTCGGCGAGCTTCGCGAGCGACTTGAAGATCGCGGGCGACCAGAAATCCGCGTTCTTCGACGGCGCGAAGCCGTCGAGATAGAACGCGTCCGCGCGCAGCGCGAGATTGCGCAGCACGTCGAGCGCGTCGCCGAACACGAGCGTGAGCGTGACGCGCCCATCGTCGAATTCGAGGCGATGCACGCCCGGCGTCAGCGGGGGCCATACGTTCGCGAGCGCGTCGACGAGCGGCTCGATGGTTGTATATGCAACGATAGGCGCGGCCGCGCGACGCAGATCGCCGCGCGCGAACGGATGCTTTTCGACCGACACGAAGTGAAGCCGCTCGCCGTGCGACGGATCAGCGCGCCATGCGACCCACGTCGCAAGAAAGTTGCAGCCGGTGCCGAAACCCGTCTCGACGATCGTGAAAGTTCGCTTGTTCCGCCAGCGTTCGGGCAGGCCGTTGCCGCGGATGAACACGTGATCGGCCTGGGCGAGCGCGCCGGCCGCGCTGTGGTAGATGTCGCCGTAGAGGGGCGAGACGACGGTGCCGTCTTCGCGGAAGACGAGCGTCGCCGGAACGATTCGATCGGTCATGCGAAACAAAAAAGAAGGCGGCGAAAATGCGGCGAACCGCCGCGAAAGCCCCGTCCCGCCTGGCGTTGGCAAAATCCAACGAAACCGCGTGCGGGCTTCGGCCGAGCCGCGGCAAAGCCGGCTCGCGCGGCGCGAAAGCCGCGCGGAACGCGGCTAACTCGACAAAATTCGCTCGAAAATCTTTGAAACCCTTGTCGTTATTGGGTTTGCGCTGCGCTATCATAGCAAGCGCCGTATCGCGGAGCTGCCAGGAGGCAAACCCGACGGTGCGTTGCGCGGTGCAATACTTTGCGCCGTGCCGTTGCCACACACTATAGACGGCACGGTTCGCGCACGTATAATCGGCGCGTTCGCGCTGTTCGTGTCAACCTAACCTGGAAAGGAACCTTAATGAACAAACAGGAACTGATCGACGCCGTCGCCGCCCAAACGGGCGCCAGCAAGGCTCAAACCGGCGAAACGCTGGACACGCTCCTCGAAGTGATCAAGAAGGCTGTGTCGAAAGGCGACTCAGTTCAACTGATCGGCTTTGGCAGCTTCGGTTCGGGCAAGCGCGCAGCGCGCACCGGCCGTAACCCCAAGACGGGCGAGACCATCAAGATCCCGGCAGCCAAGACGGTCAAGTTCACGGCTGGCAAGGCGTTCAAGGACGCAGTGAACAAGCGCTGAAACGAGCTGTTCGCGAACAAAAAACCCGCTGGAAGCAGCGGGTTTTTTCTTTTCGGCGCGGCTTTTTTGCCACGCCGCATCGCCTTTTTCAATCTTTGACGATCAGTGGCGGTGGACGATTTCGGCGTCGTCGCCGCGGTCGTGATCATGATCGTGGTGGTCATGGTCGTGGTCATGATCGTCGACGTCCCACGCCGGGAACGGATCCGCGTAGCTCGTCCACGCGTCCTTGCCTTGCGCGTACTCCGCGTCGGTGAGCAGGCACGCGTCGAACTTCGCGCGCCACGCCGCCGCGTCGAGCCCGACGCCGATCAGCACGAACTCCTGCCGGCGATCGCCGATCGAGGTGTCGGCGAGGTCGCCGTGCCAGTCCGCGACGATCTCGTCGTACAGCGCGTCGCCCTCCTCCGGCCATTCGGCGCGATCCTGCGCCGCCCACCAGTGCCCGGCCGGACCGTGCCGGCACACGCCGCCCGCCTGCGACAGCGAGCCCGCGATGTCGTTGCGCGTCGCGAGCCAGAAGAATCCCTTGCTGCGCAGCACGCCTTTCCATTCTTCGTGCAGGAGCGCCCAGAGCCGCTCCGGATGGAACGGCCGGCGCGCGCGATAGACGAAGTGGCCGATGCCGTATTCGTCGGCCTCGCTGTGCACGTGGCCATCGCCTTGATCGCATTCGTCCTCATCGTCGCCGTGCCGATGCTCGAGCGACGCGAGCCAGCCCGGCGCGTTCGCGGCCGCGTCGAAATCGAAGCGGCCGGTGTTGACCACTTCGGCGAGCGGCACGTCGCCGAAGCGGCTCACGATCTGCCGCGCGCGCGGATTCAGGTTCGCGAGGATCCGCTGCAGGCGCGCGAGTGCGCCGGCGTCGACGAGATCCGCCTTGTTGATGACGAGCACGTCGCAGAATTCGATCTGCTCGATCAGCAGTTCGACGAGCGTGCGGTCGTCCTCGGCGGTGGCGGCGAGGCCGTGCTCCGCGAGCGCGTCATCGCGCGCGTAGTCGCGCAGGAAGTTGAACGCGTCGACGACGGTGACCATCGTGTCGAGGCGTGCGACGTCCTCGAGCGACGAGCCGTCGTCGTCGACGAACGTGAAGGTCTCGGCGATCGGCATCGGCTCGGCGATGCCCGTCGATTCGATCAGGATCGCGTCGAAGCGGTTTTCGGCCGCGAGGCGGCGGATCTCGACGAGCAGATCGTCGCGCAGCGTGCAGCAGATGCATCCGTTCGACATCTCGACGAGATGCTCCTCGACGTGCGACAACTCGGCCGCGTCGCGCACGAGCGTCGCGTCGACGCTGACGGCGCCGAGATCGTTGACGATCACGGCGACCTTCAGGCCGTCGCGATTCGCGAGGATGTGATTGAGCAGCGTGGTCTTGCCGGCGCCGAGGAAGCCGGACAGCACGGTGACGGGCAACGGCTGGTTCATTGCGGTGAGCACCAACGAAAAAAGCGGGAAGCGAGCCGCCGCGCCCCGAGGACGGGGGCGCCGGCGGGAAAGCCGCATTGTGCATCAAATATGGACAGACGGCCGCGCGCGGCCCGGCGCGCTAGCGCTGCGCGCTTTGCGTATCCTGCGCGGCGGGCGCGGGCATCAGCTTCCATCGAACGAGAATGTCGGCGATCTGCCGCGCGTACTTGTCGCGCAGCGAAGGCGTTTCCGAATGGTACGCGCCGACCGCCTGCCACGTGTTGCCGTACTTGTCCATCTTGCTGCGCAGATGCCAGGCGGCAATATAGACGCTCTTGCACGGCTCCATCAGCGTGTTCTTCGTGATCCCGTAGCGGGACAGCGTCGGCAGATGGATCGAGTTGATCTGCATGAGGCCGTAGTCGGTCGATCCGTTCGCGTTCTTGTTGAGCGCCTCCGGACGATTATGCGATTCCTGCCACGCGATCGCGCGCAGGATCAGCGGGTTCACCTTCTGGTACTTTGCGGCTTCGTCGTAACAGTCGGCGCGAGCCGGCGCGCTGGCGAACCATGCGCCGGCGGCGAACATCGCGATAATGACGAATCGCTTCCCCATCTGGAAATGAACCGGTGAATTGTTTTACGCTTCGCAGAAGGCCGGGAAAACCCGCACGCGCTTTTCGCGCGATGCCGCTCCGGCCGCCCGTATCATACCTGCAACCGAACGGTTCGCCACGCGGGGA
Source organism: Burkholderia sp. MSMB1588 (assembly GCF_001546925.1). NCBI lineage: Bacteria > Pseudomonadati > Pseudomonadota > Betaproteobacteria > Burkholderiales > Burkholderiaceae > Burkholderia > Burkholderia sp. MSMB1588. Next base: position 144,833 of record NZ_LNJS01000002.1, on the reverse strand, counting down.
GGCCACTCGGTTGGTTCGGACTACGGCGTTTGCCAATCACGTTTATACCGCATTATCGTGCCGGCGCTGGTCGAAACTTCGCATGCGAAAACTTACGTGCGGCATACGCGCCCGATTTTTTTATGGCGTAAGTGAGACAGTTCCCGGTTCAATGTGATATTTCGGACATGAAAAACTGCTAATGTCTGCTTTTTTGATCCTGACCTTACGTAATACCATCGGAAACGGTCGCCGCCGGCATCGATCCATCACTCCATGACAAGAACTCGCTTTGCTTTGCGGCGCGTCGCAACGGCGCTCGTCGTCGCCGGAATTGTCGCCGCGCAGGCCGCTCACGCTCAGGTCACGCTCAATTTCGTCAATGCGGACATCGACCAGGTCGCGAAGGCGATCGGCGCCGCGACGGGCAAGACGATCATCGTCGACCCGCGCGTCAAGGGACAGTTGAACCTCGTCGCCGAACGCCCCGTGCCGGAAGACCAGGCGTTGAAGACGATGCAGTCCGCGCTCCGGATGCAAGGTTTCGCGCTCGTCCAGGATCACGGCGTCCTGAAGGTCGTGCCGGAAGCCGACGCGAAGCTGCAGGGCGTGCCGACCTACATCGGCAACGCGCCGCAGGCGCGCGGCGACCAGGTCGTCACGCAAGTGTTCGAGCTGCGCAACGAATCGGCCAACAACTTGCTTCCGGTGCTGCGCCCGCTGATCTCGCCGAACAACACGATCACCGCGTATCCGGCCAACAACACGATCGTCATCACCGATTACGCGGACAACGTGCGCCGGATCGCGCAGATCATCGCGGGCGTCGACAGCGCGGCGGGCTCGCAGGTCGCCGTCGTGCCGCTGAAGAACGCGAATGCGATCGACATCGCCGCGCAACTCACGAAGCTGCTCGATCCGGGCGCGATCGGCAACACCGACGCGACGCTGAAAGTCACCGTGCAGGCCGATCCGCGGACCAACGCGCTGCTGTTGCGCGCGTCGAACGCGCAGCGCCTCGCCGCGGCGAAGAAGATCGCGCAGCAGCTCGACGCGCCGAGCGGCGTGCCGGGCAACATGCACGTCGTGCCGCTGCGCAACGCCGAAGCGGTGAAGCTCGCGAAGACGCTGCGCGGGATGCTCGGCAAGGGCGGCGAGAGCGGCTCGTCGGCGAGCTCGAACGACGCGAATGCGTTCAATCAGGGCGGCTCGCAGAGCGGCTCGAACTTCTCGACGGGCACGTCGGGCACCCCGCCGCTGCCGTCGGGGCTGTCGTCTTCGAGCACGTCGGGCGGCACGGGCGGCACGATGGGCGGCGGCGGGCTCGGCAACGCCGGCCTGCTGGGCGGCGACAAGGACAAGAGCGACGAGAATCAGCCGGGCGGCATGATCCAGGCCGACGCGGCGACGAACTCGCTCATCATCACCGCGTCGGACCCGGTATACCGGAACCTGCGCGCGGTGATCGACCAGCTCGATTTCCGGCGTGCGCAGGTGTATATCGAGGCGCTCATCGTCGAGCTGAACTCGAATACGGCCGGCAATCTCGGGATCCAGTGGCAGGTGGCGAGCGGCGCGCTGCTCGCCGGCACGAATCTCGCGGCCACCGCCGGCACCATTACGGGCAACAGCATCATCAACCTGACGGCTGGAAATGGCACGTCCACCGGAGCCGGGGTGGCCGCCAATCTCACCAGCCTCAACCAGGGGCTCAACGTCGGCTGGCTGCACAACATGTTCGGCGTGCAGGGGCTCGGCGCGCTGCTGCAGTACTTCGCAGGCGTGAGCGACGCGAACGTGCTGTCGACGCCGAACCTGATCACGCTCGACAACGAAGAGGCGAAAATCGTCGTCGGCGAGAACGTGCCGATCCCGACGGGCTCGTATTCGAACCTGACGAGCGGCACCACGAACAATGCGTTCAACACATACGATCGGCGAGACGTCGGCCTCACGCTGCACGTGAAGCCGCAAATCACCGACGGCGGCATCCTGAAGCTGCAGCTCTACACCGAGGATTCGGCGGTGGAGACTTCGACGCAAAATGCCGTGACGGGGCCGTCTTTCACCAAGCGTTCGATCCAGTCGACGATTCTCGCGGACAACGGCGAAATCATCGTGCTGGGCGGGTTGATGCAGGACAGTTACCAGGTCGCCAACAGCAAGGTGCCGCTTCTCGGCGACATTCCCTGGCTCGGGCAGTTGTTCCGTTCGGAAAGCAAGCAGCGGAAGAAGACGAACCTGATGGTGTTCCTGCGCCCGGTGATCATCAATGACCGCGAGACCGCGCAGGCGGTGACGGCGAATCGTTACGACTATATCCAGGGCGTGACGGGCTCGTACAAATCGGACAACAACGTCATCCGCGACAAGGACGACCCGGTCGTCCCGCCGATGCCGCTCGGCCCGAGCCAGGGCGGTTCGCCCGCGATGAACCTGTTCGATCTCGACAAGATGCGCCGTCAACAGCTCGCGCCGCCCGCGCCCGCCAGCGCGCCCGCGGCGGCGAGCGACGCCGGCAGCGCATCGCCGGGAGCCCGTCCGTGACGCAGGCGCTCGCGCAAGGCACTCAGGATCAGCCGGCCGCCGGCGCGCCGTCGCCGCTCGCCGCGCGGCTGTTGCCGTACGGCTTCGCGAAGTCCGGCCAGATCCTGATCGCGCACCAGCACGCGGACACGCTCGAAGTGTGGATCAGCGAGCGCACGAGCCCGGCCGCGCTCGCCGAGGTCGCGCGCAACTTCGGCGCGATCTCGTTGCAGCGCGTGCCGGCCGACGAGCTCGCGCAGGCGATCAACCACGCGTACGCGCGCCAGGACGGCAGCGCCGCGCAGATCGTCGGCGAGGTCGAGGGCGAGGTCGATCTGTCGCGGCTGATGCAGGACATCCCCGAGGTCGAGGATCTGCTCGAATCGGAGGACGACGCGCCGATCATCCGGATGATCAACGCGCTGCTCACGCAAGCGGCGCGCGAGCAGGCGTCGGACATCCACATCGAGCCGTTCGAGAATGCGTCGGTGGTGCGCTTTCGCGTCGACGGCACGCTGCGCGACGTCGTGCGGCCGAAGAAGGCGCTGCACGGCGCGCTGATCTCGCGGATCAAGATCATGGCGCAGCTCGACATCGCCGAGAAGCGCCTGCCGCAGGACGGCCGGATCACGCTGCGCGTGGGCGGGCGGCCCGTCGACGTGCGGGTGTCGACGCTGCCGACCGGGCACGGCGAGCGCGCGGTGCTGCGTCTGCTGGAGAAGGATGCGCAGCGGCTGAACCTCGAAGCGCTCGGCATGGGCCGTGACACGCTCGTGCAGTTCGACAAGCTGATCTCGCGCCCGCACGGCATCGTGCTCGTCACGGGGCCGACCGGCTCGGGCAAGACGACGACGCTGTACGCGTCGATGTCGCGGCTCGAGACCGCGACGACCAACATCATGACCGTCGAGGACCCGATCGAATACGATCTGTCCGGCATCGGCCAGACGCAGGTGAACGAGCGGATCGGGATGACGTTCGCGCGCGCGCTGCGCTCGATCCTGCGCCAGGACCCGGACATCATCATGATCGGCGAAATCCGCGATCTCGAGACCGCGCAAATCGCGGTGCAGGCGTCGCTGACGGGCCACCTGGTGCTCGCGACGCTGCACACGAACGATGCGGCGTCGGCCGTCACGCGTCTCACGGACATGGGCGTCGAGCCGTATCTGCTCGCGTCGTCGCTGCTCGGCGTGCTCGCGCAGCGCCTCGTGCGCCAGCTCTGCCCGGTGTGCAAGGAGGAGCGGCGCGAGGACGGCCGCGCGGTCTGGCATCCGGTCGGCTGCGACAAGTGCGGGCATTCGGGCTACACGGGACGCCGCGGCGTGTATGAGCTGCTCACCGTTGACGATTCGATCCGCTCGCTGATCCACCGCAACGCGGCCGACGCCGAGATTCTCGCGACCGGCCGCGCGAACGGGATGCGCACGCTGCGCGACGACGCCGAGCGCTGGCTCGCGGCGGGGGCGACGTCGCTCGAGGAAGTGCTGCGCGTGACGGGAGGCGCATAGCGTCATGCCGGCCTTCCGTTTCGAAGCGATCGACGCGTCGGGGCGCGCGCAAAGAGGCGTCGTCGAAGCCGACAGCGCGCGTAACGCGCGCGGCCAGTTGCGCACGCAGGGCTTGACGCCGCTCGTCGTCGAGCCGGCCGCGAGCGCGCAGCGCGGCGCGCGCAGCCAGCGCCTCGCGCTCGGGCGCAAGCTGTCGCAGCGCGAGCAGGCGATCCTGACGCGCCAGCTCGCGAGCCTGCTCGTCGCCGGGCTGCCGCTCGACGAGGCGCTCGCCGTGCTGACCGAGCAGGCGGAGCGCGAGTACATTCGCGAGCTGATGGCCGCGATCCGTGCCGAAGTGCTCGGCGGCCATTCGCTCGCGAACGCGCTCGCGCAGCATCCGCGAGACTTTCCGGAGATCTACCGCGCGCTCGTCGCGGCGGGCGAGCACACCGGCAAGCTCGGCATCGTGCTGTCGCGGCTCGCCGACTACATCGAGGAGCGCAACGCGCTCAAGCAGAAGATCCTGCTTGCGTTCACCTATCCGGCAATCGTCACGGTGATCGCGTTCGGCATCGTCACGTTTCTGCTGAGCTACGTGGTGCCGCAGGTCGTCAACGTGTTCGCGAGCACGAAACAGCAACTGCCGCTGCTCACGATCGTGATGATGGCGCTGTCCGATTTCGTCAGGCATTGGTGGTGGGCGATCCTGATCGGGGTTGCGGCCGTCGTCTATCTGGTGAAGGCGACGCTGTCGCGCGACGGCCCGCGCCTCGCGTTCGACCGCTGGCTTTTGACCGCCCCGCTCGCGGGCAAGCTCGTGCGCGGCTACAACACGGTGCGCTTCGCGAGCACGCTCGGCATCCTGAGCGCGGCGGGCGTGCCGATCCTGCGCGCGCTGCAGGCGGCGGGCGAGACGCTGTCGAACCGCGCGATGCGCGGCAACATCGAGGATGCGATCGTGCGCGTGCGCGAGGGCTCGGCGCTGTCGCGCGCGCTGAACAACGTGAAGACGTTTCCGCCCGTGCTCGTGCACCTGATCCGTTCGGGCGAGGCCACGGGCGACGTGACGACGATGCTCGACCGCGCGGCCGAAGGCGAGGCGCGCGAGCTCGAGCGTCGCACGATGTTCCTGACGAGCCTGCTCGAGCCGCTGTTGATTCTCGCGATGGGCGGCATCGTGCTCGTGATCGTGCTCGCGGTGATGCTGCCGATCATCGAGCTCAACAACATGGTGCAGTGACGGAAGGCATGCGCGGCCCGCGGCTGCGGCGGGCCGGCTGAAACGAAGCGGGCCCGCCGGGCGGCGCGTTCGGCTTCAGCGGACGTAGATCGCGGGCGAGGGCGTATTGGCGGGCAGGAAGATCTCGGAGCGCGCGCCGTTGCGCTCGACGACGATCGAGCGGTCGCGCACTTCGGCGAGCTTCGCGCCCTGCGCGATCTCGCTGCCGAGCGATACCGCGTGCGGGGCGTCGCCGCCGATGCCGACGATGGCCGCCGCGCCGCGCTGCAGCGCGAGGATGCCGAACAGGTGGATGTCCTGCACCGGGTTGCGGGTGAGCTGGCCGCCGAACAGCGCTGCGGCGTCCTCCGTGCGCACCGGCGTGCGGGCGGCGGCGGCGGGTAGCGGAGCCCGATGCGCGGAGAGCGTGACGACCCAATAGGTGGCCGTCGCGCAGAGCACCGCGAAGAGGGCGAGGGAAAGGAGCCGGATCGATAGCGCGTTCATGCGCACTATTGTACGGATGAATATGAAATTTGCGTTGAGTGGAAGCCCGAAGCAAGTCGCGTCTTACAATGCGGCTTCACGCAGCGGACGCCATGCGGCTCGCACCGCGCGCGTCACGGCGTCACATTCACTCACCGCTCATTTTTTGAAGAAGAGGTAGTACTCATGCAAACGTGGATCACTCGCCGCTCTCAGGCAGCACGCCGTCAACGCGGCTTCACGCTGATCGAGATCATGGTCGTGGTGGCGATTCTCGGCATTCTCGCGGCGCTCATCGTGCCGAAGATCATGAGCCGTCCCGATGAGGCGCGCCGGATCGCGGCGAAGCAGGACATCGGCACGATCATGCAGGCGCTCAAGCTGTACCGTCTCGACAACGGCCGCTATCCGACCCAGGATCAGGGCCTGAACGCGTTGATCCAGAAGCCGACCACCGATCCGATCCCGAACAACTGGAAGGACGGCGGCTATCTTGAACGCCTGCCGAACGATCCGTGGGGCAATTCGTACAAGTATCTGAACCCGGGCGTGCACGGCGAGATCGACGTGTTCAGCTACGGCGCCGACGGCAAGGAAGGCGGCGAAAGCAACGATTCCGACATCGGCTCGTGGCAATGAGCCGCTGACCCCACGCTCTCGCGCGACGCACGCACTTTTCTCGATGTACGCACGACCCGGCACGATTTTCGTTTGCGGCACGCGGCGTCACGCGGGGGTTTCTCGCGGCCGGGCCGCGCAGGCGCGCTTCAGGACTTCCGCGGACGCTTCGCCCGGCTGCCCGGCGGGAATCCTCCCGGCGCGCCGCGCGCGCGGCTTCACGCTGCTCGAAATGCTCGTCGTGCTCGTGATCGCGGGCATCCTCGTGTCGGTCGCGTCGCTCACGCTCAGGCGCAACCCGCGCACCGATCTGCGCGAGGAAGCGCAGCGCGTCGCGCTGCTGTTCGAGACGGCGGGCGACGAGGCGCAGGTGCGCGCGCGGCCGATCGCGTGGCGCGCGACCGATCACGGTTTTCGCTTCGACATCCGCACGGGCGACGGCTGGCGTCCGCTGCGCGACGACGTGCTGCGCGCGCGCGACTGGGACGGCGGCGTGACAGGCGCAGCGATCGACTATCCCGGCTCGGACACCCATACGGACGCGGTCGTGTTCGGCACCGAAAGCATCGACGTGCCGGTGCGCGTCACGCTGTATTCGGCGGTCGGCAGCGCGACGATCGTCGGCACGGGCAACGGCCGCTACGAGGTGCGGTGACGTGCGCGCGCCCGCCCCGCTCCGCTCGCCCGCGCGTTCGCGCGGCTTCACGATGATCGAGGTGCTCGTCGCGCTCGCGATCATCGCGGTTGCGCTCGCGGCGTCGATCCGCGCGGTCGGCTCGATGGCGACGGGCGCATCCGATCTGCACGCGCGCCTGCTCGCCGGCTGGAGCGCGGACAACGCGCTCGCGCAACTGCGGCTCGCGCACGCGTGGCCCGACATCGGCTCGCAGACGTTCGACTGCTCGCAGGGCAACGTCGCGCTCACCTGCACGCAGCGCGTGAGTTCGACGCCGAATCCCGTGTTCAGGCGCGTCGAGATCGCGGTGTCGATGAACGGCCGCGCCGGCGTGCTCGCGCAGATGGTTACGGTGGTTGCGAATGAAACCAGCCGTCCGCTCTGAGCGCCGCGCGCCCGGCGAGAAGCGCCCCCGGCGGGCGCGCGCCTTCCTGCGAAGCGCGCGCGACGGCGCGCGCGGCTTCACGCTGATCGAGATGATGATCGCGATCACGATTCTCGCGGTGATTGCGATCCTGTCGTGGCGCGGGCTCGACCAGATCATCCGCGGCCGCGAGAAGGTGGCGGCCGCGATGGAGGACGAGCGCGTGTTCGCGCAGATGTTCGACCAGATGCGCATCGACGCGCGGCGCGCCGCGACCGACGACGAAGCGGGCCAGCCCGCGGTGCGCGTCGCGGGCGACACGCTGCAGATCGTGCGCGAGTTCGACGCGCCGGGCGCGGCGCCGCGGCTGCAGGTCGTGCGCTACCGGATCTCGAGCGGCCGCGTCGTGCGTTACGCGTCGCCGCCGATCGGCGACGTCAACGCGTTGCGCGACGCGCTGCGCGGCGGCGGCACCGAAGGCTGGAGCGAGGTGCCGCTGATGCGCGGCGTCGGCATGATCAACGCGCGGCTGTACGTGCCGAAGGTCGGCTGGACGACCAGCATGCCGGACGCCGACAACGCGCTCGAGCAGAACAACAACGCGCTCAAGGTGCCGATGCTCGGCAATGCGCCGCCGCCGCGCGCGGTGACGGGGCTCGAGGTCAGCATCGGCGCGACGTCGCTGCGCGTGCCGATCACGCGCGTTTTCCTCATCGGGGAGTGACATGCGCGCCTTCGCCCTCCTCGTTCGTTTCGCTTTGCTTCGCCGCTGGCGCGCGCCGCTTGGCCCGCACGCTCCGGGCCCGGCGCGCCCGGCGTCGACGCGTTTGCCGTGCGCGCCGCGCAGCAGCGGCGGCAGCGGCGCAGACGGCGATTTCCGCGTTTGCCCGCCCGCGGGCCGTTCGCAAGCGCTCGCGCATCGCGAGCGCGGCGTCGCGATCATCAACGCGCTGCTCGTCGTCGCGCTGTCGGCGATCCTCGTCTCCGGGATGCTGTGGCGCCAGCAGGTGCAGGTGCGCCGGATCGAGAACCAGCGGCTGCTCGCGCAGGCGCAGTGGGTCGCGCGCGGCGCGCTCGACTGGACGCGGATGGTGCTGCGCTCCGAAGGCGACACGGCGCCCGGCATCACCTATCTCGGCGGGATCTGGGCGGTGCCGATCGCGAAGACGAAGCTGTCCGACTTTCTCGGCCGCGTCGGCGTGACCGACGCGGCCGGAGGCGCGGACACTTTTCTGTCCGGCTCGATCGAGGACGCGCAGGCGAAGTTCAACCTGCGCGATCTCGTGTCGTCGCCCGCGCCGGGTGCGCTGCAACTGAACGCGGCGCAGGTGCAGACGTTCCAGCGGCTGCTGTCGACGCTCGGGCTCGACCAGCAGCTCGCGAAGATCGTCGCGCGCCGCGTGCGCGCGGGACTCAGGCAGTCGGCGACGCGCTTCCAGGCGGCCCAGTTGCCGGGCGCCGCGAGCGGCGTGCCCGTTCCGCTGCCGGACGGCGGCACCGAGAGCGGCGGCAATTTCACCGACGAGCCGGGCATTGCGGGCGGCGAAGGCCGCGGGCCCGCACCGCTGATGATGACGAGCGTCGATTCGCTGCTTGACGTCGAGGGTTTCACGCCGGAGATGGTCGAGCGGCTGCGCCCGTTCGTCACCGTGCTGCCGACGGTGACGCCCGTCAATCTGAACACCGCGCCCGCCGAGGTGATCGCGGCGCTCGTGCCGGGGATGTCCGTGTCGTCCGCGCAGGCGCTCGTGTCGCGGCGCGAGACCGTGTTCTTCCGCAACGTCGGCGACGTGACGCTCGCGCTGCGCGGCGCCGGCGCGCCGACCGTGAACCTCGATTCGGGCCAGATCGACGTCACGTCGAGCTATTTCATCGTGCATGGCCGGATCGAGCACGACCGGGCGGTCGTGGATCGCACGTCGCTCGTGTATCGTGATCCGACCACGCACACGACGCGCATCGTGCGCATTCGCGATCAGCTATAACAACGCCATCCGGGAGAGGAGCTCTTGAGCACGTTGATTGTCCTATTGCCGCCGCGCGAGCCGGCCGTGCCGTTGCAGGAATGGCAATGGCCCGAGCTGCCGTTCGCGCTCGTCGACAAGAGCGGCCACACGCAGCGCGCGGGCCGCGCGGCGTTCGCGCTGCTGCCTCAGGCGGCGACGACGGTGCTCGTCGTCGCCGCCCGCGACCTGCTGATGCTCGAACAGACGGTGCCGCCGCTGAAAGGGCCGAAACTGAAGCAGGCGCTGCCGAACATCATCGAGGATCAACTGATCCAGGATCCGCAGGGCTGCCATATCGCAGTCGACCCGGCGGCGCTCGACGGCGGGCGCCGCGTGCTCGCGGTGATCGACCGCGCGTGGTTCAAGTTCATCGTCGACGCGTTCGCCGCGGCGGGGCATCGCCATCTGCGCGCGGTGCCCGTCACGCGCTGCCTGCCGCCTGCGTCACGGCGCGATGCGGCTGGAGCGGCCGAGGCCGAGGCCGTTGCCGCGCTCGAGCAGCCGGCCGCGCGCGAAGCCGCAGCCGGCGCGCCGGGCAGCGGCCACGCGGCCGCCGACGGCGCGGCGGCGGACGCCATTGCGCCGGCCGAATCGATCGTCGCGGTCGCGCTCGGCCTGGCCGCGACGGCGAGCGCGCCGTCGCTCGCCGAGGAATCGGCGGCGCTGCTGCCGGAGGTGGCCGCCGCGCCGCGCGTCGAGCTCGCGCTCGCGCGCGGCGCGCTCGGCGAAGGCTTCGCCGCGCCGGTGTCGACCGCGGTGACGACGCTCGAGGCGCTCGCGAACGGCACGCCGCTCGAGCTCTACGAGCTCGGCGAGCCGGGCGCCGAGCCGCAGCTCGCGTCGGTGCGGCCGCTCGACGACAAGCGCCTGCTGCCGGGCGCCGCGATCTGGCCGTTCGACGCGCTCGTGCGCCGCGCGCTCGACGCCCGTTTCGACCTGTGCCAGTTCGAATTCGAGTTCGCGCCGTGGCGCTTCGACCGCGCGACGTTCATGCGCCTGCGCGCGCCGCTCGCGCTCGCGGCGGTGACGCTCGTCGTCGCGGTGATCGGCGCGAACGCGCACTGGTGGAAGCTCTCGCGCGAACGCGACGCGCTCGCCGCGCAGATCACCGAGACGCTGCTGTCGGCATTCCCGAAGACGACGACGGTGCTCGATCCGGCCGCGCAGATGACGCGCCAGCTCGACCGGCTGCGGATCGCGGCGGGCGAGCTGTCGCCGAACGATTTCCTGTCGCTCGCGAGCGGCCTCGCGCGCTCGCTCGGGCCGTTGCCGCCGAACGGCATCGCGTCGCTCGACTATCACGATCGCCGGCTCGACGTCGGCTTCAAGCCCGAGACCAAGGTCGACCCCGATTTCGCGCAGCGCCTCGCGCGCAACGGCCTCACGGGCGAGATCGACAGCAGCACGGGCAAGTGGACCATTCGGAGCCGGTCATGAAAACGGAGTTCAACGAAGCGCTGACCCAGTTCTGGGAGGGCCGCACCGCGCGCGAGAAGCTGCTGCTCGGCTGGGGCGGCGCGGCGCTCGCGGTGGCGATCGCCTATTCGGTGCTGTGGTCGCCCGCGCAGGAGGGCCGCGCGCGAATCCAGCGCGAGCTGCCGACGATGCGTCACGAGCTCGCCGAGATGACCGCGCAGGCGAATGAAGCGCGCTCGCTCGCGGGCGCGGCGCAAGGCGTCGCGCCGACGGGCGTCGCGTTGAAGGATGCGCTCGCCGCGTCGCTGTCCGATCACGGGCTCGCGGCGGCGGCGCCGCAAGTCGTTGGCGGCGGCGTGCAGATCCAGTTGAAAAACGCGTCGTTCCCCGCGTGGACGCAGTGGCTCGACGACGTGCGCCGCCAGTTCAAGGCGCAGGTCGTCGAAGCGCACGTGAGCGCGCTCAAGGAGGACGGCCAGGTCGATCTGACGGCCGTGCTGCAGCCGGCGTCGGTCAAGTGAGCGATGTCGATGCGCTATACGGCCGGCGGAGTGCCCGGATGCCGATGACCTGGCCGATGCGCATCCGGCGCGTCGCGCCGTGGGTCGTCGTCGGCGGCGCGGCGATGCTCGTCACGCTCGTCGCGCTGCTGCCTGCGTCGTGGGTGACGCCGCAGTTCGCGCGCGCGACGGGCGGCCACGTCAATCTCGTCGACCCGGAAGGCTCGCTCTGGCGCGGCTCGGCGACGCTCCTGCTCGCGCCCGGCGCGGACCGCAGCGCGTCGACGCTGTTGCCCGGACGCGTCGAATGGCGCACGCAGTTCTGGCCGCTCTTCACCGGGCGCGTGCGGATGCGGCTGCGCCAGACCGACGCGATGCCCGACGGGGTCACGCTCGATGCGACGCTGCGCGGTGCGGTGCTGTCGGCGGGGGCGATGGCGGTGCCGGCGTCGCTGCTCGCGGGGCTCGGCACGCCGTTCAACACGCTCGACCTGCAGGGTGACGTGCGGCTCGACTGGACCGATTGGCGGCTCTTCGGCAAGGACGCGTTCGGCCAGCTCACCGTGACGATCACCGACATGAGCTCGCGCGTGTCGCGCGTGAAGCCGCTCGGGTCGTACCGCGCGGTGCTCGAGGCGCGCGGCGCGAATTCGACGCTCGACCTGTCGACGTCGAAAGGGCCGCTGATGATGTCGGGGCAAGGAAATTTCGGCGCGACGGGCGCGTCGTTTCGCGGCACCGCGAGCGCCGCGCCCGAGCAGCGCGACAACCTCGCGGGCCTGCTGAACCTGCTCGGCCATCCGATCGGCGGCGGCGCGGTGTCGTTGATCTACGGCGACGCGGCGCGCTGACGCCGAAGGCGGCAAGTTGCCGATGCGCCGATGCGCCGACCGGCGGGCCGCCGGCCGGTTTCGTCACTGCGCGGGCGTGGCGCTCGTTCGAACAGCCGGCGCATCGGTCGCGGCCGTCGCGACCACGGCCGCCGACCGGTCCGCCGGACGAACGGCCGCCGCCGGCACGGCTGCCGGTGCCACCGCCCCAGCCGGCGCGGATGCCGGCAGCGCGGCGGGCGCCTGCACGCCGCCTGTCTCGCGCGCGATCTGCGACACGTCCCATCCGCCGCCCAGCGCCTTCACGAGCCCGACCGACGACACCATCCGCTGCCCGATGATCGTCGTGAGTTTCTGCCGCGCGCTGAACGCGGTCGTCTGCGCGGTCAGCACGTTCAGATAGCCGACGGTGCCCGCCTTGTACTGATTGAGCGTGATGTCGAGCGCATGCTGCGCGGACTCGACCGCCTGCCGCTGCACGACGATTTCCTGTTCGAGGATGCGCTGCGACGCGAGGTTGTCCTCGACGTCCTGGAACGCGGACAGCACCGCGGCCCGGTACGCGGCCACGTCCTGATCGTAGGTCGCGCGCGCGGCTTCCGTCTGCGCGGCGCGCAGGCCCGCGTCGAACAGCGTCGCGGCGAGCTGCGGGCCGACCGACCAGAAGCGCGCGGGCAGCGTGAAGAGCTGCGACCACACCGAGCTCTGGAAGCCGCCCGAGGCGGACAGCGTGAGCGTCGGGAAAAACGCGGCGATCGCGACGCCGATCTGCTCGTTCGCGGCGGCCGCGCGCCGCTCGGCGGCGGCGACGTCGGGCCGCCGCTCGAGAATCGCCGACGGCACGTCGATCGGCATCGCGGGCGGCTCGGCCGTGAGCGGCATCGGCGGCAGCGCGAACGTCGATGCCGGCTCGCCGACGAGCGTCGCGATCGCGTGCTCGTACTGCGCGCGCACGATGCCGTTGTCGATCGCGGCGGCCTGCGCCGATTGCAGTTGCGTCTGCGCCTGGATCACGTCCGAGCGCGCGGCGACGCCCTGCGCATACTGGTTCTGCGTGAGCTGCAGCGATTTCTGGTACGACGCGACGGTGTCGTCGAGGAGCTTTTGCGTCGCGTCCGCGGCGCGCAACTGGAAATAGGTCTGCGCGAGCGTCGCCTGCGCGGACAGCCGCGCGTTCGCGAGATCGGCGGCGGCGGCCGCTTCGCCCGCCTTCTGCGCGCCGACCGTGCGGCTCACCTTGCCCCACAGGTCCGGCTCCCACGACGCGTCGAGCCCGACGCTGTAGGTGTTGCCGATCGTGCGCGTCGTGCCGCGCGACGCGGTGCCCGACGACAGCGCGCTCGACGCGCGCGATTCGCTCGCGGTCAGCCCGAGCGTCGGGAAGTACGACGCGCGCGCCTCGGCGACGAGCGCGCGCGCCTGCCGGTACGCGGCCGCATATTGCGCGACGGTCTGGTTCGACGCGTTGAGCTTGTCGATCAGCCCGTTCAGTTGCGGATCGTCGTAGACCGACCACCACGGTCCGCGGTCCGCGCGGTCGGCCGGCTGCGCGACCTTCCAGCCGGGCGGGGCTTCCTTGTACGCGGCGGGAATCGCCGCGTCGGGGCGGTGATAGTCGGGCCCGACCGCGCAGCCGGCGAGCAGCACGGCGGCCGCTGCGGCGACGGCGGCGCTCAGCGCGCGGCGCGCGCGCGGATGTGGGACATGCGGCATGTTCTGGATTCCTGTCGAGGCGGCCGCCGGTGAACCGGGCGAGCGGGCGATGCGGCCGAAACGCCGACGGCGTGGCCGAAATGGTAACTGACGGGTGCGGGAATGCGCAGACGCTAGGTTAAGGCGCGGATGGGGCCGGATGTGTTACCGGCGCGGCGGATCGGTTTACCGCGCGTTACGCGCGCGTCGGCAGCCGTGCGCGGACGGCCTTTCACGAGCAGCAGCGGGCGGGCTCGCCATGCGCAGCGGCGAGGCATGGCTGCGGCGTCGACGGTTCCTGAACCGACGTGGCCCGGCCGCCGCCGTTGCGCGCGCCGCGGTGCCGCCGCTGATCGAACCAGGCGAACCCGAGCGCCGCGAGCGAGCCGCCCGGCACGATCAGCAGCGCCGCGTACAGCGCGATCTTCCAGCCGCGATTCGGACCGGACAGCGTATGACGGGCGGTGTCGGACAGGTTGCGGCGCAGCGCTCCGGCGGCATGTTTCAGGAACGGCATGGGGAAATCCTCGGGACGCATGCCGAACGAAAAGCGGCGGCGCGTGCTAAGCAGGTCAGAACGAGCGAGTCAGAACATTGTCTCTGGCGGTGCGTTAAGCGCATAACTCATTGACCGAAATAATATTGACTATGCAATAAATATTCAAGATACTGGCGGCGTTTTTCCTGGAAAGCACTGTTGCGGTTCGTGCAATCGACCGGACAGCTTGACGATGAGCGGCCTTTACGACCCGGAGCACATGGAGCTCGAATCGAGCCTCGGCTATTACCTGACGAAGGCGCGGCAGGCGCTCGTCGAGCGGCTCGATCGCGCGCTCGGCCCGCTCGAGCTGACCGCGCAGCAGATCAGCGTGATCCTGTTGCTCGCGCGTGGCTATGCGCGCACGCCGTTCGAGCTGTCGCGCAAGCTGTCGTACGACAGCGGCTCGATGACGCGCATGCTCGACCGGCTCGAGAAGAAGGGCTTCATCGCGCGCGCGCGCAGCGAATCGGACCGCCGCGTGATCGAGCTCGCGCTGACCGAGCGCGGCGCGCGGGCCGCGCAGGCGCTGCCCGCGCTGATCGCGACCGAGCTGAACGCGCAGCTCGAGGGCTTCTCGGCCGACGAGCTCGCGCTCCTGACGGACCTGCTGCGGCGCTTCATCGCGAACGCGCCGGGCGTGGCCGATTCCGCGTGCGCCGCGTCGATCGCCGCGCCGCCGCCGGGCGATCGCTGACCGGGAAAGGCCATGAACGACCTTCGGATCGCGGCCCGTTTGCCGCACATTTATCTGTCTGGGCAGAAGCTGACAAGACACTTACTGCCGGCCGATATCGATGCACGAAAGCATGTCGGGGCAACAGTCGCCCCTCAGGAGAATTGACGCATGGCTGCGACGGCCCCCGCTTCCGCTTCCCTTCCCGCCGAGCCCGCGCCGTTGTCGGGCGGCACGCTCGCGCTGCTGACGGTCGGGCTCGCGCTCGGCACGTTCATGGAGGTGCTCGACACGTCGATCGCGAACGTCGCGGTGCCGACGATCTCCGGCAGCCTCGGCGTCGCGACGAGCGAAGGCACCTGGGTGATCTCGTCGTATTCGGTCGCCTCCGCGATCGCGGTGCCGCTGACCGGCTGGCTCGCGCGACGGGTCGGCGAGGTGCGGCTCTTCACGCTGTCGGTGCTCGCGTTCACGATCGCGTCCGCGCTTTGCGGCCTCGCGGAGAACTTCGAATCGCTGATCGCGTTCCGGCTGTTGCAGGGGCTCGTGTCCGGCCCGATGGTGCCGCTGTCGCAAACGATCCTGATGCGCAGCTATCCGCCCGCGAAGCGCGGGCTCGCGCTCGGCCTATGGGCGATGACGGTGATCGTCGCGCCGATCTTCGGCCCCGTGATGGGCGGCTGGATCACCGACAACTACACGTGGCCGTGGATCTTCTACATCAACCTGCCGATCGGCATGTTTTCCGCCGCGTGCGCGTTCTTCCTGCTGCGCGGCCGCGAGACGAAGACGACGAAGCAGCGGATCGACACGATCGGGCTCGCGCTGCTCGTGATCGGCGTGTCGTGCCTGCAGATGATGCTCGACCTCGGCAAGGACCGCGACTGGTTCAATTCGACGTTCATCGCGTCGCTCGCGCTGATCGCCGTCGTGTCGCTCGCGTTCATGCTCGCCTGGGAGGCCACCGAGAAGGAGCCGGTCGTCGATCTGTCGCTCTTCAAGGATCGCAACTTCGCGCTCGGCGCGATGATCATCTCGTTCGGCTTCATGGCGTTCTTCGGCTCGGTCGTGATCTTCCCGCTGTGGCTGCAGACCGTGATGGGCTACACGGCGGGCCTGGCCGGCCTCGCGACCGCGCCCGTCGGCTTCCTCGCGCTCGTGCTGTCGCCGCTGATCGGCCGCAACATGCACCGGCTCGATCTGCGGATGGTCGCGAGCTTCGCATTCGTCGTGTTCGCCGGCGTGTCGATCTGGAACTCGACGTTCACGCTCGACGTGCCGTTCAACCACGTGATCCTGCCTCGGCTCGTGCAGGGGATCGGCGTCGCATGCTTTTTCGTGCCGATGACGACGATCACGCTCTCCAGCATTCCCGACGAGCGGCTCGCGAGCGCATCGGGGCTGTCGAACTTCCTGCGCACGCTGTCGGGCGCGATCGGCACCGCGGTCAGCTCGACGTTCTGGGAAAACGACGCGATCTATCACCACGCGCGGCTCGCCGAATCGGTGAACGTCTACGCGCAGAGCACGCTCGACTATCAAGGCGCGCTCGCGCGGCTCGGCATCATGGGCGACGTGTCGACCGCCCAGATCAACCAGATCGTCACGCAGCAGGGCTTCATGATGGCGACCAACGACTTCTTCTACATTTCGGCGGTCGGATTCGTCGCGCTTGCGGCGCTCGTGTGGGTGACGAAGCCCAGGAAGGGGGCCGGGCCCGCGATGGGGCACTGAGCGGCGGGCGGCGGCGCGCGCCGTGCGTCATGCGAGTCATGCGCCGCGCCGCGCTCAGCGCGCGCGCAGGCTGCCGAACGCGAGATCGTCGCCGGGATCGACGGGGCCCTTCTCGCGCGCGACGTCGAGCCACGCGCGCGCCGCGTGCGACAGATATCCCTTCTTGAGCCAGCCGATCGCGACCGCCCATGCGATCTCCGGCTCGACGATCGGCCGGCACGTGAACTGCGCGGCGTCGAGCCGCCGGCAATACGGCTCGGGCAGCAACGCGATGCCGACGCCCGCGTGCACGAGCGCCGCCATGAAATCCCAGTGGCCGCTGCGGCTCACGATCTGCGGCGTGAAGCCGACCTTGCGGCACGCGTCGAGCACCGCGTCGTGCAGCGCGAGGCTTTCCGCATAGAACACGAACGGCTCGTCGGCGAGGTCGGCGAGCGGCACGGATTCGTCGGCGTCCCAGCGCGAGCCGTGCGGCGCGACGAGATGCAGCGGCGCGCGCACCATCGGCAGCACGTCGAACACGGCCGGATCGACGGGCTCGAGCACGCCGCCCAGCTCCAGCTCGCCCGCGACGAGCGCCTCTTCGATCATGCGCGCGCCCTCCTCGAACAGCTTCAGCTCGATTCCCGGATAGCGCTGCTTGAACGCGGCGATCGCCGGCGTGAACAGCGAACTGCCGAGCGGCGGGATTCCGATCGTCAGCTCGCCGCGCCCGAGCGTGCCGAGATCGTTCAGCTCGGCCTGAAGCTGCGCCTGCGCGGCGAGCACGTCCTGGCCGCGCTGATAGACGATCCGGCCGGCGTCCGTCAGCACCATCTGGCGGCCGTCGCGCAGCAGCAGCGGCGAGCCGATTTCGTCCTCGAGCGCCTTCACCATCTTGCTGATCGTCGGCTGCGTGACGTGCATCTGCTCGGCCGCCACGGTGAAGCTCTGCTGCCTGACGACCTCGACGAAATAACGCAACGCGCGCAGCTCCATCGGCGACTCCTGTTCAGTGAGCGAATCGGTGAAGATTCCCAAACGGAATGGTTTTTATAGAACCAAGTCATTTTATTTATGAACGCGTGAATCCTATACTGCCTCCATTCTGTAAAGCAAGGCATTTCGGGAGCGTTCGATGAGCAGGATCTCGGCTACGGCAGCAGCGGCGGCCCGCCCGGCGGCGGCGCCCGCGCGCACCGGCCGCGCGGCGCGCATCGCGCTGCAGACGGCGGCGCTCGGCGCGCTGTGGGCGGCGATCGACTGGGCGGTGCGCGCGCTCGGCGTGCCGGTGCCGTCCGGCGTGGTCGGCCTCGCGGTTCTGCTCGCGCTGCTGCTGTCCGGCCGCGTCGCGCCCGGCTGGGTGAAGGACGGTGCGAACTGGCTGCTGTCCGACATGCTGCTCTTCTTCATCCCGGCGACCGTCGCGGCGGTCCAGTACGGCGGGCTCTTCAAGGCGGACGGCTGGCGGCTCGCGCTCGTCGTCGTCGCGGGGACCACGTTCGTGATGCTGTCGGTTGCGATCGCGGTCGACGTCGCGGCGGGCTTCGAACGGCGCCTCGCGGTGACGCGCGTGCGCGCCGGCCGCCGCCGCGCGCGGGCCTGAGGCCGGTGCCCCAGTTTCACTGCCATTCGTTTATGGCACCGGTTCTAAGGACTGCATCATGACGACGCCCGATCTCTCGTTGCTTGCCGCGCCTTCGAGCGCCGCGATTTCCGCCGGCTGCTTCGCGCTGACGATCGCACTCTATTTCGCGTCGAAGCGGCTCTACGCGTACCGCAAGACGCTGTTCTTCTCGCCGCTCGTGCTCGTGCCGGCCGTGCTCGTCTCGTTCGTCGCGCTGACGGGCATTCCGTACGCGGTCTACTTCCGCGACACGCGCTGGCTGATGTGGCTGCTCGGCCCGGCGACGATCGCGTTTGCCGTGCCGATCTACGAATACCGCGAGCTGATGAAGCGCCACTGGTTCTCGCTCGCGGTGGGCGTCGTCGTCGGGATCGCGGTCGCGATCTGCGGGTCGCTGCTGCTGTCGAAGCTGCTGCACCTGTCGCCCGAGCTGCAGCGCAGCCTCGTCACGCGCTCGGTGTCGACGCCGTTCGCGCTCGCCGTGTCCGACCGGATCCACGCGCCGCGAGACCTCACCGCGCTTTTCGTGATCGCGACCGGGATTTGCGGGATGCTCGTCGGCGAATTCGTGCTCGCGCTCGTGCCGCTGCGCTCGCGGCTCGCGCGCGGCGCGCTGTTCGGCGCGGCCGCGCATGCGGTGGGCACCGCGAAGGCGCGCGAGATCGGCAGCGAGGAAGGCGTCGTGTCGAGCCTCACGATGATGATCGCGGGCGTCGCGATGGTGCTGATCGCGCCGTTGCTGACGTTGCTGCCGATCTGATTCGCCGGGCCGGCGCCCGGCGGTTCGCGTCCGGTCAGCCCGAATTTCCCGTCCGCATCGTTCTGTTCTTCCCCCGTTCTTCCCTCCCGTTCGCCCCGCCTTTTCGCCCCGCCTTTTCGCCCGCACAGCCAGGCCCGCCCGCCGCTCTCGCCCGCCGCATCGCTTGCGCCCGGCCGTGTCCGCCGCGCCCGATCGCCCCCGCCGCCCTCGCCCGCCCGACGGACAAACGGCTGAGATAGCCGCAAATCCCCCCTCTATTCCGCCCATCGTGCGCGGCCCGGATGCCGAACAATGCAGGCTACCTAGAGTCTTCCCGCAGGCACGCCATGGCTACCACCGCAAACCCGACCGTCGACAAACCGGCCTCGTCCGGCAAGCTCAAGCGCGTCGTCCTTTTCCTGCTGATCGGGATCGTCGCCGCCGCCGCCGCCGCGGGCGGCACGTATTTCGTGCTGTCGAAGGAAGGCGCGCGCGGCGCGGCGCCGAGCGCGCCCCCGCCGCTCGCGGTGCCCGTGTTCTTCGCGCTCGAGCCGCTCACCGTGAATCTCCAGTCGGACGACGGCGCTCAGCACTACCTGCGCGTCGGCCTCTCGCTGAAGCTGACCGATCCGAAGGCGCAGGAGTACCTGACCCAGCACATGCCGGAGCTGCGCAGCCGGATCCTGCTCGCGCTGTCGAACAAGCATCCCGAGCAGCTCGCGACGCTCGAAGGCAAGCACGCGCTCGCCGACGAGCTGAAGACGCTGATCGAGCAGCCGACCCAGCCGGGCAACCTGAGCGCGCGCGTCGACGACGTGCTGTTCACCGAGTTCGTCGTCCAATAACGCCGCCGGCAAAGGAGCGCGCATGGGCCACGAAGAATTCATGTCCCAGGAGGAGGTGGATGCACTCCTCAAGGGCGTCACGGGCGAAGACGACTCGGCCGACGAACCGGCCGAGGCGTCCGGCATTCGCCCCTACAACATCGCGACGCAGGAGCGGATCGTCCGCGGCCGGATGCCTGGCCTCGAGATCATCAACGATCGCTTCGCGCGCCTGTTGCGGATCGGCATCTTCAACTTCATGCGGCGCACGGCGGAGATCTCCGTGAGCCAGGTGAAGGTGCAGAAGTACAGCGAGTTCACCCGCAACCTGCCGATCCCGACCAATCTGAACCTCGTGCACGTGAAGCCGCTGCGCGGCACGTCGCTGTTCGTGTTCGATCCGAACCTCGTGTTCTTCGTCGTCGACAACCTGTTCGGCGGCGACGGGCGTTTCCACACGCGCGTCGAGGGCCGCGATTTCACGGCGACCGAGCAGCGGATCATCGGCAAGCTGCTCAATCTCGTGTTCGAGCATTACGCGAGCGCGTGGAAGAGCGTGCGGCCGCTCGCGTTCGAATTCGTGCGCTCGGAGATGCACACGCAGTTCGCGAACGTCGCGACGCCGAACGAGATCGTGATCGTCACGCAGTTCTCGATCGAGTTCGGGCCGACGGGCGGCACGCTGCACATCTGCATGCCCTACTCGATGATCGAGCCGATCCGCGACGTGCTGAGTTCGCCGATCCAGGGCGAGGCGCTCGAGGTGGACCGCCGCTGGGTGCGCGTGCTGTCGCAGCAGGTGCAATCGGCGGAAGTGGAGCTCGTCGCGGATCTCGCCGAGGTCCCGACGACGTTCGAGAAGATTCTCAACCTGCGCGCGGGCGACGTGCTGCCGCTCGACATCGCGGAATCGATCAGCGCGAAGGTCGACGGCGTGCCGGTGATGGAGTGCGGATACGGCATTTTCAATGGCCAGTACGCGTTGCGCGTGCAGAAGATGATCAGCGCAAGCGATACGATGAAGGAAGGTGGATATGACTGAGTTGAACTCGACCCCCGAGGCCGACGGCATCGACGAACAGGCGTTTGCGGACACCGCGACGAGCGCCGCCGCGGCCGACGGCGCGGCGCCCGCCGCGCCCGCCGCGCCGCAGGAAGACGCTGCGATGGACGACTGGGCGGCCGCGCTCGCCGAGCAGAACCAGCAGCCGATCGAGACGGGCGCGACGGGCGCCGGCGTGTTCCGGCCGCTGTCGAAGGCCGTGGCGAGCTCGACGCACAACGACATCGACCTGATCCTCGACATCCCGGTCAAGATGACGGTCGAGCTCGGCCGCACGAAGATCGCGATCCGCAACCTGCTGCAGCTCGCGCAGGGCTCGGTCGTCGAGCTCGACGGGCTCGCCGGCGAGCCGATGGACGTGCTCGTGAACGGCTGCCTGATCGCGCAGGGCGAAGTGGTGGTGGTCAACGACAAGTTCGGCATCCGGCTCACCGACATCATCACGCCGTCCGAACGCATCCGGAAGCTGAACCGATGAAACCGCGCAGCGCGCCGCTCGCGGCGTTGACGCGCGCCTCGCTTGCCGCGCTCGCGGCCGGCGCGGCGGCGCTGCCCGCTTCGGCCGCCGACATGAACGCGGTGAATCACGCGGCGTCGCTCGCGTCGGGCGTCGTCGTCGGCTCGGCCGCGCCGTCGCTCGGCGTCGGCGCGGTTTTGCAGACGCTCGTCGGGCTCGCGGTCGTGATCGGCCTCGTGTTCGGCTGCGCGTGGCTCGCGCGGCGCTTCGGCTTTCAGCCGCAGCGCCGCGGCGGCGCACTGAAGATCGTCGCGAGCGTCGCGGTCGGCGGCAAGGAGAGCGCGACCGTCGTCGAGATCGGCGATACCTGGCTCGTGCTCGGCGTCGCGCCCGGCAACGTGCGCCTGCTGCACACGCTGCCCGCCGGCTCGGCGGGCGTGATCGGCGCGGCGGGCGGCGCGTCCGCGGGCGCAGGTCTGCCCCGTGCGCCCGGCCCGTTCCCCGAGGGCGCTTCCTTCGGGGCGCGCTTTCGCGACGCGATGCTCGGCGAGGCCGCGAAGCGCTTCAAGCGCGACGGCGGCAAGGATCGCTGACATGCGCCTTCGTTTCGTCGCGCCGCGCGCGGATGCCGCCGCACGCGCGCACGCCCACTCCGGCAGTCGTTCGATGAAAACCGCTTTCCCGCGCGGCGCGCTACGCTGGCTGCCCGCCATCCTGATCGGCTTGGCGCCCGCGCTCGCGTGCGCGCAGGCGGCCGGCCTGCCGGCGTTCAACTCGGCGCCGGGCCCGAACGGCGGCACGACCTACTCGCTGAGCGTGCAGACGATGCTGCTGCTCACGATGCTGTCGTTCCTGCCGGCGATGCTGCTGATGATGACGAGCTTCACGCGGATCATCATCGTGCTGTCGCTGCTGCGGCAGGCGCTCGGCACCGCGTCGACGCCGCCGAACCAGGTGCTCGTCGGCCTCGCGCTCTTCCTCACGCTGTTCGTGATGTCGCCCGTGCTCGACCGCGCCTACGCCGACGCGTACAAGCCGTTTTCCGAAGGCACGCTGCAGATGGACCAGGCGGTGCAGCGCGGCGCCGCGCCCTTCAAGACGTTCATGCTGAAGCAGACGCGCGAGACCGATCTCGCGCTGTTCGCGAAGATCTCGAAGGCCGCGCCGATGCAGGGGCCGGAGGACGTGCCGCTGTCGCTCCTCGTGCCCGCGTTCGTCACGAGCGAGCTGAAGACGGGCTTCCAGATCGGCTTCACGATCTTCATCCCGTTCCTCATCATCGACATGGTCGTCGCGAGCGTGCTGATGTCGATGGGGATGATGATGGTCTCGCCCGCCACCGTGTCGCTGCCTTTCAAGCTGATGCTGTTCGTGCTCGTCGACGGCTGGCAATTGTTGATCGGCTCGCTCGCGCAGAGCTTCACCTAGACCGGTAGATCGAGGAGAGTCGAGATGACCCCCGAAAACGTGATGACGCTTGCGCATCAGGCGATGTACATCGGCCTGCTGCTCGCCGCGCCGCTGCTGCTCGTCGCGCTCGCGGTCGGCCTCGTCGTCAGCCTGTTCCAGGCGGCGACGCAGATCAACGAGGCGACGCTGTCGTTCATCCCGAAGCTGCTCGCGGTCGCGGCGACGATGGTGATCGCCGGGCCGTGGATGCTGTCGACGATGATCGACTACCTGCGCGAGACCCTGCTGCGCGTCGCGACGCTCGGCGCGGGCTGACGCCGTTGCTTCGCGCGGCGCGCCCGCCCGATTCGTCTGGCTCGTCCGGTTCTTCCGGTTCTTCCAGTTCATCGGCTTGTTCCGCTCCGTCCTAGCCTTCGACACCGACCGATGTTCTCCGTCACTTACGCGCAACTGAACGGATGGCTCACCGCCTTCCTGTGGCCGTTCGTGCGGATGCTCGCGCTCGTCGCGATCGCGCCGGTGACGGGCCACCGCGCGACGCCCGTGCGCGTGAAGATCGGGCTCGCGGGCTTCATGGCGCTCGTCGTCGCGCCGACGCTGCCGCCGATGCCCGTCGTCACCGTGTTCTCCGCGCAGGGTGTGTGGATCATCGTCAACCAGTTCCTGATCGGCGCGGCGCTCGGCTTCACGATGCAGATCGTGTTCGCGGCGATCGAGGCGGCGGGCGACATCATCGGCCTGTCGATGGGGCTCGGCTTCGCGACCTTCTTCGATCCGCACGCAAGCGGCGCGACGCCCGTGATGGGGCGCTTCCTGAACGCGGTCGCGATCCTCGCGTTTCTCGCGTTCGACGGGCATCTGCAGGTGTTCGCCGCGCTCGTCGATTCGTTCAGGCTCGTGCCGATCTCGGCCGATCTGCTGCGCGCGGCCGGCTGGCAGACGCTCGTCGCGTTCGGCGCGGCGATTTTCGAGATGGGGCTGTTGCTTGCGCTGCCCGTCGTCGCGGCGCTGTTGATCGCGAACCTCGCGCTCGGCATCCTCAATCGCGCGGCGCCGCAGATCGGGGTCTTCCAGGTCGGCTTTCCGGTGACGATGCTCGTCGGCCTGCTGCTCGTTCAACTGATGGCGCCGAACCTGGTTCCGTTCGTCGGGCGGCTGTTCGATACCGGCGTCGATTTCGTCGGACGTGTCGCGGCTGGCATGCATTGAGATTGAGCGGCGCGCAGGCGCTGCCGGCGCGCCGGTTGCCGGCATGCCGGCGATGGCGGCGTCGCTCGCGTGCCGGCTCCGGCATCGGCCGATCGCGCGACGATGCGCGCCCGCCCCAACCGCCGCGCCCGCCGCGCCCTAGCCGCGCGGCGGCTGCGGCGCCTTCTTCGCCCGGCGCGCGTCCGACGCGGCCCGCAAAATCCGCCGGAACTTCGGACATTCCATGTGGCTCGGCGCGGTGCACGCGGCCGCGTGCCGCAAGCCGTCGCGCATCGAGATCAGCTTGCGGATCGTCCCGTCCAGCTCGTCCGCCTTCGCGGCGAGCATCGCCCGGTCGATGCTCGGCCGCCCTTGCGCGTCGAACATCGATGCGATCTCGTCGAGCGAAAAGCCCGCCGCGCGCCCGAGCGCGATCAACGCGAGCCGCTCGAGCACACGCGCATCGAACGTGCGGCGCAGCCCGCGCCTGCCCGTCGATGCAATCAGCCCCTTTTCCTCGTAGTACCGCAGCGCCGACGCGGGCACGCCGGAGCGCTGCGCGACCTCGGCGATATCCAGGTTTCCCACGCGCTTGACCTCAAGTGGACTTGAATTGGCATAGTGTAGCTCCGGCCTCTCGAAGGCAAGCACTGGAGCACGACGATGAACGTCACGGATCGGAGCGATAACGGAGACAGCGGATACAGCGGATACAGTGGACAGGCGGCGCACTGGAACGGCCGCGCGGGGCGCGCGTGGGCCGACGCGCAGCAGGTGCTCGACCGGATGTTCGAGCCGTTCGCGGAACTGCTCGTGGAGGCGGCCCGCGCGGGCGGCGGGCGGCACGTGCTCGACGTCGGCTGCGGCGCGGGCGCGACGACGCTCGCCGTCGCGCGCATGCTCGGCGAGCAGGGCCGCTGCGTCGGCGTCGACGTGTCGCAGCCGCTGATCGCCGCCGCGCGCGGCCGCGCCGAGCGCGAACGCGTGCCGGTGTGCTTCGTTCACGCCGACGTGCAAACGCACGCGTTCGCGCCGGCGAGCTTCGATACGATCATTTCGCGCTTCGGCGTGATGTTCTTCGAGAACGCCGTCGACGCGTTCGCGAACCTGCTGCGCGCCGCGTCGTCCGACGCGCCGCTCGCGTTCATTGCGTGGCGCGGCGCGGCGGAGAACCCGTTCATGACGACGGCGGAGCGCGCGGCCGCGCCGCTCTTGCCGAGCCTGCCCGCGCGGCAGCCGGACGCGCCCGGCCAGTTCTTCTTCGGCGAGGTGCGGCGGATCGAAGCCGTCCTCGCGCAAAGCGGCTGGCGCGGCGTCGACGTGCGGCCGATCGACGTCGAATGCACACTGCCCGAGCGCGAGCTGATCGGCCATTTCAGCCGGTTCGGCCCGGTCGGCCAGATGTTCGCGGACCTCGACGACGCCATGCGCGCGCGGGTCGTCGACACGGTGCGCGCCGCGTTCGACCCATACGTGTACGGCGCCGACGTGCGCTTCATGGCCGCGTGCTGGCTCGTCAAAGCGCGGGCGCCGGCGAAGTGGTCGACGCGCAAGGAGGCCGTCGGTGTCTGACGCGCTCGCATTTGCCGTCTGCGCGCTCGTGATCGGCACGGGTGCGACCGTCGCGATGGACGTCTGGGCGCTCGTGCGCAAGCGCTGCTTCGGCGTTCCGTCGCTCGACTACGGGCTCGTCGGCCGCTGGCTCGGCCATCTCGCGCGCGCTCGCGTGCGCCACGCGCCGATCGCCGCTTCGCCGCGCATGGCCGGCGAGCGCGCGATCGGCTGGCTCGCGCACTATCTGATCGGCATCGCGTTCGCGGCGCTGTTGCTCGCGCTTTGGGGCCTCGGCTGGGCGGCGGCGCCTACGCTCGGGCCCGCGCTCGCCGTCGGCATCGGCAGCGTCGCGGCGCCGTTCTTCGTGATGCAGCCGGCGATGGGCGCGGGCATCGCGGCGAGCCGCACGCCGCGGCCGGCCGCCGCGCGCTTTCACAGCGTCGTCGCGCACGCGATCTTCGGCCTCGGCCTGTACGGCGCGGGCTGGACGGCGAGCCGGCTCGGCGTGCCGGCGATGCTGGGCGCGGCTTAGCGCCGTTCAAGGGCGCTTCGCCCCGCCGCCGCCGGCGTTGCTGGAAAACCCCTAAAAGAAAGCCGCGCTCGCGAAAGGTTGCGGAAGGTTTCGTCTCCCTATACTCGTTTCGACGATGCAGCAAGCATCGCTCGATACAGACAACATTGGAGACTCCCGATGCGCACCACTCTTCGCGCGCTCAGCCTGGCCGCGGTCGCGGCCGGCCTGTCCTTCGGCTTCGCTTCGCAGCCCGCCTTCGCCGACGACGGCGGCAAGATCACGATCATGGTGGGCGGCATCACGAAGCTCATCTACCTGCCCGCGCGTCTCACGCAGGAGCTCGGCTACTTCAAGGCGGAAGGGCTCGACGTGGATCTGCAGTCGCAGCCGGCGGGCGTCGACGCCGAGAACGAGCTGCTCGCGGGCGCGGTGCAGGGCGTCGTCGGCTTCTATGATCATACGATCGACCTGCAGAGCAAGGGCAAGGACGTGAAGGCGATCGCCGTGCTCGGCCAGGTGCCGGGCGAGGTCGAGATGGTGTCGACGAAGGCCGCGGGCGCGATCAAGTCGATGGCCGACGTGAAGGGCAAGACGCTCGGCGTGACGGGCCTCGGCTCGTCGACGAGCTTCCTCACGCAGTACCTCGCGCAGCAGCACGGAATCGCCGCGAACCAGTACACGATGCTGCCCGTCGGCGCCGACGCGAGCTTCATCGCGGCCGTCAAGCAAGGCCGCATCGACGCGGGGATGACGACCGAGCCGACCGTGTCGGTGCTCGAGAAGAACGGCGACGCGAAGGTGCTCGTCGATCTGCGCACGCTCGACGGCACGCGCGCCGCGCTCGGCGGCACGTATCCGGCGGCGAGCCTGTATGTGCAGTCCGCGTGGGCCGACACGCACAAGGCGCAGGCGGCAAAGCTCGCGCACGCGTTCGCGCGCACGATGCAGTTCATCCACACGCACAGCGCGGAAGAGATCGCCGCGAAGATGCCCGCCGATTACCAGAAGGACAAGGCGCTCTACGTGAGCGCGCTGAAGGCGTCGCTGCCGATGTACACGCCCGACGGCAGGATGCCCGCCGACGGCCCGGCGACGGTGCTCAAGGTGCTGTCCGCGTTCAACCCTTCGGTGAAGGGCAAGCACATCGATCTGTCGAAGACTTATACGAACGAGTTCGTGAGCGCGAAGTGAGCGTGAAACGAGCGCCGCGCCCGACGCGCGATCAGTTTTGAACCAGGCTCGCGAGGGCCGCCGGCGCCGCACGGACGGCGCCGGTTCCGATGCAGGACTTCTAGCGATGAATCAACATGTTTCGGCCCATGCACCCGCGATCGAGTTTCGCAACGTGTCGTGCCGCTTCATCTCGCCGGACGGCCGTGCGACCGTCGCGCTGCACGACTTCACGATGTCGGTTGCGCGCGGCGAGTTCGTCGCGATCGTCGGCCCGACGGGCTGCGGCAAATCGACGACGCTCAATCTGATCACGGGGCTCCTGAAGCCCGTGTCCGGCGAGGTGCGCGTGATGGGCAAGCCCGTCGACGGCATCGATCCGCGGATCGGCTTCGTGTTCCAGGCCGACGCGGTGTTCCCGTGGCGCACGGTGATCGACAACGTCGCGGCGGGCCCGCTCTTTCGCGGCCGCTCGAAGGAATCCGCATACGCGCAGGCGGAGGAATGGATTCGCCGCGTCGGGCTCGCGAAATTCACGAAGCACTACCCGCACCAGTTGTCGGGCGGGATGCGAAAGCGCGTCGCGCTTGCGCAGACGTTCATCAACCAGCCCGAGATCCTGCTGATGGACGAGCCGTTCTCGGCGCTCGACATGCAGACGCGCACGCTGATGCAGGACGAGCTGCTGCAGCTCTGGTCGGCGAACAAGGGCTCCGTCGTGTTCGTCACGCACGACCTCGAGGAGGCGATCGCGCTCGCGGACCGCGTGTTCGTGCTGACGTCGCGCCCGGCGACGCTCAAGCGCGTGTACGAGATCGATCTGCCGCGCCCGCGCATCACGTCGGAAGTGCGCTACGAGCAGCGCTTCATCGAAATCTCGAAGGACATTTGGCACGACCTGCGCGAAGAAGTGCAGATCGCATAAACAGGAAAGGACTGGAGCATGACTGACATGACGCTTCCGACGCCGCTTGGCACCACCACCTCGCTCGAAGACGAAGAGCGCGCCGCCCAGCGCCGGCTGCAGCGGCGCCGGCAACTGATCGTCGGGCTGCGCATCGCGGTGCTCGTCGTCGCGCTGGGCGGCTGGGAGATCGCGGCGCGCCTCAAGTGGATCGACCCGTTCTTCTTCTCGATGCCGTCGCTGATCGCCGCGCAGATCCAGGACTGGTTCGTCAACGGCACGTCGCAGGGCCCGCTGCTGCTGCAGGTGTGGGTGACGCTCGAGGAGACGATCGCGGGCTTTCTGATCGGCTCGGTCGCGGGCGTCTTCTGCGGGATCGTGCTCGGGCGCAACAAGCTGCTCGCCGACGTGTTCGGCCTCTACATCCAGATCGCGAACTCGATTCCGCGCGTCGTGCTGGGCTCGGTGTTCGTGATCGCGCTCGGCCTCGGGATGGCGTCGAAGATCGCGCTCGCCGTGGTGATGGTGTTCTTCGTCGTGTTCGGTAACGCGTTCCAGGGCGTGCGCGAGGCCGACCGCTACCTGATCGCGAACGCGCAGATCCTCGGCGCGTCGCGCCGGCAGATCACGACCTCCGTCGTGATTCCGTCCGCGCTCAGTTGGATTCTCGCGAGCCTGCACGTGAGCTTCGGCTTCGCGCTCGTCGGCGCGGTCGTCGGGGAATTTCTGGGTTCCAAGCAAGGCATCGGTCTGCTAATCTCGACCGCACAGGGCGCGTTCAACGCGAGCGGCGTGTTCGCCGCGATGATCGTGCTCGCCGTCGTGGCGCTCGCTGCCGACTTCCTGCTGACCCGGCTCGAGAAGCGGCTCCTGAAGTGGCGGCCCGCCGCGTTCTGAAGACGATGCATCAACGAAACGGCGCATCTTCGGTGCGCCGTTTCGTTTTCTGCGCTGGAGTTGGGGGATAACGGCATGTCGCACAGCCTGCGCGGCCGACTGCTTTGGTGGCTGCTGCTGCCGCTTGCCGTGTTCGTCGCGATCGCGGGCGCGATGTCGTACGACACCGCGCGCAAGACCGCCGACCTCGTGCAGGACGGCGCGCTCGTCGCGTCCGCGCGCGCGATCGCGGAGGACGTCGACTGGGAAAGCGGCGCGCTCGTCGCGAACGTGCCGCCCGCCGCGCTCGAGCTGTTCGAGTCGCCCGCGCGGGATCAGGTGTACTACAAGGTTCGCACGGGCGGCGGCCGGCTGCTCGCCGGCAACCCCGATCTCGCCGGCCCGGCCGTGCCGGCCGCGCCCGGCGCGCAGCCGGTGCTGTTCGACACGGCGCTCAACGGGCTTGAGATCCGCGCGGTCGCGTACACGCGCGAGCTCTACAACGCGGGCGACACCGAAACGGTGACGGTCGTCGTCGGCAAGACGCAGACGTCGCGGCAGATGATGATCGCGGCGATCTGGCATCCGCAGCTCTGGCGGCTCGCGCTGATGCTCGCGCTCGCGATGGCGCTCGTCTATCTCGGGCTCACGTTCGAGCTGCGGCCGTTGATGAAGCTGAAGGACGACGTCGCGGACCGCGGGCCGATGGAGCTCGAGCCGATCCGCACCGAGCGGCTCCACTTCGAGCTGCGGCCGATCGTCGACGCGATCAACCAGTGCATCGCGCGGCTGAACCTGCACGCGGCGACGCAACGGCGCTTCATCGCCGACGCCGCGCACCAGTTGCGCACGCCGATCGCGGTGATCGACACGCAGATCCAGTGCGCGCGGCAGCGCGAGAGCGACGACGCGGCGCTCGCCGGGCTGCTCGCGTCGATGCAGCGCAGCAGCCGCAGGATGGCGGACGTCACCGACAAGCTGCTCCTGCTCGCGCACGCGGAAGCCGCGTCGCCCGCGCGGCTCGCCGCGCGCGTCGACGTCGCGGCCGTCGTGTCGGGCGTGCTCGAGGAGGCGATCGTGCTCGCCGAGCGGCGCCGCATCGATCTCGGCGCGGAGCTCGACGACGATCTGCTGGTGGCGGGCAGCGAAAGCCTGTTGTCGGCGCTCCTGATGAATCTCGTCGACAACGCGGTGCGCTATACGCACGAAGGCGGCCGCGTGACGGTGAGCGCGCGGCGCGACGGCGACGCGGTGGTGCTCGACGTGGTCGACGACGGCCCCGGCATTCCGGCCGAAGCGCGGCCGCACGTGTTCAAGCGCTTCTATCGCGTCGCGAAGGACGAGGAAGGCACGGGCCTCGGGCTCGCGATCGTCGAGGAGATCGCGCAGTCGCACGGCGGCACGGTCTCGCTCGCGACGGGCCCGGGCAACCGGGGCGTGAGGATGACCGTGCGGCTGCCCGCCTATCGCAATTGAGAGTGTCCTGATGAAATTGCTGCTCGTGGAAGACAACGCGGAACTCGCGCACTGGATCATCGATCTGCTGCGCGGCGAAGGCTTCGGCGTGGATTCGGCGCCTGACGGCGAGAGCGCGGACACGGTGCTGAAGGCGCAGCGCTACGATGCGCTGCTGCTCGACATGCGGCTGCCCGGCATGAGCGGCAAGGAGCTGCTCGCGCGGCTGCGCCGCCGCGGCGACAACGTGCCCGTGCTGATGCTGACCGCGCACGGCTCGGTCGACGACAAGGTCGACTGCTTCAGCGCGGGTGCCGACGATTACGTCGTGAAGCCGTTCGAATCGCGCGAGCTCGTCGCGCGGATTCGCGCATTGATCCGGCGGCAATGCGGCGTCGGCGCGACGCAGCTCGCATGCGGCGATCTCGTCTATCTGTTCGCGACACGCGAATTCCAGTGCGGCGGCGTGCCGCTCGTGCTGCGCCGCCGCGAGCATGCGATCCTCGAAACGCTGATGCTCCAGCAGGGCAAGACGGTATCGAAAGCGCGCCTGATGGATAGCGTGTACGGCCTCGACGATGAGCCGAGCGCCGATGCGATCGACATCTACATCCACCGCCTGCGCAAGCACCTGTCGGGCTCGCTCGCGCAGATCATCACGCTGCGCGGGCTCGGCTACATTCTTCGGACGAAGGACGCGGCCGAATGAGCCGCCGCGCCGGGCCTCGAGCGCGGCGCCCTCGCCTGACCCAGCCGAAAAACGAGCACCACCCCGTACTTATCCGGAGATTTCCTCGGCCGGCGCGAAAGCGCCGCGAAGGATTGCGCCCACTACGATGACGTGGCCGTTCGACGCGCATCGCACCGCGTCTGCGCAGCCGACGCTGCGTACTACGAAAGAATGGCGGTCAACACGATACCGGAGGGGACGATCTTGAAACGACAATACCTGGCACTTTCCATCGCGACGGCCGCCTGCGCGGCGCCGCAAGCGCACGCGCAGTCGAGCGTCCAGCTCTACGGGCTCATCGACCTGAGCTTTCCCACCTATCAGTCGCACGCGAACGCGAAGGGCGATCACGTGATCGGCATGGGGCTCGGCGGCGAGCCGTGGTTCAGCGGCAGCCGCTGGGGCCTGAAGGGGGCGGAGGACATCGGCGGCGGCACGAAGGTGATCTTCCGGCTCGAAAGCGAATACACGGTTGCCGACGGCAACATGGAAGACCCGGGCCAGATCTTCGACCGCGACGCATGGGTCGGCATCGAAAACGGCACGTTCGGCAAGCTCACCGCCGGCTTTCAGAACACGATCGCGCGCGACGCGGCGGCGATCTACGGCGACCCGTACGGCTCGGCGAAGCTGACGACCGAGGAAGGCGGCTGGACGAACGCGAACAACTTCAAGCAGATGATCTTCTACGCGGCGGGTGCGACGGGCACGCGCTACAACAACGGCCTCGCGTGGAAGAAGCTGTTCGGCAACGGCATCTTCGCGAGCGCGGGCTACGCGTTCAGCAATTCGACGAGCTTCGGGCAGAACTCGACCTACCAGGCCGCGCTCGGCTACAACGGCGGCCCGTTCAACGTGTCGGGCTTCTTCAGCCACGTGAACCACGCGGGCTACGCGAACAAGTCGTTCTCGGTCGGCGGCAACTACACGTTCGACATCTTCCGCGTGAACGCCGGCTATTTCCGCTACCTGGGCGATCAGGGCGCGCTCGGCCAGCGCCAGGACAACGCGTGGACCGTATCGTTCAAGGTCGCGCCGAAGGGCCCGCTCGACTACGAACTCGGCTATCAGCAGATGCGCGTGCACAACGCCGCTTACAACAGCGACGGCAATGTGCCGAACGCGAACATCGGCAACTTCAGCCTCACGTCGGGCGTCGGCAACGGCTTCAAGGAAACGCTGTACGGCTCGGTGTTCTACCACCTGTCGAAGCGCACCGAGCTGTATCTCGCCGGCGATTACATGCGCCTGCACGGCGGCTACACGGTTGCGTCGACGCACGGCGCGACCAACCAGCTCGAGCTGACGACCGGCATCCGCACGCGGTTCTGATCCGCCGCGCGGCACGGCCGGCCACCGCGCCGCGCCGTGCCGCCCTTCCCGCTTCTCCCGCATCCGCCGCTTTTCCCGCCGCGCTCGCCCGATCTCCTGCGAGACCCCGCGGCATTCGACGGCCACTCACGCCGGGCCTTTTGTCATCGCGCGCGGCCTCGCGCACGCGCGGCGAAAGCCCGCGCCGGCGGCCGGCTTCCGAACCTGTGGTAAACATCTGCGTCGCCGGACGCTGGCCCGCGCCCCGCCGCAAGTCCTTGACCTGCGCGTGACGGATCGCTAGCGTTTCGCCTTTGCCGCGCCGCGCGGCCCGAAAATCGGGTCCGCATGCCGGCGCGATGACATGCAATGGATGGAAAGGATGATGCAGAAACTCGATGCGACGAGCCCGGAAGCGCAATCCGCGGATCTCGTGTCCGCGAACGTCGAGCGCCTGAAGGCGCTCTTTCCGGACGTCGTGACCGAAGGACCGGACGGCGCGTCGGTGAATCTCGACGTGCTCGCGGCGATGGTCGGCGCCGTCGTCGACGCCGACGAGAAGTACGGCCTGAACTGGCACGGCAAGCGCCGCGCGCGCCGGCTCGCGCTCACGCCGTCGACGGGCACGCTGCGCCCGTGCCCGCGCGAGAGCGTCGACTGGGCGTCGACTCGCAACCTGATGATCGAGGGCGAGAACCTCGAGGTGCTGAAGCTGCTGCAGAAGAGCTACGCGGGACGCGTGAAGCTCGTCTACATCGATCCGCCGTACAACACCGGCAAGGATTTTGTCTATCCGGACAATTTCACCGACAGCCTGCGCCACTATCTCGAGCTGACCGGCCAGACGACGGGCGGCAAGCGGGTCAGCAGCCACACCGACGCGAGCGGCCGCTTCCACACGGACTGGCTGAACATGATCTATCCGCGCCTGAAGCTCGCGCGCGATCTGCTCGCCGACGACGGCGTGATCGCCGTGCACATCGACGAGCACGAGCAGCACGCGCTCGTGCTCGTGATGCGCGAGATCTTCGGCGAAGACAACGAGCTCGGCGTCGCGGTGTGGGACAAGCGCAATCCGAAGGGCGACGCGCGCGGGATCGCGTACCAGCACGAATCGATCGTGCTGTTCGCGCGCGACGCGGAGCTGCTGTTCGAGCGCGCGCCGCTCAAGCGGGCAAAGCGCAACGCGCAACGCATGCTGGACGCGGCGCGCGGCGCGATCGCGGATGCCGCGACGATCGCGGACGCGAATGCCGCGTACCGTAGCTGGGTGAAGTCGCAGACGACGCTGTCGGGCGGCGAGGCGATGTACGACCGGATCTCGGCCGATGGCCGCGTGTACCGCCTCGTGTCGATGGCGTGGCCGAACAAGAAGAAGGCGCCCGACGACTACTTCGTGCCGCTCGTGCATCCGGTGACGGGCGAGCCGTGCCCCGTGCCCGAGCGCGGCTGGCGCAATCCGCCCGCGACGATGCAGGCGCTCATCGACAAGGGTCTAGTCGAATTCGGCGCGGACGAGACCACGCAGCCGCAGCGGATCTACTTCCTCGACGAGAACATGTACGAGAACGTGCCGTCGGTGTTGCCGTTCGGCGGCTCGGACGACGCGCTGATGAAGTCGCTCGGCATTCCTTTCGATCAGCCGAAGCCTGTCGAATTCGCCGCGTCGATCATCGGCTGGTGCACGGACGGCGACGATCTGATCGTCGACTTTTTCGGCGGCTCGGGCACGACCGCGCACGCGGTGATGGCGCTCAACGCGGCCGACGGCGGCAATCGCCGCTACGTGCTCGTGCAGTTGCCCGAGCCGCTCGACGCCGGCAGCAAGGACCAGAAGGCCGCCGCCGATTTCTGCGCGGCGCAGCGCGTGCCGCTCAATCTCGCCGAGCTGACGAAGGAGCGGCTGCGTCGCTCGGCGGCGCGGGTCGCGGCCGAGCATCCGGGCGTGCGCGCCGACCTCGGCTTTCGCGTGTTCAGGCTCGATTCGACGAACGTCTCCGAATGGGACCCGCGCGGCGACGACATCCAGCAGTCGCTGTTCGCGGCCGTCGAGCACGTCAAGCCGAACCGCTCCGAGGAAGATCTGCTGTACGAACTGATGCTGAAGCTCGGGCTCGACCTGTGCGCGCCGATCGACGCGCGGACGATCGCCGGCAAGGCGGTCCACGTGATCGACGGCGCGATCGTCGCGTGCTTCGACACGCACATCGACCGCGCGTCGACCGACGCGCTCGGCGAGGGCATCGTCAAGCTGATAGCCGCGGCGGGCGCCGCCGATACGCGCGAGCTGACCTGCGTGTTCCGCGACAGCGGCTTCGCGGACGACGTCGCGAAGGTGAACCTGTCGGCGATCCTCGAGCAGCACGGCGTGAAGCGCATCCGGAGCCTCTGATGCGCGCACGCGAGCCACACGCAGACAAGGAAGATTGAGCATGCAGTTGCATTTCGAGTCGGATCTCGACTATCAGCTCGAAGCGATCGAGGCGGTATGCGATCTGTTTCGCGGCCAGGAGGCGTGCCGCGCCGAATTCAGCGTGACCGCGCAGGCCGCGCGGCGGCGCGCGAGCCCGCAGATTTCGCTCGGGATGGCCGAATCAGGGCTCGGCGTCGGCAATCGGCTGACGCTCGACGCGCACACGTTCGCCGAGAATCTCGCGCGCGTGCAGGTGCGAAACGGGCTGCCGCCGTCCGGCGCGCCAAGCTCGAACGATTTCACCGTCGAGATGGAAACGGGCACGGGCAAGACCTATGTGTACCTGCGCACGATCTTCGAGCTGCACCGCCGCTTCGACTTCACGAAGTTCGTGATCGTCGTGCCGTCGGTCGCGATCAAGGAAGGCGTGTACAAGACGCTGCAGATCACCGGGCAGCATTTCCGGCGCCTGTACGCGGGCGTGCCGTTCGACTACTTCGTCTACGATTCGGCGAAGCTCGGCGAGGTGCGCAGCTTCGCGTCGAAATCGACCGTGCAGATCATGATCGTCACGGTCGCGGCGATCAACAAGAAGGACGTCAACACGCTCTACAAGGACAGCGAGCAGACGGGCGGCGAAAAGCCGATCGGCCTGATTCGAGCGACGCATCCGATCGTGATCGTCGACGAGCCGCAGAGCGTCGACGGCGGGCTCGATGGGCGCGGCAAGGAAGCACTCGACGCGATGCGCCCGCTCTGCACGCTGCGCTACTCGGCGACGCACGCGGACAAGTACCAGATGCTCTACCGGCTCGATGCGATCGACGCGTACGAGCGCAAGCTCGTCAAGCAGATCGAGATCGCGTCGGCGACCGTCGAGGATGCGCACAACAAGCCATTCATCCGCGTGATGTCGATCGGCAGCCGGCGCGGCGCGATCGCCGCGCGCGTCGAGCTTGACGTCGCGACGGCGGCGGGCGACGTCGAGCGGCAGACGGTTTCCGTCTCCGACGGCGACGATCTCGAGCGCGTCGCGCGCCGCGCCGTCTACGCGAATTTCCGGATCGGCGAGATTCACGCGGCGCGCGGCGCCGAGTATCTGGTGCTGCGCTATCCGGGCGGCGACGCGTTCCTGTCGATCGGCGACACATACGGCGACCTCGACACGCTCGCGATCCAGCGCGAGATGATCCGCCGCACGATCCGCGAGCATCTCGACAAGGAACTGCGCCTCACGCCGCTCGGCGTGAAGGTGCTGTCGCTCTTCTTCGTCGATGCGGTCGACAAGTATCGCAAGTACGACCGCCACGGCCAGCCGTTCAAGGGCGACTACGCGCTGCTGTTCGAGGACGAATACCGGCGCGCGGCGAAGCTGCCCGAATATCGCGCGCTGTTCGGCGGCGTCGACGCCGATCTCGCGGCGCAGGCCGTGCACGACGGCTATTTCTCGATCGACAAGAAAGGCGGCTGGACCGACACGAGCGACAGGAGCGCGGGCAGCCGCGAGAATGCGGAGCGCGCGTACGGCCTCATCATGAAGGACAAGGAGCGGCTGCTGTCGTTCGATACGCCGCTCAAGTTCATCTTCTCGCATTCGGCGTTGAAGGAAGGCTGGGACAATCCGAACGTGTTCCAGATCTGCACGCTGCGCGACATCCACAGCGAGCGCGAGCGTCGCCAGACGATCGGCCGCGGGCTGCGCCTCGCCGTCGACCAGCGCGGCGAGCGCGTGCGCGGCTTCGACGTCAACACGCTGACGGTGATCGCGGGCGAAAGCTATGAGCAGTTCGCCGAGAACCTGCAGAAGGAAATCGAAGCCGATACGGGAATCCGCTTCGGCATCGTCGAAACGCATCAGTTCGCCGCGCTGCCCGTGCCGGCCGGCGACGGCAGCGTGCAGCCGCTCGGCATCGAGCGGTCGGCCGCGCTGTGGACGTATCTGCGCGACGCCGGCTATCTCGATGCGCGCGGCCGCGTGCAGGACACGCTGCGCGCGGCGCTCAAGCTGCGCGCATTGCCGCTGCCCGACGAATTCGACGCGCAGCGCGCGCTGATCGTCGACATGCTGCGCAAGCTCGCGGGCCGGCTCGACGTGCGCAACGCGGACGAGCGCCGCCCCATCGCGCTGCGGCGCGACGCGCACGGCAAGGCGGTGTGCCTCAGCGACGAATTCCGTGCGCTGTGGGAGCGCATCCAGTACCGGACGACGTACCGCGTGAACTTCGACAACGCGCGTCTGATCGAGCGCTGCGTCGCCGCGCTGAAGGCGGCGCCCGCCGTCGCGCGCGCGCGGCTGCAATGGCGCAAGGCCGACATCGCGATCGACGCGTCGGGCGTCGAGGCAACCGAAACCGAGGCGGCGGATGCGATCGCGATCGACGAAGGCGAGCTCGACCTGCCGGATCTGCTGACCGAGCTGCAGGACCGCACGCAGCTCACGCGGCGCACGATCGCGACCGTGCTGATCGAAAGCGGCCGGCTCGACGAATTCCCGCGCAATCCTCAACGTTTCATCGCGCTCGCCGCCGCGACGCTCGAGCGCTGCAAGCGCGACGCGCTCGTCGACGGGATCGAATACAAGCTGCTCGGCAAGGAGCACGTGCATGCGCTGTCGCTGTTCGAGGACGAACCGCTTACCGGCTATCTGTCGAGCATGCGGCGCGGCGCGGCGAAATCGATCCACGAGGACGTGCCGTGCGAAACGCCCGCCGAGCGCGCCTTCGTCGAATCGCTCGAACAGGACGACGCGGTCAGGCTGTATGCGAAGCTGCCCGGCTGGTTCAGGATTCCGACGCCGCTCGGCAGCTACAGCCCCGACTGGGCGGTGCTGATCGCCGAGGGCGACGGGCCGCGGCTCTATTTCGTCGTCGAATCGAAGAGCGGCATCGGCGACGGCGATCTGCAAGCGTACGAGCGGCGCAGGATACAGTGCGGCGCCGCACATTTCCGCGCGCTGGAGGTGGCCGCCGACAACCCGGCGCGCTACGTGCGCGCGCGCTCCGCCGACGATCTGCCGACGGCCGCCGCCAACGCGCGCGACGCGGCCTGAATGCCGTCGCCGCAACGCCGTTCGTTTCCGGCGTGCGGCGCGCGCGCCGCATCGCGCCACGCCGCGCATTTCATTTCGACATCCATAACGTCTGACGATCGCCGAGTGCATCGTCGAGCTAGTGTTTGTGCGCCGTCGGGAAAGATGCGCGCCGCACGCTGCTCCACACTCCGAGCCGGAGATCGACGGCGGCGCCCCGAGCGCCGCCGCGCATAACGACACCCCCAACGGAGACGACGATGAAGAAGTTTGCGGTAGCGGCGGCGGGGCTCGCCGTCGCGACGGGCGCGCACGCGTCCGGCGGCAGCGTCACGCTGTTCGGCCTGATCGATGCAGGCGTGTCGTACGTGTCGAACGAAGGCGGCAGGCACAGTGTGAATTTCGACGACGGCATCGCGGTGCCGAACCTATGGGGGCTCAGGGGCACCGAGGATCTCGGCGGCGGCGCGAAGGCGATCTTCGAGCTGACGTCGCAATACGCGCTCGGCAACGGCGCCGCGCTGCCGGCGCCCGGCTCGATGTTCTCGCGCACCGCGCTCGTCGGCTTATGGAGCGAGCGGCTCGGCAGCGTGACGTTCGGCCAGCAATACGACTTCATGACCGATTCGCTGACGTTCGGCTCGTTCGACGGCGCGTTCCGCTACGGCGGCCTGTACAACTTCCGTCAGGGGCCGTTCTCGACGCTCGGGATTCCAAACAATCCGACCGGCTCGTTCGACTTCGACCGGATGGCGGGCTCGAGCCGCGTGCCGAACTCGGTCAAGTACACGAGCGCGAACCTGAGCGGGCTCGTGTTCGGCCTGATGTACGGCTTCGGCAATCAGGCGGGCGGCGGGCTGTCGGCGAACAGCACGGTCAGCGCCGGCCTCAAGTACGAGACGGGCAGTTTCGCGCTCGGCGCCGCATACGTCGAAGTCAAGTATCCGCAGATGAACAACGGGCACGACGGGCTGCGCAACTGGGGGCTCGGCGCGCGTTACGCATTGTCCGCGTTCGATCTGAACCTGCTGTACACGAACACGCGCAACACGCTGACGGGCGCGGCGATCGACGTGATCCAGGCGGGCGCGCGCTACGTCGGCGCGCCTTGGACGATCGGCGCGAACTACGAATACATGAAGGGCAACGCGCAGCTCGACCGCAACTACGCGCATCAGGTCACGGCGGCCGTGCAGTATGCGCTGTCGAAGCGCACGTCCGCGTATGTCGAAACCGTGTATCAGTACGCGGGCGGCAGCGCTGGCGCGCACGCGTGGATCAACGGCGTGATGGGGCCCGATGCGCAGTCGGGCTCGCGCTCGCAGTTTCTCGCGCGCATCGGGATGCTGACCCGTTTCTGATCGTCTTTCGCGCCCGGCGGCGGCCGCGCGGACCCTTGTGTGGGCCAACGCACGTAACGCGGCCGCTCGCGCGTCAAAATCGCTGCCTAAGCAGCCGATTTTCGCGTGCGGAGTAAACCGGATTCAGCCTGTGCCAAATATTTAATATGCTAACTATATCCGGGCAGACCGCATGCCCCTGCATGGTCCGGCTGGACGTGTACTCGCAAGGAGCGCATGGTGAACGGCAGATTCTTCACGACGGCGGGCGAATCGCCCGCGTTTCGCGGCCGCGCGTGGGGCCGCGTCGTCACGCAATACTTCGGCGGACTCGACGCGTGCTGTGACGGCGATGACGCGTTCGACGCGCAGCTCAGCCAGTACGAGATCGGCCCGATGCGCGTGTTCACGATCGCCGCGCCCGCGCACCGGATCGTGAGGCCCGTCGCGGCGCTGCACGATCACGGCTCCGACTTCTTCAAGCTGATCCTGCAACTGAGCGGCGTGAGCGAGATCGAGCAGCGCGGCAAGGTGTTCCGGTTGCGCACGGGCGACTGGAGTCTGTACGACCCGCGCGTGCCGTACAGCATCGCGAACCTGACGCACGTCGAGCAGCTCGCGATCCAGATTCCGCGCAGGCAGCTCGGCGGCTTCGCGGTGCCCGGCCTGCACACGTCGGACGTTTGCGAGTTCGAGCTCAAGGGGCTGTTCTCGCTGTTGTCGTCGTTCCTCGTGTCGTTATCCGAACAATTGCCGTCGCTGCCCGGCACGACAGGCACCGCGCTGTCGGAGACGATCCTCGGCCTGATCGTGTCGACGCTGACCGCGCAGCGCGACGCGCAAGGCGCGCACGTCGCGCTGCCCGCCGTGCTGCGGATGCGCGTCAAGCAATACATCCACGGCCATCTCGCCGACGCCGACCTGTCGATCGACCGGATCGCGCGCGAGCTGCGCTGCTCGAAGCGCTATCTGCACCGGATCTTCGAGGAGGAAGGCGTGACGATCGACCGCTACATCTGGTCGAGCCGGCTCGAGCGCTGCAAGGACGCGCTCGACAACGCGCGCGCGGCGAAACCCGCGATTTCCGAAATCGCGTTCAGTTGGGGATTCAGCAGCAGCGCGCATTTCTGCCGCAGCTTCAAGCAGCGCTATGGCATGACGCCGCGCGAGTTCGTGCGGCGTCGCGCCTTGTCCTGAGTTTCGGGCCCCGAGCGCCGATCGGAACGACGTTCCCGCGCGAGCGGCGGCCGGCCTGCTCGCATCGCGCCCGCCGCCGCTTCGCTCGCCTGCGTCACGCCGCGTTCGCGCCGCTTCCCTTCGACGCGAGATAGCTGCCGTGCAGAATCTCCGGCCGCTCGCGCAGCGTCTGCGCGCTGCCCGCGAACGCGACGCGCCCGCGTTCGAGCACGTATGCGTTCGTCGCGAGCGCGAGCGCGATCGTCGTGAACTGCTCGATCAGCAGCACCGCGACGCCGTCGTTCGCGATCTGCGCGACGGTCTGCGCGAGACGCTTCGTCACTGCGGGCGCGAGGCCGAGCGACAGCTCGTCGATGAGGAGTGTGTGCGGCTCGCCGATCAGCGCCTGCGACACGCATACCATCTGCTTCTGCCCGCCCGACAGATCATTGCCGCGCGCATCGAGCTTCGGCTTGAGCTCCGGGAAGAGCGCGAGCGCGCGGTCGATCGCATCATCGAGCCGCCGCGCCGACAGGAACGCGCCCGCCGCGCGCAGGTTGTCGCGCACCGACAGATCACCGAGCACGCGGTGCCCTTCCGGCACGACCGCGACGCCGCGGCGACGCACCGCTTCGGGCCGCAGCGCGCCGAGCGGCGCGCCGTCGAGCAGCACGTCGCCCGACGTCGCGGGCAGCGCGCCGGCAATGCTCATCACGAGCGTCGATTTGCCGGCGCCGTTCGCGCCGACGAGCGCCGTCACCCGGCCGGGCGCGACCGCGAGCGATACGCCGTGCAGCACGGGCTTGTTCGCGCGATGGACGACGAGATCTTTCACTTCGAGCCGCATGATCGCCGGACTCCTTGTCGAATGGGGTGCGGCGCGCGCGCCGCGCCAAGTGCTTCAGGCTTCATGCTCGTCGAACGCCTGGCCGAGATATGCGCTGCGCACGAGCGGATCGTCGAGTACCGCGCGCGTCGGCCCGAGCGCGAGCCGCTTGCCGAAATCGAGCACGAGCGTCGCCTCGCACACGGCGTCGATCAGATCGACGTCGTGATCGATCAGCAGCACCTGCGCGCCGATGCATTCCGGAATGCGAACGATCACGTCGGCGAGCCGCGCCGCTTCCGTCTCGTTCAGGCCCGCGCCAGGCTCGTCGAGCAGCAGCAGGCGCGGCTCGCCGACGAGCGCCTTGCCGAGCTCCAGCATCCGGCGCTGATACAGGTTGAGCGCCGCGCCCGGCGCGTGCGCGACGTCCGCGAGGCCGACGAGCTCGAGCGCGCGCCGCGTGTCGTCGCGCGCGGCGAAGGCCGGCATCACGTGCTCGGCGAGCGCGAGCACGTTGTCGTGAACGCTCAGATCCTCGACGATCTGTTCGGTCTGGAACGTCCGTCGCACGCCCGCGCGCACGCGCTCGGCGACGGAGAGCGCGAGCAGCGCGCGGCCGTCGAGCGCGACGCTGCCCGCGCGCGGCCGCAAAAAGCCGCTCAGCACGTTGAGCAGCGTCGTCTTGCCCGCGCCGTTCGGGCCGATCAGCCCGCAGATGGGCGCGGCGAGCTGCGCGTCGAGCGCATCGAGCACGCGCGTGCCGCCGAACTGCACGGTGAGGTTCGAGATCTCGATCATCGCGCGCCTCCGTCGCGGGCGCGAAACGCGCGCCCGACACGCGACGCAAGCCCGGCAAGCTGCCCGGCGATGCCGGCGGGCGCCGTGATCAGCGCATGCAGCAGCGCCGCGCCGAAGAAGATCATCGCGAGATAGCCGTTCACGCCGAAGTCGGTCAGGAGCGCGGGCACCGCGCGCAGCAACAGCCCCGTGATCAGCGCGCCGAACCAGTGATAAACGCCGCCGACGACCGACAGCGCGAACAGCAGCACCGATTCCGATGCGGCGAACGCGCGCCCGTCGAGCTGGCCGACGGAGCCCGCGAGCAGGCCGCCCGACAGCCCGGCGAGCAGGCCCGCGAGCCCGAACGCCCAGGTCCGGTAGAAGACGACGTTGACGCCCGCCGCGAGCGCCGGCATCTCGCCGCGCCGGATCAGCGCCCACGAGCGCCCCGCTTTCGAGCGCCGATGCAGCTCGATCAGCGCGAACGCGAGCGCGGCCCACGCGGCGACGTAGCGGAAATACGCGGCGTCGCTCTGGCCGGCGAGCGGCCGCGCCATCATCTGCCGCGCGCCGAACGACAGATGGCCGGTGAAGCCGCCGCCGCCGTCCGGAAAGCCGATCGCGGACGCGACGACCTGAAACCCGCCCGCCATCATCAGCGTGACGAGCGCGAGATAGAGGCCGCGCAGGCGCAGCGCGGGCAGCCCGGCGATCATCCCGATCGCGCTGCCGCCCGCCGCGCCCGCGATCACGCACAGCTCGAACGGCGCGCCCAGATGCGCGAGCCTGAGCGCGATCCAGCCGCCGACGCCGAGCAGCGCATGCTGCGACAGGCACACGAGCCCGAGCTGCCGGGACAGCAGCGCGACGCCCGCGGCGGCGATGCTGACCGTCAGCGCGGACGTCAGCGTCTTGATCCAGTATGCGTCGGCGACGGCGGGCACGACGAGCGCGATCGCGGCGAGCGTGCCGAGCGTCGCGGCGAGCGGCAGGCGCGCGCCGGACGGCCTGGCGCGCGCGGCCGCGTCGCGCGGCGGCGCGGCGAAGGCGAGGGGCGTTTTCATGATTCGTTCGCGGCGTGGCCGCTCGATTGAGAGCCGATAAAGAGCATCGCGACGAGCGCGATCAGGAACGGCGTCGCGCTGCGGTACGGCGCGAAGCCGGGCACGGTGATCGCGAGCGCCTCGGCGAGGCCGATCGCGACGCCGGCCGCCACCGTCGCGGGCAGCGACGCGAGCCGGCCGACGATCGCCGCGGCGAACGCCGGGATCACGAGGAACGTGAGCACCGCCGCCTGCAGGCGCACGAGGTTCGCGAGCAGCAGGCCGGTAATGCCCGCGAATACGCCCGAAATCGCCCAGGCGGCCGCGTCGACGCTCAGCACGCGAATGCCGAGCAGGCCGCTCAGGCGCCGGTCGTTCGACAGCGCGCGCATCTGCAGCCCGAGCCGCGTGCGCGCGAGCACGAGGCCGATCGCCGCCATCATCGCGAACGCGAGCGCGAGGCCGACGATGCGCGTGTACGTGAAGCGGACGTCGCCGAAGTCGAGCGCTTCGCTGTCGGTCGGCAGCACGAGGCGGCGCGGCGTGTCGCCCCAATGCCATTCGCAGAAGCCGAGCAGCACGAGCGCGAAGCCGAGCGTCGCGACGCTGCGCACGACGCGATCGCGCGCGGCGAGCCGCGGCGCGATCGCGAGGCCGTAGACGAGCGACGCCGCGGTCGACGCGGCGATCGCCGCGCCCCACGCGAGCGCCTGCGGATAGTCGGCGTCGAGGCACGCGGCCGCGACGTAGGCGCCCAACGCGCCCGTCGCGCCGAACGCGAAGTTCAGCACGCCGGACGCGCGATACAGCACGACGAGGCCGACGCCCGACAGCGCGTAGACCGCGCCGACGCCGAGCCCGGAGATCAGATAAGGGGCGAGGTCGATCGCGTTCATGGCGTCAGTGCATCTTCCTTTCGGCCGCGCGGATGTCGGCGAGTTGCGGATCGTCGACTGCCTGGCACGCCGACGCCGTCTTCCAGCCCGCGCCCGTCGATTGCGCCATCCGGCCCGCGTTGTTCGCGTTGTGCCGCTCGCCCGCGCCGACGTAGAACGGGCCGCACAGGATGTCGCTGCGGAAGTCCTTCACCTCGC
This sequence comes from Burkholderia sp. MSMB1588, assembly GCF_001546925.1. NCBI lineage: Bacteria > Pseudomonadati > Pseudomonadota > Betaproteobacteria > Burkholderiales > Burkholderiaceae > Burkholderia > Burkholderia sp. MSMB1588. The sequence continues at coordinate 100,579 of NZ_LNJS01000002.1, read as the reverse complement.
GCAGCGCGGCCGTCACGTGCGCGCGGTCGAGCTGGTTCGCGGGCAGTTTCAGCAACGTGTCGGTCACGAGCCGCGCGGCGAGATAGCCCGCCTGCGAGAACGTGTCGCGCGGGTCCTTCCTGTCGCCGTACTTGTCCATTACCGCGCGCCAGTTCCGGTTGTCGGGCGTTTGCGCGTCGAGCGGCTGGAATTCGAGATTCACGTCGAAGTTGCCCTTCCAGTACGGGCCGATCGCCTTCGGCACGCCGAGGTCGTAGCCGGACGCCGCCGAGACGAAGCGAATCCGCCCGCCGAGGTTCTGCTGCTCGGCGGCCGACAGGACCGGCACCATCAGCCCTTTCGGCAGCCCGAGCAGAATCGCCTGCGGATGCTTTGACGCCGCCTGCAGCACGACCGACGTCGGATCGGCGGAGTCAGGGTCCATCACGATCGTGTCGACGCTCACGCCGTTGCGCTTGCCCCAGAGCGCCGGCCCTTCGCACGACCACGCGCCGAGGCTCGGGATGTTCGGCGCGATGCACACCATCCGCGTCGCCTTGTACTGCTGCTTCGCGTACAGCGCCGCCTCCGTCATCGACAGACGCGGCCCCATGTTGAGCGGCACGTAGTTGCGCGCGAAATAGCATTCGCGCGGCACGCCGACGCCCGCGATCGCGATCACGTTTTCCTGTTCGTAGAACTTCGCGTTCGCACCGCATTCGACGAAGCTCGCGTTGCCCGCGAGCGCGAGCACCTTGCGGTCGCGCACGAGCTTCGACGCGACCTGCGACGCGGTTTCCGGATTCCATTGATCGTCTTCGACGAGATACTGGACCGGCCGGCCGTTGATGCCGCCGTTCGCGTTCACGCACCTGAAATACGCGGCGGCCGCGCGTGCCGACGAGCTGAAATCGTCGGGCCCGGTCTTGCCGACGATCGCGCCGATCGGAATCGGCGCGCCGGTTGCGGGCTTGCCGTTCGCGAGCCCGCAGCTCTGCGCGAACGCCGCATGCTGCGCGAGAAATCCCGCCGCGGCGATGCACGCGCCGGCAAGCGTGCGCTTCATGTGAGGGAAAAGCGGCTTCATCGTGTCTCCTGATGTTGTCGTGGGGCGCGGCTTTCCGCGTGCGGGCCGCGCCCTCGGGGGCTGCGTGGATGCTTCGGGGTTGCTTCAGTGCCGCTTCGGCGCACCGACGCTCGTGTCGCTCAATGCGCGATGCAGACGGACTTGAGCTCGGTGAACTGTTCGAGCGCCGCGCGGCCGAGCTCGCGGCCGTAGCCCGATTGCTTGAAGCCGCCGAACGGCAGGTTGCTGTCGAGCATGTTGTGCGTGTTGACCCAGACGATGCCCGCCTTCAGCCGCGGCACGACGCGATGCACGCGCGACAGGTTCTGCGACCACACGCTCGCCGCGAGCCCGAAATCGGTGTCGTTCGCGAGCCGCACCGCGTCGTCGAGCGTGTCGAACGGCGTGACCGTGACGACCGGCCCGAACACCTCTTCGCGCACGATCCGCATCGAAGGCGCGGCGTCGACGAACACCGTCGGCTTCACGAAATAGCCGCCGTCGAGCGCGCGCGTACCGCCCGTGACGAGCGTCGCGCCCTCTTCCTTCGCGGCGTCGACGTGGCCGAGCACGCGCTCGAAGTGCCGTTTCGACACGAGCGGGCCGATCTGCGTGTTCGGATCGAAGCCCGAGCCGATCTTCATCGATTCGGCCGCCGCCGCGATGCCGGCGACGACTTGCTCGAACAGGCGTTTTTGCACGTACACGCGCGAGCCCGCCGTGCAGACCTGCCCCTGATTGAAGAAGATGCCCTGCGCCGCGCCGCGCGCGGCGACGTCGGGATCGGCATCGTCGAAGACGATCAGCGGCGATTTGCCGCCGAGCTCGAGCGTGAAGCGCGCCATCCGGTCGACGGCCGCGTGGCCGATCGCGCGGCCCACGCCGACCGAGCCAGTGAACGTGATCTTGTCGACGCCCGGATGCGCGACGAGCGCCGCGCCCGCCTCGGCGCCCGTGCCCGTCACGACGTTCAGCACGCCGTCGGGCAGCCCCGCTTCCTGCGCGAGTTCGCCGAGGCGCAATGCGGTGAGCGGCGTTTCCTCCGACGGCTTCAGCACGACCGTGCAGCCGCATGCGAGTGCGGTCGCGATCTTCCACAGCGCGATCGCGAGCGGAAAATTCCACGGCACGATCGCGCCGACGACGCCCACTGCCTCGCGGCGCGTGTACGCGAAATACTCGGTGCCGGCGGGCGCGGCGATCGACGTGTCGAGCGTCGAGCCTTCTAGCTTCGTCGCCCAGCCGGCCACATAGCGCACGTACTCGGCGCCGCCCAGCACGTCGATCGCGCGCGCGACGCCGACGAGCTTGCCGGTTTCGAGCGTCTCGAGCGCGGCGAGCTCGTCCGCGTGACGCTCGATCCGGTCGGCGAGCCGATGCAGCAGCTTCTCGCGGCTCGCGGGCCGCATGCGCGGCCAGTCGCCCGAATCGAACGCGCGTCGCGCGGCGGCGACGGCCGCGTCGACATCGCGCGCGTCGCTCGCGGCGACTTCGGCGATGGTCATCTCGGTCGCGGGATCGACGACGGGCAGATAGCGGCCCGAGCGCGGCTCGGCGGCGCTGCCGTCGAGCCAGTTGCCGAACTGGCGGCGGGCGAGAAAGCCGGATTGGCGTTGATGCTGGGTCGAGAGAGCGGCCAGGTTCATGGAGATCTCGTGCGAAACAAAAAAACGCGTTGGTTGAACGAACGGACGAAGGCGCTTACGGCTGCATCGCCTGCGCGACGAGCAGCGTGTCGGTGAACTGCTCGAAGCGCACGATCTTGCCCGCGTCGACGCGCCACACGTGCGCGACGCGGCATTCGAACGACTTGCCGGTTCGCCTGTACGTGCCCGAGTAGCGGCCGATGCCGATCACCGTGTCGCCCGCGTCGTGCAGCGCGTCGAGCGCGAACGTGTAGCCGTCCCACTCCTCGCCGAGGCGCCGGAACACGTTGCGGACGATCTCGTCCGCGCTGCGGTACGTGCCGGCGCACGGAAAGCCCGCCATCTCGGTCCATTCGATCGCGGGCGCGATGTCGGCCATCATCGCGGCGGGGTCGTGTCTGTCGGACGCCGCATAGTGATCGGCGACGATTTGATAAGGGGTACGCATCGTGTGATCCTCAGACGGGTTGCGCATCGTTCGGGTAGACGGTCTGCGACAGTTTGCGGATGAAGGAGCCGGCCGGCCGGTTCGCGATCGCGCCGTCGCCCGTCTCGCCGAGGAACTTGCCCGTCGAGCGGCCGACCGCGAAGTTGAAGACGAACACCGAGGCAACCGGAATCAGGAATTCGCGGAACGTGAACACGTAGAGGTCGTCGGCGAACCTGTAGGTTGTCGCGAGATCGACGTCGCCGTGGCCGCGCTGCTCGCCGACGAGGCATTGCCAGCAGTAGCGCGTCGAGCTCAGGTACGTGTGCTCGTACGTGTGGTTCGGGCTGTAGACGTTCAGCGTGCGCGTGCCGATCAGGTCGCGCGTCTCCTCGGGCGCAGCGCCCGAAGCGCCCGCGCCCGCTTCGCCGCCCGCGAGCGTGCCGACCAGAAAATCCTGCGCGACGCGCGGCGCGGCGCCCGCTTCATCGCGGCTGCGAATCCGCGACAGGATGCCGAGCGCGCGCCGCGTCGCGGTGTTGAACACGAGCGTCAGCGCTTCGGCCGGCCGGCTCCGGAACGTGACGTCGACGAAGAACGTGTCGGGCGCGACTTCGATCGCCTCGTACCAGTCGGTGTCGCTCGCGTCGCCGCGATGCCACGCGAGCGTGTGGTCGCCGACGAAGCGCGCGGCGAACGCGCCGCTCGGCAGCTCGAACGTCAATGCGCGGCCGGCGAGCGCGCCGGTCGCGGGCAGCCGGTTCGTGTCGATGCCGGCCGCGAAGTCTTCATAGTTCTTCCAGTCCTGCGGTTTGTCGTTCATCGGTGGGTCCTCGGAAAAATGTTTTTTCGCGTGGCCGTGGCGCTCAGCGCGCGAATTCGATAGTCGGCAGGTCGACGGCCGATGCGCCGCCGTCGACGAGCAGTGACGTGCCCGTGATCATCGACGCATACGGCGACGCGAGATACAGCACCGTGTCGGCGATTTCGTCGGGCTCCGCCGGGCGGCCGAGCGGCACGTCGCGCGTGACGAGCCGGTAGGCGTCCTCGCGCGTCGCGAGCCCGCGCGCGTCGCGCAGCGCGTCCATCTGCTCGTCGGCCATCGCGGTGCGCACCCAGCCCGGACACACCGCGTTCACGCGCACGCCGGCGCTGCCGTAGTCGCGCGCGAGCGAGCGCGTGAGGCCGATCAGCGCATGCTTCGTCGTCACGTAGCCGACGACGTTCGGGCCCGCGAAATGTCCGGCGAGCGAAGAGAGGATCACGATGTTGCCGCGCCGCTCGATCAGCTCGGGCAGCAGCTCGCGCGCGCAGACGAACGCGGTGTCGAGATTCACCCGCGTCGATTGCGCCCACGACGCGTCGTCGGTGTCGAGCGCGCCGCCGACGCCGTGGCCGCCCGCGTTCGCGACCAGCACGTCGACGCGCCCGAACGCCGCGCGCGCGTCATCGAGCGCGCGTCGCACGTCGCGCGCGTCGGCCGCGTCGCCCGCGACGGCGATCGCGGCGGCGCCGAGCGGTTGCGCGGCCGCGTCGAGCGGCTCGCGACGGCGGCCGAGCAGAACGACCTTGCCGCCCGCTTCGACGAACCTGCGCGCGACGGCCGCGCCGATGCCCGTGCCGCCGCCCGTGATCAACGCGACCTTGTCGTTGAACGTGTGCATGACTGACGTCTCCTTCGAGTGGATGTGAAAAGCGCGATCGTGACGATTCGCCGCGACGGCGGGAGCGCGGCGCTCAGCGCACGCCGCCGGCGTCGAGCGGCGCGGCGGCATGCGACGCGCCCGCGACAATGCGCGCGTTCGGCGCGCCCGCCGGCGGCAGCATGAACTCGGCGCAGCGCTCGGCGATCATGATCGTCGGCGCATTCGTGTTGCCGGATACGAGCGAGGGCATCACCGATGCATCGCAGATCCGCAGCCCGCCGACGCCGCGCACGCGCAGTTGCGAATCGACGACCGACGCCGGATCGCCGCCCATTCGGCACGTGCCCGACGGGTGATAGACAGTCTTCGCGTGCGAGCGCACGTACGCGGCGAGATCGACGCGACCGCCTTCGGCCGGCAGCATCTCGCCCGCGATCGCCTTCGACATCGACGGCGTCCGCATGATCTCGCGCGCAAGCGACAGGCCGCGCACGAGCGTCGCGAAATCGTCCGGATGACTGAGGAAATTGCCGTCGAACAGGATCGGCGCGAGCGGATCGGCGCTGCGCAGGCGCACCGTGCCGCGCGACTTCGGCCGCAGGAAGCACGGGTTGATCGAGATCCCGTGCCCTTCGAGCGGCTCGCGGCCGACGTCGCCGACGAGCACGGGCAGCACGTGGAACTGCACGTCGGGGCGGCCGCCTTGCGCGGTATCGACGAAGCCGCCGCTCTCGACGACGTTCGACGTGAGGAGCCCCGTGCGGAACAGCGCGTACTGGATGCCGTGGCGCAGCGCGTTGAGCCCGCGGTCCTGGCCCGCGAGGCTCACCGGCTCGCGCGCGCGGCCGTACAGCGACACTTCGAGATGGTCCTGGAAGTTGAGCCCGACCTCGGGCGCGTCGTGGACGACCGGAATGCCGTGTCGCTGCAACTGCTCGGCAGGGCCGACGCCCGACAGCATCAGCAGCTTCGGGCTCGCGAGCGCGCCCGCGGACAGCACGATCTCGGCGCGCGCGCGCACGAGCCGCTCCTCGCCGCCGCGCAGCCGATAGCGGACGCCGGCCGCGACGCCGTTTTCGAACACGATGCGCGTGACGAACGCGTCGGTCTCGACCGTCAGCAGCGGGTTGCGCCGGACGTCGGCGAGATACGTCGCGGCGGTGCTGCCGCGCCGGCCTTCGAACGTCGTCGTCTGATAGAAGCCGACGCCCGCCTGCGACGCGCCGTTGAAGTCGTCGTTGTACGGCAGCCCGAACTCCTGCGCGCCCTGAACGAACGCCTGGCTCAGCGGATGACGAAAACGCGTGTCGCTCACGTGCAGCGGCCCATCCGCGCCGTGCAGCGGCCCCGCGAGCCGGTGGTTGTGCTCGGCGCGCCGGAAGAACGGCAGCACGTCATCCCAGCCCCAGCCGTCGCAGCCGGCGTCGCGCCAGCCGTCGTAATCGGCGGGCGTGCCGCGGATGTACACCATCGCGTTCACCGAGCTGCCGCCGCCGAGCGTGCGGCCCTGCGGCACGTGCATCCGCCGGCCGGCCGCGTGCGCTTGCGGCTCCGTCTCGTAGATCCAGGTCCGCTTCGTGCCGATCACGCGCACGAACGTCGCGGGCGTGCGGACGAAGAACGAATTGTCGGGCGGGCCGGCTTCGAGCAGCAGCACGCGATGCCCGGCGTGGACGAGCCGGTGCGTGACGACGCAGCCGGCCGAGCCGCCGCCGATCACGATGTAGTCGAATTCCGTCGAGCCGTTGGGGGTTGCCGCGGACATGTGTCGCTTCTCGCTGGGTCGGATGGATGGACAGGCTGCCACTATCGGCGAAATCGGCCGGCGTGCGCGCCGTGTGCGCTGTCGATCAATTCAAACTGCGTTCTGAGCGGCGGACGGCGACGGCGCGCGCGTTGCGCGGCGGCATTCATCGTGCATAAAACAGTACCTTGCATTAGACGATACCCGTTGCTATAGTCGGCCCATGTTCAGCGGCGGCCTGCACGACGGGCCGCCGCTGAACATGACACGGTATCTTGCAACGCACACTACGCCGGCGGAATGGAATGAAGACCCAGTTGAAGAAAGGCACGCTCGACATGTGCGTGCTCGCCGTGCTGGCGCGGCGGGACAGCTACGCGTACGAGCTCGTGTCGACGCTCGCCGAAACGATGGAGATCAGCGAAGGCACGATCTACCCGCTGATGCGGCGTCTGCAGGCCGAGGCGTGGGTGACGACCTACCTCGTCGAATCGACGTCGGGGCCGCCGCGCAAGTACTACTCGATCACCGGCGCCGGGCGCGCGAGCCTGCGGCAGATGGAGGACGAGTGGCTCGGTTTCGTCGACGAAGTCAACGGCGTGCTGGCGCTGCACGGCACGCGAGCGGACGGAGAGGAACGGCAATGAAGCAGGACGCATTCAGCCAGCGGTTGCGGCAGGCGCTCGGCAGCCTGCCGAAGCGGGACATCGACGAGATCGTCGCCGATTACCGCGAGTACATCGGCGACGCGCTCGCGGCCGGGCGCGCGGAAGAAGACGTGATCGCCGCGCTCGGCGATCCGGAGAAGCTCGCGCGCGAGCTGAAGGCGCAGGCGAATTTCCGGCAATGGGAGGAGCGTCGCTCGTTCGGCAATCTGATGCGCGTCGTCGGCTCGATCGCGGGCCTCGGGCTGCTGCACCTGATCCTGCTCGTGCCGTTCCTGCTGTACATGCTCGTGCTGACGACGGGCTATGTGTTCTTCGGCGCGCTGACGGTGGCGGGGCTCGTCACGCTCGTCGCGTTCGGCAGCCATTACGTATTCGGCACGCCCGTGCCGGGCGTCCTGCCGTTCGGCGGCGGCGCGGCGCAGGTCGGCGCGGCCGGCGCGGCCGGTGCGACGGCCGGCAAGGGCGCGGCGGACGGCACGGAGGCGCGGGGCGGCGAGATCGCGAACACGGGCGCGTCGGCGCCGGGCGTGAACGTGCCCGGCGTCGCGGGCGGCAATGTGCAGATCACGCCGGACGGTCGCGGCGGCATGAACCTGTCGGTGACGAACGGCGAGAATGCGGTGTCGATCGTCGGCGGCCGGATCACCGTCGACAACGGCAAGCAGCACGTCAGCGTCGCCGCGCCGACCGGGTTCGCGCTCGGGGGCATCGCGTTCGGCTACGGGCTGGCGATGCTGCCGATCGGGATCGTCGGGCTGCTCGTGTGCATCTGGTTGACGCGCGTCACGTGGCGCGCGCTCGTGCGGTATGTGCGGCGGCGGATCGATGCGGTGTCGGCGAAGCTCGAGCGTGGGCGGGTGGGTTGAGGTTCGGGCGTTCGAGGACAATCAGCGCTTCGGATAAGCTCGCCGGAGGCGAAGCATCTTTTTCTGTGTCGCGGAATGTGCGAACCACTGTCTGTATTTTTGTATTTTGTTTGTATACAAACATGAGAGCGCCGGATGTCCGTCATCCGGCGTTCTGCTCCCTCAGGCCGCCGCCATCTTTCCGCTGACGGTCTTCAGCACCTGCCAGTACGACGGCGGCCGCGCGACGCAGCCGCGCTCGCGCAGCATCCGGTGCATCTTCGGCAGCCGGAAGTACGGCACCGACGCCATCAGATGATGCTCGACGTGGTAGTTCACGTGGATCGGCGCGACGGTCGCGCGCGCGAGCCAGCCGGCGCGCGTCGTGCGCGTGTTGCGCAGCGGATCGTCGCTCGTCTCGAGGCATGCATGCTCGGCCATCGAGCGGATGCGGATGAAAAGCGGAAACGGCGTCACGTACGCGAGCACCCACACGCCGTACAGCCACGGATGGCCGCTTGCCCATAGCGCGCCGAACAGGATGGCGTTCGTGATCAGCATGCCGGCCGCGGTGCGGAAGAACGCGGCCGGATAGTCCCGCCAGCGGCGGCCCGTCTGCGGCAGGCGCCGGATGTCGTTCGTCAGCGACCACTCGAGCACGCCCGCGTCCATCAGCACGCGGCCGATCAGGAACTTGACGCCCGTGACGCCCGAAAGGTCGCGCAAGCACTTGCGCACGAGCGATGCGCGCGTCGTCGGCAGGCCCGCGACGAGCGACAGATCGGGATCGACGCTCGACGACGTCGTCGCATGATGCGTCAGGTGGTATGGGCGGTACTTGTGCAACTCGTTCCAGATCGGCCGCGCGCACAGCCAGTCGACGAGCACGTCGTTCGCCCAGCGCGCGCGGAACAGCGTGCCGTGCGCGGCGTCGTGCTGGAGGATGCCGAGGCAGAGCTGGCGTCCGGCGATGATCGTCATGCCGGCCGCGAGCGCGAGCGCGAAGCCCCAGGCCGGAAAATGCGCGCGCGCATACGCGAGGCCCGCGAACGCGAGCGCGATCACCGCCCACGTCGAGCCGACCGCCCACGCGCCGCGCCAGTTCGAGCGCACGGTCAGCGCGCGGATCTCGTCGCGGGTGAAGAGGTCGCGGATGCGGATTCTGTCGGTCATGTCGAGGTCTCCTCCGGCCGTTTGTCGCGCCAGTGCTAGTGCAGGTGGCCCGCGATCGCGCCGCGCGCCGCGCCCGGCGCGGACGGCTGCTCGCTGTCGAGGAGCGCGCGCCAGATCCGGTGGCCCGCGCCGACATAGCGCCGCGCGCATTCGATGAACGCCGCGCGCGCGGCGACGTCGACGAACGGCTCCGGCAGCAGCGGATCGAACACGACCTGCCGGATCGCCTTGCCGCCGAGCAGGAACGCCTCGCGCGCGGCGACGTCGAGATCGAGCTCCGGCGCACGCGTGAGCCAGTCTTCGAGCTGCGCGCCGAGCGTGCGATACGTGTCCGACAGCGCTTCGCCGTCCCACAGCGCGCGGATGCGCGCTTCCTGCGCGGCGTCGAAGCCCATCGCGACGAACACGGCCGCCGCCGGCTCGACGCCGAGCTTCGTCAGCCGCCGGCGCACCGAGTCGACATTGCCCGCGATGTTGTCCGGGCGCACGTACAGGCTCTTGTCCCATTCGCGGAAGCCGAGCATCTCGAACGCGCGCTCGCGGCGGGCGAGGGCGGTGCGGTCGACGCGGCCGAGCGAGATGCACGACACCATCAGATACGCGCCGCTCCAGCGGCGCAGCCGCGATTCGACGGTGCGCCACGCGGTCAGCTCCTCGGACAGCTCGACGGCCGACGGCCCGAGCCGGTAGCTGCCGCGCTCCGCGCCTTCGACGAGCGACTCGGCCGCAAGCCGCGCGAGCGCGACGCGCACGCTGTTCTCGGTGAGACCGAACAGCCGGCACGCGATGATCGCCTCGCGCACCTGCAGCGGCTCGCCGTCCTTGGCGACCAGCAAATCGAGGATCAGATGTTTCGCGGTGGGTTGCGTCATGGGGCTTTTCGCGGCTGGCAAACGAAAGGTGATTACTCAGAATTTATTTATATAGAATTTTTAGTAATGTTTCAAGTGAATTGACAGGGGAAATGACGGCGGCCGCGGTGGCCGGCACCGAGCCCGCGCGATCGCAGCCCGATTACTTTCCGGCCCATCAGCCCGCGCCGCCGCCCTCAGCCGCATCGCGCCGCGCGCCGGGCCGATGCCGGTTCCGATACTGAATCGGGCTGCATCCTTGCCCCGCGAGGAACGCATGGCTCAACGCGCTCGCGCTCGCGAAGCCGCATTCGTCGGCGATGTGATCGAGCGTCATCCGGCTCGTGCGCAGCAGGAATGCGGCGAGCTCGACGCGCAGCGCGGCGACGTAGCGCCGCAGCGTGAGCCCGGTCGCGGCCGCGAAGCGCCGCGACAGCGTGCGCTCGCTCATCGCCGCGCGCGCGGCGAGTTCGGCGAGCGTCGGCGGATGCGCGAGCGCGCGCTCGACGCCGTCCTGCACCGCGAGCACCGGCGCATCGCCGTGCCGCTTGTACTGCGCGGCCCACACAGCCATGTGCTCGTACGACGGCAGCGACTGCGTGAGCGCGACCCGCAGCAGCCGCTGCGACACGCCCGCGCCGAAGCAGTAGTCGATCACGTACGCGCACGCATCGACAGCCGGATTGATGCCGCTCACGGTGATGAGCCGCCCGTCGACCACGAGCGGCTTCGACGGCGTATAGCGCACCGCCGGAAAATGCCGCGCGAACAGCGTGCGCTCGCTTGGCAGCCCGGTCGCGCCGCGGCCGTCGAGCAAGCCGGCCTTCGCGAGGAGCGGCGCCGCGTTGAGCCCGACGACGAGCGCGCCCGCCGCATAGCGGCGCTTCAGCCAATCGATGAACACGCGCTCGACCGTGCCGATCTGCTCGTCCGGCATGAATTGCGCGGGGACGATCACGACTTCGTGCGCGTCGGCGTCGCGCAGCGCGGCCGTCGCCGGCACGTCGATGCCGCCGATCGTCGGCACCGGCCGGCCGTCGTGTGACAGGATCGCGATGTCGAACAGCCGGCTGTTCACGACGTCCAGGCTGCGCGCCTTCATCGTGCCGGCGAGCAGCAGCATTTCGTGCGTGAGGAACACATAGCCGCCCAACAGGCGCGGCGGCAGAAGGATCGCGACCCCGGGCCGGCCGGCGTCACGCGGCGGTTTTTTCATGTCAAGAAAATGGCGTTTCGGATCAACGCAGATTGTCCCGGACTTGCTCAAATACCGCAAACAGCCTGTCGCCGACGCCAGCGCGCCGCGCGATTTCCTCACTGGAGACGCCATGATTTCCCGCACCCTCTTCGCCGAAGAGCACGAGCAGTTCCGCGAGTCCGTCCGCCGCTTCATCGAATCCGAGGTGATGCCGCACCACGAGCGCTGGGAGGAGCAGGGCTATGTCGACCGCGAGGTGTGGACGAAGGCGGCCGCGGCGGGCTACCACTGCGCGAGCATGCCGCAAGCGTACGGCGGCGCGGGCGCGGACATCCGCTACAGCGTCGTGCTGTTCGAGGAGATCGCGCGCGCGGGCGCGTCGGGGCTCGGCTTCGGGCTGCATTCGGAGATCGTCGCGCCGTACATCCTCCATTACGGCAGCGAGGCGCTGAAGGCGCGCTACCTGCCGAAGCTCGCGAGCGCCGAGATGATCGGCGCGATCGCGATGACCGAGCCCGGCGCGGGCTCCGACCTGCAAGGCGTGCGCACGACCGCGGTGCGCGACGGCGGTCACTACGTGCTCAACGGCTCGAAGATCTTCATCACGAACGGCTGGCATGCGGACGTCGTGATCGTCGTCGCGCGCACGACGCCCGAGGGCGGCTCGAAGGGCACGAGCCTGTTCGTCGTCGACACGGACATGGCGGGCTTCAGCAAGGGCAAGCGGCTGAAGAAGGTGGGCATGAAGGCGCAGGATACGTCGGAGCTCTTTTTCGACGGCGTGCGCGTGCCCGCCGGGAATCTGCTCGGCGAGGAGAACCGCGGCTTCGTCTATCTGATGCAGGAACTGCCGTGGGAGCGGCTGCAGATCGCGATCAGCGCGATCGCGTCGGCCGAGGCGGCGCTTGCGTGGACGCTCGACTACACGCGCGATCGCCGCGCGTTCGGCCGCGCGGTGATCGACTTCCAGACGAGCCGCCACGCGCTCGCCGAGATGAAGAGTGAGATCCAGATCGGGCGCGTGTTCGTCGACAAATGCATCGAGTTGCAGCTCGCGGGCAAGCTCGACGCGGCGACGGCTTCGATGGCGAAGTACTGGACGACCGAGCTGCAGTTCAAGGTGATCGATCGCTGCGTGCAACTGCACGGCGGCTACGGCTACATGTGGGAATACCCGATCGCGCGCGCATGGGCCGATTCGCGCGTGCAGCAGATCTACGGCGGCACCAACGAAATCATGAAGGAGCTGATCGCGCGCACGCTGTGACGGCGCATGGCGCGCGAAACGGCTCGCCAAACAGCAAGCCGGATGACGCGCCGATCTTCCGAGGTCGATTCGCCTGCCGGCGAGCCGATCGACCGCTCGCCTGAGCGCCCGACGGTGAGGAATCGACCAGCAAGACCCGGCCAGCGAGATCGGCTAGGCCCGACGAGCGCACCCCGGCCGCAGCGTGAAGCGGCCGCCCCGCCCGCCGGCCGAATGCGGCCGCAACCGGCCGTCCTGACAGGCCGTCCTGACAGGCCGTCTCCATCAACTGAAGGAACGATTCATGGAAGCCTACATTTTCGACGCCGTGCGCACGCCGCGCGGCAAAGGCAAGAAGGACGGCAGCCTGCACGGCGTCACGCCGCTCGCGCTCGCCGCAACCGCGCTGCGCGCGATTCGCGATCGCAACGGTCTCGACACGAGCGCCGTCGATGACGTCGTGCTCGGCTGCGTCGAGCCCGTCGGCGAGCAGGGCGCGTGCATCGGCCGCATCGCGGTGCTTGCGGCGGGTTACGCGCAGACGACGGCCGGCGTGCAGGTCAACCGCTTCTGCGCGTCGGGCCTCGAAGCGTGCAACATGGCGGCCGCGCAGGTGATGTCCGGCCAGTCGGACATGGCGATCGGCGGCGGCGTCGAGAGCATGTCGCGCGTGCCGATGGGCGCGAGCGGCGGCGCATGGCCCGTCGATCCGGCCATCGCGATTCCGAGCTACTTCGTGCCGCAGGGCGTATCGGCCGACACGATCGCGACGAAGTGGGGCTACAGCCGCGCCGACGTCGACGCATACGCCGCCGAGAGCCACCGCCGCGCATACGCGGCGACGCAGGCCGGCTGGTTCGCGCGCTCGATCGTGCCGGTGCGCGACGTCAACGGCCTGACGATCCTCGATCGCGACGAGACGATCCGCCCGCAGACGACGTCCGAGACGCTCGCGACGCTCAAGCCTTCGTTCGCCGAGCTGGGCGAGATGTACGGCTTCGACGCGGTGATCCGCCAGCGCTATCCGGAGCTCGAACGCATCGAGCACGTGCACCACGCGGGCAACAGCTCGGGGATCGTCGACGGCGCGTCGGCCGTGCTGATCGGCTCGCTCGAGGCGGGCAAGCGTGCGGGCCTCGCGCCGCGCGCGCGGGTCCGCTCGTTCGCGAGCATCGGCTCGGAGCCGTCGATCATGCTGACGGGGCCGGCCTACGCGGCCGAGAAGGCGCTCAAGCGCGCCGGCATGCGCGCGGCCGACATCGACCTGTACGAGCTGAACGAAGCATTCGCGTCGGTCGTGCTGCGCTTCATGGACGCGATGGCGATTGCGCACGACCGGATCAACGTGAACGGCGGCGCGATCGCGATGGGCCATCCGCTCGGCGCGACGGGCGCGATGATCCTCGGCACGCTGCTCGACGAGCTGGAGCGGCGCGGCGCGGCCACGGGCCTCGCCACCTTGTGCGTCGGCGCCGGCATGGGCACGGCGACCATCATCGAACGGATTTGACGGGGGACGACCATGATCGATTACACGCTCGATGACGACGGCATCGCGACCTTGAGCTGGAACCTGCCGCAGCGCAGCCAGAACGTGCTGAACGGCGAGAGCTGCGAGGCGTTCTTCGCGGCGGCGGCGCGCGCGCTTCAGGACGCGGCGGTGAAGGGGATACTCGTCACGTCGGCGAAGCCCGATTTCATCGCGGGCGGCGACCTCGAATGGCTGCAGGCGAGCGACGATGCCGAGACGCTCTTCGCGCGCACGTGCGAGCTGCACCGCGCGCTGCGCGCGCTCGAGACGGGCGGCAAGCCGGTGGCGATCGCGATGCCGGGCTCGGCGCTCGGCGGCGGGCTCGAGATCGCGCTCGCGGGCCACTACCGCGTCGCGGCCGACACGCCGAGGGCGCGCTTCGGCCTGCCGGAAGTGACGCTCGGCCTGCTGCCGGGCGGCGGCGGCACGCAGCGCCTGCCGCGCCTCGTCGGCATCCAGGCGTCGCTGCCGCTCCTGCTCGAAGGCAAGCGGCTGAAGGCGGCCGACGCGCTGGCCGCGGGCATCCTGCACGCGGTCGTGCCGGCGGGCGAGGAGATCGCGGCCGCGCGCGCGTGGCTGCTCGATGCGAGCAGCCGCACCGCGACGCAGCCGTGGGACGCGAAGGGCTTCAAGATTCCGGGCGGCGCGCTCACGCATCCGTCCGTCCAGCAGGTGTTCATGGCGGCGAACGCGCTCGCGCGGCAGAAGACCTACGGCAATTATCCGGCCGTCGCGAGCATCCTGTCGTGCGTGTACGAAGGGCTGCTGACCGATCTCGACACGGGCCTGAAGACCGAGGCGCGCTATTTCGTGAAGGCGGTGCTGTCGCCGCAAGCGAAGGCGATGATCCGCACGCTGTTCTTCGGGATGAACGAAGCGAACAAGCTCGCCGCGCGGCCGGCCGGCGTGCCGGCGCAGCGCTACCGGAAGATCGGCGTGCTCGGCGCGGGGATGATGGGCGCGGGCATCGCGTACGTGAGCGCGAAGGCGGGGCTCGACGTCGTGCTGATCGACACGAGCGAAGAGGCGGCCGCGCGCGGCAAGGACTATTCGCGCAAGCTCGTCGACAAACAGGTGCAGCGCGGCCGGCTCGCGCAGGAAAAGGCCGACGCGCTGCTTGCGAGGATCGCGCCGACGACAGATTTCGCGCGGCTCGACGGCGCGGAGCTCGTGATCGAGGCGGTGTTCGAGGATCGCGCGATCAAGGCCGACGTGACGCGCAAGAGCGAAGCGGTGCTCGCGCCCGATGCGCTCTTCGCGTCGAACACGTCGACGCTGCCGATCACGGGGCTCGCGCAGGCGAGCGCGCGGCCGGCGAACTTCATCGGCCTGCATTTCTTCTCGCCGGTGGAGAAGATGCCGCTTGTCGAAGTGATCGTCGGCCGGGAGACGAGCGAGGCGACGCTCGCGCGCGCGCTCGATTACGTGAAAGCGATCGGGATGACGCCGATCGTCGTCAACGATTCGCGCGGCTTCTACACGAGCCGCGTGTTCTCGACCTACGTGCTCGAAGGGCTCGCGATGCTCGCCGAGGGCGTCGCGCCCGCGCTGATCGAGAACGCCGGGCTGCTCGCCGGGATGCCCGTCGGCCCGCTCGCGCTGACCGACGAGGTGTCGAGCGAGCTGATCCACAAGATCACGAAGCAGACGCGCGCCGATCTCGGCGACGCGTACGCCGCGCGGCCGGGCGAGGACGTGGCCGCGAGAATGGTCGAGCTCGGCCGGCTCGGCCGCAAGGCGGGGCTCGGCTATTACGACTATCCGGCGACGGGCGGCAGGAAGGCGCTGTGGCCGGGGCTCGCGCGCGAGTTTCCGGTCGCGGCCGAGCAGCCCGACGTGACGGCGCTGATCGAGCGGCTCGTGACGGTGCAGGCGGTCGAGACCGCGCGCTGCCTCGAAGAGCGCGTGCTGATGACGGCGCGCGACGCGGATGTCGGCGCGATTCTCGGCTGGGGCTTCCCGGCGTTCCGCGGCGGGCCGGTGTCGCACATTCACGGCGTCGGGGTGGACGCGTTCGTCGCGACGTGCGATCGTCTCGCAGCGCGGTACGGTGCGCGCTTCGCCGCGCCGGCGCTGTTGCGCGAGATGGCGGCGCAGGGGCAGAGTTTCTACTGAGCGGGGTCGCGCGAAGCGCGCGGTGTTCGTGGCGCGTTGGGCTGCGCGCCGCGTAGCGCGGCGCCACGCCAAAGACATCGAACCTCACGGGAGCGGGCATGGGCCCTTTGCACGGAATCCGAATCGTCGAAATCGCCGGCATCGGTCCGGCGCCGTTCTGCGGGATGCTGCTTGCCGACATGGGCGCGGACGTGATCCTCGTCGAGCGCACGGCCGGCCGCGACGGCGATCCTCTCGACCTCGGCCGCCACGCGATCTTCAATCGCGGCAAGCGCTCGCTCGCGCTCGACCTGAAGCAGCCGGAGGCGATCGATGCGGTGCTGCGGCTCGCCGAGGGCGCCGACGCACTGATCGAAGGAATGCGCCCCGGCGTGATGGAGCGGCTCGGGCTCGGCCCCGACGCGTGCTTCGCGCGCAATCCGAAGCTCGTCTACGGACGGATGACGGGCTGGGGGCAGGATGGGCCGCTCGCGCACGCGGCGGGCCACGACATCAACTACATCGGCCTGTCCGGCGCGCTCTGGTACGCGGGGCAGCCGGGCGACGCGCCGCTCGCGCCGCCGACGCTCGTCGGCGATCTCGGCGGCGGCGCGCTGTATCTCGCGATCGGCGTGCTCGCGGGCATTGTCGACGCGCGCCTGCGCGGGCAGGGGCAAGTCGTCGACGCGGCGATCGTCGACGGCAGCGCGAATCTGATGAACCTGCTGCTGTCGATTCACGCGGCGGGCTTCATGCCGATGGCGCGCGGCCAGGGCTTGCTCGACGGCCCGCACTGGTACGGCAGCTATCGCTGCGCGTGCGGCGGCCATGTCAGCGTCGGCGCGCTGGAGCCGCAGTTCTACGCGCTGCTCGTGGACAAGCTCGATCTCGCCGGCGACGAGGATTTCCGGCATCCGTACGATGCGAGCCGCTGGCCCCGGCTGCGCGCGCGGCTCGCGGAAATTTTCGCGAGCCGGCCGCGCGCGCATTGGGTCGAGCTGATGGAGGGCACCGACGTCTGTTTCGCGCCGGTGCTGAGCCCGGTCGAAGCGAAGTCGCATCCGCATCTGGCGGCGCGCGGCGTCTATGCGGAGCGCGACGGCGTGCTGCAGGCGGCGCCGGCGCCGCGGTTTTCCGGCTCGCCGAACGCGCGGCCCGGCGCGGTGCCGCGGCGCGGCGCGGACAGCGCCGCGATCCTGCGCGAAGCGGGGTTCGCGGAAGACGAGATCGCGGCGTTCGTCGCGAAAGGATGACTCGCCGGGCGCGTGAAGCCGCTTCGCGCGATCGGTCTGCCTCGGGCGGCGCGTTTCGTTACAGCGCTCGCCCCTCGCCCGCTCATTTTCCGCCGGCAGTCGGCAGCGGATTCCATTGCCTGAGTGCGCGCTCCTTCGCCGGCCCGTTCTTCTCGATCCATGCGCTCACTTCGTTGCCGACCGCGCGCCCGTATTCGCGATGCGAGTAGATCGCGCCCGCGCCCGCGCCGTCGACGAGCGCGATGCGCGTGAACACCGCTTCGATGAAATCGCGCGTCGGGAACGCGACCGAGATGAAGTATTCGGCCGGCTTGCCGCGCGCGGCCGGCACCGCGTTGACCTTCAGGATCAACGCGCCGTTCTGCTTGTAGAGCCCGAGCACGGAATCCGCGATCGAGGCGAGCCCGTCGGCCGTCGTCGCGTCCGGGTAGCGCACGAGCGTGATCATCGTGCGCCATGTCGACAGATCGTCCTCGCCCTTCGGCGTGTATTCGAGCCGATTGCCGGTGGCGTCGCGCTGGAAGAAATCGACGCCGTCGAACGTCAGCGTCTTGCCGGCAGGCGCGGCGTGGGCGGCGGAAGCGATGCACGTCATGGACGCGACGAACGCCAGGGCGAGCCAGGCCCGGATGATGCGCATGGGGTGATCCTCGTGGTTGGGTCGAAGCATCGGCGGCCGTCTTCGGCGCGGCCGCACACCCGGACTGTAGCCGAATCGCTTCGATCGTGACGCGCAACCTGCCGCTTATCGAGGATGCCGCGCGGCGAGACGCTGCATGACCGCCGCCACGATGCGATCGCAATCGCCGCCGCCGAACTCGAATACGTCGTGCTCGACGAGATCGATCTCGCGTGCGAGCGCTTCGCGCGGAAATGGCGGCTGCGCACCGTTGCCTCGGGAATGCCGAGGCAACGCGCGGTTTCGTCGACGCTCAGCTCTTCGACCGAACGCAGCACGAACACGATCCGAAACGCATGCGGCAACTGCTCGAGTTGCTGCTCGAGCAGGCCGCGCAGCTCAGCGCGCGCCGCGGCCTGATACGAAGGGTCGGGATCGCGCGCGCTCAGCGCATCGATAAATGACGGACAGGCGGTGCGCGAAAACGGGACCCGATGCGGCAGGCGTTTTCGCGCATCGTGACGACATAGATGTCGCGTGTCGCTGCCACGTTCCGGCGCGGGGAAATCGATCGACGCGGCGCGACGGACGGCGGGACGATGCGCGTCGCGCAATGGCGCACGCAATGCGCGCCGGCTTGCGCCCGCTAGTGCCGCATCGTTCCGCTCCATCCGTGCATGCCGCCGCCGTGCGGCGGTCCGTGATGGAAACCCCCGCCCATCGGCGGGCCGATGTGGCTCGGCGTCATCGGATGAAAATGATGGAACCGGTGGAAGTGGTGAAAGCGATCGACGAAGACGAAAGTCGTGCCGCCGACGACGAAGAAAGGCGTGCTCCAGTACCACGGATCGGAGTACGGATACTCGGCGATCGGATACCACATCACGCTGCCGTCGTCGTTCTCGACGAGCCGCCAGGTTCCGTCACTTTGCAGGCAGGCGCGGCCGACGACTTGCTGCATCGTGCCGTCGATTTCCGCCTGTCCGGCGATCGCCCGGCAGTGCGACGTGTCGATCGACGCGGTCGTTCCGTCATAGGTTTGCGCGCACGCGGAGACGGACACGCCTGCGCAAATCAGCGCAGCGGCGCAACGAATCAGCTCGTTCATGATAGGGCTCTGAATGGACACCCCGAAATATCGACGCGCGGCACATCGGCCGGCGTCGTCCTGCATGTCGCTGTTTGTCGATAGGTGCGAGCGGCTGCGGCATGGGCGAAACATCGCTTCCGCGAAACGCCTGACGCTCGACCTGTAAACGAACGGACGTGCCGCGCTATTCCATGATGAGGCGCGAGAAGAAGGCGAAGCGCAAATTGCACTCCGGCGCAAGAATTGTGTTGAATTGTCGCGGCGGTTGATCGTTTCCCGCATCTGCCTGACAATCCGGTTCGCCTGGCTGGTTGTGTCAATTCGAATTCCGCTTAAAAAAACCGAGGAAACCATGCCTTACGTCTCCACCCATTATTCGAGCAATGCCGACGCGCCGGTCGGCCGCTGGACCTGCGCGCCCACGTCGAAGCTCGCGCCATTCGACAAGGCGCCGTCCGGCAGCGTTACGTCCGGCCGCGATCTCTGCGGGCAATGCGTGTCGTACGTGAAACGGGTCTGCCCGACGCTGCCGCTCACCGCGCAGTGGCGCAAGGGCACGGCGGTGAAGGGGAACGCGTCGATCGTCGCGGGCACCGTGATCGCGACATTCAACGCGGCCGGCAAGTACGACGGCCACGCGGCCATCTACGTCAGCCAGTCGAAGGACGGCGGCATCCTCGTCTACGACCAGTTCGTCACGCCGCCCACGCCGCAACCGGTTCAGCAACGGCGCCTGCGCTGGGGCGCGCATGGCCGGTCGAACAACGGAGACAATTTTTATGTCGTGGAGTAAGGCAGCCTGCGCATTGCTCGCGGTGTCGTTTTTCGGGTGCGCGGGCGCGTTCGGCACGACGGGCGTGTCCGGCGCGAGCGCGGAAGTGTGCCCGGTGCGGGCGCAGAGCCCGCTGCAATACGTCGACGTGTTCGACGGCGCGCCGAGCGACCTCGCGACGCTGATTCCCGATGACGCCGGCGAGCGGAAAGGGCATTGGGCGCTGGGTTACGTGTACGACGCGGGACGCTACGTGACGGTCCGCTGCAAGTACGCGGACGGCCAGACGAAGGACGTCAGGCTCGCCGGGCGGGTGAATCGCTGCGATTACCGGATCGACGACAAGAAGACGCTGAAAGTGATGTGCAAATGACCGTCGCGTGATGCACGGCGGCCGCTTCGCCGAGATTGTCCGCGCGCCCGACAATGCGTTCGCGCCCTCGCTCGACACCGCGAGCGCATCGGACGAAACTTGCACGTTCGCCGTGCCCCGCCCGTCAGATCTGCGCGTCTAGCGCTCGCGCGACGGCCGCCTCGCCGACGCTATCCGCCCGCCCGACGACCGCATAGTTGAACCCGCGCACCGATCCGTAGCGCGCGAGCAGCGCGCCGTCGACGCGCCTTCCTGCCGCGAGCAGCCGATTCGCCGATTCGGGCGGCCGCACGTAGAAACTCAGCGTGCGCCCGGCCGCATCCTCGTACAGCACCATCGCGGCCGTACCGCGCTCGGTCGCGAACAACCGCCCGCCGACGGGCGCGAAGCCCGCGCCGCTCAGATCCGGCAACCGCACCGATGCGCCGACCTCGCGCGCAACCCACGCCTGCAATTCGCCCGGCTGCTTCTGCACGACGTCGGCGCGCGCGCTGCGGTCGACAACCATCAGTCTGTACGCGGCGACGGCGTCGCTCATCGGCGCGGCGGGCGCGCCGTTCCAGCCGTGCGCCTGCCAGCCGCCCACCGCGCCGAGCCCGACGCACAGCACGAGCGACGCAGCCACAGCGAGCCGCGCACGCGCACGTTCGGCGCGGCGCGCGCGCAACGCGGCGGGATCGAGTGCCGCCGTCGGCGCGGGCACCGCGACCGAATCGAGCGCCGCGCGCAACTGCTGCGCATCCTGCCGCCAGCGCCGAACCTGCGCCGCGCGCGCCGGATGCAGCACGAGCCAGCGCTCGACGGCCGCGCGCGCATCGGCGTCGAGCCGGCCGTCGACATAGGCGTGAAGATCGTGTTCGTCGGGGGGAATGTTCATCTCATCAAACGCAGCGAAGGAGCGGAAATCTCGCCGTCGCCGAGCGTGCGCAGCGCCTGCCGCGCGCGCGACAGCCGCGACATCACGGTGCCGATCGGGATGTCGAGCAGCTCGGCGACTTCCTGATAGCTGAACCCCTCGACGGCCACGAGCAGCAGCAAACTGCGCTGCTCCGTCGACAGTCGGCCGAACGCGTCGAGCATCGAGCGGGCGATCGCGTGATCCTCGGCGGATGGCCATTGCGGCTCGTCGTCGCCCTTGATCCGGCCGAGCAGCCACGCGTGGCGCTTCGCGCGGCGCGTCGCGTCGACGAACTGCCGGTACAGGATCGTGAAGAGCCAACTGCGCAGCGCCGAAGCGTCGCTGCGCGTCGACCAGCGCGACAGCGCGCGCTCGAGCGTCGATTGCACGAGATCGTCGGCGCTGTGAACGTCGCGGGTCAGCCAGAGCGCGAAGCGGCGCAGTCGAGGCAACAGTTCGCGCAGTTGGTCGTCGAGATCGGCGGGAGGCATGGCGGGTCGGATCGAATGCCGTCGTGAGCGTGGATTCAATGCGTGAGACGCTCGATCGTCGAGGGTTATTCCACGCGTCGGCAAAAAATATTTTTCGATGGAATAAACCGGACGGCGGTCCGTCATACGCGCGTTCGACACATGGCCTGACGGTCGGGAGCGTACACGATGGAACATCCTTCAACACCGCCGGCCGGGCCGGCGCGCGGCCTCTGGCGGTGGGCGCTGATCGGCGGCGTGGTGGCGGCACTCGCGGCGTCGTTCGGCTACGTCGGCGGCTGGCTCGCGCCGCACCGGCTGACGCCGCAGCGACTCGTCGACGCGTTGCAGCGCAATAGCGGCCTGCATCCGGGCTACCGGCGCAATCACGCGAAAGGCGTGTGCGTGACGGGCTATTTCGAAGGCAACGGCGCGGCGAGCGCGCATTCGACCGCGCCCTTTTTCGCGGCGGTGCGCACGCCGGTGGTCGGGCGCTTCGCGCTGCCGGGCGGCAATCCGTACGCGCCGGACAACAGCGTGCCGATCCGCAGCCTCGCGCTGCGCCTGACCGCGCCCGACGGCGAGCAATGGCGCATGGGAATGAACAGCATGCCGGTGTTTCCGGTCGCGACGCCGCGTGCGTTCTACGAACAGACGGTGGCGGGCCGGCCCGATCCGAAGACGGGCAAGCCCGACCCGGCGAAGCTGAAGGCGTTCTTCGACGCGCATCCGGAGACGGCCGCGTTCCGCGCGTGGGCGAAGACGGCGAAGCCGAGCGCGAGCTACGTCACCGAGACGTATTACAGCCTGAACGCGTTCTATCTTGTCGATGCGGCGGGAAGGCGGCAGGCGGTGCGGTGGCGCGTCGCGCCGGAACAGACGGCCGAGGCGGGCGATGTCGCGAAGGCCGGCGATTCGAACGTGCTGCAGGAGGACCTGACGCGGCGCATCGGCTCCGGGCCGCAGCGCTGGCATTTGCTGCTCACGCTGGCGGAGCCGGGCGACCCCGTCGACGACGCGACGCGCACATGGCCCGCGAATCGCACGACGATCGATGCGGGCACGCTCGTGCTCGATCGCGTGGAGGCGCAGGACAGCGGCGCGTGCCGCGACGTCAACTACGACCCGACGATCCTGCCCGACGGCATCCGAGCGTCGGGCGACCCGCTGCTCGCCGCGCGCTCGGCCGCGTATGCGGATTCGTATCTGCGCCGCACGAGCGAAGAGGCCGGGATACCCGGCGCTGCGCATCCGCTTTCGGAGAAACGATGATGAAGACTACGTTCAACCCTCTCGCGCGGCTGCTGCATTGGGTGATGGCGGCGATGATCGTCTCGATGTTCTTTATTGGCGCGGGGATGGTGGCGCCGGTGTCGGGGTGGCATGCGGTGCTGATCGCGATTCACAAGCCGCTTGGTGTGGCGGTGCTGGTGCTGGCTTGCGTGCGGGTGGTGGTGCGGTTGAGTTCTCGGCCGCCGGCGTTGCCGGCGGATTTGCCGGGGTGGCAGAAGCTCGCGGCGCATGGGTCGCATCTCGCGCTGTATGCGTTGATGATCGCGATGCCGTTGGTCGGGTGGGCGATGCTGTCGGCGGGCGGGTATCCGGTGACGTTGGGCGGCGGCGTGCGATTGCCGTCGATTGTGCCTGCCGATCCGGTTTGGTTTGCTTGGCTGCGGCATGCGCATCGGTGGCTGGCTTATTTGTTCTTTGCGACGTTTCTCGCGCATTTTGCCGCCGCGCTTTATCACGGGGTGATTCGGCGGGATGGGGTGTTGAGGGCGATGGTGGGGAGGTGACGGCGGTGATTACAGGCGTGGCGGTTTTTGAGCAGAGCCTGAAGTACGGGGCGTGCGCAGGGAAATACTGCCATTTTGGCTGGGAAGCGATTCAGTCGAATCCAGAAAACCAACGGACTTTCAAAGGGGCCTTTTGGTGTACCCTTTGCCCCGATTTTTAGTGCTTACGTATGCCGGATAACAAGTTAGTTTTTGAACTCGTCAAAAAATGACGTGTCGACGGCAAAAGTTTGTACGGGTTTCAGTCCTAGCTCCAACTGTTCCAGCATATCGACAAGCTTTTCGCCATCGATAAGCTCGATTGGCGGGACGCCGTCGCGAGCTGCTTCGCGACGTGCTTCCGCCGTAAATGTTCCAGTCGTGATGATGATGCCTTTGTCAGTCCGGCCTGACATTGCTCCGCGAAAATCACGAACTTGTGACGGGGGCACGGATTTTGCGTAGCGTTTGCATTGGAATAGAACTTTAAACGAGACGAGTGGATTAACCTGGAGTGTGCCATATCCATCTATGCCTCCGTCACCGCTACTCCCTGTTACAACCACTTGTACAAAGCCGGCTTCGCGAAGAAGCCTCTGGGACAATCGTTCGAACCCCGACGCCGGCAGATTTTTAAGTAACTGAATGAGCTCGTAGCGATAGTCACTTGTGGCCGCAGCCGCGGGTTCTGAGGCCTCAACTGAGATAGCTCCGAGCTACCAGCTTTCGCTCGCCGCTCCTCTCCGAAAATGCGATTCCATTTTGTAGCAATGCTACGGGCCTGATCAATCGAAAGGGCCGTGCGACGACCGGCCTCTGTGAGCGCCCAGACCCCGCGCTTTGACGAGTCGACCAATCCCTCTCGCACTAGGTAGAGTCGTGCCCATCGTATCCGGTTGCGAAAACGCCCTTCCCCTGACGGCAGGATTTCATTTTGCACATCATCTGAAATATTGAGATCTCGCGCAATACGTTCCACAACTTTTTTCTTTTGCCATTTTCATATATATTCCGAAATTGGAGGGCCTGTGCCTTCTCGCTGCATTTTAAAGGATATTAAATTTTCAGTGGGTATGCGCTGGGAGTGAGCTATTAAAAAAGACCCATAAATTTCTCAATTTATGGGTCCATTTTTCTCAGGTTATGCGTCTATCTACAGACAGCCTCAAACATCAATATTCCCCGCCCTCAGCGCATTATTCTCGATAAACGCCCTGCGCGGCTCGACCTCATCCCCCATCAACGTGGTAAAGATCCCGTCTGCCGCAATCGCATCCTCGATCTGCACGCGCAGCAACCGCCGCACCGCCGGGTCCATCGTCGTTTCCCATAGCTGCTCGGGGTTCATCTCGCCCAACCCCTTATACCGCTGCTTGGACATGTTCCGCTCGGCGTCGGCCATCAGCCACTTCATCGCTTCCTTGAAGTCCGACACGTTCGAGCCCCGCTCCCCGCGCTTGATCGCCGCCCCCGCGCCGATCAAGCCCTTGAACGTATTCGCGGTGTTCACGAGCTGCTGATAATCGGCCGTGTGCTGGAACTCCTCGTCGATCACCGACACGCGCACGTTGCCGTGATGCGTGCGCTCGACGCGCAGCGAGCGCTGCTCGCGCACCGCATCGTAAGCCGGCACGACGCGCACCTCGGTCTTCGAGTCGTCGGACAGCATGGCGGCGAGCGCCTTCGCCGACGCCTCCGTCGACGCCTCGCTCGACAGATCGATCGCCACGCCGTCCATGACCGCCTCGAGCGCGGCCGGGTCGTACAGGCGGCTCAGCCGCTCCACCACGCCCTGCGCCAGCAGATACGAACGCGCGAGCTCGCCGAGCGCGTCGCCCGAGATCGGCGTGCCGTTCTCGGCCGGCACGAGCTCCGAGCCCTGCAGCGCGAGGCGCAGCATGTGCGCGTTCAGCTCGGCGTCGTCCTTCAGGTAGCGCTCGTCGCGGCCCGCCTTCACCTTGTAAAGCGGCGGCTGCGCGATGTACACGTAGCCGCGCTCGATCATCTCCGGCATCTGCCGGTAGAAGAACGTCAGCAGCAGCGTGCGGATGTGCGCGCCGTCGACGTCCGCGTCGGTCATGATGATGATGCGGTGATAGCGCAGCTTCTCGAGGTTGTAGTCGTCCTTGCCGATCCCGCAGCCCAGCGCGGTCACGAGCGTGACGATCTGCTCGGACGACAGCAGCTTGTCATAGCGCGCCTTCTCGACGTTCAGCACCTTGCCGCGCAGCGGCAGGATCGCCTGGAACTTGCGGTCGCGCCCCTGCTTCGCCGAGCCGCCCGCCGAGTCGCCCTCGACGATGTAGATTTCCGACTTCGCCGGATCCTTCTCCTGGCAGTCCGCGAGCTTGCCCGGCAGGCCCACGCCGTCGAGCACGCCCTTGCGGCGCGTCATCTCGCGCGCCTTGCGCGCGGCATCCCGCGCGCGCGCCGCTTCGACGATCTTGCTGCAGATGATCTTCGCGTCGTTCGGCGTCTCGAGCAGGAACTCCTCGAGCGCCTTCGCGACCACTTCCTCCACCGGCGCGCGCACTTCGGACGAAACCAGCTTGTCCTTCGTCTGCGAACTGAACTTCGGCTCCGGCACCTTCACCGACAGCACGCACGACAGCCCCTCGCGCATGTCGTCGCCGCTCGTCTCGACCTTCGCCTTCTTCGCGATTTCGTTGTCGGCGATGTACTTGTTGATGACGCGCGTCATCGCCGCGCGCAGGCCGGTCAAGTGCGTGCCGCCGTCGCGCTGCGGGATGTTGTTCGTGAAGCACAGCACGTTCTCGTTGTAGCTGTCGTTCCACTGCATCGCCACTTCCACGCCGACGCCGTCCTTCTCGCCGTTGACGTGGAAGATCGTCGGGTGCAGCACGCTCTTCGTTTTGTTGATGTACTCGACGAAGCCCTTTACGCCGCCCGCGAACGCGAAATCGTCTTCCTTGCCGGAGCGCAGGTCGGTCAGGCGAATGCGCACGCCGTTGTTCAGGAACGACAGCTCGCGGATGCGCTTCGCGAGGATGTCGTAATGGTATTCAACGGTGCCGAAGATCGTCGGATCGGCCATGAAGTGCACTTCGGTGCCGCGGTTCTCGGTGTCGCCGATCACCTGCATCGGCGACACCTGCTCGCCGTCGAGCTCTTCGAGCATGCGGTTCTGCGCGATGCCGCGATGGAATTCCATGAAGTGCTTCTTGCCGTCGCGGCGCACGGTGAGGCGCAGCCAGCTCGACAGCGCGTTCACGCACGACACGCCGACGCCGTGCAGGCCGCCCGACACCTTGTAGCTGTTCTGGTCGAACTTGCCGCCCGCGTGCAGCTCGGTCATCACGATTTCGGCGGCCGAGCGCTTCGGCTCGTGCTTGTCGTTGAGCTTGACGTCGGTCGGGATGCCGCGGCCGTTGTCCGTCACGGAGATCGAATTGTCCGCGTGAATGGTCACGCGGATGTCGTTGCAGTAACCGGCGAGCGCCTCGTCGATCGAGTTGTCGAGCACCTCGAACACGAGGTGATGCAGACCGGTGCCGTCCGACGTGTCGCCGATGTACATCCCGGGTCGCTTGCGCACCGCTTCCAGGCCTTCGAGGATCTGGATCGACGACGCGCCGTAGCTATTTTCGGGCTGCGAATTGTGCTGTTCAGTCATGGGTGTCTTCCGGTTCTGCTGGGCTACTCGAGTGGCGGCGCGGTGCTTCTGCCGAAAAACCCGGGCCGCCTCGGGTTTTTCGCCCCTTTCGGGGGCCGGCGTCGCGCGCCGGCGCTCGAGCGTGCGAATCGCCATAAAAACGCCAAAGGGGCGTCGCGCCCCTTGGTGTGTCCGGCGAGTCGTGCGCGTCAGATGCGCATCGGCATCACCACGTACTTGAATTCATCGTTCTCGGGCACGGTGATGAGGGCGCTCGAACTCGCGTCGCCGAGGCTCACCTGGACGGTGTCGACCTTCAGGTTCGCGAGCACGTCGAGCAGATACGTGACGTTGAAGCCGATGTCGACGGTGTCGCCCTGGTAGGCGATTTCCAGTTCTTCCTGCGCCTCTTCCTGGTCGGCGTTCGTCGACATGATCTTCAACTGGCCGGGCGCGATGATGCAGCGCACGCCCTTGAACTTGTCGGACGTGAGGATCGCCGCGCGCTGCAGCGAGCGCTGCAGCTCTTCGCGGCCGATCTCGAACGTGTTCTTGTGCGCTTTCGGGATCACGCGCTGGAAGTCGGGGAACTTGCCCTCGACGAGCTTCGACACCAGCTCGACCTGGCCGAACGTGAACTTCGCCTGCGTTTGCGCGATGTCGATCTTGACCGTGTCGTCGATGTCCTCGAGCAGGCGCTGCAGCTCGAGAATCGTCTTGCGCGGCACGATCACTTCCTGGCGGCCGAACGCGCCTTCGATCTTCATCGACGAGAACGCGAGGCGGTGGCCGTCGGTCGCCACCGCCATCAGGCGGTCGCCGTCCACGACGAGCAGCATCCCGTTCAGGTAGTAGCGGATGTCCTGCTGCGCCATCGCGAAGTACACCATGCCGAGCAACTGGCGGAACGCCTTCTGCGGAACGGCGAGGCTCGCGCCGAAATCCTTCGATTGCGCGACGGTCGGGAACTCGTCGGCCGCGAGCGTCTGCAGTGCGAAACGGCTCTTGCCGGACTGGACCGTCAGGCGCTTGTCGGCGAGCGACAGCGTGACCTGGCCGTCCGGCATCGCGCGCAGGATGTCGAGCAGCTTGCGGGCCGCGACGGTCGTCGCGACCTGGTCGCCGCCGACGCCGAAATCGGCGCGCGTCGTGATCTGGAGCTCGAGGTCGGTCGACAGGAACGACACGTCCGGGCCGTTCTTCGTGATCAACAGATTGGCGAGGATCGGCAACGTGTGGCGGCGTTCGACGATACCGCTCACGGTTTGCAGCGGCCTAAGGAGGGTGTCTCGTTCGGTCTTGACCAGTTGCATAGAGTTCCTTCGTTCAATTAACGGCCTGCAAGCCTCGCAGCGCCTGGCCGGGCGGGCCGTCGGCCCGCCGCCGGCCGGGCGGTCAAACCAGTATTGTGCCTCAAAACCGAACCGCCCCTTTTAAATTGGGGCGGCTCCGCGATTCTCAAGCGCTCGCGCGCATCAGCCCTTGAGCGTCTGCTCGAGCACGTGCAACTCGTGGTTGAGCTGCGCGTCCTTGCCGCGTTCGTCGGCGATCTTGCGCACCGCGTGCAGCACGGTCGTGTGATCGCGCCCGCCGAACAGCTCGCCGATTTCGGGCAGGCTCTTCTGCGTGAGCTCCTTCGCGAGATACATCGCGATCTGCCGCGGCCGCGCGATGTTCGCGGGGCGCTTCTTCGAATACATGTCGGCGACCTTGATGTTGTAGAAATCGGCGACCGTCTTCTGGATGTTCTCGACCGAGATCTGCCGGTTCTGCACGGTGAGCAGATCCTTCAACGCCTCCTTTGTCAGCTCGATCGTGATCTCGCGGCCGTGGAATTTCGAGTACGCGAGGATCTTGCGCAGCGCGCCTTCGAGCTCGCGCACGTTCGAGCGCAGATGCTTCGCGACGAAGAACGCGACATCTTCCGACAGGCTCACGCCTTCCGATTGCGCCTTGCGCATCAGGATCGCGACGCGCATTTCGAGCTCGGGCGGTTCGATCGCGACGGTCAGGCCCGAATCGAAGCGCGAGATCAGGCGATCGTCGATGCCGGAGATCTCCTTCGGATAGGTATCGCTCGTGATGATTACCTGCGCCTTGTTCGCGACGAGCGCTTCGAACGCGTAGAAGAATTCCTCCTGCGTGCGCGACTTGCCGGAGAAGAACTGGATGTCGTCGATGAGGAGCAGGTCGAGCGAATGATAGTAGCGCTTGAAATCGTCGAACGCCTTGCGCTGGTACGCCTTCACGACATCGGACACGTACTGCTCCGCGTGGATGTAGCGGATGCGCGCGCCCGGCTTGTCGAGCAGCAACTGGTTGCCGATCGCATGGATCAGGTGGGTCTTGCCGAGGCCGACGCCGCCGTACAGGAACAGCGGGTTGTACGAGATGCCCGGATTGTCGGCCACCTGGATCGCCGCCGCGCGCGCGAGCTGGTTCGCCTTGCCGGTGACGAAGTTGTCGAACGTGAGCACGGGGTTGAGCTTCGAGCGCTCGTACATCGAGTCGGCGGCTTCGCTGTTCGCGCTCGCCGCGCCGGGGCGCCACGTGCGGCGGCCGGCCGCCGCTTCGTGCGCGGTGAGGCTCGGCAGATCGAGGTCGGCGGCTTCGTCGGCGTTCAGCGCGGCGGCGTTCGCCTTGGCCGCTTGCGCGGCGGCGACGGCCGCCGCGGTGGCGGCGTTCATGCCGGCGGGCGCGGGTGCGTTCGCATCGGCGGCGCCCGCCGGCACGGGGCCGGCCGTAACCGGAGCGGGATTCGCCGCCGACAGCGGGGCGCGGGGCGCGAGCGGCGCCGCGCCGGCGGCGCTGCGCTGGCCCGCCTTCGGATCGAGCACGAATTGCACGTCGATCGGCGCGTTCCAGAAATCCCGGGCCAGATCGGAGATCCGGCCCGAGAACTGGCTCTTGACCCAATCGAGCTTGAAGCGGTTCGGTGCGGCGATCGACAGCGTGTTCGCAGCGGCATCGAAGGCGACCGGGGCCAAGGGTTTGATCCACGTCACGTACTGTTGGGGCGTCAATTCACGCTCCAATAGCGCGGAACAGTGTTGCCAGAAATCGTTCATCGAAGAGCTGTCGTTGTTTCGTTTGCACGCGCGGCGCGCGGCCGCCCTTGTCGCGGATGCGCAACAAGGCCCGGTGCGGCCGTGCGGACGTGCCTCGGACGCTTGCGCGACAAGGGTTTGAGCGCAGGCGCGAGCCGAGGCGGCGTGCGGGATTCTTGGAGATAAGGCGAGATTCTACCGCCAAACGGAGTGCGCGCGGGAGTTATCCACAGGGGCGAATGGCCGGTGGGGCGCGATCGCCGCAGCGCGGCGGAGCCGGGGAACGACCCGGCCGAAGTAGCCTAGGCGTGCCTCTAACGTATTGACCGCCAAGAGAAAAACAGTTTAAATAGCGGGTTCCGCGAAAACCAATCCTGTTATTTTCGGCGATTGCGTTCGCCCGGTTGCCTCGAAAGAGAGGGCACGCGGTCCCTGATTCCCGATATTCTCGAACAAGTGAGAGCAACATGAAACGTACCTACCAACCTTCCGTGACGCGCCGCAAGCGCACCCATGGCTTCCGCGTGCGCATGAAGACGGCCGGCGGCCGCAAGGTCATCAACGCCCGCCGCGCGAAGGGCCGCAAGCGTCTCGCCATCTAAGGGCGGGTTGCGCGCCGTGTCCGCCGTCCGCAGCGATGCGGGCGAGGCAGCCGCTGTCCCGGGTTCGATTCCGTTGCAAGCGTCCGCCGCCTTCCCCAAAGCTGCGCGACTTCTGAAAACGGATGAATTTTCATCCGTTTTTCGTTTGCGCCCGTGGCGGCGCAGCGCGCACTTCGTGATCTACGGCAAGCCGACGGGGCACGAAGCGCGTCTTGGGCTCGTCATCGGCAAGAAGTACGCTGCGCGTGCGGTGACGCGCAATCTGGTCAAGCGGCTCGCCCGCGAAGCGTTTCGCACGCGTCGCGCCGAGTTCGCCGGCTGGGACATTCTGCTGCGCCTGCATACGCGCTTCGACAAGAAGGCGATGCCGAGCGCCGCATCCGCGCCGCTCGCGGCGCTGTGCGCGGGCGAGATCCGCGAGCTGCTCGACCGGGCAGCCCGGGAGATTGCCCGGCGCAACGGGGCGAAGCCCGCGTCCGAGTGACGCGCCGACGCCCGTCGCGGACGGCCTCCGATCCGTCCGCCCGATTGGCTCGAACGCGGCGCAACGGCGCCGCCACTGCTATGCAAACGGTTCTGATCGCGTTGCTGCGCTTCTACAAGCTTGCCGTGAGCCCGCTGCTCGGCAGCCGATGCCGTTTTTATCCCTCCTGTTCGGATTACGCGCGCGAGGCAATCCAGTATCATGGCGCCGCGCGCGGCACTTACCTTGCCGCCAGGCGCCTGTGCCGATGCCATCCGTTCTCCGCGGGCGGCGTCGACCTCGTCCCGCCGCCCAACTCCGACGCACGTAACGCTCCTCACGAAGCTGAGGCGTCGTCCCATCGACTCTGAGACAACGCATGGATATCAAACGCACCGTCCTATGGGTGATCTTCTTCATGTCAGCGGTCATGCTGTTCGACAACTGGCAACGGTCCCACGGACGCCCGTCGATGTTCTTCCCGAACGTCACGCAGACGAACACCGCGTCGAACGCAACTAACGGTGCTGGCGCATCGGGCGCGAGCGCGGCGGCGGTGAACGCGCTGCCGGCGGCCGCGACGGGCGCGGCTCCCGCGACGACGGCGCCCGCGGCGCAGGCGCAGCTCGTGCGCTTCTCGACCGACGTCTACAACGGCGAGATCGACACGCGCGGCGGCACGCTCGCGAAGCTGACGCTGACGAAGGCGGGCGACGGCAAGCAGCCCGACCTGTCGGTGACGCTGTTCGACAACGCGGCGAACCACACGTACCTCGCACGCACGGGCCTCCTCGGCGGCGACTTCCCGAACCACAACGACATCTACGCGCAAGTGGCCGGCCCGACGTCGCTCTCGGCCGGCCAGAACGCGCTGAAGCTGTCGTTCGAATCGCCGGTGAAGGGCGGCGTGAAGGTGGTGAAGACGTACACGTTCACGCGCGGCAGCTACGTGATCGGCGTCGACACGAAGATCGAGAACGTCGGCACCGCGCCCGTCACGCCGAGCGTGTACATGGAGCTCGTGCGCGACAACACGTCGGTCGAGACGCCGATGTTCTCGCACACGTTCCTCGGGCCGGCGGTGTACACGGATCAGAAGCACTTCCAGAAGATCACGTTCAGCGACATCGACAAGAACAAGGCCGATTACGTCCCGTCCGCCGACAACGGCTGGATCGCGATGGTTCAGCACTACTTCGCGTCCGCGTGGATACCGCAGGCGGGCGCGAAGCGCGACATCTACGTCGAGAAGATCGACCCGACGCTGTACCGCGTCGGCGTGAAGCAGCCGGTCGCGGCGATCGCGCCGGGCCAGTCGGCCGACGTGTCCGCGCGTCTGTTCGCCGGTCCGGAAGAAGAGCGGATGCTTGAAGGCATCGCGCCGGGGCTCGAGCTCGTGAAGGACTACGGCTGGGTGACGATCATCGCGAAGCCGCTGTTCTGGCTGCTCGAGAAGATCCACGGCTTCGTCGGCAACTGGGGCTGGGCGATCGTGCTGCTCACGCTGCTGATCAAGGCGGTGTTCTTCCCGCTGTCGGCGGCGAGCTACAAGTCGATGGCGCGGATGAAGGAAATCACGCCGCGGATGCAGGCGCTGCGCGAGCGCTTCAAGAGCGATCCGCAGAAGATGAACGCGGCGCTGATGGAGCTGTACAAGACCGAGAAGGTCAATCCGTTCGGCGGCTGCCTGCCGGTCGTGATCCAGATCCCGGTGTTCATCTCGCTGTACTGGGTGCTGCTCGCATCGGTGGAAATGCGTGGCGCGCCGTGGATTCTGTGGATTCACGACCTGTCGCAGCGCGACCCGTACTTCATCCTGCCGGTGCTGATGGCCGTGTCGATGTTCGTGCAGACGAAGCTGAACCCGACCCCGCCGGACCCGGTCCAGGCGAAGATGATGATGTTCATGCCGATCGCGTTCTCGGTGATGTTCTTCTTCTTCCCGGCCGGCCTCGTGCTGTACTACGTGGTGAACAACGTGCTGTCGATCGCGCAGCAGTACTACATCACGCGCACGCTCGGCGGCGCCGCGGCGAAGAAAAAAGCGAGCTGACGCCCGACCGGACGAACAAAGGGGCGATGCAGTTCGCCCCTTTTTCCAGCCGCTCCGGATAGCAGGACATCGTTTCGATCGAAGATACGAAAAAGCCGTCTGGTTCGTCAGGCGGCTTTTTCGTTCAGGCGGCGGCGTGGTCAGCGCTTCGACGTATCGCCGTAGAACTGCTCGATGAGTTCCTGCACCAGATAGCGATGATGCGGCGAGAGCGCCTCGATCTTCGATGCGAGCTCGATCGTCTCGGGCGTGGGCGGATACTTTTCGTCGCGCGGCAACGGCTGCGGCGTGGTGCGCGCCGCGCTCGGCGGCGGGCCATAGTGCAGCCAATGCAGGTCCACCCGAAGCCACTCGGCAAGCGTGCGAAGCTTGTCCGGCGTCGGAATCGTGCGGCCCGTCAGCCATTTGTGCGCGGTTTGCGGAGAAACCGGATGCTCGCCGTGATGACGCAAATTGAAATGCAAAGCGAGTTCCGTCGCGCCGGTCACTTTTTCTGGGCTGCGCAACAAGGCGAATTTGAGACGTTCGGTGAACGCCACTTTTTCTTCGAGTGTCGGCATGGCCAGATTGTGCAGTTCGACCGCTGCCAGGAAGACAACCAATCAGGTTATGTTTAGCCCAACTGAGTGACTGTTTAACTGGTGGATGCCAGAGGTTGCGATCGGCTGCGGGTGCGCTCATGCTTGCTGATCGGTGGTCGAGGTCGTTTCGCCGTCAGGACGCTTCGAATTCGTCACATCAATTGGTTAGCGCAACTAAGATAAACAAAAAATTGCGGAAAATGGCAGGGTGGAACGTTGTCCGCGCAATACTATTGCGCGGCCGGGCTACAATTCGGCATTCAAGGATATCTGCGGTTCTTTGGATTTCTATTTCATTTATTTCAGAATTTTTGCCATGCTCGCCACTGATTCCGATTCGATCGTCGCCATTGCCACCGCGTCCGGCCGAGGCGGAATCGGCGTCGTGCGCATCTCGTTCGGGCGAGCCGGAGAAGCGGCGGCGCTTGCGCTGAGCGAGGCGCTGTGCGGCGCGCGGCTCGCGCCGAGACATGCGAGCTACGTGCCGTTTCTCGACGGCGCGGGCGAGCCGCTCGACCGGGGCATCGCGCTCTATTTTCCCGCGCCGCATTCGTATACGGGCGAGCACGTGCTCGAACTGCAAGGCCACGGCGGGCCGATCGTGCTGCAGCTCGTGCTGCAGCGCTGCCTCGACGCGGGGCGCGCGTATGGCCTGCGGCTGGCAGGGCCGGGCGAATTCACGCGCCGCGCGTTCCTGAACGACAAGCTCGATCTTGCGCAGGCGGAGGCCGTCGCCGATCTGATCGAGGCGAGCACCGAGGCGGCCGCGCGCTCGGCGGGCCGCTCGCTCGACGGCGTGTTTTCGCGTGACGTCCATGTGCTCGTCGACGACGTGATCGCGCTGCGGATGCTCGTCGAGGCGACGCTCGACTTTCCGGAAGAGGAGATCGATTTTCTCGAGGCGGCCGATGCGCGCGGCAAGCTTGCGCACATCCGCGAGCGGCTCGCGCACGTGCTCGGCGACGCGCGGCAGGGGGCGCTGTTGCGCGAGGGGCTGTCGGTCGTGCTCGCCGGGCAGCCGAACGTCGGCAAGTCGTCGCTATTGAACGCGCTTGCGGGCGCGGAGCTCGCGATCGTCACGCCGATCGCCGGCACGACGCGCGACAAGGTCGCCCAGACGATCCAGGTCGAAGGCATTCCGCTGCACATCGTCGATACGGCCGGCTTGCGCGAGACGGAGGACGAGGTCGAGAAGATCGGCATCGCGCGCACGTGGGGCGAGATCGAGCGGGCCGACGTCGTGCTGCATTTGCTTGATGCGCGGAGCGGGCGCGGCCCGGACGACGAGGTGATCGCCGCGCGTTTTCCGGCCGGCGTGCCGGTCGTGCGCGTGCTGAACAAGACGGATCTGACGGATGCGCCGGCATCGGTTGCGCGAGTGGGCGGTGGCGCGGCGTGCGCGGATGTGTGCGAAGTGCGGCTGTCGGCGAAGCGCGGCGACGGGATCGATCTGCTGCGCGGCGAGCTGCTGCGGATCGCCGGGTGGCAGGCGGGCGCGGAGAGCGTGTATCTCGCGCGCGAGCGGCATCTGATTGCGCTGCGCGCGGCGCAGGCGCATCTCGCGCGGGCGGCCGGGCATGCGGATCAGAATGCTCAGGCGCTGGATCTTTTCGCCGAGGAACTGCGGCTCGCGCAGGAGCAGCTCAATTCGATCACCGGGGAGTTCACGTCTGATGATTTGTTGGGGGTGATTTTTAGTCGGTTTTGTATTGGTAAATAATCAGTTGCCTATCGTTGCCAAAGTTTCACACGCAATAAGCCGGAAAGCCCCGTCATATAAAGGTTTATCCCCAATATTCCCACAAGTTTACCAATCGACAGCCAGATGTTTTTGGCATACAGATGGCATACGAAGCGCGTCGTCGCGAAATTGTGTATGCCAATAGGGGAAGACCACGCCAAAAGTTGTTCAACCGCTGACCGATACCCGCGTCAAGGCATTACAACCAAAGGCCGCCCGCTATCCTGTCTCTGACGGAGGCGGCCTGATTTTGGAGGTGATGCCGTCAGGGTCAAAATTCTGGCGCTGCCGCTACTCACTCCATGGCAAGCGCCAGCCGCCCGTCACGATTGGCGAATATCCTGCAGTCAGCTTGGCGACTGCTCGCGAGCGCGCCCGCCGATATAAGGAGACCATGGCCGGTGGCGTTTCCCCTGTAGCCGCTCGATACCGTCCGCGAGTTCGCTGCGTACTGGCTAGAACAACAAATGGCGGACAAGTCGGCCGAGTATCAGCGGACGACGAAACGCGCACTTGGGAAGGACGTGTATCCGGCGATCGGCAGCAAGCCGGTTTCCGAGGTGACGCCCGGCGACGTGCTGGCGATCTGCGACCGGATCAAGAAGCGTGGAGCGCCGAGGATGCCGGCCGCCGCGGGCCAGTACACGATCGAAGCCGACGCGGCCAACGGAACGACGCGGCAGCAGCCGGTGAACATTACCGCGGGCTCGGTCTCGAACCTCAATTTCGGGTTCCGAACGTTCGGCAATACGAACGGAAGGGGCCGCGCCCCTTCCGCCTCTATCACTAACGGGGAAACAACATGAAGAAAATCATCATCGCATTGGCGGTTTCCGCAGGTGTCCTGAGCGGCTGCGCCGTCTATGTTCCGGATCAGCCTGGCGTCATCATGGCGCCCCAGGGAGGCCCGGGCAACGGCTTCTGCCCGCCGGGGCAGGCGAAGAAAGGAAACTGCTGATTTCCGCGATTTTTGCGGACCCAAGGCGCCTTCGAGCACTTTTTTTATGCCGGAAACGCGGGGCATCGATGGTCGGCAACGGTGCGCGTCGCATTGGCGCGCGCCGGCTCGCCGCGCGATGTGCGATGCCGGAAAAGCAAACGCCGGCCCCGGCTTGTCGCCGAATTCGGCGCGGCGAACGATTCATCCGGGCGAAGCGCATGAGCTTACGCGGCGCGCGCTTGCCATCGCCGCCCGCCGTGCGCTTGCGCGGCGGACGTCTCCTCCTCGTACGCGGCAAATCCGCGCGGCCGGTGCGCGGACGACTCGACGTCGTCAGTGCCCTCGCCGCAGGAGCCGCCACGGGTGGCGCCAGTCGACATGCGGCGTGTGCTCGTCGCGCGGATGCTGCAGGCGGTGCTCCTGCCAGAGTTCGTCGGAGTACAGCACCGCGACGATGAGAAGCGGCAGCACGAGAAAAACGCCCAGTATCACTTGCTCGATCACGATAGCCTCCATCGCGGGGCGGGAACCCTCGATTCATTTTAGGCTCTGTATCAAAGCCCACAGTCATTTTCCGCCGACGCATCCTTCGACGCACTCCGCGCTTGCACGGGTGTCCATACCGCCCCATGCCACCCCCGAATGACTCAAGGACATCATCATGCAAATCCAGAACGAACAACACACGCTCGCGCTGAGGCCGCTCGAGCGCCAGGACCTGCGTTTCGTCCACGAACTGAACAACGACGCGAAGATCATGCGTTACTGGTTCGAAGAGCCGTATGAAACGTTCACCGAGCTGTCGCAACTGTATGACCAGCACGTGCACGACCAGCGCGAGCGCCGTTTCGTCGCGTTCGATTCCGATGGCGAGCTCGTCGGTCTCGTCGAGCTGATCGAGCTCGACTACATTCACCGCCGCGGCGAGTTCCAGATCATCATCGCGCCGAACCGGCAAGGTCGCGGCCACGCGACGCGCGCAACCCGGCTCGCGGTCGAATATGCGTTCAAGGTGTTGAACCTGCGCAAGCTGTATTTGATCGTCGACAAATCGAACGCCGCCGCGATCCGGGTTTACGAGAAATGCGGTTTCAAGCACGAGGCCGAGCTGATCGAAGAGTTTTTCGGCAACGGCCAGTATCACAATGCATTGAGAATGTGCATTTTCCAGCGTGATTATTTCGCCGCCCAGCAAGGCGCGGAATTGCACGGGCACGAATAAGGCCGGCCGGCATGCATGCCGGTGCGCCGCGCCAGCCGGGCGCGGCCCGTATCGCGACAGGACGGATGCCGGGTGCGAATGCGCCTGGCATTTTTTTTGTATTTTGCAGAACAAAGGATTTTGATGTGGCGGCGCGAGATTTTTCGATGACTTTATGTGCGGCGCATCACATCGATAACCGACTGCTTTTGGATTATCCATCTCGTTCATCGTGAAAAAACGCGCGCAACCGAAAGGCTTGCGGGACAAGACCTTTGGGCATCCGAAAAATCGGGATGACGCATGTATGGCGCGGCGGCGGGCGCCGCGAGCGGGGTTGCGCAACGGGTGCGGCAATTCGTCGCTATTGCGGTCGCACAACGAATGTGCTTGCGATCGCCCTTGCTTCTTCTAGTATGAAAAAGTGTGAGTCGACGCAAGCCTTTAAATACATAGCTAACCCGAGCTCATGACCCGAGCGAATGGGAGACACGACATGATGAAGCGTACCGGTCTTTTTCTGGCACTGACGAGCGGCATCGTTGCGGTTTCGGTGGCGCAGGCGGACAGCGGCGCATTGCTCAAGCCGCAGCAGGAGATCCAACTGACGAAAAACGCGTGGGGGTGTCTGTCGAAAGACAATCTGGACTCCGTACTGAGCCACGAGCGTGACGGCAAGTCGCAAGCGAAGCAGCAATACTTCGACGACTACCGGTGCCTGTCGGTGCCCGAGGGCCAGCGCTTCCGGGTCGTCAGCGTCGACAAGGGCGACGTGCAGTTCGTGAGCGCCGAGAACAGCGACCAGCAAGGTCTCTGGGCCGACGCGCGCTTCATCAAGCAGTAACGCGATCGCGTTTGCGTCCGCGGTCCGAGCCGACGCGCGGGCGCGACGGAATCGAGCGGCCCGGCGTCAGTCGGGCCGTCTTGCGTTTACGGCCATTGCTCGCCGCCGTTGCCGACGGCAACTCCGAGCGACGTCGCGCTTGCATCGCGCATTCGGTATCATCACGCCCCGAACCGAATCAACGGCCCCCGCGGGCCCCGATGCCGAATGGCGATCAAATCGACGATCTACAAGGCGGAGCTGCAAATCGCCGACATGGACCGGCACTATTATGCCGATCACTCGCTCACCGTCGCCCGTCACCCGTCCGAAACGGACGAGCGGATGATGGTGCGCATTGCCGCGTTCGCGCTGTTTGCGCACGAGCGGCTCGAGTTCTGCAAGGGACTGTCGGATACCGACGAGCCCGATCTCTGGCAAAAGGACCTGACGGGGGCGATCGAAGCGT
Organism: Burkholderia sp. MSMB1588; assembly: GCF_001546925.1. Taxonomy (NCBI): domain Bacteria; kingdom Pseudomonadati; phylum Pseudomonadota; class Betaproteobacteria; order Burkholderiales; family Burkholderiaceae; genus Burkholderia; species Burkholderia sp. MSMB1588. The sequence continues at coordinate 61,682 of NZ_LNJS01000002.1, read as the reverse complement.
GGATCGACGTCGGGCAGCCCGACGAGCGCCGCATCGCGAAGGCGAGCGGCCGCGCCGAGCGCGTGAACGTGATCGCGTACGGCGGACGCACGTCCGACATCTGGTGGCAGGGCGTGCGCGGCAAGGTCGAGCGGTTGCGCAACGTGCAGGTGATGTCGCTCGCCGACGGCGTTGCGGCGGCGCTGGGCGGCATCGCCGAGCGCACGATGCGCCTGCAGTGCACGATCCAGGACGGCGCCGCATGGCTGTCGAGCGCGACGCACGATCCGGTCGCGATCGAATGGACGGTGTTGAAGGCGCGCGAGGACGCCTGAGCGGGCGCGAAGCGATGGGTCGTGCTTGGCGGCCGGATCGCGGGTCGTTCGCCGGAGGAGTCTCATCTTTGCGGCTTGCAGCGCTGGGTGCCCGGGCATCCCGTTTCGCCGGCTCACGCGTTCGCCCTCAGGGCGCGACGGTCTCCGGCGGGCCCTTCAGTTCGACCATGTTGCCTTCCGGATCGAACAGATAGATCGACGGCCCGTAGCCGTCCGCGCCATAGCGCCGCGCCTCGTCGCCCGGCCTCGCGCCATGTGCGATGAGGTGCGCGTGCAGCGCGGCCGCATCGAACGGCTCGACGCGCAGACACAGATGATCCATGTTCCGACCCTTCCCGGGCGCCCCGCTGTCCGCCCGGTCGATTGGCGAGCCGACCGCGAGCAGGTCGATCAGCGAGCGCCCGGCGCGCAATTGAACGAGTCCCAATTCCCGCTGCTCCTTTTCGACATGGCAGCCGAGCACGTCGCAATAGAAGCGGGTCATCGCCGCCAGGTCGGCGGCGCGCAGCACCACGTGATCGATCTCGTGGATGTGGAATTTCATCGGGAACGTCTCCTTCGAGAGGAAAGTCCTACCGAGTGTAGACGGTCCGTGCGGCACATGGACGGACGCAAAATCGATGGACGAAAAAAAGCCCGCTCACATTCGAACGGGCTTAATCCATATCAGGAGGAGACATGGAGGAGACAGTTCCAACTATACACATCCGGATGGTGCGACGCAATATTCTTTGTGTAAAAAAACGTCAGGACGGCAATCTGTCGCATTCGCACTGCAGCAAAATGGGGCCGAGGCGGCGCTCGTGCCTCGATTGCGGCAACAAATCCGACGATTGTGTCGTTCGTGTGACGGCGGCTCGAATGAGAGCGCAAGAAACAGCGCGTATGCGCGCCGGGCGACGCCTACAGTGACCGGCATCCGTTCCGCCTTTGCGAGGTCATCATGAAGCAGCCAGCCTACTCGACCGACGATGCGCGCTGGGCCGCGCTCGTCTCGCGCGACGCCGATGCCGACGGCGCGTTCTGTTACGCGGTCAGGACGACCGGCGTGTTCTGCCGGCCGTCGTGCGCGTCGCGGCTGCCGAGGCGCGAGAACGTGTCGTTCTTCGCCGACACGGGCGCCGCGCGCGCGGCAGGCTATCGTCCGTGCAAGCGCTGTCAGCCCGAGGGATTGCCGCGCGAGCTCGAAATCGTCCATCGCGCGTGCGCGGTGCTCGACGCGCATCGTCAGGACCGCTTCACGCTCGCGCAACTGAGCGACGCCGTTCACGTGAGCCCGTTTCATCTTCAACGGCTGTTCAAGCGCGTCGTCGGCGTGTCGCCGCGCCAATACCAGGCCGCGCAGCGCGGCGCCGCATTGCGCGACGCGTTGCAAAGCGGCGCCGCCGTCACGCGCGCGGCCGTAGACGCGGGCTTCAATTCACCGTCGCGGCTCTACGAATCGGTGCCGCGCGAGCTCGGCATGTCGCCATCCGCGTTTCGCCGCAAGGGTGCCGGCCTGAAGATCGATTACGCGACGGCCGATACGCGGCTCGGCGTCGTGCTCGTCGCGGCGACGAGCAAGGGCATCTGCAAGATTGCGTTCGGGCACGCCGCGACGCCGCTCGTCGACGAGCTCCGAACGGCGTTCGCGAACGCGCAGATCGCCGAGTCGGTAGAGCGGATCGCGCCGTTCATCGCGCAGGTCGATGCGTATCTGAACGGCACGCGCCGGCGCTTCGAACTGCCGCTCGATCTCGCCGCGACCGAATTCCAGCAGCGTGTGTGGGATGCGTTGCGTCGGATTCCTTACGGCGAGACGCGCAGCTACACGCAGATCGCCGAGGCGCTCGGCGCGCCGCGCGCGGTGCGGGCGGTCGCGAGCGCGTGCGCGTCGAATCCGGTTGCGCTCGCGATTCCGTGCCACCGCGTCGTGCAGAAGGGCGGTTCGCTCGCCAGCTACCGGTGGGGCTTGCCGCGCAAGGCGGCGCTCCTCGATGCCGAAGCGCAGCGCGCGGCGGGCGAATCCGTCGGGCTCGTCGTGGACGACGCAGCTTGAGCGCCGCCGTCGAATCGGCCGTCATGCGGCCCGGCAGCGTCGCGCTCGAGCTGCCGTTCAAATCCCCATACGATTGGCCGCGCGTGCTGCGCTTCTTCGCGGGGCGCGCGATTCCGGGCGTCGAGGCGGTCGAGGACGGCGCGTACCGGCGCACGGTCGATTATCGCGGCGCGAGCGGCACATTGACGGTGCGCAGGCATCCGCGCAAGCGCTGTCTCGTCGCGCTCGTCGAGGGCGACGCGGCGCGGCACGCAGACGCCGCATTCGCCGCGCGGCTCGCGACGATGCTCGATCTGCGCGCCGATCCCGCCGCGATCGGCGCGCATCTCGCGCGCGACGCGTGGCTCGCGCCGCTCGTCGACGCCGCGCCCGGCCTGCGTGTGCCGGGCGCGTGGTCGGGCTTCGAGCTGATCGTGCGGGCGATCGTCGGCCAGCAGGTGAGCGTGAAGGCCGCGACGACGATCGTCGGGCGGCTCGTCGAGCGCGCGGGCGAGAGGCTCGGCGCGCACGCGTCGGGCCCGGCCGGCTGGCGGTTTCCGGAGCCTGCGGCGCTTGCCGCGTGCGACTTGTCGCGGATCGGGATGCCGGGCAAGCGTGCGGCGGCGCTGCAGGGCGTCGCGCGCGCGGTCGCCGCGGGTGACGTGCCGCTCGATGCGTACGCGACCGACCCGGCCGGCGTGCGCGCCGCGCTGCTCGCGCTGCCGGGGATCGGCCCGTGGACCGTCGAATACGTCGCGATGCGCGCATGGCGCGATGCCGACGCATGGCCCGCGACCGACCTCGTGCTGATGCAGGCGATCGTCGCGCGCGACCCGGCGCTCGACCGGCCGGCGAGCCAGCGCCTTCGCTCCGATGCGTGGCGGCCGTGGCGCGCGTATGCGGCGATGCATTTGTGGAACGAGATCGCCGATCGCGCCGGTTCGGCGCGCGGCGGATAGGCGCGCGCGCCGTCCCGCGCGGCCGGCGCGAATCGTCAGGCAAGGCCGAAGGGCAGGTCAAGCGAGCCTTTCGGCGAGATGTTAAAGTGCCCGCTACTGTCAAATCCCGCCAGGTTGTCCGCGCGTGCCGCGGATCGCCGGGCCCGCACTTGCATCGATGCCGAACAACATGACTTCCCGCCAGACAGCCTTGTTGCACCAACGCCTTGCCGTGTTGAGCACGAGCCCGACGCGCGAGCAACTGCCTGACGGCCTGCGCGGCATCGAGAAGGAAAGCCTGCGCGTGACGCGCGACGGGATGATCGCGTTTACGCCGCATCCGCGTGCGCTCGGATCGGCGCTCACGCATCCGGCGCTGACGACCGATTATTCGGAGGCGCTCGTCGAGCTGATCACGCCAGCGGAGCGCGACGCCGCGACGACGCTCGAGCGGCTCGACGAACTGCATCGCTACGTCTATGCGTCGATCGGCGACGAGATGCTGTGGACGGACTCGATGCCGGGCCTGTTGCCCGCCGACGATGAAATCCCGATCGCGGACTACGGCACGTCGAACATCGGGCGGCTGAAGACCGTCTACCGGCGCGGCCTCGCGCATCGCTACGGCCGCACGATGCAGTGCATCGCGGGGATTCACTACAACTATTCGCTAAGCGAGGAAGTGTGGCGGCGGCTGCACGCGGAGGAAGGCTCGACCGCGAACCTCGTCGATTACCAGTCGGAGCGCTATCTCGCGCAGATCCGCAATTTCCGCCGCACGAGCTGGCTGCTGATGTACCTGTTCGGCGCGTCGCCCGCGCTCGATCTCGGTTTCCTGCGCGGCCGGGCGCACAAGCTCGACGCGTTCGACGCCGCGACGCTGTATCGCCCGCACGCGACGAGCCTGCGGATGAGCGACCTCGGCTACTCGAACACGACCGCGCAGGCGGCGCTGGAGGCCGACTACAACACGCTGTCCGGCTATCTCGACGCGCTGTCGAAGGCGGTCAGCGAGCCGTATCCGCCGTACGAGGCGATCGGCACGCACCGCGACGGCGAGTGGATTCAGATCAACACGAACGTGCTGCAGATCGAGAACGAGTTCTACTCGACGATCCGGCCGAAGCGCGTCACGTATTCGGGCGAGCGGCCGCTGCACGCGCTCGCGTCGCGCGGCGTCCAGTACATCGAGGTGCGCTGTCTCGACATCGATCCGTTCGAGCCGACGGGCATCGCGCTCGACACCGCGCGCTTCATCGACGCGTACCTGCTCGTCTGCGCGCTCGACGAGAGCGCGCCGCTCACGTGCGACGCGTATCGCGAGTCGAATGCGAACTTCGGCCGCGTGACGATGGAGGGGCGCAAGCCGGGGCTCGAGCTGACGCGCGACGGCGCGGCCGTGCCGATGCGCGCATGGGCGGGCGAGATCTTCGCGCAGATCGAAGCCGCGGGCCGCGTGCTCGACGACATCCGCGGCGGCGACGCCCATGCGCGCGCGATCGCCGCGCAGCGCGCGAAGCTCGACGATCCGGAGCTCACGCCTTCCGCGCGCGTGCTGCACGCGATGCGCGAGAACGGGCAGTCGTTCATCGAGTTCGCCCGCGCGCAAAGCGAAGCGCATGCGGCGTATTTCCGCGGCCGCCCGCTCGACGAGGCCGCGATGCGCGACGCGCGCTCGCTCGCCGAACGCTCGCTCGGCGAGCAAGCCGAGCTCGAAGCGAAGAACGCCGGCTCGTTCGACGCGTTCGTCGCCGCGTATCGCGCATATACGTTGAATCGCTTCAGCGTGTGACGAGCGGCGCGCGGCGTCGCGCGCCGTGCCGCGTGCGGCGCGGGCGTTACGGCTGCGCGTCGAGGAAGTCGTGCGCGTTGCACGCTTCGGCGGTGACGCGCAGCGTCTGCAGCGCGCGCTTCTCGATGCGGCGAACCTGCTCGCGCGACACGCCCGTCTGCGCGGCGATCTGCTCGTAGCTCCACGGCTCGTCGCCGCCGATGCCGAAGCGCCGGCGCAGGATGTCGGCTTCCTGCGCGGACATCGTTTTCAGCAGCGACGTGACGACGTCGCACATCTGCCCGTGGGCGAGCGCATCGAACAGGCTCGGCGTCGATGCGTCCTCGACGAGGTCGCCGAATTCGGCCTGGTCGTCGTTGCCGAGCGGCGCGTTCAGCGAGCGCGGCTCGCGAGGCAGCATCAGCATCGCGCGCAGCCGCTCGACCGGCAGCCCGGTCGCCGCCGAGAGCTCGGCGAGCGATGCGCGGGCGCCGCTGCGCCGTTCGATCCGATCGGCGACCTTGCGCACGCGGCGCACTTCGTCGCCGACGTGAACCGGCACGCGGATCGTGCGGGCGCGGTCCGCGATCGCGCGCGAAATCGCCTGACGAATCCACCACGTCGCATACGTCGAGAACTTGAAGCCGCGCCGATATTCGAATTTCTCGATCGCGCGCAGCAGGCCGAGATTGCCTTCCTGCAGCAGATCGGCGAGATCGAGGCCGCGCGACGCGTGCTTGCGCGCGATCGACAGCACGAGCCGCAGATTCGCTTCCGCCATTCTCGCGGTTGCGGCCGAGATGCGCGCTTCGCCGTCCGCGAACGCATGCAGCGCGCCCGCGCCGCCTTTTGCCGGCGATGCCGGCAGGCGGCGCATCGCACGCCGCACCGCATCGATTTCCGCCGACGGCCAGCCATGTGCGGCGAGCGCCGCGAACGCCCGCTTGCACGCGCGGGCGTACGCGCGCGCGCCGTCGCCGCCGCGGGCGCGTGCGCGCTGCAGCGCGGCGCGCGCGTGGCCGAGCGCTGGATCGTCCGGCAGCGACGCGAGTTCGAGAAGATCGAGCGCCTCGGCAAGCGCCAACAGCACCTGCTCGCGGCCCGCCTCGATTTCGGCGGCGAGCGCGATTTCCTGCGCATGCGTCAGCAGCGGCACCGCGTGCATCCGGCGCACGAAGAGCGCGAGCGGATCGGTCGAGACTACGGTGTCGTCCGGCGCGGCGTCGTTTGGTTCGGATGACGGAGCATCGTCGTCGTCGCGCCAATCGGCATCTGCGTGCGCGGGCCGCGTCAGCTTGTCGCCGAACGAACCGGCGCCGCCGTTTTCGTCGGATGCGTGATGATCGAGGGGATCGGGCTCGCCGAGGCCGTGCGTATGCGCGTGCGCGTCGGACGGCGCGCTCGCGAACTCGTCGGCGACGTCGGCGTATTCCGGGTCGCCGCGGGCGCCGGCAAGTTCGAGCAATCGGTCGATGCCCTGTTCGTAGCGCACTTCGCGCTCTGAGACTGTCATGGCAAACGCGGATCGGGCCGCGGTACGTCGTGACGGAGCGAGTCCGTCGAGCCAGGCCCGTCGGCTCGTCGCGGACGCCCGTCCGCGCCGATGGACCTTACAGGCGTGCATCTGGTGGCGAATCGCGAAATTTCAATGGCGGACAACGGTACGCGCGCAAGCCGCGTGCCGGTGCGCGGCGGCGCCCAAACAGGTTCGGATGCCTTGACGATCCGGCCGCGAGCGCAGGCGTTCCTGCTCGCGCGCGCTATTCATATGATTCGCGGCGAACCGGCGCGGCGTCCGGAGCCGGGCTTTCGACGCTCGCCGCCGCGCGCTCGCGCAAGCGGCTATCGTCATCGTCTTCGTCGTCGCGTTCGACGGGACCTTCGCCCGCTTCGACGTCGCGCTCGTCGGCGAGTTCGGGCTCGGCCTCGCGCGGCTCGGTGGCGTACGAGCGCCTGATGTCGAAGCCGGGCGCGGCGTCGCGCAGCGTCGACGCATACGCTTTCCAGCCGGTATCGTTGCCCGCGAACAGATGCCTGCGAACGGGCAGCGCGAGCGCGCCGTAGTCGAGCGGATCTTCGAGCAGCAGTTGCGGCCACAGGCAGAACGCGCGCAGCGCGCGGGACACGAATTCGCGCACCGTCATGTCCTGCACGACGTATTCGACGAGCGGCACGTCGGCGAGCATGCCGTTCGCCGTGAGCAGCGCCTCGATCGACTGGTTGTCGGGCTTCTCCTCGAGGCGGCTCAGGATTTGCAGCACGCTGCCGAGGTGCAGCAGCAGCGCGCGCCGTGCATAGGCTTCTTCCATGACGATGTCTCCGGTCGGATGGTCGGCTGCACGCGGTCGAGCGGCGGCGCGCGGGCGTCCTGCGGCGGGCCGTACGAGCGCCGACGCCGCCCGTGCGATGCGGCTCGTTTCGTCGCGTCGCTCGCGGCGCGCAATGTCTACAAGCGTAGCCAATCTGCACGCAGGTTGCAGATGCGGATTGACGCACGTCAACGAGCGCGCGCGAATCCGCTCGCGGCGGGCCGAACGTGAGGGGGCGCGAGACGGCGCGCGGGGGGCGGCGCCGGCCGCGCGCTTATCGGCGTGGCGGTGCGCTGTCGGCGCGGGTGCCGTTCGCCGGATCGTCTCGAACCGGCGTGCCGGCTGCCCGATCGACCGTTCAGGTTCGCTGCCGGCCGGCAACCCGACGTCAACAACGATCAGGGGAACACATTCACCGCGGCCGAGCCGGTCGATGGCTGACCCTCGTCAACGGAGGGCAAAATCGGTGCGAGGCGCCTCGCCCAGCACGCGCGCGATGCGCGCTTCGCTATCGGCGAGCTTCGCCTCGACGCGCTCGACGAGACGGCGGATCTTCGTCGAGCCGCGCCGGCTCGACGGATAGGCGGCGCAAATCCGGTCCTCGCCGAACGACGCGCTCTCGAAGCGCCAGTCGACGAGCAGCGGCACGAGCCGGCCCGCCTCGAGCACGTCGACGACGCTCCATTGCGGGCACGGCAGCACGCCCGCGCCATCGAGCGTCGCGGCGAGCGCGAGGCCGTAGTCGTCGGTGGCGAGCGGCCCTTTCGGCTCGATGCGCGCGCGCACGCCGTCGCGATCGAACGTCCAGGCGTTCGCGAGCGTCGGATGGCGATAGAGCACGCAGTCGTGCTGCGCGAGATCGGCCGGCGCGGCGGGCCGGCCGCGCCGCGCGAGATAGCCGGGGCTTGCGCACAGCAGGCTGCGGTTCGAGCCGATCGGTTTGACGATCTGGCTCGGCAGATCGTAGTTGCCCATCCTCAGCGCGAGATCGAAGCCTTCGCCGACGATGTCGACGTAATGATCGGATAGCGACAGCTCGATCCGCACGCGTGGAAACGCCTGCGCAAACGGCGCGCAGAGCGGCGCGAGGATCGCGTGGCCGAACGAATGCGCGGCCGTGACGCGCAGCAGGCCGCGCGGTTCGTCATCGCGCTCGGACAACTGCCGCGCGCCGTCCGCGAGCCGGCGCAGCACGTCGGTCGCGGTCGCGAGATAGAGCCGCCCGCCTTCCGTCAGCACGAGCCGGCGCGTCGTGCGCTCGAGCAGTTGCGCGCCGAGCGTCGCTTCGAGTCCGGCGATCGCCTTCGTTACCGCCGACGGCGTTTTCGCGAGCCTGCGCGCCGCCTGGCTGAGGCTGCCTTCCTCGACCGCGCAGACGAACGTTTCGAGCGCGGACAGCAGATCGATTCGCCGCATTCTTTCCTCAAAGGCACAGGCGATGTGCGTAATAAGATCACGAATCGATTTTTTTCTCTACTTACGATCACAAGCGGAACGTTCGGCAACGCAGCGCTCGAGCGGCCGCCATTTCTTCGGCATCGTCAAAGGAGGGAGCGATGAAGCGCATCGCATGGATCGCCGTCGTGCTTGCGTCGCTCGCGTGCGCCGCCGCGCGCGCGGCCGACGGCAACGTGCTCAACATCTACAACTGGGCCGAGTATTTCGCGCCCGACACGATCGCCGGCTTCGAGAAGGAAACCGGCATCAAGGTGCGGCTCGACGTCTACGACAGCAACGAAGCGTTGCAAACGAAGCTCACGACAGGCAACAGCGGCTACGATCTCGTGTTTCCGTCGAACGATTTTCTGGCGCGGCAGATTCAGGCGGGCCTCTACCAGAAGCTCGACAAATCGAGGCTGCCGAATCTGAAGAACCTCGATCCGGCGATCGTCGCGCGCGCGGCCGAGGTCGATCCCGGCAACCAGTACGGCGTGCCGTACATGCAGGGCACGTTCGGGCTCGGGCTGAACGTCGCGAAGGTGAGGCAGGCGCTCGGCGGCCCGCTGCCCGAGAACACGCTCGAGCTGATCTTCAACCCCGCGTATGCGGCGAAGCTCAAGGGCTGCGGCATCGCGTTCAACGACGCGGGCAGCGAAGTGTTTCCGCTCGCGCTACGCTACATCGGTCGCGATCCGAACACGACCGAGCCGCGCGACTACGAGGCGGCGCTCGACATGATGAAGAAGATCCGGCCGACGATCCGCCAGTTCATCGCGACACCCGTGATGAACGATCTCGCGACGGGAGACGTGTGCGTCGTTACCGGCTACTCGGGCGCGGTGCTCGTCGCGGCGCTGCGCGCGGCGGATGCGAGGAACGGGCAGCAGATCGTCTACAGCCTGCCCGCGGCCGGCGCGCCGTTCTGGTTCGACAGCATGGCGATTCCGAAGGGCGCGGCGCATCCGGACAACGCGCTGCGCTTCATCGACTACATTCTGCGGCCCGACGTCGTCGCGAAAATCAGCAACAAGGTGATGTATCCGAATCCGAACCGCGCGGCGACGCCGCTCGTCGACAAGCGGCTCACGTCGAATCCGGCGATCTATCCGGATGCGGCGACGATGCGTACGCTGTGGGTGAAGCGCCCGATGCCGCCGCAGGCGATGCGCATGCAGACACGCTACTGGACCCAGTTCAAGACCGGTTACTGAGCGGCTTCATTCTGACGAGGAGACCGAAGTGATTCCTACCGGACTGCTGTTCGATCCCGCATTCCTCACGCATCGGCAAGGCGATCTCGTGTACGTCGTCCCGCACGGCACGCTGAACTTCGGCGAGCATTTCGACAGTCCGCTGCGGCTCGCGTATACGAAGCAATTGCTCGACGCGGTCGGCATGACCGAGCGCCTGACGCGCGTCGCGTTCGAGCACGCGACCGACGAGCAATTGCTGCGCGTGCACCGGCCCGAGTATCTGCGGCAGCTCGCCGAGGCTTGCGCGGTGGCGGGCGAGCAGGTGGTGCCGCTCGGCGACGACGCGGCGGGCAGCGCGTCGACCGAGCGCGTCGCGCGGCTCGCGGCGGGCGCCGCGTGCGCGGCCGTCGACGCGGTGATGACGGGGCCGCTTCGGCAGGCGTATGCGCTGATCCGGCCGTCGGGCCACCACGCGGGCGCCGATTTCGCGATGGGCTACTGCTACTACAACAACGTCGCGATCGCGGCGCGGCACGCGCAGTCCGTGCACGGCGTCGAGCGCGTCGCGATCGTCGACTGGGACGTGCATCACGGCAACGGCACGCAGCAGGTGTTCTACGACGATCCGTCGGTGCTGTTCGTGTCGTTGCACGAGGCGGCGAATTTTCCGGTCGATGGCGGCGAAGCGCGGGAGACGGGCGGCGGCGCGGGCGCCGGCTACAACGCGAACGTGCCGTTGCCGTCCGGCACGGGCGACGCCGGCTACGCGCACGCATTCGACGAACTGGTGCTGCCGCTCGTCGAAGCGTTCGCGCCGCAGCTCATTCTCGTGTCGGCGGGGCAGGACGCGAACGCGTTCGATCCGCTCGGCCGCATGCGCGTGCAGCGCGACGGGTTCCGGCACATGGCGCGCGCGTTGCGGCAGGCGGCGGGCAGCGCATGCGACGGACGCATCGTCATGCTGCAGGAAGGCGGCTACAGCCTGCCGTATCTGCCGATCGCGACGCTCGGCGTGCTCGAGGGGCTCGTCGGCTGGAACGCGCCGTTCGACGATCCGCACCAGTTCGCCCAGCATCCGTGCGGCGACGGCGAGCGCGCCGCGGTGCGGGCCGCCCGCGCCGCGCTGGCGCCGTATTGGCCGACGTTGGGTCGTTCCTGAGGAGGAGCACGAGATGAGAAGGACGATCGTGGCCGCCACGCAGATGGCGTGCGACTGGAACGTCGATGCGAACCTGGCGCGCGCGGAGCGTCTTGTGCGCGACGCGGCCGCGCGTGGAGCGCAGATCGTGCTGCTGCAGGAATTGTTCGAGACGCCGTATTTCTGCATCGACCAGAATCCCGCGCATCTCGCGCTCGCGCAGCCGTACGAAGGCCACCGGTGGCTTGCGCGCTTCGCGTCGCTCGCGCGCGAACTCGGCGTCGTGCTGCCCGTGAGCTTCTTCGAGCGCGCCGGCCAGACGCAATTCAACTCGGTCGCGGTCTTCGACGCCGACGGCCGCGCGCTCGGCGTCTATCGAAAGACGCACATTCCGGACGGCCCGGGCTACACGGAAAAATACTATTTCACGCCGGGCGACACGGGCTTTCGCGTGTGGGACACCGCATATGGGCGGATCGGCGTCGGGATCTGCTGGGATCAGTGGTTTCCGGAATGCGCGCGGACGATGGCGCTTGCGGGGGCGGAGCTGCTGCTGTACCCGACCGCGATCGGCAGCGAGCCGCAGGATGCGTCGATCGATTCGCGCGCGCACTGGCAGAACACGCAGCGCGGTCATGCGGCCGCGAACCTGATGCCCGTCGTCGCGAGCAACCGGATCGGCGTCGAGCGCGGCGCATCGGGCGAAATCGCGTTTTACGGCAGCTCGTTCATCGCGGGCGCGGACGGCGAGAAGATCGTCGAGTGCGACCGGCACGGCGAGGCGATCGCGACGGCCGAATTCGATCTCGATGCGCTCGCGTATCGGCGGCGCTGCTGGGGCGTGTTTCGGGATCGGCGGCCGGAGTGCTATCGGGCGTTGAGCGGCGACGCGGCGTAGCGCGCGATGATGAAGTGAGCGTGCGGCGGGAGCGCGATCACGAGCGCCTCGCCGCTTGCAACCGCGCAAAAAAAACCGCGCATGTCTGCGCGGCGAATCCGTCTGCACTCGAGGGCCACCGATTGCTGGCAGACGGGCCACTAGCGTGGGGCACTAGTGAAAACGGTCGGCGTGCCTGCGGTGCGGTTCGCAACGGGCGGCTTGCCGTGTTCGCTCGGTCGGGAATAAAAAGCGCTGCGCGTTCCGTCGGGCGCGGGCCCGAACTGGCGCAGCGAAGCCACCTGCTTCCGAGGCAGTGAGGAAAGTGGAGCAGGTGGAACATGGGCGACGGAATGCGGCCTGATGAGCGTGCGATCCGGCTCGAAACGACGGTTGCGATCGCACCGAACCGAACGGAAACCGCAATGCTCGGCGCCGACGCAGGCGCAACGGAACGGCAGCGCCGAACGCAGCTTCGCTGCAAAAGCGATGCTGTACAATGAAGCCAGCCATGTGTGGGCACTCGCAATAACTACCGTGGTCAGGTCGATGCCGGTGTTACCAGCACCCGCATCGACCGCTTCGAGCATCGTCACTTCGTCAGTCCATTACCTTCCTCGCGCTTCGCCGTAAGGCGGTTGCGTCAATCGATTCCAGTCGATTTCAATCGATGCGTCGCGCCGATGCCGCCATCATCGCGGCGGCGTCATTGCTTGAACATCGTCCATACCTTGTCGCGCAGCGCGAGCGCCGCCGGCGAGCACAGCTTGAACGGGCGCAGCCGCTCCTTGTAGGCGGCCGGGAGCATCACCGCGGGATTCTTCAGCAGGTCCGCGCTCATGTAGCGCTCGGAACCCGCAATCTCGTTCGGATACAGATACGCGTTGGACGCAGCGGCCATGTTCTCGGGCTTCATCATCCAGTTGAGGAACGTGTGCGCCTCGCTCACGTTCTTCGCCTTCGCGGGAATCAGAAAATTGTCCTGCGCCATCCGCACGCCTTCGCGCGGGAACGCGAAGGCCGCGGTCGACAGCTTGCGCTGCACGCGGACCGTCGCGCCGCTCCAGCCGTGCTGCACGACGACCTGCCGCGAGATCATCCGATCGATCGTGCCTTCGTTGCTGTACGTCTTCACGTACGGCTTCTGCTTGCGCAGCACGGCGAGCACGCGCTTCGCGTCTTCGGGATTCTCGGTGCACTCGTCCTGCTTCAGATACCAGCTCGCAGCCATGTAGAGCTCCTCGACCGAATCCAGATCCGCGATTTCGCCGCGCAGCGACGCCGGCGGATCGAACAGCGATTTCCAGCTATCGTCGAGCTTGCCGCCCGGCACGCGCGCGCTGTCGTACGCGAAGCCCGTCATGAAGATCAGATACGGCGCCGTGTAGTCGCGGTTCGGATCGAAGAGCGGATGCCGGTATTCCGGCATGACGTTCGCCATGTTCTGCAGCCGGCTCTTGTCGAGCTTGCGCACGAGGCCGTTCTTCGCGAAGACCTGAACGTAGTAGTCGCCCGCGACGACGACGTCGTAGCCGCCGCCTCCCGCCTGCAGCTTCGACAGCAGCGTCGCGTCGCTGTCGTAGATGTCGAGCGTCGTCTTGATGCCGGTTTCCTTCTCGAATTTCTTCATCAGCTCCGGCGGCATCCAGTCCGGCCAGTTCGCGAGATGCAGCTCGGCGGCCTGGGCGAATCCGAATGTCATCGTGAGCAGTAACGTCAACCATGCTTTCATAGCGCCTCGATTTTGTTGGTATGGGAAAAGAGCGGGTGCGCGCGCGCGACGGCATCGCCGGCCGGCGATTCGTCGCGCGCGTCCTCGGTTGCGTCGCCGCTCGCCGATGCGCTGCCGACGATCGCCACGATCGCGGAGAGCGCGAGCATGATCGTCGATATCGCGTTGATCTTCGGCGTGAGCCCGAACTTGAGCGCGCCGAAGATGTACATCGGCAGCGTCGTCACGCCGGGCCCGGCGACGAAGTACGTGATCACGAAGTCGTCCATCGACGTGAGGAACGCGAGCATCGCGCCCGCCGTGATGCCGGGCAGCGCCAGCGGCAGCGTGACCTGCCGGAACGCGGCCCATGGCGTTGCCGACAGATCGGCGGCGGCGTCGAGCAGCAGCGGATCGACGCGCCGCAGACGCGCGCGGATCGGCAGATAGGCGAACGGCAGGCAGAACGCGACGTGCGCGAGCAGCACCGTGTAGAAGCTGAGGTCGATCGACAGCGCCGAGAACAGCAGCAGCGTCGCGATCGCCGTGACGATTTCCGGCACGATCAGCGGCACGCCGATCAGGTTCTCGATCACGTACTTGCCCCGCCCTTCGCGCGCCCACATGACGACGGCGGCGAGCGTCGCGAGCGCCGTCGCGATGGCGGTGGACGAGCCGGCGAGCGCGAGCGAGTTGCGTGCGGCGCGCATCAGCGTCGGGTCCTGCCACGCGTCGGCATAGCCGTGCAGCCCCCAGCCGCTCCAGACGAGCGACGAGTCGCCCTGGTTGAAGCTCAGCGCGACGAGCGCGACCATCGGCGCATACAGGAACGCGAACGCGCCGATCGCGACGTAGGCCGCGAACGGGAAGCGATGGCGGGCCGATTGCGCGCCGTTCATGCGAGCGCTCCCCGCTTCGCGGACGTCAGGCGGCGGGCCAGCATCGCCGCGAGCACGAGCCCGAGCAGCGCGAGCGACAACGACGCGCCGAGCGGCCAGTTGCGGCCTTGCGTGAACTTCATTTCGATCAGGTTGCCGATCATCATCGAATGGCTGCCGCCGAGCAGATTCGGGATCACATACGAGCCGAGCGCGGGTACGAACACGAGGCCGATGCCCGCGGCGATGCCCGGCATGCAGTTCGGGATCACCACCTGGCGCAGCGCACGCCACCGCGTTGCGCCGAGATCATATGCGGCTTCGACGATGCGCCAGTCGAAATCGTCGAGACTCGCGTACACGGGCAGCACCATGAACGGAAAGAACGTGTACAGCAGGCCGACCAGCGTGGCGGGCGTCGTGTAGAGCAGCCCGAGCGGGCCGTCGAGCATGCCGAGACCGTTCAGCGCGCGATTCGCGAGACCGTGGTCGGCGATCAGGATGATCCATGCATACGAGCGTATGACGAGGCTCGTCCAGAACGGTATCGTCACGAGAATCAGCAGCGCGCTCTTGCGACGCGGCGGCTGCGTCGCGATGAAAAGCGCAGTGGGAAAGCCGAGCGCGACGCAGCCGGCCGTGGTCGCGGCCGCCAGCGCGAGCGAGCGCGCGAAGATGCGGACATGATCGCTCTGAAAAATCAGATTGCCGTCGAAATCGCGATCGACGATCAGATTCAGATAGGCGTCGAGCGAGAAGCTGCCCCATTCGACGCCGCCGTAGCCGAGCGGGTGCATCAGCGAAACCGACGTGACGACGGCGATCGGCAGCAACGTGCCGACGGCGAGCAATGCGACGACCGGGCTCAGCAATTGCCAGTCGCGCGCGGTTAATCGGCCCTCCGGATTGTCTTTTGCCACTGGAATTTCCCGTGTCCAAGATCCATTATTCGGATGAATGTAGGTTAACAAACGGCGCGTCGTCCGTGTGCGCGAAGGCGTGGCAGAACGCGCCAATTGCGTGCCAAAACGCGCCATCGCGCGGGTTCGCGCGCGCTCACGAATCTTCTTTCGCCCATCGGCGCCGCGCGCGGCTCACGGAGGTCGGGTCCTTGTAGCCGATGTGCCGTGCGATGTCTTTTCTCGATCGCGGGCCCATCGCGAGATCCTGAATCAGCAGATCGCGCCTCACCTGTTCGAGCAGCCGCTGAAGCGACGTGCCGGACTGCTTGAGCTTGCGCTGCAGCGTGCGGGTGGACATGCCGAGCGCGCCGGCGAGCGCGGGGACGGTGCCCGTGAACGGATGGTCGTACAGGTAGTGGAGCGTCTTGCCGACGACGTCCGACGCAGCCCATTGCTCGAGCTCCTGCTCGCGCCGCACGCACGCGTCCTTCGCGATCATGTGCTCGAGCTGATGTGCCATCGGCAGCGGCGTGTTCATGCAGTCCGCGTCGAGCGTGAACGAATGCGCGGGCGCCGAGAACCTGACCGGACACTGGAACAGCGATTCATATGCATATGCATGTTTTGGCGTGTCGAAAGCGAGCGTCACCTGACGGAATGTCGGCGGGCCGCCGAGCAGGTCGAACATCTGCCTGCGCAGGCCCGCGAGACACATGTCGGTGTTGAGCACGTAGAGATCGGGCCGATACGAATAATCGGAGAACGTGATGACCGCCCGCGAGCCTTTCGTTTCGAGGCGCGTGGCGAAGTAGCACAACGCGAGCAGCGGGCAACTGTTCGCGAGCTCGATCGCGGCGCCGAGCGTCGGGCTGACCATCATCGCGAGCCCGAGCGGCATGTACGCGGTCAGCGGCACCGCGTCGGCCATCGCGAGGCCGATCGCCGAATCGCCCGTCATCCGCCATGCGTTGTGATAGATCACCATCTCCTGCGCATGCGAGATGATCTTGTTCGGCTGGCGCAACTCGGCAGGCGTGATGCCCGAGCCGCTGAGGATCAGTTCCGTGCTCAAGCCGCGCCGCTGCAACATGTCGACCGCGACCGCGACGGCATGCAGCGACGCGGGGCGCCGTGCGGCGAGCGAGCGGGATTTGTCGCTTGACGTCATATCGCCTCATGTCGCGAGTGATTTTCGGAACGTGACCTGGCAGCCGTAGCTGTCGAGCTCGCCGCGAATCCAGCCGAGATGCTGGTAGAAGCCGTCCGCGCGCGAGCCGGGATCGGTGACGAGCGAGACGCTTTCGCTGCCTTGCTGACGCAGCCAGGCGAGCGCCCGCTCGAGCATCTCGCGTCCGACGCCCGTTCCGTGCCACGCGGGACGGACGAACAGCGCGCTGATGAACGCTTGCGGGCCGCCCGTGGCCATGCAGTAACCGACCGCGGTGCCGCCTTCGATCGCGATGACGCTGAAGCCGTTGCGCAATTGCTCGAGCACGCGGTCGCGATCGAGGAGATGGATCTGATGCGGGAGGATGCGATTCTCGGTGACGGAAAAGCGGATGTCGTACGTGCTGCCGAGATCACTTTCCTTTATCGGGCGGAACTCCATCGAGGCGATTCTCCTTGCGCATTCGGACGGGGGCGCTCTATTTTCGCGTATCGTCTGATCATTGAGAATCCCTTTTAGACGGTTCATTCTGGCGGGGCCGGAGAGACGCCGGCCGGCCGCGACAGCATTTTTGTGCAAGCGCGTCCATTTTGTCCTTCCTACGATGGCTCGGTGAATCGACGGAGGACCGAAATGAAGCACGCCCCCCATATGAGAGGCATCGTCGCGGCGGTGATCGGCAATGCGCTGGAATGGTACGACTTCGTCGTCTTCAGCTACATGACGGTCGTGCTTGCCGATCTGTTCTTTCCGACCGGGCACAGCTATACGTCCATCCTGCTCACGACCGGCACGTTCGGCGTCGCGTTTCTGATGCGGCCGATCGGCGGGCTGGTGCTCGGCTCGTACGCGGACCGGTTCGGCCGCAAGCGCGCGCTGTCGCTCGTCATCGCCTTGATGACCTTGGGCCTCCTGATCATTTCGCTGGCGCCCACGCATGCGAGTATCGGGGTGGCCGCTCCGGTGCTGATCATCATCGCTCGCCTGATCCAGGGCTTTTCCGCCGGCGGGGAATTCGGCACGGCGACGGCGCTTCTGATCGAATCGGCGCCGCCCGGCCGGAGCGGATTCTTCGGCAGCTTTCAGATGGCCAGCCAGGCGGCCGCGCTGCTGCTCGGCGCGATCGTGGGCGCGCTGGTGACGAAGGGCCTGAGCCACGACGAACTCATGGCGTGGGGATGGCGGATTCCGTTCGTCATCGGGCTCGTCATCGGGCCGGTCGGCTTCTATATCCGGCGAAACCTCGTCGAGCCGGAGAGCGCGCCGGCGGCGGACGAACGGCCGACGCAAGTCCTGCAGAGCGTCGTGCGCGACCACATCGGCGGCGTGCTTTCGAGCCTCGCGGCGGTGGTCGCGCTGACGTCGAGCGTCTACGTGCTGGTCAGCTATCTGCCGACCTACGCGGTCAAGCAACTGAAGCTGCCGATCGAAGCGAGCTTCTACGCGCTCGTCGCCGGCAATACGCTGCTCGTGCTGCTTTGTCCGGTGGCCGGCCGAATCTCCGACAGCATCGGCCGAAAATCGCTGTCGCTCGTTTCGCTCGTCGTGACGCTCGCGTTGCTGTATCCGCTGTTCGCGTGGCTGAACGCGAGTCCGAGCGTCGCGAAGATACTGCTCGTCCAGTGTCTGCTCAGCGTGAGCCTCGCGGGATTCTACGGGCCCTTCGGCGCGCTCGTCTCCGAGCAGTTTCCGGCCGAGGTGCGCTCGACCGGGCTTTCGCTCGCCTATAACCTGGCCGTCATGTTGTTCGGCGGGTTCTCGCAGATGATCGTGACGTGGCTGATCGATGCGACCGGCTCCGCGCTGGCGCCGACGTTCTACGCGATGTTCTGCGTCGGGATGGCGGTGGTGGGCGTCGCGACGATGGCGGCGGGAAGGGTTTCGTTGACGGTCGGCGCGCCGGGCGCGCTGCGATGACGCCGCTCGGCGGGGCGCGCCGGGAAGCCGGCGCAAAGCGGCCGCGACACGGGCTTCAAGGCCGCGATTGAATCATTGACAGGAACTAATGGTGAACTAGAATTCGCAAATGAATCATCATTCATTTTCTCGCGTGAACCCGAAGAAGCGATCTCCCCGTCTTGAAGCGCGCCTCGCCGACAACCGCGCGCAGATCCTCGATGCCGCACGCCGTCTGGTCGCGGAAGGCGGATGGCAGGCTGCGCAGATGTCGTCGGTTGCGCACGCGGCCGGGCTTGCAACGGGATCCGTGTACCGGTATTTCCCGTCGAAGGCGGATCTGTTCGCGCAAGTGCTCGCCATCGTGTCGCAACGTGAGGTGGACGTGGTGCGCCAGATCGCTGCGGCGGGCGGTCTCGTTCGCGACCGGCTGGCCGACGCGGTGTACGCGTTCTCGAAGCGCGCGCTGCGCGGGCGGCGCCTCGCGTTCGCGCTGATCGCCGAGCCTTGCGAGCCGGAGATCGACGTGCAGCGGCTCGCGTACCGGAAAGCGCTGAGCGAAGCCGTTCAGCGGATCATCGAGGAAGGCATCCGGAGCGGCGAATTCCCCGAGCAGGATGCGCGCACGTCGGCCGCCTGCGTGGTCGGCGCGTTCATGGAGGCGCTGGTCGGCCCGCTCGCGCCGGACGAGGAGCACAAGATCGACCAGGCCGAATTCCTCGGCCATATCGTCGAATGCTGCGTGAGGGCGGTCGGGGCGCGGATGCCGCCGCGCGGGAGCGGCGCGCCGCTGCGGATCGTCGGGAAGCCTGAATCCGACTGACCGGGAGACAGACATGAACAATCCGTTGCCGGAGTGGAGCGAAGACAACCCGCAGTCCGGATGCGACGGCGCCACGCACGCCGTATTCAATCAGGCGGCCGACCCGGTCGGATACAACGCGTTTGACGACGACGTCGCGCTATCGTCGATCACCGAACGCTTCGCGCCGTGGGCGGCGGGCCACGCGAGCCGGCTCGGCGCGCTGGCGGGAACCGCGCAGGCTCAGGACGCGGCCCGCCTCGCGAACCTGTACACGCCCGTCCTAAAGAATTTCGACCGCTACGGCAACCGGCTCGACTGGGTGGAATTTCATCCGGCGTGGCATCAGTTGATGTCCTGGGCATTCGGCAATCAGGTGCATTCGCTCGCATGGACCGCCACGGAGCCGAACGGGCATTTCGCGCGCGCGGTTCAGAGCTACCTGTGGAATCAGATCGAGAACGGCGTCGGCTGTCCTACCGGCATGGCCTACGCGTCGGTCGCGGGGTTCAGGCGTTATCCCGAGCTGGCCGCGTGGAAGGAGAAGACGCTGCAGACGCAATACGATCCGCGCCGCCTGCCGATCGAGCAGAAGACTCACGCCGTGATCGCATACGCGATGACCGAAAAGCAGGGCGGATCGGATCTGAGGGAAACGCAGACGTTCGCCGTCCCGCACGAGAACGGCGAGCATGGCGCGATCTACCTCGTCACCGGGCACAAGTGGTTCTGCTCGGTGCCCGTCGCCGACGGGATCTATACGCTCGCGCGCACGCAGGCCGGGGTGTCGTGCTTCTTCATGCCGCGGATTCTCCCGGATGGAACGACGAACCGGATTTTCATCCAGCGTCTGAAGGACAAGGCGGGCAACAAGTCGAATGCGTCGAGCGAGATCGAATATCGAAACGCATGGGCGATCCTCGTCGGCGAAGAGGGGCGCGGCATCCGGGAGATCCTCTCGCATGCGCATCTGACGCGTCTGGATTTCGCCGTGGGCTCGGCCGGGCTGATGCGTCATGCGCTCACGCTCGCGCTGAATCACGCGCAGACGCGGACTGCGTTCGGCAAGCCGCTCGCGGAGCAGCCGATACAGGAGGCGGTGCTCGCCGATCTCGCGATCGATGCCGAGGCGTCGATGCTGATGGCGCTGCGCGTGAGCCGCGCGACGGACGGGTGGGAGGCCGGGAACGCGGCGGAGAAGGCGTTGGCCCGCATCGCGACGCCGGTCGCGAAGTTCTGGAATTGCCGGCGCGCGGCGAGCTTCGTCGTCGAGGCGCTCGAAGTGCATGGCGGGAACGGCTTCATCGAGGAAAATCCGATGGCCCGCCTGTATCGCGAGGCGCCGCTCAACGCGATCTGGGAAGGCACGTCGAACATGATGTGCATGGACGTCATGCGGGCGATGAAGCGCGAGCCGCAGACGCTCGATGCGTTGCTCGACGACTTCGCCGGTCTTGCCGGCGCCAACCGCTTTTTCGACGCGCATCTCGGCGTACTGAAGGCGACGCTCGACGAAGGCGCCGAAATCGAAGGAAACGCGCGCCGCATCGCATCGCTGATGGCGCTCGCCTTGCAAGGTGCCGAACTGCTGCGCCATTCGACCGCGGAAGTGGCGGATGCATTCTGCGCCTCGAGGTTGCATGACGGCATGGGCTACGTGTTCGGCGTGCTCAAGCCGACGCCGGCGCTTCGGCACATCGTGCGTCGCGCGGCGGTCGTCCCGCATTAGGAACGGCGCGCGCGCGATGCGATCGCGTGCGGCGTGCGGCGTGCGGAAGCGAGTCCGGCTCGCCGCCATCATTCCCGGCGGATTTGGCTTCGCGCATGCGCGCGCCGAATCCGCGGTCGCGCCGAAAGAGGCCGGCGCGTTCGCGAAGACGCCCGCCGCTTGCTGCGCGCGCAGCAAGCGCCGACGGCGGCTCAACATCCGATTCGATCGATAGACACCGTGCGCGCTGCGCAACGGCGATGATGCCCTCGTGCCGGGGCGAGCGAAGGCGCGATGCTGCCCGTCGAACCGGCGGCACGGAACGCGGCGGCGCGGGGCGGACGTCGCCGCCGGGTTCGCATGCGCGCGCCGCACGTTCACCTCCGGAGGAAGCATGTTCGGCCTGATGCAGGATAAGCAGCTTCTGATCAGCGATCTCCTCGAATACGCGCGGGTCTATCACGGCGCGCGCGAGATCGTCAGTCAGGACGCCGCCGGCGCGATTCATCGCTACACCTATGCCGACGCGGCCGCGCGGGCGGCGCAGCTCGCGCACGCGCTCGACGCGCACGGCGTGGCGGACGGCGATCGCGTCGCATCGATCGCGATGAACGGCTATCGCCATTTCGAGATGTATTACGGCGTTTCCGGCATCGGCGCGGTGCTTCATACCGTCAACCCGCGGCTGTTCGACGCCCATCTGGTCTACGTCATCAATCACGCCGAAGATCGCCTGCTGTTCGTCGATCCCGAATTCCTGCCGACGGTCGAGCGCATCGCCGGGCAACTGCCGTGCGTCGAGAAGATCGTCGTGCTCGGCGATGCGGGCAGCGCCGGCGCGGTGCGACTTCCGGTCGACGTGACCGATTACGAGACCTTTATCGGCGCGTTCGCGACGACGTTCGCGTGGCCGTCGTTCGACGAACGCAAGGCTTCGTCGCTGTGCTACACGTCGGGAACCACGGGGGAGCCGAAGGGCGTGCTGTATTCGCACCGCTCGACGGTCGTGCACGCGCTGGCCGCGGCGCAGCAGAGCGCGTTCGGCATCGCGTCGTCCGACGTCGTGATGCCCATCGCGCCGATGTTCCATGCGAACGCCTGGGCGATGCCGTACCTCGCGGCGATGACGGGCGCGAAGCTCGTGCTGCCTGGGCGCAGGCTCGACGGCGAATCCGTCCAGCGCCTCGTCGAGCGGGAGCAGGTGACGTTCACCGTCGCGGTGCCGACGGTCGTCACGATGCTGCTCGAGCATCTGCGCCGCACGGGGAGCCGCATCGACAGCCTGAAGCGCGCAGTCGTCGGCGGCTCGGCGGTGCCGCCGCCGATGATCAGGACACTGAAGGAAGTCTACGGCTGCCAGGTTCATCAGGTATGGGGGATGACCGAGCTCAGTCCGCTCGGCACGTTCTCGACGCTGTCTCATGCGGCGAGCCAACTGGACGACGACGCGCAAACGAGAATCATGGCGTGCCAGGGCCGCGCGCAGTTCGGGATGGAGCTCAAGCTCGTCGGCGAGGACGGGCGCAGGCTCGCTCATGACGGCCGGTCCGTGGGCGCGATCTGGGTCAGAAGCGCATGGGCGGCGTCCGGCTATTTCAAGCAGGCATCCGGTGGCGTGCTGGACGGGGACGGCTGGTTTCCGACGGGCGACGTCGGAACGATCGATCCGCTCGGCTACCTGCGCATCACGGATCGCGCGAAGGACGTGATCAAGTCGGGTGGAGAGTGGATCAGCTCGGTCGATCTCGAAAATCTCTGCTATGGGCACCCGGCCGTGAAGCTCGCGGCCGTCGTCGGCGCGAGCCACCCGAAATGGGAAGAACGGCCGGTTCTTTGCATCGTGCGCAAGGCGGACGAGCCGGTGACGAAGGACGAACTGCTGACGTTCCTGTCGAGCCGGGTCGCGAAATGGTGGCTGCCCGACGATGTCGTGTTCCTCGACGAGATGCCGTTGACGCCGACCGGAAAAATCAGAAAGACCGAGCTGCGCGACCGCTTCCGCGACCATCTGACGGCCGGCGCACGTCAGGGCAGCGGGGACGAGACGTGATGTCGGCGCTGCGGCGCGCAGTTGCCGTCGCGCCCCGCCGCCTCTGCGGCTGCCGGGCATTGGGGAACGCACATCGGGGGATTGGAATGGAACGGGAGCGTCGCGAAGAGAGCCGAGACGTCGTGTGCGTCGAAAAACGTTCGTCGATGCCGGTTTCGACGTGGCGTGACGCGTCGCTGCCGGCGGGGCGGCTGGTTCGCGCGGCGTACGGCGCGCACGTTTTCGAGCCGCACGTGCATGACGAGCTCGTGATCGCCGTCACCGAAAGCGGCGCCGCGCATTGCAAATCGTCGCGCGGCGTGGAGACCGTGAAGCCTTTGACGCTGTGGGTGACTCACGCGGGCGAGTGCCACTCGGGCACGGTGCCGCGCGATTCCTGCTGGAAATACAGGGCGATCTATCTCGATCCGCTCGATGGCGACGAGCGCACGCGTTATGAGAATATCCGCTCCGGCCTGCATGACGAACCCGGGCTTGCCGCGCTGCTGCTCAGGGCGCATCGCTGCGCCGAGATCGATGCGCCCGCGCTGATGAAAGAGGCGTTCTGGCTCGAAGCCATGTCGGCGCTGCACGCGCGCTGCTCGACGGCCGTGGCGGCCGGCGAGCAGATCGGCGGCAACGCGCAGGCCGTCCATCGCGCGAAGGATTACCTCATCGAATATGCCGACGGCGATGTCAGTATCGAGGAACTGGCGCGCCTCACCAACCTGAGCCGTTTCCATCTGATGCGCTCGTTCAAGAAGACGTTCGGCATTCTGCTTCACCGCTTCCATCTCCAGTGCAAGCTTCACAAGGCGAAGTACCTGCTTCGGACCGGCACGTCGGTTGCCGACGCCGCATTGAGCGCGGGTTTTTTCGATCAAAGCCACTTCACGCGGAATTTCAAGCGGATGTACGGCGTCACGCCGGGTACGTTCCGAAGCCTGTATCGCGATAGCGTCAACTGATCGAGCCGAATCGCGATGCGCCGCGGCCGCTTCAGGCGATGACGTGCGCGAGCGCGGGTGTCGTCGGGGCCGGCGTCCATGCGTGCGGCATCTCAGCACTATCGTACAAGCCGCCCGTTTTTGACGTTCGCACTATGGGCCGACCTTCGATAACGCACGCGAAACGGGGTAAGGAGATCAACGAAAAATGCGAGCACGACTGATAGGCGGCGCGACCGCAACGACATTTCTTTTGTGCTCGCCGGCCTGGGCGCAGAGCACCGTGACGCTGTACGGCCTGCTCGATAGCGGCTTCACCTATTCGAACAATCAGAATGGAAAAGCGAGCTATCAGGCGTCGAGCGGAGAGCTTCAGGGCAGCCGCTTCGGATTGCGCGGCGTCGAGGATCTCGGCGGCGGGATGAAGGCGATCTTCACGATCGAGAACGGATTCGACGGCTTCACGGGCAGGCTCGGGCAGGGCGGTCTCGGGTTCGGACGGCAGGCGTATGTCGGGCTTTCGTCGCCGTACGGCACGATCACCGTCGGGCGGCAATACGAGTCGATCGTCGAATACCTGGGCTACATGGAAGCGGGCGACACATTCGCGGGTTATCTGGGCGCACACGCGGGAGACGTCGACAACTTCAACAACACGTTTCGGGTCAACAATTCCGTGCGCTACAAGAGCCCGAATTTCAACGGTTTCGATTTCGGCGGGCTATACAGCTTCGGCGGCACGCCGGGCGATTTCGCGAACAACCGCGTCTGGAGCGTCGGCGCGGAATATGTGGCGTCTGGCCTGACGCTCGCCGGCGCGTTTCTGAGCATTCACAACGCGAGCACGAACATCTACGGGGCATCCGCGCCTGCGACGGCTGGCGCCGCGTTCGAGTCGAACGTGAAGAATCCGATCTACAGCGGCTTCACGTCCGCGTCGACGGTGCAGATTGCGGGTGTCGCCGCGCGATACGCGAGCGGCAAATCGACGATCGGCGCGATGTATTCGCAGACGCGGTTCGGCGACGTCGTGCCGACGAGCGCCGGCCCTTATTCGGGCAACCTCTACATTCGCAACGTCGAGGTGAGTTACCAGTATTTCATCACGTCGCTGCTGGAGGCCGGCGCGGCCTACGTTTTCACGAAGGCTCCCGATGCGAAGTATCACCAGGTCAGCCTCGGTCTCGACTATTTCCTGTCGAAGAGAACCGATGTATACGGCGCGTTCCTGTGGCAGCGCGCGATCGGCACCGACTCGACCGGCAATGCCGCCGTGGCGAATCTGAACCTGCTGTCGCCGTCTTCGTCAGCGAATCAACTGGCTGTCCACGTCGCGCTGCGCCACAAATTCTAGGTGCTGCCGGATGGCGGTAACGGGATTGCGGTGTTGGGGCGATCGGCTCCGATCGAGCCGTGCCGCAGCGCTGTCAGAGCGCGTGACGTGTTCCGGGCAGGAGGGGCTGCTGGCTGGAAACAGAAAAGGGTTACAAGCTGATCGCTTGTAACCCTTTGAATTCGGTGGTGGGGCGTGAGTGACTCGAACACTCGACCTACGGATTAAGAGTCCGCTGCTCTACCAACTGAGCTAACGCCCCAACAGAAGAAAAATTATGCCGAAGCTTTCAAGACTTGTCTAGTCTTTTTTGTATTTTTCTCGAAACGCTTCCGTCGGCCGCGCGTTGCCGTTCCGGATTCGCACGTTCCGTCGCATCGCGCGCGCTCCCGGTATGATGTCGCCCAAACCCTGTCGCGCGGCGGGCGCGCGGCTCTTTCTGGGCGTACGACAATGGACGAAAACACTGTCCGTGATTTGCTGGATCGGCTCCTTGCTCCGTGGGTCCGCTCCCTTTCCCTCACCCCCGTATCGGTTTCGGACGAGAGCGTCACCCTCCGGCTGCCGTTTTCCGGCGAGCTTCGCCATTCGGGCGGCGTGATCTGCGGGCAAGTGTTCATGGCGGCCGCCGACACCGCGATGGTCGTTGCGATCTCCGCCGCGCTCGGCGAATTCCGGCCGATGACGACCGTCGCCCTCAATACCCACTTCATGCGCCCGGTCCGCAAGGGCGACGTGCTCGTCACCGCCCGCGTGCTGCGGATGGGCCGCAATCTCGTGTTCGGCGAAATCGAGCTGTTCGACGAGGACGGCAAGATGGCCGTGCACGCAACGTCGACGTACGCGCTCGTCTCCTGAGCGCGTACAGCGGCAGGGTGGAACGGGAGCGCATCCGATGTTCGACCACGTGGTATTCGCGGGCGGCGGCAATCGCTGTTGGTGGCAGGCGGGATTCTGGGACGTCGCGCGGCCCGCACTCGGCCTGCGGCCGCGCGTGATCGCCGGCATCTCGGCGGGCGCGGCGACCGCCTGCATGCTCTACATGCGCGACTCGCGCTGGGTGATGCGCTATTACGAAGAGGCGCTCAGGCACAACCGCCGGAACGTCTACTGGGGCAATCTGCTGCGCGCCGAGCCGGTCTTTCCGCATTACCGGATCTACCGGCAGGCGCTCCTCGATATCTACGGCGAGCCGTTCGCGAAACTCGCCGGCGCGCCGGAGATCCGCATCGGCGTGTCGCATGTGCCGCGCTGGCTCGGCGCGCGCAGCGCGGTCGCGGCGGGGTTCGTCGCGTACAACATCGAGAAGTACGTCCGCAAGACGTTGCATCCGACGCTCGGCCGCTCGCTCGGCTTTTGCCCCGAGTTCATCCGTGCGCAGGATTGCGCGCGCGTCGACGAACTCGCGGATCTCGTTCTCCAGTCGTCGTGCACGCCGCCGTTTACGCCCGTCCTGCGCCGCGACGGCCGACCGGTGCTCGACGGCGGGATGGTCGACAACGTGCCGGTCGGCGCGCTCGATGCGTCGCCCGGGCTCGTGCTCGTGATGGTGACGCGGCGCTACCCTCGCCCGCAGACGTTCGTCGTCGACTGCGACGGGCAGCGGCGGTTCTACGTGCAGCCGTCGAGCAAGGTGCCGATTTCGAGCTGGGACTACACGAGCCCGCATCAGATGCAGCATGCGTACGATCTCGGCCGGCGCGACGGCGAGCGCTTTCTGAGCGTCGTGCCGCAGTGCCTGGAAGACAACGGCGCGGTGCGCTGACGCCGGAAGCGCCGGGGCCTGGCGGGAAGCGGGTGCGGCTGATCGCCGCAGCCGGGCGCTCGGTGCACGATGGCGGGAGGCCGCACGGGCACGGGGCCGCTCGCGCACCGCGCTTCTTGACGCCGCTCCGCTCAGCGGCGAATCCGCCCCTGGTTGAGCGCTTCGGGATTCGCGACGCTCGACAGATCGCCCGCATCGAACGCGAGGATGTTCTTGAACGCCGCGCTGAAGTAGAGCTCGTAGCTTTCGCGTTCGACGTAGCCGATGTGCGGCGTGCAGATCACGTTTTCCATGCGCAGCAGGCTGTAGCCTTGCAGGATCGGCTCGCTCTCGTAGACGTCGATCGCGACCATTCCCGGCCGGTTGCGCGCAAGCGCGGAAATGAGCGCGTTTTCTTCGAGCAGTTCCGCGCGACTCGTGTTGACGAGGAGCGACGTCGGCTTCATTCGCAGCAGATCGTCGAGCTTGACGATGCCGCGCGTGTCGTCGTGCAGGCGCAGGTGCAGCGACAGCACGTCGGCCTGCTCGAAGAACGCCTCGCGGCTCTCGGCGGTCGCAAAGCCGTCGGCGCGCGCCGCTTCGAGCGAGTGCTCGCGTCCCCAGATCAGCACGTTCATTCCGAACGCCTTGCCGTAGCCGGCGACGAGCCGGCCGATCTTGCCGTAGCCCCAGATGCCGAGCGTCTGCCCGCGCAGCACCTGGCCGAGCCCGAAATTCGGCGGCATCGCCGACGTCTTGAGGCCCGATTGCTGCCATGCGCCCTGCTTCAGATTCGCGACGTACTGCGGGATGCGCCGCTGCGCGGCCATGATGAGCGCCCAGGTCAGTTCGGCGGGGGCGATCGGCGAGCCCGTGCCTTCGAGCACCACGATGCCGCGCTCCGTGCACGCGTCGAGATCGATGTGGGTCGACACGCGGCCTGTCTGGCTGATCATGCGCAGATGCGGAAGCTTGCCGAGCAACTGCGACGTGATGTGGGTGCGCTCGCGAATCAGCACGAGCGCTTCGACTTCGGCCAGGCGGCTCGCGAGCTGCCCGAGGCCGCGCACCGTGTTGTTGAAGATCTTCACTTCATGGTCGGCGAGCATCTCGAAGCAGTTGAGCTTGCGGACGGCGTCCTGGTAGTCGTCGAGGATGGCAATTTTCATGGCGAGTTTCGGGATTCGCGCGGGATGAGCGATGTGAGGTGGTGGCCGTCGCGCGTCGTCGCGCGCCGGGCCGGCCCGGTTTGAGGGCCGTAATGATCCTATGACGGCGCAGCAACAGGTGTATCTCTTTTTAACAGCTTGTTACGCGGTGCGGCAAGCGCCGATGCCAGGGTGCCGATCGCGCTGTTCGGACCCCGCTTGATGCTGGCCTGGCGGCGATTCCGGCGTTTCTCGATTGGGTAATTTGCGCAGGGAGATTGCTCAATTATTTCTTATTTCAGAACAATTGGTCTATCTAGCTAGGTGGGCTGAGCAAATTTGAAGGTTTTTATCGAGATTTCGCCGGAAGTTGAGCAACTCTGCATCTTTTTCGCTGTCGTAGGAAAATTACTCATTTGCTTCATATTTTTGAAGCGGTAACAGCGGTAGGAGTGGAGTATGGATCATTTGCAGTCGATGCGAGTGTTCGTCAAGGTCGCGGATCTCGGCAGTTTCGCCCGGGCGGCAAGCGCGATGGACATCTCGAACGCGGTCGCGACGCGCCACGTCGCCGACCTCGAAGGCCGGCTCGGCACCCGCCTTCTGAATCGCACCACCCGTAGCCTCTCGCTGACCGAATCCGGCCAGGTTTACCTGGAGCGGGCGCGCCAGATCCTCGACGAGCTCGAAGACGTCGAGCAGATGGTCGTTGCGCGCAACCACGAGCCCGTCGGCACGCTGCGGATCGTCGCGCCCGTCGTGTTCGGCCTGCACAACCTTGCGCCCGTGCTGCAGACGTACACGCAGCGCTTCCCGAAGGTCATTCCCGACCTGACCCTCGTTGATCGTCAGGTCGATCTCGTCGAAGAGGGATTCGACGTCGGCATCGTGATCACGCGGCAGATGCGCAGCGCAAGCATCGTCACGCGCCGGCTGACGACGGGCTGCATGGTGGTCTGCGCGACGCCGAGCTATCTGGAGAAGCACGGCATGCCGATGCATCCGGAGCAGCTCGTCGAGCATCCCTGCCTGAGCCTGCCGTCCGAATACTGGGGCGACGAGCGCGTATTCACCGGCCCGGACGGCGAAGTGCGCGTGCGGCCGTCGAACGTCGTCGTCGCGAACAATACCGAGATGCTGCGCCAGTTCGCGATGCTCGGCATGGGCGTCGCGATCCTGCCGAGCTATCTGATCGGCAGCGACATCGCGCGCGGCAAGCTCGTGCGGCTGCTGAGCGATTACCGGCTGCCGCAGGTCGAGATCAACATCGCGTATCCGAGCCGCCGGCACCTGCCGGCGAAGGTGCGCACGTTCATCGACCATCTCGTCGAGCACTTCAGCCAATCGCCGGACACGATGCTCGGCGAGCAGTGGGCCACGCAGGGCGTTGCCGGCCAGCCCATCGACGCGCTGCCTGCCGACGCGCTCGCCGAGCGATCGAGCGCCGATCCGGCGCTGTCGCCGCGTCTGCCGCGCGCGCCGCGGGCGCGCACCGTCGTGCCGTCTCCGCTGTAACGCCGCGCGGCGTCGCGCGCCGAATCTCCTCCGCAAAAAGCAAAAGCGCGGGCTCGTCGAGAGCTCGCGCTTTTGCTTGGACCGAAGCACCGCGGCGCGGGCGCGCCGCCCGGTTGCTCGACATCGCGCGCGCCGCCCGGCGCCAATGCCGGCGCGCCGCATTCGCGGCGCCGGCATTGCGCCGGTTACGAACCCGTCTTGCGCGCCGGCGTCTTGCGCGCAGCCGTCTTGCGAGCGGGCGCCGCCTTCTTTTCGGTCTTGTCGCCGCTGTCGGCCGCTGCATCGTGGGCCGCGGCCGTCGTTTTGGACGCGGTCTTCTTCGCGGCCGCGGGCTTCGGCTCCTTCTTCTCGAACTCGAAGCCGATCTTGCCGTCCGCCTGCTTGACGAGATACGCCTTGAAGTTGCGACCGGTGCGCGACGACTTGAAGTTCGGCAACAGATCGGTGCGGCCGTTCTCGAGGAGCTTCGTCATCTGCTCGCGGGTGATCTCCTGCTGCAGGATCACCTTGCCGGAGCGGAAGTCGCAGGTCTTCGGGCTCGCGACCGCGTGCTCGCAGACATAGCTCATTCCGTGCTCGAACACGCGGCCCTTGCACTTTGGGCACGCGCCTACGGGCGCCTGCGCGGAGAAGTCGGGCGCTTCGCCCTCTTCGCCGCCTTGCTCCTGGCCGAAGTCAAATTCGAGCTTGTAGTTCTTCGTCTCGTCGTCGAACGTGAGCTTAAGGATCGCGGAGAACGGCCGGCCCATCTTGCTGCGGAAGCCCGACAGCGGCCCGATTTCCTTTTTCCGCAACAGTTCCTCGACTTCGGCGATCTCGAATTGCCGGCTACCCGGGATCTTCGAGATCGAGAAGTCGCACTTCGTGCACGCGAAGCGCCGATAGTTCTCCTTCACCTGGCCGCCGCAGTTCGGGCACGGCGTCTCGAGCGTCGCGTAGTCGCCCGGGATCGTGTCGGAGTCGTATTCCTTCGCGCGCTTGACGATCGTCTGCGTCATCCGCGCGATTTCCTGCATGAACGCATCGCGCTGCAGGTTGCCGCGCTCCATCTGCGACAGCTTGTATTCCCACTCGCCCGTCAGCTCGGGGGCGGTCAGCTCCTTCACGCCGAGGCCGCGCAGCAGCGTCATTAGCTGGAACGCCTTCGCGGTCGGAATCAGCTCGCGGCCTTCGCGCACGAGGTACTTCTCGCCGAGCAGGCCTTCGATGATCGCCGCGCGCGTCGCCGGCGTGCCGAGGCCCTTCGCGGCCATCGCCTCGCGCAGCTCGTCGTCTTCGACGAGCTTGCCCGCGCCTTCCATTGCCGACAGCAGCGTGGCTTCCGAATAGCGCGCGGGCGGCTTCGTCGTGAGGCCGTGCGCTGCGACCTTGTCGGTCTTGACCTTCTCGTCCTTCTGAACCGGCACGAGATTCGCGTCGGCGCCCTCGGCGTCCCGGCCGTAGACCTGCAGCCAGCCCGGCTCGACGAGCACCTTGCCTTCCGTCTTGAAGTGATGGCCCGCGACTTCGGTGATCCGGGTCGTCACCTTGAATTCGGCGGCCGGGAAGAACACCGCGAGGAAGCGCTTGACGACGAGGTCATAGAGCTTCTGCTCCGGCTCGGACAGCGATTTCGGCGCCTGCAGCGTCGGGATGATCGCAAAGTGGTCGCTGATCTTCGAATTGTCGAAGATCCGCTTGTTCGGCTTCACCCAGTTCTTGTCGAGCACCTGCTTCGCGTGCGGCAGGTAGTTGTTGCTCTCCTTGAGCATTTCGAGCGTCGACTTCACCGTGCCGAGGTAATCCTCCGGCAGCGCGCGCGCGTCGGTACGCGGATAGGTGAGCACCTTGTGCTTTTCGTACAGCGCCTGCGCGAGGCCGAGCGTGTTCTTCGCCGAGAAGCCGAAGCGGCTGTTCGCCTCGCGCTGCAGGCTCGTCAGGTCGTACAGCAGCGGCGAGAGCTGCGTCGACGGCTTCGATTCCTCGGTGACCGTGCCGAGCTGGTCGCGGCACGCGGCGACGATCGTCTCCGCGGCGGGCAGACTCCAGAGGCGCGAGTCGCGTTTTTCGGGGTCGAATTCATCCTTCTTGAACTTCGGGTCGAACCAGCGGCCTTCGTAGAAGCCGCCCGCGCAGACGAATTCCGCGCGTACTTCCCAGTAGTCGCGCGGCACGAAGCGGCGAATCTTCTCCTCGCGCTCGACGACGATCGACAGCGTCGGCGTCTGCACGCGGCCGACGGTCGTCAGGAAGAAGCCGCCGCCCTTGCTGTTGAACGCGGTCATCGCGCGCGTGCCGTTGATGCCGACGAGCCAGTCGGCCTCCGAGCGGCAACGCGCGGCATCGGCGAGCGGCTGCATGTCCACGTCGGTGCGCAGGTGCGCGAAGCCGTCACGGATCGCGGCGGGCGTCATCGACTGCAGCCACAGGCGCTGGACGGGCTGCTTCGCCTTCGCGTGCTGCGCGATCAGGCGGAAGATCAGTTCGCCCTCGCGTCCCGCGTCGCATGCGTTGATCAGGCGTTCGACGTCCTTGCGCTTGATCAGCCTGGTCAGCACCTTCAGGCGCGACTCGCTTTTCGCGATCGGATTCAGATCGAAATGGGGAGGAATGACAGGCAGATGCGCGAAGCTCCACTTGCCGCGCTTGACCTCGTATTCCTCCGGTGCGGCGATTTCGAGCAGGTGGCCGACCGCCGACGACAGTACATATTCGTCGCTCTCGTAGTATTCGTCATGCTTGGTAAAGCCGCCCAAAGCACGCGCGATGTCGTTCGCGACAGAAGGCTTTTCCGCAATGATGAGTGCTTTCGACATGACAGTGTGTATTGATGGACCGGGCGAGCCCGATGCGGGCCCTTTTACGACGGCTTTATAGCACACGGCGCCCAAACGGCGGCCGGCGTGAGCAAAAAGCGGGTCATCATAAGTGGGGGCAAGGACGGCGGCAAGCCTGTCGCACGCCTTCCCGTGTAAACGAGCGGTAAAGCTGCATTCCACGGCCGATATTTCGAGGCCAGACGATTCTAGTCGAACAAATTGCGCAGTTTTGGTGCATGCGGCGCGCCCGACAGCGCCGTCAGGTCGGCCAGCATTCGTTCGACGATTGCGGCGTGCGGCAGCACTGTGCCGAAGAAGCGGACCGAGTTCACGTCCTCGACGAGGAGCGTCGGGAAGTTCTCGACATCGAGATCGTCGAGCCGGTCGGCGTGCGTTTCGACGTCGATCCATGCGAAGCAGGCGCCGGGATGGGCGTCGGCGAGCCGGTCGAACGCGGCGCGGTATTCGCGGCAGGTGCCGCACCACTCGGCGCACAGGCAGGCGACGAGCAGCGTGTCGGGATTCCGGAGGCGCTCGGCGATCCGATCTTCGTCGGTGTCGAGATTCAGCGCGGGCATTGGCGGTTTTCCTTGCATCGTAAGGTGGCGGCGGCTCGAGCGAACGCCCGGGCGCGGCGCCTATGCGCCGGAATGTAGCACGGCGCTCGTCCCGCGCGCTTGAGTGGGCTCAGCCTGCGCGCTGGCGATGCGCATGTAGCGGCCGCCCGGCAGCGCTGCGATGCGGCCGGCCAGCTCTAGCTGCAGCAGCAGCCGGTGCAGCGTGCCGCTAGAAAGCGCCGTGCGCTGCGCGAGCAGCTCGAGCGGCACGGGGCCGTAACCGATCGCGGCGAGCAGCCGGCGCGCGTCGTCGTCCGGATCGACCTCGGCCTCGGCGGCGGCGGGCGCGCCGCGCGTTGCGCCCGCAGGGCGGGCGGGGTCGAGGCCGAATTCCTCGAGCACGTCGGCCGCGGTCTCGACGAGCTTCGCGCCGTCGCGAATCAGCGCGTGGCAGCCCTGCGACAGGGGCGCGTGGATCGAGCCGGGAATCGCGAACACGTCGCGTCCCATTTCGTTCGCGAGCCGCGCGGTGATCAGCGAGCCGGACCGGCGCGCCGCCTCGACGATCAGCGCGCCGCGCGACAGCGCGGCGATCAGCCGGTTGCGCTGCGGAAAATGGGCGGACCGCGCGGGCGTGCCGAGCGGCCACTCGGAGACGAGCGCGCCGCGCTCGGCGATCTCGTGGGCGAGCGCGTGGTGGCAAGCCGGGTAGACGATGTCCGCGCCTGTGCCGATCACGGCGACGGTGCCGCTTGCGCCGTCGAGCCCGCCGCGATGCGCGGCGCCGTCGATGCCGCGCGCGAGGCCCGACACGATCGCAAGGCCCGCGTCCGACAGCTCGCGCGCGAAGCGCGTCGCGTCGGCGAGCCCCTGCGGCGTTGCCCCGCGGCTGCCGACGATCGCGACGGCCCGCGCATGGAGCAGCGCGACGCGGCCTTTTATATATAGCAGCGGCGGCGGATCGTAGAGCTCGGCGAGCGGCTCCGGATACGCGGGATCGTGCCGGGTCACGAGCGCGTTGCCGGGCTCGTCGAGCCAGGCGAGCGTCGTGTCGACGCGCTGCTCGAAATCGTCTGCGGGCGGCGCGAGCGCCGATCGGGCCGCAGCGTCGCCGACGAGTGCCGCCAGCTCCGCATGCGACGCCGCAAAGAGCGCTTCGGGCGATGCGAACGCGCCGAGGAGTGCGGCACGCGCGGCGGCCGGCACGCCGGACGCGCCCGCAAGCCGCAGCCAGCCGGCGAGCTCGGCACGCGTCAACGATCGCGGCGACATGACGAAATCCTCGAGAAGCGCGGCCTGCGGGCCGCGTGGTGCCGTGATAAAATTTTCATCATCCGAAATAGAACGAATGCCGCGCGCGCAAGCTCACGGCGATTGGCCGGTCGTCGCGACGCGCGGCGGATTCCGCGCGTCGTCGAATCCATCTTGAGGCCGGCGCGCGCGTCGCGGCAGTCGGCCGAACGGCCGATGCGGGCGGGTCGTTCGTCTCTCAACACTGAAATCATGGCTTTGCTGAACATCCTTCATTACCCCGACAAACGGCTGCACAAGGTGGCCAAGCCGGTCGACAAAGTGGACGACCGCATTCGCAAGCTCGTCGCCGACATGGCCGAGACGATGTACGCGGCGCCCGGCATTGGGCTCGCGGCGACGCAGGTCGACGTGCACGAGCGCGTGATCGTGATCGACGTGTCCGAGGAGAAGAACGAGTTGCGCGTCTTCATCAATCCGGAGCTCGTCTGGACGAGCGACGGCAAGCAGGTCTATGAGGAAGGCTGTCTGTCGGTGCCGGGCATCTATGACGAAGTGGAGCGTCCGGACCGCGTGCGCGTGCGCGCGCTCGACGAGAAAGGCGAGACGTTCGAGATCGACTGCGAAGGGCTTCTCGCGGTATGCATCCAGCACGAGATGGATCATCTGATAGGCCGCGTGTTCGTCCAGTATCTGTCGCCGCTCAAGCAGACCCGGATCAAGACGAAGATGAAGAAACTCGAACGCGCAATGTGATGCGCACGGCTGTTCCCGGATTCATTTGCACATGACACATTCACTGCGGGTCATTTTCGCCGGCACGCCGGAATTCGCCGCAGCGGCGCTCGCCGCGATTCATGAGGCCGGCTTCCCGGTGCCGCTCGTGCTGACGCAGCCCGATCGTCCCGCCGGGCGCGGGATGAAGCTGCAGGCGAGCGCCGTGAAGCGCTATGCGCTCGAGCACGGCATCGCGCTCGCGCAGCCGCCGTCGCTGCGCCGCGCGGGCAAGTATCCGGCCGAAGCTGCCGCCGCGCTCGATCTGTTGCACGCGACGCCGCACGACGTGATGGTCGTCGCCGCATATGGCCTGCTTCTGCCGCAGGAAGTGCTCGGCCTGCCGCGGCACGGCTGCATCAATATCCATGCGTCGCTGCTGCCGCGCTGGCGCGGCGCCGCGCCGATCCATCGCGCGATCGAGGCGGGCGACGCCGAGACCGGCGTCACGCTGATGCAGATGGATGCCGGGCTCGACACGGGCGCGATGCTGCACGATGCGCGCATCGCGATCGCGCCCGACGATACGACGGCGACGCTGCACGACAAGCTCGCGGCGGCGGGCGCGCGCCTCATCGTCGACGCGCTCGCCGAGCTCGAGCGTGCGGGTTCACTCGCCGCGACGCCGCAGCCCGCCGACGGCGTCACCTATGCCGAGAAGATCGGCAAGCACGAGGCGGCGCTCGACTGGCGCAAGCCGGCCGAGGTGCTCGCGCGGCAGGTGCGCGCGTTCGACCCGTTTCCGGGCGGCGCGGGCACGCTCGACGGCGCGACGCTCAAGCTGTGGGCGGCCGACGCGGTGCCGGCGCGCGGCGACGCGGCGCCCGGCACGATCGTCGATGCCGGCCCGGACGGCATCGTGATCGCCTGCGGCGAAGGCGCGCTGCGCGTCACGCAATTGCAGAAGCCGGGCGGCAAGCGCCTGCCGGCGCGCGAGTTTCTCGCGGGGGCGCCGCTTGCGGCCGGCCAGCGCTTCGCGCCGCCCGACGCCGCGTAATTTTCGTCGCCTGCCAACAGTTCATCGGAATCGCGCGCGCCGCGCAATCGGCCGAACGGCCGGGTCGCGGCGCGCAGGGCGCGCGCGTAGAATTCTCTGACATCAGCATCGAGGGATCGGCATGTTCGGCATCACCCATCTTGGCTTGTTCGTCGCGGCGGTTTTCCTGTTGAACATCACGCCGGGGCCCGACACCGCGTACATCGTCGGCCGCAGCGTCGCGCAGGGGCGCGGCGCGGGCCTCATGTCCGCGCTCGGCATCTCTGCCGGCTGCTGCGTGCACGTGCTCGCGTGCGCGTTCGGCCTGACGGCGGTGCTCGCCGCGTCGGCAACTGCGTTCACGGTCATCAAGATCGTCGGCGCGGCCTATCTCGTCTACCTGGGCGTGCGCCTCATCTTCGCGAAGCAGGAGCAGGCGGCCGAGCAGCCCGCACGGCGCGGCGCGGACAAATCGCTGCGCCAGTTGTTCACGCAAGGGTTCCTGACCAACGTGCTGAACCCGAAGGTGGTGCTGTTCTTCGTGTCGTTCTTCCCGCAGTTCGTGTCGGCGGACAGCAATCACAAGGTGCTCGCGTTCCTGACGCTCGGCGCGGTGTTTCTCGCGATGAGCACCGTGTGGTCGTGCATCGTGGCGTGGGTCGCGGGCACGGTCACGCAACGCTTTGCCGGCAAGCCCGGTGTGAAGAAATGGCTCGACCGCGGCGTCGGCGGCGCGTTCGTCGGCCTCGGCGTCAAGCTCGCGACATCGACGCGCTGAGGATTGAATTTTCTCGAAACGCTCTTATCTAACAGATCGCTTACAATTATGCACCGCCGCCGATATGCGTGCGGTGCGATCCCCGCAGACGGATAAGGAGTGGGAAACATGTTCAATTGGGTCAAAACGGCGATGCTGATGGCCGCGATCACGGCCCTGTTCATCGTGATAGGCGGCATGATCGGCGGATCGCGCGGAATGACGATCGCGCTGCTGATCGCGCTCGGTATGAATTTCTTCTCGTACTGGTTCTCGGACAAGATGGTGCTGCGCATGTACAACGCGCAGGAGGTCGACGAGGCCACGGCGCCGCAGTTCTATCGGATGGTGCGCGAACTCGCGACGCGCGCGAACCTGCCGATGCCGCGCGTCTACCTGATCGACGAGAATCAGCCGAACGCGTTCGCGACCGGCCGCAATCCCGAGCACGCGGCCGTCGCCGCGACGACGGGCATCCTGCGCGTGCTGTCCGAGCGCGAGATGCGGGGCGTGATGGCGCACGAGCTCGCGCACGTGAAGCATCGCGACATCCTGATCTCGACGATTTCCGCGACGATGGCGGGCGCGATCTCGGCGCTCGCGAACTTCGCGATGTTCTTCGGCGGGCGCGACGAGAACGGCCGTCCCACCAATCCGATCGCTGGCATCGCGGTCGCGCTGCTTGCGCCGATCGCGGGCGCGCTGATCCAGATGGCGATCTCGCGCGCGCGCGAGTTCGAGGCGGACCGCGGCGGCGCGCAGATCTCGGGCGATCCGCAGGCGCTCGCTGCCGCGCTCGACAAAATCCACCGCTATGCGTCGGGCATTCCGTTCCAGACGGCCGAGGAGCATCCGGCCACCGCGCAGATGATGATCATGAATCCGCTGTCGGGCGGCGGGCTGCAGAATCTGTTCTCGACGCATCCGGCCACCGAGGAGCGGATCGCGCGGCTGATGGAAATGGCGCGCACCGGCCGCTTCGACTGACGAGCGTAGCAACGTCGACGCGCTCGTGAGAGGGCGCTATATCGGTAGCCGGTCTTGACATGCTTCGGCGCATCCGGCGATCGCCCGAACCCCGCATGCATCGCGCTGCGAGGTTTGGCGTTTTGGACGGCCGCTCGTTCGGTTGATCGGGGTGGCGAAACGCGGCTTGGGCGGTGGCGGATCGTGCCGAAACTGCGCCGAAGCGCCGAAGCGCCGAACGTACCGAGCGCGCATGGCACATCGCGCACCCAGCCACCCGAAACCCGATCCCCGCCGCGCTACAATACCCCGCTTACAGCCGACCGGCCGCGGGCCGGCCACCACGGCACACCCCTACCACCGCCCGGCGCGACCGCGTGCCGCAGGCACTGCTGATCCGATGACCCAGACTCGCCCTTCCCGTTCCCGCGCATCCGGCGCGCCCGCTCGCGCGCCGCGCCTGTCGGCGCTGCATCTCGTCCCCGATTCGCTCGGCTTCGCGCTCGACGGCGCCGCGCAAGCGGTCGACGCAGTCAATCGCGGCGCGGCGCTGCCCGCTGCGCTTGCGGCCGTCCACGCA
Source organism: Burkholderia sp. MSMB1588 (assembly GCF_001546925.1). NCBI lineage: Bacteria > Pseudomonadati > Pseudomonadota > Betaproteobacteria > Burkholderiales > Burkholderiaceae > Burkholderia > Burkholderia sp. MSMB1588. The sequence goes on along the minus strand of NZ_LNJS01000002.1, from coordinate 23,245 downwards.
TCGATGTCTTCGAACGCACAGACGGCGCGCGGCGCGATCCAGGACATCGCGTATCGCGCGATGCGCCTTCGCGGCACGGCCGACTGGCTGATCGCGCAACTCGTTGCGAAGGCGCCGCCGGCGCACGTGCATGCGCTCCTCGTCTGCGCGTTCGCGCTCCTCGTCGACGACGGCGAGCACGCCGCCTACACGCCCTTCACCGTCGTCGATCAGGCGGTGACCGCGATCGGCGCGCGCCGCGAGTGCTCGTTTGCGAAGGGGCTTGTCAACGCGGTGCTGCGCCGGTTCCTGCGCGAGCGGGCCGCGTGGCTCGAGCGGCTGCAGTCCGATCGGCGCGCGCGCTGGAACTACGAGCCGTGGTGGATCGACGCTGTCGAGCGCGCGTGGCCCGATGCATGGCCGCGCATTCTTGCCTCGGGCGACACCCCCGGCCCGCTCACGCTGCGCGTGAACGCGCGCCGCATGACGGCCCAAGCGTATCTCGACGTGTTGCGCGCCGAGCGGATCGACGCCGAGAAGATTGGCCGTCACGCGATACGGCTCGCATCGGCGCTGCCCGTCGAGCGCATTCCGGGTTTCGCGGACGGCCTTGTGTCGGTGCAGGACGCGGGCGCGCAGCTCGCGGCCGAATGGCTCGGCGCGCGCGACGGCATGCGCGTGCTCGACGCGTGCGCGGCGCCCGGCGGCAAGACGGGCCACATTCTCGAACTCGCGCACGCCGAAGTCGTCGCGCTCGAAAGCGATCCGGCGCGCGCGCCGCGCATCGGCGAGAACCTCGCGCGGCTGTCGCTCGCGGCCGACGTGCGCGTCGGCGACGCAGGAGACCCCGCGCAATGGCACGACGGGCGTCCGTTCGACCGGGTCCTCGCCGACGTGCCGTGCTCCGCGTCGGGCATCGTGCGCCGTCATCCGGACATCCGCTGGCTGCGCCGCGCGGCCGACATTCCCGCGCTCGTCGCCGAGCAGCGCCGCATTCTGAGCGCGCTCTGGCCGCTCGTGAAACCCGGCGGCGAGCTGCTGTACGCGACCTGCTCGATCTTTCCGGACGAGGGCGAACTGCAGGCGCGCTGGTTTGGAGACGCCTGTCAAGATGCGGTACGATTGGACGCGCCCGGGCAGTTGCTGCCGCAGGGCGCGACAGGCGGGGCGCCGGCCGTCGGGGGATCGGGCGAGCCCGGCCGGCATGTCGATCACGACGGATTTTTCTACGCGCGCTTTCAGAAACGGTGACGATCAAACGCTTCTTTCCACTCCGGCTCGCGGCCGTGCTATGGGTCGCGCTGACGCTGTGTCTCGCTGCCGTTCCTTCCGCGCACGCCGATACGATCGCCGTGCAGCGCGCGTCGCTGCAGTCGGACGGCGGCGGCTGGAGTCTCGACGCGCGTTTCGATTTCGAGCTCAACAGCAGCCTCGAGGATGCGGTGAACAAAGGCGTGCCGCTCTACTTCACGACCGATTTCGAGCTGAGCCGCGCGCGCTGGTATTGGTTCGACGAGCAGCCGGTGTCGGTGTCGCAGACGATCCGCCTGTCGTTCCAGCCGCTCACGCGCGAATACCGGGTATCGACGGGCGGCCTGCAGCTCGGCTTTCCGTCGCTGAAGGAGGCGCTCGCGGTGGTCAAGCACGTGACGTCCTGGCACGTGATCGACAAGGGCCAGGTGCGCTCGGGCGAGACGTATACGGCGTCGGTGCGCATGCAGCTCGATACCGCGCTGATGCCGAAGCCGTTCCAGGTGGACGCGGTGAACAACCGCGACTGGAATCTCGTTTCCGACTGGAAGCGTTTCATTTTCACGGTGGCCGAGCGTGCTAAGTAAAATGCGCGTCCGCCGCGCAACGAGCGGAAAGAGTTTTCTGATACGCGTGATCGTGTCGACTGTCGCGATCACGGCGCTTCTGCTGCTCGTGCTGCTCGCGGCCGCGAGCGCGAACACCGAGTTCTTCGATCGCTACTACTCGTGGCTCTACTCGGCGAACATCATCGTCGCGCTCGTGTTCCTGCTCGTCGTGCTTGGGCTCGTCGGGATGATCGTCGCGCGGCTGAGGAAGGGCAAGTTCGGCACGCGGCTGCTCGCGAAGCTCGCGGTGTTCTTCACGCTCGTCGGCGTCGTGCCGGGCGGGATCATCTATATCGTGTCGTATCAGTTCGTATCGCGCAGCATCGAATCTTGGTTCGACGTGAACGTCGAGACGGCGCTCACCGCGGGCCTCAATCTCGGGCGCGGGATGCTCGACACGTCGCTCGCCGACTTGCAGACGAAGGCGCGCCTGATGTCCGAGCAGCTCGCGAGCGCCGACACCAACACGAACGGCACGACGCTCACGCTGCTGCGGCTGCGCGACCAGTTCGGCGTGCAGGACGCGACAATCGTCGAGCCGGGCCGCGGCACGGGCGCGTCGCCCGACGTGCACATCATCGCGCAGGCATCGGGCAACTTCGCCGCGCTGATTCCGGACGACATGCCGACGCCGCTGATGCTGAGCCAGGCGCGCGAGCACGGCGCATTCGCGGCGATCGAGGGCGAGGTCGACGGCGATCCGCGCGCGCGCGGATCGAAGGGCGCGCTGCGCCTGCGCGTCGTGCAGCGCATTCCCGATTCGTCGACGCTGCTGTTGCAGCCCGCCGAGCGTTTCCTGCAGCTCACGCAGCCGGTGTCGCCGACGCTCGCGCGCAACGCGGACGCCGTGCAGCGCGCGTATCGCGAATATCAGGAGAAGGCGCTTGGCCGCAGCGGGCTGCGCAAGATGTACATCGGCACGCTCACGCTCGCGCTCTTTCTCGCGACGTTCATCGCGATGATGATCGCGCTCGCGCTCGGCAACCAGCTCGCGCGGCCGCTCTTCCTGCTCGCGCAGGGCACGAAGGAAGTCGCGGAGGGCGACTATACGCCGAAGCGCGAGATCAAGACGCGCGACGAGCTCGGCTTCCTCACGCAGTCGTTCAACGCGATGACGCGGCAGTTGTCGGAGGCGCGCCTCGCGGTCGAGAAGAACCGCGTCGCGCTCGAGCATTCGAAGACGTATCTCGAGAGCATTCTCGCGAACCTGACGGCGGGCGTGTTCGTGCTCGACCGCCAGTTTCGCCTGACGACCGCGAATCGCGGCGCCGAGCGGATCTTCCGCCAGCCGTTCAATTCGCTGATCGGCACGACGCTCGATCAGATCGGCGTCGTCGCGGAATTCGGCGCGATGGTGAGAAAGGCGTTCGCCGATCGCGAGGCGGCGGGCCAGGGCAGCGGCGAGGATCGTGGCCACTGGCAGCAGCAGTTCGCGGTCGAGGTGCCGGGCGAGGCCGATCCGCTGACGCTGCTCGTGCGCGGCACGCGGCTCGTGTCGACGGCGGCGGCGCCCGGCCAGCCCGACGATCCGCAGACGTCCGGCTACGTCGTCGTGTTCGACGACATTTCCGACGTGATCTCCGCGCAGCGTTCGGTCGCGTGGGGCGAAGTCGCGCGGCGGCTCGCGCACGAGATCAAGAATCCGCTCACGCCGATCCAGTTGTCGGCCGAGCGCCTGCAGATGAAGCTCTCCGACAAGCTCGCGCCGACCGACGCCGACGTGCTCAAGCGCGGCGCGACGACGATCGTCAATCAGGTGGCCGCGATGAAGCGCATGGTCGACGATTTCCGCGATTACGCGCGCACGCCGCCCGCGGTGCTCGTCAACCTGCAACTGAACGATCTGGTGAGCGAAGTGCTGACGCTTTACGGCGTCGGCGAGGGCAAGAGCACGATCGTCGTCGAGCAGGCGCCGCTTCCGGTGATCCGCGGCGACGCGACGCAACTGCGTCAGGTGATCCACAATCTGCTGCAGAACGCGCAGGATTCGGTCGCCGACGTCGAGCATCCCCGTGTGTTGCTCGAAACCAAGACAGTAGAATATGGCGATCCCGACGCGGACGGCAAAACGCGCGTCGCGGTTCGGCTGACCGTTTCGGACAACGGTCCGGGTTTTCCGGCGCGCATCCTGACGCGCGCGTTCGAGCCTTACGTGACGACGAAGGCGAAAGGGACGGGGCTCGGCCTCGCGACCGTGAAGAAGATCGTCGACGAGCATGGTGCGCGGATCGATCTGCGCAATCGCATGCACGGCGACGTCGTGGAAGGCGCGCAGGTCTCGATCCTGTTCCTGCAACTCGCGGACGATGCGGCGGGCGCCGGGGGCGGCACGAACGGCGGCACGGCACCCGCCAAGACAAGAGCAACTGTGCAGACAAAGGCAGCGTAAATGGCAACCATCCTGGTGGTAGATGATGAAATGGGCATCCGGGAATTGCTCTCGGAGATCCTCAGCGACGAAGGGCACGTCGTCGACGTCGCGGAGAACGCGCAGGCCGCGCGCGACTACCGGCTGCGGCATGCGCCCGATCTCGTGCTGCTCGACATCTGGATGCCCGATACCGACGGCGTCACGTTGCTGAAGGAATGGGCGAGCCAAGGACAACTGACGATGCCCGTCATCATGATGTCGGGGCACGCGACGATCGACACGGCCGTCGAGGCGACGAAGATCGGCGCGCTCGATTTTCTCGAGAAGCCGATCACGCTGCAGAAGCTGCTGAAGTCGGTCGAGCACGGACTCGCGCGCGGCGCGGCGCCGGTGCCGGCGAGCACGGCGGCGAAGCCGGCGGCGGGGCTGTCGTCGGTCGCGTCGGCGGCCGTGCTGCCGACGTTCGGCGACGATCCGTCCGCGGCGCTCGCGGGCCAGACGACGGCCGCGATCCCGTTCGACATTCCGCTGCGCGAGGCGCGCGACGCGTTCGAGCGGGCGTACTTCGAATATCACCTCGCGCGCGAGAACGGCAGCATGACGCGCGTCGCGGAGAAGACGGGCCTCGAGCGCACGCACCTGTACCGCAAGCTCAAGCAGCTCGGCGTCGAACTCGGCAAGAAGCCGGCCGAAGGCGCGGCATAAATTTTTTGCACAAAGGGCTTGATCGGTGTTTTGTGCGCTGCTATAATTTTTTTTCTTCGTGGCCCGGTAGCTCAGTTGGTAGAGCAGCGGATTGAAAATCCGCGTGTCGGTGGTTCGATTCCGCCCCAGGCCACCAGATTTGACAAGGGTTCCGAGCAATCGGAACCCTTTTCTATTTCTGGCGGTGTGCCAGATTTGTGCCGCAGTGTGCCGATGTTGTCCGCGTAAGCCGCCACGTGGTCCCGCCCGAGGTGCGCGTAGCGCAGCACCATCTGATAGCTGGCCCATCCCCCGAGCTGCTGAAGGATTGGCAGAGGCGTGCCGGCCTGAACGTGCCAGCTCGCCCACGTGTGCCGCAGATCATGAAAGCGCAACCCTGACAGGCCCGCTCGCACGCATGCCTTTTGCCATGCGTGGTTGTAGATGCGGCCGATGGGTGCCCCCTTGTACACGAACACGTAGCGCTTGTGCTGCCCCTGCTGCTCGCGCAGCACGCCCAACGCGTCCTCGTTCAGCGGCACGGAAATCACCTTGCCGGCTTTGGCCTGGTCGGCATGAATCCACGCCAGCGCCCGCTCTCGATCGACCTGCGCCCATTCCAGCAGTCGCACGTTCGATTCACGCAGCCCCGTCGCCAACGCAAACCGCGCCATCTGTCGCAGGTGCGCCGGCAGTTCTTCCAGTAGCCGTTGCGCTTGCGCGCGGGTAAGCCAGGTCAGGCGTGCGCTGTTCTCCCGCAGCTTGCGAATCGGGGGAACCGCGTCGATCCACCCCTCCGCGTGGCAGTGATGCAGGATGACCGAGAGCGCGGCCATGTGCCGGTTCACCGTCGCGCCTGCTACCGGACTACCGCGGTACTTCTCGGCCGCCTTCGTCTCGATCAGCGCCTGGATGCGTTCGCGATCGATGTTGCGGACGTTCTCTCCCTTCAGTTGATCCGTTAGCCAGCGCAGGCGCTGTTTGGTGGTCTCCAGCGAGCGCTGATGCTGGTTCTGCTTGAGCCAATGCACGACCGCCGCGTCCCACGTTACGGCCGGCCGCTCGCCGAGCTTTTTTTGCCGCCAGTAATCGCTCGCAACCTTGGCGGCAAGTTCTTCCGCCGCCCTACGGTCCGAGGTGCCAGAAGATTGTCTAATTCGCGAGCCGTCGATGCTGAGGTCGAACCACCAAGGGCCATTTTTTTGTCGCTTGTAGAACCGCATTTCCCACCTGTTTTTTCGTATTGCTGTCTGAGCCAATCTATCACGTCGACATCCACGAGAACCCACGCTCGACCGATCTTTGCGGCCGGCAGTCCGTGGCGGCGGATGCATTCGGACACGGTTTCGGGCGTCGTGAACAACCACGCTGCCGCGTCTTCCAGATTCATCGTTCGCATCTTGAGCGCCTCACGTTCAGGCCCGCGTGGAAGGGATACACGCAGCGCAACTCATGGAATGATGGTTTGAGGTCGTTTTTATGGGTAACTGTTTGATTCAAAACATATTCGTCTGCCATCAATTGCCACCATTCAGGCATGGCGACCCTCAAAAACTCGTGGCCTAAAAAATAGGCAGCATCCTTCACTGATGGCAAAACGCACCCGACTCGTGGCACGGCTTTTCGGCTGATTTCCTGCCCTTCTACGTATTCTTTCTTCTTCTTTTTCAATGAATTAGAGAGAAGAGAAAAAGGAGCGACGGCGGCCGACGCAAAAACCTGACTAGTGGCAAAAGCGGCTCGACTAGTGGCAAATCGAGGGAGACTCGCGGCGGCAGTCCTCTCAACAATCAAGGACTTACGAGCGGACACCGTCGAAATCCACGATTCGCGTGCGCTGCCTGCCCGGTCGCTGTGGAAAAATCCGCCCGCGCGGCCCCGCTCCCTCTCGGCTCGTGCTGTTGCCCGGCCGTTTCGACTCGCTGGGGGGACGGGGGGAAGCGAACCGAACGGCGGCCGCGTGACGACGCGCGCCGACTGCTGCGCGCCTCGGCGCACGCGGCGGAAACCCGATTTCAGGGCCGCTGCGCGGCCGGAAAGAACGGGAGAAGGGGCACGGCCGCTCGGCGGCCGCGACGGCTGAGACGGCGTCATGCGTGGCTCCGCTCGAGTGCGTCGCTCGCCAGGTCTTCGCGCACCGACACGTGGAGGCCGAACGCGGCGAGGCGCTCGAGCGAAATCGGCGTGAGATACGGCACACGGCGGGTGTAGATGCGCCGCTCGACTTCCTTCTCGCCGACCACGACGCCGGCGTGCTTGAGCTGCGCCTTGAACACACGATCGGACTTCACGGGCAGGCCGTTCCATTTGTCGCGCAGCGCGCTCGTGTGCGCGAGGTGGTCCATCACGTGGCCCGTGCGCAGCAGCAGGCAGAACTCGCCGTCGACCGTATCGAAGGTGTACGGATGCTTGTAGTTGCCGCCGTCGATTTCCGACAGCACGGTTTCCATGATCCAGACCCACGGCTCGCGATCGGCGCTCGTCTCGGCGACGTGGCTGTTCATTTCCGCGAGCAGGTCATGCGGAAAGCCGCCCTCGCTCGGGTCCATGCCGGCAAACTCGCAGAGATAACGCCAGGCAAGGGCGACCGCCGCGTAGTTGGCGGCCATGCGGTTCGCGCCATCATCAGCGCCACTCGCGATGCATTTCGCAAGTGCCTTGTCGCGCAGCGTTGCGTAATGCTCGAGCACGGCGCGCTTGTCGAGGCTCGCGAGATACTCAAGCCACTGCCGAACCGGGAAGCGCGGCAGGTCATCGGGCATGAGCGGCCCGCGCTTGCCGGTCAGCGTCGTGCGCACGAGCTTGCCGAGCAGGCTGCGCACCGGCACGTCCTCGCCGGCCAGCATCACGGGCGCGCACAACAGGTATTCCGTCATGTCGGTGCCGCGGCGCGTCACGGTGTACTGGTAGTTCTCCTGCAACAGCCCGACCGCCTTGTCGATCACGTCCTGCCGACGCGCGGACAGTTCCTCCCATCCGACCGGGTGGCTCGTGTGGCTGATGCTCGTGAGCAGCCGGAATTCGGTTTGCAGCGATTGCCCGGAGAACATCGTGAACGCGAGCGAGCGCTCGAGGCGCTTGATGAGCGTCGACTTGCCGGCGCCCTTGTTTGCCTGGATCGTGATGTGCGGCCAGAAACCGAGCAGCGCTTTCAGGTGCCCACCGAGCGCCCACACGAGCGGGATGGTCGCCGCGTTCTGCTTGAACGTCGTCTGGTAGGCCGTGATGACGCGGCGTGCGTCGCTGACCGGGCCGCTCGGGAACGTCAGGTTGTGATACGGGCACTGCTTGTCGGCTTCGGTGAAGTAGCAGTCCGGCCCCTCGTTGACGATCAGGCGGCCGTCGCGCCATGCAAGCCCGACGAAGTTCGCGGCCTGGCGCGCGCCGAGGTCGGCTCCACGCTCAAGTATGTTGACCATGCGCTTGAACGGCGCCGGCGCCCAGATCGGGCCGAATTTGCCCCACTGGTCGACGTTGTGGAGCTGGTCGTCGAGCATCACGCGGCGGACGAGCTGCGCGCCATGCCGCGGCGTCTGCACGGACACGGCGAAGTAGACGGTCGGCGCCTGGTCGGCGTCGCCCGTCATCGTCGACGTTGCGCTCGCGACCGATACGCGGCTGATGCCGGCGATGCGAAAGCCGCACAGGTCCGTCATGACGGGCGTCTCGACGCCAGATTCCTCGTTGCGGTCCATCTTCGTGATGTAGCTCGTGAAGTCAGGACGCACGCGGAAGCGCCAATACTGCGCGAAGTCGTGCGACGGCAGAAAGATGCGCGGCCGGCCGCGGCGCGTGGCGTCGCCGGCGAGGCCGGCGATGAGCCATGGTTCGAGCTGCTCGAGCGCGCGCGCCAGCTCGGCCGGGCCGCGCAGTTGCAGGTAGTCGTTCACGTCGTTGATCGGCTGCTGCTTCGTTTCGCCGTCCGCCAGATCGGCGAGCCAGCCGGCTTGGTCGACGAGCACGGCGCTGATGTTAAGGCTCGCGAGACGCTCGTAGAGCGCCCACGCGGCTTCCGGGCCAGGACGGTGGCCGGCGCGCGGATGGCCGTCCGCGAACGGCTCGTCGTTGTCGAGGCAGATCACGACTTGCTTACCGCGCAGCGACGAGAAGTCGATCGCGTCAACGTTGGCGAGGCCGCGCAGCGCGAGTGCCGCTGCGCCGGGCATCGCGCAGGTGTCGATCGACAGCGCATTGATTGCGCTTTCGACGATGAGTACGCGCTTTGCCTTGTCGAGACGCCGGGCGTCGGCGGTCCAGCCGTAGCCGGCCTTGTCGCCCTGTGTCTGCGTCTTGACGCCGCCATTGAGCGCCGGGTCGACGTAGCGCATGTCGACGGCGACGACGCGGCTGTCGGCCGGCTCGCGCACGATGAATGCGGCGGCCGGGCCGGCGTGCCCGACTTCGCCGGCGGCGACTTTCGAGCTCGTCCACGTGTTGAAGCCGAGCGAGCGCGCGGCGAACGCGGCGTCGATCGCCGCGGCCGAAATGCCACGGCCGCCGAGGTATTCGCGCACGCGGTCCCGCTCGGCGAGGCATCGATCGGCGATGTATTCGACGGTCGACTTCTCGCGGCGCTCCGCCGGCGCCGGTCGATCGAGCGGGATGCCGTAGGCGTCGTGCAGGTAGCGCACCGCGTCGGCGACCGTGCCGCCGCGCGCGTGGATCACCAGGTCGATGCACGAGCCGCCAGCATCGGCGCTGTGATCGCGCCAGCCGGTGCCGTGCTTTGGGTGGTTCACGTAGATCGACAGGGACGGGCTTTTGTCCTCGTGCTGCGGTGAGTGATAGAGCGCCTTGTCGCCGCCGCGGCCGCGCTTGAGGCCGAGGCGGTCGGCGAGGTCGTGCAGGTCGATTCGTTGTTTCAGTTCGTCGATCGTGGCCATTTCTGTGTTTGCTACTTGGGTTGCTGCGGTGTGCGGTCGGTGGGGTTGCCGGTCGTGGCCGGGCTGAACACGATGGCGTGCAACGCCGCGGCGGATTCGGGGAAGGCGAGGGCGAGGCGGTCGCTGAGCGCGGCGACGAACAGGCCGAGCATGCATTGCCGCTGAAGGCTGCCCGGCTTGTTGTCGAAGCGCAGTGTGCCGGCGGCCGCGGCGATCGCGGAGGCGAGCGCGACGTCGTGCGGCGCGCGGGTCGGGTCGTGTTTCATGAGGGAATCCTCCCGAGAATGGCGTGTTCGTTCTGTTGGATTCGATGCACCGCGATTTGCAGATTGGCGCGCGCCGTCATAGCTTCATCGAGCATGTCGCGCAGCCGGCGTTTGTTGCGCTCGAGGTTCGCGGCCGCGTGGGCGATCGCGGCGTCGCGCGTGGGGCCGACGCCGGCCGCCATGCCGGACGCAAGATGCGTGACGGCCCACTTTTCGGGGTGGCCGTGCGGCGCGTGGCGCTCCATGTGAACGCCGAAGGCTGCGCCGGCCTCGTTCGGAATCACGACGTGGTCGCCGCTCACAGTGCGTAGGCCGGCCGTGGTCATGAGCTCGTAGCGGATCGATGCGGCCGTCATGCTCACCACTCCCCGGCGAGGCCGCCGAGCTCGTCCAGCAGTTGCCGGACTTTGACCATGAGTAGAACGATCGCCCATGAGCCATGGTCATTCGTTCGAATCTCGTCGATCATTTCGAGCATCCACTTCCGTTTGGATTCTTTGATGAGGCTGTCCATTTCGTTACCCCCGCGGCGGAACGGACCAGGCGAGCGCAGCCACCAGGGCGACAAATGCGACGACGCCGACCAAGAACGCGATCAGGCGCGCATGTCGAACGTCGAACAGGCGCAACACGTCAGTGGTCAGGCAGTGAATGCCCGTGAGCGAAAACGAGAGCATCAGCAGTACGCCGACGCCGAAAACGTAGGGTTTCATCGTGTGGTTCCTCATGTGTGCGCCGGCGGCCGGCGCAGGTGGGTCAGTCGTCGGTGTCGTTTGCCGCGCAGCGCTTCGCGTCGAAGCTGCGCCGCAAGCGGGCGTATTCGCGGTCCTGCATCGCGCGCGCCGCAGATTCGACGACAAGGCGAACCGCGGGCGGGGCCGTGTCGAAGTCGCCGACCATGCGCAGGCGCGACCAGGCCGCGCGCAGCTCGAGCTCGGAGAGAGGCGCGCGCATCGTGGTCAGTGCAGGAGCCTGAGCGCCTGCGCGAGCCCCTTGTTGCTGTTCAGCACGTTCTTCAGGGGCTTCGTGAAGTTGTCGATCATGTCGAACATCACGCGCAGTTTCAGGGCGTTGTCCATCGTCACTCGTTTCCGCTACGTATCCGGGCGCGCTCGCGCCAGTCCATCAATTCGGCCAGGGAGAAGCCGTCCATCACGGCCGGCGTCCATCCGCCAAACACGGTCGCAATATCGGCCATCGCGTCTTCTACGCGCTCCGGGATTCCATGCTCGCTTTCAGCGCCTTCGGCATCAAAAAACCCGCGAAGATACCCCCCAACGCCACGAGGTCGGCCGGGTCCATGCTGGCCACGTCGAATTCGGTCAGCGTCGGCGTGCTGATGCGCGGCAATACCTTGCGCAGCGCGTCGACATCGAGATTCACGAGCGCGGCGAGCGACGTGCCGCGCAGCGCGCCCGCGGCCGGCTTGCGCAGCGTCACCTGCGTAATGGTCTGCCCTTCGCGCTCGATCGGCGTGTCGAGCGTGTGCGTGTTCTCGTCGAGCGCGGCGTGGCCCGTCGTTTCGATGTTGGCGCTGTCGATGGTCGTCATGGTGTTTCCTGATTGAATGTGAAATTGGAATGGCCCGCATGCGCCGCGGGCGTGCGGTTACAGGCCCATCGCGCGGCGAAGGTCCGACGCGAGATCCATGCCGTTGATCTTCTCGACCGCGTTCACGAAGTCGAGCTCGATGAGGTCGCGCCCGTTCACGGTCAGCTTGTAGTAGCTGGCGTTGGTCGTGATCTTGAATTTGGTGTCTTCTTTCGCCTTCGCGGTGCCCATGTCGATCTCTTCGTGGCGGCCCTTCACTACTACTTCGATCTGGTCGTGCTTCTTGCTGTCCTCGCGACGATAGCCGCCGGCGAAGCGCAGCAGCACGCCGTCGTGCTGTACGGCGCCGTACTGTTCGAGCACTTCGACCATGAAGCCGCCGCACGTCCACTCGAGCTGGAGCTCTTCGCTGCCGTAGTCGATTTTCACGGGGCCGGTCATGCCGCTGCCCTGCCACGCTTCCATCTTGCGCTTGAGCTTCGGAAGGTTGGGCGACCACCAGCCGACCGCGCTCTTGCTCGCGTAGTGGTAGCCGTCGAGGGGGCCGAGGCTGATATGCGCCTCCCCGGCGCCTTGCCCGACAATCAGGTCGCGACCGATCTTGACGTTGCCGCCGAAGACAGCGCCCGCACCGCTGCCGTCGACGATCACCTGTCCCGTCGTCAGCGACCACGAGAACGGCCGATAGTCGTTGTAGGTGCCGTCCGGCGCGCCCTTCGGCGTCGACAGGAAATAGACGCTCCATCCGTCGTTGCGGATGAGCGCGCCGTAGCCTTCGCAGACCGCGCGGAACTGGCCGCCGGCGCCGCCGGCGTCGATCGCGCGCGCCGTGACGCCTTCCGACGCGTCGACGCCGCCGCGCACCTGCAGCGCGGTCTTGCCATCATCCGCGCGCTCGCCGATCAGCACGCGGCCGCCCGACACGAAGCGCGCGACACGCTTCTGCTTCGCGTCGCTCGCCGCATCGTTGTTCGTGCCGTCGTTCAGGCAAACGTCGACGTACTCGCGCCCCCACGCGCCGGCGTCGAATCCCGCGCGCAGCGTCGCGACCAGGCGCGGGCTCAGATCGGGCAGCGCCGCGTCGCCGAACGTGCCGAACAGGCGCGCCTTGCCAGCCTTGCCGACGCCGGCTGTCTTCGGCGACACGTCGAGCTGCGCGGCGCGCTCGTCGACATCGGCGACGACGCGCACGCGCCCGTCGAACGTCGCGCCCGACAGCGCCGCGTAGCGCCGCCTCGCCGTCTTCGGCGTGATCGCGCGCGTGTCGTCGTCGCCGGCGTCCACTTCCGCCTGCGTGGCGAGCTCGACCACGCCCTTGCGCTCGGTCGTCGCCGGCGGATTCAGGAACGTCGCCGGCCCGAACTCGAGCTTCGCCGCGTCGATCGTCGCGAAAACGACATCGGTCGCGAGCAGCATCATTGCCGCGGGGGATTTTTCGAGAATCGTCGTGTCCTGCACGTACACGGCGAACAGCACGCCGTTGTCGAGATACAGGCCGAACGCGTACAGCGAGTATTGATCGCCCGTGTCGTCCTGGATCACGACATGCACCGTGTCCGGCGCGACGTTTTCGCCGCCGAACGTGGTCACGCGCTTGCGCTCGTTCGGCAACGTTTTCATGCCGCGGTCGAACGCGAACGGCGCAGTGCCGAGCCCGATTTCGACGACGCGGCGCGCGGTAGTGCCGGTGTTGCCGCCGGCGACCAGGGCCGCGCGGCCGGCGTCGGTGATGTTGATGAGCATTCCTGCCATGTCAGATATCCGTGAGGGACAGGCGGCGATACACCGCTGCGCGCGCGCCCGCGCCGATGCGCTGCGTGCCCGTCGCGCTGAAACCCTGCGTGAACGTGTAGTGCGCGGTACCGCGCTTGGCCCGGTCAACTTCGGCGATGATGTCGGCGACGTATTCGGCGGTCGCCGGGATGCCGTCGCGCGCGCCAACCGTCATCAGGATTTCGAACGTGCCCGGCCGGCCCTTCGGCGTCTTCTCGAACCACTCGCGCATCGCGACGTTCGCGCCGAACGACGCGCACACTTCGCGCACGGCCGCGGCCGTGCCTTTCTTGCGCGCGATCCGGATCGCCGCTTTCACGCGCGCGCGCTTCACCTGTTCGGGCCAGTAGTCCTTCCACGTCTCGACGCCGAGGTGCCACGCGAGCCACGGCAGGAACCGCAGCGGGATCGTGTCGGGATTCATCAGCGTCCCGATGTCGACTGGAATCTCGCTGATACGCGCGTTCGTCTCCGCAATCCGGCGTTCGAGCGCGGTCGCGTTCGGGGGCAGCAGCGAGGTTGCCAACCTAGTCATCCGCGACCCCGCCGTCGATCAGTTCGATTCCCGTGCAGTACGGCGCCTGCTCGTGCGTCACGGGAACGCCGCCCGCCGGCGCGTCGAGCAACACCTTTTGCACGCCGGCGACGCGCATCGCCGCGTGCAGGCCGTCGACCGTGATTTCCATGCCGATGCGCCGCATGTCCGCCGCGAACCTGTCGGTGCGCTTGCGGGCTTCCGCGAGCGCCACGCCGCGATCCGGCCCGGAGAAGAAGCGCAGCGTCGCGCGGATCGCATACGGCACGACTTTCGCGCTCTGCACGATCACCTGGTCGGTTTGCGGGCGCACGCCTTCGAGCGCCGCGCGCACGATGTCGATGAGCGCGTCGCTCGCCGTGCCGTCGCCTTCGCGCGACAGGACCGTGACAACCATCACGCACGGCTCGGGGCTGCGCGCGGACGCGGACAGTACGCGGCCGTCCGCCGCGCGCGCATGGAACACGTACGCTTCTTCGGGGCCGGCGACGGAGAAGCCGCGCGGCGCGAGCTGCACGCGCTCGCGCAGGCTGTCATCGTCTTCGTCGACCTGCTCGACGTCGTGCTCTGGATCGGCCGCCGTGATCACGAGCCGCTCGACATCGAACAGCGCGGCGAGGTGGTCGAGCGTCGTGCCGCGCGCATAGGCGAGCAGCACGCCGCGCGATTTATCGTTGATGAGCTGCCGCAGCAGGACTTCGCGATAGGCGTTTTCTTGGAGGACGCGCGTCACGGGCTCGGATTCGAGCGCGAGCGTCGCGGCGATTTCCGCCTGGTGCTCGACCGGATACAACGACACGAGGCGCGCCTTGCGCTCGGCGAACAGCGTCTCGAAGTCGAGCGGCTCGACGATGTCCGGCGCGGGGAGCTGCGAAAGATCGATGGGCGTGCTTCTCACGCTGTTCCTCCGTTCGTCATCGGCACGCGCAGCGAGACGAGCTCGTCTCGCTCGTCGGTCCATCCCTCGATGTCGACGAATTGCCGGCCGGTGAAAGCATCGGCGGCGGCCGCCGAAATCTGAACGCGCGTGACGGTCAAGCGCGGCTCCCACCGTATCAGGGCGGTTGCGATCGCCGCATACAGGCGAATCCGGGTCGCGCCGTTCGCCGGCGCGTCGATCAGGTCGGGCAGTTCCGAGCCGAACGTGCGGCGCTGAATGCACGAGCCAAGCGGCGTCGAGACGATGCGGCCGATGGACTGCGCGAGGTGATCGAGCCCGGACATCGAGCGACCTGTCTCTGCGTTCATGCCCCTCATAGCGGCGGGCTCACTTCGGCCGATTCGCCGCGTGCCTGGTGTGTGTGGAACGGCACGCTCTTGCCCATCGAGCGCACTTCGCCCGTGAAATCGGCCGCGCCGTCGATGCGCATGACGTGGCCGCCGCCGGCGCTGCCCGAGCCCGTCATGCCGGACTCGAACACGAGCGGCCCTTTCACGAGCAAGGCTCCCGTGCAGGTGGTCTGTTCAGAGTCGAGCGTGACCGACGCGGCCTTCACGGTCGCCGATTCCGTCTCGACCGTGACCGACACGGGCGCGATGAGGCGCACCGTCGCGCCGGCGGGCAGTTCGGCCGTGAGCGCATGCGCGTCGTGGTCGTAGCTCACACGCGCGCCGTCCGCGTAGACGCGGGTGTGGGTGTTCGGCAGGTGGTCCGGTGCGGGGAACGTGTCGGAGAACACGCCGCGCAGCGCGACGCCTTGCGCAAGGTCGCCCATCGCGCCGAGCACGACGACCTGCTCGCCCTTCGTCGGCGGCAACCATTCGCGCGTCGCGCCGGCCGCGGGCGTGAGCCACGGAATCCAGTTCGTTTGCAGGCCGTCGTCGTCCGATTCGCCGATCGCCACGCGGCAAAGCGCCGCCTTGTGGTCGACATCGAGAATCGAGCCTTTGCGCACGGCGTTGCGTGCTTGCCGTTGAATTTCGTTCGCATCCATACCGGCAATGGTGCCGGTCGCCCGCGCGGGGCGCGAGCACTCGCCTTTGTCGTGCCGCCGGGTACAGCGTGCTCGTGATCCGCGCGGCGAATCGGGCGTCGACAATGGCCGCTAGACACACGCAACAGCGCGTGCGGCTCGGGCCGCGCGCGCATTTCCACTCTCGCAACACGATGACGATTCACGCTACCGACGCCGCGCCCGCGGCCGATCTCGCCTCACTACTCGACCGACTTCACGCAATGGATGCGCTCACGCTCGCGCGCATGCTGCCCGACGCGTCAATCGACATGGTGTTCACCGATCCGCCGTATTCGTCGGGCGGACTGCACACGTCGGCGCGCTCGCGGCCACCGAGCGCGAAATACATCAACAGCGACACGAAGACCGTCTATACCGACTTCGAGAGCGACAACATGGACCAGCGCGCGTGGGCGTTCTGGTGTCACGCCTGGCTGAGCGAATGCCGCCGCGCGTTGAAGCCGGGCGGGCTGCTCGTGAGCTTCATCGACTGGCGCCAGCTCCCGACGCTGACCGATGTCGTGCAGGCGGCCGGCTTGATCCTGCGCGGCGTCGCGGTATGGGACAAGACGCCCGGCCGCACGCGGCCGCGGCGCGGCGGCTTCGCGCAACAGGCCGAATTCGTCGTATGGGCGAGCTGCGGCGCAATGCGCGACTGCGATGTGTATCTGCCGGGCGTGTTCCCGTGCCGCTTGCCGTTGCCGAAGCGGCACGTGACCGAGAAGCCGCTCGACATAGCGCGCGAAGTCGTGCGGCTCGTGCCGGCCGGCGGCGTCGTGTGCGATCTGTTTGCCGGCTCCGGAGCGTTCCTCGTTGCGGCGCGCGAGGCGGGGCTGCATTGGATCGGATGTGAATCGAACGTCTACTACGTCAACATCGCCCGCAGTCGCTTACGCAAAGAGGCGGTACACGTTCCGGGCTGAATTTGGGCCAGATATCGCCGTGCGGCTGAACTGAACTCAAAAAGTGAGGGACACCGGCCAATATCGAACCGTCGGCGAACAGGCGCCCCCCAGTATTACGATCGAATGTACTTGCTTTTCCGGGGCGCACGGTATTAGCGGAACTGTTCCCAAGGACCTACAACTGTAGCGCGGGCACGCAACATTCCGTATTGGTCCCCCGTATAGCCAAGTTCCGCCGAGACGTACAGTCCGTTCGCTTGCGATTGGATCGTTGTGCAACCCATGCCACAGGAGCCGAACGAGAACTTCTCCCACGGCCCCACGACGGAAGCTCGCGCACGCAGCATCCCGTACTGGTCGCCCGTGTAGCCGAGCTCCGCCGAGACATATAACCCATCGGCCTGGGATTGAATTGTCCAGTATCCGTCGCTTGCGAAATTGCAGACCGTGTATTGCTCCCATGGGCCCTTCACGGTTGCACGGGCGCGCAGCATCGCATAGTTACTCCCGGTATATCCCAATTCCGTCGAAACGAGATCATGGTTGGCGATCGACGTAATGGTCACATTCTGCGTGCACGTAGGGCTGACCAAGTTTCGCACAGTGGGGGCCGAAATCACGCTCGATAAAGTTGGGGCAGTGAGTGCCGACCCATCGTCTGCGAACACCGAAGTTGAAGGCAGTACAAGCCCGAGCGCTACGTTTGCTGACATGGCCAGATGTAAAAAACGATTCCAAATATTTGATTTCATTTTTACCCCAAATGAATGTTTGATTCGTTGGTGGCCTAAATGCACGTATTTAAATGGATTGGTTTTGCTGGCTCAATCAATGGGGCGTCGACAACAATCGCCGACGCCATGCGAAAGATAGATCTTTTTTTGCGCAAATCAAGGCTATTTTATTTGTAAAATATCAACCCAATGATGATCATAATTTTGGTAAATTATGCAGATAATATTGAGGAATTAATTTTGGAAATTTCACTAATCTATAAGAAATTCGAAGCGCGTGATCTCTCGTGATCAGTGATTCAAGTGCCGTAACAACCGATCTCGCAAAAGCTCGCGATCGGCATCCGCGAAACCGAGCACGACGCGAACCGGATACTGCGCGAGCGGCCCGCCCGGCGCGACGGGCGCTTTCTGGCCCTCCTGGTGGACACGTGCGATGCGCGACAGTCGATCGTTGAAGCCGATCGCGAGGCCCGTGCCGTCGACATCGATGCGCAGATAGCGCGCGGTGCGTAGCTTCCGGAACATCGCCTCGCGCTTCACACGGCCGGCCTTCTCGCGCAAGCGCTTGCCGCCTGCCTTCACCTTCCGCGGCGCATAAGCGGACCCGTCCGGATTCCGCTGCGCGGCCACGCGCGATTGCTGCGCGCGCCGCAGATCGCGGCCAAGCTCGCGCAGCAGTTGACGGCGGGCCGCCGGCGACAGCTTCGCGAGCAGCCCACCCGCCCACCGTTCGAGCGCCTGAAGATCGTCCGTCATGCAAGCCACTCGTCGGCTGCGTCGTCGATGTGCTCGACTGTCCGGTTGCCGGCTGCGTCGGTTCCGACCACGACGCTTTCCGACAGCTTCACCTTGAGCCCGAGGTCGACGGCGTTGTTCGACAGGATGTCCGCGACGAACGTCATGCCGTTGCGGCGCTCGTCCCGATTCGTCACGAGATCCGGCTGATTCGCGCGCGCCCATTCGACGACGGCGATCATCACGTCGTCCGGGTTGCCGATGAAGTCGCGAATGATGATCTCGCACTCGTATTCATAGTCGAACGACGCCGTGCGCGTGCCCGTCGCCTCGATCCGGCCTTCGTTGACAAACACGAGCAACTGGTCCGGCGAGGCGTTGAGCTGCGGCAACGCGGCGACGAGCGCCGCGCGCAGGCTGTTCGGCTTATTCATGGCCGTCCGTCCGCCGCACGCGCGCCTGACACGTCGCGATCATGTCGACTTCGGACGCGCAGCGCGCCCACGCCGCGCGCGCGACGTGCAGCGCGTCGCTCAGCTCACCGTTGGTTCGCGGCGCCATCGCCGGCATCGTGCACGGCGTCACCGCCGCGCATTCGTTGAGCGTAATCGTCGGCGCCATTGAGGGCGGGGCTTGCGTGCAGGCGCACAACGTCGTCAGGCAGAGCGCCAGCAGCCCAGGCGCGCACGGCGGCGTTTTCATCGATCAGTCTCCGCAGTTCGTTTCGATAGGTCGCGAGCGTCGCGTCGACGCCGGCGCGCGCACGGTCGAGTTGCTCGCGCTGCGCGTCTTTCGCCTTGGCATCGGCCAACAGACGCTCGATGACGGCAGCGCTCGCTTGCGCCTCGTGTTTCGCGCGGCGCGCGTCGTCGGTCGCCCGGTCGAGCTGCGCGCGCAGCGCGCGGCCGTGCTGGCAACTCGCGACGAGCGCGGTCAACGCGAGCAGCGCCAGCCACGGCATGAGGCGCGTGAAGCTCATGCGGCCGCCTTGCCCGCGCCGGCGTACTTCGCATACGCGCGGTCGAGCTTCACGTCATACAGGTTGATCGCGAATTCCGGGCCGTTGTAGCCTTCCGCGAACGCCGCCCACTTCCGGGCACGAAGCGCGACCAACAGTTTCTTGTCGGCCGCGACGTACCGCACGAACGCGTCGAGGTGCTCGGCTTCGCCCAGCTCCATACGGGACACGAATTCGTCGACGCTCGCGTAGTTCAGGCGCTTCCAGTGGTACGCCATGATCTGGAACGCGCCCCAGCTCGCCGACTCGTAGGCGGACGCCGCGTCGATCCGCGCCGCGGTGTCGAGCCGCACGTATTCGGCGGCGCCGCCCTGGTAGCCGCCGCGCTTCGGATTGACGACGCCCGGCCAACGCGCGGCGGCCGCATCCGCCGCTTCCTTGCCGACATTCGCGACGAGCCGCTGATACATGACATGCCGCTCGAACAGGATTTTCGGCCGGCCGTCGTCCAGAAAGCCGACGCCGCGGGACTCAACTTCGTTGACCGCCCGCACGCATGCGACGGATACGCCGAGCGTCGCGGCCGCGCGCGCGAGGTCGGCGTCGGTCAGGTGCTTGGGGTCGCGCTGCCCGCTGGCGAGCACCCGGTACGTCTTCGGGCCGGCGATGCCGTCGACGACAAGGCCCGCGGTCGCCTGCAACGTCTGAACGGCCCGCTCGGTCTGTTCGTCGTAAAGGTGCGATACGTCGACCGGGTAGCCGGCGCGCACGAGCCGCTGCTGCAGCAGCCCGACTTCCGCGCCGTGATCGTTGAATCGAAGGATGTTCACGCTTCGTCACTCCGTAGAAGGCGCGCGACGTTGCCGCGCGCGAGGTACACCAACACGGCGAGCAGAACCGCGAGCGCCGCGTGAAAGAAGCCGGTCGGCTTCGGATGAAACAGCAGTTCGATCGCCGAGCCGCCGGAAATCGCGACGATCACCCAGGCCGCCCACGCGACGTGGAAGCGATGCCGCGCGCCGTTCTTGCGGTAGGTCAGCACGCGCACGATGACGGCCAGGTGCGCGGCGAGCGCGACGAGTGCGGACGAGACATGCACGTCAGTCTCCCTTGCGAAACAGCGCGAACAGGTCCATGCCCTTCACGCGCTCGATCAGCGTCAGCGTGACCGCGATCACGAGCGCGGCCGCGAAGAACGCGGCGACGCCCGTCGAGCGGATCGGCACGGCGTGGATGATTTCGGGTGCGGCAAGGTAGCCCATCACGAGCGAGATGAGCATGTACGCGGCGCGCTTTGCGAGGCCGAGGTCTTTCGACGTGACGACGACGAGCGCCGCGCCCGCGAACGCGCCGATCAGCGCGTCGCCGTCGACGCCCGGCGCGATGCCGGCGAGGCCGACCGCGGCGAACAGCGCCGCGGCCGAGGTGGTGTTCGGTTCAGCCATTCATTCGGCTCCGGTCAGTCAAACAGTTGCAATAGCGGCGTGGTCGTCTCGATCGCGCTGCGCTCGGGCATCTCCACGACGGTTCCCATCGGCAGCACCACGCCGAGCTCGGCGAGGCCGGGGTTCGCCTCGAGCACGGCTTCGACCGTGCCCGCCGTGCTGCCGTAGTGCCGCCAGCACAGCGCGTCGAGCGTCTCGCCTTGCAGCGCCGCAATCTTCATTCGCCGAGCGCCTGCCCGTCGTGATCGAACAGGCCGAGCACGCGCGGCTTGATTCGGGCTCGCCGGCGCGCGAGCACGGCGGCTCGTATGGCCGCCTCCGCGCCGGTGCGATCCGAGCAATAGGCAATCTCCAGCCAGAACAGGCCAGCGACGCGCTGCTGCACCTGGCACGCGCCGGCGCAGAACAGTTTCCCGCCGCGCACGCGGGACTGCGCAAACTGACGAATGCGGTACAGGGGGCGGGCCATCAGATCAGCTCCACCGTCGAGCGCGCGAGGCCGAGAATGTCGCTGATCGCCCATCGCGCAGCGCGGCGCGAATCGTCGACCGTCGACGCCAGATCGGCCGCAACCTGGCCGCCGCTCTTCGTCGTGTCGTAGCCGCGGTACTTCTCGGTCACGTCCGCGAGCGTCAGGTGGTACACCGCGCGCCGGTAGCGGGCCACGTGAGCCGATTCGCCATCGATGCGCGGCGCCGGCGCGTCGGCGAGCGTCGTCGCGCCCGCCGCGCGCTGCCGGGCGCGCCACGCGGCGAGCTCGTCGTTCACGGTCAGCATCGCGTCGCGCGCGGCGTGCCGCAGCCGCTCGGCCGTCACGGTGCCGTCCAGGCGCATCGCGTCGCGCAGCGCGGACAGATCGATGTCCGGGAAGAAGCCGTCGTTCGTCAACGTGCCTTCGATCGGCGTCGCCGCGACGGCGGGCGCGGCGGTGGCAACAAAGCTGTTCATGGTCGGTTCGCAATGAGGTGGCGGTGGACCGGCGCACCAGGTCCGTAACCGTCAGGCGTAGGGCCTGGGCGCCGGTGCCGCCATGCCGAGGTGGGCTCCTTACGTGCCGTCGGCGCCGTCGCCCCGACGGCCCGCGGCTTCGACCTGCTTCGTCAGCCGGTCGATGTCCTTTTTCACGCCGACGCGATCGTTCAGCGCGACCGCGCGGCGCAGATAGTCGAGCGCGCGCGCCGGCGCGGCGGCCTGCGTCGCGTAGCCGAGCGCCTTGTACAGCTTCGCGCGCACCTGGTCGTGCATGTCCGCGTCGCGCGTCAGATCGTCGACGAGCTCGAGGCTCGCCGCGTCGAACGTCTCGCCGTCGAGGAACGACGACAGCGCGGCGTCGGCGAACTGCTCGGCGACGAGCGACGCGAGCGAACGCTCGAACTGGTCGGGCAGCGTCAGGCCGTGCGCGAGCGCGTAGGCCGCGATCGCGAGCGCGCCGTCGAAGTCGCTGGCGTCGATGCGCCAGACCATCACCGTCACGAGCACGTCGTCCTGCGCGCCGCGGCCGCCGCTCAACACGCCCGCCACGTAGTCGGCGTACTCCGGCAGCAGCTTGCGTTTCAGCTCGATCTTCCGCTCGATCGACTGAATGCCCTTGAGCGCGCGGCGGTCGGCCGCGAGCTTCGCGAGCATCAGCTCATAGGCGGTCGCGCCCTTCATCGTCGCGCCGGGCGACACGGCGGCCGCCGCGCGCGCGGCCGAGACGCGATTGAAGTGCGCGCGGGCGGGCGTGTTGATCGTCATGCCGCCACCAGTTCGATGTTTTCGGCCACGCAGCCGCAGCCGAAGTCTTCGACCACGTAGGCGTCGTTCGACGATTCGTAGTTCTCGATGCGGTCGCGCTTCGGGTTGTCGATCAGTGCACGCCGGCGCGCGCCTTCCTGGAAGTAGATCGACAGGTTATCGAGCTTCGTCACCATCAGCGCGCGTCTCGGGAAGTGCGGCACGCGCACGGCCGGCAGATTGCCGATGCGCTTCTGGCTCACGATCAGATCGGCCGCGAGCTGCTCGGTCGGCGCCTGCGTCGCGTTGACGATCGGGAAATACTTGTCGTGCAGCAGCTCGCGGCCGCAGATCACGACGAGGCCCGTGTCCTCCTGGAACCACGGGTCGATCATCGACGAAACGATGTCCATCACGAGCGCGTCGAGGTTCTCGTAATCGCCCGCCTTGCCGACGAGCACCTTGCCGGCCTGCTTCGCGCCTTCGTGCAGCACGCGCTGCGCCGCGCGCTCGCGGTACTGTTGCAGCCAGCCGATGTTCACGTCCTGCAACAGCGGGTTCGCCTGGCGGTCAGTCGTCGCGGCCGCCTTCACGCCGTTCCAGCCGATCATGATGCGATCGACCGCCCCCTGGTTGAGGATCACGTCGCGGATGCGCTGCTGGAAGTCGGCGAACTTCGCCCACATGTCGAGCTTGCGATACGGAATCGCCGTGTCGTAGTCGGTCTTCTCGCAGCGGTAGCGGTTGCTGTCGAGCGCCGTCGGGTCGATCGGTTGGCGCGCGGCCTTCGTCGTGTCGGTGCGGCTCGCGATCGGCCGGACACGGACAGGCCGAGCTTTTCGCCTTCGAGCTCGGTCACGGGCAGCACGTTGATGCGCTTGAGAAACTCGCTC
>NZ_LNJS01000001.1:0-3581356 GCF_001546925.1 Burkholderia sp. MSMB1588 | reverse complement strand
AGAAGCCCTTCAGGCACGAAAAGTCCTTGTTGCAAGTCGACTGGTTCTGCCGCTTCGTGCCGAACTCGGTCTCGAGCGGCTCGACCGACAGGCAGTTCGACTGCACCGAGCAGTCGCCGCAGCCTTCGCACACCGCTTCGTTGATCACGACGCGCTTCGCCGGGTCCGGATACGCGCCGCGCTTGCGGCGGCGGCGCTTCTCGGTCGCGCAGGTCTGGTCGTAGATCAGGATCGTCGTGCCCTCGATCTCGCGCAGCGTGCGCTGGACGTCGTCGAGCTGGTCGCGATGGTGGATCGTCACGCCCGGCGCGAGCGGCGACGTGCGGCCATCGTATTTCTGCGGCTCGTCGGTGACGATCACGATCTTCCTCGCGCCTTCCGCCGCGAGCTGGTGCGTGATCTGCGGCACCGTCAGCACGCCGTCGACCGGCTGGCCGCCCGTCATCGCGACCGCATCGTTATAGAGGATCTTGTAGGTGATGTTCGCCTTCGACGCGATCGCCGCGCGAATCGCGAGGAGGCCCGAGTGGAAGTAGGTGCCGTCGCCGAGGTTCGCGAACACGTGCTTCTCGTCGGTGAACGGCGCCTGGCCGATCCACGCCACGCCTTCGCCGCCCATCTGGCTGAACGTGCTCGTGTTGCGGTCCATCCAGACCGTCATGTAGTGGCAGCCGATGCCGCGATCGCGCGCGAGCTTCGGGAACGGTCGTCGATGTGTTGTGCGGGCAGCCCGAGCAGAACCACGGCTTGCGCTCGGTGCTCACGTGCGGCTTCGCGAGCGCGGTCTCCTTCGCTTCGATCACCCGCGATGCGCGCGGCGATCCGCGCGCGCACGTCGGACGGCAGCTCGAACTTGTCGAGGCGCGTCGCGATCGCCTTCGCGATGATCGCGGGCGACAGCTCGTAATGCGCGGCAGCAGCCAGTTTGCCCATCGGCACCGACCATTCGCCGCCCGCGCCGTCCTTTTCGTCGAACTTGCCGAACACGCGCGGGCGCTGGCCGTCGGCCAGTTGTACAGCTCTTCCTTGATCGCGTATTCGAGAATCTGGCGCTTTTCCTCGACGACGAGGATCTCGTCGAGCCCGCGCGCGAACGCCTGCGCGCCTTGCGCTTCGAGCGGCCACACGCAGCCGACCTTGTAGAGGC
Source organism: Burkholderia sp. MSMB1588 (assembly GCF_001546925.1). Taxonomy (NCBI): domain Bacteria; kingdom Pseudomonadati; phylum Pseudomonadota; class Betaproteobacteria; order Burkholderiales; family Burkholderiaceae; genus Burkholderia; species Burkholderia sp. MSMB1588. Next base: position 3,580,209 of record NZ_LNJS01000001.1, on the reverse strand, counting down.
GAATGCCGATCCGCGCGCAGGTTTCGTCGTCGAGGCCGAGGTCGACGAGCGCCTGGCGCACGTCGAGATACGCCTTGCCGCCCGTGACGATGCCGAAGCGCGCGTGCGGCGAATCGATCTCGATGCGGTCGAGCTTGTTCGCGCGCACGTACGCGAGCGCCGCGTACCACTTGTAATCGAGGAGGCGCGCTTCCTGCACGAGCGGCGGATCGGGCCAGCGGATGTTCAGGCCGCCGTCGGGCATCACGAAATCGGTCGGCAGCATGATCTGCGTGCGATGCGGATCGATGTCGACGGAAGCCGACGATTCGACGACGTCCGTCACGCACTTGAGCGCGACCCAGAGGCCCGAATAGCGGCTCATCGCCCAGCCGTGCAGCCCGAAGTCGAGATATTCCTGCACGTTCGACGGAAACAGCACGGGCAGCCCGCACGCCTTGAAGACGTGCTCCGACTGGTGCGCGAGCGTCGACGATTTCGCCGCGTGGTCGTCGCCCGCGAGCACGAGCACGCCGCCGTGCGGCGCGGAGCCGGCCGAGTTCGCGTGCTTGAACACGTCGCCCGTGCGGTCGACGCCCGGGCCCTTGCCGTACCACATCGCGAACACGCCGTCATGCTTCGCGCCCGGATACAGATTGACTTGCTGGGTGCCCCAGACGGCCGTCGCCGCGAGGTCTTCGTTGAGGCCGGGCTGGAACACGATCCGGTGCGCGGCGAGATGCTGCTTCGCCTTCCACAGCGACAGGTCGAGCCCGCCGAGCGGCGAGCCGCGGTAGCCGGAAATGAAGCCGGCGGTATTGAGGCCCGCCGCGCGGTCGCGTTCCTGCTGGAGCATCGGCAGGCGCACGAGCGCCTGGATGCCGCTCATGTACGCGCGGCCGCGCTCGAGCGTGTATTTGTCGTCTAGCGTGACGGATTGCAGCGCGGCTTCGAGCGATGCGCGCTGGCCTGCGTCTAGCGGGGCGTTCATGCAGTGTCTCCTCACCCGGTTAGGGATCGCCAAAACTATCGGCGCGTCGGCGTCTTGTGGACGCGTCGGTCGGCCCGAATATTGGCGGGTTTCGTTCGATGGTAGCACTGGGAAAAACCCGCCGCTGCGTGTCAAAAAAAGCCGGTGTGCGACCCGAAAACGTGAGGAATCAATGCGTTACAGGCTGTAAAAGCATGTAAAACGGCGCGCCCCACGACGCGTTTGCCGTTAGGCTCTAGGGCCCTGTCCGGTTGCGCGGGCGGCGCGGGTTCGTGCCCGCGCCGCGCATCGCGCGCCGGACGGTTGCAATGGAGGTGCAATGCAATGAAGACTCGAAATATCCAGAATTTCCTGATGGTGTCGGCCGCGTTTTTCGCGATGAGCGGCCCGGCGCGCTCGGAAGGTGCGGGCGTGCTGGCGACGGCGAGCACCCGGATGCTGCAGCTTGCGGCGACGGCCGGCGTGGATGCGCCGGCGTTCGCGAGCGTCGCGACGAACGGGCGCGGCGCGATGCAAAAGTAAGCCGCGGCGGGCGATCGCCGGTCCGTCGCGTGACGGTCGGCAACGCCAATGCGAAAGGGCGGGAATCCCGAAGATTCCCACCCGTTTCTTTTGCGGGACCGCTCATCGCGCCGTCCATCGGGCCATGTGCGGCCCCGCGCGCCGCGCGCGGCGCGCTTACGCCTTGTCCTGCACGACGCCGCGGCGGATCTGGTCGAGCTCGATCGATTCGAACAGCGCCTTGAAGTTGCCTTCGCCGAAGCCCTGATTGCCCTTGCGCTGGATGATCTCGAAGAAGATCGGCCCGATCTGGTTCTCGGTGAAGATCTGCAGCAGCAGATCGTCGTGCGCGCCGTCGATCAGGATCTTGCGCTTCCTGAGCTCGTCGAGCGGCTCGCCGTGGTTCGGCACGCGGCGGTCGACGAGCTCGTAGTACGTGTCGATCGTGTCGAGCAGCGTCACGCCCTTCGCGCACAGCCCGTCGACCGCCTTGTAGATGTCGGCTGCGCCGAGCGCGATGTGCTGGATGCCTTCGCCGCGATACGCGTCGAGGTATTCCTGGATCTGGCCGGCCGTGTCCGAGCCTTCCTCGTTGATCGGAATCCGGATCTTGCCGCACGGCGACGTCATCGCCTTCGATTTCACGCCCGTCACCTTGCCCTCGATGTCGAAGTAGCGGACTTCGCGGAAGTTGAACAGGCGCTCGTAGAACTCCGCCCATTCCTGCATGCGGCCGCGGTGGACGTTGTGCGTCAGGTGGTCGATGTACGTGAGGCCGTGGCCGACCGGATTCGGATCGGCGCCCGGAATCGGCTCGAAGTCGACGTCATAGATGCTGATGTCGCCGATCGCGCCCGGCTTCGCGCCGTTCTTGCCGCGCCAGCGGTCGACGAAATAGATCAGCGAGTCGCCGATGCCCTTGATCGCCGGGATGTTCAGCTCCATCGGCCCCGTCTTGTTGTCGAAGCCCCACGCGCCGAGCTCGAGCGCGTGCCGGTATGCCTTCGCGGCGTCCTGCACGCGGAACGCGATCGCGCAGATCGACGGCCCGTGCAGCCGCGCGAAGCGCTGCGCGAACGAATCCGGTTCCGCGTTGATGATGAAGTTGATGTCGCCCTGGCGGTATAGCGTCACGTCCTTGTGGCGATGGCGCGCGACCGCGGTGAAGCCCATCCGCTCGAACAGTTGGCCGAGCGCTTTCGGATCGGGGGCGGTGTATTCGATGAATTCGAAGCCGTCGGTGCCGACGGGATTGTCCCAGGTGGGGATTTGCATGGCGTCTCCTAGCCCCCGGCGGGGCATGCGTCTTGATGAATGTCTGCGGCAAAGTGTAGCGGGGCGGGCCGGGTGGAAACTTGCGAACTTGGTCGTGCAACGCTACGCTTGCGCAATTTCTCGTCCACACGAACAAGCAGGGAGACAGGAAATGGCGCGCGTGGAATTGGATGCGATTGACCGGCGCATTCTTTCGATTCTTCAGGAGAATGGGCGTTTGTCGAACCAGGACATCGCCGAGCGGGTGAATCTGTCGCCGAGCCCCTGTCTTCGGCGGATCCGCCGGCTCGAGGAGATGGGCGTGATCACCGGCTACGTCGCGCTTCTCGATCCGCAGAAGCTCGGGCTCGATCTGCTCGCGTACGTGAGCGTGCGGCTGGAGAAGCGCGGCGGCGTTGCGTCCGCGCGCGGCGACGAGACGTCCGCGCGCGCCGGCGCGACGCATGCCGAGCTGTTCCGCGCGGCGGTGCAGGCGTGGCCGGAAGTCGTCGCGTGCCACGCGATGACGGGCGACATGGATTATCTGTTGCGCGTGCAGGTCGAGGACATGGCGCATTTCTCGCGCTTCATGCAGGAGCAGTTGCTGCATCATCCGTCGGTGATCGACGTGAAGACGAGCTTCTCGCTCGAACGCTTCAAGGAGACGACCGCGCTGCCGATCCGCTGAATGCGGATGTGGCGCGCCGGCCGAGCGGCCGGCATCGGCCGAATGGCCAAAAAAGAACGGGCGTCCCGTCGTGGGCCGCCCGTTCTCGTTCGTGCGTGGCGAAGCGCTTACGCGGTGAGGCCCGCGGGCAGCAGCGATTCGAAGATCTGCGTCGCGCGGCGCGCCTGGCGCTTGAGCGCGTAGTCGAACACGGCCGCCTGCTCCTGCATCATCTCGGCGATGATCGTCGAGTGATCGGCGGGCGGCAGCGACAGATACGCATCGGCTTCGCCGTACGCGTACTCGATGCGCATTCCCGATTTCTTCGCGATGTGCATCATCGTCGCGTTGCGCGACAGGCAGTGCATGTAGAGCGTCGTCACGTGCGTGTTGCGGCTGCGGATCGCGGCGCGCTCGAACAGCTTCGAGCCGACGCCCTGGCCGCGCGCGCGTTCGAGCACCGACACGCCGAATTCGGCGGTGCGTTTGTCGCCTTCCGCGGGCAAGTATGCGAGATGGCCGACGCCGATCAGTTCGAGCGCGTGATCGAACACGCCGAACACGGTGTCGCGGCCGAAGTCGATCGTGCGCACGTAGTTCTCGATTACGTGATCGGGCACCGCCTGGCCGAAGCGCAGCAGCCGATCGTCCGCGTCGAGCGCGAGAAAATGGGTGAGCAGTTGCTGGCGGTCGCCGGAAGCCAGTTCCCGAACGAGAACTGGCGCGGGACCGGCGATGCCGACCGACTCGGCAGGGCGGAGGTCTGGCTTGTTCATCGTAGGTTCCTCAAAAAGACCGCACATTGATTTGTGCATTGCAGCGCAATTTTAACCGAACGGCCGTGCGGAGATTGGGGAAAACCCGGATATTTGAGTCGAGGTCAAGCTCTAAACTCATCGATTGATGTGTGTAAGTATTTGATTTTATTAGTATTTAAATGATCTTTGACAAGGGTGTGAGCAAAGCATCGCACTGTTACGCCGGCGCAACGCTTGCTGCTCTGCAATAAATCAGACGATTCAGCTACCGAGCCCGCGCTCGATCATGCCGATCACCTGCTCGGCGAAATCGCGATAGCCGAGGCGGCCGCCCGGCTTCAGCCACGTGAACGTCCAGTTGATCATCCCGAACACCATCATCGTCACGGGCGTCTGGTTGTCCTTCGAGATCCGTTCCGGATACGCGCGCGCGAGCTGGCGCGAGAACGCGGCGACGATGTCGCGCTGGCGGTCGAGGATGATCTGGCGCTGCGTGTCCTCGAGGTACTTCACGTCGTTCAGCAGCGCAACATGGCGGCTGTGCGACGTCTCGTATTCGGCAAGGAACGCGCGCACGAGCTCAGCGAACGCCTCGCGCTCGGTGAGCCCGCGCCGCTGGCTCGCGCCCTCGACCTCGGCGATGATCAGCATCAGCCGCTTCGTGTAGCGGTCGAGCAGGTCGAAGAGGATCGCTTCCTTGCCCTCGTAATAGTGATAGAGGCGTGCCTTCGACGTGCCGCTCGCGTTCGCGAGGTCGGTCATCGACGTGCTCGGGTAGCTCGTCTGCGCAAACTTGGCGGCGGCGAGATCGAGGATCTGCTCGCGCTGGGATTCGTGGTCGGGGGCGCGGGTGCGGGCCATGTGATTCGGTGCGTGTTCGGTGCGTGAAGCGGGGGCGGGTTAGCGGGGGAGGGCGACGGCGGGCGTCGTGCGCAGCGTCGCCGTTCTCAGGTCGTCGATCGATCGGGCGTCGCCTTGCAGCTCGATGCGGCCGGCCGCCGCGAGCTCGCGGCAGCGCCAGAACGCGATCACGTCGCCGACGAACAGGTGCCCGTGGTCGGCGAACGCCATCACGGCGCCGACCGTGCGCGCGGCGGGGCCCCATTCGTCGGGCGCGTGCTCGAGCACGAGCGCGTCGATGTCCGCGTAATGGCCGCTCTTGAACGTGTTGCAGATCCAGTAGCGCAGCTCGGCGTTCGTCTGCTTCGCTTCCTGCCATTCGAGCGCGAGCCGGCTGATCCGCAGCACCGAGATCGGCGCCGCCTCCGGCAGTTTCGCGAGCAACCGGGCGGGCGAAAAGATGCCGGTGGCCGTCGCCTGGTCGGCGCGCAACCGCACCCACGACTGCGGATCGTCGATGTCCGCGCTCGACAGCCGCACCTCGTTGAGGCGCTGCGGCGCATTGCGCAGGTGGTAGGCGACGCGCCGCAGCATCAACTGATCGGCGACGCTGTGCGCGTGCCAGACGACGACCTGGCCCGTGCCGGCCGCGAGCGTCTCGAGCTTCGCGAAGTCGTCGCCGAGCCCGGCGATCCAGTCCTGCTGCACATCGCCGATCGCGCGCTCCCAGAACGCGGCGCGCACGTCCGGCGTGTCGTCCGCGCCGCGCAGCGGGCCGACCGACAGATCGTCGAACAGCCCGACGACGCTTTCGTCGCGGCCCGCGTCGGCGAGCGCGATGCGAAGAGAAGCGGCGGCGGAGCCGCCCATGGTCACGTGGATGGTGCTCATTGGCCTGTCGTCAACATGAGAAAAGCCGCCGGGAAGCCGGCGCGCGTCCGGCCTGCAGGCGGCCCCTAGCAGGCTGTTGAATTTGGGCCCAGCGTAAACGGGCGTTGAGAGTCGCGCGTTATGGATATCGTGTTCATGACCTTGGGCAATGAGAGCGATGCGCGGAATGGACGAGATGCAAGAACCGCTGTTCACAACGGTCAAGCTGGAAGACTTCGTGCCGGCCGATCACCCGCTGCGGCCGGTACGGCAACTTGTCAACGAAGCGCTCAAGCAGCTCAACGGATTGTTCAGCGTGATCTACGCGGACAGCGGCCGCGCGTCGATTGCGCCGGAGAAGCTGCTGCGGGCGTTGCTGCTGCAGGTGCTGTACTCGGTGCGCAGCGAGCGCATGCTGATGGAGCAGATGCGCTACAACCTGCTGTTCCGCTGGTTCGTCGGGCTGGCGATCGAGGACGCCGTGTGGGACCACTCGACGTTTTCCAAGAACCGCGACCGGCTGCTCGAACACGAGGTCGTCGAAGCGTTCTTCACCAAGGTCATGGGCTTGGCCGAGCAGCGTGGCCTGCTCTCGCGCGAGCACTTCTCGGTCGATGGCACGCTGATCCAGGCCTGGGCCAGCCACAAGAGTTTCCGCCCCAAGGACGGCCCGGGCGACGAGCCGCCCGCGGGTGGCGCTCGCAACGCCGACACTGACTGGCGTGGCCAGCGGCGCAGCAACGAGACACACCAGTCGAGTACCGATCCGGATGCACGCCTGTTCAGGAAGAGCAAGCAAAGCGGGGCCATCCTCGCTTACCAAGGACACATTCTCATGGAGAACCGCTCGGGCCTGGTGGTGGGTGCCGTGGTGAGCCATGCCGACGGCTTTGCCGAACGCGCGAGCGCCCTGCGCTTGCTTGATTGTGTACCGGGCCGCCATGCCAAGACGCTGGGCGCCGACAAGGGTTACGACATGCGCGACTTCGTTGGCGATTGCCGGGCACGCAAGGTGACGCCGCACGTGGCACGCAACGACACCCGCCAAGGCGGCAGCGCGATCGACGGCCGCACCTCGCGGCATGCCGGCTACCGGATCAGCCAAGTCATCCGCAAACGCATCGAAGAGCACTTCGGTTGGGGCAAGACGGTGGGCCGGATTCGGCAGACGGTGTATCGCGGCATCCGGCGCGTCGATCAGCACTTCAAGCTGACGATGCTCGCCAGTAACCTGACTCGCATGGCTCGAATACTGACGGTGGTGTCGCCCCGAGTTGCGCAATAAGCCGCCTGAGCGGGGCCGACGTGCGTCGGCATGCCGGCTGGCATGTCCACCAGCCGGGAGATTTGCATGGTGCTGCTGTAATTCACCGCTTGATCGCACGTGAAATCCTTTTAACCAGCGCTCCGGTTGTCATGACGGAGGGCTTTTCAACAGCCTGCTAGAGCAAAAACCCTGACGCCGCGCCTTCCTCGGGTCAAGTCGCCCGTTCCCGCAGCCGTAAACCAATAGGTCCGCTCCACACCCACCGCTCCTCATGCTCTCCTCGATCCGGTCCCGCATTCTCGTCGCGTGCCTTGCCATCGTCATCGGTTCGCTCGTCATCAACACGGCGCTCAACTATTTCGTCGCCAATCGCTACAACCGCGAGTCCATCAGCCAGAACCTCAGCGCGGTGCTGACCGGCCACGAAACCGGCATCGCCGACTGGGTTGCGTCGAAGACGCAGATGATCGTGTCGGTCGAAGACGCCGCGATCTCGCCCGACCCGATCCCTTCGCTCAAGCAGATCGCCGCCGCCGGCGGATTCACGAACGTCTATGTCGGCTACGCGGACAAGACCGCGAAATTCTCGGACCCGACCGGCATTCCGCCCGACTACGATCCGACCGGCCGCCCGTGGTACAAGCAGGCTGCGCAGGCGGGCAAGCCGGTCGTCACGCCGCCTTACGTCGACGTCGGCACGGGCAAGCTCGTCGTCGCGTTCGCCGCGCCGATCGTGCGCGACGGCGCGCTGAAGGGCGTCGTGTCCGGCGACGTCGCGATGGACAGCGTGATCGCGAACGTCAAGGCGATCCATCCGACGCCCGGCAGCTTCGGGATGCTCGTCGACCGCGGCGGCCACATCGTCGCGCATGCCGATCCGAAGCTCACCCTCAAGCCCGTCACCGATCTCGCTGACGACCTGAGCATCGACGCGCTCGCCGCGTCGTCGTCCGACGAGAACGCCGCGCCGATCGACGCGCACGTCGCGGGCGCGGCGAAGCTGATGCGCGCGCGCGCCGTGCCGGGCACCGACTGGCTGACTGTCGTCGCGCTCGACAAATCCGATGCGATGGCCGGCATGCATTCGCTGCTGCTCGTGTCGATCGGCACGCTCGTCGCGCTCGTCGCCGCCGCCGCGCTGATCGTCGGCGCGATCACGGGCGTCGCGTTCCGGGGGCTCGCGCGCATTCGCGACGCAATGGAATCGATCGGCTCGGGCACGGGCGATCTGACGCAGCGCCTGCCCGATGCCGGCCGCGACGAAGTGGCGCAGATCGCGCGCTCGTTCAACGCGTTCGTCGGCAAGCTGCAGGACGTGATGCGCGTGATCCGCGACGCGAGCGATTCGGTGCGGCATGCGGCGGGCGAGATCGCGTCGGGCAATCACGACCTGTCGCGGCGCACGGAATCGGCGGCGGCGAGCCTGGAGCAGACGGCCGCGTCGATCGAGGAGATCACGTCGACGGTCACGCAGTCGGCGGGCGCCGCGCGCCAGGCCAACGACATCGCGACGAACGCGGCGAGCGTCGCGTCGCGCGGCGGCACGGTCGTGTCCGACGTCGTGTCGACAATGCACGAGATCGAGGGCGCGTCCGGCAAGATCAGCGACATCATCGGCGTGATCGACGGCATCGCGTTCCAGACCAACATCCTCGCGCTGAACGCGGCCGTCGAGGCGGCGCGCGCGGGCGAGGAGGGGCGCGGCTTCGCGGTCGTCGCGGGCGAGGTGCGCTCGCTCGCGCAGCGCAGCGCGCAGGCGGCGAAGGAGATCAAGGCGCTGATCGACTCGAGCGTGTCGAGCGTCGCGACGGGCGCGACGCTCGTCCAGCAGGCGGGGCAGACGATGAACGACATCGTCGGCACGGTTTCGAACGTGACGACGATCATGCGCGAGATCTCGAACGCCGCCGACGAGCAGACGCGCGGCATTCAGGAAGTGAATCGCGCGGTGGCGCAGCTCGACGAGATGGTTCAGCAGAACGCGGCGCTCGTCGAGCAGTCGGCTGCGGCCGCTTCGGCGCTGCAGACTCAGGCGGTCGAACTCGCCGAGGCGGTCGGGAAGTTCAAGGTTGCGTGATCCGATTCCGCGGGGCGGCGCGCGACGCATTTTTTCAGCGGCGCCGACGCGTCGCCCGGCATCGTCAGGTTCGGCATGTCGCATGCGCCCGGAGACGAACGAACCGCGGTGCAGCGCATCGGGTTCAGTCGCCGCCGCGCGCGAGCCAATCGATCAACGCCTGCGTGACGAACGCCGGATTCTCGAGATTCGAAATATGCCCGGCTTTCGGCACGAACACCTTTTCGCAGCCGATCAGCGCTGCGATTTCGTCGGCTTCCTCGGGCGGCCGCGCGACGTCGTTCGCGCCGCACATCACGAGCGTGCGCTCAGCCGGCAGCGCGCTGAGTTTCGCGCGCGCGTCTTCGCGGCCAAACGTGATCTTGCCGAGCGGAATCACCGAGTCGCGCAGCCTTTCGGCCGTGAACGCCTGCAGCGCGCGCCGGAAGCCCGCAGGCAGCTCGCTCGCGAGATCGATGCCGGGGCGGAAGAAGATCGGCACGATCGCGTCGAGCAGCGGCGCGGGAATCGCGCCTTGCGCGTCGATGGCCGCGAGCATCTGGAAATATTTGCTGCGCGTCGCGTCGGGCTCGACGCCGACGTAGGTGTCCATCAGCACGAGACGGTCGATCCGTTGCGGCGCGCGATGCGCGAGCGGCACCGCCCACATGCCGCCCACCGACAGCCCGACGATCGAGCAGGTGTCGATGCCGAGATGATCGAGGAGCGCGCACATCTGCATCGCAAGATCGTCGAGGTCGTTCGTGCCGTCGGGCAGCGGGCCGGATTGGCCATGTCCCCACAGGTCCGGCGCGATCACGCGATACGACTTCGAGAGCGCTTCGAGCTGCGGCTCCCACATCGACGAATCCCACAGGTAGCTGTGCCCGAACAGCACGGGCGCGCCGGAGCCCCTGATCTGATAGTGCAGGGGTTGGCCATCGATAGTGACGAAAGGCATGTCGATAAGGTCGCTTGGCAATGAATCGGTTAAGGGAATTCGGTGAACGCGCGCAATCGATGCGCGTGCCGAAGCAATCGGCGGCAATCGTGTGAATTGCCGCTTTCGAGTGCGGGATGGGGAAATTGTCGCACCACCCTATCTCGGCCGTTTGTCGAAATCGAGCGCACAGGCGGCCGTCGCCGTTGCCCAGGGGGCGGGCGAATTCGTGCGGTCTGCGCGTGCCAAGTGGGTCTGCACGGTCGACATCGCGAAATGTACGGATCGAATCGCATCGACGAAATGCGCGACAGGCGCGTGCTGTTGCGGTCGCTCGACATTCGGCACTTTTTTGTTGTCGCGCGTGCATGGTTGCCGTTATCGTTGCGCACTACGACAATAATCGCGTGTTGTGAGAGCTTAGTGGCAGCACATAAGAAAAGTTTGCGCCTGGCTTCGTTCAGGCATCGGGGGGCGGCGAAAGGTTGCGGCCGCATCGAATCCTCGCGTCGCGCGTGCGGGCTCGGCGCCGTCAGGCCGCACGCGACGCCGCGTCGCGCGCCCGCACGGACGCGCCGGCGCGCGGCCGCAACCGCCGGCCGCCGCGCGCGAATCCGCTCCATTCGCGTCATTCGCGCTTCCCATTCGATTCCTCATCTGACGTACGGCGTCGCATCGCGTGTTGCTTGCGCGATGCGACGCCGTCGACACGGCATGTTTAGCGATCTCCAAGGAGGGACCATCGTTTGAAAACTTCGAAGACAGTTCTGGCGTGCCTCGCGGCATCGGCCATCGTCGCATTGAGCGGTTGCGCGACCGAGGCGTCGCGCACGCTGCCCGTGCCCGCGTCGGCGAGCGCGCAGAAGCCGTTCGCGGGCAAGCCGGTCGGCATCGCGGTCGGCAAGTTCGACAATCGTTCGAGCTACATGCGCGGCATCTTCACCGACGGCGTCGACCGCCTGGGCGGCCAGGCGAAGACGATCCTCGTCACGCAGCTCCAGCAGAGCCGCCGCTTCAACGTGCTCGATCGCGAGAACCTCGACGAGATCAAGCAGGAAGCCGCGTTCATGAAGAAGGCGCAGGCGGTGAAGGGCGCGAACTATGTCGTGACGGGCGACGTCACCGAGTTCGGCCGCAAGGAAGTCGGCGATCAGCAACTGTTCGGCATTCTCGGCCGCGGCAAGAGCCAGATCGCATACGCGAAGGTGAACCTGAACATCGTCGACACGACGACGTCGGAAGTCGTGCTGTCGAGCCAGGGCGCGGGCGAATACAGCCTGTCGAACCGCGAGATCATCGGCTTCGGCGGCACGGCCGGCTATGACTCGACGCTCAACGGCAAGGTGCTCGACCTCGCGATCCAGGACGCGGTCAATCACCTCGTCGAGCAGGTCGACGCGGGCGCGCTCGCGTCAGGCAAGTAAGCGCGCCCGCACGGCGCGGACGAATTCGTTCATCCATCGTTTCCATCGACAACGACAACAATGAAGAAGACCTTCAAGACGGGAGTCTGGCTGCCGGCCGCGGCCGCGGGCGTGCTGCTCGCGGGCTGCGCGGCGAATCAGCCGAAGCCGCTCTATCAATGGGACGGCTATCAGCCGCAAGTCTACGAATACTTCAAGGGGCAAAAGAGCCCCGAAGACCAGATCGACGCGCTCGAGAAGGCGCTGCAGCAGATTCGCGCGAAGGGCAACCGTCCGCCGCCCGGCTTCGAGGCGCATCTCGGCATGCTGTACGCGAGCGTCGGCAAGGAGCAGCAGGCCGAGCAGGCGTTCCAGGCCGAGAAGGCGTCGTTTCCCGAATCGTCGCCGTTCATGGATTTCCTGTTGAAGAAGAAAGCCGCGGCGCCGCAATCGAAGCCGCAAGCGCCGGCGCAAACGCAAGTACAAGCACAACAACAATAAGGGCTGCCATGTTCAAGTTCATTTCCGCAAGACTCCTGTCGGCCGCGTCCGTGCTGGCGCTGCTCGCCGCGTGCGCGGCGCCCGCGAAGCACGTCGACTACACGGCGTTCAAGAAGAGCCAGCCGCGCGCGATCCTGCTGCTGCCGCCGCAGAACGACACGTCGGACGTGAAGGCGACGTACGGCTTGCTGTCGCAGATGACGCGGCCCGTCGCCGAAGCGGGCTACTACGTCGTGCCCGTCGCCGTGATGGAAGAGACGTTCAAGCAGAACGGCCTGACGAACGCCGCCGACATCCAGACCGTTTCGCCCGCGAAGCTGCGCGACATCTTCGGCGCGGACGCGGCGCTGTACACGACGGTCACGCAGTACGGCTCCGTCTACACGGTGCTCGACAGCACGACGGTCGTGTCGGCGTCCGCGAAGCTCGTCGATCTGCGCACGGGCGACCTGCTGTGGCAGGGCAGCGGGCGCGCGACCGGCAAGGAACTCGGCTCCAACGTGGATTTCAGCGGCTTCGGGTTGATCGCGACGCTCGCGCAGGCGGCCGTCAAGCAGATCGCGCACACGCTGAGCGACGACGCGGTCGACGTGGCGGGGCTCACGAGCGGCCGGATGCTGTCCGCCGGCCAGCCGAACGGCCTGCTGTACGGCCCGCATTCGCCGAAGTACGGAACCGATTGAGCGAAGGTTTCGAGCGATCGACTCAAAACGGCCCGGCCCGGGCCGTTTTTCTTTGGAGCGACGGCGCCGGCTTGGTCCGCGCTTGCCGCGACATCGCGCATCGATGTTTCGTTTTTCTGTTCATGCATCGATCAAGCAAGGTTTCATGCAAGCGGCACGCTATAGTCGCGATTGTGGCGTTTTCGTGACAATGCGCGGCCAGGCCGATTCGGCCAATCGGCGGACATTGATGGACCGCACGACCAACCAGAAGATCGAGGAGCAGAAGTGACTGACAAGCATCCCCCGTCGACCGACCTTCCCGAGGACCCCGACCGCCGCCGCGTGCTCGGCGGCATCGCCGCGCTCGGCGCGAGCGTCGCGCTCGCCGGCTGCGAGACCGCCGCGCCGCGCTCGGCGGCCGATCTGCGGCTCGACGCCGCGCTGCGCCGCGAAGTGCGCAACATCGTCGTGATCTATGCGGAGAACCGCAGCTTCGCGAACCTGTTCGGCGACTTCCCCGGCGTGCAGCAGCCGCTCGGCGCGGTATCGCCCGAACGCTACGCGCAGTTCGATCGCGACGGCAAGACGCCGCTGCCGACGCTGCCGAAAATCTGGGGCGGCCTCGTACCGCAGGCGCAAGTCGTCGACGGCAAGCGCTACATGATCGGCGAGCACGACATCACCGGGCTGCCGAACGCGCCGTTCGTGATTCCCGACGCGCAAGGCAAGCCGCTGCCGAACGGCGTGATCACGCGCGATTTGTGGCACCGCTTCTATCAGAACCAGATGCAGATCAACGGCGGCCGCAACGATCAATTCGCCGCGTGGGCCGATTCGGGCGGGCTCGTGATGGGGCATTACCGCAATTCGGCCGAAACGCTGCGGCTCTGGAATCTCGCGCGCCGGTACACGCTCTGCGACAACTTCTTCATGGCCGCGTTCGGCGGCTCGTGGCTGAACCACATCTTCCTGATCTCCGCGCAGGCGCCGCTCTATCCGGACGTGCACACGAGCCCGGCGAAGCATCTCGTATCCATTGTCGAAGGCGACGATCCGGCCGGCGCGCGGCTGAAGCTCGCGGCGGATTCGCCCGCGTCGGCGCTCGACGGCCCGCCGAAATTCGAGAACGACGGCCTCTTCACGCCGGACGGCTACGCGGTGAACACGATGGCGCCGCCGTATCAGCCGAGCAGCGCGCGGCCGCCCGCCGACGGCAACCCGGCGTATGCGGACCCGTCGAACCCGCGCGTGCTGCCGCCGCAGCATTACGCGACGATCGGCGATCGCCTGTCGGAGAAGGGCGTCGACTGGGCGTGGTACGGCGGCGCGTGGCAGTACGCGCTCGAGCATCGCGACACGGGCCCGGTGCCGGACTTTCAGTATCACCATCAGCCGTTCAACTACTTCGCGAACTACGCGCCGGGCACTGACGCGCGGCGGCGCCACCTGCGCGACGCGGGCCTCGGCGACGATCCGTCGACGAACCACCTGATCGCCGACATCGACGCGGGCCGCCTGCCGACCGTCACGTTCTACAAGCCGCAGGGCAACCTGAACATGCACGCGGGCTATGCGGACGTCGAGTCGGGCGATCGGCACATCGCGACGGTGATCGACCACATCATGCGCGGCCCGCAGTGGGCGCACACGGTCGTGATCCTGACGGTCGACGAGAACGGCGGCTGGTGGGACCCGGTGTCGCCGCCGAAGGGCGACCGCTGGGGGCCGGGCTCGCGGATTCCGGCGATGGTGATCTCGCCGTTCGCGAAGAAGGGCTACGTCGATCACACGCTGTACGACACGAACTCGATCCTGCGCTTCATCTCGCGCGTGCACGGGCTCGCGCCGCTCGACGGCGTGCTCGCGCGCGAGCGCGCGTTCGCGGCGCGCGACGCGCAGCCGCCGGGCGATCTGACCGCGGCGCTCGATCTCGGCTGACGTTCAGCGGAAATCCGGCTGCGAACGGCACGCCACATGCGAAGCGTCAGCTTCGCGACATCCCGAGCGTCAACGCGCCCGCGCCGATCAGCGCGGTGCCGCCGCCGTAGCCGAAGCGCCGCTGCGCGGCTGCGCCCGTCAGCCGTGCGGCGGCGAAACGCGCGATGCGCGCATAGCAGGCCGCGTTGATCGACGCGAGGCAGACGAAGGTCGGCAGCAGGACTGCGCATTGCCGCGCGAACGTCTCGTGCGGCGAGATGAACTGCGGAACGAACGCGACGAAGAACACGATGCTCTTCGGATTCAGCGCGGTGACGGCCCACGCGGACAGGAAGCGCCGCTTCGCCGAGCGGCGCTCGACGCTGACTTCCGTCGCGCCGACGCGGCGCGCGTGCAGGATCGAACGAATCCCGAGATAGATCAGATAGCCGCCGCCGACGAGCTTGAGCGCGGTGAACGCGGCCGCCGACATCGCGAGCAAGGCGCCCGCGCCGGCGAGCGAGATCGTCATCGCGGTGGTGTCGCCCGCCGCGACGCCGGCGACGGTGCTCCACGACGAGCGGTTGCGGTTCGCGAGCGAATCGCCGATCACGAGCAGGATCGTCGGGCCGGGAATCATCAGGAGGACGATGCTCGCGCCGGCGAAGGCGAGCCAGGTTGCGGCGGTCATGGGGGGGCCTTCGCGTTGCGAAAGGTGTCAGTGATCCACGCCGGCGGAAGGTTTGTCAAGCGGTTGCCTTTCGTCATTCGTTGTTCCGCGTCAACAGCGTTCGCCGGTCGTGAGAAGCACGCTCAATTTTTCAATATTGAGGTCGTTAAATCATCTGCGCGGGTTGGAGGTTCAGCGTATTTCTGATTCGACAACGAGCTATTGCGTGGGTATATGCGTAATCGAATGAAGCTGCTGATCGGCGCAATGACGGCCTCGGCTTCCTGTTCCGCAATGGCGAATTGGGAACTCTATAGAACAGTCACGCTCGATGGCTATGCCAATTCCATTCCGGGCGGAAGTTACTACCACGAACTCTCGATTCCATCTGGCGTAACGAAAATTTCTTCATCTGAATTTCCCTGACGCATGACGAAGGCCGATGCTGTGTTTGCTTTCTCATGTGTCGTGCATGGGCTGCGGTCCATTTTTATTAACTTGAATATTTCGTGAGAGAACTCATTTATGCGCAAAAAAATTGTCGCAGGCGTGCTTGCGTCCATCATCCCTTTCGTCTGCGAAGCATCGGCCACCGTTGTGGTCGATGCGAAGCGCAATTGTCTTTCGAACACTGGCAATGTTTCTGGCGGCACGCCAGCACTGCTCACGCTTGCACCGGGAAGATATGTCATTTCGATTGGCTCAAACAATATGAGGTGCTCCGCTGGCGGACTGACCAACGGCTGCTTGATCAATTCCGTGATGCTGCAAGGCGGGTTTGGAAATAACCGATGGGGCACCACCATTACCCAGCCAACGGTCGTCGACGTCCCTGGGAATACCTCGACATATATTGCCTATGTCAGTGACGACGCTTGTGGCGACAACACGGGGCAGGCGACTCTGCTCATTCAAACGGCTAACTGAGCTGATGTGCCGGTCTCATCCGCGAGACGCTACGGCGTCGGGCGATGAAATTCACTCCGACGAAGTTTGAGCGGGTGACGCGCTGCCGGCCTGACGCGACCCGCGTGAGCGGGCCGCAAAACTGCGAACTGAACTGGCTAATGCTGATTTGCCATGCTGGCAGCGCGCCTGAACTTGTCATCGCCACGATGAGCGAGTTCGCTTTGTTGAGCGAGTGCGATCTGCTGGCTCAATCGGGCTGCGCGGCGCGATTCCAAGCCGGAAGCGATTGCCGACTGGCGAATCGCGTGCGTACGCACGCCTTAAAAAAAACCCGCCTTGCGGCGGGTGGGAGTAGAACGAGCACGCGTCGAAACGCGTGATTTATTGTTGTGTGGGGGGAATCCTGAGGCTCAGAATTGCGCGGCCGCCTGATAGGCGCCCGCCTTGCCCAACCGGTCCATCGCGGCGCGGTATTCAACCTGCAACTCGGCCTGCGCCGCCTTCGCGTTCGCGAGGAGCGCCGTGTCGATCGCCTGGATTTGGCGCACGAGCGCGAGCGACGCGGGCGTCTGCTCGGCCGAGATCGACATCAGATACGGCGAGCGCTCTTCGGTCAGGCGCGCGGCTTCGGTCCAGTCGGCCATCTGCACCGCGTGATCGATTTCGCGGGTGATCGACAGCACGTGTTCGATCAACGACATCTGATCCATATCAGGCTTCTCCATCGCATTCGATTCGTTACTTGTTGTTCGCCATCGCGCCCGAGCTGTTGCTGCCGCCGAACAGTTGCGTCAGGTAGTTCGAGTTGCTGTTCATCTGCGCCATCAGCGTGTTGAGCGCGGTGAACTGCGCGTTGTATTGCGACGTCAACTGCGACGCGTACGATGCAAGTTGTGTCTGCTGCTGCGCGAGGCTCTTCAGGTCCTGGTTGAGCGCGTTCGAGCGCGTATCGAAGACGCCGCCCGTCTGCACGTAGTTCTGAATCGTGCTGTTGAGCGTCGCGCCGACGCCGTTCGTCGAGTTGAAGAGGGCGGCGACGGTCGACGGGCTGTTTTGCAGCGCCGCGTTGAGCTTCGCCGTATCGATGGTCAGCGTGCCGTCCGTTTGCGCAGACGACGAGCCGTCGGCGAACGTGATGCCGATCGACGCGAGTGACACGGTCGAGCCGCCCGTCGTGACGCCCGCGCCGACCACGCGCGCGAGCGAGTTGCGGATCATGTTGAGCGTGGAGTCGCCAAGGAGCGGCCCCGCGCTTTGCGAGCTGGTGCCCGCGCCCGACAGCGACGACAGCGACGACATCGTCGTGACGACCGTGTTGTACAGGTTGACGACGTTCGTGATCGCGGCGGCCTGCGCGGTCGTGTCGGTGGAGACGTTGAGCGTCTGCGTGGTGCCGACGGCGGCTTGCGTGAGGTTCAGCGTGACGCCAGCGATTGCGCCCGACACCGCGTTGCTCGCGCTCGACGCGGCGATGCCGCCCACCGTGAATTCGGCGTCCTGAGCGGAGGTGCTTTGCGTCCATGCGATGCTGCCGCCCGACTGGATCGTCGACTGGCCGCCCGTCGTGCTCGCCGTCGACGTGACGGCGAGGCTCGACAGCCCGTTGTCGCCGGACAGGTTGCTCACGCCGACGTTGATCACGTTGGCTGCGCCCGTCGTCGCCGAGCGCAGCACGAGGTGCGCGCCGTCGGTGCCCGTGACGATCGTCGCCGTCACGCCGGGGTTGTTCGACGCGGAGTTGATCGCGGCGGCGATGCCGGAAAGCGTGTTGTTCGTCGAATCGATCGAGATCGACGTCGATTTGCCGCCGACGCTCAGCGTCAGCGTGCCGGTGCCGAGCTGCTGCGTCGCATTGAATGCGCCGGAAGACAGTGTCTGCGACGTGGCGATCTGCGTGACGGCGACCGAATAGCTGCCGGCCACCGCGCCCGCGCCCGTCGTCGCGGTGAGGCCGGTGCCCGTCGCCGTGGCGGTGAATTTCTGGGTGAGCGTGCCGTCGCTGAGCGAGCCGATCCCCGCTTGCAGCGCGGTGAGCGCGGCCTTCAGCGTGCCGAGCGCGGAAAGCGTCGTCTGGTCGGTGGAGACCGCCGTCGACAGCGCCGCGGTTTGTCCCGCCGTCTTCGCGTTGACGAGTGCGGTGACGAGCGAGTTGACGTCCATCGACGAGTTGCCCGTCGAGCCGCTGATGATCGACTGCGCTGCTTGCTGCAACGCCGAATTGGTTTGCTGCTGCGTCGTGCTGGTGACGGGCGTGGACATCGGGTGGCTCCCTTCGCCGCCGGATATGGCGGGCGAAAATCGCGAAATTCGGAAGAGTCAGAAAACAAAAACGTGCGGCGGCCACGAGGGTGTTGCGCCGCCGCACAAAGGCGGGCCGCCGGACAGCGCGGCCCGTCGTTCGGTACACGTTATTGCAGGAGCTTCAGCACTTGCTGCGGCAGCGAGTTCGCTTGCGCGAGCACCGAGATGCCGGCTTGCTGGAGCACTTGCGCGCGCGACAGGTTCGCGGTTTCCTGGGCGAAGTCCGCGTTCTGGATTTGCGATTGCGCCTGCGACAGGTTGGTCGAGCCGGCTTGCTGCGTCGTCGCGATCGCGGTGAAGCGGTTCTGGGCCGCACCGAGCGTCGCTTGCAGGTTGTTCACCGTTGAGAGCGCGTTGTCGACCGACACCAGCGCCTGGTTTGCGCCCTGCAGCGTGCTGATGTCCAGATTCGAAACCGTCGGCGGCTGGTTGACAGCGTTGATCTGCGCGACCATTGCCGTCGCGGCCGCCTGATCGGCCGCGCTCAGCGAACTGGTCCCGGCGGCGGCAAGCGTCAGCGTCTGGAACGCCGGGGCAGACTGAGTGCCCGTACCGGCGGTCGATGATCCGAACAGCGCGGTGACGGCTCCGGCGCTCAGCGCCTGGTTGTTCTGATCGGTGAACGTAAAGCCGCCCTTGCCGTCCGACAGGACGTTGATCTGCGTCGTTTCCTGGCCGGTGCTGGTTCCCGGCGTCCAGGCCGCGCCGGACGAATCGACCGCGACCTTGATCGTGCCGAGCGTCTGGCCCGACTGAACCATGCCGCCGCCGATCTTCGCGGCCGACATGCTTTGCGTCAGGTCCACGCTGACCGTCTGGCCGACGTTCGCACCGACCTGGAAGCTCAGCGTGCCGGCCGAGCCGTCGAGAATGTTCTTGCCGTTGTAGGTCGTCTGCGAAGCGACGCGGTTCACTTCAGCGATCTGAACGGCAACTTCCTTTTGCAACGCTGCCGCGTCGCTCGAGCTCAGCGGGCCGTTCGAAGCTTGCACCGCGAGCTGACGGATACGCTGAAGGCTGTTGGTCAGCGCAGACAGGCCGCTCGATGCCGTTTGCAGGATCGACACGCCGTCGTTCGCGTTCGACACGCCCTGGTTCAGGCCGTTGATCTGCGTTTGCATCCGGGTGGCGATCGCGAGGCCGGCTGCGTCGTCCGCTGCGCTGTTGATGCGCTTGCCCGACGACAGGCGGGTGATCGCCTGGGACAGGGCGCTTTGCGAGCCGTTGAGGTTCTGTTGCGCGACCAACGAGTTGATGTTGCTGTTGATTCCGAGCATGAAAATCTCCTAATTGAGCCGTATAGCCCATCAATGCCACTATTGGCGTGGGCGGAAGCACTCGTTCTTTGCCGGCCGCCTTGTGCTGGATTTCGGCGCATGCAAAAAAAACTTGAGGGACATAGTGAGATTCGGCCCGAATTTTTGTGCCGATCGTGCCGATTTGCGCTGATCGTTCGGTGAGCAAAC
Organism: Burkholderia sp. MSMB1588; assembly: GCF_001546925.1. Classification (NCBI taxonomy): domain Bacteria; kingdom Pseudomonadati; phylum Pseudomonadota; class Betaproteobacteria; order Burkholderiales; family Burkholderiaceae; genus Burkholderia; species Burkholderia sp. MSMB1588. The sequence continues at coordinate 3,560,254 of NZ_LNJS01000001.1, read as the reverse complement.
GTTGGATGCTCCCGTTCGCGTACGCGGCTGGAGGCGCCGTCCGGCGGGCCGCGCAGCGGCGCGGACGCGGGTTTTCGATCGGAAAGCGGTAAACTAGTGGTCGAGCCGATGTTTACCTGTTATGATGGCGAGCTGAATTGAGATTTCTGTCACGCCTTTGCCGTTTACGCCCATGCGTAGGGCATGTCTGCTGGCAGTCAAACGCGGCGCCTGGTGTTGGTTGCCGAGCGTTTCGCGGTGCATTCCGCCTCTCTTTTCCGGCCTCCGAGGCCGCTACCCGCTCGTTTCGCCCGTTCGTGGAAACGCCCGGAAGGCCGGTGCGTGGCGCTTGGCCGCTACGTTTTTGACCGTATCAAGCAAATTAGGAACGACATGACGACGATTCTTTTGAAAGAAAACGAGCCGTTCGAAGTGGCGATTCGCCGCTTCCGCCGCGCCATCGAGAAGAACGGCCTGATCGCCGAGCTGCGCGAGCGCCAGGCATACGAAAAGCCGACCGCCGTGCGCAAGCGCAAGAAGGCGGCTGCGGTGAAGCGCCTGCACAAGCGCCTGCGCAGCCAGATGCTGCCGAAGAAGCTCCACTAAGCTTCGTTCGCTTCGCCTCGACGGCGGTGCCGCTTCGTAAGAAGCCGCGCCGCCGTTTTGTTTTGTGGTCGCCGGTGAGGCGCCCTGGGGTAGGGCGAGGCGCCACAAGCGAATGCGCGCCGTTGCTCGCACGCGTCGCGCCGCCGCCCTTTGACGCCTTGGCGCGGCCAGCATGCGATCCGTTGGAAATTGATCTTCGCGGTGATGCGCATCGTGCGCGGATCGCCGGGCTTCGCGTAATCCGCGTACTGGACTGGAATTCCCGATAGCGCCGGCTCCTCGGGTTGTCGATCGACGCGCACAGTGTCACGTCGCGCTGGCCGAGCGCGACGTCATTCGAATTCGGTCGCTCGCCGCGGCGACGCCGATTGCCGCGGCGGAGCGGGGCTGTCGGATCAGGCGGCCGGCTTTCTCTTTCTGCTGGCCTTCTCGCCGAGCGCCGCGCAGCGCGTGTGGCACGGGCAGGTTCTTTCGTGATCGTTGACCATGCCCGTCGCCTGCATCAGCGCATAGCAGATCGTCGAGCCGACGAACTTGCAGCCGTAGCGCTTGAGCGCCTTGCTGAGCGCGTCCGAGCGCTCGGTCGACGCCGGCGCGTCGCGGTACGACGCCCACGCGTTCTGCAGCGGCGCATGATCGACGAACGACCACAGGAACGCGGCGAGCGAGCCGTGCTCCGCGCGGATCTGCTGGACCGCGCGCGCGTTGGCGACGGCCGCCTCGATCTTCGCGCGGTTGCGCACGATGCTCGCATCGAGCACCAGTTCGTCGATCCGCTTCGGCGTGAAGCGGGCGACCTTGTCGACGTCGAAGTCGGCAAACGCCGCGCGGTAGCCGGCGCGCTTGTTCAAGATCGTCGACCAAGACAGGCCCGCTTGCGCGCCTTCGAGCACGAGCATTTCGAATAGATGCCGGTCGTCGTGCGACGGCACGCCCCATTCGGTATCGTGATAGTGAGCGTCCGCTTCGGTTTTTACCCAACTGCAGCGTTCCTGCTTCGGCATCTCGCATGTCCCGTCGATCTGGTCGCGTCAGCATAACGGATCGGCGGGGGCGCGCAAGCCTGGCCGTTCGGCCGATGGGCGCGGCGAGCCGTTGCGGTTAAGCTTCTTGCATCAACGGCATTTCGTCGAATCAACTGAACTGAAGCACGCGATGGGCAACGACATTTTTCTGATCGGCATCGACGGCGGCGGCACCGGCACGCGCGCGGTGCTCGCCGATGCGCGCGGGCGCGAGCTTGCGCAGGGCAGCGCCGGGCCTTCCGGGCTCGCGCTCGGCATCGAGGCTGCGTGGCGCTCGATCGAGGCTGCCAGCGCGGACGCTTGCGCGCGCGCTGGCGTCGCGTTCGACTGGCGGCATTGCGTGCTCGGCTGCGGGCTTGCCGGCGTGAATCATCGCGAGTGGCTGAACGCATTCCGCGCGAGCGCGCCGCTTGCCGCATTCGTGGTCGAAAGCGATGCGTATACGACCGTCGTCGGCGCGCACGGCGGCGGGCCGGGCGTGATCGTCGCGCTCGGCACGGGCAGCATCGCGGCCGCGCTCGATGCGTCGGGCGCATGCCGGATTGCGGGCGGATACGGCTTTCCTTCCGGCGACGAGGCGAGCGGCGCGTGGCTCGGCTTGCGCGCGCTGTCGTACGCGCAGCAGGCGCTCGACGGCCGTGCGCCGCTCGACGCGCTCGCCCGGGCGCTCGTCGCGCACACGGGCGCGTCCGGCCGCGATGCGCTCGTCGTCTGGTCGTGCGAAGCGAATCAAACCGCATATGCGGGGCTCGCGCCGATCGTGCTCGCCCATCGCGACCACCCGGCGGCCGCGCGCTGGATCGAGCAGGCGGGCATCGAGATCGCGAGGATGATCGACGCGCTCGATCCGGCGGCGGCGCTACCCGTCGCGTTGTGCGGCGGGCTGGCGGAGGCGCTTGCGAGTGCGGTGCCCGAACCGCACCGCGCGCGGCTCGTCGCGCCGCAAGCCGATTCCGCGCACGGCGCGCTGCGGCTCGCCCAACGGGAAGCGGCGCGGCTCGGGCTCGCGGCGCCGCGCTGAACGCGATCGGGGCGGGCTGCGGGCGAGAACGGCCCGCCGCGAGCGGCATTCTTCGTCCGACGATAAAATGTCCGCTTCCTCCCGTGTCACCCGCATCCTCCGACGTCCGCCATGTATAAAGTCATCGCCACCGATCTCGACGGAACCCTGCTCAACAGCGACCACCAGCTCGATCCTTATACGATCGATACCGTGCGGCGGCTCGCGGAAGGCGGCGTGCCCTTCGTGATCGCAACCGGGCGCCACTACGCGGACGTCGCCGGCATTCGGGACGTACTAGGCATTCGCCCTTACCTGATCACATCGAACGGCGCGCGCGTGCACGCGCCGGACGACACGCGGATCCACGCGCAGGACGTGCCCGCCGACGCGGTGCGGCAACTGGTGCGGCCCGAGCTCGTCGGCACGCACGGCCGCGTGATCGTCAATCTGTTCACGAACGACGGCTGGCTGATCGACCGAGACGCGCCGCATCTGCTCGCATTCCATCAGGATTCCGGATTTCGCTACGACGTCATCGACATGCTGTCGCACGACGGCGCGGACATCGCGAAGGTGCTGTACATCGGCGAGCCCGAGGATCTGGCCATCGTGTCGGACAGCCTCGCGCGCCAGTTCGGCGGTGCGCTGTACGTCACGTATTCGCTGCCTGACTGCCTCGAGGTGATGACCGCGAACGTATCGAAGGGGCGTGCGCTGCGTGTCGTGCTCGAGCGGCTCGGCGTCGATCCCGCGCACTGCGTCGCGTTCGGCGACAACATGAACGATATCGATCTGCTCGAGACGGCCGGGCATCCGTTCATGATGAACAATGCGAATCCCGATCTCGTCGTGCGCCTGCCGAAGGTGCCGCGAATCGGCAACAACTTCGAAGCGGGCGTCGCGCGTCATCTGCGCGCGCTGTTCGCGCTCGAGGATTCCACCACGCACTGAGCGCCGCGCCGATCTCGCCGGCACGCGCGGCCAGCCGCATCCGCAACGAAAACGGGCGCCGCGGCGCCCGTTTTCGCTTTTGTCCCGTCGCCGGCGGCCGGCGCGAGTCCGGCCGCGCCGTCATCAGCTTTCGTCGCGCCCCGCGACGAGCGGATACACGACGCCCGCGATCGCCGCGCCGATGATGGGCGCCACCCAGAACAGCCACAGTTGGCCGATCGCCTCGCCGCCGACGAAGAGCGCCGGGCCCGTCGAGCGCGCCGGGTTCACCGACGTGTTCGTCACCGGGATCGAGATCAGGTGGATCAGCGTGAGGCACAGGCCGATCGCGATCGGCGCGAAGCCGGCCGGCGCGCGCTTGTCGGTCGAGCCGAGGATCACGAACAGGAAGAAGCCCGTCAGCACGACTTCGCAGATGAACGCGGCCCCGAGCGAGTAATGGCCGGGCGAGCGCGCGTCATAGCCGTTCGTCGCGAAGCCGCTGCCGACGACGTCGAAGCCCGGCTTGCCGGTCGCGATCAGATACAGCACGAATGCGCCGAGCGTGGCGCCGACGACCTGCGCGACGATGTACGGCACGAGATCGCGGGCCGGGAAACGTCCCGCCACCGTCAGGCCGACGCTCACGGCCGGATTCAGGTGACACCCGGAAACGTGGCCGATCGCGAACGCCATCGTCAGAACGGTCAGGCCGAATGCCAATGCGACTCCGGCAAAGCCGATGCCGAGGCCCGGAAAAGCGGCCGCCAGAACGGCGCTGCCACAGCCGCCGAGGACGAGCCAGAACGTGCCGAACACTTCCGCTGCGAGACGCTGAGGTAATTTCATTGGAGTAGTTCCTGGTCGTGAAAATCGAAAACGGATTGCGCCGTGAAAAGCAGGGACGCATCCACGAATGCCGACTGGATTATAGGAAATTCTATGGTCTCCGAAGGGTCAACGATTGTCAAATTGAGATTGATCGATCGGCGTTTTTATTAGAATAAGGCCGCATTGCAGGACGTATTGTAATTGAATTTTAAAATTTATCAGACGAAATGGTTTCCGCAGATTTCGTAGCAATTCTGATTGCGCAATAGAACCTTTGTGTCTAGGCTGGGAATTGCCAGGCGGATCATGATATAGGGAGTTGAAATGTCTCAGTACGCGAAAATCAAGGCGCAGATCGTAGAGCTGCAGGCCCAGGCCGAAGAAGTGCGTCGCCAGGAGATCGCGGCCGTGGTCGCCGAACTGCAAGGCAAGATCGCCGAGTACGGGCTCACGGCACAGGACTTGGGATTTGCCGAGCGGGCACGGCGCGGCCGTCCGCCGAAGAAGGGGCCGCTGCCCCCCAAGTACCGCGATCCGAAGTCAGGCAGCACGTGGAGCGGCCGCGGGAAGCCCCCGCATTGGATCGTCGGCAAAAACCGCGAGCGCTTTTTGATCGGCTGATTATCCGGCGCCTGGCAAAAAGAAAGCCGCATTTCCCGATGCGGCTTTCTGCTATGCAAAACGTAATGGACGCATCATTTCTGCAATGACGCCGGCCAAAGGGTTAACCCGCCGCTACGCGTCGCCATTGCGGCTGCTTGGATGCGTCGCGCAGCGTTTCATAGATGTCGATATAGCGCCGCGCCATTGCATGCGAGCTGAAACGTTGCTCAAATTGCGCGCGGATTGCATCGCGTGACAATTCGTCGATCCGGTGCAGCGCGCCCACGGCGCCCTGCACGTCCTCGACGATGAAGCCCGTGAGGCCGTCGTCGATGACTTCCGGCACGGAGCCGCGGTTGAACGCGACGACGGGCGTGCCGCACGCCATCGCCTCGATCATCACGAGGCCGAACGGCTCGGGCCAGTCGATCGGGAACAGCAGCGCCTTCGCGCCCGACAGGAACGCGGGCTTCTGCGCTTCGTTGATCTCGCCGATGAACTCGACGTGCGCGGAATCGAGGAGCGGTTCGATCTCGGCCTTGAAATAATCCTCGTCGACCTTGTCGACTTTCGCGGCAATCTTGAGCGGCAGGCCGCTTTGCGCGGCGATCCGGATCGCGGTGTCGACGCGCTTTTCCGGGCAGATGCGGCCGAGGAACGCGAGATACTCGGGCTGGCGGCCGGCCTGCGGCGTGAGCAGCGTGTCGGGCAGCCCGTGATAGACGGTGCCCGCCCAGCCGGCCTGCGGCAGTGGCGTGCGCTGCGAATCCGAGATCGACACGACGGGCGCGTTCGGGAACGCGTCGAATACGGGCTGCAGCTCCGGCAGGTCGAGGCGGCCGTGCAGCGTCGTGACGAACGGCGCGTCGAGGCGCGACAGCAGCGGGAACGGCAGGTAGTCGAGGTGGACATGCAGGATGTCGAACGTGTGCGCGGCGCGCGCGACCTGCTCGAGCAGGCGCATATGGGGCGCCATCGCATCGCGGATCGACGGATCGAGGCGCAGCGCGCGCGGCCATGCGGCTTCGAGGCGCGCCGACGTGACGGAATCCCCGCTCGCGAACAGCGTGACGTCGTGCCCCATTTCGACGAGCGCCTCGGTCAGGTAGGACACGACCCGCTCGGTGCCCCCATAGAGTTTGGGCGGAACGGCTTCGTAGAGCGGGGCGATTTGGGCAATGCGCATGAGCGTTTCTCCGTTGCGAAGAGGGCGGAACTCGCCGGGGGGCGGTGCGAGCTTCGCTCCGGTAAGCGGTGAGCGCCTGCGTGCAGGCAGACGGGGCGGTGCGCGGCGAACGTCGCCGGACCGGGCGTTCCGATTCATTATCGGGATCGCCCGCGCGGTATCGAGCGATTTTTCAAACGCTTAACCCTTGTTACAGGATGAAATACGCAAAAACCCTAGAAAACGCCCGGCCGAATGACTAGGATGTGGCAGAAAAGGGATGCGAAAGCCGCGCGTCGCAATGGCGCGAATTCCGTCGGCCCGCTGCCGTCGCGCCTGAAGATGGTGTTTTCCCGGCCTTGATTGGCGGGACTTTCGGCCGGACGGGCGTTTGCGGGCCATTCCCACCCTTTGTCGGAAAAATTCCTACACGGTTTACAGACAATTCCGGCAAAGCGCATTCCCCTTCACTGATAGCGGCTCCCCCGACGATTGGCCAAAATGCCCGTAAGAATATAAACAAGCCGATTGCCCCCTTCTCGGTGGGTAGATCGAGCAAACGTTTTCACTGGCATTACCGATTGGCCAAGGATTTCTTACGGGGGAATCGAATCATGAGCGCAACCAGCGAAATGCTCGCCGAGATCAACGAAGTCAACCTGTCTTACCTGCTGCTCGCCCAGCGGCTGTTGCGCGAGGACAAGGTCATGGGCATGTTCCGCATGGGGATTTCGGGGGAACTCGCCGACGTGCTCGTGAACCTGACGCTCGCCCAGACGGTCAAGCTCGCCGCATCGAACCAGATGCTCTGCCGTTTCCGCTTCGACGACCACGCGCTCCTGTCGTCGCTCGCCGACAAGGGCCGCAATTCCGCAGTCGCTCACGCGCATTCGGCGATCCTGATGGCCGGCCAGCCGGTCGAAAGCTTCCGCTGAACGGAAAGCCGCGCGCCGCGCCCGGGCGCATTGCTGCATAAGTGGAAGCGGGAAATCTGATTGTTTTGTTTGGGTAAATGGCGGAGAGCGACGATGGCGTCCAAGAGCGTAGTGGTCGAAGTCAAGGAGATCACCCTGGCGATCGAGCTGATCGAGCTGGGCGCGCGGCTGCAACTGCTCGAAGCCGAGACGAACCTGTCGCGCGATCGCCTGATCAAGCTCTACAAGGAACTGAAGGGCGTGTCGCCGCCGAAGGGAATGCTGCCGTTCTCGACCGACTGGTTCATGACGTGGCAGCCGAACATCCATTCGTCGCTGTTCTACAACGTCTACCGCTTCATGCGCGAGCACGGCGGCTGCGATTCGATCCAGTCGATCGTCAAGGCATACCGGCTGTATCTCGAGCACGTCGGGCTGTCCGACGACGAGGCGGTGCTGAGCCTCACGCGCGCGTGGACGCTCGTGCGCTTCTTCGATTCCGGGATGCTGCAGACGACGCCGTGCACCCGTTGCGGCGGACACTTTGTCGCACACGCGCACGACCTACACCACGGCTACGTGTGCGGCCTTTGCCAGCCGCCGTCGCGCGCGGGCAGGACCCGCAAGGCCGCCGCGCGGGCCGACCACGCCGCAATCGCCGCGTAAGCTTCTTCGCCGGGCCGCGCCGGCCGCGCATCGGGCGGCCTGCCTCCGTCATTGTCCCGTCTGCTGGTTTACACCGTCGAGCCTCTCCGGGGCGGTTTCCCAAAGTTTTCGTTGCGACTGCCGTAAACCACTTAACGGCGGCCTCCCGGCTGCTCATTCGTGAGGGACAGGCAGTGCTGATTTTCGTGGGAACTCTCGTGACCTTGTTGTCCGTGTTCGGCGGCTATGCGCTGGCGGGCGGGCACCTGGGCGCGCTCGTGCAACCGGTCGAGATCCTGATGATCGTCGGCGCGGGCGTCGGCGCGTTCATCATCGGCAACGGCATCAAGACGATCAAGGCGACGCTGCGCGTACTGCCCACGCTGCTCAAGGGCTCGAAGTACAACAAGGACATCTACATGGAGCTGATGGCGCTCCTGTACGTGTTGCTCGCGAAGGCGCGCAAGGAAGGCACGCTCACGCTCGAGGCGGACATCGACGAACCCGAGAAGAGCCCGATCTTCACCCAGTATCCGAAGATCCTCGCCGACCATCACATCGTCGAATTCCTGACCGACTACCTGCGCCTGATGGTGGGCGGCAACATGAACGCGTTCGAGATCGAAAGCCTGATGGACGAGGAGATCGAGACGCACCACGCCGAAGGCGAAGGTCCGGCGCACGCGCTGATGCGCGTCGGCGACGCGATGCCGGCGTTCGGGATCGTCGCCGCGGTGATGGGCGTCGTCCACACGATGGCGTCCGCCGACAAGCCGCCCGCGGTGCTGGGCGCGATGATCGCGCAGGCGCTCGTCGGCACGTTCCTCGGCATCCTGCTGTCGTACGGCCTGATCGGCCCGCTGTCGAGCCTCGCGGAGCAGCGCGTCGCCGAGTCGACCAAGATGTTCCAATGCATCAAGGTGACGATTCTCGCGAGCCTGAACGGCTATGCGCCCGCGATCGCCGTCGAGTTCGGCCGCAAGGTGCTGTTCTCGACCGAGCGCCCGTCGTTCGCCGAACTCGAAGAGCACGTGCGCCGCGTGAAGGCGAAGTGAGCGCGAGGGCACCGACATGAGCAAGGGCAAGGATCAGGCGATCATCGTCAAGCGGGTGAGCCAGCAGAAGAAGGGGCACCACGGTGGTGCATGGAAGCTCGCGTACGCGGACTTCATGACCGCGATGATGGCGTTCTTTCTGTTGATGTGGCTGCTGTCCGCGGTGACGCCCGTGCAGTTGAAGGGGATCGCCGACTACTTCAACACGCCGCTGAAGGCCGCGATCTTCGGCAGCGGCGACCGTAGCGCCGACGATTCGAGCATCGTCAAGGGCGGCGGCCGCGACATCTCGAGCGTCGAAGCCGGCGCGACGCGCCTCACCGACGGCTCCACGCATCTCGCCGACCGCGTCGCGAAGAAGAGCGAAGACGACGCGCTCGCGCAGGCGCAGGGCTCGCTCGAGCGCCGCGAGCAGGTTCGGCTGCACGACCTGCAGGTGAAGCTGATGGCGGCCATCGAGGCGAATCCGACGCTGCGCCAGTTCAAGCAGCAGATCCGCATCGATTCGACGCTGATGGGGCTGCGCATCGAGATCGTCGACACGCAGAAGCGGCCGATGTTCGCGATGTCGAGCAACGCCGTCGAGCCGTACATGCGCGACATCCTGCGCGAGATCGGCAAGACGCTCAACGACGTGCCGAACCGCATCATCGTCCAGGGCCACACCGACGCCGTGCCGTATGCGGGCGGCGAGAAGGGCTACAGCAACTGGGAGCTGTCCGCCGACCGCGCGAACGCGTCGCGCCGCGAGCTGATCGCGGGCGGCATGGACGAGGCGAAGGTGCTGCGCGTGCTCGGCCTCGCGTCGACGCAGAACCTGAACAAGGCGGACCCGCTCGATCCGGAGAACCGCCGGATCAGCATCATCGTGCTGAACCGCAAGTCCGAGCTCGCGCTGATGCGCGACGACGCGACGACGACGACGCTGTCGTCCGACGCGGCCGGCTCGGCGCGGCTCGCGCAGCAGATCACGCCGCCCGGCGCGGCCGACGCGCCCGCGTTGCCGGGCGCGTCGGCCCCCGCCGCGAGGAAACCCTGACGCATTCGAGACACGCATTCGAGACACGACATGATCCGAACCATTCTCGCCATCGACGACTCCGCCACGATGCGCACGCTGCTCAGCGCGACGCTCGGCGAAGCGGGCTACGACGTGACCGTCGCCTCGGACGGCGAAGTCGGGCTCGATGTCGCGATGGCCACGCCTTTCGACCTGGTGCTGACCGATCACTACATGCCGAAGAAGAATGGCCTCGAGCTGATCGCGGCGCTGCGCTCGCAGTCGGCCTACGAAGCGACGCCGATTCTCGTCCTGACGACCGAGAACGGCGACGCGTTCAAGGATGCGGCGCGCGCGGCGGGCGCGACCGGCTGGATCGAAAAGCCGCTCGACCCGGACGCGCTGATCGAGCTCGTCGCGGCGCTTTCGGCGTCGTCGAGCCTTTCGTGACGAACACGACGTTTTTATGCGGTGAACCGGCATGACTCTCGATATCACACAGTTCTATCAGACGTTCTTCGACGAAGCCGACGAGTTGCTCGCGCAGATGGAGCAACTGCTGCTGAACCTGGACGTCGCGTCGCCCGATCCCGAGGATCTGGCGGCTATCTTCCGCGCCGCGCATTCGATCAAGGGCGGCGCCGCGACGTTCGGCTTCACCGCGCTCACGGAAACGACGCACATCCTCGAATCGCTGCTCGATCGCGCGCGCAATCATGAGCTCACCCTGACGAAGGAGATGGTCGACGCGTTCCTCGAGACGAAGGACGTGCTGTCCGACCAGCTCGCCGACTACCGCGCGAGCGCCGAGCCCGATGCGGCCGCCGCGGCCGCGATCTGCGCGAAGCTCGAGCGGCTGAAGGCGTCGGCGAGCGGCGCGCAGGCGGCGCCGGCCGCCGCTCAATCGGCCGCGCCCGTCGTCACGGCCGGGCCGGCCGCGTCGACGATGGGCGTATGCGGCGCGCCCGAGCACGTCGTCGAGCAGGCGGTCGAGGCCGCGCACCCGGTGCCCGGCGCGCCTGGCGCCACGGGCGGCGGCGATGGCCCGCATCTGAAGATCACGCTGACGGGCGTCGGCGACAAGGACCAGGAACTGCTGACCGAGGAGCTCGGCAATCTCGGGCGGATCGTCGGCCGCACGAAGACGGGCGACGCGCTCACGCTGTGGCTCGAGACCGACGTGTCGTCGGACGACATCGTCGCCGTGTGCTGCTTCGTGATCGACGAAAGCCAGATCGCGATCGGCCGCGGCGCAGCGCCGGGCGCGGGCGACGCGCAGGCGGCGGACGCCGCGACGCCGGTGGCGCAGCAGCGGGGGGAAGCCGCCCACGAAACCGCCCACGAAACCGCCCATGAAGCCGCGGCCGTTGAAGCCGCGCCGGAACCGGCGGCGGCCCGGCCGGCAGCGGCGCTCGTCGCCGAAGCGCGGCCGGCCGCGCCAGTCGCCGCACCGAGCGCACCCGCCGCCACGCCCGCCACGCCGGCGCCGGCCGCGGCATCCGCCGCCGCGCAGCATCACGACGACCGCAAGCCGCGCCCGGCCGCCGCCGCGAGCGCGGAGGGCAGCTCGATCCGCGTCGGCGTGGAGAAGGTCGACCAGTTGATCAACCTCGTCGGCGAGCTCGTGATCACGCAGGCGATGCTCGCCGAGACGACGAGCGCGTTCGATCCGGCGCTGCACGACCGCCTGTACAACGGGATGGCGCAGCTCGAGCGCAACGCGCGCGATCTGCAGGAAGCGGTGATGTCGATCCGGATGATGCCGATGGATTACGTGTTCAGCCGCTTCCCGCGGCTCGTGCGCGATCTCGCGGGCAAGCTCGGCAAGCAGGTCGAGCTCGTCACGTTCGGCCAGGCGACCGAGCTCGACAAGAGTCTCATCGAACGGATCATCGATCCGCTGACGCACCTCGTGCGCAACAGCCTCGATCACGGGATCGAGACCGTCGAGGCGCGCCGCGCGGCAGGCAAGGACGCGGTCGGCCAGCTCGTGCTGTCGGCCGCGCACCACGGCGGCAACATCGTGATCGAGGTCAGCGACGACGGCGCGGGCCTGAGCCGCGACAAGATCCTCGCGAAGGCGGCCAAGCAGGGGATGCAGATCTCCGAGAACATCAGCGACGAAGAAGTGTGGAACCTGATCTTCGCGCCGGGCTTCTCGACCGCCGAAGTCGTGACCGACGTGTCGGGCCGCGGCGTCGGGATGGACGTCGTCAAGCGCAACATCCAGTCGATGGGCGGGCACGTCGAAATTTCGTCGCAGGCCGGTCGCGGCACGACGACGCGGATCGTGCTGCCGCTCACGCTCGCGATTCTCGACGGGATGTCGGTGAAGGTGGGCAGCGAGATCTTCATCCTGCCGCTGAACTTCGTGATGGAGTCGCTGCAGCCGGCGGCCGACGACATCTACACGATCGGCAACGGCGAGCGCGTCGTGCGCGTGCGCGGCGAATACCTGCCGCTCGTCGCGCTGCACGAGGTGTTCTCGGTCGACGACGCGCGCACCGATCCGACGCAGGGCATCGTCACGATCATGCAGACGGAAGGCCGCCGCTTCGCGATGCTGATCGACGAGCTGGTCGGCCAGCAGCAGGTGGTCGTCAAGAACCTCGAGACGAACTACCGCAAGGTGTACGGCATTTCGGCCGCGACGATTCTCGGCGACGGCAGCGTCGCGCTGATCGTCGACGTCGCGGCGCTCAATCGCGAGACCCGCACGACGCACGGCTCGCACGCGAGCGCCGCGCTCGCGGTGTCCTAATTTACGTGATCCATCGACCTGGGGGCTAACGTGTCCGAAGTCCAAACGAATCATCCGGCCGCGCCGAACGCGGCCAGCCGCCGCGACGCCGAGCAGGGCGACGCGGCGGGCCAGGAATTCCTCGTCTTCACGCTCGGCGACGAGGAATACGGCATCGATATCCTGAAAGTGCAGGAAATCCGCGGCTACGACAGCGTCACGCGGATCGCGAACGCGCCCGAGTTCATCAAGGGCGTGATCAACCTGCGCGGCATCATCGTGCCGATCGTCGACATGCGGATCAAGTTCCATCTCGGCCGTGTCGACTACGACCATCAGACCGTCGTGATCATCCTGAACGTCGCGCATCGCGTCGTCGGGATGGTGGTCGACGGCGTGTCCGACGTGCTCACGCTGTCGACCGAGCAGATCATGCCCGCGCCGGAATTCGGCGGCGTGCTGACGACCGAGTACCTGACGGGGCTCGGCACGGTCGATGGCCGGATGCTGATCCTGATGGACATCGAGAAGCTGATGACGAGCAAGGAGATGGCGCTGATCGAGACGCTCGGCGCATAAGCGGGCTCGACGCAGGCAACGGAATTACGGGGAGCTGACGATGCTGCACAACTGGTCGATCCGCACGACGCTCACGGCCGTCGGATGCATGCTGGTGCTCGTCGCCGCGCTGGTCGGCGGGCTCGGGCTGTATGCGCTCAATCACGCGAGCCGCTCGCTCGACGCGATCGCGCACGGCGATCTGCCGACGATCCACACGCTCGACGACGCGTCGTCGTACCTGCTGCGCGCGCGCGTCGCGCTCGACCGCTTCAAGACGCTGTCCGAGGCCGGCAACGCCGACGAGGCGAAGAAGGTGCTCGCGCGCGCGCAGGAGCTGTACGCGAAGTCGACGCAGAACTGGCAGGCGTATGCGGCCGCGTCGAAGGAGGGCGTCGACCCGGCGCTGACCGACGAGCTCGCCGCGCGCTACGCGACGCTCGCGAAGGAAGGCGTCGAGCCGGAATTCGCCGCCGCGGGCGCGGGCGACCTCGCCGCGTATCACGCGATCGCCGACACGAAGATCAGCCCGATGTTCGTCGCGTACGACAAGGCGGCGGCCGCGGTGGTCGCCGCGTATTCGACGCGCGCGGAATCGCGCTTCGACGCGACGCAGGCGCGCATCTCGCTGATGATCGCGCTGATCGCGGCGGGCATCGTCGCCGCGTTCATGATGGTGATCGGCATCCGCTTCGCGCTGCGCGGGCTCATCGTGCAGCCGCTGAACGTCGCGATCGCGCAGTTCGAGCGGATCGCGGCGGGCGACCTCACGCCGGCGGCGCAGGCCGCCGGCAACAACGAAATCGGCCGGCTGTTCCAGGGCATCGGCCGGATGCAGGCGGCCGTCGCCGACATGGTGAAGGCCCTGCATCGCGGTGCGCAGGCGGTCGACGTCGGCGCGCGCGAGATCTCGAGCGGCAACGCGGACCTGTCCGCGCGCACCGAATCGCAGGCGGCGTCACTGCAGGAAACCGCGTCGAGCATGGAGCAACTGACGGGCACCGTGCGCCAGAACGCGGAGAACGCGCGGCAGGCGAGCCAGCTCGCGGTCAACGCGTCCGACATCGCGACGCAGGGCGGCGAGGTCGTCGGCCAGGTCGTCACGACGATGCAGGACATCGCGACGAGCTCGACGAAGGTGGCCGACATCATCGGCACGATCGAAGGGATCGCGTTCCAGACCAACATCCTCGCGCTGAACGCGGCCGTCGAGGCCGCGCGCGCGGGCGAGCAGGGCCGCGGCTTCGCGGTCGTCGCGGGCGAGGTGCGCTCGCTCGCGCAGAGGAGCGCGACGGCCGCGAAGGAAATCAAGCAGTTGATCGGCGATTCCGCGCACAAGGTGCAAAGCGGCTCCGCGCTCGTCGAGCGCGCAGGCACGACGATGGCCGAGATCGTCCAGGCGGTGCGCCGCGTGACCGACATCATGGGCGAGATCAGCGCGGCGTCCGAAGAGCAGTCGACAGGCATCGTCCAGGTGAACCGCGCGGTCAGCCAGATGGACGCCGTCACACAGCAGAACGCGGCGCTCGTCGAGGAAGCCGCCGCCGCGGCCGCGTCGCTCGAGGATCAGACGCGGCAGATGAAGCAGATCGTGTCGGCGTGGCGCGTCGAAGGCGGGATCGCGTCGTCGGCGGCGCCGGCTTCGTCGGCGGCTTCGTCGGCTGCTTCGTCGTTGGCGGCTTCGGGCGTGCGTTCGAACGTGAATGCCCGCGCGAGCGCGTCGAGCGGGCAGCGTGCCGCGAGCGCGACCGCAACTGCCGGCGTGTCCGGATCGTCGCGGGTGTCGGCGGCCGTCGCGCCGGCTGCCGCACACGGCGAGCGTGCGGCGCATGCCGCCGCGCCGCATTCCGCGAAGACTTCCGCCGCATCGCCGGCGTCGTCCGCCTATGCGCCGAAGCTCGCGAAGCCCGGCGCCGCCGCGCGCCCGGCAACGAACGCGGCCGCGAGCGCGGCCGGCGCCGCCGCGCCGCAAGCCGCCCCCGCCCCCGCGTCGTCCTTCGCGCTCAAGCGCCCGGTGCTGTCGGGCGAGCCGAAGCCCGCAGCCGTGTCTGCCGCTTCCGACGACGACTGGGAAACCTTCTGAGCCATGACGCCCGCACGCGCCGCCACTCGTCTCGACGCACTCGAACCGCAAGAGCGGTCGGGCGACGCTGCGCGGGACTTCGAATTCACGTCCGCCGATTTCGCGAAGATCCGCGCGCTGATCCATCGGCGCGCGGGCATCTCGCTGTCCGAGCACAAGCGCGACATGGCGTACAGCCGCCTCGCGCGGCGGCTGCGCGCGCGTGGGCTCGACCGCTTTTGCGATTACCTCGAGCTGCTCGAACGTGAAAACGACCCGTCCGAATGGGAAGCGTTCACGAACTCGCTGACGACGAACCTGACCGCGTTCTTCCGCGAGTCGCATCACTTTCCGATCCTCGCCGAATTCGTCAAGCGCCGCGAGCAGCCGGTGTCGGTGTGGTGCTCGGCGGCGTCGACGGGCGAAGAGCCGTATTCGATCGCGATGACGCTCGTCGAGGCGCTCGGCGAATCGGCCGCGCGCTCGGCGAGCGTGCTCGCGACCGATCTCGACACGCAGGTGCTCGCGAAGGCCGAGGCGGGGGTCTACGCGTTCGAGCAGGTCAAGCACCTGTCGCCCGAGCGGCTCAAGCGCTTCTTTCTGAAAGGCACGGGCGCGCAGGCGGGCCGCGTGAAGGTGCGCCCCGAGCTGCGCGCGATGATCCGCTTCGGGCAGTTGAACCTGACCGACGCCGACTACGGCCTCACGAAGCCGTTCGACGCGATCTTCTGCCGCAACGTGATGATCTACTTCGACAAGCCGACGCAATCGCAGGTGCTCGCGCGCTTCGAGCCGCTGATGAAGCCGGGCGGCCTGCTGTTCGCCGGCCATTCGGAGAACTTCACGTATGTGACGCAGGCGTTTCGCCTGCGCGGGCAGACGGTCTACGAGCTGACGCGCGACGGGCAGCCGGCCGCGCCGCGCGCGCGCGCGCGCGTCGCGGCGGCGGAGGCGGAACTCCGATGAGCGGGCTGCCGATCGCGACCAATCTCTATTTCGACGCGCACTTTCACCGCCGCGGCGTGAAGCTGCTGCCGAACGAGTTCTACACGACGCACGAGGACATGGTCCTCGTCACCGTGCTCGGTTCGTGCGTCGCCGCGTGCCTGCACGATCCGATCGCGCGGATCGGCGGGATGAACCACTTCATGCTGCCGGACGACGGCGCGGACCCGTCCGCCGCCGCGTCCGAATCGATGCGCTACGGCGCGTATGCGATGGAAGTGCTGATCAACGAGCTGATCAAGGCAGGCGGCCGCCGCGAGCGCTTCGAAGCGAAGGTGTTCGGCGGCGCGGCCGTGCTCGCCGGGATGACGACGATCAACATCGGCGATCGCAACGCCGATTTCGCGCGCCGCTATCTGGCGCTCGAGCGCATCCGCATCACCGCGGAGGATCTGCAGGGCGTGCATCCGCGCAAGGTCGCGTTCATGCCGCACACGGGGCAGGCGATGGTCAAGAAGCTGCGCGTGCAGGCGCCCGATGTCGCCGAGCGGGAAGCCGCGCTCGCGCGCGAGGCGGCCGGCCCGCGCGTCGAGCGCGCCGCCCGCGCGCGGCCGCGCGTCGAGCTGTTCGGCACGCCCGCGCCGAAGGCTCAGGCGAAGCCTCGCATCGAATTGTTCGGTACGCGGGCCACGCAGCCCGCCACAAGAAAGCAGGAGGCTTGAACGCTGTGCAGAAGAAAATCAAAGTGCTGTGCGTCGACGATTCGGCGCTGATCCGCAGCCTGATGACCGAAATCATCAACAGCCAGCCCGACATGGAGGTGTGCGCGACGGCGCCCGATCCGCTCGTGGCGCGAGAGCTGATCAAGCAGCACAACCCGGACGTGCTGACGCTCGACGTCGAAATGCCGCGGATGGACGGCCTCGACTTTCTCGAAAAGCTGATGCGCCTGCGGCCGATGCCGGTCGTGATGGTGTCGTCGCTGACCGAGCGCGGCTCGGAGATCACGCTGCGCGCGCTCGAGCTGGGCGCGGTCGACTTCGTGACGAAGCCGCGCGTCGGGATTCGCGACGGGATGCTCGACTACGCGGAAAAGCTGGCCGACAAGGTGCGCGCGGCATCGCGCGCGCGCGTGCGGCAGAATCCGCAGCCGCATCCGGCTGCCGCCGCGGCCGCGCACGGCCACGCGGGCGCCGTCGCGCCGCTCATCAACAACCCGCTCGTCAGTACCGAGAAGCTGATCATCGTCGGCGCGTCGACGGGCGGCACCGAGGCGATCCGCGAAGTGCTGACGCCGCTGCCGCCCGACGCGCCCGCCGTGCTGATCGCGCAGCACATGCCGCCCGGTTTCACGCGCTCGTTCGCGCAGCGCCTGAACGGGCTGTGCCGGATCTCGGTGAAGGAGGCGGAGCACGGCGAGCGCGTGCTGCCGGGCCACGCGTACATCGCGCCCGGCCACGCGCACCTGCTGCTCGCGAGAAGCGGCGCGAACTACATCGCGCACCTGTCGGACGATCCGCCCGTCAACCGTCATCGCCCGTCGGTCGACGTGCTGTTCCGCTCGGCCGCGCAGCACGCGGGCAAGAACGCGCTCGGCGTGATCCTGACGGGGATGGGCCGCGACGGCGCGGCCGGGCTGCTTGAAATGAAAAAGGCGGGCGCGTATACATTCGCGCAGGACGAGGCGAGCTGCGTCGTGTTCGGCATGCCGCGCGAGGCGATCGCGATGGGCGGCGTCGACGACGTCGCGCCCCTTTCCGACATGAGTCGCCGTATCATGGCGCGCCTCGCGTCGATGGGCGATCGCGTGCAGCGCGTGTAACGCCGGCCACGCCATCAGCGTGGACAGGCCCCAGGCGCCACCGTTACAGGACATGAATCAGGAAAGGAACAGACGATGGACAAGAGCATGAAGATTCTGGTGGTGGACGATTTTCCGACGATGCGCCGGATCGTCCGCAACTTGCTGAAAGAGCTGGGCTATTCGAACGTCGACGAGGCGGAGGACGGTCTGGCGGGCCTCGCGAGGCTGCGCGGCGGCGGCTACGACTTCGTGATCTCCGACTGGAACATGCCGAACCTCGACGGTCTCGCGATGTTGAAGGAGATCCGCGCGGACGCGTCGCTCACGCATCTGCCGGTGCTGATGGTGACGGCCGAATCGAAGAAGGAGAACATCATCGCGGCCGCGCAGGCGGGCGCGAGCGGCTACGTCGTGAAGCCGTTCACGGCGGCGACCCTCGACGAGAAGCTCAACAAGATTCTGGAAAAGATGGCGAAAGCGGGGAGCTGACGTGAACGAGCCGATTGATGTGGCGGTTGCCGGCGCGAGCGCCGACGAACGCCTTGCCGACGCCGCCGATCTGGCGAGCGACCGTATTCTCGCGCGCATCGGCCAGTTGACGCGCACGCTGCGCGACTCGATGCGCGAGCTGGGGCTCGACAAGCACGTCGAGAAGGCAGCGGAAGTCGTGCCGGATGCTCGCGATCGGCTGCGCTACGTCGTCGCGATGACCGAGCAGGCGGCCGAGCGCGTGCTGACCGCGATCGAGATCGCGAAGCCCGTGCAGGAGCGCCTGCAGCAGGACGCCGCGGCGCTCGACGCGCGCTGGGCGAAGTGGTATGAAACGCCGATCGAGCGCGCGGAAGTGCGCGGCCTGATGGACGACACGCGCGAGTTCCTGCGCGCGCTGCCGGACGCGACGGGCGCGACCAACGCGCAACTGCTCGAGATCATGCTCGCGCAGGACTTCCAGGATCTGACGGGCCAGGTGATCAAGAAGATCATGGACATGGTCTACCTGATCGAGCAGCAACTGTTGAACGTGCTGGTGGAGAACATCGCGCCCGAGCGCCGCGAGCAGTTCGCCGCGACGGCCGCCGCGCTCGCCGCCGAGCAGGCGGGCGGCGCGATGACGCCGGAATCGCTGCTCAATGGGCCGCAGATCAATCCGGAAGGAAAGGCAGACGTTGTGCAGGATCAGGCGCAAGTCGACGATCTGTTGGCGAGTCTGGGATTTTGAGTCGAATTGTTTTGCAATAATTAAAAATTATCGAGATTAATGCCGATAGGTTTTTGACATAAGCTGCAGGCATACTACGCTCCTGATCTGCAGGCTCTCGAGGGCTTTCTTTTCACTTTCGATTGTCGATAATGAGCGGCGTGTGTCCGTCGGACCTACGCTGCCCGAATACAGAGCCTGAATTCGAGGAGGAATGGAGTGAGATCGAGTCGATTCTGCCGGATCGCCGCGACGGCGGCCGGCTTCATGTGCGCGTGGCTTGCCGCGCCCGCCCACGCAGGCCTCGGCGGCGCGCCGATGACCCCGCCCGCCGCGGACACCGCCGCGACGGTGCATTCGATGCAGCGCAGCATCCGCGCGGCGGGTGGCGCATCGACAGCCGCCGCCGGCTACACGGTGCGCGAAACGACGCTCGGCTCGGGCACGGTCGTGCGCGAATACGTGTCGACGGCGGGCACCGTGTTCGCGCTGTCGTGGCAGGGCCCGGTCGCGCCGAACCTGTCCGACCTGCTCGGCACCTATTTTTCGCAGTACGAGGCAGGCGTGAAGGCGTCGCGCGCCGCGCACGGGCCGCGCGCGCCCGCCGCGATCGACACGAGCGGGCTCGTCATCCACACGGGCGGCCACATGGGCTCGTATTCCGGTCAGGCATGGCTGCCGCAGGCGCTGCCTGCCGGCTTCTCCATCAACGACATCCAGTGATCGCGCCGGGAGGGGACAGATCTTGCGCTTCCAACACACTCTGACTCGCTGGCTCGGCGCGCTGAGCCTCGCCGCAGCCACGGTCGCGCTCGTCGCCGCGTGCGGCGGCGGCGACGGCGGCTCGAACGCGTCGGCGAACACCGGCTCCGGCGGCGGCAACACGTCCGCGGGCGGCGGCTCGAACGGCGGTTCCGGCGGCACGCCGCTCGCGTCGAACCAGGCGGCGATCACCGTCAGCACGGGCGTCGCGACCATCATCAATATGCCGACCGTCAGCGTGACGATCTGCGCGCCCGGCACGTCGACGTGCCAGACGATCGGCAACGTGCTCGTCGACACCGCGTCGTACGGGCTGCGGATCGTCAACACCGCCGCGTCGGGCGTGCTCGGCAGCCTGCCCGTGTCGAGCGTGAGCGGCGGCGCGCTCGTCGAGTGCGGCAAGTTCGTGACGAGCTACACGTGGGGCACCGTGCGCACCGCCGACGTGAAGATCGCAGGCGAGCAGGCGAGCTCGCTGCCGGTCCAGATCATCGGCGACCTCGGCTCGTCCGGCGTGCCGACGTCGTGCTCGAACGGCAACTCGCCGTCGAACACCGCGGCAGACCTCGGCGCGAACGGCATTCTCGGGATCGGACCCGCGCCGTACGACTGCGGCTCGAATTGCACGACGTCGACGCTCTACAGCAACTACTACGCGTGCCCGAACGGCAACACGAGCTGCCAGGTCACGACGGTGCCGCTCGCGAAGCAGGTCGCCAATCCGGTGCCGAGCTTTGCGGGCGACAACAACGGCGTGATCGTCGCGATGAACCCGCCGTCGGGCGGCAGCGCGACGGGCACGCTGACGTTCGGAATCAACACGCAGTCGAACAACGCGCTGCCGGCGGGCGTGACGAAGCTCACGTCGACGACCGCGGGCGATCTGACGGGCACGCTGCTCGGCCGCGCGATCACGCAGGCGTTCTTCGACACCGGCTCGAATGCGTACTTCTTCGATACGGGCGGCAGCACGGCGGTCTCGCTGCCCGTGTGCGGCAACAATTCGTCGTTCTACTGCCCGTCGAGCATGCAAACGACGACGGCCACCGTCGTCGGCCTGAACGGCGCGCAGGCTTCGCCGTCGATCTCGATCGGCAATGCGAGCTCGCTGTTTTCGTCGTATGGATCGGCGGTGCCGAACCTGGGCGGCCCGTTCGGCAACACGCGGATGCTCGACTTCGGCTTGCCGCACTTCTTCGGCAAGACGCTGTACTTCGGGATGGACATGACGGGCAGCGGCGGTCCGCCGCCGTATGTCGCGTTGTGACGCGGCGCGCGCGGGTGTCCCGTTCCTGGGGCCCGCGCGCGGCGACTGACGGCAAAAGGGGCGCGAGAAAAATCGCGCCCCTTTTTGCATCGAGACGACGAAAGCCGCGGGGCCGCGCGCGGCGCGTCAGGCGGCGGGAGCCTCGGCGAGCAGGCCGCTGTCCGCTTCGCGCTTCCGGCCTCCGCTCCCGCTCCCCGATCGCTCCCCGATCGCGCCCCCAAGACCCCCTTACACCCGCCGTTCGCCCCCGCAACCGATTCGAAGAAATACCCCGGTTTTCCCGCTTTCCTCGACCGATCGCCCGTTGACCGCCGCGGGAATAATCGGTGTCACTGGAAAGCGGCATCCCGCCGCGCCATCTGGAGGCCCGCGTGGCTGAGGACAGCGATCTCGACCGGACAGAAGCCGCCACGCCCAAGCGCCGCGAGAAGGCGCGCGAGGAGGGGCAGGTCGCGCGCTCGCGCGAGCTGGCTTCGTTCGCGCTGCTGTCGGCAGGCTTCTATGGCGCGTGGATGCTGTCGGGCCCGATCGGCGAGCACCTGCGCACGATGATGCGCGCCGCGTTCTCGTTCGATCGCGCAGCCGCGTTCGACACGAACCGGATGCTGTCGCACGCGGGCACGCTGAGCCTCGAAGGGCTCTACGCGCTCGCGCCCGTGCTCGCGCTCACCGGCGTCGCGGCGCTCGCCGCGCCGATGGCGCTCGGCGGCTGGCTCGTGTCGACGAAGACGTTCGAGCTGAAGTTCGATCGCCTGAACCCGGTCACGGGCCTCGGCCGCATTTTCTCGATTCAAGGTCCGATCCAGCTCGGGATGTCGATTGCGAAGACGCTCGTCGTCGGCGGGATCGGCGGCATCGCGATCTGGCGCAGCAAGGACGAATTGCTCGGCCTCGCGACCCAGCCGCTCGATGCGGCGCTCGCCGGCGCGCTGCATCTCGTCGCCGTGTGCTGCGGGATGACGGTGGCGGGGATGCTCGTCGTCGCGGGCCTCGACGTGCCGTACCAACTCTGGCAGTACAACAAGAAGCTGCGCATGACGAAGGAAGAAGTGAAGCGCGAACACCGCGAGAACGAAGGCGATCCGCACGTGAAGGGGCGGATTCGCCAGCAGCAGCGCGCGATGGCGCGCCGCCGGATGATGGCGAACGTGCCGACGGCCGACGTCGTCGTCACGAACCCGACGCGCTTCGCGGTCGCGCTCAAGTACACGGACGGCGAGATGCGCGCGCCGAAGGTCGTCGCGAAGGGCGTGAACCTCGTCGCCGCGCGGATCCGCGAGCTCGCGGCCGAGCACCGCGTGCCGCTCCTCGAAGCGCCGCCGCTCGCGCGTGCGCTCTATCACAACGTCGATCTTGAGCGCGAGATTCCCGGCACGCTGTATTCGGCCGTCGCCGAAGTGCTCGCGTGGGTGTATCAGTTGAAGCGCTTTCACGCCGAAGGCGGGATCGCGCCCGAGACGCCCGTCGATCTCGACGTGCCGGCGGAACTCGACAAGGGCGCGCACGTCGCGCCGCAAGACGAGCGCGAAGAGGCCGAGGACGCGCTCGGCGGCCGCGCCGCCGGAGGTGCCGCATGAACATGCCGGCCGGCCTCCTCGGCAAGCGCGCGCAGCTTTTCGCGGGCACGAACCTGCGCGCGCTCGCGGGCCCGATCCTCATCTGCATGATTCTCGGGATGATGATCCTGCCGCTGCCGCCGCTGCTGCTCGATCTGTTCTTCACGTTCAACATCGCGCTGTCGGTGATGGTGCTGCTCGTCAGCATGTACACGATGAAGCCGCTCGACTTCGCAGCGTTCCCGAGCGTGCTGCTGTTCTCGACGCTCCTGCGCCTGTCGCTGAACGTCGCGTCGACGCGCATCGTGCTGCTCGAAGGCCACACGGGCCCCGACGCGGCCGGCCAGGTGATCGAGGCGTTCGGCCACTTCCTCGTCGGCGGCAACTTCGCGGTCGGCATCGTCGTGTTCGTGATCCTGATGATCATCAACTTCATGGTGATCACGAAGGGCGCGGGCCGGATCGCCGAAGTGTCCGCACGCTTCACGCTCGACGCGATGCCCGGCAAGCAGATGGCGATCGACGCCGACCTGAACGCCGGCCTCATCAACGAAGAGCAGGCGAAGAAGCGCCGCCGGGCGGTCGCGCAGGAGGCGGAGTTCTACGGGTCGATGGACGGCGCGTCGAAGTTCGTGCGCGGCGACGCGATCGCGGGCCTCATCATCATGGCGATCAACGTGATCGGCGGCCTCATCGTCGGGATTCTCCAGCACGACATGAGCTTCGCCGCGGCGGGCAAGAACTACACGCTGCTCACGATCGGCGACGGCCTCGTCGCGCAGATCCCGTCGCTCGTGATCTCGACCGCGGCCGGCGTGATCGTCTCGCGCGTCGCGACCGACGAGGACATCGGCACGCAGCTCACGACGCAGCTTTTCACGAACCCGCGCGTGCTGATGATCACGGGCTCGATCATCGTGCTGATGGGCCTCATCCCGAACATGCCGCATTTCGCGTTCCTGCTGCTCGGCGGCGGCGCGATCTGGCTGTCGCGCACGATGACCCGGCGCGAGGCCGCGAAGAAGGCGGCGGGCATGGTCGCCGAGATCGCGCCGCCCGCGGCGCTGCCGGCCGACAGCCACGAGGCGACATGGGAAGACGTGACGCTCATCGATCCGCTCGGCCTCGAAGTCGGCTACCGGCTGATTCCGCTCGTCGACAGGAACGCCGACGGCGAGCTGCTCAAGCGGATCAAGAGCATCCGCAAGAAATTCGCGCAGGAAATCGGCTTTTTGCCGCCCGTCATCCATATACGCGACAACCTCGAGCTGCGCCCGAACGCTTACCGGATCGCGCTCAAGGGCGTCGCGGTCGGCACGGGCGAAGCGTATCCGGGCCAGTGGCTCGCGATCAACCCGGGCCAGGTTACGGCCGCGCTGCCGGGCGCGCCGACGCAGGACCCGGCGTTCGGGCTGCCCGCCGTGTGGATCGACACGGCGCTGCGCGAGCAGGCGCAGGTGTACGGCTACACGGTCGTCGACGCGAGCACCGTCGTCGCGACGCATCTGAATCATCTCGTCGTCCAGCACGCGGCCGAGCTGCTCGGCCGCCAGGAAGTGCAGGCGCTCATCGAGCGCACCGGCAAGGACGCGCCGTCGCTCGTCGAGGATCTGGTGCCGAAGACGATCTCGCTCACGACGCTGCAGAAGGTGCTGCAGAGCCTGCTCGACGAAGGCGTGCCGATCCGCGACATGCGCACGATCATCGAAGCCGTGTCCGAGCAGGCGGGCCGCATCACCGATCCGTACGACCTCACGGCCGCCGTGCGTCTTTCGCTCGGCCGCGCGATCACGCAGCAGTGGTATCCGGGCGCGGGCGAGATGCAGGTGATGGGGCTCGACGCGAATCTCGAGCGCGTGCTGTCGCAGGCGCTCGCCACGGGTGCGAATCCGGGCCTCGAGCCGGGGCTCGCGCACACGCTGCTCGTCGGCACGCAAGACGCGATGCTGCGCCAACAGAACATGGGGCTGCCGCCCGTGCTGCTCGTCCAGCACGCGCTGCGCGCGATGCTCGCGCGCTTCCTGCGCCGCAGCCTGCCGCAATTGAAAGTGCTGTCCTACGCCGAAGTGCCGGACACGCGCACGATCAAGGTCGTTAACGTCATTGGGGGTACCGCTTGAACATTCGCAAATTCATTGGTCCGACGAGCCGCGACGCGCTGCGCCTCGTGCGCGAAGCGATGGGTGCCGACGCGGCGGTACTGTCCAACCGGACGCTCGAAGACGGGCGCGTCGAGATCGTCGCGCTGCCCGCCGCCGAGCTCGCCGACATCTCGACGCGCCGCGCGGCCGAGGCTGCCGCGCACGGTGCGGCCCAGCCGCATGCGCCTTCGGGGCCGTCGTTCGCGTCGCCCGCCGCATCGGTCGTCGTGCCGAGCGCCGCCGCGTCCGGCGCGTCGGCCTCGGCGCCGACGTTGCGCGCGGCCGCGAATCCGTACGCGGCGGGCTGCATGCCCGACGTGTTCTCGTCGGTGTTCGGCGCGAGCGTCGACGCATCGGCCGACGGCGACGCGCAGCCCGCCGTCTCCATGCCCGCCCAGCCCGCCGCGCCGTCCGAGCCCGCGCCGTGGCTCGTCGAGCACGCGAAGCGGCTGACGAAGCAGCACGACGAGCTCGTTGCGCGGCCGCGCGCCGCGGCGCGCGCAACGCACGCAACGCACGCGCCGCGCGAGCGCGCGGTAGCCGACGAAGCGCCCGAATGGGCGCTCGACATCGTGCGCCATGCCGCGCGCCGGCTGCCGCCCGACGAACCTTCGGCGGCGAAGCCGGCGCTGCGCCTGCCCGAGGATGCGGCAACCGCCGTCGCGGACGCGGTGAAGGCGCGCATCGAGCGCATCGTCAACGATACGGTGATGCAGGAGCTCGGCTCGCTGCGCGAGCTGATGGAAGAGCAGTTCGCGGGCCTGATGTGGAACGAGCGCCAGCGCCGCAACCCGGTGCACGGCGCGCTGATGAAATACCTGTTCGCGGCGGGCTTCTCCGCGCAGCTCGTGCGGATGATTGTCGACAACCTGCCGGAAGGCGCGGGCTACGACACGCTCGACGCGGCGGCCGACTGGGCGCAGTCGGTGCTCGCGGCGAACCTGCCCGTGCTCGACAGCGAGGATGCGCTGATGGAGCGCGGCGGCGTGTTCGCGCTGATGGGCCCGACGGGCGTCGGCAAGACGACGACGACCGCGAAGCTCGCGGCGCGCTGCGTGATGCGCTTCGGCGCGAGCAAGGTCGCGCTGCTCACGACGGACAGCTACCGGATCGGCGGCCACGAGCAACTGCGCATCTTCGGCAAGATCCTCGGCGTGCCGGTGCATGCGGTGAAGGACGGCGGCGATCTGCAGCTCGCGCTTGCCGAGCTGCGCAACAAGCACATGGTGCTGATCGACACGATCGGCATGAGCCAGCGCGACCGCACGGTGTCCGACCAGATCGCGATGCTGCACGGCGCGGACACGCCGGTGCAGCGCCTGCTGCTGCTGAACGCGACGAGCCACGGCGACACGCTCAACGAAGTCGTGCAGGCGTATCGCAGCGCGGCCGGCCAGTCTGAAGCGGCCCTGCCCGATCTCGCGGGCTGCATCCTGACGAAGCTCGACGAGGCGAGCAACCTGGGCGGCGTGCTCGACACGGTGATCCGCTACAAGCTGCCGGTCCACTACGTGTCGACCGGCCAGAAGGTGCCCGAGAACCTGTACGTCGCGACGAAGAAATTCCTGCTCAAGAGCGCGTTCTGCGCGCCGCGCGAGGATTCGCCGTTCGTGCCGCACGACGACGACCTGCCGGCGATGCTGTCCGCGTTGAGCCCGCGCACCGGCAACGAACTGCACGAGGTCCGCTTTGGATAAGCGCATCGCCGACCAGGCAGAAGGATTGCGGCGCCTGCTCGCCGGACGCGCGTCGCGCGTCGTCGCGGTGACGGGCGGACCGTCGGGCGTCGGCTGCACGTCGACGGTCGCCAATCTCGCCGCGGCGCTCGCCGCGCTCGGCAAGGACGTGCTCGTCGTCGACGAGCGCGCGAACGTCCGCTCGATCACGGCGACGCTGTGCGGCTCGTGGCTGCGCGACGGCGAGCCGGTGCGGCACGAGCTCGGCTTCGCGGTGTGCGAGGCGTCGCGGCTCGCGCGCGTCGGCTACAGCGATGCGCAGCTCGAGACGCTCGGCGACGGCGCGGCGGACATCGTGCTGGTCGACGCGCAGCTCGACGCGAGCGGCGCGTTCTCCGCGCTCGCGCGCGACGCGCACGACGTGCTCATCGTCACGCGCGTGTCGGCGTCGGCGATCACCGAGGCGTACGCATGCATGAAGCGGCTGCACTACGCGCACGCGCTCGCGCAGTTTCGCGTGCTGATCAATCACGTGCAGAGCGCGGCCGACGCGAGAGCCGCCTACGAGAACCTCGCGGGCGTCGCGAGCCGGTATCTGTGCGTGTCGCTGTCGAACGCCGGTTGCGTCGCCGCCGATGCGCTGATCGAGCGCGCGCGCGGGCTCGCGCACACGGTGGTGGACGCGTTCCCGTCGGCGGCGGCGGCGCGCGATTACCGGCAGATCGCCGCCGATCTGCTGTATTGGCCGATGCGCCCGAGTCCGGGCATCGGCCGGGTCCGGACGGGAAGTTCGGCGTTTGAACGAGGCGCGGCTCATGCCGCCTGAACGCCACGACGAAGAGAGGGCATGATGTATAACGCTCAAGGCAAGATTTCCCAGGACGAAGTGCTGACGCAATATGCGCCGCTCGTGCGTCGCCTCGGCCTGCAGCTCGTCGCGAAGATGCCGGCGAGCGTGGACCTCGACGACCTGATCCAGGCCGGCATGATCGGCCTGCTCGACGCGGCGAGCCGCTACAAGGAAGACCAGGGCGCGCAGTTCGAGACCTATGCGACGCAGCGCATCCGCGGCGCGATGCTCGACGAGCTGCGCAGCAACGACTGGCTGCCGCGCAGCCTGCGCAAGACCTCGCGCGAGGTCGAGCACGCGGTGCATCAGGTCGAGCAGCGGCTCGGCCGCTCGGCGAACGAGACGGAGATCGCCGCGCACCTGCAGATGCCGCTCGACGAGTACCAGTCGATGCTGCAGGACCTGCACGGCAGCCAGCTCGTCTACTACGAGGACTTCGACCGCTCGGCCGACGACGAGCCGTTTCTCGACCGCTACCGCGCCGATCACAGCGATCCGCTGTCGGCGCTGCTCGACGAGCATCTGCGCGACGCGCTCGTCGATGCGATCGAGCACCTGCCGGAGCGCGAGAAGCTGCTGATGTCGCTGTACTACGAGCGCGGGCTGAACCTGCGCGAGATCGGCGCGGTGCTCGAGGTGAGCGAGTCGCGCGTGTGCCAACTGCACAGCCAGGCGGTCGCGCGGCTGCGCGCGAAGCTGCGCGAGCAGGCGTGGGTCGGCACGGAGAGCTGAGCGGCCGCGCGGCGGCCTCGCGCGCGAGGCGCGGCTGAACCGCGCGCGCCGGCGAAGCGGGCAAAATGCCGCACGGGAGCGGCCGGCCCCGCCCGACAGGAAAATTTCGTCTCGATTTGCTACAATCCCACCTCGTTTCCGAGGAGCGTTGCGACGGGCCCCGCCCGCCAGGCTCGGAAATGGTCAACCGAGCGGTGTGTCGGCGCAGCATCGTCGCTTAGCGGCGATCGTTCCCGCCGATGTCGGCCGCTTACTTGAACGGCGCTCACGTCACAATTTTCTAGAACTTTTTTTAGAAAGGAGGGCGTGATGAACGCCGCTGTCATCGATTCCCAATCCGCACAAGATTACGTCGTCGCCGATATCGCGTTGGCCGGCTGGGGCCGCAAGGAACTGAACATCGCCGAGACCGAGATGCCCGGCCTCGTGCAGATCCGCGACGAATACAAGGCGCAGCAGCCGCTGAAAGGCGCGCGCATCGCCGGCTCGCTGCACATGACGATCCAGACGGGCGTGCTGATCGAGACGCTGAAGGCGCTCGGCGCGGACGTCCGCTGGGCGTCGTGCAACATCTTCTCGACGCAGGATCACGCGGCCGCCGCGATCGTCGAAGCCGGCACGCCCGTCTTCGCGTTCAAGGGCGAATCGCTCGACGAATACTGGGAGTTCTCGCACCGCATCTTCGAATGGCCGAACGGCGAGTTCGCGAACATGATCCTCGACGACGGCGGCGATGCGACGCTGCTCCTCATCCTCGGCTCGAAGGCCGAGAAGGACCGCTCGGTGATCGCGACGCCGACCAACGAGGAAGAAGTCGCGCTCTTCAAGTCGATCGAGCGCCACCTCGAGGCCGACGGCAACTGGTACTCGAAGCGCCTCGCGCACATCAAGGGCGTGACCGAGGAGACGACGACGGGCGTGCACCGCCTGTACCAGATGGAAAAGGACGGCCGCCTGCCGTTCCCGGCGTTCAACGTGAACGATTCCGTGACGAAGTCGAAGTTCGACAACCTGTACGGCTGCCGCGAGTCGCTCGTCGACGGCATCAAGCGCGCGACCGACGTGATGATCGCGGGCAAGATCGCGGTGGTCGCGGGCTACGGCGACGTGGGCAAGGGCTGCGCGCAGTCGCTGCGCGGCCTTGGCGCTACGGTGTGGGTGACGGAAATCGATCCGATCTGCGCGCTGCAGGCGGCGATGGAAGGCTACCGCGTCGTGACGATGGAATACGCGGCCGACAAGGCCGACCTCTTCGTGACGGCCACCGGCAACTACCACGTGATCAATCATGATCACATGAAGGCGATGCGCCACAACGCGATCGTCTGCAACATCGGCCACTTCGATTCGGAAATCGACGTCGCGTCGACCCGCCAGTACCAGTGGGAGAACATCAAGCCGCAGGTCGACCACATCATCTTCCCGGACGGCAAGCGCGTGATCCTGCTGGCCGAAGGCCGCCTCGTGAACCTCGGCTGCGCGACGGGCCACCCGTCGTTCGTGATGTCGAACTCGTTCACGAACCAGACCCTCGCGCAGATCGAGCTGTTCACGCGCGGCGGCGAGTACGGCAACAAGGTGTACGTGCTGCCGAAGCACCTCGACGAAAAGGTCGCGCGCCTGCACCTCGCGCGCATCGGCGCGCAGCTCTCCGAGCTGTCGGACGATCAGGCGGCGTACATCGGCGTGTCGAAGGCGGGCCCGTTCAAGCCGGATCACTATCGTTACTGATATCTTGATCCGTACCCGGCGCGCGGGCGCCGGGCGGCCGCTCGCCTGACGTCCGCCGCGCGCGGCGCGTCGGCGGGCGAAGTGCGCCGCCCGACGCATCGCGCGTTCTCATCTTCCGGGGCGGCCGCGCCCGGCCGGATCGTCAACCGCAGAAGGAGCAATCCATGACCGTCATCCTGACCTGGATCATCAACGCGCTCGCGCTCTTGATCATCACGTACCTCGTGCCGTCGATCCACATCAAGAGCTTCGGCACGGCGCTCGTCGTCGCGGTCGTGCTGGGTCTCATCAATGCGGTGATCCGGCCGGTCCTGATCCTGCTCACGCTGCCCGTGACGATCGTCACACTCGGCCTCTTCATCCTCGTCGTGAACGCGCTGTGCTTCTGGCTCGCGGCGTCGCTGCTGAAGGGCTTCGAAGTGTCGGGATTCTGGTCCGCGTTCTTCGGTTCGATCCTGTACAGCATCGTGTCGTGGCTGCTGTCCGCCCTGATCTTCGGTCAGCGCAATATCGGCTGACGGGGTGACACCTGAATCATGAACCCGATCGAACTTTCCTTTGAATTCTTTCCGCCGAAGACGGCGGAAGGCGTCGACAAGCTGCGCGCGACGCGCGCGCAACTCGCGCCGCTCAAGCCGAAATTCGTGTCCGTCACGTTCGGCGCGGGCGGCTCGACACAGCAAGGCACGCTCGACACCGTGCTCGACATGCAGAAAGCGGGGCTCGAGGCCGCGCCGCATCTGTCGTGCATCGGCTCGTCGAAGGACAGCCTGCGCGCGATTCTCGACCAGTACCGCTCGCACGGCATCCGCCACATCGTCGCGCTGCGCGGCGATCTGCCGTCCGGCATGGGCGAGGTGGGCGAGCTGCGCTATGCGTCCGAGCTCGTCAGCTTCATCCGCGCCGAGCACGGCGACTGGTTCCGGATCGAAGTGGCCGCGTATCCCGAGTATCACCCGCAGGCGCGCTCGCCGAAGGCCGATCTAGAGAACTTCGCGCGCAAGGTGAAGGCGGGCGCGAACGCCGCGATCACGCAGTACTTCTACAACGCGGACGCGTATTTCCGCTTCGTCGAAGACGCGGCGAAGCTCGGCGTCGACGTGCCGGTCGTGCCGGGCATCATGCCGATCACGAACTTCTCGCAGTTGATGCGCTTCTCCGAGATGTGCGGCGCGGAAGTGCCGCGCTGGATCGCGCGCCGGCTCGAAAGCTTCGGCGACGACAAGGACTCGATCCGCGCGTTCGGCGCGGACGTCGTCACGGGGCTTTGCCGGCGGCTCGTCGACGCGGGCGTGCCCGGTCTGCACTTCTACACGCTCAACGGCGCGGCGGCGACGAAGATCGTCTGCGAGCGGCTGGGGCTCTGACGCCGGCCGGCGCGGCCCGTGCGGCTGCGCGCCGCATTCGTCGCTCATCGCCCGCCGCTCACGCCTGCGCGTGCGCGAGCGGCGGCCGCTTGTCGAACCACGGCTGCGCGAGCTCGAGCTGACGCGCGAGCGTGAACAGGCGCGCATCGTCGCCGTGCCGCGCGACGAACTGAACGCCGACCGGCAGCCCGCGCGCGGTCCAGTGCAGCGGCACCGACATCGCCGGCTGCCCGGTCAGGTTGAAGAGCTCCGTGCAGCCCGCCCACGCGAACGCCTGCTGCGACGCTTCCGCGAGCATGCGCTTGAGGAGCGGCTTCATCGGCAGCACGCCGAGCAGCTCCATCTGCCGCGTCTCGAACGGCGTCGGCTGCATTGCGCCGATCTTGATCGGCGGCGCGGCGAGCGTCGCGCACAGGATCACGTCATAGCGCGACACGAGGCCCGCGACGCGCGCGGTGATCTGCCGCTGCAGCTCGAGCATGTGCGGCAGCCGCTCGCGCGCGAGCCGGCGGCCGACCTGCGCCATCGCCCACGTCGCCGGCTCGAATTCGGCGCGCGCCGGCTTGCGCCCGGTGATGCGCTCCGCGCCGAGCACGAGCTCGTCGGCGATCGCCGCCCAGATCGTCAGGAATACCTCGCCGATCTGCGCGAAGTCGAGGTTGAACGCCGCCGGCTCGACGTTGTGCCCGAGCGACGCGGCAAGCGACGCGGTGTGATCGAGCGCGTCGCGCACGTCGGCCGACAGCGCCGGCGCGAGCATCGGGTCCGTCACGTAGCCGATCTTCAGCGCGGGCGGCGGCGCGTCGAGCGCGCCGAGATACGTGCCGGGCGCGCCCGCACCGTCGAGCGCGCCCGGCGCAATCCGCCCGGTGGTGATGTCGAGGAGGAGCGCGCTGTCGCGAACGCTGCGCGAGACCGCGTGCTCGACGACGATCTCGCCCGGCACGGGCCACGGCGCTAGCGCCGGATCGCGCGACGGCTTGAAGCCGAACAGGCCGCAGCACGACGCGGGAATCCGGATCGAGCCGCCGCCGTCGGACGCATGCGCGAGCGGCACGATGCCCGCGGCGACGGCCGCCGCCGCGCCGCCGCTCGAGCCGCCCGGCGTGTGATCGAGATTCCACGGGTTGCGGCACACGCCGAACAGCGCCGATTCGGTGTACGGCATCTGCCCGAGCTCGGACGTGTTGGTCTTGCCGAAGATGTTGAGCCCGGCCGCCCTCGTTCGCGCGATGAGCGGCGAATCTTCGGCCGGCACGTAGTGACGATAGTGGCGGCTGCCGAGCGACAGCGGCAGCCCGCCCACCGCGGAGCCGAGATCCTTGACGAGATACGGCACGCCGGCGAGCGGGCCGTTGAGCGCGCCGCTCGTCGCGCGATCGCGCGCGGCCGCGTAGTCGTTCAGCACGATCGCGTTGAGCGCCGGATTGAGCGCTTGCGCGCGGCCGATCGCGGCGTCGAGCAGCTCGCGCGCGCTGACTTCGCGCTGCGCGACGAGCTGCGCGAGCCCGATCGCGTCGTGGCACAGATAGTCGGACTGCACAGTCATCCCCCGTGGTGACGAGCGGCGAACGATTCGGAATGCGAGAGCGGTGACACGGCGCGCGCCCGCGCGATGCGCGGGCGCGGCGATTGCCGGCAGCTTACAGGTGTTCGGCGAGGAAAGTCAGCGTGCGGCCGTGCGCGAGCGCCGCTGCGCGCTGGCCGTACGATGCGCGGTCCGGGCAGTTGAAGCCGTGCTGCGCGTCCGGATACAGGTGGAATTCGGCGTTCGCGCGGCCGGCGAACGCGGCCTTCACCGTGTCGACCGCGTCGGGCGGAATCGACTGGTCGTGGCCCGCGTAGTGGAACAGGATCGGCTGCGTGACCTTCGCCGCGACGTCGACGTGATTCTGAATGCCGCCGCCGTAATACGCGACTGCGACGTCGACGTGCCGCTGCGCCGCCGCGAGATACGCGAGACGCCCGCCGAAGCAATAACCGATCGCGGCCAGCTTGCCCTCGACCTCGGGGCGCGCGCGCAGCGCCGCCGCGGCCGCGCCGATGTCTGCGACCGCCTGCGCGACGTCCGTCTTCTGCAGCAGCTCGATGCCCTTGTCGCGGTCGGCGCCTTCGTAGCCGAGCTCGACGCGCGGCTGCGTGCGCCAGAACACGTCGGGCGCGAGGGCGACGTAGCCGTCGGCCGCGTACTGATCGGCGATCGAACGGATGTGGCCGTTCACGCCGAAGATCTCCTGGATGATGACGATGGCCGGGCCCTTGCCGCGCTTGGGCAGCGCGAGGTAGCCGCCGAACGTGTCGTTGCCGGCGGGGATGTCGATCCATTGCGAAGCCATGCTGATCTCCTGGCAAAGCAAGACCGGTGAAGGTCCTGACGGTGAATGGGGAAGCGGCGCCCAGTGTGCCATCAAACCCGCGTCGTTGCAGCGCGGCGAAACGGCTCGCGCGGCGCGCGCGGCGGCCGAATCGGCGGGCCCCACGCCCCCCCGCGAGCCTTCTCGCCGCGCGAACGGACCGATCTGGATTATTCATTTTTCACGCATCGCGCGTGCGCGTAGAGTCGGTTCGTCGAGTATTCGATTCCGCCCGTCTTTTTGCATGACCGCCTCCGCATCCCGGCCTCCCATCCATTCGAGGATTCGCCATGACTTCCCGTATCGCTACGACTCCGTTCGCCGCCCGTTTCGATTTGCGCCTGCCGCTCGTGCAGGCGCCGATGGTCGGCGCGACGACGCCCGCGCTCGTCGCGGCCGCTTCCAACGCCGGCGCGCTCGGCAGTCTGGGCGGCGCGTCGTTCGCGCCGGACAAGCTGGCCGCCGAGATCGCCGCGGTGCGCGCAGCGACGCGCCGCCCGTTCGCCGTGAATCTGTTCGTGCTGCCCGACGCGCATCCGGACGACGCGGTCGTGCGCCGTGCGCTCGGCGCGATCGATCCGCTGCGCGCGCAGTTCGGGCTGCCGCCCGGCGCGCCGCCGGCGCGCTACGCGCCCGACTTCCACGCGCAGCTCGACGCGCTCGTCGATGCGCGCGTGCCGGCCGCGAGCTTCACGTTCGGCGTGCTCGATAAAGACGATGTCGCGCGGCTGCAGGCCGTGGGCACGTATGTGATCGGCACCGCGACGCATGTCGCCGAAGGGCTCGCGTGGCGGGCGGCGGGCGCCGACGCGATCTGCGCGCAAGGCGCGGAAGCGGGCGGCCATCGCGGCACGTTCGTCGGCTCGGCCGAAGACGCGCTCGTCGGCACGATGGCGCTCGTGCCGCAGCTCGTCGACGCGACGGAGCTGCCGGTGCTCGCGGCGGGCGGCATCATGGACGGGCGCGGGATCGCCGCCGCGCTTGCGCTCGGCGCGCAGGCGGCGCAGCTCGGCACCGCGTTCCTCACGTGTGCGGAAAGCGCGATTCCGGCGTGCTGGAAAGCGCGTCTGCTCGCGAGCGACGATACGTCGACGTCCGTCACGCGCGCGATCACGGGCCGTCATGCGCGCGGCATCCGCAATGCGCTGATGGCGCAACTGACCGAGCGACTCGATTCGGTCGCGCCCTATCCGGTGCAAAACGCGTTGACGCAGGAGTTGCGGCAAGCCGCCGCGCGTGCGGGCGACGCCGAGTATTTGTCGTTGTGGTCCGGCCAGGGGGCGCCGCTCGGCAAGCACCGCGATGGAGCGCAAACGGCCGCTCAATTGATCGACGCGCTCGACGCCGAATGGCACGCGACCCTTTCTCGCCAGGGTATTTCGGTAGCCTGACGAATTGGCCGGCGCGACAAAAAAGCACGCCGGCCGCATTGCCGATACGTTCTGCTTGCCGAATTATTTCAGCCGGAAAGCATTGATTAAAAACATGATTAAAATCGCTTTCCCAATCATTAAGCATGCCTTTCATTTTCCGCATTCATTCTTCATCCGAATAGGCGCAAACCCTTATGTGGAGCGGGTTTGCGGCCGGCGATCCCGGCTTTGAAAAAAGGCGACATCGGTAGTCATCCCAGTTCTCTAAAAATATCCTACTGATAAATTTGATCACCTACACTTGCGCGCAAGCACGTGAAGGCCGCCCCGCATGCGGTGCATCGCGCGCTTAATTGGTGCAGGTGGATAAAGCAATGCAGCCGGCGAATGCCCAGTGATTTTTGTCGAGCACGGGGATCGGTGCGGGGCGTCGGTGAAAGTGTTTTCTTGGGATTGAAACTGGAGACTTACATGAATATCAAGATGCAAAAGCTGCTGCCGATCAGCGCGGCGGCTATGCTGTTGGCTGCAGCCGCCACGAACGCTGCCGCCGACCAGGTCGTCAAGATCGGCCATGTCGCACCGTTGACGGGCGGGATCGCCCACCTTGGTAAGGACAACGAAAATGGTGCGCGCCTCGCGGTCGAGGAGATCAACGCAAAGGGTCTCATGATCGGCGGCCAGAAGGTGACGCTCCAGCTCGACGCACAGGACGACGCGGCCGACCCGCGCACCGCAACGCAAGTCGCGCAGAAGCTCGTCGACGACAAGGTCGTCGCGGTCGTCGGCCACCTGAATTCGGGCACGTCGATCCCGGCCTCGAAGATCTACAGCGATGCGGGCATCGTGCAGATCTCGCCGTCGGCGACGAATCCGGCGTACACGCAGCAAGGCTTCAAGACGACCTACCGCGTCGTCGCGACCGATGCGCAGCAGGGCCCGGCGCTCGCGAACTACGCGCGCTCGAAGGGAATCAAGAGCGTCGCCGTCGTCGACGATTCGACGGCCTACGGGCAGGGTCTTGCGAACGAGTTCGAGAAGAAGGCGAAGGCGCTCGGCCTGAAGGTGGTGTCGCATGACGCGACGAACGACAAGGCGGTCGATTTCCGCGCGATCTTGACGAAGATCAAGGGTGAAAATCCGGATGCCGTGATGTACGGCGGCATGGACGCGACGGGCGGCCCGTTCGCGAAGCAGGCGAAGCAGCTCGGCCTGCGCGCGAAGATCTTCGCGGGCGACGGCGTCTGCACGGAAAAGCTCGCGGACCTCGCGGGCGATGCGACCGACAACGTCGTGTGCTCGGAAGCGGGCGCGTCGCTGGAAAAAATGCCGGGCGGCGCGGCGTTCAAGGAGAAGTACGAGAAGCGCTTCGGCCAGCCGATCCAGATCTACGCGCCGTTCACGTATGACGCGGTATACATCATCGCCGACGCGATGAAGCGCGCGAACTCGACGGACCCGGCGAAGATCGTCGCGGCGATGCCGAAGACGAACTACACCGGCGTGATCGGCACGACGACCTTCGATTCGAAGGGCGACCTGCAACACGGCGTGATTTCGCTGTACGACTACAAGAACGGCAAGAAGTCGTTCCTGGCCGAAGTGAAGATGTAACCGTCTGAGCGGCCGACGGAGGGGGCGAGGCGCGCATGCCCGAAGGCATGCGCGCCTCGTTTTTTTGTCGATGCGGAAAGCGCGCGATGCGCGCGGCGGCCGATGGCCGATTGAACGCCGTTTCGCCGCTGCGCCGGGGCGTCGCCTCGCGGGCTCGCCTCGCCGATTGCCGGGTCAGATCTTCAGCCGGCTCAACGCCTTCGGCGCGACGATTGCGACGAGCGCCGCGCACAGCGCAACAATCGACAGCCCGACCGACAGGTTGGCCGCCTGCGCGACCGCGCCGATCGCGACCGGCCCGAACAGCATCCCGAAGTACGCGAGCCCCGCGACATGCGCGAGCCCTTCGGCCGCATGGATGCCTTCGACCCGCGCGGCGGCGGCGAACAGCACGGGCATCATGTTGGCGAGGCCGAGGCCCATCAGCGTGAAGCCGATGAGCGCGACGACAGGATACGGCAGCGCGAGCGCGCCGATCATGCCGACGCACGCGAGCGTCGCGCTCGCGCAGACGAGCTGCGGCGCGCCGAAACGTGCGCGGACCGCATCGCCCGCGAAGCGCGCGGCGGCCATGCCGCCCGAGAACGCCGCATAGGCGGCGCTCGAGAACGCCGGCGACGCCAGGACGACGTCGCGCATGTAAACAGTCGCCCAGTCGTACATCGCGCCTTCGGCGATCAACGCGACGAGTGCGATCGCACCGAGCGCCCACAGCGCAGGCGAGCGCCAGCGGTTCGCGCGCGGGCCGCCGTGCGCGGCGGCCGCGTGCGGCGCGTGCGGCAGCACGGCCGGGCACGCGAGCCCGAGCACGAGCGCGCTCACGAGCGCGGCGAGCGCGAGATGCACGGCGCTCGCCATGCCGGCCGACAGCAGCGCGCCGCCCGCCGCCGCGCCCGCCATCCCCCCGACGCTGAACATCCCGTGCAGCATCGACATGATCGGCTTGCCGAATGCCGATTCGACGGCGCTCGCCTCGGCGTTCATCGCGACGTCGAGCGTCGCCATCGAGAAGCCGAACAGCGCGAGCACCGCGAGCAGCAGCGGGTAGGTCGGCACGACGAGGATCAGCGCGCCGCACGCGGACATCGCGAGGCCGCCCGCGAGGCACGCGGTGCGCGATCCGACGCGCGCGATCCAGCGCGCGTTGGTCGTCATCGCGACGATTGAGCCGATCGCGACCGCGAGGAGTGCGAACGACAGCAGCGCGGGCGACAGCGCGAACTTGTCGCGCACCGTCGGCACGTGCACGCCCCACGAGGCATACATCATGCCTGCGACGAAGAAGAGCGCCATCATTGCCGCTCTCGCGCGCTGACGGGTGGAGGCGGGAAGCCGGCGATGGCCGGAGGCGGGCGAAGCGAGATCGGGTGACTGGTCGGGCACGGGGAAGCTGGGCGAAGGAATGGAGAGCGGTTGCGAACAGCTTGCAAAGCTTACGCGACACTTAACGAAAACAGCGCCGATTCTAGCGGAGCGCGGAGCATCTCGCTTGCGCTGCCGGGTTGCGCACGAGATGCCGCCGGGCGCATGCTTGACGTGCGCCCGGCGCGGACAGTTGCGCCGGCGCGACCAACGTTTCGCTCTTGCAAGCAAGGATTGCGCACGTGAACATTTCCGCCGCCTTACCGCTTCATTTGCTTCACCGCAATGCGCTCGGCACGCTCGCGACGCACACGCGCGCGCCCGAAGGCTATCCGTATCCGACCGTGGTGCCGTACGCGGTCGACGCGCGGCACCGGCCGGTCGTGCTCGTGAGCGGGCTCGCCGAGCATACGCGCAATCTCGCGGCCGATCCGCGCGCCGGGTTTCTCGTCGTCGACGGCCTGGGCGACGCGGCGGGCGCGGCGGACAGCGTGCTCGAGGCGGAGCGCGCCACGCTCGTCGGCCGCTTCGAGCCGGCCGGCGCCGATCCGCACGTGGCCGCGCGCTATCTGCGCTATCACCCGGACGGCGAGCGCTATCTCGCGCTCGGCGACTTCACGTTCTGGGCGCTCGCGTGCGAGCGGCTGCGCTATATCGGCGGATTCGGGCGGATGGGATGGCTCGACGCAACCGAGCTGGACGCGCTCGCGCCCGTCGGCTGTGACGACGAGCGCGCGCTATGGGACGAGTACGACGCGTCGCCGGAGCGGCGCGCGGGGCTCGAGCTGCTCGGCGTCGACCGTTACGGCGCGGACTGGCGCTTGAACGGGCGCAGGCGCCGCACGCCGTTCGACGCGCCGAAAATGGATGCCGAAGCGTTGTCCGCGGCGCTGCGCGAGGTCGCCGCCGTTTCGCTCACGTAAAGCGGTTGCGCCGATTATGAGCGATTCCGCACATTGTGAGCGTATTAAACGAGATAAGACGGCGTCCATGCTTTCAATCAACGGAACCTTTCGTTTCATGAAAACTTCCAATTTCGATTGTTCGGATCAATTGCGCAGTTTGCGAGCTTAAAATATGTCCTGAATTTTGCCAATCCACTTGTAAGACTGGCGATAATTGCAAATGAAGCGGATGCTGGTCAATTTGAACAATCAAATCACAAAGTACAACATTTATTTTCTGCGATGCGGTATTCACTGAATTCTTTTTTGTGCTAACCTTTG
Source organism: Burkholderia sp. MSMB1588 (assembly GCF_001546925.1). Taxonomy (NCBI): domain Bacteria; kingdom Pseudomonadati; phylum Pseudomonadota; class Betaproteobacteria; order Burkholderiales; family Burkholderiaceae; genus Burkholderia; species Burkholderia sp. MSMB1588. The sequence continues at coordinate 3,521,180 of NZ_LNJS01000001.1, read as the reverse complement.
ATCCAATTATCCGAGGCATCGTTAGTTAAGATGGCAAGCCGGCTCAAGATCGGCGCCATTTGGTCAGATAAAAGGGAATTTATGTCTTCTTACAAGGACCTTCTCGCTCAGCGAGAGAAGCTGGAGAAGCAGATCGAAGAAGCCAAGTCGCGCGAATACGCGGAGGTATTGGGCGACGTCAAGCAAAAGATCGCCGATTACGGTTTCACGCTCGCAGAACTCGGTCTCGGTCGTGGCAAAGCTGGAAAGGCGGGTCGTCCCCGCGCCGGTGTCGCGGCGAAATACCGCGACCCGGAATCCGGCGCGACCTGGTCAGGCCGCGGGAAGCCTCCTCGCTGGATCGCCGGCAAGAATCGCGAGCAATTCGCAATCTGAGCGCAACCTGCCCGCCAAACACAAAAGGCCACGCCCTTTCGAGGAGAACGTGGCCTTTTGTGTTTTGAATGCCGGGCGCCGCGCCCGGTATTTGTCATAAAAGTGTCATGTTGATGCTAAATGAAAATGCGTTGCGTTTCCATAAGCGGTTGATTTTGCTTGTTTTTTTGAGCCCGCTTCGCGCACTTTCAAGTCCGGCTTGATAGAATTGCGGTGTCCTTTGCCGCATTCGATATTTCATGTCTACGTTTTCAAATGACGACCTGGCGTCGGAAAAACAGGTCGTCGCCCGCAAGAGTACATTCGTCAGCATCGTCCTCAACGTGATTCTGGCGACGCTGCAGGTGGTCGTCGGTGTTATTGCGCATTCCCAGGCTTTGATTGCCGATGGCGTCCACTCTTTGTCGGATCTGGTTTCCGATTTTGTGGTGCTGCTCGCCAACCGGCATAGCGGCGCAAAACCGGACGCCGACCACAATTACGGTCACAGCCGTTATGAAACGGTTGCTTCATTCTTTCTCGGCGCAATCCTGATCGCGGTCGGCGTCGGGATGTTGTGGCGCGCGGGCGACCGGCTCGTGCATCTCGAAAACATCCCGCCCGTCCACGCGAGCGCGCTCGCGGTCGCGGTGGTCGTGCTGCTGTCGAAGGAGGGGCTGTTCCGCTACATGCTGCGCGAGGCGCAGCGCGTGCGCTCGGCGATGCTCGTCGCGAATGCATGGCATGCGCGTTCGGACGCCGCGTCGTCGCTCGTCGTCGCGATCGGCATCGTCGGCAGTCTTGCCGGCGTGCGTCTTCTCGACCCGATTGCCGCGGCGATCGTCGGCTTCATGGTCGCGCGGATGGGCTGGACGTTCGGCTGGGACGCGCTGCAGGATCTGTCGGATCGCGCGCTCGACGAGAACGCGTCGGCCGAAATCCGCGCGCTCATCGTATCGACGCCCGGCGTGCGCGACGTGCACGATTTGCGCACGCGCAAGATGGGCGATTCGGCGCTCGTCGATGCGCATATCCTCGTCGATCCGATGATGTCCGTCTCCGAGGGGCACTACATCGCGGAGGCCGTGCGCGCGCGCGCGCTCACCGACCGGCGCGTGCTCGACGCGCTGATTCACGTCGACCCCGAGCACGACGTTGCGCGCCGCACGGTGCTCGACCTGCCGCCGCGCGATCGGATCGAAGGGCAGATCGAGACGGCGCTCGAGAAGGCGGGGCTGAAGGCGAGCACGATCAACCTGCACTACCTGAGCACGGGGCTCGAAATCGACATCACGCTTGCGCCGGGCGCAAGCGGGGATCGGGAGGGCGACCACGATCCGGCCGCTCGTTTGGACATCGAAGCATTGAAGCGGCTGTTCGGCGCGCGACGCCTCAGCATTTCGCGCGCGCTCGTGTCGAGCGACGCGGCGGCGGTCGGCCGGCCGTTCTGATCGGGTCGAGCGCGACGCGGCGCGGGCGGCGCCGAAGCCGCCTGAACCTGCTCGAACCCGACTGGGCCCGCGTCAGAGCGGCAACTGCGTATCGAACTTGATCTCGCGCAGCACGACGCTCGTGCGCACCTGCGAAACGGCAGGAATCTTGAAGATCCGCTCGTGCAGGAAGATGTCGTAGGCCTTAATGTCCGGGGCGACGATCTTGAGGATGTAATCGGCCTCGCCCGTCGTGCTGTAGCACTCGGTCACCTCGGGGCAGGTCGCGATCTCCCGCTCGAACTGCTCGACGCCGCCTTCGTTGTGGCGGGTCAGGTGAACGTGCGCGAGCGCGCAGATATGGAGCCCGAGCTTCTCGCGATCGAGGAGGGCGGTGTAGCGCTGGATCACGCCGGACTGCTCCATATCCTTGATGCGGCGCCAGCACGGCGTGCTGGAGAGGCCGACCTGATCGGAGATCTCCTGCACGGAGCGGCGCGCGTCGAGCTGCAACAGGCGAAGGATTTTTTGCGAAAAGGTATCGAGGGTCACCTGCGCCTCCAAAGCGGCTACATCATTTGGCAATGGTAGAGGCGGGTGAAAAGAAAGGCAATCTGAGGCCGTTGAAACGAGCGATATTCGCTAATTTCTCGGGCCGTCGGCGGCATTTTGTGCTGATTCGTCAGCTTCTTCGACGGGCGGCGCCGACGCCTTCGCCGTCTGCAGCGCGCGCAGGTCGGCGAGCATGTTGCAGAAGAGCGCGCCTTGCTCGATCGCGTCGTCGAGCGCGATGTGCGTGTGCGGATGGTCGTCGAACCAGTGCTTCGGGAAGCGCGGCTTGATCGCCTTCCGGTACGGCAGGCCGGTGATCGCGAACGCGAGCGTCTTGATGTCGAGTGCCGACCACGAGAACGGGCAGCGCCCGGTGAAGCGCATCATGTACCAGAACATGAACGTGAAATCGAAGCCCGCCGGCATCGCGACGAACACGGGCTTGCCGGGCAGCGCCTCGACCCATTCGACGTACGCGGCGAGCGCCGCCTCCGGCGCTTGCAAATCGCGCCGGCATGCGGCCCACGCTTCGGGCTGCGTCTTCCACCAGGCATCCTGCACCGGGTGAGCCGCCGCGCCCGGCAGCAACTCGAGATTCGCGGAGAAGGTCGCGATCAACTGCTTGTCCTCGGTGAACGCGGCGGACGCGAAGCTCAGCATCGAATGCGGGCCCGGGATCGGGCCGTCCGCCTCGACGTCGGTGCTCACGTAGATTTCGCGGATCGGCATCGGCGCGGCGCTCATCCCGCCACCCCGTCTGCGACGAACGGATTCGTGCGGCGCTCGTTGCCGAACGTCGACACGGGGCCGTGGCCGGGCACGAACGTGACGTCGTCGCCGAGCGGCCAGAGCTTTTCGCGGATCGAGCGGATCAGGTCCGCGTGGTTGCCGCGCGGGAAGTCGGTGCGGCCGATCGAGCCGGCGAACAGCACGTCGCCGACGATCGCGAGCCGATGCGCGCGGCTGAAGAACACGACGTGGCCCGGCGTGTGCCCCGGGCAACGATAGACCTCGAGCGTCTCTTCGCCGAACGTCACGGTATCGCCATCGTCGAGCCAGCGGTCCGGCTCGAACGCTTCGGCGGCCGGAAAGCCGAAGCGTTCGCTTTGCATCGGCAGCTTCTCGATCCAGAAGCGCTCGTCCTCGTGCGGCCCCTCGATCGGCACGCCGTAATGCGCGGCGAGCCGCTTCGCGCCCGCGCAATGGTCGACGTGACCGTGCGTGAGCAGCACCTTCTCGACCTGCCCGCTCTGCCGGGCAACTTCCTGCTCGATCAGTTCGAGATCGCCGCCGGGATCGACGACGGCGGCGCGCCCTGTCTTCTCGCAAACGAGCAGCGAGCAGTTCTGCTGGAACGGCGTGACCGGAATGAGCGTGACTTTCATGGCGCGAGCGGCGGCTAAAAGCCCCGATTGTACTGGCCCGACGGATCGCCCGCCGCGCGCGCCGGTTCAATGTCGATTGTTTCGATCATAGAGAGAATCAATCATCGGAAGCGGTCGTTTTTGAGGCGACTGTTTTCGTTTATGTATAATGCGGCCCAGTGTGCGTGGAAGACCACGCCGTCAGTGGGCGTTCGGAACCTGTTTTCTTCCGGTTTCCGTGACGCCGTCAATGCAAGAGCCGCCGGTTGTCCGGCGGTGCATCCAGTGCCGATTCGTCGGTGCTCACGTCTTGTCCGGCCGGGCGCAACGCGCCCGCTGCGGCCCTGCTGCCGCGACGCCGGATGAGGCCTATGCCGCCGTTCCTGCGCGTTTGAGTTCACGATGCGCACGAACGTGGAAGCCATGTTCGATTGGCGGCATGTGGGGTCTGGTCAGGCTGCCGGGGACAGGTTGCGCCAGACGTGAAAGCTAATCAGGACCGGTTGCGGCAGAACGTGAGCCGCGCCAGATGCAAGCCGCCCGCGCGCGAGCGCGACTGGGGCATGCATGTCCGTCCGGATCGCATTCGTGGCGACGCGATCCGTACAAGCAGGCGACACGTCGATGAGATTTCGATTACCGAGACACCTCGGGACTCTAGCTGTATTTTTCGCGCTGACGGGCTGCGCGGTGCCGCCGAACGCACCGACTTCCGAACAGGCGAAAGGCGCCGCGGCGAAGGACGCGCTGCGCACGGCCGCGTCAGGCGCGGCCAACAACAATAAGGAATCGGCGGGCGCGCCGCTGAACTTCGACACGGCGCTCGCTTCGATGCCCGCAGCCGGCTCGCAGGACGCATCGCGCCCATCGCTTGCGGACGCGAAGCCGATCGACGCCGCGGACGTTTCGGATTTCCGCCAGACGGGGCGCGCATCGTGGTACGGCAAGGGCTTTCACGGCCGCCGCACCGCGAACGGCGAACGCTTCAACATGAACGAGCTCACGGCCGCGCACCGCACGCTGCCGCTCGCGTCGTACGTGCGCGTGACGAACCAGGCGAACGGCAAGTCTGTCGTCGTGAAGATCAACGATCGCGGACCGTTCTCGCGCGGCCGGATCCTCGATCTGTCATATGCGGCGGCGAAGGTGATCGGCCTCATCCACGCGGGCACCGCGCGCGTGAAGATCCAGGGGCTGTCGCCCGAAGAGGCGCGCGTCGCGCGCGACGAGACGCTCGCGTCGAACCTCACGAAGTAATCGCGGCAAGGGCGGCGCATCGGCCGCCCGGACGACAATCGAACGCATGCGAAAGGGGCCGCTTCATGCGGCCCCTTTCGCTTGTGCGGCGAATCCTTACTCCTCTTCTTCTTTCTTCAGCGCGAGCGCGCGCGCATAGAGCGCGTTGCGCGACGCGCCCGTCAGCGCCGCCGCGAGCTTCGCCGCACTCTTGACCGGCACTTCGTCGAGCAGCAGCTTGAGCAGCGCGTCGTGCGCGCGTTCATCATCGTCGCGCTCGTCCTGCGGCGCGCCCTCGACGACGAGCACGAACTCGCCGCGCTGCCGGTTCGCGTCCGCGCGCAGCCACGTTGGCCCTTCGGCCAGCGTGCCCTCGAACAGCTCCTCGTGTAGCTTGGTGAGCTCGCGCGCGATCAGCAGCCGGCGGTCGCCGCCGAGCGTCGCCGCGAGCGCCTCGACCGTCTCGACGATCCGGTGCGGCGCTTCGTAGAACACAAGTGCGTATGGATGCGTCTTCAGCGGCTGGAGCGCCGCGTCGCGCTGCTTCGGCTTCGGCGGCAGAAAGCCCGCGAACGTGAATGCGCCCGCCCAGGCGCCCGCCACGCTGAGCGCAGCGGCGGCCGCGTTCGCGCCCGGCAGCGGGATCACGCCGAAGCCGGCGGCGCGCACGGCGTCGACGAGTTTCGCGCCGGGGTCGGAAATGCCGGGCGTGCCGGCGTCCGACACATACGCGATCCGCTCGCCTGCGCGCAGGTGATCGATCAGCCTCGCGGCGGCCGCGCGCTCGTTGTGCTCGTGCACGGCGACGAGCGGCTTCGAGATTCCGTAGCGCGCGAGCAGTTGGCCCGTGTTGCGGGTGTCCTCGGCGGCGATGCGGTCGGCGAGCGCGAGCACGTGCAGCGCGCGCAGCGTGATGTCGGCGGCGTTGCCGATCGGCGTCGCGACGACGTAGAGGGCGCCCGTCGGATAGTGCTGCGCCTGCGCGAGATCGAGGAGGGAAGTCATGACACGAAAGGCGCCCGCACGCGGCGCAAACGGAAGAAGCCCCGCATTGTGCCACGCGCGCGCGTCGCGGCAGGAGGCGGGCGATGCCGAAGCCGCGCCGCGCAACAGCTTTTCGAAGGCGGCCGGGTCTGGGCGCGTCGTCGGCGCCGCGTTCGAGACGCGCGCGCAGCGCTTCCTCGAGCGCGCTGGGCTCGCGCTCGTCGCGCGCAACGTGACCGTGCGCGGCGGTGAAATCGACCTCGTGATGCGCGAGCGCGACGGCACGCTCGTGTTCGTCGAAGTGCGCGCGCGCACGAGCGGCCGCTATGGCGGTGCGGCGGCGAGCATCGGCGCGCGCAAGCGCATGCGGCTCCTGCACGCGGCGCATGCGTTCTGGGCGCGCACGGGCGGCGCGAGCGCGTGCCGCTTCGACGTCGTCGCGTTCGAGGGCGGCCGGCTCGAGTGGCTGCGCGACGCGTTTCGCGCCGACGAACCCGCTTAGCTTGTGTCGAGATGTAAGGAGATGCGGCGACGCTCGGGCGGCGGGGGCGGAGTGCGGTAAACTCGCCGCACTCACGATGCCGCGCGACGCAGACCACGCGCGCAGTACCCGATTAGGAATCGATGTCAGTCGAACGTATTCAGCAACATATCCGCGACAGCGCCGCGCTCGTTCGCGAAGCGCTTGACGCGCTGTCCCTGCCGATCGCGGCGGCCGTCGACGCGATGTTCATGGCGCTCGCGAACGGCAACAAGATCGTCGCATGCGGCGACGGCCCGTCGGCCGCCGCGAGCGAGCGGCTGGCCGCCGCGCTGATCGGCGGATTCGAGCGCGAGCGTCCCGGCCTGCCCGGGCTCGCGCTCCACACCGATGCGAGCCGCTCCGGCACCGGGGGCGACGGAGATCAGATCTTCGCGCAACAAGTGCGCACGCTCGGCCAGATGGGCGACGTGCTGCTCGTGCTCGATCCGCTCGGCGAATCGCCGCGCGTGCTGGCCGCCGTGGAGGAGGCGCGCGAGCGCGAGATGATCGTCATCGCGCTGACGGGCAACGGTGGAGGACGCCTGGGCGCGTCGCTCGCCGACACCGATATTCAGATCTGCGTGCCGTCCGAGCGGGCGGTGCGCATCCAGGAAGTTCATCTGCTGACCATCCATTGCCTGTGCGACGGCATCGACGCGATGCTGCTGGGCGAGGATTGATTCGAAGGAGAGCCGTCGATGAGTAACAGCCGCGTCAGACAGACGCTAGTCAGAACTACGCTCGTGATCGGCCTGTCGGCCGGCCTGGCCGCAACGCTGCAAGGCTGCGTGCTGGCAGTTGCCGGCGCGGCGGCGGGCGGCGGCGCGCTCGTCGCGACCGATCGCCGCACGCTCGGCGCGCAGACCGAGGATCGCGAGATCCAGGTGAAGGCGCTGACGCAGATGAACAACGGGCTGCCGGACGGCTCGCACGTGAACGTGACGGTGTTCAACCGCCGCGTGCTGCTGACGGGCGAAGTGCCGAGCGACGCCGCGAAGCAGCGCGCCGAAGAGATCGTCCGCGGGATCAACAACGTGAACGCGATCGTCAACGAGCTCGGGGTCGGGCCGGCGAGTTCGCTGTCGGACCGGGCGAACGACTCGTATCTCGAAGGCCGCGTGAAGACCGCGATGATCGCCGAGAAGGGCATCTCCGCGAACAACTACAAGGTGGTGTGCGAGCGCGGCAACGTTTATCTGATGGGTCTCGTGACGACCGACGAAGGCAGCCGCGGCGCGGACGTCGCGAGCCGTGTGCCGGGCGTCGAGAAGGTCGTCAAGGTGTTCCAGTACATCAAGCCGCAGGAAGCCCAGGCGCTGACGGCGGCGACGCCCGCGAGCGGCGCGTCGGCGGCCGCCGCGCCCGCGACGGCCGCCGAAGGCGCGACGGTCGGCGCGGTGCCGGATTCGAGCGTCACCGCGACGCCGCTGCAGACGCCCGCGCCGGTCTCCAATTCGACGAACGTGCATCCGGGCAATCCGAAGGCGGGGACGCCGTGATGGTGGCGAAGTACGTGAAAAGGATGATGGGCGGTGCCGTTGCTTCGATTGTGGTGCTTGGCGGCGCGATGGTGGCCGCGCCGGCGCGTGCGGATGTCGGCGATGGCCTGAAGGTCGCGCGCAGCAACGCGTGCATGGGCTGCCACGCGGTGGACCGGAAGCTCGTCGGGCCGTCGTTCCGGCAGATCGCCGAGCGATACAAGAGCGATCAGCAGGCGGTGCCGAAGCTTGCGAAGAAGGTGAAGGACGGCGGCTCGGGCGTGTGGGGCGCGATCCCGATGCCCGCGCACCCGCGGATGAGCGATGCCGATGTGCGCTCGGTCGTTCAGTGGGTGCTGGCCGGCGCGCCGTCGAAATAATCGGCGCAAATCTGTTGTCAAGTGCTGATGATGTGATGTATTATCATCGGCTGTTGGTGAGGGGCGGTAGCTCAGCTGGGAGAGCGTCGCGTTCGCAATGCGAAGGTCGGGAGTTCGATCCTCCTCCGCTCCACCAAAGAATTCAAAGGGCTTGGCCGAATGGCCAAGCCCTTTTTTTGTTTGGCCGGCTAAGACCTCCTCAAAACACTCAACAGAGCAGCGCGCCGAACCGCACAGCAGCCCACGCAACCGGCCATCGCAAACCACTTCGCGCCGCTCTCCTTCGCGAATCAATCAACCGCGCCCATACCTGCGCTCCAACCCCGCCGCCTTCCCACCCTCCGGTTCGAGCTTCAACGCGTAATACAGCACCACGAGCAACACGAGCCAAGCCGGCCCGACATAAAGCGCGACCCGCGTGTCCGGAAAATAAGCCATCAACCCGACCACGAGCACGAGAAACGCGAGCGCCACCCAGGACCCATACGGCCAGAACGGCATCCGGAACCGCAGCGCGCGCTCCTCTGCCGGCGCGAGGCTCGCGCGAAACTTCATCTGCGTGACGAGAATGACGCCCCACGTCCAGATCGCCCCGAACGTCGAAATCGACGTCACCCAGACGAACACCTTCTCCGGCACCAGGTAGTTGAGCAGCACGCCCACCAGCAGCGCCACCATCGAAACAAGAATCGCCCGGCGCGGCACGCCGCTTGCCGTCGCCTCGCCGAACGTGCGCGGCGCGTGGCCCTGCTTCGCGAGGTTGTACAGCATGCGCCCCGTGCTGAAGATGCCGCCGTTGCACGACGAAAGCGCCGCCGTCAGCACGACGAAGTTGATGATGCCCGCGGCCGTCCTGATGCCGAGCCGCTCGAACGTCATCACGAACGGGCTGCCTTGCGTGCCGATCTCGTTCCACGGGTAGATCGACAGAATCACGAAGAGGGCGCCGCCGTAGAAGAGCAGGATGCGCCAGAACACCGAATTGATCGCGCCCGGAATCGTCTTCTGCGGATTCTCCGCTTCACCCGCCGTCAGCCCGATCATCTCGACGCCGAGGTACGCGAACATCACCATCTGCATCGACATCAGCACGCCCTGCGCACCGTTCGGGAAGAAGCCGCCGTGCGCCCAGAGGTTCAAGATGCCGATCGGCACGCCGTGATTGCCGATGCCGAAGGCGATCATCGCGATGCCGGCCGCGATCATCACGACGATCGTCACCACCTTGATCAGCGCAAACCAGAATTCGAACTCGCCGTATGCCTTCACGGTGAGCAGGTTCACCGAGCCCATCGCGGCCAGCGCGGCGAGCGCCCAGATCCAGCGCGGCACGTCCGGGAACCAGATGCCCATGTAGATGCCGACCGCCGTGATTTCGGCGATGCAGGTGACGAGCCAGAGGAACCAGTAGTTCCAGCCCGTCAGGTAGCCAGCGAGCGGCCCGAGGTAGTTGCGCGCGTAGCGGCTGAACGAGCCGGCGACCGGCTCGTGCACGGCCATCTCGCCGAGCGCGCGCATGATCACGAAGATCACGGCGCCGCCGATGATGTACGACAGGATGATGCCGGGCCCCGCCATCTTGATCGCATTGGCCGAGCCGAGGAAAAGGCCGACGCCGATCGCGGCGCCGAGCGCGATCAGGCGCATCTGTCGTTGTCCGAGCCCTCGGTGTAGGTCGGTTTCCGTACTTCCTTTCTGCATCGGGATGTCTCCTTTGAGTTTGTGAAATCGGCAACGCATGCGTCGGCGCCGTGCGCATGCCTCGCGTCGTCTCGAGGACGGCGAGCAGGATGTGAATCGGCTGCGCGAAGGCGCGCGGGCAGCGCTTCAGGCGCGCGCGGTACGGACGTCCCGCTTGCGCGAGCCGGCGTGACTCAAGTGGAAGATAGGGCGAACAACACGCGGTGAAGTGGTGCATGACGTCGCGCGGCGCGGTCGGCGCTCGGCGGCGATGGCGGGCGTGGTGCGCGCGTATCGGTTCGCGCGGCGAATCGGTGGATGCATCGAGCGTTGTCTCCAGCATGCATGAACAGATGCCCCCCGGTCGGAGTCTGGTATTTGGCGCTATGCTAGTGGCTGTTCGCGAGTGGATGTTCCTGTATTTGTCTTAATTTTAGTAAAAGAAACTATGGGCGCGCGAGCACGCAGCGTCGTGCACGATACCCCGATCGCACGCGCCATCCGAACGACGACATTCACGGAGTCCGATCATGACGATCGACAGCGGTTGGGTTGCGTCTACCGGGTTGCCTGCGGCCGTCTACTGGTTCTGTTTCGGCTATGCGCTCTTTCGCGCGTTCGGGCCGCGCCACGCGCGCTATCCGAAGCTGATGCGCGGTTATGCGATCGCGTGCGCCGGCGCGATGCTGTTCGGGTTGCTCGCGGCGTTCGGCGTCGAGATTCGCGCGCCCGATGCGTCGGCGCTCTCGTCGCTCGGGACGACGGTCACGTTCATCGGGATAGTCGGCGTGTTGATCGGCTGCATGTGCGAAGCGACGGTGTCGTTCGGCAGGCGCTGGGAGCGCTGATTCGGCTCCGCTTTTCGGGCTCGTTCGACTGAATGCCGGGTTCGTGCGCGTCGACTTGAAGCGGCTGTAAAAGCGAATGCAAACACAGGAAAACATTGGGCCTGCGTGCGAAGAACAAGAGTTATCCACACCCAGATCTGGAAATCCTCGGGATAACTCGTCGCCCAGCCTGTGGACCAAATCTTGATAAAACCGGCCTCGCTTCCGGACGCATCGAAGTTGTCCTTTGCTCGCGGCGGATATTCACGCACAGCCGATACAGTTATGGAATTGATGCCGCTCTGATCCGTCAGGGAAAACCTGGGTTGTCCACAGGAAAGAGCCGCTTTTGTTAACTTTTACTACGTATACATCCATCAATTAAAAGAATTGGAGACAAAACGGCCGACGGCGCTTGTGTCGACGCCGAAAGCAGTCGACGAGTCGAATCGAACAAAGCCGCATTGGCAGGGTTGATGAGAACTGTGTTCGGTTCGAATCGACTGGATGGAGAAAGGCGTGCCGATGCGTCGTCGCGTCGATTCGGATTCGAGCGAGCTCGCAGCCATCGAACGTTCACGGAGGCGCACAGAAACGGGCTGGCGGAAAACGTGACGTTGCGCGGCTGAATGTAGATTGCTTCCGTCGCCAAGCAGCGCGATCCGCAGCGGAGATGCGAATCGATATGCACAAGGAAAAGACGCCGAAGAGAGCGAAGCGTGCATGCGCGCATCTCCGCCGCGCGCATGCCGATGAAAAGCCCGGACAACGCGGCCGCGCTTACCGGCCCGTCGTCTCGTAATCGACGCCAGGAACCGCCCGCTCGACGAGTACGAGGTGCTCCCCCTCCGAAGTGCGTTCGACCCGCGCATCGACCGCATACGCGCGCCGCAAGCGCGCCGGTTCGAGCACTTTGAACGGCAAGCCGTCCGCCCGCCAGCACGCCGTCCGGCCCGAGCAGCACCATCCGGTCGCAGAAGCGCGATGCGAGATTCAGATCGTGCATCGCGACGACGACGATCGCCGCGCGGCGGCTTGCCGCGTCGCGCATCGCTTCCAGCGCGAGCAATTGCCAGCGCAGGTCGAGCGCGCTCGTCGGCTCGTCGAGCAGCAGGAGCGGCGTGTGCCGCACCAGTACCTGCGCGAGGCCGACCATCTGGCGCTGGCCGCCCGACAGGCTGTCGAGCGGCTTCATCGCGAGCCGGTGCAGGCGTAACTGCTCGAACAGCCATCGCGTCTGCGCCGACTGATCAGCGTCATGAAAAGCGGCACGCCGACGAGCGCGGTGATGATGCCGATCGGCAGCACGAGGCCGCTGATGAGCGTTTTGCTGAGGATCGACGCGCCCGACAGCATGATTGCGCCCGCAAGCATGCCGCCCGGCAGGTAGTAGCGGTGATCGTCGCCGACGAGAAGTCTCGCGATGTGCGGCCCGACGAAGCCGATCGTGCCGACGAACAAAACATCACCCTGTACCCGAACGGCGGCGTGGCCGGGGCGCGCGCGAGCGTCGCGCGGCAGCGGGTCGGCATGCGGCTGCCGACGCCCGCCGCGCTGCGCCGCCGCTATCCGCTCTCGGCTGCCATCCAGACGACCGTCGACGCTGGCCGACGGCAAGTGCAGGCGATTCTCGAGCAGCGCGATCCGCGCTGGCTCGCGATCGTCGGACCGTGCTCGATCCACGATCCGCAGGCAGCGCTCGACTACGCGCTGCATCTCGCGCGCCTCGCGGATGCGGTGCGGGACGTGTTCTGCGTCGTGATGCGCGTGTATTTCGAAAAACCGCGCACGACGGTCGGCTGGAAGGGGCTCATCAACGATCCGCGCCTCGACGGCAGCCATCGGATCGACGAAGGGCTCGCGACCGCACGCCGGCTGCTGTGCGAAGTGAACGCGCTCGGGCTGCCGGCCGCGATCGAGGCGCTCGATCTCGTCACGCCGCACTACCTCGGCGATCTTGTGAGCTGGGCGGCGATCGGCGCGCGCACGACCGAATCGCAGGTGCATCGCGAGATGGCGTCGGGGCTGCCGATGCCGGTCGGATTCAAGAACGGCACGGACGGCGGCGTCGAGATCGCGATTCACGCGATGCAGAGCAGCATGCGGCCGCACGCGTTCATCGGCTTGCACGACGAAGGCTATCCGGTCGTGCTGCATACCGACGGCAATCCGTACGCGCACCTCGTGCTGCGAGGCGACCGCGACGGCCCGAATTACGATGCCGCGAGCGTCGCGGCGGCCGCGCACGCGCGTCTCGCCGCTCACGTTGCGCGGCGTTGACGCGTCCGCGCGCGCGTTGCGCATCCATTCATCGAACGAACAGGAGCCTCATGTCCACGACTTCCGTTGAAACCCCGGCCGCCGCCGAGCGCGCCGGCTTGCCGCTGACGCCGCTCCTCATCGCGAACTTCACGATGATGGCGGGCAACTACGCGTTCGTCGCGCTCGCGGCGCCGCTCGCGCGGATGCTGCATCTGCAGGCGTCGCATATCGGCGCGGTCATCGCCGTCGTCGGAGTCGTCTGGATCGCGGCTGCGCGTCGCTGGGGACGCGCCGCGGACATTCGCGGCCGCGTGCCGGCGATGCGAACCGCGATCGGCATGGTGATCGCGCCGCCGCTCGCCGGCTGGATCGGCCGTTACGATCTCGCCGCGACGCTCGCCGTGTTCGCGCTATTGCCGCTCGCGGGCCTGCCGGGGCTCGGCCGTCTCGACGACGCGCGGCCGCGCGAGGTGCGCGGTGCGCCGCCGCGGCTCAAGATGACCGACGCGCGGATCCGGCGGCCGTGGCTCAGCGCATTCGCGCTGTACAGCGTCATCGCGATCGCGAACAGCGCGCTCGGGTTTTACGTGATCGATTGGTTGCACGTCGACGCGCGGCGCGCAGCCGCGACGCAGTGAAGGCATCGATCGCGCGCCGCTCGCTTGCGGCGATGCGCGATGCGCATCAGACCGCGCAGCGCGCGATGTGGAAGCGCAGTTCCGACTCCTCCGGATCTCCGTCGCCGCTGCGCGGGCGATAGACGCCGATGGTCGTGCCGGACGATGCGGTGGGCGCAAGCGTGACGGTCCAGTCCGAATCGGCCGAATACGGGCCAATCAGGACCGTCGTCGGGTTGCGTTGCGCGACGCGCGCCTGCGGTACGCGGCTCGTCAGGCAGCTTTCAACATCGCGCGGGCTGCGCGGCGATGCGACGTAGATGATCCGGCCGCTGGGCGATTCGGCCTGCGGGCCGTTCGCGGGCGAGCCTGCGCAGCCGGCGAGTGCAGCCACGGTGCCGGCGAGCGCGCAGCTAGCGAGAATCTGAGTCGATTTCATGGGCGATCCAAGGTGAGTCGTTCGGCAAAAACGCATCCGGATTCCATGCGTTTCGCGTCGGTCCGATGCGCGACGTCGCGCGAACGGCGGCGCGCCGAAACGATAGAGGAAAAATCCGATCGTGTCGCGAGCCTAACAAGGCATGCGCGTCGTTTGTGTTAAAAATTGTTTTCGATCGGGCTCGTCGTACCGCTTGCGAGCGTTCGCCGCGGCTCATTCGAGGTCGCGCGTATCGCGAGCGAATCGAATGCCGGGCGAATGTGATCGCGTCGTGCGTCACCGTATCATGCATGAAGGCACGCGGTTTCTGTCGACATCGACCGTGCGAATTGCACGATTCACGCTCGCTCATCGAATCGCACGCAAAAAAACAATGCGCGGCATTTGACCGAGATCTGAAAGATCATTTGCCGATCATGCTATCTATTTGATCTTTCGAGCCGATATTCGAATCACCTCGAAAGACGCGCACGGCGTGTCAACGCGGCGCGCACGCGCTGCGTTATAGAGCCGGCGCACGAGCATTCATGCCGACAAAAGCCTTACGTCACGTAAGGCGCGAGCCGTGAATCTCGAACAACACCGGCGTCGGATGCGCTCCAACGCATCGTCATTAACCGGATATTTCCGTTTGGATATTCAAGGAAAAACAATGAAGAAGATCATCGCTTCGGTGGCAACCGCCGCTATCGCATTCGCTTCGGCTTCCGTGTTCGCGCAAGCGTCGGCACCGGCAGCGTCGGCACCGGCGGCAGCTTCGGCTGCGAAGCAAGACAAGAGCAAGGCGAAGCACGAGCTGAAGAAGCACGGCTCGGCGAAGGCCAAGGCGAAGGCGGAAGCCGCGTCGGCAGCCGGCACGAACGGCAAGGGCGCGCAGCAGTAAGCGCCTGTCGGCGGCGGCGCATGCGTCGCCGTCGGCTCGTGACGACGAACCCCGCGTTCTCGCGAACGCGGGGTTCGTTTTTTGCGCGCGTGATCCGCGCCCGATGCACGCGTCACGCGTGCGGCGGCTTTGGCGGCGACACGTGGTCGATCAGCGCGCGCATGCGCCGCCAGTGCGAGCCCTCCCAGAACACGCGACGGCAGACGTCGCAGGTGACGAAGCGCGTGTGACGCTGCAGCACGCCTTGCGGCGCGCGGCCTTCGGCCTCGGCGGGATCGATGCGCCGCAGCGGCGCGTTGCACGACAGGCACAGCCGGAACGGTTGCGCGGCGCCGGCGAGATCGAGCCGGTCGAACAGCTCGCGCAGTTGCGCCTGCGGCTTCAGCGCGCGCACGTAGCAGCCGTGCGTGATCGTGCGGCGCTTGAGCAGCTCGCGGTCGCGCGTGAGGACGATCCGCGCTTCGCGCGCGGCGATCGCCTCGATCAGGTCGTCCGGGTAGTGGTTGTCGTACAGCGTGTCGAAGCCCGCCAGCCGCAGCAATTGCGCGAGCCCGCCGAGATGCGCGTCGGCGATGAAGCGCGTGACGCGCAGCGGCGCGGCGCGCACGCGCAGCAGCGGGCGGATGTCGATCGCTTCGAAGGTCGGGTAGACGGCGACGCGGTCGCCATCTTCGAGCGCGCGGCTGAACGGCGCCGATTCGCCGTTGACGAGAATCAGCTCGACTTCGGTGTGCGGAACGCCGAGTGCCTCGATTGCGTGCTTGACGCTCGCGCCGCGCATGCACGCGCGCTCGAACTCGCGGCGGCGCAGCGGCCGCGCGAGGAAATCGTTCAGCTCCTCGTAGAAGCGGAAAGTCACGGTGACCATCGGCCCAGTATCGCACCGCCGCACGCTTGTCGCACGTCGCGCGCGATGGCTGCCGCGAAACGGCAAATGTCGCGCGCCTGTGCTCTACTCGTGCTTTCGACGAATAAGACGAATACAAGGAGCACGACATGGACATCGGATTTATCGGCGCGGGCGAGATGGGCAGCGCGATCGCGGCGAATCTGCTGAAGGCGGGGCATCGCGTTCGGGTGTGGAACCGCTCCGCCGAACGTGTCGCGCCGCTCGTCGCGCTGGGCGCGCAGCACGTCGCGACGGTCGCCGAAGCGTTCGCGGGCGACGCGGTGTTCTCGATGCTCGCCGACGACGCGGCCGCGCGCGAGGTGTTCGACGCGGCGCTCCTCGAGCACGCGCCGCGCGGCCTCATTCACGTGAACATGGCGACGATTTCGGTCGCGCTCGCCGAGCAGCTCGCGCACGCGCACGCGCAGCGGGCGATCCACTACGTCGCGGCGCCCGTGATGGGGCGCCCGCACGTCGCGGCAGCCGCGCGCCTCACGATCATCGCGGCCGGGCCTGCGGAGGCGATCGACCGGATGCAGCCCGCGTTCGACGCGATTGGCCAGAAGACGTGGCGGCTCGGCTCGCTGCCGCAGCACGCGAACGCGGTGAAGATCGCGGCGAACTTCACGATCGCGTCGGCCATCGAGACGATGGGCGAGGCGGGGGCGCTCCTCGCCGCGCACGGCGTCGCGATGAACGACTATCTCGACGTGATCACCAACAGCGTGTTTCCCGGCCCCGTTTATCAAGGCTACGGCGCGATGATCGCCGAGTCGCGCTACGAGCCGGCGCTTTTCAAGGCGCGGCTCGGCCTGAAGGACGTGCGGCTCGCGCTCGAGGCGGGCGACGCGCTGTCGGTGCCGCTGCCCGTCGCGAGCGTCGTGCGCGACAGCCTGATCGAAGCGGTCGCGCACGGCCACGGCGACAAGGATTTCGCGGTGCTCGGCCAGGTCGCGGCGCGCCGTGCGGGGCGATGATGCGCGCGTGATGCGGCATGCGTCGCGCGGCTGCCCCGCGGCTGACAGCGGCCCGCGTTCCCCGGCATAATTGACATTTCTATTTCATTTTCGAAAGCGGGGCGGCAATGAATCTGCATACGTGGTGGCTGTTCGTCGCGACGGTGTTCGTCGTGTCGGCGATTCCCGGTCCGAACATGCTGCTCGTGATGACGCACGGTGCGCGTCACGGGCTGCGGCGTTCGACGGCGACGATGGCGGGCTGCATGACGGCGCTCGTCGCGATGCTGTCGGTATCCGCCGCGGGCCTCGGCGTATTTCTCGAGGCGTGGCCCGCGATGTTCGACGCGCTGCGCTTCGCGGGCGCCGCGTATCTGATCTACCTCGGCGTGAAGGCGTGGCGCGCGCGCGTCGACGGGCAATCCGCGGCGGGCGCGGCCGACGTCGCGCCGCACGCGGGCCGTGCGGACGCAGTCGCCTCGGTGTCGCGCTGGACGCTCTTTCGCAACGGTTTTCTCGTCGCAGGCAGCAATCCGAAGGCGATCCTGTTCGCCGCCGCGCTGCTGCCGCAGTTCATCGACGCGTCCGCGCCGACGCTTCCGCAGTTCGGCATCCTTGTCGCGACGTTCGCGGTGATCGAGGTGAGCTGGTATATCGTCTATGCCTCGTTCGGCACGCGGATCGGCGTGACGCTGCGCAGCGCGAATGTCGCGAAGGCGTTCAACCGGCTGACGGGCGGCCTGTTCGTCGGCTTCGGCGCGATGATGGCGCTTGTGCGGCACTGAGCGGGCGCGGGCCGGCGAAGCGCCGCATGAAAGAACGAAACGCCCCGCGTCGGCTACGGCGCGGGGCTTCTTCGTTTCAGCGCGTCGCCTGTTCGCGCGAGCCGATCCAGTCCAGCGCGAACGCGGCGCCCGCAAACGCGAGGCCCACCGCGCACACCGCGCCCCAGCCCGCCCATGCCCACGCCGCGCCGGCGAGCACGGCGCCGAGCGAGCCGCCGACGAAGAACAGCCCGACAAAGAGCCCGTTGAGCCGCCCGCGCGCGGCGGGATTCAGCAGGTTGATCGCGCGGCGGCCGAGCGTCTGATCGGCGACGACGCCCGCATCGAGCGCCGCCGCGCCGGTGACGAGCAGCGCGAGCGCGAGCGCCGGATGCGCGGCCGCGTCGAACCCGGCCCAGCCCGCGCCCGCGACGCCGAGCGCAGCCAACGCGGCGAGCATCGCCACGTGCGCGCCGCGCAATGCGCCGCGCTCCCGGCCGCGGTCGCCGGCCAAGCCGGCGAACGGCGTGACGATCGCGCCCGTCGCGCCGGCGAACGCGAACATCGCGATTCCGTGCAAGCCGAGATCGAAGGGCGCAGCGGCGAGGCGCAGACCGATCGCGGTCCAGAACGCGCTGAACGCGCCCATCGACAGCGCCGCGGACAGCGCGCGCCGCTGCAGTACGCGCTCGGTCGCCGCGAGCGTCCAGAGCGACCGAAGCAGCGCCGCATAGCGGGTCGGCAGCGACGGTGCTCGCCGCGGCAGCCTCGCGGCGAGCACCGCGGCGATCGCGATGTCGGCGGCGGCGGCCGCGCCGTAGAACGCGCGCCAGCCCGCCGCGCCGGCGATCAGGCTCGCGAGCGGCCGCGACAGCAGGATGCCGAGCATCAGGCCGCTCATCACGTTGCCGACCGCGCGGCCGCGATTTTCGTCGGGCGCCATCGACGCCGCCAACGGCACGAGCATCTGGATCACGCTCGACGCCGCGCCGGCGACGAACACCGCGGCCAGATATACGGCGCCGGAGCGCGTGACGGCGGGCAGCGCGAGCGTCGCCGCGCAGACGGCGAGCGTCGTCACGATGAGCCGGCGGTTTTCGAGCAGGTCGATGAGCGGCACGAGCAGCACGAGGCCTGCCGCGTAGCCGAGCTGCGGCAGCATCGCAACGAGCCCGGTCAGGCCCGCGGGCAGCCGCAGCTCGGCCGCGATCGGCCCCGTCAGCGGCTGCGCGGCGAACAGATTGAGCACGATCACGCCGACCGTCGCCGAGAAGAACACGGTGAGTGCGGGCGTGAGCGTGGGCGCGGGGACGGGGGCGGCGCGCGGTCGCCCGGCGGCCGGGCCGGCGCGAAGATCGGCGGGGCGGTTCATCGGAAGGGTCTCGGAAATGAACGAGCCCTCATCGTAGAGACGCGCCAGTTATGCGACAATTGAAATATGTTTAATATGATTATGCGAGTTTGTTTTGAATACGCGTGATCTTCAAGCCTTCGTGGCGGTCGTCGACAGCGGCTCGATGGTGGCCGCCGCGACCAGGCTCCATCTGACGCAGCCCGGCCTCACGCGGCGCGTGCAGAACCTCGAGACGACGCTCGGCGTGCCGCTCCTCGATCGGCAGAGCAAGCCGCTCAAGCCGACCGCGGCGGGCCGCGAAGTCTATGCGCTCGCGCGCAACGTGCTGCGCTCGGTCGACGAGCTGCTCGCCGTCGCCTCGCCCGGCAGCGAGCCGGCGGGCGAACTGCGGATCGGCGTGCCGCCGTTTCTGTCGGAGCTCGCGCTCGAAGGGCCGATCGACCGGCTGCGCGACGCGTTTCCGCGCCTCACGCTGCGGATCACGGCCGGCTGGTCGCCGGCGCTGCTGCAAAACGTCGAGCGTGCGGCGCTCGACGCCGCCGCGGTGATGATGCCGGCGAGCTTTCCGATGCCGGAAACGCTCGTGTCGACGCTGCTCGGCGTGCAGCCGACGGTGCTCGTCGCCGCGCGCGACTTCGCGCTGCCGCCGGGGCCGCTGCCGCTCGACGCGCTCGCGCGCTACCCGTGGGTGCTGAGCCAGGATGGCTGCGGGATGCGCTCGGCGCTGAGCCGCGCGTTCAGCGCAGCCGGGCTGCCGTTCGACGTCGCGGTCGAAGCGTTCGGCTCGGATTTGCAGCTCTCGCTCGTCGCGCGCGGCGCGGGGCTCGGCATCGCGTCGGCGGCGGCGCTCGCGCGCAGTCCGCACCGCGGTGCGCTGCGGATCGTCGACACGGCGGATGTCGAGCCGGGGATCAACGTGTGGCTCGTGCACGGCGTGCTGCCGGGCCGGCTGATGCGGCCGGTCGAGCTGCTGCGCGAGCGGCTCGTTGCCGTGCTGGAGGCGGAAAGAAGCCGGCGATTAGGCGGCGAAGCAGAAATGCCGGCGAATTAGAACCAGCATTCGAGGGAAAATCCGTATTTTCTCGAAGGAAATGTTGCATTGCGTCAAACAAACCTGTATAGTCCGAACCGTCTCCTCCATGTCTCCTCTGATATGGATTCAGCCCGCCTCTTCAGGCGGGCTTTTTTTTTTTGCCCGCGCGAACCCGGAGCCAAGCCGCGCGGGCGGCCCTTCGTCGTCAGAACTTGTACGACACCGCCACGTAGCTGATGATCGGATCGGCCTTCAGGTCCGATTTCGACTCGGCGAGCGTCGTGCCGTCGGCCGCCTTGATCGTCACTGTCGACGTCGTCTTCAGCGGGATGTACGTGACCGACGCGACGAGCCCCCAGTGATCGGTGATGTTGTACGTGAGGCCCGCATTGAACACCGGCTGCCACGACGACGACGCCTTCGCCGACACCTGCGTGACCCCCGGCTTGCCCGCGCCCGCGGCGAGGATCGCGCCGAGGTTGTCCTGCGTCTGCTTGATGAAGTTCGTGTTCAGTTGCAGATCGCTGAACCAGTTGTACGACACGCCGACGCCGACGAACGGCCGGAACTTCGCGCTCGCCTGCGCGAAGTAGTACTGGAACACGACGGCGGGGCTCCACTGCCGCACGCTCTTGACGATCGGATTGACCGGGCCGAGCCCGATGTTCTGCGTGCCGAGCGCGCCGGCCGGGCCGGGCGGCGTGATCGTGCCGTGGCCGGACACCTTGAAGACGGGCGGCACGCCCGCCACCGACGTGACCGCGATGTGATCGGTCAGGAAGTGGCTGACGGTCAGGCCGACCGTGTCCGCGCCGCTCGTCGACAGGCCGGTGCCCGCCGACGTGAACGTCGGCGGCAGCCGCAGCGGCGTGTTGATCGGCGTCGGCGCGACGTTCGTCGTGAGCGGCGTGCTGCTTTGCTGCGGCATCACGTGAAACCAGCCGAGCGTGACGACGTTGCTGCCCGCGCTTTGCGCGTGCGCGGCGAGCGGCGTCAGCGCCGCGACGCCGAGCGCCGCGCAGAGTGCTTTTTTCATGAGGCCTCCCGAGCGTCGGTTACTGCACGAACGCGCCGACCGTGAAGTACGGCGACGACGAGTTGGACATGTCGAGGAAGCCGAATACCCCGCCCGTGAAGATGAACTTGCCGGTCGGCGTCGTGCTGCTCGCGCCGACGTGCGTCGACGTGACCGTGCCCGGCACCGCTTGCGCGTAGTCGAGGTTCAGCGCCGTCGCGAGCGACGCCTGCGACGCCTGGAACGGATCGAGGAGCGTCGCCTGCGCGTTGACGAGCGCGGTCGTCCGGTAGTCGAACTGGCTGTCGACGCCGATGTACTCGCCGTTTTGCGAGCCGACCGCAATCGCCGTCTGCGGCGCGAGGATCGAGATGCCCGATTCGTCGTCGGCGGTGAGCCCCGGCACGCCGTTCGCGTCGGGCGTCGGGTTCGGGTTCGCGACGCCGGTGCGGATCATGACCGGCACGAGCTGGTTGCGCAGCTTGCCGACGATGACGAAGCCCTTTGCCTGCGGAATCGTCGCGAGCGTCGGCTTCACCTGGCCCTGGTAGTGATCGGTCTCGAACGCGCCCGTGCGGTCCGCCGACTGCGCGAGGTTCGTGCCCGGCTGCCGGCAGGCGCCCGCGTAGATGCCCGTCGTGTCGCAGCGGCTCCACGTGCCGTCGGGGTTGATCGTCACCTTCGCGTCGATCGTCGTCGGCGCGAAATTTTGCGACGGGACCTGGCCGTAGCCGAGCTGGCTATACGTGCCGGCGAGATTCGCGATGTTCGTCTCGAGCGACGAGAACGCGATGAACGGGTAGTACGGGAACTTCGTGTCGGGAATCGCGCCCTGGCCGAGCAGGCCGCCATACTGGATTTCCGCGCCCGGAATCGTGCCGCCGACGATGCCCATGCCGAGGAAGATGCGCGCCGGCCGATTCGGATCGAGGCTCGCGCCGTTCAGGCGAAATGCGCAGTTGTTGAGCTTTTGCGTCGGCAGCAGCGTTTCCTGCGTGAGCGTGCCGCTTTGCGTCGTGCCGGCGCGCGTCGGCGCGGCGGTGCCCGTCGTCTTCGGAACCGGCGATTCGACGAAGGTGATTTGCCAGGTCATCTTCGTCGTGTCGATCTGCAGCTTGACGAGCTCGCCGTCGCCGCCGCCGCCCGTGTAGACCGTGTTGTAGTCGACCGACGACGGGCAGAGCGCCGCCTCGACGAGCGGCTGCGATTCGCCGCCGCCACCGCCGCCGCTGCACGCCGAGATAAAGGGCGCGGCGCAGGCCATCGCCAGGATCAGGTTCTGCTGCTTCATGTTGCTCCTCCAAACTCCACAATTGTCTTTATCCGGCGGCCGGCTCCCTGTCGGCCGCTCTCGATCTCGCCCGCTGCGGCGCGGCCGGCGCAATGCGCGCCGGCCGCGCGTGCGGGTCTCGTTACTTGCTGACCTGCGCGCCGACGCCGAAATACGGCGCGGACGGCGTCTGGCCGGCGATCGCCGAGCTCTGCGTGATCCCGCCGTTGACGGTGCCCTGGATCAGCGCCGCATAGAGGCCGCCGCTCGCGATCACGAAGCCCGGCGCCGACGTGTCGGCCGTCGTGACGCCGAGCAGGCCCGGCGTCGATTGGCCGTAGTCGAGCGTGAAGCCCGTTTCCGCCTGCTGCGTGCCCGGGTTCACGAACGTGGCCGTCGTGCCCTTGATCACCGTCGCCGTGTACTTGAAGTTCGAGTCCGCGCCCGCGTAGCCGCCGTCGATGCCGCCCGACGCGATCGCTTTCGCGAGCCCGAGCACCGCGATGCCCGATTCGTCGTCGACTTGCGCGTCGAGATGCAGCGGCGGCGTGCCGAGGTTCACGTTGCCCGTGCGCACGACGACGGGCACGGTCGCGCCGTTCAACTGGCCGAGCACCATGTGCGCGACGGCCGACTTGCCGGTCGCGCCAATGAGCGGCAACTGCGTCTGCGGCAGGATCTGCGGCGCCTGCGTGCTGTTGAAGTAGCCGTTGCCGCTCGCCGTCCACGGATTGCCGGTCGTCATGCAGCCCGACGCGCTCGTCGACGTGCACGCGCCGTTCGCATCGAACGTCTCGTTCGAGTTGGTCGCCTTCGCCGCGTAGTTGCTCGACGGCACCGTGTGGTAGAGGAGCGCGTTGTACGTGCCCGGCAGCTTCGACAGATCGGTCGTCGTGCTCGCGAAGCCGAGGAACGGATAGAAGTCGAAATGGCGCTGCGGCACCTGGCCGATGTTCTGCAGCACGCCCGGGATGATCGTGAGGCCGCTGTACTGGATCGTCGCGCCCGGAATGCCGCCGCCCGCGACGCCGAAGCCGATCAGGATCATCGGCGGGTTCGCCTGGTTGAAGTCAGCCGCGGTCGAGTACGTCGAGTTCGTCGCGGGCGCCGTGCCGCTGCCCGGCATCAGCACGAACGCGCAGCGCGTCTGCTCGGCGGTAGGCAGCGTGCCCGCGGGCGGATGCGCGACGCTGCCCGTGATCGTCGTGCCGGCGCGGGTCGGCGTGACCGTGCCGGTGGCGAGCGGAATCGGAGACTCGAGCCACTTGAGCGTGTATGTCATCGTGGCCGCATTGATGTTCACGCTCACGACCTCGCCGCCGCCGGCGCCGCCGAGATACGTGCTGCTGCCGATGTCCGCGTTCGCGGGACAGAGCGACGTGTTGCCCGCGCTCGAGCTGGGCGGACCCTGAACGCCGCAGCTCGAGCCCGAGCATTGCGGCGCGTCGATGGGAGCCGGGGTGCCGCCGCCCCCTCCACTACAAGCGGCAAGCAAAGGGGCGAGGGCTATGGCCATTGCCACCCCTTTCGAAAAGGCGTCCGACATGCCTCTGTCTCCAATGTGTTTAATTGTGTTGGGCTAATTTGGCCGCGTCGTTTTCCGCTGTCAATTGACGGAACCGTCTAACCCGGGCGATTTAAACAATTGACTGTATTCGGGCTCCCGAAATGAGTGGCTGGAGGCGATGAATTAAAACGAGATAGGCGTTTGAAATTTGTCCGGGCGGACAGGGAGGCTCTTGTTTTTACAGGGTTTTATGCGCGGGGTCGCGCACTGGATCATTCGTTTAAAGCGCGCGTATCGGGTAAATCCCTATTCGGGATAATCACGATGCTTTTGGAAATTCCGGGATTTATTTTTGGATGGAAATGAAAGTTTGTAAATATCTGTTAGCGCCGTGACAATATTTAAATAACTTTCGTTTTCCATTCTATGCAATGAAAAAGCCGGCCACCCGGGCCGGCTTCTCTCGCACTGCAAGCCCTGCGTCGTTCAGCGCGCGAGCCCCGTGTTTTCGGGCGCGCCGATGTTGAGGTTCATGCACTGGATCGCGGCGCCCGACGCGCCCTTGCCGAGGTTGTCGAGCCGTGCGACGGTGACGAAGCGCTCCGCGGTGCCGAACACGAACAGGTCGACGCGGTTCGTGCCGTTGTTCGCCTGCACGTCGAAGAAACCGTCGTCGAGATTCTCGGCCGCGTCGTACGGCGCGACGCGCACGAACGCCTCGCCCGCGTAATGCTCGGCGAGCACGCGCTGCACGTCGTGCGGCGTCACGCGCTTCGCGAGCTGGCTCGGCGTGAAGTACGTGGTGACGGCAAGGCCCTTGTAGAACGGCCCGACGATCGGCGTGAAGATCGGCGTGCTCGCGAGGCCCGTGTGCGCGGCCATCTCCGGCAGATGCTTGTGCGCGAGGCCGAGCGCGTAAGGACGCGGGCTCGCGAGCTTCGCGCCGCCCGCTTCGTAATCGGCGATCATCTTCTTGCCGCCGCCGCTATAGCCCGTGATCGAGTAGCTGTGCGCGGCGAAGTCCGGTGCGACGACGCCCGCGTCGACGAGCGGACGCATCGCGAGCACGAACGCCGACGCGTGGCAGCCCGGCACCGCGATGCGCTTCGCGGCGCGGATGCGCTCGCGCTGCGCGCGGTTCAGCTCGGGGAGGCCGTACGCCCAGTCGGTGCTCGTGCGGAACGCGGTGCTCGCGTCGATCAGCGTCGTGTTCGGGTTCTCGACGAGCGTCGCCGATTCGCGCGACGCGACGTCGGGCAGGCACAGGAACGTGACGTCCGATGCGTTGATGAGGCGGCGGCGCTCGTCGATGTCCTTGCGCTTCGCTTCGTCGATGCGCAGGATCTCGATGTCGCTGCGCGCGGACAGATATTCGAAGATCTTCAGACCGGTCGTGCCTTCCTGGCCGTCGACAAAAACTTTCGTGCTCATCTCGCTCTCGCTGGATCGGGGCGGCGCGGCGCGCGGCCGCGGAAAAACGATCATTTTAAGACGTGATGCGCGACGCCGTAACCGGTTCGGCCGAAAAAAGCCCGTGTCGCCGCACGATCCGGCAAAGGGCTGGATCGTGCGGCGATTTCACTTGCCGTTGCCGGCGAGCCAGCGGGCAGTCGCCGCCGCGACGCGCGCGCCGAACGCCTTCGCGGTGTCGAGATCGCCATCCGAGGGCGCCTCGTCCGGCGACGCGTCGGATGGCGATTGCGCGAGCAGGCCCGTGAAGCCGCCCGCGTAGTTGATGTCGTTGCGAGTCGCCGCCTTCGTGTTCGCGGGCAGCAGGCCCGTGCCGACCCACACCATCCCATGCTGCATCGCGAGCGTGACGAAATATTGAATCGTCGAGAACTTGTCGCCGTTCATCGATGCGGAGTTCGTGAAGCCCGCCGCGATCTTGTCCTTCCATGCCTGGCCGAACCATGCCTTCGACGTCGCGTCGGCGAACTTCTTGAAGTCGGCCGACGGGCCGCCCATGTAGGTCGGCGCGCCGAAGACGATCGCGTCGGCCGCGTCGAGCGCGGCCCAGCCGGCGTCGTCGAGATCACCGACGGCGACGAGTCGCGCGTTCGCGCCGGCTTCCCGCGCGCCTGCGAGCACCGATTCGGCGAGCTTTTTCGTGTGGCCGTAGCCGCTGTGATAAACGATGACGAGATTCGACATGTCTGTTTCTCCAAGATGAGACGACGACGAGACGACGAAGCCGCGCGCGCTGGGGCGGGCAGCGCGGCGGACGATGACTGTTCGCCGCGCCTTGCCGCAGACTAGCGGCCGTATGTGACGACGAGCTGCGCGGAGCCGATCGACTCGGTGCCGATCTCGTGGTCGAACATCTGCGCGGGGCGGCCTGTCGCGACGCGCAGGTCGGTTGCCTTCAGCGCGTAGACGGTGATCACGTAGCGGTGCGGCTTGCCGGGCGGCGGGCACGGGCCGCCGTAGCCGTCGACGCCGAAGTCGTTGCGCGCCTCGGCCGCGCCGAGCTTGCGCAGGAAGCCGGATGCGCTCGCGTCGGCGGGCAGGCTCGAGACGCTCGCCGGAATCCCGGCGACCGCCCAGTGCCACCAGCCGCGGCCGGGCGCGTCGGGATCGAACATCGTGACGGCGAAGCCCTTCGTGCCGGGCGGCGGGTTGCGCCACGCGAGCTGCGGCGAGCGGTTGCCGCCCTTGCAGTCGCCTTGATTGAACACGTGCGGCGCGCCGACCCGGCCGCCGGGGCGCAGATCGTCGCTCGTCAGCGTGAATGCGTCTTCGGCGAGCGCGTGCGAGCCGCCGGTCGGCGCGAGAACGGAAACGCAGGCGAGGGCGAGCGAGAGCAGACGACGGGACGAACCTCGCGGCACGACTCGGCGACCCACACGCATATGGCCCTTCTCCCGTCAGTTGTGCCGGGGCGACCCGGCGCCGATCGTGGTCGAGATGTGATGCTCGAACCCGAATATGAGGGGGAAGTCTAGCATTAGGGGACGCATGGCGGACGCGGTCGCGTCAACTTCGCGCGACGGACCGGCGCATAGGACCGGCGACAGGGCCGCGGCAGCGCCCCGACGGCCGGCCGGCGCGCGCGGCCCCGCCACCGCCGCCTGCGCGTGCGAAAAAAAACCGCCCGCGGTCGACGACGGCGGGCGGTTCGTTGCGTCGGCCGGGCGGGCGCGGCCGAGCGAGGGCGATGCGGGGCGCGTTACTCCTGCGCGCCCGTCGCGCCGCCGTGCGCGGCCGACCACTCGGCCGGCGAGTGCAGGAATTTCTCGACTTCGTCGAGCGTCTTCGTCTCGAAGTAGCCCGACGCCTTCGCGACGCGCAGCACGTCCCACCAGGTCGCGAGCGCGTGCAGGTCGACGTCGATGTCCTTCAGCACCGACACGCTTTCCTTGAAGATGTCGTAGTGGAACAGCACGAAGCAGTGGTTCACCTTCGCGCCCGCGGTGCGCAGCGCGTTGACGAAGTTGATCTTGCTGCGGCTGTCGGTCGTCAGGTCCTCGACGAGCAGCACGCGCGAGCCTTCTTGCAGATAGCCCTCGATCTGCGCGTTGCGGCCGAAGCCCTTCGGCTTTTTGCGCACGTACTGCATCGGCAGCATCATCCGGTCGGCGATCCACGCGGCGAACGGGATGCCGGCGGTTTCGCCGCCCGCGACCGCATCGATCTGCTCGAAGCCGACGTCGCGCAGGATCGTCGCCTCGGCCATTTCCATCAGGCCGCGGCGCACGCGCGGAAACGAGATCAGCTTGCGGCAGTCGATGTAGACGGGGCTCGCCCATCCGGACGTGAAGATGAAGGGCTTGTCGGCGTTGAAGTGCACCGCTTGCACTTCGAGCAGCATTTTGGCGGTCGTGTCGGAGATCGTCTGACGATCGAAGCCTGTCATGAGGGCGTTCCTTGGTGATGAGCGAGGGGCGGGCGCGGGCCCGGTGGCGCAGCTCGCGTGATTCCCGCCGTGAGGGCCGGGGGCGGGCCGACATGGGCGATGACCGCCGGCGTCGAGCCGCTTCGCTGCGCGCGTAGCCCGCTATTTTACCCGATTTGCGGGTTTTTCGAGACGCCCGGCGGCGCGGCGGCGGCAGATTTTCCGCGCCCGGACGGCCGCCTCGCGCGGCCGGGTGAGCGTGGCGCGCGCGCGGATTTTCCGCCGGCTTGCGGCGATGAAAGGCAGTACGCCGAAACGGCGGGCTGCCGCGCCGCAGCAACTGGCGCGCCTGCGCGGGGTGTACACTAAGCGACCCTCTAAGATTCGCTCGGTGCTTTGTACTCCCCGCTTGCCACCCGCCAAGGTTCGAAGCCGCGCCAATCCGGCGCGCGACGGACGCCGCAGTCGACCATCCCCTCGATTTCCGCATCCGCGGCTTCCGGTGCTCGGTACTGAGTCTTCAAAATTACGCATGTCTCTCGCAGGTCAATCATGGATGAACAACTGAAGCAAAGCGCTCTCGCTTATCACCAGAATCCGAAACCCGGCAAGATTTCGGTCACGCCCACGAAGCCGCTGTCGAACCAGTTCGATCTGTCGCTCGCGTATTCGCCCGGCGTCGCGGCCGCGTGCGATGCAATCTACGCCGATCCGCTCGACGCGCAGAAGTACACGTCGCGCGGCAACCTGGTCGGCGTCGTGACGAACGGCACCGCGGTGCTCGGCCTCGGCAACATCGGCCCGCTTGCCGCGAAGCCCGTGATGGAAGGCAAGGGGTGCCTGTTCAAGAAATTCGCGGGCATCGACGTGTTCGACATCGAGCTCGCCGAGTCCGATCCGGACAAGCTCGTCGAGGCGATCGCGATGCTCGAGCCGACGCTCGGCGGCATCAACCTCGAGGACATCAAGGCGCCCGAGTGCTTCTACATCGAGCAGAAGCTGCGCGAGCGGATGAAGATTCCCGTCTTCCACGACGACCAGCACGGCACCGCGATCATCGCGTCGGCGGCGATCCTGAACGGCCTGAAGGTGGTCGGCAAGGATCTGTCGGGCGTGAAGCTCGTCTGCTCGGGCGCGGGCGCGGCGGCGATCGCGTGTCTCGACCTGCTCGTGAAGCTCGGCCTGTCCAAATCGAACGTGCTCGTCGCCGATTCGAAGGGCGTGATCTACGAAGGGCGCGGCAATCTCGATCCGTCGAAGCAGCGCTACGCGGCGGCGACCGACGCGCGCACGCTCGCCGACGCGATTCGCGATGCGGACGTGTTCCTCGGCTGCTCGAGCGCGGGCGTGCTGAAGCCGGACATGGTGAAGACGATGGCGGACCGGCCGCTCATCCTCGCGCTCGCGAACCCGGAGCCGGAAATCCGCCCGGAAGACGCGAAGGCGGTGCGTCCGGACGCGATCGTCGCGACGGGCCGCTCCGATTATCCGAACCAGGTCAACAACGTCCTGTGCTTCCCGTTCATCTTCCGCGGCGCGCTCGACGTCGGCGCGACGACGATCACCGAGGAGATGAAGCTCGCGTGCGTGCGCGCGATCGCCGGGCTTGCGCAGGAAACCGACCAGAGCGAGGAAGTCGCGAAGGCGTATGAAGGCCATTCGCTCGAATTCGGCCCGGAATACCTGATTCCGAAGCCGTTCGATCCGCGCCTCATCATCAAGATCGCGCCCGCCGTCGCGCAGGCCGCGATGGATTCGGGCGTGGCCACCCGCCCGATCGCCGACATGGACGCGTACCGCGAGCAGCTCGGCACGACCGTCTATCGCACCGGCATGGTGATGCGCCCCGTGTTCGCGACCGCGAAGACGAAGACCGCGCGCATCGTGTTCGCCGAGGGCGAGGACGAGCGTGTGCTGCGCGCCGCGCAATTCGTGCTGCAGGAGAAGATCGCGAAGCCGATCATCGTCGGCCGGCCGTCGGTCGTCGAGATGCGGTTGAAGAAGATCGGTTCGAAGCTCGTCGGCGGCGTCGACTTCGAAGTCGTCAATCCGGAAGACGATCCGCGCTACCAGCAGTGCTGGCAGGCGTATCACGAGATCGGCGCGCGCGACGGCGTGACGCCGGAGGTCGCGAAGGCCTCGCTGCGCAAGTTCAACACGCTGATTGGCGCGATGCTCGTGCACCTCGGCGACGCGGACGGCATGATCTGCGGGATGATCGACACGTATCACAGCCACCTGAAGTTCATCGAGCAGGTGCTGGGCCGCGCGAAGGGCGCCGAGCACTTCGCCGCGATGAACCTGCTGATGCTGCCGGGCCGCAACCTGTTCATGTGCGACACCTACGTGAACGAAGAGCCGAGCGCCGAGCAGCTCGCCGACATGACGATCCAGGCCGCGGCCGAGATCGAGCGCTTCGGCATCACGCCGAAGGCGGCGCTGCTGTCGAACTCGAACTTCGGCAGCGCGCCGTCGGCGTCGTCGCGCCGGATGGCGGAAGCGCGCAAGCTGATCGTCGAGCGCGCGCCGGACCTTGAAGTCGACGGCGAAATGCACGGCGACGCGGCGCTGTCCGAAGTGGTCCGCAAGGCCGCGTTCCCGGGCACGACGCTCACGGGCGAGGCGAACCTCTTGATCATGCCGAACGTTGAGGCGGCGAACATCGCGTACAACCTGCTGAAGATGGTCGGCGGCGAAGGCGTGACCGTGGGCCCGTTCCTGCTGGGCGCGGCGAAGCCCGTGCACATCCTGACGCCGGCCGCGACCGTGCGCCGGATCATCAACATGACGGCCGTCGCCGCGGCGAACGTTCAGGTGAAGTAACGCGCGAAAGCGCGCGCCGCAGGCCGTTCCAGCCGGCGGCGCGCGGTGGCGCGAGGTAAAAGGCGGCCGCTCGGCCGAACCGTATCCCAAAGTGGGGGCTCAACTTGCGGGCGGTTCAGTCGGGCGGCCGCCTTGTTTCTTTTTCTCGGCGAACGGCCCCGCGCGCGATCCGTCACGCGACGTTGCGCGTTTGCCCGCCCTCCGGCGAGCGCCACTGCGCGAGCAATTGCGCCCACTTCGCGCGCACCGCGCGCAGGTTGTGCTCCTTCACGTGCCCGTAGCCGCGAATGCCGTCCGGCAGGCTCGCGAGCTCGACCGCGAGCGGCAGCGTGTCGCGCGTGAGGCGGCTGCCGATCAGCTCCTGCACGAGCGTCTCGTATTCGCCGATCAGCGCGCGCTCGGTGCGCCGCTCCTCGGTGCGGCCGAACGCGTCGAACGCGGTGCCGCGCAGGAACTTCAGCTTCGCGAGCACGCGGAACGCCGGCATCATCCACGGCCCGTACGGCTTCTTCACGAGGCGGCCGTGCGCGTCCTTCTTCGCGAAAAGGGGCGGCGCGAGATGGAACCTGAGCTTCCAGTCGCCTTCGAACTGTTCGGCGAGCTTCGCGACGAACGCCGGATCGGCATGCAGCCGCGCGACCTCGTACTCGTCCTTGTAAGCCATCAGCTTGTACAGATTGCGCGCGACCGCGTCGGTGAGCGGTTCCTGCGCGGTGTCCGCGCCGAGCGCGCGCTCGGCCTCGCGCACCTTGCCCACGACGGCCGAGAAGCGCGCCGCGTAAGCGGCGTTCTGGTACGCGCTCAGATGCTCGACGCGCGTCGCGACCAGCGCGTCGATCGCGTGGTTCGTGCTGCGCAGCGAAATCACCGTTGCGCCGGCTTGCGCATCGCCTGCCGCGGCGGCGCGCACGCTCGCCGGATCGAACGCGGCGCGGCGGCCCCATTCGAATGCCGCGCGGTTCTGCTCGACCTGCACGCCGTTCAGCTCGATCGCGCGCACGAGCGACGCGTACGCGAGCGGCAGCCAGCCGCGCTGCCACGCGTAGCCGAGCACGAACGGGTTCGTGTAGATCGCGTCGCCGAGCAGCGCGACCGCGAAGTGGTTCGCGTCGACGAGATCGACCGCGTCGCCCGCCGCCGCGCGGATGTCGAGCTCGGCGCTCGCGCCCGGGAACGTCCACTTCGGATTCTTGATGAACTCGGCGGTCGGCGTCTTCGCGCTGTTGACGACGACGCGCGTCGCGCCGTGGCGCATCCGCGACGTGCATTCGTCGCCCGCCGTGACGATCGCGTCGCAGCCGATCACGAGATCGGCCTCGCCCATCGCGATGCGGGTCGCGTGGATGTCGGCCGGCGCGTGCGAGATCTGCACGTGGCTCATCACGGCGCCGCCCTTTTGCGCGAGGCCCGTCACGTCGAGCACCGTCACGCCCTTGCCTTCGAGGTGCGCGGCCATCCCGAGCAGCGCGCCGATCGTCACGACGCCCGTGCCGCCGACGCCCGTGACGAGCACGCCGTACGCGCGTCCGATCGCGGGCAGCGCAGGCTCGGGAACCGGCGGCAGCGCGCTCGCGTCGACCGACACCGCCTTCGGCTTGCGCAGCTTCCCGCCTTCGACGGTCACGAAGCTCGGGCAGAAGCCCTTCAGGCACGAAAAGTCCTTGTTGCAAGTCGACTGGTTGATCTGCCGCTTCGTGCCGAACTCGGTCTCGAGCGGCTCGACCGACAGGCAGTTCGACTGCACCGAGCAGTCGCCGCAGCCTTCGCACACCGCTTCGTTGATCACGACGCGCTTCGCCGGGTCCGGATACGCGCCGCGCTTGCGGCGGCGGCGCTTCTCGGTCGCGCAGGTCTGGTCGTAGATCAGGATCGTCGTGCCCTCGATCTCGCGCAGCGTGCGCTGGACGTCGTCGAGCTGGTCGCGATGGTGGATCGTCACGCCCGGCGCGAGCGGCGACGTGCGGCCATCGTATTTCTGCGGCTCGTCGGTGACGATCACGATCTTCCTCGCGCCTTCCGCCGCGAGCTGGTGCGTGATCTGCGGCACCGTCAGCACGCCGTCGACCGGCTGGCCGCCCGTCATCGCGACCGCATCGTTATAGAGGATCTTGTAGGTGATGTTCGCCTTCGACGCGATCGCCGCGCGAATCGCGAGGAGGCCCGAGTGGAAGTAGGTGCCGTCGCCGAGGTTCGCGAACACGTGCTTCTCGTCGGTGAACGGCGCCTGGCCGATCCACGCCACGCCTTCGCCGCCCATCTGGCTGAACGTGCTCGTGTTGCGGTCCATCCAGACCGTCATGTAGTGGCAGCCGATGCCCGCGATCGCGCGCGAGCCTTCGGGAACGGTCGTCGATGTGTTGTGCGGGCAGCCCGAGCAGAACCACGGCTTGCGCTCGGTGCTCACGTGCGGCTTCGCGAGCGCGGTCTCCTTCGCTTCGATCACCGCGATGCGCGCGGCGATCCGCGCGCGCACGTCGGACGGCAGCTCGAACTTGTCGAGGCGCGTCGCGATCGCCTTCGCGATGATCGCGGGCGACAGCTCGTAATGCGCGGGCAGCAGCCAGTTGCCCATCGGCACCGACCATTCGCCGCCCGCGCCGTCCTTTTCGTCGAACTTGCCGAACACGCGCGGGCGCTGGCCGTCCGGCCAGTTGTACAGCTCTTCCTTGATCGCGTATTCGAGAATCTGGCGCTTTTCCTCGACGACGAGGATCTCGTCGAGCCCGCGCGCGAACGCCTGCGCGCCTTGCGCTTCGAGCGGCCACACGCAGCCGACCTTGTAGAGGCGAATGCCGATCCGCGCGCAGGTTTCGTCGTCGAGGCCGAGGTCGACGAGCGCCTGGCGCACGTCGAGATACGCCTTGCCGCCCGTGACGATGCCGAAGCGCGCGTGCGGCGAATCGATCTCGATGCGGTCGAGCTTGTTCGCGCGCACGTACGCGAGCGCCGCGTACCACTTGTAATCGAGGAGGCGCGCTTCCTGCACGAGCGGCGGATCGGGCCAGCGGATGTTCAGGCCGCCGTCGGGCATCACGAAATCGGTCGGCAGCATGATCTGCGTGCGATGCGGATCGATGTCGACGGAAGCCGACGATTCGACGACGTCCGTCACGCACTTGAGCGCGACCCAGAGGCCCGAATAGCGGCTCATCGCCCAGCCGTGCAGCCCGAAGTCGAGATATTCCTGCACGTTCGACGGAAACAGCACGGGCAGCCCGCACGCCTTGAAGACGTGCTCCGACTGGTGCGCGAGCGTCGACGATTTCGCCGCGTGGTCGTCGCCCGCGAGCACGAGCACGCCGCCGTGCGGCGCGGAGCCGGCCGAGTTCGCGTGCTTGAACACGTCGCCCGTGCGGTCGACGCCCGGGCCCTTGCCGTACCACATCGCGAACACGCCGTCATGCTTCGCGCCCGGATACAGATTGACTTGCTGGGTGCCCCAGACGGCCGTCGCCGCGAGGTCTTCGTTGAGGCCGGGCTGGAACACGATCCGGTGCGCGGCGAGATGCTGCTTCGCCTTCCACAGCGACAGGTCGAGCCCGCCGAGCGGCGAGCCGCGGTAGCCGGAAATGAAGCCGGCGGTATTGAGGCCCGCCGCGCGGTCGCGTTCCTGCTGGAGCATCGGCAGGCGCACGAGCGCCTGGATGCCGCTCATGTACGCGCGGCCGCGCTCGAGCGTGTATTTGTCGTCTAGCGTGACGGATTGCAGCGCGGCTTCGAGCGATGCGCGCTGGCCTGCGTCTAGCGGGGCGTTCATGCAGTGTCTCCTCACCCGGTTAGGGATCGCCAAAACTATCGGCGCGTCGGCGTCTTGTGGACGCGTCGGTCGGCCCGAATATTGGCGGGTTTCGTTCGATGGTAGCACTGGGAAAAACCCGCCGCTGCGTGTCAAAAAAAGCCGGTGTGCGACCCGAAAACGTGAGGAATCAATGCGTTACAGGCTGTAAAAGCATGTAAAACGGCGCGCCCCACGACGCGTTTGCCGTTAGGCTCTAGGGCCCTGTCCGGTTGCGCGGGCGGCGCGGGTTCGTGCCCGCGCCGCGCATCGCGCGCCGGACGGTTGCAATGGAGGTGCAATGCAATGAAGACTCGAAATATCCAGAATTTCCTGATGGTGTCGGCCGCGTTTTTCGCGATGAGCGGCCCGGCGCGCTCGGAAGGTGCGGGCGTGCTGGCGACGGCGAGCACCCGGATGCTGCAGCTTGCGGCGACGGCCGGCGTGGATGCGCCGGCGTTCGCGAGCGTCGCGACGAACGGGCGCGGCGCGATGCAAAAGTAAGCCGCGGCGGGCGATCGCCGGTCCGTCGCGTGACGGTCGGCAACGCCAATGCGAAAGGGCGGGAATCCCGAAGATTCCCACCCGTTTCTTTTGCGGGACCGCTCATCGCGCCGTCCATCGGGCCATGTGCGGCCCCCGCGCGCCGCGCGCGGCGCGCTTACGCCTTGTCCTGCACGACGCCGCGGCGGATCTGGTCGAGCTCGATCGATTCGAACAGCGCCTTGAAGTTGCCTTCGCCGAAGCCCTGATTGCCCTTGCGCTGGATGATCTCGAAGAAGATCGGCCCGATCTGGTTCTCGGTGAAGATCTGCAGCAGCAGATCGTCGTGCGCGCCGTCGATCAGGATCTTGCGCTTCCTGAGCTCGTCGAGCGGCTCGCCGTGGTTCGGCACGCGGCGGTCGACGAGCTCGTAGTACGTGTCGATCGTGTCGAGCAGCGTCACGCCCTTCGCGCACAGCCCGTCGACCGCCTTGTAGATGTCGGCTGCGCCGAGCGCGATGTGCTGGATGCCTTCGCCGCGATACGCGTCGAGGTATTCCTGGATCTGGCCGGCCGTGTCCGAGCCTTCCTCGTTGATCGGAATCCGGATCTTGCCGCACGGCGACGTCATCGCCTTCGATTTCACGCCCGTCACCTTGCCCTCGATGTCGAAGTAGCGGACTTCGCGGAAGTTGAACAGGCGCTCGTAGAACTCCGCCCATTCCTGCATGCGGCCGCGGTGGACGTTGTGCGTCAGGTGGTCGATGTACGTGAGGCCGTGGCCGACCGGATTCGGATCGGCGCCCGGAATCGGCTCGAAGTCGACGTCATAGATGCTGATGTCGCCGATCGCGCCCGGCTTCGCGCCGTTCTTGCCGCGCCAGCGGTCGACGAAATAGATCAGCGAGTCGCCGATGCCCTTGATCGCCGGGATGTTCAGCTCCATCGGCCCCGTCTTGTTGTCGAAGCCCCACGCGCCGAGCTCGAGCGCGTGCCGGTATGCCTTCGCGGCGTCCTGCACGCGGAACGCGATCGCGCAGATCGACGGCCCGTGCAGCCGCGCGAAGCGCTGCGCGAACGAATCCGGTTCCGCGTTGATGATGAAGTTGATGTCGCCCTGGCGGTATAGCGTCACGTCCTTGTGGCGATGGCGCGCGACCGCGGTGAAGCCCATCCGCTCGAACAGTTGGCCGAGCGCTTTCGGATCGGGGGCGGTGTATTCGATGAATTCGAAGCCGTCGGTGCCGACGGGATTGTCCCAGGTGGGGATTTGCATGGCGTCTCCTAGCCCCCGGCGGGGCATGCGTCTTGATGAATGTCTGCGGCAAAGTGTAGCGGGGCGGGCCGGGTGGAAACTTGCGAACTTGGTCGTGCAACGCTACGCTTGCGCAATTTCTCGTCCACACGAACAAGCAGGGAGACAGGAAATGGCGCGCGTGGAATTGGATGCGATTGACCGGCGCATTCTTTCGATTCTTCAGGAGAATGGGCGTTTGTCGAACCAGGACATCGCCGAGCGGGTGAATCTGTCGCCGAGCCCCTGTCTTCGGCGGATCCGCCGGCTCGAGGAGATGGGCGTGATCACCGGCTACGTCGCGCTTCTCGATCCGCAGAAGCTCGGGCTCGATCTGCTCGCGTACGTGAGCGTGCGGCTGGAGAAGCGCGGCGGCGTTGCGTCCGCGCGCGGCGACGAGACGTCCGCGCGCGCCGGCGCGACGCATGCCGAGCTGTTCCGCGCGGCGGTGCAGGCGTGGCCGGAAGTCGTCGCGTGCCACGCGATGACGGGCGACATGGATTATCTGTTGCGCGTGCAGGTCGAGGACATGGCGCATTTCTCGCGCTTCATGCAGGAGCAGTTGCTGCATCATCCGTCGGTGATCGACGTGAAGACGAGCTTCTCGCTCGAACGCTTCAAGGAGACGACCGCGCTGCCGATCCGCTGAATGCGGATGTGGCGCGCCGGCCGAGCGGCCGGCATCGGCCGAATGGCCAAAAAAGAACGGGCGTCCCGTCGTGGGCCGCCCGTTCTCGTTCGTGCGTGGCGAAGCGCTTACGCGGTGAGGCCCGCGGGCAGCAGCGATTCGAAGATCTGCGTCGCGCGGCGCGCCTGGCGCTTGAGCGCGTAGTCGAACACGGCCGCCTGCTCCTGCATCATCTCGGCGATGATCGTCGAGTGATCGGCGGGCGGCAGCGACAGATACGCATCGGCTTCGCCGTACGCGTACTCGATGCGCATTCCCGATTTCTTCGCGATGTGCATCATCGTCGCGTTGCGCGACAGGCAGTGCATGTAGAGCGTCGTCACGTGCGTGTTGCGGCTGCGGATCGCGGCGCGCTCGAACAGCTTCGAGCCGACGCCCTGGCCGCGCGCGCGTTCGAGCACCGACACGCCGAATTCGGCGGTGCGTTTGTCGCCTTCCGCGGGCAAGTATGCGAGATGGCCGACGCCGATCAGTTCGAGCGCGTGATCGAACACGCCGAACACGGTGTCGCGGCCGAAGTCGATCGTGCGCACGTAGTTCTCGATTACGTGATCGGGCACCGCCTGGCCGAAGCGCAGCAGCCGATCGTCCGCGTCGAGCGCGAGAAAATGGGTGAGCAGTTGCTGGCGGTCGCCGGAAGCCAGTTCCCGAACGAGAACTGGCGCGGGACCGGCGATGCCGACCGACTCGGCAGGGCGGAGGTCTGGCTTGTTCATCGTAGGTTCCTCAAAAAGACCGCACATTGATTTGTGCATTGCAGCGCAATTTTAACCGAACGGCCGTGCGGAGATTGGGGAAAACCCGGATATTTGAGTCGAGGTCAAGCTCTAAACTCATCGATTGATGTGTGTAAGTATTTGATTTTATTAGTATTTAAATGATCTTTGACAAGGGTGTGAGCAAAGCATCGCACTGTTACGCCGGCGCAACGCTTGCTGCTCTGCAATAAATCAGACGATTCAGCTACCGAGCCCGCGCTCGATCATGCCGATCACCTGCTCGGCGAAATCGCGATAGCCGAGGCGGCCGCCCGGCTTCAGCCACGTGAACGTCCAGTTGATCATCCCGAACACCATCATCGTCACGGGCGTCTGGTTGTCCTTCGAGATCCGTTCCGGATACGCGCGCGCGAGCTGGCGCGAGAACGCGGCGACGATGTCGCGCTGGCGGTCGAGGATGATCTGGCGCTGCGTGTCCTCGAGGTACTTCACGTCGTTCAGCAGCGCAACATGGCGGCTGTGCGACGTCTCGTATTCGGCAAGGAACGCGCGCACGAGCTCAGCGAACGCCTCGCGCTCGGTGAGCCCGCGCCGCTGGCTCGCGCCCTCGACCTCGGCGATGATCAGCATCAGCCGCTTCGTGTAGCGGTCGAGCAGGTCGAAGAGGATCGCTTCCTTGCCCTCGTAATAGTGATAGAGGCGTGCCTTCGACGTGCCGCTCGCGTTCGCGAGGTCGGTCATCGACGTGCTCGGGTAGCTCGTCTGCGCAAACTTGGCGGCGGCGAGATCGAGGATCTGCTCGCGCTGGGATTCGTGGTCGGGGGCGCGGGTGCGGGCCATGTGATTCGGTGCGTGTTCGGTGCGTGAAGCGGGGGCGGGTTAGCGGGGGAGGGCGACGGCGGGCGTCGTGCGCAGCGTCGCCGTTCTCAGGTCGTCGATCGATCGGGCGTCGCCTTGCAGCTCGATGCGGCCGGCCGCCGCGAGCTCGCGGCAGCGCCAGAACGCGATCACGTCGCCGACGAACAGGTGCCCGTGGTCGGCGAACGCCATCACGGCGCCGACCGTGCGCGCGGCGGGGCCCCATTCGTCGGGCGCGTGCTCGAGCACGAGCGCGTCGATGTCCGCGTAATGGCCGCTCTTGAACGTGTTGCAGATCCAGTAGCGCAGCTCGGCGTTCGTCTGCTTCGCTTCCTGCCATTCGAGCGCGAGCCGGCTGATCCGCAGCACCGAGATCGGCGCCGCCTCCGGCAGTTTCGCGAGCAACCGGGCGGGCGAAAAGATGCCGGTGGCCGTCGCCTGGTCGGCGCGCAACCGCACCCACGACTGCGGATCGTCGATGTCCGCGCTCGACAGCCGCACCTCGTTGAGGCGCTGCGGCGCATTGCGCAGGTGGTAGGCGACGCGCCGCAGCATCAACTGATCGGCGACGCTGTGCGCGTGCCAGACGACGACCTGGCCCGTGCCGGC
Source organism: Burkholderia sp. MSMB1588 (assembly GCF_001546925.1). Lineage (NCBI taxonomy): Bacteria > Pseudomonadati > Pseudomonadota > Betaproteobacteria > Burkholderiales > Burkholderiaceae > Burkholderia > Burkholderia sp. MSMB1588. The sequence continues at coordinate 3,482,299 of NZ_LNJS01000001.1, read as the reverse complement.
CGCGAGCGTCTCGAGCTTCGCGAAGTCGTCGCCGAGCCCGGCGATCCAGTCCTGCTGCACATCGCCGATCGCGCGCTCCCAGAACGCGGCGCGCACGTCCGGCGTGTCGTCCGCGCCGCGCAGCGGGCCGACCGACAGATCGTCGAACAGCCCGACGACGCTTTCGTCGCGGCCCGCGTCGGCGAGCGCGATGCGAAGAGAAGCGGCGGCGGAGCCGCCCATGGTCACGTGGATGGTGCTCATTGGCCTGTCGTCAACATGAGAAAAGCCGCCGGGAAGCCGGCGCGCGTCCGGCCTGCAGGCGGCCCCTAGCAGGCTGTTGAATTTGGGCCCAGCGTAAACGGGCGTTGAGAGTCGCGCGTTATGGATATCGTGTTCATGACCTTGGGCAATGAGAGCGATGCGCGGAATGGACGAGATGCAAGAACCGCTGTTCACAACGGTCAAGCTGGAAGACTTCGTGCCGGCCGATCACCCGCTGCGGCCGGTACGGCAACTTGTCAACGAAGCGCTCAAGCAGCTCAACGGATTGTTCAGCGTGATCTACGCGGACAGCGGCCGCGCGTCGATTGCGCCGGAGAAGCTGCTGCGGGCGTTGCTGCTGCAGGTGCTGTACTCGGTGCGCAGCGAGCGCATGCTGATGGAGCAGATGCGCTACAACCTGCTGTTCCGCTGGTTCGTCGGGCTGGCGATCGAGGACGCCGTGTGGGACCACTCGACGTTTTCCAAGAACCGCGACCGGCTGCTCGAACACGAGGTCGTCGAAGCGTTCTTCACCAAGGTCATGGGCTTGGCCGAGCAGCGTGGCCTGCTCTCGCGCGAGCACTTCTCGGTCGATGGCACGCTGATCCAGGCCTGGGCCAGCCACAAGAGTTTCCGCCCCAAGGACGGCCCGGGCGACGAGCCGCCCGCGGGTGGCGCTCGCAACGCCGACACTGACTGGCGTGGCCAGCGGCGCAGCAACGAGACACACCAGTCGAGTACCGATCCGGATGCACGCCTGTTCAGGAAGAGCAAGCAAAGCGGGGCCATCCTCGCTTACCAAGGACACATTCTCATGGAGAACCGCTCGGGCCTGGTGGTGGGTGCCGTGGTGAGCCATGCCGACGGCTTTGCCGAACGCGCGAGCGCCCTGCGCTTGCTTGATTGTGTACCGGGCCGCCATGCCAAGACGCTGGGCGCCGACAAGGGTTACGACATGCGCGACTTCGTTGGCGATTGCCGGGCACGCAAGGTGACGCCGCACGTGGCACGCAACGACACCCGCCAAGGCGGCAGCGCGATCGACGGCCGCACCTCGCGGCATGCCGGCTACCGGATCAGCCAAGTCATCCGCAAACGCATCGAAGAGCACTTCGGTTGGGGCAAGACGGTGGGCCGGATTCGGCAGACGGTGTATCGCGGCATCCGGCGCGTCGATCAGCACTTCAAGCTGACGATGCTCGCCAGTAACCTGACTCGCATGGCTCGAATACTGACGGTGGTGTCGCCCCGAGTTGCGCAATAAGCCGCCTGAGCGGGGCCGACGTGCGTCGGCATGCCGGCTGGCATGTCCACCAGCCGGGAGATTTGCATGGTGCTGCTGTAATTCACCGCTTGATCGCACGTGAAATCCTTTTAACCAGCGCTCCGGTTGTCATGACGGAGGGCTTTTCAACAGCCTGCTAGTGTAAGCGAGATGGCGGGCGGCGCGTAACCGCGCGGCAAGACGCCGCTTACCGTTCGTCGTAGCTGACAACGATCCTGTCGCTGACCGGATGGCACTGGCAGGTGAGCACGAATCCGTCGGCGATCTCCTGCGGCTCCAGCGTGTAGTTCTTCTCCATCCGCACTTCGCCTTCGAGCACCTTCGCGCGGCACGTGCAGCAGACGCCGCCCTTGCACGCGTATGGCAACGCGAGGCCCGCGTGCAGCCCGACGTCGAGGAGGCTCACGCCTTCGTAGGGCAGGCGCAGCTTGCGCTTCTTGCCGTCGAGCACGATTTCGAGGTCGGCGGCGGGCGTGTCGTCGGTGATCTCGACGGCGGGCGCGCCCGCCTGCGGCAGCGGCGTGCCGAAGCGCTCGACGTGCACCCGCTCGCGCGGCACGCCGGCCTCGGCGAGCGCGGCTTCGGCGGCGTCCATCATCGGCGCCGGGCCGCAGATGAACGCCTCGTCGATGGTCGCGGCGGGCACGAGCGAATCGAGGAATGCCACGCATTTCGCCTGATCGAGCACGCCGTTGAACAGCTCGACGTCCTGCACGTCGTCGGACAGCACGTGGTAGAGGACGAACCGCTGCATGAAGCGGTTCTTCAGGTCCTCGAGATCCTCGGCGAACATGATCGAATCGACGCTGCGGTTGCCGTAGATCAGCGTGAACGTGCTGCGCGGCTCGAGCTCAAGCGTCGTCTTGACGATCGCGAGCACGGGCGTGATCCCCGAGCCGCCCGCGAACGCGACGTACTGCTTGCCGTGCTCGGCGTTCAGGTGCGTGAAAAAGCGGCCGTCCGGCGTCATCACGTCGATCGTGTGGCCGGGCTTGAGCGTATCGAACGCGAAGTTCGAGAAGCGGCCGCCGCGCACGCGCTTGATGCCGATGCGCAACTCGCCGTTACGGTCGTAGTCGGTCGTGCCGACGCAGATCGAATACGAGCGGCGGGTTTCCTCGCCGTCGACATGCGCCTTCAGCGTGACGAACTGGCCTTGCGTGAAGCGGTACGCGTCGCGCAGCTCGGGCGGCACCTCGAACGACACCGTGACGGCGTCGGCGGTCTCGGGCCGCACGTCGCGAATGCGCAGCGGATGGAATTGCGGAGTCGCCATATCAATAAGGTTTGAAGTAGTCGAAGGGTTCGCGGCAGTCGATGCAGCGATAGAGCGCCTTGCATGCGGTCGACGCGAACTGCGCGAGCCGCTCGGTGTGCGCGGAGCCGCAGCGCGGGCAGACGGGCACGGCGGGCGCGGCGGGCACGGCGGGCGGCTTCGGCGCGAAGCGGACGAGGCGCGGCGCCGCGGCGTCTGCGCCGCCCGCCCTGCCGCATGAGCCGGCGGGCGGCGCGATGCCGTACGCGCGGAGCTTCTCGCGGGCGTCGGCGGTGATCCAGTCGGTCGTCCATGCGGGCGCGAGCACGGTCACGATCCGGTGCGGCGCGATGCCCGCCTGCCGGAGCGCGGCGTCGATGTCTTCGGCGATCTGCTGCATCGCCGGGCAGCCGGAGTAAGTCGGCGTGATCACGACTTCGAGGGCGCCGTCGGCGGCGCGCCGCACGTCGCGCAGGATGCCGAGCTCGCGGATCGACACGACCGGGATCTCCGGATCGGGCACCGCTTCGAGCGCGTTCCACGCTCGTTCGACGAGCCGATCGTCGCCGGGCGCGGCGGCGCGGCCGTCGCCGGGGCGCTGGCCCGGACGGTTGCCGGCGGCGGCCGGCTGGCCGAGGGCGGGTGCGGGGAGGGCGGACATCGTCTGGCTCCGTCGTTCGTCGTGCTCGGGCTTACCAGCTCGCGCCGGGGTGCTGGCGCGCGACGCTCTGCAGCTCGGCGAGCAGATAGCCCATGTGCTCCGAGTGCTCGCCGCGCTTGCCGGTCGGCACGTACTGGCCGGCCGTGGGCAGCGCGAGCGTCGCCTCGGCGAGCGCCGCCTCGATATCGGCGCGCCACGCCGGCTCGATCGACGCGCTCGCCGGGCCGATGCCGGCCGCGGCTGCCGCGTCGTCGATCGCATCTGTCGCGAAGAATTCGCTCGTGTACGGCATCAGATAGTCGAGTGCGGCCTGCGCGCGGCGATGCGATTCGTCGGTGCCGTCGCCGAAGCGGATCAGCCATTCGCGCGCGTGGTGCTCGTGATAGCGCGTTTCCTTCACCGATTTCGCCGCGATCGCTGCGAGCTGTGCGTCGCCCGACGTCTCGAGCGCGGTCCACGCGTGCAGCATCAGCGTCGCATAGAGGAAATTGCGCACGACGGTCACCGCGTAGTCGAGCTCGGCGTGCGCGGTGCCGCAGAGCGGGCCGTAGTGCGGCAGCTCGACGAATGTGTAGTTCGCGAATTCTCGCTCGGTGCGGAAGTACGCGTAGTCGTCCTCGGTCCGCGCGGCGCCGGTGAGCTGCCGCTCGAGCTCGGCCGCGTGCGAATACAGCAGGCGCGCCTGGCCGATCAGGTCGAGGCTCATGTTCGTGAGCGCGATGTCTTCCTCGAGCACCGGGCCGTGCCCGCACCATTCGGCGTTGCGCTGACCGAGGATCAGCGCGTTGTCGGCGAGGCGCAGCACGTACGCGAGATGTTGTGGGGTCGTCGTCATGGCGTGCCGCTCACATGTGGTTGACTTCGTCGGGCAGCGTGTAGAACGTCGGATGGCGATAGATCTTGTCGCCCGCCGGCTCGAACATCTCGGCCTTCTCATTCGGATCGGACGCGGTGATCGCCGCCGACGGCACGACCCAGATGCTCACGCCTTCCTGGCGGCGCGTGTAGACATCGCGCGCCATGCGCAGCGCCATCGACGCGTCGGCCGCGTGCAGGCTTCCGCAGTGCTTGTGGTCGAGCCCCTGCTTGCTGCGCACGAAGACTTCCCAGATTGGCCATTCCTTGTTCATCGCTTTCTCCTGAATCTCCTGAATACGGATCGCGGCGGCCGCGCTTTTCGCGCGCCATGCCGGTCATGCCGCTTGTTGCTGCGCGCGGCGGCGGCGCTTTTCCTCGTGCGCGAGCGCGGCTTCGCGAACCCACGCGCCGTTCTCGTGCGCCTTCACGCGGGTGGCGAGGCGCTCCTTGTTGCATGGGCCGTCGCCGTTGACGACGCGCCGGAATTCGTCCCAATCGAGCGCGCCGTAGTCGAAATGGCCGCGCGCGTCGTTCCACTTGAGGTCCGGATCGGGCAGCGTGACGCCGAGCACCTTCGCCTGCTCGACTATCGCGTCGACGAACTTCTGTCGAAGATCGTCGTTCGAGATCCGCTTGATCCCCCATTTGGCCGACTGGTTGCTATGGACGGAATCGGCGTCGGGCGGGCCGAACATCATCAGCACGGGCCACCACCAGCGGTTCACTGCGTCCTGCACCATCGCGCGCTGCGCGCCGGTGCCCTTCATCATCGCGAGCAGCGCGTCGAAGCCTTGCCGCTGATGGAACGATTCCTCCTTGCAGACGCGGATCATCGCGCGCGCATACGGGCCATACGTGCAGCGGCAGAGGGGGATCTGGTTCATGATCGCGGCGCCGTCGACGAGCCAGCCGATCACGCCGACGTCCGCCCACGTGAGGGTCGGGTAATTGAAGATGCTCGAGTACTTGGCCTTGCCGGCGTGAAGCGCGTCGATCAGCGCGTCGCGCGACACGCCGAGCGTTTCCACGGCGCTATAGAGATAGAGGCCGTGACCGGCTTCGTCCTGGACCTTCGCGAGCAGGATCGCCTTGCGTTTGAGGCTGGGCGCGCGCGTGATCCAGTTGCCTTCCGGCAGCATGCCGACGACTTCCGAGTGCGCGTGCTGCGAAATCTGCCGCACGAGCGTCTTGCGGTACGCGTCGGGCATCCAGTCCTGCGGTTCGATCTTGCCGTCGGCGGCGATGACGGCATCGAATCCGGCCTGTTCGGGCGAATCGGCGGCGGCATCGAGTGGCGCGACGCTGCCGGGGATGTCGAGGGATTGCGTGTACATGGCGATGTTCTCGTCCAGGTGGAATGTTCACGCAGTATAAATCAACCGACCGGTCGGTTAATAGATCATTTTAGCGGATGGGCGAGATTCGCAGTTGGGGCGACGACGATTTGCCGCGGACGCGACGGTTGTGCCGCGCATGAGCGAGCCGTGCGTGCTTTGGGGCGGATGGCTGGCCCCCATCTCCGGAATCCGGATTCGCCAGACAGATAGATAGACTTACTGTCGACGACCGACGATTGGAAATTGGCGATCACCGAGAAGTAGGAGTGGCGAACCGAAAGCAGAGAGCCGCTCCGACAAGCAGCGTCGACAACCGCGTTCCCGCGACCGAACGGAGCGTACAAACCGAGTTCAGGCAAAATCCGAAGCTTTGCCGTGAGGAGTATCGAATGACGTTCCGACGTTGGCTCTCCGCTCTTTCGTGCTGTTTCGCGCTGGCTGCATCGCCGACGGCGAGTGCCGCGCAGGCCGACGCGTCGGCGCAGCCGACGCGCTGGGTCGCGTCCTGGGCGACGGCGCTGCAGCCGATCCCGGATCTCGCTGCGCCGCCGCCGTTGTACCGCGCGCCGGACGTCGCGGGCCGTACGATCCGCCAGATCGTCTATCCGACGCTCGCGGGCGGGGCGATCCGCGTCCGCGTAAGCAACGCGTACGGCAAGACGCCGCTCGTGATCGACGAGATGAGCATCGGCCGGACGACGGGCGGTGCGGCGGTCGCGGCGGGCAGCTCGACGACGGTGACTTTCGGCGGCCGTCGCGAGATGGAAGTGCCGCCCGGGCAGGAGCGGGAAAGCGATCCCGTTGCATACGACGTGACGGCTGGCGAGCCGTACACGCTCAGCCTATATATGGGAGATCACCAGACGATGACCGTCTGGCACCGCGTGTCGAATCAGGTCAATTACGTGTCGACGCCGGGTAACCACACGAGTGACGCTGCACCCGACGCATTCCGGACGCGCTTCACGCAATCCGCATGGATCGCCGAGTTGGCGGTGGAGGCGCCGCGGTCGGGCGCGGCGACGATCGCGGCCGTCGGCGATTCGATCACCGACGGCTTGCGCTCGAGTCTGAACCGCAATCGCCGCTGGCCGGACGCGCTGGCGGCCCGGCTCGAACGCGCAGGCGCGCGCGACATTGGCGTGGTGAATCTCGGCATCAGCGGGAACCGGCTGCTGAGCGATTCGCGCTGTTACGGCGTCGCGCTCGAGCGCCGCTTCGAGCGCGACGTGCTGACGCGCGCCGGCGTGAAGGCCGCGGTGCTGCTGATCGGCATCAACGACATCAATTTCGCGGCGATGCCCGCACGTTCGGGGCTCGATTGTGACGCGCCGCATACGCAGGTCGACGCGCAATCGTTGATCAGAGGCTACCGCCGCGTGATTGCGGCTGCGCATGCGCGCGGCATCGCGGTATTCGGCGCGACGCTGACGCCGGCGTCGTTGCCTCCGGCGCGCGAAGCGATCCGCCGCGAGGTCAACGAGTGGATTCGAACCTCGGGCGCGTTCGACGGCGTCGTGGACTTCGACGCTGCGCTGCGCGATCCGGCGAAGCCGTCGGAATTGCTGCGCCGCTATAACAGCGGAGACGACATCCATCCGAGCGACGAAGGGTATGCGGCGATGGCCGACGCGGTGCCGCTGGACCGGTTGGTGGCTGCGGCCGGGCGCCGCTGAACGCGCGGCGTGGACGTGGCATGCGGCGGCCACGCAAGAAATTTTACGGGACCCTCAAAAAGAGCTTGCGCGGGGGAGGGGATGTGCATAGAATCACGCCTCTTTCGCGCTACGGCGAACGCGGCGCGAAGGGGGGAGTGGGAAGTCTTGAGCTCGGGCAGTACGGTCGACCGCGAGGACGAACGGGAGCGCGAGACGGCGATGACGAGGTTTCGGTGGCGCGGAGGTAAAAAAGTTGTTGACGCGCTGCGAATAAGTGATCATAATCTCATTTCTCTGCTGCTGACAACGCAGCGCTGCTGAGAAGACGGTGGCAAGTAGTGAAATCTTCTCGCAGATATGCTCTTTAACAATGAACAGCCGATAAGTGTGGGCGCTTGATGTGGCGGACGATCTTCGGATCGCGAGCAAAAGTATCAAGAGTCTCACACTAAAGTAAGTCAGGTTTGTGAAGCAATTCACGACCTGTCAGCTTTGAGTGAGCGACCGGTTGGAAACAACCGAAAACAGTAACGGGCATTGAACTGAAGAGTTTGATCCTGGCTCAGATTGAACGCTGGCGGCATGCCTTACACATGCAAGTCGAACGGCAGCGCGGACTTCGGTCTGGCGGCGAGTGGCGAACGGGTGAGTAATACATCGGAACATGTCCTGTAGTGGGGGATAGCCCGGCGAAAGCCGGATTAATACCGCATACGATCTGAGGATGAAAGCGGGGGACCTTCGGGCCTCGCGCTATAGGGTTGGCCGATGGCTGATTAGCTAGTTGGTGGGGTAAAGGCCTACCAAGGCGACGATCAGTAGCTGGTCTGAGAGGACGACCAGCCACACTGGGACTGAGACACGGCCCAGACTCCTACGGGAGGCAGCAGTGGGGAATTTTGGACAATGGGCGCAAGCCTGATCCAGCAATGCCGCGTGTGTGAAGAAGGCCTTCGGGTTGTAAAGCACTTTTGTCCGGAAAGAAATCATTCTGGCGAATAACCGGGGTGGATGACGGTACCGGAAGAATAAGCACCGGCTAACTACGTGCCAGCAGCCGCGGTAATACGTAGGGTGCGAGCGTTAATCGGAATTACTGGGCGTAAAGCGTGCGCAGGCGGTTCGCTAAGACCGATGTGAAATCCCCGGGCTCAACCTGGGAACTGCATTGGTGACTGGCGGGCTAGAGTATGGCAGAGGGGGGTAGAATTCCACGTGTAGCAGTGAAATGCGTAGAGATGTGGAGGAATACCGATGGCGAAGGCAGCCCCCTGGGCCAATACTGACGCTCATGCACGAAAGCGTGGGGAGCAAACAGGATTAGATACCCTGGTAGTCCACGCCCTAAACGATGTCAACTAGTTGTTGGGGATTCATTTCCTTAGTAACGTAGCTAACGCGTGAAGTTGACCGCCTGGGGAGTACGGTCGCAAGATTAAAACTCAAAGGAATTGACGGGGACCCGCACAAGCGGTGGATGATGTGGATTAATTCGATGCAACGCGAAAAACCTTACCTACCCTTGACATGGTCGGAATCCTGCTGAGAGGCGGGAGTGCTCGAAAGAGAACCGGCGCACAGGTGCTGCATGGCTGTCGTCAGCTCGTGTCGTGAGATGTTGGGTTAAGTCCCGCAACGAGCGCAACCCTTGTCCTTAGTTGCTACGCAAGAGCACTCTAAGGAGACTGCCGGTGACAAACCGGAGGAAGGTGGGGATGACGTCAAGTCCTCATGGCCCTTATGGGTAGGGCTTCACACGTCATACAATGGTCGGAACAGAGGGTCGCCAACCCGCGAGGGGGAGCCAATCCCAGAAAACCGATCGTAGTCCGGATTGCACTCTGCAACTCGAGTGCATGAAGCTGGAATCGCTAGTAATCGCGGATCAGCATGCCGCGGTGAATACGTTCCCGGGTCTTGTACACACCGCCCGTCACACCATGGGAGTGGGTTTTACCAGAAGTGGCTAGTCTAACCGCAAGGAGGACGGTCACCACGGTAGGATTCATGACTGGGGTGAAGTCGTAACAAGGTAGCCGTATCGGAAGGTGCGGCTGGATCACCTCCTTTCTCGAGCTTAAATCCGCGAAGTTGAGCGCTCACGCTTATCGGCTGTAAATCAGGACAGACTCAGGGGTCTGTAGCTCAGTCGGTTAGAGCACCGTCTTGATAAGGCGGGGGTCGTTGGTTCGAATCCAACCAGACCCACCAATTGTCTGGCGAGAAGGGAACCTGAGTGTCTCTGTACGGGGGGCATAGCTCAGCTGGGAGAGCACCTGCTTTGCAAGCAGGGGGTCGTCGGTTCGATCCCGTCTGCCTCCACCACAATCTTCAATGGCAAGCGTTCGACTTGAGTCGAATCTTTGTCCTTGGCGATTGAGCCAGTCAGAGTGATGCAGGCAACTGTATCGGCTGTCGTTCTTTAACAATCTGGAAGAAGTAAGTAATTTGGATAGCGGAAGCGTCTTTGAGATGGACGTGGAAGTTATCCGGGTTGTGATTGTATCGATGTATCTCAAGATGATTCGAACTTCATGTTCGGCTCCCTACGGGAGTGGGACCAGAGTAAGCGCTAAAGCGCTAACACTGGTCGACATCAAATTGGAATACGGCACAACGCGAGAACTCAACCTGTAGCGGCTGTCATCCCCATTCGGGGATGGGGCCATCGTAAGTGCTAAAGCGCTAACGATGGCCGACATGAGACAGACTCGTTATAGGGTCAAGCGAACAAGTGCATGTGGTGGATGCCTTGGCGATCACAGGCGATGAAGGACGCGGTAGCCTGCGAAAAGCTACGGGGAGCTGGCAAACGAGCTTTGATCCGTAGATGTCCGAATGGGGAAACCCACTCCTTTTGGAGTATCCATGACTGAATACATAGGTCATGTGAGGCGAACGCGGTGAACTGAAACATCTAAGTAACCGCAGGAAAAGAAATCAACCGAGATTCCCAAAGTAGTGGCGAGCGAAATGGGAAGAGCCTGTACTCTTTATTTGTATTGTTAGCCGAACGCTCTGGAAAGTGCGGCCATAGCAGGTGATAGCCCTGTAGGCGAAAACAGTATGAAAGAACTAGGTGTACGACAAGTAGGGCGGGACACGTGAAATCCTGTCTGAAGATGGGGGGACCATCCTCCAAGGCTAAATACTCGTGATCGACCGATAGTGAACCAGTACCGTGAGGGAAAGGCGAAAAGAACCCCGGGAGGGGAGTGAAATAGATCCTGAAACCGCATGCATACAAACAGTCGGAGCCTCTTCGGGGGTGACGGCGTACCTTTTGTATAATGGGTCAGCGACTTACGTTCAGTAGCAAGCTTAACCGAATAGGGCAGGCGTAGCGAAAGCGAGTCCGAATAGGGCGTTCAGTTGCTGGGCGTAGACCCGAAACCAGGTGATCTATCCATGGCCAGGATGAAGGTGCGGTAACACGTACTGGAGGTCCGAACCCACTAACGTTGAAAAGTTAGGGGATGAGCTGTGGATAGGGGTGAAAGGCTAAACAAACCTGGAAATAGCTGGTTCTCTCCGAAAACTATTTAGGTAGTGCCTCGTGTCTCACCTTCGGGGGTAGAGCACTGTCATGGTTGGGGGGTCTATTGCAGATTACCCCGCCATAGCAAACTCCGAATACCGAAGAGTGCAATCACGGGAGACAGACATCGGGTGCTAACGTCCGGTGTCAAGAGGGAAACAACCCAGACCGCCAGCTAAGGTCCCCAAATATGGCTAAGTGGGAAACGAAGTGGGAAGGCTAAAACAGTCAGGAGGTTGGCTTAGAAGCAGCCACCCTTTAAAGAAAGCGTAATAGCTCACTGATCGAGTCGTCCTGCGCGGAAGATGTAACGGGGCTAAGCCATATACCGAAGCTGCGGATGCGTGCTTGCACGCATGGTAGGAGAGCGTTCCGTAAGCCTGCGAAGGTGCACTGTAAGGTGTGCTGGAGGTATCGGAAGTGCGAATGCTGACATGAGTAGCGATAAAGGGGGTGAAAGGCCCCCTCGCCGTAAGCCCAAGGTTTCCTACGCAACGTTCATCGGCGTAGGGTGAGTCGGCCCCTAAGGCGAGGCAGAAATGCGTAGCTGATGGGAAGCAGGTCAATATTCCTGCACCGTCGTTAGATGCGATGGGGGGACGGATCGCGGAAGGTTGTCCGGGTGTTGGAAGTCCCGGTCGCTGCATTGGAGAAGGCGCTTAGGCAAATCCGGGCGCAGGATTCAAGGGTGTGGCGCGAGCTCCTTCGGGAGCGAAGCAATTGGAAGTGGTTCCAAGAAAAGCCTCTAAGCTTCAGTCTAACGATGACCGTACCGCAAACCGACACAGGTGGGCGAGATGAGTATTCTAAGGCGCTTGAGAGAACTCGGGAGAAGGAACTCGGCAAATTGGTACCGTAACTTCGGGATAAGGTACGCCCTGGTAGCTTGATGCGCCTGCGCGCAGAGGGTGAAGGGGTTGCAATAAACTGGTGGCTGCGACTGTTTAATAAAAACACAGCACTCTGCAAACACGAAAGTGGACGTATAGGGTGTGACGCCTGCCCGGTGCCGGAAGATTAAATGATGGGGTGCAAGCTCTTGATTGAAGTCCCGGTAAACGGCGGCCGTAACTATAACGGTCCTAAGGTAGCGAAATTCCTTGTCGGGTAAGTTCCGACCTGCACGAATGGCGTAACGATGGCCACACTGTCTCCTCCCGAGACTCAGCGAAGTTGAAGTGTTTGTGATGATGCAATCTACCCGCGGCTAGACGGAAAGACCCCATGAACCTTTACTGTAGCTTTGCATTGGACTTTGAACCGATCTGTGTAGGATAGGTGGGAGGCTATGAAACCGGAACGCTAGTTTCGGTGGAGCCGTCCTTGAAATACCACCCTGGTTTGTTTGAGGTTCTAACCTTGGCCCGTGATCCGGGTCGGGGACAGTGCATGGTAGGCAGTTTGACTGGGGCGGTCTCCTCCCAAAGCGTAACGGAGGAGTACGAAGGTACGCTAGGTACGGTCGGAAATCGTGCTGATAGTGCAATGGCATAAGCGTGCTTAACTGCGAGACCGACAAGTCGAGCAGGTGCGAAAGCAGGTCATAGTGATCCGGTGGTTCTGTATGGAAGGGCCATCGCTCAACGGATAAAAGGTACTCTGGGGATAACAGGCTGATACCGCCCAAGAGTTCATATCGACGGCGGTGTTTGGCACCTCGATGTCGGCTCATCTCATCCTGGGGCTGTAGCCGGTCCCAAGGGTATGGCTGTTCGCCATTTAAAGAGGTACGTGAGCTGGGTTTAAAACGTCGTGAGACAGTTTGGTCCCTATCTGCCGTGGGCGTTGGAAGTTTGAAGGGGGCTGCTCCTAGTACGAGAGGACCGGAGTGGACGAACCTCTGGTGTACCGGTTGTGACGCCAGTCGCATCGCCGGGTAGCTATGTTCGGAAGAGATAACCGCTGAAAGCATCTAAGCGGGAAACTCGCCTTAAGATGAGACTTCCCCGGGGACTTGATCCCCTTGAAGGGTCGTTCGAGACCAGGACGTTGATAGGTCGGGTGTGTAAGCGCAGTAATGCGTTCAGCTAACCGATACTAATTGCCCGTAAGGCTTGATCCTATAACAAGTCTGTCTCGATAGCCGTTAGCGCTTCAGCGCTTACGGATATCGAGCGTCGAGTGCAAGGCACTCGACGTACAGCGGTTGAAGTACCGCGTATGTGTGAGATGCAACCTCACAACCCAAGATTACTGCTTCTTCCAAGATTGGTTGCGCTGCGAAGCAACGCAACAACCCTCTTTGCCTGATGACCATAGCGAGTCGGTCCCACCCCTTCCCATCCCGAACAGGACCGTGAAACGACTCCACGCCGATGATAGTGCGGATCCCCGTGTGAAAGTAGGTAATCGTCAGGCTCCTCCTCTTGAAACCCCCGCCCCTCACAGGCGGGGGTTTCGCCTTTTACCCCCCCACCTCAACAAAAACAACGCGCGCATTGCGCTCTCTCATCACTCCTCACGCCAGCCTTGTGTTCGTCCGGATTCGAGCATCGGCTGGCGAATGTCGATCGTAAGCGCCCGGCAAAGGCGCCTTGAAGCGCAGGAGTTCTGACGCGAGCATCGTGTCCATTAACAACTTTTAATGGACAGGTGTACACGATGGAAGAACTCGCAGCGAATCCCGAAGTCGCCGTGCAGCCGGTGCGCCGCCGCCGGCATAGCAAAGAATTCAAGGCGGAAGTGATGCGTGCGGCGATGCAGCCGCACGTATCAATCGCAGCGGTGGCGCTGCACTATCGTCTCAATGCCAATTTGGTCCGCACGTGGATCACCCGGCAAGCCAAGTGCCAAGGCGGTGCACAAGCCAGTCATTCAACCGATGCGTCGCCTGCGGAATTTGTTCCGCTACAGCTCGCGGCGCCGCCGAGCACAGCACCGGCATCTGCGCAATCGAGGTGGAAGTGCGCCGTGGGGCAACGACGATCACGGTGCGTTGGCCGTTGTCGGCCGCCGGCGACTGCAGCGCGTGGCTGCAAGGCTGGCTGCGGTGATTCGCATCGAGGCGATTTGGCTGGCGACCGAACCGCTGGATATGCGCGCCGGCACGGAGACGATCCTCGCGCGTGTCGTCAAGGTCTTCGGCTCGGCGCGCCCGCATCACGCGTACTTGTTCGCCAACAAGAACTCGACACGGATGAAGGTGCTCGTCTATGACGGCTTGGGTATCTGGCTGGCCGCTCGGCGCCTGAACAAGGGGCGGTTCGTCTGGACGAATGGGGATCTGATGATCGCCACCGCGCTCAACCCCGAGCAATTGCAGGCGCTGGTGATGGGGCTGCCCTGGAGCACGCTCGCCCACGATCACGCGATCACGGTCATGTAATGTCCCTAAAGCCGTAAACCGGCTTGCTTCCGCGGCGCGGTGGGTTCTGGCAGACTGCCCGCATGAACCTACCCGCCAATCTCGACGCCATGAGCCCCGACGAGCTGCGCAAGCTGGCTGCGCAGTTGATGGCTCAGGTCGGCGAGAACGAGCGGGAACTGTACTACCGTCAGACGCGTATCGACCAGCTCACGCACGAGATTGCTACGCTCAGGCGCCTGCATTTCGGCAAGCGCAGCGAGCAACTGAACGTCGAGCAGATGAGCTTGCTGAACGAGGCCATCGACGCCGACCTGGCTGCACTGGAAATCGAACTCGAGCAGTTGCAGTCGAAGACGCCCGAGGACAAGCAGCGCCAGCAGCCGAAGCGTGCACCGTTGCCGGCACACCTGCCGCGCACCGACGTCCACCATGAACCCGACGATATCACGTGCGCCTGCGGTTGCCAGCGAGTGCGTATCGGCGAGGACATCAGCGAGAAGCTGGACTATACGCCGGGCGTGTTCACGGTCGAGCGTCACATCCGCGGTAAATGGGCCTGCAAGGCATGCGAGACGCTGATTCAGACACCTGTGCCGCCCCATGTGATCGACAAGGGCATTCCCACCGTCGGGTTGCTCGCCCAAGTGTTGGTCGCGAAGTACGGCGATCACTTGCCGTTGTACCGTCAAGAACGCATCTTTGAACGCGCGGGTCTTGCCATCCCCCAGTCAACGCTGGGCGAGTGGGTTGGCGTATGCGGCGTGCGATTACAGCCGCTGGTCGACGCGCTTCGCGAAGTGCTTCTGCAGCACGACGTGCTGCATGCCGACGAGACGCCGGTGCAAATGCTCGTTCCCGGCAAAGGAAAGACGCAGCGCGCGTACGTATGGGCATACGCCACCACGCAATTCTCTGACGTGCGCGCCGTCGTCTACGAGTTCGCCGATAGCCGCGCAGGCGAACATGCTCGCAAGTTCCTCGGCAACTGGCGCGGCAAGCTGGTATGTGACGATCACAGCGGCTACAAAGCCGGATTCGAGTTGGGCATCACCGAGATCGCATGTGTCGCCCATGCAAGACGCAAGTTCTTTGAGCTGCACGCCAGCAACAAGAGTGAAATCGCCGAACAGGCGCTGAAATACTTCGGCGAACTTTACGCGGTCGAGCGCGATGTTGCAGAACTCACGCCCGATCACAGACGTGAAGTGCGCCAAGAGCGCGCTCGGCCGATCGCCGATGCGTTACATCAATGGATGCTCGCCCAACGCGAACTCGTCTCCGAGGGATCGGCGATCGCCAAAGCGCTCGACTACAGCCTCAGGCGCTGGGACGCATTCACGCGTTATCTGGACGACGGGCACGTGCCCATTGATAACAACTGGTTGGAAAACCAGATCCGTCCTTGGGCCATCAGTCGGTCGAACTGGTTGTTTGCTGGTTCGTTGCGCGCCGGACAACGCGCCGCGGCGATCATGAGCCTCATTCGATCCGCCCAACTCAACGGCCATGATCCCTACGTCTATCTGAAAGACGTGCTCAATCGATTGCCGACCCATCGAGCCGACGACATCGCCGCGCTTCTACCGCATCGCTGGGCGCCTGCCGCCGTTTGATTGACCGCAAAGATGCCCGGGGATGCCTTAGCCGGGTGCTTACACAAGAACTGCGTTTTCGAGTTGAACGAGTTGTGAGCGGCCTCGCCCGCGGCTAAAGCTGCGGAAAATGAATGGCCCATCAAGGCTGAGTGCTCTTGGTAATCTGACAACCTATCTCCGCTCTCCTGTCTTTGGCGGAATGCCGGCGAACAATGCCGATCTGATCTTGAACTGAACGCGTACTCACGGCACACGATCGTTGCCGCGGAAAGAAAAGGGCGTCTCAAATTTCCGTCAAGCCTAAGCATTCGGAATGCTTCCGTGATCGATTTGCCGAAGGCTGACGGGCACGATCGCATGAAGACAATCGAATCACCAGTTCGCGCGAGCGACAACAAATGAAGATGCCGCGCCGTCTCCGAATTGCCTCCGGCAACCTCGACGTGACCGAGGACATCGCCTGGCAACCCGCTGCGCGACCCAGGTTCGAGTGTCGCAGAGCTATTGCGCGTTGAACGTCGCTCATCTGCGCCATGAAACTGTGTGCTGACATCCCTGATCAACCCTGCTAGCGACGATTCGCATTCGGGGCCGGATCTTTGATTCGAGCTTCGCATCCCCGGTGACTTCTTTTTTCGCGCACGGCCGCCGTTTGGCACTTGGCGGCGTTCCTCCAACACCGTATGATTCAGGACTTCCATTTTCCGGCGCGTTTTCACCGGGCAGACGGAAGCGACGAAAGGAAAGGTGGTACCAGACGTCCCGTTCGATTCAGTAGCGCACAAGCTTGGCCCTGTTGCCGAGGAGATGACAACTGAAAAGCGGCGGCGCAGATCGGACGACGTCAGCGCGGTCGAAGAAGACGCAAAATAATTTCAACGAAGCGCTTGACACGAATTCGATGTACCCCCATAATCGTCAGTTCTCTACGGAGGGGTGCCCGAGTGGCTAAAGGGGGCAGACTGTAAATCTGTTGGCTTACGCCTACGTTGGTTCGAATCCAACCTCCTCCACCAAGACATAGCACGGAGCGGTACAGGGATTGTTGCTGGCCCTTGCGGGTGTAGCTCAATGGTAGAGCAGAAGCCTTCCAAGCTTACGACGAGGGTTCGATTCCCTTCACCCGCTCCAGTCCAGGCAGTTGAGGCATAAAGCGCCCATGTGGCTCAGTGGTAGAGCACTCCCTTGGTAAGGGAGAGGTCGGCAGTTCGATCCTGCCCATGGGCACCAGCAGGTAGTCAGTGTCTGTTTGCGCGCGGCGCAACATGTGAAATTCCTTTCGGGAGTTGAAAATGGCCAAGGAAAAGTTTGAGCGGACCAAGCCGCACGTGAACGTTGGTACGATTGGTCACGTTGACCACGGCAAGACGACGCTGACGGCAGCGATCGCGACGGTGCTGTCGGCGAAGTTCGGCGGCGAGGCGAAGAAGTACGACGAAATCGACGCGGCGCCGGAAGAAAAGGCGCGCGGCATCACGATCAACACGGCGCACATCGAGTACGAAACGGCGAACCGCCACTACGCGCACGTCGACTGCCCGGGCCACGCCGACTACGTGAAGAACATGATCACGGGCGCCGCGCAGATGGACGGCGCGATCCTGGTGTGCTCGGCCGCGGACGGCCCGATGCCGCAAACGCGTGAGCACATCCTGCTGGCGCGTCAGGTCGGCGTGCCGTACATCATCGTGTTCCTGAACAAGTGCGACATGGTGGACGACGCCGAGCTGCTCGAGCTGGTCGAAATGGAAGTGCGCGAACTGCTGTCGAAGTATGACTTCCCGGGCGACGACACGCCGATCATCAAGGGTTCGGCGAAGCTGGCGCTGGAAGGCGACAAGGGCGAGCTGGGCGAAGTGGCGATCATGAACCTGGCGGACGCGCTGGACACGTACATCCCGACGCCGGAGCGCGCGGTCGACGGTGCGTTCCTGATGCCGGTGGAAGACGTGTTCTCGATCTCGGGTCGCGGCACGGTGGTGACGGGGCGCGTCGAGCGTGGCGTGATCAAGGTCGGTGAGGAAATCGAAATCGTCGGCATCAAGCCGACGGCGAAGACGACCTGCACGGGCGTGGAAATGTTCCGCAAGCTGCTGGACCAGGGTCAGGCGGGCGACAACGTCGGTATCCTGCTGCGCGGCACGAAGCGCGAAGACGTGGAGCGCGGCCAGGTGCTGGCGAAGCCGGGTTCGATCACGCCGCACACGCACTTCACGGCTGAAGTGTACGTGCTGAGCAAGGACGAAGGCGGCCGTCACACGCCGTTCTTCAACAACTACCGTCCGCAGTTCTACTTCCGCACGACGGACGTGACGGGCTCGATCGAGCTGCCGAAGGACAAGGAAATGGTGATGCCGGGCGACAACGTGTCGATCACGGTGAAGCTGATTGCGCCGATCGCGATGGAAGAAGGTCTGCGCTTCGCCATCCGTGAAGGCGGCCGTACCGTCGGCGCCGGCGTCGTCGCCAAGATCATCGAGTAAGCCAGTTACTCGCTGATCGACAGTTTGGGGATCGGCGTTAGCCGATCCCAACATGGTCTAGGGGTATAGCTCAACTGGCAGAGCGTCGGTCTCCAAAACCGAAGGTTGGGGGTTCGATTCCCTCTGCCCCTGCCACATAAGCCACGTTCTTCTGCGTGGCGTTTGTTTTAGAGTGTTATGGCGAATCCTTCCGTCGAAACTGTTAATACCTCCGGCGATAAGCTGATGCTGGCCCTGGGTGTATTGTTGGTCTTGGCCGGATTTGCGGGCTTCTTCTTGCTCGGTGGCAAGGAGTGGTATATCCGCGGCGCTGCTTTGGCAGTGGGGGTGATCGCCGGTGTGGGCGTTGCGCTGGTGTCGCTTCCTGGCAAGGGCTTCATTGCTTTTGCGAAGGATTCGTATCGCGAGGTGCGCAAAGTCGTTTGGCCCACGCGCAAGGAAGCCACGCAAACCACGCTCGTCGTCTTCGGTTTTGTGCTGGTCATGGCGCTCTTTCTCTGGATAAGCGATAAATCCATCGAATGGGCGATTTTCTCGGTGATTCTGGGTTGGAAATGATATGAGCGATACTCCGGCATCCCCGAGCGGAAAGCGTTGGTACGTCGTGCACGCCTACTCCGGTATGGAGAAGAGCGTGCAACGTGCGCTTCAGGAGCGCATCGAGCGTGCCGGCATGCAGGACAAGTTCGGCCAGATCCTGGTTCCGACCGAGGAAGTGGTTGAAGTCAAGGGCGGTCACAAGGCAGTGACCGAGCGTCGTTTCTTTCCCGGCTATGTGCTGGTCGAAATGGAAATGACGGACGAAACGTGGCACCTCGTGAAAAACACCGCGAAGGTCACCGGTTTCGTCGGCGGGGCGCGCAATCGCCCGAGCCCGATTTCCCCGCGGGAAGTCGAAAAGATCATGTCGCAGATGCAGGAAGGCGTGGAGAAGCCGCGCCCGAAGACCCTGTTCGAAGTCGGCGAGATGGTGCGCGTGAAGGAAGGCCCGTTCACGGACTTCAACGGCACGGTCGAGGAAGTGAACTACGAAAAATCGAGAGTTCGCGTGTCGGTCACCATCTTTGGTCGCGCGACGCCGGTCGAATTGGAATTCGGCCAGGTCGAAAAGGTTTGAGCAAGTTCAGGTGGGCAGCTCCGGGAGCTGCCCACCTTCGCGCTTACGGCCCGCGTTAATTGGCCGTTGAGGAGCGCCAGTAGTCTCAGGACGAACCCGCGTTATCACTCACCGAACGCTTTCATGCGTTCCAACGAGGTTTCAAATGGCAAAGAAGATTGTCGGCTTTATCAAGCTGCAGATTCCTGCAGGTAAAGCCAACCCGTCGCCCCCCGTCGGTCCGGCGCTGGGCCAGCGCGGCCTGAACATCATGGAGTTCTGCAAGGCGTTCAACGCACAGACTCAAGGCATGGAGCCGGGCCTTCCGGTGCCGGTCGTCATCACGGCATACGCGGACAAGAGCTTCACGTTCGTGATGAAGACGCCGCCCGCGACGGTTCTGATCAAGAAGGCCGCGAAGGTCGACAAGGGCTCGAGCAAGCCCCACACCGACAAGGTCGGCAAGATCACCCGCGCACAAGCGGAAGAAATCGCGAAGACCAAGATGCCGGATCTTACGGCGGCTGATCTCGACGCGGCCGTTCGCACCATCGCTGGTAGCGCACGCTCGATGGGCATCACTGTGGAGGGCGTGTAAATGGCCAAGATCTCGAAGCGCCGTCAGGCATTTGCCGCTAAGGTCGATCGTCAGAAGCTGTATCCGATCGACGACGCACTCGCTCTCGTGAAGGAATGCGCGAGCGCGAAGTTCGACGAGTCGATCGACGTCGCAGTTCAACTCGGCATCGATGCGAAGAAGTCGGACCAGGTCGTTCGCGGTTCGGTCGTGCTGCCGGCCGGTACCGGCAAGTCGGTTCGTGTCGCCGTGTTCGCGCAAGGCGAGAAGGCCGAGCAAGCGCGCGCCGCAGGCGCCGAAGTGGTCGGCATGGAAGATCTCGCCGAGCAGATCAAGGCCGGTCAAATGGACTTCGACATCGTGATCGCTTCGCCGGACACGATGCGTATCGTCGGTACGCTCGGTCAGATCCTCGGCCCGCGCGGCCTGATGCCGAACCCGAAGGTCGGCACGGTCACGCCGGATGTCGCGACCGCGGTGAAGAACGCGAAGGCGGGTCAAGTGCAGTTCCGCGTCGACAAGGCCGGTATCATCCACGCGACGATCGGCCGTGCATCGTTCGAGCCGACCGCGCTGCGCACGAACCTGTCCGCGCTGATCGAAGCGCTGCAGAAGGCGAAGCCGGCAACGAGCAAGGGTGTGTACCTGCGCAAGATCGCGCTGTCGAGCACGATGGGCGTCGGCGTTCGCGTCGACCACGGCTCGCTGGCTGCGCAGTAAGCGAAGTATCCGGGCCGCTTCGGTGGGAAGCGGCCCAAAAGGGCTTTGGGCGGTCGTTCGAAGAAGCATCGTCGAATGGCCGGTTATCAAAGACCGTTGGTGGGAAAGCAGCAGTCGGGCGATCCCTTAATGCAAGCCAACGCAGATGGCGAACCCGAAAAAGTTTTGCAGTGGTGAAGCGGGAGATCGGCGAGCAATCGACGGTTTTCAGCGGAAATACTCCTAACGAGTCGGACGCCGTTGTTGAACGAGGTGCGTGACGCGTCATGCGAAGCGCATCGTTTCTGGAGGCTAACCGTGCCGCTTAATAGAGAAGACAAGCAAGCCGTCGTTGCTGAGGTCGCCGCGCAAGTCGCGAAGGCCCAGACCGTTGTGCTCGCTGAGTATCGTGGAATTGCGGTTGGCGATCTGACCACGCTGCGCGCGAAAGCGCGTGAGCAGAAGGTTTACCTGCGCGTTCTG
The DNA here is from genome assembly GCF_001546925.1 of Burkholderia sp. MSMB1588. Taxonomy (NCBI): domain Bacteria; kingdom Pseudomonadati; phylum Pseudomonadota; class Betaproteobacteria; order Burkholderiales; family Burkholderiaceae; genus Burkholderia; species Burkholderia sp. MSMB1588. Next base: position 3,461,224 of record NZ_LNJS01000001.1, on the reverse strand, counting down.
AAGAACACGCTGGCGCGCCGCGCCGTCGAAGGTACGCCGTTTGCTCCGCTGGCAGAGCAGATGACTGGCCCCCTGATCTACGGCATCTCGGAAGATGCCATTGCTGCTGCAAAGGTCGTCAACGACTTCAGCAAGAGCAATGACAAGTTGGTCATCAAGGCTGGTTCGTTCGATGGCAAGGTGATGGACAAGGCTGGCGTGCAAGCGCTCGCCAGCATCCCGAGCCGCGAAGAACTGCTCTCGAAGCTGCTGTTCGTCATGCAGGCGCCTGTTTCGGGCTTCGCGCGCGCACTGGCTGCGCTCGCCGAGAAGAAGCAAGCGGAAGCTGCTTAAGCGAACGCACATCAGCGTCACTGATCGCTGGCTGTATCCGAATTCAATTTAGGAGTATTTCAAATGGCAATCGCAAAAGAAGACATCCTGGCAGCAGTCGAAGGGATGACCGTTCTGGAACTGAACGAGCTGGTCAAGGCGTTCGAAGAGAAGTTTGGCGTGTCGGCTGCTGCTGTTGCAGTCGCGGGCCCTGCAGCCGGCGGCGCCGCTGCTGCTGCTGAAGAGAAGACCGAGTTCACGGTCGTTCTGGCTGAAGCGGGCAGCAACAAGGTTTCGGTCATCAAGGCCGTTCGCGAAATCACGGGCCTGGGCCTGAAGGAAGCGAAGGACCTCGTCGACGGCGCACCGAAGCCCGTCAAGGAAGGCGTCGACAAGGCTTCTGCAGAAGAAGCCAAGAAGAAGCTGGAAGACGCGGGCGCGAAGGTCGAACTCAAGTAAGTTCACGCGCGCTGTGCGAAGGCTGGCGGTTTTTCACCGCCGGCCTTTTTGTGCTTTGTGGAGGCAGTGTTTTGACACTCTTTGAAGAGGTCGGACGAGCGCCCACAGAAGCCAAAGAAAACCGCCCATCCACCGACGATCGGCGATTCTCTTTGTCTTCTGAAGCGACTGCAGAAGGCAAGTTTGGTCGGGCAGCGGGCAACACAGGCATCCGCTGCCGTCAGCCAGCGGTTGGTAGCGGCCAACCACCAAGCTTCTCGGCTCGTGCCGTCGGACGGCCATCGGGTCTCAGTCGGTGAACACTCGGGTTTGACACGTCCAGGTATCCCGCCTCGATAGCGCCCGTCGTGATTCGGAGATCGTATGCAATATTCCTTCACCGAGAAGAAGCGTATTCGCAAGAGTTTCGCGAAGCGCTCCATCGTTCACCAAGTGCCTTTCCTGCTGGCCACCCAGCTTGAATCATTCAGCACATTTCTGCAAGCCGATGTGCTGCCCGCGCAACGCAAGTCCGAGGGGTTGCAGGCCGCCTTCACATCGGTGTTTCCCATCGTCTCGCATAACGGCTTCGCTCGTCTCGAGTTCGTGAGCTATGCGTTGTCGTCGCCGGCATTCAACATCAAGGAATGCCAGCAGCGCGGCCTGACCTATTGCTCGGCATTGCGCGCGAAGGTGCGCCTCGTGCTCCTCGACAAGGAGTCGCCGAACAAGCCCGTCGTCAAGGAAGTGAAGGAACAGGAAGTGTACATGGGCGAAATTCCGCTCATGACGCCGACCGGTTCGTTCGTCATCAACGGCACCGAGCGCGTGATCGTGTCGCAGTTGCACCGTTCGCCCGGCGTGTTCTTCGAGCACGACAAGGGCAAGACGCACAGCTCGGGCAAGCTGCTGTTCTCCGCGCGGATCATTCCGTACCGCGGTTCGTGGCTCGACTTCGAATTCGATCCGAAGGACGTGCTGTACTTCCGCGTCGACCGTCGTCGCAAGATGCCGGTCACGATCCTGCTGAAGGCGATCGGCCTCACGCCGGAGCTGATCCTCGCGAACTTCTTCGTCTTCGACAACTTCACGCTGATGGACGAAGGCGCGCAGATGGAGTTCGTGCCCGAGCGCCTGCGCGGTGAAGTGGCCCGCTTCGACATCACCGATCGCGAAGGCAAGGTCATCGTCCAGAAGGACAAGCGGATCAACGCGAAGCACATTCGCGATCTCGAAACCGCGAAGACCAAGTACATCTCGGTGCCCGAAGACTATCTGCTCGGCCGCGTGCTGGCGAAGAACGTCGTCGACGGCGACACGGGCGAAGTGATCGCGAACGCGAACGACGAGATCACGGAGGGCGTGCTCGAGAAGCTGCGCGAGGCGAAGATCAAGGAAATCCAGACGCTCTATACGAACGATCTGGACCAGGGGCCGTACATCTCGTCGACGCTGCGTGTCGACGAAACCGTCGACAGGACGGCCGCGCGCATCGCGATCTACCGGATGATGCGCCCGGGCGAGCCGCCGACGGAAGAAGCCGTCGAGGCGCTCTTCAACCGCCTGTTCTACAGTGAAGACGCGTACGATCTGTCGAAGGTCGGCCGCATGAAGTTCAACCGCCGCGTCGGCCGTGACGAAATCACCGGCCCGATGACGCTGCAGGACGACGACATCCTCGCGACGATCAAGATCCTCGTCGAGCTGCGCAACGGCAAGGGCGAAGTGGACGACATCGACCACCTCGGCAACCGGCGCGTGCGCTGCGTCGGCGAACTGGCGGAAAACCAGTTCCGCGCGGGCCTCGTGCGCGTCGAGCGCGCGGTGAAGGAGCGCCTCGGCCAGGCCGAAAGCGAAAACCTGATGCCGCACGACCTGATCAACTCGAAGCCGATTTCGTCGGCGATTCGCGAGTTCTTCGGTTCGTCGCAGTTGTCGCAGTTCATGGACCAGACCAACCCGCTGTCGGAAATCACGCACAAGCGCCGTGTTTCCGCACTGGGCCCGGGCGGTCTCACGCGCGAGCGCGCGGGCTTCGAAGTCCGCGACGTGCACCCGACCCACTACGGCCGCGTGTGCCCGATCGAAACGCCGGAAGGCCCGAACATCGGTCTCATCAACTCGCTCGCACTGTATGCGCACCTGAACGAATACGGCTTCCTCGAGACGCCGTACCGCAAGGTCGCCGACAGCAAGGTGACCGACCAGATCGATTATCTGTCGGCGATCGAGGAAGGCCGCTACATGATCGCGCAGGCGAACGCCGCGATCGGTGAAGACGGCACGCTCGTCGACGAACTGGTGTCGTCGCGTGAAGCCGGCGAAACGATGATGGTCACGCCGGACCGCATCCAGTACATGGACGTCGCGCCGTCGCAGATCGTGTCGGTTGCGGCCTCGCTGATCCCGTTCCTCGAGCACGACGATGCGAACCGTGCGCTGATGGGCTCGAACATGCAGCGTCAGGCCGTGCCGTGTCTGCGCCCGGAGAAGCCCGTCGTCGGCACCGGCATCGAGCGCACCGTGGCGGTCGACTCGGGCACGACGGTGCAGGCGCTGCGCGGCGGCGTCGTCGACTATGTCGACGCGGGCCGTATCGTCATTCGCGTGAACGATGACGAAGCGGCCGCGGGCGAAGTCGGCGTCGACATCTACAACCTGATCAAGTACACGCGTTCGAACCAGAACACGAACATCAACCAGCGTCCGATCGTGAAGATGGGCGACAAGGTCTCGCGCGGCGACGTGCTGGCCGACGGCGCGTCGACGGACCTGGGCGAGCTCGCGCTCGGCCAGAACATGCTGATCGCGTTCATGCCGTGGAACGGCTACAACTTCGAGGATTCGATCCTGATCTCGGAGCGTGTCGTCGCGGACGATCGCTACACGTCGATCCACATCGAAGAGCTGAACGTGGTTGCTCGCGATACGAAGCTCGGGCCGGAAGAAATCACGCGCGACATCTCGAACCTCGCGGAAGTCCAGCTCGGCCGTCTCGACGAATCGGGCATCGTGTACATCGGCGCGGAAGTCGAAGCGGGCGACGTGCTGGTCGGCAAGGTCACGCCGAAGGGCGAAACCCAGCTCACGCCGGAAGAGAAGCTGCTGCGCGCGATCTTCGGCGAGAAGGCGTCGGACGTGAAGGACACGTCGCTGCGCGTGCCGTCGGGTATGAGCGGCACGGTGATCGACGTCCAGGTCTTCACGCGTGAAGGCATCCAGCGCGACAAGCGCGCGCAACAGATCATCGACGACGAACTGAAGCGCTACCGTCTCGACCTGAACGACCAGCTCCGCATCGTCGAAGGCGACGCGTTCCAGCGTCTCGCGCGCATGCTCGTGGGCAAGGTCGCGAACGGCGGTCCGAAGAAGCTCGCGAAGGGCACGAAGATCGACCAGGCCTACCTGGAAGACCTCGACCACTATCACTGGTTCGACATCCGCCTGGCGGACGACGAAGCGGCTGCCCAGCTCGAAGCGATCAAGAACTCGATCGAAGAGAAGCGCCACCAGTTCGACCTCGCGTTCGAAGAGAAGCGCAAGAAGCTCACGCAAGGCGACGAACTGCCGCCGGGCGTGCTGAAGATGGTCAAGGTGTACCTCGCGGTGAAGCGCCGCCTGCAGCCCGGCGACAAGATGGCCGGCCGTCACGGTAACAAGGGCGTCGTGTCGAAGATCGTTCCGGTCGAAGACATGCCGTACATGGCCGACGGCCGTCCGGCCGACGTCGTGCTGAACCCGCTCGGCGTGCCGTCGCGGATGAACGTGGGTCAGGTTCTGGAAGTGCATCTCGGCTGGGCCGCGAAGGGCCTCGGCTGGCGTATCGGCGAAATGCTGCAACGTCAGGCGAAGATCGAGGAACTGCGCGTGTTCCTGACGAAGATCTACAACGAGTCGGGCCGCGCGGAAGATCTGGAAAGCTTCACCGACGACGAGATCCTCGAGCTCGCGAAGAACCTGCGCGAAGGCGTGCCGTTCGCGACGCCGGTGTTCGACGGTGCGACCGAGGAAGAAATGTCGAAGATGCTCGACCTCGCGTTCCCGGACGACATCGCCGAACAGCTCGACATGAACCCGTCGAAGAATCAGGTGCGCCTGTACGACGGCCGCACGGGCGAGCCGTTCGAGCGCCGCGTGACGCTCGGCTACATGCACTACCTGAAGCTGCACCACCTCGTCGACGACAAGATGCACGCGCGCTCGACGGGCCCGTACTCGCTCGTCACGCAGCAGCCGCTCGGCGGTAAGGCGCAGTTCGGCGGCCAGCGTTTCGGTGAAATGGAAGTGTGGGCGCTCGAAGCGTATGGCGCTTCGTACGTGCTGCAGGAAATGCTGACGGTGAAGTCGGACGACGTGACCGGCCGGACCAAGGTTTATGAAAACCTGGTCAAGGGCGACCATGTCATCGATGCCGGCATGCCCGAGTCGTTCAACGTGTTGGTGAAGGAAATCCGGTCGCTCGGTATCGACATCGACCTGGACCGGAACTAAAAGGACTACTGGAGAGAAGCGATGAAAGCTTTGCTCGATCTATTCAAGCAAGTCCAACAAGAAGAAATTTTTGACGCGATCAAGATCGGTCTGGCCTCGCCGGACAAGATCCGTTCGTGGTCGTTCGGCGAAGTGAAGAAGCCGGAGACGATCAACTACCGCACGTTCAAGCCCGAGCGCGACGGTCTGTTCTGCGCGAAGATCTTCGGCCCGACCAAGGACTACGAGTGCCTGTGCGGCAAGTACAAGCGCCTGAAGCATCGCGGCGTGATCTGCGAGAAGTGCGGCGTCGAAGTGACGCTCGCGAAGGTGCGTCGTGAGCGGATGGGCCACATCGAGCTCGCGTCGCCGGTCGCGCACATCTGGTTCCTGAAGTCGCTGCCGTCGCGTCTGGGCATGGTGCTCGACATGACGCTGCGCGACATCGAGCGCGTGCTGTACTTCGAAGCGTACGTGGTGATCGATCCGGGCATGACGCCGCTGAAGGCGCGTCAGATCATGACCGAAGAGGATTACTACAACAAGGTCGAGGAATACGGCGACGAATTCCGTGCCGAGATGGGCGCGGAAGGCGTGCGCGAGCTGCTGCGTTCGATCAACATCGACGAGCAGGTCGAGACGCTGCGCACCGAGCTGAAGAACACCGGCTCGGAAGCGAAAATCAAGAAGTACGCGAAGCGCCTGAAGGTGCTCGAGGCGTTCCAGCGCTCGGGCATCAAGCCCGACTGGATGATCCTCGAAGTGCTGCCGGTGCTGCCGCCGGAGCTGCGTCCGCTCGTGCCGCTCGACGGCGGCCGTTTCGCGACGTCGGATCTGAACGACCTGTACCGCCGCGTGATCAACCGGAACAATCGGCTGAAGCGTCTGCTCGAGCTGAAGGCGCCGGAAATCATCGTCCGCAACGAAAAGCGGATGCTGCAGGAAGCCGTCGACTCGCTGCTCGACAACGGCCGCCGCGGCAAGGCAATGACGGGCGCGAACAAGCGTCCGCTGAAGTCGCTCGCCGACATGATCAAGGGCAAGGGCGGCCGCTTCCGTCAGAACCTGCTCGGCAAGCGCGTCGACTATTCGGGCCGTTCGGTGATCGTGGTCGGCCCGACGCTGAAGCTGCACCAGTGCGGTCTGCCGAAGCTGATGGCGCTCGAACTGTTCAAGCCGTTCATCTTCAACAAGCTCGAAGTGATGGGCGTCGCGACGACCATCAAGGCGGCGAAGAAGGAGGTCGAGAACCAGACGCCGGTGGTGTGGGACATCCTCGAAGAGGTGATCCGCGAGCACCCGGTGATGCTGAACCGCGCGCCGACGCTGCACCGTCTCGGCATCCAGGCGTTCGAGCCCGTGCTGATCGAAGGCAAGGCGATCCAGTTGCACCCGCTCGTCTGCGCGGCGTTCAACGCCGACTTCGACGGTGACCAGATGGCCGTTCACGTGCCGCTGTCGCTCGAAGCGCAGATGGAAGCGCGCACGCTGATGCTCGCGTCGAACAACGTGCTGTTCCCGGCGAACGGCGATCCGTCGATCGTGCCGTCGCAGGATATCGTGCTGGGCCTGTACTACGCGACCCGCGAAGCGATCAACGGCAAGGGCGAAGGCCTCACGTTCACCGGCGTGTCGGAAGTGATCCGCGCGTACGAGAACAAGGAAGTCGAGCTCGCATCGCGCGTGAACGTGCGGATCACCGAAATGGTCCGCAACGAGGACACGTCCGAAGGCGCGCCGGAATTCGTGCCGAAGATCTCGCTGTACGCGACGACCGTCGGCCGCTCGATCCTGTCGGAAATCCTGCCGCCGGGCCTGCCGTTCTCGGTGCTGAACAAGCCGCTGAAGAAGAAGGAAATCTCGCGCCTGATCAACACCGCGTTCCGCAAGTGCGGCCTGCGCGCGACCGTCGTGTTCGCCGACCAGTTGATGCAGTCGGGCTTCCGTCTCGCGACGCGCGCCGGCATCTCGATCTGCGTCGACGACATGCTCGTGCCGACGCAGAAGGAACAGATCGTCGGCGACGCCGCGAAGAAGGTGAAGGAGTACGACCGCCAGTACATGTCGGGTCTCGTCACCGCGCAGGAACGCTACAACAACGTGGTCGACATCTGGTCGGCGACGTCGGAAGCGGTCGGCAAGGCGATGATGGAGCAACTGTCGACGGAGCCGGTGATCGATCGCGACGGCAACGAGACGCGCCAGGAATCGTTCAACTCGATCTACATGATGGCCGACTCGGGCGCCCGGGGCTCGGCGGTGCAGATTCGCCAGTTGGCCGGTATGCGCGGCCTGATGGCGAAGCCGGACGGCTCGATTATCGAGACGCCGATTACCGCGAACTTCCGCGAAGGCCTGAACGTGTTGCAGTACTTCATCTCGACCCACGGCGCGCGTAAGGGTCTGGCTGATACGGCACTGAAGACCGCGAACTCGGGTTATCTGACGCGTCGTCTCGTCGACGTCACGCAGGATCTGGTGGTGGTCGAGGACGATTGCGGCACGAGCAACGGCGTCGCGATGAAGGCGCTGGTCGAAGGCGGTGAAGTCGTCGAAGCGCTGCGCGACCGTATCCTCGGCCGCGTCGCGGTTGCGGACGTCGTGAATCCGGAAACGCAGGAAACGCTGTACGAATCGGGCACGCTGCTCGACGAAACGGCGGTCGAGGAAATCGAACGCCTCGGCATCGACGAAGTGCGCGTGCGCACGCCGCTGACCTGCGAAACGCGTTATGGCCTGTGCGCATCGTGCTACGGCCGCGACCTCGGCCGCGGCTCGCTCGTGAACGTCGGCGAAGCAGTCGGCGTGATCGCGGCGCAGTCGATCGGCGAACCGGGCACGCAGTTGACGATGCGTACGTTCCACATCGGTGGTGCGGCGTCGCGTGCGGCGGTGGCTTCGTCGGTCGAAGCGAAGAGCAACGGTATCGTGCGCTTCACGTCCACGATGCGCTACGTCACCAACGCGAAGGGCGAGCAGATCGTCATTTCCCGTTCGGGTGAAGCGATGATCACCGACGACATCGGCCGCGAGCGCGAGCGTCACAAGGTGCCGTACGGCGCGACGCTGCTCCAGCTCGACGGCGCAAGCATCAAGGCAGGCACGCAACTCGCCACGTGGGACCCGCTGACGCGCCCGATCATCACCGAGTACGGCGGTACGGTGAAGTTCGAGAACGTCGAGGAAGGCGTGACGGTCGCCAAGCAGATCGACGACGTGACCGGCCTGTCGACGCTCGTCGTGATCGACGTGAAGCGGCGCGGCTCGCAGGCGTCGAAGAGCGTTCGTCCGCAGGTGAAGCTGCTCGATGCGAACGGCGAGGAAGTGAAGATCCCCGGCACGGAGCACGCGGTGCAGATCGGCTTCCAGGTCGGCGCGCTGATCACCGTGAAGGACGGCCAGCAGGTGCAGGTGGGTGAAGTGCTCGCACGTATCCCGACCGAAGCGCAGAAGACGCGTGACATTACCGGCGGTCTGCCGCGGGTGGCGGAACTGTTCGAGGCGCGTTCGCCGAAGGATGCGGGCATTCTCGCGGAAGTCACCGGCACGACATCGTTCGGCAAGGACACGAAGGGCAAGCAGCGTCTCGTCATCACGGATCTCGAGGGCAACCAGCACGAGTTCCTGATCGCGAAGGAAAAGCAGGTGCTGGTCCACGATGCCCAGGTTGTCAACAAGGGCGAAATGATCGTGGACGGCCCGGCCGATCCGCACGACATCCTGCGTCTGCAGGGGATCGAGGCGCTGTCGCGCTATATCGTCGACGAAGTGCAGGACGTGTACCGTCTGCAGGGCGTGAAGATCAACGACAAGCACATCGAAGTGATCGTGCGTCAGATGCTGCGCCGCGTGCAGATCGTCGACAACGGCGACACGCGCTTCATTCCGGGCGAGCAGGTCGAGCGTTCGGATATGCTGGACGAGAACGACCGCATGATCGCGGAAGACAAGCGCCCGGCGACGTACGAGAACATCCTGCTGGGTATCACGAAGGCGTCGCTGTCGACCGATTCGTTCATCTCCGCGGCATCGTTCCAGGAAACGACCCGCGTGCTGACCGAGGCGGCGATCATGGGCAAGCGCGACGACCTGCGCGGCCTGAAGGAAAACGTGATCGTCGGCCGTCTGATCCCGGCCGGTACGGGTCTCGCGTTCCACAAGGCGCGCAAGGCGAAGGAGCAATCCGATCGCGAGCGCTTCGACCAGATCGCAGCGGAAGAAGCGTTCGAGTTCGGCACGCCGGGCACGCCCGCCGAAGAGCCGCAGCACCCGGCGGAGTAAGCGAAGCGGCGCGAGCCGCTTTGCCTGCCAGTCGATGACGCCGCCCGGTTTCGACCGGGCGGCTTTTTTTGTGCGCACCGCGCGGCCGCGAGCCGGCCGAACGGACAACGTGCGACCTTCGTCCACCTTTCGCGGCGGCGACGTTGGTAAAATTCCGCTCACCGGCTCTTTTCGCAGTCCATCCATCTCCAGATCCATGTCCCGCGCGCTCGAAATTCTCAACGAAGTCTTCGGCTATCCCGCCTTCCGAGGTCAACAGGGCGAGATCGTCGAGCACGTTGCGGCGGGCGGCGATTGTCTCGTGCTGATGCCCACGGGCGGCGGCAAGTCGCTCTGCTACCAGATCCCGGCGCTCGTGCGCAGCGAGGCGGGCCGCGGCGCGGGCATCGTCGTGTCGCCGCTCATCGCGCTGATGCAGGATCAGGTCGCCGCGCTGTCCGAAGTCGGCGTGCGCGCCGCGTATTTGAACTCGACGCTGTCGGGCGCCGAGGCGGCCGCGACCGAACGCGCGTTGCGCGACGGCGACATCGATCTGCTCTACGTCGCGCCCGAACGGCTGATGACGCCGCGCTTCCTCGATCTGCTCGAGCGCGCGCGCATCGGCCTCTTCGCGATCGACGAGGCGCACTGCGTGTCGCAGTGGGGGCACGATTTCCGGCCCGAGTACATCCAGTTGTCGGTGCTGCACGAGCGCTTCCCGGACGTGCCGCGAATCGCGCTGACCGCGACCGCCGACGCGATCACGCGCGACGAGATCGTCCATCGTCTCGCGCTCGACGACGCGCGAATTTTCGTGTCGAGCTTCGATCGGCCGAACATCCGCTACCGGATCGTCGAAAAGGACAACGCGCGCTCGCAATTGCTCGACTTCATTCGCGCGGAGCATACGAATGCGGACGGCACGACCGACGCGGGCGTCGTCTACTGCCTGTCGCGCCGCAAGGTCGAGGAGACGGCCGAATGGCTGAAGGCGCAAGGGGTTCGCGCGCTGCCGTATCACGCGGGAATGGAGTTCGAGATCCGGCAGAAGCACCAGGAGATGTTCCAGCGCGAAGAAGGGGTCGTGATGTGCGCGACGATCGCGTTCGGCATGGGCATCGACAAGCCGGACGTGCGCTTCGTCGCGCACCTGGATCTGCCGAAGAGCGTCGAAGGCTACTACCAGGAGACCGGGCGCGCGGGCCGCGACGGCCTGCCGGCGAACGCATGGATGGCGTACGGGCTCGGCGACGTCGTGCAGCAGCGCAAGATGATCGACGAATCGGAGGCCGACGACACGCACAAGCGAGTTCAGACGTCGAAGCTCGACGCGCTGCTCGGGCTGTGCGAGACGGCGTCGTGCCGCCGGGTGCGCCTCCTCGCGTATTTCGGCGAGACGAGCGGCCCGTGCGGCAATTGCGACACCTGCCTCGAGCCGCCGGCGACATGGGACGCGACGCGCGAGGCGCAGATGGCGCTGTCGTGCGTATTCCGCGCGCAGCGCGCGAGCGGCTTCAATTTCGGCGCGAGCCATCTGATCGAAGTGCTGCGCGGCGCGCGTACCGAGAAGGTCCAGCAGCGCGGCCACGATAGTCTCAGCACGTTCGGCATCGGTGCCGAATTGTCCGAAGCCGAATGGCGCGCGATCTTCCGGCAACTCGTCGCGTTCGGCTATCTGGCCGTCGACCACGGCGGCTTCGGCGCGCTCGTGCTGACGGAAGCGAGCAAGCCGGTGCTCAAGGGCGAGGAGAAGGTCACGCTGCGCCGCTACGTGAAGCCGGCGCGCACTCGACAGTCGTCCGGCCGTAGTGGCGCGCGCGTCGATCCGACGACCGGCATGAGCGCGCGTGAGCGCGCGTGCTGGGAGCGCCTGCGCGCGTGGCGCGCGGAAACGGCGAAGAGCGACGGCGTGCCCGCATACGTGATCTTCCACGACGCGACGCTCGCGGAGATCGCGCGCAACGCGCCGGAATCGATCGACGATCTGCGCCATATCCCCGGAATCGGCGCGCGCAAGCTCGATCGCTTCGGCGACGAGATTCTCGAGGTCGTCGAAGCGGCCTGACAGGGCCGCTCGCCTTCAGATTCTGGCACCAAAAATCACGCAAGCTGTTGACTCGCTTGGGATTTTTGGAATATCATGCCGGGTTCCGGTTCTTGGTGGGTTGGTTCCTGGGCGCAAGCCCGGGCGTCGCGCACGCGTTCCGGAGCGTCACGCACGTCGGATTTCGCTTTGCCCGAGTTCGGCGTGTCGATTTTGGTCAATTTCAGGAATAAACAATGCCAACCATCAATCAACTGGTTCGCAAAGGCCGTGCGTCGGAAACGACGAAGAGCAAGAGCCCGGCCTTGCAGGACTGCCCCCAGCGTCGCGGCGTGTGCACCCGTGTGTACACGACGACGCCGAAGAAGCCGAACTCGGCACTCCGTAAGGTTGCCAAGGTTCGTCTGACGAACGGCTTCGAAGTGATTTCGTACATCGGCGGTGAAGGCCACAACCTGCAGGAGCACTCGGTTGTGCTGATCCGCGGCGGCCGTGTGAAGGACTTGCCGGGTGTGCGTTACCACATGGTTCGCGGCTCGCTGGATACGCAGGGCGTCAAGGACCGTAAGCAGGCTCGCTCGAAGTACGGCGCGAAGCGTGCGAAGGCTGCGAAGTAAGCTGCCTCTGAATGGAGATCGCCTTCGGGCGGTTAAGGCGGTGGTGCCGGATTGCCGGTGCTGTCGAGTAAGTGGTCACCCGGCCAAGCTGGTTAGTCGAGCAGATGTGATCGGGTTAGTTGGTGGCCGCGGGGCTTTCGAGCTCCAACTGAACAGGTAAAGGAAGAATCATGCCGCGTCGTCGCGAAGTCCCCAAGCGGGAAGTGTTGCCGGATCCGAAGTACGGCAACGTGGATGTAGCCAAGTTCATGAACATGCTGATGCTGTCCGGCAAGAAGTCGGTGGCTGAGCGCATCGTTTATGGCGCATTCGAACAAATCCAGACCAAGGGTGGCAAGGACCCGCTGGAAGTGTTCACGGTCGCGCTCAACAACGTGAAGCCGGTGGTCGAAGTGAAGAGCCGTCGCGTTGGTGGTGCGAACTATCAGGTTCCGGTCGAAGTGCGCCCGTCGCGTCGTATGGCATTGGCGATGCGCTGGTTGCGCGAGGCTGCGAAGAAGCGTAGCGAGAAGTCGATGGCGCTTCGCCTTGCTGGTGAACTCTCCGAAGCGGCTGAAGGCCGCGGCGGCGCGATGAAGAAGCGCGACGAAGTTCACCGGATGGCGGAAGCCAACCGTGCGTTCTCGCACTTCCGTTTCTAAGCGCCAGGCTGGGCTTTAGCGGAAAAATTCCGGGCGGGTGCGCTTTTTCGAGCGCCTCGCCCGTTTGTGTTGAGGCGCGCTGCGACAAGGGTCGCATCGTGCCAACCAATAGAGGATCAAAGTGGCTCGTAAGACTCCTATCGAGCGCTACCGCAACATCGGTATTAGCGCTCACATCGACGCCGGCAAGACGACGACGACCGAGCGCATTCTGTTTTACACCGGCGTGAACCACAAGATCGGTGAAGTTCACGACGGCGCAGCGACGATGGACTGGATGGAGCAGGAACAGGAGCGTGGCATCACGATCACGTCCGCTGCTACCACGGCGTTCTGGAAGGGCATGGGCAACAACTACCCGGAACACCGCATCAACATCATCGACACCCCGGGCCACGTCGACTTCACGATCGAAGTCGAGCGCTCGATGCGCGTGCTCGACGGCGCGTGCATGGTGTACTGCGCGGTGGGCGGCGTGCAGCCGCAGTCGGAAACGGTGTGGCGTCAGGCGAACAAGTACAAGGTGCCGCGTCTCGCGTTCGTCAACAAGATGGACCGTACTGGCGCGAACTTCTTCAAGGTCTACGACCAGCTCAAGCTGCGTCTGAAGGCGAATCCTGTTCCGGTCGTGGTGCCGATCGGCGCGGAAGAGAACTTCAAGGGCGTCGTCGACCTGCTGAAGATGAAGGCGATCATTTGGGACGAAGCGTCGCAAGGCACGAAGTTCGACTACGTCGACATCCCGGCCGAGCTCGCCGACACCTGCCAGGAATGGCGTGAAAAGATGGTCGAAGCGGCGGCGGAAGCCAGCGAAGACCTGATGAACAAGTACCTGGAAGAAGGCGATCTGCCGGAAGCCGACATCGTCAAGGCGCTGCGCGACCGTACGATCGCGTGCGAAATCCAGCCGATGCTGTGCGGTACCGCGTTCAAGAACAAGGGCGTGCAGCGCATGCTCGACGCCGTGATCGACTTCCTGCCGTCGCCGGTCGATATCCCGCCCGTCAAGGGCGAGCTCGAAAGCGGCGAAGCGGCCGAGCGCCGTGCTTCCGACGAAGAAAAGTTCTCGTCGCTCGCGTTCAAGATCATGACCGACCCGTTCGTCGGCCAGTTGATCTTCTTCCGTGTGTATTCGGGCGTCGTGAATTCGGGCGACACGCTGCTGAACTCGACCAAGGGCAAGAAAGAGCGCCTCGGCCGTATTCTGCAGATGCATGCGAACCAGCGTGAAGAAATCAAGGAAGTTCGTGCGGGCGACATCGCCGCCGCGGTCGGCCTGAAGGAGGCGACCACGGGCGACACGCTGTGCGATCCGGCGCATCCGATCGTGCTTGAGCGCATGGTGTTCCCGGAGCCGGTGATCTCGCAGGCCGTCGAGCCGAAGACGAAGGCCGACCAGGAAAAGATGGGCCTCGCGCTGAACCGTCTCGCGCAGGAAGATCCGTCGTTCCGCGTGCAGACCGACGAAGAGTCGGGCCAGACGATCATTTCGGGCATGGGCGAGCTCCATCTCGAAATTCTGGTCGACCGGATGAAGCGTGAATTCGGCGTGGAAGCGACCGTCGGCAAGCCGCAGGTCGCGTACCGCGAAACGATCCGCTCGACGGCGAAGGACGTCGACGGCAAGTTCGTCAAGCAGTCGGGTGGTCGCGGCCAGTACGGCCATGCGGTCATCACGCTCGAGCCGAACGAGCAGGGCAAGGGCTACGAGTTCTTCGACGAGATCAAGGGCGGCGTGATTCCGCGCGAGTACATCCCGGCCGTCGACAAGGGCATCCAGGACACGCTGAAGGCGGGCGTGCTGGCGGGCTTCCCGGTCGTCGACGTGAAGGTTCACCTGACGTTCGGTTCGTACCACGACGTCGACTCGAACGAAAACGCGTTCCGCATGGCCGGTTCGATGGCGTTCAAGGAAGCGATGCGCCGTGCGAATCCGGTGGTGCTCGAGCCGATGATGGCGGTCGAAGTCGAAACGCCGGAAGACTACATGGGCAACGTGATGGGCGACCTGTCGGGCCGTCGCGGCATCGTTCAGGGCATGGAAGACATGGTCGGCGGTGGCAAGATCGTTCGCGCGGAAGTGCCGCTGTCGGAAATGTTCGGCTATTCGACGTCGCTGCGTTCGCTGACGCAAGGCCGTGCAACGTACACGATGGAGTTCAAGCACTACGCCGAAGCTCCGAAGAACGTTGCCGACGCGATCATCAGCGCGAAGTCGAAGTAAGCTGCATCTACCAACTGATTATTTTTTGAAAGAAGAGAATCATGGCAAAAGAGAAGTTTGAGCGGACCAAGCCGCACGTGAACGTTGGTACGATTGGTCACGTTGACCACGGCAAGACGACGCTGACGGCAGCGATCGCGACGGTGCTGTCGGCGAAGTTCGGCGGCGAGGCGAAGAAGTACGACGAAATCGACGCGGCGCCGGAAGAAAAGGCGCGCGGCATCACGATCAACACGGCGCACATCGAGTACGAAACGGCGAACCGCCACTACGCGCACGTCGACTGCCCGGGCCACGCCGACTACGTGAAGAACATGATCACGGGCGCCGCGCAGATGGACGGCGCGATCCTGGTGTGCTCGGCCGCGGACGGCCCGATGCCGCAAACGCGTGAGCACATCCTGCTGGCGCGTCAGGTCGGCGTGCCGTACATCATCGTGTTCCTGAACAAGTGCGACATGGTGGACGACGCCGAGCTGCTCGAGCTGGTCGAAATGGAAGTGCGCGAACTGCTGTCGAAGTATGACTTCCCGGGCGACGACACGCCGATCATCAAGGGTTCGGCGAAGCTGGCGCTGGAAGGCGACAAGGGCGAGCTGGGCGAAGTGGCGATCATGAACCTGGCGGACGCGCTGGACACGTACATCCCGACGCCGGAGCGCGCGGTCGACGGTGCGTTCCTGATGCCGGTGGAAGACGTGTTCTCGATCTCGGGTCGCGGCACGGTGGTGACGGGGCGCGTCGAGCGTGGCGTGATCAAGGTCGGTGAGGAAATCGAAATCGTCGGCATCAAGCCGACGGCGAAGACGACCTGCACGGGCGTGGAAATGTTCCGCAAGCTGCTGGACCAGGGTCAGGCGGGCGACAACGTCGGTATCCTGCTGCGCGGCACGAAGCGCGAAGACGTGGAGCGCGGCCAGGTGCTGGCGAAGCCGGGTTCGATCACGCCGCACACGCACTTCACGGCTGAAGTGTACGTGCTGAGCAAGGACGAAGGCGGCCGTCACACGCCGTTCTTCAACAACTACCGTCCGCAGTTCTACTTCCGCACGACGGACGTGACGGGCTCGATCGAGCTGCCGAAGGACAAGGAAATGGTGATGCCGGGCGACAACGTGTCGATCACGGTGAAGCTGATTGCGCCGATCGCGATGGAAGAAGGTCTGCGCTTCGCCATCCGTGAAGGCGGCCGTACCGTCGGCGCCGGCGTCGTCGCCAAGATCATCGAGTAATATCGACGGTCTCCGGATTCGTGTAGAATTTGTCATTTGGCAGTAGAAGTATCGATCGGGACCGGGTGCCTTGCTCTCCGCAGGCGCCCGGTCCCACGTTCTTTATCTGATCTGGCGGCGCAACACCGCCTCGCTCTTTTCAAGGAATTGTCATGCAGCAACAGAAAATCCGCATTCGCCTGAAGGCTTTCGACTATCGTCTGATCGATCAATCGGCTGCCGAAATCGTCGATACCGCGAAGCGGACTGGCGCAATCGTCCGTGGCCCGGTGCCGCTGCCGACGCGCATCCAGCGTTTTGACATCCTGCGTTCGCCGCACGTCAACAAGACGTCGCGCGACCAGCTCGAAATCCGCACCCACCAGCGCCTGATGGACATCGTCGATCCGACCGACAAGACGGTCGACGCGCTGATGAAGCTCGACCTGCCGGCCGGCGTCGACGTGGAAATCAAGCTGCAGTAAGGCTTCCAGCGCCGTCCGGCTTGCCGGGTGGCGCTAAGTCTTTGATTGCTTGCAGAAAACGAGGGGCCTCGCTATAATGTTAGGCTTTTCGCGTATTTGCGTAAAAAGCCGTCGGCCTGAGTCTCTTCAGGTTGCGGCGTTTTGTAAATTAGCCCCGACCAATCGCAGTCGGGAATGGAGAAAACGATGAGCCTTGGACTCGTAGGTCGCAAGGTTGGCATGACCCGTATCTTCACGGCGGAAGGGGATTCGATCCCCGTCACCGTGCTCGACGTGTCGGACAACCGCGTGACGCAGATCAAGACTGTTGAAACCGACGGCTACACGGCCGTGCAGGTTGCATTCGGCTCCCGCCGCGCATCGCGCGTGACGAAGCCGCTGGCAGGTCATCTCGCCAAAGCCGGTGTCCAGGCCGGTGAAATCCTCAAGGAATTCCGCATCGCAGCCGACAAGGCCGCCGAGTTGTCGAACGGCGCCGTGATCGGTCCGGATC
The DNA here is from genome assembly GCF_001546925.1 of Burkholderia sp. MSMB1588. Taxonomy (NCBI): domain Bacteria; kingdom Pseudomonadati; phylum Pseudomonadota; class Betaproteobacteria; order Burkholderiales; family Burkholderiaceae; genus Burkholderia; species Burkholderia sp. MSMB1588. The sequence goes on along the minus strand of NZ_LNJS01000001.1, from coordinate 3,444,029 downwards.
TGTTCGAAGTGGGCCAGAAGGTCGACGTGCAAGGCGTGTCGATCGGTAAGGGCTACGCGGGCACGATCAAGCGCTACAACTTCGGTTCCGGCCGTGCGTCGCACGGTAACTCGCGCTCGCACAACGTGCCGGGCTCGATCGGTATGGCGCAGGATCCGGGTCGCGTGTTTCCGGGCAAGCGCATGACGGGTCACATGGGTGACGAGACGGTGACGGTTCAGAACCTCGAAATCGCTCGCATCGACGCCGACCGCAAGCTGCTGCTCGTCAAGGGCGCAGTTCCGGGTGCGAAGGGCGGCAAGGTTTTCGTGACGCCGGCCGTGAAGACGCGTGCCGTGAAGGGGGCGAAATAATGGAACTCAAGCTCCTGAATTCGAATGGTCAGGAAGGTGCGGTGGTCAATGCGTCGGACGTCGTGTTCGGCCGTGACTACAATGAAGCGCTGATCCACCAGGTCGTCGTTGCTTACCAGGCGAACGCTCGCCAGGGCAACCGCGCTCAGAAGGATCGCGAGCAAGTCAAGCACACGACGAAGAAGCCGTGGCGCCAGAAGGGTACGGGCCGCGCTCGTGCCGGTATGTCGTCGAGCCCGCTGTGGCGTGGCGGTGGTCGGATTTTCCCGAACTCGCCGGACGAAAACTTCTCGCACAAGGTCAACAAGAAGATGCATCGCGCAGGTCTCTGCTCGATCTTCTCGCAGTTGGCCCGCGAAGGCCGTCTGTCGGTCGTCGAGGACATCGTTCTCGAAGCGCCGAAGACCAAGCTGCTGGCCGACAAGTTCAAGGCCATGGGTCTCGAATCCGTGCTCGTCATCACCGACACGGTCGACGAAAACCTGTACCTCGCGTCGCGCAACCTGCCCCACGTGGCGGTTGTCGAGCCGCGCTACGCTGACCCGCTGTCGCTGATCTACTTCAAGAAAGTGCTGGTCACGAAGGCTGCGGTCGCCCAGATCGAGGAGTTGCTGTCATGAGCGAGATTCGCAAGAACGATCATCGTTTGATGCAGGTCCTGCTCGCACCGGTGATCTCCGAAAAGGCGACGCTGGTTGCCGACAAGAACGAGCAAGTCGTGTTCGAAGTCGCGCCGGATGCCACGAAGCAGGAAGTGAAGGCGGCTGTCGAGCTGCTGTTCAAGGTTGAAGTTGATTCCGTCAACGTGCTGGTCCAGAAGGGCAAGCAGAAGCGTTTCGGCCGTTCGATGGGCCGTCGCAAGGACGTGAAGAAGGCATATGTCTGCCTGAAGCCCGGCCAGGAAATCAACTTTGAAGCGGAGGCCAAGTAATCATGGCAATCGTCAAAGTCAAGCCGACGTCGCCGGGTCGCCGCGCGATGGTCAAGATCGTCAACAAGGACCTGCACAAGGGCAAGCCGCACGCCGCGCTGCTCGACACGCAGAGCTCCAAGGCCGGTCGCAACAACAACGGTCGCATCACGACGCGTCACCAGGGTGGCGGTCACAAGCAGCACTACCGCGTGATCGATTTCCGTCGCACGAAGGACGGCATTCCGGCGAAGGTCGAGCGTCTCGAGTACGACCCGAACCGCAGCGCGAACATCGCGCTGGTGCTGTACGCAGATGGCGAGCGCCGCTACATCATCGCGCCGAAGGGCGTGACGGTGGGCCAGCAGCTCATGTCGGGCTCGGAAGCGCCGATCCGCGCAGGCAACACGCTGCCGATCCGCAACATTCCGGTCGGCACGACGATCCACTGCATCGAAATGCTGCCGGGCAAGGGCGCGCAAATGGCGCGTTCGGCCGGTACGTCGGCAATGCTGCTGGCGCGCGAAGGCGTCTACGCGCAGGTTCGTCTGCGTTCGGGCGAAATCCGCCGCGTGCATATCGAGTGCCGCGCGACGATCGGCGAAGTCGGTAACGAAGAGCACAGCCTGCGCCAGATCGGCAAGGCCGGTGCGAACCGCTGGCGCGGTATCCGCCCGACGGTGCGTGGCGTCGCAATGAACCCGATCGACCACCCGCATGGTGGTGGTGAGGGCCGTACTGCTGCGGGCCGCGACCCGGTGAGCCCGTGGGGCACGCCGACGAAGGGCTTCCGTACGCGTCGCAACAAGCGCACGACGACGATGATCGTCCAGCGCCGTCACAAGCGTTAAGGAGTAGGCAATGGCACGTTCTGTTAAAAAAGGTCCGTTCTGCGACGCCCATTTGCTGAAGAAAGTTGAGGCGGCTGCAGCTTCGCGCGACAAGAAGCCGATCAAGACCTGGTCGCGTCGCTCGACGATCCTCCCGGATTTCATCGGTCTGACGATCGCTGTGCACAACGGCCGTCAACACGTTCCGGTGTACATCTCGGAAAACATGGTCGGCCACAAGCTTGGCGAGTTCGCACTGACCCGTACGTTCAAGGGTCACGCGGCCGACAAGAAGGCCAAGAAATAAGGGGCTATCAAGATGGAAGTGAAAGCAATTCATCGCGGTGCCCGCATCTCGGCGCAGAAGACGCGCCTTGTGGCTGACCAGATCCGCGGTTTGCCGGTCGACAAGGCGCTGAACGTTCTGACGTTCTCGCCGAAGAAGGCGGCTGGCATCGTGAAGAAGGTCGTGCTGTCGGCGATCGCGAATGCGGAGCACAACGAAGGCGCCGATATCGACGAGCTCAAGATCAAGAGCATCTACGTCGACAAGGCCGCGTCGCTCAAGCGTTTCACCGCGCGCGCGAAAGGCCGCGGCAACCGCATCGAGAAGCAATCCTGTCACATCACTGTGACGGTCGGGAATTAAGGAGCCATACGATGGGACAGAAAATTCATCCGACTGGCTTCCGCCTGGCTGTCAGCCGTAATTGGGCTTCGCGCTGGTACGCGAACAACAACAATTTCGCGGCGATGCTGCAGGAAGACATCGGTGTTCGTGAGTATCTGAAGAAGAAGCTGAAGAACGCTTCGGTCGGCCGCGTCGTCATCGAGCGTCCGGCGAAGAACGCACGCATCACGATTTTCAGCTCGCGTCCGGGCGTCGTCATCGGCAAGAAGGGCGAGGATATCGAGCTGCTGAAGACGGAACTGCAACGCCGCATGGGCGTGCCGGTTCACGTCAACATCGAAGAGATCCGCAAGCCGGAAACCGATGCGCAACTGATCGCCGATTCGATCACGCAGCAGCTCGAGCGCCGGATCATGTTCCGCCGCGCGATGAAGCGCGCGATGCAGAACGCGATGCGTCTGGGTGCCCAGGGCATCAAGATCATGAGCGCAGGCCGTCTGAACGGCATCGAAATCGCGCGTACCGAGTGGTACCGCGAAGGCCGCGTGCCGCTGCACACGCTGCGCGCCGACATCGATTACGCGACTTCGGAAGCGAAGACGACGTACGGTGTCATCGGCGTCAAGGTGTGGGTGTACAAGGGCGACACGCTCGGCCGCAACGATGCGCCGGTGGTCGAGGAAGTGACCGAAGACAAGCGTCCGCGTCGCAATGCGCGTCCGGGCGACCGTCGTCCGCGCCGTGACGGCGAAGGCGGCGCTCCGGGCGCTCGCCGTGGCGGTCCGCGCCGTGGCGCCGGCAAGCCGGAAGACGGCAAGACTGGAGAATAACGATGCTGCAACCGAAACGCAGGAAGTATCGCAAAGAGCAGAAGGGGCGTAACACCGGTATCGCCACGCGCGGCAACGCCGTGTCGTTCGGTGAGTTCGGCCTGAAGGCTGTCGGTCGCGGCCGTCTGACCGCGCGTCAGATCGAGGCGGCGCGTCGTGCGATGACGCGTCACATCAAGCGCGGCGGCCGCATCTGGATTCGCATCTTCCCGGACAAGCCGATTTCGCAGAAGCCGGCCGAAGTGCGGATGGGTAACGGTAAGGGTAACCCTGAGTACTACGTCGCCGAGATTCAGCCGGGCAAGATGCTGTATGAAATGGATGGCGTAACCGAAGAACTGGCGCGTGAGGCGTTCCGTCTGGCCGCAGCGAAGCTGCCGCTGAAGACGACGTTCATCGTGCGTCAGCTCGGCGCCTAAGGAGAAAACATGAAGGCTTCCGAACTTCTCCAGAAAGATCAGGCCGCGCTCAACAAGGAGCTGTCGGACCTGTTGAAGGCGCAATTCGGCCTGCGCATGCAACTCGCGACCCAGCAGCTCACGAACACGAGCCAGTTGAAGAAGGTTCGTCGCGATATCGCGCGTGTGCGGACCGTCCTGACTCAGAAGGCGAACCAGAAATGAACGATAGCGTGAAAACCTCGCTGAAGCGGACGCTCGTCGGTAAGGTCGTCAGCAACAAGATGGACAAGACCGTCACCGTGCTGGTCGAGCACCGCGTCAAGCACCCGATCTACGGCAAGTATGTCGTGCGTTCGAAGAAGTACCACGCGCACGATGAAGCGAACACCTACAACGAAGGCGATCTCGTCGAAATTCAGGAAACCCGTCCTGTTTCGAAGACGAAGGCCTGGGCGGTGTCGCGTCTCGTCGAGGCAGCCCGCGTGATCTAAGCGGGACCGGCAGTAAAAAGTGCTTCAGCAGGTGAAGTACTTGAAATCGCAAAGTTTTTGCTTGCGTGACCGGGATTGTTTGTTATAATCCCGGTCTTCCCTCTTTATGGGAGCCCCGTCGCGGGCGAAGTAACTGGTGGGGGAAGCGGACGGGCGTCAGGCCTGCTCCGAAGGATTCACCGATTTGCGATGGCGGGTTTCGTTAGCCGTCGCTGCTGTTCCAACCCAAGCAGCCGATTGGCTGACGGGACCAAGACTGACCGTATGCGCCATGGTGGCGTATCCGGATTAAGTTGGGAAAGACAAACCATGATCCAGACCGAATCTCGGCTTGAAGTGGCCGACAACACGGGTGCGCGTGAAGTCATGTGCATCAAGGTGCTCGGCGGCTCGAAGCGTCGTTATGCCAGCATTGGCGACATCATCAAGGTGAGCGTCAAAGAGGCAACGCCGCGCGGGCGCGTGAAGAAAGGCGAAATCTACAACGCCGTGGTGGTCCGCACCGCCAAGGGCGTTCGTCGTCAAGACGGCTCGCTGATCAAGTTCGACGGCAACGCCGCTGTGCTTTTGAATAACAAGCTCGAGCCGATCGGCACCCGTATCTTCGGGCCGGTCACGCGTGAGCTGCGTAGCGAACGATTCATGAAGATCGTGTCGCTGGCGCCGGAAGTGCTGTAAGGAGTCGCGATGAACAAGATTCGCAAGGGTGACGAAGTGATCGTCATCACCGGCAAGGACAAGGGCAAGCGCGGTGTCGTGCTGGCCGTGGGCGCCGAGCATGTGACGGTCGAGGGCATCAACCTCGTCAAGAAGCATGTGAAGCCGAACCCGATGAAGGGTACGACGGGCGGCGTGGAAGCGAAGACGATGCCGCTGCATATTTCGAACGTCGCACTGGTCGACGCGAACGGCAAGGCTTCGCGTGTTGGCATCAAGGTCGAGGATGGCAAGAAGGTTCGCTTCCTGAAGACGACCGGTGCCGTGCTGGGCGCCTGACGCTGCGGAGTAGAAAAATGGCACGTTTTCAAGAGTTTTACAAAGAGAAGGTTGTTCCCGGCCTGATCGAGAAGTTCGGCTACAAGTCGGTCATGGAAGTGCCGCGCATCACCAAGATCACCCTGAACATGGGTCTTGGCGAAGCGGTCGCCGACAAGAAGGTCATCGAGAACGCCGTCGGCGATCTGACGAAGATCGCGGGCCAGAAGCCCGTCGTGACGAAGGCTCGCAAGGCAATCGCGGGCTTCAAGATTCGCCAGGGCTATCCGATCGGCGCGATGGTCACGCTGCGCGGCCGTGCGATGTACGAATTCCTCGATCGTTTCGTGACGGTTGCCCTGCCCCGCGTGCGCGACTTCCGCGGCGTGTCGGGCCGTGCTTTCGACGGTCGCGGCAACTACAACATCGGTGTGAAAGAGCAGATCATTTTCCCCGAAATCGATTACGACAAGATCGACGCGCTGCGTGGGCTGAACATCAGCATCACGACGACTGCGAAGACCGACGACGAAGCGAAGGCTCTGCTCGCCAGCTTCAAGTTCCCGTTCAGAAACTGAGGTTACCGTGGCTAAACTGGCACTGATCGAACGTGAAAAGAAGCGCGCTCGCCTTGCGCAAAAGTACGCTCCGAAGCGTGCTGAACTGAAGGCGATCATCGACGACGCGAGCAAGTCCGACGAAGAGCGTTACGCCGCTCGCCTGGAACTGCAACAACTGCCCCGCAACGCGAACCCGACCCGCAAGCGTAACCGCTGCGCGATCACGGGCCGTCCGCGCGGCACGTTCCGCAAGTTCGGCCTCGCGCGCAACAAGATTCGTGAAATCGCATTCCGTGGCGAGATTCCTGGCCTGACCAAGGCGAGCTGGTAATAGGAGAAACATAAATGAGCATGAGTGATCCTATCGCCGATATGCTGACTCGCATCCGCAACGCGCAGATGGTCGAGAAGGTTTCGGTGTCGATGCCCTCGTCGAAGGTCAAGGTTGCGATCGCGCAGGTCCTGAAGGACGAAGGCTATATCGACGATTTCGCCGTGAAGGCGGATGGCGCGAAGGCCGAACTGAACATTGCGCTGAAGTACTACGCAGGCCGTCCGGTCATCGAGCGCCTCGAGCGCGTGTCGAAGCCGGGCCTGCGCGTGTACCGCGGCCGCAACGAGATTCCGCAGGTCATGAATGGCCTCGGTGTGGCTATCGTGTCGACGCCGAAGGGCGTGATGACCGACCGCAAGGCGCGCGCTACGGGCGTCGGCGGCGAAGTCATCTGCTACGTCGCTTAACCGAAAGGAGAGAGGAACATGTCTCGAGTAGGTAAGAGCCCGATCGCGCTGCAAGGCGCGGAAGTCAAGCTGGCCGACGGTGCGATCATCGTCAAGGGCCCGCTGGGCACCATCACGCAAGCGGTCAATCCGCTCGTGAACGTGGCGAACAACGACGGCACGCTGAATCTGTCGCCGGTCGACGACAGCCGCGAAGCAAATGCACTGTCGGGCACGATGCGCGCGATCATCGCGAATGCCGTGCACGGCGTGACCAAGGGTTTCGAGCGCAAGCTGACGCTGGTGGGCGTCGGTTATCGTGCGCAGGCGCAAGGCGACAAGCTGAACCTGTCGCTGGGTTTCTCGCACCCGGTGGTGCACCAGATGCCGGAAGGCATCAAGGCTGAAACCCCGACGCAAACCGAAATCGTGATCAAGGGGATCGACAAGCAGAAAGTCGGCCAAGTGGCTGCGGAAGTCCGCGGCTACCGTCCGCCCGAGCCTTACAAGGGCAAGGGCGTGCGCTATGCCGACGAGGTTGTGATCCTCAAAGAAACGAAGAAGAAGTAAGGGTGCGCAATCATGGATAAGACTCAATCTCGCCTGCGCCGCGCTCGCCAGACGCGTATCAAGATCGCCGAGTTGCAGGTCGCGCGTCTCGCCGTGCATCGCACGAACACGCACATCTACGCACAGGTGTTCTCGCCCTGCGGCACCAAGGTGCTGGCCAGCGCGTCGACGCTCGAAGCCGAAGTTCGTGCGCAGCTCGCCGACAAGTCGGGCAAGGGCGGCAACGTCGCCGCCGCCACGCTGATCGGCAAGCGTATCGCCGAGAAGGCCAAGGCCGCCGGCATCGAATCCGTCGCCTTCGACCGCTCGGGCTTCCGCTACCACGGCCGCGTGAAGGCGCTGGCCGAGGCAGCTCGCGAAGCTGGGCTCAAGTTCTAAGGAAGGAATCGTCATGGCAAAGATGCAAGCGAAAGTTCAGGCTGACGAGCGCGACGACGGCCTTCGCGAAAAAATGATTTCGGTCAATCGCGTGACCAAGGTCGTGAAGGGGGGCCGGATTCTCGGCTTCGCCGCGCTGACCGTGGTCGGCGATGGCGATGGCCGCGTCGGCATGGGCAAGGGCAAGGCGAAGGAAGTGCCCGTCGCTGTTCAGAAGGCGATGGAGCAGGCCCGCCGCAACATGTTCAAGGTGCCGCTGAAGAACGGTACGCTGCAGCACGAAGTGCACGGCAAGCACGGCGCATCGACGGTCCTCCTCGCTCCGGCGAAGGACGGTACCGGCGTGATCGCCGGCGGCCCGATGCGCGCGGTGTTTGACGTGATGGGCGTGCAGAACGTCGTCGCGAAGAGCCACGGCTCGACGAACCCGTACAACCTCGTTCGTGCGACGCTGGACGGCCTGCGCAAGCAGTCGACCCCGGCTGACATCGCGGCGAAGCGCGGCAAGTCCGTCGAAGAAATTTTGGGCTAAGCCCAGGTGGTCACCATGTCTGAAAAAACTGTCAAGGTTCAGCTCGTGAAGAGCCTGATTGGGACCCGCGAATCGCACCGCGCCACCGTGCGCGGTCTGGGTCTGCGCCGTCTCAACTCGGTCAGCGAGCTGCAGGATACGCCGGCGGTGCGCGGGATGATCAACAAGGTCTCGTACCTTGTCAAGGTCATCGGTTAAGCGGCCGACTACGGATCAAGGAGTTGATATGGAATTGAATAACCTGAAGCCGGCGGAAGGCGCGAAGCATGCGAAGCGTCGCGTTGGCCGCGGCATCGGTTCCGGCCTCGGTAAGACGGCCGGCCGTGGTCACAAGGGTCAGAAATCGCGTTCGGGCGGCTTCCACAAGGTCGGCTTCGAAGGCGGTCAGATGCCGCTGCAGCGTCGTCTGCCGAAGCGCGGCTTCACGTCGCTGACGAAGGAATTCGTCGGTGAAGTGCGCCTTGGCGACATCGAGAAGCTGCCGGTCGACGAAGTCGATCTGCTCGCTCTGAAGCAAGCCGGCCTCGTCGGCGAACTGACGAAGAGCGCGAAGATCATCGCGACGGGCGAGATCAAGCGCAAGATCGTCGTCAAGGGTCTCGGTGCGACGAAGGGTGCGCGCGCCGCGATCGAAGCGGCCGGCGGTTCGTTTGCCGAGTGACACGCAACGCGTGCCGTCACTAGCATTTGCATCGGAGAAGATACTTGGCTAACAGCCCGAGTCTCGCAAAACCCGGTCGAAGCACGGCGAAGTTCGGCGATCTGCGCCGGCGTGCAATGTTCTTGCTGCTGGCGCTGATCGTCTATCGCATCGGCGCGCACATCCCGGTGCCGGGCATCGACCCGGATCAACTGGCGAAGCTGTTCCAGAGCCAGGCGGGCGGCATCCTGGGCATGTTCAACATGTTCTCGGGTGGCGCGCTGTCGCGCTTCACGATCTTCGCGCTGGGGATCATGCCGTACATCTCGGCGTCGATCATCATGCAATTGATGGCGATCGTGTCGCCGCAGCTCGAGGCGCTGAAGAAGGAAGGGCAGGCCGGACAGCGGAAGATCACGCAGTACACGCGGTATTTCACCGTGGTGCTCGCGACGTTCCAGGCTTTCGGCATCGCGGCCGCGCTGGAGAACCAGCCGGGGCTCGTGACCGATCCGGGCGCGGTGTTCCGTCTGACGACGGTCGTCACGCTGGTGACGGGCACGATGTTCCTGATGTGGCTCGGCGAGCAGATCACCGAGCGCGGTCTCGGCAACGGCATTTCGATCATCATCTTCGGCGGGATCGCAGCAGGGTTCCCGAATGCCGTCGGTGGGCTGTTCGAACTGGTGCGCACGGGTTCGATGAGCATCATTTCGGCGATCATCATCGTCGTTCTGATTGCCGCGGTGACTTACCTGGTCGTGTTCATCGAACGCGGTCAGCGCAAGATCCTCGTGAACTACGCGAAGCGCCAGGTCGGCAACAAGATCTACGGCGGGCAGTCGTCCCACCTGCCGCTGAAGCTGAACATGTCGGGCGTGATTCCGCCGATCTTCGCATCGTCGATCATCCTGTTCCCGGCGACGATCCTGAGCTGGTTCAGCTCGGGCGAGCGCAAGGGATGGCTGTCCGACACGCTGCACAACGTCGCGGAAGCGCTGAAGCCGGGCCAGCCGGTCTATGTGCTGCTGTACACGCTGGCAATCGTGTTTTTCTGCTTCTTCTACACCGCGCTGGTGTTCAACAGCAGGGAAACCGCAGACAACCTGAAGAAGAGCGGCGCGTTCGTGCCGGGCATCCGTCCGGGCGACCAGACCGCGCGGTACATCGACCGGATCCTCACGCGTCTCACGCTGGCCGGTGCGGTCTACATCGTCTTCGTGTGTCTGCTGCCGGAGTTCCTGGTGCTGCGCTGGAACGTGCCGTTTTATTTTGGTGGAACGTCGCTGCTGATCATTGTCGTCGTCACGATGGACTTCATGGCGCAGGTGCAGTCGTACGTTATGTCGCAACAGTATGAGTCGCTGCTCAAGAAAGCCAATTTCAAGGGCGGCAACATCCCAATGCGTTAAAAAGGACTTATGGCCAAAGACGATGTAATCCAGATGCAGGGTGAGGTGATCGAAAACCTTCCGAATGCGACCTTCCGGGTGAAGCTGGAAAACGGCCATGTCGTATTGGGACATATCTCCGGAAAGATGCGGATGCACTACATCCGTATCCTTCCCGGCGACAAGGTGACGGTTGAATTGACGCCTTACGATCTGTCTCGTGCGCGGATCGTGTTCCGGGCGAAGTGATTTGGAAAAAGGGTAATATCATGAAAGTGATGGCATCGGTTAAGCGCATTTGCCGCAATTGCAAGATCATCAAGCGCAAAGGCGTGGTTCGCGTGATCTGCAGCTCGGATCCGCGTCACAAGCAGCGCCAAGGCTGACTGCGCGTTTGTTTGCGCTTTTTGTTTGAGGAAAAACAATGGCTCGTATCGCAGGGGTTAACATCCCGAATCACCAGCATACCGAAATCGGCCTGACGGCGATTTTCGGTATCGGCCGCACGCGCGCGCGCAGCATCTGCGTGGCATCCGGTGTGGCGTTTTCGAAGAAGGTCAAGGACCTGACCGACGCAGACCTCGAAAAGCTGCGTGAAGAAGTGGGCAAGTTTGTCGTCGAAGGCGATCTGCGCCGTGAAGTGACGATGAACATCAAGCGCCTGATGGATCTCGGCTGCTACCGCGGCGTCCGCCATCGCAAGGGTCTGCCCCTGCGCGGCCAGCGTACGCGTACGAACGCCCGTACCCGCAAGGGTCCGCGTCGTGCAGCGCAAGCGCTGAAGAAATAAGCTGACAGTTACAGGAAAACGTAATGGCTAAGGCTTCCAATACCGCGGCGCAACGCGTTCGCAAAAAGGTCAAGAAGAACGTCGCTGAAGGCGTGGTTCACGTTCATGCGTCGTTCAACAACACGATCATCACGATCACCGATCGCCAAGGCAATGCGCTGGCGTGGGCGACGTCGGGCGGCCAGGGCTTCAAGGGCTCGCGCAAGTCGACGCCGTTCGCCGCACAGGTGGCTGCCGAGTCGGCCGGCCGCGTCGCGATGGAATATGGCGTGAAGAATCTGGAAGTGCGGATCAAGGGTCCCGGCCCGGGCCGCGAGTCGGCAGTGCGCGCGCTGCACGGCCTCGGCATCAAGATCACGGCGATCTCCGACGTGACGCCGATCCCGCACAACGGCTGCCGTCCGCCGAAGCGTCGCCGCATCTAACGATGCGTTGGTGCCTTGCCTGTCGCCGCTTTGCGTCGACGGGCCGCGCTTTTTGTTGCGCATTTGATTGACTAAGCCCACCGTTCGCCCCAAAGGGTGCGGACTAGCGCGGATCTCGATCCGCGTGATCGATAGATAGAGGAATGCAACGTGGCACGTTATATCGGCCCTAAGGCCAAGCTGTCCCGCCGTGAAGGCACCGATCTGTTCCTGAAGAGCGCGCGCCGCTCGCTCGCCGACAAGTGCAAGCTCGACAGCAAGCCCGGTCAGCATGGCCGCATCTCGGGTGCGCGCACGTCGGACTACGGCACGCAATTGCGCGAAAAGCAGAAGGTCAAGCGCATTTACGGCGTGCTCGAACGTCAGTTCCGCCGCTACTTCGCCGAAGCCGACCGCCGCAAGGGCAACACGGGTGAAAACCTGCTGCAACTGCTCGAGTCGCGTCTCGACAACGTCGTATACCGCATGGGCTTCGGCTCGACCCGCGCTGAAGCGCGCCAGCTCGTGAGCCACAAGGCGATCACCGTCAACGGCATCGTCGCGAACATTCCGTCGCAGCAAGTGAAGGCCGGCGACGTGGTCTCGATCCGTGAAAAGGCGAAGAAGCAAGCGCGTATCGTCGAAGCGCTGTCGCTGGCTGAGCAAGGCGGCATGCCGAGCTGGGTTGCGGTCGATGCGAAGAAGTTCGAAGGCACGTTCAAGCAAATGCCGGAGCGCGCCGACATCGCGGGCGACATCAACGAAAGCCTGATCGTCGAATTGTATTCGCGTTAATCCGATTGATGGCCGAGGTAACCTGCTTATTGCGTCCCGCAAGGCAGGACCTCGGCTGTTCATTTTCAGGTTGTTACCGGTCAGCCTTATCGGTGTAACGAGCCGAGGGTATTGAAAAGGAAAACCTATGCAAACCAGTTTGTTGAAACCCAAGATCATCGCCGTGGAATCGCTGGGCGAGAACCACGCGAAGGTGGTCATGGAGCCGTTCGAACGCGGTTACGGCCACACCTTGGGCAATGCGCTTCGCCGTGTGCTGCTGTCGTCGATGGTCGGCTACGCGCCGACCGAAGTGACGATCGCCGGCGTCGTGCACGAATATTCGACGCTTGATGGTGTGCAAGAGGACGTCGTCAACCTGCTGCTGAACCTGAAGGGCGTGGTGTTCAAACTGCATAACCGCGACGAAGTCACGGTGACGCTGCGCAAGGAAGGCGAAGGCGTCGTGACGGCCGGCGATATCGAGCTGGCCCACGATTGCGAAGTCATCAACCCGAATCACGTGATCGCGCATCTGTCGAAGGGCGGCAAGCTCGACGTGCAGATCAAGGTCGAGAAGGGCCGCGGCTATGTGCCGGGCAACGTGCGCCGCTATGGCGACGAAACGGCGAAGATCATCGGCCGCATCGTCCTCGACGCATCGTTTTCGCCGGTTCGCCGCGTGAGCTATGCGGTCGAGAGCGCGCGTGTCGAACAGCGCACCGACCTCGACAAGCTCGTGATGAACATCGAAACGAGCGGCGTCATCACGCCGGAAGAAGCGATCCGCCAGTCGGCACGCATCCTCGTCGACCAGTTGTCCGTGTTCGCGGCGCTGGAAGGCACGGAAACGGCCGCGGAAGCGCCGTCGCGCGCGCCGCAGATCGATCCGATCCTGTTGCGCCCGGTCGACGACCTCGAGCTGACCGTCCGTTCGGCGAACTGCCTGAAGGCCGAGAACATCTACTACATCGGCGACCTGATCCAGCGCACGGAAAACGAGTTGCTGAAGACGCCGAACCTCGGCCGCAAGTCGCTCAACGAGATCAAGGAAGTGCTCGCTTCGCGCGGTCTCACGCTGGGCATGAAGCTCGAGAACTGGCCGCCGGCTGGCCTCGACAAGTAATCCCGGTTATTGCAGTAACTGGTCAAGATGCGGATTTTCCTTTAAAATCCGCATCTTGCTTTTTTCCGTACCGGCCCGTGCGCCTGCTCGTCTCGCGCGATAGAAGAGCTGGATCAAAACTTTGAATCAAGGAAACTGAAATGCGTCACCGTCATGGTCTGCGGAAACTGAACCGCACGAGCAGCCACCGTCTGGCTATGCTCCGCAACATGTCCAACTCGCTGATCGAGCACGAAGTCATCAAGACGACGCTGCCGAAGGCGAAGGAACTCCGTAAGGTCGTCGAGCCCCTCATCACGCTCGGCAAGAAGCCGTCGCTCGCGAACCGCCGCCTGGCGTTCAACCGCCTGCGCGATCGCGATTCCGTCGCGAAGCTGTTCGACGTCCTCGGCCCGCGCTTCGCGAACCGTCCGGGCGGCTACCTGCGCATCCTGAAGTTCGGTTTCCGCGTCGGCGACAACGCACCGATGGCGCTCGTCGAACTGCTCGACCGTCCGGAAGTCGAAGAGACCGAAAACGTCCAGGAAGCCGAATAAGCGTCTTCCCGCGCGTAGCACGAAGGGCCAAGCGATGCTTGGCCCTTTTTGTTTTTCGTTGATCGATTTCGTGCGTCGGATTGACGCGGATGCGCGAACCGCGCGCTTGCCCGACGTGCGATACGATATGACGTTTGAACGACGAGGCGGAGGCGCGAATGGTGATCGTGATGATGTTGACGACCGTGCCCGACGCCGCCGTCGCCCGCGCGCTCGCGGACGGCGCGCTGTCGGCCCGGCTCGCCGCGTGCGTATCCGAGCTCGGCGCGATCCGTTCGAGCTACCATTGGCAGGGCAAGGTCGAGACGGCCGACGAGATCCAGTTGTTGTTCAAGACGAGCGCGGTGCGCGCGCTGGAGCTCGAGCGGTACATCCAGTCGCACCATCCGTACGACGTCCCGGAGATCGTCTCGTGGCAGGCGACGGCGACCGCCGCATACGGCCATTGGGTCGCCACCGAAACTCAGCGTCTATTTCATGTTTAACCGTATTCCGCCTCACACGCAGTTCCTTCGCTTCCTGATCGCCGTCGCCGCGATGCTCGGCGCGCTGTTCGGCACGTCGTTCGCGGCGCGCGCGGCGGACGATTTCCTCGATCCCGCGGTCGCGTTCAAATTCAGCGCGAGCGAGGTGCCGGGCCAAGTCGACATCCATTTCAAGATCGCCGACGGCTATTACATGTATCGCGAGCGCTTCGCGTTTGCGGTGAAAAGCGGCTCGGCCACGCTCGGCGAGCCGCAGTTGCCGGCCGGGCACGTGAAGTTCGATCCGACGTTCCAGAAGAACGTCGAAACCTACCGCGGCGATCTGACGATCCACCTGCCGATCAAGCAGGCGTCGGGGCCGTTCGAGCTCGCGGTGACGTCGCAGGGCTGCGCGGACGAAGGGATCTGCTATCCGCCCGCCGAGCATGTCGCGCGAATCGACGGCGCGGCGCTCGGCGCAGCGGACGCGGCGCCCGTCGCGGCGGCCGCAGGCGCCGATTCGCCCGCGGCCGACGGCGGCAGTTGGTACGAACGCGTGACGAGCGCCGACTACGCGCGCTCGCTGCTCGAAGGCCACGGATTCCTGACGATCATCGCGCTCTATTTCGTGGCCGGCGTGGTGCTGAGCCTGTTGCCGTGCTCGTATCCGATGATCCCGATCCTGTCGGCGATCATCGTCGGCGAAGGCGCGCATGCGACGCGCGCGCGCGCGTTCGCGCTGTCGCTCACCTATGTGATCGGCATGGCGCTCGTTTATACGGCGCTCGGCGTCGCGGCCGCGCTCGTCGGGCAGAGCCTCGGCGCGTGGCTGCAGAATCCGTGGGTGCTCGGCGCGTTCGCGCTGCTGCTCACCGTGTTCGCGCTGCTGCTGATCGGCGGCATCGACATCGCGCTGCCGCAGCGCTGGCAGAGCGGCGCCGCACAGACGACCGGGCCCCGCAAGGGCGGACGCTTCGTGGCCGTCGCGACGATGGGCGCGCTGTCCGCGCTCGTCGTCGGCGCCTGCATGACCGCGCCGCTCTTTGCCGTCCTCGCGTTCATCGCACATACGGGCAACGCATTCCTCGGCGGCGCCGCGCTCTTCTCGATGGGAATCGGCCTCGGCGTGCCGCTTCTCGTCATCGGTATCGGTGCAGGCACGCTGCTGCCCCGCGCCGGCGCATGGATGGACGGCGTGAAGGTATTTTTCGGCGTCGTGTTGCTTGCCGCCGCGCTGTGGATCGTCTGGCCGGCGCTGAACGCCGCGTCGCAGCTCGGTCTGGGCGCGTTGTGGCTGCTGATCGCCGCCGCTGCGCTCGGGCTCTTCACGCCGCATTCGGGCTCGTCGTCGATCTGGCGCCGGCTCGGGCGCGGGCTCGGCGCCGCGCTCGCGATCTGGGCGGCGACGCTTCTCGTCGGTCTCGCGGCGGGCTCGACCGATCCGCTGCGCCCGCTTGCCGTGCTCGCGGCGCGCGCGGCGCCGAGCAACGGCGTCGCCAACGCCGGCGCGGCTGCGTATGAAGGGCCGGCGTTCGCGCCGGTGCGCTCGATAGCCGAGCTCGACGAGATCGTGAAGACGTCGACCCGGCCGGTGCTGCTCGACTTCTATGCGGACTGGTGCGTGAGCTGCAAGGAGATGGAGCATCTGACGTTCACCGACGCGCGCGTCGGCGCGCGGTTTTCGCAGATGCGCCTCGTGCGCGCGGACGTGACCGCGAACACGCCCGACGAGCAGGCGCTCCTGAAGCGTTTCGGCCTGTTTGGGCCGCCGGGCATCATCATGTTCGACTCGAACGGGCAGGAGCGCGGGCGCGTCGTCGGCTATCAGTCGGCCGATCGCTTCCTGCGCAGTCTCGATCGGATGTCGTTGCCGACCGCGTTGTCGGCGCCGTGACGGCGCGACGCGGACGCCGCCGATGCCGCGCGCGAACGTGCGGCGCGCGTTTGCGCGGCGGCGAATCGATTGAGCGCAAATAAAGACGGCGAGGCTTCGGGCCTCGCCGTTTTCGCTTTCACGTGCGGCGCGCCCCGCGATGCTCGCGGAACGTATGCCGGCGTGATTACTTCTGCGCGCGCAGCAATCGCGCCGCATCGAGCGCGAAGTACGTGAGAATGCCATCCGCGCCCGCGCGCTTGAACGCGAGCAGCGATTCGAGCACGACCTTGTCGTGATCGAGCCAGCCGTTCTGCGCGGCGGCCTTCAGCATCGCGTATTCGCCGCTGACCTGATAGACGTAGGTCGGGAAGCGGAATTCGTCCTTCACGCGGCGCACGATGTCGAGATACGGCATGCCGGGCTTCACCATCACCATGTCCGCGCCCTCGTCGATGTCGAGGCGCACTTCGCGCAACGCCTCATCGCTGTTCGAGGGATCCATCTGGTAGGTCATCTTGTTGCCCTTGCCGAGATTCGACGCGGAGCCGACCGCGTCGCGGAACGGGCCGTAGAACGCGGACGCATACTTCGCCGAGTACGCCATGATCCGCGTGTAGATGTGGCCTTCGCTCTCGAGCATCTCGCGCACCGCGCCGATGCGCCCGTCCATCATGTCTGACGGCGCGACGATGTCGACGCCCGCTTCCGCCTGCGCGCGCGCCTGCTCGACGAGGATCTCGACCGTCTCGTCGTTGAGCACGTAGCCGGCTTCGTCGAGCACGCCGTCCTGGCCGTGGCTCGTGTACGGATCGAGCGCGACGTCGGTCAGCACGCCGAGCTCGGGGAAGCGCTGCTTCAGCTCGCGCACCGCGCGCGGAATCAGCCCTTCGGGATTCGTCGCCTCGCGGCCGTCGGGCGTCTTCAGCGACGGCTCGATCGCCGGAAAGAGCGACAGGACCGGCACGCCGAGCTCGACACACTGCTCGGCGACGCCCATCAGCAGATCAACCGACACGCGCTCGACGCCCGGCATCGACGGCACCGGCTGGCGCACGTTCGTGCCTTCGACGACGAACACGGGATAGATCAGGTCGTTCGTGGTGAGGATATTTTCGCGCATCAGGCGGCGCGAGAAATCGTCGCGACGCATGCGGCGCGGGCGGTGCAGGGGATGGATGCTCATGGCGGAATGGCTGGGATTGGTGTCCGACGAAACCTTACAGTTCCCTTCGGTAAACTTTTGAGACAATGGTATATGATAGCGATCGAGCAAAGCGCACTGCGTAATGCTCCCCGCTTCTCCTCCCTGAGCGGGTGCCTGTCGTTTTTCGATTAGGCTGTTTAACCCGCCGTTGAACGGCGGGTTTTTTTATGGGCAGCCCGAATCGCGACGTCCGCATCCGTCAGGTGGGACGTGCAGCGCGCAGTTACGTCGTCACGCAGCACGCCGCGCGATCGTCATTCTGCTACAGCCTCGCGATCTTCGTCGGCGGCCGCGGGCCGCACCCAGCTCTCGATCAGCGCGTGCGCGTCGTCGAGGCCCGTGCGCTTGAGCGCCGAGAAAAGCTGCACGGTCAGCTTGCCGGCATAGCCGGCGTCCCGAAACGCGTCGAGGCTCTTTTGCGTCGCGCGCAGCGCGTTGATGCTCTCTTGGCGCGTCAATTTGTCGCACTTCGTCAGCAGCGAGTGAATCGGCTTGCCGGTCGGCGCGAACCATTCGATCATCCGCCGATCGAGCTCGGTGAGCGGCCGGCGGGCGTCCATCATCAGGATCATCCCGCAGAGCTGCGGGCGGGTCTGCAGGTACGTCGACAGCAGTTGCTCCCAGTGCGCCTTCGCGGCGCCGGGCACTTCCGCATAGCCGTAGCCCGGCAGGTCGACGAGGTGCGCGACGGGCTCCGCCGCCGGGCCGACCGAGAAATAATTGATGTGCTGCGTGCGCCCCGGCGTCTTCGACGCGAAAGCGAGCCGTTTCTGATTGCAAAGCACGTTGATCGCCGTCGATTTGCCGGCATTCGAGCGGCCTGCGAACGCGATTTCGGGCTGCACGGTCGGCGGCAGGTCGCGCAGATGGTTGACGGTCGTGAAGAAGCGGGCTTGATGGAGCAGGAAGGCCATGGGAGGGACAGGACGGCGACGGGCGGCGCAAGCCGCGCGGTGGAAGGCGGGGAGCCCCGAGGTAGCCCTGATGGGCATCAAGGCTTTCATCGGCGTATTGTACAATACGACGCATTTGCCGCAGGCGGTGGAGGCTTCGGAGCGCGCTTCTACGGTAGACTGGGCGCCGTCGTTTTTTGCAGAACCTCACTACTCCCACAAGACGAAACAAGGTGTGCGAATGAATCGACTGAGCAAGTCTTTGGTGGTGCTTCAGTTCGCGGTGGCAGGGCTCGTTGGTTTCATGGCGGAGGCAAAGGCGGCGGATGCGGCGAAGCCGGATCTCGACCGGGGCAAGGCAATCGCGGCGCAGGTATGCGCGGCATGCCACGGCGTCGACGGCAACAGCGTGACGGGTTCGTTCCCGAAGCTCGCCGGCCAGCACCCCGATTATCTCGTCAAGCAGTTGCACGATTTCAAGGCGCAGCCGGGCGCGAAGGGGCCGGTGCGCGTCAATTCCGTGATGGTCGGATTCGCGAGCGCACTGAACGATCAGGACGCGCGCAACGTCGCCGCCTATTACGGGTCGCAGTCGGCGAAGCCGGGCGCCGCGCGCAACGCGGCCACCGTGCCGGTTGGGCAGAAGATCTATCGCGGCGGCGTCGCCGAGAAGGGCGTGCCCGCCTGCGCGAGCTGCCACGGGCCGACGGGGCAGGGGATTCCGGTTCAGTATCCGCGGCTGTCGGGGCAATGGGCCGACTACACGGTCGCGCAGTTGACCGCATTCCAGCAGGGCACGCGCAGCAACGACGCGATGCATCAGATCGCGTTGCGGCTGACGGACAGCGAGGTCAAGGCCGTTGCCGATTACATCGCCGGCCTGCACTGAGCCGCGTCCGGTTCACGAGCCGGATGAACGAGCCGGCCGCCCGTGCGGCGGCCGCTAGAACAAGAAAAGGGTGGGGCGCCGTCGAAGAACGGCCGCCTTGCCCTTTTTTGCTGTGAGTTGGAGTTTGAATGAGCGTTACCACGTCGGGGTTGCAGTCGAGAGCGGGACAGTCCGCGGTCAGGCGCGCGGTCGAGCTGTTGAGCTCGATGCGTTTTGCGATCGCGCTGCTCGTCGTCCTGTCGATTGCGAGCATCATTGGCACGGTCCTCACGCAGGACGATCCGTACCCTAACTACGTCAATCAGTTCGGCCCGTTCTGGGCCGACATCTTCCGCTCGCTGAGCCTCTATACGGTCTACAGCGCGTGGTGGTTCATGCTGATCCTGATCTTCCTCGTCGTGTCGATCTCGCTGTGCGTGATCCGCAACGCGCCGAAGATGCTCGCCGATGCGAAGAGCTGGAAGGACAAGGTCCGCGAAGGCAGCCTGCGCGCGTTCCACCACAAGGCCGAGTTCGCGGTCGCGGGCGACCGCGCGCGCGCGACGCGGACCGTCGCGGCGTTCGTCGCGAAGGCGGGGTACCGGCACGTCGTGCGCGAAGCGGACGGCGCGACGCTCGTCGCCGCGAAGCGCGGCGCGATGACGAAGTTCGGCTACATCGCCGCGCACGTCGCGATCGTCGTGATCTGCGTGGGCGGCCTGCTCGACAGCAACCTGCCGATCAAATTCCAGATGTGGGCGCTCGGCAAGAGCCCCGTCAACACGAGCGCGACGATCAGCGAGATCGGGCCCGAGCATCGGCTGTCCGCGTCGAACCCGACGTTCCGCGGCTACGCATGGGTGCCGGAGGGCCAGTACGTGTCGACCGCGATCCTCAATCAGCCGACGGGCTCGCTGATCCAGGATCTGCCGTTCTCGATCCAGCTCGAGAAATTCATCGTCGACTATTACTCGACCGGCATGCCGAAGCTCTTCGCGAGCGACATCGTCGTCGTCGATCGCGAGACCGGCAAGCGGATTCCCGCGCGCGTCGAGGTCAACAGGCCGTTTACGTACAAGGGCGTGTCGATCTATCAGTCGAGCTTCCAGGATGGCGGCTCGCTGATGGAAATGACCGCGTATCCGATGACGGGCGCGAGCGCGGCGACCTTCCCGTTCAAGGGCACGATCGGCAATTCGGTGCCGCTCGCGGCGGCGGGCGCCGACGGCGAGACTGTCGAGTTCGCCGATTTCCGCGCGATCAACGTCGAGAACATCACCGACGCGAACGGCAAGACCGACGCGCGCGGCGTCGCGGCGAACCGTTCGATCAAGGAGATCTTCGACGAGCGGCTCGGCTCCGGCGCGAAGACGTCGAAGCCCGTCGAGCTGCACAACATCGGGCCGTCGGTCCAGTACAAGGTGCGCGGCAAGGACGGCCAGGCGCGCGAATTCAACAACTACATGCTGCCCGTCGACATGGGCGGCGAGCGCGTGTTCCTCGCCGGCGTGCGCGCGAGCCCGAACGATCCGTTCCGCTATCTGCGGATTCCGGCCGACAGCCGCGACACCGTCGGCGAATGGATGCGGCTGCGCGCGGCGCTCGAAGATCCGGCCGTGCGCGACGAGGCGGCGCGCCGCTTCGCGCAGCATTCGCTCGGCACGGGCGACGCCGCGCTGCGCGACCGGCTCGAGGACAGCGCGCGGCGCGTCCTGACCCTGTTCGCCGGCGCGGACGGCAGCATCGGCCGCGGCCCGGACGGCATTCCGATCGGCGGCTTCCAGGCGGTCGCGACGTTCATCGACCGCTCGGTGCCGAAGGACGAGAAGGAAAAGGCCGCCGCGCTGCTGCTGCGGATGCTCGAGGGTTCGATGTGGGAGGTCTGGCAGGTTGCGCGCGAGCGCGCGGGCGAGCCGCCCGTCGAGCAGGCGCAGGACACGGTGCGCTTCGTGCAGAACGCGATCAACGCGCTGTCGGACAGTTTCCTGTACGGCGCGCCCGTTTATCTGCAGCTTGATTCGTTCAGGCAGGTGCAGGCGTCGGTGTTCCAGTTGACGCGCGCGCCGGGCAAGAATCTGGTGTATCTTGGCAGCCTGCTGCTCGTCGCCGGCATCTTCGCGATGTTCTACGTGCGCGAGCGACGCCTCTGGTTCTGGCTCAAGGATACGGGCGTGGGCGTCAGCGTGCTGATGGCGATGTCCACCGCGCGCAAGACGTTCGACTTCGAAAAGGAATTCGTGCAGACGCGCGATGCGGCCGGGACCGCCCTCGGCGCGCCGCCTGTCTCCCGCGCGTCCGATGGCGCCGGCACCAAGGACTCGACTCGGTAACATCATGGATCTGACCCAAGTTTCGTTATCCCGCGCGCCGCGCGCCTCCGACGCGGCCGAGCCGCCGCGTTTCGACGACCGGCCGTTCCTGCGCCGCCTGTCGCTCGTCGACTGGCTGTTCGCGCTGGCGCTCGTGGCGGGCGCGGGCTTCGCGCTCGCGCAGTACCACGCGCACATGGACTACTACGACAAGGCCGTGCTGATCGGCACCGTGCCCGCGCTCGTCGTGCTCGGCTGGCGCTGGAAGCCCGCGCGGCTCTTGATGGCGGCGATCGCCGCGCTGTCGCTCTTGTCGCTGCAGCTCTATCACGGCGACCTCGCGCGCGCCGATTCGGCGTTCCTGCTCAAGTATTTCCTGTCGAGCCAGTCGGCGATCCTGTGGATGAGCGCGCTCTTCGTGCTCGCGACCCTTTTCTACTGGATCGGCATGCTGTCGCGCTCCGAGACGGGCGGCGCGATCGGCCAGCGGCTCACGTGGATCGCCGTGCTGATGGGCTTCACCGGGCTGATGGTGCGCTGGTACGAGTCGTATCTGATCGGCTCGGACGTCGGCCACATCCCGGTGTCGAACCTGTACGAAGTCTTCGTGCTGTTCAGCCTCATCACCGCGCTCCTCTATCTGTACTACGAAGGGCATTACGGCACGCGCGCGCTCGGCGCGTTCGTGCTGCTCGTGATCAGCGCGGCGGTCGGCTTCCTGATGTGGTATTCGATCGCGCGCGACGCGCAGCAGATCCAGCCGCTCGTGCCCGCGCTGCAGAGCTGGTGGATGAAGATCCACGTGCCCGCGAACTTCATCGGCTACGGGAGCTTCGCGCTGTCCGCGATGGTCGCGGTTGCGTATCTGGCGAAGGAGCGCGGCGTGCTCGCCGATCGCCTGCCGGCGCTTGAGGTGCTCGACGATTTGATGTACAAGTCGATCGCGGTCGGCTTCGCGTTCTTCACGATCGCGACGATCCTCGGCGCGCTGTGGGCGGCCGAGGCGTGGGGCGGCTACTGGAGCTGGGACCCGAAGGAAACCTGGGCGCTCATCGTGTGGCTGAACTACGCGGCGTGGCTGCACATGCGTCTGATGAAAGGGCTGCGCGGCACGGTTGCGGCGTGGTGGGCGCTGACGGGCCTTCTCGTCACGACGTTCGCGTTCCTCGGCGTCAACATGTTCCTGTCCGGCTTGCACAGTTACGGCAAGCTGTAAGATCCGCGTCGTTCGAACGACTAATAACCGCCGACGCACTGCGTGCCCGGCGGTTTTTTCTTGCGCGGGCCATTCGGCGCTACGCGGCCGAAACGGCCGGCGCGGAACGGAGTCCAAGGTTTGTCGGGACGTGAGCGTCCAGACTGGCAGAACGGAGCATCGACATGTTGATCAGGAAAACGCTGCGCGCGTCGCTTGCCGGCGACGACATCCCGCGCAGCGAAATCACGCCGCAAGCGGTGTTCGAGAACCGCCGCCGCATCCTGCAGGCGGCGGGCGCCGCCGCGGCGGGCGGGCTCGTCGGCGCGCACCGGCTCGCGCTTGCCGCCTACGCGTCGCCGGACGCGAAGGCGCGCAAGCTCGCCGCGCCGACCAATCCGAAGTTCGTCGTCCCCGAAAAGGTGACGTCGTTCAAGGACATCACGACCTACAACAACTTCTACGAATTCGGCACCGGCAAGGGCGATCCGTCGCGCAACGCCGGCACGCTGCGGCCGCATCCGTGGCGTGTGTCGGTCGAGGGCGAGATCAGGAATCCGAAGGTCTACGACATCGACGAGCTGTTGAGGCTCGCGCCGCTCGAAGAGCGCGTGTACCGGCTGCGCTGCGTCGAGGGCTGGTCGATGGTGATTCCGTGGATCGGCTTTCCGCTTGCGGAGCTCATCCGGCGCGTCGAGCCGACCGGCAACGCGAAATACGTGCAGTTCGTCACGCTCGCGGACCCGTCGCAAATGCCGGGGCTGTCCGCGCCGATCCTCGACTGGCCGTATTCTGAGGGCCTGCGGATGGACGAGGCGATGAATCCGCTGACGCTGCTCACGATGGGCGTCTACGGGCAGGTGCTGCCGAACCAGAATGGCGCGCCCGTGCGGGTGATCGTGCCGTGGAAGTACGGCTTCAAGAGCGCGAAGTCGATCGTGAAGATCCGCTTCGTCGACCGGCAGCCGCCGACGAGCTGGAACACGTACGCACCGAACGAATACGGCTTCTATTCGAACGTCAATCCGAACGTCGATCACCCTCGCTGGAGCCAGGCGACCGAGCGGCGCATCGGCGAGGACGGCTTCTTCACGCCGAAGCGCAAGACGCTGATGTTCAACGGCTACGGCGATTGGGTCGCGTCGATGTATCGCGGCATGGATCTGAAGAAATACTTTTGAGTGCGGCGAATGGAGAACGACATGCAACCCTCGACATTTGCCGGGACGACCGCGGGCGCCGGCGCGCGCGGCCG
Organism: Burkholderia sp. MSMB1588; assembly: GCF_001546925.1. NCBI lineage: Bacteria > Pseudomonadati > Pseudomonadota > Betaproteobacteria > Burkholderiales > Burkholderiaceae > Burkholderia > Burkholderia sp. MSMB1588. The sequence goes on along the minus strand of NZ_LNJS01000001.1, from coordinate 3,420,123 downwards.
CGCGCCGCAACGGAACGCTGGCCGCGCGGGCGGCGCGCCGCGCTGGCTCGCGCCCGTGAAGATCGCCGTGTTCGTCGCGGCGCTGTATCCGCTCGCGCGCATCGTGTTCTTCGGCATGACGGACCAGCTCGGCGCGAATCCGATCGAATTCGTCACGCGCTCGACGGGACTCTGGACGCTCGTGTTCCTGTGCATCACGCTCGCCGTCACGCCGCTGCGCAGGCTGACGGGCATCAACGCGCTGCTGCGGCTGCGGCGCATGCTCGGGCTCTACGCGTTCTTCTACGCGGTGCTGCACTTCACGACCTACATCTGGTTCGACAAATGGTTCGACGTGATGGAGATCGCGAAGGACGTCGTGAAGCGTCCGTTCATCACGGTCGGCTTCGCCGCGTTCGTGCTGCTGATTCCGCTCGCCGCGACGTCGCCGCGCGCGATCGCGAGGCGGCTCGGCCGGCACTGGCAGACGCTGCACAAGGCGATCTATGCGATTGCGACGTTCGCCATCCTGCATTTCTGGTGGATGAAGGCGGGCAAGCACGATCTCGTGCTGCCGAAGCTGTATGGCGCGATCGTGCTCGTGCTGCTCGGCTGGCGCGCGCTCGTGTGGGCGCGGCAGCGCTGGGGCGGTGCGGGGGCGGGCGGGCACGCGTCGTAGCGCGAGTGTGTGGGGCGATCGCGCGGCGCGCGCGATCCGAACGACATGCCCGAGACTCGGGCCGTACCGGCCGCACGGGTCGTACTGCGCGACGGGCAAACAAAAAGGCGATGTCCGTTCGGACATCGCCTTTCTCGATCGGGGCTTGCCGACTTGCTGGTTCGCCGCGCAAGCGCGCCGTTTGCCTGCGATTACCGGCCGTCGGGCAGGACCGCTTCGCGTTCGAACAGGCTTTCGACCGTCTCGCGCGGCCGCACCAGATGCGCGTTCGCGCCGTCGACGATCACTTCCGCCGCGCGCGGCCGCGTATTGTAGTTCGAGCTCATCGTGAAGCCGTACGCGCCCGCCGAGCGGATCGCGAGCAGATCGCCCGGCGCGATCGCGAGCGAGCGCCCGCGCCCGAGCCAGTCGCCGCTCTCGCAGACGGGGCCGACGACGTCGTACACGGCGGCCGCGACGTCCGTGCGCGGCGTCACCGGCTCGATCGCGTGAAACGCCTGGTACATCGCGGGGCGCGCAAGGTCGTTCATCGCCGCGTCGACGATCGCGAAGTTCTTCTCTTCGCCCTGCTTCAGGAATTCGACGCGCGTGAGCAGAATGCCGGCGTTGCCCGTCAGCGAGCGGCCCGGCTCGAACCAGATTTCGCGATGGCCGTGGCCGCGCGCGTCGATGCGCTCGAGCACCGCGCGCACGTAAGCGCCGATGTCGGGCGGCGTTTCGTCGTCGTACGTGATGCCGAGCCCGCCGCCGACGTCGACGTGACCAATCTTCACGCCGTCCGCCTCGATCTGCTCGACGAGGTCGAGCAGCTTGTCGATCGCGTCGAGGTACGGGCTCAGCTCGGTGATCTGCGAGCCAATGTGGCAATCGATGCCGACGACTTCGAGGTTCGGCAGCGCGGCCGCCGCGCGGTACGTCGCGCGCGCGTCATCGAACGCGATGCCGAACTTGTTCGCCTTCAGCCCCGTCGAGATGTAAGGGTGCGTTTTCGGATCGACGTCCGGATTCACCCGCAGCGACACGGGCGCGCGCTTGCCGAGCGACGCCGCGACGGCGTTCAGCCGGTCGAGCTCCGGAATCGATTCGACGTTGAAGCACTTGACGCCTGCTTCGAGCGCGATGCGCATTTCGTCGGCGTTCTTGCCGACGCCCGAGAACACGACGTTCTGCGCACGGCCGCCTGCCGCGAGCACGCGTGCGAGCTCGCCGCCCGACACGATGTCGAAGCCCGCGCCGAGGCGCGCGAACACGTTCAGCACGCCGAGGTTGCTGTTCGCCTTCACGGCGACGTGAATCGACGCGCGGCGGCCGGCGCAGGCCTTCGCGTAGGCCTCGTAGGCCGCGGTGAGCGCGGCGCGCGAATAGACGAAAAGCGGGGTGCCGAAACGCTCGGCGAGGTCGGCGGCGGACACGCGCTCGGCGTGGAGCGTGCCGTCGACGTAGTCGAATGCAGCTTGAGTCATGCAGGATCGATCATTGGGCGGAGGAAGCGCCGGACGCAGCCGCCGCCTTCGGCGTGCGTTGCGTCGACAGGTCGGGCGACAGCGTGAGCGGCGCGCCGGCGGCGCCCGAGGCGCCGTCGTCGCGCGCCGAAGCCGTTTCCGCGTCGGGCGTCACGTCCGACGGCGGTGGCTGCGTCTGTTCAGTCGGCTTGGGCGGCAGCGGCGGCACGACCGGCATGTACAGCGGCCCGCGCTGGCCGCAGCCCGCGAGCGCCAAAGCCGCTACAATCGCGCTCATCTGCAAAACGATACGCATGACCGTCCCTAAACAATTGAATCGATAGAGTTTAGCATGTCCGATACCGATTACCTGACCCAGGCCGAAGCTGTGCTGGCGGCCGTCGAGCGCTCGGTCGACGCCGCCAACGACGGCGACGCCGACATCGATCTCGAGCGCAACGGCAGCGTGCTCACGCTCACGTTCGAGAACGGCTCGAAGATCATCGTGAACCTGCAGCCGCCGATGAAGGAAGTGTGGATCGCCGCGAAGGCGGGGGGGTTCCATTATCGGTTCGTCGACGGCGCATGGCGCGATACGCGCAGCGGCGAAGAGTTCTTCGCGGCGCTGACGGGCTACGCGACGCAGCAGGCGGGCATGCCGATCGCGTTCGGCGCGTGATGCGCGCTTCGGCGGCCGGCGAAGGCGCGCATCGCGCGCGAGCGCGGCCGAGTCGAGCAACCTATGACAAAAGCGGCCGGAAGGCCGCTTTTGTCTTTTACACGAACGACGCTCAGTTGCCGCCGCGGAACAGATTCATGATGTCCTGCTTTTCCTGCTCGTCGACGTGCCCGGGCACGGCGCTTGCGGAGGCGGGCGGCGCGGCCGGCAGGTTCACGCCGACTGCCGAGACGAAGCCGCGGCCCGGCGTGAACTGGTCGAAGTACAACTCGCCGCCGAGCGTGGTGACGCCGTCGGGCGCCGGCATCTTGTATTCCTGCACGTTCTTGAGCGCGGGCCCCATGTAGTCGATCCACACGGGCAGCGCGAGGCCGCCGCCGGTTTCTCGATCGCCGAGGCTGCGCGGGCTGTCGTAGCCGATCCACGCGATCGCCGCGAGCGTGTGCTGATAGCCGCCGAACCACGCGTCGCGCGAGTCGTTCGTCGTGCCGGTCTTGCCGGCGAGATCGGTGCGTTTCAGCACGTTCGAGCGCGCGCCCGTGCCGCGCTGCGCGACGCTCTGCAACAGGCTGTTCATCACATACGCGTTGCGCGCGTCGATCGCGCGCGGCGCGTTCTGCTCGGCGACGAGCGGCTGCGCGCGCGCGACGATGTTGCCGCTTGGATCGGTCACTTCGGCGATCAGATACGGATTGATCCGGTAGCCGCCGTTCGCGAACACCGAGAACGCGCCCGCCATCTGCAGCGGCGTGACGAGGCCCGCGCCGAGCGCCATCGGCAGATAGGCCGGATGGCGGTCCGCGTCGAAGCCGAAGCGCGTGATGTATTGCTGCGCGTATTTCGGGCCGATGTGGTTCAGGATGCGGATCGACACCAGGTTGCGCGAGCGCTGCAGCGCGACGCGCATCGACATCGGGCCCTCGAAGCCGCCGCCGTAGTTTTTCGGCTCCCATGGCTGGCCGCCCGTTTCGGCGGCGCTGAAGTAGAGCGGGCCGTCGTTGATGATCGTCGCGGGGCCGAGCCCCTTGTCGAGCGACGCCGAATAGATGAACGGCTTGAACGACGAGCCCGGCTGCCGCCACGCCTGTGTCACGTGGTTGAACTTGTTCTTGTTGAAATCGAAGCCGCCGATCAGCGAGCGGATCGCGCCGTCCTGCGGGACGATCGAAATGAACGCGCCTTCGATTTGCGGCAGTTGCCCGATCGCCCATGAGCCGTCATCGTTCCTGAACACGCGCACGATCGCGCCGGGGCGGATCCGCTTGTTCGGCTGCGCGTTCGCGGACAGCGAGCTCGCGGCGAACCGCAGATCGTCGCCGCTCACCGTCGCGTCGCTGCCGTTCGGGAACACGACGCGGATCTGGCGCGCGCTCGCTTCGGTGACGACGGCCGCGATCAGCTCGCCGTTGTCCGGATGGTCGACGAGCGCGTCGTCGATCGCCTGCTCGCGGTCGTCTTCGTTCGCGGGCAGTTCGATGAAACCTTCGGGGCCGCGATAGCCGTGGCGCCGGTCGTACGTCATCAGGCCCTTGCGCAGCGCGCGGTACGCGAGCGTCTGGTCCGCGGAATCGATTGTCGTGACGACGTTCAGCCCGCGCGTGTAAGCCTCGTCCTTGTACTGCGCATACATCATTTGCCGCACCATTTCGGCGACGTATTCCGCGTGCACGCTGTATTCGCGGCTCGGGCTCTTGACGACGAGCGGCTCGGCGAGCGCCTCGTCGTACTGCTCGCGCGTGATGAAGTTCAGCTCGAGCATACGCTGCAGGATATATTGCTGCCGGACCTTCGCGCGCTTCGGATTCGCGACCGGGTTGTACGCGGACGGCGCTTTCGGCAGCCCCGCGAGCATCGCGGCCTCGGCGAGCGTGATGTCCTTCAGATCCTTGTTGAAGTACGCATGCGCGGCGGCGGCGAAGCCGTAAGCGCGCTGACCCAGGTAGATCTGATTCATGTAGACCTCGAGAATCTGATCTTTCGTGAGCGCGCGCTCGATCCGGTACGCGAGCAGCATCTCGTAGATCTTGCGCGTGTACGTCTTCTCGCTCGACAGGAAGAAATTGCGCGCGACCTGCATCGTGATCGTGCTCGCGCCCTGAGTTGCGTGGCCGTTCGTCAGCGCGACGATGCCGGCGCGGATGATGCCCGTCAGGTCGACGCCGCCGTGTTCGTAGAAGCGCGCGTCCTCGATCGCGAGCACCGCTTTCTTCAGCGAATCGGGCACGTCCTGCAAGCGGACGATGTCCCGGCGTTCCTCGCCGAATTCGCCGATCAGCACGTGATCGGCCGTGTAGATGCGCAGCGGCACCTTCGGGCGGTAGTCGGTCAGCGCGTCGAGCGACGGCATGTTCGGCGACGCGACGACGAGCGCGTAGCCGAGCACGAGCCCGGCGCAGACTGCGAGCGCCACGCACACGCCCGCTACGCCGAGCACGAGCTTCTGCCACAGCGGGCGGCGGCGCGGCTCGGGCGGGGACGTAGGATTCGTAGATTGCATAGACACACCAGAAAAACAGTCCCGCGATTATAGCCGCCCGGTTTTGCCGGACTCCGGAAGGGTTCCGGGCGGGAACCGGCGCGTCCCGGCCGGGCGGCGCGCCGATGACTTACTGTAGCGCGCCGGCGGCCCGGCGGCGCACGCGTTGGCCGTTCGGCAGACTCCCGGCGCGCCGGCCGGCTTCGCAAAATGGGCTCCATATCGTGCCTCGACGGGAGGCGCGCTGATGGAGGACTGAGATGCAAGGACGTTCGTGGTGGTCGGTCGGCCGGCGCTTCGCGGCGGGGATCGACGTGAACCGGCGCGCGGTGCGGATCGCGGTGCTGAGCCGGCGCATCCGGGGCGGCACGGTCCGGCTCGAGGCGCTCGACGCGGAGCCTTTGCCGGCCGGCGCGTTCGACGAGCCGGCCGACGCCGACTGGGCAGCCGTGGCGGCCGCGATGACGGCGGCGCTTGGCCGCGCGCCGCAGGTGCGGCCGGCGGGGTTTGCGCGGTGGACGATGGCGGGCGTGATGGCGCTGCCGGAAGGCGCGTTCTCGACCGCGACGCTCGCGTGGCAGCGGGCGGACGCCGCGGCAGCCGTCGAGCCCGCGGTGCGAGCGGCGGCCGAGCGGCTGACCGGGCTCGCGCGGGATGCGCTCGCAGTCGACTGGTGCGTGAACGACGCGGGCGCTTCGCCGGAGGTTGCGTTTGCGACTGCGGCGCACGTGCATCTCGACGTGCGGATCGAGGCGGCTGCGGCGGCGGGCGTCGAACTCGTCGCAATCGACGGCGAGCCGCCCGCCGCCTTGCGGGCGATACGCCATGTCGCCGCGCGCGAGGTCGACGGCGGCGAGCCGTATCTCGGCGTCTGGATCGGCGAGAGCGGCGTGCACGGCTGGCTCGTGTCGGCCGATGCGGTTGCCGCGCAGATTCGCTATCCGGCGCCCGAGCACGCAGATCTTGCCGACGCGCTGCGCGAGCTTGCGCGGGCTGGCGCGCCGCGCTGCGCGTTCGTCGCGGGCGACCCGGAATGGTTGGGCGGCGCGCAGATTTCGCTTGCCGACGTCGGCGATCTTCTCGGCTGCATCGTATTGCCGTTCGAATGCGCGGCGTGCGGTCCGCTCGGCGCGGTCGACGACGGGTTCGCCCATTCGCCGGGTTTCGCGGTCGCGTTCGGGCTTGCGCTGCGCGGGGTGTTCGAATGACGCCCGGCGTCGCGAGCGGCGCGTCGCCGCGCGACGCGCGGCTCCTGCGCGCCTGGCTTGGCGGCTTCAATCTGTTGCCGTACCGCGCGCGCGACGCGCGCCGGGCGCGGCGGCGCGTCCTCGGCGAACTGGCGGCCGCCGCTTGCGCGGGGTTCGCGGGCGTCGCGCTTTGGCGTATCGGGCGCACGTTCGAGCGTGCGCGCTTCGATGCCCAGCGTGCGCTGATGGAGCGCCGGCTCGCCGCGTGGGCGCCGCAACTGAAAGCCGCGGAGCAGGCCGCGCGGCTGCGAGACGCCGAGCGCGAACGCGCGGCGCTGGCCGCCGAGCGCGCCGGGCCGCGCCAGCGGACAGTCGATCTGTTCGACGCACTGCGGCAACTGCGCTACGACGGCGTGCGGCTGCGGTCGATCCGCTGCGACGGGCGCGATGCGTTGCTCGAAGCGAGCGCGCTCGATCCGGCATCGGCCGAGCGATGGCTGCGCGATCTCGATGCCGCGCAGCGCGGCTGGACGATGGAGGTCGCGGGTTTGCAGGCCGCGCGGACTTCGTGGGGGCGAGAGGCGGGTGGCGGCCGGTCGCTCTCGTTCACGGTGCGGATTCGTTGGCCCGCCGGCGACCGGGGCCGCGTCGCGAGCGTGGCGGCGCGCGCGACGGCGGCTGTGCGGGAGGGCGCGTGAACATGTCGGTCGAACGAGTGGCAGGTTGGCGCGTGTGGGCACGATGGGCCGATTCGTGCCGCGCATCGGGCGCCGGCTGGCGAGCCGCGGCATGCGCGGCGCTCGCGTGCGGCGTGTTCGTCTGCGGCGTGTATGCGGGCCGCGACGCCGACTGGGGCGGCGTCGAGCGAAGCCGGACGGCGCTCGAAGCGGTCGCATCGCGCGAGGCGCGCGCGCGGCTGCTCCTTGCCGCGCCGTCCAGTCGGCCGGCGTCGCGGGCGGGCGCTGGACGCTCGCTGGCCGAGCGGCAGACGCCCTCCGATTTCGCGATGCGGCTTGCCGGCCACGCGGGCGCGAGCGGGCTGCGGGTGCGCAAGCTCGAACGGCTAGAAGGCGAACGCGCGGGCGAGCGGCGCGACGATGGCGCCGTCTACGCGTTCGCCTTCAGCGCGGAAGGCGACTTCGATGCGCTATGCCGCTTCCTGTCCGGGCTCGCTGCGTTGCCTGCGCTCGTGGTGCCGGCAACATCGAGCGTCAAGCGCGACGACGGCACGACCATGCTGGACGCCCGGCTCGACGTCTGGCCGGCGTTACCCGGAGGTGAGCCCGATGGGCGGCGGCGCGCCGACGGGCGCGAAGTGCCTGTCGCCGATCCCTTCTCCGCGATGCCGATGCTGGCAATCGACGATGCGGCCGACGCCGCGCGGCTCGTTGGCGTGATGCGCGACCGGCGCAGCGGGCTCGCGCTGTTCGAGCGCGGCAGCGATGCGTGGTCGGTTGCGCCGGGGCAGATGGTCGACGGCGCGCGCATCGCCCGAATCCGGGCGGGCGGCGTGACGCTCGCGACACATGGCGGCGGGCGTCGCCTGATGACCGTGGGCGGGGCGACAGGATGATGCGCGGATTCGTTCGATTCATGCTGGGCTGCGCGATCGCAGCGGCGGGCGAGGCGGTCGCGTCGCTGCCGCCGTTGCCCGCGGGCGCGCCCGCCGGTTGGTCGACGTCCGCTTCGGTCGGTGCGGCGGGGCGCGCGCCGTTGCCCGAGGCGGTTGCGTCGCGGTGGCGAATCGATTTCGAGCGTGGCTCGGTTGCCGGAGCGTCGCCGCCGGATGCGGGCGGCGACGGTGCACTGGCGGATGGATTCGCCGGCGACGCCGCGCACGAACGCCTGCCGGCAGCCGGGGCGGCGGAGCCGTCCGATTCGGCGTCGGCCGACGCCGGAACGTCGAGCGGAGCGGCATCGGCGCCGCTGCAAGCGGAGGATGCGGCACTGGAGGGGCCGCCCGTCCCGCTCTCGCCGGGGCAACGCATGAGCGACGAGCATCGTGCGCCGCGGCCGGATACTGAAGTCACGGCGGCCAACGCCAACGCCGGTGCCAAAACCGAGGCCGCAGCCGAATCCGGCGACGACCGCGCGATCTCCCTCAATCTGCAACAGGCGAGCCTCGCAGCGGTCTTCGATGCATTCGCTCGCTTCACCGGCCTCAATATAGTGGTCAGCGAGCGGGTGCGCGGCATGGTGTCGTTGCGTCTGAACAATGTGCCCTGGCGCAGTGCGTTCGATGCGCTGCTGGACGCCCACGGCCTCGCGATGGCGCGGCGCGGCAGCGTGATATGGGTCGCGCCCGTCGCGGAACTCGCCGAACGCGAGCGCCAGCGTTTCGATGCGCACGCGCGCGCCGCTCAGCTCGAGCCGCTCGCGAGCCGCAGCTTCGTGCTCCGCTACGCGCGCGCAGCCGACGTGCAGCGCCTGCTCGCAGGCTCGGCCGGCCAGCGGATCCTGTCGAAGCGCGGCTCGGTGCTCGCCGATCCTCGGACGAATCTGCTGTTCGTCACCGATCTGTCCGGGCGTCTCGAGCAGATCGCCGATCTGATCGGCAAGCTCGACACGCCGTCGCGGCAGGTGTTGATCGAAGCGCGGATCGTCGAGGGCGATCGCGGATTCTCGCGCAATCTCGGCGCGCGTCTCGCGCTGCGCGCGCCCGACGCGGGCGACCGCGCGACGGGCATCGTCGCGGGCCGCAACGGCACGCTGGCCGACCTCACCGCAAGGCCGATCGGCGGCTTCGACGCGGCGACGGCCGGTCTCACGCTGTTTGCCGCGCGTGCGAGCCGCTTGCTCGATGTCGAACTGAGCGCGCTCGAGGCTCAGGGCCGGGGCCAGATCGTATCGAGCCCGCGCGTCGTGACGGCCGACCGGACCAAGGCGATCGTCGAGCAGGGCGCCGAGCTGCCGTATCAGGCGAAGGTCGGCAACGGCGTATCGGGTGTCCAGTTCCGGCGCGCGACCTTGAAGCTCGAAGTCGAGCCGCAGATCACGCCCGACGGGCGCGTGATCCTCGATCTCGACATCGCGAAGGACAGCGTCGGCGAGGAAACCGCATCCGGCCCCGCGATCCATACGAAGCATGTGCAGACGCGCGTCGAGGTCGAAAACGGTGGAACGGTGTCGATCGGCGGGATTTTCGAGAGCGACGACCGCGACGATGTGACTCGGGTGCCGCTCTTGGGCAAAATACCGGTGTTGGGCGCGCTTTTCAGGCATCGTGCGCAGCGCGCGCAGCGCAGCGAGCTCGTCGTGTACATCACGCCGACCGTCGTGATCGGGCCCTGAACCCCGTGGGAGCCAGGCTCGACAAGGCGGGCGCTTTGCCAGTAAGCTGCGCGACACACTCATTGAAGCAGAGGAAGCCGTTGCAAGCGCGGGACCCACACGTGAACGTAATTTTCGTCGGGCTCATGGGGGCGGGTAAGACCACCGTGGGCCGGGCGGTCGCGCGCCGGCTCGACAGACCCTTCTTCGATTCGGATCACGAGATCGAGGCGCGCACCGGCGCGCGCATTCCGGTCATCTTCGAACTCGAGGGCGAGTCCGGCTTCCGCGACCGCGAGGCGCAGATGATCGCCGAGCTCACGCAACGCGAGAACGTCGTGCTCGCGACGGGCGGCGGCGCGATCCTGCGCCCCGAGAATCGCAAGCTGCTTCACGAACGCGGCCTTGTCGTCTATCTGCGCGCGAATCCGCACGATCTCTGGCTGCGCACCCGCAAGGACAAGAACCGCCCGTTGTTGCAAACCGACGATCCGAAAGCCAAGCTCGAGGCGCTGTACGACGCGCGCGATCCGCTCTACCGCGAATGCGCGCACTTCGTCATCGAAACCGGGCGGCCGTCCGTCAACGGGCTCGTCAACATGGTGCTGATGCAGCTCGAAATGGCGGGCATCGTCGCCAAGCCACTACAAGCATGATTACCGTCAATGTCGACCTGGGCGAGCGCGCCTATCCGATCCACATCGGCGCCGGTCTGATCGGCCGCACCGAGCTTTTCGCGCCGCACATTGCCGGCGCGTCCGTCACGATCGTCACGAACGCCACCGTCGATCCGCTCTACGGCGACACGCTGCGCGCGGCGCTCGCGCCGCTCGGCAAGCGCGTGTCGACCGTCGTCCTGCCCGACGGAGAAGCGTACAAGAATTGGGAAACCCTCAATCTGATCTTCGACGGCCTGCTCGAGCAGCACGCCGATCGCAAGACGACGCTCGTCGCGCTGGGCGGCGGCGTGATCGGCGACATGACGGGCTTCGCGGCCGCATGCTACATGCGCGGCGTGCCGTTCATCCAGGTGCCGACGACGCTCTTGTCGCAGGTCGATTCGTCGGTCGGTGGCAAGACGGGCATCAACCACCCGCTCGGCAAGAACATGATCGGCGCGTTCTATCAGCCGCAGGCGGTGATCGCCGACATCGCCGCGCTGTCGACGCTGCCCGATCGCGAGCTTGCCGCGGGCGTCGCCGAGATCATCAAGACGGGCGCGATCGCCGACGCCGCATTCTTCGACTGGATCGAAGCGAACGTCGGCGCGCTGAACCGCCGCGATCCCGATGCGCTCGCGCATGCAGTCAAGCGCTCGTGCGAGATCAAGGCGGGCGTCGTCGCGGCGGACGAGCGCGAGGGCGGCCTGCGCGCGATCCTCAATTTCGGCCATACGTTCGGGCACGCGATCGAGGCGGGGCTCGGCTACGGCGAGTGGCTGCACGGCGAGGCGGTCGGCTGCGGAATGGTGATGGCGGCCGATCTGTCGGTGCGCGTCGGCCATCTCGACGAAGCGTCGCGCGCGCGGCTGCGCCGCGTCGTCGAGGCCGCGCGCCTGCCGACGCGCGCGCCGGATCTCGGCGATGCGCGCTACGTCGAGCTGATGCGCGTCGACAAGAAGGCCGAGGCGGGCGCGATCAAGTTCATACTGCTCAAGCGCTTCGGCGAGACGATCATGACCCCGGCGCCGGACGACGCCGTCTTCGCGACACTGGCGGCAACTATCCGGTAAGCGCGATACGGGCCGATCCGGCGCAATTGACGTGGAGGACACGACACGGTGAGCGAAATACCCGGCGGCAGCATCCCGCATGAAACCCGCGACGCGCGACCCGCGCGCGCGGGCGGCGAGCAGGCGATCCCCGCCCCCGCGCCGACCACCGCCGCGCTCGAAGCGCATCTCGCGCCGTACGCGGCGCACGCGTCGCAATCGCGCGGCCGGCGCCATCCCGAGCCGCCGCCCGCGGCGCGCACCGAATTCCAGCGCGATCGCGACCGCATCGTGCATTCCACCGCATTCAGGCGCCTCGAATACAAGACGCAGGTCTTCGTGAACCACGAGGGCGACCTGTTCCGCACGCGTCTCACGCACAGCCTCGAAGTCGCGCAGATCGCCCGGTCCGTCGCGCGCAACCTGCGCCTGAACGAAGACCTCGTCGAAGCGATCTCGCTCGCGCACGATCTCGGCCATACGCCGTTCGGCCATGCGGGGCAGGATGCGCTCAACGCGTGCATGCGCGACTACGGCGGTTTCGAGCACAACCTGCAGAGCCTTGCCGTCGTCGACGAGCTCGAGGAGCATTACGGCGCGTTCAACGGGCTGAACCTCTGCTTCGAGACGCGCGAAGGCATCCTCAAGCACTGCTCGCGCGAGAACGCGCGCAAGCTCGGCGAGCTCGGCGAGCGATTCCTGCAGGGCCGCCAGCCGTCGCTCGAGGCGCAACTCGCGAACATCGCGGACGAAATCGCATACAACAATCACGACGTCGACGACGGCCTGCGCTCGGGCCTCATCACGATCGAGCAGCTCGCCGAGGTCGAGCTGTGGCAGCGCCATTACGAGGCCGCGCTCGCCGAGTATCCGCATCTCGAAGGTCGCCGTCTCGTGCACGAGACGGTGCGCCGGATCATCAACACGCTGATCGTCGATCTGATCGACGCGACGACGCGCAATCTCGCGCGCCACGCGCCGGCGTCGCTCGACGACGTGCGCGCGGCGCCGCCCCTCGTTGCGCATGGCGAGCCGATCGCCGCGCAGGCGGCGGCGCTCAAGCGCTTCCTGTTCAAGAACCTGTACCGCCACTACCGCGTGATGCGGATGGCGAGCAAGGCGCAGCGGGTCGTCGCCGGCCTCTTCAACGCGTTCACGAGCGACCCGCGCCTGCTGCCGCCCGACTATCAGGCGGCGGACGTCGCGCACCAGCCGCGCCTCGTCGCGCACTACATCGCCGGCATGACCGATCGCTTCGCACTGAAAGAGTATCAACGCTTGTTTGTCATGGACGAAAACTAGACTGTCCGGCTTGCCGCGTTCGGCGCGTGTTGCCCGGACCGAGGAGAAAAGGAGAGAGGTCGATGAAATACAAGACGCTGGTTCGCTCGCTCGCGTTCGGGGGCGCGCTTTGGTTCGGCGCGCAGCAGGCGGCGTGCGCCGCCACCGAGATCCAGTTCTGGCATGCGATGGAGGCGGCGCTCGGCGAGCGCGTGAACGAGATCGCCGCGCAGTTCAACGCGTCGCAAAGCGACTACAAGATCGTGCCGGTCTTCAAGGGCACCTACGACCAGGCGCTCGCGGCGGGCATCGCCGCGTACCGCAGCGGCGACGCGCCGGCGATCCTGCAGGTGTACGAAGTGGGCACGGCCACGATGATGCAGGCGAAGAAGGCGGTGCTGCCCGTGTCCGACGTGTTCCGCCAGGCGGGCGTGCCGCTCGACGAGAAGGCGTTCGTGCCGACGATCGCGAGCTACTACAGCGACGCGAAGACGGGCCGCCTCGTGTCGATGCCGTTCAATAGCTCGACGCCCGTGCTGTATTACAACAAGGACGCGTTCAGGAAGGCGGGCCTCGATCCGGACCAGCCGCCGAAGACGTGGGCCGACGTGAAGGCCGACGCGGAAAAGCTGAAGAAGGCGGGTTACGCGTGCGGCTACACGACGGGCTGGCAGGGCTGGATCCAGCTCGAGAACTACAGTGCGTGGCATGGCCTGCCGTTCGCGACGCGCAACAACGGCTTCGACGGCGCCGACGCGACGCTCGACTTCAACAAGCCGCAGCAGATCGCGCACATCCGGTTCCTGCAGGACATGGCGAAGGACGGCACGTTCACATATGTCGGCCGCAAGGACGAGGCGACCGCGAAGTTCTACAGCGGCGACTGCGCGATCATGACGACGTCGTCGGGCGCGCTCGCGACGATCCACAAGTATGCGAAGTTCGACTTCGGCACCGGGATGATGCCCTACGACGCGAGCGTGAAGGGCGCGCCGCAGAACGCGATCATCGGCGGCGCGAGCCTGTGGGTGCTCGCGGGCAAGGACCCGGGCACGTACAAGGGCGTCGCGAAGTTCCTCGCGTATCTGAGCTCGCCCGCGGTCGCCGCGAAGTGGCACGAGGACACGGGCTATCTGCCGGTGACGACGGCCGCGTACGATCTCGCGCGCGAGCAGGGCTTCTACGCGAAGCATCCGGGCACGGACACGGCGATCAGGCAAATGATGAACAAACCGCCGCTGCCGTACACGAAGGGGCTGCGGCTCGGCAACATGCCGCAGATCCGCACGATCGTCGACGAGGAGCTCGAGCAGGTGTGGGCGCAGAAGAAGACGCCGAAGGCGGCGCTCGATTCCGCCGCCGCGCGCGGCGACGAGTTGCTGCGCCGCTTCGAGAAGTCGGGCGGCTGAGCTTGCGCCACCGGCGCGCGTTCTCGCCGGCGCCGCCCGTTCGCTCGCGAAACCGCGCACGAGAACGGGTCGCGCCGGCAGCCGCGCCCGGTACATTCGTCTGACGTCCGTCCGTTCGGAATCCTGCCGATGACACCCCATCCCCGTTTCGGCGCGAGCGCGTTGCCGTACCTGCTCGTCGCGCCGCAGCTCGCGATCACCGCGATCTTCTTTCTCTGGCCGGCGGGCGTCGCGCTCTGGCAGTCGACGCAAATGCAGGACGCGTTCGGCACGTCGAGCGAGTTCGTCGGCTTCGCGAATTTCACGCGTCTGTTTGCCGATCCGCTCTACATCGATTCGTTCAGGACGACGCTCGTGTTCAGCGCGAGCGTGACCGCCTGCGGGCTCGCCGTGTCGCTGCTGCTCGCCGCGTGCGCCGACCGCGTGATCCGCGGCGCTCGCGCGTACCGCACGCTCCTCATCTGGCCTTACGCGGTCGCGCCGACGATCGCCGCGGTGCTGTGGGCGTTCCTGTTCAATCCGAGCATCGGCGTGATCACGTATGCGCTCGCGCGCTTCGGCATCGTCTGGAATCACGCGCTCAACGGCGGCGAGGCGCTGCTGCTCGTCGTGATCGCGTCGGTGTGGAAGCAGGTCAGCTACAACTTCCTGTTCTTTTACGCAGGACTGCAGGCGATTCCGCGTTCGCTGATCGAGGCGGCCGCGATCGACGGCGCGGGCCCCGTGCGACGCTTCTTTCACATCGCGCTGCCGCTTTTGTCACCGACGAGCTTCTTCCTGCTCGTCGTCAATCTCGTCTACGCGTTCTTCGACACGTTCCCGGTGATCGACGCCGCAACCGCGGGCGGCCCCGGCCAAAGCACGAAGACGCTGATCTACAAGATCTATGCGGAAGGCTTCCAGGGGCTCGACATCGGCAGTTCGGGCGCGCAATCGGTCGTGCTGATGGTGATCGTCGTCGCGCTGACGGTCGTCCAGTTCCGCTTCGTCGAGCGCAGGGTGCAATACGCATGATCGAGAATCGCAAGGGTTTCGACCTGTTCTGCCACGCGGTGCTGATCGCGGGCATCGCGGTCATCGTGTTTCCTGTGTACGTCGGCTTCTGCGCGGCGACGATGAACGCGCGCGAAGTGTTCACGGTGCCGCTGTCGCTCGTGCCGAGCACGCATCTCGTCGAGAACGTCGCCGCGATCTGGCGGCGCGGCAGCGGCGGGATGACGACGCCGTTCGGCACGCTGCTCGTCAACAGCATCGTGATGGCGCTCGTGATCGCGGCGGGCAAGATCGCGGTGTCGATCCTGTCCGCGTACGCGATCGTCTATTTCCGCTTTCCGTTGCGCAATACGGCGTTCTGGCTGATCTTCGTCACGCTGATGCTGCCCGTCGAGGTGCGGATCTTCCCGACCGTGCAGGTGGTGTCGACGCTGCATCTGACGAACAGCTACGCGGGCCTCACGCTGCCCCTCATCGCGTCGGCGACGGCGACCTTCCTGTTCCGGCAGTTCTTCATGACGCTGCCCGACGAGCTCGTCGACGCCGCGCGCATCGACGGCGCGGGGCCGCTGCGCTTCTTCTGGGACGTCGTGCTGCCGCTGTCGAAGACGAGCATCGCCGCGCTTTTCGTGATCACGTTCATCTACGGCTGGAACCAGTATCTTTGGCCGATCCTGATCACGACCGACGCGTCGCTGACGACGGCCGTGGTCGGCATCAAGTCGATGATCGCGAGCGGCGACGCCGCGACCGAGTGGCATCTCGTGATGGCGGCGACGCTCGTCGCGATGCTGCCGCCGCTCGTCGTCGTGCTCGCGATGCAGCGCTGGTTCGTGCGCGGTCTCGTCGATTCGGAAAAATGAAACGCAACCTGGAGGAAGTCCAAGCATGGCCGCGCTGAGCTTGAAGGGCGTCAGGAAAAGTTACGACGGCGCGCAGTACGTGCTGCACGGGATCGACGTCGACATCGCCGACGGCGAGTTCGTCGTGCTCGTCGGGCCGTCGGGCTGCGGGAAATCGACGCTGCTGCGGATGATCGCCGGCCTCGAGACGGTGACGGAAGGCGAGATCGCGATCGGCGGGCGGGTCGTCAACGCGCTCGAGCCGAAGGATCGCGACATTGCGATGGTGTTCCAGAACTACGCGCTGTATCCGCACATGACGGTCGCGCAGAACATGGGCTACGGGCTCAAGATCCGCGGCGTCGAACGCGCGCTGATCGACGCGCGCGTGCAGGCGGCCGCGCAGATCCTCGAGCTCGGGCCGCTCCTCGCGCGGCGCCCGCGCGAGCTGTCGGGCGGCCAGCGGCAGCGCGTCGCGATGGGGCGCGCGATCGTCCGCGAGCCGTCGGTGTTCCTGTTCGACGAGCCGCTGTCGAATCTCGACGCGAAGCTGCGCGTGCAGATGCGTCTCGAAATCCAGCGGCTGCACGCGCGCCTCGCGACGACGAGCGTCTACGTGACGCACGACCAGATCGAGGCGATGACGCTCGCGCAGCGCGTGATCGTGATGAATCGCGGCTATGCGGAGCAGATCGGCGCGCCCGTCGACGTGTATGAGAAACCGGCGACGACGTTCGTCGCGAGTTTCATCGGCTCGCCGGCGATGAACCTGCTGCACGGGCGGCTGTCGGAAGACGGCGCGACGTTTGACGTTGCCGACGGCCCCCGGCTGCCGGTCGCGGGCGCGGCGGGAGCGGGCCGCGAGATCGCGCCCGGGCGCGAATGGGTCCTCGGCGTGCGGCCCGAGCACATGACGCCGCAGCCCGGCGCGGCGCTCGCGACGCTCGCCGTCGATTCGTGCGAGCTGCTCGGTGCGGACAATCTCGCGCACGGCCGCTGGGGCGCGCGCGACGTCGCGGTGCGGTTGCCGCACGCGATGCGCCCGTCGCGCGGCGAGACGCTGCCCGTCGCGCTGCCCGCGCAGCATCTGCATTTCTTCGATCCGGCGACGGGCAAGCGCGCCGGCTGATTCGAATCCCCGAGCCCTCGGCTCACCGTTTCCGACGAGATTGCGATGACGATCCTGCGAACCTGGCCTTATCCGCGCGTGGTCGCGCACCGCGGCGGCGGCGCGCTGGCCCCCGAGAACACGCTCGCCGCGCTCGATGCGGGCGCGCGCTACGGGCACAAGATGGTCGAATTCGACGCGAAGCTGTCGGCGGACGGCGTCGCGTTCCTGCTGCACGACGACACGGTCGAGCGCACGTCGAACGGCGCGGGTGCCGCGTGCGACATGCGCTACGCGGCGCTCGCCGCGCTCGACGCCGGCGCGTGGTACGACGCGCGCTTCTCGGGCGAGCGGATGCCGACGCTCGCGCAGGCGGCGGCGCGCTGCCTCGCGCTCGGCCTCGCGGCGAACGTCGAGATCAAGCCGTGCCCGGAGCGCGACGAGGAAACGGGCCGCGTCGTCGCGGCTCAGGCGGCCGAGCTTTGGCGCGACGCCGCCGTGCCGCCGCTGTTGTCGTCGTTTTCGGCGGTGGCGCTCGGCGCGGCGCGCGAGGCAGCGCCGGCGCTGCCGCGCGGGGTGCTGTACGAGGAAATTCCGGCGGACTGGCTGGAGGAGACGCAGCGGCTCGGCTGTGTGTCGCTGCACGCGCATCACGCGCAATTCAACGAGGCGCTCGTGCGCGACGTGAAAGCGTCGGGGCTGCGCATTCTTGCGTACACGGTAAACGAACCCGCACGGGCGCGCGAGCTCGCGGATTGGGGCGTGGACCTCATTTGCACGGACCGGATCGACCTGATCGGCGCGGACTTCGCCGATCGGGAAGGATGAAACCGGCGTTTTGCGCGCCGCGCGCGAACGAAATCGCTCCGGCGAGAGCCCGCCGGAGCAGGAGGCGACAGCCACCTCGTAACCTCAAGAAAATTCCGCTACAAATTGCAGCGGAATTAACCATTCCCCAAATATTCGACTACGCTTAGAAACGGTAGCCGATGTTCAGGTAGGTCACGATCGGATTCAGCGTGATCTTCGCTTGCGAAGTCTGCGTGAGCGTGCCGATCAGCGTTGGGCGCTGCGTCGTCAGCGTGGCCGTCAGGCTGACGGGGATGTACGACACCGACAGCCCGCCGAACCAGTGATCGGTGAAGTTGTAAGTGAAGCCCGCGTTGATGACGGGCGCCCACTGATTGCTGGTCGTCACGCTTGTCGGGCCGCCGAGCGCGCCGCGCTCGAATGCGGTGTTCGTGATCTTCGCGCCGGTGAACCAGATGTACGAGGCGCCGATGCCGACGTAGGGCCGGAATTTCGCCTTCGCGTCATTGAAGTAGTACTTGAGGAGGAGCGCCGGGCTCCATTGGTAAGCATGACCGAGCACGCCGAACTGTTCGAGCGAGCCTTTGCCGTTCAGATTGAACCTTGGCGGGATCCCGGCGACCAATTCAGTGGCGATGTGATCCGTCAGGAAGTAGCCGGCGGCGAAGCCGATGGTGTCCGCATTGTCGATGCCCGCGCCCGTGTTGGGCACCTCATGATTGACCGGCGTGCCGCCCACGTTCATGACCTTGAGCGGATCGCTGCTGTCCTGTGGGGCGAGATGGAACCAGCCGTTCGTCACGTAGAAGCTGCCTGCGGATTGCGCGTGCGCTGCCGTTGCGGCTGCCGCGAAAGCGAGCGCAGCGGCCCCCGTAATGGCCATTTTTTGTTTCATCCTTAGTCTCCTCCGATTAAAGGCGTGCTCATTATGACTACGGCGTTTCAAACAGGACAGAGTTGTAAGCTAGAACGTTTTCCCTAGAATTCGCACGACCGTGCGTATTCCCGCGCCGCGGCGGGCTTTGGCGCGGATGCACTTGTACGGGCCTTCGGGTATTTCCTAACGCGATCAAACGGACATTCAGCATGGCACGGCTAGCACGACTTTACGTTCCCGATCAGCCGCAGCACGTGATTTTACGCGGCCTCGATCAGCAACCGGCGTTCGTCGACGACCAGGATTACGAACTATTCATCGACTGCCTGAAGGCGGCGGCGCGCGATCATCATCTGGCGGTGCATGCATACGTGCTGCTGCCGCGCCAGGTCCAGCTCCTCGTGACGCCGAGCGACGAGGCGAGCCTGCCGAAGGCGATGCAGGCCGTCGGCCGGCGCTACGTCGCGCATTTCAACCGGCGCTACTCGCGGCGCGGCACGCTGTGGGAAGGGCGTTATCGCGCGACCGTCATCGAGGGCGAGCGCTATTTCCTGCTCGCGAGCCGCGTCGTCGAGATGAGCCCCGTGCGCGCGCAGCTCGTGACGAGCGCGGACGCGTACCGCTGGTCGAGCTATCGGCACCACGTCGGCCTCACCGTCGACAGCCTGATCACCGACCACCCGCTCTACTGGGCGCTCGGCAACACGCCGTTCGAGCGGCAGCGCGCGTACAAGGAGCTGTGCGAGCAGCCGCTCGACGAGCGCCAGGCCGACCAGCTCCAGCAGGCGACGCTGAAGGGCTGGGTGCTGGGCGGCGAGACCTACCGCGAATGGGCGGCGCGCACGGCGAACCGGCGCGTGTCGCCGCTGCCGCGCGGGCGGCCCCGCAAGGTGCGCGAGAACACGCCGCCCATCCAGCAGTGAGCGCGCCGGCGGCGGACGCGAGGCGGCATCCGGGGATGCCGCTTGTTTTTGCTCCATTTTGATGCGGCCCCAATAAAAAGAAGTGATCGTGCACCAAGTTTGTAATTGGGGTTCGACCATTGGGATTTATTTGCTATTCCCTTGATTCGTCGCGTATATTCCGAATTCCGGCAGTCGCAGGCCCACCCGCTCCTGCCCGGCCGGCCACGTCGCGATCCACACGAAGGGGGACGACGGGCAACAAGCAAATGGTTTCAACGGCCGCGAGGCCCCCTTTCCGACGGTGTCCCCATGATCGACCACCAGCAGCCGAAGAGCGCGCTTCCCGCCGCGCAAGGTCTGTACGACCCGCAAAACGAGCACGACGCCTGCGGCGTCGGCTTCGTCGCTCACATCAAGGGCAAGAAGAGCCACGAAATCATCGAGCAGGGTCTGAAGATTCTCGAGAACCTCGATCACCGCGGCGCGGTCGGCGCCGATCCGCTGATGGGCGACGGCGCGGGCATCCTGATCCAGATTCCGGACGCGTTCTACCGCGAGGAGATGGCGAAGCAGGACGTGACGCTGCCGCCCGCCGGCGAATATGGGGTCGGGATGATCTTCCTGCCGAAGGAAAGCGCATCGCGGATCGCGTGCGAGCAGGAGCTCGAGCGCACGGTGAAGGCGGAAGGCCAGGTCGTGCTCGGCTGGCGCGACGTGCCGGTCGACCACGCGATGCCGATCTCCCCCACGGTGAAGGGGAGCGAGCCCGTGATCCGCCAGATCTTCATCGGCCGCGGCAAGGACGTGATGGTGACGGACGCGCTCGAGCGCAAGCTCTACGTGATCCGCAAGACGGCGAGCCACCGGATCCAGGCGCTCAAGCTCAAGCACGGCAAGGAATACTTCGTGCCGTCGATGTCGGCGCGCACGGTCGTCTACAAGGGCCTGCTGCTCGCGGGCCAGGTCGGCGTGTACTACCGCGATCTGCAGGACGAGCGCGTCGTGTCGGCGCTCGCGCTCGTGCACCAGCGCTTCTCGACGAACACGTTCCCCGCGTGGGAGCTCGCGCACCCGTACCGGATGATCGCGCACAACGGCGAAATCAACACGGTCAAGGGCAACGTCAACTGGCTGAACGCGCGCACCGGCGCGATCGCGTCGCACGTGCTCGGCGACGACCTGCCGAAGCTGTGGCCGCTGATCTATCCGGGCCAGTCCGATACCGCATCGTTCGACAACTGCCTCGAACTGCTCGTGATGGCGGGCTACCCGCTCGTGCACGCGGTGATGATGATGATTCCCGAAGCGTGGGAACAGCACACGCTGATGGACGACAACCGCCGCGCGTTCTACGAATACCACGCCGCGATGATGGAGCCGTGGGACGGCCCTGCCGCGATCGCGTTCACCGACGGCCGCCAGATCGGCGCGACGCTCGACCGCAACGGTCTGCGTCCGGCGCGCTACGTCATCACCGACGACGATCTCGTGATCATGGCGTCGGAAGCCGGCGTGCTGCCGATTCCCGAATCGAAGATCGTCAAGAAGTGGCGTCTGCAGCCGGGCAAGATGTTCCTGATCGACATGGAGCACGGCCGGATCATCGACGACAAGGAGCTGAAGGACAACCTCGCGAACGCGAAGCCGTACAAGAGCTGGATTGACGCGGTGCGCATCAAGCTCGACGAGATCGAGCCGGAGGACGAGGACGTCGCCGCCGAGCGCCGCTCGTCGGCCGTGCTGCTCGACCGCCAGCAGGCGTTCGGCTATACGCAGGAAGACCTGAAGTTCCTGATGGCGCCGATGGCGCAGCAGGGCGAGGAGGCGGTCGGCTCGATGGGCAACGATTCGCCGCTCGCCGTCATGTCGAACAAGAACAAGACGCTCTATCACTACTTCAAGCAACTGTTCGCGCAGGTCACGAACCCGCCGATCGACCCGATCCGCGAGAACATGGTGATGTCGCTCGTGTCGTTCATCGGCCCGAAGCCGAACCTGCTCGACACGAACAACATCAACCCGCCGATGCGCCTCGAAG
Source organism: Burkholderia sp. MSMB1588 (assembly GCF_001546925.1). Classification (NCBI taxonomy): domain Bacteria; kingdom Pseudomonadati; phylum Pseudomonadota; class Betaproteobacteria; order Burkholderiales; family Burkholderiaceae; genus Burkholderia; species Burkholderia sp. MSMB1588. The sequence continues at coordinate 3,398,437 of NZ_LNJS01000001.1, read as the reverse complement.
TGTCGCAGCCCGTGCTCGACTTCAAGGACATCGCGAAGATCCGCTCGATCGATCGCTACACGGGCGGCAAGTTCAGCGCCTACGAGCTGAACATCTGCTATCCGGTCGCCTGGAACAAGGAAGGCATCGAGGCGCGCCTCGCTTCGCTGTGCGCGGAAGCCGTCGACGCGGTGAAGTCGGGCTACAACATCCTGATCGTGTCCGACCGCAAGACGGACGCCGAGAACGTCGCGATCCCGGCGCTCCTCGCGACGTCGGCGATCCACACGCACCTCGTGCAGCAGGGCCTGCGCACGAGCACGGGCCTCGTCGTCGAGACGGGCTCCGCGCGCGAGACGCACCACTTCGCGCTGCTCGCCGGCTACGGCGCGGAGGCCGTGCATCCGTACCTGGCGATGGAAACGCTCGCGAAGATGGCGCAGGGGCTGCCGGGCGACCTGTCGCCGGAGAAGGCGATCTACAACTTCACGAAGGCGGTCGGCAAGGGGCTGCAGAAGGTGATGTCGAAGATGGGCATCTCCACGTACATGTCGTACACCGGCGCGCAGATCTTCGAGGCGCTCGGCCTCGCGACCGATCTCGTCGAGAAGTACTTCAAGGGCACGGCGTCGAAGGTGGGCGGCATCGGCCTGTTCGAAGTGGCCGAGGAAGCGATCCGCCTGCACCGCGACGCGTTCGGCGACAACCCTGTCCTCGCCGACATGCTCGACGCGGGCGGCGAGTATGCGTTCCGCGTGCGTGGCGAAGACCATATGTGGACGCCCGATTCGATCGCGAAGCTGCAGCACGCGACGCGCGGCAACTCGTACCAGACGTACAAGGAATATGCGCACCTGATCAACGATCAGACGAAGCGCCACATGACGCTGCGCGGCCTGTTCGAATTCAAGGTCGATCCGATGAAGGCGATTCCGATCGACGAAGTCGAGCCGGCGAAGGAGATCGTCAAGCGCTTCGCGACGGGCGCGATGTCGCTCGGCTCGATCAGCACCGAGGCGCACACGACGCTCGCGATCGCGATGAACCGGATCGGCGGCAAGTCGAACACGGGCGAAGGCGGCGAGGACGAGAACCGCTATCGCAACGAGCTGCGCGGCATTCCGATCAAGGTCGGCGACACGCTGAAGTCGGTGATCGGCGACGAGATCGTGCGCGACATCCCGCTGAAGGAGGGCGATTCGCTGCGCTCGAAGATCAAGCAGGTCGCGTCGGGCCGCTTCGGCGTGACGGCCGAGTATCTCGCGTCGGCCGACCAGATCCAGATCAAGATGGCGCAGGGCGCGAAGCCGGGCGAAGGCGGCCAGTTGCCGGGCCACAAGGTGTCCGAATACATCGGCAAGCTGCGCTACTCGGTGCCGGGCGTTGGCCTCATCTCGCCGCCGCCGCACCACGATATCTACTCGATCGAGGATCTCGCGCAACTGATCCACGACCTGAAGAACGTCAATCCGGCCGCGAGCATCTCGGTGAAGCTCGTGTCGGAAGTGGGCGTCGGCACGGTCGCGGCGGGCGTCGCGAAGGCGAAGGCCGATCACGTCGTGATCGCGGGCCACGACGGCGGCACGGGCGCATCGCCGCTGTCGTCGGTCAAGCACGCGGGCACGCCGTGGGAGCTCGGCCTCGCCGAGACGCAGCAGACGCTCGTGCTGAACCGCCTGCGCGGGCGCATCCGCGTGCAGGCCGACGGCCAGATGAAGACGGGCCGCGACATCGTGATCGGCGCGCTGCTCGGCGCGGACGAATTCGGCTTCGCGACGGCGCCGCTCGTCGTCGAAGGCTGCATCATGATGCGCAAGTGCCATCTGAACACGTGCCCGGTCGGCGTCGCGACGCAGGACCCGGTGCTGCGCGCGAAGTTCTCGGGCCAGCCCGAGCACGTCGTCAACTACTTCTTCTTCGTCGCCGAGGAAGCGCGCGAGATCATGGCGCAGCTCGGCATCGCGAAGTTCGACGATCTCGTCGGCCGCGCCGATCTGCTCGACATGCGCCGCGGCGTCGCGCACTGGAAGGCGAAGGGCCTCGACTTCTCGCGCGTGTTCTACCAGCCGGAAGGCTGCGAGGGCATCGCGCACCGTCACGTCGAATCGCAGGAGCACGGCCTCGAGCGCGCGCTCGACCACGTGCTGATCGAGAAGGCGAAGGCCGCGATCGAGAGCGGCGAGCACGTGTCGTTCATCCAGCCGGTGCGCAACGTGAACCGCACGGTCGGCGCGATGCTCTCCGGCGCGATCGCGAAGAAGCACGGCCACGACGGCCTGGCCGACGACGCGGTCCACATCCAGTTGAAGGGCACGGCGGGCCAGAGCTTCGGCGCGTTCCTCGCGAAGGGCGTGACGCTCGACCTCGTCGGCGACGGCAACGACTACGTCGGCAAGGGCCTGTCGGGCGGCCGGATCATCATCCGCCCGACCAACGATTTCCGCGGCAAGTCCGAGGAGAACATCATCTGCGGCAACACGGTGATGTACGGCGCGCTCGAAGGCGAGGCGTTCTTCCGCGGCGTCGCGGGCGAGCGCTTCTGCGTGCGCAACTCGGGGGCGACGGCGGTCGTCGAGGGCACGGGCGATCACGGCTGCGAATACATGACGGGCGGCACGGTCGTCGTGCTCGGCGAGACGGGCCGCAACTTCGCGGCCGGCATGTCGGGCGGGCTCGCGTATGTGTACGACCCGGAAGGCACGTTCTCCGCGAAGTGCAACAAGTCGATGGTCGCGCTCGATCCTGTGCTGCAGCAGGCCGAGCAGGAGCGCACGGTCGATCCCGCGCTCTGGCATGGCGGCGCGACGGACGAAGCGCTGCTCAAGGGGCTCGTCGAGCGCCACTTCCAGTTCACCGGCTCGCCGCGCGCGAAGTCGCTGCTCGAGAACTGGGATGCGGCGCGCCGCCAGTTCGTGAAGGTGTTCCCGCACGAATACAAGCGCGCGCTCGGCGAAATCGGCGCGAAGAAAGCGGGCGAGGTGCTCGCCGCCTGACGCAACGCGGCTCGACGACATAGCGAACGCGCCCGTCCGACGCGGCGGGCGCGGGTCCCCCTTACCCGATTCAACAGATTCAGAAGAGAACCTCATGGGCAAGATCACCGGTTTTCTGGAGTACGAGCGCCGTCACGAGGCGTACGAAGCGCCGCTCACGCGCGTGAAGCACTACAAGGAATTCGTCGCGGCGTTGGCCGACGAGGACGCGAAGATCCAGGGCGCGCGCTGCATGGATTGCGGCATTCCGTTCTGCAACAACGGCTGTCCCGTCAACAACATCATTCCGGACTTCAACGATCTCGTGTATCGCCAGGACTGGCGGCAGGCGATCGACGTGCTGCACTCGACGAACAACTTCCCCGAGTTCACGGGCCGCATCTGCCCGGCGCCGTGCGAGGCGGCGTGCACGCTCGGGATCAACGACGATCCGGTCGGCATCAAGTCGATCGAGCACGCGATCATCGACAAGGCGTGGGCGCAAGGCTGGGTCGCGCCGCAGCCCGCCGCGCACAAGACGGGCAAGAAGGTCGCGGTGGTAGGCTCCGGCCCCGCGGGCCTCGCCGCCGCGCAGCAGCTCGCGCGCGCGGGCCACGACGTGACGGTGTTCGAGAAGAACGACCGGATCGGCGGCCTGCTGCGCTACGGGATTCCCGACTTCAAGCTCGAGAAGTGGCTGATCGACCGCCGGATGCGCCAGATGGAAGCGGAAGGCGTGACGTTCCGCACGAGCGTGTTCATCGGCCGCGATCCGCTGCCCGAGACGATCGGCAACATGGCGAAGGAGACGATTTCGCCCGAGACGCTGAAGGACGAATTCGACGCGGTCGTGATCGCGGGCGGCTCGGAGACGCCGCGCGATTTGCCGGTGCCGGGCCGCGAGCTCGCCGGCATCCATTTCGCGATGGAGTTCCTGCCGCAGCAGAACCGCGTGAACGCGGGCGACAAGGTGGCCGATCAACTGCTCGCGAAGGGCAAGCACGTCGTCGTGATCGGCGGCGGCGACACGGGCTCGGACTGCGTCGGCACGTCGAACCGTCACTGCGCGAAGCACGTCACGCAGTTCGAGCTGCTGCCGCAGCCGCCCGAGGCGGAGAACAAGCCGCTCGTGTGGCCGTACTGGCCGATCAGGCTGCGCACGTCGTCGTCGCATGAGGAAGGCTGCGAGCGCGACTGGGCGGTTGCGACGAAGCGTTTCGAAGGCAGGAACGGCAAGGTCGAGAAGCTGATCGCGGTGCGCGTCGCGTGGGTCGACGGCAAGATGCAGGAAGTGCCGGATTCGGAGTTCGAGATCAAGGCCGATCTCGTGCTGCTCGCGATGGGCTTCACGCAGCCGGCCGCGCCCGTGCTCGACGCGTTCGGCGTCGCGAAGGACGCGCGCGGCAACGCGCGTGCGGGCACCGAGGGCGATCGCGCGTACTACACGTCGGCCGACAAGGTGTTCGCGGCGGGCGACATGCGCCGCGGCCAGTCGCTTGTCGTCTGGGCGATCCGCGAAGGCCGCCAGTGCGCGCGCTCGGTCGACGCGTACCTGATGGGCAGCTCGGAGTTGCCGCGCTGAGCGGGCGGCATTCGCCAGAACGTCGTTTCGACGAACCGGGCGTCCTGCGGGCGCCCGGTTTTTTTGTGCGCGGACGCTTTGCCGCGACGCGCATCGCGAGCATCGTGCGGCACGCGTCGCCCTCGGCGGCATCCTTTCATTTTTCTCCCAAAAAATTTCATTTTGTAAGAATCGGTGCAACCTGTCATATCATGTCGGCCCTTGGCCGGCCGTGACCGGAATCAATACATAATTCGACCCTAAATCAGGAGATGATGGATGGAAGGCTTTGCGCACGCGATGATCGACGGGATCAACGCCATTCTCTGGAATTACGTGCTGATCGCGCTGCTGCTCGGCGCCGGCGCGTGGTTCACGCTGCGCTTCAGGATGATCCAGTTGCGCGCGCTGTTTCTCAGCATGCGCCTCGTCGGCAGCAAGGGCGAACCTGGCAGCATCTCGTCGTTCCAGGCGTTCGCGACCGGGCTCGCGAGTCGCGTCGGCACGGGCAACATCGCGGGCGTCGCGGTCGCGATGACGGTGGGCGGCCCAGGCGCGATCTTCTGGATGTGGGCGACGGCGCTCGTCGGGATGTCGTCCGCGTTCGTCGAGGCGACGCTCGCGCAAATCTTCAAGGTGTCGCATCATGACGGCACGTATCGCGGCGGTCCCGCGTACTACATCCAGATCGGGTTGCGCTCGCGCGGCTTCGGCGTGCTGTTCTCGCTGTCGCTGATCCTCGTGTTCGGCTTCGTGTTCAACGCGGTGCAGGCGAACGCGATCGCCGAGGCATTCAACACGTCGTTCGGCGTGAGCCGCGCCGCGGTCGGGTTCGCGCTCGTCGCGCTGACGGCGCCGATCATTTTCGGCGGGATTCGCCGGATCGCGCACGTCGCGCAGGTGATCGTGCCCGTGATGGCGATCGGCTATCTCGCGCTCGCGGGCTACGCGGTCGCGACGCACATCGCGCTCGTGCCGGACATGATCGCGCTGATCGTGAAGAGCGCGTTCGGCCTCGAGCAGGCGGCGGGCGGCCTGACCGGCTACGCGGTGAGCCAGGCGGTGTCGATCGGCGTGAAGCGGGGCCTGTTCTCGAACGAGGCCGGGATGGGCAGCGCGCCGAACGCGGCCGCGACCGCGAGCACGCGGCATCCGGTCACGCAGGGGCTGATCCAGATGCTCGGCGTGTTCGTCGACACGATCGTGATCTGCAGCGCGACCGCGTTCGTGATCCTGTTGTCGGGGCAGTACGAGCCGGGCACGTCGATGGAAGGCGCGGCGCTCACGCAGCGCGCGATTTCGAGCCACGTCGGCGACTGGGGAGGCATCTACATGGCGGTGGCGATCTTTTTCCTCGCGTTTTCTTCGGTGATCGGCAACTACGCGTATGCGGAAGGCAACGTCGGATTCGTCACGAGCCGGCGCGGCGCGCTCTTCGTGTTCCGGCTCGCGGTGCTCGGGATGGTGATGTTCGGCAGCGTCGGGCAACTGCCGCTCGTGTGGGCGATGGCCGATACCAGCATGGGGCTGATGGCGCTCATCAACCTGATCGCGATTCTGATGCTCGGCAAGTACGCGCTCGCCGCGTGGTGCGATTACCAGCGTCAGCGCGCGGCGGGCGTGGCCGATCCGGTGTTCACCCGCAGGACGATTCCCGCGCTCGCGAAGGTGCTCCCGGACGACGTGTGGGGCGAGCACGGGCCGCTGCCGCAAGGCGACAGGCTCGCGGCGGGGCGCGCTTCGGGCGTCGACGCGGCTCGGGCCGCGGGGACGGCCGGCTCCGCGCGATGACGATGGCGAGCGACCGGTTGCGCTGCTTCGTCGCGCTGACGCTCGATCGGGCGTCGCGCGACGCGCTTGCCGCGCTGCCCGTCGCCGCCGGCGCGCGGCGCACGCCGCGCGACCAACTGCACGTGACGATCGCGTTCCTCGGCGCGATCGAGCGGACGAAGAGCGCGCAGCTCGGCGCGCGCATCGCCGAGCTTGCGGCGGCCGGCGCGGTGCCGCCCGCCGATGTCGAGCGCGTCGTCTGCTGGCCGAGCACCGCGCATGCGCGGCTCGTCGTCGCGGAGCTCGCGCCGCAGCCGCCATTGCTTGCGCTCGGCGAGCGGGTGGGCGGCGCGCTGCGCGCGCTCGGCCTGCCGCCCGACAGCCGCGCGTTCAGGCCGCATGTGACGATCGCGCGGTTTCCTCGCGACGCGCATCGCGTGACGATCGACGGCGCGAACGGCGCCGAGCGCCGCACGCCGCTCGCGTTGCGGTTCGAAACGCTCACGCTCTACGAGAGCGTCCTCACGCGTATGGGCGCCGAGCATCGGGTGCTCGCGGCAGCGGCGCTGCCGAAGTAAGCGCCGCCCGAGCCACGCGGGCGGATTGCTTACTGCGTACGACGCGGCTGCGGCATCGTCGAGCCCGCGCATCGCGGCTTCATCGGCGGCCCATTCGGCGACACGCGCCCATCGCGCACGCCGTGCGCCTACCGCCCGCTGCCGTACCGCGCGAGCGTCAGTCCGTCGAGATCGATCTCCGGCTCGCGCCCGGCGACGAGATCCGCCACCACCTTCCCCGATCCCATCGACATCGCCCAACCGGTCGAGCCGTGGCCGACGTTCAGCCACAAGCCGTCGATGCCGGACGGGCCGAGCAGCGGCGCGCCGTCCGGCGTCATCGGCCGGCGGCCGACCCAGAACTGCGCGTCGGCGGCGCGCGCCGCATGCGGGAACCAGTCGTCGAGCACCTTCATCAGCGTGCGCAGCGCCTGCGCACGCAGCGTCGCGCGGCGGTCGCCGAGCTCGGCCGTGCCCGCGACGCGCAGCGTCGGCCCGAAGCGCGTGATCGCGGTCTTCAGCGATTCGTCCATCAAGGCGGCGCGCGGCGCTTTTTCGGCGTCGGCGATCGGCAGCGTCGCCGAATAGCCTTTGACCGGATAGAGCGGCACGCGTATGCCCATACGCGCGAGCAGCGCCGCGCTGTCGACGCCGAGCGCGACGACGATCGCGTCCGCCGCGAGCCGCTCTTCGTGCGGCTCTTTGTGCAGCTCTTCGTGCGCGCGCCGCCCCGGCTGCGGGGACGACGCGTCCGCGCGGGCGATCGTCACGCCGCACGCGCGAGCGCGCTCGATCTGCAGCGCGCGTACATCGGTGCCGAAGCGGAACCGCACGCCGTTCGCCTCGCAGATCGCGCGCAACTGGCGCGTGAAGCGCGCGCAGTCGCCCGCTTCGTCGTCGGGCAGATGGAGCCCGCCGACGGGCCGCACGTTCGCCCAGCGCAGGCCGGGCTCGATGCGCGCGCATTCGTCGGCGCTCACCTCGCGATGCGCGATTCCCGCGTCGCGCAGCACCGCGAGCGCGGGCTGCGCGAGCTCGACGTCGAACGCGCTGCGAAAGAGCTGCAGATAGCCCTGGCTCGCGCCATAGTCGAACGGGTGGCGGCTGCGGAACGCGTGCAGGCAACTGCGGCTGTAGTACGCGACGCGCTGCATCCGCTGCTTGTTCACGCGGAACCGCGCGAGCTCGCATTCGCGCAGCCAGCGCGCGATCCAGCGCCATTGCGCGGGGTCGAGCGTCGGCCGGAACACGAGCGGCGACGCCGGCTCGAACAGGTACTTGAGGATCTTCGCGGGCATGCCGGGCGCGGCCCACGGCGTCACGTAGCCGGGCGCGATGATGCCGGCGTTGCCGCGGCTCGTCGCGAGCGCGACGTCGGCCTCGCGTTCGATCACGGTGACGTCGAAGCCCGCCTCGCGCAGGTGGAACGCGGTGGCGACGCCGATCACGCCGGCGCCGAGAACGATCGTATGCATGTCGGTTCGAAGCGATGCGCGCTCAATGCGCGGCGCCGGCGTGCTCGACGAGCGACTTGCCCCTCGTCTCGGGCAGCGCGAGCGCCGCGACGATCACGAGCAGGTAGCCGCCGCCCGCGACGAGGCCGATCGCCTTCACGAGCGACATCGATTGCGACAGCGAGCCGACGAGAATCGGAAAGAACGAGCCGATCCCGCGGCCGAGGTTGTAGCAGAAGCCCTGGCCCGAGCCTCGGATCGCGCCCGGATACAGCTCCGACAAGTATGCGCCGATGCCCGCGAAGATGCCCTGCACGACGATGCCGAGCGGAAAGCCGAGCAGCAGCATCGCGGCATCGGTGATCGGCAGCATCGTGTACGCCATGCCGAGCGTGAACGAGCCGACCGCGAACAGCGCGAACGATGCGCGCCGCCCGATCCGGTCGGACAGGAGCGCGCCGACCAGATAGCCGCAGAACGAACCGGCGATCAGCACGATCAGATAGCCGCTCGTGTTGAATACGGATAGATGCCGGACCGTCTTCAGATAGGTCGGCAGCCAGGTCGTGATCGCGTAGTAGCCGCCGAGCATGCCGGTGCAGAGCGCGCTGCCGAAGAGCGTCGTCTTCAGGTGCGCGCGATCGAAGATCTGCAGGAAGTGCGCGCGGTCGACGCCGCGCTCGCGCGCGCGGCGGGCGGCGACGTAGATGTCGGGGTCGCTCACGTTGCGGCGGATGTAGAGAATCCACAGCGCGGGGACGATGCCGATCCAGAAGCACGCGCGCCACGCGTGCGGCTCGGGCAGCAGCGCGAAGAACGCCCAGTACAGCACGGCGGCCGCCGCCCAGCCGAACGACCAACTGCTCTGCACGGTGCCGACCGCCTTCGCGCGATGCTCGGGCGAGCGGATCGTCTCGGCCATCATGATCGTGACGACCGACCATTCGCCGCCGAAGCCGAAGCCTTGCAGCGTGCGCGTGGCGAGCAGTTGCCAGAACGAATGCGTGAAGCCGGACAGAAACGTGAACAGCGCGAACGTCGCGATCGTCCATTGCAGCACGCGCACGCGGCCGTAGCGGTCGGCGAGGATGCCGGCGAGCCAGCCGCCCACCGCGGACGAGATCAGCGAGCTCGTCGCGATCATGCCCGCTTCGCTTTTCGACATCCCCCACGCGGCGATCAGCGACGGAATCAGGAACGAGTAGATCATGAAGTCGAACGCGTCGACGGCATAGCCGCCGAAGCCCGCGTAGAGCGTGCGCCGCTCGCGCGCCGACAGCTCGTGAAACCACTGGAATGCCTGCATGCGCGCCGCTCCTCTCGCTTTCGTCGTCGTCGCGCGTTCGTCGCGCGCGATGCGGGCTATTGTACGAGCGCGGCGACGGCGGAAAAAAATGTGATCGGAGCGGCCGCGGCATCGGACGCGCGCCGCGCATCGCGATGCGGTTGCGGCGCGCGGTTGGGGACGCGTCGCGTGTGGAATGCCGAAGCCGAAGCGGCCGTACGAACCATTTCGTCAATCGGCCGGCGCGTTCGGCCGGGCGTCAACCGAGCGTCAGCCCGCCGTCGACGTGAATCACCTGCCCGGTGACGTGGCGCGCTTCGTCGGAGAGCAGAAACGCGATCAGCGCGGCAACGTCGTCCGGCTCCGCGATGCGGCCGAGCGGCGTCGCCTCGTTCGCGCGCCGCCACGCGGCCGCGTTTGCCTCGCTCGGCCCGCGGTCCTTGCGCGTGTAGCCGGGGGCGACCGCGTTGACCGTCACGTGCCGCGGCGCGAGCTCGGCGGCCGCCGTCTTCACGAGCGATTCGAGCGCGGCCTTCGCGGCGGCTGTCGCCGCGAACGGCATGTCGGCGCGATAGCGGTGCGCGACGAACGAGCTGACCGCGACGATCCGCGCGCGAGACGATCGAACGAGCGCCGGCCGCGCGGCGTCCACGAGCGCCGCGAACGCGCCCGGCATCGCCGCGAACGACGCGGCGAGCGCATCGGGCGCAAGGCCCGCGAGCGGCTGACGCACCGCGTAGCCCGCATTCGCGGCAACGTGATCGAGCGCGCCGAACGCGTCGAGCGTCGCGCCGACGAGCCGCGTAGCCGCGCCGGCACAGGCGAGATCCGCGGCGAACGTCGCGCATGCGGCGCCCGCCGCGCGGCATCGGTCGGCGACGGCGGCGAGCCGCTCGCGCGCGGCTTCGTCAGCGCCGCGCGCGTGCAGCATCAGCGCGACGCCGGGTGCGGCGAGCCTCGCTGCGAGCGCCGCGCCGATCCCCGAGCCCGCGCCCGTGATCAGCGCGACCCGCGCGTGCGCGGCGCTCATGCGGCCACGCGCGCTTCGTCGCGGCGCACGTCGAGCGTCTGCTGATGGAACGACGCGACCGATTCGCGATGCGCGATGCTGACGATCGCCGCCTTCGGCAGCCGTTCGTCGAAGAGCCGGTAGAGGCGCGCCTCGTTGTCCGCGTCGAGCGCGCTCGTCGCCTCGTCGAGGAACAGGTAGTCGGGCTTGTGCAGCAGCACGCGCGCGCCCGCGAGGCGCTGCTGCTCGCCGGGCGACAGGGTGCGCGTCCAGTGGCCCGTCTCGCCGAGCCGCTCGGCGTAGTCGGCGAGACCGCACGCGCGCAACGCGTCGCGGCATGCGTCGTCGCTGAACGCGTCGACGGCCGACGGATACGCGAGCGCCGCCTTCAGCGTGCCGATCGGCAAATAGCTCTGCTGCGGAACGAACATCATCCGCGCGGCGACGGGCGCGTCGATCGCGCCGTCGCCGAACGGCCAGAGGCCCGCGAGCGCGCGCATCAGCGTGCTCTTGCCGGAGCCGGACGGCCCGCGCACGAGCCAGCGCGAGCCGGGCTCGATCGCGACGTCGCCGATCGACGCGAGCGCCGCGCCGTTCGGCAGCGCGAGCTTCAGGCCCGACGTCGTGATCTGCTGCGCGTCGACGTAGTGCAGGTTGATGCCGCCGCGCTCGGTCGCGGGCGACATCGATTCCTTCAGATGCGACGCGCCCATCACGCGCTTGAACTCGCGCAGACGGTTGACGGTCGCGCGCCACTCGGCGAGCGTGCCGTAACTGTTGATGAACCACGAGAACGAATCGCTGACGGTGCCGAACGCGCGGCTGATCTGGATCAGCACGCCGAACGTGAACGCGCCCGCGAAGTAGCGCGGCGCGGCGACCGCGATCGGAAAGAGGCTCGCGAGCTGCGCATAGAAGTTCAGCACGAACGTGAGCCGCTTCGTGTAGCGCATCACGCGCCACCAGTTTTCGCGGATACGCTGGAACAGGTTCTGCTCGTGCGAGGTCTCGACGGGCTCGCCGTTGTAGAACGCGATCTGCTCGGCGTTCTCGCGGATGCGGATCAGGCTGAAGCGGAAGTCCGCCTCGACGCGCTGCTGCTGGTAGTTGATCGACACGAGCGGATGGCCGAAGCGGTGCATCACGTACGAGCCCGCGATCGCGTAGATCATCGCGACCCACACCATGTAGCCGGGGATCGTGATCGCGTGGCCGCCGAGCGAGATCGTCGCCGCGCCGGCGATCGACCAGAGGATCGTCGCGAACGAGATCAGCGTGACGACCGTCGACAGCAGGTCGAGCGACAGCGACAGCGTCGTCGACGCGAGCGACTGCAAGTCATCCGCGATCCGCTGGTCGGGGTTGTCGGCGAGCCGGTCGCGCTCGATCCGGTAGAAGTTGCGATCGCCGAGCCATTCGTTCAGGAAGCGCGTCGTGAGCCACTGCCGCCAGCGGAAGCCGAGCATCTGCCGCAGATACAGGCTGTACACCGCGAGGATGATGAACGCGAACGCGAGCACGGCGAACGTCATCAGCAGGCTCGGGAAGTCGCGCACGTCCTTCGATTGCAGCGCGTTGTAGAACGACGCGCTCCACGAGTTGATCCGCACGTTGATCCACACGAGCGTGAGGTTGATCGCGACGATCGTGACGAGCAGTCCCCACGCGACCTTCCATTCCTCGGAGACCCAGTAGGGCTTGATGAGGCTCCACGTGGAGACCGGGGATCGGGATTGCGTCGGGTCGTCCGGGACGAGGGCGAGGGCTTGCATCGATTGAGTCATGAGCTTCCTGATATGAGGCCGGCAACGCCGGGCCAACGCGCGCGCCGCGCCCGGCGCGTGCGTTCGGCGCCGCGCGCGGCATGCGTGCCGCGGATTCTGGCGAGCATGCCTTAAACGGCGCTTAACGCCGGAAACGGCACTGGCTCGGCGCGCGGCGACGATGTCGCCCATGCGCCGGTTCCAGCGGCATTGTGCCAGCGCCGCCGCGCGGCGGGCGAATTTGCCGCAGCGCGAGGTTTGCGGCCGTTTCCGCTTTTATGGTCTAATGACCGCCGACGAAACAGGGGTGCTTTGCTGCGCGCCCCGGCCTGCCGGATCGGCAGGGCCGGATGCGCGGCGAGGCTGAGAGAGACCCTTCGCACCCGATCCGGGTAATACCGGCGCGGGAAGTTTCCGATCCCGCCGGGCCATGCCCGCCGCCGCCGTTTCGGCGAGCCGCGCGCATCACGGTCCCGGCCGGCCTCAGTCGCCGGTTTCGTCCTTTTGAGTGCGCAACTTCGCGCGTGGCGGAAGGTATCGATGACCGTGCAATCTTCAGTTCTTTTGCGTCGCTGCGAGCCGTCGGCCGCGGCGGCTTCCCCGGCTCCCGCTGCGAGCCGCTCCCCGGTGACGAACACGGCGGACGGATGCGATGAACATGCGTGCGTCTGAACCCGATTTCGCGGTGCTGGGCGGCGGCCTCGTCGGCCGTCTGATCGCGTGGCGCCTCGCGGGCGCGGGGCACCGCGTGTCGCTCTACGAGCGCGGCGACGCGGCGGGCTCGGGCTCGGCCGCGTGGATCGCGGCCGCGATGCTCGCGCCGCTCGCCGAAGCCGCAAGCGCCGAGCGCTTCATCACCGATCTCGGCGTCGCGTCGCTCGATCGGTGGCCGGGCTGGCTCGCCGAGCTGCCGGAGCCCGTGTTCTTCCAGCGCAACGGCACGCTCGTCGTCTGGCACCACGCGGACCGGGCGGAAGCGCCGCTCTTCGAGCGCCGCGTGCGCGCGAATGCGAGCGCCGAGCTGCTCGACGGCGGCCTCGTCACGCTCGCGGGCGCGCAGGTCGACGCGGCCGAGCCGGCGCTCGCCGGACGCTTCGCGCACGGCCTGCTGCTGCCGCGCGAAGGCCAGCTCGACAACCGCCAGGTGCTGCACGCGCTCGCCGCGGGCCTCGCCGAGCGCGGCGTCGACGCGCACTGGAACGTCGCCGTCGCGCCCGACGCCGCGCCTGCCGCGCGCATCACGATCGACTGCCGCGGGCTCGGCGCGAAAGCGCAGATGCCGGCGCTGCGCGGGATCCGCGGCGAAGTCGCGCGCGTGCATGCGCCCGGCATCGGCTTGACGCGCCCGGTGCGGCTGCTGCATCCGCGCTATCCGCTCTACGTCGCGCCGAAGGAGAACGATCTTTACGTGATCGGCGCGACCGAGATCGAAGGCGAGGACATGTCGCCCGTCAGCGTGCGCTCCGCGCTCGAGCTGCTGAGCGCCGCGTTCTCGGTGCATCCGGCGTTCGGCGAAGCGCGTATTCTCGAACTCAATGCGCAGTGCCGGCCGACGCTGCCCGACCATCGTCCGGCGCTCGTCTGGGACGGCGGCGCGACGCTCGCGGTCAACGGCCTGTACCGGCACGGTTTCATGATCGCGCCGGAAATCGCCGATGCCGCGGCCCGCTTCGCGCAGGCGCTCGTCGAGCGCACCGTGAAGGACGCCGACACGTTCGCCGCGTGGCGGTGCGACGCGCGCTGGCCGGCGCTGCTGCAGCACCGGGCGGCGCACGCGAGCGCGTGAGCCGCCCGGCGATCCGGTCAAATCCGATCCATCGACATCGACAGCCATCATGGACATCCAGGTCAACCAACAGACGCTCTCGCTGCCCGACGGCGCGACGCTCGCCGACGCGCTCGCCGCATACGGCGCGCGTCCGCCGTTCGCGGTCGCGGTCAACGGCGCGTTCGTCGCGCGCACGCAGCATGCGGCGCGCGCACTCGCCGCGGGCGACAAGCTCGACATCGTGCATCCGGTCGCGGGCGGCTGACGCGCCGACGCGCGAGCATCGCCCCCGCCCCCGTTTCCACAGGATCTTCCGATGAAGCCTCTTTCTTCCGCCGATACGCTCACGCTGCACGGCCAAACCTTCGCGAGCCGCGTGCTGCTCGGCACGTCGCGCTATCCGTCGCTGCAATCGCTGTCCGATTCGATCGCGGCCGCGCGGCCGGGCATGGTGACGGTCGCGCTGCGGCGCCAGATGAACGCCGGCGGGGCCGAGGCCGGCTTCTTCGACCTGCTCAAGCGCCACGACGTGCCGCTGTTGCCGAACACGGCCGGCTGCCAGACGGTGGCCGAGGCGGTGACGACGGCGCAGATGGCGCGCGAGGTGTTCGGGACCGACTGGATCAAGCTCGAGCTGATCGGCGACGACTACACGTTGCAGCCGGACCCGATCGGCTTGATCGAGGCGGCGACGCTGCTCGTGAAGGACGGCTTCAAGGTGCTGCCGTACTGCACCGAGGATCTCGTGATGGGCCGGCGCCTGCTCGACGCCGGCTGCGAGGCGCTGATGCCGTGGGGCGCGCCGATCGGCACCGGCAAGGGCGTCGTGAACCCGTACGGGCTGCGCGTGCTGCGCGAGCGGCTGCCGGACGTGCCGCTCATCGTCGACGCGGGGCTCGGCGTGCCGTCGCATGCGTGCCAGGTGATGGAGTGGGGCTTCGACGGCGTGCTGCTGAACACGGCCGTGTCGCAGGCGACGCATCCGGAAATCATGGCGCGCGCGTTCGCGCGGGGCGTCGAGGCGGGGCGCGCGGCCTATCTCGCGGGGCCGATGGATGCGCGCGAGAGCGCGCATGCGAGCACGCCCGTCGTCGGCATGCCGTTCTGGCACCAGGACGGGAGCCACGCATGAGCGCCGCGCTGCCCGACGCGTTCTGGCCTCCCGCCGACGAGCTCACCGAAGCCGCCGAGCGGATTCGCGCGACGCTCGGCGTGTGGCCGCGGCCCGATGCGCGCACGCGAATCTGTCTCGCGCCGCCCGAGCATCCGCGTGCGGGCGACCTGTGGGTCGCGACCGCGGGCGAGGCCGGCGCGCACGCCGCGCACCTCGCGCGGCTGACCGCGGCGGGTGCGCAGGCGATCGTCATCGACGACGTGTCGGCGACGCTCCACACGGGCGCGGCGCGCCATGCGCTCGCCTCGCGCGCGCCGCTCGCCGACGACTGGATCGCGGCGCTCGCCGCCTTTCTCGATTGCGGCTTCGCCGCGCCCGACGCGCTCGTGCTCGCGCTCGCGTGGCGCGACGGCGACGAGGCGCGCGGCGACGATCCGTGGCCCGTCGAGCCGGCGCGCTTTCCGCGCGTGCTCGGCGTGCCCGCCGCGCCCGAGCCTGCGTTTGCGCCGTGCCCGCAGCGGCTCGGCCTGTATCCGGTGCTGCCGAGCGCCGAATGGGTCGAGCGCGTGCTCGACTGCGGCGTGCGGACCGTGCAGTTGCGCGTGAAGGACGCGTCGCCCGACGCGCTGCGCGCGGAGGTCGCGCGGGCCGTCGCCGCGGGCCGCCGCCATCCGGACGCGCGCGTGTTCATCAACGATCACTGGCGGCTCGCGCTCGACGCGGGCGCGTACGGCATCCACCTCGGCCAGGAGGATCTGGAGACCGCCGACCTTTGCGCGATCGCGCAGGCGGGCGTGCGGCTCGGCCTGTCGAGCCACGGCTACTACGAAATGCTCGTCGCGCTGCAATTGAAGCCGAGCTACCTCGCGCTCGGCCCGGTGTTCGCGACCGCGACGAAAGCGGTTGCCGCACCGCCGCAGGGCCTCGCGCGGCTCGCGCGCTACGCGCGCTTCGCGGGTCCGCAGGCGCCGCTCGTCGCGATCGGCGGAATCGCCGTGGACACGCTCGGCGCGGTGCTGGCGGCGGGCGTCGGCAGCGCCGCCGTCGTCAGTGCGATCACGGGCGCGGACGATTATCGGGCGGCGATTATTGCAATGCAGCAAAATTTCGCATGATAATTTGACAATCTCTGACTGGAGCGCGTGAGCGGCCTTGACGACATCATTCCGATGCAGGCCCTATAATTCGGCGTTCTGCGTATAAGGATTGTCAGCTCCGTGAGCTCCTCCTCCGAGTCCCTGCTAGAGCTTCGCGACGTCGATTTCGGCTACGGCGAGCGTCTCGTCCTGTCGAACCTGAACATGCGCTTCGCGCGCGGCCGGGTGGTCGCGGTGATGGGCGGTTCCGGCTGCGGCAAGACCACCGTGCTGCGCCTGATCGGCGGGCTCGTGCGCGCGCGCCGCGGCCAGGTGCTGTTCGACGGCGCCGACATCGGCGCGCAGACGCGCGACGGGCTGTACGCGCTGCGCCGCAAGATGGGCATGCTGTTCCAGTTCGGCGCGCTCTTCACCGACATGTCGGTGTTCGACAACGTCGCGTTCGCGCTGCGCGAGCATACCGACCTGCCCGAAGAGCTGATCCGCGATCTCGTGCTGATGAAGCTCAACGCGGTCGGCCTGCGCGGCGCGCGCGACCTGATGCCGTCCGAGGTGTCGGGCGGGATGGCGCGGCGCATCGCGCTCGCGCGCGCGATCGCGCTCGACCCGCAGCTCATCATGTACGACGAGCCGTTCGCGGGCCTCGACCCGATTTCGCTCGGCATCACCGCAAACCTGATCCGCACGCTGAACCACGCGCTCGGCGCGACGTCGATTCTCGTCACGCACGACGTGCCGGAATCGTTCGCGATCGCGGATTACGTGTACTTCCTGGCGAACGGCGGCGTGCTGGCCGAGGGCACGCCCGACGCGCTGCGCGCGTCGACCGATCCGAGCGTGCGCCAGTTCATCGACGGCGCGCCGGACGGCCCGTTCAAATTTCACTACATGAGCCAGCCGCTCGCGGCGGACTTCGGACTTGGCGGAGGGCGCAGATGATCAGCGCGATCGGGCGTTTCGTGATCGGCGGACTCGGGCGCACGGGCTATGCGACCCGGATGTTCTTGCGCGTCGTGCTCGAATTCTTTTCGCTGTTGCGGCGGCCGCGGCTCGTCACGAAGCAGATCCACTTCCTCGGCAATTATTCGTTCGTGATCATCGCCGTGTCGGGCCTGTTCGTCGGCTTCGTGCTCGGCCTGCAGGGCTACTACACGCTGAACCGCTACGGCTCCGAGCAGGCGTTGGGCCTGCTCGTCGCGCTGTCGCTCGTGCGCGAGCTCGGCCCCGTCGTGTCGGCGCTGCTGTTCGCGGGCCGCGCGGGCACGTCGCTCACAGCCGAGATCGGCCTGATGAAGGCGGGCGAGCAACTGACCGCGCTCGAGATGATGGCCGTCGATCCGCTGAAGAACGTGATCGCGCCGCGGATGTGGGCGGGCGTCATCGCGATGCCGCTGCTCGCGGCGATCTTCAGCGCGGTGGGCGTGCTCGGCGGCTACATCGTCGGCGTGCTGCTGATCGGCGTCGATCCCGGCGCGTTCTGGTCGCAGATGCAAGGCGGCGTCGAAGTGTGGGCCGACGTCGGCAACGGCGTGCTCAAGAGCGTCGTGTTCGGCTTCGCCGTCACGTTTATCGCACTGTTTCAGGGTTACGAAGCGAAGCCGACGCCCGAGGGCGTGTCGCACGCGACGACCAAGACTGTCGTGTACGCGTCGCTTGCCGTACTCGGCCTCGATTTCCTGCTGACCGCGTTGATGTTCAGCTAAGCCTTTTCTGGGATGACGATGAAAAAGATTGCTCTCGACTTCTGGGTCGGCCTCTTCGTGGTGCTGGGCTTTCTCGCGTTGCTGTTTCTCGCGCTGAAGGTCGGCAACATGAGCTCGCTGTCGTTTCAGCCGACTTACGCGGTGAAGATGAAGTTCGACAACATCGGCGGCCTGAAGCCGCGCGCGGCCGTCAAGAGCGCGGGCGTCGTGGTCGGGCGGGTGAAGACGATCGGCTTCGACACGAACACCTACCAGGCGCTCGTCACGATCGATCTCGACAAGCAATACCCGTTTCCGAAGGATTCGTCTGCGAAGATCCTGACGTCGGGCCTGCTCGGTGAGCAGTACATCGGCCTCGATCCGGGCGGCGACACGGAAATGCTGAAGGCGGGCGATACGATCACGATGACGCAGTCGGCGATCGTGCTCGAGAACCTGATCGGCCAGTTCCTGTACAGCAAGGCCGCGGACGCGGGCGGCGCGAAGCCGGCCGCCGCCGCATCGGGCGCGCCGGCGCCTGCGCCCGCGCCGGCGGCGTCGGGCGCGGCGGCACAGTGAACGCCGCGCAAGCGGCATACGAGAGCAGAAGCGAGGGGAAGAACATCATGCAGACGATCCGCATCAGCCGCGCGGTGCTGGCGATCTCGGCCGCCGCGGCATTGAGCGGTTGCGCGACGGTCCAGACGCCGACGAAGGGCGATCCGTTCGAAGGCTTCAACCGGACGATGTACACGTTCAACGACAAGGTCGACCAGTACGCGCTCAAGCCGGTCGCGCGCGGCTACCAGTGGGCGGTGCCGCAGCCGATGCGCGACAGCGTGACGAACTTCTTCTCGAACATCGGCGACGTCTACATCGCCGCGAACAACCTCGTGCAGTTGAAGATCGCCGACGGCGTCGGCGACATCATGCGCGTCGTGATCAACACGGTGTTCGGCGTGGGCGGCCTGTTCGACGTCGCGACGCTCGCGAAGCTGCCGAAGCACGCGAACGACTTCGGCGTGACGCTCGGCCACTACGGCGTGCCGAGTGGCCCGTACCTCGTGCTGCCGCTGCTCGGCCCGAGCACGGTGCGCGATACGGCGGGCCTCGCCGTCGACTACGCGGGCAACCCGCTCACCTACGTGCGGCCCGACAGCGTGAGCTGGGGCCTGTTCGGCCTGAACCTCGTGAACACACGCGCGAACCTGCTGGGCGCGGGCGACGTGCTCGAGGCGGCCGCGATCGACAAGTATTCGTTCGTGCGCAATGCGTACCTGCAGCGCCGCCAGGCGCTGATCGGCGGCAGCACGGGCGCGCAGTCGAACCTGCCGGATTACGGCAACGAAGCGCCGCCGCCGAATTACGAGATGCCGGAAGAGGGCGCCGCGGCGCCCGCGAGCGGCGCGGCCGCGGCATCGGCGGCCTCCGGCGCGGCGCCTGCCGCGGCGGGGTCGGGCACGCCGGCAACGGCCTCGGCGCCGAATCCGGGCAGCGCGACCAACGTGCCCGCGCAGCAGGTCGTGCCGCCGTCGCCGGGCGGCATTCGTCTGCCGAGCATCCGGCTGCACTGATCCGGCACTTACATCGGTTACAGCCGGAAACGATTCTGACGGCGGCCGGCGCGAACTTGCGCGGCGGCCGAGGGTTCCAAGTCTGGCATCGACTCACACAAGCAGGTCATACCTATGAAGAAACTGTTCCTGATCCCCGTTTTTGCCGCGCTGTTCTCGTTCGGCGCGGCCGTCGCGCATGCGGAAGTCGACCAGTCGAACCCGCAGGCGCTCATCAAGTCCGCGACGCAGCAGGTGCTCGATGAGGTGCGCGCGCAGACGATCAAGCAGGGCGACACCGCCCGCATCATGACGATCGTCAACAGGGACATCCTGCCGTACACCGATTTCCGCCGCACGACGCAGCTCGCGATGGGCCGCAACTGGCGCACCGCGACGCCCGCCCAGCAGCAGCAGGTGATCGAGCAGTTCAAGCAACTGCTGATCCGCACCTATTCGGGCGCGCTCGCGCAACTGAAGCCGGACCAGCAGATTCAGTACCCGCCGTTCCGCGCCGATGCGGACGCCACCGACGTCGTCGTGCGCACGGTCGCGATGAACAACGGCCAGCCGGTGCAGATCGACTACCGTCTGTACAAGACGACGCAGGGCTGGCGCGTCTATGACCTGAACGTGCTGGGCGCCTGGCTGATCCAGACCTACCAGCAGCAGTTCAGCGAGAAGATCCAGCAAAGCGGCGTCGACGGCCTGATCCAGTTCCTGACCGAGCGCAACCAGCAGCTTGCCTCGGGCAAGCAGGCATCGTGAGCCGCTTCGACTCCGGCGCGACGCTGACCCACGCGAGCGCGAAGGCCGCGCTCGCGCAAGGGCTCGCGCGCATCGACGCGGGCGCGACCGCCGTCGACTGCGGCGCGCTCGCGCAGTTCGATTCGTCGGCGCTCGCGGTGCTGCTCGCGTGGCAGCGCGCCGCGCGGGCGCGCGGGGTGACGCTCGACATCGTCAACCTGCCGCCGAAGCTCGCGAGCCTCGCGCAGGCGTACGGCGTCGATACGCTTCTCTCCGGGCGACATTGACGCCCGCGTCCGGGCTCGCCTGCGGCCGCCGCGCCGTTTGCGAGCCCGCTCCGTTCCGTTGATCGACAGGGCGCGCGCCCGCCGCCAGCCGGGCCGGGCGTGACCGATGCGCGCAAAGCGCGGCTCGACGCATTCGCGGCGCGCGTCGCGCGTCCGGGCGTCGACTCCGGGTTCCCCACGCCGGCCGGCCGGGCCGGTTTGCCCTATAATCAACCGTTTTGCGGGACTGCCGAACGGTCCCCATTTCCCCTTTCGCATCGAGCATAAAGAAGGCGCTGCGGCCGTCGTGCCGCGCTCAGTCATGTCAGCCATAGAAATCCGTCACGTCAAGAAGCGCTACAAGTCGCTTCAGGCGCTCAAGGGCGTCAGCCTGTCGGTCGAGGAAGGCGAGTTTTTCGGTCTGCTCGGCCCGAACGGCGCAGGCAAGACCACACTCATCAGCATTCTCGCCGGCCTCGCGCGCGCCGACGAAGGCACCATCGCGGTGCGCGGCCACGATGTCGTCAAGGATTTCCGGGCGGCGCGGCGCGCGCTCGGCGTCGTCCCGCAGGAACTCGTGTTCGATCCGTTCTTCACGGTGCGCGAGACGCTGCGCATCCAGTCCGGCTACTTCGGGCTGCACCGCAACGACGACTGGATCGACGAAGTGATGGCGAACCTCGATCTTACCGACAAGGCCGACGCGAACATGCGCGCGCTGTCGGGCGGGATGAAGCGGCGCGTGCTCGTCGCGCAGGCGCTCGTGCACCGGCCGCCCGTGATCGTGCTCGACGAGCCGACGGCGGGCGTCGACGTCGAACTGCGCCAGACGCTGTGGAAGTTCATCTCGCGACTCAACCGCGAAGGCCACACGATCGTGCTGACCACCCACTATCTCGAGGAAGCCGAATCGCTCTGCGACCGCATCGCGATGCTCCGGCGCGGCGAAGTCGTCGCGCTCGACCGCACGCGCACGCTGCTGCAGCGTTTCTCGGGGCTGCAACTGTTCGTGCGGCTGTCGCGCGGCGCGCTGCCCGCCGAGCTGCGCGCGCTCGAGGCCGAGCCCGCGCCCGCCGCGGCGCCCGAGCATCTGCTGCGGATCACCGATTACGACGAGGTCGAGCGGATTCTGTCGCTATGCCGCGCGGCCGGCTGCGGCTTCGACGAGATCGAGATCCGCAAGGCCGATCTGGAGGATGTGTTCGTGCAGGTGATGAACGGCGCCGATGTGATCGAGGGGTTGGCATGAGCGGGTTTCGCACGCTGTTCTACAAGGAAATCCTGCGGTTCTGGAAGGTGTCGTTCCAGACGGTGCTCGCGCCCGTCGTCACCGCGCTCCTCTATCTGACGATCTTCGGGCACGCGCTGACGGGCCGCGTCGACGTGTATCCGGGCGTCGAGTACGTGAGCTTCCTCGTGCCCGGCCTCGTGATGATGAGCGTGCTGCAGAACGCGTTCGCGAACAGCTCGTCGTCGCTGATCCAGTCGAAGATCACGGGCAATCTCGTGTTCATGCTGCTGCCGCCGCTGTCGCACGCGGACATCTTCGGCGCTTACGTGCTCGCGTCCGTCGTGCGCGGGCTCGCGGTCGGCGCGGGCGTGTTCGTCGTCACGATCTGGTTCATTCCGATGAGCTTCGCCGCGCCCGTCTACATCGTCGCGTTCGCGCTGTTCGGCTCGGCGATCCTCGGCACGCTCGGCCTGATCGCCGGGATCTGGGCCGAGAAGTTCGATCAGCTCGCCGCGTTCCAGAACTTCCTCATCATGCCGCTCACGTTCCTGTCGGGCGTGTTCTATTCGACGCATTCGCTGCCGCCCGTGTGGCGCGAGGTGTCGCGGCTCAACCCGTTCTTCTACATGATCGACGGCTTCCGCTACGGGTTCTTCGGCATTGCCGACGTGAATCCGCTCGCGAGCCTTTCGGTCGTCGCCGGCTTCTTCGTGCTGCTCGCGCTGATCGCGATGCGGCTCCTCGCCACCGGCTACAAACTGCGTCATTGATATGAAACGACGGCCGCGCGCCGCGTCGCCGCGCGCGCCGGGCGGCCCCGCGCGTACTGACAGGAGCATTTCATGTTGCCGACTCCCGAACTGGTCAAGCAATACATCGAGGCGGGCCTTGCCTGCACGCATCTGGAAGTCGAAGGCGACGGCCAGCATTTCTTCGCGACGATCGTGTCGCCCGCGTTCGAGGGCAAGCGGCCGATCCAGCGGCATCAGCTCGTCTACGCGGCGCTCGGCGATCGCATGAAGCAGGAAATCCACGCGCTCAGCATGAAGACGCTGACGCCCGCCGAATGGCAGAACGCATAAACGGAAACAGTCAGTGCAAGTCACCGTCAACGAACGCGACGCCGTCGAGCGCGTCGCCACGGCAACCCCGGCCGGCAATCGGGAAGCGCACGCGCATGGCACGGACAAGCTCGCGATCGACGGCGGCCGGCGCCTCGCCGGCGAGATCGCCGTGTCGGGCGCGAAGAACGCCGCGCTGCCGATCCTCTGCGCGGGCCTGCTGAGCGCCGAGCCCGTGCGCCTCGATAACGTGCCGAACCTGAAGGACGTGCGCACGACGCTCGCGCTGCTCGGCCAGATGGGCATGCGCGAGGAGACGGACGGCGCGCGCGTCGTGCTCGACGCATCGCGCGTCGACAATCCGGTTGCGCCGTACGAGCTCGTGAAGACGATGCGCGCGTCGATCCTCGTGCTCGGCCCGCTGCTCGCGCGCTTCGGCTACGCGAGGGTGTCGCTGCCGGGCGGCTGCGCGATCGGCGCGCGGCCCGTCGACCAGCACATCAAGGGCCTGCAGGCGATGGGCGCCGAGATCCACATCGAGCACGGCTACATCGAGGCGCGCGCGAAGCGCCTTGCGGGCGCGCGCATCGTCACCGACATGATCACCGTGACGGGCACCGAGAACCTGCTGATGGCGGCGACGCTCGCCGACGGCGAGACGGTGATCGAGAACGCCGCGCGCGAGCCGGAAGTGACGGACCTCGCGCATCTGCTCGTCGCGATGGGCGCGAAGATCGACGGCATCGGCACCGACCGGCTCGTGATCCAGGGCGTCGAGCGCCTGCACGGCGCGACGCACGCGGTGATTCCCGACCGGATCGAGGCGGGCACGTTCCTGTGCGCGGTCGCGGCGGCGGGCGGCGACGTGACGCTGACGGGCATGCGCGCGCACATCCTCGACGCGGTGATCGACAAGCTGCGCGAAGCAGGCGCGACGATCGACGAAGGCATCGACACGCTGCGCGTGCGGATGGACCGCCGGCCGAGCGCGGTCGCGATCCGCACGTCCGAATACCCGGCGTTTCCGACCGACATGCAGGCGCAGTTCATGGCGCTGAACGCGGTCGCGCAGGGCGCCGCGCACGTGACCGAGACGATCTTCGAGAACCGCTTCATGCACGTGCAGGAGCTGAACCGCCTCGGCGCGAACATCGCGGTCGACGGCAACACGGCGCTCGTCACAGGCGTGCCGACGCTCTCGGGCGCGAGCGTGATGGCGACCGACCTGCGCGCGTCGGCGAGCCTCGTGATCGCCGGCCTTTGCGCGGAAGGCGAGACGCTCGTCGACCGCATCTATCATTTGGACCGCGGCTACGACCGGATGGAGACGAAGCTGACGGCCGTCGGCGCGAACGTGCGCCGCATTTCAGGGAGCGAAGCATGACCGCACCGCTGACGCTGGCGTTGTCGAAAGGGCGTATCTTCGAGGAAACCGTGCCGCTCCTCGCGGCGGCGGGCGTGACGGTCGCCGAGGACCCGGAGACCTCGCGCAAGCTGATCCTGCCGACCACCGATCCGAACCTGCGCGTGATCGTCGTGCGCGCGACCGACGTGCCGACCTATGTCGAGTACGGCGCGGCCGATTTCGGCGTCGCCGGCAAGGACGTGCTGCTCGAGCACGGCGGCGGCGGGCTGTATCAGCCGATCGATCTGAACATTGCGCGCTGCCGGATGTCGGTCGCGGTGCCCGCGGGCTTCGATTACGCGAACGCGGTGCGCCAGGGCGCGCGGCTGCGCGTCGCGACGAAGTACGTCGAAACGGCGCGCGAGCACTTCGCCGCGAAGGGCGTGCACGTCGACCTGATCAAGCTGTACGGCTCGATGGAGCTTGCGCCGCTCGTCGGCCTGGCCGACGCGATCGTCGACCTCGTCAGCTCGGGCGGCACGCTGAAGGCGAACAATCTGGTCGAGGTCGAGGAGATCATGCCGATCTCGTCACGCCTCGTCGTGAACCAGGCCGCGCTGAAGCTGAAGCGCGCCGCGCTGAAGCCGTTCCTCGACGCGTTCGAACGCGCGTCGCAGCGTAGCGGCGCTTGACCCAGACGGTTTTCGGCGCATTACCGGAACGGATGACAGCATGGCTATCAAGATACGCAAACTCGATTCGGCAAGCGAAGGCTTCGCGGCCGAACTGCGCGCGGTGCTCGCGTTCGAGGCGAGCGAAGACGACGCGATCGAGCGCTCGGTCGCGCAGATTCTTGCGGACGTGAAGGCGCGCGGCGACGCCGCGGTGCTCGACTACACGAATCGCTTCGACCGGCTGAACGCGGCAAGCGTCGCGGCGCTCGAGCTGCCGCAGGGCGAGCTGGAAGCGGCGCTCGAGGGCCTCGAGCCGAAGCGTCGCGCGGCGCTCGAGGCGGCGGCCGCGCGCGTGCGCGGCTACCACGAGAAGCAGAAGATCGAGTGCGGCAGCCATAGCTGGCAGTACACCGAGGCCGACGGCACCGTGCTCGGCCAGAAGGTGACGCCGCTTGATCGCGTCGGCCTGTACGTGCCGGGCGGCAAGGCGGCGTATCCGTCGTCGGTGCTGATGAACGCGATTCCGGCGCGCGTCGCGGGCGTCGGCGAGATCGTGATGGTCGTGCCGACGCCGGACGGCGTGAAGAACGATCTCGTGCTCGCCGCGGCGCTGTTGGGCGGCGTCGATCGCGTGTTCACGATCGGCGGCGCGCAGGCGGTGGCCGCGCTCGCGTATGGCACGCAAACGGTGCCCGCCATCGACAAGATCTGCGGGCCGGGCAACGCGTATGTCGCATCGGCGAAGCGCCGCGTGTTCGGCACGGTCGGCATCGACATGATCGCCGGGCCGTCCGAGATCCTCGTGCTGTGCGACGGCACGACCGATCCGTCGTGGGTCGCGATGGACCTGTTCTCGCAGGCCGAGCACGACGAGCTCGCGCAATCGATCCTGCTGTGCCCGGACGACGCGTTCATCGAGCGCGTCGAGAGGGCGATCGACGAGCTGCTGCCGACGATGCCGCGCGAGGACGTGATCCGCGCATCGCTCGAAGGGCGCGGCGCGCTCGTCAAGGTGCGCGACATGGCCGAGGCGTGCAAGATCGCGAACGACATCGCGCCCGAGCACCTCGAGATCTCCGCGCTCGAGCCGCACCAATGGGGCAAGCAGATCCGCCACGCGGGCGCGATCTTCCTCGGCCGCTACACGAGCGAGAGCCTGGGCGACTACTGCGCGGGCCCGAATCACGTGCTGCCGACGTCGCGCACCGCGCGCTTCTCGTCGCCGCTCGGTGTGTACGATTTCTTCAAGCGCTCGAGCGTGATCGAGGTGAGCGCCGAAGGCGCGCACACGCTCGGCGAGATCGCGTCCGAGCTCGCGTACGGCGAGGGATTGCAGGCGCACGCGAAGAGCGCCGAGTATCGGATGAAAGGGGCGGGCGACCGCCAGAAAGGCTAACGGTAAGCCAGCGCGCAGGTTGCGCGAGACGAGACCAGCCCAAAAAGACGACAACCCGAGACTGCCTGGCGAGGCGGCTCGCGCGGCGCGACCGATGCGCCGCGCGAGCGCCTCGGCCAGGGCCATGCCGGCGCCCGCGCGCCGTTGCCGCCATGACTACGCCAGAAGACATCATCCGCCGCGACGTGCTCGCGATGACGAGCTACCCGGTGCCGGACGCGACGGGCTTCGTGAAGCTCGACGCGATGGAGAACCCGTATTCGCTGCCGGCGCCGCTCGCGGCCGAGCTCGGCGAGCGGCTCGCGCACGTCGCGCTGAACCGCTATCCGGCGCCGCGTCCCGCCGCGCTGATCGACCGGCTGCGCGCCGTGATGGGCGTGCCCACCGCATGCGACGTGCTGCTCGGCAACGGCTCGGACGAGATCATCAGCATGCTCGCGATGGCGTGCGCGAAGCCGGGCGCGAAGGTGCTCGCGCCGGTGCCGGGCTTCGTGATGTACGAGCTGTCGGCGAAGTTCGCGCAGCTCGAGTTCGTCGGCGTGCCGCTTCGCGCGGACCTGACGCTCGACGTCGACGCGATGCTCGCGGCGATCGCCGAGCACCGGCCTGCGCTCATCTATCTCGCATACCCGAACAACCCGACGGGCACGCTGTACCCGGACGAGGACATCGAGCGGATCGTCGCGGCGGCCAACACGAGCCTCGTCGTGATCGACGAGGCGTACCAGCCGTTCGCGCAGCGTAGCTGGCTGCCGCGCGCGGCGGAGTTCGACAACGTCGTCGTGATGCGCACGATGTCGAAGCTCGGCCTTGCGGGCATCCGCCTGGGCTATCTGGCCGGGCTGCCCGCGTGGCTCGCGCAGTTCGACAAGGTGCGCCCGCCGTACAACGTGAACGTGCTGACGCAGGCGGCGGCCGGGTTTCTGCTCGAGCGGCTCGACGTGCTCGACGCGCAGGCCGCGCAGCTACGCGACGCGCGCACCACGCTCGCGCACGCGATCGGCGCGCTGCCGGGCGCGACCGTGTTCCCGAGCGCGGGCAATTTCCTGCTCGTGCGGGTGCCGGACGCGGCCGCCGTGTTCGACATCCTTTTGACCGAGCGGGTATTGATCAAAAACGTGAGTAAAATGCACCCATTGCTCGCCAATTGCGTGCGCGTAACGGTTGGGTCTCCCGAAGAAAACGCGCGCCTGCTGGCCGCACTGAAGCTGGCGCTGCCCTGACGGGCCACGCCGGGGCGCTGTCTTTCCCGTCCCCCATTTACCTCAGTCAATGCAAGGAATCACCATGCGCGTGGCGGAAGTCGTTCGCAACACCAGCGAAACGCAGATCCGTGTGAAGCTCGACCTCGACGGCACCGGCAAGCAGAAGCTTGCGACGGGCGTCCCGTTCCTCGACCATATGCTCGATCAGATCGCGCGCCATGGTCTCGTCGATCTCGACATCGAAGCGCATGGCGATACGCACATCGACGACCACCATACGGTCGAGGACGTCGGCATCACGCTCGGCCAGGCCGTTGCAAAGGCAGTCGGGGACAAGAAGGGCATCCGCCGCTACGGCCATTCGTACGTGCCGCTGGACGAGGCGCTGTCGCGCGTCGTGATCGACTTCTCCGGGCGTCCGGGCCTCGAATTCCACGTGCCGTTCACGCGCGCGCGGATCGGCACGTTCGACGTCGACCTGTCGATCGAGTTCTTCCGCGGTTTCGTCAATCATGCGGGCGTGACGCTGCATATCGACAACCTGCGCGGCGTCAATGCGCACCATCAGCTCGAGACCGTGTTCAAGGCGTTCGGCCGCGCGCTCAGGATGGCGGTGGAGCTTGACGAGCGCGCGGCGGGGCAGATTCCGTCGACGAAGGGCAGCCTCTGATTTCCGGCCGGAGCCGAAACGACCTTATTGCGACCCCACTGGCCGCGGCGGCTGCGCCGGCTTGCGATGGATCTGCTCAAATCGTTCATTTCCCTGCTCGCGCTGATCAATCCGCTCGGCGCTGTGCCGTTTTTTCTGAGCCTCACCGCCCAGCAGGCGGAAGCCGAGCGGCGGCGCACGATCCGCATCGCGGCGGTCTCGGTGTTCTGCGTGATCGCGGTGACGACGCTGCTCGGCCAGCAGATCATCGATTTCTTTGGAATCTCGGTGGGCTCGCTCGAAGTCGGCGGCGGGATCATCATGCTGCTGATGGCGATCTCGATGCTGAACGCGCAGATCGGCAATACCCGGTCGACGCCCGAGGAGCGCGACGAGGCGGAGTCGAAGAACAGCGTGGCCGTCGTGCCGCTCGCGATTCCGCTCCTGACGGGGCCGGGCTCGATCAGCACGGCGATCGTCTACGCGGCGAACGCCCGGCACTGGTACGACCGGCTCGGGCTCGTCGCGATCGGCGCGGCGCTCGCGCTCATCTGTTTCTTTGCGATGCGGCTCGCCGAGCCGATCGCGCACTGGATCGGCCGCACCGGCATCAACATCGTCACGCGTCTGATGGGATTGATGCTGTCGGCGCTGGCGGTGGAATTCATCGTCGACGGACTGAAGGCATTGTTGCCTGCACTGACATGAAAACTTCGATTGCGATTGTGGATTATGGAATGGGCAACCTGCGCTCGGTCGCGCAGGCGCTCATGAAGGCGGAGCCCTCGGCCGACGTGAAGATCGTCGACAGGCCCGAAGCGATCCGCGCGGCGGACCGCGTGGTGCTGCCGGGCCAGGGCGCGATGCCCGACTGCATGCGGTGCCTCGGCGAGTCCGGGCTGCGGGAGGCGGTGGTCGAGGCGTCGCGCACGAAGCCGCTCCTCGGCGTGTGCGTCGGCGAGCAGATGCTGTTCGACTGGAGCGCCGAAGGCGACACGAAGGGCCTCGGCCTGCTGCCCGGCAAGGTGCTGCGGTTCGACCTCGAAGGCCGGCTGCAGGACGACGGCTCGCGCTTCAAGGTGCCGCAGATGGGCTGGAACCGGGTGCGTCAGACGCAGCCGCACCCGTTATGGGAAGGCGTGCCGGACGATGCGTATTTCTATTTCGTGCACAGCTATTACGTGGTGCCGGACAACCCGGCGCACACTGCGGGCGAAACCCGGTACGGCGACGTCTTCACGTCCGCAGTTGCGCGCGACAACCTCTTCGCGACCCAATTTCACCCGGAAAAGAGCGCCGAAGTGGGGCTGCGGCTGTACCGGAATTTTGTTCACTGGAACCCCTGAACGTGGCGCGAGAGCCACACCCGGCGCGCGCAAAACGCCCGCCGCACGGGCTTCGCGAGCGGATACGCAGAAAGAGTTGTACTAAACTAGCGAGACGGCATCGCGCCGGATGGGCCGGCGCACGCCTTTTGATCTCTTCATTTTTCCCTGACAACACCCGATTGCTATGCTGCTGATTCCGGCCATCGATCTTAAAGACGGTCAGTGTGTGCGCCTCAAACAAGGCGATATGGACCAGGCAACGATTTTTTCCGAGGATCCCGCGGCGATGGCCCGTAAATGGGTCGATCTCGGGGCGCGGCGCCTGCATCTCGTCGACCTGAACGGCGCGTTCGCCGGCAAGCCGAAGAATCTCGAGGCGATCGAGGCGATCCTCGGCGAAGTCGGCGACGAAATCCCCGTGCAGCTCGGCGGCGGCATCCGCAGCCTCGAGACGATCGAGAAGTATCTCGACGCGGGCCTGTCGTACGTGATCATCGGCACGGCGGCGGTGAAGGACCCGGGCTTCCTGCGCGACGCGTGCAGCGCGTTCGCGGGCAACATCATCGTCGGCCTCGACGCGAAGGACGGCAAGGTCGCCACCGACGGCTGGAGCAAGCTCACGGGCCACGAAGTGATCGATCTCGCGCAGAAGTTCGAGGACTACGGCGTCGAGTCGATCGTCTACACGGACATCGGCCGCGACGGGATGCTGCAGGGCATCAACATCGAGGCGACAGTGAAGCTCGCGCAGGCGGTCGGCATTCCGGTGATCGCGAGCGGCGGCCTGTCGAACATCGTCGACATCGAGAAGCTCTGCGAAGTGGAAGACGAGGGCATCGAAGGCGTGATCTGCGGCCGGGCGATCTACTCGGGCGACCTCGATTTCGCCGCCGCGCAAAAGCGCGCGGACGAACTGAACGGCGAGCTCGACGACGCCTGACGCGCCGTCTCGGCACGACGCCTTTTCGCCAAGCCGTCCGCTCCGCGCGGGCGGCATTACCCGCGGCATGCCGCGCAACATCATGGCTCTAGCTAAACGCATCATCCCCTGTCTCGACGTGACCGCCGGGCGCGTCGTCAAGGGCGTCAATTTCGTCGAACTGCGCGACGCGGGAGACCCTGTCGAGATCGCTCGGCGCTACGACGAACAAGGCGCCGACGAACTCACGTTCCTCGACATCACCGCGACGTCGGACGGCCGCGACCTGATCCTGCCGATCATCGAGGCGGTCGCGTCGCAGGTGTTCATTCCGCTCACGGTGGGCGGCGGCGTGCGCGCGGTCGAAGACGTGCGGCGCCTGCTGAACGCCGGCGCGGACAAGGTCAGCATGAACTCGTCGGCGGTCGCCAATCCGCAGCTCGTGCGCGACGCCGCGGACAAGTACGGCTCGCAGTGCATCGTCGTCGCGATCGACGCGAAGCGCGTGTCGGCCGACGGCGAGCCGCCGCGCTGGGAAGTCTTCACGCACGGCGGCCGCAAGGGCACGGGCCTCGACGCGGTCGAATGGGCGCGCAAGATGGCCGAGCTCGGCGCGGGCGAGGTCCTGCTGACGAGCATGGACCGCGACGGCACGAAGGCGGGCTTCGATCTCGCGCTCACGCGCGCGGTGTCGGACGCGGTGCCCGTGCCCGTGATCGCGTCGGGCGGCGTCGGCTCGCTCGAGCACCTCGCGGCCGGCATCACCGAAGGCCACGCGGACGCCGTGCTCGCCGCGAGCATCTTCCACTACGGCGAGCACACGGTCGGCGAGGCGAAGCGTTTCATGGCCGCGCGCGGCATTGCAGTGAGGTTGTGATGAACGAACGAGCGAAGCCGGGCGACTGGCTGGGCAAGGTCCGCTGGGACGCGAACGGCCTCGTGCCGGTGATCGCGCAGGACGCGGCGACGAACGACGTGCTGATGTTCGCGTGGATGAACCGCGATGCGCTGGCGAAGACGATCGAGCTGAAGCGCGCGGTGTACTACTCGCGCTCGCGGCAGCGCCTGTGGTTCAAGGGCGAGGAATCGGGCCACGTGCAGCACGTGCGCGAGGTGCGCCTCGACTGCGACGAGGACGTCGTACTGCTGAAGGTCGAGCAGGTCGAAGGCATCGCGTGCCACACGGGCCGGCGCTCGTGCTTTTTCCAGAAATTCGAGGGCACCGTCGACGACGGCGAATGGGTCGCGGTCGATCCGGTGCTCAAAGATCCCGAACATATCTACAAATGACGCAATCGACGATCGAAGACACGCTGCTGCGCCTGGCCGCCGTGATCGACAGCCGCAAGGGCGGCGATCCCGAGCAATCGTACGTGTCGCGCCTCTTTGACAAGGGCGACGACGCGGTCCTGAAGAAGATCGGCGAGGAAGCGACGGAAGTCGTGCTCGCCGCGAAGGACGTGCGCCAGGGCGGCGCGCCGTCCGCGCTCGTCGGCGAGGTTGCGGACCTGTGGTTCCACTGCCTCGTCGCGCTGTCGCATTTCGACCTGAGCCCCGCCGACGTGATCGCCGAGCTCGAACGCCGTGAAGGGATGTCGGGCATCGAGGAAAAGGCGCTGCGCAAGCGCCGCGAGCGCGAGGAAAACGGCGGGTGAGCCGATGCGGCCGCACGCCGCGCCAGATTTGTCATCAAAGGGGAATAGCATCATGCCGGAGTCGCCGAACCAATTTCCGCCGTCGTACCAGGGCGCGACCGAGAGCGAACGCCAGCAATCGTTGCGCACGCTGACGCACATCCTCTATCTGCTGTACGCGATTCACTGGCTGACGGGCGGCATCACGGGCATCGTCGCGATCATCATCAACTACGTGAAGCGCGACGATGCGGTCGGCACCGCGTATCAGGCGCATTTCGAATGGCAGATCCGCACGTTCTGGCGCGCGCTGATCGCGTATCTGATCGGCTTTGCGCTGCTGTTCGTCGGGATCGGCTTCATCGTGCTGGGCGCGGTGTGGATCTGGACGCTGTACCGTATCATCAAAGGCTGGCTGTACCTGAACGACAACAAGACGCTCGATCCGCAGGCGTGGTTCTGACGCCGCGGGGAACGCGTCGGGGAGCGCGATGAGTCACGACCCGAACTGCCTGTTCTGCAAGATCGCGGCAGGCGAGATTCCGAGCACGAAAGTGCACGAGGACGACGAGTTCGTCGCCTTCCGTGACATCCGGCCCGCGGCCGACACGCACGTGCTCGTGATACCGCGCAAGCATATGGCGACGCTGTCCGCCGTCACCGCGGACGACGCGCCGCTGCTTGGTAGAATGATGGTTCTCGTCGCGCGGCTCGCCGAGCAGTTGGGCTGCGCGTATACGGGCGGCGAAACCGGGTTCCGGACGGTGATCAATACCGGGCCGGGCGGCGGGCAGGAGGTCTATCACCTGCACGCGCATATTCTGGCCGGGCCGCGTCCGTGGCGCCGGATGGGATGAGATGGCGGGTGGCCCGTCATCCGAACGAAGCCGGCACGGGCCGGCGATTTGCGCCGCGAGACCGGCGAGGTTTAGGAGAGTTTCATCATGGGCGGATTGAGTATTTGGCACTGGCTGATCGTGTTGCTGATCGTCGCGCTGGTGTTCGGCACGAAGAAGCTGCGCAACATCGGCAACGATCTCGGCAGTGCGGTCAAGGGTTTCAAGGACGGCATGAAGGAGAGCGAAACGCCCGCCGACCCGCAGCAACTGCCGCGCTCGGGCTCGGTGAACGTCGACGCGAAGGATGCGGCGCGTTCGTCGGATTCGAACAAGGCGTGACGCGCGGAAACTGACGGAGCGTCGCGATGCTCGATCTCGGTCTTTCGAAGATGGCGCTGATCGGCGTCGTCGCGCTCGTCGTGCTCGGCCCCGAGCGGCTGCCGCGCGTCGCGCGCACGGCGGGCGCGCTGTTCGGGCGCGCGCAGCGCTACATCAACGACGTGAAGGCGGAAGTCTCGCGCGAGATCGAACTCGATGCGCTGCGCACGATGAAGAGCGATTTCGAGCAGGCCGCGCACAACGTCGAGAACACGATCCACGACAACCTGCGCGAGCACGAGCGCGATCTGAACGCCGCGTGGAATTCGGCGGTGTCGTCGGGCGATCCGGCTGCCGCCGACGCGTCCGGCGGCCTGGCCGCGGTGTCCGACGGAGCGTCGTGGCGCACTGTCGCCGCCGCGCCGGCGAAGCGCCGCAACTGGCGCGTGAAGAAGACGGCGACGCCCGTCTGGTACAAGCGCGCAACGTTGCGTCGCACGCAGGTGCAGTCGGGCGCCGCGCGTGTTGCGCGGCATCAGCAGTCGAGCCTGCGCCGTCCCGCGCGTTTCTTCTGATCGATGATTCGCGCTAGTCATTTCAACCGAGGGCCGGTGTGAGCGACCCCCAGCACAATCCGGACGAAGGTCCGGAAGAAACCTTCATCTCCCATCTCGTCGAACTGCGCGACCGCATCATCCGGGCGGGCGTGGCCGTGATCGTCGTGTTCCTCGGGCTCGTCTACTGGGCGCCCGACATCTTCCGGCTGCTCGCGCGGCCGCTGATGGAGAACCTGCCGAAGGGCGGCAAGATGATCGTGACCGACGTCACCGGCTCGTTCTTCGTGCCGATGAAGGTGACGATGCTCGTCGCGCTCGTGATCGCGCTGCCGGTCGTGCTGTACCAGATCTGGGCGTTCGTGGCTCCTGGGCTCTATCAGCACGAGAAGAAGCTCGTCCTGCCGCTCGTCGGCAGCAGCTATGTGCTGTTCCTCTGCGGGATGGCGTTCGCGTACTTCCTCGTGTTTCCGACGATCTTCCGCGTGATGGCGCACTACAACGCGCCGCTCGGCGCCGAGATGTCGACCGACATCGACAATTACCTGAGCTTCGTGCTCGGGATGTTCGTCGCGTTCGGCGTGACGTTCGAGGTGCCGATCGTCGTCGTGCTGCTTGTGCGGATGGGCGTGCTGACCGTGCGCAAGCTCAAGGAAATCCGGCCGTACGTGATCGTCGGCGCGTTCGTCGTCGCGGCCGTCGTGACGCCGCCCGACGTGTTCTCGCAACTGATGCTCGCGCTGCCGCTCGTGCTGCTGTACGAGGCCGGGATCATCGCGGCACGGCTTTTCGTGAAGCCGCCCGCGAAGGATGAGGACGAGAGCAAGGCCGCGGCGAACTGACGGGCGTCATTGGCGGGCGTCGGCGGGCGACCGGGATTGGTGCCTGCCGGTCTCGCCGGCGCTCACTCCTCCTCGTCGCTGTTCTGCTCGTCGAGCGCCTGCTTCGGTGGCGGCGGCCGCTTGCCGATCACGACCGTCACGTCGAGCTCCTTGCCCTTGCGCACGACGTGCACCTTCGCCGGCGTGCCGGGCTTGATCTGCGCGACGACGTTCAGCAGCTTCGTCGTGTCGGTGATTTCCTCGCCGTCGATCGACACGAGAATGTCGCCCGGCTTGATTCCCGCCTTGTCGGCCGGGCCGCCCTGCAGCACGCCCGCAACGATCGCGCCCGATTTTTGCGCGAGGCTGAATGATTCGGCGATCTCGGGCGTCACGTCCTGCGGCTCGACGCCGATCCAGCCGCGCGTGACGGTGCCCGTCGTGATGATGCTCTCGAGCACGTTGCGCGCGGTCGACACGGGAATCGCGAAGCCGATGCCGAGCGAGCCGCCCGAGCGCGAGTAGATCGCCGTGTTGATGCCGAGCAGGTTGCCGTTCACGTCGACGAGCGCGCCGCCCGAGTTGCCCGGGTTGATCGGCGCGTCGGTCTGGATGAAGTTCTCGAACGTGTTGATGCCGAGGTGGTTGCGCCCGAGCGCGCTGATGATCCCCATCGTGACCGTCTGGCCGACGCCGAACGGGTTGCCGATCGCGAGCACGACGTCGCCGATCCGCGCCTGGTCCGAGCGGCCGAGCGTGATCGTCGGCAGGTTCGTCATGTTGATCTTGAGCACCGCGAGATCGGTTTCCGGATCGCTGCCGATCACCTTCGCGGTGGCCGTGCGGCCGTCGGCGAGTGCGACTTCGATCTGGTCCGCGCCGTCGACGACGTGCTGGTTCGTTAGAATGTAACCCTCCGAGCTTACGATGACGCCCGACCCCAGGTTGGCCGCGGGCTCCTCCTGCTGCCGGCGCGCGTTGCGATCGCCGAAGAAATAGCGAAAGAGCGGATCCTTCGCGCGCGGATCGGGCGGCAACGAACCGTCCTTGCTGGAGAACACATTGACGACGGCGGGCATCGCCTTTTGCGCGGCGTCCGCATACGAGGATTGAGCAGGCGCGCCGCCGACGCCGGGCGCGACTTCCCGCAGCGCGACGATCGGCGCCGCGAGCTGTTTGCCGAGTTGGCCCTGCCGTTGGAGCCATTGCGGCTTGAGCGTCGCCACGATGAACATCAGTGCGAGCAGCACCGTCACCGCTTGGGCGAAGAACAGCCAGAAGCGTCTAAGCATTTGAAGATACTAGAGGTTTATATGGATCGGATCGAACTTGAATTGTACTTGAACAATACCCTCGAAATCGGGCGGTTCAAGGACTACAGCCCGAACGGCCTCCAGGTGGAGGGCCGTCGAAAGATTGAAAAAATCGCCACCGGCGTGACGGCTTCGCTCGCATTTCTCGATCGCGCCCTCGAATGGGGCGCGGACGCGGTGCTCGTCCATCACGGCTACTTCTGGCGCAACGAGGCGCCGCAAATCACGGGACGCAAGTACCAGCGCCTGAAGCGCCTGCTCGCGAACGACCTGAACCTGTTCGCGTTCCACTTGCCGCTCGACGCGCATCCCGAGCTCGGCAACAACGCGCAGCTCGGCGAGCGCCTCGGCCTCATCGGCGACGCGCATTTCGGCGACCAGGACCTCGGCTGGCTCGCGACGCTGTCGATGCCCGTCACGCTCGAGCACTTCGCCGCGAAGGTCGAGAATACGCTCGGCCGCACGCCGCTCGTGCTCGGCGATTCGGACCAGCAACTGCGCCGCGTCGCGTGGTGCACGGGCGGCGCGCAGAGCTACTTCGACGCGGCGATCGACGCGGGCGCCGACGTGTTCCTGACGGGCGAGGTGTCCGAGCACGTGACGCATGCGGCGGCCGAGAGCGGCGTTGCATTCGTTGCGGCGGGGCACCATGCAACCGAGCGTTTCGGCATCCAGGCGCTCGGTCAGCATTTATCGGAGCGTTTTGACCTCGAGCATATCTTTATCGATATTCATAACCCGGTTTAATCGAACAAATTGTCGCACTGCATCCTAAACAAAATGCGATGCGGCGTACATTTCGCAAATTATCGGAACGGGAATCTCGATAGCTCGGGGAAACCCTTGATTAATAATAGCTTCAGGAGGTATTTAACGTCCGGGTCTTGTAAATGCCGACTCCATTCGAGCAAACTAGCGGCGGTGTGAAATGTCGTGACGGATATCCAACTCGGAATTGGGGCGTGGGATGCGAGACAAAGAAGAGGAACACGTCGACAGCAGCCGCCGGACATGGCTGATTGCGACATCGGTTGCGGGCGGCGTCGGTGGCGTCGCAACCGTGATACCTTTCGCGGCGTCGTTGGCGCCGTCCACCAGGGCCAAGGCGGCCGGCGCGCCGGTCGAAGTCGACATCGGCGCGCTCAAGCCGGGCGAGATGCTCACGGTTCCCTGGCGCGGCAAGCCCGTGTGGGTGCTGAATCGCACCGATGCGATGCTCGCCGACGTCGTCAAGGCGGACAAGGAAGTCGCCGATCCGCTGTCGAAATCGACGTACTCGATGCCGTTGCCCGAGTATTGCGCGAACGAATACCGGTCGAGAGCCGACCACAAGAACATTCTCGTCGTGATGGCGGTGTGCACGCACCTCGGCTGCACGCCGAGCCAGCGCTTCACGCCGGGGCCGCAGCCGAACCTTCCCGACGATTGGCCGGGCGGCTTCCTGTGCCCGTGCCACGGCTCGACCTACGACCTCGCCGGACGGGTCTTCAAGAACAAGCCGGCCCCGCAGAATCTGGACGTTCCGCCTTACATGTTCACGTCGGCCACGACGATCGTGATCGGCAAGGACGAGAAAGGAGAAGCGTAAATGGCGACCGATAACAAAGAGATCTCCACAACAGGCTTGCTCGGCTGGGTCGACCGGCGCTTTCCCCTCACTTCCACCTGGAAGCAGCATCTTTCCGAGTACTACGCGCCGAAGAACTTCAACGCCTGGTATTTCTTCGGGTCGCTCGCGCTGCTCGTGCTCGTCAACCAGATCGTCACCGGCATCTTCCTGACGATGAACTACAAGCCCGATTCGGCGCTCGCGTTCGCGTCGGTCGAGTACATCATGCGCGAGGTGCCGTGGGGCTGGCTCATCCGCTACATGCACTCGACGGGCGCGTCGATGTTCTTCGTCGTCGTCTACCTTCACATGTTCCGCGGCCTGCTGTACGGCTCGTACCGCAAGCCGCGCGAGCTCGTGTGGATCTTCGGCTGCGCGATCTTCCTGTGCCTGATGGCCGAGGCGTTCTTCGGCTACCTGCTGCCGTGGGGCCAGATGTCGTTCTGGGGCGCGCAGGTGATCGTGAACCTTTTTTCGGCGATCCCGTTCATCGGCCCGGATCTGTCACTGTGGAT
Source organism: Burkholderia sp. MSMB1588 (assembly GCF_001546925.1). Lineage (NCBI taxonomy): Bacteria > Pseudomonadati > Pseudomonadota > Betaproteobacteria > Burkholderiales > Burkholderiaceae > Burkholderia > Burkholderia sp. MSMB1588. The sequence goes on along the minus strand of NZ_LNJS01000001.1, from coordinate 3,360,449 downwards.
TCGCGGCGACTACGTCGTGTCTGACGTCACGCTGAACCGCTTCTTCGCGTTCCACGTGATCGCGATTCCGCTCGTGCTGCTGCTGCTCGTCGTCGCGCACCTGATCGCGCTGCACGAAGTGGGGTCGAACAACCCGGACGGCATCGAGATCAAGGAGAAGAAGGACGAGAAGGGCGTGCCGCTCGACGGCATTCCGTTCCACCCGTACTACTCGGTGCACGACTTCTTCGGCGTCTGCGTGTTCCTGATGGTGTTCGCGCTGATCGTGTTCTTCATGCCGGAGATGGGCGGCTACTTCCTCGAAGCGAACAACTTCATCCCGGCGAACCCGCTGCAGACGCCGCCCGAGATCGCGCCCGTCTGGTACTTCACCGCGTTCTACGCGATGCTGCGCGCGACGACCGACCCGTTCAAGATCGTGCTGATGATCGTGATCGCGGCGCTCGGCCTCCTCGCGCTCGCGCGCGCGCGCGGCAAGTGGAAGATCGCGTTGCCCGTGCTCGCCGCGGCGCTCGTCGTTTTCATGTACTTCACCGAATCGAAGTTCTGGGGCGTCGTCGTGATGGGCGGGGCCGTCGTCACGCTGTTCTTCCTGCCGTGGCTCGACCGCAGCCCGGTGAAATCGATCCGCTACCGGCCGTTCTTCCACAAGGTGTTCTTCGGAATCTTCGTCATCGTGTTTTTGACGCTCGCGTTCCTCGGCACGCGACCGCCTTCGCCCGCCGCGACGCTGATCGCGCAGGTGTGCGCGCTCGTGTACTTCGCGTTCTTCCTCGGCATGCCGTTCTGGACGACGCTCGGCACCTTCAAGCAGCCGCCCGAACGCGTGCGGTTCAAATCCCATTGACGTGAGCGAGAGGGAATTCGTATGAAGAAATTGCTTTCGACGCTCGCAATGTTTATTGTGTCGGCATGTCTGCTGACGAGCGTATCCGTGCGGGCCGAAGAGGGGGAATTTCCGCTCGACCGGGCACCCGATAACACGGAGAATCTCGTCTCCTTGCAGCATGGCGCGCAATTGTTTGTAAACTATTGCCTGAATTGCCATAGTGCGAACCTGATGCGCTACAACCGGCTGACGGATCTCGGCATCCCGCAGAAGGAGATCGAGAAGAATCTCCTGTTCGCGACCGACAAGGTCGGCAACACGATGACCGTTGCGATGCGGCCGGAAGACGCGAAGACCTGGCTCGGCGTAGCGCCGCCGGATCTTTCCGTCGAAGCGCGCGCCCGCAGCCGTGATTGGCTCTACACGTATCTGCGCACTTTTTACCGCGACGATACGCGCCCGACGGGCTGGAACAACGCCGTGTTCCCGAACGTCGGCATGCCTCATGTGCTGTGGCAGCTTCAGGGGGAGCGCAATGCAAAATTCGAGGAAAAGACGGACGAGGAAACGGGCGAGAAAGTGCGCAAGCTCGTCGGGTTCCAGCAGGTGACGCCCGGGACGCTCGCGCCGGCGGATTACGATGCCGCCGTCGGCGATCTGGTCGCGTACCTGAACTGGATGTCCGAGCCGGCGCAGCAGACCCGCAAGCGCCTCGGCGTGTGGGTGCTGCTGTTCCTTGGTGTCCTGACGTTCCTCGCATGGCGGCTCAATGCCGCCTACTGGAAAGATATCAAGTAATCACGCCGAGACTGGCGTGGGGCCAGCGCAAGGAAGAGCCTGCAAGGGGTTTTTCCGCGCGCTGGCCCTCGGCTTTTTGAGGAAACGCAAACATGATGGTTCTGTATTCCGGCACGACTTGTCCGTTCTCCCAGCGTTGCCGGCTGGTGCTGTTCGAAAAGGGCATGGATTTCGAGATTCGCGACGTCGACCTGTTCAACAAACCGGAAGACATCGCGGTGATGAATCCGTACGGACAGGTGCCGATTCTCGTCGAACGCGATCTGATCCTGTACGAATCGAACATCATCAACGAGTATATCGACGAGCGCTTCCCGCACCCGCAACTGATGCCGGCCGACCCGGTGCAGCGCGCGCGCGCGCGCCTGTTCCTGCTCAACTTCGAGAAGGAACTGTTCGTGCACGTGAGCACGCTCGAGAACGAGAAAGGCAAGGCCGCCGAGAAGAGCCACGAGAAGGCGCGCCTCGCGATCCGCGATCGCCTGACGCAGCTCGCGCCGATCTTCCTGAAGAACAAATACATGCTTGGCGAGGAGTTCTCGATGCTCGACGTCGCGATCGCGCCGCTCCTGTGGCGTCTCGACCACTACGGGATCGAGCTGTCGAAGAACGCCGCGCCGCTGATGAAGTACGCAGAGCGGATTTTCAGCCGTCCTGCCTATATCGAAGCGCTGACGCCGTCCGAAAAGGTCATGCGTCGTTAAGCTGTATGTGACTGGGGAGCGGATGCGGCGGCATTGCGCTGCCGCGTCCGTTTTCGTTCGAGGATGGCGATGCAAGAGATTTCCACGAAGCCGTATTTGCTGCGCGCGCTGTACGAGTGGTGCACGGATAACGGGTATACGCCCCACATCGCGGTGCGGGTCGACAAGTCGACGCGCGTGCCGCGCCAGTTCGTGCGCGACGGCGAGATCGTGTTGAACATCAGCTTCGAGGCGACGAGCCAACTGCAGATGGGCAACGAATGGATCGAGTTCACCGCGCGGTTCTCGGGCAAGGCGCACAAGATCGAGGTGCCCGTCGCGAACGTGCTCGCGATCTACGCGCGCGAGAACGGGCAGGGGATGGCGTTTCAGGTCGATGTCGTCGCGGATTCCGGCGATGCCGAGGGCGGCGACGCGCTTGCTGCGGAGGAAGCGGGTGACGATGCCGGTGCTCACGTCGTTCCGGCCGAGGCGGTGCCCGAGGCCGGCGAACCGGCGGACGAACTGCCGAAGTCCGATGGTGACGGCGATGGAGCGAAAGGCAGCCGGCCTCGCCTCAAGATCGTGAAATGAGGTAGAATTTCCGGCTTAACGCCGGCTTAGCTCATCTGGTAGAGCAGTTGATTTGTAATCATCAGGTGGCGGGTTCGAGTCCTGCAGCCGGCACCAAACACTAAGCGGGTTCCACCGAGGAACCCGCTTTTTTTGTTCTACAAACTCGGCCGTATTCTACAATCAGCCGAGGTTGCTGGCGTGGGATGGCGGTCGATTTCCGGCCGCTGACCGGGCCGTGAGAGGGTTGATAGAAGAATGTCAAAGTCTGCCAACGAGACCGAAACAGTCATCAAGCGCATCCTACCCTATTTACAGCGTCGGGGCTATGAGATTGAGACAGATCTCCATTTCGAAACCGCTGCTTCCACACCGGAAAAATATGAAGCGGGCTTCGTTGACATCTTGGTCTGGCCGAACGACAAGACCTATCCGAAGGGCAAACCCGCTTTCCTGATCGAAGCGAAACGCATTGCTAAGAAGCTCTCGGAGCAAGACAAAAAGCAAGCGCTTTCTTACGCTCGAGCCGACGGCTACGACGTTCCGTTTGTGGTCGTCTGCAATGGCGCAGAGATTCGATCCTATAACGCGAAGACCGGCGAGCCGATTCAGTGGAACGGCAAACTTTCCTCGAAGATTCCGGCCAAGAGTCAGTTGAAGTCTGTGCTCAAGGACTTCAAGACGGATCCGGAGGCGGTTCGAATCGAACTTCCCGGGGAGGATGGTCCCCTTGACGGGTCATCCGCGCTACCTTTCCGCCCGAGCCTTCCGTTGCGGCAACTCAACGCCCTGTTCTCCAGGTGCCATGATGCTATTCGGAAGAATGAGAAAGACGAGAACCACATCTTCGACGATTTTTCCAAACTGTTGTTTCTCAAGCTGCTAGAGGAAAAGGCCGATACCGAGGAAGGGTTCAATTTGCCTTACAGCTACACCTTCCACGAACTCGCGGCGTTGCCCGACGTCAAGGCAGATCAGGTCCAGAACCAGGGCTTCCGCATGAAGAGGCATGTCAGGCAAGGCCGAGGATGGAGTCACGCATAGCGGTATCCCATGCGGCGAGGTTACGGATGTTCTTCAGGCTCACCTTCTTGGGCTGCCGACTCTGAGCCAGCCGGGCGAGATTGAGTGTGATCTTGCGCAGACTGGCCATGTTGCGGGCGGCCAGGGTGTCGCGGATCAGGCTGGCATCCTCGCCCCACGAGACATCGAGGACCCAGTGCAGTTGGTTTTCGATGCCCCAATGAGCACGGATGATCGGAGCCATCTCAGTTGCTTTCACCGCTTTCGAGCTGATGTAGTAACAGCGCTCGGTCGTCACTTTCTCGCCAATCTGGCGTGTGCGCTCAAGCATCACCAGCCGCTGGAGACCCGCCCAGTGCTGTCCTGTCCCGCTCAGCCACGCCACATCATCGCTGACCCGGCAAACCCGGGTCTCCAGCCGCCCGTGGCCTTTGTCATGTTCGGTGTGCTCCCAGTACGAGCTTTCGAGCTTGCCGTCCTGGGCAGCCGCAAACCACTGGCGCACGCCTTCGGCCAGTCGCGGCTGATTGTCCTTGACCGCCAGAACGTAGTCGGCCCCGGCCTCCACGATCGTGCGTGCGATCTCGTGCTGCGTGCCGATCGCGTCGATCGTTATCGTCGCGCCCTGCAAATCGAGCGCGGCCAGCAATTCCGGGATCGCCGTGATCTCATTGCTCTTATCGGCCGTGCTCACTTGCCCGAGGCTCAAGCCGTTGTTCGAGCACCATGCCGACACCAAATGCAGCGCCGCATGCGTGCCGCTACGGTTGCCGCGCACCGCCTTGCCGTCAATCGCCACATGCTGGCCAGCCAGCGCCGGACACAGTTGCCCGACCCAGTCGATGAAGCAGCGCTCAAACGCTTTCGCACTGAGCGCGCCGAATACCCGCCGGAACGTATCGGGCGACGGCACGCCGTTCTCATACGCCAGATGGCTACGCAGCCAAGCAAGCTGCGTGCGGCCCCACAGTGTCATCGTTTCCCAGTCCTCCACGCCGCACAGCACCGCGCACAGCGCCGCAAACAGGACTTCCTCCAGCGGATAACGGCAGGCGCGGCAGCGCGGGTCTCGCAGTTCGGCAAACGCGTCCATGATCGTTGGCATCTCTCGTCCGGCAAAAATCGAGAGTAAACCTGAGACGCCAAATGTTTACAACAACCTTTTCCGCTCTCAGCCTTGATTCATGGGGGCCTTCATGCGGAAGCCCTGGGTCCAGAACGCAATCATGGACATGATCAAAAAAATTCGGACCGACAAGTCGTACGGGGACGTACTGGCGAATCCGATCCACCTGAAAGTGGCGAAGACGTTTCTGTATCTGGTTCGCCAGCTCGCAGCGGTTTCGTTCACTGACAGCACGACGGACTCCAAGGGGGCTGCATTCGAGTACTTCGTTCGGGCGACCCTGAAGGGGAAGAAGCTTGGGCAATACTTTACGCCTAGGCCCCTGGTTCGCCTCATGTCGGCAATTGTGGGGCAAGAGAAAATCGTCAATGCACTGCTTTCGGGTGCGGCGGCCCCTAAGGTGCTGGACCCCGCGTGCGGCACCGGCGGCTTCTTGGTGTACCTCATGGGAGATAGCCTCAGGGTCGCGAACCAGAAGCTTGCTGACCGAGCGATTAATGCCGCTACCCATCGCGAACTCGTTCGGAAGATTCGTCAGCAGGTCTTTTTTGGTTCCGACGCGAACGAGGGCGTTGCATGTGCGGCGAAGATGAACATGATCGTCGCCGGCGACGGGCATTCAAATATTCAACCCGAGAACAGCTTGGCACGGACAGCCAAGAACTGGAACATTCAAGATTCCGATTGCGACTTCATCTTGACTAACCCGCCGTTCGGGACGTCTGAGAGCGGGGCCTTGTCTGATAAAGACATGGGGCAGTTCGAAGTCCAGACGACGAAGGGGCAACTCCTTTTCCTGCAGAAGATGGTGTTGTCTGCTCGTCGTGGCGGGGAGATCTGCACCGTCATTGATGAGGGGGTGCTCAATACGGATACGGCGGCACCGATACGCAAATGGCTCCTGAGCAAAGCGAAGCTTTTGGCAGTCGTGCGTTTGCCTGACGAGACATTCCGTCCGAACAAAATCAATGTTCGATCGAGCGTGCTTTACCTCCAGCGAATGACCGAAGAGGAAGAGGAAATCGCAGACGATATCAAGTATCCGGTTGCATTCTGCGATATAGAGACCTTCGGCATGGACGGGGCGGGGGATATTGCCCGCAACTTTGACTTGGATACTTTGATTGATTCGGTCGGAAAGAACATCTTGCGAATCGGGCGCACACGGAGCGGAAAGCATTGGTCAGTCTTCGATGTCGCCGTTTCGAGGATTCGGGACGATAAGGCATCCCGATTCGATGTGAAGTATTGGCGGCCGGGCGTAACCAATGCGATGAAAGAGATCGTTTCCGTCGGCGGGAAGACAATCAAAGAATTGAACACGATCCCGACCGCACGCGGGACGAGTCCCAGCGCCGATTCATACGTTGATGCGGCCGATGGCTACGCGTTGGTGATCAAGTCAGGTAGCAACATCTCGCGCTATGGCGAACTCATAGTCGATGGCGATTACATCGAGAAGAGCTTGTTTGACGAGTACGTTGAAAAGGCACATACGCAAGGCCGCAATTTCAACTTGGTCAGGCCGGGAGACGTACTCGTATCATCGACCGGTGACGGAACTCTCGGTAAGTGCTGTGTGTACCGACCTTCGACTGATCCAATCACTGGCGAAACCGTGCCCTACGCAGCAATAGCGGAAGGCCATGTGGCAATCATTCGTGTTGATCCTGACGTGATCTGGCCAGAGTACCTCTGTGACTATCTGAGAGTGGGTTTCGGGGCACAACAGATCGAGCGACTCTATACCGGCTCAACGGGGATGATCGAACTTACCCCCGCCGCGCTGGATGAAGTGGTAGTGAACTTGCTGTCGGGAATCGACGAGCAGAAGAAATACTCCGAGGCACTCCGGAAGGGCGAGGCACAAGCGCGCTCTACGTCGGAGCAAGCAGCGAGTGAAATGAGTGCTGCCCTCGACGCCTTCCGGAGCAGCACCAGCACTTTGTTGGAGCTGACCGCCTAACCCGGTCGTTCATCTGGTCGGACTAACACGACGACCTCGTTTGCGTACGTAATGCTCGGTCATACCCGGCATACACGAGGACGTGTGATACACAGCGATCGACATGACCACGGCCTACGAGCTGGAGATCAAGGCGCAGTGTCCGCAGGCCGAGGTGGCCTACGACCTGTTCCACGTCGTCGCCAAGTACGGGCGCGAGGTGATCGATCGGGTACGGGCGGATCAGGCCAATCAGTTCGCCATTCTGTTCGGCGAGCGATTCACCGCCGCCATCTGCTGAGATTTTTTTAACCGACCTCAGCACACAAGATTTCTGACACCTCCGGGATTGCCGCGCTGCAACTGTTCGCGCAGCGTCTGTGAGATTACTGGCACGGAATCCTCGCCTAGGTAGTGCGTCCTATAATCCAAAATCAGATCGAGCCAGAACGCGCGCTCGTCATCGGCGCTCAGCAAGGCGTCCGACGATTTCCTTCATTTGGGGCAAAAATGGACTTGTATTGCTTTGCATCGGCAACAGAGACGAATATTTGGGCTGGCATCGGCGCGGGACTTTGGGCGGTCGCTTCGTCTCCGAATGACGCTTTCATGCAGGGACGGCGAACTAAGGCAGCGAAAATGCAAATCGGCGCCCTCGGTCTTCTGTACTGCGCCCGCACCTCTTCGTTTACCACCCCCTTCGTCGTGTTATCGCAACCCGACCCGATCAACATTGTTACGGACGTCTGGCCCGAGGAATGGTGTCTCCCGTTTAAGATTCGCCCCTTGGGCAGCCCGGCCAAACAGATGGCGGGAGCTGCTGCAGCCAATCATTGGCCGGTATTGAAGACATCTACATCAAACACCACGGCAACGATGAACCTAACGGGGACGACGGTTTTCGTGCCGAAGCAGGTATCTGTAGATGATTGGGCTTTCATAATGCGAGATCTTGCTCTCTAAAGTGCCCCCCGCGCGCTGACGAACTCCGGATACGCTGAAAAACTCTCGAAACGCTGTCAAACGACGTTCTACAAACGCGCGAGTGCGCCCGCATTGGCAAGGCTTCGCGAGAGGATTTTTCATCGAGTTTGTAGACGAGATTTTCGTCCAAGTGCCTGTTTTTACTAGAAGGCGACGAAGCTTTGTAATCATCAGGTGGCGGGTTCGAGTCCTGCAGCCGGCACCAGTAGAATCAAGGGGTTACGTGAGTTTCGCGTAACCCCTTGTGAACATCCGACCTGAGTGGCATGCGCCGTTCGCGATGTCATGTCGATGGCACAACGGCGCGACGAAACGCGTACGTCGATCGCCGATTCCGTCGTTCGCCGGTGATTCTCGATGAACCACAAAAACCCGGCATCCACCGGGCTTCGCACACTCAAGGCAACGAAATCGTCAAATTGGCCGACTCCGGCCCAACCTTGATGACTTGCGAATAAGGCGCAAGGGCCCGCACGGTACTGTTTTTCAGATACGTATTGAGCCCGACGAACGCAAGCAATCCTACGAGCGCGAACACCGCCCCGATCGCCCACAGCGGCACTTCGCGCTTGAGCCGGTGCGCGATCTGATCCGGCAGCGGCCAATGCGGTGCGAATGGCGCGCGCTTGCCCTTCATGTTCGCGATCTCGTCGCCGAGCCGAGCGGTCAGATACGCAAGCTTCTCCGGCCCTTCGAGCAGATACTTGCCCTGGAAGCCGAGCAGCAGGCACATGTGGAACACCTCGAGCGACTGCAGTCGCGCCGCGCCCTGCGCACGGCATTCTTCGAGGTACTGATAGAACTTCTCGCCCGCGAGCTGTTCGCCGAACAGCACGAGCTGCAGCGGCCGGCGTTCCCAGTCCGCGCGAATCTTGAATTGCGATGACAGCACCGATTCGTCGATCGCCGCGCAAAACGCGAACTTCGCCGCATAGACATCCTCGGCGGCGATGTTGAGTTTCTTCGCGCCGCGCTCGAATTCGCTCAGGAATTCCTGAATGCGCGTGCCGAATTCCGACGCGTCGTTCGGCTCGCGGCCGTTCTTCAGCAGGAACAGCATGAAGAAGCCGTCGTACAGCAGATCGACGAGCGAGCGCGCCTGGAAGCCGGCGTCGGTCGACGACACCGTTTGCGGCGCTGGAGGCGGCGTGTTGCCGCCGAAGAGGGAGGGCGCGTAACTCATGACGTGACGGCGATCAGTTCGAATTTCAGATCATTGATTCCGGACGGCGCATAGATCATCGCCGACTGGGCCTGCAGCATCCGCTCATAGAGCGGGCTGCGCGCATCGAGTGCGAAATAGCATGCGCCGGGGCGCACGGGAATCGCGGGCGGCACCTGCGGCGTATACGCAAGGCGCACGCCCGGCATCGCGGACAGCACGAGCTTGTCGACGTCGTCCGGCGCGCCCACCTTGAAGCGCGCGGGCACGGCATCGACGAGCTCGACCGACGGCATGTCGGCCGATACCGCGAGATAGAACGCGGTCTTGTCGTCGATCTTGCCGGAATCGAGCCGCCCGACATGGAACGACGGCCGCACTTCCTCGAGCGTGATCGCGAAGTAGCGCGTCGAGATCACGGTTTCGAGCAGATCGCGCAGGATCGAGTCGAGACGCGCGAAGCCGGGGCCCGGATCGTCGTGCCGATACGCGGGCAGATCGGCGAGCACATAGCCCTTCGAGAACGTCATCAGTTGGCCGGCGAGGCGCAGCAGTTCCTGGAACAGCCGCTCCGGATGCAGCGCCGAATGCTGGTGCAGGTGCGCGAGCGCGGCGAACGCGGCGCTCGCCGTGTGCAGCAGCCAGAACGATGCGATGTCGCCCGAGCGGAATTCGATGATGTTCTTCGTCGGCTCGCGATGGAAGCCGTATAGCGCGTTCACCTTCGCTTGCAGCGCGTCGATCAGTTGCCGCAGGCGCTGATGCAGGATCGGCGACGCCTCGATCGCGAGGCACGGCGGCACGAAGTTGTCGTCGATCTCGAAGCCGGACGTCGCGGTGCGGCGCACGCGCACGAGCGGGATCGACAGCAGTTGGTCGCGCGGCTCGCCGTGCGCAATCAGCTTCACGTTCGTCTTCAGGAACGTGATGTCGGCTTCGGCGGCGTCGGTGAAGTGATCGGCGACGCGCGCCTGCTCGCTGACGAAGCGCGACACGAAGCCGGCGTCGCGGTTATCCGCGTAGTTCGAGCCGGCCTCGCGCAGCGGGTGCAATGCGAGGTAGAACGTGAATTCGTTGCTGCCTTCGGGCAGCGTGTCGAGCGCGATGGGCGGCGGCAATTCGTCGGCCTGCGGCGCGGAGTAGAGCGCGCCGTCCGGGAACACGAGCGACAGTTCGCTCGCGCGCAGCACGTTGCTGCCGAGCGCGTCGCGGTCGAACCGCACCGAGCGCACGCCCCAGTTGTACGGCTGGATCGCCTGAATCGATTCGAAGAGGCGCGCTTCGTGGTACGCGTCCTGCCGCTGAAAGTGCTGTGGCCTCAGAAAGAGGCCTTCCCCCCAGAGCACCTTGGCCGAATAACTCATGTCAAATCCGCTTAAATGTGATTGGGCCGTTGGTCGGTCAATTCGCGTCGCGATCTGCAAGCGAATCGTTAATCCTTGTTAAATGACTTTTTAGCGTCATCTCGAATTTCACCCGCAATTCACAGATGACAGCAAATCGAGCCGCTGCGCCGGCATGCCTTGCTGCGAAGGCAGGACGGTGCCGCCCGTCACGGTCATCGCGCAGTTGTGCAGGCCGATAATTATGCCGGATTTCTCGGACTTCGCAGGATCGAAAGTCAGCTTCCAGCGCTGTAGCGCCGGGTCGCGAAAAAGCGCGACGATGCCGAATGCCTGCGCTTCGCGCGACACCTTTTCGGTTGCGTTGTAGCGCTGTCCCGGAATCAGCGTGATTTCGCGCACGCTCAGCAGATCGGCGCCGAGCGCGGTCTTCTCTTTCGCCGGATCGGTGAAGCTGTCGAACGGCGCCTGCTGGAACGACGTCGGGTCTTTCAGTGCGTAGAGGCGCACGACGAGCGCGAGCGGACGGTTGTCGTTCGCGGCGTTGAGGTTCTGCGCCGCATAGAGCGTGAGGCCGAGATTGCGCGGCGGCTTCTGCGAATCGGGCACGTCGGGCTTGCCGACGCCCACCATCTGCAGCGCGGCGCTGCCCGCCGAACCGAGGAGCGGCACGGCGGCGGCGCAGCCGCCGAGCAGGATGCAGGCGGCGAGCGGCAGCGCGTAACGAGTCACATGCGGATTCATCGATTTTTCCGGGCGTGGCGCCCATTGCTCCCTGTCAAAACTATCAGTTACTTTGCCGATTTGGCAGCGCAAAAATGTCGTGGCTTCAAATACCGGATGGCTGCCGTCAATGCTGTCTTATTCGGAAAAATTTTCCGCCGATTGGGCGAAATCGAATTCTTTTGCGGCAATAATTGCAATGGGAACGGTACACGTGTGATCCCCGGAGTTTGCGCGACGCGTCAGGCGGCGCGCTGCACTGCTTTTAAAACGGCCGCTCTTCACGCGAAGATTGAATTATGAAAAATTGATCGGTACTATACCCGCGCGCTTGTGGCAAAGCAAAATCACGAATTCTCAACGATTTAAAACTCCCGCGCCGGGGATATAAATGATGAAAGACCGTCTCTTCGCAAAACTTTCTGGGGTAGTGCTGGCCTGCGGCATCATCGCCGGTTGCGCATCGCAGCCGACGCCGCCGACGGCCGAAGCGTTCAACAAGTCGTTGGCCGACGCCGACGCGGTGGCGAAGGCGGGCGATCAGGAGCGCGCAATCGGCCTTTACCAGCAACTCGCGAAGTCCGATCCGACGCGTGAGGAGCCCTGGGCCCGGATCGCGCAGATCCAGTTCCAGCAAGGTCACTACGGCCAGGCAATCGTCGCCGCGCAGGAAGCGTTGCAGCGCGACAAGACTGACCGTCAGGCGAAGAGCGTGCTCGCCGTCGCGGGCCTGCGCATCGCGACCGAATCGCTCGGCGAGCTGCGCCAGGATGCGTCGCTCGCCGGCGACGCGAAGTCCGACGCGCAAGCGCTCGCGAAGCAACTGCGCGACACGCTCGGCGAGGCCGCGCTGTTCCCGCCGGAGCAGCAGGCGACGAAGCCCGTCGTGAAGAAGCGCCGCATCGTCCGCCGCGCGAAGCCGGTGCACGAGGCCGCGCCCGCCGAGAACGCGACGGCGGCGGCCACGCCTGCCGCGCCGCCCGCCACCCCCGCGACGCCCGCCACCACGTCGGCGCCCGCGAAGGCGGCAGGCGGCGATCCGTTCAGCGCACTGCGTTAAGCCGCGCTCGATCCACACACTAACCGGGAGCCGTCGATGGCGAAGAAAGAAAGCATTCAAAAGCGCTTGCAGAAAGTGCGGCCGCCCCGCGTCCAACTGACGTACGAGGTCGAACGGGGCGATGCGATCGAGATCAAGGAACTGCCGTTCGTCGTCGGAGTCGTCGGCGATCTGGCGGGGCAATCGGAAGTCGAGCAGCCGAAGCTGCGCGATCGCAAGTTCGTCAACATCGACCGCGACAACTTCGACGACGTGATGAAGGCGATCGAGCCGCGCGCCACGTTCCAGGTGGAGAACCGCCTGAGCGAGGCGGGCGGCAAGTTCGCGGTCGATCTGAAGTTCCGCTCGATCAACGATTTCAATCCGGACGAGGTCGTCGGGCAGGTCGAGCCGTTGCGGCGCCTGCTCGAGGCGCGCTCGAAGCTCGCCGACCTGCGCAACAAGCTGGCCGGCAACGACAAGCTCGAAGACCTGCTGAGCGAAGTGCTGTCGAACACGCAGCAGCTCGAAGCGCTGAAGAAGAGCGCGGACGGCGGCGACAAGCAGGGCGAATGAGTAACGGGGTGGTGAAATGAACCAGCAAACGGCTGCGGCCCAATCGACCGGCGCTCAAGTCGGCGCGCAATCCTCGCTGCTCGACGAGATCGTCGAGAAGAGCAAGGTCGCTAAATCCGAATCCGAGCATGCGCGCGCGAAGGACCTGATCGGCGAACTCGTCCATCAGGTGCTCGACGGCACGGTGGTCGTGTCGGACAACCTGTCGGCGACGATCGACGCGCGCGTCGCGGAGCTCGACCGCCTGATTTCGTCGCAGCTCTCGGCCGTGATGCACGCGGCGGAGTTCCAGCGTCTCGAAAGCACGTGGCGCGGGCTCGACTATCTGGTGAAGGAAAGCAACACCGGTTCGACGATCAAGATCAAGGCGCTGCACGCGCCGAAGCGCGATCTCGTGCGCGACTTCAAGAACGCGACCGAGTTCGACCAGAGCGCGCTCTTCAAGAAGGTCTACGAAGAAGAGTTCGGCACGTTCGGCGGCTCGCCGTTCGGCGTGCTGGTGGGCGATTACGAGATCTCGCGCCAGCCGGAAGACCTGTACTTCGTCGAGCAGATGTCGCATGTCGCGGCGGCCGCGCACGCGCCGTTCGTCGCGTCGGCGGCGCCCGAGCTGCTCGGCCTCGAATCGTTCGCCGATCTGGGCAAGCCGCGCGATCTCGGCAAGGTGTTCGACACCGTCGAATATGCGAAGTGGAAGTCGTTCCGCGATTCCGAGGATTCGCGCTACGTCGGCCTCACGCTGCCGCGCTTCCTCGGCCGCCTGCCGTTCAATCCGAAGGACGGCGCGATCGCGGAGGGCTTCAACTTCGTCGAGGACGTCGACGGCACCGATCACGACAAGTACCTGTGGTGCAATGCGTCGTGGGCGTTCGCCGCGCGCCTGACGGCCGCGTTCGACGACTTCGGCTGGTGCGCGGCGATTCGCGGCGTCGAAGGCGGCGGCCTCGTCGAGGATCTGCCGACGCACACGTTCAAGACCGATGACGGCGAAATCGCGCTCAAGTGCCCGACCGAGATCGCGATCACCGACCGCCGCGAGAAGGAGCTGAGCGACCTCGGCTTCATCCCGCTCGTGCATTGCAAGAATTCCGATTACGCCGCGTTCTTCGCCGCGCAGTCGGTGCAGAAACCCAAGAAATACAGCACCGACAGCGCCAATGCGAACGCCGTCCTGTCCGCTCAACTGCAGTACATCTTCTCGGTATCGCGCATCGCGCATTACCTGAAGGCGATGATGCGCGACAAGATCGGCAGCTTCGCGTCCGCGCAGAACGTCGAAACGTTCCTCAATCGCTGGATCTCGCAGTACGTGCTGCTCGACGACGACGCGACCCAGGAACAGAAAGCGCAGTTCCCGCTGCGCGAGGCCTCCGTACAAGTGTCAGAGATTCCGGGCAAGCCGGGTGCGTATCGTTCGGTCGCGTTCTTGCGTCCGCACTTCCAGCTCGACGAGTTGTCGATTTCTCTGCGCCTTGTCGCTGATCTGCCCAAACCGGCAAATTCATGAGCGAGCTGAGATCGCCCGGGCGGGCCGCCCGGGTAGGACGTTAAAACCACCTCTTTGGGGAGTCGAAAGACCATGTTACACATGCATCTGAAGTTCGGTAATCCGGCCATCAAAGGCGAGTCCGCGGACAAGGACCACGCCGGCTGGATCGAACTGAAATCCTGGGATCACTCGATCGTTCAGCCGCGTTCGGCAACCGCGTCGACCGCAGGCGGCCATACGGCAACGCGTTGCGAACACGGCGACATGGTGTTCACGAAGGAAATCGATTCGTCGAGCCCGTTGCTGTATCAGCATGCGTCGGGCGGCACCACGTTCGACGAGGTGACGATCGATTTCCTGCGCGCCGACGGCGACGGCCAGCGCGTCAAGTATCTCGAGATCAAGCTGAAGTACGTGATCATCTCGAGCATCGCGCCGAGCGTGCAGAACGAAGGCCTGCCGATCGAGACCTTCTCGCTGAAGTACGCGGCGGTCCAGTGGAAGCAGACTCAGCAGAAGATCGGCGGCAACCAGGGCGGCAACACGCAGGGCGCCTGGAGCCTCACGAAGAACGACAAGACCTACGCGGTCTAAGTTCGACGCGGGAACGGGGCACGGTGCGTGCCCCGTTTTGCTTGGAGCCCGATGAAACGCTTCGAACCGAGCTTCCTCGACAAGCTGTTCGACGACGAACCGCATGTGCCGGCGCCAGCCGCGATGCGGCAATTGTCGCTGGAAGAGTTGAAGACCACTGTCGCGCGCGACGTCGAGGCGATCCTCAACACGCGCATCGCGCTGACCGAAGAAGATCTCGCCGCGCTGCCGGAATGCCGGCGCTCGGTGCTGACCTACGGGCTGAACGATTTCGCCGGCCTGAGCCTCGCGAGCCACTACGACCGCACGTTCATCTGCAAGTCGATTCAGCAGGCGATCGCGCGGCACGAGCCGAGGCTGCAGCAGGTGTCGGTGACGTTCGAGCTGAACGAGCAGTCGACGAGCGCGCTCTATTTCGCGATCCAGGCGCTGCTCGTCGTGCATCCCGCCGAGGAGCCGGTGACCTTCGATGCGATGCTGCAGCCGTCGACGTTGCAATATTCGGTGACGCGTTCGCGCGCCGCCAAGGTGTGAGCCGTAGCGCGTGAGCCGCCGGGCGCCGCGCGGCAACGAGAAGCCCGGCACGAGAGCATCAAGGTTTCGGGGATCGTCGATGGAAGAGTTGTTGCCGTATTACGAACGCGAACTGTCGTTTCTGCGGCGCTATTCGCCCGAATTCGCAAACCGATACCCGAAGATCGCCGCGCGTCTGTCGCAGGCGGGCGAGCATTGCGAGGATCCGCATGTCGAGCGAATGATCGAATCGTTCGCGCTGCTCGGCGCGCGGATCAACAAGAAGCTCGACGACGAGTATCCCGAATTCACCGAAGCGCTCGTCGAAGTCCTCTATCCGCATTATCTGCGGCCGTTCCCCTCATGCTCGATCGCGCAGTTCGGCGCGTCGCATGCGTTCGCCGAACTGACCGGGCCGCAGGTCGTCGAGCGCGGCACCGAGTTGAAGAGCCGCGCGATCCGCGGCGTGCAGTGCCGGTTCCGCACGGCGTACGACGTGACGCTCGCGCCGATCCGGCTTGCCGAGGCGCGCCACGGATCGATCGCCGCGGCGCCCGCCGCCGCCATGCTGCCCGGCAACGCGACGGGCGTGATCTCGATCGCGTTCGAATCGACGTCGCCGCAGCTCGACCTCGCGGCGCTGAAGCTCGGCAAGCTGCGCGCGCATCTGCACGGCGAGCAGTCGTTCGTCGCCGCGCTGACCGATTGCCTGTTCGCGCACACGCTTGCTTGCTATGTCGAACCCGATCGCAGCGGCCGCTGGATCGCGCTCGGCAAGACGCCGTTCGAACACGCGGGATTCGACGAGGCCGACGCGCTGATCGACTATCCGGCCCGCTCGCACCCGGCCTATCGGCTGCTGACCGAATACTTCGCATTCCCGGACAAATTCAACTTCGTCGACTTCGACCTGAGCGCGCTCACGCAGCGCGCCGGGCGTTGCCGGCAACTGACGCTGCATATCGCGCTGCGCGACGTGCGCAGCGATTCGCACGTCGCGCGGCTGCTCGACTTGCTGAGTGCGAGCCACTTCCGGCTTTTCTGCACGCCGGTCGTCAACCTGTTCCGCCAGCACGGCGAGCCGATCCGGATCGACCATCGGGCGGTATCGTATCCGGTGATCGGCGACGCGCGCCGCGCGTTCGCGTACGAGGTGTATTCGATCGATTCGGTGCACCTCGTGCGGCAGCGCGCGGATCGCGAAACGGTCGTGGAATTCCGGCCGTTCTATTCGTTGCATCACGG
This sequence comes from Burkholderia sp. MSMB1588, assembly GCF_001546925.1. Classification (NCBI taxonomy): domain Bacteria; kingdom Pseudomonadati; phylum Pseudomonadota; class Betaproteobacteria; order Burkholderiales; family Burkholderiaceae; genus Burkholderia; species Burkholderia sp. MSMB1588. The sequence continues at coordinate 3,343,804 of NZ_LNJS01000001.1, read as the reverse complement.
CGAGACGGGGCAGGCCGGCCACTACTGGTTCGCGCGCCGCAACGACGACGTCGCGCGCAAGAGCCCCGGTTACGAAACCGAGATTTCGGTCGTCGACGTCGATTTCGAGCCGGGCGCGCCGCAAACCGACACGCTGAGCCTCGACCTCACCTGCACGAACCGCGACTTGCCGGCCGCGCTCGCGACGGGGCTCGACGGCGGCGATCTGTTCATCGAAGGCGATGCTCAGCGCGGCCCGATCGCACTGCTGCGCCGGCCCACGCCGAGCGCGCGCTTCGAGCGCGGCCACGCCGCGCACTGGCGACTCGTGTCGCATCTCGCGCTCAATCACGTGTCGCTTGCCGAAGAAGGGCTCGCCGCGCTGAAGGAGGTGCTCGTGCTGTACGATCTGAGACGCTCCGCGGTGTCGACGCGCCACATCGACGGAATCGTCGGCATCGAGCAGAGGAGCGCCGTGCAGTGGCTGCCGGGCAAGCCGTTTGCGACGTTCGTGCGCGGCGTCGAGATCCGGCTCGCGATCGACGACGAGCATTTCGTCGGCTCGAGCCTCGCGACCTTCGTGCGGATGATCGACGCCTTCTTCGGGCTGTACGTGCACCTCAACAGCTTTGTTCAACTGATCGTCGTGTCCAGGCGCACCGGCGAGGAGATCATGCGATGCAAACCGCGCAGCGGCGAATCGATCCTGGCGTAGTCGAGCGGCTGCTCGACGAGCCGCATCGCTTCGAATTCTTCCAGGCGGTGCGGCTGCTCGAGACCTGGTTCGCGAAGCGCCATCCGCAGCGCCATGCGGCAAGACGGCCGGGCGAGATCGTCGCGCGGCGGATCGGCTTTCGCAATACGCTGTCGCTCGGCTTTCCGCCGAGCGAGATCGAGCGCGCGCAGTCGTACGACGAAGCGGGCGACGCGCTGAAGGACGATTCGCAGCGCAACGCGGCGGTGGAGGCGGGCGCGCTGTCGCGCGTGGAGCTCACGCCGGCGTTCTTCGGGCTGCTGGGCGGCCAGGGCGCGCTGCCGCTGCACTACACCGAGCAGATCATCGCGCGCGAGCAGTTGAAGCGCGATCACGCCGCGCGCGCGTTCTTCGACGTCTTCTCGAACCGCGCGACCGCGCTGTTCTACTCGGCGTGGAAGAAGTACCGGCTGCCGCTGCATTACGAGCTCGACCGCGACGAGCGCTATCTGCCGCTCTTGCTCGCGCTCGCGGGCGTGTCGAACGACGATGCGCGCTCGACCGTGCAGCAGGGCCGCGGCGTGCTGCTCGACGAAGCGATCGCCGGCTACGCGCTCGCCGCGCGGCATCGGCCGGTATCGGCCGCGTATCTGCAGCGCACGCTGTCCGAGTATTTTTGCGTGCCGATCCGCATCGAGCAGTTCGTCGGCAAGTGGTACGACGTGCCGTCCGATCAACTGAGCGTGCTCGGCGACGTGAACGTGACGCTCGGCGCGACGGCGCTCGTCGGCGAACGCGTGTGGCAGCGCGACATGCGCGCGCGGCTCGTCGTCGGCCCGCTGTCGAAGCGCGACTACGAAGCGTTCCTGCCCGGCGAGGAGCGCGCGATCGCGCTCGAGCGGATGCTGACGCTGCTCGCCGGCGTGACGCTCGAATACGAGGTGTCGCTCGTGCTGCGCCGCACGGAAGTCGGCGCGAGCGTCCTCGGCGCGGGCGCGCGGCTCGGCTGGGATGCGTTCCTCTGCACGCGCGAAGCCGAGCGCGATCGCGCCGACGCGCGCTACGAGCTGCACGTCATTCATTGATAACAACGATCGAACCTGAGTGGACCGTAACCGATGAGCACGCCCCTGAAGACCCTGATCGCGAAACTGAATCCGGTGTGCCGGAAGGCCGCCGAGCGCGCCGCCAGCCACTGCTTCGCACGCGGTCACTACGAAGTGGATCTCGAACACCTGTTTCTCGCGCTGCTCGACGAATCGACCGGCGACGTGCCCCTCGTGCTGCGCGCGAGCGGCGTCGATCCGCACGCGCTGCGCGCGGATCTCGAACGCGAGCTCGAAGGACTGAAGACGGGCAACACGCGCACGCCAGTGTTCTCGGTGCATCTGACCGAGCTGTTCGAGCAGGCGTGGCTCATCGCGTCGCTCGATTCGCAGATCGGCCGGATTCGCTCGGGCCATCTGCTGCTTGCGCTGCTGACGGGGCCGGATCTCGCGCAGTTCGCGCAGCGGATGTCGTCGCAGTTCGCGCGCGTGCGCGTCGACGATCTGAAGCACAAGTTCGACGAGATCGCCGCGGGCTCGGCCGAAGCCGAGCCGCGGCAGGCCGATGCCGACGGGGCGGCGCCGGACGGTGCGGCCGCGTCGGGCGGCGCGCCGCGCGGCCCGTCGAAGACGCCGGCGCTCGACACGTACACGACGAACCTCACGCAGCGCGCGCGCGAAGGCAGGATCGACCCGGTGATCGGCCGCGACGCGGAGATTCGCCAGGCAATCGACATCCTGATGCGCCGCCGGCAGAACAATCCGATCATGACGGGCGAGGCGGGCGTCGGCAAGACGGCCGTCGTCGAAGGGCTCGCGCTGCGGATCGCGGCCGACGACGTGCCGCCGCCGCTTCGCGGCGTCGCGCTGCACGTGCTCGACATGGGCCTCCTGCAGGCGGGCGCGAGCGTGAAGGGCGAGTTCGAGAATCGCCTGAAGAGCGTGATCGACGAAGTGAAGAAGAGCGCGCATCCGATCATTCTCTTCATCGACGAAGCGCACACGATCATCGGCGCGGGCGGGCAGGCGGGCCAGAACGACGCGGCGAACCTGCTGAAGCCGGCGCTCGCGCGCGGCGAGCTGCGCACGATCGCGGCGACGACGTGGAGCGAATACAAGAAGTACTTCGAGAAGGACGCGGCGCTCGCGCGGCGCTTCCAGGTTGTGAAGATCGAGGAGCCGAGCGAGCCGCTCGCCGCCGCGATGCTGCGCGGGATGGCGGGGCTGATGGAGCAGCACTTCAGCGTGCGGATTCTCGACGACGCGATCACCGAGGCGGTGCGGCTGTCGCATCGCTACATCAGCGGCCGCCAACTGCCGGACAAGGCGATCAGCGTGCTCGACACCGCGTGCGCGAAGGTCGCGCTCGCGCACAGCGCGACGCCTGCCGCGATCGACGATGCGAAAAAGCGCATTGAGCGGATCGACGCGGAGATCGCGGCGCTCGAGCGTGAGGCCGCGAGCGGCGCCGTGCACGATGAGCGCCTCGCCGAGTTGCGCGACGCGCGCGAAGCCGATCTGAAGGCGCTTGCCGACGACGAGGCGCGCTACGAAGAGGAGCGCGCGCTCGTGACCGAAATCGGCGCGCTGCGCGCCGAGCTCGACGCCGCGCGCGAGCCGTCTGCCGACGGACGGCCGGCCGACGTCGACGCGACGCGCGCGAAGCTCGCCGAGCGTGTCGGCGCATTGCGCGCGCTGCAGGGCAACCGGCCGATGGTGCCGCTGCAGGTCGACGGCCATGTCGTCGCGGAAATCGTCGCGTCGTGGACGGGCATTCCGCTCGGCCGGATGGTGAAGGACGAGATCGAGACCGTGCTCAATCTGCGCGAGCTGCTCGGCGCGCGCGTGATCGGCCAGGACCACGCGCTCGATGCGATCGCGCAGCGCGTGCGCACCGCGACCGCGAACCTCGAGGACCCGAACAAGCCGCGCGGCGTGTTCATGTTCGTCGGGCCGTCGGGCGTCGGCAAGACCGAGACCGCGCTCGCGCTCGCCGACGTGCTGTACGGCGGCGAACGCAAGATGATCACGATCAACATGAGCGAGTATCAGGAGGCGCACAGCGTGTCGGGCCTGAAGGGCTCGCCGCCCGGCTACGTCGGCTACGGCGAGGGCGGCGTGCTGACGGAAGCGGTGCGCCGCAATCCGTATTCGGTCGTGCTACTCGACGAAGTCGAGAAGGCGCATCCGGACGTGCTCGAGATGTTCTTCCAGGTGTTCGACAAGGGCGCGATGGACGACGCCGAAGGCCGCGAGATCGACTTCCGCAATACGCTGATCATCCTGACGTCGAACGTCGGCTCGTCGGCGGTGATGCAGGTGTGCCTGAACAAGGCGCCGGAAGAGCTGCCCGACGCCGAGACGCTCGCCGAGACGCTGCGCCCGCAGCTCTACAAGACCTTCAAGCCCGCGTTCCTCGGCCGGATGAAGGTGATTCCGTACTATCCGATCTCCGACGACGTGCTCGCCGAGATCATCGAGCTGAAGCTCGAACGGATTCGCCGCCGGATCGAAGCGAACCACAAGGCCGCGTTCGAATGGGACGAGTCGCTCGTCGACGCCGTGCTCGCGCGCTGCACCGAAGTCGATTCGGGCGCGCGCAACGTCGATCACATCCTGAACGGCACGCTGCTGCCGGAGATCGCCGAGCACGTGCTGTCGCGCATCGCCGACGGCGCGGCGATCGCGCGGATCGCCGCGCGCGCGGCCGAGACGGGCGAGTTCGAGTACACGGTCGAGTAAGGCCGGCGCGCGGCGCGCGCGTCACGCGCCGCGCGTGTCTTCACGCAACGATGGACGCCGCAACGCACTGACATAGCATTCGACCATGCCGATCAACCTCTCCGAGCTGCTGACGCCGATCAGCGAAGCGTCGCCGTGCGGCGACGATCTCCTCTTCTCCGCCGAATTCGACGCGATCCAGCACGCGCGCAAGTTCGACGATCCGTCGCTCGACCAGGGCGAATGGATCACCGACATCAAGGAAGCGGACTGGAGCTTCGTCGTCGAGCAATCGAGCGCGCTGTTGCGCGAGCGCACCAAGGATCTGCGGCTCGCGGTGTGGCTGACCGAGGCGCTCGCGCTCGAGGATGGCATCGGCGGGCTCACGCAGGGCTACGCACTGCTCACGAGCCTTTGCCGGCAATTCTGGGATCACGTGCACCCGCTGCCCGACGGCGACGACGCCGAGTACCGGCTCGGCAACATCGCGTGGCTCGCCGGGCGCACGGTCGAGCTGCTGCGCGCGGTGCCGCTCACCGACGGCGCGTCGAACGCGTTCAGCGAGCTCGACTGGGACGTCGCGCAACACGTCGCGCAGGCGATCCGGCGCGATCCCGAGCAGGCGAGCGAGATCGCGCGCGGCAAGCCGTCGGTCGAGCAGATCGAGGCGTCGAAGCGGATGACGTCCGTCGCGTTCTATGCGCGGCTGCTCGGCGAGCTGAAAACGTTCCAGGCGGCGCTCGACGCGCTCGAGCAGGAACTCGGCCAGCGCGCGGGCGACGCGGCGCCGAGCTTTCGGCAGGCGCGCGACGCGTACGACACCGTCTACCGGCTCGCCGAGCGCTTCGCGAAGGAGCAGGGCTACTCGGCCGACGCGCAGCCGCAGGCCGTCGCGCCGAATGCGCCGGGCGCGTCGCAAGAGCGCGCGGAGCCGAGCTTCAAGACGCCGCTTCATTCGGAGGACCCCGTGCAGAGACACGCACACGCGCCGTCCGCGCCCGCGCCGCTCGTGATCGCCGGCATCCAGAATCGTGCGCAGGCGGTCGAGCAGTTGCGCGCGGTCGCGAAGTATTTCCGCGGGACCGAGCCGCACAGCCCCGTCGCGTACCTCGCCGACAAGGCGGCCGAGTGGGCGGACATGCCGCTGCATCAATGGCTCGCGTCGGTCGTCAAGGACGACGGCTCGCTCGCGCATATCCGCGAGCTGCTCGGCCTGAAGCCGGACGACAACGCGTGAGCGCAGGCCGGTCCGCGTCGGCCGGCCGCGAAAAAAAAGCGACGGAGAGGTCCCGAGGGATCATCCGTCGCTTTCTTGTATTTTCTTTTTGTATTTCCGTATCGACGATGCGCCGATGACGGCGATGGCATCGATATCGCGGATGTCGTCGATGTGGGGCGTGCGGGCGGCGCGCCGCTTACTGCCCCGCGCGGAATTCGATCCGGCGGTTGCGCGCGCGCCCGTCGGCCGAGTCGTTCGACGCGATCGGCTGGTCGGGGCCGACGCCCGTCGTCGTCAGTTGCTGCGACGCGATGCCCTTCGCCACCAGATAGCCCTTCACCGCATCCGCGCGCGCCTGGCTGAGCGCGATGTTCGACGTGCGATTGCCCGAATTGTCGGTGTGGCCGATGATCTCGACCGTCCGGTTCGACATCTTCGCGAGCGCGGCCGCCATCTGGTCGAGAATCGCGCGGCCTTGCGGCGTGAGCGTCGCGCTGCCGGTCTCGAACTCGATCGTGCGGTTCGCGAGCGTCTGGTCGAGGAGACCCTGCTCGGACGCGCTCACGCGCAACCCGTTCTTGATCGTGTAGGTCGGGTTCAGCGCGTTCGCCATGTCGCTCGCGAGCTGCTGCCGCTGCGCTTCGTTGCGCACTTCGCCCTTCACGTCGATCTGCGTGCCGTCGATCTTCAACTGTCCCTTGCTGATCTGCTTCAGTTGCGGGCCGATCAGCTTCTGGACGTTCGCTGACCAGTTCGGCGGCGTCGCGACGTCGCCGACTTCGATCTGGTCGACGACGTTCGCGGCGCCGTACGTGTCGCGCAGGCGCTGCAGCACGGCGGCCTTCGTCGCTTCGTCGGCGACCTTGCCGCCGGCGACGACCTGGCCCGGCGTCGCATTCGCCGGCGGCGGCGACGCCACGGCCGCGCCCGCGTGCGCGGCCGCGCCGTTTGCCACCGCGGCGGGCGCGGCGAGCGGCGTCGCTTTCACGGGCACGCCGCCCGCGTCGATCGGCGTGACGGTTGCGGGGCCGACGTTGTCGGCGCGCGCGGCGCCGCCCGGCGTGCCGCCGAGCGCGAGCGCGGCGAGCACGAGCGCGAAACGGGAAGCGGGGCGGGAGGAGAGGCGCGGCTTCGTCATCGCATCACGCTCCGGCGAATGCTTCGCGGAACGTGTCGATGCACACGCGCAGCGACAGTTGCGGTTGATCGAGATAACTGACGAGCTTGCTGATCCCATGGTCGTTTTGCGCATGTGCGTCGATCCATTCCGGATCGTCGATGTCGATGTTGTGTTCGGCGTAAGTCTGGGGATCGACCACGCTGTGCAGGGTCTTCGCGGACGCGCCGTTGAAGCCGATGATGAGCCGCTCGCGCTCGGCGATCGTGCCGATGAAGATCGCGAGCTCGAAGTCGGCGCGCGACACGAACGGCGCGACGAGCTCGAGCCAGAACGCGGCGACGAGGCTCCGGTAGAACGGATCGGTCGGCAGCGGCAGCGTGAGCCCGCGCTCGATGTGCGACGTGCCGCTTTGCATCACCGGGCGCAGCAGCGAGCCGAGCGCGAGCATCGCGCCGCGCAGCTTCACCGGATGGCCGCTCGCGAGCAGCATCTGCTCGAGGCCGAAGAGGGTCTGGTGCTCGATGAAATCGTTGAACGTGCCGTCGTGCGCGCTGCCCGGGCCGCCCGTGTCGATCGGCACCTGCGTGTCGCCGAGCGCCTGCAGCGCGCCGGGCGGCTCCTGCGGGCCGAGGAGCGACTGCATCTGCGCGGCGGCGCGCGACCAGAGCCGCGCGAACGCGAGCGGGCTGCGCGCAAGGAACGTGAGCGGCCGCTCGACTTCGAGCGCCGTCGCGGCGAGGAACGGGAAGCGCCGGTTCGATGCGTCGTGGCTCGCGATCATGTGGCCCGCGATCGCGAGCCGGCTCTTCGAGCCGAGAAACGCGAAGTGCATCGGCTTCGCGCTTTCGTAGACGATCTTCCAGCGCGGGTCGTCGGCGAGGAGCTCCATCGCGCGCGCGATCCAGTGGTCGAGCGTCTGCAGCAACTGCGGGTTGTGCGCGCTCTTCACGAAGTCGCCGCGCGACGGGATCTTGCCGAAGTAGGCGATCTGGGCCTGGACCGTTTGCGTCATTGCGCCCCCTGTGCGTTCGATGCGGAAGCCGTCGCGACGGCGGCCTGCGGGGCCGCGGCCGCGGTGCCCGAGCCGGGCTGCGCCGTTGCATTGGCCGCGCCGCCCGCGCTCGCGTCGGCGACCGACGACGGCAGGCGCAGGCCGCGCAGGCTCTGCTGCTGCGGCTGATCGCCGCCGCCGCCCGTCGGTTGCGACGTGCTGATGATGCGCATCGTCACCGACACGCTGACGTTGCCTTGCGTCCACGTCAGATCGAACGTGCCGTCCGGACGGCGCTTGCGCTGCGCCGAGTTGATCAGTTTCTCGAGGCCGTAGCGGCCCGGCTCGTTGACGAGCTGCACCGTGCGGCCGTCGAATGTCGTCGCGGACAGCGTCGCGCCGGGCGAGCCCTGCGGGTTCGGCCACACGAAGTTCATCCATTGCGGCGGCGTGTTGCGGTAGCGCAGTTGCTGGCCGTCGATCGCGATCGTGTACTCGGTCGTGCCGCTGCTAGGCTGCGGCAACACCTGGAACACGGTCTGCGGCTCGGACGACGCGCCGGCGCCCGTCGCCGCGCCGCCCGCGAGCGGCGCGATCCAGCGCGCGAAGCCGCTCGTGAAGTCCGGCGTGAGCACGAGGCCCATGTCTCCCCAGGTGCGCGCGGACAGCGTGTCGCCGCGGCGCACCGCGAGCGGCCCGAGCGTCGTGCCGACGAACTTCGCGATCGAGCCGTCGGGGCCGAACACCTGCGCGATCTCGCCCGCGCCCGCTTCCACCTTCGCGCCCGCCGCAAACGGATACTTGTTCGCAAGCGAGTTCTGGAACGGCTGGTACACCTGCGCGTTCCACACCTTGTTCACCTCGACGCTCGCCGGCTGGATCACGACCGCGAACGCCTGCATCAGCGGCCGCACGAGGAGCGGACGCAGCGCCTTGCGTTGCGAATCGGTCAGGCCCGTCAGCATCTGCTCGTCGACGAACTTCAGCGAATCGGCGAGCTCCGAGCCGTTGCCGTCGAGCGTCTGCTGCATCAACTGACGCGCGCCGGGGCCGGGGTCGCCCTGGTTCTTGATCACGTTGAAGCGCGTGCGGGCCTTCGACAGCGTGTCCATGTAGCCCTTGAGCATCGACGTGCCGTCGCGCGTCGCGACGATCCGGCCGAGCCCGATGAACTCCTGGCCGATCGGGCCCATCGGCACGTCGGCGGGATTGCCGTTGATGTCGACGTTCGCCGCGATCTGGCCGCCCGGCTGGCGCGTGAACCACCGCTTGACCCAGTTCACGACGCCCGTCTGCGCCTTCTTGATCGTCGCGTTCGCGAGCGACGGGTTGTCCCACGACGTCTGGTCGTACGCGGTCTCGAGCACCTTGCGGATCGGCGAATCCTGCGGGTCGCCGAGCTTGTTCATCGCGTCGACCGCCTGCGTGAAGTTGCCGAAGCCCTGCACCGCGATGCCCTGCATGAACTTCTGCCAGTGCTGCGCGTATTCGGTCTTGTACATCGCGACGAGCGTCTTCTGGATCTGCTCGGGGCTGCCCTCGAGCGTCAGGTCGTCGGCCGATGCGGTGTTCAGCACCCAGTCCTTCGCCTGCAGCTCCTTCGTCGCGGCGTCGCGGATCGCCGGCTGCACGTACTGGAACCACGCCTCGCGCGTGAACGTGCCGGGGATCGCGTAGCTGCCCGCGACGAGGCCCGTATTGCCTTCGCCGACGATGCGCGCGATCGTCATCGGCGCGAAGCGGGTCGACGCGCGCGCCTTGATCTCTTCATACACGCGCTGGCGGGCCGGCATTCCGCGCACGACGTGGCGCAGGTTCTCGCGGGTCTGGTCGACGAGCGCGAGATTCGCCTCGATCATCGGCCAGTCGTTGTCGGACACGCGCGACAGGTAGAACGTGATCATCCGCTCCGCGCTCTTGATCATCTCGTCGCGCGGCATGTTGCCGCGATTCGTCTCGAGCCAGCCGCGCCAGAAGCGCGCGACCTGGTCGGTCAGGTGCGCCTGTTCGACGTGCCGCTTGTCGGACAGCATCAGGTAGGTCTTCAGCGCGTTGTACGCGTCCTCGACGTTGGTCGGCGACGCGTCGTTATAGAGGCCGCCCTGCTGCTGGCCCTGTGCGGCGGCGGGGGAAGGGGCCGCGCCCGGCGCCGCGGGATTCGTCGACACCGGCATCGGGCCCGCCGGCGTCGCGCCCGATTCGGGCGCGCGCGTCATCGGCGCGAGCTGGTCCGGATGCGCGTTCACGTCCTTCAGGAACGACGCGAGATTGTCCGACACGGGGGCGAGCAGGATCTGCCGCACGCCGTTGTAGTATTCGGTCAACAGATGCTGCTCGAGCCGATTGCCCTGATACAGGCCGAGCGACACGGACAGCGGCTTGTCGCGGCGGAACTGCTCGAGCTGCTCGATCCGGTCCTCGAGGATGTCCATCGCCTGCAGGCGCGACTGCAGGTCGTTGCGGTTCTGCTGCAGACGGGTCACGTTGTCGAGGTCGGCCTGCACGTTCGAGACGAGCTGCTGGTTGCCGATCGTCGACCAGGTCCAGCCGCCGAGCGCGAGCGCGAGTGCCGCGACGAAGCCGAAGAACGTCGCGTAGCGCATGCGCGTCTTCGTCGGGCTCGCGAACTGGCGCACCGTCTGGCGGTCCGCGAAGATCACCTTCGAGAACAGGTCGCGCAGGAAGAAGCCGTTCTTCGAGAACGCGCTGTGCGGTTTCGGCAGGCTTTGCGAATCGAGGCCGAAGCGATTCGCGATCCGCTGCGCGGCCGCGCTGTTCGTTTCGCCTTCCTGCAGCGCGCTCGTGAAGTAGAAACCGCGGAAGATTGGCTTGTACTGGAACGGGTTGTCCTCGAACAGCGTCGCGAGGAACGAGCGCAGCGCGGGCTTGATCGTCGAGAATTCGAGCGGGAAGCTCAGTTGGCCGGGCGAAAGCTTGTTGCCGCGGCTGATCGACAGTTGCGCGACGCTGATTTCCTTCAGCCCGTCGTACAGTTCTTCGAAGCGCTGATCGAACAGCGCGACGACGTCGCGCTTCTCGTCTGGCTCGTACGGCAGCGTCGCGCCCCACACGCGGTCGTATTCCTGGCGATCGTTGCTGCTGAAGAATTCGGTGAAGCCCGTGATCAGATCGGCTTTCGTGAACATCACGTAGACGGGCGCGAACACTTCGAGCTTCTCGGTGAGCTCCTGCACGCGCTGGCGCAGGTTCTTCGCGAGATTGATCGCGAATTCGGGGCGGTTGCCCGTCAGCTCGGCGATGCTCGCCGTCACGATGATCCCGTTGATCGGCGCCTTCGGGCGATGGCGCTTGAGCAGATCGAGGAAGCCGAGCCATTCGCTGCGATCTTCCTCGTGCACCGAATAGCGGCCCGCGGTGTCGAGCAGGATGCCTTCCGTCGTGAAGAACCAGTCGCAGTTGCGCGTGCCGCCGATGCCGTGGATCACCGCGCTGTTCTTGTCCGCGAACGGAAACTGCAGCCCCGAGTTGATGACGGCGCTGCTCTTGCCCGCGGCCGGGTTGCCGATCACGATGTACCACGGCAGTTCGTACAGCGCGGAGCCGCCCGACACCTGGCCGATCTTCGAAGTCTTGATCGTCTTCACCGTGTCGGCGAGGCGGGTGCGCAGCACGTCGAGGTCCGCCCGCTTCGCGGGTTCGGCCACGGCGGCGGATACCTTGCCGGTTTCGGCCTGCTGCTCGAGGATGTCGCCGAGCTGGCGGTTCGCGCGGCGCACGCGCCAGCGGCGCCAGAGCTTCGTCGCGAGCCAGAGCGCGAGCGCGGCGGCGAGCGCGACGGCCGCCCATACGAGGCCGATCTGTAGCGCATCGGCCGCGATGAACAAAACCGCCGCGAGCGCGGCGAAGCCGACGATCGTGAGCGTGCGAGGGTGAGTCAACACGTTGAGGAAGCGTTGCATAGGACGTTCAGGTTCCGGTGCGATTCAGATTCGATTCAGCGATGGGGTGACGGCGCGAAACGTGTGCGCCGCGCGATGGGCGCGCATCGACAAGCGTGACGGCGTCGGGTGACGTCATGTTGTCGCGACTGCGTCTGGAGAGAAGAAGGGCCGCCGTAGCGGGACGTGCGACGGCATGCTCGCGCGCGGTGCGCCCATCGAGCGTCGCGCGTCGATCGAATGAATGCCGGATTGTGATCCCGTCGCGATGTCTGGTAGCCCCATGCCGCCCTCATTATTTACTGCTCGTCCTTCATCGAGCGGACGAGCGCCCGAGCTTGAAGCCGGGCTTATGGTATTCGACGTGTCCGAGGTCCATCATTTTCCATCGGCCACCCCAGGTCAAGCCGACCTCTTCGGCGACTTGTCCGTACAACTGATAGCCTCGCATGGCCCACGGATCTTTTTCCGAGATGACGAGCTTGCCGTCGCGCAGGAACGCGTTGTCAGCCGCCAGTCCGTATTGGTGATAACTCTGAAACGCCGCCGCATTGGTGACGTTGCCGCCCATTTGCGCCAATCGGTTTTGCCGCTCGGGGCTGCGGTAGCCTTCGAGCAGCGCCATTTCATAGCCGTGCTGCTCGCGCATGATCTTGTAGACGAGCAGCAGGCGCGTTCTGAAATCGGTGTCGAGCAAGTTCCAATCGCGGCTTGCGTCCTTCAGCGCGGGCCTGACCTGCTCGACCTCGCGGGTGGCGAAGACTTCGGGCGGCAGCGGCAGCGGCGGAACGAGCTGCTCGCCTTTTAAAAGCGCGGCGATTTTCTCGTCCGGGACGCGCAATGTATCGTCGTATTGGAATAGTTGCCGACCGCGCAACGCGATAGCAATCAATGGAGGCGTCGCAAGAATACCTGTCGTGGTCGCAATCAGCAAGCGCCGCCGCACTAGTAAATTTTGCATGCCGCTTAAAGTCGAGCGCGACATTTTTGCCGATTGCGCGAGACGCTCGCGCGCACGGGCCGCGCGATCGGATGCGCGCCGGCTGATTCGGCCATGAAATTGGGCGACCGAATCGAATACCGTCGCGCGCACTGCCGGCAATAACAGCAGCGCCGCAGCGAGGACGGCGACGGCGAAATAGGCGACTAGAACGACGGCGATCAAAGAAAACCCCGGAATATGGAATCGATTGTAATTTGCAATGCTTGATCTTAGAATCAGGCCTGCTTCCGCGTAGGCCGGGACAATATTATTGCGGCGAATTAAACCAGGATTCAACGAGACACTGAATGAGCGCGCCGGACGATTCGAATTCGAAAGCCCCGCCTAGCCTGCTTTCTTCCGATGCCGGCAAAGAGAGCGGCGCGAACAACTCGCGTATTCTCGCGAATCTTGAAGGCCGCGTCTCCCCCCAGACCGAAAACGCGCCGCGTTCGCGCAAAGGGCCGATCGCGCTTGTCGCGCTCGCCGTCGTCGCGGTAGCCGGGTGGGGCGCATGGCGATTGCAGCAGCCTTCCGCTGAATCGGCCGAAGTCGCGTCGGCGTCGGCGCCCGCCGTCGCGGCGGCGGGCGCGAGCCACGCCGTGCCGGCGAGCGCGGCGCAGGTTGCGCAGGCATCGGCGCCGCAGCCTGCGACGATCGTCAATGACGACAACGTCGCGAGCGATGCGAAGCCGGCCGCTGCCGCTTCGGCGGGCGGCGAGAGCCGCCTGTCGCGCGCGCTCGCGAACGGGGCGTCCGACGTGTCGACGACCGGGGCCGTCGCGGGCGCGACGGCGGCCGCGGCTGCGGTTGCAGCAGCGAAGCCGGCGAAACGCGGGGAGAAGAGCGCCGCCGCGAAACAGGACAAGCAGGACGCGGTGCACGCGAAGGCGGAGGCCGCGGTGCGCAAGCGCCACGAAAAGACCCAGACCGCGGAAGCCGCGCAAGCGAGAAAGCCGCGCCGCGAGGCCGCTGCGAAGAAGAACGGGAAGGACGATCCCGACGCCGATCTGCTCGCCGCGCTCGTCGCGCGCACGAAGCCGGCCGACGCGGCGAAGTCCGCCGATGCGGCGAAGTCGAGCGCGAACGCGACGCCGAAGAAGGCGGCGGCGGCAACCGCAACCGCAACCGCAACCGCATCGGCCGATGCATCGCTTGCTGCGCGCGTGAAGGAGTGCAGCGAGCGTGGTTTCTTCGAGGATCAACTGTGCCGCTGGCGCGTGTGTGAAAACCACTGGGGCAAAGATCCGGCGTGCCCGACTTCCGCGACGCAGAACCGCCAGCCGTGACGTGATGCGCGTGACGCGAACGCGTCGCGCTTTCGGTCGGCATCTCTCGCCGGCCTTTCAATCTTGCGATTTTCCGCGCCGATGTCGAATCGCGGCGCGCGTCTCGGCATCCGGCAGTTGCTTCGTCATTCCGGGCGTGAACGCGACGCCGCCGCTGCATTCACGTTCTTTCAATGCGCGGACCACAGGCCGATGCTGCCGAGGCTCGCCGCGAGCTTGAGCCGCGCAGTCCGCCATTTCGATATCGCCTGCACGCGTTGCTTCTGCGCGTCGGCGAGCGCCGTCTGCGCATTGAGCAGCTCCGTGAACGTGCCGACGCCCGCCTTGTAGCGGCCACGGGCGATGTCGAGCGAGCGCTGCGCGTCGCCGAGCAGGTCCTTCGAGTTGTCGAGATTTGCGGTGTCGGTCTGCAGGCTCTGGTAGCTCTTCCATACGTCGAGCGATACGTTCAACTCGGTGTTCCGCACATCGGCTTCCTGCGCGTCGGCCTGCGCCTGCGCGGCCGCGACGCGGTAGCCCGACGCGAAGCCCTCGAAGAGCGGAATCGTCACCTGCACGCCGATCATGCTGCCGTGGCTTGCCGTGGTCTGGAGGCCGGGCTGTTGCTGATAGGAGGGACTGTTGCGGCTGAGGCTGCCGGTCAACGAGATGGTCGGGCGGCCCTGCGCGCGCACCGCGTCGATGTTCGCGCGCGCCGCGTCGAGCTTCGCGCGCGCGGCGACGAGCTTCGGATGCTGCCGCTTCGCTTCGTCGATCAATTGCGCGACGCCTTCCGCGAATTCGTTGCGGTCGACGGGCGGCTCGGCGGTCGCGATCTGCAGCGGCGTGTTCGCGTCGAGCCCCATTGCGGCCGCGAGCGCGCCCGTCGCGTTTCGCACGTCGCCCTCGGCGCTCACGCGGTCGAGCACCGCGCGGCGGTAGCTCGTCTGCGCCTGTAGCCGATCGCTCAGTGTGCCGGCGCCGGCGTCGTGCTTCGCCTTCGCCGCGGTGAGGCTGTCCTGCGCGACGCGTTCGGTCGTGCGTGCCGCGTCGACGGCCGCCTGCGCGTCGCGCAAGTTGTAATACGCTTGCGCGGCGTTGAAGAGGATCGTCTGCAACGTGTCGTCCTGCGTCGCGTTGGCGGCGGCGAGGAGTTCGCGCGCCTGCCTGAGCGCCGCGCTGCGCTTGCCGAAATCGAACAGCACCCAGCTCAGGTTCAGCGCGCCATAGCGGCTCGTCTGAATCTGCGATTGATCCACCGATGCCGATTCGATGCCGTTACTGACTTCGTAGGTAGTCGTTTGCCAATTGCGCTGGATGCCGCCTGTGGCATTCAGCGTCGGCAGATAGGCGGCTTCTTTCACGCCGACCTGCGCCGCCTGCGCGCGTGCGTCCGCCCACGCGCGCCGCGCCTGCGGGTTCGCGCAGATCGCCTGCAGGATCGCGTCTTCGAGCTCGATCGGACGGCTCGCCGCTTCGGGCTGGCATGTCGCGTTCTTCAGCAGAGGTGCGGCGGGCGAAGCGGACACATTCTTTCGGGTTCCGTAAATATCGAGCCATTGCGCGTGCGCCGCATGCGACGCGAAGAGCGCGAGCGCGCCGACCATGACGAGAGTGCGTGCTGGCTTCATCGCGATCATCGCCCCGTGATCGGTTGCGTCGCAGCCGGCGTGGGAGCGGCGGCCGGAGCGGGCGTCGCGGCCGGCCTCGGCGCTGCGGCGAGCGCGGCCGTCGGCTTGTCGAGCGCGACCTTGCCCGCGTCGAGCATGATCACCCGAGACGCGGACGCGATCGTCTCCGGCCGGTGCGCGACGATCACGCGCGTCATCTTCAGCGCGCCGACCGCGGCGTTCACCTGCCGCTCGCGCTGCAGATCGAGGTGGCTCGTCGCTTCGTCGAGCACGAGGATCTTCGGCCGCTTGTAGAGCGCACGCGCGAGCAGCACGCGCTGCTTCTGCCCGCCCGACAGCACCGTGCCCATGTCGCCGACGAGCGTGTTGTAGCCCATCGGCATCGCGACGATGTCCGCGTGCACGGCCGCGAGCTGCGCGCATTCGGCGATCCACTTCGGATCGGCGTCCGGATCGAAGAAGCTGATGTTGTCGGCGATCGAGCCCGCGAACAGCACGTCGTCCTGCAGCACGGTGCCGACGAGCGAGCGCAGCCGTTCGAGCCCGAGGCGCTCGACGTCGACGCCGCCGATCCTGATCTTGCCGCCCGTCGGCTCGAGGATGCCGAGCAGCACGTTGACGAGCGTCGTCTTGCCGCAGCCCGACGCGCCGATCAGCGCGACCGACTCGCCAGGCTCGATCTTCAGCGATACGCCGTCGAGCACGGCCGGCTCGCCTTCGGCGTAGCGGAACATGAGGTTGTCGGCTTCGATGCTCGCGGAAAGATTCTCCGCTTCGCCCGGCACGTGGCGCACGCCCGCGTCGGATTCGCCCTTTGCGAACACGATGTCGGAGAGCCGCTCGCCCTGAAGCTGCAGCATCTTCACTTCGAAGAACTTGTCGATCAGGCTGCCGACGCGGCTGTCGAACTGCCCCTTGTACGCGTTGAACGCCATCAGCACGCCGACCGTGAATTCGCCGTCCATCACGAGCCGCGCGCCAAGCCAGATGATGACGAGCCCTTCGAGGCCGAACAGCAGGCCGTTCAATTGCTGATACAGCAGTTGCAGCTTCTGCGCGTGAAGACCCGCGTTGATCTGCTCGACGAGCAGCGTGAGCCAGCTCGAACGGCGCTCGGTCTGGCGATTGAACAGCTTGATCGTCTTCACGCCGCGCACCGTTTCGAGGAAGTGGCTCTGCTGCTTCGCGGTGTGAATGATCTGGTCTTCCGTCGCGCGGCGCAGCGGCCGGTACCAGAGCCAGCGCAGCAGCGCGTACAGCGCCATCGTGCCGAGCGCGACGAACGCGAGCGTGCGGCTGTAGACGAACATCATCGCGAGCGTGACGATCGTCATCAGGCCGTCGATCACCGCGGACAGGAACGATGTCGTCATCGTCTGCTGGATCGTGTCGATCGAGCCGAAGCGCGACACGACGTCGCCGAGATGGCGGCGCTCGAAATATTGAACCGGCAGATTCAGCAGGTGCGTGAACACGTTCGCGCGCCACTGCACGTTGAGCGTCGTGCCGAGATACATCAGCGCCCACGCCCGGATCGCGCTCGTCGCCTGTTGCATCAGCAGCAACAGGCCGAAGCCGAGCGCGAGCACGGTCAGCAGGTCGCGATCGGCGCTGACGATCACTTCGTCGATCACCCATTGCAGGAAGAACGGCGAGACGAGCGTGAACACTTCGAGCGCGATCGCGAGCACGAGGATCTGGCCGAGCGAGCGCGACAGCCCGGACACGGGGCCGAGCAACTGGCGCAGCTTCACGGCGGGCGCAGCCTCGCGCGGCTTGAAGCTGCCCGTCGGCCACAGCTCGAGCGCGACGCCCGTGAACGAGCGCGACGCTTCGTCGAACGACAGCTTGCGCACGCCCTGCGCCGGATCGTGAATGATCACGTGCTTGCCGCTGATCTCCTTCAGCACGACGAAATGGTTGAAGTTCCAGTGCAGCATGCAGGGCACGCGCAACTGGCCGAGCTGGTCGAGATCGAGCTTCAGCGCGCGCGTGCCGAGGTCGAGGCGCTGCGCGATGTCGATCACGCGGCCGAGGCCCGCGCCCTTCAGCGACACGGGGAAGCGCGCGCGCATCGTTGCGAGGTCGATGTGATGGCCGTGAAAGCCGGCAACCATCGCGAGACAGGCGAGGCCGCATTCGGCCGCTTCGGTCTGCAAGATCATCGGCAGCTTGCTGCCGATGCCGAACGAGAGACGATCGAGGAGTGACATAGGCTTGGAGCGCGTCAGAGTTTGCCCGTCAGGCTGTAAAGAGGTTCGAGCACCCATTCGTACAGGCGGCGGCGTTCCTGCAGGACGTCGGCCTGCAGCGCCATGCCGGCCTGCAGCGGCTGCGCCCGGCCATATGCCATCACGCTTTGCGACTTCAGCGCGACCGTGATCCGGTAGTACGTGCCGCTCGCCGTCTGCGCGGCGGGCCCGCCGCTCGTCGCGAGCTCGGCCGCCGACAGCGCGGTGCGCGCGATCGACACGACGCTCGCTTCGTACTGGCCGAACTTCTGATACGGATACGCCTGATAGCGCACGAGCACGCGATCGCCGACGTGCACGAAGCCGACCGCCGCACTGGGCACGAACAGATACGCCTGCCAGTGCGCGCCCGTCGGCACGATGCTCGCGAGCGGATGCGACGTGTCGGCCGTCTGGCCCGGCTCGGCGATCACCGCTGTCGCGGTGCCCGTTTCCGGTGCGGTGACGACGAACTCGCGCTTCGCTTCGCTTTCGATCAGCGTGCGATCGACGTCGATCACGCTGCGGTCGATCTGCGACAACTGGTTCTGCTGCTTGAGCGACAGCCCCGACAGATCGTTGAGTGCCTCCTTCAGCGCCTGCGACGCGCTCGCGCGGTCGCGCATCAGGCTGTTCAGCTTCGAGCGCTGATCGAGCAGATCGGCCTGGCGCTGTTGCGCCTGATCCTTCGAGATGTAGTCCTGAGCGAGCAGGCCGGCGTAGCGCGACGCGGCGTCGGCCGCGATCGACGTGCGCGTGCGTTGCGCGGCGATCTGATCGTCGATGCCCGCGAGTTCCGCGCGCAGGCTCGCGATCTTCGATTGCAGCGTGTCGCGCTCGTCCTGTTGCAGGCGACGGGTCTTGTCGAGTTCCTGCTGCAGCGATGTCTTGCGTTGCTGCGCCTGCTCGATGAGCGCGGCCTGCGTCTGTCCCGCGGCCGCGCTCTGCAGGTCGGTCGATACGGTATAGAGCACCTGTCCTCGCGTCACGTGCTGCCCTTCGACGACGTTCTTCTTCAGCACGACGCCCGTCTGCTGCGCATAGACCTTGACGAGGCCCGTGTCCGGCGTGAGCACGCCGTCGACCGTCGTGCGCCGCGTATAGGTGCCGAACGTGAAGAGCAGGATCACGCCGAGCGCCATGCTCGCGGCCGCGCTCGCAAGCACGGCGAACGTCACGGGGCGGATCAGCACGATCTCGCCGAGCGTCTGCGTGCGCTGCGCTTCCTGGGCGGCCGTGCGAAAGAGTGGAGTGTTGGGCGTCATGGAGGACTGCCGAAAGTAACGTGTAGATCGTCGCGAAGCGGGGTCGCGCCGTGCTCAGGCCGTTCGCGCGCCGCGGCCGGCGGGTGCGCGCGCCGCGTCGATGGGGCGCGCGCTGCGCGCTGTGACTTCGATTCGTGCTCGAGTCGATTCGTGCATGTCTGGCTCGTCATGGATGTCGTGACGATGTCCCGGCGAACGGAGCCGCGATGCGCAGGCGGCGTTCGGCGTTTCATCGACGAATCGTCCGCGGCGGCCACTCGCTGAAAAGCGCGGCAGCCCTGGCCTCGGATGCGGACGATTCGAATTCGTTGGCGTCGCATCAGAAGGTATCGGAGCCTGGTCGAACAGGAAAGCGCGTTGGTCTACGTTTTGACGATATTTGAAATCTTTCCCCCAGCGCGCCGGACGATTCGAGCGGAAAGCGATCGGCTTGGGGATGTCGGGCGCGGTGTCCGCGGGCTGCGGATCGCGCATGCGCCGGATATGGCGTGTGGCGGCGCAGGCAAGGTGAAATCGTTCGGCATGCGTGCCCGGAGACGGGGCCGGGCACGCACTCAGCATGACTAACTAAGCTGTCGACGCCGGAGGATCGTTCGGCGCGTCGGCTGCGATAGTCGTCGCGTGGCGACGCGATCAGTTGCCCGTCAGCACGCCCTGGATGATGCCGACCGTGCTGGTCAGCGCGCCGGCGATGCCGTCGACCGTGTGCGTCAGGATCGCGCCTGCGCTGTCGGTCAGGTTCGCGCCGAAATTGTAGGCCGATTGGCCGAGCAGCAGCACTTCGTTGCCGATCGCGCCAACCAGGTTGGTCAGGAGCGAAGCGCCGCCGACCATGGCGATTTCTTGTTGATTGAGTTCTTGCATAGTGAATCTCCGAATGATGTGCAGGTGGCTGGAAAATCCATCGAGCGGCCGAGACAAGAAGAGAGGGATCTGCCGGCGCTCAATCGATCATCGATGTGATGGTGTTACGCCTTCGGGCCCGTGATGATGCTCGCGAGGTTGCCGAGCGTGCCGCCGACCAGCGTTTCGCCGATCTGGACCACGCCCGTCGCGAAGCCGACGAGGTCGCCCGTCAGGTTCGCGCCGAGGTCGTACAGCGCGCCGCCGTAAGCACCGATCAGGCCCGTGAGGCCGCCGATCAGGCCGCCGCCCACCGTTGCGCCGCCGACGAGATCGATCTCTTGTTGGTTGAGCTCTTGCATTGCCTTTCTCCAAGTAATTGCCAGATGGCCCATCTGGCGGGGCAGATCTGCGACGCCGTTCACGCAGCGCTGCAAATCAATCCGGTCTTCGGTCATCGCTCGTCGCGGTGAGCGGATCGATGCGCGGCGCGCCGATCCGTCCGCGACGCCCGATGACCGTGTCGTCCTTGCGCTCGGCGCATCGTCGATTCGGATCGCGATGCGCCGGATGCGTGATCCACGCTGTGTTCCTCTGCCTTCGTCGTCAATCGGCCCCCCGAACTTGCTCTTGGATGAATAGCAACGTTCGTTCGTCGTCGGGCATCGCGATTCGATCGTCGACGAACGGCGCCGAGCCGCAGGCAACGGGCGTCGACCGGTTGCGGCGCGCCTGCCGTGCGGCGCGTCGCGCGATCGAGCGAATGCGATTGCGCGGGTTCAGCGAATTCACTAAGACGCGGCGGCATGTTTCGATGCTCGCGTTGTCGTGACGCAATTATCGAAGGTCGGTTTGAACTGTTAAGTTCGGTAGCGTACTCATCAACGAGGTGCAGTTCGTCCGTTTAATCGGCGTTTAAAGCGCGCCTGAAAAACACGATGAAATGCTTATAAAGATCGAATGATTCGAGATCAGGCGGGGCGGGTTGCGGACGAGATCGAGAAGCCGTTTGCGCCACGCCGGAAGTGTGGTTGGCGAGCAGGCGGTGGACCGATTGGATTTGCTTTTCGTCCAGGAAATTGTCAAATGCTTTAAAGATTCGACGCGCCGAATGAGGGTATTGTGTACGCCCGATTACCGATTATTTGAAATGACCGAGTACGGACATCGTTTCGAGGCGTCGTTTGAACGTCGATTTCGACGGGACAGCGAAGATAAAAACGGGCCTCCGATCGGAGGCCCGCATGATTTGCTTCGCATCGCGAATCATAGCCTTGCCGTTTCTCCGCCGCCGCCGCGTGCACGCCGCGGCGGCGGAGTCGAGCGGCGACGTTCGCGAACCGCTTATTCCGTCCGCTGTTGCCGCGGCGTGAACTCACCCTGGTAACGCAGTTGCGGGCGTTCCTTCGGCGTCTCAAGGATCGACGGCACCTGACGCAGCTTCATCGCGGCCGGCGAATTGATCGACGAGATGCTCGTCTCGCGGGAAGGCGGCGCGAGATTCGACGCGACGAGCAGCGCGGCCTCGCTCTTCAGGTTCAGCAGCAGCACCGGGTCCGTCGACGCATTGATCTGCGTGAGGAGCGCGCTCCACGCGGCATCGCTGTAGTTCGTCACGTAGTAGTCGAACCCGCTCGGATTCGCGACGACGGCCGAGCAGCCGTCGAGGCGGATCTGTGTCTGCGTATCCTTCAGCGCGAGCGTCTTGCGATTGACGAGGCCGTCGCCGAACGCGAGCGTGACGGGGATCGTCCACTGCGCGCCCGGATACTTGTTCTTGTTCGGGAACGGCGACTGCTTGAGCGTCACGACATTCTGGTTCTTCGTCAGATCGCATTGCGTGTCGAGCGTCAGCAGCGGCACGCCCGTCTGGCGCACGAAGCTGTCGCCGATCGGGCCGACCTGCTGGCCGCTCGCGGCGGAGAGCGCATCCCACAGACGCTTCGGCGTGCCGTTTCCGAACGCATAGTCGTTCAGGTACTGCTGGAGGCCCTTGCGCAGCGTCTGTTCGCCGAGATAGCCCTCGAGCATCTTCAGCACCATGCCGCCCTTGTTATAGACGAAGGAACTCGCGCTCACGACGAAGTCGTTCGACGCCCAGCCGTTGAAGTTCGGCTGAATCGGGAACGCGTCCGCGCTGATGTCCTTGTTGATCACGCGATACTTGGACCTGACGTGATCGAGCCAGTTGAACTCGTCCGGGAAGAACTGGATCGTCGTCTTCGTTTCGAAGAAGCGCGCGAACGATTCGTTCAGCCAAACGTCGTCCCACCAGTCGGTCGTCACGAGATCGCCGAACCATTGGTGCGCGACTTCGTGCGTGAGCACCTGGTTGCCGTAGCGCGACATCGGCTTGCCCGGTTCGGGCAGGATGTCGTCGGCGAACTCGAGAATCGAGCCCCAGTTCTCCATGCCGCCGAAGTTCAGGCCCTTCTGGTCCTTGAACGCGTCGTTCGCGGCGACCGTGTCGAACTTCTTGAGCGGCAGCGTAATGCCGGTGTAGCGATAGTAGTAATCGAGCGCCTGCTTGGTGCGCTGCATCGCGGGGCGTGCCCATTCGCGCATGCCGGGCGGCGTGAAGATGCGCAGATGCAGGCCGCGGCCGTCCGGCAGCGGGCTCGAGAAGTCGTCTTCGAGCACGTCGAACAGGCCGCCGCCGAAGAACAGCAGATACGACGGCATCGGCGGCGTCTTCTCGAACGACACCAGCTTGTAGCCGCCGCCGACGTTCGCCGACGGCAATTCGGCCGCATTCGACACGACGCGCCATGCCTGCGGCACTTCGGCCGTCACTTCATAGGTCGGCCGGAACGCGGGCTCGTCCCAGCCCGGGAACCATTGACGCGACAGGTTCGTTTCGCCCTGCGTGAGGATCGCGCCGCTCGTCGTGCCGTCGGTGCTCTTCAGGTCGACGCGGAAGATTCCTTCGGCCGCCGAGCAGCCCGGATACGGATCGTTGCCGCAACTGCCGCCCGTGTGATTGACGGGGTCGTCGTATGACTTGAAGTTGATGATCCCTTGCCACTCCATATGCAGCGAATAGTTGCCCGGGGCGATCTGGCCGCTCGCGGGACGCAACTGATAGAAGTCGCCCTTGTCCTGCGGCGTCGCGACCAACTGCACGTTGCCGGGCTGCAGCGTGGTCTTGCCGTTCGTGAACTGGATCCGGTGGCCCGCGACGACGATCGCGTTGACGGGCTTGAGCACCTTGATCTCGACATCCGCGCGGCCGCTGAATTGATTCAGGTCCGCGTTCGGGCGGAACCAGAGCTTGTAGTTGACGGGCACGACGGTGTCGGGCATTTCGACGGGCTTCGTGCTCTTGTCGACCGCGTTGGCGGGCGCGGCTGCGTTGCCGTTCGCGCCGTTCGACGGGCTGTGCGCGGCGCCGAGCGACACGGCCGAGCCGGTGCCGCCGTCGTCGCCGCCGCAGGCGGCGAGCGCGAGCGCGCCGAGCAGGGACAGATATCGCAATCTACGATTGTTTATCCACATACTGAACCTCGAATTGAAAAGAAATCGTCCGGTCCTGCATGAATTCGACGGGCAATAGTTCGCCTCCGCCGTCAATCGACAGCGAAATGAATTACCCCGGTTATATTTGAAAAGACTGCAGGATTCTTACGTGAAGTTAATCATGATTGGGTGCCCCCTTTTGATTCTGGTTTGTGAATGATGGCCGGTGCGGCGGAACGCGCGCCCGGCGGCCTTCGTCGCCTGTACAATCCCATGTGGCGTGGCGAAGGCCATCCGCCCCTCTCCAGGCGGAACGTCAGCTTCGTCAAGCTGCTTTAAGGAATGTCAGGCAATTCGAAAGATGGCTCAATATACTTGATGGATTAACGTAAAGGAATCAAAAAAAATTTGATGAGAGGCGGCTTTTCGATTTCTTCCTCCAATTTCATTTTCGGAATGTTTAATCCGCGAATGGTGCTAATTGAATGTTCGTAGTGCGCGCACGGGGCATGCGGGAAGTCGCTCGGCGAACTACGAAAGGTGGGAGTTGCGTGCCGGGCGGCACGCGGGCGGTTCCGCGGACGTCGTGCGGGCGCTGGTTAAAATGGCGGCTCCCGCGCCCTGTTTCGAGGATCGTCGTCGATGCATGTCTGGTACCGCTCCCGCTCGTTCGCTGGACTATTGTTTGCCACGCTCGCCGCGCTGCTCGCGCTTGGCGGATGCGCGGCGCTGACCGCGCATGATCCCGTGCGCGTGAGCGTCGTCGGTATCGAGCCGCTCGTCGGGCAGGGGCTCGAAATGCGCTTCGACGTGAAGCTGCGGCTGCAGAATCCGAACGACGCGCAGATCGACTACGACGGCGTCGCGCTCGATCTCGAACTGAACGGCCGGCCGTTCGCGAGCGGCGTGAGCGACGCGCGGGGCACGGTGCCGCGCTTCGGCGAACAGGTGCTGAGCGTACCGGTCACGGTCTCCGCGTTCTCGGCCGCGCGGCAGGCGTTCGGGCTCGCGGACGTGACGGCATCCGGCAAGCTGCCCTACGTGCTGCGCGGCAAGCTCGCGGGCGGAATGTTCGGCAGCGTGCGCTTCACCGATTCGGGCACGCTCAGTCTGCCGGCGTCGTCGGGCGGGTATGGCGGTGGCGATTGAGCGAGCGTGACGCGAGATTCGCGGACGACCGCGCCTTTCGGCAGTCGTGATTCGCTGACGAGCGGAGGAGCGTGCGCCGAGGCGCGCGCATGGCGATGCGTATCTCGCGCGCGACGCGGTTCGTCATGCGGGCATGCGTCTGCGCCTTCTGCGCCGAGCGGAGCGTTTACCGGGCCGCACGCGACGTCGCCCGGCTGATCGATCCCGCTGGTCGCGCGCCGCTGCGTGCGGTGCCGCACGGAAAGCGCGCGCGCCGCGCGGTACGGTGTGGTGACGAGGCGGCGATGCCGCTCGGCGCGCACGCATGCGTCGAGTCTGCGCGCGTCGCCGTTTCGCGCGCAGCGCCAGCCGTACGATCGATCCAGCCATGTCCGATTCCACCAGCCCGAGCCGTTTCGCGCACGTCGATGCAATGCGCGCCGTCGCCGTGCTGTTCGTCATGTGGACGCACTACGCGGAGCTGTTCGACAGGCTCGCAGCCTCGCAGCACGTGCTGGACGCGGTGCAGCGCTCGGTGAATTTCGGGCGCATCGGCGTCGTCATCTTCTTTTGCATCAGCGGGATGCTGATTCCGACCAGCCTGCGCGGCGCGCCTTCGCAGGGCACGCGCCGCTTCGTCGTGCGCCGTTTCTTTCGGCTCTATCCGGCATTCTGGCTGTCGCTGCCGCTCGGCTATCTCGTGTACTGGCTATTGTTCGGGCTGCGAATGGACGCGTCCGGCCTGCTCGCGAACGTGACGATGATCCCGACTGCGTTCGGCCGCGATCCGGTGATGGGGCACTACTGGACGCTCGAAACGGAGCTGTACTTCTACGTGCTGTGCGTGCTGCTGTTTCGCGCCGGCGCGCTGCATCGCATGCGCGACCTGTGCGCCGTTTGCGGGGGGCTGTGCGTGCTCTTCGTCGTCACGTCGGCGCTCAAGATCGTTCCGGCGAGCGCGCTCGGCCAGTACAAGGGGATGCTCTATCACCTCGCAATCATGTTCTGGGGCGCGTGCTTCAGGCAAGCGTACGAGACGCCGTCGCAGACGTTCGAATGGATGCGCGGCCGCCGGCCGCTCACGTATCGCGCGGCGACCGTCGCGCTCGCGCTCTTCATCGTCGCGATCTCGCTGTTGATGGCGGCGGCGAACTGGCGGCACGGCGACTTCGTGCATATGTCGGCGTCGTTCGGCTACGTGTTCGGCATCGCGATTTTCGTTGCGCTAGCAACTGTATTGAAGATTCGGCTGAGGCTCTTCGCGTGGCTCGGCGAGATCAGCTACTCGATCTATCTGCTGCACGGCATTCCGCTGTATCTGTTGCTGTGGGCGTGCGAACGATACGGGATCACGGACCTGCCGCTTAGCTTCTACATGGCGTTGCCGGTCCTGCCGGCGATCGCGCTGTCGTGGGCGAGCCATCGGCTCTTCGAAGCGCCGTTCGTGCGCTTCGCGCATGCGTTGACGCCGAAGCGCCGCACCGGGGCCGCGCCGGCGAAGGTCTGACGAAAGCGGGCGCTGCGGGCGGCATGTGCGGCGCGGCGCTCGACGAGCGGCGATCGATGTGGCGACCTTGGCCGCGCAAAAAACCGCACGTCGCCAGCGCGCGCCCGGCGTTTTTTTGCCGGCCGGCGCAAAGCGCGGTACTGTGTCGTCCGCGGCGCGTCGCGCCGCCCGTCGACTCAACGATTCCCGATTCCTCGTGACTGCCTTTCCCGAATTTCATTGGACCGACGCCGACGGCGTCGAGCACGTAGTCCGCTGGCGCTCGGAAGCCGGCTCGCCGCCGCCGCGCCGCGCGGTCGTGGCCAACGACCGCACGACGGCCGACGTCGCGTATCGCCTCGCGTGCGAAGGCACGGCGCTCGTCTGGCAAGGCGATTTCCAGAACGCGCGCCAACTGCTGCAGGCGCTCGCGCGCCGCGTCGAGCGCAAGCCCAAGAAGGTCAACAAGCCCGCCGCGACGCCCGTCGACGCGTTCAACCTCCACCGGATGGCGCAGGCGCAGCGCGCCCGCACGCTCGGCATGCTGCTGATTCCGCTCGAAGCTGATTATTCGATCGCGCTGCGCCGCGCGCCGGATCTGCGCGCCGCGTGCGAGGAGGCGTACGGCGCGGGCGGCGAGCGCTCGATCGCGTCGCTGCGCGAGCTGCTCGGCATCGTCGGCGCGCACGAATGGCGCAAGAAGGGGGTGCCGATCGCCGCGCTCGGCGGTGAGCGGATTCATCCGCACTACGGCGTGTTCTCGCCCGTGCGCGGCGAGTACGTCGAGCTCGTCGCGCGCGCGCCGCTGCCGTCGACGTCGCTTGCGTTCGATATCGGCGCCGGCACCGGCGTGCTGGCGGCGGTGCTCGCGTCGCGCGGCGTCGAGCGCGTCGTCGCGACCGATCAGGACAAGCGCGCGCTCGCGTGCGCGGCTCGGAACGTCGCGCGGCTCGGCTACGCATCGCGGGTCGAGGTCGTCGAAGCCGATCTGTTTCCCGACGGGCGCGCGCCGCTCGTCGTCTGCAATCCGCCGTGGGTGCCCGCGCGGCCCAGCTCGCCGCTCGAATATGCGGTCTATGATCCGGACAGCCGGATGCTGAAGGGCTTTCTCGCCGGGCTCGTCGCGCATCTCGCGCCGGGCGGCGAAGGCTGGCTGATCCTGTCGGACTTCGCCGAGCATCTCGGCCTGCGCACGCGCGAGGAATTGCTCGGCTGGATCGAGGCGGCGGGCCTCGTCGTCGTCGGTCGCGACGACGTGAAGCCCATGCATCCGAAGGCGTCGGACCCCACGGACCCGCTGCATCGCGCGCGCGCGGCGGAGACGACGTCGCTCTGGCGGCTCGCCGCCCGCAACTAGCGGGCCGCGCGCCGCACGCTCGCCGGGGCGGCCCGGATGGTTTTCGGTAAACTGTGACGCTTCCATGCACGCCTTGACGCCGCCCACCGCCGCCCGACCCCCGGTCCGGGCGGCCGCGCCGGCCCGCTTCCCGATGTCGACCAAGACCTACGAAATCCGCCCGAACCAGTCGATCGAACTGCTGAAGGAACTGCACATCCTGACGCGCGACGGCAAGATGAACCAGGACAGCCGCCGCAAGCTGAAGCAGGTGTATCACCTGTTCCAGTTCATCGAGCCGCTGCTCGCGGACGTCGCGCGGGAAAAGGGCGGCGTGACGCTCGTCGATCACGGCGCGGGCAAGTCGTATCTCGGCTTCATCCTGTACGACCTGTTCTTCAAGGAGCGTCCGCACGCCGGCTCGCACATCTACGGTATCGAAACGCGCGAGGAGCTCGTCGCGCGCTCGACCGAGCTGGCCGCGCGGCTCGGCTTCGGCGGGATGTCGTTCCTGAATCTGTCGGTGGCCGATTCGATCGCGTCGCCGAAATTGCCGGAAACGGTCGATGTCGTCACTGCGCTGCATGCGTGCGACACCGCGACCGACGACGCGATCCGCTTCGCGCTCGCGAAGCGCGCGCGGCACATCGTGCTCGTGCCGTGCTGCCAGGCGGAAGTCGCGGGCGTGCTGCGCAGGAACAAGGGGAAGTCGCTCGCGAGCGCGCTGGGCGAAGTGTGGCGGCATCCGTTGCACACGCGCGAGTTCGGCAGCCAGATCACGAACGTGCTGCGCTGCCTGCAGCTCGAGGCGCACGGCTATCAGGTGAGCGTGACCGAGCTCGTCGGCTGGGAGCATTCGATGAAGAACGAACTCATCATCGCGCAATACAAGAACCTGCCGCGACGCAAGCCGAATGAGCGGCTCGGCGAGATCCTCGACATGTTCGGGCTCGCGGAGCTGCGCGAGCGCTTCTTCGTGCCCGATGCGCGGACGGCGGGCGATGCGCACGCCGAGCCGGCCGCGGCGGATTCCGGGCAGCCGCGTGCGTGATCTCCGGCGCGTGACGCGCCATTCGCTGCGCGCGAAGCGAAAGCGTTCGGCGGCGTGCCTTCGCGCTGTGCGCTACCGCGCTTCTTCCTTGCCTTCGTTCTTGTCTTCGCTTTCGCCTTCGCCGGGCTGCGCCATCCAGTCGCGCCAGCCCGCGTGGCCGAGGCGGCGCATCGTCGCCTGATTGCGTTCGTAGATGTCGGCCGCGTCCGGGAACGCGTCGGCGGCGCGCTCGATGCTCGCCTCGCGCAGCAAGTGCAGGATCGGATACGGCGCGCGGTTCGTGTAGTTCTCGATGTCGTCGGGCTCGGTGCCGTCGAACCGATAGTGCGGATGGAAGCTCGCGATCTGCAGCGTGCCGTCGAGGCGCAACTGTTGCAGAAGGCGATCGGCGAACCACAGCGCGTCGTTGTAGTCGAGGAAATCGTCGAACGTGTTCGGAAAGATCAGGAGCGTCGTGTCGATTTCGTCGGGATCGGCGGCGTCGAGGCGGCGCAGCTCGCTTTCGAGATCCGTCAGCGCCGCTTCGAGCGACGTCGCGTGGCTGATCGCGTAGCGGATCTGCCGCTTCACGTGGACGCTTTTCGCAAACGGGCACAGATTGAGCCCGATCACCGCGCGCGTCAGCCAGTGGCGGGTGGCGGCGAGGATGTCGGCGTCGGGCGGAGAGACTTCGGTCATGGCGGAAACGGCGTGGCGATCAAGCCGCGATTGTAGCGGGCCGGGGCGGCGCGTCACGCGCACGCCGCGTCGATCAACTGCCGCGCGACACCCGGCGCGCCGCCTATCGGGGACGCGCCCGGCCGGTACGTCTGGCTCGCCGCGTAAATGCCCTCGATCAGCAGCGCGAGCGCGCCGGCGAGCGCCCGCGGCTCGCGCGCGCGCGCCGCTTCCGACAGCGCGACGAGCCGCGCCATCAGCCGATCCTTGTTGTCGGCGACCGCGCGCCGCGCCGGATGATCGAGATCCGGAAATTCGGTCGCGACGTTGACGAACGGACAGCCTCGGTAGCCCGGCTGCGACGCGCGCTGCGCGAGGTCGTCGAAATACTGGACGAGCTGCGCCTTCGGATCGCCCGGATGCTTGGCGACGCTCGTGTCGAGGCGCTCGAAGAAGCATGCGTCCATTCGATCGAGGTATGCGAGCACGAGTTCGTCCTTCGACGCGAACTGTCGGTAAAGGCTCATCTTGTTGACGCCCGCGCGCTCGACGACCGCATCGACGCCTACCGCGCGAACGCCTTCCTGATAGAACAGCTCCTCAGCGGCGCGGAGCAGGTGCTGCTGCGCCTGCGCGCCCGCGACCTGGGTGCCGCGCGTGCGGCGGCCGGCCGGTTGGGCGGCGCTCTTGGCGGCAGTTTTGGCGACGATGGTGGCCATGTTCGATCCCGACTGCGAAATTGAATGCTTGACATGTTACCGAGCAGTCACTAGGATCGCAACCAATTGTGACTGATCGGTAACAATGATCGGCGCATCTTCCCCCTCAACCACCGGCGCGCCGACGGGCTCGGCGCGGCCGGCGTCAGGAGTGAAACGAATGAACTGGGCGGCAAAGCGGATAGGCGGGCGTTTCCATTACGGCTGGCTCGCGGCGGCAGTGGTGTTCCTGATTCTTCTCGCGGCGGCGGGCACGCGCGCGACGCCGAGCGTGCTGATGGTGCCGCTCGAGCACGAGTTCGGCTGGAGCCGCGCGTCGATCTCGCTCGCGATCTCGGTGAACATCGCGCTCTACGGGCTGACCGGACCGTTCGCGGCCGCGGCGATGCAGCGCTTCGGCGTGCGGCCGACGATTCTCGCCGCGCTCGTGGTGATGGGCGCGGGCGTCGCATTGTCGTCGATGATGACGGCGACGTGGCAGATGGTGCTCGTCTGGGGCGTGATGGTGGGCGGCGCGACGGGCGTGGCGGCGCTCACGCTGTCGGCGACGTTCGTCGCGCGCTGGTTCGTCGCGCGGCGCGGCCTCGTGATGGGGCTGCTGACCGCGAGCTCCGCGACGGGCCAGCTCGTGTTCCTGCCGATGCTCGCGGCGATTGCGCAACACCACGGATGGCGGCCCGTCGTGCTGACGGTGGCGGCGGCGGTGGCGATCGCGGTGCCGCTCGTCGCGCTGCTGCTGCCGGAGCGGCCGTCCGACGTGGGGCTGCGCCCGTACGGCGAGCCCGCGAACGCGCCGCGCGCGGACGACGGCGCGAAGCGCAACCCGATCGCGGTCGCGTTCGGCACGCTCGCGACCGCGTCGAAGACGCGGGACTTCTGGCTGCTGTTCTTCAGCTTCTTCATTTGCGGCGCGAGCACGAACGGCTACGTCGGCACGCACCTGATCGCGATGTGCGGCGACTACGGGATGACGGAAGTGCAGGGCGCGTCGCTGCTCGCGGCGATGGGCGTGTTCGACCTGGTCGGCACGACGATGTCCGGCTGGCTGTCCGACCGCTACGACAGCCGCGTGCTGCTGTTCTGGTATTACGGGCTGCGCGGGCTGTCGCTGATCTATCTGCCGCACGCGTTCGGCATCGATTTCTTCGGGCTGCCGCTCTTCGCGGTGTTCTACGGGCTCGACTGGATCGCGACCGTGCCGCCCACCGTGCGCCTCGCGACCGACGTGTACGGCAAGGACGCGGCGCCCGTCGTGTTCGGCTGGATCGTCGCGGGCCACCAGCTCGGCGCGGCGTTCGCGGCGCTCGGCGCCGGCATGCTGCGCGCGAGCCTCGGCACGTATACGGTCGCGTCGATGATCTCGGGCGGGCTGTGCGTCGTCGGCGCGCTGATCGTGTTGCGGATCAATCGCGGGGCGGCGCGGGTATCGGCGAGCGCCGCGTGATCGGCGCGGCCGCGCTGCGCCCGGAGCGCGGGCGGGCGAGCCGCGCCCGGCCTCCCTTTGCGCAAACGCCGATTTGCATTTGCGCGTCCGGTCCGGCAAGTTTGCCGACAAGCGGTTATGCTGGCGTATCTGTTCCGGGCGACCGAGCCCTTTTTTAAAAATTGGTGAGGAAACGCATGTCCGTCAAACCCGCTCCCACTTCTGTTTCGATTCATGAACTGATCGCCGGCCGCTGGAGTCCGCGCGCGTATTCGAGCGAGCCCGTCAGCGCCGAGCATCTGCATGCGGTGCTCGAAGCGGCGCGCTGGGCGCCGTCCGCATACAACGCGCAGCCGTGGCGCTTCATCGTGTTCGACCGCAGCAAGGACGAGGTCGCGTTCAAGCGCGCGTTCTCGACGCTCGTGCCGTTCAACCAGGGCTGGAACGCGCCCGCGCCCGTGCTGATCGCCGTGACCGCGCACACGCTCACGTCGAAGGGCGAGCCGAGTCCGACGGCGCTCTACGACGCCGGCGCGGCTGCGATGTCGCTCGTGCTGCAGGCGCACGCGCTCGGTCTTGCCGCGCACCAGATGAGCGGCTTCGACGTGAAGGCGTTCCGCGACGCATTCGCGATTCCCGCCGACGTCGAGCCGCTCGCGATCATCTCGGTTGGCCACTACGGCGACGCCGACAAGCTCGAGCCGGTGCTGCGCGAGCGCGAACGCGCGCCGCGCACCCGCCATCCGATCGGCGAGGTCGTCTACGCGGATGCGTGGCAAAAGCCGTTCTCGTCGGTGGCTTGACGTAACGAAACGCATGTCCGGCGCGCGCGGCGCGTTGCCGATGGGGGGCGATTGCGTCGATCGCGGCCCTCGGTGACGAGCGCGTCGGGCCGCCGCGCGGCTTCCAAAGCCGATACGCGGCGGAGCCTTCCCGCCCCTTCGATCCTTCCCCGCCGCGCCCGTCCGCACCGCCCTGCGCCGTCCCGCCTGCGTCGGCCGTTCACCCACGCCCCGAGCCTCGCCCGCATCCGTTCGCGCCCCGGTTGTGACGCGCGGCGGTTTCGTGATAAAAAGCCGGTCCTTCCGTTTCCCACCGCTGTCCGGCGGCCCGCCCATGACTTATTGCGCGATCGACTTCGGCACGTCCAATTCCGCAGTCGCGCTGCCGCGCGGCGGCGCGACCGGGATGCGGCTCGCTCCCGTCGAGGGCGAGCATCTGACGCTGCCCACCGCCATCTTCTTCAATACCGAC
The DNA here is from genome assembly GCF_001546925.1 of Burkholderia sp. MSMB1588. Lineage (NCBI taxonomy): Bacteria > Pseudomonadati > Pseudomonadota > Betaproteobacteria > Burkholderiales > Burkholderiaceae > Burkholderia > Burkholderia sp. MSMB1588. The sequence goes on along the minus strand of NZ_LNJS01000001.1, from coordinate 3,311,405 downwards.
GAAGGGGCCCGCGAGTACGGCCGCGCGGCGCTCGCGTCGTACATCGACGGTTTCGACGGCCGCCTGATGCGCTCGATGAAGAGCATCCTCGGCTCGCCGCTCGCGGAAACGACGACCGATCTCGGCGACGGCTCCGCGATCGCGTACACCGACGTGATCGCGCTGTTCCTGATGCATCTGAAGCAGAAGGCCGAGGCGTGCGCGGGCGGCGCGATCGGCCGCGCGGTGCTCGGCCGCCCGGTGTTTTTCGTCGACGACGATCCGCGCGCCGACCGCCTCGCGCAGCAGCAGCTCGAGGCGGCCGCGCACGCGGTCGGGCTGGCCGACGTGCAGTTCCAGTACGAGCCGATCGCGGCCGCATTCGATTACGAATCGCGGCAGGACGCCGAGCGGCTCGTGCTCGTCGCGGACATCGGCGGCGGCACGTCGGACTTCTCGCTCGTGCGGGTCGGCCCCGAGCGGATGCGCCGGCTCGAGCGCAAGGGCGACGTGCTCGCGCATCACGGCGTGCACATCGCGGGCACCGATTATGACCGGCGTGTCGAGCTGTCGGCGGTGCTGTCCGCGTTCGGCTACCGCGCGCTCGATCCGGAGGGCCGCGAGCTGCCGAACCGGGTCTATTTCGATCTCGCGACCTGGCACCTGATCAATACCGTCTACACGCCGAAGCGCATCGGCGAGCTCAAGCTGATGAAGCACCTGTACGCGGACGCACGCCATTTCGATCGCCTGCTGCGCGTCGTCGTGCAGCGGCTCGGCCACGCGCTCGCCGCGCGCGCGGAGGAGGCGAAGATCGGCGTGTCGGCGGGCGGCGAGACGATGATCGATCTGAACGATGTCGAGGAGGATCTGCTGATCGCGTTCGACGCGGATCAACTGATCGATGCGAGCCGCGACGAGACGGCGCGGATCGTCGATGCCGCCCGCGAGACGGTGCGGCTCGCGGGGATCGCGCCGCCCGACGTCGGCGCGCTGTATTTCACGGGTGGCTCGACGGGGCTCGCGTTCCTGTCGGGCGCGCTCGCGGCGGCGTTCCCGGATGCGCAGCCGGTGTACGGCGATCGCCTTGCGAGCGTCGCGACGGGCCTCGGCATTCATGCGCAGCGCGTGTACGGCGGCTGACGCGTCGCGCGCCGGACAAAACAAAGCCCCGCCGAAGCGGGGCTTTTCACTGTGCTGCGAAATCTCGCGCTGCGCTTACAGCGGCTTGATGTTCGCTGCCTGCAGGCCCTTCGGGCCGGTCTTCACTTCGAACTCGACCTTCTGGTTCTCTTGCAGCGTCTTGAAGCCGTCGACGCGGATTTCAGAGAAGTGCGCGAAGAGATCTTCGCCACCGCCTTCCGGCGTGATGAAACCAAAACCCTTGGCGTCGTTGAACCACTTGACGGTACCGATTGCCATAACTTGTTCCTAAAAATGTAAAACAGGGCCAAAGCCCGGGGAGCGCATGAAAATCAAGGAAGGGGGTAATGGGACCAACCGGAGTACCGTTGATGGGCGAACTACGAAAGAACCTATTCACTCGCCGCTTGAAATCCTGCCAGACCGTTTATACGACTATTCGATTCGACGGTCAATCGTCTTCGATCATGTCTCAGGGTTTTTCTTAGATAACCCAACATTAGAGCTTACAAAGCTTGCTAATGTCACGGATTTTTTGTAGGGGATGATCGAATTTTGCGTTCATTGCCCGGTGCAACCGTTAAACTACGCGCCGCGCGCGGATGGGTTGCTCCCGATCGGGCAACCTGTCCCCCCAAGAATGCATGCGCGGTGCCGTCCGGCTCGATCCCGGGCGGCGTGCCGACCTTGCTTGTTGAGACATAGGAGAGGTTGTGAAGAGTTCTATTCAACGGAACATCGGTCCGTTCGCCTTGATGCTGACAGGGCTGGGTTCGATCATAGGATCGGGCTGGCTGTTCGGCGCATGGAAGGCCGCCAAGATCGCCGGGCCCGCCGCCATCTGCGCGTGGATCATCGGCGCGGTCGTGATTCTCGCCATTGCGCTCACGTACGCCGAGCTCGGCGCGATGTTCCCCGAATCGGGCGGCATGGTGCGCTATGCGCGCTACTCGCACGGCTCGCTCGTCGGCTTCATCAGCGCGTGGGCGAACTGGATCGCGATCGTCTCGGTGATTCCGATCGAGGCCGAGGCGTCGATCCAGTACATGAGCACGTGGCCCTATGCGTGGGCGCACGCGCTCTTCGTCAACGGCGAGCTCACGACACCGGGGCTGCTGCTGTCCGCCGTCCTCGTCGTCATCTACTTCCTGCTCAATTACTGGGGCGTGAAGCTCTTCGCGCGTGCGAACACCGCGATCACGATCTTCAAGTTCCTGATTCCCGGCCTCACGATCGCGGGCCTGCTGCTGTCGAGCTTCCACGGCGAGAACCTCGGCACGGCGGGCGGTTCGGCGAGCTTCGCGCCGTACGGCTGGTCGGCCGTGCTGACGGCGGTCGCGACGAGCGGCATCGTGTTCGCGTTCAACGGCTTCCAGAGCCCCGTGAACCTCGCCGGCGAAGCGCGCAACCCGTCGCGCAGCGTGCCGTTCGCGGTGATCTCGTCGATCCTGATCGCGCTCGTGATCTACGTGCTGCTGCAAGTGGCGTACATCGGCGCGGTGAACCCGGTCGACGTCGCGAAGGGCTGGACGCATTTCAACTTCGCGTCGCCGTTCGCGGAGCTCGCGATCGCGCTGAACCTGAACTGGCTCGCGATCCTGCTGTACGTCGACGCGTTCGTGAGCCCGAGCGGCACCGGCACGACCTACATGGCGACGACGACCCGCATGATCTACGCGATGGAACGCAACAACACGATGCCGAAGATCTTCGGCAGCGTGCATCCGCTGTACGGCGTGCCGCGTCCCGCGATGTGGTTCAACCTGATCGTGTCGTTCGTCTTCCTGTTCTTCTTCCGCGGCTGGAGCTCGCTCGCGGCGGTGATCTCGGTCGCGACCGTGATTTCGTACCTGACGGGCCCGATCAGCCTGATGGCGCTGCGCCGCGCGGCGACGGACCTCGAGCGTCCGCTGTCGATTCCGTGCATGAAGCTGATCGCGCCGTTCGCGTTCGTCTGCGCGTCGCTGATCCTGTACTGGGCGAAGTGGCCGCTGACGGGGGAGATCATCCTGCTGATGATCGTCGCGCTGCCCGTCTACTTCTATTATCAGGGCAAGGCCGGCTGGCAGGGCTGGGGCCGCGACCTGAAGGCCGCGTGGTGGCTCGTCGCGTACCTGCCGACGATGGCCGTGCTGTCGCTCATCGGCAGCAAGGAGTTCGGCGGCCACGGCATGCTGCCTTACGGCTGGGACATGCTGGTCGTCGCGGCGATCGCGCTCGTGTTCTATTACTGGGGCGTGAGCACCGGCTATCGCACCGAGTATCTCGACGAGCGCGAGTCGCGCGACGAGATCCTCGAAGGAGTCGGCGCGTAATCGCGCGAACCGTCGCCCGCGATCGCCGGCGGCGGAGGCCGAATCTTCCGAACGAAGCCCGCCCGGGATGTCCCGGGCGGGCTTCGTCGTTTTGGGACGACTCTCGCGCCTGTCAGGCCGCCGAGTCGAACACGTAGTTCGTCATCGCGAGCACGCGCTGATACGTGCCGAGCGACTGGACCCTCAGCCGATAGTCGTCGTCCGCCGCGCCGAGCGCCGCGAACACAGGCAACAGGTGCTCGTCGGTCGGATGCATCAGCGCCGCGTGCGGCGCCTGGCGGCGGTAGTCGAGGAGCGCGTCGACGTCGCGTGCGGCGAGCTTTTCCTCGAACCAGCCGGTGAATTCGGCGACGCGCGGGTCCGCGTCCCCGGGCGCGGCCGAGAAATCCGCCGCGCGCAGGTTGTGCGTGATCTGGCCCGAGCCGATCACCATCACGCCGTCGTCGCGCAGCGGCCGCAGCGCGCGGCCGACGCGAAAGTGGTGCGCGGCATCGGCGCGTGGCTGGATCGACAACTGCGCGACGGGCACGTCGGCGTGCGGGAACATCAGCAGCATCGGCACCCATGCGCCGTGGTCGAGGCCGTGCGGCGTGGCGGCGGTCTCGATGCCCGCGTCGCCCAGCAGCGCAGCCGCGCGGGCCGCGACGTCGGGCGCGCCGGGCGCCGGATAGCGGATTTCATAGAGCGCGCGCGGAAAGCCGTAGAAATCGTGGATCGTCTCGGGCCGCTCGGCGGTGCTGACGGCGGGCTGCTGCGTGAGCCAGTGCGCGGACAACATCAGCACCGCGCGCGGGCGCGGCAGTTCGCCGCCGAGCGCGGTGAACGCGCCGGACGGCAGCGCCGGGTCGATCGGCAGCGTCGGCGCGCCGTGCGACAGATAAAGGGACGGAAGGCGGTTCATGATGATCGGGACTGCTGCGAAATGATATTGCCTACGACTATAGGCTCGCACCGATCATTGATAAATGCGAAAAATGGATTTGATTGTATCTCTTTTGTTGTTAATCGTGCGACCGCAGCGGTGCGGTTCCCGATTCCTTGCCGCGGCGCGACGTAGCGAGGCGCGGCTGCGCAGGAACGAAGACCACGGACAGAACGGATGGAGTCGGCGAGCAAGCCGACGCGGAACGGAAACGCCGCCGTCCCGGCCGGGACGCGACGGCGTCAGCCGTGCTCGCGCAGCCCCTGCCAGGGCGCGGTGAGCGGCGCGCCGAGCGCGAACATGTCGAGCACGCGCGCGACCGTATGGTCGACCATCTCGTCGATCGTCTTCGGCATCGCGTAGAACGCGGGCAGCGGCGGGAAGATCACGCCGCCCATCTCGGTGACGGCCGTCATGTTGCGCAGATGCGCGAGGTTGAACGGCGTTTCGCGCACGAGCAGCACGAGCCGGCGGCGCTCCTTCAGCACGACGTCGGCGGCGCGGGTGATGAGGTTGTCGGACAGCCCGTGCGCGATGCTCGCGAGCGTCCTCATCGAGCACGGCGCGACGATCATGCCGTCGGTCGCGAACGAGCCGGACGCGATGCTCGCGCCGACGTCGCGCACCGAATGGACGACGTCGGCGCGCGCCAGCACGTCGTCCTTCGGCAACTGCAGTTCGTGCTGGATGTTGAGCCAGCCGGCGCTCGAGATCAGCAGGTGCGTTTCGACGCCGCCCGAGGCGCGCAGCATGTCGAGCATGCGCACGCCGTAGATCGCGCCGGTGGCGCCCGTGATCGCGACGATCAGGCGCCGCGGCGGCGCCGGGCGGGGCTCCATCGGAGGGGCGCGATCAGGCGGTGAAGAGCTGCTGCAGCTCGCCCGACTGGTACATCTCCATCATGATGTCCGAGCCGCCGACGAATTCGCCCTTCACGTAAAGCTGCGGGATCGTCGGCCAGTTCGAGAATTCCTTGATGCCCTGGCGGATCTCCTCGTCTTCGAGGACGTTGACCGTCTTGAACTGGTCGACGCCGCACGCCTTCAGCACCTGGACGGCGCGGCCCGAGAAGCCGCACATCGGGAATTGCGCGGTGCCTTTCATGAAGAGCACGACCGGGTTTTCGTCGACGATTTGCTTGATGCGTTGTTGGGTGTCCATGACTGACCTTGCTGTAGCTGGGCGTGAATGAGAAATGATACTGGATTTCCCCTGGGCTGGCGGGCGCCGGGCGCCGCGTCAGCCGGGCAGGCGGCCGCCCGTCGCGCGCTCGATCGACGCGAGATCCGCGAGCGATTCGACGTCGGCGAAGCCCGCCGCGCCGAGGAGCGCGCGCACCGCGGCGGCCTGATCGTAACCGTGTTCGATCCACAGCGCGCCGCCCGGCGCGACGAACGCATGCGCGCCTGCAACGATCGCGCGGATCGCGGCGAGCCCGTCGCGCTCGTCGGTGAGCGCGCCGCGCGGCTCGAAGCGCAGGTCGCCCTCGGCGAGGTGCGGATCGTGCCGCGCGATGTACGGCGGGTTGCTGACGACGACGTGAAAGCGCAGGCCGGGATCGAGCGCCGCGTACCAGTCGCTTTCGAGAAACCGCAGCGGGCCGCCCGGGCGCGCCGGATCGAGCAGCTTGCGCGCGTTGCGGCGCGCGACGTCGAGCGCGGTGGCTGACCGGTCGAGCGCCCACACGCGCGCGTCGGGCCGCCCGGACGCGATCGACACCGCGATCGCGCCGCTGCCCGTGCCGAGATCGAGCACGCACGGCGACGCGATGCCGTCGATCGCGTCGAGCGCCGTCTCGACGAGCAGCTCCGTTTCCGGGCGCGGGATCAGCACGTCCGGCGTGACGTCGAATTCGAGGCCGAAGAACTCGCGCGCGCCGGTGAGCTGCGCGATGGGCTCGCCCGCCGCGCGGCGCGCTTCGAGCGCCAGATAGCGCTCGATCGCCGCCGCGTCGAGCGGCTCGTCGGCGCGCGTGATGAGCTGCGTGCGGGTCCAGCCGAGCGCGTGCGCGAGCAGGACCCGCGCGTCGAGCGCATCGAGCGGCGACGCGCGCAGCAGCTCGGCGGCGGTGGCGGGCGTCGTCATTCGGCGTCGCCGAGCGACGCGAGCAGCTCGGCCTGATGCTCGCTGACGAGCGCGGCGATCAACTCGTCGAGGTCGCCGTCCATGATCTGCTCGAGCTTGTACAGCGTCAGGTTGATCCGATGATCGGTCATCCGGCCCTGCGGGAAGTTGTACGTGCGAATCCGCTCGGAGCGGTCGCCCGAGCCGATCAGGCTCTTGCGCGTGGCCGCTTCCTTCGCGTGCTGCTCGTGATACTGCTTGTCCTTGATCCGCGCGGCGAGCACCTTCAGCGCGCGATCCTTGTTCTTGTGCTGCGAGCGGTCGTCCTGGCACTCGACGACGATCCCCGTCGGAATGTGCGTGACGCGCACCGCCGAATCGGTCTTGTTGATGTGCTGGCCGCCCGCGCCCGACGCGCGGAACGTGTCGATCCGCAGATCGGCCGGATTGATCTCGACTTCGCCGATCTCGTCGGCCTCGGGCATCACCGCGACCGTGCACGCGGACGTGTGGATGCGGCCCTGCGTTTCGGTCGCGGGCACGCGCTGCACGCGGTGGCCGCCCGATTCGAACTTCAGGCGCGAGTACGCGCCATAGCCCGCGATCCGCACGATCACTTCCTTGTAGCCGCCGAGGTCCGACGGGCTCTCCGACATCATCTCGACCTGCCAGCGCTGCCGCTCCGCGTAGCGCAGGTACATCCGCAGCAGGTCGCCCGCGAAGAGGGCCGATTCGTCGCCGCCCGTGCCCGCGCGGATTTCGACGAAGATGTTGCGCTCGTCGTTCGGGTCCTTCGGCAGCAGCATCGTCTGCAGCTCGGCCGCGAGGCGGCTCATCCGGTCGCGCGCGCCGCGCAGCTCGTCCTCGGCGAAGTCGCGCATCGAGGCGTCGGCGAGCAGTTCCTGCGCGGCGAGCTCGTCGGCGCGCGCCTGGCGCCACTGCGCGTAATGCTCGACGACAGGGCCGATCTCCGCGTGCTCGCGCGTCAGCTTGCGATACTGGTCGAGGTCCGCGGTGACGTTCTCGCGGCTCAACAGGTCGTTCAGTTCGGCCAGCCGGGTTGTGAGCTGGTCGAGCTTGCTTTGCATGCTCGTCTTCATGGTGCGGAGCGATGCTCCCAGGGAGGAATTCGAAAAGGGGAAGGAGGGGACGGGCAGGCCGGGCGCCGCTAACGGTCCGACGAGCGCGGCGCGTGCTGGTAGAAGCCGCGCATCAGCTCGATCAGCGAATCGCGGTCGGCGCCGTTCGCGCGGTTGAGCGCGCTCGTCGGGCCGTGAATCAGCTTGTTGGTGAGCGCCTGCGACAGCGCGTCGAGCACGGCGGCCGGATCGTCGCCGCGCGCGAGCATCTTGTGCGCGCGCTCGACTTCCGCGCGGCGCAGCGCGTCGGCTTGCGTGTGCATGTGGCGGATCACGGGCACGATGCTGCGCGCGTCGAGCCACTGCATGAAGTTCTGCACGCGCGTCTCGATGATCGCCTCGGCCTGCGCGACCGCGGCCTGCCGCGACGCGTTGCCTTCGCGCACGATCGCGCCGAGATCGTCGACGGTATAGAGGAACACGTCCTTCAGCTTGCCGACTTCGGGCTCGATGTCGCGCGGCACCGCGAGGTCGACCATGAAGATCGGCCGGTGGCGGCGCGCCTTCACCGCGCGCTCGACGGCGCCGAGGCCGATGATCGGCAGCGTCGACGCCGTGCACGACACGATGATGTCGAACTCGTGCATCCGCGCGGGCAGATCGGCGAGCGGCATCGCGCGGCCGCCGAAGCGCTCGGCGAGCTTCGCGCCGCGCTCGGCGGTGCGGTTCGCGACGACGAGCTCGCGCGGGCCTTGCGCGGCGAAGTGCGTCGCACAGAGCTCGATCATCTCGCCCGCGCCGATGAACAGCACGCGCTGCTGCGCGACCTGCTCGAAGATCCGCTGCGCGAGCCGCACGGCCGCGGCCGCCATCGACACCGACTGCGCGCCGATCTCGGTCGTGCCGCGCACTTCCTTCGCGACCGCGAACGTGCGCTGGAACAACTGGTTCAGGTAGGTGCCGAGCGAGCCTGCCTCGGACGCGGTGCGCACCGCGTTCTTCATCTGGCCGAGGATCTGCGTTTCGCCGAGCACCATCGAATCGAGCCCGGACGCGACGCGAAACGCGTGTCGCACCGCCTCGGATTGCGGCAGCGCGTACACGTGCGGCGCGAGCTCGTCGGCGGGAATCCGGTGATAGTCGGACATCCAGCGGATCGCCGCGTCGCGCGCCGCGCGATCGTTGGTCGCGCAGTACAGCTCGGTGCGGTTGCAGGTCGAGAGGATCGCCGCCTCGGGCGCGTTCGGCGCCGGATGGCCGAGCAGGACGCTCTTGAACGTCGAGAGTGCGGGCTTGATCTGTTCGAGCGGAAACGCCACGCGTTCGCGCAAGGCGACAGGCGCAGTGTGGTGGTTGATTCCGATCGTGAGGAGCTGCATGTCCAAGAGGCTATCGTTTAGTCCCATATTATAGCGTTTCGACGACAAATCGATGGTCGGCGCATATCGCGGCCCGTTCGCGGCCCGTCCACGCGATCCGTGCGGCCGCGCGCCGCCTCCGCACCCGCACGCGGGCCCGGCGGGCCGCGTCGGCCGCGCTCGGCAAGGGCGCCGCGCGGGGGCGAAGCCGCTCGCCGTCGCGGCGGGCCGTCCGCCAGGCGCGACGCCATGCCGCGCCTTTTTGAAAATCGACCCCCAAACGGTGCGAAAATGATGGCCCGCGCGATGGCTCGCGATATGCGGGCGATACGCGGGCGATACGCGGGCGCGGCGTCGAACGGGCGGCTCGGCGCGCCGGCGCGTCGATGCGGCCGCAACGAGCGGTGCCGCGGCCGTACCGGATCGCACCGGACGTTGCGCCGTCGGTGCATCATGCGTCGATCGGCGGTTTGCGTGGCCGGAACCCGTCCTGCGAGCCGACGCGCCCGCGCGGCCAGCCGCGTCGCGCGGCGTCGATGATATGGAGGACGTCGCACGCCGTTCGCGCCGACGGGGCGAGTCCGACAGCGAAAGAGGCGTGGAATGAACTGGTTTGGAATCGTCGTGCTGGGCTTTGCCGTCGGCCTGCTCGGCTGGGCGCTCAATCCGCTGCGGCGGCTGAGCCGCGCGTCGCTGTGGCTCGCGGTCGCGGCGGGCGTGCTCGGCGCCGCGGCCGCAAAGATGGCAGGCAATGTCGCAGGACTCTTTTACGATGGCGAGACGCTCGAATGGCCGGTCTGCACTGCCGCCGCGCTTTTCGCCGTTGCCGTGACGGTGGGCCTGTCGGCCCGCCGCTGAACGTTTGCAGGTGAAATCATGAATGCCCGACTTCCCGATCCGTCGCCCGTGCCGGCGCGTCTTGCCCTGTTGCGCGGCGCGATGGCGCGCGAGGATCTGACCGCCTACGTGGTGCCGTCCGCCGATCCCCATTTGTCCGAATATTTGCCCGAGCGCTGGCAGGCGCGTCAATGGCTGTCGGGCTTCACCGGCTCGGTCGGCACGCTCGTCGTGACCGCCGATTTCGCGGGCCTCTGGGTCGACAGCCGCTACTGGGTGCAGGCCGAGGCGCAGCTCGCGGGCACGGGTGTCGCACTGATGAAGATGGCGGGCGGCCAGCAGACGCAGCCGCACGTCGAATGGCTCGCCGAGCACGTGCCCGAGGGCACGACGGTCGGCGTGGACGGCGCGGTGCTCGGCGTCGCGGCGGCGCGCGCGCTGACGTCGGCGCTCACGCCGCGCGGCATCGTGCTGCGCACCGATCTCGACCTGCTCGACGCGATCTGGCCGCAGCGCCCGTCGCTGCCCGACGACGCGGTGTTCGAGCACGCGGCGCCGCAGGCCGACACGGCACGCGCGGGCAAGCTCGCGCAGGTGCGCCGCGCGATGCAGGAGCAGGGCGCGCAGTGGCACTTCGTGTCGACGCTCGACGATCTCGCGTGGCTCTTCAACCTGCGCGGCGCCGACGTCAACTACAACCCGGTGTTCGTCGCGCATGCGCTCGTCGGCCTCGAGCGCGCGACGCTGTTCGTCGCCGACGGCAAGGTGTCGGCCGAGCTTGCGACGTCGCTCGCGCGGGACGGCGTCGACGTGAAGCCGTATGACGCCGCGGCCGCGGCGCTCGCCGCGCTGCCCGAGGGCGCGGGGCTGCTGATCGATCCGCGCCGCGTGACGTACGGGCTGCTGCAGGCGGTGCCGCAGCAGGTGCGCGTGATCGAGGCGGTGAATCCGTCGACGTTCGCGAAGTCGCGCAAGACGCCCGCCGAGATCGAGCACGTGCGCGCGACGATGGAGCACGACGGCGCGGCGCTCGCCGAATTCTTCGCATGGTTCGAGCGCGCGCTCGGCCGCGAGACGATCACCGAGCTGACGATCGACGAGCAGCTCACGGCCGCGCGCGCGCGCCGGCCGGGCTACGTGTCGCCGAGCTTCGCGACGATCGCGGGCTTCAACGCGAACGGCGCGATGCCGCACTATCGCGCGACGCGCGCCGCGCACGCGACGATCGAAGGCGACGGCCTGCTGCTCGTCGATTCGGGCGGCCAGTATCTGAGCGGGACGACCGACATCACGCGCGTCGTGCCGGTCGGCGCGATCGGCGACGCGCATCGGCGTGATTTCACGATCGTGCTGAAGGCGATGATGGCGCTGTCGCGCGCGCGCTTTCCGCGCGGCATCCGCTCGCCGATGCTCGATGCGATCGCGCGCGCGCCGATGTGGGCGGCCGGGCTCGACTACGGGCACGGCACGGGGCACGGCGTCGGCTATTTCCTGAACGTCCACGAGGGGCCGCAGGTGATCTCGCACTATGCGTCCGCCGAGCCGTACACGGCGATGGAAGAGGGGATGATCACGTCGATCGAGCCGGGCGTGTACCGGCCAGGCAAGTGGGGCGTGCGGATCGAGAATCTCGTCGTGAACCGCGCGGCGGGCCGGACCGAGTTCGGCGACTTCCTCGAATTCGAGACGCTGACGCTCTGCCCGATCGACACGCGCTGCGTGCTGCCCGCGCTCCTCGACGACGGCGAGCGCGCGTGGCTGAACGCGTATCATGCGACGGTGCGCGAGCGGGTCGGCAAGCACGTGTCGGGCGACGCGAAGGCGTGGCTCGACGCGCGCACGCAGCCGATCTGACGGGCGCGCGGCCGCCGACGCCGCCCGACGCCGGTCCGCCGGCGACGGCGCGACAGCGGCGCGGCAGGCGGGACGAATGATCGAGCGATAAAAACGGAGGGCGACGCATGGCGAAGGCGGCGGTGATCGTGGTGGACATGCAGCGCGGGCTGTTGCAGCGGGCGAAGCCCGCGTATCGGCTGGACGAGGTCGTCGCGGGCATCAACCGGCTGACGGCGGCGGCGCGCGCGGCGGGCGCGCCCGTGTGCTTCGTGCAGCACGACGGCGGCGCGGACGACGACGTCGTGCCCGGCACGCCCGGCTGGCAACTGCAGGCGGATCTCGTGTGCGCGGGTGCCGACTGGCGAATCCGCAAGCGCGAGAGCGACGCTTTCCACGACACGCCGCTTGCCGCGCAGCTCGGCGCGCACGGCGTCGACGCGGTCGTGATCTGCGGCTACGCGTCGGAGTTCTGCGTCGATTCGGCGGCGCGCCGCGCGGCGCTCCTCGGCTACCGGACGACGGTCGTCTCCGACCTGCATACGACGAACGACCGCGCGCACCTGAGCGCGGCACAAGTCGTCGCGCATCACAATTTCATCTGGAACAACTGTTCGTTTTCGGGCAACGGCGTCGCGCCGCGGCCGCTCGACGACGTGCTCGCCACGGAGTTCGCATGACCATCAAGGCAGTCGTGTTCGATTTCGGCGGCGTGCTGATCGACTGGAGTCCCGAGTATCTGTACAGGCAACTGATTCCCGATGAAGCCGAGCGGCGCTGGTTCCTCACGCACGTGTGCGGGACGGACTGGGTGGTCAGGCAGGACGGCGGCCAGACGATCGAGGCGGGAACCGACGAGCGCGTCGCGCAGTTCCCCGAGCACGAAGCGCTGATCCGTGCGTTCTACGCGCGCTGGCACGAGATGATCGGCGGCGAGCTCGCGGGCGGCGCTGCGCTCGTCGACAGGCTCGACGCGCACGGCGTGCCGCTCTTCGGGCTCACGAACTGGTCCGCGCAGACGTTTCCGTATGCGTGGGAGAACTTTCCGGTGCTGCGGCGCTTCAAGGACATCGTCGTGTCCGGCCGCGTGAAGCTCGTGAAGCCCGATCCGGCGATCTACCGCGAGATGCACGCGCGGATCGTGCCGCACGTGCCGGGCGTCGCGCCGCACGAGCTCGTCTTCATCGACGACAACGCGACGAACGCCGCGGCCGCGACCGCGCTCGGCTGGCACGGGATTCACCACACGAGCGCCGAAGCGACTCAGGCGCGGCTGCGCGAGCTGGGCGTGCCCGGCTGACGACGCGGCGAAGCGTCGGCGCGTCGGCGCGGGACGGCTGCGCGGCGGACTTGGCGCGCGCGCCGCGCGCCGGCCGTTAGCGGCTGATCGGCTTGTAGCGCAGACGCTTCGGCTTCGCCGCTTCCTCGCCGAGGCGCGCGCGCTTGTCGGCTTCGTACTCCTGGTAGTTGCCGTCGAAGAACACGACCTGCGAATCGCCTTCGAACGCGAGGATGTGCGTCGCGATCCGGTCGAGGAACCAGCGGTCGTGCGAGATCACCATCACCGAGCCCGCGAATTCGAGCAGCGCGTCTTCGAGCGCGCGCAGCGTCTCGACGTCGAGATCGTTCGACGGCTCGTCGAGCAGCAGCATGTTGCCGCCCGCGATCAGCGTCTTCGCGAGATGCAGCCGGCCGCGCTCGCCGCCCGACAGGTTGCCGACGTTCTTCTGCTGATCGCCGCCCTTGAAGTTGAAGCGGCCGATGTACGCGCGCGACGGCGTTTCGTACTTGCCGACCGTCAGCACGTCCGCGCCGCCGGAGATTTCCTCGAACACGGTCTTGCTGCCGTCGAGCGCGTCGCGGCTCTGGTCGACGTACGCGAGCTTCACCGTCGGGCCCTGCACGATCTCGCCCGAATCCGGCTGCTCCTTGCCCGTGAGCATCCGGAACAGCGTCGACTTGCCCGCGCCGTTCGGCCCGATGATGCCGACGATTGCACCCGCCGGAATCTTGAAGCTCAGGTTGTCGATCAAGAGGCGATCGCCGTACGCCTTGCTGACGTTCTTGAACTCGACCACTTCATTGCCGAGACGGTCGCCGACCGGGATGAAGATTTCCTGCGTCTCGTTGCGCTTCTGATATTCCTGGCTGCTCAGCTCCTCGAAGCGCGCGATACGCGCCTTCGACTTCGCCTGGCGGCCCTTCGGGTTCTGGCGCACCCACTCCAGTTCCTTCTTGATCGCCTTCTGGCGCGCCGATTCCGCCGCTTCTTCCTGCTTCAGGCGATCTTCCTTCTGGTCGAGCCAACTGCTGTAGTTGCCCTTCCACGGAATGCCGTGGCCGCGGTCGAGCTCGAGAATCCATTCGGCCGCGTTGTCGAGGAAGTAGCGATCGTGCGTGACCGCGACGACGGTGCCCGGGAAGCGCGTCAGGAACTGCTCGAGCCATTCGACCGATTCGGCGTCGAGGTGGTTGGTCGGCTCGTCGAGCAGCAGCATGTCGGGCTTTTCGAGCAGCAGCTTGCACAGCGCGACACGGCGCTTCTCGCCGCCCGACAGGTGCTCGATCTTCGCGTCCCACGGCGGCAGGCGCAGCGCGTCGGCGGCCACTTCGAGCTGCTGCTCGGGGCTGCCGCCGTCGCTCGCGGCGAGGATCGCCTCGTATTTCGCCTGCTCGGCGGCGAGCGCGTCGAAATCGGCGTCCGGCTCCGCGTATGCCGCGTAGATTTCGTCGAGCTTCCTGTGCGCCTGGAACAGGTCGCCGAGCCCTTCCTCGACGGCTTCGCGCACCGTCTTCTGCGGATCGAGCTGCGGCTCCTGCGGCAGGTAGCCGATGTTCAGGTTCGGCATCGGCGTGGCTTCGCCTTCGATGTCCTTGTCGACGCCCGCCATGATCTTGATCAGCGTCGACTTGCCCGAGCCGTTCAGACCGAGCACGCCGATCTTCGCGCCGGGGAAGAACGACAGCGAGATGTCCTTCAGGATCTGGCGCTTGGGCGGCACGATCTTGCCGACCCGGTTCATCGTGAAAACGTATTGGGCCATCTGCGTGATTGAAAGAGTGGAAATTCACGCGGCCGCGCGCCGGCTGGGCTGGCGGCGGCGACGTGCGGATTCGGTTCGTGGAAGCGGCCGCGGCGCATCGTCCCGACGCCGGCGGCGGTGCCGCGGTTGCGCGGCGCAAACTGACATTGTACTCGGCGCGCCGCGGGCTGGCTGCGCCGGCGTCGGGACGACGCGCCGCGGCCGCGTCGATATCGATACGATGTCGGCCGTCGTCGGATTCGGCGTTGCATCGAACGCGCACCGGCGGGAGCGATGCCGATCCGGCGGAGCTTGCTCCGCTTCGCGGCGGCGTCGGCCGGGTCGCCGCCGCCGGCTAGCGCCACGCGGCGACGCCGCCGTGCCCCGAGCACGTGCCGCGCCGATGCCGGCTGAAGCTGTACGCGCCGTCGCGGCAGCGGGCCGTCGCGCCTTCGGGGACGCGGCCCGATTTCGAATGCGCCGGCGCGTGCACGGTCTCTCCGTCGCGGTTGTGGTACGTATCGTGGCGGTCGAGGTCGGCTTCGCCGCCGCCGGCGGGCGCGCCCGGCGAGTAGGCGAATGCGGGGGCGAGCGGCAGCGCCGCGATCGCGAGCGCGACGGCAATGCGCCGCGCCGCTCGATGCAGCGAAATGTGCATGGTCTCTCTCGTTTGTCGTGGTCGATGGGCCAGGCGGCCCGACGGCATCTTAACTGCGGCGAAGCGCTGAAGAAAATCCGCCGCGCATCGTCAAACCAGGAGATGGAGTGTATTTCGACGGAGGAACGAAACAGATGAATCGACTGATCGACATCATCGGACGGCGGGCGGCACTCGCGGGCGTCGCGCTCGGGCTGGCCGCCTGTGCGGGCGGCGGCCCGGTTGGCGAAGCGCCGGCGACGCTGCCGCGCATCGTCGCGCATCGCGGCGGCGCGGCCGACGCGCCGGAGAACACGCTCGACGCGATTCGCGCGGCGATCGCCAATCGCGCGGACGCGATCTGGCTGACCGTTCAACTGAGCCGCGACGGCGTCCCGGTGCTGTACCGGCCCGCCGATCTGTCGGCGCTCACGCAGTCGAGCGGCCCGGTTGCCGGCTACACGGCCGCGCAGCTCGCGCGGATGAACGCCGGCTGGCATTTCCGCGACGCGAGCGGGCAGTATCCGTATCGCACGCGCGCCGCCGGCATCCCGACGCTGCGCGACGCGCTGCGCGCGATTCCGCCCGCGATGCCGATCGTGCTCGACATGAAGGCGGTGCCCGCCGCGCCGCAGGCGAAGGCCGTCGCGGACGTGCTGACGAGCGAGGCCGCATGGCCGCGCATGACGATCTATTCGACCGACGCCGCTTATCAGGCCGCGTTCGCGCCGTATCCGCACGCGCGGCTCTTCGAATCGCGCGATGCGACGCGCGGGCGGCTCGTGAACGTGCTGCTCGGCGGCGCGTGCGAACGCGCGCCCGATGCGCCTAATGCGTCCTATGCGCCCGTATGGGCCGGCTTCGAAATGCATCGGAACTTGACGGTGAGCGAGCGCTTCACGCTAGGCGAAGGCGTATCGAGCGTGACGGCGACGCTGTGGACGCCCGCGACCGTCGCGTGCTTCAGGCGGCGTGCGAACGTGCGAATCCTCGCGATCGCGGTGAACGACGCCGACGATTACCGCGCGGCCGCGTGCCTCGGGCTCGACGCGGTGCTCGCGGATTCTCCGCGCAAGATGGCGGAAGTCGAGGCGGCGCTGCGCGCGCGGCCGTTGCGGTGCGACGCGGCGGCGCGATAGGCGGGCTGGTTGCCGAGCGATCGCGCGGTTCGTCATCATTTCACACGCGTAGTTCAACTATATCCGGGAGACGAGCCGCAGGGCTCGACGCAGTGCCGGAACGGACCTGAGAGGACCCATCGTGATGAACCGCCCGCGCGCTTCGCGCGTCTTCTACGGCTGGTATGTGGTCGCCGCCGCCTTCGCCGTGACGTTCGTCGGCTTCGGCAGCGCATACACGTTCAGCGCGTTCGTCGAGCCTTTGCAGCGCGAATTCGCCGCTTCGCGCGGCGCGATCGCGCTCGTATTCTCGCTCGCCGGTTTTCTGTATTTCGGCTTCGGCGTCGTGAGCGGTCCGCTCGCGGATCGCTTCGGCTCGCGGCGGCTCGCGGTCGCCGGCATGCTGCTGACCGCGGCGGGGCTCGCCGCCGCAGGCGCCGCGCGCACGCTGCTTCAGGTCTACGTCGCGTATGGGCTCGGCGTCGGCTTCGGCGTCGGCTGCGCGTACGTGCCCGCCGTCGGCGCCGTGCAGCGCTGGTTCGTGCGCCGGCGCGGCTTCGCTTCGGGGCTCGCGGTGGCGGGAATCGGCGTCGGCACGCTCGCGATGCCGCCGCTCGCGTCCGCGCTGATCGCGCACGTCGGTTGGCGCGGCGCGTATTTCGCGCTCGCGGCGCTCGCGGCCGCATTCGGCGCGGGAATGGCGCTGCTGATCGAGAGCGATCCGCGCGGGCGCGGACTGCGGCCCGACGGCGATCCCGTTTCCGATGCGGCCGCGCCGGCGGCCGGGGTGACGGCTGCGCGCACGGTGCGGGCGTCGATGCCGGCCGGTGCGACGGTCGGAGAAGCGATCCGGTCGCGCGCGTTCGCGAGCCTTTATGCGGCGTGCCTCGTCTGCTCGTTCGGCGTGTTCGTGCCGTTCGTGCATCTCGTTCCGTACGCGGTCGATCACGGCGTGAAGCCCGCGGCGGCCGTGCTGTTGCTCGGCGCGATCGGCGTCGGCAGCACGGCGGGCCGGTTCTTCCTCGGCGGCCTGGCCGACCGGCTCGGCCGCCGCGCGTCGCTGCTCGCGATGTTCGCCGGCATGGCGATCGCGCTCGTCGGGTGGGCGGGCGCGCGGGATTTCGCGGCGCTCGCCGCGTTCGCGCTCGTGTTCGGCGTGTTCTACGGCGGCTGGGTCGCGGTGCTGCCCGCCGTCGTGATGGACAGCTTCGGCGGGCGCAACGTGAGCGGGATCATCGGCGTGCTCTACACGAGCGTCGCGTTCGGCACGCTGATCGGTCCCGCCGCCGCGGGTTTCGTCTACGACGCGGGCGGCGGCTACCTGGTGCCGATTCTCGCGAGCGCCGCGGCGAATGCGATCGCGTTCGCGATCGTCGCGGTCACGGGGCGCACGCCGGCGCTCGTTCGCGCGCCGGGCGAATAGGCGGGCCGCGCGACCGCGCCGAACAGGCCGCGCGCCGCGCCGCACGTTCGCCGATCCGGCAAGTGGTTCCATTGAAAATCGCGAATTGGTTCTTAGTCGCGAACCGTTTGATGCTTACACTGCTTCGCTTCGAAGGCGGCCGGTCACGATGCCGACGACAGGCGCGCCGCCATGCGCGGCGCATGGCGAACGCAGTCTCGCAGATCTCGCGTGGCGCGCTTGTCCGGATGGCCGCAGGCATGACGTCCGGCTGACGCGCGCCGCCCGTCGCGCCGTGCACGGTTCGATAACAACAAAGCCCCCGCGCCGCCTTCACGCGATGCCCGGTCACACCGGAACCGTTTTTTTGGAGGGAGACATGAAAGAAAGTCAGACAGGCCTCGGAACCGGCCTGAAGCAGCGTCACGTCACGATGCTGTCGATCGCGGGCGTGATCGGCGCCGGGTTGTTCGTCGGTTCGGGGCATGCGATCGCGGAGGCCGGGCCGGCCGCGCTGATCGCGTACGCGATCGCGGGGCTGCTCGTCGTGCTCGTGATGCGGATGCTCGGCGAGATGGCGGTGGCGCAGCCGGACAGCGGTTCGTTCTCGACCTATGCCGATCGCGCGATCGGCCATTGGGCGGGCTTCACGATCGGCTGGCTCTACTGGTGGTTCTGGGTGCTCGTGATCCCGATCGAGGCGACGGCCGCCGCGACGATCCTCAATGCGTGGTTTCCCGGCGTCGCGACGTGGATCTTCGCGCTCGGCATCACGTCGGTGCTCACTGTCACGAATCTTTTCTCGGTCAAGAATTACGGCGAATTCGAATTCTGGTTCGCGCTCATCAAGGTGGTCGCGATCGTCGTGTTCCTCGCGATCGGCGGCGCGGCGATCGCCGGCCTGCTGCCGGGCTCGAACGTGTCGGGCGCGGCGCGCCTCGTGAATGCGGGCGGCTTCATGCCGAACGGTGTCGGCGCGGTGCTCGCCGCGATGCTGACGACGATGTTCTCGTTCCTCGGCACCGAGATCGTCACGATCGCCGCGGCCGAATCCGAGCACCCGGAGCGCCAGATCGTCCGCGCGACGAACTCGGTGATCTGGCGGATCTCGCTGTTCTATCTCGGCTCGATCTTCGTCGTCGCGGCGATCGTGCCGTGGAACGACGCGCTCCTGCCCACGCACGGCTCGTATCAGCGCGCGATGGAGCTGATCGGCGTGCCGCACGCGAAGGCGATCATCGACGTGATCGTGCTGGTGTCGGTCGCGAGCTGCCTGAATTCGGCGCTCTATACGGCGTCGCGGATGATCTTCTCGCTGTCGACGCGCGGCGACGCGCCCGCGCGCTTGCGCCGTACCGACGCAAGCGGCACGCCGCGCGCGGCCGTGCTCGCGTCGACCGCGTTCGGCTTCATCACGGTGATCGCGAATTATGTGATGCCCGAACAGGTATTCGGCTTCCTGCTCGCGACATCGGGCGCGATCGCGCTGCTCGTCTATCTCGTGATCGCGATCTCGCAACTGCGGATGCGCTCGACGCTCGATGCGACGGGCGAGCGCCTGCCGCTGCGGATGTGGTGCTTCCCGTGGCTCACGTGGGCGGTGATCCTGTTCATCTGCGGCGTGCTCGTCGTGATGCTGCTGCGCGAGGATCACCGGATGGAGGTCGGCGCGACCGCGGTGCTCGCGCTCGCCGTCGTCGCCGCGTCGCGGATGAACCGGCGCGCGCGCGGCGGCGACGAGCCGACGCCCGCCGCCTCGCAGGTGTCCGCGAATCTGCGGTGACGCAACGCCGGCACGCGGGCGCTTCGGCCCGAAGGACGGCATCGAGCGGTGTGCGGCGATACCGGCTGCGGTCCGCCGAATGCGCGTCACGCGTCGAGCAGAATCCGCTTGTCCGCGTGCTCGTAGCGATACATCGCCATCGACGCTTGTGGCGCGTCGCGTACCGCGGCGGCGAGCTGTACGGGCGCCATGCCCGCGTAGCGCCGGAAGTGGCGCGTCATTTGCGCGTGGTCGTAATAGCCGCAGTCGATCGCCATGCCGCTCAGCGCGGGCAGCGAGAAATCGGCGGCGATCAGGCGCGACAGCGTGCGCGCGTAGCGCAGCAGCGAGCGCATGTCGCGTTGCGACGCGCCGAACGTGTCGACGAACAGGCGCTCGAGCTGGCGCGGGCCGCGGCCGAGCTGCGCGGCGAGCGCGTCGCGCGGCGCGTCCACGCATGCCGGCGGCAGCCGGATGCCGCCGCCGCCGCGTTCTTCGGCAACATGCGCCTGCATCGTCAGCCAGTCTTCCAGCGCCGCGACCGCACGGTCGAGCGTCGGCGCGCGGCGCACACTGTCGACGAGCGCGCGCACCGCCGCGCGGGCAAACACGGCTTCGAGCGGCGATCCGTCGTCGTATGCGGCGGTCGCGCCGCGCGGCATCACGCGCCGGATCTGCCCCGGCCGGAACACGACGCTCACGTAAGTCGTTCCCGGCAGCAGCGTTGCCCAGACCGCGCTGCGCTGCGGGCGGCACATCAGCGTCTCCGTATGCGCGACGCCGCCCGGATGCACGCTCGCGCCGCTCGCGAACACCGTGATCGACGCGCTCGGCGTGGCCGGATACAGCATCGGGCCCGCGCGCGCGACTTCCACGAAATAGCAGTTCACGATGTCGCGCAGGCGTGGGTGAGGTGCGTGGAGTCGTCGATAGGCGGGCATGGATCGTCGTCGGTCAGGATCGCGCGAACAGTTTAGGCCGGCTGTGCGTGCTGCGCTCGGCGACTTTGCGCTGCAGTTGCATCAGGCCGTAGACGAGCGCCTCGGCGGTCGGCGGACAGCCGGGCACGTAGATGTCGACGGGCACGATGCGGTCGCAGCCGCGCACGACCGAATAGCTGTAGTGGTAATAGCCGCCGCCGTTCGCGCACGAGCCCATCGACACGACGTAGCGCGGCTCGGCCATCTGGTCGTAGACGCGGCGCATCGCGGGCGCCATCTTGTTGGTCAGTGTGCCGGCGACGATCATCAGGTCGCACTGGCGCGGCGACGCGCGCGGGATCATCCCGAAGCGGTCCATGTCGTAGCGCGCGCCCGCCGCGTGCATCATCTCGACCGCGCAGCATGCGAGGCCGAACGTCATGTACCAGAGACTGTTCTTCTGCGCGACGGCCATCGCGGCGTCGAGCGTCGTGACGATGAAGCCGTCTTTTTCGAGAGTGAAGGG
This sequence comes from Burkholderia sp. MSMB1588, assembly GCF_001546925.1. Lineage (NCBI taxonomy): Bacteria > Pseudomonadati > Pseudomonadota > Betaproteobacteria > Burkholderiales > Burkholderiaceae > Burkholderia > Burkholderia sp. MSMB1588. The sequence goes on along the minus strand of NZ_LNJS01000001.1, from coordinate 3,290,487 downwards.
ATGGTTCGCCATGCCGAGTGGAGTCGAAGAGCCGGTGTCGAACGCAGACTCTATACGCGCTTGCGTCGGGTGGCTTGTACGAATGCGACGCGCGGCGGCGGCGGGCCAGCGGGCATGATATGCCCGGGCGGCGGTTGAAATGCGGCGAAGAGGACGAACGGCTCGGGAGGAACGGCCCGGCGGGCGCGGGCGGCGGGCGATTGCATCCGCTGCCCGCGCCGCCGGGCGCTGCGGCTCAGACGTTGAACAGGAAGTTCATCACGTCGCCGTCGTGCACGACGTATTCCTTGCCTTCCGCGCGCATCTTGCCCGCTTCCTTCGCGCCTTGCTCGCCCTTGTACGAGATGAAGTCTTCGTACGCGATCGTCTGCGCGCGAATGAAGCCGCGCTCGAAATCCGTGTGGATCACGCCCGCCGCTTGCGGCGCGGTGTCGCCGATGTGGATCGTCCACGCGCGCACTTCCTTCACGCCCGCGGTGAAGTACGTCTGCAGCCCGAGCAGCTTGAAGCCCGCGCGGATCACGCGGTCGAGGCCCGGTTCGTCCATGCCCATGTCGGCGAGGAACGCTTCCTTGTCGGCATCGTCGAGGTCGGCGATTTCCGCCTCGATCGCCGCGCACACCGCGACCACCGGCGACTTCTCGCTTTCCGCGTACTTGCGCACCGCGTCGAGGTGCGGATTGTTCTCGAAGCCGTCTTCCTTCACGTTCGCGACGTACATTGCCGGCTTCGCGGTGATCAGGCAGAACGGCTTGAGGAGCGCCTGTTCGTCGTCGGACAGATCGAGGCTGCGCACGGCCTTGCCCTGATCGAGGCGCGCGCGCGCCTTCTCGAGCACCGCGACGAGCTTCGCCGCTTCCTTGTCGTTGCCCGATTTCGCCGCCTTCGAATAGCGGGCGAGCGCCTTCTCGACGGTGCCGAGGTCGGCGAGCGCGAGTTCGGTGTTGATGACTTCGATGTCGTCGAGCGGGCTCACCTTGCCGGCGACGTGGATGACGTTCTCGTCCTCGAAGCAGCGCACGACGTGGGTGATCGCGTCGGTTTCGCGGATGTTCGCGAGGAACTGGTTGCCGAGGCCTTCGCCCTTGCTCGCGCCGGCGACGAGGCCCGCGATGTCGACGAACTCGACGACGGCCGGCACGACGCGCTCGGGCTTGATGATTTCGGAGAGCGCCTTCAGACGCGCGTCGGGCACTTCGACGACGCCGACGTTCGGCTCGATCGTGCAGAACGGATAATTCTCGGCTGCGATGCCGGCCTTCGTCAGCGCGTTGAACAGGGTGGACTTGCCGACGTTGGGCAAGCCGACGATGCCGCATTTGAGGCTCATGGGTTCCTTCGGGATTCAATGGGTTACGGCTGGTCCGCGAGCCGTGTCGAGTGCGCCGGTGAAGCCGCGCGCGGCCGTCGCTGGACGAAATCCGGGGGCGGGACAAAGGCCCGGATCGGGCGTCGCCCGACGATTTTGCACGAGCTTCGTCCACGAAAGCATGAATTGTAGCGCGTTCGGGGGCGCGATTCGGACGGACGCGGGACTGCCCGCCGTCGGCCGAGCTAGTCGGCGATCCGCCGATCGGCGAGCGCCGCGCGGCAGTCGTCGAGCACGAGTTGCGCGAGGCGGGCTTCGTAGTTCAGATCGTCGGTGTCGATGATTTCCTCTACCGCATCGCGCGCCCACGGCGCGTTGACGAAGTCCGCGTGCTTTTTCGCGATGTCGAGCGCGATGAGCGACAGCTTCGCGAGCGTCAGCCAATCGGCCTCGCGCGCATGCCGATCGAGCCATTTGTGCGCGGACTGGACCTGAAAGGCCGCACCGGGCCAGCTCTCGTTCAGGTAAAAGGCGCCGAGATTTCCGACGACGAGCCAGCAGAGCAGCTCCACTCGGTCCTGTTGATTGAGATGGTGGCGCAGGTCGCTCATGGCCGTGCTCACGAAGGTGGTTGAGACCTGTTTCTTCGACGCTCGCGGAAGGGGCGTGTCGTCATTGAAACGATAGCACGCGATGAGCGGAATCAGCCAAGCGTTCAGTGGGATGGAACGCACTTGGGGCCGGGCGCCGCCGATCGCGCGGGGCGGGACCGGCGACGCGAGCCGCGAGCGACGAGCCGCCGATTCGCGGCCGGCGCCGATCGGCGCATCGCATCAATACCGGATCAATACCGGTAGTAGTAGTCGCGATGATGATAGTAGTCGCCTTCCGGCACCACGATGCATCCTGTGAGCACGCTGCCCAGCACGATCGCGAGGGCGGCGAAAGCCGCGATCCGTTTCATCGACATCTCCTGTGGTTGCGTCGGCTCACTGTAGCGGCCGTGCGCATGACAAGCGGTGTGCGTTTGTAAGGAAACGTGTGGTGCGTAATGCGCGGTGCCGAACGCGTGCCGCGGCGCTCGCGCACCGGTTACATCGCCGCGGACGGGCGGCGCGACCGGCGCGCCGCGCGGCATTCGTCCTTGCGTGAAAACCCGCATCGGACGGCCGCCGCGAAACCGGCCCGGCGCATGCGTCGCCGCGTCGCGCACCCTGATTTACCGCAAATTCCCCGAGCGAAGCGGCATGCCCCTCCCGGCTATAATTCCCGCCATGACTGCCTATCACCAGACCTTCGACGTCGCCGTCGTCGGCGGCGGCCTCGTCGGCAAGACGGCCGCGCTCGCGCTGACTCAGGCCGGCCACAAGACCGCGCTGCTCGCGCAGCCGGCCGTCCCGCGTCCTGCCGATCTTGCATTCGACTCCCGCATCTACGCGCTGTCCGCGAGCTCGCAGGCGCTGCTCGAGCGGCTGCGCGTGTGGCAGGCGCTCGACCACGGCCGGCTCGCGCCCGTCTACGACATGCGCGTCTATGGCGACGCGCACGCCGAGCTGCACTTCTCCGCGTTCCAGGCGGCGGTGTCGCAGCTCGCGTGGATCGGCGAATCGTCGCTGATCGAATGCGCGCTCGACGCCGCGCTGCGCTTCCAGCCGAACCTCACGTGGTTCGACGCGAGCGCGCAGGGCCTCGACGTGAAGCCGGACGCCGCGACGCTCGCGCTCGCGAACGGCGACGTGATCGAATGCGATCTCGTCGTCGGCGCGGACGGCGCGCATTCGTGGGTGCGCTCGCAGATCGGCTCGAAGGTCGAGCGGCGCGATTACCGGCAGACGGGTGTCGTCGCGAACTTCAAGGCGGCGCAGCCGCATCGCGAGACCGCGTATCAATGGTTCCGCGACGGCGAGATCATCGCGCTGCTGCCGCTGCCGGACGGCCACGTGTCGCTCGTCTGGTCCGCGCACACCGCGCACGCCGACGAACTGCTCGCGCTCGATCCGGCGCAACTCGCGGCCGAGGTCGAGCGCGTGACGATGAACCGCCTCGGCGCGCTCGAGTGCGTGACGCCCGCGCAGGGCTTCCCGCTCGCGCTGCAGACGGTCGACCGGCTGATCGCGCCGCGCGTCGCGCTCGTCGGCGACGCCGCGCATCTGATTCACCCGCTCGCGGGCCAGGGGATGAACCTCGGGCTGCGCGACGTCGCCGCGCTCGCCGATACCCTCGCGAACCGCGAAGCGTTCCGCGATCTCGGCGACACCGTGCTGCTGCGCCGCTACGAGCGCGCGCGGCGCGAGGACATCCGCGCGCTGATGATCGCGACCGACGGCCTGCAGCGGCTCTTCTCGCTGCCGGGCGCGCTCGCGCGCGTCGTGCGCAACGCGGGGATGGCGCTCGTCGGCGCGCAGCCGCTCGTCAAGCGCTGGCTGGTTGCGTCGGCGCTCGGCTGATGGCGCCGCGAACCTTCGTGCGGCGCGGCGGTCGGACACTGCCCGGCCACAGTCAGTCGTACACTGTGACGATGCACGCACGCTTTGAAGGATGATTTGCATGAAAAAAACGATTCGTATCGCCACGCTGGCGCTCGCCGCCGCGACGGCGACGCTCGGCTGCACCGCGCAGGCCGACCAGTCCACCGACAAGCTGAAGGCCGCGCTGCAATCGCGCCTCGGCGCCGACGCCCCGATCAAGAGCGTGACGAAGTCGCCGATCGAGGGTTTGTACGAGGTCAATCTCGGCTCGCAGATCGTCTATAGCGACGCGTCGGGCAATTACGTGCTGCTCGGCGAGCTCGTCAACACGAAGACGCACAAGAACCTGACGGCCGAGCGTCTCGCCGAGATCAACAAGATCGATTTCGCGAGCCTGCCGCTTTCGAACGCGATCAAGGTCGTGAAGGGCAACGGCGCGCGCAGGATCGCGGTGTTCTCCGATCCGAACTGCCCGTACTGCAAGAAGCTCGAGACGACGCTGCAATCGGTCGACAACGTGACCGTCTACACGTTCCTGTATCCGGTGCTGTCGTCCGATTCGACGGCGAAGTCGAAGTCGATCTGGTGCGCGAGCGACCGCGTGAAGAGCTGGCAGGCATGGATGCTCGAGCATCGCGCGCCCGCGGCCGCGGCGAACTGCGACACGACCGCGCTCGACAAGAATCTCGCGCTCGGCCGCGGCATGAACGTGACGGGCACGCCGACCGTGTTCCTCGCCGACGGTACGCGCCTGCCGGGCGCCGTGTCCGCCGACGAACTGAATCAGGCGCTCGCCAGCGTCAAGTGACGCGGCTTCCCTGCATCGCGAAAGAGGCGCCGGCGTGTAGCCGGCGCCTCTTTTCGTATCCGTTTTCGTTCCTGTTCCCGTTTCTCCCTCGCACCAACCGATTCCGACGATGAAGCCGATTCGCTACACGATCGTTCCGAAAGATCCCGCCGCGCACCTGTTCGAAGTGACGCTCACGCTCGCCGACCCGGATCCGGCGGGCCAGCGCTTTTCGCTGCCCGTATGGATTCCGGGCAGCTACATGGTGCGCGAGTTCGCGCGCAACATCGTGACGCTGCGCGCGTTCAACGACGCGGGCCGCAAGCTGCGGATCGGCAAGCTCGACAAGCAGACCTGGCAGGCCGCGCCGGCGCCCGGGCCGATCACGCTGCGCTACGACGTCTACGCGTGGGACCTGTCGGTGCGCGCCTCGCATCTGGACGACACGGGCGGCTTCTTCAACGGCACGAGCGTGTTTCTCGCGCCGCTCGGGCACGAGGGCGTGCCATGCGAGGTGACGATCGAGCGCCCGGCGGGCGACGCGTACCGGCGCTGGCGGGTCGCGACCGCGCTGCCGGAGGCGCGCGGCACGAAGCGCTACGGCTTCGGCGCTTACCGCGCGCAGAACTACGACGAGCTGATCGACCATCCGGTCACGCTCGGCGAATTCGCGCTCGCGTCGTTCGACGCGCACGGCGTGCCGCACGACATCGCGATCGCGGGCCGCGTGACCGGGCTCGATCTCGAACGGCTCGCGGCCGACCTGAAGCGCGTGTGCGAAGCGCAGATCGCGCTGTTCGAGCCGAAGACGAAGCGCGCGCCGATGCCGCGCTACGTGTTCATGACGCAGGCCGTCAGCGACGGCTACGGCGGGCTCGAGCACCGCGCGTCGACGGCGCTCGTCTGCAATCGCGCGGATCTGCCGGTGAAGGGGTGCGCGGAGCAGACGGAAGGCTATCGGACGTATCTCGGCCTGTGCAGCCACGAGTACTTCCACACGTGGAACGTGAAGCGGATCAAGCCGGCCGCGTTCGCTCCGTACGACCTGTCGCGGGAGAACTACACGTCGCTGCTGTGGCTCTTCGAGGGCTTCACGTCGTACTACGATGACCTGATGCTCGTGCGCAGCGGCCTCATCTCGCAGGACGACTATTTCGCGCTCGTCGGCCGCACGATCGCCGGCGTGCAGCGCGGCGCCGGCCGGCTCAAGCAGAGCGTCGCCGAAAGCTCGTTCGACGCATGGATCAAGTATTACCGGCAGGACGAGAACGCGACGAACGCGGTCGTCAGCTATTACACGAAGGGCTCGCTCGTCGCGCTCGCGTTCGATCTGGCAATCCGCGCGCAGACCCGCCACCACAAGTCGCTCGACGACGTGATGCGGCTTCTGTGGCAGCGCTTCGGGCGCGACTTCTATCACGGCAAGCCGCACGGCGTCGGCGAGGACGACGTGAAGGCGCTGATCGCCGAGGCGACGGGCGTCGATCTCGGCCGCCTCTTCGACGACGCGGTGGCCGGCACGCGCGAGCTGCCGCTCGCCGAGCTCTTCGAGCCGTTCGGCGTGACGCTCGCGCCGGACACGGATGCGAACGGCCCGGCCGATGCGCCCCCGAAGCCGACGCTCGGCGCGCGCACCCGGGGCGGCGCGGAATGCACGCTCGCGGCCGTCTACGAAGGCGGCGCCGCGCACCGGGCGGGGCTGTCCGCGGGCGACGCGCTCGTCGCGATCGACGGGTTGCGCGTGACGGGCTCGAACCTCGACGCGCTGCTCGCGCGCTACCGGGCCGGCGACAAGGTCGAAATCCACGCGTTCCGGCGCGACGAGCTGCGCGTCGCGCAACTCAAGCTCGACGGCCCGGACGTCGCGCGCTACAAGCTGACCGCACAGCCGAAACCCGCGGCGGCGCGCGCCCACCGCGGCGCGTGGCTCGGGCTGCCGGCGGCGCGCGGCGGTCGTTAATCGCGCCGAACCGGGTGCGGATTGTTTCGCTATTGCAACAATCCGTCACCCGGCCGCCGCTTTTTCGCGGCGGCGACGATCCGCACAATGGCGTCACTCGCGCTGCACTTGGCGCAAACCAAACCCGGAGCCCGACATGACGACCATTCTCCAGATCAATTCCGCCGCCCGCTCGCAAGGCGCCCAGTCGACGATGCTCGCCGACGAACTGACGGCCAAGCTGCAACAAGCCAACCCCGGCGCGACCGTCAAGGTTCGCAGCCTGCTCGCCGACGCGCTGCCGCACCTCGACGACGCGGTGCTGGGCGCGTTCTTCACGCCGGCCGACCAGCGCAGCGCCGAGCAGAACGCGATCGTTGCGAAGAGCGACACGCTGATCGACGAACTGCGCTCGGCCGACGTGATCGTGATCGGCGCGCCGATGTACAACTTCGGCGTGTCGTCGCAACTGAAGACGTACTTCGACTGGATCGCCCGCGCGGGCGTCACGTTCCGCTACACGGCGCAAGGTCCGGAAGGGCTGATCAAGGGCAAGAAGGTGTACGTGGTGTCGGCGCGCGGCGGCAAGCACGTGGGCATGCCGACCGACAGCCAGACGCCGTTCCTGAAGACGTTCCTCGGCTTCATCGGCATGACCGACGTGACGTTCGTCTACGCGGAAGGCCTCGCGCTCGGGCCGGATGCGGCGAACGAAGCGCTCGCGAACGCTCGCGAGGCGATCGCGGCGGTTTGAGCGTCATTGCGCGACAGCCTGAAAAAAACTGAAAAAAGCGCCGCGGACCGGAAGGTTCGCGGCGTTTTTATTTGTGCCTGCGATGCGCCGGATATCGGCCGGGGCGCGTGAGCTCGACGGACGTTCGTCGCGCGGCGTGAACGGGATCGCGCACGGCGCCGCGCGCGCCCGCCGCGCACGGGCGTCAAGCGAGCGTCTCGGCCTCGTCGGGCAGCCGCCAGTCGATCGGCGCGCGCCCGTGCTGCACGAGGTAGTCGTTCGCGAGCGCGAAATGACGGCAGCCGAGGAAGCCGCGATGCGCGGACAGCGGCGACGGATGCGGCGCTTCGAGCACGCAATGCTCGCGCGGATCGAACAGCGCGCGCTTCGCCTGCGCGTGCGCGCCCCACAGCATGAACACGAGGTGACGGTGGCGCGTCGCGAGTTCGTGGATCAGCGTATCGGTGCATTTCTCCCAGCCGCGCTTCGCGTGACTCGCGGCCGACGAGCGCTCGACCGTCAGCACCGTGTTGAGGAGCAGCACGCCCTGGCGCGCCCACGTGTCCAGACAGCCGTGGCGGGGCGGCTCGTAGCCGAAGTCGGCCGAGATTTCCTTGAAGATGTTGCGCAGCGACGGCGGCGGCCGCACGCCGGGCGGCACCGAGAACGCGAGCCCGTGCGCCTGCGGGATGCCGCGATCCTCGCCGTGATACGGGTCCTGGCCGAGAATCACGACCTTCACGTCGTCCGGGTGCGTGAGCCGCAGCGCGCGGAACACGTCGGCCGGATAAATCGCCTTGCCGGCCGCGCGCTCGCCGTCGACGAAACGGCAGAGCGGCGCATACGCGTCGCTCGCGACGAACGGCTCGACGATCGCGCGCCAGTCGGGCGGCAGCGCATCGAATTGCGATTCGAGGGTGGTCGTGGATGCGCCGCCTTTGGTGGCGGGCGGCGCGGGTGGAGCGTGATCGTCGAACAGCGAGGGTTGTTGCATCGGGCGAGACGAAGAGGGCTTGGTCATGCGGAAAAAGATCGGTCAGTCGGCGCGCAGGTCGCCGCCGCGCAGCCGATAGCCGCGCTGCGCCTTGCTCAGGTTGTCCGGCGCGATGCCCGGCAGCGCCGCGGCGACTTCGCCGGCGAGCGTCGCGAGTGCGCTCGCGTCTCCGTTGACGAGTTCGAGCTCGATCTCGCAGATCGGCTCGCGGCGCACGTCGCCGTCCACTTGCGCGACGACTTCGCCGCGATCGAGCGCCGCCTCGATCGTCGCGCCCGCGTGCTCGATGCGCCACAGCGTGCGCGAGAAGTCGGTGCGAAAGAGCGCGATGAGCTCCGGCGCGGCGGCGCGCAGCGCGTCGGCGGCGCTCGGCACGTCGCATGCGGCGCAGAGCGCGTCGATCTCGAGCGCCTCGCCCGCGACGGGCATCTCCCACTCATGGCGGCGATGCAGCCCGCGTTCGGCCACGCCGGCCGTCTTGAACGTCTGCAGCCAGCCCTGCGGCGCATACCGCAGCCGCAGCGCGCTCTTCGCGCGCGCGAGCGCGAGCGTCGGCGTGTCGAAGTAGACATTCACGAGCGTGATCTCGCGGCCGTTGGCGCCGGCGCGGGCATCGAGAAAGCGCCGCGCCGCGTCGACTTGCGCGGCGGGCAGCGCGAGCTTGATTTCCTGTTCGATCGCCATCGCGCGCTGCTCAGAAAAACATCCGCGCGAGTTCCGCGCCCGGATTCTCGGCGCGCATGAACGCTTCGCCGACGAGGAAGGTATGCACGCCCGCCGCTTCCATCCGCTCGACGTCCGCGCGCGACAGGATGCCCGACTCGGTGACGACGATCCGGTCGTCCGGAATCGCGTCGAGCATGCCGAGCGTCGTGTCGATCGTCGTCTCGAACGTGCGCAGGTTGCGGTTGTTGATGCCGACGAGCGGCGTGTTCAGCTCGAGCGCCGCGTTCAGCTCGTCGCGGTTGTGCACCTCGACGAGCACCGCGAGCCCGAGCGAATGCGCGTACGCCTCGAGATCCTGCATCAGCGGCGTATCGAGCGCGGCGGCGATCAGCAGGATCGCGTCCGCGCCCATCGCGCGCGCTTCGAGCACCTGATACGCGTCGACGATGAAGTCCTTGCGCAGCACGGGCAGGCTGCACGCGGCGCGCGCCTCTTCGAGATAGCGCGCGCTGCCCTGGAAGAACTGCTCGTCGGTCAGCACCGACAGGCACGCGGCGCCGTGCTCCGCGTATGAGCGGGCGATGTTGGCCGGTACGAAGTGCTCGCGCAGCACGCCCTTCGACGGGCTCGCCTTCTTCACCTCGGCGATGACGGCGGCGCGTCCGGCCGCGTGCTTGCTGCGCAGTGCGCCAACGAAGTCGCGCGAATCGCGCGCCGACGCCTGCAGTTTCAGTTCTTCGAGCGGCGCGCTCTTGAGCGCGGCGGCGATCTCTTCGCGCTTGACGGCGATGATTTTGTCGAGGATGTCGCTCATGGGTGTCCTGCGTGCTGGATTCGGTTTCGGATTCGGTCAAGGCGCGAGGCGCCGGATCAGCGCTTGAACTGCTGCGTGAAGCGCACGAGCTCGTCGACCTTCTCGCGGGCGCGGCCGCTCGCGATCGCTTCGCGCGCGAGCTGGATGCCGTCGGCGATCGAGCCCGCGACGTTCGCCGAATAGAGCGCGGTGCCCGCGTTCAGCGTGACGATCTCGCGCGCGACGCCCGGCTTGTTGCCGAGCGCTTCGAGCAGCATCACGCGGGATTCGTCGGCGTTCTCGACCTTCAGCGTGCGGTTCGACACCATCTGCATCCCGAAGTCCTCCGGATGGATTTCGTACTCGCGCACTTCGCCGTCGCGCAGCTCGCCGACGAGCGTCGCCGCGCCGAGCGACACCTCGTCCATCCCGTCCTTGCCGTAGACGACCAGCACGTGCCGCGCGCCGAGCCGCTGCATCACGCGCACCTGGATGCCGACGAGATCCGGGTGGAACACGCCCATCAACTGGTTCGGCGCGTCGGCCGGGTTGGTGAGCGGCCCGAGGATGTTGAAGATCGTCCGCACGCCGAGCTCGCGGCGCACGGGCGCGATGTTGCGCATCGCCGGATGATGGTTCGGCGCGAACATGAAGCCCATCCCCGTTGCGGCGATCGACGCGGCCACCTGATCGGGCTGCAGGTCGATGTTCACGCCGAGCGCCTCGAGCACGTCGGCGCTGCCGGACTTGCTCGACACGCCGCGGTTGCCGTGCTTCGCGACCTTCGCGCCCGCCGCCGCCGCGACGAACATCGTCGCGGTCGAGATGTTGAACGTGTGCGAGCCGTCGCCGCCCGTGCCGACGATGTCGACGAAATTCGCGTTGTCCTCCACCTCGACGTGGCGCGCGAACTCGCGCATCACCGTCGCGGCGGCGGCGATCTCGCCGATCGTCTCCTTCTTCACGCGCAGGCCGGTGATGATCGCGGCCGCCATCACGGGCGACATGTCGCCGCGCATGATGAGCCGCATCAGGTGCAGCATTTCGTCGTGGAAGATCTCGCGGTGCTCGATCGTGCGCTGCAGCGCTTCCTGGGGAGTGATCGTCATGATTCGGTCCGCCGTCGTCAGGCTGAATGAGCGGCCGCTTGCCGCGCTTCCTTGAGGAAATTCTCGAGGAGCGCGTGGCCGTGCTCCGACAGGATCGATTCCGGGTGGAACTGGACGCCTTCGATGGGCAGCGTCTTGTGGCGCACGCCCATGATCTCGCCGTCGTCGGTCCACGCCGAGATCTCCAGGCAATCGGGCAGCGATTCGCGCTCGACCGCAAGCGAATGATAGCGTGTCACGTCGAAATGCTTCGGCAGATCGGCGAACACGCCGCGGCAGTCGGTCTCGATCCGGCTTACCTTGCCGTGCATGATGGTCTTCGCGCGCACGACGCGGCCGCCGAACGCCTCGCCGATCGCCTGATGGCCGAGGCACACGCCGAGGATCGGCTTCTTGCCGGCGAACTTGCGCAGTACGTCGAGCGTGATCCCCGCGTGCTGCGGATTGCTCGGGCCGGGCGACAGGCAGATCGTGTCGGGATTCAGGCGCGCGATTTCGTCGAGCGTGATCTCGTCGTTGCGATAGGTGCGCACGTCCTCGCCGAGCTCGCCGAAGTACTGGACCAGGTTGTAGGTGAACGAATCGTAGTTGTCGATCATGAGCAGCATGGTCAGTCTCCGGTCAGAAATCGGAATCGAGGCCGTCTTGCACCTGTTCGGCCGCGCGCAGCACCGCGCGCGCCTTGTTCTCGGTTTCCTGCCATTCGGATTCGGGCACCGAGTCGGCAACGACGCCCGCCGCCGCCTGCACGTACAGATTGCCGTTGTGGATGAGGCCCGTGCGGATCGCGATCGCGAGATCCATCTCGCCCGAGAACGACAGATAGCCGACCGCGCCGCCGTAGAGCCCGCGCTTCACCGGCTCGAGCTCGTCGATCAGCTCCATCGCGCGCACCTTCGGCGCGCCGGACAGCGTGCCGGCCGGGAACGTCGCGCGCAGCACGTCGTAGTTCGTCATGCCGGGCTTCAGCTTGCCTTCGACCGAGCTCACGATGTGCTGCACGTGCGAGTATTTCTCGATCACCATCTTGTCGGTCACTTGAACCGAGCCGATTTCCGCGATGCGGCCGACGTCGTTGCGCGCGAGGTCGATCAGCATCACGTGCTCGGCGATTTCCTTCGGATCGCTGAGCAGCTCGGTCGCGAGCTCGGCGTCGCGCTCGGGCGTGTTGCCGCGCGGCCGCGTGCCGGCGAGCGGGCGGATCGTCACGATCTGGTCGCCGCCGCGCTTCTCCTGGCGCACGAGGATCTCCGGCGACGCGCCGACGACGTGGAAGTCGCCGAGGTTGTAGTAATACATGTACGGCGACGGATTCAGCGAGCGCAGCGCGCGGTACAGCGACAGCGGGTTGTCGCGATACGGCTTCGTGAGGCGCTGGCCGACCTGGATCTGCATCAGCTCGCCCGCCGCGATGTATTCCTTCGCCTGGCGCACGGCGGCCAGATAATCTTCCTTCTTGAACTCCCGATAGATCTCGGTGCGCACGCTCGCCGACGTGACGGGCGGCACGACGCTCGCGCGCAGCCGGTGCTTGAGCTCGCGCAGCCGCTGCCTGGCCTTCGTGTATGCCTCGGGCTTCGTCGGATCGGCGTAGACGATCAGGTAGAGCTTGCCGGCGAGATTGTCGATGACGGCGACTTCCTCGGTCAGCAGCAACTGGATGTCGGGCAGGCCGAGATCGTCGCGCGGCGCAGTGTGCGCGAGCTTTTTCTCGATGTAGCGCACCGCGTCGTAGCCGAAGTAGCCGGCGAGGCCGCCGCAGAAGCGCGGCAGGCCGGGGCGCTGCGCGACCTTGAAGCGGCTCTGGAACTTCGCGATGAATGCGAACGGGTCGCCGTCGTGGGTCTCGACGACCTGGCCGTCCGTCACGATCTCCGACGCGCCGTTCTTCGTGCGCACGAGCGTGTGCGCGGGCAGGCCGATGAACGAGTAGCGCCCGAAGCGCTCGCCGCCCACGACCGATTCGAGCAGGAACGAGTTGGCGCCGCCGCGTTCGGGCTGCGCGAGCTTCAGATACAGCGAAAGCGGCGTTTCGAGGTCGGCCAGCGCTTCGGCGATGAGCGGAATGCGGTTGTAGCCCTCGTTGGCGAGCGATTGGAATTCGAGTTCGGTCATGTTCCGGTCCTGTCGTCGGGACGATCGGCGCGGCGCGCCGGGGATCGCGTGGCGCTGCGCTCGCGCCCGGAGCACGGCCCCTCGTGGGGCGGATCGGACGAACCGGCGGATGCTGTGCCTGGCGATCGTGCGTCGCGCGCCGGCAGGCAGGCAGCCCGAACGCGAAGCGTTCGACAGCGGCAGGGCCGACGGGTTGGACGACGATCGGGGGCGCGGACGCGCAGCGAAACAAAAAACGGGGCTGAAGACGAGCTTCAGCGTACCTCATCGAGGTTGGCGCGACCAGCGACGCCAGGGCCAGGCTCCCCGGTCGATGCTGCTCAGACTCCGTTTTTTGTTTAGAAACATGCGGATGGAAGAAAAAGTCAGGTGGCTGATCTTGCCGCTGAGTTCGCCGAATTGTGCGCGGCGATGAGCTGCGCGGCAGCGAGAAGCGAATCGACTATACCATCCGATTCGATCGTTTGTATAGCGTTGCCGTGGTTATAGCCGTACGGCACCGTCAGCGTCGCCATCCCGGCCGCGCGGCCCGCGAGCGCGTCGTTCTCCGAATCGCCGATCGCGACCGTCGCGCGCGGCGCGACGCCGAGCGCGTCGCACGCGGCGAGCATCGGCGCCGGATCGGGCTTCTTGCGCGGCACGCTATCGCCACCGAACACCGTGAGGAAGTAGCCGGCGAGTTCGTACTGCGCGAGCAGCTCGACCGCGAACCGGTGCGGCTTGTTCGTCACGCATGCGAGCTTGACGCCCGCATCGCGCATCGCCCGCAAGCCTGCGTCGACGTCCGGGTAGAGCCGCGTGTGGCGGCCGTTGATCTTCGCGTATTCGGCTTGATAGAGCGCGAGCGCCTCGTCGAAGCGCGCGTTCGCGTCGTCTGTGGAAAAACGCGGCGTCAGCACGCACCGGATCAGGTTCTCCGAGCCCTTGCCGACGTAGCGCATCACCTCCTCGCGCGTCGTTTCCTGCGCGTCGAGCTGCGCGAGCATCGCGTTCAGGCCGGCCGCGAAATCGTCTGCGGTATCGACCATCGTGCCGTCGAGGTCGATGAGCGCCGCTTCGATGCGCGGCGCGTCGATGAGGGGCGACGTCGGCACCGTGCTCACGCGCGCTCGACGGCTGCGAGCGCGTCGCGCATCTCGCCGATCACCTGGCGATAGTCGGGCTTGCCGAAGATCGCCGAGCCCGCGACGAACGTGTCCGCGCCCGCTGCCGCGATCTCCGCGATGTTGTCGGCCTTCACGCCGCCGTCGATCTCCAGATGGATCTCGCGGCCGGTGCGCGCGGCATGCGCGTCGATGCGCGCGCGGGCGTCGCGCAGCTTGTTGAGTGCCTCGGGAATGAACGACTGGCCGCCGAAGCCTGGATTCACCGACATGATCAGCACGAGGTCGACGCGGTCCATCACGTGGTCGAGGTAGTTGAGCGGCGTCGCCGGATTGAACACGAGGCCCGCCTTGCAGCCGTGATCGCGGATCAGGCCGAGCGTGCGGTCGATGTGGTCCGACGCTTCCGGATGGAAGCTGATCAGGTTCGCGCCCGCCTTCGCGAAATCCGGCACGATCCGGTCGACCGGGCGCACCATCAGATGCACGTCGATCGGCACTTGCACGTGCGGACGGATCGCCTCGCAGACGAGCGGGCCGATCGTCAGGTTCGGCACGTAGTGGTTGTCCATCACGTCGAAGTGGATCCAGTCGGCGCCGGCGGCGACGACGTTGCGGACTTCTTCGCCGAGCCGCGCGAAGTCGGCCGACAGAATGCTGGGGGCGATGCGGAATTGCGTCATGAGCGGAAAGTGCGTGGGGAGCGGTGCGATACGGAAAAACGTCATTCTACCGCCGCGGCGCGCGGCGCCCGGTTGCGGGCCGGGGCCTCATCAAGCAGAATGCCGAACCAAAGCGGCGCGTCGGCCGCGCGGGGCGGGCGCCTCGGCAGCGGCTGCGGCGGGCGACCTCGACGGGACCACCATGAGCCAGTATCGATTCAGCGTGTCGGTGAAGACCAGCTATCTGCCGGAACAATCCGACCCCGAACGCCGTCAATACGCATTCGCGTACACGCTGACGATCCGCAATACGGGCCAGGTCGCGGCGCAATTGATCGCCCGGCACTGGATCATCACGGACAGCGAGAGCCAGGTTCAGGAGGTGAAGGGGCTCGGCGTCGTCGGCCACCAGCCGCTGCTGCAGCCGGGCGAGCAGTTCGAGTACACGAGTTGGGCCGTGATCGCGACGCCTGTCGGCACGATGCGCGGCGCGTATTTTTGCGTCGCGGAGGACGGCGAGCGCTTCGAGGCGCCCGTCGACGAATTCGCGCTGCACATGCCGCGCACGCTGCATTGAGCGCGCGGCGCGGCCGGGTCGCGGAAGATTGGGGCGCTGCTGTCAGCGCTGGGGCTTGTCGTGCCGGCTGGACGGCTTCTTCTTGCCTGAAGCCGTCCAGACGACGATGAAGATGAGTAGGGCGAGCGCCAGCAACGCTTCCAGCGCAAAGATGAGCATCGGGTATTGGTCGAGCAGATCGGACATGGCGGTTTCCATCAACAACAGACATTGTATGGGTTTTGGCCGGCGGCTTGCCGGGTGGGCGGCCGCCGCCGCGGTGGCGGCGCTTCTTGCCGCATGCGGCGGCACGCCGGTGCGGCAGGCGTCGCGGCCCACGGGTGCCGCGATCGTACCAGGGCAGATCGCGGCTGCGCGGCTCACGCCCGTCGCGTGGCAGCAGGTGCCCGGCTGGCAGGACGATAGCCTGATCGGCGCGACGATCGCGCTGCGCCAGAATTGTGCGCGCCTCGCGCGGCAGGCGAACTGGCAGCGCGCGTGCGCGGCCGCCTTGCGGCTCGACGATCTCGACGTCGGCAGCGCCCGCACTTTCTTCGAGACGTACTTCACGCCATTCCAGTTCGCGAACAACGACGGCACGCTCGACGGCCTCGTGACCGGCTATTACGAGCCGCTGCTGCACGGCTCGCGGGTGCGGCGCGGTCCGTATCAGTACGCGCTCTACCGCTGGCCCGCCGGCTACCGCGCGGGCGCGTCGATGCCGGCGCGCGGGCAGCTCATGCGCTCGGGCGCGCTGAACGGCAACGAGCTCGTCTGGGTCGACGATCCGATCGAGGCGTTCTTCCTGCAGGTGCAGGGCTCGGGCCGCGTCGTCCTCGACGACGGCGCAGTGATGCGGGTCGGCTACGGCGGCACGAACAACCAGCCGTACCGCTCGATCGGCAAGTGGCTGCTCGATCATGGCGAACTCGGCGCCGGGCAGGCGACGATGCAAGGAATCAAGGCGTGGGCGCGCGCAAATCCGTCGCGGGTCGATGCGCTGCTCGACACGAATCCGCGATTCGTGTTTTTCCGCGAGATGCCGTCCCAGGAGGACGTGCCGCACGGCGGAGCGGACGGCCCGGTCGGCGCGCTCGGCGTGCCGCTCACGCCGGAGCGCTCGATCGCGGTCGATCCGTCGTCGATCCCGCTCGGCACGCCGGTGTTCCTGCAGACGACGCGTCCGATGACGAATGCGCCGCTCAATCGCCTCGTGTTCGCGCAGGACGTCGGGACGGCGATCAAGGGCGGCGTGCGGGCAGACTACTTCTGGGGGCTCGGCGACGATGCGGGCGACCAGGCCGGCCGGATGAAGCAGACCGGACGGATGTGGCTGCTCTTCCCGAATTCATGATCGGCTCGTGAGTGTGTGCGTGCGCGCGCCGGGCGCGTGAGCGTGACGGCGTGACCGCCTTGAGCATTGCAGCGTTGGGTCGGCGGCAGATTGCGCGCCGCGTTCGTCCGCATGCCGGGCGGTGCGCTTTGTTTGCGGGTGATCGGCGGTGGGGCGGGGCGCGTACCGCCGTCCGCCGCTATGCGCGAAGTGTCACGGGCGTCGCTTGTCGACGATTCGCCTCGCCTTGCCAACCGAGCGCTCGATGCCGTTGACGGGCAACACGTTGATGATCGCCGTCACGCCGATCAGCGACTTGATGTCGTGAGCGAGCCCGCGGCGTGCGGCGTCGATCGCGGCCGCATCCGGCGCTGTCTCCGGGCAGGGCTCGACGTTGAGCGTCAGCACGTCGAGCGGCCCGTCCTTCGTCAGGACGACCTGATAGTGCGGCGCGAGCGCACGCTGCTTGAGCAATTGCTCTTCGAGCTGGGTCGGAAACACGTTCACGCCGCGCACGATCATCATGTCGTCCGAACGGCCGGTGATCTTTTCCATCCGGCGCATCGTGCGCGCGGTGCCGGGCAGCAGGCGCGTGAGGTCGCGGGTCCGATAACGGACGATCGGCATTGCCTCCTTCGTGAGCGACGTGAACACGAGCTCGCCGAACTCGCCGTCCGGCAGCACTTTGCCGGTGTCGGGATCGATGATTTCGGGGTAGAAGTGATCTTCCCAGATCGTCGGGCCGTCCTTCGTTTCGACACACTCCGACGCGACGCCCGGGCCGATCACTTCGGAGAGCCCGTAGATATCGACGGCGTCGATGCCCATGCGCTTCTCGATCGCGACGCGCATGTCGTTGGTCCACGGTTCCGCGCCGAAGATGCCGATCCGCAGCGAGCACTGGGCGGGATCAAGGTGTTGGCGCTCCATCTCGTCGGCGATCGACAACATGTAGCTGGGTGTCACCATGATGATGTCGGGCTGGAAGTCCTGGATCAGTTGCACCTGCTTTTCGGTCTGGCCGCCACCGAACGGAATCACCGTCAGCCCGGCCCGCTCCGCGCCGTAATGCGCGCCGAGACCGCCCGTGAAGAGGCCGTAGCCGTAGCTCACGTGGACCTTGTCGCCTGGCCGCGCGCCCGCCGCGCGGATCGAGCGGGCGACGAGACTGGCCCACGTGTCGATGTCTTGCGCCGTGTAGCCGACCACGGTCGGCTTGCCCGTCGTGCCCGACGAAGCATGGATGCGCGAGATGCGCTCCTGCGGCACGGCGAACATGCCGAACGGATAGTTGTCGCGCAGGTCGTTCTTCGTCGTGAACGGAAAGCGGCTCAGATCCGCGAGCGTTTTCAGATCGGTCGGATGCACGCCCGCCTCGTCGAACTTGCGCCGATAGACGGGCGAATTCTCGTATGCGTGCGCGAGTGACCATTTCAGGCGGTCGAGCTGAAGCGCGAGCAGTTCGTCGCGGCTCGCCCGTTCGATCGGTTCGAGCGGAAGCGAGGTTGCCATGATGTCTCCAATATATTTATGTGAGCGTACGTGGACGCTAACGGTCTACAGGGATCACCGTCCCTTTGATTTGGGTCGATTTGCCGCGGAACATCGCGACGGTTTCTCCTGTCCGGTTCGTTACGCGGATATCGTAGATGCCGTGCCGGCCGTTCAGCGTCTGCTCCGTCGCTTCCGCGGTGAGCACGTCGCCGCCTGCCACCGGCTGCAGGAATTCGATCGAGCAGCCGGCTGCGACCGTGTTGACGTTGTACGAGTTGCACGCGAACGCGAACGTCGAATCCGCGAGCGTGAAGATGAGTCCGCCGTGGCAGATCTGGTGGCCGTTCAGGAAATCGGTGCGCACCGGCATGCGCGTGCGCGCGTAGCCCGGCCGCACTTCGAGCAGCTCGATGCCGAGGCCGCGGCTGCAGGCGTCCGCGGCGTACATTGCATTGGCGGTTGCGCGGGCGAGCGCTTCGGCGGAGCGTTCGGCGGCTGCCGTTGGGGAGCGTTCGGCCATCTCAGCGTCCTTCGAAGCGCGGGGCGCGCTTTTCGATGAACGCGCGCACGCCTTCCGCGTAGTCGTACGATTGCCCGAGCTCGCGCTGAAAATCGCGTTCAAGATCGAGCTGCTGGTCGAGCGTATTGGTGACGCCCGCCCGCATCGCTTGCTTGATTGCCGCGATCGCGCGCGTCGGCTGCTGCGCGAGTTGTCGGGCGAGCTGCAAGGCGGTATCCGTGAGTTCGGCATCGTCGACGACGCGCCACACGAGCCCCCAACGCTCGGCCTGTTCGGCGCCGAGTTTGTCGCCCGTGAGCGCGAGGCCGAGCGCGCGGGCGAAGCCTACGCGCTGCGGCAGGAACCACGTGCCGCCGGAGTCCGGGACGAGGCCGATCTTCACGAACGACTGAATGAAACTGCTCGATTTCGCCGCGATGACGAGATCGCAGGCGAACGCGAGATTGGCGCCCGCACCCGCCGCGGTGCCGTTTACGGCAGCGATGACGGGCAGCGGCAGCGCTTGCAGGCGGCGAATGAGCGGATTGAAATGCGCGTCGATCATGTCGCCGAGATCGGTCATCTCCCCCGGCGTGAAATCGAGGTCGGCAAGATCCTGGCCCGCGCAGAAGCCGCGTCCCGCGCCGGCGAGAATCAATGCGCGCGCGTTGGCGGCCTGCACGTCGTCGAGCGCCGATTGCAACTCGCGATGCATGTCGCGCGTGAAGCTGTTGAGCTTGTCGGGGCGGTCGAGCGTGATCGTCGCTATCCGCGCCGCGGGATCGATTTCGATGCGAATCGCTTGGTAGGACATCGGCTGTCTCCTTATATCTTCGAAATCAACGGGATGCGTCCTTCGCCTGCTGGCCAGCCTTATACGCGTTCGATCGCGATCGCGATGCCTTGCCCGACGCCGATGCACATCGTGCAGAGCGCGAAGCGGCCGCCCGTGCGATGCAGTTGATACGTCGCGGTCGTCACGAGCCGCGCGCCCGACGCGCCGAGCGGATGCCCGAGCGCGATCGCGCCGCCGTTCGGATTCACGCGCGGATCGTCGTCCGCGACGCCCAGCAGCCGCAGCACCGCCAGCCCTTGCGAGGCGAACGCCTCGTTCAGCTCGATCACGTCGAACTGCGCAAGCGTCATCCCGAGCCGCGCGAGCAGCTTCTGCGTCGCCGGCGCCGGGCCGATCCCCATCACCCGCGGCTCGACGCCCGCCGTCGCGATCCCCAGCACGCGCGCGCGCGGCGCGAGGCCGTGACGCCGCGCGGCCGCCTCGCTCGCGACGAGCAGCGCGCATGCGCCGTCGTTCACGCCCGACGCGTTGCCCGCCGTCACCGTGCCGTCCGCCCGCACGACGCCCTTGAGCTTCGCGAGCGCGTCGAGCGTCGTCTCGCGCGGATGCTCGTCGCGCGCCACGACGAGCGGCTCGCCCTTCTTCTGCGCGATCGTCACCGGCACGATCTCCTGCGCGAGCGTGCCGTCGGCCTGCGCGCGCGCCGCCTTCTGCTGGCTGCGCAGCGCGAACGCGTCCTGGTCGGCGCGGCTCACGCGGTAGTCGGCCGCGACGTGCTCGGCCGTCTCCGGCATCGAATCGACGCCGTACCGCTGTTTCATCAGCGGATTGACGAAGCGCCAGCCGATCGTCGTATCGAAGATCTCGGCCTGCCGCGAGAACGCGCTCGTCGCCTTGCCCATGACGAACGGCGCGCGGCTCATGCTCTCGACGCCGCCCGCGATCATCAGGTCCGCCTCGCCCGCCTTGATCGCGCGCGCGGCGATGCCGATCGCGTCCATCCCGGAGCCGCAGAGGCGGTTGACCGTCGCGCCGGGCACGGCGTGAGGCAGGCCGGCGAGCAGCAGCGACATGCGCGCGACGTTGCGGTTGTCCTCGCCGGCCTGGTTCGCGCAGCCGTAGACGACATCGTCGACGGCGGCCCAGTCGACGTCGCGGTTGCGCTCGACGAGCGCCTTGAGCGGCACCGCGCCGAGATCGTCGGCCCGCACCGGGGCCAGCGCGCCGCCGTAGCGGCCGATGGGCGTGCGGATTGCGTCACACAGGAATGCTTCGGTCATGTCGAATTCCGGCAAAGGTGAACCCGCGAGCGGGCGGGTTCATTCATGGTAGTGAACGATCTCGTGATCGGCAGCTCGGCCGAACGGGCTATGCTGTTTGGCCAGCTTCCGCAGGAACGGCCCTCGGCGCAACATGGTGCCTGCTCTGCACGACGCGGAAGCGGTTCGCGACGAACGCGGCGTCGGCGAGCGACGCGTTCGCGGCCGGATTGGCGCCCGTGCCGTGGAAGTCGGAGAACGCCGCCGATTGATTGACGAACACGCCGCCCGTCAGATTGATCGACAGCGCGACGCCGCCGCGTACCGCCGCTTCGTGCGCCGCTTCGACGACGGCGTCGTCCGTGCTATAGACGGACAGCGTGAGCGCGCCGTGCTCGGCCGCGATCGAGCCGGCGAGATCGAGCGATTGCGCGGTCGAATCGGTCGCGATGACGAACGAGATCGGACCGAACCATTCCTGCGTGTACTTTGCGCGATCCGCGACGTCGAGCTGCAGCACGAGCGGCGTGCGCACGCGTGCATCCTTGAATGCCGGATGCTCGAGGGCCTGGCTGTCGGCGAGAATGCGGCCGAGCTTGCGCGCGTCGTCGATGCGAGCCGCGACGCCTTCGTTCTGAAGTGTGCCGATGAGATCGACCGACCGTGCCGGGTCGCCCGTCAGCTTCTGCACGGCGCCGGCGATGGCCTGCGCGACGTCGTCGAAGCCGACGTGCCCTTCCGCGGTGCGGATGCCGTTGCGTGGGACATAGATGTTTTGCGGTGCGGTGCACATCTGGCCGGAGTAGAGCGCGAGCGAGAACGCGATGTTCTTGACGGCGGCTTTCAGATCGTCGACGGAATCGATCACGATCTGGTTGACGCCCGCCTTCTCCGTATACACCTGCGCTTGATGCGCGTTGCGTTCGAGCCAGGTGCCGTTTTGCGAGCTGCCGGTGAAATCGATCAGCTTGATTTCCGGACGGCGCGCGAGCTCCTGGACGAGCGCACCGTCGTTCCCTTCGGTCGCGAGCAGCGTGACGACGTTCGGATCGAAGCCCGCTTCGCGCAGCACGTCGCGCGCGATGCGCACGGTGATCGCGAGCGGCAGGATCGCGCCCGGATGCGGCTTGACGATGACCGTGTTGCCGGTCGCGAGATCGGCGAACAGGCCCGGATAGCCGTTCCAGGTCGGAAACGTGCAGCAACCGAGCACGAGCCCCGCGCCGCGCGGCACGATCATGTAGCGCTTGTGCATCGCGAGCGGCGGGTTCTTGCCCTGCGGCTTTTCCCAGTGCGCGTTGGCGGGGATGCGCTGCAGTTCCTGCCATGCGTAGGCGACGGCTTCGAGCGCGCGGTCCTGCGCATGCGGCCCGCCCGCCTGGAACGCCATCATGAACGCCTGTCCGGTGGTGTGCATCACGCTGTACGCGATTTCGAAGCTCGCACGATTCAGCCGGGCGAGGATTTCGAGGCACACGCCAGCCCAGGCGGACGGCCCGGCCTTGCGCCACGCGCTCTGTGCCTGCGCGGCGGCGGCGATCAGTTCGTCGGGCGACGATTTCGGGTAGCGAATGCCGAGCGCGAAACCGTATGGCGAGCGCTCGGCGCCGACCGTTCCGCCCGAGGCGGGCTGATCGAGTTCGAAAGGTTTGTCGAGTCGGGCTTTGAATGCTGCTTCGCCGTCTGCGTTGGCGCTTTCCCCGTACACTTTGGGGCTCGGCATCTCGGCGAACGGGCTCCAGTAGCCGCGCGTTTCGATCGTGGAGAGCGCGTGCTTCAGCGTGTCTTCATGCTTCGTGAACAGAGGATGGGTCATGGCGGCAGGCTTGGTGAACGTTGAGGAAGGCGGAGGTTATTAATTAACCGACCGGTTGGTCGGAAAATGTTAGCATCAAATCGTCCGTGCGTGTGCGGCATTTCATGTTTCATTGATCGAGGAGAAGCAGATGGCTTACGAAAACATCCTGGTGGAGACGCGAGGCCGGGTGGGGCTGATTACGCTGAACCGTCCGAAGGCGCTGAACGCGCTGAACGACGCGCTGATGGATGAACTTGGCTTGGCGCTCAAGGCATTCGAGGCGGACGAGGACATCGGCGCGATCGTGCTGACGGGCAGTGAGAAGGCGTTCGCAGCCGGCGCCGACATTGGGATGATGGCGACCTATTCGTATATGGATGTTTTCAAGGGCGACTACATCACGCGCAACTGGGAGACGGTGCGTCAGATCCGCAAGCCGATCATTGCTGCGGTGGCGGGTTTCGCGTTGGGCGGCGGCTGCGAGCTCGCGATGATGTGCGACATCATTTTTGCGGCCGATACGGCGAAGTTCGGCCAGCCCGAAATCAAGCTCGGCGTGTTGCCGGGGGCGGGCGGCACGCAGCGTTTGCCGCGCGCGGTGTCGAAGGCGAAGGCGATGGACATGTGCTTGACCGCTCGCTTCATGGATGCGGAGGAGGCTGAGCGTGCGGGTTTGGTGTCGCGGATATTGCCGGCGGACAAACTGCTGGACGAGGCGATTGCCGCGGCGGCGACGATCGCCGAGTTCTCGCTGCCTGCCGTGATGATGGTGAAGGAGGCGGTGAACCGCGCGTACGAGACGACCTTGTCCGAGGGCGTGCACTTCGAGCGCCGCTTGTTCCATTCGGCGTTTGCAACCGAAGATCAGAAGGAAGGGATGGCGGCGTTTGTCGAGAAGCGCAAGCCCGTCTTCAAGCACCGCTGAACACGGAAGAGCAAAGTGCCGCGCGCTTTCTATGTTTCTTGGCGTGCGGCGCGTGTCTGATAAAGGTGATTGCGTCTCTCGAGTTTTGGGCCTGTTGCGTGCCCGAACTCGAGTCACAAAAATTTTCTCTCAAAAAGAGCTTGCGCGAGGGAGGGGATGTGTCTAGAATCACGCCTCTTTCGCGCTGCGGCGAACGCGGCGCGAAGGGGGGAGTGGGAAGTCTTGAGCTCGGGCAGTACGGTCGACCGCGAGGACGAACGGGAGCGCGAGACGGCGATGACGAGGTTTCGGTGGCGCGGAGGTAAAAAAGTTGTTGACGCGCTGCGAATAAGTGATCATAATCTCATTTCTCTGCTGCTGACAACGCAGCGCTGCTGAGAAGACGGTGGCAAGTAGTGAAATCTTCTCGCAGATATGCTCTTTAACAATGAACAGCCGATAAGTGTGGGCGCTTGATGTGGCGGACGATCTTCGGATCGCGAGCAAAAGTATCAAGAGTCTCACACTAAAGTAAGTCAGGTTTGTGAAGCAATTCACGACCTGTCAGCTTTGAGTGAGCGACCGGTTGGAAACAACCGAAAACAGTAACGGGCATTGAACTGAAGAGTTTGATCCTGGCTCAGATTGAACGCTGGCGGCATGCCTTACACATGCAAGTCGAACGGCAGCGCGGACTTCGGTCTGGCGGCGAGTGGCGAACGGGTGAGTAATACATCGGAACATGTCCTGTAGTGGGGGATAGCCCGGCGAAAGCCGGATTAATACCGCATACGATCTGAGGATGAAAGCGGGGGACCTTCGGGCCTCGCGCTATAGGGTTGGCCGATGGCTGATTAGCTAGTTGGTGGGGTAAAGGCCTAC
Source organism: Burkholderia sp. MSMB1588 (assembly GCF_001546925.1). Taxonomy (NCBI): domain Bacteria; kingdom Pseudomonadati; phylum Pseudomonadota; class Betaproteobacteria; order Burkholderiales; family Burkholderiaceae; genus Burkholderia; species Burkholderia sp. MSMB1588. Next base: position 3,266,288 of record NZ_LNJS01000001.1, on the reverse strand, counting down.
CAAGGCGACGATCAGTAGCTGGTCTGAGAGGACGACCAGCCACACTGGGACTGAGACACGGCCCAGACTCCTACGGGAGGCAGCAGTGGGGAATTTTGGACAATGGGCGCAAGCCTGATCCAGCAATGCCGCGTGTGTGAAGAAGGCCTTCGGGTTGTAAAGCACTTTTGTCCGGAAAGAAATCATTCTGGCGAATAACCGGGGTGGATGACGGTACCGGAAGAATAAGCACCGGCTAACTACGTGCCAGCAGCCGCGGTAATACGTAGGGTGCGAGCGTTAATCGGAATTACTGGGCGTAAAGCGTGCGCAGGCGGTTCGCTAAGACCGATGTGAAATCCCCGGGCTCAACCTGGGAACTGCATTGGTGACTGGCGGGCTAGAGTATGGCAGAGGGGGGTAGAATTCCACGTGTAGCAGTGAAATGCGTAGAGATGTGGAGGAATACCGATGGCGAAGGCAGCCCCCTGGGCCAATACTGACGCTCATGCACGAAAGCGTGGGGAGCAAACAGGATTAGATACCCTGGTAGTCCACGCCCTAAACGATGTCAACTAGTTGTTGGGGATTCATTTCCTTAGTAACGTAGCTAACGCGTGAAGTTGACCGCCTGGGGAGTACGGTCGCAAGATTAAAACTCAAAGGAATTGACGGGGACCCGCACAAGCGGTGGATGATGTGGATTAATTCGATGCAACGCGAAAAACCTTACCTACCCTTGACATGGTCGGAATCCTGCTGAGAGGCGGGAGTGCTCGAAAGAGAACCGGCGCACAGGTGCTGCATGGCTGTCGTCAGCTCGTGTCGTGAGATGTTGGGTTAAGTCCCGCAACGAGCGCAACCCTTGTCCTTAGTTGCTACGCAAGAGCACTCTAAGGAGACTGCCGGTGACAAACCGGAGGAAGGTGGGGATGACGTCAAGTCCTCATGGCCCTTATGGGTAGGGCTTCACACGTCATACAATGGTCGGAACAGAGGGTCGCCAACCCGCGAGGGGGAGCCAATCCCAGAAAACCGATCGTAGTCCGGATTGCACTCTGCAACTCGAGTGCATGAAGCTGGAATCGCTAGTAATCGCGGATCAGCATGCCGCGGTGAATACGTTCCCGGGTCTTGTACACACCGCCCGTCACACCATGGGAGTGGGTTTTACCAGAAGTGGCTAGTCTAACCGCAAGGAGGACGGTCACCACGGTAGGATTCATGACTGGGGTGAAGTCGTAACAAGGTAGCCGTATCGGAAGGTGCGGCTGGATCACCTCCTTTCTCGAGCTTAAATCCGCGAAGTTGAGCGCTCACGCTTATCGGCTGTAAATCAGGACAGACTCAGGGGTCTGTAGCTCAGTCGGTTAGAGCACCGTCTTGATAAGGCGGGGGTCGTTGGTTCGAATCCAACCAGACCCACCAATTGTCTGGCGAGAAGGGAACCTGAGTGTCTCTGTACGGGGGGCATAGCTCAGCTGGGAGAGCACCTGCTTTGCAAGCAGGGGGTCGTCGGTTCGATCCCGTCTGCCTCCACCACAATCTTCAATGGCAAGCGTTCGACTTGAGTCGAATCTTTGTCCTTGGCGATTGAGCCAGTCAGAGTGATGCAGGCAACTGTATCGGCTGTCGTTCTTTAACAATCTGGAAGAAGTAAGTAATTTGGATAGCGGAAGCGTCTTTGAGATGGACGTGGAAGTTATCCGGGTTGTGATTGTATCGATGTATCTCAAGATGATTCGAACTTCATGTTCGGCTCCCTACGGGAGTGGGACCAGAGTAAGCGCTAAAGCGCTAACACTGGTCGACATCAAATTGGAATACGGCACAACGCGAGAACTCAACCTGTAGCGGCTGTCATCCCCATTCGGGGATGGGGCCATCGTAAGTGCTAAAGCGCTAACGATGGCCGACATGAGACAGACTCGTTATAGGGTCAAGCGAACAAGTGCATGTGGTGGATGCCTTGGCGATCACAGGCGATGAAGGACGCGGTAGCCTGCGAAAAGCTACGGGGAGCTGGCAAACGAGCTTTGATCCGTAGATGTCCGAATGGGGAAACCCACTCCTTTTGGAGTATCCATGACTGAATACATAGGTCATGTGAGGCGAACGCGGTGAACTGAAACATCTAAGTAACCGCAGGAAAAGAAATCAACCGAGATTCCCAAAGTAGTGGCGAGCGAAATGGGAAGAGCCTGTACTCTTTATTTGTATTGTTAGCCGAACGCTCTGGAAAGTGCGGCCATAGCAGGTGATAGCCCTGTAGGCGAAAACAGTATGAAAGAACTAGGTGTACGACAAGTAGGGCGGGACACGTGAAATCCTGTCTGAAGATGGGGGGACCATCCTCCAAGGCTAAATACTCGTGATCGACCGATAGTGAACCAGTACCGTGAGGGAAAGGCGAAAAGAACCCCGGGAGGGGAGTGAAATAGATCCTGAAACCGCATGCATACAAACAGTCGGAGCCTCTTCGGGGGTGACGGCGTACCTTTTGTATAATGGGTCAGCGACTTACGTTCAGTAGCAAGCTTAACCGAATAGGGCAGGCGTAGCGAAAGCGAGTCCGAATAGGGCGTTCAGTTGCTGGGCGTAGACCCGAAACCAGGTGATCTATCCATGGCCAGGATGAAGGTGCGGTAACACGTACTGGAGGTCCGAACCCACTAACGTTGAAAAGTTAGGGGATGAGCTGTGGATAGGGGTGAAAGGCTAAACAAACCTGGAAATAGCTGGTTCTCTCCGAAAACTATTTAGGTAGTGCCTCGTGTCTCACCTTCGGGGGTAGAGCACTGTCATGGTTGGGGGGTCTATTGCAGATTACCCCGCCATAGCAAACTCCGAATACCGAAGAGTGCAATCACGGGAGACAGACATCGGGTGCTAACGTCCGGTGTCAAGAGGGAAACAACCCAGACCGCCAGCTAAGGTCCCCAAATATGGCTAAGTGGGAAACGAAGTGGGAAGGCTAAAACAGTCAGGAGGTTGGCTTAGAAGCAGCCACCCTTTAAAGAAAGCGTAATAGCTCACTGATCGAGTCGTCCTGCGCGGAAGATGTAACGGGGCTAAGCCATATACCGAAGCTGCGGATGCGTGCTTGCACGCATGGTAGGAGAGCGTTCCGTAAGCCTGCGAAGGTGCACTGTAAGGTGTGCTGGAGGTATCGGAAGTGCGAATGCTGACATGAGTAGCGATAAAGGGGGTGAAAGGCCCCCTCGCCGTAAGCCCAAGGTTTCCTACGCAACGTTCATCGGCGTAGGGTGAGTCGGCCCCTAAGGCGAGGCAGAAATGCGTAGCTGATGGGAAGCAGGTCAATATTCCTGCACCGTCGTTAGATGCGATGGGGGGACGGATCGCGGAAGGTTGTCCGGGTGTTGGAAGTCCCGGTCGCTGCATTGGAGAAGGCGCTTAGGCAAATCCGGGCGCAGGATTCAAGGGTGTGGCGCGAGCTCCTTCGGGAGCGAAGCAATTGGAAGTGGTTCCAAGAAAAGCCTCTAAGCTTCAGTCTAACGATGACCGTACCGCAAACCGACACAGGTGGGCGAGATGAGTATTCTAAGGCGCTTGAGAGAACTCGGGAGAAGGAACTCGGCAAATTGGTACCGTAACTTCGGGATAAGGTACGCCCTGGTAGCTTGATGCGCCTGCGCGCAGAGGGTGAAGGGGTTGCAATAAACTGGTGGCTGCGACTGTTTAATAAAAACACAGCACTCTGCAAACACGAAAGTGGACGTATAGGGTGTGACGCCTGCCCGGTGCCGGAAGATTAAATGATGGGGTGCAAGCTCTTGATTGAAGTCCCGGTAAACGGCGGCCGTAACTATAACGGTCCTAAGGTAGCGAAATTCCTTGTCGGGTAAGTTCCGACCTGCACGAATGGCGTAACGATGGCCACACTGTCTCCTCCCGAGACTCAGCGAAGTTGAAGTGTTTGTGATGATGCAATCTACCCGCGGCTAGACGGAAAGACCCCATGAACCTTTACTGTAGCTTTGCATTGGACTTTGAACCGATCTGTGTAGGATAGGTGGGAGGCTATGAAACCGGAACGCTAGTTTCGGTGGAGCCGTCCTTGAAATACCACCCTGGTTTGTTTGAGGTTCTAACCTTGGCCCGTGATCCGGGTCGGGGACAGTGCATGGTAGGCAGTTTGACTGGGGCGGTCTCCTCCCAAAGCGTAACGGAGGAGTACGAAGGTACGCTAGGTACGGTCGGAAATCGTGCTGATAGTGCAATGGCATAAGCGTGCTTAACTGCGAGACCGACAAGTCGAGCAGGTGCGAAAGCAGGTCATAGTGATCCGGTGGTTCTGTATGGAAGGGCCATCGCTCAACGGATAAAAGGTACTCTGGGGATAACAGGCTGATACCGCCCAAGAGTTCATATCGACGGCGGTGTTTGGCACCTCGATGTCGGCTCATCTCATCCTGGGGCTGTAGCCGGTCCCAAGGGTATGGCTGTTCGCCATTTAAAGAGGTACGTGAGCTGGGTTTAAAACGTCGTGAGACAGTTTGGTCCCTATCTGCCGTGGGCGTTGGAAGTTTGAAGGGGGCTGCTCCTAGTACGAGAGGACCGGAGTGGACGAACCTCTGGTGTACCGGTTGTGACGCCAGTCGCATCGCCGGGTAGCTATGTTCGGAAGAGATAACCGCTGAAAGCATCTAAGCGGGAAACTCGCCTTAAGATGAGACTTCCCCGGGGACTTGATCCCCTTGAAGGGTCGTTCGAGACCAGGACGTTGATAGGTCGGGTGTGTAAGCGCAGTAATGCGTTCAGCTAACCGATACTAATTGCCCGTAAGGCTTGATCCTATAACAAGTCTGTCTCGATAGCCGTTAGCGCTTCAGCGCTTACGGATATCGAGCGTCGAGTGCAAACTCGACGTACAGCGGTTGAAGTACCGCGTATGTGTGAGATACAACCTCACAACCCAAAATTACTGCTTCTTCCAAGATTGGTTGCGCTGCGAAGCAACGCAACAACCCTCTTTGCCTGATGACCATAGCGAGTCGGTCCCACCCCTTCCCATCCCGAACAGGACCGTGAAACGACTCCACGCCGATGATAGTGCGGATCCCCGTGTGAAAGTAGGTAATCGTCAGGCTCCTCCTCTTGAAACCCCCGTCCCTCACAGGCGGGGGTTTCGCCTTTTACCCCCCGCCTCAATAAAAACAACGCGCGCAATCGCTCTCTCATGGATGGCGCGTAGCAAGCGCGACCGCTCCGCCGCCTTCGTTCCGACTCGAAACTTTCCGTATCTGCCAAGCGGTAAAATCGCCGAATCGATAAAAAACGGCGTACAAACATGACTCCCCCTGCACAATTCGCCCGCGCAGTTTGTCCGCACGATTGTCCCGATACGTGCGCAATTCGCGTCACGGTCGAAAACGGCAGAGCCATCAAGGTCGCTGGCGACCCCGATCATCCGCCGACTCAAGGCGTGCTTTGTACCAAGGTGAGCAGATACGCGGATCGCGTGCATCACCCGGAGCGGCTCACGGTGCCGCTCAAGCGAGTCGGCAGGAAAGGGGAAGGCCGATTCGAGCCGATCAGTTGGGACGAGGCGAACAGAGTGGTGGCGGAGCGCCTATTGGAAGTTGCTCGTCGGGCGCCGGAAGCCATCATTCCCTACAGCTATGCCGGAACGATGGGGCTCATTCAGGGCGAGAGCATCGCCCAACGCTTCTTCAACAAGCTCGGCGCATCGCGCCTTGAAAGAACGATCTGCTCGGCGGCCGGCGCGGCAGGGCTGCGCTACACGTACGGCGCCAACGTCGGGATGCACTTCGAATTCTTCGAGGAAAGCGAACTGATCCTGATCTGGGGCGCGAATCCGATTGCCTCCAATCTGCATTTCTGGACGCGCGCTCAAGAAGCGAAGCGTCGCGGCGCGCGCCTGATCGCGATCGATCCGTATCGATCGCTGACAGCGGAAAAATGCCATCAGCACATCGCGCTGAAGCCGGGCACGGACGGCGCGTTTGCGCTCGGCATCATGCACGTATTAATCGACGAAGACCTCGTCGATCAGGACTACATCCGCGCCTACACGCTCGGCTTCGACGCGCTGAAAGCGCGCGCACTGAGTTATCCGCCTGAGCGGGTGGCCGAAATCTGCGGCGTAACGGTTGCGGAAATCGTAGAGCTGGCGTGCCTCTACGGACGCACGCGAAAGGCTTCGATCCGCCTCAATTACGGCATGCAGCGCGTGCGCGGCGGCGGCAACGCCGTCCGCGCGATTGCCTGTCTGCCGGCGCTCACGGGCGCATGGCGCGACCGCGCCGGCGGCTTGCTCTTGTCGTCGTCCGAGTGGGCGCCCGTCGACGCCGCCGCCATTGGCCGTCCTGATCTGCTGCCGGGCTGGCCGAGCAAGCTGCCGCGTTCGATCAACATGAATGCAATTGGCGACGCGTTGCTGCATCCTGGCGATCGGGAATTCGGGCCGAAGATCGAAGCGATCGTCGTATACAACTCGAATCCGGTTGCGGTCGCACCCGATTCGGCGAAGGTCGCGGCCGGCTTCGAGCGAGAGGACCTGTTCACGGTCGTTCTCGAGCATTTCAAGACAGATACCGCCGATTACGCCGATATTCTGCTGCCCGCGACGACGCAGCTCGAGCATCTCGACGTCCATAAATCGTACGGACATACCTACGTGATGGCGAATCTGCCGTCGATTGCGCCGGTCGGCGAGGCTCGGCCGAACACCGAAATTTTCCGCGGCATTGCGCGCGACATGGGGCTCGATGAGCCGGCGCTGTACGACGATGACGAAACGCTCGCTCGCGCGTCGTTGCGCTGGCACGATGTGTCGCTGCAAAGCGACTGGGACACGCTCAAACAGGCGGGCTGGCTCAAGTTGAAACTTGCCGACGCGCCGTTCGCGAACGGCGGCTTTCGGACGCCGTCCGGAAAGTGCGAGTTCTACAGCGAACGCCTCGTCGACATGGGGCTCGATCCATTGCCGGACTACCTGCCGCCGCACGAGTCGACGGACGGCTCGCCAGAACTGGCCGCCCGCTATCCGCTCGCGATGATCTCGCCGCCCGCCCGCCATTTCCTGAACAGTACGTTCGTCAACGTCGCGAGCCTGCGCACGGCGGAGGGAGAGCCGCACCTCGACATTCATCCGGCCGATGCCGCGCGACGCGACATCGCCGACGGCGACGCAGTGCGCATCTTCAACGATCGCGGTTCGCTCCGGGCAAAGGCCCGCGTGACTGATCGCGCGCGCGAGGGGCTCGTCGTCGGCCTGTCGATCTGGTGGAAAAAGCTTACGCCGGACGGGCGCAACGCGAACGAGGTGACGAGCCAGGCCCTGACTGATCTTGGGCGCGGCGCAACCTTCTACGACTGCCTGGTCGAGGTCGAACGGGGATGACGCAATTCGACGACGTCCCTCACGGCATCGTTACGCAAAGTGGAAAGGAGTGTCTAACACGGTTGTCTGGACCGGGCCGACCCGTTACGATGCCAATTTTTAGCACGACCATTCGAAAATCAGTGAGGAGACGCGCCGCATGGATAAAATTTGGCTGAAATCGTACCCGCCCGGTGTCCCGGCTGAAATCGACGCGTCCCAGTATTCGTCCGTTCCCGATCTGCTCGAAGAGAGCTTCGGCCTTTATCGGGATCGGCAGGCGTTCATCTGCATGGGCAAGGCGATCACGTACGGCGAGCTGGACACGCTCTCGCGCAAGCTCGGCGCGTGGCTGCAGTCCCGCGGCCTGCCGCGCGGCGCGCGGGTTGCGATCATGATGCCGAACGTGCTTCAGTATCCGGTGACGATCGCCGCCGTGCTGCGCGCGGGCTACACGGTCGTCAACGTCAATCCGCTCTACACGCCGCGCGAGCTCGAGCATCAACTGAAGGACAGCGGCGCCGAGGCGATCGTGATCCTCGAGAATTTCGCGACGACGCTGCAGTCGGTGATCGCGAAGACGTCGGTCAAGCATGTCGTCGTCGCCGCGATGGGCGATCTGCTCGGCCTGAAGGGCATCCTCGTCAACTATGTCGTGCGTCGCGTGAAGAAGATGGTGCCGGCGTGGAGCCTGCCTTCGTACACGCGCTTCAACGCGGCGCTCGCCGCGGGCGGCCGGCAGACGCTCAAGCCGGCAAAGCCCGCGCCCGACGATGTCGCCTTCCTCCAGTACACGGGCGGCACGACGGGCGTCGCGAAGGGCGCGACGCTGCTTCATCGCAACATCGTGTCGAACGTGCTTCAGGCGCAGGCCTGGCACGAGCCGGCGTACTCGAAGCGCCCGGAAGTGAAGCAGTTCATCACCGTGATCGCGTTGCCGCTCTACCACGTGTTCGCGTTGACCGTCTGCGGGCTGCTGACGCTGCGCACGGGCGGCACGGGGATCCTGATTCCGAATCCGCGCGACATCGCCGGCATGATCAAGGAGCTGAAGGGCTACCCGATCATCACGATTCCGGCCGTCAACACGCTCTACAACGCGCTGCTCAACCATCCGGACTTCGATCAGCTCGACTTCTCGAAGCTCGCGGTCGCGAACGGCGGCGGGATGGCGATCCAGGAAAGCGTCGCGAAGCGCTGGTACGACAAGACGAAGACGCCGATCGTCGAGGGCTACGGCTTGTCGGAGACGTCGCCCGTCGCCACTTGCAATCCGGTCACGGCGACCGACTATAGCGGCACGATCGGCCTGCCGCTGCCGTCGACCGAGATCGCAATCCGCGACGACGTGGGCGACGACGTGCCGCTCGGCCAGCCGGGCGAGATCTGCATTCGTGGCCCGCAGGTGATGGCGGGCTACTGGAACCGCCCGGACGAAACCGAGAAGGTCATGATGCCGGACGGCTTCTTCAAGACGGGTGACGTCGGTGTGATGGACGCGCGCGGCTACGTGAAAATCGTCGACCGGAAGAAGGACATGATTCTCGTGTCGGGCTTCAACGTCTACCCGAACGAGGTCGAGGATGTCGTCGCGTCGCACCCGGGCGTGTTCGAAGTCGCGGCGGTCGGCGTGCCCGACGAGCATTCGGGCGAGGCGGTGAAGCTCTTCGTCGTCAGGAAGGACCCGGCGCTCACCGACAAGGACCTGATCGCGTACTGCAAGGACCGGCTCACCGGCTACAAGCGGCCGAAGTACGTCGAATTCCGCGCCGATCTACCGAAGACCAACGTCGGCAAGATCTTGCGGCGCGAGTTGCGCGACGGCAAGGCGTAACGAGCGCGGCCGTCGCCGTTGTTTCGGGCGGGCTTCGTCGTCTGGCTCGAAGCGGCGGGCGCTCGATGCGGGCGCGACCGCTCGCTGGCCGCGATCCGGATCGTTCTTGTCCGAAAGGGCCGCCGGCTCCGTGCCGAGCCGCTCTTTCCCGCAGTCGAGGCGATAAAAAAGGCGCCCGAGGGCGCCTTTCAAGTGACTGCCGAGTGTTACCTGCTTATTAGAACTTGTGGCGGATGCCGATGCGCGCCGCGAACTGGTTGCGGTTCGACGACGGCGTCAGGCCGTTGATCGCGGCGGTCGCCGGGCCGACCGTGTTGCCGTCGGCTTCGATTACGTTGCCCGAAGCGTGCTGGTACACGCCGATCGCGTAGACATCGGTGCGCTTCGACAGGAAGTAGTCGACGCCGACCGAGCCCTGGTGATACTTGGCCGCGGACGAGCCGGCGATCTTGCTGCCTTGCGTGTAGTCATACGCCACGCCGGCGAGCAGCGTCGGGGTCAACTGATACTTGAAGTTGATTTCCGCGTTGTTGAACGTCGCGGTCTGGTTCGGGAACACCGTGCTCGCGAAGTTCATGAACTTGATGTTCGAGTACGTGGCGCCGATCGTCGCCGCGCCGAACGAATAGGCGCCGCCCGCACCGATCACCTGGTACGTGTGGGCCGACGCGTAGCCTGCATAGACCGGGGTCGTCACGGCAGCCGGCGTGCTCGACGTCGTGTTGTTGCCGAACAGGCCACCCGCGGTCGACGGCGTGCGCGCATTCAGGTAGCCGACGCCCAGCACGAGCGGGCCGTTCGTGTAGCCTGCGCCGAGCGACCAGGTCTGGTTGCGGCTGAAGTCGCCGGCAACGCCGCCGAAGCTGTACAGGCCGCCGAACGTGAAGCCGCCGTAGTTCGCGCTCGTGAACTTGACTGCGTTGTTTACGCGATACGCGTTGTTGAAGTTGTCGAGATCGCCCGGGTGGGCGGCGATGTAGCCGCCCCACTGGTCGCCCACTTCCAGCGGGCCGACGAAGTCGACGACGGAGTCGTACTGACGGCCGAGCGTGACGGTGCCGAAGCCGCTCGACAGGCCGACGTACGCCTGACGGCCGAATTCGAGGCCGCCCTGGTTCAGTTTGCCCGAGTTCACGTCGAAGCCGTTTTCGAGGACGAACAGAGCCTTCAGGCCGCCGCCCAGGTCTTCCGTGCCGCGCAGACCCCAGCGGCTACCCTGCATGACGCCGCTCGACAGGTTGTACAGGTGCTTGCCGCCTGCGTTGGTGTTGATGTTGAAGCCTTCGTCGATAATGCCGTACAGCGTCACGCTGCTTTGCGCGTGAGCCGCGCCAGCAAACGCGCTCAGCGCGACGAGCGCGAGAAGCGACTTTTTCATTAAAAGATCTCCAAGGATGACAAATTTATTGTGGCGGGCCGATGATTGTTTTTGATGGCGATACCCGCGTGAACTTCGAATGAAGCCGCTCGTAATGTAGCAAAAGGACTTTTTGGGACAAAGAGAAAGAGCGATACGCGCGTCTCCCATGTTTCCTTTATGCAACAATGGTTAAAATCACGGGTTAACCGCTATTTTCGAGCGCTACCGTCGTAGGTAGCCGCAATAAAATTGTTACGAATTCCTTACTGCGTGCAAGGTGCCCGCACGGAGAAACGCGATGGTGTTTGACGAGTTGATCACTGAATTTGACCGGGGGCTACGCTCGATCACGGGCGTGAGCCGGATGAGCCGCCCGGTGCCCGTGCCCGCCGCCGCGGCGCCTGCCGAGCTTTCCGCCGCCGAGCGCAAGCATGCGGCCGGGCTGATGCGGGTGAATCACGTCGGCGAAGTCTGCGCGCAGGCGCTCTATCAGGCGCAGAAGCTCACGACGTCTTCGGCCGGGCTGAAGGAGATGTTCGAGCATGCGGCGCGCGAGGAGGAGGACCATCTCGCGTGGACCGCGCATCGTCTGAAGGATCTCGATTCGCGGCCGAGCCTGCTCAATCCGCTGTGGTATGCGGGCGCGCTCGCGATCGGCGTCGTTGCCGGACGTCTCGGCGACAAGGTGAGCCTGGGCTTCATGGCCGAGACGGAGCGGCAGGTCGAAAGTCACCTCGACAGCCATCTGTCGGAGTTGCCGGCCGCCGACGTCGAGTCGCGCGCGATCGTCGAGCAGATGCGCGCCGACGAGGTCAAGCACGGCAAGACGGCGACCGACGCGGGCGGCATCGAACTGCCGATGCCGGCGCGCATGCTGATGCGCGCCGCGTCCAAAGTCATGACAAGCACTGCATACTATTTGTGAGACATGCGCCGGGACGGCCGCATTCGCGGCGTCCCGGCTGACGACGGAAACCCGCTTCTCTCCCCGCGCTTTCCCCCCCTCCGAAATGCCTGCCGCCGCGCCTACCTGGGGCGCGCTTTTCATGTACCACTTTCACAAGATGCACTAGCTCATTCATTTATAACGTTTTTTGCTATGAGGGTCAGCTTGAGGAGGCGAGCGTAAGTCCTTGTTCTAACTAACAAAATTCGTCAAAAAAACGGCCGGCTCCCTTGACCGCCCATAGGCGTTCCTCTAAAGTGGGAGACAGTGTGAGAAAGTGTATTTTTGTGTGATTTGCCGGGCTTTTCCGGCTAGATTCTCAGCATTGTGCGGGTACTTCGGTGCCCTGATCGGGAGAGCGGAAAAGTGTTCCAAGGGGCGTCGGCGCTGACGCTCGATGCGAAAGGACGGATGTCGGTGCCGTCCCGCTATCGCGAAGCGCTGCAAGGACAGGCAGAAGGACGGGTGACTGTGACCAAGCACCCGGACGGCTGCCTGTTGCTGTTTCCGCGCCCCGAGTGGGAGGTGTTCCGCACGAAGATCGCCGCGTTGCCGATGGATGCGCATTGGTGGCGCCGCATTTTTCTCGGCAACGCGATGGACGTCGATCTCGACGGCGCGGGCCGGATTCTGGTGTCTCCCGAGCTGCGAATGGCAGCCGGGCTGGAAAAGGAAGTCATGTTGCTGGGAATGGGAAGTCACTTCGAGCTGTGGGACGCGCAGACCTACACCGCGAAGGAGCAGGCGGCGATGGCGCAGGGCATGCCCGAGGCGCTGAAGAATTTCACGTTCTGATTGCGGTGAGGAAGACGCCCGCGATGGGAAACGAATTGCAGCATCGCACGGTGCTGTTGGATGAAGCGGTCGATGCGCTCGTGACGCGGCCCGACGGCGTGTACGTCGACGGCACGTTCGGGCGTGGCGGTCATAGCCGCGCGGTGCTCGCGCGCTTGAGCGAGGCTGGGCGCCTGATCGCGTTCGACAAGGATCCGCGCGCGATCGAGACGGCGAAGGGCATCGCGGATGCGCGGTTCGAGATCGTCCACGACAGCTTCGCGGCGATGAAAGGCGCACTCGACGCGCGCGGGGTGGCACGGGTGTCGGGCGTGCTGCTGGATCTGGGCGTGTCGTCGCCGCAGGTGGACGATCCGGCGCGCGGCTTCAGCTTTCGCGCGAACGGGCCGCTCGACATGCGGATGGACCCGACGCGCGGCGAATCGGCGGCCGAGTGGCTCGCCCGGGCGTCGGTGCAGGAATTGACGGAGGTGATACGAGATTATGGGGAAGAACGGTTTGCTTTTCAGATTGCAAAGGCGATTGTTGCTCGCCGGGCGGAGTCCGACCGTCTCGGGCCTCTCGACAGCACGGGCGAGCTTGCCCAAATCGTGGGTCACGTCGTCAAGACCCGTGAGAAGGGCAAGGATCCGGCAACCCGCACCTTTCAAGCTATACGGATTCACGTCAATCAAGAGCTTGCGGACCTGCAAGTCGTTCTAGAGGCAGCACTGTCGTCGTTGGAGCAAGGGGGCCGGCTGGTGGTCATCAGCTTTCATTCGCTCGAGGACCGGATCGTCAAGCGATTCCTGCAGACGCACGCAAGCGCGCCTGCGGTCGACCGCCGCCTGCCGATCCGCGCGGTCGACCTGCCCAGCCCGCCGCTCAAGCTGCTCGGCCGCATGTTCCCGAGCGACGCGGAAGTCGCGGCCAATCCGCGTGCCCGTTCGGCGGTGATGCGCATCGCGGAGCGCATCGCGCCATGAGCCGCCTCAATATCTTCCTGCTGATCATCGTGATGGGATGCGCGCTGTCGGTCGTCAATTCGACGAACCAGCAGCGGCAGATCTTCATTCAATTGCAGCGCGCGCAATCGCAGGAGCATCAGCTCCAGCAGGACTATGCGCAGCTTCAGTATCAGCAGAGCGCGCTGTCGAAGACGTCGCGCATCGAGCAGCTCGCGACGAGCTCGATGAAGATGCAGTCGATCACGACGGGGCGCACGCAATACCTGACGCTTTCGCCCGGCGCGGCGAAGGCGGTCGACGCGCCGCTGCCGGCGTCCGCCGCGCCGAAGGGAGGCGTGCGATGAAGCCCGCTTCGAAGCGCACGCAAGGCGTGAAGTTCGCATCGAGCCCGGTGCTGTCGGTCCATCTGCCGATGTGGCGCTCGAAGCTCGTCGTGTTCATGCTGTTCATCGCGTTCGTCGCGCTCGCGATGCGCGCGTTCTGGATTCAGGGCCCCGGCAACGCGTTCTATCAGAAGCAGGGTGAAAGCCGCTATCAGCGCACGCTCGAGTTGCCGGCGACGCGCGGCAAGATTCTCGACCGTAACGGTCTCGTGCTCGCGACGAGCCTGCCCGTGCGCGCGATCTGGGCGATTCCGGCCGACGTGCCCGACGACCTCGGCGCGGACAAGCTCGACGCGCTCGGCAAGCTGCTCGGGATGACGACGAAGGAGCTGAAGGCGAAGCTGTCGGAGGACAAGACGTTCGTCTACGTGAAGCGCCAGGTGCCGCTCGACGTCGCCGAACAGGTCGCGAAGCTCGACATTCCCGGCGTCTATCAGCGCGGCGAATACAAGCGCTTCTACCCGGAAGGCGAGATCACCGCGCACCTGATCGGCTTCACGAACGTCGAGGACGAGGGGCAGGAGGGCGTCGAGCTCGCCGACCAGAAGCTGCTCGTCGGCACGCCGGGCAGCCGCCACGTGATCAAGGATCGCGTCGGGCACATCGTCGAGGACGTCGACGCGCAGTTGCCGCCGCACAACGGCACCGACGTCGACCTGTCGATCGACAGCAAGATCCAGTACATCACGTATACGAATCTGAAGGCGGCCGTCGAGAAATTCCACGCGAAGGCGGGCGCGGCGATGGTGATCGACGTGCAGACGGGCGAGGTGCTGTCGCTCGTCAATTATCCGACGTACAACCCGAACGACCGCTCGCACCTGACGGGCGAGCAGTTGCGCAACCGCGTGCTGACCGACGTGTTCGAGCCGGGCTCGATCATGAAGCCGTTTACGGTGTCGCTCGCACTCGATCTGCATCGCGTGACGCCGAACACGCTCGTCGAGACGGGCAACGGCCATTTCGTGCTCGACGGCGCGCCGATCACCGACGATTCGGGCTTCGGCACGCTGACCGTCGGCGGCGTGATCCAGAAATCGAGCAACATCGGCGCGACGAAGATCGCGATGACGATGAAGCCCGAGGAAATGTGGAATATGTATACAGGCATCGGGCTCGGGCAGGCGCCGAAGGTCGGGTTTCCCGGCGCGGCGGCGGGCCGGCTGCGCCCGTGGAAGAACTGGCGGCGCATCGAGCAGGCGACGATGTCGTACGGCTACGGCCTGTCGGTGTCGCTGTTCCAGCTCGCGCGCGCGTACACCGCGATCGCGCACGACGGCGAGCTGATGCCCGTCACGATCTTCAAGACGAACGACGCGCAGCCCGCGACCGGCCCGCGCGTCTTCGCGCCGACGACGGCCCGCGAAGTGCGCGCGATGCTCGAATCCGTCGTGTCGCCGCAGGGCACGTCGCCGAACGCGGCGGTGCCCGGCTATCGCGTCGGCGGCAAGAGCGGCACCGCTTACAAGCAGGTCGGCCGCGGCTATGATCACAAGAAGTATCGCGCGTCGTTCGTCGGGATGGCGCCGATGCCGAATCCGCGCATCGTCGTCGCCGTGTCGGTCGACGAGCCCACGACGGGCGGCCACTTCGGCGGCCAGGTGTCAGGCCCCGTGTTCTCCGCGATCGTCGGCGATACGCTGCGCGCGCTGAACGTGCCGCCCAACATGCCGGTCAAGCAGCTCGTCGTGTCGGACGATACGGCGAACGCCGCCGCCCCGCAGAAGCTGGCCGCGAATGCGCCGGCGAAACACATGATCGTGTCGAGCACGACACACAACCGTCCTGGAGTAGTTCGATGAGCGCCGCGCGCAGTTCTCATCCGGCGCACCAACAGATCGCAGCCGCGCTCGCGTGGCTGCGCGCGCATGCCGCATCCGGCGCGCAATTGCACGCCGACACGCGCAGCCTGCGAGCGGGCGACGTGTTCGTCGCCTATGCGGTGGACGGCGCGGACAATCGTCCGTTCATTGCCGACGCGCTCGCGCGCGGCGCGGCAGCCGTGCTGTACCAGCCCGAGGGCTTCCCGGCCGGCGGCCTCGACCCCGCGACGTCGCTTGCCGTGCCCGCGCTCGACGCGCTCGCGGGCGACATCGCGAGCGGCTGGTACGGCGATCCGAGCGACGCGATGTTCGCGGTCGGCGTGACCGGCACGAATGGCAAGACGTCATGCACGCAATGGATCGCGGCCGCGCTCACCGCACTGCGCGAGCCGTGCGCGGTGATCGGTACGCTCGGTAGCGGGTTGCCCGGTCAACTGGTTCACACGGGCTTCACGACGCCCGACGCGCCGCAACTGCAGCGCAGCCTCGCGCAGTTGCGCGGCGCGGGCGCGCAGGCGGTCGCGATGGAGGTGTCGTCGCACGCGCTGCATCAGGGGCGCGTGAACGGCACCGCGTTCGACGTCGCGGTGTTCACGAACCTCACGCAGGATCACCTCGATTACCACCGCACGTTCGATGCCTACGAGGCGGCGAAGGCGAAGCTCTTCGCCTGGCGCGGGCTGCGCTGCGCGATCGTCAATCGCGACGATCCGGTCGGCCGCCGTCTGCTCGCGAATCTCGCCGGCCGCGTGCGGACGATCGCGTACGGCATCGACGCGCGGCGGCAAGCAGCGGACGCCGATCGCGAACTCGTCGCGACGAACGTCCGCGCGACCGCGACGGGTACCGCGTTTCGTCTGACTTCGCCGTGGGGCGAAGCGGATGTCGAAGTCGGCACGCTCGGCACGTTCAACGTGAGCAATCTGCTCGCGGTGCTCGGCACGCTGCTCGCGGCCGACGTGCCGTTCGACGCGGCGCTCGCCGAAATCGAGAAGCTCGAATCGGTCAACGGCCGGATGCAGCGGCTGGGCGGCCGGCTGCAGAACGACGAGCCGCTCGTCGTCGTCGATTACGCGCACACGCCGGACGCGCTCGAGAAGACGCTCGACGCGCTGCGCCCGATCGCGCAGGCGCGCGGCGGCGAACTCGTCTGCATGTTCGGCTGCGGCGGCGACCGCGATGCGACCAAGCGCCCGCTGATGGGCGCGATCGCCGAGCGGCTCGCGGACAAGGTCGTCGTGACGAGCGACAACCCGCGCAGCGAGGACCCGCAGAAGATCATCGACCATATCGTCGCCGGCATGCGGGACGCCGCGAACGCGCGCCGCGTCGAGGACCGCGCGAGCGCGATCCTGCAGGCGGTGCGCGGCGCCGCGCGCGAGGACGTCGTGCTGCTCGCCGGCAAGGGGCACGAGTCGACGCAGGAAATCATGGGCAAGAAGCGCGCGTTCTCTGATCAGGACCACGCGCGCCTCGCGCTCGCCGCGCGCACGACACAGACACGCGGAGGCGGCGAATGACGATGCTGACCTTGCGCGAAGCCGCCGCGATGATCCCTGGCGCGACCGTGCTCGGCGATGAGCGCGCGTCGTTCGAGCGGGTGTCGACGGATAGCCGTTCGGCGGGCCCGGGCGATCTGTTCGTCGCGCTGAAGGGCGAGCGCTTCGACGCGCACGACTTCGTCGGCGACGTCGCCGAGCGCGGCGCAAGCGCCGCGATCGTGTCGCGCAGCCCGGCCGAGTGGAATCTGCCCGCGCTGAAGGTCGCGGATACGCGCGCCGCGCTTGGCGCGCTCGCGCATGGCTGGCGGATGCGCTTTTCGATGCCGATGGTCGCGGTGACGGGCAGCAACGGCAAGACGACCGTGAAGGAAATGATCGCGTCGATCTTCGCGGCGGCGGTCGGCGAGCCCGCGCGCCTTGCGACCGCGGGCAACTTCAACAACGACGTCGGCCTGCCGCTCACGCTGCTGCGCCTCACCGCCGCGCACCGGCTCGCGGTCATCGAGCTCGGGATGAATCATCCAGGCGAGACCGACACGCTCGCGAAAATCGCCGCGCCGACGGTTGCGCTCGTCAACAACGCGCAGCGCGAGCATCAGGAATTCATGGCGACGGTCGAGGCGGTCGCGCTCGAGCACGCGGCCGTCATCCACGCGCTCGGGCCGGACGGCGTCGCGGTGTTTCCGGCCGACGATGAGTACGCGGGCATCTGGCGCGTCGCGGCGACCGGCAACCGGATCGTCGATTTCGCGCTGCACGGCGCCGGCAGCGACGCGCCCGCCGCGGTGACGGGCGCGCTCGACGGCAGCAGGCTCGCGATCGAGACGCCCGCCGGCCGCATCGACGTGCGGCTCAACGCGCTCGGCGAGCACAACGCGCGCAACGCGCTCGCCGCGACGGCGGCCGCGCTCGCGGCCGGCGTGCCGCTCGCGGCGGTCAAGGCGGGGCTCGAGGCGTTCGCGCCGGTGAAGGGGCGGCTGCAGGTGGCGCGCGCGGCGCTCGGTTCGCTCGCGGGCGCGACGATGATCGACGACACCTACAACGCGAACCCCGATTCGATGCGCGCCGCGATCGACGTGCTCGCCGCGCAATCGGCGCCGCGCGTGCTCGTGATCGGCGAGATGGGCGAGGTCGGCGACGAAGGTCCGGCGTTCCATCGCGAGATCGGCGCGTACGCGCGCGAGCGCGGGATCGACGCGTTGTTCGCGCTCGGCGCGGCGACGCTGCCCGCGTGCGAAGCGTACGGCGCGGCCGCGCGGCATTTCGACGACGCGGCGGCGCTCGTCGCCGCGCTCGTCGCCGCGAACTTCGGCGCGCGCGCGACGCTGCTCGTGAAGGGCTCGCGGTTCATGAAGATGGAGCGCGTGGTCGACGCGCTCGCGAACGAAACCGCGTCGGGCGCTGCGCCCGGCGCACACTGAGGAAGGAAGTAAGCATGCTGCTGGCGCTGGCGCAATGGCTGCAAGGTGACGCAAGCTTTTTGCGCTTGTTCACGTACCTGACGTTCCGGGCGGTGATGGCCACCATCACGGCGCTCGTGATCGGTCTCGTCTGCGGTCCGTGGGTGATTCGCAAGCTCACGCAGATGAAGGTCGGTCAGGCGGTGCGCAAGGACGGCCCGCAGACGCATCTCGTGAAATCGGGCACGCCGACGATGGGCGGCGTGCTGATTCTGATCGGCATCGCGGTCGCGACGCTGCTCTGGGGCGATCTGACGAACCGCTTCATCTGGATCGTGATGCTCGTCACGTTCGGCTTCGGCGTGATCGGCTGGGTCGACGATTATCGCAAGGTCGTCTACAAGGACCCGCGCGGCATGTCGTCGCGCGAAAAGTATTTCTGGCAATCGGTGATCGGCCTGTTCGCGGCCGTCTATCTCGCGTTCAGCGTGTCCGAGGCGAGCAACGTCCGCGTGTTCGACCTGTTCATGGCCTGGGTGCGAAGCGGCCTGTCGATGGGGCTGCCCGCGCGCGCGGACCTGATGCTGCCGTTCCTGAAGTCGATCAGCTATCCGCTCGGCGTCTGGGGCTTCATCGCGCTCACGTATTTCGTGATCGTCGGCGCGAGCAACGCGGTGAACCTGACCGACGGCCTCGACGGCCTCGTGATCATGCCGGTCGTGCTCGTCGGCGCGTCGCTCGGCGTGTTCGCGTACGTGATGGGCAGCGCGGTCTATTCGAAATATCTGCTGTTTCCGCATATTCCGGGCGCGGGCGAGCTGCTGATCTTCTGCTCGGCGATGGGCGGCGCGGGGCTCGCGTTCCTCTGGTACAACACGCACCCGGCGCAGGTGTTCATGGGCGACGTCGGCGCGCTCGCGCTGGGCGGCGCGCTCGGCACCGTCGCGGTGATCGTGCGGCAGGAAATCGTGCTGTTCATCATGGGCGGCATCTTCGTCGCGGAAACGTTGTCGGTGATGCTGCAAGTCACGTGGTTCAAGTACACGAAAAAGCGTTACGGCGAAGGGCGGCGCATCTTCAAGATGGCGCCGCTGCATCACCATTTCGAATTGTCGGGCTGGAAGGAAACGCAGGTGGTGGTGCGTTTCTGGATCATCACGTTGATGCTGTGCCTGTTCGGTTTGTCCACCCTCAAGCTGCGGTAAAGGGAAGGTAAGGATGTTTGGCGAGATGTTCGGAGATCGGCAGCGGCCGATGGTGCTCGTGCTGGGGCTCGGCGAATCGGGCCTCGCGATCGCGCGGTGGTGCGCGAGGCACGGGTGCCGGCTGCGCGTCGCCGATACGCGCGAGACGCCGCCCAACCTTGCCGCGTTGACGGCGGCGGGCATTGACGCCGAATTCGTCGGCGGCGCGTTTTCGCCGGCGCTCATCGACGGCGGGATCGAGCTTGTCGCGCTGAGCCCCGGTCTGTCGCCGCTCGCGGAAGATCTCGCGCCGCTCGTCGCCGCCGCGCGCGCGCGGGGCATTCCCGTGTGGGGCGAGCTCGAGTTCTTCGCGCAGGCGCTCGCGACGCTCGGCGCGAACGGCTACGCGCCGAAGGTGATCGCGATCACCGGCACGAACGGCAAGACGACGACGACGAGCCTCGCGGGGCTCTTGTGCGAGCGCGCGGGCAGAAAGGTCGCGGTCGCGGGCAACATCAGCCCGTCGATGCTCGACAGGCTGACCGAGGCGATCGACGCGGCCGCGCTGCCGGACGTGTGGGTGCTCGAGCTGTCGAGCTTCCAGCTCGACACCGCGCACACGTTCGCGCCCGACGCGGCGACGATCCTCAACATCACGCAGGACCATCTCGACTGGCACGGCGGCTTCGCCGCGTACGCGGCCGCGAAGGGCCGGATCTTCGGGCCGCGCACCGTGCGCGTGCTCAACCGCGACGATGCCGAGGTGATGAAGTTCGCGCCGCCCGCCGCGGCCGCCGACGCGCCGCGCGCGATCACGTTCGGCCTGAACGAGCCGAGCGCCGATGGCGATTACGGCCTGCTGCGCGAAAACGGCATTGCATGGCTCGTCGAGGCGGTCGATCGCGACGCGGCCGATGCGCCCGCCACGCCGTCGCGCCGCCGCAAGCGGGAAGCGGCGCATTCGCCCGACATCGCGCTCAAGCGCCTGATGCCCGCCGACGCGTTGCGCATCCGCGGGCTGCACAACGCGGCGAACGCGCTCGCGGCCTACGCGCTTGCGCGCGCAATTGACCTGCCGGCCGCGCCGCTGTTGCACGGCCTGCGCGAATACCGAGGCGAGCCGCACCGCGTCGAGGTGATCGCGACGCTCGACGGCGTCGATTATGTGGACGACAGCAAGGGCACGAACGTTGGCGCGACGGTGGCGGCGCTCGACGGGCTCGCGCAGCGCGCGGTGCTGATCGCGGGCGGCGACGGCAAGGGCCAGGATTTCGAGCCGCTCGCGGCGCCCGTCGCGCGCTGGTGCCGCGCGGTGATGCTGATCGGCCGCGACGCGCCCGCGCTTCGCGAAGCGCTCGCCGACACGGGCGTGCCGCTTGCCGATCACGCGACGCTCGAAGCCGCGGTGCGCGCGGCGAGCGCGCTCGCGCAGCCGGGCGACGCGGTGCTGCTGTCGCCCGCATGCGCGAGCCTCGACATGTTCCGCAATTACGCACATCGGGCCGACGTGTTCCACAGCGCGGTCGAAGACATCGCTTTGGAAAAAGGAACGACGCTATGAGCTGGTCCGATCGCCTCGTTTCCCGCTTCAACGGCGCCCGTGACGCGGGCGGCGGCGCCGCGCCGCGCACCGCCGCGCGGGCGGCCTCGGGCGCGCGCGCCACGGCGGGCGGCCTCGCGAGCGTCGTCAACGGCGCGCGTCCGACCCGCTCGCGGATGCTCGACTTCGACTACTCGCTGCTGTGGGTGTCGATCGCGCTCCTCGGGCTCGGCGTCGTGATGGTGTACTCGGCGTCGATCGCGATGCCGGATTCGCCGAAATACGCGTCGTATCACGATTACGCGTTCCTGCTGCGCCACTGCGTGTCGCTCGTCGTCGCGTTCGTCGCGGCGGTGATCACGTTCCGCGTGCCGGTGTCGACGTGGGACAAGTACGCGCCGCATCTCTTCCTGATCGCGCTCGTCGGCCTCGTGATCGTGCTGATCCCGCACGTCGGCAAGGGCGTGAACGGCGCGCGCCGCTGGATTCCGCTCGGCATCACGAACATGCAGCCGTCGGAAATCATGAAGCTCGCGGTGACGATCTACGCGGCGAACTACACGGTCCGCAAGCAGGAGTACATGCAGAGCTTCGCGAAGGGCTTTTTGCCGATGGCGTGCGCGGTCGGCTTGGTCGGCGCGCTGCTGCTGCTCGAGCCGGACATGGGCGCGTTCATGGTGATCGCCGCGATCGCGATGGGCGTGCTGTTCCTCGGCGGCGTGAACGGCAAGCTGTTCGGCGGTCTTGTCGCGACGGCGGTCGGTACCTTCACGATGCTCGTGTGGCTGTCGCCGTGGCGGCGCGAGCGGATCTTCGCGTATCTCGATCCGTGGGACGAGCGCTACGCGCAGGGCAAGGCGTACCAGCTCACGCACTCGCTGATCGCGTTCGGGCGCGGCGAGTGGTTCGGCGTCGGCCTGGGCGGCAGCGTCGAAAAGCTCAACTACCTGCCGGAAGCGCATACCGACTTCATTCTCGCCGTGATCGGCGAGGAGCTCGGCTTCGTCGGCGTGCTCGTCGTGATCCTGCTGTTCTACTGGATCGTGCGCCGCGCGTTCGAGATCGGCCGCCAGGCGCTCGCGCTCGACCGCACGTTCGCGGGGCTGATGGCGAAGGGCGTCGGCATCTGGTTCGGCGCGCAGGCGTTCATCAACATGGGCGTGAACCTCGGCCTTCTGCCGACCAAGGGCCTCACGCTGCCGCTCGTGAGCTACGGCGGCTCGGGCATTCTGCTGAACTGCGTGGCGCTCGCGGTGCTCTTGCGCGTCGATTACGAGAACCGGGTGCTGATGCGGGGAGGGAAGGTATGACCTCGACGCAGCGCACGCTGATGGTGACGGCGGGCGGCACCGGGGGGCACGTGTTCCCCGGGCTCGCGGTCGCGCACCGGATGGAGGCGCAGGGCTGGCGCGTCGTGTGGCTTGGCAATCCGGCCGGCATGGAAGCGACGCTCGTGCCGAAGCACGGGATTCCGATGGAATACGTGCGCTTCGGCGGGCTGCGCGGCAAGGGCCTGAAGACGAAGCTCGCGCTGCCGTTCAATCTGCTGCGCGCGTGCGCGCAGAGCCTGCGCGCGCTGCGCCGCGTGAAGCCCGACGTCGTGCTCGGCATGGGCGGCTACATCACGTTTCCGGCCGGCCTCGTGACCGTGCTGACGGGCCGCCCGCTCGTGCTGCACGAGCAGAACTCGATCGCCGGCCTGACGAACAAGGTGCTCGCGAAGCTCGCGAAACGCGTGCTCGTCGCGTTCCCGGGCGCGCTGCCGAACGCCGAATGGACGGGCAATCCGATTCGCGCGGAACTTGCGCGCACGGAACCGCCCCAAGCACGCTATGCGGCGCGCAGCGGGAAGCTGAAGCTGCTCGTCGTCGGCGGCAGTCTCGGCGCGGCCGCGCTGAACGAAGTCGTGCCGCGCGCGCTTGCGCGCCTTGCGCCTGACGAGCGGCCGCAGGTCGTGCATCAGGCGGGCGCGAAGCACATCGATACGCTCAAGGAGAACTACGAAGCCGCGGGCCTTTCCTGCGGCAGCGACGTCGCGCTCGTGCCGTTCATCGACGACATGGCGTCCGCGTATGCGAACGCGGATCTCGTGATCTGCCGCTCGGGCGCGATGACGGTCGCGGAGATCGCGGCGGTCGGGGTTGCGGCGCTGTTCGTGCCGTTCCCGCACGCGGTCGACGATCATCAGACGACCAACGCCGAGTTCCTTGCCGGGCAAGGCGCGGCGGTGCTCGTGCAACAACGCGACCTGTCGGCCGAGCTGCTCGCCGACTGGCTGCGCGGCCAGTCGCGGGAATCGCTCGCGGCGATGGCCGAACGTTCGCGCTCGCTCGCGAAGCCGGACGCCACCGACGAAGTCGCGCGCGTGTGCGCAGCGGTGGCGGGCGCGAACCTGGAAGGAAAGCAATGAAACACATCGTCAAACACATTCATTTCGTCGGGATCGGCGGCGTGGGCATGAGCGGCATCGCCGAAGTGCTCGTGAACCTGGGCTACAAGGTGAGCGGCTCCGATCTCGCGCGCAACGCGGTGACCGAGCGCCTCGAGGCGCTCGGCGCGCGCGTGTCGATCGGCCACGATGCGGCGAACATCGAAGGCGCGAACGCGGTGGTCGTGTCGACCGCGGTGCGCTCGGACAACCCGGAAGTGCTCGCCGCGCGCCGCCTGCGCGTGCCGATCGTGCCGCGCGCGGTGATGCTCGCGGAGCTGATGCGCCTGAAGCAGGGGATCGCGATCGCCGGCACGCACGGCAAGACGACGACGACGAGCCTCGTCGCGAGCGTGCTCGCCGCGGGCGGGCTCGATCCGACGTTCGTGATCGGCGGGCGCCTCACGAGCGCCGGCGCGAACGCGCGGCTCGGCACGGGCGACTTCATCGTCGCGGAAGCCGACGAGTCGGACGCGTCGTTCCTGAACCTGTATCCGGTGATCGAGGTCATCACGAACATCGACGCCGATCACATGGACACCTACGGCCACGACTTCGCGCGGCTCAAGCAGGCGTTCATCGAATTCACGCAGCGGCTGCCGTTCTACGGCAGCGCAGTGGTGTGCATCGACGACGCGAACGTGCGGCAGATCGTGCCGCTGATCTCGAAGCCCGTCGTGCGCTACGGCTTCTCCGCGGACGCGCAGGTGCGCGCGGAGAACGTCGAGGCGCGCGACGGCCGGATGCATTTCACGGTGCTGCGCGACGGGCGCGAGCCGCTGCCCGTCGTCCTGAACCTGCCCGGCCTGCACAACGTGCAGAACGCGCTCGCCGCGATCGCGATCGCGACCGATCTCGACGTCGCCGACGCGGCGATCCAGCAGGCGCTCGCGGAATTCAACGGCGTCGGCCGGCGCTTCCAGCGCTACGGCGAGATTCCGGTCGCGGGCGGCGGCGCGTACACGCTGATCGACGACTACGGCCATCACCCGGTCGAGATGGCGGCGACGATCGCGGCGGCGCGCGGCGCGTTCCCGGGCCGCCGGCTCGTGCTGGCGTTCCAGCCGCACCGCTACACGCGCACGCGCGACTGCTTCGACGATTTCGTCAACGTGCTGTCGACGGTCGACGCGCTCGTCCTGACCGAGGTGTACGCGGCGGGCGAGGCGCCGATTTCGACCGCGAACGGCGATGCGCTGTCGCGCGCGCTGCGCGCGGCGGGCAAGGTCGAGCCGATGTTCGTCGCGGCGGTCGACGAGGTGCCGGACGCGCTCGCGAAGCTCGCGCGCGCCGGCGACGTGGTGATCACGATGGGCGCGGGCTCGATCGGCGGGGTGCCGGGCAAGCTCGCGCAGGACACGCAACAGAAGGGATGACATGAGCGGGATCGATCCGAAACGTTTCGGCAAGGTGGCGGTGCTGCTCGGCGGGGAATCCTCCGAGCGCGAGGTATCGCTGAACTCCGGCCGGCTGGTGCTGCAGGGCCTGCGCGACGCGGGCATCGATGCGCATCCGTTCGATCCGGCGCAGCGGCCGCTCGCGGCGCTCAAGGACGAAGGCTTCGTGCGCGCGTTCAACGCGCTGCACGGCGGCTACGGCGAGAACGGCCAGATCCAGGGCGCGCTCGATTTCTACGGCATCCGCTACACGGGCAGCGGCGTGCTCGGCTCGGCGCTCGGGCTCGACAAGTTCCGCACGAAGCTCGTCTGGCAGCAGACGGGCGTGCCGACGCCGCCGTTCGAGACGGTCATGCGCGGCGACGACTACGCGGCGCGCGCGCAGGACATCGTCGCGAAGCTCGGCGTGCCGCTCTTCGTGAAGCCGGCGAGCGAGGGATCGAGCGTCGCGGTCGAGAAGGTGAAAAGCGCCGATGCGTTGCCCGCCGCACTGGAAGAGGCGGCGAAGCACGACAAGATCGTGATCGTCGAGAAGAGCATCGAGGGCGGCGGCGAGTACACCGCGTGCATCGCCGGGGATCTCGATCTGCCGCTCATCAAGATCGTGCCCGCGGGCGAGTTCTACGACTATCACGCGAAATACGTCGCGAACGACACGCAGTACCTGATTCCGTGCGGCCTCGACGCGGCAAGGGAAGCAGAATTCAAGCGCGTCGCGCGCCGCGCGTTCGACGTGCTCGGCTGCGCGGACTGGGGCCGCGCGGATTTCATGCTCGACGCCGCCGGCAACCCTTATTTCCTCGAAGTGAACACCGCGCCGGGGATGACCGATCACTCGCTGCCGCCGAAGGCGGCGCGCGCGGTCGGCATCAGTTATTCGGAGCTGGTGGTGAAAGTGCTGTCGCTCACGCTCGATTGATGCAGGACCGGACCTGAACCATGTGGAATAACGTTCGCCAGCTCAACCTTGCCGCCAGCGCGTTGTACGCGCTGCTGCTGCTCGTGTTGGCGGCGGCCGGCTGCTACTGGCTGATCCAGCGCCCGGCGTTCGCGCTGCGCGAAATCCGGATCGACGGCGACACCGAGCACATCAACGCGCCGACCGTGCGCGCGGGCGTCGTCGGGCGGCTGAAGGGCAACTTCTTCACGGTCGATCTCGATCTCGCGCGCGTCGCGTTCGAGCAGATGCCGTGGGTGCGCCACGCGAGCGTGCGCCGGGTGTGGCCGAACGCGCTCGCCGTGACGCTCGAGGAGTACAGGCCGCTCGGGACGTGGGGCAACGATCAGCTCGTGAGCGTCGACGGCGAGCTCTTCACGGCGAACCAGGGCGAGCTCGACGCGGAGCTGCCGTCGTTCGACGGCCCCGAGGGCAGCGCGAAGGAAGTCGTCGCGCGCTATCGCGACTTCGCGAAATGGTTTGCGCCGATCCACGCGAGCCCGGAGGAAGTGACGCTGTCGCCGCGCTACGCATGGACGGTGAAGCTGTCGAACGGCATGCAGGTCGAGCTCGGCCGCGAGCGCAACAGCGACACGCTGCCCGACCGGATCCAGCGCCTCGTCGCCGCGTGGCCCTCGGTCACGCAGCGCTGGGGCGGCGACATCGAGTACGCGGATCTTCGCTATCCGAACGGATTCGCGATCCGCGCGGCGGGCATGCGGTTCCTGGCCGACACCGACAAGGGCAAGAAGTAACACGACATCACACGCAAGAGCACTCTATGAGCAAAGACTACAAGGATCTGCTGGTTGCCCTCGACATCGGCACGTCGAAGGTGGTGGCCGTCGTCGCCGAGCTGAAGGGCGAGGGCCACTATGAGGTCATCGGCCTCGGCCAGAGCGAGTCGAAGGGGCTGAAGAAGGGCGTGGTGGTGAACATCGAGGCCACCGTCCAATCGATCCAGCGCGCGCTCGAGGAAGCCGAGCTGATGGCCGACTGCAAGATCACCAACGTCTTCACCGGCATCGCCGGCAGTCACATCCGCAGCTTCAACTCGAGCGGGATGGTTGCGATCAAGGAGAAGGAGGTCACGCAGACCGACGTCGCGCGCGTGATCGAAACCGCGAAGGCGATCAACATCCCGACCGACCAGCAGGTGCTGCACATCCTCACGCAGGAATTCATCATCGACGGCCAGGAGGACGTGCGTGAGCCGATCGGCATGAGCGGCATCCGCCTCGAGGTGAAGGTGCACATCGTGACGGGCGCGGTGAGCGCCGCGCAGAACATCGTCAAGTGCGTGCGCCGCTGCGGGCTCGAAGTGAACGACCTGATCCTGCAGCCGCTCGCGTCGTCGCTCGCGGTGCTGACGGAAGACGAGAAGGACTTGGGCGTCGTGCTCGTCGACATCGGCGGCGGCACGACCGACATCGCGATCTTCGCCGAAGGCGCGATTCGCCACACGGCGGTGATTCCGATCGCGGGCGACCAGATCACGAGCGACATCGCGATGGCGCTGCGCACGCCGACACCCGACGCCGAAGACATCAAGGTCGGCTACGGGATCGCGAAGCAGGCGCTCGCCGATCCGGACGAGATGGTCGAGGTGCCGGGCCTGGGCGAACGCGGCCCGCGCACGCTGTCGCGGCAGGCGCTCGCGGCCGTCGTCGAGCCGCGCGTCGAGGAGCTGTTCTCGCTCGTGCAGCAAGTCGTGCGCGAGTCCGGTTACGAAGAGTTACTCAGTTCCGGTGTCGTGCTCACGGGCGGGGCTGCGATGATGCCCGGCATGGTCGAGCTGGGCGAAGACATTTTCCTGAAGCCGGTGCGCATCGGCGCGCCGGAATACGCGGGCGGGCTCTCGGACGTCGTGCGCAATCCGCGCTATTCGACGGCGATGGGGCTGCTCGTCGAGGGCAGCGCTCAACGGATGCGCGGCCGCAAGGTCGCTGTGCAATCCGGTTCCGCGGGGCAGATCTTCTCGCGAATGAAGGAGTGGTTCCTGAGCAATTTCTGACTGTTTTCGACATTCGCGCCGGTGCCGGCGGCCGGCGCGCGACGGAGGGTTGCCCGATCTTCCGCCGAATAACGGCCGAGTAGCGGTTCTTTTCTTGACGGAGGCAACAATGGAATTCGAAATGCTGGAAACCGAAACCAACGGCACGATCATCAAGGTGATCGGCGTTGGCGGTGCAGGTGGCAACGCGGTGCAGCACATGATCAACAAGGGCGTGCAGGGCGTCGATTTCATCGTGATGAACACCGACGCGCAGGCGCTGTCGCGCGCGCGCGCGCCGTCCGTGATCCAGCTCGGCAACACCGGCCTCGGCGCCGGCGCGAAGCCGGAGATGGGCCGTGCGGCGGCCGAGGAGGCGCGCGAGCGGATCGCCGACGCGCTGCGCGGCGCGCACATGGTGTTCATCACGGCCGGCATGGGCGGCGGCACCGGCACGGGAGCCGCGCCCGTCGTCGCGCAGATCGCGAAGGAGATGGGCATTCTGACCGTCGGTGTCGTGAGCAAGCCGTTCGAGTTCGAAGGCGGCAAGCGGATGCGCGTCGCGGAAGCCGGTTCGCAGCAACTGGAGGATCACGTCGATTCGCTGATCGTCGTCCTGAACGACAAGCTGTTCGAGGTGATGGGCGACGACGCCGAGATGGACAAGTGCTTCCAGTGCGCTGACGACGTGCTCAACAACGCGGTGGCGGGCATCGCCGAGATCATCAACGTCGACGGCCTCGTGAACGTCGACTTCGAAGACGTGAAGACGGTGATGGGCGAGCAGGGCAAGGCGATGATGGGCACGGCGACGGTTGCCGGCGTCGATCGCGCGCGCCTGGCGGCCGAGCAGGCGGTCGCGAGCCCGCTGCTCGAAGGCGTCGATCTGTCGGGCGCGCGCGGCGTGCTCGTCAACATCACGTCGAGCCGCTCGCTGCGTCTGTCGGAAACGCGCGAAGTGATGAATACGATCAAGAGCTACGCGGCCGACGACGCGACCGTGATCTTCGGCGCCGTGTACGACGACGCGATGGGCGACGCGCTGCGCGTGACCGTCGTCGCGACGGGCCTCGGCCGCGCGGCGAAGAAGCAGCAGTCCGCGCCGATGACGCTGCTGCGCACCGGCACGGACAATCAGCCGATCAGCGCGGCGCCGCAGGGCTACGCGGCTTCGCATCACGTGAGCACGGGCGACTACGGCGCGTTCGATACGCCGGCCGTGTGGCGCAACTCGCGCGAGACGGCGGCGTCGCACGTGCAGGCGCTGCAGGAGAAGGGTGTCGACACGTACGACATTCCGGCATTCCTGCGCAAGCAGGCCGACTGACGCGCGCGAGGCTTCGCGCCGCGCGGTTTCGCGCGCGGCACGAGCCGACGTGACGGATGAAACGGCTGACGACAGGCCGCGTCGCTTCGCGACGCCGGGCCGGGCCGCGTCGTCTGTCGCGAACGACCGTATCGCTATGAAGGACCAGGCATGATTCAAGTGGGCGACACGCTGCCCGACGCGCAGCTCTTCGAGTATCTCGACGACGCGCGCGCGGGCTGCACGCTGGGGCCGAACGCCTTTGGCGTGCGCGAGCAGGCGGCGGGAAAGCGCGTGGTGATCTTCGGATTGCCGGGTGCGTTCACGCCGACCTGTTCGGCGCAGCATGTGCCGGGCTACGTCGCGCATGCCGAGCCGTTGCGCTCGGCGGGCATCGACGAGATCTGGTGCGTTGCCGTCAACGACGCATTCGTGATGGGCGCTTGGGGACGCGATCTGCACACCGCGGGCAAGGTGCGCATGATGGCGGACGGCAGCGCGGCTTTCACTCATGCGCTGGGACTGACGCAGGACCTGTCCGCGCGCGGCATGGGGATTCGTTCCCGACGCTACGCGATGGTGGTCGACGACGGCGTGGTCAAGACGCTGTTCGTCGAAGCGCCGGGCAAGTTCGAAGTGAGCGATGCGGCCAGCGTGCTGGCCAGTTTGACGCGCTGAACGACGCGTGCGGCGTTGCCTTTGGGCAACGCCGCGGCGTGCCCGACACGCGGTTGTAACACGGGTCGACGACCGGGAACGCCTCCGTTCCGGGCGTCGGCCCGTCTCGCATTTCCGCAGGGTAATGCGCCGAAACAGTTTGAAACGTCGATCATCACGACGCGAAATAGGGATTTACGCTATAATCTCACCTATCGAATAAAACTCCTGATTGATATTCTCAATCAAGAAGACAGTGACCATGTTGAAGCAGCGCACCATCAAATCGATCGTCAAGACCGTCGGCATCGGCGTGCACTCGGGCCGCAAGGTCGAACTGACGCTTCGCCCCGCGGCGCCCGACACGGGCATCGTGTTCTCGCGCGTCGATTTGCCGACGCCCGTCGACATTCCCGCTTCGGCGCTGTCGATCGGCGACACGCGGCTCGCGTCCGTGCTGCAGAAGGATGGCGTGCGCGTGTCGACGGTCGAGCATCTGATGTCGGCGTGCGCGGGCCTCGGCATCGACAACCTGTACGTCGACGTGACGGCAGAGGAAATCCCGATCATGGACGGCAGCGCGGCGACGTTCGTGTTCCTGATCCAGTCGGCCGGCATCGAAGAGCAGAACGCGGCGAAGAAGTTCATCAAGGTGACGAAGCCCGTCGAGATTCGCGACGGCGACAAGTTCGCGCGTCTTGATCCGTACTTCGGCTTCAAGCTGAAGTTCACGATCGATTTCCGTCATCCGGCCGTCGACAAGACGGGCCAGGAGCTCGAGGTCGATTTCGCGAACACCTCGTACGTGCGCGAGATCGCGCGCGCGCGCACGTTCGGCTTCGCGCACGAAGTCGAGATGATGCGCGAGCTCGGGCTGGCGCGCGGCGGCAGCATGGACAACGCGATCGTGCTCGACGAGTACCGGATCCTCAATAACGACGGGCTGCGCTACGACGACGAGTTCGTCAAGCACAAGATGCTCGACGCGATCGGCGATCTGTACGTGATTGGCCATCCGCTCCTCGCGTCGTACACCGCGTACAAGTCGGGCCACGGATTGAACAACGCGCTGCTGCGCGAGCTGCTCGCGCACGAGGAAGCCTATGAGATCGTCACGTTCGACGATCCGAAGGCGGCGCCGACGGGCTTCGGCTTCGACGCGCAGACAGCGTTCGCGTGATGCGCTGACGCGTTGCGCACGCGAGACGGCGACAAGAAGGTGGCGTGCGGGCCTAATGCCGTTCAGTTAACCGACTGAACGGCATTTTTGTTTGTGCCAACCGGTTGTAAACATGACGTGGCGATGTTAACTTTCATCGCCATGCCAACCGATGACCTCCGCCCGCTGGTTGAATCGCACCCGCCTTTCAGGTGGTGTGGCTGGTGATCGCGCTGGCGTTGCACCGGCATCAGTCGATCAGCGAGATCGTTGACGGGTTCTACGTCAACGGGCTGTCGCGGCTCGCGATGGATGGCACACGCTGCGCACGGCCGACAGCGTCGCCAACCGCGAGCATTTCGGGGCATCTGCGGCCACGCATGACCGGGTGGGCAGCTATCCCCAACCGCGCGCGGTCACGCGGACGGCCATTCCTATCCACCTGGCGCGCGATACGGAATTTGGCCCTTACGACGTCAACGAGAAGATCTCGGCACGCCAACCCATCCCGCGCGTGCCGGACCACACCATTACCGTGTTCGACAGAGGATTCCTGGCGACCCGGTTGCCGTGCAACCTGGTCTCGGGCGGTGAGAGCCGGCATTTCGGGCTGGCATCGCCGGTGCCGCGCGTGCGTCACAATGAATCGCGCATCGGCACTCGCACTCGCACTCGCGCACGGGGACGGTCCGGCGGTCGGCTGCGGATGCGCCGTGCGGTACGTGCGGGCACGGCTTCCGCGTGGCGAGAAGGATCAGCGAGGCGTTTTCGTGTGGCGCGCGGCCATGCGCGCCAGCGCGCTTTGCAGCGGCGACGGCTCAAGCGCATCGGCGAGCTGGCGCAGCGCGTCGGTGCCGGCTGCCGACATCCGCGCCTGCTTCACGCGCGGCGGCTCGGGCGCGGGCTGCGGGCGCACGCGCACTTTCAGCGTGGCGATCGCCCATCCGCGCGCCTGAAGATCGGACAGCAGCCGCGGCTCGACTTGCCGCAACCGGGCGGCAAGCGCATTGTGCGCGGCGAACAGCGTGAGCGTGCCGTCCTTGATGAAGCCAGGCTCGACGTGGTTCGCCAGGTAGTCGGGGAGCAGCGCGACCAGATCCCGCTTCAGCGCCGCGACCTGCTCGACGCCCGCGCGCAGCGCGGCGAACGCGTCGGTGCGCTGGAGGACGTCGGCAGCCGCTCGCGGCCGCGACCAGTCGTTGGGGCGAAATAGCTGCTTCGGCGGTCGGTTCATGAGGAAAGTCGGCAGCGCCGCGTGATTGGGCGCATGACGGGCGACCGGATGGTGGAGCGATGCGACGATTGTACCGCGATGTCGTTTGGCGGCCGCGGGTATCGTTTGTCGGCTGCGGCCCGTCTTCCGACCCCGAACACCGACGCCAGGCGCGGGATCACCGACGTGAGCCGATCGCCCGCGCCGCCTTTCGATGCGCCGCGCTTTCGAGCGCCCGAGATTCGCGCTCCGTCGCCCGTTCGCCGGTGAACTTCGGCTGCATGCCCGGCCCGGCCGCGCCCCACGGCGGCCGCCGCCGCCGACACCGGCGCGCCTTGGTGCGCGTGCTAAAATTCAACGTTTGAATTCACTTCTACGCTAAGCCGCCGAGGCTCGGCGCGCCGGGGAGGGCGTTCACCGCTCCGGGGCCGTTGCACCGACGCACACCCGATCCGATGACAACCGGTTTTCTTCAGAAAATTTTTGGCAGCCGCAATCAGCGGCTCGTCAAGCAATACCAAAAGGCCGTCGCGACGATCAACGCGCTCGAAACGCAGATCGAAAAGCTGACGGACGACCAGTTGCGCGGCAAGACAGGGGAGTTCCGTCAGCGCATCGCGGCGGGCGAGTCGCTCGACAAGCTCCTGCCCGAAGCGTTCGCCGTGTGCCGCGAGGCGAGCCGCCGCGTGCTGAAGATGCGCCACTTCGACGTGCAGATGATCGGCGGGATGGTGCTGCATTACGGCAAGATCGCCGAAATGCGCACGGGCGAGGGCAAGACGCTCGTCGCGACGCTCGCCGCGTATCTGAACGCGCTCGCCGGCCGCGGCGTGCACGTCGTGACGGTCAATGATTACCTCGCGCAGCGCGACGCCGAGTGGATGGGCCGCCTCTACAACTTCCTCGGGCTTTCCGTCGGCATCAACCTGTCGGGGATGGAGCACGACCAGAAGCAGGCGGCGTACGCGGCCGACATCACGTACGGCACGAACAACGAATTCGGTTTCGACTACCTGCGCGACAACATGGTCTACGAGACCGATTCGCGCGTGCAGCGGCCGCTCAACTTCGCGGTCGTCGACGAAGTCGACTCGATCCTGATCGACGAGGCGCGCACGCCGCTCATCATCTCGGGCCAGGCGGAGGACCACACCGAGCTGTACGTGCGGATGAACGCGCTGCCGCCGCTCCTCGAGCGCCAGATCGGCGAGGAGAAGGCGGACGGCACGGGCGTTGAGAAGCCGGGCGACTACACGCTCGACGAGAAGGGCCGCCAGGTGTTCCTGACCGAGTCGGGCCACGAGAAGGCCGAGCGGTTGCTCTCCGAATGGGGCTTGATCGGCGACGGCGAGAGCCTCTACGCGCCGCAGAACATCACGCTGATGCACCACGTGTACGCGGCGTTGCGCGCTCACACGCTGTTCCATCGCGATCAGCACTACGTCGTGCAGAACGGCGAAGTGATCATCGTCGACGAATTCACGGGCCGCCTGATGCCGGGCCGCCGCTGGTCCGACGGCCTGCACCAGGCGGTCGAGGCGAAGGAGCACGTGAAGATCCAGAGCGAGAACCAGACGCTCGCGTCGATCACGTTCCAGAACTACTTCCGGATGTACGCGAAGCTCGCGGGCATGACGGGCACGGCGGATACCGAGGCATACGAATTCAACGAGATCTACGGCCTCGAGACGGTCGTGATCCCGACCAACCGGCCGCCGAAGCGGATCGACAAGCAGGATCAGATCTACAAGACCGCGAAGGAGCGCTACGACGCGGTGATCCGCGACATCCGCGAGTGCCACGAGCGCGGCCAGCCCGTGCTCGTCGGCACGACGTCGATCGAGAACTCGGAGCTGCTGTCGCATCTGCTCAAGCAGGCGGGCCTGCCGCACGAGGTGCTGAACGCGAAGCAGCACGCGCGCGAAGCGGCGATCGTCGCCGAGGCCGGCCGGCCGAAGCGCGTCACGATCGCGACGAACATGGCGGGCCGCGGCACCGACATCGTGCTCGGCGGCAACGTCGAGAAGCAGGCGGCGTTCATCGAAGCCGACGAGTCGATTCCGGCCGACGAGCAGGCGCGCCGCATCCAGACGCTGCACGACGAATGGGAAACGCTGCACGAGCAGGTGAAGGCCGCGGGCGGCCTTCACATCATCGGCACCGAGCGTCACGAGTC
This sequence comes from Burkholderia sp. MSMB1588, assembly GCF_001546925.1. Taxonomy (NCBI): domain Bacteria; kingdom Pseudomonadati; phylum Pseudomonadota; class Betaproteobacteria; order Burkholderiales; family Burkholderiaceae; genus Burkholderia; species Burkholderia sp. MSMB1588. The sequence continues at coordinate 3,231,963 of NZ_LNJS01000001.1, read as the reverse complement.
GCGCCGGATCGACAATCAGTTGCGCGGCCGCGCGGGCCGTCAGGGCGATCCGGGCTCGTCGCGCTTCTACCTGTCGCTCGAGGACCCGCTGCTGCGCATCTTCGCGGGCGACCGCGTGCGCGCGATCATGGATCGCCTGAAGATGCCGGAAGGCGAGGCGATCGAAGCGGGCATCGTCACGCGTTCGATCGAATCGGCGCAGCGCAAGGTCGAGGCGCGCAACTTCGACATCCGCAAGCAACTGCTCGAATACGACGACGTGTCGAACGATCAGCGCAAGGTGATCTACCAGCAGCGCAACGAACTGCTCGAAGCGCACGACATCGCTGAAACGATCGGCGCGATGCGTCACGGCGTGATCTCGGAAGTGGTCCGCCAGTTCGTGCCGGCGGGCAGCATCGAGGAGCAGTGGGATTTGCCCGAGCTCGAAGAGACGCTGCGCAACGACTGGCAGCTCGACCTCGCGATCCAGGAAATGGTGAACGAGTCGTCGTCGATCAACGCGGACGAGATTCTCGACGCCGTCACGACGGCCGCCGACGAGCACTACGAGGCGAAGGTCGCGCTGGTCGGCCGCGAATCGTTCAGCGCGTTCGAGCGCTCGATCATGCTGCAGACGCTCGACCGCCTGTGGCGCGAGCACCTCGCGGCGCTCGATCATCTGCGTCAGGGCATCCACCTGCGCGGCTATGCGCAGAAGAACCCGAAGCAGGAATACAAGCGCGAGGCGTTCGAACTGTTCGCGGCGATGCTCGACGCGGTGAAGCAGGAAGTCACGCGGATCGTGATGAACGTGCAGATCCAGTCGCCCGAGCAGCTCGAGGAGGCGGCCGAGCAGATCGAGGAGCAGGGCGGCCAGCTCGGCAACGTCGAGTTCCAGCACGCCGATTTCGCGGCCGCCGCCGCGGCGACGGCGGGTGGCGCGGTGGTCGCGGACGCGACGGCCGAGATGGTCGGTCACGCGATGAGCCACAGCGGCCCAGGGGGCGAAGTGCCGCGGGTCGGCCGCAACGATCCGTGCCCGTGCGGCAGCGGCAAGAAGTACAAGCACTGTCACGGCAAGCTGAGCTGACGTGATCGAAGGCGGCGCGCGATGAGCGCGCCGCGTCGTCTGTGCGCAAGATTTTTTGAGGTGTGATGCGCGGCGGCGCGCGAGCGGCCGCCGGTTCTTCAATCCAATCGATGCCGGCTCGAACGCCGGCATTTTCCTTCGGGCAGGTGCTTCAGATGGCTGTCAATTTTCCCTCGATCGATCCCGCGCAATTGCATCCCGTCGCCGGCGTGACGCTCGGCTGGGCGGAGGCGAACATTCGCAAGCCGAACCGAAAGGACGTGCTCGTCGTCTCCGTCGACGAAGGCGCGACCGTGTCGGGCGTGTTCACCGAGAACCGCTTCTGCGCGGCGCCCGTGACGGTCTGCCGCGAGCATCTGGCGAAGGTGCGCGCGGGCGGCGCCGGCATTCGCGCGCTCGTCGTCAACACGGGCAACGCGAACGCGGGCACGGGCGAGCCGGGCCTCGCGCATGCGCGCGAGACGTGCGCGGCGCTCGCGCGCCTCGCGGGCATCGCCCCCGAGCAGGTGCTGCCGTTCTCGACGGGCGTGATCCTCGAGCCGCTGCCGATCGACCGCCTGAAGGCCGGCCTGCCCGCCGCGCTCGCGAACCGCGCGGCCGCGAACTGGCACGACGCCGCGCAGGCGATCATGACGACCGACACGCTGGCGAAGGCGGCGTCGCGCCAGGTGACGATCGACGGCCACACGATCACGCTGACGGGCATCAGCAAGGGCGCCGGGATGATCAAGCCGAACATGGCGACGATGCTCGGCTTCCTCGCGTTCGACGCGAAGGTCGCGCAGCCCGTGCTCGACGCGCTCGTGAAGGAAGTGGCCGACCGTTCGTTCAACTGCATCACGATCGACGGCGATACGTCGACGAACGACTCGTTCATCCTGATCGCGTCCGGCCGAGCGAGCCTGCCCGAGATCGCGTCGGCCGATTCGCCCGCGTATGCGGCGTTGCGCGACGCGGTGACGGCCGTCGCGCAGACGCTTGCGCAACTGATCGTGCGCGACGGCGAAGGCGCGACGAAATTCATCACGGTGACGGTCGAAGGCGGCGCGAGCGCCGCGGAGTGCCGCCAGATCGCGTATGCGATCGGCCATTCGCCGCTCGTGAAGACGGCGTTCTACGCGTCGGACCCGAATCTCGGCCGGATTCTCGCGGCGATCGGCTACGCGGGCGTCGCGGACCTCGACGTCGGCAAGATCGACCTGTATCTCGACGACGTGCTCGTCGCGAAGGCGGGCGGCCGCAATCCCGCGTATCTCGAGGAGGACGGCCAGCGCGTGATGAAGCAAAGCGAGATCGCGGTTCGCGTGCTGCTCGGCCGCGGCGATGCGCAAGCGACGATCTGGACTTGCGATTTGTCGCACGATTACGTCAGCATCAACGCCGACTATCGTTCGTAAGCGGCCGGGGCGCGACATCATGGATCCACTCGAGCAGTTCCTCACCCGCGCCGAAGCGTTGCTTGGGCGCCTCGAAGCGATTCTCCCGCCGGCTGCTGAGGCGGTCGACTGGGCTGCCGCGTTCGCGTTCCGCTGGCGCAAGCGCCAGGGGCGCGGCTATCTGCAGCCCGTCGCCGCGCGTTCGACGATCCAGCTCGACGATTTGCAGAACATCGATCGCCAGAAAGTGCTGATCGAGCAGAACACGCGCCAGTTCGTGAACGGCAAGCCTGCGAACAACGTGCTGCTGACGGGCGCGCGCGGCACCGGCAAGTCGTCGCTGATCAAGGCGTGCCTGAACGCGTACGCGGCCGACGGCCTGCGGCTCATCGAAGTCGACAAGGACGATCTGCACGACCTGGGCGACATCGTCGAGCTGATCTCGGCGCGCCCCGAGCGTTTCATCGTGTTCTGCGACGATCTGTCGTTCGAAGAAGGCGAATCGGGTTACAAGGCGCTGAAGGTCGCGCTCGACGGGTCGGTCGCCGCGCAGTCCGACAACGTGCTGATCTACGCGACGTCGAACCGCCGCCATCTGCTGCCCGAGTACATGAGCGACAACGAGACGTACAAGCATCTGCCGGACGGCGAGATCCACCCGGGCGAGGTCGTCGAGGAGAAGATCTCGCTGTCGGAGCGCTTCGGCCTCTGGGTCAGCTTCTATCCGTTCAAGCAGGACGACTATCTGGCGATCGTCGGCCACTGGCTCAGGCATTTCGGCTGCGACGACGCCGAAGTCGAAGCGGCGCGCGGCGACGCGCTCGTCTGGGCGCTCGAGCGCGGCTCGCGCTCCGGCCGGGTCGCATGGCAGTTCGCGCGCGATCGCGCGGGCCGCAAGGAGAACGTATGAGTATCGAAGTCACGAACGCGGCGGCGCCCGCCGGCGCGGGCCGCAAGGTGACCGAGGTGGCGGTCGGCGTGCTGGTGCAGCCGGACGGCCGCTACCTGCTCGCGCAGCGGCTGCCCGGCAAGCCTTACGAGGGATACTGGGAATTCCCGGGCGGCAAGCTCGAGGCTGGCGAGAGCGTCGAGGAGGCGCTTGCCCGGGAACTGCACGAGGAACTGGGCATCTTCGTGACCGAATGCCATCGCTGGCATACGCTCGAGCACGATTATCCGCACGCGTATGTTCGTCTGTACTTTTGCAAGGTGACGGGCTGGACGGGCGAGCCGCACAGCCGCGAAGGGCAGGCGTTCGTCTGGCGGCATTTGCCCGTCGACGTCGCGCCGCTGCTGCCCGCCGCGCTGCCGGTGCTCGATTTGCTCGCGCGCGAGCAAGGCGCCGCGCCGCAATAAACGTGCGCGGAGCCTTCGCTCCCCGGCCGCATTCGGCCGGGGCACCCACCGCGACGGGCGGGGTCAGCCGCGGTCGCCGCCTTCCCGATTGCCGGCGTCGTCGTCGGACGGTGCTTCGTCGTCGGTTCCGCCGATCCGGTATTTCTCGGCCGCCCAGGCACCGAGATCGAGCTGTTTGCAGCGGGCGGAGCAGAATGGGCGAAAACGGTTTTCGGGCGTCCAGCGCACTTCCTTGCCGCAGGACGGGCATTTCACGACAGTAGCCATACGGAGATCATCGATGCGGCGCAAGGCCGCCGTTACAGATTGCAGAGCGTGAGCTGGAACGGCACGTCGATGTCGACCGCGCGCGGCCGCACGTCGCCGTCCTGCGCGGTGAAGCGCACCCACAGCATATATTTGTTCGCACTCGCTTCGGGAATCACGCGCAGCTCGTGCGGCACGCGCACCTGCATCAACTGGTACGTGCGCCCGGACAGCATCTGCTGATAGCTGCCCTGCATCGCCATCACCTTCGATGCTTGCCCGGATTCGCGCGCGAGGCGCAGCACGATCATCGCCGCGTCGCGCAGCGGCAGGAGCGGCATCGCCCACTTCGCGATGTCCTGGCGGCGCTGCCCGGCAGGCCACTGCTGCCACGCGTAGTACGACGGGAGATCGAATTTGCAGGTGCCGCCGGGAATGACCGCGCGGCTACGGATGCTCGCGAGCCACTCGTTGTCGATCAGATGCTGGCCGGTCTTGCCCTGCATTTGCGCGAGGTTCGCGAGCGTCTGCTCGATTTCGCCGAGCACTGCTTCGAGCGCGTTCTGCTCGATGCCGGGATTGCCGCGAAACGGCGCGAGCGTCTGGCGCTGGCGTTCGAGTTCCTTCATCAGATCCGATTTCAGATCTGCGCGGCCCGCGACTTCGGCGATTTCGAACAGCGTCGTCAGCGCGACATGATGCTCTCTCGCGTCCTCTTGAGCCACGAAGAACGTAAAGCGTTCGAACAAATCTTCGAGACGCAACAGCGTGCGGATTCGCTCGTTGAACGGATACTCGTAAAGAATCAAGCGCGCTCGCCTCTCGCGTTGGGGGTGACCAAAATTGCAGGGACATTCTAATGCCCACCGTCTACCCTAGCAATCGCGCCATTTTTCAGGGGGCGCGACACGCTGCGCGGTTTCGTGCGCCGGACGCAACATGCGTGCCGCAAGCGCGTCAATTTTGCGCGGCGGCCGCATATTCGAGATAGCGTTGGTGCAGTGCGGCGACTTCGGCCGCGAGCTTGCCGACGGACGCATGGTCGTTGACGATCACGTCGTCCGCGGCGGCGAGACGCGCGTCGCGCGACGCCTGTCGCGCGACGATCGCTTCCACCTGCTCGCGGGCGAAGCCGTTGCGGGACATCACGCGCGCGATTTGCGTCTCGACGTCGCAATCGACGACGAGCACTCGGTCGACTCGCGTCTTCCACGTTCCCGACTCGACCAGCAACGGCACGACAAAGACGACGTACGCGCCTTGCGCCGCGCCCGCCTCGCGCTCGGTTTCTTCGCGGATCAGCGGATGCGTGATCGCTTCGAGCCGCTTGCGCGCGGATTCGTCGCTGAAGATCAGCGCGCGCATCTTCTCGCGATCGAGCGAACCGTCGGCCGCGACGAATTCCGCGCCGAATTCGCGCGTGATGAACGGCATCGCGAGGCCCTGCGGCGCGGTGATGCGGTGCGCGATCAGATCGGCATCGACGATCGTCACGCCGAGCTCGCCGAACAGATTGGCAACGGTCGTCTTGCCGCTGCCGATTCCACCCGTCAATCCCACCGAGAACATGGTTCAGCCTCCGAGCAGCAGGTAGAACGGCGTGCCGAAAAAGAGGGTCGCGGCGCCTCCCGCCGCAAGGAACGGGCCGAACGGCAGCGGCTCCTCGAAGCGCATGCGGCCACGCCAGGTTGCGACGAGACCGACTGCGGCGCCGGCGACCGCGGCGATCAGCACGACTTGCGGCAAGGCTTCCCAGCCGAGCCATGCGCCGAGCGCGGCGAGGAGCTTCAGGTCGCCATAGCCGATACCTTCGATGCCGCGCAGCAATTTGAAGAGCCACAGAATGCACCAGAGAAACAGATAGCCAGCGATTGCGCCGACCACCGCGGCGCGAAGGCTCGCAAACGTGTCCCACAGATTGACGCACAGTCCCGCCCACAGGAGCGGCAGCGTCAGCGAATCGGGGAGGAAGCCGGTTTGCATGTCGATCGCACTCATCGCGAGGAGTGCCGCGCACAGGCCGAACGCGGCGAGCGCGGCGCCGCTCGGCCCGAAGAGCGCGAGCGCGCCGGCGGCGAGCGCGCCGCTCGCGAGCTCGATGAGCGGATAGCGCGCGCCGATCGGCGCATGGCAGCGCCGGCAGCGGCCGCGCAACGCGATATAGCTGAGGACCGGCACGTTCTCCCACGCGCTCAGCACATGGCCGCAATGCGGGCACGCGCTGCGCGGCACGCAGAGGTCGTAGCGCGCCGGCAAGCCGTCGTCGACGGACGGCTCGCCCGTCGCTTCGGCGATTTCGGCGAGCCACGCGCGCTTCATCATGATCGGCAGCCGATGGACGACGACGTTGATGAAGCTGCCGACGACGAGACCGAGCACGATTGCGAACGCAAGCTGCATGCCCGTGGGGAGCGCCGCGAACGCGGCGAGCGGCCCGGCTGCTGCCGCGTGTTCGGGAGGGCCGGTAAAGAACGGATTGGGCGTCATCGAGGCGGTTGGCATCGCGAATGGAGTCGGATTCGGCTGCGATGCTACACCACGTTGCCGAGCTGGACGATCGGCAAGTACATCGCGACGACGAGTGCGCCGATCAGCGCGCCCAGCACGACGATCACGACGGGTTCGCACAGGTTCGCAAGCACGCCGATTTGTTCGTCGATGCGGCGGTCGCAGAGCGTCGCGACGTCGATGAGCATCGTGTCCAGCGTGCCCGATTCCTCGGCGACGGCGATTGGCTGGACGAGGTCGTCGGGAAAGCAGCCTTCGGCGCGCATCGCGCGGGCGAGCCGTTCGCCGTGCTGCAGACGTGCGGCGATGCCGGCCGTCGCGAGATCGAAACGTGGGTTGCCGGTCGCGTTCGACAGTGCGGCGAACGCGTCGGTGAGCGGCGTGCCGGCGGCGAGCAGCGTGCCGAGCGCGCGGCTCCATCGGGCGGCGGCGAGCGTCTGCGCAAGCGGTCCGACGAGCGGCGCGCGCAGCAGCGCCTGCGCAAGCGCAACGCGTGCAGTTGCGGAACGGCGCGCCGCGTGGCGAACGGCAACGCCGGCGAGCAGCGTGGCCGCGGCGGCAGGCGCGCTCCAGCGCGTCACGCTGGCCGACAGCGCCAGAATGAAACGGGTCGGCGCAGGCAGCGTGGCGCCGAAACCCGCGAAGATCTGTTCGAACGTCGGCACGACCCAGATCAGCAACGCCGCGGTGATCGCGAGCGCGAACAGCAGCACGGCGACCGGGTAAGCGAGCGCTCCTCTGACGCGTGCATATTGCGCGGCTGCGCGCTCGCGATCGTCTGCGAGCCGTGCGAGCACGGCGGCGAGCGCTCCCGCGGTCTCGCCGACCGCGACCAGTTGGCAGAAAAACGAGTCGAACTGGCGCGGATAGCGGCGCAGTGCGGCGGAGAACTGCTGTCCTGCGACGATCTCGCGCGCGAGGCCCGCCGCAATGCGAGGCATTTCGCTTCGCCGCGTCGCTTGCGCGAGCAACTCGAGCGACGGCGCGAGCGCGAGCCCCGCGTGCAAGAGCCCCGCGAGCTGCCGTGCGAAACGCGTGACCTCGCTCGCCCGCGCGGTGGGCTGCGGCGCTGTGCCGCGCGCTTCGAGGTGCAGCACAGTGATGCCCGTGCGCTTGAGCGCCGCGCGCGCGGCGGACGGATTGACGGCGACCAGCATGCCGCGGCGTCGCGCGCCGTCGATCGTCACGCCCGCCCAACGGTACCGGGCTTCGGTCGGCATGGCCGGGCTACGCGTGTTCATGTCGCCTCCGTTGCGCCGAGCGCTTCGCTCCAGCTCGTCGTGCCGTCGCGAACGCGGGCGAGCGCCGCATCGCGCAGGCTCGTCATGCCTTCGGCGCGCGCTTGTTGCGCGAGTTCGGCACTGCTTGCGCGCGCGACGATCAGATTGCGCAACTCGACGGACAGCGGCATCACCTGATGGATGCCGATGCGCCCCCGATAACCGATTCCATGACACGCGGCGCATCCCTTCGCGGCATACGGGCGCCAGCCGGCGTCGATCGGCGCGGCGTCGAATCCCGCGGCGCGCAGTACAGCGGGCGATGCGTCCGACGGCGCGCGGCAAGCGGGACACAGGCGCCGCACGAGACGCTGCGCCGTCACGAGCCGCAGTGCGGCGGCGAGGTTATACGGTGCGACGCCGATGTCGAGCAGGCGAGCCACCGCAGCGGGCGCGTCGTTCGTGTGCAGCGTCGACAGCACGAGGTGCCCCGTCTGCGCGGCCTTCAGCGCGACGTCGGCGGTCTGCGCATCGCGTATCTCGCCGACCATGATGACGTCGGGGTCCTGGCGCAGGAACGCACGCAGCGCGACCGCGAAGGTCAGGCCCGCCTTCTCGCGCACGCCGACCTGATTGATCCCGTCGAGCTCGATCTCGGCCGGATCCTCGACCGTGCAGACGTTGCGCGACACGTCGTTCAGCATCTGCAGGAAGCAATACAGCGACAGCGTTTTGCCGCTGCCCGTCGGTCCTGTGACAAGGACGAGGCCGTGCGGCGCGCCGATCGCCGCTTCGACGCCGCGCGCCTGAGCCGCGTCGAAGCCGAGCGCGGCGAGCGACAGATCGGCGGGCAGCGTCTCCAGACGCCGCAGCACGAGCTTCTCGCCATGCAGCGTCGGCAGCGAGCTGACGCGGTAATCGCCCGCGCGCCCCGGCGCGAGCGCGAGCCGCAGCCGGCCGTCCTGCGGCACGCGGCGTTCGGCGATGTCCATCCGCGCGAGCACCTTGATTCGCGTCACGCATGCGTCGCGCAAATGAGCCGGCGGCCGCGCGAATTCGTGCAGCACGCCGTCGATCCGCAGGCGCACGCGCCAGCCGGATTCGCGGGGCTCGACATGGATGTCGGACGCGTCGCGCTCGTGCGCCGCGCGCAGCATGTCGGCGACGATGCCGACCGCGGGCGCGTCGTCGGCGAGCTCGGGATTGCGTGGCCGGGGTGGCGCGATCGCCGCGGCGCCGGGGGCCGCCTGCCGCATGGAAGGAAAAGAAGGGTTGGAGGGCGTTGCGGACATCGGAACCGGCCTCGCGGCCGCCTGCTCGACACGATGAAACGATCATCGCGCGTCGAGCGGGCGGCCGACAGTCGGCCGATCGGCCAACCGCGCCGCGCGTCACGCGCCGGGCGCACGCCCTCCGCGCGGCGTGCGCGGCTTGAACAGCTTGACCGTGCGCACGCCCTGATCTTCGGTGCGCATCACTTCGATCATCACGTCGCCGATCTTCAGGCAGACATCGTCCTCGGGAATTTCCTCGAGCTCTTCGAGGATCAGGCCATTGAGCGTCTTGGGTCCATTGGTCGGCAGGCCGAGGTGCAGCCAGCGGTTCAATTCGCGCAGCGGCATGCTGGCCGCGACGATGCATTCGCCGTTCGCGTCCCAGCCGCTTTTCGAGTTTTCGCTGCGCGGCATGGTCGTCGTGAATTCGCCGATCAGCTCCTCGATGATGTCTTCCGGCGTGACGAGCCCCTGCAGCTCGCCGTATTCGTTGACGACGAGCGCCGTGCGGTGTCGGCTCTCCTGGAAGTATTGCAACTGCTGGAACACCGGCGTGCCGGACGGCACGTAGTACGGCTCCGCGAGCAGCGCGCGCAGCGTCTCGCGATCGAAATCCTGGTTGTGGAGCGCGGCGAGCGTCTTGCGCACGTGCAGCACGCCGAGCACGCGGTCGATGTCGCCCTCGTAGACGACGAGCCGATTGTGATAGCAGGTCTCGAGCTGGTGCAGCACGTCGTCGAGCGGTGCAAGGATGTTGAGCGCCTCGATCTGGCGGCGCGGAATCATCACGTCGTCGACGGTGATGTTCTCGAGATCGAACAGGTTGAGCAGGATGCTGCGGTGCTTGGTCGGCATGAAGCTGCCCGATTCGAGCACGAGCGAGCGCAGCTCCTCGGTCGACAGCCGCTGGTCGCGGCCGGCCTTCGTGTTGATCCGCAACGCGGCGAGGATCGATCCCGCGAGCGTGTTGACGAACCACACGACGGGCATCATCACGCGCATCAGCGGCGCGATCACGACGCTCGCTGGCAACGCGATCCGCTCCGGGAACGTCGCGCCGACGATCTTCGGGGTGATCTCCGCGAACACGATGATGAGGAACGCGACGATGCCGGTCGCGATCGACAGCACGAAGTTGTCGTGGCCGAACGTGCGCAGCGCGATCGACGTCGTCAGCACCGGGATGATCGTGTTGAACAGGTTGTTGCCGATCAGGATCACGCTCAGCAATTGATCGGTCCGCGCGAGGAGGCGCTGGGTCGTTTTTGCGCCGAGCGCGCCGCGGCCCGCGAGATGTTTGAGCCGATGGCGGTTGAGCGCCATCATCGCGGTTTCAGAAATGGAGAAGAAGCTGGAGCAGAGGAGAAGCAGAAAGACGGCGCTGATTTGCGCCCATAAGGGAATTTGGTCCACGCGTCGCAGAGTCGGTGAATGACAGGAATGAAAAAGACTATAGCAGAGGGGCGCGGCCGGTTCGTGTACGGCGCCGCATTGCCCGTGCGGCGGGGCGGCACCGTCGCCGCGCAAAAAAAAACCGCGCATTGCGTGCGCGGTTTTTTACAAATCTGGTCGGGGTGAGAGGATTCGAACCTCCGGCCTCTACGTCCCGAACGTAGCGCTCTACCAGGCTAAGCTACACCCCGATTTGTACTCGATTCGTACTGATTCGTCGCTTCAGTCTAGATCAAGACTGACGCAACGTCGAGTAAAAACATAATTCTAGCAGGCTCTCTTTGAAAACGGAAGTGGGAAATGAAGAAATTGCCGCGGCCGCCGCCTGAGCCTCCTGGCGAGCGCATTCGAGCGTATGGTCGAGGGCGCCCGAACGCGTGATCGCGTCGAAGATCGTGTCGAAGCGGTCGGTGCCGCCGTGCTCGATCGCTTCGCGCGCGAGCGTCGACTGCTCGGGCGTGCCGCGTTCGATCAGATAGATGAGCGGCAGCGTCGGCTTGCCTTCGCGCAGGTCGTCGCCGGCGTTCTTGCCCATCGATTCGGCGGTGCCCGCATAGTCGAGCCAGTCGTCCATGATCTGGAACGCGGTGCCGATCCGACGGCCGTACTCGGCGGCGGCGGCTTCCGTCGGCGCGTCGGCGCCCGCGAGCACCGCGCCGAGCCGCGCGGCGGCCTCGAACAGCTTCGCGGTCTTGTAGCGGATCACCTGCATGTAGCGGGCTTCGTCGACATCGGCGTCGTGCATGTTCAGCAACTGCAGCACTTCGCCTTCGGAGATGATCGTCGTCGCCTCGGACAGAATCTCCATCACGCGCATCTTGCCGACGCCCACCATCATCTCGAACGAGCGCGAATAGAGGTAGTCGCCGACGAGCACGCTTGCCGCGTTGCCGAACAGCGCGTTCGCGGTCTTGCGGCCGCGCCGCAGCTCGGATTCGTCGACGACATCGTCGTGCAGCAGGGTCGCCGTGTGGATGAATTCGACGACGGCCGCGAGCACGTGCTTCTGGTTCGTGTTTTCGCCGAGCGCGCCCGCGACGAGCAGAAGAAGCGCCGGCCGCAGCCGTTTGCCGCCCGCGCCGATGATGTACTCGGCGATCTGGTTGATCAGCAGCACGTCGGACGCGAGGCTTTGCCGAATGACGCGATTCACCTGCTCCATGTCGCTTGCGATCGGGGCGAGCAAGTGGGCGGCGCTGAGGGAGGGGGTGGCAGTCGACGACATGATGATGGAAATGGGTAGTGCCGCGGATTATAAGGCGAATCGCCGTCGAGCCGGGCCGTTGTGCGACCTCATCGCGCGTTTTTCGGCCGTTCGGCCGATGTCCGCGCCACGGTCGGACATAACAGGCGCGGATGAGCTTTGACTGAGGCGCTAACTCTATGTATAATCACGCGTTTTCCGCGCACGGTGCACGGAAAAATGGATCCAGAGTGAGGTTTTCAATGTACGCGGTCATAAAAACCGGCGGCAAGCAGTACAAGGTTGCTGTTGGCGAAAAACTGAAAGTAGAACAGATACCGGCAGACATTGACGCAGAAATCACGCTCGACCAGGTTCTCGCAGTGGGCGAAGGCGAATCGATCAAGTTCGGTACGCCGCTGGTCAGTGGGGCTTCCGTCAAGGCTACCGTCGTATCTCACGGTCGTCATGCCAAGGTCACCATCTTCAAGATGCGTCGCCGGAAGCACTACCAAAAGCACGGCGGCCACCGCCAGAACTACACCGAGCTGCGCATCGACGCGATCAACGCGTAAGCGCCTCCCTCGGTAAAGGAGCAATCAGATGGCACACAAAAAAGCAGGCGGCTCGTCCCGGAACGGCCGCGACTCCGAGTCGAAGCGCCTCGGCGTCAAGGTGTATGGCGGTCAGGCGATCAACGCGGGCGGCATCATCGTGCGTCAACGCGGCACGCGTATGCACGCGGGCGAAAATGTCGGCATGGGCAAGGACCACACGCTCTTCGCGCTGGTCGACGGCCATGTGAAGTTCACGACGAAGGGCGCTGACAAGAAGCACACGGTCGTCGTCGTTCCGGCCGCTGCCTGAGCTCAGGCGCGACGGGCTTCGTAGCCAAAAAAGGCCCCGCGGTGGCAGCGGGGCCTTTTTTATTTTGCGCGCGTCCTGCGCGCAAGCATTCGGCGCGCATCGGCCGTTCGGCCGATTGGTCAAGCGCGGCGTCGCGCGGCACAATAGCAGGAATGGCAGCACATACTGGACGGAGTGACGGATGAAGTTCATTGACGAAGCGCGAATCGAGGTCATCGCCGGGGACGGGGGCGATGGCAGCGCGTCGATGCGCCGCGAGAAATTCGTTCCGTTCGGCGGACCGGACGGCGGAGACGGCGGCCGCGGCGGCAGCGTGTACGTGATCGCGGATCGCAACATCAATACGCTGATCGACTACCGGTATGCGAAGAAGCACATGGCGCGCAACGGCGAGAACGGCCGCGGCTCGGATTGCTACGGCAAGGGCGGCGACGACATCACGCTGCGCATGCCGGTCGGCACCGTCATCAACGACATGGACACGGGCGAGCTGATCGCCGATCTGACCGAGCACGACCAGAAGGTGCTCGTCGCGAAGGGCGGCGCGGGCGGCCTCGGCAACCTGCATTTCAAGTCGAGCACGAACCGCGCGCCGCGCCAGAAGACGGACGGCAAGCCGGGCGAGCGGCGCATGCTGAAGCTCGAACTGAAGGTGCTTGCGGACGTCGGCCTTCTCGGGATGCCGAACGCGGGCAAGTCGACGTTCATTTCGTCGGTGTCGAACGCGAAGCCGAAGATCGCCGATTATCCGTTCACGACGCTCGCGCCGAATCTCGGCGTGGTGCGCGTCGGGCCGGGCAAGAGCTTCGTGATCGCCGACATTCCGGGCCTGATCGAAGGCGCGGCGGAAGGCGCGGGTCTCGGCCACCAGTTCCTGCGGCATCTGCAGCGCACGGGGCTGCTGCTGCATCTCGTCGATCTCGCGCCGTTCGATGAGAGCGTCGATCCCGTTGCGGAGGCGAAGGCGATCGTCGGCGAGCTGCGCAAGTACGACGAATCGCTGTACGAGAAGCCGCGCTGGCTCGTGCTGAACAAGCTCGACATGGTGCCGGAGGACGGGCGCGGCGCGCGCGTCGCCGATTTCATCGAGCGCTTCGGCTGGACGGGCCCCGTGTTCGAGATTTCGGCGCTGACGGGGCAGGGCTGCGAAGGCCTTGTCTACGCGATCTACGACTATCTCGTCGCGCATTCGGAAGCGCATCGCGCCGAGCTCGCGGAGGATCTGGCGTCGGACGTGCGCTTTCGCGACGCGCCGCCCGCAGTTGGCGAGCCGCACGCGCGCGAAGCCGACGCGCCCTGAGCGCCTCGTCCGTCGCAAACGGCGCCGAGCGATTTGCCCGGCGCACGGGATTCAATCGCGCATCACTCAAGGAGACAGCGCACGATGCGTTCGATCATCGCCGATTCGAAGCGCTTGGTAGTGAAAGTCGGCTCGAGCCTCGTGACCAACGACGGCCGCGGGCTCGATCATGACGCTATCGGCCGATGGGCCGCCCAGATCGCCGCGCTGCGCAGCGCGAGCAAGGAAGTGGTGCTCGTCAGCTCGGGCGCGATCGCGGAAGGGATGCAGCGCCTCGGCTGGAGCAAGCGGCCGCGCGAGATCGACGAACTGCAAGCTGCCGCGGCCGTCGGGCAAATGGGGCTCGCGCAGGTGTACGAAAGCCGTTTCGCCGAGCACGGGATTCGCACCGCGCAGATTCTCCTCACGCACGCGGATCTTGCCGACCGCGAACGCTACCTGAATGCGCGCTCGACGCTCCTCACGCTGCTGCGGCTCGGCGTCGTGCCGATCATCAACGAGAACGACACCGTCGTCACCGACGAAATCAAGTTCGGCGACAACGATACGCTCGGCGCGCTCGTCGCGAACCTGATCGAGGGCGACGCGCTCATCATCCTGACCGACCAGCAGGGGTTGTTCACGGCCGACCCGCGCAAGGACCCAGGCGCGACGCTCGTCGCCGAGGCGAGCGCCGGCGCGCCGGAGCTCGAAGCGATGGCGGGCGGCGCGGGCTCGAGCATCGGCCGCGGCGGCATGCTGACGAAGATTCTCGCGGCGAAGCGCGCCGCGCACAGCGGCGCGAACACGGTGATCGCGAGCGGCCGCGAGCGCGACGTGCTCGTGCGGCTCGCGTCGGGCGAGGCGATTGGCACGCAACTGATCGCGCGCACTGCGCGTATGGCGGCGCGCAAGCAGTGGATGGCAGACCACCTGCAGGTGCGTGGCCACGTCGTCATCGATGCGGGTGCGGTCGACAAGCTGACGGCGGGCGGCAAGAGCCTGTTGCCGATTGGCGTCGTCGCCGTGCAGGGCGTGTTCGCGCGCGGCGAAGTGATTGCGTGCGTCGACGATACCGGCCGCGAAGTCGCGCGCGGGATCACCAATTACAGCAGTGCCGAAGCGAAGCTGATCCAGCGCAAGCCGAGCGGCGAGATCGAAGCCGTGCTCGGCTACCTTCTCGAGCCCGAGTTGATCCATCGAGACAATCTCGTGCTCGTCTGACGGCGGCGTGTCGCGTTGCGCGTCGCTCGAAGCGAAAGCAAATGGCAAAAGCCCGCGCGTTGTGACGTATTCGCCTCCGGTCGCCGGCAGGCTGCGTCTGAGCGACGGGCGCAGCCTGCCGCACCCGACGATCAGCGGATCTGATTGAGCTGCGTGCGGTTGTAGCGGATGTTCTCGATGATAGTCGGACGCTTGGCCGCCGGCATCTTGTTCGCGCAGAAGAAGTCCTGATAGAGCGCGGCGTGGTACGCATTCAGCTCGCCATTCTCGATCCGCTGCCAGTCGGTCTCGATCGTGCGGTCCCAGCCGTCGTGGTCGGCGTTCAGGCCCGCGTACTGGCGCCATTCGTAGGTGTCGCAGCGAATGCCTTCGTAATTGACGTTGCGCGCGCCCGCCGGACTCGTCACGACGACGACGTAGCGAACGACGCCATCGGTGCCGACGTCGAGCGACTTCGAATCGACGAAGAACTTGAGCGGCGTGTTCTGCGACACGTTGAACGGCAGCAGATCGCTCGTTTGCGGCAGCGGCGGCAGCTTCTCGACCTTGTTTTCAGTCCATTGCGGCTGACGGTCGAGCAAGTAGACGAACTCGCTATCGTCCTTGTTGGACGGGGTGTTCGAATGGGCGCAGCCGGCCAGCGCGGCGGCCGCGGCAATCGACGCGGCGGCAAGAGCAATCGCTTTCAATATGGGTGCCTCGTAAAAAAGGCGCGGCATCCTTCAATGCCGCGCCTGGTCATGCGTTTTCATTCCCGTCGAACGAGCCTGCGCGTCAGTCGCGCAGAATCAGGCGGGGAGGGATTTCGTCGAGCGCGCTCGCGCCCGGCTCGACTTCCGAACAGACTGCCGACGTGTCGATCGCTGCCGGTGTTTCCGTGGCCGCGTGCCCGTTCGCGACGCGCGGATAGCGCGGCGCGCGCGGACCGCGCGACTTGTCGGAACGCTGCGCCGGGCGGCGCAGGAAACGCGACAGTTCGGTCAACGCCAACTGATACACATCCCGCTTGAACTCGATCACGGCGTCGAGCGGTACCCAGTATTCGTTCCAGCGCCACGCGTCGAACTCCGGATGATCCGTCGCCCGCAGGCAGATATCGCAATCGCGGCCGACCATTCGCAGCAGGAACCAGATCTGCTTCTGGCCGCGATAATGGCCGCGCACTTCGCGCTTGATGAACTTGTCTGGCACCTCATAACGCAACCAGTCGCGAGTGCGGCCGATGATCTTGACGTGTTCCGGCAGCAGCCCGGTTTCCTCGTGCAATTCCCTGTACATCGCCTGCATCGGGGTCTCGCCATACTTGATGCCCCCTTGCGGAAACTGCCAGGAATGCTCGCGGAGCCGCTTGCCCCAAAACACCTCGTTGTGCGCGTTCAAGAGGATGATGCCGACGTTCGGGCGAAAGCCTTCACGATCCAGCATACAACCACCTTCGAATCCTTTAAAATTGCTTTGATTATAAACAGATAACGGGCGTTGCGCACCGGAACGGAGCGAATCCGGGCGGGGCGCGTCAACTACACTGTCCCCGATTTGTCTGGTATGTCATCTGCGCCGCATACCGCGGGGCGCAGCCGTTAATTCACCTTTAGACTTTTTTCGGGCGGCCCGCGTTGGCCGCCGCTAATGGAACCGTTCGCATGAGAGCCTCCCGTTTCTTTATCGGCACCCTGAAGGAAGCCCCCGCCGACGCCGAGATCGTCAGCCACAAGCTGATGGTGCGAGCCGGCATGATCCGCCGCGTCGCCGGCGGCATCTATAACTATCTGCCGGTCGGCTTGCGCTCGATCCGCAAGGTCGAGGCGATCGTGCGCGAGGAGATGAACCGGGCGGGCGCGATCGAACTGCTGATGCCCGCCGTGCAGCCCGCCGAGCTGTGGCAGGAGTCGGGGCGCTGGGAGCAGTACGGTCCCGAACTGCTGCGCTTCAAGGATCGCAAGCAGAACGAATTCGTGATCGGGCCGACGCACGAGGAAGTCGTCACCGACATCGCGCGCAACCAGATCAAGAGCTACCGGCAGATGCCGGTGAACTTCTATCAGATCCAGACGAAGTTTCGCGACGAGATCCGTCCGCGCTTCGGCGTGATGCGCGGCCGCGAATTCATCATGAAGGACGCATACTCGTTCGACAAGGATCACGAAAGCCTCAAGGAGTCGTACAAGAAGATGTACGACGCGTACGTGCGGATCTTCTCGCGGATCGGCCTCGAGTTCCGTCCGGTCGCGGCCGACAACGGCTCGATCGGCGGCAGCGGCTCGCACGAGTTTCACGTGATCGCCGATACCGGCGAGGACGCGATCGCCTATTGCCCGACGTCCGACTTCGCGGCGAACGTCGAGGCGGCCGAGGCGCTGCCGCTGCTCGCGAGCCGGGCGGCGCCCGCCGAGGCGATGCAGAAGGTCGCGACGCCCGGCAAGGCGAAGTGCGAGGCGGTGGCCGAGCTGATGGGCATCCCGCTCGAGCGCACGATCAAGTCGATCGTGCTCGCCACCGACAACGAAGGCGCCGAGCCGACGGTCTGGCTGCTGATGCTGCGCGGCGACCACGATCTGAACGAGATCAAGGCGGCGAAGCTGCCGGGCCTGGCCGGCTATCGCTTCGCGACCGAGGCGGAGATCGTCGAGTGGTTCGGCACGCCGCCCGGCTATCTCGGCCCGATCGGCACGAAGAAGCCGGTGCGCGTGGTCGCCGATCGCACGGTCGCGAACATGAGCGATTTCGTCGTCGGCGCGAACGAGGTCGACTACCACATCGCCGGCGTGAACTGGGGCCGCGATCTGCCGGAGCCCGTGATCGCCGACGTCCGCAACGTGAAGGCGGGCGACCCGTCGCCGGACGGCAAGGGCGTGCTCGACATCTGCCGCGGCATCGAAGTCGGCCACGTGTTCCAGCTCGGCACCAAGTACTCGGACGCGATGGGCGCGACGTTCATCGACGAATCGGGCAAGACGCAGCCGATGGTGATGGGCTGCTACGGGATCGGCATCACGCGGATTCTCGGCGCGGCCATCGAGCAGAACTTCGACGACAAGGGCATTGTCTGGCCCGAAGCGATCGCGCCGTTCGAAGTCGTGCTGTGCCCGATGGGCTACGACCGCAGCGATGCGGTGCGCGAAGCGGCCGACACGCTCTACGCGGATCTCGTCGCGGCGGGCGTCGACGTGATCCTCGACGATCGCGGCGAGCGTCCGGGCGTGATGTTCGCGGATTGGGAACTGATCGGCGTGCCGCACCGCCTCGTGATCGGCGAGCGCGGCCTGAAGGACGGCAAGATCGAGTATCAGGGCCGCCGCGACGCCGAAGCGACGCTGCTGCCCGCCGATTCGGCCGCGACGGCGGTCGCCGAAAAGGTCCGCGCGGCGCTCGCTCGCTGATCGCCGGCCGTCGACGAAGCGGAGGAGCGCGGTGGAGTCGAATTTCCTGTCGGCGACGGTGCTCCTCGTTCTCATCACCGATCCGCTCGGCAACATCCCGCTCGTCATCGCGGCGCTGCGGGACGTGCCGCGCGAGCGTCGCGTGAAGGTGATCCTGCGCGAAGTCGCGATCGCGTTCGTGATCCTGCTGTTCTTCATGGTCGTCGGCGACCGCTTTCTGCGGATGATGAGCCTGACCGACCTGTCGATGCGGATCGGCGGCGGGATCGTGCTGTTTCTGATCGCGCTCAGGATGATCTTTCCGCATCCGGACGGCGCGCTCGGCAACGATCCGCGCGCGGGCGGCGAGCCGTTCATCGTGCCGCTCGCGATTCCGGCGCTTGCCGGACCGTCGGCGCTCGCGACGGTGATGCTGCTCACGTCGCAGGCGCCCGGCAAGATGCTCGAATGGGCCGGCGCGCTGACCGTGACGATGCTCGTCTGTGCGTTTACGCTCGTGCTTGCCGAACGGATTCAGCAGTGGCTCGGCGAGCGCACCGTGATCGCGTTCGAGCGGCTGATGGGGCTCGTGCTCGTCGCGATTGCCGTCGAGATGATGATGGCGGGCATCCGCGCGTTCGTTCGCCAGTTATGACGAACCGGCGGGGCAACCGGTCGAGGCCGCGCGCCGCGGCCAGGCGCCCAATCAAATCAGGTGCCGCCCAATAAGGAAAGGCGGCTCGCGCACGATGCGCGAGCCGCTTTTTGTCTCAGGCGCGAGACAGCCGGGGCCGCCGCATGGGTTCCGTCAGACGTCCGCCGTCAGCGCACGGATCGTCGGCAGGTTGCGCCAGTAGCCCTTCGCATCCATCCCGCAGCCGAACACATAGCGGTCGGGCACCGCGAACCCGCAGAAGTCAGGGTGCAGCGGCTTCGCCTTCGCGAGCGTCTTCTCGCACAGCACGGCGGACAGGAAGCGCTTCGCACCCATCTCGAGGATGCGGTCGCGAATCGCAGCCATCGTTTCGCCTTCGTCGAGGATGTCGTCGAGCACGAGCACGATGCGGTCCTTCACCGATTCGCGCGGCGCGACGCGCCAGTGCATCTCGGGGCTGCCCTTCGTCGTGTTGCGGTAGCGCGTCAGGTGGATGTAGTCGAATTCGAGCGGGAAATCGAGGTGCGGCAGCAGCATGCCGGTGAACACCGCCGCACCGCCCATCACCGACAGCACGAGCGGAAACTCCTCGCCGATCTGGCCGCGGATCTCCTCGGCCATCCGGCCGATCGACGCGTTGACTTCGCCAGCGGAGACGATCTCTTCGGAGTGTTGGAAAATGTGGAGGGCTTCTTCTCGATTCATGAGGTCTGGCGAGCGGTCTCGTCTGGGATACCAATAAGAATGAAACAATGCGACGCCACGCGCTACAGCATATACCCGCGCGCGGCGCCGCGGCGAATCAGCGCAGGCCGGGCATCATGCCCTTTATGCCGCGCATCATCTTCTGCAGGTTGCCGCCCTTGAGCTTCTTCATCATCGTGCGCATCTGGTCGTACTGATTGAGCATCCGGTTGACCTCCTGCACCGGCACGCCCGCGCCCGCCGCGATCCGGCGCTTGCGCGTCGCCTTGATGATCTCGGGCTTCGCGCGCTCGGCGGGCGTCATCGAATTGATGATGCCTTCCATCCGGCGGATCTGCTTTTCGGCCTGGCCCATGTCGGCGCCCGCGGCGGCCTGCTGGAACTGCGCGGGCAGCTTGTCCATCAGCGACGACAGCCCGCCCATGTTCTTCATCTGCGAGATCTGCGCGCGGAAATCGTTCAGGTCGAAGTCACCGCCTTTCTTCACCTTGTTGGCGAGCTTCTCCGCGGCCTTGATGTCGACGCCGCGCTGCGCTTCCTCGACGAGCGCGAGGATGTCGCCCATCCCGAGGATCCGGTTTGCCATTCGGTCCGGGTGGAAGACTTCGAGGCCGTCGAGCTTCTCGGCGACGCCGACGAACTTGATCGGCTTGCCCGTCACGTGGCGCACCGACAGCGCAGCGCCGCCGCGCGAGTCGCCGTCGAGCTTCGTGAGCACGACGCCCGTGAGCGGCAGCGCGTCGTTGAACGCCTTCGCGGTGTTGACGGCATCCTGGCCGAGCATCGCGTCGACGACGAACAGCGTCTCGACCGGCTCGAGCGCCGCGTGCAGCGCGGCGATCTCCCGCATCATCGCTTCGTCGATGCCGAGGCGGCCCGCGGTGTCGACGAGCAGCACGTCGTGATAATGGCGCCTGGCCCAGTCGACGGCCGCGTTCGCGATGTCGACGGGCTTCTGGTCGGGCGTCGACGGGAAGAAGTCGGCGCCGACCTGCTCGCTCACCGTCTTCAACTGCGCGATCGCGGCGGGGCGATAGACGTCGCACGACACCGTGAGCACCTTCTTCTTGTACTTCTCGCGCAGGAGCTTCGCGAGCTTGCCGACGGTGGTCGTCTTGCCGGCGCCCTGGAGGCCAGCCATCAGGATGATCGCGGGCGGCGTCACGGCGAGGTTCAGCTCGGCCGCCTTGCCTTCGTAGTCGCCGCCGATCACGGCGGTCAGTTCCTTCTGGACCACGCCGACGAGCGCCTGGCCGGGCGACAGGCTGCCGACCACGTCCTCGCCGAGCGCCTTTTCCCTGACCTTCGCGATGAAGTCGCGGACGACGGGCAGCGCGACGTCGGCCTCGAGGAGCGCGAGCCGCACTTCGCGGAGCATCTCCTGGGTGTTTGCCTCGGTGAGCCGGGCCTCGCCGCGCAGCGTCTTGACGACGCGCGCCATCCGTTGGGTGAGATTGTCGAGCATGGGGAGCGATGGACAGTGAGGCCCGCGGGCGCGAGTGGGACAAAAAGCCGGCCGTCGCGGGTTGGGGGCCTAGTGTAAACTTCGAACATGGATATTGTACTGTATGCCCTCACCGCGCTCCTGTACGGCGGCCTCGCCGCCGCCGGCTGGCGCGCGCGCCGCGCCGGCGCGGCGCGTCCGCTCGTCGCGAGCGTGCCGGCCGTCCCGCCCGCGCGCGAACCTGCTTCGGGCGGGATGGGCGGGCTCGGGCGCGCGCTTCTCGGCGTCGCGCTGCTCGCGCATGGGGTGCTGCTGCACATGACGATCTTCCCGCACGACGCGATGGTGTTCGGCTTCGCATTCGCGCTGTCGGCGATGTTCTGGCTCGGCGCCGGCATCTACTGGATCGAGAGCTTCTTCTTCCCGCTCGACGGGATGCGGCTTCTCGTGCTGCCGCTCGCGGGCGTCGCGTCGCTCCTGCCGCTCGCATTCGGCGGCGTGCGCGTGCTGCCGTATGCGGCGGCGCCGCTCTTCAAGGTGCACTTCCTGATCGCGAACATCGCGTACGGGCTCTTCGCGATCGCGGCGCTCCACGCGGTGCTGATGCTGATGGTCGAGCGGCGCCTGCACGCGCTGCGGCACGACGGGTTGCGCGAGTCGTCGGGCTGGGTCGCCGGCTGGCTCGACACGCTGCCGCCGCTTCTCACGCTCGAGAAGCTGCTGTTCCGCCTGATCGGCGCGGGCTTCGTGCTGCTCACGCTGACGCTCGCGACGGGCATCCTGTTCAGCGAGCAGATCGACGCGCGCGCGCTCAAGCTCGATCACAAGACCGTGTTCGCGATCCTGTCCTGGCTGATGTTCGGCGGGCTCCTCGTCGCGCGCAAGACGTCCGGCTGGCGCGGCCGCGGCGCGGCGCGCTGGGTGCTCGCGTCGTTCGTCGCGCTGCTGCTCGCGTACGTCGGTAGCCGCTTCGTTCTCGAGGTGCTGCTGCACCGTTCCGTGGTCTGAACACCTGAACCCGATGCGACAAATCCTTCTTCTTATCGTGCTGTTCTTCGCGAGCTCGTGGGTCGCGAGAAAGATTCGCCAGGCGCAGGCGCGCGGCGACGGCCCGTTCGCGGGCGGCACGGGCCGCACGGCCGATTCCGCGCCCGGCACGGGCGGCGCGGCACATGCGGGCCGCGCGCGCGACGCCGCGCTGCCGGAGCCGATGGTTCGCTGCACGGAATGCGGAGTGCATGCGCCGAAGAGCGACGCCATCGCCGCGGGCGGCGAGTATTTCTGCAGTCCGGAGCACGCGGCGCGTCACGCCGCGCATTCGGGCAGCCGCAGCGAGCAATGAGCGAAGCGGGGCGCTTCGCCGTCGGCGCCGACGGCTGGGTAGACGGCGCGCGGCGCGAGCCGTCGCCGAATTTCGAAGCGCGGCCCGACGGCGAGGTCGTCTCGCTCGTCGTGATCCACAACATCAGCCTGCCGCCCGGCGAGTTCGGCGGCGACGCGATCGTCGAGCTGTTCCAGAATCGTCTCGACTGCGACGCGCATCCGTACTACGCCGCGCATCTGCGCGGCGTGCGGGTTTCCGCGCATTTCCTGATCAGGCGAGACGGCACGCTGATCCAGTTCGTGTCGTGCGACGCGCGCGCGTGGCACGCAGGCGCGTCGAGCTTCTTCGGCCGCGAGCGCTGTAACGATTTTTCAGTCGGCATCGAACTCGAAGGCGCGGATGACGTCGCGTTCGGCGCGCCGCAGTATGCAACGCTCGCCGCGCTCGCGCGCGCGCTCGCCGCGCATTACCCGATCGATGCGTTCGCGGGCCACGAGCACGTTGCGCCCGGACGCAAGACCGATCCCGGTCCGCACTTCGATTGGCAACGTCTCGCTGACGATGCCGGTTTCCCGCCGCGATACTTTCCCTATCGGAAGCACTGAGCGCGTGGTCTTTTTGATGTGCGTCGCATTGTTTCGCCGGCCGTGCCTTGCCGCGTCGGCGTATCGCGCTTGTCAATAGATCGCGAGCAAATTTTTCCTTTGGCGCTTCGGCGAGGCTCCACTATACTTGGGGCCAATCGAGCAGTTCGGCACTACATATAGTGTGTCGATCGGGGTGTTTTCCGCTCCCGACCGCGGTCCCGGCGTCGCCGCCGGCCCGCGACATTCTCAGTGCGGCGCATCCGGCCGGCGGTCCGGCGCGCTGCGACCCGCGTGGAAAAGTGCAGCCAGAGGCGCGATACGCATGATGAAGGCCAGTGTGGAATCGAGCGTATCGCGCGGGCCCGACCGGCGCCGCCGCCGCTTCTTCCGCGTCTTACCGCCCGCGCACCTTGTGGCGCACCGTTCGTTTTAATCCGCGGTTCCTTGCCGCATCACCCAACACCAGGAGTTTTGCCCATGCAAACCACCGACAACGCGACGTCCCAATTCGAGAGCGCGGCGAACCGCCCTCTCGCCGGGGGCGCACAAGGCGCGCCGGCACTTGCGTTGCAGACGACGTACGCCGACTACAAGGTGATCCGCCGCAACGGCAGCGTGGTGTCGTTCGAACCGTCGAAGATCGCGATCGCGGTGACGAAGGCGTTCCTCGCCGTCAACGGCGGCCAGGGCGCGGCGTCGGCGCGCGTGCGCGAGCTCGTCGAGCAACTGACGCAAACCGTCGTGCGCGCGCTCGTGCGCAGCCGCCCGAACGGCGGCACGTTTCATATTGAAGACATTCAGGATCAGGTCGAGCTCGCGCTGATGCGCGGCGGCGAGCACAACGTCGCGCGCGCGTACGTGCTGTATCGCGAGAAGCGCCACCTCGAGCGCGTCCACGCGGGCGAGGCGGCGGCCGTCGAATCGTCGGCCGCCGGCGGCATCAACGTGACGGACAACGGCGTCACGCGAGCGCTCGATCTGAACGCGCTGCGGGCGCTGATCGTATCGGCGTGCGAAGGCCTGGGCGACGCAGTGAACCCCGAGCCGATCGTCGCGGAAACGGTCAAGAACCTGTACGACGGCGTGCCGATGACGCAGGTCTACGATTCGTCGATCCTCGCCGCGCGCACGATGATCGAAAAGGACCCGGCGTACAGCCAGGTCACGGCCCGCGTCCTGCTGCACACGATCCGCCGCGAAATCCTCGGCGAGGAGGTGACGCAGGCGGAAATGGCGACGCGCTACGCCGAGTACTTCCCGCAGTTCCTGAAGCGCGGCGTCGAAGCCGAGCTGCTCGACGACAAGCTGCTGCAGTTCGACCTGAAGCGCCTGGGCGACGCGCTCGACGCGAGCCGCGACCTGCAGTTCGGCTACCTCGGCCTGCAGACGCTGTACGACCGCTACTTCCTGCACGTCGACGGCACCCGCATCGAAATGCCGCAGGCGTTCTTCATGCGCGTCGCGATGGGCCTCGCGCTGAACGAGATCGACCGCGAAGCGCGCGCGATCGAGTTTTACAACGTGCTGTCGAGCTTCGATTTCATGAGCTCGACGCCGACGCTCTTCAACTCGGGCACGCGCCGCTCGCAACTGTCGTCGTGCTACCTGACGACGGTCGCGGACGACCTCGACGGCATCTACGAGGCGCTGAAGGACAACGCGCTGCTGTCGAAATTCGCGGGCGGCCTCGGCAACGACTGGACCCGCGTGCGCGCGCTCGGCTCGCATATCAAGGGTACGAACGGCAAGTCGCAAGGCGTGGTCCCGTTCCTGAAGGTCGTCAACGACACGGCGGTCGCCGTGAACCAGGGCGGCAAGCGCAAGGGCGCGGTGTGCGCGTACCTGGAGTCGTGGCACCTCGACATCGAGGAATTCCTCGAGCTGCGCAAGAACACGGGCGACGACCGTCGCCGCACGCATGACATGAACACGGCGAACTGGATTCCCGACCTGTTCATGAAGCGCGTAATGGAAGGCGGCGACTGGACGCTGTTCTCGCCGTCGACTTGCCCGGACCTGCACGACAAGTTTGGCGCCGAGTTCGAGGCGGCCTACGTCGGCTACGAAGAAAAGGTCGCGCGCGGCGAGATCAAGCTCTTCAAGAAGATCCCGGCGCAGCAGCTCTGGCGCAAGATGCTCGGGATGCTGTTCGAGACGGGCCACCCGTGGATCACGTTCAAGGACCCGTGCAACGTGCGCTCGCCGCAGCAGCACGTCGGCGTCGTCCACTCGTCGAACCTGTGCACGGAAATCACGCTGAACACGAGCGACGCCGAGATCGCCGTCTGCAACCTCGGCTCGGTGAACCTCGTCGCGCACCTCGCGAAGCAGGCCGACGGCACCTACGCACTCGACGAGGAGAAGCTCAAGCGCACGGTCAGCGTCGCGATGCGCATGCTCGACAACGTCATCGACATCAACTACTACGCGGTCGCCAAGGCGCGCAACTCGAACCTGAAGCACCGCCCGGTCGGCCTCGGCATCATGGGCTTCCAGGACTGCCTGCACCTGCTGCGCACGCCGTATGCTTCCGGCGAGGCGGTCGAGTTCGCCGACCGCTCGATGGAGGCGGTCTGCTACTACGCGTACTGGGCGTCGACCGAGCTGGCCGAGGAGCGCGGCCGCTATTCGAGCTACCGCGGCTCGCTGTGGGATCGCGGCATCCTCCCGCAGGACACGCTGAAGCTGCTGACGGAAGCTCGCGGCGGCTACGTCGAAGTCGACACGAGCGCGACGCTCGACTGGCCGGCGCTGCGCGCGCGGATCGACTCGTTCGGGATGCGCAACTCGAACTGCGTCGCGATCGCGCCGACGGCGACGATCTCGAACATCATCGGCGTGTCGGCGTGCATCGAGCCGACCTTCCAGAACCTGTACGTGAAGTCGAACCTGTCGGGCGAGTTCACGGTCGTCAACGAGTACCTCGTGCGCGACCTGAAGGAGCGCGGCCTGTGGGACGAAGTGATGGTCGCCGACCTGAAGTACTTCGACGGCATGCTGTCGCGCATCGACCGCATCCCGGCCGACCTGCGCGCGATCTACGCGACCGCGTTCGAAGTCGATCCGAAGTGGCTCGTCGAGGCGGCGTCGCGCCGTCAGAAGTGGATCGACCAGGCGCAGTCGCTGAACATCTACATGGGCGGCGCGTCGGGCAAAAAGCTCGACGAGGTCTACAAGCTCGCGTGGCTGCGCGGCCTGAAGACGACGTACTACCTGCGCACGATGGCGGCGACGCACGTCGAGAAGTCGACGGTCGCGCACGGCGCGCTGAACGCGGTGCCGACTTCGGGCGGCACGAGCGGCGGGGCGGCGGGCGGCGCGCAAGGCGCGGCGGGCGGCTTCGGCGCGGCGGGCGGCGATGCGCCGTCGGGCGCGATGAGCGCGGCGCCGATCGAGGCGGACGGCCCGGTGTGCACGATGCGTCCGGGCGATCCGGGCTTCGAAGAGTGCGAAGCGTGCCAGTGATGCGGCGCGCGTAGTGCGAAACGAGCGCGAGCGGCGCGTGACGAAGACCGATAAAGGTTGAAGTGCGCGCCGCTCTCTACTAAAAAAATGATAAGGAATCTGTAACGCGGCGAGCGCGTTGCAGCGAGCGGGAAGAGTGATCGAAACATCCCCCGACGACGTCGCGTTTCGATCCGCGTTCGATGCGTCGAGCGCTCCTCGCGAATCACGCGCGGCATACATCGCGCTCCGCATGAACGACGATGCGTTGCTCAAAGTGTTGTATCGAGGTTGCAACGCGAATCGAAAAAAGGATTTTTCATGAGCGAACCCTTTTATCGCTCAGGAAAAGATGGTACAAACCGATCTAAATTGATGGTGAGAATTTATGCTCAACTGGGATGACGAGAAGACTGCCGTAACTCCCGCGAGCGGAGCGCAGCACAACGCGATGCGCGACCCCGCAGGAATGGCTGTCGGATTGCAGGCCGCGGTGCCTGCCGCTCATCAAGCTTCGTCGGCCCGCGACATCTTCGCGGGCGATTTCGCCGTGGCGCCGAATGCATCGGCCGCCGTCGCTTCGGAAGCGCGGGTCAACGTCGCCGACAAGCGCATCATCAACGGCAAGACCGACGTCAACCAGCTCGTCCCGTTCAAGTACAAGTGGGCGTGGGAGAAGTACCTGGCCGGCTGCGCGAATCACTGGATGCCGCAGGAAATCAACATGTCCCGCGACATCGCGCTCTGGAAGGACCCGAACGGCCTGACGGAAGACGAGCGCCGGATCGTCAAGCGCAACCTCGGCTTCTTCGTGACGGCCGATTCGCTCGCGGCGAACAACATCGTGCTCGGCACGTACCGCCACATCACGGCGCCCGAGTGCCGGCAGTTCCTGCTGCGCCAGGCGTTCGAAGAGGCGATCCACACGCACGCGTACCAATATATTGTCGAATCGCTCGGCCTCGACGAAGGCGAGATCTTCAACGCGTACCACGAGGTCGCGGCGATCCGTGCGAAGGACGAGTTCCTGATTCCGTTCATCCATACGCTGACCGATCCGGCCTTCACGACGGGCACGCTGGAGGCCGATCAGAAGCTGCTGAAGTCGCTGATCGTGTTCGCGTGCATCATGGAAGGCCTGTTCTTCTATGTCGGCTTCACCCAAATTCTCGCGCTTGGCCGTCAGAACAAGATGACGGGCGCGGCGGAGCAATACCAGTACATCCTGCGCGACGAGTCGATGCACTGCAACTTCGGGATCGACCTGATCAACCAGATCAAGCTCGAGAACCCGCACCTGTGGACGGCCGAATTCCGCGCCGAGATCCGCGAGCTGTTCAAGCACGCGGTCGATCTCGAGTACCGCTATGCGGAGGACACGATGCCGCGCGGCGTGCTGGGCCTGAACGCGTCGATGTTCAAGAGCTACCTGCGCTTCATCAGCAACCGCCGTTGCCAGCAGATCGGCCTCGATCCGCTGTTCCCGAACGAGGAAAACCCGTTCCCGTGGATGAGCGAGATGATCGACTTGAAGAAGGAGCGCAACTTCTTCGAGACGCGAGTGATCGAGTATCAGACGGGCGGTGCGTTGTCGTGGGAATGACCCGACGCGCAGCCGACGAGTAACGATGTGGATGCCGGGCGCAGCCCGGCGCAAGGTTTTGGAGCAAGAACGCCTGATGCAAAGCATGTCCGGCGCCTCAAGGGCCCAAGTACACGACAGGCACTTTGCGAACCCTTCAGTGGGATGGGCAAACTTCCCTCCGGAAAGGGCGGGCGGCCGAGCGGCCGCCGGCTCGATCAAGCGATTAGGGGCGGCGGCGCAGGGCGCGCCGGCTGCCGACTTGATTTGGCGCGCGGTGCCAAGGGGCACGGCGCGCCATACCGTATTCATTAGCGTAAGCAAGTGTCATCCGCGTACGCCGATGAATAGCCCGCTTCGCAGCGCACGTGCTGACAAACGTCCGCGGGAAGCGGGTTTTGACGAAGGGTGTAGTTTGAACTGACTCTCATCTGAACCTGAAGGAGAAAATGATGGCACTTGCCAAGAAGAAGCCGGCCGCCAAGAAGGTTGCCGCGAAGAAGGTCGCTGCCAAGAAGGCCGCACCGGCGAAGAAGGCAGCGGTGAAGAAGGTTGCGGCGAAGAAGGTCGCCGTGAAGAAGGTTGCTGCGAAGAAGGTCGCGGCGAAGAAGGCTGCACCGGCGAAGAAGGTCGCAGCGAAGAAGGTTGCGGCGAAGAAGGTCGCTGCCAAGAAGGCGCCGGCGAAGAAGGCTGCTGCGAAGAAAGTCGCCGTGAAGAAGGTTGCGGCGAAGAAGGTTGCCGCGAAGAAGGCGCCGGCGAAGAAAGCCGCTGCGAAGAAAGTCGCCGTGAAGAAGGTCGCGGCGAAGAAGGCCGCACCGGCGAAGAAGGCTGCCGCCAAGAAGGCTGTTGCGAAGAAGGCCGCGCCGGCGAAGAAGGCTGCTGCGAAGAAAGCTGCGCCGAAGAAGGCAGTCGTGAAGAAGGCTGCGCCGGCGACGACGGCGTCGACGGCATCGGTTGCTCCGGCATCGGGCGTGAAGACCGCGCTCAACCCGGCAGCGGCATGGCCGTTCCCGACCGGCAGCCGTCCGTAAAGACTCGCTGCGCCAAAGCGGACACCGTCGTGTCCTGAATCGAGTAGTCCTACTCGATCGAGATCCCGTCATCGGCTCGCCGGTGGCGGGATTTTTTCATGGCGGCCGCCGTGCGCCGCCCGTGTCCGGACGGCGCGCATAAAAAAAACGCATGCGCAAAGATGCGCATGCGTTTTCGTTCGTGCGGCGCGCGCCGCATCGTGCTCCGGCATGCCGGACGTGGCCGCCGGCGCCGATCGATCAGTGCGTGACGCGGGTCACGCCGCCGCTCGACAGCAGTCGCACGCGTTCGCCCGCGCGGAACACTTCGGGCGTGGCCGCTTGCGTGATCGAGCGCAGGTCGCCGTTGTCGAGGCGCACGGTGATTTCGACGCCGTTCGCCGAACTGAGGCCCTGGCCGACCGCATTGCCGGCCACCGCGCCGGCGAGGCCGCCCGCGATCGCGGTCAGCACCGAGCCGCGGCCGCCGCCGATCGCGCTGCCAGCGACCGCGCCGAGCGCGCCGCCGCCGAGCGTGCCGAGCGCGCTGCCGCCGCCGTCGCCCTGAATCCGCACCGCGCGGACGCTTTCGACCGTGCCCATCCGCACGGTCTGTTCGCGCTGCGCCTGGCCGGCGCTATAGACGTCGGCGGAACCCGGCGGCGTGAAGCAGCCGGCGAGCGTCACCGTCGCGGTCAGCATCGCGGCGAGCGTGAGGGTTTTCTTGGTCAACATGTTTCATCTTCTCCAAACAAGATTCACTTCGGACTGTAGCCGAACGCGGTCTCGAAGCGTGAATCGATTTCCGCGCGGGTCGGCGCGTACGTCTGCGGCCCCTGGTGCGCGATCTTCAGCGAGCCCATCAGGCTCGCGAGGCGCCCCGTCGTCGCCCAGTCGAAGTCGTGCTCGATCCCGTACAGCAAGCCGCCGCGGAACGCGTCGCCGCAGCCGGTCGGATCGATGACCCGTTCCGCGTGCACGGCCGGAATCTGCTCTTCGCCGTCGCGGTGACGGATCGTCGCACCGTGCTCGCCGCGCGTGATGATGAGCGCCTGAACCCGGCTGGCGATTTCGTCTTCGGACCAACCCGTCTTGTCGCACACCAGCTTGGCTTCGTAATCGTTGACAGCAATGTAAGTCGCAAGTTCAATGCTGCGGCGCAAGGTGGCGCCGTCGAAGAGGGGCAATCCCTGGCCCGGATCGAAGATGAACGGCACGCTAGCCTGCGCAAGCTCGTCGGTATGCTGGACCATCCCCTGGAAGCCGTCCGGGCCGACGATCGCGAGCTTGATGCCCTTCGCCTCGCCCGCATGATTCACGTGCGACTGCATCATCGCGCCCGGGTGGAATGCGGTGATCTGGTTGTTGTCGAGATCGGTCGTGATCATCGCCTGCGCCGAATACGTGTCGGGCAGCACGCGCACGTGTTCGCGCGACAGGCCGAGCGCATCCATGCGATCGAGGTACGGCTGCGCGTCGACCGCGCCGAGCGTGCCCATCATCCGTGCGTCGCCGCCGAGCAGATTCAGCGCGTACGCGATGTTGCCAGCGCAGCCGCCGAATTCGCGACGCATCGTCGGCACGAGGAAGCTCAGATTGATGAGGTGCACCTGGTCGGGCAGGATGTGCTCGCGAAAGCGCCCTTCGAAGGTCATGATGTTGTCGTAGGCGATCGAACCGCAAATCAGCGTAGCCAAGGTGTGCGTTCCTGTAGAGAAGGTGAGAGGGCGGCCGCGGCGCGTCTTTCGCCCGCCGCGCGGCAGGCGGGCGCGGCGCGCCGCGGCCGTTCGGTGCGGCTTATTTCAGTGCGGCGAGCGCGGCGTCGTAGTCCGGCTCGTCCTTGATCTCGCCGACAAGCTCGGTGTGCGTCACCTTGTCGTTCTCGTCGATCACGACGACTGCGCGCGCGGTCAGGCCGTCGAGCGGGCCGCTCGTCACGTTCACGCCGTATGCGTCGGCGAACGCGCGGCCGCCTCGGAACGTCGACGCGGTGACGACGTTCGCGAGGCCCTCCGCCGTGCAGAAGCGGGTCGCGGCGAACGGCAGGTCCGCCGACACGACGACGACGACCGTGTTGTCGAGCTTGCTCGCCGCTTCGTTGAACTTGCGAGTCGACGTCGCGCAGGTCGGCGTGTCGAGGCTCGGGACGATGTTCAGCACCTTGCGCTTGCCCGCGAAGGTCGCGAGCGACACGTCGGCGAGGTCCTTGCCGACCAGCTTGAAGTCGGGCGCCTGCGAGCCGGCTGCGGGGAACGTGCCGGCGATGTCGATCGGGTTGCCGCCCAGCGTGACTTTGCTCATGTTCGTGCTCCAAGTGTGTGCGCCGATGCGGCGCAAGGGTTGAGGCCGAGGCCGCGCGCCGCGTTGCGGCGCGTTACGGATAAAAGATCTGCACGCGGAAGTTCGATGCGGCGATGTCGTCCGTGTCGATCCGGACGATCATCGTCTGGGTCGCGCCGGCGGGCATGCCTGCCTCGACGCGCGTGCCGGGGCGCGCGTAGTCGCGCGGCGCGAGCACGCGGCGCGCGGTGATGTTGTTCGCTTCGTCGAGCAGCGTGAGCTCGATCGACGGATAGGCAAGCGCGACGCGGTAGCGGTTCGTGAGCGGCACCTTCAGCTCGAGAAGGCGCGGGCCGTCGAGCTGGCGCAGGTCGGATGCGTCGAGCCGCAGGCCGTCGATTGCGCGCGGCGGCGTGACCGTGCAGCCGAGCGTCGCGCACGCCTCTTTGAAGAGCGGCTCGGTCGACGGCCAGTAGATCGTGATCGTTTCGCGTTGCCACCACGCGAGTTGTGCGGCGAGCAGCGCCGCGAGCGCCAGGGCGACGATCGCGCCGAGCGCGCGCGCGAAGCCGCCGCGCGCGGCGTTCGTCCGCGTTTCGCGGGTCATCGCGAAATGCTCGCGGTTGTCGGTCTCGGGCGCCGCGGCGAACGGCTCGGCATCCGCTCGGGACGGCGCGGCTGAGCCGAAGTGCGGCTCGCGATCGTGAGGGATTCCGGCGAGCGCGGCGGCCGCGGGCGATGCGAGTACGGGTTCGATCGCGTCGCCGGGCAGCGGGGCGAATGTGCGCGCGGGATCGGGCTCGTGTTGCGCGGTCGCGCCTCGATCGAGGTCGCGATCGAGCGTCGGGCGCGGCGGAAGAGGAAATTCGCGAGCGCGGGCGGTGGGCAGATCGGCTTCGGGCGTTGCGGCGGCCTGCGCTTCGGGCGTTTCGTCCGCGCCCGCATGCGCCGCGACCGCGACGCCGGCTGCGGCGCTCGCGCTCGTCATCTGCAGCTTCGGATCGACCGCGCCGTCGAGCCAAGGGCCCCACATGTCCCAGGCGCCTGGTGTGAAATCGCGATGGCCTGCTTCGAGCGGGCGGCGATCGGGAGACGTCGCGTCGAACAGGCGCTGCAGCGCCGGCTGCTGCTCCGGCGTGCGCGGCGCCGCTTGCGCAGCAGCCGCTTCCGGCTCGGCGGGCACGAGCGCGCGCGCCGCGTCGAACACTTGCTGGCAATGGCCGCAGCGCACGAGACCGTCGTGCAGCGCAAGCTGTTCCCGCTGCAATCGGAAGACGGTTTCACAATGAGGGCAGCGCGTCGCGAGGAGCATGGTCAGCCGGGCAGCCAGCGGGGCCTGAGTGAAGGACAGCGCTTATTCTAATGGCTTTCGCGCCGAGTTCCGGCGAGGCATACCCAACCTTCGTGTTCGCGCCAGACGGCGATATCGATATAGCGGGCGTAGACGCTCGCGACTTCGTCCGCCTGCCGCGCAAGCACGCCCGACAGCGCGATGCGCCCGCCCGGCTTCACCTTCGACGCAAGCATCGACGCCATCAGCTTCAGCGGATTCGACAGGATGTTCGCGACGACGATGTCGAATTCGCCGTCGGGGCAGTCGCCGGGCAGGCCGTACGCGACGTCGGTGCGATTGCGCTCGCTGTTCTGGCGCGCCGCTTCGACCGCTTGTGGATCGATGTCGATGCCGGTCACGCTGCCCGCGCCGCACTTCTTCGCGAGGATCGCGAGAATGCCCGAGCCGCAGCCGTAATCGAGCACCGTCTGGCCGGGTTGCACGGTCTGCTCGAGCCATTCCATGCAAAGGCGCGTCGTCGGATGGCTGCCCGTGCCGAACGCGAGGCCCGGATCGAGCTCGAGCACGAGCGCGTCGGGCTCCGGCGCGTCGTGCCACGACGGCACGACCCAGATCTTCTCGCCGATGTGGATCGGATCGAATTGCGATTGCGTGAGCCGCACCCAGTCCTGCTCTTCGACTTCGCGCAGCTCGAAGCGCGGCGTTTCGTCGAGGCCGGCTTCGTTCGCGGCGGCGGCGAGCAGCACCGCGGGATCCTGCGTCGCCTCGACGAGCGCGATCACGCGCGAATGCTGCCACGCGGTGCGCTCGGGCACGAGGCCCGGTTCGCCAAAGAGCGGCTGCTCGTCCGGCGTGTCGGCGTCGGCGTCTTCCACGGACACCGACAGCGCGCCCAACTCGACGAGCGCGTCGGACAGTGCCTCCGCGCGCTCGCGGGGCAGCTCGGCGACGAGTTCCCGATAGCTCATGATCACGCTTCTTCCGGCGCGGCCTGCAGCTTCTGCGCGAGCCGGTTCTCGAGATAGTGGATGCTGGGGCCGCCTTCGACGAATTTCGAGTCGAGCATCAGTTCGCGATGCAGCGGGATGTTGGTCAGGATGCCTTCGACCACCATTTCCGACAGCGCGATGCGCATCCGGTTGATCGCCTGCTCGCGCGTCGCGCCGTAGGCGATCAGCTTGCCGATCATCGAATCGTAGTTGGGCGGAACGAAATAACCATTGTACGCGTGCGAATCGACGCGGATGCCGGGGCCGCCCGGCGTGTGCCACGACGTGATCCGGCCCGGCGACGGCGTGAACTTGAACGGATCTTCGGCGTTGATCCGGCATTCGATCGCGTGGCCGCGGAACTGGATGTCGCGCTGGCGGACCGACAGCTTCTCGCCCGCCGCGATCCTGATCTGTTCCTGGACGATGTCGACGCCTGTGATCAGCTCCGTCACCGGATGCTCGACCTGCACGCGCGTGTTCATCTCGATGAAGTAGAACTCGTTGTTCTCGTAGAGGAACTCGAACGTGCCCGCGCCGAGGTAGCCCATCTTCTTGCACGCGTCCGCGCAGCGGTCGCCGATCCGGTCGATCAGGCGGCGCGCGATGCCGGGCGCGGGCGCTTCCTCGATCACCTTCTGGTGACGGCGCTGCATCGAGCAGTCGCGCTCGCCGAGCCAGACCGCGTTCTTGTGCGAATCGGAGAGCACCTGAATCTCGATGTGGCGCGGATTTTCGAGGAACTTCTCCATGTAGACCTGCGGATTGCCGAACGCGCGGCCCGCTTCCTCGCGCGTCATGTTGACCGCGTTCACGAGCGCCGCCTCGGTGTGGACGACGCGCATCCCGCGTCCGCCGCCGCCGCCCGCCGCCTTGATGATCACCGGATAGCCGATCGAGCGTGCAATTTTCACGATCTCCTTCGGGTCGTCCGGCAACGCGCCGTCCGAGCCCGGCACGCAAGGCACGCCGGTGCGGATCATCGTCTGTTTCGCGGTGACTTTGTCGCCCATCATGCGGATCGTGTCCGGGCGCGGACCGATGAACGTGAAGCCCGACTGCTCGACGCGCTCGGCGAAATCGGCGTTCTCCGACAGGAAGCCGTAGCCCGGGTGGATCGCCTCGGCGTCGGTGACTTCGGCCGCGCTGATCAGGGCCGGCATGTTCAGGTAGCTCAGATTCGACGGAGCGGGGCCGATACAGACCGCTTCGTCGGCTAACTTCACGTACTTGGCTTCCTTGTCGGCCTCGGAATAGACGACTACCGTCTTGACGCCGAGCTCGCGGCACGCGCGCTGAATGCGCAGCGCGATTTCCCCGCGGTTGGCAATGAGGATTTTTTCAAACATAGCGAGTATTCGTCTCTTCGATGGACGCGCGAGCGCGCGCCTTGAGAGGAGCGGCGTGCTGACGGGCGCGCCGCGCGGCGGGTCTTAGCCGATCACGAAAAGCGGCTGGCCGTATTCGACGGCCTGGCCGTTCTCGACGAGAATTTCCTTGATGACGCCGGCCTTGTCCGACTCGATTTCGTTCAGCAGCTTCATCGCTTCGATGATGCAGAGCGTCTGGCCTTCCTTCACCGTGTCGCCGACCTGGACGAACGGATCGGCGCCCGGCGACGGCGCGCGGTAGAACGTGCCGACCATCGGCGACGTTACGACGTGGCCTTGCGGCGCGGCGGCCGCGGGTGCTGCGGCGGGTGCCGCGGCAAGCGCGCCTTCGGTCGGCACCGTCAGGACGGGGGCGGGGGCGCTCACTTGCGGCGCGAAGCCGGCCGACGGCTGTACATAGACCGGCGGTGCGTTCTTGACGATGCGCACCTTGCCTTCGCCTTCGGTGACTTCCAGCTCGGAGATGCCGGATTCGGAGACGAGGTCGATCAGAGTTTTCAGCTTGCGAAGGTCCATCGGGAGTTCCCCTTTCAATACGTGAAACGCCGGTTCGGGACCGGCGCTGAATCGAGTTCTTGAAAATCAGCCGCGCGACGCGCCTTGCAGCTTGTCGAGCGCGTATTCGAGCGCGTACAGGTAGCCTTTCCAGCCGAGGCCGCAAATCACGCCTTCGGCCTGATCGGAGAAATAGGAGTGATGCCTGAACGGCTCGCGCCGGTGCACATTCGACAGATGAATCTCGACGAACGGAATCCCGACGCCCGCGAGCGCGTCCCGGATCGCGACGCTCGTATGCGTATACGCGGCTGGATTGATCAGGATGAACTCGGTGCCGTCGCTTCTCGCCGCCTGGACGCGATCGACGAGCGCGCCCTCGTGGTTGCTCTGGAACGACTCGAGTTCGACGCCTGCCTCCTGCGCCCGCGCGGCCAGCGCCTGATCGATCTGCTCGAGCGTCACGCGGCCGTACACCTCCGGTTCCCGGGTGCCGAGAAGATTCAGGTTGGGGCCGTGCAGCACCAGCAATCGTGTCATAGGTCGCTTCTTTTTCTGCGGAATTGCGCGAACTTTATCGCCAATTAGAGAAATTTGTCTAGTTTTGCCGAATGGACGAGTGTGCCGGCGAGCGCGCATCGGCGTGTTCGCGCGGCCAGAATCTGCCAACGTCATGCAATTTGCCGCTAACCAGATTTCAAATTCTGTCAACGTCCGGCAGCCGGTCGGCCCCGATCAGAGCGTGTCGAGCGTGCGTTTCAGTTCATCCGGATGGATTTGCCCCAATTTTGTCTCGCGAACCTTACCGGTTTCATCGATGACGACGGTGAAAGGTAGCGCCCCAGCGATATTGCCGAAATTTCGGGCCAGATCTGCACCCGCGTAACCGCTGACGACGATCGGATAATCGACGGGTACCTTTTTCAGGAAATTCTTCACGTTCTGCTCGGAATCGACACCAATTCCGACGAAATGCACGCCTTTCTTCTCGTATTCCCGCGACAGCTTCACGAGCTCGGGCATCTCCTCGACGCAGGGGCCGCACCACGACGCCCAGAAATTGACGACGAGTTTCTGGCCCTTGAATGCCGCGAGCCGCTGCGGCTTGCCGTCGACGTTCGGATACGACGCGGCCCAGAGCGTGTCGACTGCGTTGCCCGCGGCGGGTGCGCCGGCCGGCGTCCCCGCTGGCGCGCCGCCCGCCGCGTTGCCGCGCGCCCAGTGGCCGGCGGCGAGGCCGCCCGCGATCGCGACGGCCGCGATCACGACGCCTGCGAAAATTCCTTTGCTATTCATCGGTTCGGGATTCGGTTGGTGAGGACGGTGGCGCGCCGACGAGCGCGCGCAGCGCTTGCGCATCGGCCCGTGACAGACGGCCGCGGGCGTCTGCCTTCACGGCGCCGCGCAGGTCGTCGCTTGTATACAGTGCGACGTGAATGCCGACGGGTTCCGTGCCGCGCGCTTCGCGCCACAGGAAGCTGAGCGTCTCGACGTCGCTGCGCCCCGCGAAGTGGCGGGTTTCGGATACGTCGTACTGGATGTTCTGGTTCAGCAGGTAGATCGCGAGATCCTTGTGGTTGTCGCAGAAGGTCTGCAGATGGATGTCGGAATGCGCGTTCGCCGTGCCGTTCAGCACGGCGCCCGCGACGTACGGATTGAACGCCGCGAGCCGCTCCATCCACGCGAGCGCGATGACACGCAGCCGCCGCAGTTCGGCCGGCTGCGTGTCACTCTGGAACAGCGCGAGGTATTCGTGCAGTTCTTCTTCGATCTGGTCGTTATCCGGCAGCCATTCGCCGGCAATTCGGCTGTCGCCGAGCACCTGGCGCGCGGCCTTGCGCTTTGCGCCGGCGTAGTCGAGCCCGTCTTCGGCGATCAGGCGTGCCGCGGCGAGCGCGATTTCGTCACGTACGCGTCGCGGATCGAGTAGGGTTTTGCGAGACATGATCCGGCAATCATACTAGATCGGTGCCGAGCGACCGGCGGTTGCGTCAACCGTCGTTCGCGTCGGGGGTGTCAGTTACAATAGCCCCCTTTGCGCGGCGGCGCGCGCGCCGCGCCGCGGATGTTTTTCCGGCAACCGGCGCGACGTGCGGCCGGCCTCCGATTCGACTACGCCCACGCGGCGCGAAGCTCTATGCATATCCACATTCTCGGCATCTGCGGCACCTTCATGGGCGGTCTCGCCGTGCTCGCCCGCGCGGCGGGCCATACCGTGACCGGCTGCGACGCGGGCGTCTATCCGCCGATGAGCACGCAGCTCGAGGCGCAGGGCATCCAGTTGATCGAGGGCTACGGCGCCGAACAGATCGACTTGAAGCCCGATCTGTTCGTGATCGGCAACGTGGTGTCGCGCGGCAACCCGCTGATGGAGGCAATCCTCGATCGGGGGCTGCCGTATGTGTCCGGTCCGCAATGGCTCGGCGAGCACGTGCTCGCGGGTAAGTGGGTGCTCGCTGTCGCCGGCACGCACGGCAAGACGACAACGAGTTCGATGCTCGCATGGATGCTCGAAGACGCCGGCCTGAATCCGGGCTTCCTGATCGGCGGCGTGCCGCTGAACTTCGGCGTGTCCGCACGGCTGACCGATTCGAGCTTCTTCGTGATCGAGGCGGACGAATACGACACAGCGTTCTTCGACAAGCGTTCGAAGTTTGTCCATTACCGGCCGCGGACCGCGATCCTGAACAATCTCGAATTCGATCATGCTGATATCTTTCCGGATCTCGCGGCGATCGAGACGCAATTTCACCATTTGGTGCGCACGGTGCCGGGCGTCGGCCGGCTCGT
Source organism: Burkholderia sp. MSMB1588 (assembly GCF_001546925.1). Classification (NCBI taxonomy): domain Bacteria; kingdom Pseudomonadati; phylum Pseudomonadota; class Betaproteobacteria; order Burkholderiales; family Burkholderiaceae; genus Burkholderia; species Burkholderia sp. MSMB1588. The sequence continues at coordinate 3,193,557 of NZ_LNJS01000001.1, read as the reverse complement.
GACGAACGGCCGCGAAGACGCGCTCGAGCGCGTGCTGTCGCGCGGCTGCTGGAGCGATGTCGAGCGTTTCGGTGTCGACGGCGGTTGGCAGGCGCTGCCTGCGGAGGACGGCGTGCCGGTCGACGAGCGTTTCGCCGTGTATTGGCGCAGCGAGCGCGTCGGCGCCGTCGACTGGCACGTGCAGGGCGAGCACAACCGGCTGAATGCGCTCGCAGCGATCGCCGCCGCGCGTCACGTCGGCGTGCCGCCCGCGCAGGCGGCCGCCGCGCTCGCGACGTTCCGTAACGTCAAGCGCCGGATGGAGGTGCGCGGCAGCGTCGACGGAGTGACCGTCTATGACGACTTCGCCCACCACCCGACCGCGATCGAAATGACGATCGCCGGGCTTCGCGCGCGCATCGGCCGCGAAAACACCCGCATCCTCGCGGTGCTGGAGCCGCGATCGAACACGATGAAGCTCGGCGTGATGAAGGCGCAACTGTCGGCGAGCCTCGCCGATGCCGATCTCGTGTTCGGCTACGGCGCGCCGACCGGTCGCGACGCGCTCGGCTGGAACCTGCGCGACGCGCTCGCGCCGCTCGGCGACAAGGCGCGCGCGTTCGACGACCTGCACACGCTCGTGAAGGCCGTGGCGGTGTCGGCGCGGCCGGGCGACCACGTGCTTGTGATGAGCAACGGCGGCTTCGGCGGCGTCCACCAGAAGCTGCTCGATGCGCTGTCCGTGCGCGGCGGCGCGGCGCCGGCCCGGAGCGGCGCGTGATCCTGTATCTGCACGGCTTTCGTTCGTCACCGCAGTCGTTCAAGGCGCGCGCGCTGGCCGCGCGGCTCGCCGAGCTCGGCCGCGCGGACGAATGGCGCTGCCCGATGCTGTCGGTCGCGCCGCTCGACGCCGTCGCTGCCGCCGAGGCGGAAGTCGCCGGCGCGCCGGCGCACGGCGTCACCGTGATCGGCAGCTCGCTCGGCGGCTATTACGCGACATGGCTAGCGGAAAAGCACGGCTGGCGCGCGGTGCTGCTGAATCCCGCGACGCAGCCGCAGCGCGACCTGCGCCGCCATCTCGGCGAGCAGCCGCTGTGGCACGGCGGCGGCACGATCGTCGTCGAGCCGCGTCATCTGGACGAACTGAACGCGCTGCATGTCGCGGCGATCTCGCGGCCCGAGCGCTACTATCTGTTCGCGGCGACGGGCGACGAAGTGCTCGACTACCACGACATGCTCGCGCGCTATCCAGGCGCGCGAACCCGCGTCATTGAAGGCAGCGATCACGGGATCAGCGAATTTGCCGACTATATCGACGACGTTCTTGCATTTTGCGACGCCGGATAGCCCGGCGCCGGATGCGAGATCCGGCGCGCGGCACCCTATACACCACACGCGGCGTCGACGGCTTCCGAAGCGAAGCGCGGCGCGCGGAAGTCTGAACGAAAGACGAGAGTACTGAGTGAACGTTTTCTTCGAGGAATCGGGCAGTTTCAAGGCGGGCAGCGTGCTGTCGCGCCAGGGCGACGCGTTTCAGGTCGAATTGCCGGGCGGCCGGCGCGCGAAGGTGCGCGCGAAGGACGTGCTGATCGAATTCGAGAAACCCGCGGCGGGCGAACTGATGCAGCAGGCGGACGAAGCCGCCCAGCAGATCGACCTGGACTTTCTGTGGGAGTGCGCGCCCGCCGAGGAATTCGCGTACGCGACGCTCGCCGACGAATATTTCGGCGCGAGCTACGGCCCCGTCGGACGCGCGGCGCTCGTGCTGCGCCTGCACGGCGCGCCCGTCTATTTTCGCCGCAAGGGGCGCGGCCAGTATCAGCGCGCGCCCGAAGAGCAACTGAAGATGGCGCTCGCCGCGCTCGAGCGCAAGCGCCAGCAGGCGCTCGTGCAGGCCGGCTACGAAGAGGAGCTGAAGGCGGGCAGGCTGCCCGATGCGTTCGCGGGCAAGGCGCTCGGCCTGCTGACGAAGCCGGACAAGAATTCGATCGAATACAAGGCGCTCGACGCGGCGGCGCTCGCGCGCGGCGTGTCGAGCGCGCGGCTGATGCTCGACTGCGGCGGCATTCCGTCGGCGCGCGCGCTGCACGAGGCGCGCTTCCTCGCCGAATACTTCCCGCACGGCACGAGCTTTCCGTCCGTCACGGTCGGCAAGCTGCCCGACGACCTGCCGCGCGCGGACGTCAACGCATTCTCGATCGACGACATCACGACGACCGAGATCGACGACGCGTTCTCCGTCGAGCATCTGTCCGACGGACGCGTGCGGATCGGCGTGCACATCGCGGCGCCCGCGCTCGGCGTCGCGCGCGGCGACGCGGTCGATGCGATCGCGCGCGCGCGGCTGTCGACCGTCTACATGCCGGGCGACAAGATCACGATGCTGCCGGACGACGTCGTCGACGTGTTCACGCTGAAGGAGGGCGACTACCGTCCGGCGCTGTCGCTGTACATCATCGTGAAGCGCGACACGCAGGAGATCGTCGCGAACGAGACGCGCGCCGAATTCGTCTACGTGAAGAGCAACCTGCGGCACAACACGCTCGACGAGCTCGTCACCGAGGACGCGCTCGCCGCGGGCGCGGGCGACTATCCGCACAAGGACGACATCGCGGTGCTCTGGCCGCTCGCGCAGGCGCTCTTCGAGCGGCGCCAGGTCGCGCGCGCGGGCTACGGGCTCAGGCGCGAAGCGCAGCGCAACACCGATTACAACTTCTACGTCGAAGGCGAGCACGTGTCGATCACGCCGCGCCGGCGCGGCTCGCCGCTCGATCTGATCGTGTCCGAGCTCGCGATTCTCGCGAACTCGACGTGGGGCGCGTTCCTGCACGATCACAGCGTGCCCGGCATCTACCGGACGCAGCGCGCGTTCGGCATGCCGAGCGGGCCGAAGCGCACGCGGATGCAGACGAGCGCCGCGCCGCACGAGGGGCTCGGCGTGCCGCAGTACGCATGGAGCACGTCGCCGCTGCGCCGCTACGTCGACCTCGTCAACCAGTGGCAGTTGCTCGCGTGCGTGCAGCACGGCGTGACCGCGAAGCTCGCCGCGCCGTTCAAGCAGAAGGACGCGGATCTGTACGCGGTCGTGCAGGGCTTCGACGACACGTACGCCGCCTACGCCGATCACCAGCGCCGGATGGAGTATTTCTGGTGCCTGCGCTGGATCAAGCAGGAAGGCCGCAAGCAGGTGAGCGCGGCCGTCGTGAAGGGCGATCTCGTGCGCCTCGACGAAGTGCCGTTGCTGCTGCACGTGCCCGCGCTCGGCGTGCATGCGCGCGGCACGCGGGTGCTGCTCGACGTGATGTCGGTCGACGAATTGACGATCGAGGCGTCGGTGCGGCTCGTGAGCGTGCTCGACGCGCCGACGGTGTCGAGCGGCGAGCCGGCCGACGACGATGACGCCGACGCGGCCGACGACGTGCTGCTCGACGCCGCCGACGAATCGGCGGAAAGCGAAGCGGAGGCGCTCGCCGAGGCGGGCGGCGCGGCGAGCGGCGACGGCAATGGCAATGGCGAATCGCCGGCGAACGGCGAGGAACAATCGAAATGAGCGCGACCGTCGAATCGGCAGCGCGCGCGCGCGATCGCTACGCGGTGATCGGCAATCCGATCGCGCACAGCAAATCGCCGTTCATCCATTCGCGTTTCGCCGAACAGACGGGCGAGGCAATCGAATACACGCATCTGCTCGCGCCGCTCGACGGCTTCTCGGCCGCGGTGCGCGAATTCATCGCGCAGGGCGGGCGCGGCGTGAACGTCACCGTGCCGTTCAAGCTCGAGGCCTATGCGCTTGCCGATACGCTGTCGCCGCGCGCGGCGGCGGCGGGCGCGGTCAACACGCTGCGCTTCGACGCAGACGGCATCTTCGGCGACAACACCGATGGCGTCGGCCTCGTGCGCGACATCGAGACGAATCTCGGCGTGAGCCTGACGGGCGCGCGAATCCTGCTGCTCGGCGCGGGCGGCGCGGCGCGCGGCGTCGTGCTGCCGATGCTCGAGCGCGGGCCCGCGTCGCTCACGATCGTCAACCGGACCGCGAGCAAGGCGGAAGAACTCGTCGGCCAGTTCACGCAAGCGGCGCACGACGCGGGCTGCGTGCTCGCGGGCGGCGGGCCCGAGCGGGTCGCGCGCGAGCCGTATGACGTGATCGTCAACGCGACGGCGGGCAGCCTCGACGCGGCGCTGCCCGAGTGCGACGCCGCGGCGTTCGGTCCGGCGACGCTCGCGTACGACATGATGTACGGCACGCGTCCGACCGTCTTCATGGAGCATGCGGCGACGCTCGGCGCGCGCGCGTCGGACGGGCTCGGAATGCTCGTCGAGCAGGCGGCGGAATCGTTCCACCTCTGGCGCGGCGTGCGGCCCGACGGCGCGCCTGTGCTCGCCGCGCTGCGCGTCGCCCTCGCGGCGTCCGCGGCGCACTGAGCGCGAGAGGCGAAGGCGGGATGCGCAACAGTCCCGTTTCGCCCGGTCCGGGCTACGGGCCGGCGCGCGGCGCGACTCGCGCGCGCAAGCGCGGCGTCGCGCGCTGGCTCGCGTATGCGGGCGGCGTGTTTGCGGGCGCGTGGCTCGCGACGCAGCTCTATTACGTCGCGCAGATCGCGATGTGGTCGGTGCTCGATCCGGGTTCGAGCGCGTTCATGCGCGCGGACGCGTGGCGCTTGTCGAGCGCGCAGCCCGCGGCGGCGATCCGGCATCGGTGGGTGCCATACGACAGGATCTCGCGGAACCTGAAGCGCGCGGTGATCGCGTCCGAAGACGCCGATTTCGCGAACAATTCGGGCTACGAAGTGGACGCGATCCTGCAGGCGTGGGAGAAGAACCGCGCGCGCGGCCGCATCGTGTCGGGCGGCTCGACGATCACGCAGCAGCTCGCGCGCAATCTGTTCCTGTCCGGCGAGCGCAGCTACATCCGCAAGGGGCAGGAGCTCATCATCACGTGGATGCTCGAAACGCTGCTCGACAAGGAGCGCATCTTCGAGATCTACCTGAACTCGGTCGAGTTCGGCCGCGGCGTGTACGGTGCGGAGGCCGCCGCGCAGTACTACTACCGGATTCCCGCGAGCCGGCTTTCCGCCTGGCAATCGGCGCGGCTCGCGGTGATGCTGCCGAATCCGAAGTATTTCGATATGCACCGCGGCTCGCCTTACCTCGCGCAGCGCGCGGGCGTGATCGCACGGCGGATGGGCGCGGCGGAATTGCCCGCGTCGCAGTGAGCGCGGCCGCGGCGCGCTCGCTCGCCGCATGCGCGCTTGCCGACCGGGCGCGTGCTTTCTTGCGGCGCATCATCCCGATATTCGCGCTTTCCACAAATCTTTCAAAATCGATACGTCCGGAATTCGGGTAATTCCCTGATTTATTTCGATTGCCAGATCAATTCTGCGTCGCAGTGCGAATCGAGCAATAAAAAATCCGTCTGACTGCGGGTTTGGGTGCAATGGAATTCACAAAACGCCGTTCCAAAGCCGATTCCACGCTGATTCCATTCAAATGGGAAATCGCGCCTGAAAGAATAAAGTAAGCCGCGTTTCTTTCAAATGTTTCGCCATTTTTCAAATCGGAACTTGTCGCGTATATTGGCCGACGCCGTGGCTTATCGGGCCGATCGAGCAAGGTGGGGGCGCCTATCCGGCTGCTCAGGAAAACAACATGAGAGAAGGAAAACGACTATGCCAGCACGTAAAACGAAGCTGTTATTAGCCGCAGTATTCTCTTCGCTGCTCGTCGCAGCGTGCAATGGAGATGACGCCGGTTCGAGCGCGAGCGCCGCCGCGAACGCGGACAGTTCGACCAGCATCGACGCCTCGTCCGGCGCAGACAAACCCTATCGGGATCCCAACCGTTATTCGTCGAGTGCGAGCGCTTCGCTGTCGCCCTCCGCCGTGACCGAGAACGCGGCGATCACGCATCATCAGATCACGGTGAACGGCAAGGCGATCAACTACACCGCGACCGCGGGCCACCTGACCGCGCGCAACCCGCAAAGCGGCGCCGCAGAAGCGTCGTTCTTCTACGTCGCGTACACGGCAGACAGCCAGCCGCCCGGCAAGCGGCCCGTCACGTTCTTCTACAACGGCGGCCCCGGCTCGTCGACAGTCTGGCTGCATCTCGGCTCGTTCGGGCCGAAGCGCCTCGTGACGGGCGATCCGAACGCGAACAGCCCGACGCCGTTCCCGTTCGTCGACAACCAGCAAACGCTTCTCGACACGACCGATCTCGTGTTCGTCGACGCGATCGGCACAGGCTTCTCCGAGGCGATCGCGCCGAACACGAACCAGACGTTCTGGGGCGTCGATCAGGATGCCGGAGCATTTCGCGATTTCGTAATCCGCTATCTGCAGGCGAATCAGCGCAGCGATTCGCCGAAGTACCTGTTCGGCGAATCGTACGGCACGCCGCGCACCGACGTGCTCGCGAACCTGCTCGAGACGGCGGGCGTGAAGCTCGACGGCATCGTGCTGCAGTCGTCGATCCTCAACTACAACAGCAACTGCGACATGGCGAGCAATTCCGTCGGCAGCTCGAACAACGGATCGAGCACGGTGAGCTGCGCGGGCTTCGTGCCGAGCTATGGCGCGATCGGCGCGTACTATCAGCTCGACAATCCGAACCCGGCGAACCTGCCGCAGTACGCGGACGAGATGCGTCTGCTGACGGCAGGCACCTATTCGCCGGCCGTGGACGCCTATCTCGCGAACCACACGCAGCCGTCGTCGGGCCTCGTCACGACGATGTCGAACGCAACGGGCGCGACCGTGCCGCTCTGGCGCGCGAACTTCAACCTGCTGCCGACTTCGTATGACAACAGCTATCAGCTCGCGCTGATTCCGGGCACGTTGATCGGCCGCTACGACGCGCGCGTGAACGTGCCGACGAACAGTCCGCTCGCGTCGGGCGGCGATCCGTCGAGCAGCTTCATCACGAAGCCGTTCACCGACACGATCGGCACCTATTTGCCGAACGTGCTCAAGTACACGGCGAAATCGGCCTATGCTGTGGAGAGCAATGCGATCTCCTCGTGGGACTGGAGCCACGACGGCCTCGATCTGCCCGACACGATCCCGGATCTGGCCGCGGCGCTCACGCTCAATCCCGCGCTGAAGGTGCTGTCGCTGAACGGCTATCACGACATCGCGACGCCGTTCTATCAGACGGAGCTCGATCTCGCCCGGCTCGGCGCGCAGCCCAATCTGACGATCAGGGACTACCAGGGCGGGCACATGGTCTACCTGGACGATACGTCGCGGCCGCAGGAAAAAGCCGATCTGGCGACGTTCTATGCGGCGACGCCCGCCGCGCGATGACGCCGAACGATGCTGCAGCGTCCGCCGCGCCGTGCGCCCCACGCGCCGCGCGGCGGGCCGTGACGATCCCATTTCTCTTCGGAGCTGACATGAAAATCCAATCGGCATTCGCGTGGTCCGCGCTCGTTGTCGCAGGCCTCGCGCTCTTCACGCAGACCGCGTTCGCGCAGGAAGCTGCGAGCGATGCGCAATCCGATCGCCATACGCAGGCGCAACTCGGCGATCCGTACGTGCCACCCGCCGCGCGCAAGCCGACGGCCGGCACGCAGACGTCCGGCGCCGCGCTGCACGCGCAGGTGGTGCGCAAGCTGCAACGCCAGTTCGCGGCGGCCGACGTCGACAATACGGGCCTGACCGAAGCGCAGGCGAAGGCCGCGGGCCTCGGCTACGTCGTGAAGAACTTCAGGCAGATCGACGCGAACCATACCGGTCGCGTGTCGTTCTCCGACGTGCAGCGCTACATCCAATCGCAGAGCGCGACGCAGAAGTAAGCAGACCGCACATCGCCAACCCCACGGCGAGCACGGGGTGCGCATCGAACGGGCTCAGCCGGGCAATCGGCTCAGCCCGTTTTTTCATGCGTGCGGCCGGCTTGTGAGTATGATCTGGATTCCCAATATATGAGAGCTTCATTCAAATATTGGAGCTTGCAGCGCACCCTCCTACAATCCGAAGCACATCGAAACGCTTCGGCAGATGCGCGGCCGCCGGAAATCGTCGGCGCGCGCGTCTGGTTCGCCGGAGTTCATCGCACCATGAACAAAACGCCCATGACGCTTGCCTTGAACGGCGCGACAGCCGTCCATCCCGACGCGTCGGACACGTCCGACGCGTCGCTCGCCGACAGCATCGGCGCGACGAGCACGCCGCTCGATCTCGCCGCGCAGCAGGCGGGCACGCAAACGCTGCTGCGCGGGCTCGCGATTCTCGAGGCGGTCGCGGGCGGCGCGCGCGACATGCGCGCGATCGGCGCCGCGCTCGGCACGACGCGCAGCACGACGCACCGCCTCGTCAGCAGCCTCGTGCAGGCGCGCTATCTGCGCCAGGTGCAAGGCGGCTATCTGCTCGGCCCGAAGCTGATCGAGCTCGGCACGATCGCGCTCGAGCAGATGCCGCTCACGGCGGTCGCGCGCCCGCATCTCGAGGCGCTCGCGCAAGCGACGCTCGACACGATCCATCTCGGCGTGCGCGACGGCGACGACGTGCTCTACATCGACAAGATTCCCGGCACGCGCGGCCTGGAGATGCGCTCGCGGATCGGCCACCGGATGCCGCTCGCATCGACGGGAATCGGCAAGGCGATGATGCTCGACCTCGATCCCGACACGTGGCGCTCGCTGTTCGACGCATCGAAGCGCGCGCTCGCGGGCGTGAACTTCAAGCCGGACCGCCGCCCGGACGTCGGCACGTTCCTGCAGCGCATGGCGCATTATGCGGCGGGCGGCTACACGTTCGATCTCGAGGAAAACGAAACGTCGATTCGCTGCGTCGCCGCGCCGGTGCGCGATGCGTCGGGCGCGATTGTTGCCGCGCTGTCGGTCGCGAGCACGATTCCGTATATGTCGCTCGACCGGATGAACGAGCTCGTGCCGCTCGTGCAGCGCGGCGCGCGCGCGATTTCGGCCGATCTCGGCTGGAGCGCGCCGCAGGCGACGCGCCGGATCAAGCGATGACCGCGCACGCGAGCACGCCCGCGCTGATCGGGCTCGACTGGGGCACGACATCGCTGCGCGCGTACCTGTTCGCCGCCGACGGCTCGGTGCTCGACACGCGCGCGCTCGCCGCGGGCGTGATGAGCCTGCCCGATGCGCCGGGCGCGTCGCCGTCGCAGGCGTTCGATGCCGCGTTCGAGCAAGCATGCGGCGCATGGCTCGACCGCGCGCCGCACGTGCCCGCGCTCGCGGCCGGCATGGTCGGCAGCGCGCAGGGCTGGCGCGAGGCGCCTTACGTGACGATGCCGGCCGCCGCCGACACGTTCGCATCGAGCCTCGTGCGGTTTCATACCGCGCGCGGCTTTGCGTTCGCGATCGTGCCGGGCGCGCTCGAACCGGGCGAGCTGCCGGACGTGATGCGTGGCGAGGAAACGCAGATCGTCGGCGCGCTCGCGGCCGAGCCGTCGCTTGCGGCCGAACGCGCGGGCGCGCTGATCGGGCTGCCCGGCACGCACGCGAAATGGGCGTGGGTGCGCGGCGGCCGCATCGAATGGTTCCGAACCTACATGACGGGCGAGCTGTTCGCCGCGTTGCGCGGGCACACGATCCTCGGCCGCACGATGCGGGCGAGCGACGCGCCCGACTGGTCCGCATTCGCGCGCGGCGTGCGGATCGCGCGGCGCAAGCGCCGCGAAGGATTGCTCGCGACGCTGTTCAGCACGCGCACGCTCGGCCTCACCGGGCAGCTCGCGCCACAAGCGCAGGGCGACTATCTGTCCGGACTGCTGATCGGTCACGAGCTGAATGCGCTCGATGCGCTGCTCGACGGCCAGCGCGCGTCGCTCGCGGCGCTCGCGCCGCGCCTCGTCGGCGACGGCGCGTTGTGCGACCGCTACCGCCGCGCGCTCGCCGAATTCGATTGCGGCGGGGCGCGCATCGTCGAGCGCGCGTCCGAGCACGGCCTGTGGCGCATCGCGGTGCAGGCGGGGCTCGTCGGCGCGGCGGGCGACGCGCCGCCCGCGCCCCTCGCGCCGCACTAGGCGCGAAGCGCGTTTCGACACGAAGTGGCTGGAGGAAATGAGATGTCGATGGATGCCGAAGCACTGCGTTTTCCCGCGCCGTATGCGCCGCATCGCGCGCTGATGCGCGCGTTCGACGCGTGCCCGATGATCGCGATCCTGCGCGGCGTCACGCCCGCCGACGCGGCGGCGCACGGCGCCGCGCTGTACGACGCGGGTTTTCGCATCGTCGAGGTGCCGCTCAATTCGCCCGATCCGTTCGACAGCATCGCCGCGTTGCGCGCCGCGCTGCCCGCCGACGCGATCGTCGGCGCGGGCACCGTGCTGCGCGCCGAATACGTCGACGAAGTCGTGCGCGCCGGCGGCGAGCTGATCGTGATGCCGCATGCGGACGGCGACGTCGTGCGCCGCGCGAAGACGCTCGGCATCGGATGCGCGCCCGGCGTCGCGACGCCGACCGAGGCGTTCGCCGCGCTCGCGGACGGCGCGGACGTGCTGAAGATGTTTCCCGCCGAGCAGCTCGGCACGCCGGCCGTGAAGGCGTGGCGCGCGGTGATCGACGCGCGCGTGCCGCTCGTGCCGGTGGGCGGGATCACGCCCGAGAACATGGGCCCGTATCTCGCGGCGGGCGCGAACGGCTTCGGCCTCGGCTCGGCATTGTATGCGCCCGGGCAGGCGCCCGCCGTCACTGCCGCGCGCGCGCGGGCGTTCGTCAACGGATGGCGGATCGCCCGCAAGGGAGTGGCGCGGTGAACCGGCTCGCGGGCAAGGTCGCCCTCGTGACGGGCGCGGGGCGCGGCATCGGCGCGGCGATCGCGCGCGCGTTCGTGCGCGAAGGCGCGGCCGTCGCGATTGCGGAGCTCGACGCGGCGCTCGCGGACGAGACCGCCGACGCGATCGCGCGCGACGCCGCCGACGCGCGCGTGCTCGCGGTGCCGACGGACGTCGCGCGGGCCGAATCGGTCACGGCGGCGCTCGCGCGCACGGAGCGCGCATTCGGCCCGCTCGACGTGCTCGTCAACAACGCCGGCGTCAACGTGTTCGGCGATCCGCTCGCGCTCACCGACGAAGACTGGCGGCGCTGCTTCGCGATCGATCTCGACGGCGTCTGGAACGGCTGCCGCGCGGCGCTGCCGGGCATGGTCGAGCGCGGGCGCGGCAGCATCGTGAACATCGCGTCGACGCACGCGTTCAAGATCATCCCGGGCTGCTTTCCGTACCCGGTCGCGAAGCACGGCGTGCTGGGTCTCACGCGCGCGCTCGGCATCGAATACGCGCCGCGCAACGTGCGCGTGAACGCGATCGCTCCGGGCTACATCGAGACGCAGTTGACGCATGACTGGTGGGGCGCGCAGCCCGATCCCGAGGCCGCGCGCCGCGAGACGCTCGCGTTGCAGCCGATGAAGCGGATCGGGCGTCCGGACGAAGTCGCGATGACCGCGGTGTTCCTCGCGTCGGACGAGGCGCCGTTCATCAACGCGAGCTGCATCACGATCGACGGCGGCCGATCGGTGCTGTACCACGACTGATTCACTTGCGCGGTGCGCCCGCGAGGGACGCATACGCGCGAAGGCGGCGCGCGACGGTCGCACGCGCCGCGTCGAGACGACGAAGCGGCCGACGGCTCCGGTGACGGAGACAACAAGGAGACAAGCAACATGAAACGCAGAACGTTCATCACGCTGGCGGCAGCGGCAGCGGCGACGGTCGCGGCGGCGGGCCTGCCCGCGCATGCGGCCGAGCCCGTGAAGATCGGCTTCCTCGTCAAGCAGCCCGAGGAGCCGTGGTTCCAGGACGAATGGAAATTCGCCGAGCTCGCCGCGAAGGACAAGGGCTTCACGCTCGTGAAGATCGGCGCGCCGTCCGGCGAGAAGGTGATGAGCGCGATCGACAATCTCGCCGCGCAGAAGGCGCAGGGCTTCATCATCTGCACGCCGGACGTGAAGCTCGGGCCGGGCATCGTCGCGAAAGCGAAATCGCACGGCCTGAAGATGATGACGGTCGACGACCGGCTCGTCGACGGCGCGGGCAAGCCGATCGAATCGGTCCCGCACATGGGCATCTCCGCATACGACATCGGCAAGCAGGTCGGCAGCGGGATCGCGGCCGAGATCAGGAAGCGCGGCTGGAACATGAACGAAGTCGGCGCGATCGACATCACGTACGAGCAGTTGCCGACCGCGCATGACCGCACGACGGGCGCGACCGACGCGCTCGTCGCCGCCGGCTTTCCGAAGGCGAACGTGATCGCCGCGGCGCAGGCGAAGACCGACACCGAAAACGCATTCAACGCGGCGAACATCGCGCTCACGAAGAATCCGAAGTTCAAGCACTGGGTCGCCTACGGTCTCAATGACGAAGCGGTGCTCGGCGCGGTGCGCGCGGCCGAGGGGCGCGGCTTCAAGGCGGCCGACATGATCGGCATCGGCATCGGCGGGTCGGACTCGGCGCTCAACGAGTTCAAGAAGCCGCAGCCGACGGGCTTCTTCGGCACCGTGATCATCAGCCCGAAACGCCACGGCGAAGAGACGTCGGAGCTGATGTACGCGTGGATCACGCAAGGCAAGGCGCCACCGCCGCTCACGCTGACGACGGGCATGCTCGCGACGCGCGAGAACGTCGCGCAGGTGCGCGAGACGATGGGGCTCGCGGCGAAGTAGGCGAAGCGCGCCAGCGTTTTCGCGGTGCGGGCGTCGCGCGATGCGCGGCGCTCGCGGCGGCGATGCGCGCGGCGGTGCGGCAGGTGACGGGGCAACAGGGCGACAAGCATGGCAGGAGACGGAGGCGACGTGGCTGCGGCACTGCGTTTTGACAATATCGGCAAGGTCTTTCCCGGCGTGCGCGCGCTCGACGGCATCTCGTTCGACGTGCATGCGGGACAGGTGCACGGCCTGATGGGCGAGAACGGCGCGGGCAAGTCGACGCTGCTCAAGATTCTCGGCGGCGAATATCAGCCCGACTCGGGCGGCGTGCTCGTCGACGGGCAGGCGATGCGCTTTCCGAGCGCGGCTGCGTCGATCGCGGCGGGCATCGCGGTGATCCATCAGGAGCTGCAATACGTGCCCGATCTGACGGTGGCCGAGAACCTGCTGCTCGGCCGGCTGCCGAGCGCGCTCGGCTGGGTCAGGAAGCGCGACGCGCAGCGCTTCGTGCGCGAGCGGCTCGGCGCGATGGGCGTCGATCTCGATGCGCAGGCGAAGCTGCGGCGGCTGTCGATCGCGCAGCGGCAGATGGTCGAGATCTGCAAGGCGCTGCTGCGCAACGCGCGCGTGATCGCGCTCGACGAGCCGACGAGCTCGCTGTCGCACCGCGAGACCGAGGTGCTGTTCAAGCTCGTCGACGATCTGCGTCGCGACGGCCGCGCGCTCATCTACATCTCGCACCGGATGGACGAGATCTACCGGCTCTGCGACGCATGCACGATCTTTCGCGACGGCCGGCAGGTCGCGTCGCACGCTTCGCTCGCGGACGTGCCGCGCGAGACGCTCGTGCGGCAGATGGTCGGCCGCGAGATCAGCGACATCTATCACTACGCGCCGCGCGAACTCGGCGACGTGCGTCTGTCGGCGCGCGCGCTCGAGGGAGACACGCTGCGCGCCGGCGCGAGCTTCGACGTGCGGGCGGGCGAGATCGTCGGCTTCTTCGGGCTCGTCGGCGCGGGGCGCAGCGAGCTGATGCGCGTGATCTACGGCGCGGACCGCAGGACGGGCGGCGCGCTCACGCTCGACGGCGAGCCGCTCGACATCCGCTCGACGCGCGACGCGATCCGCCACGGGATCGTGCTGTGCCCCGAGGATCGCAAGGAAGAGGGGATCGTCGCGCACGCGTCGGTCGCCGAGAACATCAACATCAGTTGTCGCCGCCACGCGCTGCGCGCGGGACTCTTTCTCGACCGCAAGCGCGAGGCCGAGACGGCCGATCGCTTCATCAAGCTGCTGAAGATCAAGACGCCCAGCCGTCGGCAGAAGATCCGCTTCCTGTCAGGCGGCAATCAGCAGAAGGCGATTCTCGCGCGCTGGCTCGCCGAGCCGGATCTGAAGGTCGTGATCCTCGACGAGCCGACGCGCGGCATCGACGTCGGTGCGAAGCACGAGATCTACGGCGTGATCTACGAGCTCGCGAAGCGCGGCTGCGCGATCGTGATGGTGTCGTCCGAGCTGCCGGAGGTGCTCGGCGTATCGGATCGCATCGTCGTGATGCGCGAAGGACGGATCGCGGGCGAGCTCGCGCGCGGCGAAGCGAACGAGGAGGCAGTGCTCAATCTCGCGCTGCCGCAGGGCGCGACCGCGCACGCCGCATGACGAACGCGCGATTGGCGCGACGCGCGGCGCGATGACGTTGCGCGACGCGCGGGACGGCGAATTCGAGGATTGGAGAGAAGGGCGGCCGCGCCGCCCGGCAGAGGAGCAAACGACATGCAAGCGAGAGAGAACCTTCCACAAGCCGCGGCGCACGCGGCGGCCGTGCCGGCCGAGGACCGGCAGCGCTGGCGGCAGCACGCCGCCGATTACAGTCTCGTCGCGATCTTCGCGGCGATGTTCGTCGCGATGTCGCTGACGGTCGATCATTTCTTCTCGATCGACAACATGCTCGGGCTCGCGCTGTCGATCTCGCAGATCGGGATGGTCGCGTGCACGATGATGTTCTGCCTCGCGTCGCGCGATTTCGATCTGTCGATCGGCTCGACGGTCGCGTTCGCCGGCGTGCTGTGCGCGATGGTGCTCAACGCGACCGACAATACGTTCGTCGCTGTCGCCGCGGCGGTCGCGGCGGGCGCGGCCATCGGCTTCGTCAACGGCGCGGTGATCGCGTACCTGCGAATCAACGCGCTGATCACGACGCTCGCGACGATGGAGATCGTGCGCGGGCTCGGCTTCATCGTGTCGAAGGGGCAGGCGGTGGGCGTGTCGTCGGAGACGTTCATCGCGTTGGGCGGGCTCACGTTCTTCGGCGTGTCGCTGCCGATCTGGGTGACGCTCGTGTGCTTCGTCGTGTTCGGCGTGCTGCTCAACCAGACTGTGTACGGCCGCAACACGCTCGCGATCGGCGGCAATCCGGAGGCGTCGCGGCTCGCCGGGATCAACGTCGAGCGCACGCGCGTCTACATCTTCCTGATCCAGGGCGCGGTAACCGCGCTCGCGGGCGTGATCCTCGCGTCGCGGATCACGTCGGGCCAGCCGAACGCCGCGCAGGGCTTCGAGCTGAACGTGATCTCCGCGTGCGTGCTGGGCGGAGTGTCGCTCGCGGGCGGGCGCGCGTCGATCTCGGGCGTCGTGATCGGCGTGTTGATCATGGGCACTGTCGAGAACGTGATGAACCTGCTCAATATCGATGCGTTCTATCAATACCTGGTGCGCGGCGCGATCCTGCTCGCCGCCGTGCTGCTCGACCAGTTGAAGAACCGCGGCGCGCGCGATTGAGCGCATCGCCCTTTTCCGGGAATGAACAGATGACCGACATTGCTTCGCATCGCGAATCGAACGGCGCGCAGGATGCGCAAGACGCGCAACACGAACGTTACGCGCGCTACCCGAGCCTCGCCGGGCGCGCGGTGCTGATCACGGGCGGCGCGACGGGCATCGGCGCGTCGTTCGTCGAGCACTTCGCGCGGCAGGGCGCGCGCGTCGCGTTCGTCGATCTCGACGAACAGGCTGGCCGCGCGCTCGCCGCGCGGCTCGCCGACGCCGCGCACGCGCCCGTGTTCGCCGCGTGCGACCTCACCGACATCGCCGCGCTGCGCGGCGCGATCGACGCGATCCGCGCGCGCGTCGGCCCGATCGCGGCGCTCGTGAACAACGCGGCGAACGACGTGCGCCACGCGATCGCCGACGTGACGCCCGAATCGTTCGACGCGAGCATCGCGGTGAACCTGCGCCATCAGTTCTTCGCCGCGCAGGCGGTGATCGACGACATGAAGCGGCTGGGCGGCGGCTCGATCGTCAATCTCGGCTCGATTGGCTGGATGCTGAAGAATGCGGGCTATCCGGTCTACGCAACCGCGAAGGCGGCGGTGCAGGGGCTCACGCGCGCGCTCGCGCGCGAGCTCGGGCCGTTCGGCATTCGCGTGAACACGCTCGTGCCGGGCTGGGTGATGACCGACAAGCAGCGCCGCCTGTGGCTCGACGACGCGGGCCGCGCGGCGATCAAGGCGGGGCAGTGCATCGACGCCGAGCTGCTGCCGGGCGACCTCGCGCGGATGGCGCTCTTTCTCGCGGCGGACGACAGCCGGATGATCACCGCGCAGGACGTTGTCGTCGACGGCGGCTGGGCATAGCATTCGCGCGGATGACGAAGCGCGACGAAAGCAGGAGGACGCAATCATGACCGCGACGCATTCTCGATCCACGGCCACCGACGCGGTGCAAACCTTGCAGACGCGCACCGCGCGGCGCGCGGCCGCCGCGCATCTGGTGAGCCCGGGGCCGCAGACGTCGCAGATCGCGCGCGGCGCGGGCGTCACCGAAACGGCGATCGCGACGCTCTCGACCGATCTGCTGCGGCTCGACGTCGCGCCGCACCTGGGCGGCGGCGTCACGCGTTTCGACTGGCGCGGCGACGGCGCGCTCACGCCGATCTTTCGCCGCTGCGATGCGCCCGGCGCGCGCACCGATCCGAACGAGCTCGCGTGCTATCCGCTGCTGCCGTACTCGAACCGGATCGGCGGCGGGCGCTTCGAGTGCGACGGCCGGCTCGTGCGCGTGCCGCGCAACCGCTCGACCGAGCAGGTGCCGATTCACGGCGACGGCTGGCTCGCGCACTGGCGGCTCGACGATGCGACCGATACGCAGTTGTGTCTGTCGCTCGATCGCAGCAATGGCGCGCCGTATGCGTATCGCGCGACGCAGGTCTATGCGCTCGACGGCGCGACGCTCACGATCGCGCTCGGCATCGAGAACACGGGCGCGATGCGGCTGCCGTTCGGGCTCGGCGTGCATCCGTTCATCGTGCGCGACGCGTCGACCGAGCTCGCGGCCGCCGCGAGCGGGCTGTGGCTGGCGACGCCCGACTGGCTGCCGTCGCGCCATGTCGGCGCGCCCGCCGCGTGGCGCTTCGGCATCGCGTATCCGTTGCCGGACACGCTCGTCAATCACGCTTTCACCGGCTGGGGCGGCGGCGCGACGATCGCGTGGCCGCAGCGCCGGCTCGGGCTGACGGTCACGGCCGACGCCGACTGCTATGTGCTGTATACGCCGCCCGGCGAGCCGTATTTCTGCTTCGAGCCGGTCGATCATCCGATCGATGCGGTGAACCTGCCGGGCGGCGCCGCCGCGCACGGGATGACGCTGCTCGCGCCGGGCGAGCGCCTGATGCGGCGCTTTCGCTTCACCGTCGCGCGCACCGATGCGCGCGCGACGCCCGCCGCCCGCGAATCGAAGCGGCGCCCGATCGCGTAGCGCGGGCGGGCTGGGCGCGCGCCGGCAGTCGCGATTGCCCGTCGCGACGCAGGTAAAATACGCGTCTTCCCAACCGCCGAGCCGCGAGTGAGCGCCATGTCTTCCACGCCTACCTTCATCGAATCGCTGCGCGCCGCCTGGCAGCGCACGAATTCGCTGCTGTGCGTCGGTCTCGATCCCGAGCCGACCAAGTTTCCCGCGCGCCTCGAGAACCAGCCCGATGCGATCTTCGATTTCTGCCGCGAGATCGTCGACGCGACCGCGCCGTTCGCGAGCGCGTTCAAGCCGCAGATCGCATACTTCGCCGCGCATCGCGCGGAAGATCAGCTCGAGCGGCTGATCGCGCACATCCATCTGCAGCATCCCGGCCTGCCCGTGATCCTCGACGCGAAGCGCGGCGACATCGGCAGCACCGCCGAGCAATACGCGCGCGAGGCATTCGAGCGCTATCGCGCGGACGCGGTCACGGTCAATCCGTACATGGGCTTCGATTCGATCGAGCCGTATCTCGCTTACGAGGACAAGGGCGTGATCGTGCTGTGCCGCACGTCGAATCCGGGCGGCTCGGACCTGCAGTTTCTCGAAACGGGCGGGCGGCCGCTCTATCAGGTCGTCGCCGATCTCGCGGCGAACAAGTGGAATGCGAAGACGGGCCAGCTCGCGCTCGTCGTCGGCGCGACGTTTCCGAAGGAGATCGAGGCCGTGCGCGGGATCGTCGGCGACATGCCGCTGCTGATTCCCGGCATCGGCGCGCAGGGCGGCGACGTCGCCGCGACCGTCGCCGCGGGCCGCACGGCCGACGGCGCGGGCATGATGATCAACTCGTCGCGCGCGATCCTGTACGCGAGCCGCGACGACGACTTCGCCGACGCGGCCGCGCGCGTCGCCGGGCAGACCCGCGACGCGATCAACGCGTATCGCTGAGCGCCGGCGCTTCGCTTCAGCGCTCCTGCTCGTCGAGCAGTTGGATGAGGCCGCGCAGCGCGTGCGTGGCCGCCTGCACGCGGATCTGCTCGCGGTCGCCCTTGAACACGAGCGTCTCGACCGACGTGTGCAGCCGGTTGCTCCAGCCGAACGACACGGTGCCGACGGGCTTGTGCTCGGAGCCGCCGCCCGGCCCGGCGACGCCGGTGACGGCGAGCGCGACCTGCGCGCGGCTGTTGCGCAGCGCGCCCTCGACCATCGCGCGCGCGACGGGCTCGCTGACCGCGCCGTGCTTGTCGATCAGATCGGCGGGCACGCCGATCATCTCGATCTTCGCGGCGTTCGAATAGGTGACGAAGCCGCGCTCGAACCAGCCGCTGCTGCCGGAGATGTCGGTGATCGCGGTCGCGATCATGCCGCCCGTGCAGGACTCGGCTGTGGCGAGCGTCAGGTGCTCGTCGCGCAGCATGTTGCCGACGCGGATGGCGAGCTGGTGAACGACGGAATCGGTTGGCATGCGGGAAGTTCCGGTGCGAGCGGGGACGGACGGGCGCGCGGCGTCACTGCGCGGCGAACGAGCGCCACAGCGCGATCACGAAGAGCGTCATCAGCGCGGCGATCAGATCGTCGAACATGATGCCGAAGCCGCCTTTCAAATTCCGGTCGAAATAGCGGATGGGCGGCGGCTTCACCATGTCGAAGAAGCGGAACACGACGAACGCCCATAGTTGCTCGACGAACGTCGCCGGCGTGACGAGCAGCATCACGAGCCAGATCGCGACGATCTCGTCCCAGACCGCGGGGCCCGGATCGGCGATGCCCATCTTCTTCGCGGTGAAGCCCGTCATCCAGATGCCGGCGACGAAGCCGACGACGATGAGCGCCCACCATTCGGGCACGGTCAGGTAGCGGTTCAGCGCGACGAACGTGAGCCAGCCGAATATCGTGCCGAAGGTGCCGGGCATGAACGGCGCGAGGCCGCTGCCGAAGCCGAGCGACACGATGTGCACCGGATGCGAGAACATGAACCGCACGGTCGCGCGGCGGCGCGCGATCTTCTGCGGCTCCTGCTGCGGCGCGGGCGAGGGCGCCTGGCCGGGCTGGTCGGCGGAGTCGGCCGGACGGGGCGTCGGGTCAGTTGGCATGGAAATGATCGAAACCGTGCAGCGTGAGCGAAAGCGGCGCGCCCGACGCGTCGCGCCACGTGACGGCGCGCGCGTCCGTCGGCGCGGACAAGCCGCGTATTGTACCGATCCGCGTGACGGCCACGCCCGTGCGCGCGCCGGCCGCCTCGATCGCGGTGCGCGCGGACGGCGCTGCCGTGAAGCACAGCTCATAGTCGTCGCCGCCTTCGAGCATGCAGCGGCGCTGCACGTCGGCGGGCAGCGCCGCGAGCGCGGCCGAGCGCGGCACCGCGTCGACGTTCACGTCGGCGCGCACGTTCGAGCGCTCGAGGATGTGCGGCAGATCGCCCGCGAGGCCGTCGGACACGTCGAGCGCCGCGTGCGCGATGCCCGCGAGCGCGACGCCAAGCGCGACGCGCGGCTCCGGCCACTCGAGCGCGGCCCGGAACGCGGCTGTCTCGCGCCCGCCCGCCCGCCATTCGCCGCGGATCACGCCGAGGCCGGCGCGCGCGTCGCCGAGCACGCCGGATATCCAGACGTCGTCGCCGTCGCGCGCGGCGTCGCGGCGCAGCGCGGCGTCGGCTGCGACGTCGCCGAACACGGTGACGCACAGGTTGAGCGGCCCGCTCGTCGTGTCGCCGCCGATCAACTCGCAGCCGTGGCGGTCCGCGAGCGCGAAGAGGCCGTCGGAGAACGCCTCGAGCCAGTCGGCGTCGGCGCGCGGCAGCGCGCACGCGAGCGTGAACGCGCGCGGCACGGCGCCCATCGCGGCCAGGTCGGACAAATTGACGGCGAGCGTCTTGTGGCCGAGCGCGCGCGGATCGACGTCGGCGAGGAAGTGTCGGCCTTCGACCAGCATGTCCGTCGAAATCGCCAGCATCTTGCCCGGTTGCGGCGCAAGCAGCGCGCAGTCGTCACCGATGCCGAGCGCGGCGCGCGCATGTGGCCCTTTCGCGTGGCGCGCGAAGAAGCGATCGATCAACGAGAATTCCGAGAGGGGAGGATGGGCCACGGGCGCGGATGTTCGAGCGTTGGGATGACGCTCATTGTAAGGCGCTTCGGGCTGCGGCCAGACGGCGCGGCGGCCCGCGCGCGGCCGATTCGTGACGTTTCGGTCGCGGCTGTCAAACCCTAATCGACAATTTTACGTGTGGGATTGGCGCTACAATGCGCCGAACAGGTATTCTAATCCGCAGCCCCCCGTAGAGACACATGTCCACCTCGTCCTCCTCCTCGAAAGAAAAACTCCGCGAAGCCGCTCTCGATTACCACGAATTCCCGACACCGGGCAAAATCGCGATCGCATCGACCAAGCAGATGATCAACCAGCGCGATCTCGCGCTCGCCTATTCGCCGGGCGTCGCGTTCGCGTGCGAGGAGATCGTCGAGAACCCGCTGAACGCCGCGCGCTTCACCGCGCGCAGCAACCTCGTCGGCGTCGTGACGAACGGCACCGCGGTGCTTGGCCTCGGCAACATCGGTCCGCTCGCGTCGAAGCCGGTGATGGAGGGCAAGGCGGTCCTCTTCAAGAAGTTCGCCGGGATCGACGTGTTCGACATCGAGCTCAACGAGTCCGATCCGCACAAGCTCGTCGACGTGATCGCCGCGCTCGAACCGACGTTCGGCGGGATCAACCTCGAGGACATCAAGGCGCCGGACTGCTTCATCGTCGAGCGCGAAGCGCGCAAGCGGATGAAGATCCCTGTGTTCCACGACGACCAGCACGGCACCGCGATCGTCGTCGCGGCGGCGGTCACGAACGGGCTGAAGGTCGTCGGCAAGAGCATCAAGGAAGTGAAGCTCGTCGCGTCGGGCGCGGGCGCCGCGGCGCTCGCGTGCCTCGATTTGCTCGTCGACCTCGGCCTGCCGCTCGAGAACATCACGGTGACGGACCTGGCGGGCGTCGTCTACAAGGGCCGCACCGAGCTGATGGACCCGGACAAGGAGCGTTTCGCGCGCGAAACCGGTGCGCGCACGCTGTCCGAAGTGATCGGCGGCGCGGACATTTTCCTCGGCCTGTCGGCGGCCGGCGTGCTGAAGGCCGACATGGTGAAGACGATGGCCGAGCGCCCGCTGATTCTCGCGCTTGCGAATCCGACCCCGGAAATCCTGCCGGAAGTCGCGCTCGAGGCGCGCCCGGACGCCGTGCTCGCCACGGGCCGCACCGACTACCCGAACCAGGTCAACAACGTCCTGTGCTTTCCGTTCATCTTCCGCGGCGCGCTCGACGTCGGCGCGACGACGATCACCCGCGAGATGGAGATCGCCGCCGTCAATGCGATCGCCAAGCTCGCGCAGCAGGAGCAGAGCGACATCGTCGCGACCGCATACGGGATTCAGGATCTGTCGTTCGGTCCCGAATATCTGATTCCGAAGCCGTTCGATCCGCGCCTCATCGTGAAGATCGCGCCCGCGGTCGCGCAGGCGGCGATGGACGGCGGCGTCGCGACCCGTCCGATCGAGGACATGGAGGCGTACAAGGTCCACCTGCAGCAGTTCGTCTACCACAGCGGCACGACGATGAAGCCGGTGTTCCAGATCGCGCGCGGCGCGCCCGCCGAGAAGAAGCGGGTCGTGTTCGCGGAGGGCGAGGAGGAGCGGGTGCTGCGCGCGGTGCAGATCGTCGTCGACGAGAAGCTCGCGAAGCCGATCCTGATCGGCCGCCCGGGCGTGATCGAGCACCGGATCCAGCGCTACGGCCTGCGTCTCACGCCGGGCGTCGATTTCACGATCGTCAACACCGAGCACGACGAGCGCTACCGCGATTTCTGGCAGACCTACTTCAAGATGATGGCCCGCAAGGGAATCAGCGAGCAGCTCGCGCGCGTGGAGATGCGCCGCCGCACGACGCTGATCGGCTCGATGCTCGTCAAGAAGGGCGAAGCGGACGGAATGATCTGCGGCACGATCAGCACGACGCACCGTCACCTGCACTTCATCGATCAGGTGATCGGCAAGCGCGCCGGCTGCAGCGTGTACGGCGCGATGAATGCGCTCGTGCTGCCCGGCCGCCAGATCTTCCTCGTCGATACGCACGTGAACGTCGATCCGACCCCGGAGCAACTTGCCGAGATCACGATCATGGCGGCGGAGGAAGTGCGCCGCTTCGGCATCGAGCCGAAGGTCGCGCTGCTGTCGCACTCGAACTTCGGCACGAGCAACGCGCCTTCCGCGCAGAAGATGCGCGATACGCTTGCGATCCTGCACGAACGCGCGCCGGAACTGCACGTCGACGGCGAGATGCACGGCGACGTCGCGCTCGACGCGGCGCTGCGCAAGGAGATCCTGCCCGAATCGACGCTCGAGGGCGAAGCCAACCTGCTCGTGCTGCCGAACATCGACGCGGCGAACATCGCGTACAACCTGCTGAAGACGGCGGCCGGCAACAACATCGCGATCGGGCCGATCCTGCTCGGCGCCGCGCAGCCCGTGCACGTGCTGACCGAATCGGCAACCGTGCGCCGGATCGTCAACATGACGGCGCTGCTGGTTGCCGACGTGAACGCGGTGCGTTGAGCGAAATTGCCCGACGATAAAAAAAGGCGCGCCCATCGCGGGCGCGCCGTCGAGCATGGCGGAGAAAGCGCCTTCCCGAAGCCGACGACGCCACCCTTGGGCCGCAAGAGGCGGCGAGGAGGCAGAAACCCGCCGCAGTTGACGTCGTCACGGCAATCTTAACCCATGTAAGCCATTTTTAGCTTAAAAAAGATAAAAATAGCGTCGATGGGCGCTGTTTTATCCTTTCATTTACCTAACGAGCATTGATTCCCGCGTGCATTAGCGCTACGCTTACGCCTTTCTTGGTCGTCAACTTATTGATTTAACAGCGGGAACCCTCGTTTATGGCACGCAAGTGGCTCCGCAACGGCGCGCTCGCGTCCGTCTTCGCGATCGTCGCGATCGTCGCGATAGGCAACATCGGCGCTTCGCCGGGCAGTCTGGTTTCCGCCGCATACGCACGGGAAGCCGCCGCGGCAAACGGGGCGGCGGCGCAGGTCGACACGCTCCCCGCATCCCGATTGCCGCGCGAGGCGGCGAGCACGCTGAGCCTGATCGCCGCGGGCGGCCCCTATCCGTACGAGAAAGACGGCGCGGTATTCGGCAACTACGAACGGATCTTGCCGAAGATGCGGCGCGGCTATTACCACGAGTACACGGTGCCGACGCCGAGGGCCCGCAACCGCGGCGCGCGGCGCATCGTCTGTGGCGGTCCCTTGAGGCGCGTCGACAATTGTTATTACACCGACGACCACTACAACAGTTTCAAACGTATCGTTGATTGACTTCGGGATGAGCGGCATGAGCGACAACACCTACGCGCGCGATACATCGGCTGCGGCGGATCTGTTCGCGGCCGGCGACGGCAACCTGTTCCAGCGCGTCATGCAGATGCGCATGACGGCGCACGCCGGCGGAGCGCCCGACGGCGCGGCCAGCCCCGGGCTTTCATCCATCGAGGAGCCTATGAGCCTTTTTGCGACCGTGCGACCGAATCTCGTGCAGTCGATCCGTGCATTCCGCGTGCAGGATCTTGCCGACGAAGCGAATCAGCTCGGCCAGCATTTCCTGTATGCGTACTGCGGGAATGCCCAATCGAAGCAGGAAGTGCTGGAGACGATCGCGACGTCGTTCCTGTTTCCCAAGCACTTCGGCAAGAACTACGACGCGCTGTACGATTGCCTGACGGATCTCGTCCACAAGGCGGGCGCCCAGCCCGGCTTCGTGATCGTGCTCGAGGCGCTCCCGATCGCGCACAAGTTCGACAAGGAAGGGCGCGAGACGCTGCTCGACGTGTTCCGCGAAGCGGCGGAATTCTGGGCCGAGCGCAAGGTCGCGTTCCGCGTCTTCTACTCGTTCGCGTAATTCCGGGCCGCTCGGCCCGTCGAAAGCCCGCCTTCGCGCGGGTTTTTTGCGTCTGCGGCCCGCCGCGGCAAGCGGGTGGCCGAAGCGCGCGTTCACCCGGCAACAGTCTTTCATCACGCGTTATTTTTCGGGAAAATCGCGGTTTGAGTTTGGCCCCGTCATCGCGGCCGTCGCGCCGCCGCCCGCGGCCGGCTGACGCGCGCCTGACGGTCGCGGCGCGTCACCATCCGCCCCAGCGCGCGGCAAGCGCGGCGAGCACGGCCGCACCCGCCGTCTCGGTGCGCAGCACGCGCGGGCCGAGCGACAGCGCGGCGAAGCCCCGCGCGCGCGCGGCCCGCTCCTCGTCGGGCGACAGCCCGCCTTCCGGGCCGATCAGCAACGTGACGTCGCCGGCGGGCGGCGCGTCGGGCAGCAATGCGAACGGCACGCTCGCGCGCGGCGACAGCAGCAGGCGCAGCTCGCCTTCGGCCGGCGCGGCGGGCAGCGCGTCGAGCCACGCGTCGAAGCCGCGCACCGGCGCGACATCCGGCACGCGATTGCGGCCACACTGCTCGCACGACGCGCGCACGACGCCTCGCCAGTGCGACACGCGCTTGTCCGCACGCTCGCCCGACAGCTTGACGACGCCGCGCGCGGTCGACAGCGGCGCAACCGCCGCGACGCCGAGCTCGACCGCCTTTTCGATCACCCAGTCCATCTTGTCGCCGCCGGCGATGCCCTGCGCGAGCGTCACGCGGTACGGTGGCTCCGCTTCCACGGGCTCGAACGCGTCGATCCGGGCGAGCGCGCCGCGCCTGTCGATCTCGACGATCCGCGCGCGGTACTGGCCGCCCGTGCCGTCGAACAGCGCGAGCAAGTCGCCAGGCTGCAGCCGCAGCACCTGCGCGTGACGCGCGACGTCGACAGGCAGCGGGAGCGTGTCGTCGGCTCGCAACGCCGCGTCGACGAAAAAGCGCGGCACCGCCGCGGTCGTGGCGGCGCCGCTCATGCGGCGATGCGCCGCGCGAGCGCCCAGCGGTAGCCGTCGAGATCCTCGATCTGCGCGAAACGATCGCCCCAGAACTGGTCCTGCGGCGCGGTCAGCGATTTCGCGCCCGCGTCGAGCGCGCGGCGGTAGGTCGCATCGACGTCGTCGACGTACAGATAGAACGACTGCGGCGCGACGGCGCCCGCGCGCCGCGGCGTGCGCGCCGTCGAGCCGAACGCGCCCTCGGGCGCGAACATCACGATCAACTGGCCGCGGTACGACATCTCGACGTGCATGATCGCGCCGTCTTCGTCGATCAAATCGCGCTTCTCGAAGCCGAACGCGTCGCTAAAGAACTGAATCGACGCCTGCGCGCTGCGCACCGTCAGATAAGGGGTCAACCAGGGCACGTCGGCCGGCCGTGGGTCGGTCATGCGGGTTCTCCTGCGGGAAAGGCGGATGCTTCGCCGAACTTAGCGATGCACGCCGAGAGTATCGCGCAGCGCGTGCGGCAGCGTGAAGAGTGCGGGATGCAGCTTCGCGTCGTAGAAGCGCAAGCCTTCGATGCGCCGCTCGGCGAGCCGCGCCTCGACGTCGTGCGCGAACAGCGATGCCGCGTCGAGCGCGTCGCTCGCGATCGCCATCAACCACGGCGAGCCATACAGCGGCACGTGCGCGCAAAGCGGCGCGACCACCGCGAAGCTCGCGCGCAGCCCGGCGAGCAGCGCGGCGATGCGCGCTTCGTGAAAGAGCGGCGAGCCGAGATGCAGCGACACCGCGCCCTGCGGCGTCAGGATGCGCTTCAGGCGCGCGTAGAACTCGGGCGTGTAGAGGCCCGCCGCGGGCGAGTCGGGCGGCGTCAGATCGAATACGACGAGGTCGAAGTGCTCGCACGCGTGGCCGACGTAGCGCGCGGCGTCGCCGATCACGAGCTCGACGCGCGGATCGTCGAGCGCGCCCTGGTGGACGTCGGCGAGATAGCGGCGCGCCATGTCGACGACGGCGGCATCGAGCTCCGCGACGACGATCCGCTCGATGCATGGATGCCTGAGGAGCTGGCGCGCGGCGCCGCCGTCACCGCCGCCCAGGACGAGCGCCTTCCTCGGCGCCGGATGCGCGAGCGCGGCCGGATGCGTCATGCATTCGTGATAGACGAACTCGTCGCCGACCGACGTCATCGGCCGGCCGTCGAGCGTGAAGAGCCGCCCGAGCAGCGCCGTGTCCCAGACCTCGATCTGCTGATGCTCGGATTCGATGCGCGCGAGCCGCCGGGCGTTTGGGAAGCCGTAGGCGACGTCGGGGGTCGGGTGGAAGAGGAGGGTGGTGCTCAAGGCGGCGGGCGCGGGTTGGGCGGGGCGGTTCCGATAGTCCGAATTATAGAGGGTGGGAAGATGGCCGAGAAACCGCATGGACGGGCGGATTCCGACAAGGCTCGCGCGAAGGGCATCTGCTAAAATGACCCGCTTTGCAACCTCGTCCGTCTGCTCGTCCGCTTTGCGTCCTGCCGGCGCCGCACCGCGCGCCGGGAACGGTTGGCCCGCGAGCTTCGGATGCCGCCCGTGCCCCGTTTTCTCGACTCGTTCTCCGGACTCGACATGACGACTTCGTCTCCCGCCTCCACCACCCTGATGGCCAACGCGATCCGCGCGCTCGCGATGGACGCCGTCCAGCAAGCGAACTCCGGCCACCCCGGCATGCCGATGGGCATGGCCGAGATCGGCGTCGCGCTGTGGTCGCGCCACCTGAAGCACAATCCGGCGAACCCGCATTGGGCCGACCGCGACCGCTTCGTGCTGTCGAACGGCCACGGCTCGATGCTGCTGTACTCGCTGCTGCACCTGACGGGCTACGATCTGCCGATCGAAGAGCTGAAGAATTTCCGCCAACTGCATTCGAAAACGCCGGGCCACCCGGAATACGGGATCACGCCGGGCGTCGAGACGACGACGGGCCCGCTCGGCCAGGGCCTAGCGAACGCGGTCGGCATGGCGCTCGGCGAAGCGCTGATGGCCGCCGAGTTCAACCGCGACGGCGCGAAGATCGTCGATCACCACACGTACGTGTTCGTCGGCGACGGCTGCCTGATGGAAGGCATCTCGCACGAGGCCTGCTCGCTCGCCGGCACGCTGAAGCTGAACAAGCTGATCGCGCTGTACGACGACAACGGCATCTCGATCGACGGCGACGTCGTCAACTGGTTCCACGACGACACGCCGAAGCGCTTCGAGGCGTACGGCTGGAACGTGATTCCGAACGTGCCCGGCCATGACGTCGACGCGATCGACGCGGCGATCGCGAAGGCGAAGGGCTCGGACAAGCCGACCCTCATCTGTTGCAAGACGCGCATCGGCAACGGCGCGGCGACCAAGGCGGGCGGCCACGACGTGCACGGCGCGCCGCTCGGCGCAGACGAGATCGCGAAGACGCGCGACGCGCTCGGCTGGAAGTGGGCGCCGTTCGTGATCCCGCAGGAAGTCTACGCGGCGTGGGATGCGAAGGAGGCGGGCAAGCGCAGCGAAGGCGACTGGAACGCGGCGTTCGCGCAATACCGCGCGAAGTATCCGGCCGAGGCGGCCGAGTTCGAGCGCCGGATGGCGGGCAAGCTGCCGGCCGACTGGGCCGCGAAGGCCGCGGCGATCGTCGCGGGCGCGAACGAGCGCGGCGAGACGGTCGCGACCCGCAAGGCGTCGCAGCAGACGATCGAAGGGCTCGCGGCGGTGCTGCCCGAACTGCTCGGCGGCTCGGCCGACCTGACGGGCTCGAACCTCACGAACTGGAAGGCGTCGAAGGCGGTGCGCGCGAATGCGGACGGCCCGGGCGTCCAGTGGGGCAACCATATCAACTACGGCGTGCGCGAATTCGGCATGAGCGCCGCGATCAACGGCCTCGTGCTGCACGGCGGCTACAAGCCGTTCGGCGGCACGTTCCTCACGTTCTCCGACTACAGCCGCAATGCGCTGCGCGTCGCCGCGCTGATGAAGGTGCCGTCGATCTTCGTGTTCACGCACGATTCGATCGGCCTCGGCGAAGACGGCCCGACGCACCAGTCGGTCGAGCATGTCGCGAGCCTGCGCCTGATCCCGAACCTCGATGTCTGGCGTCCGGCGGACACGGTCGAGACGGCCGTCGCGTGGACCCACGCGGTCGCGCACCAGAATCCGTCGTGCCTGATCTTCAGCCGCCAGAACCTCGCGTTCAACGCGCGCACCGACGCGCAGCTCGCGAACGTCGAGAAGGGCGGCTACGTGCTGCGCGACTGGGACGAGGAGATCGTCGCGCGCAAGATCATCCTGATCGCGACGGGCTCGGAGGTCGAGCTCGCGATGAAGGCGGTCGAGCCGCTCGCGCGGCAGGGGATCGCCGCGCGCGTCGTGTCGATGCCGTCCACCGACGTGTTCGACCGCCAGAGCGCCGAGTACCGCGAGCGCGTGCTGCCGCACGGCGTGCGCCGCGTCGCGATCGAAGCGGGCGTCACTGGTTTCTGGCGCAAGTACGTGGGCCTCGAAGGCGGCGTGGTCGGCATCGACACGTTCGGCGAGTCGGCCCCGGCTGGCGTGCTGTTCAAGCATTTCGGCTTCACCGTCGAGCACGTGGTCGAAACGGCGAAGGCGGTGCTCGCGTAACCCAATCGACGCCCGGGCGGCCGTGCCCCGCGCCGGCCGGGCGCGCGTGAAGCTGCACGAAGTATTTTTTCAGCCATCAGGAGATACACCATGACGATTCGCGTTGCAATCAACGGTTACGGCCGCATCGGCCGCAACACGCTGCGCGCTTTCTACGAAAACGGCAAGAAGCACGATCTCGAGATCGTTGCGATCAACGATCTGGGCGACGCGAAGACCAACGCGCACCTGACGCAGTACGACACCGCGCACGGCAAGTTCCCGGGTGAAGTGTCGGTCGACGGCGACTACCTCGTCGTGAACGGCGACAAGATCCGCGTGCTCGCGAACCGCAACCCGGCCGAGCTGCCGTGGGGCGAGCTGGGCGTCGACGTCGTGTTGGAATGCACGGGCTTCTTCACGTCGAAGGAAAAGGCGAGCGCGCACCTCAAGGGCGGCGCGAAGAAGGTGATCATCTCGGCGCCGGGCGGCAAGGACGTCGACGCGACGGTCGTCTACGGCGTGAACCACGACGTGCTGAAGGCCGAGCACACCGTGATCTCGAACGCATCGTGCACGACGAACTGCCTCGCGCCGCTCGTCAAGCCGCTGAACGACAAGATCGGCCTCGAAACCGGCCTGATGACGACGATCCACGCGTACACGAACGACCAGGTGCTGACGGACGTCTACCACGAAGACCTGCGCCGCGCGCGCTCGGCGACGCACAGCCAGATCCCGACGAAGACGGGGGCGGCGGCGGCCGTCGGCCTCGTGCTGCCGGAGCTGAACGGCAAGCTCGACGGCTACGCGATCCGCGTGCCGACCATCAACGTGTCGATCGTCGACCTGTCGTTCATCGCGAAGCGCGACACGACGGTGGCCGAAGTCAACGCGATCATGAAGGAAGCGTCGGAAGGTGCGCTGAAGGGCATCCTCGGCTACAACGACGCGCCGCTCGTGTCGATCGACTTCAACCACAACCCGGCTTCGTCGACGTTCGACGCGACGCTCACGAAGGTGGCGGGCCGCCTCGTCAAGGTGTCGAGCTGGTACGACAACGAGTGGGGCTTCTCGAACCGCATGCTGGATACGGCGATCGCGCTCGCGAACGCGAAGTGATCCCGCACGCGCGGGCCGCCTCGCGGCGGCCCGCGTCGCGACCGAGCCCGGTCCGGCTCCTGCCGGCCGGGCTTTTTTGTCGCCGCCCGCTTTTGTCGCCGCCGCTTATGGCGCGGCCTGTCGCCGCGCGCCGACGCGCTGCGACGCGCCCCACAGCGCGACGAGCCCGCCCGACAGGATCGCACCTGCGATGCAGACGCCGCGCCAGCCGTCAAGGCCGAACGCGGCGCCCGCCGCGCCCGAGCCGAGCGCGCCGCCGATGAAATAGCTCGTCAGATAGATCGTCGTGACGCGGCTGCGCGCGTCGCCGGCGAGCGCGTAGATCACGCTCTGGTTCGAGATGTGCAGGCCCTGCACGCCGACGTCGAGCAACAGGATGCCGACGATCAGCGCGGCGAGCGACTGCCCGCCCGCCGCGATCGGCGCGAATGACGCGAGCACCGCCGCGGCGAACAGGCCGGTCGCCGCGTTGCCGTGCCCGCGGTCGACGAGCCTTCCCGCCGAAGCCGCGGCGAGCGCGCCCACCGCGCCGACGATGCCGAACAGGCCGATCCGGCCTTCCGTATAGCCATACGGCGGCTGGCTGAGCAAAAACGTGAGGCCCGTCCACAGCAGGCTGAAACAGGCGAATACGAGCGCGCCATATGCGCAGCGCAGCGCGATCAGCGGCTGCGTGCGCACGAGCGCGCCGAGCGACTTCATCAGCGCCGCGTAGTCGATGCGCGCGTCGCGGCGATCCTTCGGCAGCTTCGCGGCGAGCACGCCCGCCAGCAACAGCACCATCAGCGCCGCGATCGCGTAGACGGCGCGCCAGCCGAGCCAGTCGGCGATCGCGCCAGATGCGACGCGCGCGAGCAGAATGCCGAGCAGGAGGCCGCTCATCACGGTGCCGACTGCGCGGCCGCGCGCCGCGTCGCCGGCGAGCGACGCGGCGAACGGCACGAGCAACTGCGTCGAGCACGTGACGAAGCCGACGCACATGTTCGCCGCGATGAAGAAGCCGTAGCTCGTACTCGACGCGACCGCGACGAGCGCGACGATGTTGGCGATCAGCAGCCGCACGATCAGCGTGTGGCGATTGACGACGTCGCCGAGCGGCACGACGACGAGGAGGCTCGCCGCGTAGCCGAGCTGCGTCAGCGTGACGAGATAGCCGAGCTCGGCGGGTTTGCGCCCGAAGCTCGCGGCGATCGCCGCGAGGAGCGGCTGCGAATAGTAGAGGTTGCCGATGACGATGCCGCAGGCGCATGCGAACAGCAGCGTCATCCCGCGCGTCAGCGCGGGCGGGGTGGCGGTGACGGAATTCATGAGGCGCGTGGCGAAGAAGGACGGGGGTGGAAAGAGCGAAGCGACTGAAGCGGCTCGAGCGAACGAAGCGAACGAAGCGAGCGGCCGCGGGCGATGCGCGCGGCGGGCCGCGCGAAGCCGCCCGCCGGGTCGAGCCGCGTGTCGGTGCGGCGTTCAGAAAGGCTTTGTCGGCAGATATTTGCTGTCGAGCGTGATGACGGCGCGCGAGCCGCCCTCCGGATCGTCGACCTTCCTGATGTCGAGCCTGAAATTGATCGCGCTGACGATGCCGTCGCCGAATTGCTCGTGAATCAGCGCCTTCAGCGTCGAGCCGTACACCTGCACGATTTCGTAGAAGCGGTAGATCGTCGGATCGGTCGGGATGCCGCCGGGGATGCTGCCGCGCACGGGGATCGTCTGCAGCAGGCGCACCGCGTCGTCGTCGAGGTCGAGCTTCGCGGCGACGGCGCGCGCGGCGTCGGCGGGCAGCGGATGCTGGCCGAGCAGCGCGGCCGTCGTGAACGCGACGCTCAGGCCGGTGCCCTCGTTGATCTGCTCGAACGTAAGGTTCTTGCGCGTCTTCGCGTCGACGATGCGCTCGGCGAGCGCCTCGCGTGCGGACTGGCTATGTTGCGATTGGGTCATGCGGACTCCTTGCGGTGAGGGATCGGGGAAGCGAAGGGAAATGGCGGGCGCGATGCGTGACGCGCGAGGCTTCGTGCATCACGCCGCGCGCACGTGCGGATGCTCGGCGAGCGCGACGAAGCGGCCCGTTGTGCTGTCGAGCGCGTCGATCGAGCCGGTTTCGATGTCGTACACCCAGCCGTGCAGCGCGAGGCGCCCTTGCTCGAGCGCGAGCCGCACCGACGGATGCGTATTGAGGTTCGCGAGTTGCGCAACGACGTTTTCTCGCACCATCGAATCGACGCGCGCCTGCTCGCTTGCGTGTTCGCGCGCTTCGTTCACGCATTTCGCGGCGTCCGCGTAGCGCAGCCAGCCGCGCACGGCGGGCAGATGGTCGAGGCATGCGCACGACGCGATCGCGTGCATCGCGCCGCAGTCGGAGTGGCCGCACACGACGATGTCGGCCACTTCAAGCACCGCGACCGCATATTCGACGGACGCCGATACGCCGCCGGGCTGCGGGCCGAACGACGGCACGATGTTGCCCGCGTTGCGGATCACGAACAGGTCGCCGGGCTCGCGCTGCGTGACGAGTTCGGGCACGAGGCGGCTGTCCGAGCACGAGATGAAGAGGGCGCGCGGCTGCTGGCTCGTGGCGAGGCGCTTGAACAACGCCGTGCGCGGCGCAAACGCGTCGCGCTGGAACTTCAGAAACCCTTCGATGATGTCCTGCATCGTGTGCTCCGTGATCGGTGGCAAAAGCCGAGGACCGAAGAATGAGGCAAACGATTCATAGCGTCCAAGACCGGTTTATTATTGTTCGCATAGGCAAAACCAATATCCGGGACGCGATGCTGCTACGACATATCCGCTATTTTCTCGCCGTCGCCGAACAGGGCAACTTCACGCGCGCGGCCGAGGCGCTGCACGTGTCGCAGCCGACGCTGTCGCAGCAGATCAGGCAGCTCGAGGACGCGCTCGGCGTGCAGTTGTTCGACCGCGCGGCTCGCGCCGTGCGGTTGACCGAATTCGGCGCCGCGTATGCGCGGCACGCGCGGGCCGCGCTGCAGCAGCTCGAGGCCGGGCGTCGCGCGGTGCACGACGTCGAGAATCTGCAGAGCGGCTCGCTGCGGCTCGCGATGACGCCGACCTTCTCCGCGTATCTGATCGGCTGGCTGATCGACGGCTTCAATGCGCGCTATCCGAACCTGAAGCTGACGATCCGCGAGCTGCCGCAGGAGCAGATCGAGCCGCTCCTGGCCGACGACGAGCTCGACGTCGGCATCGCGTTCGACGCGACGCAGTCGCCGGAAATCGAAGCGACGCCGCTCTGGGTCGAGACGCTCGCGCTTGTCGTCGGCCGCGACCATCGGCATGCGCGCCGCCGCAAGCCGCTTTCGCCCGGCGAGGCCGCCGACGAGCCGCTGATCCTGTTGAGCCGCGCGTTCGCGACGCGCAGCAAGGTCGACGAGTACTTCCATCGCAACGGGCTCACGCCGCGCGTCGCGATCGAGGTGAACTCGATCAGCGCGATGCTGGAGATGGTGCGCGGCGGACGGATTGCGACGGTGCTGCCGTCGGTGATCGCCGAGCGTCGTGACGATTTGTGCGCGATCCGGCTCGAGCCGTCGCTGCCGCAACGCACGGCGGCGCTGTTGATGCGCAAGGGCGGGTATCGAAGCGCGGCGACGCGGGCGTTCGTCGATCATGTGCTGGCGAGGCGGCACGAAATCGGAAGCCGCGGCGGGGCGGGCGCGACGGCGCGCCGTCGGGCGGCGAGTAGTGGCGAGTAGTGGCGAGGCGCGGGACGGTTCGTGCGGTGCGCGATTTCCGTGCGCTGACGCGATGCCGAGCCCGACGCGTCAGTGCTTCGGCGTCGGAAAGAACACGCCCGCGCGTTGCGCGGCGTTCGAGATGTGCGCTTCGATCGCCGCGCCCGCGGCGGCGGGGTCCTTCGCGATCAGCGCGTCGAGAATCGCGCGATGCTCGCGATACGTCGACAGCACGAGCTCGCGCCGGTAGAACGGCATCCGCTGGCTTTCCTTCATGATGTCCGCGCTGCCGCGCAGGATCGACTCGATCGCCGCGTTGCCGGCGAGACTGACGATCCGTATGTGGAAATCGAAGTCGAGCTGCGACGCGCTGTCGAGCTCGTCGTTCGCGAGCGCCTCCTGCAGCGCGGCGATGTTCTCTTCGAACCACGCGAGATCCTGCTCGCTGACGGCGAGCGCGGCCATTCGCGCGGCGAAGCCTTCGAGCGCATAGCGCATCTGGTAGGTGTCGGGCAGCGACGATTGCTCGGCGAAGCGCCATGCGTGCGCGGCGCTTGCCTGCGCGCTCTCGACATACACGCCCTTGCCGGGACGGATGCGCAGCATGCCGAGCGCCTCGAGCGTCGACAGCGCCTCGCGCAGCGACGCGCGGCTGATCTCCAGTTCTTCGGACAATTGACGTTGCGCGGGCAACAGGCTGCCGACGGGATAGAAGCCGCGCTCGATCCGGTCTCGGATCGTGGCGATGGCGGCGTCGGTGACGGTATGCGGAACGTTCTTCATGCAGTGGATCGATTGCGCGGTCTGACCGGCATTCTAAACCGGCGGCGCCGCCACGCGCCCCGGCTCCGGGAAAGCGATGATCCGGCGCGCGCCACGGCTGCGCAATCGCAGCGGAAAAGCCGGGGTAATCCCTATTTTTGGCGTCCTTGACTCGACTATATCGGCTTCCTACTATCGTCCATAACAATACTGGTCGGACCAGTATGAACAGACGAATCCGCAACCGTTGTGACGGGAGAACGCCGTGTCGAAGTTTCTCAATTCGCTGTTTGGTCGGGTGGTCATCGCGCTGTTGATCGGCGTGGCGCTCGGCGCTTTCTTCCCGCACTTCGCGCAGTCGCTGCGGCCATTGGGTGACGGGTTCCTGAAGCTGATCAAGATGGTGATCGGGCCGATCGTGTTCTGCGTCGTCGTGAGCGGCATGGCGAACGCGGGCGATCTGAAGAAGGTCGGCCGCGTCGGCCTGAAGGCCGTCGTCTATTTCGAGGCGATGACGACGCTCGCGCTCGGCATCGGCCTCGTGCTCGCGTACCTGACGAAGCCGGGTGTCGGGATGAACGTCGATCTGCATACGCTCGACGCCGCGTCGCTCGCCGATTACGCGAAGAACGCGCAGAGCCTGA
Source organism: Burkholderia sp. MSMB1588 (assembly GCF_001546925.1). Classification (NCBI taxonomy): domain Bacteria; kingdom Pseudomonadati; phylum Pseudomonadota; class Betaproteobacteria; order Burkholderiales; family Burkholderiaceae; genus Burkholderia; species Burkholderia sp. MSMB1588. Next base: position 3,158,518 of record NZ_LNJS01000001.1, on the reverse strand, counting down.
AGGACACGGCGGGCTATCTGCTGAAGATCATCCCCGAGACCGCATTCGATGCGTTCGCGAAAGGCGACATCCTGCAGATCCTCGTGTTCTCGGTGCTGTTCGGTTCCGCGCTGTCGCTGCTCGGCGACAAGGCGAAGCGCGTGAACACGCTGATCGACGAATTCGCGCAGGTGTTCTTCCGCGTGATGGGCTTCATCATCAAGCTCGCGCCGCTCGGCGTGCTCGGCGCGATCGCGTTCACGACCGGCAAGTACGGCGTCGCGTCGCTCAAGCAGCTCGGCCTGCTCGTGATCGTGTTCTACGCGAGCTGCGTCGTGTTCGTCGCGATCGTGCTCGGCGCGGTGATGAGGCTTGCGGGCTTCTCGGTGTTCAAGCTGATCCGCTATCTGCGCGAGGAGCTGCTGATCGTGCTCGGCACCGCGTCGTCGGACGCCGTGCTGCCGCAGGTGATGCGCAAGCTCGAATGGATGGGCGTGAAGGACTCGACGGTCGGCCTCGTGATCCCGACCGGCTACTCGTTCAACCTCGACGGCTTCTCGATCTACCTGACGCTCGCCGTGCTCTTCATCGCGCAGGCGACCAACACGCCGCTGTCGATGCACGACCTGATCGTCGTGCTGCTCGTGTCGCTCGTCACGTCGAAGGGCGCGCACGGGATTCCGGGTTCGGCGATCGTGATTCTCGCCGCGACGCTGTCGGCGATCCCCGCGCTGCCCGTGCTCGGCCTCGTGCTGATCCTGCCCGTCGATTGGTTCGTCGGCATCGCGCGCGCGCTCACGAACCTGCTCGGCAACTGCGTTGCGACGATCGTCGTCGCGGTGTGGGAGCACGACATCGACCGCGCCCGCGCGAAGCGCGTGCTGAACGAAGAGCTGCGCTACGTGCCGGCGGGCGAGGAAAGCCCGAACGGCGCGATCGCGGACGGCGGCGCGCACGCGCTCTGACGCGGCGCCGCCCGGCGTCGCGCGCCGGCGCTTCGTTTTTCAGGTTTTCGGTTTTTCCGCTTTTCGGACCTACATCCAACAACAGGAGACGACATGGCCGCCCCGATCATCGATCCGAACGCGCCCGCGTTCACGCGCCGCTACATGAATCTCGCCGATCCGCGCCTCGGCGCGAAGGCGCTCTTCGCGAGCGACGAATTCTTCGCGCCGAAGGAGCGGATGCTCGATCCGGAGCCCGCCGTGTTCATCCCCGGCAAGTACGACGACCACGGCAAATGGATGGACGGCTGGGAGACGCGCCGCAAGCGCACGACGGGGCACGACTTCTGCGTCGTGCGGCTCGCGCGGCCGGGCGTCGTGTACGGCGTCGATCTCGACACGAGCCATTTCACCGGCAATTTCCCGCCCGCCGCGTCGATCGACGCGTGCGTGTCGGACGCGGACACGCCGGCGGACGACGCCGTCTGGGAGACGCTCGTGCCCGCGACGACGCTCGCGGGCAACCAGCATCACTACATCGACGTGAGCAATCCTCGCGCCTATACGCACCTGCGCGTGAACCTGTATCCGGACGGCGGGCTCGCGCGGCTGCGCGTGTACGGCCAGCCGCAGGGCGACTGGAGCCGCGCGGCGCGCGGCGAGCTCGTCGATCTCGCCGCGATCGAGAACGGCGCGTATCTCGTCGCCGCGAACAACGAGCACTTCGGCCCCGCGTCGCGGATGCTGATGCCCGGGCGCGGCGCGAACATGGGTGACGGCTGGGAGACGCGCCGCCGCCGCGAGCCCGGCAACGACTGGGCGATCGTCGCGCTCGCGCGGCCCGGCGTGATTCGCAGGGTCGAAGTCGATACCGCGCACTTCAAGGGCAATTTCCCGGACCGCTGCTCGCTGCAGGCGGCGCGCGTCGCGGGCGGCACCGACGCGTCGCTCGTCACGCAGGCGATGTTCTGGCCGGTGCTGCTCGGCGAGCAGCCGCTCAGGATGGACAGCGTGCACACGTTCGAGACGGAGCTCGCCGCGCTCGGCCCCGTCACGCACGTGCGCCTGAACATTCATCCGGACGGCGGCGTGTCGCGGCTGCGCCTCTGGGGCGAGCTCGCGTAACGGGGGGGCGCGCATGCAGACGCTGCATACCTTGCGCCTCGAGCGCCTGACGCGGGAAGCGTTCGCGCCGTTCGGCGACGTGATCGAACTCGCGGGTGCCCGCCGCTTCCTGATCAACGGCGGGACGACGGAGCGCTTCCACGATCTCGCGTCGATCGACGTCACGGAGGGGGGCGGGCTGCCGCTCGTGAGCCTTTTTCGCGCGCAGCCGCGCGCGTGGCCGATCGAGGTCGACATGATGGAGCGGCATCCGCTCGGCAGCCAGGCGTTCGTCCCGCTCGCGGCGGTCGCGCGCTACGCGATCGTCGTGGCTCCCGCGGGCGAATTCGATCCGACCCGGATGCGCGCGTTTCTCGCGCAGGGCTGGCAAGGCGTCAATTATGCGAAGGGTGTCTGGCACCATCCGCTCCTCGCGCTCGATGCGGTGAGCGATTTTGTCGTGATCGATCGCGGCGGCGCGCAGCCGAACTGCGACGAGATCGCGCTCGACGCGCACCGGCGGCTCGTCGCGGACGACGCGCACGCAAGCGCCGCCTGACGCGCGCCTAATTGGCGCTCGACGCGCACGCGAGGCGCGACGCAAAAAGGCCCAGCCTGGCTTGCGCCGGCTGGGCCTTGCGCATGCGCGGCGCTCGGGCCGCGCCGCGCGCCGAGTGCTGGCCTCAGTGCTTGCGATAGGGGCAGTTTTCCGTCGTGCAGGTGCCGTACATCGCGAGCGAATGCTCCTGCAGCTTGAAGCCGCGTTCCTTCGCGATCGCCTGCTGGCGGGTTTCGATCTCGGCGTCGAAGAACTCTTCGACGCGGCCGCAATCGATACACACGAGATGATCGTGGTGCGAGCCTTCGTTCAGCTCGAACACGGCCTTGCCGGATTCGAAGTTGCTGCGCGAGAGCAGGCCCGCCTGCTCGAACTGGGTGAGCACGCGGTAGACGGTTGCGAGGCCGATGTCGAGCTCCTCGTGCAGCAGGTTGCGATAGACGTCTTCAGCCGTCAGGTGGCGGACCGGGCTTTGCTGGAAAATTTCGAGGATCTTGAGGCGCGGTAGGGTGGCCTTGAGCCCGATGTTTTTGAGATCGGTCGGATTGGTCATGGCTAGGCGTCCCTAGAGTACAATGCAGGGCTTCAATAGTACCGGCTTTTCGCCTTTTCAGTCATCTGTGACATTCTCGCGCGGCCTCGGACAAGGGCCAGCACGGTGAGGGACATGATTCCAAGATCGCTTTTGCAACTTCAGAGGAGCCGCGTGCGGAGCACCGTCATCGCAGCCGTCGCCGTGGTCGGACTGGCCGCCTGTTCGTCGTACGACAGCGTGACCCAACGGATCGCGCAGAGCATTACGCCGTATCGGATCACCGTCGTCCAGGGCAACTTCGTGTCGCAGGAAAAGGCGTCGCAACTGCAGGTCGGCATGTCGCGCGAGCAGGTGCGCGCGCTGCTCGGCACGCCGCTTCTGACCGACATGTTCCATGCGGATCGCTGGGACTACATCTTCTACTTCAAGCGCGGCTCGACGTCGGTCGTCCAGCAGCGCGATCTCGTGGTGAATTTCGCGGGCGACCGCCTCGCGGGCTGGACAGGCGCCGACAATCTGCCGTCCGAGCTCGATCTGCTCGCCGACATCGACGGCGATCGTCGCGGCAAGAAGGCGCGCAAGGCGGCTGCGGCCGCGAGCGCCGCGTCCGCGCCGGAGGTTGCGGCGGCGGCGCCCGAAGCCGCGCAGGCGGCGGATCAGAGCGACGCGAACGCGCAGGCGGCGCGCGCGGCGAACCGCGCGACCGCGCAGGTGTCCGGCCAGAGCGGCGCGGCGGCCCGCTTCTCGCCGTCCGCGCAGGCGGCGCCGAACGCTCCGACCCCTGGCGGCTTGCCGCCCGGCGCCGCGCCCGCGATCCAGCCGCAGTTCCAGTTCCATCGTCCGCCTCCGCCGGCCGCCACGCAGGGCGGCGCGAGCCAGCCGGTCGGCCCGCAGGGCGCCGACAGCCTGCCGAACCAGCCGCTCACGGCGCCCGCGCCCGCATCCGGCGCGCAGGGAACGGGCGGCTGATCCGGCAGTCCGAACCAATCCGGGGCGGCGCGCGCCGCCCGTCTTTCATTCGTAGCAGGTAGCGCATGTCGTCCATGAAGATTGCGATTGCTGGTGCGTCCGGCCGGATGGGCCGGATGCTGATCGAAGCGGTGCTCGCCGCGCCCGACGCGACGCTCGCCGGCGCGCTCGACCGCACGGGCTCGCCGCAGCTCGGCCAGGACGCGGGCGCGTTCCTCGGCAAACAGACCGGGGTCGCGCTCACCGACGATATCGAGCGCGTGTGCGCCGAAGCCGACTGCCTGATCGACTTCACGCGCCCCGAGGGCACGCTCGCGCATCTGGATGCGGCGCTGCGCCACGACGTGAAGCTCGTGATCGGCACGACGGGCTTCAGCGAGCCGCAGAAGGCGCAACTGCGCGCGGCGGGCGAGAGGATCGCGCTCGTGTTCTCGGCGAACATGAGCGTCGGCGTGAACGTCACGATGAAGCTGCTCGAATTCGCGGCGAAGCAGTTCGCGCAAGGCTACGACATCGAGATCATCGAGGCGCATCACCGGCACAAGGTCGATGCGCCGTCCGGCACCGCGCTGATGATGGGCGAGACGATCGCCGCCGCGACAGGCCGCTCGCTCGACGAATGCGCGGTCTACGGCCGCCACGGCGTGACGGGCGAGCGCGATCCGTCGACGATCGGCTTCTCGGCGATCCGCGGCGGCGACATCGTCGGCGATCACACGGTGCTCTTCGCCGGCATCGGCGAGCGCATCGAGATCACGCACAAATCGGCGAGCCGCGTGTCGTATGCGCAAGGGGCGCTGCGCGCGGCGCGCTTCCTCGCCGGCCGCGAGACCGGCTTCTTCGACATGCAGGACGTGCTCGGCCTGCGCTGAGCGCCACTTCCGGGCATCGATGGCGACCCCGACCGGCATCCTCCATTACCTCGAGAGCGGCGACGCCGTCACGCACGCGGTTGCTTACGTGCTGCTCGCGATGTCGATCGCGAGCTGGTGCTTCCTGCTCGTGAAGGCGTGGGTGCTGGTGCGCGCGAAGCGCCAGGGGCCCGGAGCGCTCGCCGCGTTCTGGCGCGCGGCGACGCTCGACGACGGCGTCGCGGCACTGCGCGCAGCCGACAAGGAGCGCGTGTTCGCGCCGCTCGCCGAGGCCGCGCGTGATGCCGACGCCGCGTCGCGCGTCGAGCCGCATGCGCTCTTTGCGCGCGTCGAGCGCGGAGAGCGGGTGCTGCGCGCGCTGCGCCACGCGCTGCGCGCGTCGCAGCGGCGGCTCGAATTCGGCCAGGTGCTGCTCGCGTCGATCGGCAGCACCGCGCCGTTCGTCGGCCTGCTCGGCACCGTCTGGGGGATCTATCACGCGCTCGGCAGCATCGCGGCGAGCGGGCAGGCGCAGATCGAGAACGTCGCCGGCCCGGTCGGCGAGGCGCTCATCATGACCGCGTTCGGCCTGGTCGTCGCGATTCCGGCCGTGCTCGCGTACAACATCCTCGGGCGGCTCGTGCGCCAGCTCGTCGAGGAGCTCGACGGCTTCGCACGCGATCTGCACGTGTTCGTCTGCGGCGAGCCGGCCGCAACCCCGGCCGCCGCGCCCTGACCAGCGGCGTCGATCCGATACACCCAGCGAGGAGGGCGGCATGGCGTTCGGCGGACTCGATCATCAGCACACGTCGCAGCCGATGGCGGACATCAACATGACGCCGCTCATCGACGTGATGCTCGTGCTGCTCGTCATCTTCATCATCACCGCGCCGCTCATGACGCACGCGATCCGGCTCGATTTGCCGAAGGTCGCGGCGGCGCCCGCGCGCGAGACGCCCGAGACGATCACGGTGTCGATCGACACGGCGGGCAAGCTGTACTGGAACGACGCGCCCGTCGCGCCCGATGCGCTCGCCGCGCGGCTGCGCGACGCGGCGGCGGGCGGCAAGGACCCGGAGCTGCACCTGCGCGCCGCGCGCGACACCCGCTACGACACGATCGCGCAGGTGATGGGCGCCGCGCAGCAGGCGGGCGTCGCGCGGATCGGCTTCGTCACCGACGCGTCCGCGCCGCCGCCGGCCCGGCAGTCGCCGCCGCGCGCCGCGCCGCAGCAGCCGCGGCCGCAATCGCCTGCCGCGCCGCGCTGATCGCGGCCCGCGCCCGCTCGGACGGCGTTGCTGGCCGGCGCGGACGGTATAATTGACGTTTTCCCTGCGCCGCGCCCCGGCCGCCGGGGAAGCGCGACTTTCGATCCACTCGAGCGCGCGTGCCCGGCGCTTCGCGCCGCGCGCCGCTCAACGCCCAGCCCGAACCACACCATGCACGAAAGATACGTACCCGCCGACGTCGAAGCCGCCGCCCAGAGCGACTGGCGCGCAGCCGATGCCTACCACTCGACGGAAGACGCGAACCGCAAGAAGTTCTACTGCGTGTCGATGCTGCCTTACCCGTCCGGCAAGCTGCACATGGGCCACGTGCGCAACTACACGATCAACGACGTGATGTACCGCTATCTGCGGATGAACGGCTACAACACGCTGATGCCGATGGGCTGGGACGCGTTCGGGATGCCGGCCGAGAACGCCGCGATGGCCAACGGCGTGCCGCCCGCGCAGTGGACGTACGAGAACATCGCGTACATGAAGAAGCAGATGCAGTCGATGGGCCTCGCGATCGACTGGTCGCGCGAGGTCACGACCTGCAAGCCCGACTACTACAAGTGGAACCAGTGGCTGTTCCTGAAAATGCTCGAGAAGGGCATCGCGTACAAGAAGACGGGCATCGTGAACTGGGACCCGGTCGACCAGACCGTGCTCGCGAACGAGCAGGTGATCGACGGGCGCGGCTGGCGTTCGGGCGCGCTCGTCGAGAAGCGCGAGATCCCGATGTACTACATGCGGATCACGCAGTACGCGGACGAGCTGCTGAACGATCTCGACGGCCTCGGCTGGCCCGAGCGCGTGAAGATCATGCAGCAGAACTGGATCGGCAAGAGCTTCGGCGTGAACTTCGGCTTCCCGTACGCGCTCGACGGCGAGCAGAAGCTGCTGCGCGTGTTCACGACGCGCGCGGACACGATCATGGGCGTCACGTTCTGCGCGATCGCGGCCGAGCATCCGCTCGCCGCGCGGCTTGCGCAGGACAAGCCCGAGCTGCAGGCGTTCATCGACGAATGCAGGCACGGCGGCGTCGCCGAGGCCGACATCGCGACGATGGAGAAGAAGGGCGTCGCGACGGGTTTTTCGGTGTCGCATCCGCTCACGGGCGCGCCCGTCGAGGTGTGGATCGGCAACTACGTGCTGATGAGCTACGGCGAGGGCGCGGTGATGGGCGTGCCCGCGCACGACGAGCGCGACTTCGCGTTCGCGAAGAAGTACGGCCTGCCGATCCAGCAGGTGATTTCCGCGGAAGGCGAGACGTACTCGACCGACGCGTGGCAGGAGTGGTACGCCGACAAGACGCGCGCCGTGTGCGTGAACAGCGGCAAGTACGACGGCCTCGCGTACGACGCGGCCGTCGACGCGATCGCGGCCGACCTGAAGGCGGGCGGCTTCGGCGACAGGCAGATCACGTACCGGCTGCGCGACTGGGGCATTTCGCGTCAGCGCTACTGGGGCACGCCGATTCCGATCATCCATTGCCCGTCCTGCGGCGACGTGCCGGTGCCGGAGCAGGACCTGCCCGTCGTGCTGCCGGAAGACCTCGTGCCGGACGGCACGGGCAACCCGCTCGCCAAATCCGACGCGTTCCTGAACTGCGCGTGCCCGAAGTGCGGCGCGGCCGCGAAGCGCGAAACGGACACGATGGACACGTTCGTCGATTCCGCGTGGTACTTCTCGCGCTACGCGGCGCCCGACGCCGAGACGATGGTCGATGCGCGCACCGACTACTGGATGCCGATGGATCAATACATCGGCGGCATCGAGCACGCGATCCTGCACCTGCTGTACTCGCGCTTCTGGGCGAAGGTGATGCGCGACCTCGGCCTCGTCGCGTTCGGCGAGCCGGCGAAGAACCTGCTCACGCAGGGGATGGTGCTCAACGAGACGTTCTTCCGCGAGGACGCGGCGGGCAAGAAGACCTGGTACAACCCGGCCGACGTCACCGTGTCGTTCGACGACAAGGGGCGCCCCGTCGGCGCGGTGCTGAAGGCGGACGGGCAGCCGGTCGAGCTGGGCGGCATCGAGAAGATGTCGAAGTCGAAGAACAACGGCGTCGATCCGCAGATGCTGATCGACCATTACGGCGCCGACACCGCGCGCCTTTTCACGATGTTCGCCGCGCCGCCCGAGCAGCAGCTCGAGTGGTCGGGCGCGGGCGTCGACGGCGCGAGCCGCTTCCTGCGCCGCGTGTGGGCGTTCGGCTTCGCGAACCGCGAGGCGCTCGCCGTGCGCGCGTCGTTCGACGCCGCGCAGCTCGCCGAAGCGGACAGGACGCTGCGCCGCGAGATCCACGGCGTGCTGAAGCAGGCCGATTTCGACTACCAGCGGCTGCAGTACAACACGGTCGTGTCGGCCGCGATGAAGATGCTGAACGCGATCGAAAGCGCGAAGGGCGCGACGCCCGCCGTGCAGCGCGAGACCTACGGCGTGCTGCTGCGCGTGCTGTATCCGGTCGTGCCGCACGTCACGTTCGAGCTGTGGAAGGCGCTCGGCTACGCGGACGAGTACGCGCCGCTCCTCGACGCGCCGTGGCCGAAGGTCGACGAGGCCGCGCTCGAGCAGGCCGAGATCGAGCTCGTGCTGCAGATCAACGGCAAGGTGCGCGGCGCGCTGAAGGTCGCGACGGATGCGAGCCGCGAGGCGATCGAGGCGGCGGCCGTCGCCGACGAGATGTTCGCGAAATTCGCCGAAGGCAAGCCGGCGAAGAAGATCATTGTCGTGCCGGGCCGTCTCGTGAACGTCGTCGTCTGACGGCGCGCGCGGGCGGGGCAGGCATGCATCAGCAAGGAGCGAAGGTGATCCGCAGATCGTTTTTGATGCTCGTGGGCAGCGCGATGCTGTTGTCCGCGTGCGGTTTCAAGCTGCGCGGGCAGCAGGACTACGCGTTCAAGCGCTTGTTCATCGCCGGCGCGCCGCCCGCCGCGGCGGCGCGGCTCACGCGCCTCGTCGAGGCCGGCAGCGACACGAAGATCGTCAAGACGCCCGACGAGGCGGACGCGGTGCTGAACCTCGCGGAATCGCGCGGCCAGGGCACGCTGACGCTCGACCGGTTCGGCACGGTGCAGGAATACCAGCTCAACTACTCGCTGAACTACACGCTTCTGGCCAAGGACGGCACTGCGCTGATTCCGCCTTCGCTGATCGCGCTCAACCGCGCGATGACGTACAGCGCGCAGTACACGAACGCGAAGGCGCAGGAAGCCGAGATCCTGTTCGCGGACATGCAGAACGACGCGATCGATCAACTGATGCGCCGCCTCGCGATCGTTCGCACGCTGCATCCGGAGCCGGGCAAGGGCGTGCCGGCCGTCGCGCCGCGCGCGCCGCTGCCGCCGCCGCCGCTGTGATCGCCGCGTTCCTTTCTTCCTCAACGATCGACGCTCGAACCGATGCAACTGCGACTTGACGCGCTGGAGCCGCATCTCTCGAAGGGGCTCGCCGGACTGTACGTCGTCTATGGCGACGAGCCGCTGCTCGCGCAGGAGGCGTGCGACAAGATTCGCGCCGCCGGGCGCGCGGCGGGCTTCACCGAGCGCTCGGTGCACACCGTCGAGCGCGGCTTCGACTGGAGCACGCTGATCGGCGCGAGCCAGGCGATGTCGCTGTTCGGCGAGCGGCAGCTCGTCGAGCTGCGGATTCCGTCCGGCAAGCCGGGCAAGGACGGCGCCGACGCGCTGAAGACGCTCGCCGGCGCGGACAACCCGGACGTGCTGATGCTCGTCACGCTGCCGCGGCTCGATTCGGCGACGCAGAAATCCGCGTGGTTCACGGCGCTCGCGAACGGCGGCGTCGCGCTGAAGATCGAACCCGTCGAGCGCGCGCAATTGCCGAACTGGATCGGCCAGCGGCTCGCGCTGCAGGGGCAGCGGGTCGCGCCGGGCGACGACGGGCGGCGCGCGCTCGCGTTCGTCGCCGAGCGGGTCGAAGGCAATCTGCTCGCCGCGCATCAGGAAATCCAGAAGCTCGGCCTGCTGTATCCGGCCGGCGCGCTGACGTTCGAGCAGATCCACGACGCGGTACTGAACGTCGCGCGCTACGACGTGTTCAAGCTCAACGAGGCGATGCTCGCGGGCGACGCCGCGCGGCTTGCGCGGATGATCGACGGCCTGAAGGGCGAGGGCGAGGCGCTCGTGCTCGTGCTGTGGGCGGTCGTCGAGGAATTGCGCACGCTGCTGCGGATCAAGCGCGGCGTCGCGGCCGGCAAGCCGCTTGCCGTGCTCGTGCGCGAGAACCGCGTGTGGGGGCCGCGCGAGCGGCTCGTCGGACCCGCGCTGTCGCGCGTATCGGAGGCGGCGCTCGAGCACGCGCTCGCGTTCGCCGCGCGGCTCGATCGGCAGGTCAAGGGGCTTTCCGCCGTGTCGCGCGGTGCGGCGCGCGGCGAGCCGCCGCCCGATCCGTGGGACGGCCTGTTCCAGCTCGCGATGACCGTCGCGCGCGCGTCCGGGCCAGGCGGCGCCGCGCCGCGCCGGCCCGCCTGAGCGCGCTTTCGCGCCGGCGCTTACAATCAGTCGGCGTGAACCGGTCGGCGTGAACCGGCCGCGCGAGCGCCGACGCGGCGCCCGACGCCCCCGTTTTCCGACAATCGTTTTTTCGCCGCTCGACGCGGCTTGCATTGCGAGTCTCACGATGGATATCGATCAGTACATGACGGACGTCGGCCGCCGCGCGCGGCGCGCCTCGCGCGAGATCGCGCGCGCGTCCACCGCGGCGAAGAACGCCGCGCTCGAAGCGGTCGCACAGGCAATCGAGCGCGACGCCGACGCACTGAAGGCGGCCAACGCGCGCGACGTCGCGCGCGCGAAGGACAAGGGCCTCGACGCGGCGTTCGTCGATCGCCTGACGCTGTCGGACAAGGCGCTGAAGACGATGGTCGAGGGGTTGCGCCAGGTCGCGACGCTGCCGGACCCGATCGGCGAGATGAGCAACCTCAAGTACCGCCCGAGCGGAATCCAGGTCGGCCAGATGCGCGTGCCGCTCGGCGTGATCGGCATCATCTACGAATCGCGGCCGAACGTGACGGTCGACGCGGCCGCGCTGTGCCTGAAGTCCGGCAACGTGACGATCCTGCGCGGCGGCTCGGAGGCGCTCGAGTCGAACACCGCGCTCGCGAGGCTGATCGGCGAAGGGCTCGCCGCGGCGGGGCTGCCGCAGGACGCGGTGCAGGTGGTCGAGACGGCCGATCGCGCGGCGGTCGGCAAGCTGATCACGATGACCGGCTACGTCGACGTGATCGTGCCGCGCGGCGGCAAGAGCCTGATCGAGCGGCTGATCAACGAGGCGCGCGTGCCGATGATCAAGCATCTCGACGGCATCTGCCACGTGTACGTCGACGATCGCGCGAGCGTGACGAAGGCGCTCACCGTCTGCGACAACGCGAAGACGCACCGCTACGGCACCTGCAACACGATGGAGACGCTGCTCGTCGCGCGCGGGATCGCGCCCGCGGTGCTGTCGCCGCTCGGCCGGCTGTATCGCGAGAAGGGCGTCGAGCTGCGCGTCGACGCCGATGCGCGCGCGGCGCTCGAGGCGGCGGGCGTCGGCCCGCTCGTCGACGCGACCGAGGAAGACTGGCGCACCGAATATCTCGCGCCGGTGCTCGCGATCAAGATCGTCGACGGCATCGACGCCGCGATCGAGCACATCAACGAATACGGCTCGCATCACACCGACGCGATCGTCACCGAGGATCACGACCGCGCGATGCGCTTCCTGCGCGAAGTCGATTCGGCGAGCGTGATGGTGAACGCGTCGACACGCTTTGCCGACGGCTTCGAGTTCGGCCTCGGCGCGGAGATCGGCATCTCGAACGACAAGCTGCACGCACGCGGCCCGGTCGGGCTCGAAGGGCTCACGTCGCTGAAGTATGTCGTGCTCGGGCACGGCGAAGGGCGTCAGTGACGAAGGAGAACGATCGATGACGATGCTCTGGGTCAAGACCTTTCATATCGTGCTGATCGCGTCGTGGTTCGCGGGGCTCTTTTATTTGCCGCGCATCTACGTGAACCTCGCGATGGAAACCGATCCCGCCGCGGTCCGGCGGCTGCTCGCGATGGCGCGCAAGCTGTTGCGCTTCATGACGATCATCGCGGTGCCCGCGCTCGCGTGCGGGCTGTGGCTGTGGCTCGTGATCGGCATCGGGCAGGGGCAGGGCTGGGTGCACGCGAAGCTCGTGGTCGTGCTGTTGCTTGTCGTCTATCACGCGTACTGCGGGCATCTGCTGAAGGTGTTCGAGCGCGGCGAGAACCGCCGGTCGGACAAGTGGTATCGCGTGTTCAACGAGCTGCCGGTGCTCGGGATGCTCGCCGCCGTCGCGCTCGCGGTGATCAAGCCGTTCTGACGCGGGCGCGCGTCATTTCAACGCAACAGCGTCGCGCATAGCGCCAGTCCGGCCAGGTAGGTTCCGAGCGCGCCGACGAACCGGGCCGGATTGGGCTTCGCCATCGTCGGCCATGCGATCAGCCCGACGACGAGGAGGCAGCGGCACACGGTGGCCGCGACGATCAGCGACACGGTCGCCGCCGAAGGCGATCGCGCGCCGAGATAGAGAAACAGCGCCGCGAGGAATGGCGCATATTCGGCCGTATTGGCATGCGCACGGACGAGCTTGTGCAGCCGGTTCGCCGGGTCCGGCTGATGGCCCGAGCCGGTGCGCTCGCGAAAACGCATCATCGACACGGACAAGCCGAGGCCGAACAGCAGGCATCCCAGAACGGAGACGCATACGAGCGCAACGTTGTTCATCTTGATGTGCCTCTCTGACAGGAAATCGACGAACGCCGGTTGGGCGCACGCGTGCGCACGTCGGTCTTCCGGTGCGCGCCGCGCTTCGTTTTACACCTTTGCTTTTTCCTTTGCCACGCCCGCGTCGCCGATCCGCCGCCGCGTGATCGCCTCCTTCGCGCGGCCGAGCCGGTCGACGAGCTCGGGCCCGCGCCGCAGCGCGACGCCGACCGCGAGAATGTCGCCGATCGCGAGATGCGACATGCGCGACGTCATCGGCGAGAACACGTCGGTTTCCTCGGCGACGTTCGACGCGAGGCTCACCGTCGACAACTGCGCGAGCGGCGAATGGCTGTGCGTGATCGAGATCACCTTCGCGCCGCACGCGAGCGCCGCGCGCGCGGCGTCGACGATGTCGCGCGTGCGCCCCGTGTTCGAGATCGCGACGACGACGTCGTTCGCGCCGAGGAGCGCCGCCGACATCGAGAACGTGTGCGGGTCCGAATACGCGACGCTCGGCACGCCGAGCCGGAAGAACTTGTGCTGGATGTCCTGCGCGGCGATGCCCGAGCCGCCCGCGCCGTAGAACTCGATGCGCGACGCGCGCGTGAGCAGCTCGATCGCGTCGGCGACGCTCGTCGCCGACAGGCTGTTGCGCACCTCGATCAGCGCGCCGATCGTGCGGTCGAACACCTTGCCGATGATGCCGGGCGCGCGCTCGTCGGGCTCGACGTCGCGATACACCGACGCGACGCCCGGCGCGACGCTCTGCGCGAGCCGGATCTTGAACTCGCGAAAGCCGCTGCAGCCGAGCGCCTGGCAAAAGCGCGCGATTGTCGGCTGGCTCGCGCCCGCGCGCGCAGCGAGCTCGGTCATCGACAGATCGAGCACCTCGCGCGGCGCGGCGAGCACGAAATCGGCGAGCTTGCGCTCGGACGGGCGGAGCTGGGCGCGGGTCGCCTCGATACGGGGGAGCATGGTGCGAAAAGGCGCGTGAAATGACAGGACAGACGCTAGTATCACGATTGTCTTGTAGAAAATCTACAAGAATTTTCTAGCGATTGCCACTATGTGTCGATCAACGGGTATCAGGGTTAACACTAGGTTAATGTGCCGTATCTAAAGGCTATGGCGATGCATTGCCGATTGTTTTGCTGCGCTGCGAGATTGCGGGTGTGTAGTTTTTCTACTAAACTCGCGCCGTTCGTCCGACGACACGGACGTCCCCACGATTCCAGCTTGCCGGCCCCGCCCGGCTCATGTGAGGAGCGCCCAGCATGGCCACGCTGCACCCCACTCTTGCGTCCGTCACCGAGCGCGTGATCGCGCGCAGCCGCCCGACCCGCCAAGCCTATCTCGCCCGCATCGACGCCGCGCAAGGCCGCTTCCCGGCGCGCGGCGCGCTGTCGTGCGCGAACCTCGCACACGGCTTCGCGGGCCTGGAAGGCAGCGACAAGTTCGCGATCAAGGCGATCCGCGAGCCGAACATCGGCATCGTGTCGGCGTACAACGAGATGCTGTCCGCGCATGCGCCGTACAAGAGCTTTCCCGACATCATCAAGGCGGCCGCGCGCGAGCGCGGCGGCGTCGCGCAGTTCGCGGGCGGCGTGCCGGCGATGTGCGACGGCGTCACGCAAGGCAACGCGGGAATGGAGCTGTCACTGTTCTCGCGCGAAGTGATCGCGATGAGCACGGCTGTCGCGCTCACGCACAACATGTTCGATGCGGCCCTTTGTCTCGGCATCTGCGACAAGATCGTGCCGGGCCTCTTGATCGGCGCGCTGCAGTTCGGCCATCTGCCGACGATCTTCGTGCCGGCCGGCCCGATGACGAGCGGCCTGTCGAACGACGACAAGGCGAAGATCCGCCAGCAGTTCGCGACGGGCCAGGTGGGCCGCGACGCGCTGCTCGAAGCGGAATCGGCCGCGTATCACGGCCACGGCACCTGCACGTTCTACGGCACCGCGAACAGCAACCAGATGCTGATGGAAGTGATGGGGCTGCATCTGCCGGGCTCGGCGTTCGTCCATCCGCACACGCCGCTGCGCGACGCGCTGACGGCCGAGGCCGCGCGCCGCGTGCTCGAGCTCACGGCCGAGCGCGGCCAGTACACGCCGATCGGCCACGTGATCGACGAGCGCGCGATCGTCAACGGGATCGTCGCGCTGCTCGCCACGGGCGGCTCGACGAACCATACGCTGCACCTCGTAGCGATCGCGCGCGCGGCCGGCATCCTGATCGACTGGAACGATTTCGACGAACTGTCGGCCGCGGTGCCGCTCCTCGCGAAGATCTACCCGAATGGCAAGGCCGACGTGAACCATTTCCACGCGGCGGGCGGCATTGCGTTCCTCGTGCGCAACCTGCTCGAAGGCGGCCTGCTGCACGAAGACGTGACGACGGTCGCGGGCAAGGGGCTCGCGCACTACACGAAGGAGCCGCGCTTGCTCGACGGCGAGCTGACGTGGGTCGACGGCGTCGGCGCGAGCGCCGACGACAAGGTGCTGCGGCCGATCGCCGCGCCGTTCCAGCCGGATGGCGGGCTGCGCCTGATGCAGGGCAGGCTCGGGCGCGGCGTGATCAAGATTTCGGCGGTCGCGCCGGAGCACCGCAAGGTGACGGCGCCCGCGATCGTGTTCGATTCGCAGGAAGCCGTGCAGGCCGCGTTCGACGCGGGCGAATTGAAGCGCGATTTCGTCGCGGTCGTGCGCTTCCAGGGCGCGCGCGCGAACGGGATGCCGGAGCTGCACCGGCTGACGCCGCTCCTCGGCGTGCTGCAGGACCAGGGCTTTCGCGTCGCGCTCGTGACGGACGGCCGGATGTCGGGCGCGTCGGGCAAGGTGCCGGCCGTGATCCACGTGTCGCCCGAGGCGCTCTTGAGCGGCCCGCTCGGCAAGGTGCAGACGGGCGATACGATCGTGATCGACGCGCAAGCCGGCGTGCTCGACGTCGAGATCGACGATCGAGCATGGGCGGCGCGCGCGATCGCGCAGCCCGCGCATCAGGCAGAAAACGAAGTCGGCTTCGGCCGCGAACTGTTCGGCGTGTTCCGCGCGGCGGCCGCGCCGGCGGAGCAGGGCGCGTCGGTGTTCGGCGCGTTGGTGGGCGAAGCGGCGCACGTCACCGCATAAGCGAAAAGGAGTCGCATTGATGAAGACGATTGGCGAGATCGTGAAGCTGGGCCCGGTGATTCCGGTGCTCGCGTTCGATTCGGTCGAACAGGGCGAACAGGTGTCGCGCGCGTTGCACGCGGGCGGCGTGAAGGTGCTCGAAATCACGCTGCGCACCGCGGCCGGGCTCGAAGCGATCAAGCGCGCGAGCGAGCTCGCCGACGACATCGTCGTCGGCGTCGGCACGATCACGAAGCCCGACCAGTGCGCGCTCGCGAAGCAGGCGGGCGCGAAGTTCGGCGTATCGCCGGGCCTCACGAAGGAGATGCACGAGGCGGCCGTCGACGCCGGCCTGCCGCTTCTGCCCGGCGTGATGACGCCGACCGACATCATCGTCGCGCTCGAGCTCGGCTACGAGATCGTGAAGTTCTTCCCCGCGCAGCAGGCGGGCGGCGTGCCGATGCTGCAGGCGTTCCACGGCCCGTTCCCGGCGCTCAAGTTCTGCCCGACGGGCGGCATCACCGCCGAGACCGCGCCGAGCTTCCTGAAGCTGCCGAACGTCGTGTGCGTCGGCGGCTCGTGGCTCACGCCGAAGGCGGCGCTCGCCGCGCAGGACTGGACCGAGGTCACGCGCCTCGCGCAGGCGGCGAGCGGTCTCGCACGCTGAGCGCGATCGCTTGGCCGCACCCGGAAAACCCTCGGACGAAACAATCGATCTGGTTGTTTTTCCGAGGGTTTTTGCTTATGGAACCGGTTCTATCGCGACCTGATAAACAAAAGTAAAATTCAGCGTCCCGACGGGCGGCGAGCCGCCTCGTTTCGGAGAACTCTGCATAGCCGGGCGGCGGCAAGCCGCGTCCGGCCCGATATATCCCAAGGAGGAGTGCTACATGGGGGCTGTCCAAGGCAGCATGCTGCTGATTTACACCGTGATCGCGATCGCGGTGCTGATCCTGATGATCGCGCGCTACAAGGTCTATCCGTTCCTCGTGCTGATCATCGTGTCGCTCGGTCTCGGCCTCGTGGTCGGCATGCCGATGGACAAGATCGTGAAATCGTTCGAGGGGGGCACGGGCGGCACGCTCGGCCACATCGCGATCGTCGTCGGCCTCGGCACGATGCTCGGCAAGATGATGGCCGAATCGGGCGGTGCCGAGCGGATCGCGACCACGCTGATCGACTGGTTCGGCGAGAAGAACATCCACTGGGCGATGATGTTCGTCGCGATCATCGTCGGCCTGCCCGTGTTCTTCGAAGTCGGCTTCGTGCTCCTGATCCCGATCGCGTTCAATGTCGCGAAGCGCACCGGCAAATCGCTCCTCGTCGTCGGGCTGCCGATGGTCGCGGGCCTGTCGGTCGTGCACGGGCTGATTCCGCCGCACCCGGCGGCGCTCCTCGCCGTTCAGCAATACGGCGCCGACATCGGCAAGACGATCGCGTATGGCCTCATCGTCGGCGTGCCGACCGCGATCGTCGCGGGGCCGCTGTTCGCGCTCACGATCTCGAAGTTCGTGAAGCTGCCGGAGCACAACCCGCTCGCGTCGCAATTCGTCGAGACGCGCGCGCCGGGCGAGCAGCGCGAACTGCCGGGCTTCGGCATCACGCTGTTCACGATCCTGCTGCCCGTCGTGTTGATGCTCGTCGGCAGTTGGGCCGATCTCGTGTTCGCGCCGAAGTCGCTGCCGAACAGCCTGCTGCGCTTCGCCGGCAATTCGGACGTCGCGCTCCTGATCGCCGTGCTCGTGAGCTTCTTCACGTTCGGCAAGCTGCAGGGCTTCAATCGCGAGCAGATCCAGAAGTTCTGCGGCGATTGCCTCGCGCCGATCGCGGGCATCACGCTGATCGTCGGCGCGGGCGGCGGTTTCGGCGGTATCCTGCGCGACAGCGGCATCTCGCAGCAGATCGTCGCGACCGCGACGCACGCGCATCTGTCGCCGCTTCTGCTCGGCTGGTTCGTCGCGGCGCTGATCCGTCTCGCGACGGGCTCGGCGACCGTCGCGATGACGACCGCGTGCGGGATCGTCGCGCCGATCGCGGCGGCCTCGGGCGTCACGGTGAGGCCGGAGCTGCTCGTGCTCGCGACGGGCTCGGGCTCGCTGATCTTCTCGCACGTGAACGACGGCGGCTTCTGGCTGATCAAGGAATATTTCGGGATGACCGTGGGCCAGACGTTCAAGACGTGGACGCTGCTCGAAACGATCATCTCGGTGCTCGGTCTCGCCTTCACGCTGGTGCTGAGCGCGGTTCTGTAACAAGGGGTAGTCAATGATTCTGATCGCAATGGGCGTGTCGGGCGCGGGCAAGTCGCGGATCGGCGAAATGCTCGCGGAACGCCTGTCATGCAGCTATACCGATGGCGACGCGTTTCACAGCGCCGCCAACAAGGAAAAGATGCACCACGGGATTGCTCTCACCGACGAGGACCGCTGGCCGTGGCTGCGCTCGATCCGCGAGGCCATCGAGGCGAAGCGGCGCGCGGGCGAGACGGCGGTGTTCACGTGCTCGTCGCTCAAGCGCGCGTACCGTGACATCCTGCGCGGCAACGATCGCGACGTGCGCTTCGTCTATCTGAAGGGTTCGTTCGACGTGCTGCGCGAGCGGCTGAAGACGCGCACCGGGCACTTCTTCGATCCGTCGCTGCTGCAAAGCCAGCTCGACACGCTCGAGGAGCCGGGCCCGGACGAGGCGATCGAAGTCAGCATCGAGTTGACGCCCGACGAGATCGTCGAGCGCGTGATGAGCCAGCTCGGCAGCGAGCGGCAGCAGCAACAGCAGCAACAGTGACGGCGCGCGGCCGCGGCGCGGCCGCCGTCGCCGATCGCCGCGCTGCGGCGGCAAAAAGAAAGGCGCCCTGCGAATTGCAGGGCGCCTTTCTTCATCGTGTCGACGACGCGCGTTACGCGATGCGCTTCGCGAGCTCGACCGCCTTGCCGATGTACGACGCGGGCGTCATCGCGAGAAGACGCGCCTTCGCGTCCTCGGGAATCGCGAGCGTGCCGATGAACTGCCGCAGCGCGTCGCGCGTGATGCCCTTGCCGCGCGTGAGTTCCTTCAACTGCTCGTACGGGTTCTCGATGCCGTAGCGGCGCATCACCGTCTGCACCGGCTCGGCGAGCACTTCCCAGCAGTTGTCGAGGTCTTCGTTCAGGCGCTGCGGGTTCACTTCGAGCTTGTCGAGGCCGCGGATCAGCGCGTCGTACGCGAGCAGCGAATAGCCGAGCGCGACGCCCATGTTGCGCAACACCGTCGAATCGGTCAGGTCGCGCTGCCAGCGCGAGACGGGCAGCTTGTCGGCGAGGTGGCGCAGCGTCGCGTTCGCGAGGCCGAGGTTGCCTTCCGAGTTCTCGAAGTCGATCGGGTTGACCTTGTGCGGCATCGTCGACGAGCCGATCTCGCCCGCCTTCGTCTTCTGCTTGAAGTAGCCGACCGAGATGTAGCCCCACACGTCGCGATCGAGGTCGAGCAGGATCGTGTTCGCGCGCGAAACGGCGTCGAACAGCTCGGCCATGTAGTCGTGCGGCTCGATCTGGATCGTGTACGGGTTGAACGTGAGCTTCAGGCGGTTCTCGATCACGTCGCGCGAGAACGCTTCCCAGTCGAACTCCGGATATGCGGACAGGTGCGCGTTGAAGTTGCCGACCGCGCCGTTCATCTTGCCGAGGATTTCGACCCGCTCGATGCGCTCGATCGCGCGCGCGAGGCGCGCGGCGACGTTCGCGATTTCCTTGCCGAGCGTCGTCGGGCTGGCCGGCTGGCCATGCGTGCGCGAGAGCATCGGCTGCTCGGCGTGCGCGTGCGCGAGCGCGACGAGGCGGCCGTGCACCGTGCGCAGCGCGGGCAGGATCACGTGCTGGCGCGCGCCGGCGAGCATCATGCCGTGCGACGTGTTGTTGATGTCTTCCGACGTGCACGCGAAATGGATGAATTCGCTCGCGCGCTCGAGCTCGGCCTGGCCCTTGACGGATTCCTTCAGCCAGTACTCGACGGCTTTCACGTCATGGTTCGTCACGCGCTCGATTTCCTTGATGCGCGCGGCGTCGTGCGCGGTGAAGCGCTCGACGAGCTGCAGCAGGAACTGCTCGGCGGCTTCCGGGAAGCGCGGCACCTCGGCGAAGCCGGCGCGCGACAGCGCGATCAGCCAGTGCACCTCGACGGTGACGCGGTGGCGCATGAAGGCGGCTTCGGAGAGCCAGTCGCGCAGCGCTTCGGTCTTGCTGGCGTAGCGGCCGTCGATCGGCGAGAGCGCGGTGAGGGCGAAAAGGATATCGGGACGGGTGTCGGACATGATCGGGCTGGAGGCGCGCGGCCGCGGTTCAAACGTGAAGGGGAGAACTGCGGATTTTACCATCGGCGCGCGGCCGCCCGGCCGCCGCGCGCCGTCGCCGGAAAATCTCAGTCGCCGGCGCGCGCCGCGCCGCCGATCGGCATCCCGGCGCCCGCCGCCGGCCCGGCCGCGGCGAGCTCGGGCGCGGCCCAGCGCAGCCACTGCGCGCGCAGCATCACGAGCGCGGCGAGCGCGCAGGTCGAGAGCGCGCCGAACGTCGCGAAACCGAGCTGGTAGCTGCCCGTGCTTTCCTTCGCGATGCCCATCACGACGGGCAGATAGAAGCCGCCGATGCCGCCCGCCGCGCCGACGATGCCGGACAGCAGGCCGGTCTTGCCCTTCCAGCGGTGCGGGACGAGCTGGAACGTCGAGCCGTTGCCGAGGCCGAACGCGACGTACAGGCACACGAGGAGCGCGATCCCGCCCGCGAGCGGCGGCATCACGGCCGCGAACGCGAAGTCGGCGGCGGCGATCGCGGCGAGGATCACCATCAGCGCGCGCACGCCGGTGATGCGGTCGGCGAGGTGGCCGCCGAACGGGCGCACGATCGCGCCGAGGAACGCGAGCAGCGACATGAAGAGGCCCGCTTCGATCTTCGGCATCTGATAGAGCGTCGTGAGAAGCAGCGTCACGTACGACGACATCCCGACGAAGCCGCCGAACGTGATGCTGTAGATCAGCATGATGACCCACGTGTCGCGCTCGGCGAGCACCGCGCGATAGCGGCCGGGCAGCACGGCGATCGCGAGGAGCGCGCCCATCACGGGCAGCAGCAGCACGCCCGTCTTGCCCGCGCCGAACACGCCCGCATGCACGGCGAGCACGAGCGCGACGAGGCCGACGAGCGTGAGCACGAACGCGCCGAACGCGCGTTTCGCGTTGCCCGACTTCTCGCCGCGGTCGTCGGCCCACGCGAAGAGCGCGAAGCCCGCGATCGCGAGGAGCGGCAGCGCGGCGGCCGTCGAGAATTTCCAGCCGAGCGCGGCCGCGATGTGCGGGAACATGAAGCCGTCGAGCACCGCGCCGATGTTGCCCGCGGCGGCGAGGCCGAGCACGAGGCCCTGCACCTTCGGCGGATAGCTGCTGCCCGCCATCGGCAGCGCGACCGCGAAGCTCGCGCCGCCGATCCCGAGGAACACGCCGAGCACGAGGAGCAGCGTGTACGACGGCGTGCCGGGCACGAACGGCAGCACGACGGCGGGCAGCGCGGACAGCAGCACGCCCATCAGCGAGATGCGCCGGCCGTCGGCGGACTGGTAGAGGTTGCCGAGCGTGACGCGCAGGATGGCCGCCGCGAGCACCGGCACCGCGACGAGGAAGCCCTGTTGCGCGGCCGTCATCGTGATGTCCTTGCCGATGAACGGCGCGAGCGGGCCGTACAGCACCCAGACGGTGAAGCCCGTGTCGAAGTAGAGGAAGCACGCGAGAAGCGAGCGCCAGTTGCCGCTTCGGAGGGAGGTGCGCAGAGTATCCATCGGTGAAGCCTCGCGTATGCCGGTCGACGGCGGATGGTGGAAATGGGGCGACGAGCCGCTGCGCGATGCGCGGGACAGGCCGGTGCGCTGTTCCGCAAGCTTCATGCCAATGGGGTGCATGTTTTTGTTTCAAACGGCGCGAGCGCACGCCGGGCAAGGCAGGCGGGAAAGGCGGCGAAAGCAATGAAAGCGGCTGGCGAGTGGCGCTCGCGCGATGGCGCGGCGCTCGCGCGCACCGGCGGCAGGCGCGCGCGAGCGCCGCGCGGCACTGCGCCTGTGCGTGCGCGCGGCATTGGTGCGGGGTGGTGCCGCGCCAAAATGTGTGAGGAATCAAGCGTATGGCGATGCGTCCGGGGGCGCGGGCCGTTTGCCGGCGCGCACGCCGCGGCGGGCTTCGCCGCCTCGCGGGTCGTGCGCCGTGCGCCGACGCACCGGGGCGATCGGCGCGCCCGACCGTTAAAATGCGTGCTTCTTCCCTCGCACTCGCTTTGCGCAGCAAAGGCACGCATGGAACTCAAATGGCTCGAAGACTTCGTGTCGCTCGCGGAAACGCGCAGTTTCAGCCGCTCGGCCGAGCTGCGGCACGTGTCGCAACCTGCGTTTTCGCGCCGGATCCAGGCGCTCGAAGCGTGGCTCGCGACCGAGCTGATCGACCGTTCGGTCTATCCGACCCGCCTCACGCAGGCGGGCCAGGTGTTCTACGAGCAGGCGCTCGCGATGCTGTCGCAGGCGCACGAGGCGCGCACGCTGCTGCGCGGCCACGTCGGCGCGCCCGTGCCGACGATCGAGTTCGCGGTGCCGCACACGCTGTCGCTCACGTACTTCCCGCGCTGGCTGCAGCGGATCGAGGCGAAGATGGGGCAGGTCCACACGCGGCTGCGCGCGCTGAATGTGCATGATGCGGTGCTGTCGCTCGTCGAGGGCGGCTGCGATCTCGTGATGGGCTATCACCACCCGAGCCATCCCGTCGCGCTCGATCCGGCCCGCTACGACATGCTGACGCTCGGCGCGGAGCCGATCAGCCCGTTCTCGGCGCCCGGCCGCGGCGGCCGCGCGCGCTACGCGCTGCCCGGCACGGCCGACGCGCCCGTGCCGTATCTGTCGTACACGCCCAATGCGTACCTCGGCCGGATGACCGAAGTGATCATCGCGAACGCGCGCGCGCCGCTCCATCTCGACAAGGTCTACGAGACCGACATGGCCGAGGCGCTGAAGGCGATGGCGCTCGCCGGGCACGGCGTCGCGTTTCTGCCGCACAGCGCGGTCGAGGACGCGCTCGCGAGCGGCCGCCTCGTGAAGCTCGGCCGCGCGGCGAAGGGCGCAGCGGAGCCGTTCACGCTGACGATGGAGATCCGCCTGTACCGGGACAAGCTCGCGGTGCAGGGCGACGAGCCGCGGCAAAAGCTCGTGCGCGCGCTGTGGGACGTCGTGCGCGAGGAGCTCGGCGCGGCCGCCTGACAATCGCCGCGGTCCCTGCGCCGGCGCCTCGGCGCCCGGCGCGGCCCGCACCGCTGCGCGCCACCCCGCGCACGAAAGTTGCTCCGCGCAATCGCATCGGGATTGCAGCCGTTCGCACGGCGAACGCACGGTTTTTCGCGCAAAAGACCGATCATGCACGAAACGCATAATCGAATAAGCAAACGGCATTGGATTTCGAAATTCGCTTTTTCGACAATGTGCGCATTCTTCGACCGTTGGAGATTCCATGTCTTCGCAATCGCAGTCCCCGTCCGTCGCGCAGTCCATCCCGTCGTACCTGCACGCGGACGATCTCGGCCCCTGGGGCAATTATCTGCAGCAAGTCGATCGCGTCGCGCCGTACCTCGGCTCGCTGTCGCGCTGGATCGAGACGCTGAAGCGCCCGAAGCGCATCCTGATCGTCGACGTGCCGATCGAGCTGGACAACGGCACCGTCGCGCACTTCGAGGGCTATCGCGTGCAGCACAACGTATCGCGCGGCCCGGGCAAGGGCGGCGTGCGCTACCACCAGGACGTGACGCTGTCCGAGGTGATGGCGCTGTCCGCCTGGATGTCGGTGAAGAACGCGGCCGTGAACGTGCCGTACGGCGGCGCGAAGGGCGGCATCCGCGTCGATCCGCGCAAGCTCTCGCGCGGCGAGCTCGAGCGCGTGACGCGCCGCTACACCAGCGAAATCGGCATCATCATCGGCCCGAACACCGACATTCCCGCGCCTGACGTCAACACGAACGAGCAGATCATGGCGTGGATGATGGACACGTACTCGATGAACCAGGGCCAGACGGCCACGGGCGTCGTGACCGGCAAGCCGATCTCGCTCGGCGGCTCGCTCGGCCGCCGGGAAGCGACGGGCCGCGGCGTGTTCGTCGTCGGCTGCGAGGCCGCGAAGAAGAAGGGTGTCGAGATCGAAGGCGCGCGCATCGCGGTCCAGGGCTTCGGCAACGTCGGCGGGATCGCCGCGAAGCTGTTCCAGGAGGCGGGCGCGAAGGTGATCGCGGTGCAGGATCACACGGGCACGATCTACCAGCCGGCGGGCGTCGACACCGTCAAGCTGATCGACCACGTCGGCGTGACGGGCGGCGTCGCGGGCTTCGAAGGCGCGGAGCCGATGCCGAACGACGAGTTCTGGACCGTCGAGACCGACATCCTGATTCCGGCCGCGCTGGAAAACCAGATCACCGAGAAGAACGCGTCGAAGATCCGCACGAAGATCATCGTCGAAGGCGCGAACGGCCCGACGACGACGGCCGCGGACGACATCCTGAGCGCGAACGGCGTGCTCGTGATTCCCGACGTGATCGCGAACGCGGGAGGCGTGACCGTGTCGTACTTCGAGTGGGTGCAGGATTTCTCGAGCTTCTTCTGGACGGAAGACGAGATCAACCATCGTCTCGAGCGCGTGATGCGCGAGGCGTTCGCCGGTGTGTGGGCGGTGGCCCAGGAGCACGGCGTGTCGGTGCGCACGGCGGCGTTCATCGTCGCGTGCAAGCGCATCCTGATGGCGCGCGAAATGCGCGGCCTGTACCCCTGATCGACGGGATTGGCTCGATCGGCGACGCGCAAGCTGGAGGCCGCGTCGTGATTCACTCGCGGGCGGCGCCGGATCCGGTGCCGCCCGCGTGCGTATCCGGGCGCCGAACGCGTGTTGGAATGCGCATGCCGCCCGGTCAGAAGTGTGGTTAACAACCATTACTTTCATAAAAATTACTTTGATAAACTGGCGCGGGTTTTCGCCAAGGAGATGACAACGATGAAATTCCCGAAAGCAATGCTGGTGGTCGCGGCGCTGAGCACATTCGCCGGCGGCGCCATCGCCCAGGAAACGGGCACGCTGAAAAAAATCAAGGATACGGGCGTGATTGCGCTGGGGCACCGCGAATCGTCGATTCCGTTCTCGTACTATGACCAGAGCCAGCAGGTCGTCGGCTATTCGCGCGACTTCCAGATGAAGGTCGTCGACGCGGTCAAGAAGAAGCTGAATCTGCCCAACCTGCAGGTGAGGAACATTCCGGTGACGTCGCAGAACCGGATTCCGCTCGTGCAGAACGGCACGGTCGACATCGAGTGCGGCTCGACGACGAACAATCTCGACCGCCAGAAGCAAGCGGCGTTCTCGGACACGATCTTCGTGATCGGCACGCGCCTCATGACGAAGAAGGACTCGGGCATCAAGGATTTCGCCGACCTGAAGGGCAAGACCGTCGTCACGACGGCGGGCACGACGTCCGAGCGTCTGCTGCGCGAGATGAACAACAAGAACCAGATGGGGATGAACATCATCAGCGCGAAGGACCACGGCGAGTCGTTCCAGACGCTCGAGACGGGCCGCGCGGTCGCGTTCATGATGGACGACGCGCTGCTCGCGGGCGAGCGCGCGAAGGCGAAGCAGCCGGGCGAATGGGTGATCGTCGGCAAGCCGCAGTCTCAGGAGGCGTACGGCTGCATGATGCGCAAGGACGATCCGGCGTTCAAGAAGGTGGTCGACGACGCGATCGCGCAGGTCGAGAAGTCGGGCGAAGCCGCGAAGATCTACTCGAAGTGGTTCGAGAATCCGATCCCGCCGAAGGGCCTGAATCTGAACTTCCCGCTCTCCGACGAGATGAAGAAGCTCTACGCGAATCCGAACGACAAGGCGCTCGATTGAGCGGACGGCCGTTCGAGCCAACCGTTCGAGCTAACAAGCGCTGACGAAACGGAAGAGGCACGGCTTCTTCCGTTTCTTTTTGTTGGAGTCTGGCTATGTCTTACCACTGGAACTGGGGCATCTTCCTGAGCCCCGTTTCGACGGGCGAACCGACCACCTATCTCGGCTGGCTGATGTCGGGATTCTGGGTGACGATCAAGGTGTCGCTCGCCGCGTGGGTGATCGCGCTCGTCGTCGGGTCGCTGTTCGGCGTGCTGCGCACCATGCCGAGCAAATGGCTGTCGGCGATCGGCACGGTCTACGTATCGATCTTCCGCAACATCCCGCTCATCGTGCAGTTCTTCATCTGGTACCTCGTCGTGCCCGAATTGCTGCCCGTGTCGATCGGCACCTGGATCAAGCAGTTGCCGCCCGGCACGCAATTCTTCACCGCGTCGATCGTCTGTCTTGGCCTCTTCACGGGCGCGCGCGTCTGCGAGCAGGTGCGCTCCGGCATCAACGCGCTGCCGAAGGGCCAGCGCGCGGCCGGCCTCGCGATGGGCTTCACGCAATGGCAGACGTACCGCTACGTGCTCCTGCCCGTCGCATACCGGATCATCGTGCCGCCGCTCACGTCCGAATTCCTGAACATCTTCAAGAATTCGGCCGTCGCGTCGACGATCGGCCTGCTCGACCTGTCCGCGCAGGCGCGGCAGCTCGTCGACTACACCGCGCAGACCTACGAGTCGTTCATCGCGGTCACGCTCGCGTACGTGGTCATCAATCTGATCGTGATGGCGTTCATGCGCTGGGTCGAGAGCAAGTCCCGGCTGCCCGGCTACATCGGAGGCAAGTGATGCATCAGTTCGACTGGAGTAGTATTCCCGGCGCGCTGCCGACGCTCTGGACGGGCGCGATCGTCACGTTCAAGATCACGCTGCTCGCGATCGTGATCGGGATCGTCTGGGGCACGCTGCTTGCGCTGATGCGCCTGTCGGGCGTCAAGCCGCTCGCGTGGTTCGCGCAGGGCTACGTCACCGTGTTCCGCTCGATTCCGCTCGTGATGGTGCTGCTGTGGTTCTTCCTGATCGTGCCGCAGGTGCTGCAGGGCGTGCTCGGGCTGTCGCCAACGATCGACATCCGGCTCGCGTCGGCGATGGTCGCGTTTTCGCTTTTCGAAGCCGCGTATTATTCGGAGATCATCCGGGCGGGCATCCAGGCGGTGCCGCGCGGGCAGGTGAACGCCGCGTTCGCGCTCGGCATGAACTACGCGCAGGCGATGCGCCTCGTGATCCTGCCGCAGGCGTTCCGCGCGATGGTGCCGCTCCTGCTCACGCAGGCGATCGTGCTGTTCCAGGACACGTCGCTCGTCTACGTGATCAGCCTCGCGGATTTCTTCCGCACGGCCGCGAACATCGGCGATCGCGACGGCACGAGCGTCGAGATGATCCTGTTCGCGGGCGCATGCTATTTCGTCGTGTGCTCGGCCGCATCCGCATTGGTCAAAGGTCTCCAGAAAAAGGTCACAAGATGATTTCCATTAAGAACGTGTCGAAGTGGTACGGCCAGTTTCAGGTGCTGACGGATTGCACGACGGAAGTGAAGAAGGGCGAAGTGGTGGTCGTGTGCGGGCCGTCGGGCTCGGGCAAGTCGACGCTCATCAAGACCGTGAACGGCCTCGAGCCGTTTCAGCAGGGCGAGATTCTCGTCAACGGGCAATCGGTCGGCGACAAGAAGACGAACCTGTCGAAGCTGCGCTCGAAGGTCGGGATGGTGTTCCAGCACTTCGAGCTGTTTCCGCATCTGTCGATCACGGAGAACCTGACGCTCGCGCAGATCAAGGTGCTCGGCCGCGACAAGGACGAAGCGGCCGAGAAGGGGATGAAGCTGCTCGATCGCGTGGGCCTGAAGGCGCATGCGCACAAGTACCCGGGGCAATTGTCGGGCGGCCAGCAGCAGCGCGTCGCGATCGCGCGCGCGCTGTCGATGGACCCGATCGCGATGCTGTTCGACGAGCCGACCTCCGCGCTCGATCCGGAGATGATCAACGAGGTGCTCGACGTGATGGTCGAGCTCGCGCAGGAAGGGATGACGATGATGGTCGTCACGCACGAGATGGGCTTCGCGAAGAAGGTCGCCCATCGCGTGATCTTCATGGACAAGGGCTTGATCGTCGAGGACGACCGCAAGGAAGAGTTCTTCGCGAATCCGAAGTCGGATCGCGCGAAGGATTTTCTCGCGAAGATCCTGCATTGATCGCGGGGAGGGCGTCGTGCGCTTGCGCACGGCGTCGCTCGCGAGGCGAAGAGAAGGCCGCCCGGCGAGAGCCGGGCGTTTTTTTGTCGGCGCGCTCGCATTGCGGCAAGCGGTCCTGATCAGCTTCGGATGGGGGCACGCCGGCCTCGGACGGACGGCGGCGCGAGGCGGCGAACGCGTTCCCGTTCAAGCGTCGTGCGGACGGCAGGCAATGATGGTCGCTCAGAAATCGACCGGATCGTCGCCGAGATCGCCGGCCTCGCCGCTCGCCGCGAGCGCGGCCGCCCGGCGCGGCGCCGACGCGGATGCGTCGAGCGCCGGGTTGCGCAGCTTCTCGAGCACGGCTTCCGGCACCGGGATGCGCATCGTCGCCGCGACGTCGCCGCACTGGAACATCACGAGCTCGCCCGGCTCGAGCGCGGTCCACACTTCGTCGTCGGTGAGCGGCTGCGTCGCGATCACCGCGACGCGGTCTTCCGGCGTCGTGTATTTCGCGAAGTCGATCGAGATGTCTTCGTCGATCAGGTGCGCGGTCGAGAACGGCCAGCGCCGCACGAGGTAGTGCAGGCGCGTCGAGCAGTGCGCGAACAGCGCCTGCCCGTTCGACATCAGGAAATTGAATACGCCGTGCCGCGTGATGTCGCGCGTGAGCTCGCCGACCTGCTCGAACAGCTCGGGCAGCGGCGGCTGCGCGCTCGGAAACGCTTCGCGCAGGCCCTGCATCAGCTTGCAGAACGCCTTCTCGCTGTCGGTTGTGCCGACCGGCTGATAGACGCTGCCGTCGAGATCGGGCGTGTAGTCGTGCAGATCGCCGTTGTGCGCGAAGATCCAGTGGCGGCCCCACAGCTCGCGCATGAACGGATGGCAGTTCTCCAGCAGGATGTGCCCCTGCGTCGCCTTGCGGATGTGCGCGATCGTGTTCTTCGACTTGATCGGGTAGCGCTTGACCATCTCGGCGATGGGCGACGTCGCGGACGACTGCTGGTCGATGAAGAGGCGGCAGGCCTTGTCCTCGAAGAACGCGATGCCCCAGCCGTCGGCATGATGATCGGTGAGCCCGCCGCGGGCCGCGAAGCCGGTAAACGAGAACGTCACGTCCGTTGGTTCGGCGCAGTTCATTCCGAAGAGTTGGCACATATCGCGGGTGCGGCTGAGGCTGGCGGGGGAGTACGCCGGAGGGAACCGGTACAATGTCGGCTTCAAGCATATCACCGAGCCCCAAGCGGCAAAAGGCGAAAACCGCGCGCGAGCGGTTCCGTGTTGCGGTTTGCCGTCAGTGCAGTCGGCGCCGCGCGCGGCCGGCGCGCCGCGCATCGCTCCTCGCCGCGCGCCATTCCCACGACACCATGAATGCTTCCGCTCCCGCCTCGCTCACCCTCGCACGCCCCGACGACTGGCACCTGCACCTGCGCGACGGCGCGATGCTCGCGGCCGTCCTGCCGCACACTGCCCGCCAGTTCGGCCGCGCGATCGTCATGCCGAACCTGAAGCCGCCCGTCACGACGACCGCTCAAGCGCAGGCGTACCGCGAGCGCATCCTCGCCGCGCTGCCGGCGGGCATGACGTTCGAGCCGCTGATGACGCTGTACCTGACCGACAACACGCCCGCCGACGAGATCCGCCGCGCGCGCGAAAGCGGCTTCGTGCACGGCGTGAAGCTGTATCCGGCGGGCGCGACGACGAACTCGGACGCCGGCGTGACCGATCTGCTCGGCAAATGCGCGAAGACGCTCGAGACGATGCAGGAAGTCGGGATGCCGCTTCTCGTGCACGGCGAGGTGACGGATCCGTCGATCGACCTGTTCGACCGCGAGAAGGTGTTCATCGACCGCGTGATGACCCCGCTGCGCCGCGCGCTGCCGGGGCTCGACGTGGTGTTCGAGCACATCACGACGAAGGACGCGGCCGATTACGTGCGCGACGCCGATGCGGCGTCCGGCCGGATCGGCGCGACGATCACCGCGCACCACCTGCTGTACAACCGCAACGCGATCTTCCTCGGCGGCATCCGCCCGCATTACTACTGCCTGCCGGTGCTCAAGCGCGAGACGCATCGGGTCGCGCTCGTCGAGGCGGCGAGCTCGGGCAATCCGCGCTTCTTCCTCGGCACCGACAGCGCGCCGCATGCGAAGGGCGCGAAAGAGGCAGCGTGCGGCTGCGCGGGCTGCTACACCGCGCTGCACGCGCTCGAGCTGTACGCGGAGGCGTTCGATCAGGCGGGCGCGCTCGACAAGCTCGAAGGCTTCGCGAGCTTCTTCGGCGCGGACTTCTACGGTTTGCCGCGCAGCGCCGAGACGGTGACGTTGCGCCGCGAGACATGGGAGCTGCCGCGCGAGATCGACGCGGGTGCCGGCCCCGTCGTGCCGCTGCGCGGCGGCGAGGCGATCGGCTGGCGGCTCGTCTGACGCTCGCGGCGCGGCGCGGCGGCCGGCCGGGTTGCCGCACGCGGACGGATTCGGTGCCAACGAGATGAGCGAGCAGGACGACACGAGCGCTCGGGGCGCTTGGGACGCCATGAGCGGCGCGCCGCGGCCGACAGGCGCGCACGGCGCGGCCGATCCTCGGCGTCCGGACGCGGCGGGTCTTGCCGACCGGGGGGACGCGCCGTTCGGCCCGGGTGATCCGCACGGCGGACGCGGGCCGGCGCACCCGGACTGCTCGGCGGCCGATCGCGATCCGGGCGAATCCCGCGAATCCCGTGTGTCTCGTGCTTCGAACCGTTGGCGCGAGTCGCATCCCGACGGTGACGGAACCTGTTTCGACCGAATCGATTGGTCCGCGCCGTGGCTCGCGCCGTTGGCCGATCGCGGCGGACGATGGGCGCACGCGGCACGGCAGGGCGAAGCGGCATGGCTGCGCATGCTGAACGACGACGCCCGAGCCGGGCGACTCGTGGCGGGCCGCGGCCTGCCGCTTCGTTTCGTCGAACAGGCGGCGCTGCCGGCGGGCGTCGCGTACGAGACGCACATCGCCGAAACGGGCGCCGTCCCGACCCGCCACAACCTGCACGATTTCTTCAACGCGCTCGTCTGGTTCGCGTATCCGGGCATCAAGGCGGCGCTCAACGCGCGCCAGGCCGCGGCGATCGACGCGACGGGCGTCGGCTCCGTGCGCGGCGGCGTTCGCGACGCCCTCACGCTGCTCGACGAGAACGGCGCGCTCTTCGCGACGTCGGACCCGGCGCTTGCCGCCGCGCTGCGCGGCTTCGACTGGCCGACGCTGATGCGCGCGTCGCGCGACGCGTGGGGTTCGCGCTGCGACGCGCGGATCGTCGGCCATGCGCTGTTCGAAAAGCTCGTCGATCCGTACAAGGGCTGCACCGCGCATGCGTGGATCGTCGACGTGCCGGCCGCGTATTTCGACTGGCGCGACGAGTCGCGCCGCGCCTCGCTCGACGAACGCGTCGCGGCGGCGCTCGCCGCGACCGAGCCCGCGAGCCGCGGCTTTGCGCCGCTGCCGGTGCTCGGCGTGCCCGGCTGGTGGCCGGCGAACGAATCGCCGTCTTTCTACGACGATCCGCAGGTGTTTCGCAGCGGCCGCCGTTCGCGCGCGGGGTGACGCGCGCCGACATGCCCCGCATCGGCCGACCAATGGACGGCGAGCATCGTCGTGCCGGACCGGCAACCACACATGCACTGGCGCACGATCCGCGCGGACCGTCGTTGCAACAAGACCAGGACCATCGCCCCGAGCGAGCGCCGCTTTACGGTGCTAGAATCCCGCTCGCAAAGCAGGCTAGGCAGTCGCGGCCTTCGCGGTTCGCCGCGAAGGGCGAGGAAAGTCCGGACTCCGACAGGGCAGGGTGATGGCTAACGGCCATCCGTGGCGACACGCGGAACAGGGCAACAGAAAGCAAACCGCCGATGGCCCGGCGCAAGCCGGGATCAGGCAAGGGTGAAACGGTGCGGTAAGAGCGCACCGCGGCTGCGGCGACGCAGACCGGCACGGTAACCTCCACCCGGAGCAATTCCAAGTAGGCGGACGCGCATCTTCGGATGCAGGACGGTGCCCCCGTCTCGTTCGCGGGTAGGAAGCTTGAGCGCGTCAGCAATGGCGCGCCTAGAGGAATGGCTGCCACGGGCCGCGCGCCTTCGGGCGCGCGGTTCGCACAGAATCCGGCTTATCGGCCCGCTTTGCCGCCCGATGACAAAGGAAAGGCCGGCGCCCGATGCGGCGCCGGCCTTTTTCCTTTTCTCGACCCGCGCGGCGGGCGACGCGCGTTACGCGGCGACGATCTCGAACGAGTGCGACAGCTCGGCCGTCTTCGCGATCATGATCGACGCCGAACAGTACTTGTCGTGCGACAGGTTGATCGCGCGCTCAACGGTCGCGGGATTCAGGTTGCGGCCCGTCACCGTGAAGTGGAAGTGGACCTTCGTGAACACCTTCGGGTCCTCGCTCGCGCGCTCGGCCTGCAGCGTCACCGAGCAGCCGGTGACTTCCTGGCGGCTCTTCTTGAGGATCAGCACGACGTCATAGGCCGTGCAGCCGCCCGTGCCGGCGAGCACCATCTCCATCGGACGCGGCGCGAGATTGTGCCCGCCGCCTTCGGGCGCGCCATCCATCGTGACGAGGTGGCCGCTGCCCGTCTGGGCGGCGAATGCCATGCCGTCCTGGCCCATCCAGCTTACTTTGCATTCCATGCGCGAGCTCCAGCGTTGCTTGATTCGATTGTGATCCGGCATTGTAGCCCCGCCTGCAACAGTCGGCTGATGCGCTGCAAGAAGGGCAAAAACAGCGTCCGATCGCGTATCGCGTCCGGTCCGGGCGGCGCCGATCGCCCTCCGATCTTTGGGGGTTTTGCTCTAGGCGGAAAGTCCATTCGTTCAGGGGTGATTCGTTATCTTTTTGATTTAAAAGGAAAAATCCGATCGCTTGGAGATTGGGTAATTTTCCGTATTATGAGAGCGCATTTCTCCATGCGGTTTTTCTTGTGCTGTCGACTCCCGGTTCGTATAATGTGGGTCATTGGTTGTCGCGTTGCGGCAACCTCCGCATGTCTCCTCCACCCTCCTCCTTTGGTGGATTAAGCCCGAACCAGCGGTTCGGGCTTTTTTTCGTCCAGTGCAAGCTTGGACGGCCGGCGGTGGCCGCTTCGCGCCCGCGATGCACGCTTCACTGCGGTCGCGAAACGACGGACGTCGGATTTCTTTGACCACCCAACTCGAATTCCTTTATAATTCAGGGCTTTTCCGCATCCATGCCCACGGAAAAAGAACAGGGAGAGCCTGCATCGCGCCACGAAGCGCCTGCCAAGAGCAGACAAGCAGGAAAGAACGTTTGGGCATAAGCAATCAATTTTGGATCGATCATGAAGACGTTTTCCGCAAAAGCCCATGAGGTGGCGCGCGAATGGTACGTGATTGACGCGACGGATAAGGTTCTCGGCCGTGTCGCCAGCGAAGTGGCACGCCGTCTGCGCGGCAAGCACAAGCCCGAGTTCACCCCGCACGTCGACACCGGTGATTTCATCATCGTCATCAACGCGAGCAAGCTGAAAGTCACGGGCAACAAGACGCTGGACAAGAAGTATTACCGTCACTCGGGCTACCCGGGCGGCATCTATGAAACGACGTTCGGCAAGATGCAGGAACGCTTCCCGGGCCGCGCGCTCGAGAAGGCGGTCAAGGGCATGCTGCCGAAGGGCCCGCTCGGCTACGCGATGATCAAGAAGCTGAAGGTCTACGCTGAAGCCACGCATCCGCACTCGGCTCAACAGCCGAAGGCGCTCGAGATCTAAGGGGAGCCCACATGATCGGTAACTGGAACTACGGTACGGGCCGCCGCAAGAGCGCAGTCGCTCGTGTCTTCATCAAGGCTGGCAAGGGCGACATCGTCGTCAACGGCAAGCCCATCTCCGACTACTTCTCGCGCGAAACGTCGCTGATGATCGTGCGTCAGCCGCTGGAACTCACGAACCACGCGCAGACGTTCGACATCAAGGTGAACGTGTCGGGCGGCGGCGAAACGGGTCAGGCGGGCGCAGTGCGCCACGGCATCACCCGCGCGCTGATCGACTACGACGCGACGCTGAAGCCGGCTCTGTCGAGCGCAGGCTTCGTCACGCGCGACGCCCGTGAAGTCGAGCGCAAGAAGGTCGGTCTGCACAAGGCGCGCCGCGCCAAGCAGTTCTCGAAGCGTTAATCGCTCGTGCTGCACGCCGCCCTCGGGCGGCATCGCTGCAAGAAAAACCGCCAGTTTTCACGCTGGCGGTTTTTTTATGTGCGCGCGGCTTGCGTTGGCGCAACGAATGCGCGAAAAACGGCGGTGCGCACCTTGATTTCGCCTGCGTCAGCACGATCTACGGATCGGTCCTACAATAACAGGCAATGGTTTTTTGGAGAGTTCGCATGAACGCTGTTACCGAATCCGCGGCAACCACCGAGATGCCGGCTCCGTTCGTCTTCACCGACGCGGCGGCCGACAAGGTCAAGCAACTGATCGACGAAGAGGGCAACCCCGACCTCAAGCTGCGCGTATTCGTGCAAGGCGGCGGCTGCTCCGGCTTCCAGTATGGCTTCACGTTCGATGAGGAAGTCAACGAGGACGATACCGTGCTCAACAAGAACGGCGTCGTGCTGCTCGTCGATGCCATGAGCTATCAGTATCTCGTCGGCGCCGAGATCGACTACAAGGACGATCTGAACGGCGCGCAATTCGTCATCAAGAACCCGAACGCCACCTCGACCTGCGGTTGCGGCTCGTCGTTCTCGGTCTGAGCGCACGCGCACTCGACAAAAACGGGGCTCGATACCCCGTTTTTTTGTGTCCGGACGAAGCCGGCGCGTCGCGCTTCGGATTGAGGGCCTTCGTTCTTTCGTCCGTTCGCCGTTTCGTTCGCTCATGCCGCACGCACGCCGATCTCCTGCATCGTGCCGGCCGCGTCGCTCGCACGCGCGAGCCAATCGGTTGGCGCTTGTCCCGTGCATTGCGCGAACGCGCGCGTCAGCGCGCTCGCGCTGCCGTAGCCGACTTCCGGCGCGATTTCCTTGACCGCATAGCCGCGCCTGAGCAGCGTCTTCGCGAGCCCGACGCGCCACTGCAGCAGGTATTCGCCCGGCGGCAGGCCGACTGTGTCCGTGAAATGCGCGGCGAACCGCGAGCGCGACATGCCGGCGATCGCGGCCATCCGCTCGAGCGGCCATGACAGGGCCGGGTCCGCGTGCATCGCATTCAGCGCCTTCGCGAGCCGCGCGTCGGACAGCCCGGCGAGCGATCCGCTCGCCACCAGCCGGTTGCGCATCACGAAGCGCAGCAATTGCACGACGAGCACTTCGGTCAGGCGGTTGATCACCGTGTCGTGCCCGCATGCGGGCGCGCTCGCCTCGGCGAACAGCGCCTGCTGGACGCCGTCGAGCGGTGACATCGACGCGAGCGGAATCGCGAGCAGATCGGGCAGGCCGCGCAACAGCGGGTTCTCGTCGCCGAGCCCGAACTCGATCGTCGCGGACAAGACCTCGGCGGGCGTGTCGCCGCGCGCCTCGATCCGGTACTTGCCGGGCCGCCCGATGAAGACCGCGCTCGGCTCGGGCACCGCGTGAAGGCCAAGCGCGCCGCCCGTCACGCAGACGGCGCCCGTGCGCACCAGGTGCATGTGGAAACCGTCCTCGCAGATGTCGAACGTCGACGCGCCGGGCAGCGTGCCGAAGTGGAACACACGGGCGTGCAGCTCGAAACGGGCGAGCAGGCCCTTCAGGCGATCGCTCATGAGACGATTGGTCAAGTAATTGGGATTTATCGACGCATATTGTCTCAGTGCGCGCGCTACATTGGCAACTCCGCTCACCGTCCCGCATGACAAGGAGGACCCAGTCGATGATCCGATTCTTCTATCACCCGTCGCCGAATCCGGCCAAGGTCGCGCTGTTCCTCGAGGAGGCTGGCGTGCCGTACGAGCTCGTGCCTGTCGATACCCGCAAGGGCGAGCAGCACAGCGACGCGTACAAGGCGATCAATCCGAACGCGAAGACGCCCGCGATCGCCGACGGCGACGCGACCGTGTTCGACAGCAACGCGATCCTGCTGTATCTCGCCGAGAAAACCGGCCGGTTCCTGCCGGACGATACACCCGCCGCGCGCGGCGAGCTGCTGTCGTGGCTGATGTTCGTCGCGACGGGGATCGGCCCGTACTGCGGGCAGGCGGTCCATTTCAAGTATTTCGCGCCGGAGCCGAAGGCGTACGCGGCGAACCGCTACGACTTCGAGGCGTGGCGCCACTGGCGCATCGTCGACGAGCGCCTCGCCGGCCGCCGCTACATGGTCGGCGACCGCTACACGATCGCCGACATGGCGGTGTGGGGCTGGGCGCAGGCGATCCCGCGCGTGCTGGGCGACGATGCGTGGGCGCAGTTGCCGAACGTGAAGCGTCTCGTCGACGAGATCAATGCGCGTCCGGCCGCGCAGCGCGCCGATGCGCTGAAGACGCGCCACGCGTTCAAGCTGGAGTTCGACGACGAGGCGCGCCGCGTGCTGTTCCCGCAGAACGCACGGCTCGCCGCCACGTCCGGGGCGGGGGCCTGACGCGATGATCGACCTCTACTACTGGACGACGCCGAACGGCCACAAGATCACGATGTTCCTGGAGGAGGCCGGCCTGCCGTACCGGATCGTGCCGGTGAACATCGGCCGCGGCGAGCAATTCGAGCCGGATTTCCTGCGCATCGCGCCGAACAACCGGATTCCGGCGCTCGTCGACTCTGCGCCCGCCGACGGCGGCGAGCCGCTGTCGATCTTCGAATCCGGCGCGATCCTGCTGTATCTCGCGGACAAGATCGGGCGCTTCATTCCGGCCGACCTGCGCGGCCGCAACGAGGCGCTGCAGTGGCTCTTCTGGCAGATGGGCGGGCTCGGCCCGATGGCGGGGCAGAACCATCACTTCGTGCAGTACGCGCCCGAGCCGCTGCCGTACGCGATCGAGCGGTACGTGAAGGAAACGTCGCGGCTGTACGGCGTGCTGAACAAGCATCTGTCGGACGGGCGCGACTACATCGCCGGCGAGTATTCGATCGCCGACATGGCGAGCTATCCGTGGATCGTGCCGCACGAGCGGCAGCGGCAGCGCCTCGAGGATTTTCCGTTCCTGGCCGCCTGGTTCGCGCGGATCGCCGAACGGCCGGCCACCGTGCGCGCCTACGCGCGGGCGAAGGAGATCAACACGGCGCCGACGGTCGATCAGCAATCGCGCAGCGTGTTGTTCGGGCAGGACGCGAGCACGGTCCGCTGACGCGGCCGGTGCCGGTGGGCTGCGGCTTCGCCGCCGTGCGCGCCGGGCTGTGCGGTGCGCGCGGGCGGGCTTCGGCCGGGCTGCCGCTTCAGCGCGGGTAGAGCGCGCCCAGCACGCGCTCGCCCGCCGCGCCCGTGACGGCCGACACGTTGCCCGGCGCGCGCGCGTTGAAGCGGTACGCGAGCCAGGCGAACGCGAGCGATTCGACCTGCTGCGGCGGCACGCCGAGCGCGGCCGTCGTGGCGACGGGCGCGTCGAGCCCGCGCGCCGCGAGCGCCGTCGCGAGCGCGTCGAGCAGCACCGGGTTGCGCGCGCCGCCGCCGCACACGTAGACGGCCCGGCAGTCGCCCGCATGCCGCGCGATCTCGTCTGCGACGCTCGCCGCAGTCAGCGCGGTGAGCGTCGCCTGCACGTCCTCCGGCGCGAGGCCCGGAAAACCGGCGAGCTTCACGTCGAGCCAGTCGGTGTTGAAGAGGTCGCGCCCGGTGCTTTTCGGCGCGCTCTGCCGGAAGTACGGCTCGTCGAGAAGCGCGGCGAGGAGCGCTTCGTCGACCGTGCCGCGCGCCGCGAAGCGCCCGCCGTCGTCGAACGGCTGCTTCAGGTGGCGGCCCGCCCATGCGTCGATCAGCGCGTTCGCCGGGCCGCAATCGTGGCCGCGCACCGCGTCGCCCCGTTCGTCCTGCCCGCCGCGCGCGGCGGGCAGGATCGTGATGTTGCTGATGCCGCCCAGGTTGCAGACGACGCGTGTCTCGTCGGGCGAGCCGAACACCGTCGCGTGGAACGCCGGCACGAGCGGCGCGCCCTGGCCGCCCGCGGCGACGTCGCGGCTGCGGAAATCGGCGATCACGTCGATGCGGGTCAGCTCGGCGAGCAGCGCCGCGTTGTTGATCTGCCGCGTGTAGCCGCGCTCGGGCCGGTGGCGCACCGTCTGGCCGTGCACGCCGAGCGCGCGCACGTCGTCGGGCGAAAGGCCCGCCGCGCGCAGCAGCTCGTGGCAGCACACTGCGTAGCGCGCGGCGAGCGCGTTCGCGGCGAGCGCCTCGCGCTCGATCTCGTCGTCGCCCGGCTGTTGCAGCGCGAAGAGGGCGTCGCGCAGCGTGTCGGCGAAGCCGACGAACGCCTCGGACAGCACGGCGGGCGGCTTGCCCGCCTCGAAGCGCACGGCGACGCCGTCGACGCCGTCCATGCTCGTGCCCGACATCAGGCCGAAATACACGCCATCCGCGGGATGGCCGGGTTGCATGCGATTGGACGCCACGTTGATTGCTCCGGAATCGAGATGGGGCGCGCGCGGAAGGCCCGCCGCGCGCCGTCGTCGCCGATTATCCGCGCATGCGGGCGCGCCGTTAAGCGGTCCGCGCGCAACTTATGGGAAAATTGCTCTTTTTGCGATATTCCTTCCTCTTGCACCGATGAGCACCGATCCCACTTCCAAGCCCGCCTTCCCGATCACCGATGAAGTCCGCCACGCGCTCGCCGTCACGAAGCGCGGCGTCGACGAGCTGCTGATCGAGGAAGAGTTCGCGCAGAAGCTCGCGAGAAGCGCGGCGACGGGCAAGCCGCTGCGCATCAAGCTGGGCCTCGATCCGACGGCGCCCGACATCCACCTCGGCCATACGGTCGTGCTGAACAAGATGCGCCAGTTGCAGGATCTCGGCCATACGGTGATTTTCCTGATCGGCGATTTCACGTCGCTGATCGGCGATCCGTCGGGCCGCAACGCGACGCGCCCGCCGCTCACGCGCGAGCAGATCGAATCGAACGCGAAGACCTATTTCGAGCAGGCCGCGCTCGTGCTCGACCGCGAGAAGACCGAGATCCGCTACAACAGCGAATGGTCGATGCCGCTCGGCGCGGACGGGATGATCAAGCTCGCGTCGCGCTACACGGTCGCGCGGATGCTCGAGCGCGAGGATTTCACGAAGCGCTTCCAGGGCGGCATCCCGATCTCGATCCATGAATTCCTGTATCCGCTGATGCAAGGCTACGACTCGGTCGCGCTGAACGCCGATCTCGAGCTCGGCGGCACCGACCAGAAATTCAACCTGCTCGTCGGCCGCGAGCTGCAGAAGCAGTACGGCCAGGAGCAGCAGTGCATCCTGACGATGCCGCTGCTCGAAGGGCTCGACGGCGTCGAGAAGATGTCGAAATCGAAGGGCAACTACGTCGGCATCAGCGAGAAGCCGAACGACATGTTCGGCAAGCTGATGAGCATCTCAGACGTGCTGATGTGGCGCTACTTCGAGCTGCTGTCGTTCCGCAGCCTCGACGAGATCGCGCAGTTCCGCGGCGCAATCGAAGGCGGGCGCAATCCGCGCGACTTCAAGGTGATGCTCGCGCAGGAGATCGTCGCGCGCTTCCATTCGCAGACCGACGCCGAACGCGCGCTCGAGGACTTCAATCACCGCGCGAAGGGCGGCGTGCCCGACGACATCCCGAGCGTGACGCTCGCCGGCGCGCCGCTCGCGATCGGCCAGTTGCTGAAGCAGGCGGGGCTCGTGCCGTCGACGAGCGAGGCGCTGCGCAACATCGAGCAGGGCGGCGTGAAGATTGACGGCGCGACGGTGTCCGACAAGGCGCTGAAGGTCGATGCGGGCGAGTTCGTCGTGCAGGTCGGCAAGCGCCGCTTCGCGCGCGTGACGCTCACCGCATGATCGCGCTGATCCAGCGCGTGAAGCGCGCTGACGTGCGCGTCGGCGAGCGTGTGACGGGCGAGATCGGCCCGGGCCTGCTCGCGCTCGTCTGCGCGGAGCGCGGCGACACCGAGGCGGCCGCCGACAAGCTGCTCGCGAAGGTGCTCGGCTACCGCGTGTTCAGCGACGCGGCGGGCAAGATGAACCTGCCTGTGTCGAACCTCGACGGCGCGGGACGCGCGGGCGGCCTGCTGCTCGTGTCGCAGTTCACGCTCGCCGCCGACACGAACAGCGGCCTGCGCCCGAGCTTCACGCCGGCCGCGCCGCCCGACGAGGGCGCGCGCCTGTTCGACTATTTCGTGCGCCAGGCTCGCGAGCGTCACCCGATCGTCGCGACAGGCGAGTTCGGCGCCGACATGCAGGTGTCGCTCGTCAACGACGGCCCCGTGACGTTCTGGTTGCAGACACGCCCCTGATGCGCCCTTGACGCTTCGATTCGAGACCGCACCGATGCCCACGACGCAGATCCTCTTCATTCGCCACGGCGAGACGGCCTGGAACCGCATCAAGCGGATTCAAGGCCACATCGACATTCCGCTTGCCGACACGGGGCTCGCGCAGGCGCGGCGACTGGCCGGGCGGCTCGCGCGGGAGGCGCTCGCCGGCGCGCGGATCGATGCGATTTATACGAGCGATTTGTTGCGCGCGCGGCAGACCGCGCAGCCGGCAGCCGACGCGCTCGGCCTGCCGCTCATGCTGCGGGAGGGGCTTCGCGAGCGTGCGTACGGTGTGTTCCAGGGGCACGACAGCACCGAGATCGAGGCGCGCTTTCCCGACGCGTTCGCGCAGTGGCAGACGCGCGACCCGGGCTTCGAGCCGGAAGGCGGCGAGTCACACCGCGCGTTCTATCATCGCGTGCTGCATGAGGTCGAGCGGATCGTCGCCGCGCATCCGGGCGGGCGCATCGCTTGCGTCGCGCACGGCGGCGTGCTCGACTGCGTGTACCGGTTCGCGAGCGATTTGCCGCTCGACGCGCCGCGCAAGCATGCGCTGCTGAATACGAGCGTCAATATCGTCGATTACGACGATGGCCGCGCGCGCGTCGTGCGCTGGGCCGACGTCGATCACCTGAGCGAAGCGAGCGACGACGACGGTTATCGGCAGGTGCTGTGACGATCGGCGCGTCGCAGCGCGGCTGGCGGCGCGTGCGCGCGTGAGCGCGGCCGATGGGCGGGCGCGGCCACGTGGCCATCGCGCCGCGTCAGTGCAGCCCGTGGCGTGACCGGTAATCGAGCGCATACGCGATCTTGCCCGGCTTGTCGGCCGTGATCGGCTGGCGTAGCTTGTCGAATTCCCCCTTGCTGTATTTCTTGCCCCCGTTGATCTGGTCGGCGCGGCCGAGGTCCGCGCCCGTCTTGCCGTCGATTACAGGATCGGTCGAGGCGACCATCCGCGCCGACGCGTTCCATACCGCATTCAGATAGCCCGTATCGGCCTTCGCCGGATCGGGATCGGTCGCGCCCGCGCGCGCGAGGTCGTAGCCGGCGAGCGAGAACGTTTCCGGCTGCTGCCGCAGCCAGTCGGCCCAGTAGAACTCGAGATAGTCGGTTGCTTGCGCGGGCTTCGCGTAGCCGATGTCGCGCGTGAAATAGACGAGCGACCGGTAGCGGTCGTCCTGCATGCCGAGCTTCAGGCCAAGGCCGGCGGGCAACTGGTCCGGCGCGATCGGCCGGCCGTTCCCGTCCTTCAGGCGCGTGTAGCCGCGGCTTTGCATCTGCTGCCAGAACGCCGGGCCCGAGTAGTCGCCGAGGTTGTCCTTGACGACGACGTGCACGCGCAGCGCCGCGCCGCCGTCGGGCGTCTCGTAATAGGTCGACAGTCCGTGGTGGCCGTCCGTCACGTACAGCGTGTCGCCGTTCGGCCCGATCACGACGGGATTGAGCACGGTGCGATCGCGCGCGCCGGCGCTCGTCGCGCACGCGTAGCTCGCCGCGTCGCGCAGCGTCGATTGCGCGGTGTAGCCGTCCGGCGCGATGCCGCCGAGCCCTTCGTCCGTGCAGAAATCGTCGAACTTCCTGTCGGGCTGCCGCTCGTAGCGGCCGAGCTTGTAATGGATCTGGTCGTAGCCGAGCGCGCCTTGCGTCGGATGCAGCTCGCCGAGCGCGACGTCGAGCATGTCGCCCGTGCGCGCGTTCTTCCATTTGCCTGGCGCGGGAGCGGGCGTCGGCGGCGGGGTGTCGGTGTTCGATCCGGCATTCGTCGTATTGCCCGGCGCGGGGCCGGCGGCGCCGGCGTCGACGGCGGCAGGCGGGGAAACGGGCGCGGTGCCGTCGCCGCCGCAGGCGGCGAGCACGGCGACGAACGGGAACGCGGCAGCGGCGAGGCGGAAGATCGGACGCGGCATGGGCGATGGGAATCGAAGAGGGTTCGAGGGTGGCGGCGCGCGATCGACGCGCGAGCGCGGACCCGTCAGCATCGCGAATCAATGTGACAGGTATTTGAAATGAATTGGACAGGTTTGGCTACGTGCCGCTGCGGTCCGGCTGCTCGGGCCGGGCGGCGACGCGCCGGCGCGCGCGCTTCGATACGCCGTTGACGAGCGCCCAGCGGATCACGGGCGCGACGATACGCACGCCCGGCCGAACGAGTGCGCGGCGCACCGGCGCGAGCGACGACAGGCCGAGCATGTGCTGCGCCCATGCGGGCAGCAGATCGACGCCGGCGTTGAACAGCAGCGCGGCGGCGGGGCGCATCGCCGGCTTCGGGACGGGCACGTTCATCAGTATCCGCACCACCTCGCGCGTGCGCTCGCTCGTCTCGAGCTCGGCGCGCATCGCGGCGAAGTACGCGGCGACGTCCGCGCGCGTCTTCGGGACGTGCGCCGCGCCGAGCATCTCGGCGACGCGCGCGGTTTCCGCGTAGTAGCGGTCCTGATCGGCGCCCGACAGCCGCGGGTTCACGTAGCGCAGGTGCGCGGCGAGAAAGCTCGACACCTCGGCGACGTGCACCCATGTGAGCAGCGCGGGGTCGGCCGCGCGATACGGACGGCCGTCGAGCCCCATGCCGGTGACGGTCTCGTGGATCGCCTTCACGCGCTCGATCAGCTTCAGCGCGTCGGCGCGGCTGCCGTACGTCGTGCCGGCGATGAACGTCGCGGTGCGGCGCAGGCGGCCGAGGATGTCGGTGCGGAACGTCGAATGGTCCCATACGCCCGCGAGCGCGAGCGGATGCAGCGCCTGCAGTAGCAGCGCGGAGATGCCGCCCGTCATCATCGACGTGAAATCGGCGTGCACTTTCCAGCACACCGCGTCGGGGCCGAAGAGGCCGGGGTCGCCCGGCGGCGACGAGTAGTCAAGCGACGGGCCGCCGCTACCCGTCGTCAGATGCGTGACGCCGCCCGCGACGCGCGCTCGCACGCGTTCGACGAGCGGACGTCCGAGCGGCGTGCGTGCGGGGCGGTCGTGTAACGGGGCGGACATCGGTCGGCTCGTCGGGGCAGGGGAGGCGTCAGCGCCCGGCCTCGGGCGTATCCCAGAGATTGTGCACGGGGCTCGCGGCATCGGGCGCGGCGAGCCCGAAATGCCGGTACGTGAGGAGCGTCGCGACGCGGCCGCGCGGCGTGCGCTGCAGGAAGCCCTGCTGGATGAGGTACGGCTCGAGCACGTCCTCGATCGTGTCGCGTTCCTCGCCGATCGCGGCGGCGAGGTTGTCGACGCCGACCGGCCCGCCGTCGAACTTGTGCAGGATCGCCTCGAGCAGCTTGCGGTCCATCAGGTCGAAGCCGACCGGATCGACGTCGAGCATCGCGAGCGCGGCGTCCGCGACAGCCGCGGTGATGTTGCCGTCCGCCTTCACTTCCGCGTAGTCGCGCACGCGGCGCAGCAGGCGGTTTGCGATCCGCGGCGTGCCGCGCGAGCGTTTCGCGATTTCGAGCGCGCCGGCCGGATCGATCTGTGCGTTCAGCAGCGCGGCCGAGCGGCGCACGATGCGCGACAACTGCTCGGCGTCGTAGAACTCGAGCCGCGCGACGATGCCGAAGCGGTCGCGCAGCGGATTGGTCAGCATGCCCGCGCGCGTCGTTGCGCCGACGAGCGTGAACGGCTGCAGGTCGAGCTTCACGCTGCGCGCGGCCGGCCCCTCGCCGATCATGATGTCGATCTGGTAATCCTCGAGCGCCGGATACAGGATTTCCTCGACGACAGGCGACAGGCGGTGGATCTCGTCGATGAAGAGGACGTCGTTCGCTTCGAGGTTCGTGAGGAGCGCGGCGAGATCGCCCGCGCGCTCAAGCACGGGGCCGGACGTCTGGCGCAGGTTCACGCCCATTTCGCGCGCGATGATGTGCGCGAGCGTCGTCTTGCCGAGGCCCGGCGGGCCGAACAGCAGCACGTGGTCGAGCGCTTCGGCGCGGCGCTTCGCGGCTTCGATGAAGATTTCGAGCTGATCGCGCACCTTCTCCTGGCCGACGTATTCGTCGAGCTGGCGCGGGCGCAGCGCGCGTTCGAAAGCCTCTTCGTGCGAAGACGCGGGCGTGGCGGCAATGATCCGCTCGGCGGCGAGTTTGTCGGTTTCGATCATGCGGCCATTGTACCGCGCGGCGTGCTCCGGCCAACCTGGCCGAACGGCCGAGTCGCGGCGCGGCGCCCGGCATGCGAAGCTGTCTTCGACGACGCGCCGTTACGCCTTCGACAGCGCCTTGAGCGACAGCTTGATGCCTTCGGACACGCCGGTGCCGGCCGGCACGTTCTTGATCGCGGCAAGCGCTTCCTTTTCCGAGTAGCCGAGCGCGAGGAGCGCGTTGAGGATGTCGGCCGCGTGATCGGACGGCGAGGCCG
The DNA here is from genome assembly GCF_001546925.1 of Burkholderia sp. MSMB1588. Lineage (NCBI taxonomy): Bacteria > Pseudomonadati > Pseudomonadota > Betaproteobacteria > Burkholderiales > Burkholderiaceae > Burkholderia > Burkholderia sp. MSMB1588. The sequence continues at coordinate 3,113,616 of NZ_LNJS01000001.1, read as the reverse complement.
CGCCGGCGAGCGGGCCGAGATCGGCACCGAGCTTGCCCTTCAGTTCGAGGAGCAGGCGCTCGGCTGTCTTCTTGCCGATGCCCGGCACGCGGGTCAAGCGCGCGGCGTCCTGCAGCGTGACCGCTTGCGACAGCTCCGCGACGCTCATGCCGGACAGCACGGCGAGCGCCATCCGCGCGCCGACGCCCGTGATCTTGAGCAGCTCGCGGAACGTCGAGCGCTCCTGCGGCGTAAGAAAGCCGTACAGCAGGTGCGCGTCCTCGCGGACGATCAGTTGCGTCAGCAGCATGACCTTCTCGCCCGTGTGCGGCAGGTTGTAGAACGTGCTCATCGGCACGTCGACTTCGTAGCCGACGCCGTTGCAGTCGACGAGGAGGTGCGGAGGATTCTTTTCGAGGAGGGTGCCGGCGATGCGACCGATCATGGCGAGTGCGGGACGGAACGGAAAGCGCGAGTGTAGCGCACGGCGGCGCGCGCCACGCAAACGCGTGTCACCCGACGAGCCGTCCGCGCCGCACGCGCAGCCCCTTCTTCGCGAGCGCGGGTGCGATGCCGCCGAGCGTGTTCAGCGTGTCGCCGCCGTGCGCGTGGCAGATCGCCATTCCGAGCGCGTCGGCCGCGTCGGTGCCGGGCAGGCCGGACAGGCTCAGCAGGCGTGCGACCATCTCCTGCATCTGCTCTTTCGTCGCGCGGCCGTAGCCGACCACCGCCTGCTTGAGCTGCAGCGCCGTGTACTCGGCCACGGGCAGGCGGCCCGACACGAGCCCACAGATCGCGGCGCCGCGAGCCTGACCGAGGAGCAGCGTCGATTGCGGGTTGACGTTGACGAACACTTTTTCGATCGCAGCCTGATCGGGCGCGTGCTCGCGGATCAGCGTCGAGATGCCGTCGTAGATCGTGCCGAGCCGCGTGGGCAGGTCGGCGGTGGGCGTCTTGATCACGCCGCTTGCGACGTACGCGAGCCGATGGCCGCTGACGTCGATCACGCCGAAGCCCGTGACACGCAAGCCGGGGTCGATGCCGAGGATTCGCATGGAGAAACGGAAAGACTGACTGCGACCGATACTACACGAATGACGCCGAAACCCGGCGAAAGCGGGGGCGGGATTGCGGCGCGCCGCTCACGGCGATCGGGGCTCGGCCCGACCAACGATCGCCGCATCACGCACCGCCGCCACGCGGCCGATAAAAAACCCGGCGGTGAGCGACCGCCGGGTTTCGCCGAAAACGATGCGTCGTACGAATCAGTGACGGAAGTGGCGCACGCCCGTCACCACCATCGCGATGTTGTGCTCGTCGGCGGCGGCGATCACTTCATCGTCGCGCACCGAGCCGCCCGGCTGGATCACGCAGGTCGCGCCCGCCGCGACGACAACGTCGAGGCCGTCGCGGAACGGGAAGAACGCGTCCGACGCGACGGCCGAGCCCGCGAGCGTGAGGCCCGCGTTCTGCGCCTTGATGCTCGCGATGCGCGCCGAATCGACGCGGCTCATCTGGCCCGCGCCGACGCCGAGCGTCATCCCGTTGCCGCAGAACACGATCGCGTTCGACTTCACGTACTTCGCGACGCGCCACGCGAAGAGGAGGTCGTCCATTTCCTTCGGCGTCGGGTGGCGCTTCGTGACGACGCGCAGCTCGCGCGGCTGCACGTTCTTCGAATCGAGCGACTGCACGAGCAGGCCGCCGCCGACGCGCTTCAGGTCGAACGCGTTATGGCCTTCGCCCAGAGCGATTTCGAGCAGACGCACGTTCTGCTTCGCCGCGAACACCTGCTTCGCCGCATCCGAGAACGACGGCGCGATCAGCACTTCGACGAACTGCTTCGCGACCGCTTGAGCCGCGGCTTCGTCGACTTCGCGGTTGAACGCGATGATGCCGCCGAACGCGGAGGTCGGATCGGTCTGGAACGCCTTCGCGTACGCTTCGCCCGCGTTCGCGCCCACCGCGACGCCGCACGGATTTGCGTGCTTGATGATCACGCATGCGGGCGCGTCGAACGTCTTTACGCATTCCCATGCGGCGTCCGAATCGGCGATGTTGTTGTACGACAGTTCCTTGCCCTGCAACTGGCGGTAGTTCGCGAGCGCGCCGGCGGGCGTCGCGATGTCGCGATAGAACGCGGCGCTCTGGTGCGGATTTTCGCCGTAGCGCAGGTCCTGCACCTTGTCGAACGCGAGGTTCAGCGTCGCCGGGTACGCGTTGCGCGAGCCGTGCTGCAGATCGTCGCCGAGGCTCGTCAGGTAGTTCGTGATCGCGCCGTCGTACTGCGCGGTGTGCGCGAACACCTTGGTCGCGAGGCGGAAGTTCGTCTTGTAGCCCACCGTGTTGCCGTTCGCCTTCATTTCGTCGAGCACGACCGCGTAGTCGGCCGGATCGACGACGACCGTCACGTCGCGATGGTTCTTTGCCGCCGAGCGCAGCATCGTCGGGCCGCCGATGTCGATGTTCTCGATCGCGTCGGCGAGCGTGCAGTCGTCCTTCGCAATCGTCTGCACGAACGGATACAGGTTCACGACGAGCAGGTCGATCGTCGGAATCCCGTGCGCTTCGAGCGCCTGCATGTGCTCGGGCAGGTCGCGGCGGGCGAGGATGCCGCCGTGCACCTTCGGGTGCAGCGTCTTCACTCGCCCATCGAGCATTTCCGGGAAGCCGGTGTAGTCGGCCACTTCGGTGACGGGCAGGCCCGCGTCGGCGAGCAGTTTCGCGGTGCCGCCCGTCGACAGCAGCTTGACGCCGAGCCCGGACAGCGCTTTCGCGAAGTCGACGATGCCGGTCTTGTCGGAAACGGAAATGAGCGCTTGCTTGATCATGATGGAACCACCAATAGCCAGGAAAACGGGGACGGGGCGGCCGCCTACAGCAGGCCGTGCTGCTGCAGCTTCTTGCGCAGCGTGTTGCGATTGATGCCGAGGTACTCCGCGGCGAGCGACTGGTTGCCGCCCGCCTGTACGAGAACGACTTCGAGCATAGGCTTTTCGACGCACGACATCACCATTTCATAGACGTCGTGCGGATTGGAGCCGTCGAGATCCCGGAAGTAGCCGTCCAGGCTGGCGCGGACACATTGTTCGATGTTGTGCTTGCTCATGCTGCTAACTGGTTAGAATCGTCCGGCTCGCCGCGGCCGCCGTCTTCGTCGTCCACATAGACGAGGCGGTCGGACAGTGCCTGTTGCGCGTCGAAGAATGCGTTGACGGCGGCAAGCTGCTCGCGGGTGGTTTCGAGCGTGTTCATCCGGTGCCGGAACCCGTTGGCGCCGGAAAGGCCGCGAGTGTACCAGCCGATGTGCTTGCGCGCAGTACGGACTCCCGTGTATTCGCCGTAGAACGCGTAGTGATCCTCGAGGTGCTCGTGCATCACCTGGCGGATCTCGTCGATGCGCGGCGGCGGCAGGAGCTCGCCGCTTTGCAGGAAATGACCGATTTCGCGGAAAAGCCACGGCCTTCCTTGCGCGGCGCGGCCGATCATCAGTGCGTCGGCGCCCGTCGCGTCGAGCACGGCCTTCGCTTTTTGCGGCGACGTAATGTCGCCGTTCGCGACGACCGGAATGCGCACGGCGGCCTTCACGGCCGTGATCGTGTCGTATTCGGCGTCGCCGCGGTACAGGTCGGCGCGGGTGCGGCCGTGCACGGTCAGCATCGAGATGCCGGCCGCCTCGGCGAGCTTCGCGATCTCGACGGCGTTCCGGTGCTCGCGGTCCCAGCCGGTGCGGATCTTCAGCGTGACGGGCACGGCCCCAGGGCCCGTGCCCACCGCGTCGACGACCGCCTCGACGATCCGCTGCACGAGCGGCTCGTTCTGCAGCAGCGCCGAGCCGGCGGCGACGTTGCAGACTTTCTTCGCCGGGCAGCCCATGTTGATGTCGATGATCTGCGCGCCGTTTGCAACGTTGTGACGCGCGGCCTCGGCCATCATCGCCGGATCGGCGCCCGCGATCTGCACCGCGATCGGCTCGACCTCGCCCGCGTGGTTCGCGCGGCGCATCGTCTTCTCGCTCTTCCACAACTGCGCGTTCGACGCGACCATCTCCGACACGGCATAGCCCGCGCCGAGCCGCTTGCAGAGCTGGCGGAACGGCCGGTCCGTGACGCCCGCCATCGGGGCGACGAACAGGTTGTTGCGCAGGACGTGAGAGCCTAGGACGGGCATCGCAATGGGAGCGCCCGCGCGGGGCGCGGGCGGGGAGTAGGCGAAAGGGAAAACGCGTATTTTACCGTAACCGCCGGTGCCGCCGAACTGGGTAATTGTCGGCAATCGTCAAATCGTCGATGAATCTTGCGTGAAGGCGGGATGACGCATCGCGCGTGCCCGCGAAGCGCGGTAGCCGCGATGCGTCAGGTGCGCGTGCCCGGCGCGCTTATCGCCGCTGCCCGAACATCATCTGTCGCGCAAGGGCCGTCTTCAGCGGCGGCACGAATTCGAGCGCGGTGAGCGCCGCGCCGCGCAGCATCGCGAGCGGCCGCGAATCGATCGCGAACAGGCGCGCGAGCGTGTCGGTCGCGCCGATCGTCATGCGCCTGTCGAGCGCGCGGCGCGCGTTGAACGTCGCGAGCGCGAGCGGCGTCGCGCCGTGCTCGGACAGCGTCTCGGCGAGCGTATGCGCATCGCGCAGCCCGAGGTTCAGCCCCTGGCCCGCGACCGGATGCAATGTTTGCGCGGCGTTGCCGACGATCGCGATCCGCCCTTCGACGAGCGTTTGCGCGGCGGCGAGTCCGAGCGGGAAGGCCGCGCGCCCCGCGATCCGCGTGAAGCGCCCCAGCCGCGAGCCGAACGTCGCGCCGAGCTCGTGCAGGAATGCGTCGTCGGACAGTTCGCCGCGACGCCGCGCGACGTCCGGCGCGCAGCACCAGACGAGCGCGTAGTCCGCCTGCTGCGGGCCGCCGAGCGGCAGCAGCGCGAGCGGGCCTTCGGCGGTGAAGCGCTCCCACGCGACGCGCGGCCGCGGCGACGACACCGTGACGGTGCCGACGAGCGCCGTCTGCCCATAGTCGCGGCTCTGCGCGCTGTCGGCCAGCTTGCGCTTGCGATCGTTGAAGAGGCCGCCCTCCGCGTTGACGAGCACGCGCGTGCGCAACGTGCGCGCGCCTTGCGGCGTATCGAGCGCGATCGTCACGCCGTCTGCGTCCTGCGTCGGCGAATGCGCGGACGTCGACGTGAGCCAGTGCGCGGGCGTGCCACGCACCGCGCGGGCGAGCGCCTGCACGATCGCGCCGTAGCGCACGACGTAGCCGAGCGCGGCGAGGTCGTGCTCGTCGCGATCGATCAGCGTGCGGCCGAAGTGGCCGCGCTGCGATACATGGATGTGCTCGATCGGCGTCGCGTCGGCCGGCCAGCCGAGCGTATCGAGCAGCATCCGGCTGCCTTGCGACACCGCGATCGCGCGCGGATCGTTCGCGCTCGCGTCGGGGTCGCGCGCGTCGATGAGGGCGACCGACAGCGCGCGGGTCGCGCTGCGGCGCGCGAGCCAGCCGGCGAGCGCGAGCCCGACCGGCCCGGCGCCGACGATCGCGATGTCGAAGTCGAAAGCGGGCGTGGAGGCGGCAGTCGTCATCGTTCGTGAATCGTGGGTCTCGATAGGAAGCTGCGCAGGAATCCGCGTAGGAATTCGCGCGGGAAGCGGCGGGTGCGGATCACGGCTGCGGGCGCGGGCTCGGCGCCCGCGCGTCGCGCATCAGCGCCTCGATCTCGTCGGCGGCCACCGGCACGCCGCGCGTGATCAGCTCGCATCCCGTCGACGTGACGAACGCGTCGTCCTCGATCCGGATGCCGATGTTCCAGAACGCCTGCGGCACGTCGTCGGCCGGGCGCACGTACAGGCCCGGCTCGATCGTGAGCGCCATGCCCGCATGCAGCACGCGCGACGGCAGCGCGCCGTCGTCGTCGCGCGGCGCGCCGCGCTCGCGGTAGTCGCCGCAATCGTGCACGTCCATTCCGAGCCAGTGGCCGGTGCGGTGCATGTAAAAACGTGCGTACGCGCGCTCGGCGATCACGTCGTCGACGCTCGCAAAGCGCGTCTTCGGCACGAGCCCCGTGTCGAGCATGCCCTGCGCGAGCACGCGCACCGCCGCGTCGTGCGGCGCGTCGAACGGCGTGCCCGCGCGCGTCGCCGCGATCGCGGCTTCCTGCGCGGCGAGCACGATGTCGTAGAGCGCGCGCTGCGGGCCCGAGAAGCGGCCGTTCGCCGGGAAGGTGCGGGTGATGTCGGACGCATAGCCGTCGAGCTCGCACGCGGCGTCGATCAGGACGAGGTCGCCGTCGTCGACGATTGCGTTGCCGGCCGGATAGTGGAGCACGCACGCGTTCGCTCCCGTCGCGACGATCGAGCCGTACGCGGGCGACTGCGCGCCGTGGCGGCGGAACGTGTAGAGCAGCTCGGCCTCGAGCTCGTATTCGCGGATGCCGGGACGGCACGCGGCCATCGCGCGGCGGTGCGCGAGCGCGGAGATGTCGGCCGCGCGGCGCATGATCGCCTGCTCGTGCGCATCCTTGACGAGCCGCATGTCGTCGAGGAGCGGCCCGAGATCGAACGCGGCGCCCGGCGCGGCGACGCCTGCGCGCGCACGCGCGCGCACCGTGTCGAGCCAGCCGTTCAGGCGGCCGTCGAAGGCGGCCGACGCGCCGAAGCGGGTGTGCAGCGCGGGCGCGTCGGCGATGATGCGCGGCATCTCGGCGTCGAGCGCGTCGTACGGGAGCGCGGCGTCGAAGCCGAACGCGTCGCGCGCGGCTTCGGGGCCGAAATGGAACCCTTCCCAGATCTCGCGCTCGGGATTCTTCGCGCGGCAGAACAGGATCGAGCGCGGCGCGTCGCCCGCCGCCGATGCGTCGAGGACGAGGAGCGCGTCGGGCTCGGCGAAGCCCGTCAGGTAGTAGAAGTAGCTGTCGTGCCGGTACGGATAATCGCTGTCGCGATTGCGCGGGACTTCCGGCGCGGTGGGCACGATCGCGACGCCGCCGCCTTGCGCGCGCAGCGAGGCCAGCACGCGGTCGCGGCGCTGGCGGTAGACGTCGAGGGCGATGGCGGGTTCGGTCGGCTGATTCATCACGCGATTGTAGCGCCGTCGCGCGGGGCGCGCGCGGCGGGTGGGGCGGCGATCGTGCGGATGCGTCGCGGCGGCGCGGCGGGCGTCGCGTGCGCGCGATCGCCGCCGCAAGATGGCCGCGCGAATTTGCGCCCCAATCACGCGCGACCCCGGCGGACTCGATCGAAACGAAACCGCGCGGCAGCCATCGCAGCTTCATCTCCGTCGCCCGGCTCGCGCGGCGGCGCGATTTGATTGTTGCAAACCATCCACAGGCCGGACGGCCGATTATCAACGAACGCGCAACGGCCGGTTATGATCGGCGACAACGTATACTCTCGGGCGCCATTCCCGACAGAAGACAGATGATGAAATTAATCGGTTCGCTCAGCAGCCCGTTCGTCCGCAAGGCGCGGATCGTGCTTGCTGAAAAGAAGATCGACTACAAGCTGGAGCTCGAAAACGTCTGGGCGCCGGATACGAACATCCATGCGTCGAATCCGATCGGCAAGGTGCCGTGCCTCGTGATGGAAGACGGTGCGGCCGTGTTCGACTCGCGCGTGATCTGCGAATACGTCGACACGCTTTCCCCCGTCGGCAAGCTGATCCCGCCGTCGGGACGCGAGCGCGTCGAGGTGCGGTGCTGGGAGGCGCTCGGCGACGGTGTGCTCGACGCGGCGGTCGCGATTCGCATCGAGCACACGCAGCGCGAGCCGCAGCATCGCAGCGAAGCGTGGGTCGCGCGCCAGCAGCGCAAGATCGACGACGGCCTCGTCGCGATGTCGCAGGGCCTTGCAGGCAAGGCGTGGTGCGTCGGCAATCACTACACGCTCGCCGACATCGCGCTCGGCTGCACGCTCGGCTACCTCGAGTTCCGGATGCCCGAGATCAACTGGCGCGAGCGCCATCCGAACCTCGACAAGCATTTCGCGAAGCTGGCGCAGCGCCAGCCGTTCATCGACACGGTGCCGCAATGACGCGTCGCCGCGCGCGCCGGCGATAAAAAAAAAACGTTCAAGCGCGGCTCGGGTCACCGTCCGAACGTGTCGCGGATAGGCGAGCCACCCGGTCGAGCGACGACGGCGCCCCGCTGCTGCATGCGCTGGTGGCGAATTTCGAATCCGTTCGGGCTGCCGCGCAGAGCGGCGGAGCACGTGCATGGACTCCGGCGTTGCGGGCGATGGCCGATTACCTCGTCGCCATACCGTCGGGCGATGCCGGAAAGGCCGTGCGGAGCACGGCCGCCGCACCGGCTAGCGGGGCGACGCTGTGCCTGCCGATGTTCGGAGCTTGGGTGTTGCCGCATGCCGTCCTCGAGTCGGGGCGATGGACGCTGCATTCGAAAGATGTGTGCCGTCTCGGTTCGGATATCGAGTTGTCGGAGTCATGGTGCGCCGTCGCACGCGTGTCAGGCGGCACGTTGCAGGTATTCCGGATTGCGGCGGGGGCGCAAGGACTGCACCGCGCCCGGGTTCCGCCGGGCACCGGGATGTCGGGCCTCGTTCTCGACGGCGTTGCGGCCGAACCGCTCGCGCTACGCCCGGACTTGATGCGTGCGGAACTCGGTGCTTTACTGCGCGGAATGACGTTGATGATGTCGGCGGCACTGATCGGCGGCATGACCGATAGACTCGCCATGCTTGTGCGTTCGTCCATGCCTCGATATGGTGCGCCGAGGGAAATGCGGGATGCGGCGGTTTGCGTTCAGCAGGCATTGGCGCGAATGGAGGCGATATTGCTCACGCGCGAGATGTCGATTTGTGAGGCTTCGGCGCGCGTTCGGCGAGGCGAGCTGATGTCGTCCAACGTCGTGCAGTCGTTGTACCGCACGGCAATCAATGGCGCGTTGGATGCGAGCAGGGTCGCGGCGCGAATCTTTTCGCGCACCCATTCGCAATACGTGCGCGCGGAGATCGAGCGTCAGACCAGTGATATCGCGGCGCTGATGCAATGCGTTTCGAGCGGTGCCGCGTCGCGCGACGAAGCCGCAGCGTGCGCGGATTGAACGAATGAAATTGACGGAGCGTGAGTGATGGTGAATTGGGCGGCGGTATTGACCGTGTTGTCGGTGTATGCAGCCGGGGTCATCGTTCCTGGGCCGAATTTCGTGGCGGTCGCGCACAAGGCGGCGGCTTCCACGCGCACCGACGCGTTCGCGCTCGTCGGCGGCATCGTGCTCGTGAACCTGTTCTGGGCAAGTTGCGCGATTCTCGGCGTGGGCGCGGTGTTCGCCGCTTTTCCATGGGTGGCATTCGCGGTCAAGCTTGCCGGGGCCGGTTACCTCATCTGGTTCGGCTCCAGGCTCGTGCTGTCGGCGGGCCGGAGCGCAAGTGCGGCTCTGGCGAACGGCACATCTGGCGGAGGATTGTGTCAGGCGTTCACCCAGGGTTTCGCGACGAACATCTCCAATCCGAAATCGATGGCCTTCTATGCCGCGATATTTTCGGCGGCTGCGCCGACGCATGTGTCGGCGCCCACATTCGCCGCCATGTTGACGGTCGTCGCCGTGGTGGCGACCGCGTGGTACGGCTTCGTGGCGCTGGCGCTGGCGCATCCGGCGATCGCCGCGTCCTATCGTAAGCGAAAGGCAGTGCTCGATCGCGTCTGCGGTGGCGCGATCATCGCGCTCGGCATCCGGCAGATGATTCGCTGACGGGGCTGGTGAGGCGCGGACCCGTATGCGGGGTCGTGTGGCGGGGGCGTAGCCCGATGTCTATCTCCTATGCCGATTGACGGGCCGGCCGCATGCGGCGGCCGGCGCCGTCAATCGATCGACGCGTAGACGGCGTCGCCGGGCGAGAACGAATCGCTGCGCGCGAGCGGCCACCACGTTTCGTACAGCGAGAAGCCGCAATGGCCGCCGTTGAGCAGCGCGCCCGGCTCCAGATACTTGAGCAGTTGCGACATCAGCCGGACCTCGTGCGGCGCGACGCGCTGCACGATGTGATGCGCGCGCAGCTCCGACGGATGCGACAGCCCCGCCGCCTGCACGAGCTCCTGCAGCGCGTGCAGCGTGTTGCGATGGAAGTTGTGGACGCGGTCGGCCTTGTCCGGCACGACGAGCGCGCGCTGGCGCACCGGGTCCTGCGTCGCCACGCCGGTCGGGCAGCGACCGGTGTGGCAGGTCTGCGCCTGGATGCAGCCGATCGCGAACATGAAGCCGCGCGCCGAGTTCACCCAGTCCGCGCCGATCGCGAGCGTGCGCGCCACGTCGAACGCGGTGATGATCTTGCCGCTCGCGCCGAGCTTCACGCGATCGCGCACGCCGATCCCGACGAGCGTGTTGTGCACCAGCAGCAGTCCTTCCTGCAGCGGCACGCCGACATGGTCGGTGAATTCGAGCGGCGCGGCGCCCGTGCCGCCTTCCGCGCCGTCGACGACAATGAAGTCCGGCACGATGCCCGTCTCGATCATCGCCTTCGCGATCCCGAAGAATTCCCACGGGTGGCCGATGCACAGCTTGAAGCCGGTCGGCTTGCCGCCCGACAGCGTGCGCAGCCGTTCGACGAATTCGAGCAGCCCGCGCGGCGTCGAGAATTCGGAATGCGTCGCGGGCGAGATGCAATCCTTGCCCATCGGCACGCCGCGCGTCTCGGCGATCTCGGGCGTGATCTTCGCGGCCGGCAGCACGCCGCCGTGGCCCGGCTTCGCGCCCTGCGACAGCTTGATCTCGATCATCTTGACCTGCGGATCGGCGGCCTGCTTCGCGAACCTGTCGGGGTTGAAGGTGCCGTCGTCGTTGCGGCAGCCGAAGTAGCCGGACGCGATTTCCCAGATGATGTCGCCGCCGTTCTCGCGGTGGTACTTCGACAGCGAGCCTTCGCCCGTGTCGTGCGCGAAGCCGCCTTTCTTCGCGCCGAGGTTCAGCGCCCGGATCGCGTTCGCCGACAGCGAGCCGAAGCTCATCGCCGACACGTTGAAGATCGAGATGTCGTACGGTTGCGCGCGGTTCGCGCCGACGCGGATGCGGAAATCGTGGTTCGGCAACCGGGTGGGCGCGAGCGAGTGGCTGATCCACTCGTGCGCGACCGCCTTCACGTCGAGCTCGGTGCCGTACGGCCGGTTGTCGGCCACGTTCTTCGCGCGCTGGTAGACGACGCTGCGCTGCGCGCGCGAGAACGGCTTCTCGTCGGTGTCGTCCTCGACGAAGTACTGGCGGATTTCCGGGCGGATGAATTCGAACAGGAACCGCAGATGGCCCCAGAGCGGGTAGTTGCGCAGGATCGCGTGGCGGTCCTGGTTCAGGTCGTACAGGCCGAGCGCGACGAGCGCGGCGACGGGCGCGATCCACAGCCACGAGATCGTGTGCCGCGCCGCGAGCGCGGCGACGGCCGCGAAGAGGGCGAGCGCGCACCACATCGCGAGATAGCGTCGAGAAAGCATGGGGACTCCATATCGTTTTTCGGATGCCGCCATGCGCGGACGAACGGCAAGGCGGCGCGCGCGCACGGCGCCTCGCCGGCGCGGCGTGCTCCGCGTGCCGCAAGTCTAAACCGATCGGGGCTCAGCGCGCTTCGACGAGCGCCGGCGCGCGGCCCGCGGGCGCGGCGTCGGCTCGCCCCGTCGCCGCGGATTCGATGATCCCGCCGCCCAGGCACACGTCGCCGTCGTACAGCACCGCCGACTGGCCGGGCGTGACCGCCCATTGCGGCTCGTCGAACACGAGCGAGAAGCGCTCGCCGCCCGCCGCCTCGCCGGGCGCGGCGCGGCCGAACGCGCACGGCGCATCCGCCTGCCGGTAGCGGGTCTTCGCGCCGCACCGCGCGCCGTCGGCGGGCGGCTCGCCCGCGACCCAGCTCACGTTGCCCGCAACGAGCTCGCGCGAGCGCAGCCACGGATGATCGTGGCCCTGCACGACGTAGAGCGTGTTCGACGCGATGTCCTTCGCCGCGACGAACCACGGCTCGCCGCTGCCGTCCTTGCTGCCGCCGAGGCCGATGCCCTTCCTCTGGCCGAACGTGTAGAACGCGAGGCCGATGTGCTCGCCGACCGTCTTGCCGTCCGGCGTCTTCATCCGGCCGGGTTTCGTCGGCAGATAGCGGTTCAGGAAATCGCGGAACGGGCGCTCGCCGATGAAGCAGATGCCCGTCGAATCCTTTTTCTTCGCGTTCGGCAGGCCGATCTGCGCGGCGATCTCGCGCACCTTCGTCTTCGGGATCTCGCCGAGCGGGAACATCGTCTTCGACAACTGCGCCTGATTGAGGCGATGCAGGAAGTACGACTGGTCTTTCGTATGATCGAACGCCTTCAGCAGTTCGAAGCGGCCGTCGCGCTCGCGCACGCGCGCGTAGTGGCCGGTCGCGATCGTCTGCGCGCCGAGCGACATCGCGTGATCGAGGAACGCCTTGAACTTGATCTCCGCGTTGCACAGCACGTCCGGGTTCGGCGTGCGGCCCGCCGAGTATTCGCGCAGGAACTCGGCGAACACGCGGTCCTTGTATTCGGCCGCGAAGTTCACGGCCTCGACGTCGATGCCGATCAGGTCCGCGACCGACACGACGTCGATCCAGTCCTGCCTCGTCGAGCAGTATTCGCCGTCGTCGTCGTCCTCCCAGTTCTTCATGAACAGGCCGACGACGTCGTAGCCCTGTTCCTTCAAGAGCCACGCGGTCACCGACGAATCGACGCCGCCCGACATGCCCACCACGACCCGATGCTTCGTCATTTGCCCACCGCCTGATGATCCGGGGCCGCGCGATACGGCGCGACCGAATGCGTATGCACGAAATCGAGCGGCACGCGGCGGCCGGCGAGGTAGTCGTCGACGCAGCGCATCACCGCGGGCGACCGGTGGCGATCCTCGCATGCGCGCAGCTCGTCGGCCGTCATCCACAGCGCGCGGACGATGCTGTCGTCGAGCGCGCGGTGGGCGAGCGCGTCGCCTGCGCGGCCGCAGAACGCGAAGCGCAGGTAGGTCGCGCCGACGCTCGCCGGGCGCGCGTAGTGCGCGACGTACACGCCGACGAGCGCGTGGGGCTCGAACGGGTGCGCGGTTTCCTCGAGCGCCTCGCGCGCGACGGCTTCGACGAGCGTCTCGCCGGCTTCGAGGTGGCCGGCTGGCTGGTTGATGCGCAGGCCGGACGACGTGTGTTCTTCGATCACGAGAAAGCGCCCGTCGCGTTCGGCGATCGCGGCGACCGTCACGTGCGGGGTCCAGATTTCGGGTTTCATAGCCGCGCATTTTACCGGTTGCGCCGCGCCGCTGCCGAGCGCGCGTATAGCGCGGTTCCGACCCCGGCGCAACTCCGGGCGTTGCCGATGCGCACCGGCGTGTCGACCGGGAAAGGGGCGCATTGCTGAATCGTCGCCGCTTTCGGTTAAAGTGGCGCCTGAAACAGCCGTTGCCTTCGAGCCGGTATGTCAGTCGCCCGGCTCGCCGTCGCAGTAGAACGAAGAAAGAGGAGGGATCGACGATGCATATCGGAGTGCCTGCCGAAACGCGGGCGAACGAGGCGCGCGTGGCCGCGACGCCGGAGACGGTCAGGAAATACGCGGCGGCCGGCCACCGCGTGACGGTCGAGCGCGGCGCGGGCGTGGCCGCCAGCTTTCCGGACGACGCGTATGCGGCGGCCGGCGCGGAACTGGCCGACGCAGCCGCCGCGTTCGGGGCGGACATCGTGCTGAAGGTTCAGGCGCCGACCGACGCGGAGAGCGGGCAACTGAAGCGAGGCTCGGTTCTGATCGGCATGCTCGAGCCGTTCAACGCCGAGCAGGCGGCGCGCCTGGCGGCCGCGGGCGTCACGGGCTTCGCGCTCGAGGCCGCGCCGCGCACCACGCGCGCGCAGAGCCTCGATGTGCTGTCGTCGCAGGCGAACATTGCCGGCTACAAGGCGGTGCTCGTCGCCGCGGCGCTGTATCCGCGCTTCTTTCCGATGCTGATGACGGCCGCGGGCACCGTGAAGGCCGCGCGCGTGCTCGTGCTCGGCGCGGGCGTCGCGGGCCTGCAGGCGATCGCGACCGCGAAGCGCCTGGGCGCGGTGATCGAGGCGTCCGACGTGCGCCCGGCGGTCAAGGAGCAGATCGAATCGCTCGGCGCGAAATTTCTCGACGTTCCTTATGAAACGCAAGAAGAGCGCGATGCGGCGCAAGGCGTCGGCGGCTACGCGCGACCGATGCCGGCATCGTGGCTCGGGCGGCAGGCGGCGCTCGTGCACGAGCGCGCGAAGCAGGCCGACATCGTGATCACGACCGCGCTGATTCCGGGCCGCCCCGCGCCGACGCTGATCTCGGTCGAGACCGTGCAGTCGATGAAGCCGGGCTCGGTGCTCGTCGATCTCGCGGCGGGGCGCGGCCCCGAATTCGACGGCAGGAAGAGCGGCAACTGCCCGCTCACCGTCGCCGATCGGGTGATCGTTCACCAGGGCGTGACGATCGCCGGCTACACGAACCTGGCCGCGATGGTGCCCGCCGACGCGTCGTCGCTCTACGCGCGCAACCTGTTCGACTTCCTGAAGCTGATCGTCACGAAGGAAGGCGCGCTCGACATCGATCTTTCGGACGACATCGTCGCCGCGACGCTCTTGTGCCGCGACGGCGAAGTCGCGCGCAAATAACGGGAGGAGGTCATGGAGATCATCAATCACACGGTCATCAACGTGATCATTTTCGTGCTGGCGGTGTACGTCGGCTACCACGTCGTATGGAACGTGACGCCCGCGCTGCACACGCCGCTGATGGCGGTGACCAACGCAATCTCGGCGATCGTGATCGTCGGCGCGATGCTCGCGTCGGCGCTCACGCTCGGCGGCGTCGGCAAGGCGTTCGGCACGTTCGCCGTCGCGCTCGCGGCCGTCAACGTGTTCGGCGGCTTCCTCGTGACGCGGCGCATGCTCGAGATGTTCAAGAAGAAGGAGCCGAAGCAGAAGGCCGGCGAGGCGAAGGAGGGCGCGCGATGAGCATGAACGTCGTCACGCTGCTGTACCTCGTTGCTTCGGTGTGCTTCATCCAGGCGCTGAAGGGGCTGTCGAACCCGAAGAGCGCTAGACGAGGCAATCTATTCGGCATGGTCGGCATGGCGATCGCGATCCTCACGACCGTTGCGCTGATCGCGAAGCAGGCCACGTGGCTCGGCGCGAACCTGCCGCTCGGCCTCGCGCTCGTGTTCGGCGCGCTCGTGATCGGCGGCGCGGTGGGCGCGGTGATCGCCGCGCGCGTCGAGATGACGAAGATGCCGGAGCTCGTCGCGGCGATGCACTCGCTGATCGGCCTCGCGGCCGTGTGCATCGCGATCGCGGTGGTCGCGGAGCCGGAGGCGTTCGGGCTCGTGCCGCAGGACGCGACGCTGCCGAACTTCATTCCGTACGGCAACCGGATCGAGCTCTTCATCGGCACGTTCGTCGGCGCGATCACGTTCTCGGGCTCGGTGATCGCGTTCGGCAAGCTGTCGGGCAAGTACAAGTTCCGGCTGTTCCAGGGCGCGCCCGTCGTCTATCCGGGCCAGCATCTGATCAATCTGATGCTCGCGCTCGCGATGCTCGGCTTCGGCGCGCTGTTCTTCCTCACGCAATCGTGGCTGCCGTTCGGGATCATGACGGCGATCGCGTTCGCGCTCGGCGTGCTGATCATCATCCCGATCGGCGGCGCGGACATGCCGGTCGTCGTGTCGATGCTGAACTCGTACTCGGGGTGGGCGGCGGCTGGCATCGGCTTCTCGCTGAACAACGCGATGCTGATCATCGCCGGCTCGCTCGTCGGCTCGTCGGGCGCGATCCTGTCGTACATCATGTGCCACGCGATGAACCGCTCGTTCTTCAACGTGCTGCTCGGCGGCTTCGGCGCGGAACCGGGCGCGGCGGCGGGCGGCGCGAAGGAGCAGCGGCCGGTGAAGTCGGGCTCGGCGGAGGATGCGTCGTTCATGCTCGGCAACGCGGAATCGGTCGTGATCGTGCCGGGCTACGGGCTTGCGGTGGCGCGCGCGCAGCATGCGCTCAAGGAGCTGACCGACAAGCTCGTCGAGAAGGGCGTCGACGTGCGCTACGCGATCCACCCGGTCGCCGGGCGGATGCCCGGGCACATGAACGTGCTGCTCGCGGAAGCGGAAGTGCCGTACGACATCGTGTTCGAGATGGAGGACATCAACGGCGAGATGGGCCAGGCCGATGTGGTGCTCGTGCTCGGGGCGAACGACGTGGTGAATCCGGCCGCGAAGAACGATCCGAAATCGCCGATCGCGGGGATGCCGATCATCGAGGCGTACAAGGCGCGCACGGTGATTGTCAACAAGCGGTCGATGGCGGCGGGCTATGCGGGCCTCGACAACGAGCTCTTCTACATGGACAAGACGATGATGGTCTTCGGCGATGCGAAGAAGGTCATCGAGGACATGGTGAAGTCGGTCGAATGACGCGGCGGGCGGGCGCCCGGCCGGCGCTCGGCCGGGCGTTCGGGGCATCTCGTATCGCGCGTTGCGTGTCGTGAATCGCGTGTCGTGAATCGCGCCGGTCGGCGTGCGGCCCTTGGGGAAGCGCGCCGATGCGGCCCCGCCGCGCTCAACGCACGGGCGCGTTCGCCTTGCGCAGATAGTCGGCGAGCCGTTTGCCTTCCTGATCGGGAAACGGGTCGTGCACCGCGACTTCGTTCATGCGCGCGATGTCGAAGGTGCGGAAGTCCTCGCGCAGCTCGCACCATGCGCCGATCGTCCAGCGTCCGCCCCAGTACACGAGACCGAGCGGCCACACGCGGCGCGTCGTCCGCGCGCCGAGCCGGTCGCAGTAAGCGAAGCTGACGATGCGGCGGCCGTCGACCGCTTCGTGCAGCGCATCCACTTTTTCCGGGAACGCGCGGTCGATGTGAAACGACGGCGCGAACACCGCGAGCCGGTCGAGCGTCGCGCGCTTGTCGGCGGGCATCGCCGACGCGATCTTCGCGAGCGCCGAACGCGCGCCGCCCGCAAAGCGCGCGCCGCCCCACGTTTCGAGCATCCGCGCGCCCGCCGCGAGCGCGGCAAGCTCTTCGGCCGTGAACGTGAGGGGCGGCAGGCTCGCCGCGCGGTTCAGGCGATAGCCGATTCCGGCTTCGCCCTCGATCGGCACGCCCGACAGTTGCAGGTCCCGCACGTCGCGATACACGGTGCGCGGCGACACCGACAGCCAGTCGGCGAGCTGCTGCGCGGTCGTCAGGCGGCGGCCGCGCAGCAATTCGGCGATCTGGAACAGGCGGTCGGCGCGGCGCGTCATCGCGGGGCTACGGGCTGGGAAACAGGGTGGAGAATGCCGCGATGATAGCGCCGCGCGCGGCGGCTGGCGCGCGCGGTTTTCGTAGTCGGCGCAATGCGCGCGATTGTTGCGGCGAATGGTTGCGCAAGCGTTGCCGCCCACGTTTCCGCCGCCTCGCGCGGCGCGGCCCCGCGCGTTGCGGCGACGCGCCCGGCGCCCGTCTTGCCCGCGTGCGCGAGCCCGCGCCCGCCCGGCGACGCGCTCAACTGCATTTGAGCGAATGCAGGCCGATGCGATTGCCCTCGGTGTCGACGAGGTAGCCGATGTAGCCGTAGTTGTTCGGCAGCTCGATCACCGCGCCCTGCACGATGCCGCCCGCGCGCTTCGCGCGCTCGAGCGCGGCCGTCACCGGACCGTTCGCGTTCAGGTAGACGACGGCGCCGTCCGCGCCCGGCTTCAGCCGCTGCGGATCGTAGACGACCGCGCCGCCCGTGGCCGCTTCCGGATGCACGAAGACCGCGGTCGGCACGCCGCCGATCACCTCGCGCTGCAACGCCGTCTGCAGCACGGTTTCATAGAAGCGGATCGCGCGGTCGAAATCGACTGACGGAAGGTCGAACCAGGCGATCACGCTTTCGCTTTTTGCGGTAGTCATTGCAAGCTCCATGTACGTTGATGGGCGGGGGAATCCGTTCCGCCAAACCCGCGTCGCAGTGTGCGCGGGGCCTGCTGACAACGTATTGTCAGCAGCGTAACGGCGCTTGACGCGCCGGCTTCAGGTCGCACAATGAAGCGATGCCGGCCGGCTCCGGCGGGCATCGCGCTCGCCGCGCGCGTGCCGAAGCGCCGACGGACGGCTCGCCGGCCCGGCACGCGGATTCGAAACGGCCCGCATCGATGGAGAAGACGATGGCTGACCTCGCTTATGTGTACGTGACGTATATCGCATCGACGCCCGAGCGCGTGTTCGATGCGCTGACCAACGCGGAGCTGACGAAGGAATACTGGTGCCGGCACCGCAATGCATCGCCGGACTGGCGGCCCGGCTCGCGCTGGGAGCATCAGGATTACGACGATCCGCGCACGGTCGACCTCGTCGGTGACGTGATCGAGAACGATCCGCCGAACCGGCTCGTGATCTCGTGGCGGTTCCCGACGGGCAGCGAGGACACGCGCGTGACGTTCGCCGTCGAGCCGTTCATGGACGATGCGGTGCGCCTGACCGTCAGGCACGAGAACCTTGTGCCGGATTCGGACATGGACCGCGGGATCAGGATGGGGTGGCCCGTCGTGCTGTCGAGCCTGAAGACGCTGCTCGAGACGGGACGGCCGCTCGCGATGACGGCGCGCCGCTGGCATGGCGGGAGCGCGGACGGGCGATGACGGGCGATGACGGGCGTGCGCCGCGCCGGCGCGCGCGGCGGGCGGCGCAGACGTTTGCGCCGCCGTCGTGAAGCCTGCGCGCACGCCGCGCGGCAAACGCGCCGCGCGTTATTCGCCGTCGTCGGCCGCCGCCGGGCGCTGCCGGACGCTGCCCGCGATCAGATCGAAGCGGAACAGCCGGCACTCGAGCGCGCCGTTGAAGAGCGGCGTCTTCGCCGATTCGCGCAGCCGCAACTGGCCCGGCAGCGTGCGGTCCGAGCTCAGCATGAACGCCTGCCAGCCGGTGAAGCGCTGCTTGAGCGCGTCGCCGAGCGCGCGGAAGAATTCGCCGTCGGGCGAATCGGCGTGCGTGCGGCGGAACGCGTCGTCGCCGCCGCGGTTCTTGCCCGTCTCGCGCACGTCGCCGCGCGGGCCGCGGCCGCGCACCTCGATCCGCTCGCCGTACGGCGGGTTCGTGACGATCATGCCGGGCGCGGCGACGGGCGGCGTCATGTTGCGCGCGTCGATCTGCTTGAGCCACAGCGGCGGCACCCCTGCGCGCTCGAGGTTCGCGCGCGTCTTATCGAGCATGTCGCCGGAGATGTCGCTGCCGAAGATCAGCAGATCGTCACGCTTGCCGCGCGCCGCGCGCTTCGCGTCCATCGCGGCGACCTTCAGCGCCTGCCACGCGGTGATGTCGTATTGCTTGAGCTTCTCGAAGCCGAAGCGGCGCTCGACGCCCGGCGCCACGCCGAGCGCGATCTGCGCGGCTTCCGCGACGAACGTGCCGCTGCCGCACATCGGATCGTAGAACGGCGTGCCGGGCGTCCAGCCGGCCAGGCGCAGGATGCCCGCCGCGAGGTTCTCGCGCAGCGGCGCCGCGCCCTTGTCGAGGCGCCAGCCGCGCTTGAAGAGCGGCTCGCCGGACGTATCGAGATACAGCGTGCAGTCGCCCGCCGTCAGGAATGCGAACACGCGCACGTCGGGCTGCGCGGTGTCGATGCTCGGGCGCGCGCCCGTCTTCTCGCGCAGGCGGTCGCAGATCGCGTCCTTCACGCGCAGCGTCGCGAATTCGAGGCTCTTCAGCGGCGACTTGATCGCGGTGATGTCGACGCGCAGCGTCTGCGTCGGCGCGAACCAGCGCTCCCACGGCTGTTCGAGCGCGAGCGCGTAGACATCCTGCTCGTTGCGGTACGGGCGGTGCGCGATCTTCAGCAGCACGCGGCTCGCGATCCGCGAATGCAGGTTGGCCGCCATGCCGGCCGCCCAGCCGCCGCGGAAATGGACGCCGCCCGGCACCTGCGCGCCCGCGTCGTACGGGGCGATCGCGTGGCGCGCGGCGATCTCCGCGAGCTCGGCGGCGAGCGCGGCCTCGAGCCCGCGCGGGCAGGGAGCGAAGAAGTCGAATAGGGTCGGCGAGGACATAAGGCGGGCTGTTGCGTGCAAAAGTACGCCATTGTACGCGGGGTGCGTGCTAGGACCGTCACGTCGCTACGCCGTCATGCCGTTACGTCGTCACCGCCGCCGCGCGGCGGCGTCCGCGTCGCGACGGCCGGCCCGGAGCTCAGTGTCAGTGCGCGCGGGATTCGCCCGCCGCGCCGCCGCCGCGCGGCGGCCACACGAGGCTCGCCGGCCGCGCGAGCACCGCGCGGCCGATCGCGGCGACGAGCGCGCGCACCTTCGTCGGCCGCAGGCTGCGCGAGCGCACCGCCATCGTGAACGCGAGCGCGAAGCTCACCGCGACGTTCAGGATCGCCATGCCGAAGACGCCCGCGACCGCCCACCACAGCTCGGCCGTGTGCAGCGTCTGCCTGCCGAGCACGCCGATCGCGACGCCGATCGAGCCGGCGGAGAGCGTCACGTGCCGCACTTCGAACGAGAACGCGAATGCGCTGACGATCGCCGGCACGAGCCCGAGCATCAGCCCGAGCCCGACGTTGCCGACGACGCCCGCGACGTTCGAGCGGCAGAAGTGCGCGAGCTTCGCCGCGCCCGCGACGCCGAGCGTGATGCGCAGGCGGCGGTTGTACGCGAGCGCGTCGCCGACGCGATGCAGCACGAACCAGTTGTCGGCCCAGCCGGCGAGGAGGCTCGACGCCCACAGCAGCACGCCCGTAAGCGCCGCGTAGATCGGCGTCGGGCCGATGAGCGAGAACGATTTCAGCGTCGCGTGCGCCTTTTCGGGCGAGATCAGGTTCGCGTGCAGAACGCCGCTCGCGAACATCTGCACGGCGAAGCACACGGGCAGCACGACGAGCACATTGCCGCTGATCGCGGCCGCCTGCGTGCGGATCAGCGCGATCACCGACGACACGAACTGCTTCACGCCGTCTTCGTGGCCGGTGCCGTCGAGTTCGCGCGCGATCGTCGGCGCGGTCATCGCCGGCTGCTTCGTCGCGAGCGTGAAGTGCAGGAAGTGCATCAGCATGAAGCTCGCCGCGTAGTTGATGCCGGCGAGCAGCCCCTCGAGCATCGATTGCAGGTGCGCGCCCGTGATCCCGAACTTGATGCAAACGGTGGCGACCGTCACGAGGCCGCCGCCCGCCGCCATGCGCAGCATCTTCAGATATTCGGCGCGGCCGCGCGAGATGTAGTGCTCGCCCGTGTCGGCGTTCGTCTCGACGAGCTTGCGCGCGAAGAGGGCGAAGTTGCTGCGCACGAGGTGCGCCACGCTCTGGCTGTTCTGGTTCGCGTCGACGAGCTCGGCCGTCAGGTGCGCGAGGCCGCGCAGGTCGTCGCGCGCCATCCACGCGTTCAGGAGCGCCTCCGCGCGCAGGATGCGCATGCGCATCCGTTCGACCTGGAACACGATGTCGACCGACACGCCGTTGCGGTACAGATGCGAGAACACGTCGTCGATCGACACGCGGCACTCGTCGAGCAGCACGCGCAGATAGTTGACCTCGTGCAGCAGCTTGCTCGGATCGCCGCCGTCGTCGAGCGCGGCCTGCGCGGTCTCGACGGCGAGCATCGCGCGCGTGAGCCGGTAGAACGGCTGCGCCTCGAGCGGCGTGCGCGCGTCCTCGTCGGACAGGCGGCTGCGCACGGTCTGCGACAGCCCCGTCGAGCTGATCTGGCACGTAAGGTTGTGCAGCGCGGCGAGCAGATCGCGCGAGAACGAGCCGGGCTGGTGGCGCTCCTTGTCGGTCACGTCGAACGCGAACAGGTCGGCCAGACGCGCGAGCAGGTCGTCGGGCAGCGCGTCGATCCACTGCGCGTCGGCGGGCGACGGAAACATCAGCGTGAAGAGCGCGGCGAGCTCGCGGCGGTTCGGCGCGGGCGGGATCAGCGACGAATCGATCCGCTCGACGAGCGCGCCGAAGAAGCCCGAATGCACGGGCATCCCGGCGTCGCACAAGAGCGAGATGCCGTCGCTTTCGCGCAGCACGCCGCGCAGCAGGCGCGCGACGTTCGTCTTCCATTCGGGATTGCGCTCGAGCACGTGGAGCACGTAGCGCAGCCGCGCGTGCGCCGCGAACGTGCGCTCGCCGGATTCGGCCTGCGCGGGCGCGGCGGCGGCCATCGCGCCGTCGCGATGCAGCCAGTGCGCGAGCTCGATCAGCCACTCGGCGCGTTCCGCGTATGGCGCGCCGGCGTCGGCTGTCGCGAGGAGCGCGTCGAGCTGATGACTCGCGCTGCGCGACGCGCGCCACTTCTTGATCAGGGTCGTCAGGGAATCGAACATAAGCGGAATATCGGGCGCCCCTACGGGCAGGGTTCTGTCGGGATGCTGTGCAAACCGGCGGCGCGGCGCAAGGGCGGCTCGCGCGCGGCGGTTCGGCCGGCCGTGCAGGCGTTGCGGCGTTCTCCGAATGCGCGGCGCCGCGGCGCGCGGCGCAATGGCGGACCGGCACGGTCCGGAGCGGCGGCGGGGCGGCGCAGCCAGCGCACATGATGGCCCCGGCTCGCCGGGAGGTGCGTAGGATCGTCAATCGACGCGAAAAACGCAAGGCGACTGTCGGCGGCGGCGTCGGTTCCTCGGTCGAATCGATAAACAATGTCAAACGGGGCGGCGGGGCTTGCGGGCCTCGGATTGTCCGGCCTTCGGAATCTCAGGCGGCCTGGAGCGGTTCGGGGCGGACGCTCGGCCGAACGGGCAGACGGACGGGCCAACGGGCGCGGTTTCCAGCCGGGTTCGGCACGACAAAAGGGGCGCCTGGCGGGACGCGCCCGGCGTGGCGGCTCCGGCCGGCTCGGCGCTGGCCGGGCCGGGCGATCTGCGGCTATCGGCCGCGACCGCCGGCTCCGGATTCCGGGTCGGTGCGTTTGCGCACGGCGGCCGGTGTCACGGCGCGTCGCCGACGCGTTGCGAGTCCGCCTCGGCCGGGCCCGCCGGACAGCGCACGACGGGCGTCGCGAGTGCCGCGTCGCCCGCCGCATTCTTCGCCATCGCCGCCGCTTTCCTCGCCGCCGCGCCATCCGCCGCGCCGTTCGCGCGCGCGGCCGCCATCGCGCGCACGCCGGCCGCGATCTGGTCGGCGAGCGCGCCGATCGCCTGCCGGTGGCCCGCGACGAGCGCGTCGTAGCCCGCCTGCACCGGCTCGACGACGTCGGTGCGGCAGGTCATCACCGCCTGGCTCGGCAGCGCGCGCACGCTCCAGACGGCCGCGAGCGCCGCGTGCCTGCCAGGCCACGACTCGAAGCGCTGGACGTTCACGCTGACCCGGTAGACGGGCACGCCCGCCGGATACGCGGCGTTCGCGACGTCGATCGTGTCGAGCCGCCGCGTGAGCGCCGACGACAGCGCGCGGCGGATCTCGTCGGCGGGCGGCGACGCCCAGCGCTCTTCCTCGAGCACGTCGACCCGCGCGGCGTTCCTCTGCACGACGAGCTGATTCTTCGCGACCTGCTCCGGCACGTCGACGGACGGCACCTGGATCAGGAACGCGGGATTCGCGCTGACGGTCCGGGCGGCGCCGGCCGCCGCCGCGGCGTCGAGCGTGTAGAAGCGTGCGGGCGGCGACGACGAGCAGGCCGCGAGCATGGCCGCCGCCGCGGCAGCCGCGGCGGCGCGCGAAACACGCGCCGGTCGGAGCGAGCGTGCGGTCATTTCTGATCTCCTGGTTTGCCTTTCAGCAGCGATTCGGGATGCCGCTCGAGGTAGTCGGCGAGCGCGTTCAGCGATTGCAGCGTGCGCGTGAGCTCCTTCAGCGCGCCGCGCACGTCCGATTGCAGCGGCGAATCCTGCTGCAGCGTCGCCTCCGCGGTGGTGAAGGTCTGCTTCGCCGCGGACAGCGTGTCGCGCGCCTCGGGCGCAACTTCCGTGTCGAGCCGCTTGAACAGCTTGTCCGCGTTCGCGAGCGCGCTGTTCAGGTTCGCGCCGATCTGGTCGAACGGCACCTTGTCGAGCTTCTTCGCGATGTCGGCGACCTGCAACTGCAGCTCGTCGAGCGTGTTCGGCACGGTCGGCAGCTCGACCGGCTCGTGGTCGAGATCGACCTTCGCGGGCGGCGCCTTCGGGAAGAAGTCGAGCGCGACGTACAACTGGCTCGTCAGCAGGTTGCCCGTGCGCAACTGGCCGCGCAGCCCATGCTGGACGAGCCGCGACAGCATCTCGCGCCGCGCCGCGTAGCCCTTGTCCTGCGACGCCTCGCGGAACTTCCGGCCGAGCCGGTCGGGGTAGACGTTCATCGTCACCGGCATCGTGAAGGTCTTCGTCTTCGGATCGAAGTCGATGCCGATGTTCGTCACCTGGCCGAGCACGATGCCGCGGAAGTCGACGGTCGCGCCGACCGACAGCCCGCGCAGCGACTGGTTGAAGTTCATCACGACCTGCACCGGCTCGCCGTCCGGCTCGCGCATCGCGTCGCCTTCGTCGGCGCCCAGGCGGAACGTCATGTTGTTCGGCGCGGGCGGGCCGGCCGCCTGGTTCGGCGGCGACTGGAACGCGATGCCGCCGAGGATCACCGTCGCGAGCGACTGCGTGTTCAGCTTGAAGCCGCTCGAATCGAGCCGCAGGTCCACGCCGCTTGCCTGCCACCAGCGCGAGTTCAGGCCGACGTACTGATCGTAAGGCGCGTTGACGAACACGCGGAACGTGACGCCCGTGCCGTCCTTGTCGAGCGAGAAGCCGACGACCTGGCCGACCTGCACCCGCCGGTAGTAGATCGGCGAGCCGATGTCGATCGAGCCGAGCGAATCGCCGCGCAGCACGTACTGCGTGCCCTTCTGGTCGCCCGTGACGGCGGGCGGCGTCTCGAGCCCGGTGAACGACTTCTCGGCCTCGTCCGAGCGGCCCGCGTCGACGCCGATGTACGCGCCCGACAGCAGCGTGCCGAGCCCCGACACGCCCGTCGCGCCGACGCGCGGCCGCACGACCCAGAAGCGCGTGCCCTTCACCGCGAAGTCCTCGGCTTCCTTCTTCAACTGCACGTCGACGAGCACGTGCGACAGATCCTTCGACAGCTTGATCGTCTTGACCATCCCGATCTCGACATCCTTGTACTTGACCTGCGTCTTGCCGGGCTCGAGGCCCTCGGCGCTCTTGAAGCTGATCGTGATCTCCGGCCCGCGCTCGAGCACCGATTTGACGACGAGCCCGATGCCGATCAGCGCGGCGACGAGCGGCACGAGCCACACAAGCGACGGCAGCCAGCCGGAGCGCCGCGTGATCACGGGCTCGGGGAGCACCGGCGGCTCGCCGCCGGGCGGAGTGGGGGGGGCCGCGTTCGGGTCGTGCTTCGGGCCTTGCGGTCTATTCATGAGGATTCCCTGAGTTTTCTACGTTGTCCCAGATGAGGCGCGGGTCGAACTGCATCGACGCGAGCATCGTCAGGATCACGACGGAGCCGAACGCGAGCGCGCCGGGCCCCGCCGTGATCACCGCGAGCGAGCGGAAATGGACGAGCGCGACCGTCAGCGTGACGACGAAGATGTCGAGCATCGACCAGCGGCCGATCCGCTCGACGATCCGGTAGAGCCGGGTGCGCTGCATCGGCCGCCACGCGGAGCGGCGCTGCGCGGTGAAGACGAGGATCGTGAGCACGCCGAGCTTCAGCATCGGCACGAGGATGCTCGCGACGAACACGACGACGGCGAGCGGCCATTCGCCCGACGTCCAGAAAAAGACGACGCCGCTCATGATCGTGTCTTCCTGCGAGCCGACGATCGACGCGGTGCGCATGATCGGCAGCAGGTTCGCCGGAATGTAGAGGATCGCGGCGGCGATGAGGAGCGCGAGCGTGCGCGCGATGCTGTCCGGCGTGCGCAGGTGCAGCGCGGCGCCGCAGCGCGCGCAGTGCTCGGGCTTCTCGTGCGAGCCGGGCGAATCCGGCGACGGCCGCGCAAGCTTCTGCACATGGCCGCACGCATGGCAGCTCGCCAGGCCCGCGCGCGCGGCGGTCACGATCCCGGTCATCGCGCGCCCGCCTCGTCGCTTGCGCCGCGCGCCGCGCCGGGCGCGCGCTCGCGCAGCGAATCGGCGATGTCCCACAGCGTGCGCGGATCGAACATCACGACGACGGCGAGCATCAGCGTGAGCGCCGCGAACGCGAAGAGGGCGGCCTCGGGGATCACGCGCGCGAGGCTCACCATCTTGACGATCGTGACGAGGATGCCGAGCATGAACACTTCGATCATCCCCCACGGGCGCACGAGCTGGATCGCGCGCAGCACGCGGTTGAAGCCGGGCGGAATCGCGCCCGAGCGCAGCGCAAAGAGCACGTAGAGGAGCGCGGACATCTCGACGAGCGGAAACAGCAACGTCGAGCAGAACACCATCGCGGCGACGAGCGGCATCCCCTGATTCCACATCGCCTCGAGCGCGCCGAAGAGCGTCGTCTGCACGCGCATCCCGTTCACGTCCATTTCGAGGATCGGGAAGGCCTGCGCGATCAGGAACGTGATGAGCGCGCCCGCCGTGAGCGCGCAGATGCGGTCGACCTGCGCCGAGCCGCTCCGGTAGAGCAGCGCGTCGCAGCGCGGGCAGCGGGCGGTGTCCTTGCCGCTAAGGCGCGGTTTGTGCAACAGTGCGTCGCATTCGTGACAGGCAATCAGGGTGTTTCTATCCATATGGAAAGGCGGTTGCGCGGCGTCGCAGCGACGCGTTCACAGGGCCGGAACCCGCGCCAATCTTATCAAAAGGCGATTTTTGAAGTGTCAAGCCTCGATGGCGGGCAGATGGCGCCGGGCGCTGCGCCACCCGGCCCGCCCGGCTGCGGCGGCCGTTTCGGGATTCTGCCATTCGCCGGCGGTTGCGGTAGCATGGCGGCCGTGACATGTGTCGGGCGGGAAATGCGGTAGCGCCGGCGCGGCTTTTCGCTCAACTGAGGAATTCATGGCATCGTTTTCATCTTCGGCTTCGCCCGCAGCAGCTTACACGCGCACCGCGATCGCGCTCCACTGGCTGATCGCGCTCCTGATCGTGTGCGGCTTCGCGCTCGGCTGGGTGATGACGGGCATTCCGGGCTTCACGCCAGCGAAGCTCAAATACTATTCGTGGCACAAGTGGATCGGCGTGACGGTGTTCGCGATCGCGATCGTGCGCGTGCTCTGGCGCGCAACCCACGTGCCGCCGCCGATGCCGGCCGGCATGCCCGCGTGGCAGCGGGCGGGCGCGCATGCGGTGCACGGGCTGCTCTACGTGCTGACGTTCGTGATTCCGGTGACGGGCTACCTGTACAGCTCGGCCGCGAACATTCCGGTCGTCTATCTCGGGCTCGTGCCGCTGCCGCGCCTGATCGACCCCGATCCCGTGCTGAAGGAAACGCTGAAGACGGCGCACGTGCTGCTCAACTACGGCCTGCTCGCGCTCGTCGCCGCGCACGTCGCGGCGGCCGTCAAGCACCAGTGGTTCGACCGCGACGGCGTGCTGTCGCGGATGCTTCCCTTCCTCAAATAACAAGGACCGTTATGAAAGTCTCGTTCTACCGCTACATGCTCGCCGCGTTCGCCGCCGCTTCGGTCGCCGTGTCGGGCGGCGCGCTCGCGCAGGTCGACGTCGCGAAGAGCAAGGTATCGGCCGTCTCGAAGCAGATGAACGTGCCGACGGAAGGCGTGTTCAAGAAGTTTTCCGCGCAGATCAGGTTCGATCCGGCGAAGGCCGCGCAGGGCAGCGCACAGATGACGATCGACGTTGCGAGCTATGATCTCGGCGACCAGATGTACAACGACCAGGTCGCGGGCAAGGACTGGTTCGACGCGAAGACGTACCCGCAGGCGACGTTCGTGTCGACCGCGATCGCGCCCGCGGGCGGCAGCAAGTACAACGTGTCCGGCAAGCTGACGATCAAGGGCAAGACGGTGCCCGTGACCGTGCCCGTGACGGTCACGCAGAACGGCGCGGCGCAGGTGTTCGACGGCGTGCTGCCGATCAAGCGCTCGACGTTCAACGTCGGCACGGGCGAATGGAAGGACACGTCGGTCGTGGCCGACGAAGTGCAGATCAAGTTTCACATCGTCGCCGCGAAGTAACGCGGGCGGCGGTTCGCACCACCCTCGCGCCGCTTCGGAGCGCGGCGCCGTCATAAGGAGATTGATTTGAACAAGCAACTGATGATCGCGGCGGGCGCGCTCGCCGCCGCCCTGTCGTTCTCGGCGCATGCGGCGCCCGCAACGTACCAGTTCGACCCGAGCCATACGTATCCGAGCTTCGAGGCGGATCACTTCGGCGGCCTGTCGGTGTGGCGCGGCAAGTTCGACCAGTCGAGCGGCACCGTGACGCTCGACCGCGCGGCGAAGACGGGCACCGTCGACGTGACGACGAAGGTCGCGTCGATCGCGACCGGTAGCCAGAAGCTCGACGAGCACCTGCAGACGGCCGACTTCTTCGATGCGGCGAAGTATCCGGAAGCGAGCTACAAGGGCACGATCAAGTTCGAAGGCGACAAGCCGGCCGAGGTCGTCGGCAATCTGACGCTGCACGGCGTCACGAAGCCGCTGACGCTGAAGATCGATTCGTTCAAGTGCATGCCGCATCCGATGCTGAAGAAGGAAGTGTGCGGCGTCGACGCGGTCGGCGAATTCAACCGCGACGATTTCGGCCTCGACTACGGCAAGCAGTACGGCTTCAAGATGAAGACGAAGCTCCTCATCACGGCCGAAGCGGTCAAGCAGTAAGCGCTCGCGAAGCCGCCGCGCGCCGCGCGCGATGCGCGGGGGCCGCGTCGCGCCGACGAACCGCCGCGCTCCGTATCGGGCGCGGCGGTTTTCTTTTTTTGGCGCGTGGGGCGCGTGCCTATAATCGTCCGCATTCGTCATCTCGTTCGTCGTTCGCGTTCATCGTTCGCGTTCGCCGCCCGGGTGCGCGGCGCCGCCGCGACGGACATCGACGACCCGACAACGATCAGGAGACACCATGCACGCAGCCGACGCTGCTTCGCCCGCGACCGATACCGTCTCCCCGCGCGTGTGGCGAGCCGTTGTCGCCGCGTCGGTCGGCAACGCGCTCGAATGGTTCGATCTCGTCGTCTACGGCTTCTTCGCGGTCACGATTTCGCGGCTGTTCTTTCCCGCCGGCAACGACGCCGTGTCGCTGCTGCTGACGCTCGGCACGTTCGGCGTGTCGTTCTTCATGCGTCCGCTCGGCGCGATCGTGCTCGGCGCCTACGCGGACCGCCGCGGCCGCAAGGCCGCGCTCACGCTGTCGATCCTGCTGATGATGGCGGGCACGCTCGTCATCGCGGTGCTGCCGACCTACGGGACGATCGGGATCGCAGCGCCGCTCGTGCTCGTCGGCGCGCGGCTGATGCAGGGCTTCTCCGCGGGCGGCGAGTTCGGCAGCGCGACCGCGTTCCTCGCCGAGCACGTGCCGGGGCGGCGCGGCTTCTTCGCGAGCTGGCAGGTCGCGAGCCAGGGGCTCACGACGCTCCTCGCGGCGCTCTTCGGCACGTCGCTCAATGCGTGGCTCACGCCCGCGCAGATGGCGTCGTGGGGCTGGCGCGTGCCGTTCTGCTTCGGGCTGCTGCTCGGGCCCATCGCGTACTACATCCGCTCGAAGGTCGACGAAACGCCCGAATTCCTCACATCGGGGCCCGCCGCGAACCCGCTGCGCGACACGTTCGCCGCGCACAAGGGGCGGCTCGCCGCCGCGATCGGCGCGGTCGTGCTCGGCACCGTCGCGACCTATCTCGTGCTGTTCATGCCGACCTACGGCGTCAAGGAACTGAAGCTCGCGCCGTCTTCGGCGTTCGCCGCGATCCTCGTCGTCGGCGTGATCCAGATGAGCTTCGCGCCGGTGGTCGGGCACTGGTCCGATCGCCACGGCCGCGTGCGCACGATGCTCGCGCCCGCGCTCGCGATCCTCGTGCTGATCTACCCAGTGTTCGCGTGGCTCGCCGCGCATCCGACATTCGGCGCGCTGATCGCCGTGCAGATCGTGTTCGCATGCCTGATGACCGGCTATTTCGCCGCGCTGCCGGGCCTGCTGTCCGAGATCTTTCCGGTTCAGACGCGCACGACCGGCATGTCGCTCGCGTACAACGTCGCGGTGACGGTCTTCGGCGGATTCGGGCCGTTCATCATCGCGTGGCTGATCCGCGCGACGGGCTCGAAGGCCGCGCCGAGCTTCTATCTGATCTTCGCCGCGCTCGTGAGCATCGCGGCGCTCGTCGCGCTGCGGCGGCGCTTCGGGTTCCGGTGACGCGCGGCGTCGGGCGCCGCGCGCCCGGCGAACACAAACCCGGCAGACGAAAAAAAGCCGGTTCGCGAGGAACCGGCCTTGTCGTGCGGAACGGGGTTTGCGCCGGCGGGCTTCACACCCGCAGGGCGCTTACACCTGCGCGCCCGCGTTCGGATCGTTCGGATCGTGCGCGGACTTCTTCTCCTTGACGAGGTCCTCGCGCTTGATGCCGAGCCACATCGCGAGCGAGCCGGCGACGAACACCGACGAATAGATGCCGAACATGATGCCGACCGTCAGCGCGAGCGCGAAGTAGTGCAGCGTCGGGCCGCCGAAGAAGAACATCGACAGCACCATCATTTCCGTAGACGTGTGCGTGATGATCGTGCGCGACATCGTGCTCGTGATCGCGTGGTTGATCACTTCCTGCACGGTCATCTTGCGTTCGCGGCGGAACGTCTCGCGGATCCGGTCGAAGATGACGACCGATTCGTTGACCGAGTAGCCGAGCACCGCGAGCACCGCGGCCAGCACCGACAGCGAGAACTCCCACTGGAAGAACGCGAAGAAGCCGAGAATGATCACGACGTCGTGCAGGTTCGCGATGATGCCGGCGACCGCGTACTTCCATTCGAAGCGGAACGACAGATAGATGACGATGCCGATCACGACGCACGCGAGCGCGAGCAGGCCGTCGGTCGCGAGCTCGCGGCCGACCTGCGGGCCGACGAACTCGACGCGCTGCAGCGCGACGTCGGCGTTCTGCGCCTTCAGCGCGGCCATCACCTGGTCGCTCTGCTGCGCGGACGTCAAGCCCTGCTTGAGCGGCAGGCGGATCAGCACGTTGCGCGACGTGCCGAAGTTCTGCACCTGCGCGTCGGCGTAGCCGAGCGTGCCGAGCGCCGAACGCACGGGCTCGAGCTGCGCGGCCTGCTGGTACTGCACCTCGATCACCGTGCCGCCCGTGAACTCGACGGACAGATGCAGCCCGCGATGGAACAGGAAGAACACGGCGGCGAGGAAGGTCACGAGCGAGATCACGTTGAAGACCAACGCGTGCCGCATGAACGGAATGTCTTTACGGATGCGGAAAAATTCCATGTGCGTCTCCGGCGCTTAGTTGGACGAGCCCTGCTTGGGCGGCACGCCCGGGCCCGAGCGGCGGCGCGCGACCGGCTTGCCGGTGCGCGGCGCGCCAGCCGGCTGCTTCGGCGCGGCGACGCGCGCGCCCTGCGGCGCGTTCGCGCGCGCGTCCTGGCCGAGTTGCGGCGCGGCGCCGGCTTCGGCGGCGGCGGGGCGCCACACCTGGCCGATCGCGAGCGACTGCAGCTTCTTGCGCCCGCCGTACCAGAGGTTCACGAGGCCGCGCGAGAAGAACACCGCGGAGAACATCGACGTCAGGATGCCGAGACAGTGCACGATCGCGAACGCGCGCACCGGGCCCGAGCCGAACGCGAGCAGCGCGAGGCCCGCGATCAGCGTCGTCACGTTCGAATCGAGAATCGTCGCCCACGCATGCGCATAGCCTTCCTGGATCGCGATCTGCGGCGATGCGCCGCGGCGCAGCTCCTCGCGGATGCGCTCGTTGATCAGCACGTTCGAGTCGATCGCCATGCCGAGCGCGAGCGCGATGGCCGCGATGCCGGGCAGCGTGAGCGTCGCCTGCATCAGCGACAGCACCGCGATGAGCAGCAGCAGGTTCACCGACAGGCCGAGCACCGACACGACGCCGAACAGCATGTAGTACGCGATCATGAACACGGTGATCGCGACGAAGCCCCAGATCACCGAATGGAAGCCCATCCGGATGTTGTCCGCGCCGAGGCTCGG
This sequence comes from Burkholderia sp. MSMB1588, assembly GCF_001546925.1. Taxonomy (NCBI): domain Bacteria; kingdom Pseudomonadati; phylum Pseudomonadota; class Betaproteobacteria; order Burkholderiales; family Burkholderiaceae; genus Burkholderia; species Burkholderia sp. MSMB1588. Next base: position 3,081,694 of record NZ_LNJS01000001.1, on the reverse strand, counting down.
GCCGATCGTGCGTTCCTCGATGATGTCCATCGGCGCGGCGAGCGAGCCCGCGCGCAGCAGCAGCGCGAGATCGGCGGCCGCCTGCGGGGTCGGCTGGCCCGTGATCTGGAAGCGGTCGCCGAGCTCAGACTGGATCGTCGCGACGGTCAGCACCTCGCCCCGGCCCTTCTCGAACAGCACCATCGCCATCGGCTTGCCGATGTTCTCGCGCGACACCGCGCGCACCGCGCGGCCGCCCGCCGAATCGAGGCGGATGTTCACCGACGGGCGCTGATGCTCGTCGAAGCCCGCGGACGCGTCGATGATGCGGTCGCCCGTGAAGATCACCTGCTTCTTGAGCAGCACCGGCGCCTGGTTGCCCTGCGTGAACAGCTCCTCGCCCGGCGGCACCGGATCGTTCGGATTCGGGTGCGTGTTCAGCGGATCGGCGAGACGCGCCTCGAGCGTCGCCGTGCGGCCGATGATGTCCTTCGCCTTCGCGGTGTCCTGCACGCCCGGCAGCTCGACGACGATCCGGTCGTTGCCCTGCTGCTGGAGGATCGGCTCGGACACGCCGAGCTCGTTGACGCGGTTGTGCAGCGTCGTCAGGTTCTGCTTGAGCGCCGCATCCTCGACGGCCTTCTGGACGGCCGGCGTGAACGTGCCGACCACCTGGTAGCCGCCGCCGCCCGGCTGCGTCGCCCACTGGAGTTCGGAGACGGACGAGGCGAGCAGCGTGCGCGCCTGCTCGGCGGTGTCCTGGTCGGCGAAGTTCGCGACGACCGTCTGATCGACGCGGGCGACGCCGCCGTCGCGGATGCCCTTGTCGCGCAGTTGCGTGCGGGCGTCGGACGCGTCGGAATCGAGCTTCTTCGTGAGCGCGCCCGTCATGTCGACTTGCAGCAGGAAGTGGACGCCGCCGCGCAAGTCGAGGCCGAGATACATCGGCAGCGCGCGCAGCGCGGTCAGCCAGCGCGGCGACGCGCTCTGCAGGTTCAGCGCGACGACGTACTGCGGATCGTTCGGATCGGCGTTCAGCGTCTTCTGCAGCATGTCCTTCACGCGCAGTTGCGTGTCGGTGTCCTTCAGGCGCACGCGGATCGTCGCGTTGGCGCTGGAGTTGTCGAACGTGACGTCGTCGGCCGCGACCTGGTTGGCCTTGAGCGCTGCTTCGACCTGCGCGAGCGTGTCGGCGCCGAGCTTGACCGTAGCCTTGCCGCTCGATACCTGCACCGCCGGCGCTTCGCCGAAGAAGTTGGGCAATGTGTAGAGAAAGCCGATGGCGAGCGCCACGACCATCACCACATATTTCCAGATTGGATAACGATTCATGAGGGGGCCGAACGGGATGGTTGGCTGGGATGGCGGCGCGTCCGGCGCCGCTCTCGGCCGCGCGCTTCGCGGCGCGGGCGTCGGGCGGCCGGACGCGGGGCGGGGCTTACAGCGATTTGATCGTGCCCTTCGGCAGGATGGTCGTGACGGCCGCCTTCTGCACGGTGATCTCGGTGCCTTCGGCGATCTCGACGCCGATGTACGCTTCCGAGACCTTCGTCACCTTGCCGACGAGCCCGCCGCTCGTCACCACTTCGTCGCCCTTCGCCATCGCGGCGAGCATGTTGCGATGCTCCTTCTGCCGCTTCATCTGCGGACGGATCATGATGAAGTAGAGCACCGCGAACATCAGGATGAGCGGCAGGAAGCTCATCAGGCTCGATTCGGCACCGCCCGCTGCGCCTTGCGCATAGGCATTGGAAATGAACGACACGTTGGTCTCTCCGTTAGGGAAGATCGAAAAATAAGCCGGTTATTCTACCACCGGCCCTATCCGCGACAGCGGCGCAAATGCGCTTTGGTTTCAAGCTGTTAACCTCGATCCCGCAGCGTTCGCGCGCGTGGCGAAAGATGATTGTAAGGTTTGCGGGGCGACCGCGCGATGCGCCCCGCCGGTCGCTGCGCTCCGTCAGTCGACGCCGCGCGCGCGGTCCTCGGCGAAACGTTTCCGGAATGCTTCGAACGTGTGCGTCTCGATCGCCTCGCGAATCTCGCGCATCAGCTCGAGGTAGTAGTGCAGGTTGTGGATCGTGTTCAACTGCGCGCCGAGGATCTCGCCGACGCGGTGCAGATGGTGCAGGTAGCCGCGCGAGAAATTCCGGCACGTATAGCAGCCGCAGGTCTCGTCGAGCGGCTTCAGCACGTTCTTGTGCGCCGCGTTGCGGATCTTCACGTCGCCGAAGCGCGTGAAGAGCCAGCCGTTGCGCGCGTTGCGGGTCGGCATCACGCAGTCGAACATGTCGACGCCCGCCGCGACGCCCGCGACGAGATCCTTCGGCGTGCCGACGCCCATCAGGTAGTGCGGCTTGTCGGCGGGCAGGCGCGGCGCGACGTGTTCGAGCACGCGCATCATGTCCTCCTTCGGCTCGCCGACCGACAGCCCGCCGATCGCGAGGCCATGAAAGCCGAGCCCGGCGAGGCCGGCGAGCGATTCGTCGCGCAGGTCCTCGTACATGCCGCCCTGCACGATGCCGAAGAGGGCGTTCGGGTTGCCGAGGCGATCGAACTCGGCGAGCGAGCGCTTCGCCCAGCGCAGCGACATCCGCATCGATTCGGCCGCTTCCTGGTGCGTCGTCGGCACGCCGTTCGTCGCGTACGGCGTGCATTCGTCGAACTGCATCACGATGTCGGAGTTCAGCGTCTTCTGGATCTGCATCGACACTTCCGGCGACAGGAACAGCCGGTCGCCGTTGATCGGCGACGCGAACGTGACGCCTTCCTCGGTGATCTTGCGCAGATCGCCGAGCGAGAACACCTGGAAGCCGCCCGAATCGGTGAGGATCGGCTTGTTCCAGCCCATGAAGCGGTGCAGCCCGCCGTGCGCGCCGATCGTCTCGAGGCCGGGGCGCAGCCACAGGTGGAACGTGTTGCCGAGGATGATCTGCGCGCGCATCTCGTCGAGTTCGCGCGGCTGCACGGCCTTCACGGTGCCGTACGTGCCGACCGGCATGAAGATGGGCGTCTCGACGACGCCGTGATTGAGCGTCACGCGGCCGCGGCGCGCGCGGCCGTCGGTCGTCAGCAGCTCGAATTTCAGGCCGTTGTGCGGGCGAATGCCCGCGGGCGTATCGTGCGATGGACCTTCGGTCGTCATCTGGTTGGACTCCTCGCCACCGGAAAAGCTTTGCATGGGACCGGAGTATGCGCTGAAGCGCTGACTCCGGATCGACAAGTCCGGCGCATGTTGAAGGCGCGGCGAGCCGGGGGCTTGCCGCGATGGAAAAAAGGGTGAAGCGCGGCGGTTCGGCTCGCGGTCGGCGTTACGTTGCCGCTGAGCCGCTGAGCCGCTGAGCCGCTGAGCCGCTGAGCCGCTGAGCCGCTGAGCCGCTGAACTGCCAAATCGCCAAAGCCGAACAGCCGAACAGCCGCGCTTACGCGCCGCCGCGCGTTTCCTCGGTCGCGTCGCGCCGCGTGAGCAGCATCGCGTCGCCGTAGCTGAAGAACCGGTAGCGCGCGTCGATCGCATGCCGGTACGCGGCGCGGATCGTCTCGACGCCGGCGAACGCGGACACGAGCATCAGCAGCGTCGATTTCGGCAAGTGGAAATTCGTCACGAGCCGGTCGACGACGCGAAATCGGTAGCCCGGCGTGATGAAGATGCTGGTGTCCGCACGCGTCGCGGCGAGCGGCCGGCCGGCGGCGTCCGCGTCGCGCGCGGCCGCCTCGAGCGCGCGCATCGACGTCGTGCCGACCGCGATCACGCGGCCGCCGCGCGCGCGAGTCGCGGCGATCTTCTCGACGAGCGCGCCGGTCAGCTCGTACGACTCACTGTGCATCCGGTGCTCGGCGATGTTCTCGACGCGCACCGGCTGGAACGTGCCCGCGCCGACGTGCAGCGTGAGCGTCGCGCGCTCGACGCCGCGCGCATCAAGCGCGGCGAGCACCGCGTCGTCGAAGTGCAGGCCGGCCGTCGGCGCGGCGACGGCGCCCGGATTCGCGGCGAACACCGTCTGATATCGGGTCTCGTCGGTCGCGTCGGGCGTGTGCTCGATGTACGGCGGCAGCGGCAGCCGGCCGTGGCGCTCGATCAGCGCGAGGCAGTCGTCGGGGAAGTGCAGCGTGAAGAACGGCTCGGCGCGCTCGCCGACCGTCACGTCGAATGCGTCGGCGAGCGTGAGCGTCGTGCCGGGCGCGGGGCTCTTGCTCGCGCGGATCTGCGCGAGCGCGGTGCGCGGGCCGGTGACGCGCTCGATCAGCACCTCGATCTTGCCGCCGCTCGCCTTGTGGCCGAAGAAGCGCGCCTTCAGCACCTTGGTGTCGTTGAAGACGAGCAGGTCGCCCGGCGCGACGCACGCGGGCAGCTCGGCGAAGCGCCGGTCGACGAGGCGCGGGGGCGCGCTCGTGTTGTCCACCTCGAGCAGGCGGCTCGCGCTGCGTTCGGGCAGCGCGGTTTGCGCGATCAGCTCGGGCGGCAGATCGAAATCGAAATCGGAAAGCGTGAGCATGCGAAACGGGGTCGGGGTGGCCGGCCTGACGGACAAAGCGCGTCGCGGCGCGCACGAGCCGCTATGATGGCGGGGTTGCGCGGCTTGGCCGGCGTCGCTCGTTCGTGCGACGTGAAAGCCGCTATTGTACTTGCAAGCCTTCTGACCGATGCCAGAGCCCGTTCGCCGTTCCGTAGCCGATCCCGCCGAAGCCGACGCATTCGCCGACGCCGCCGCGTCGGGCGCCGCCAGCGCCAAGGCAGCGCCGAAGTCCGTGAAGACCGCCGACAAGCTCGCGAAGCTCGGCTTGACGCGCGACATCGACCTCGTCCTGCATCTGCCGATGCGCTATGAGGACGAGACGACGCTCACGCCGATGCGCGAGCTGTTGCCGGGCGAGATCGCGCAGACGGAAGGCGTCGTGTTCGACAACGAGATCGCGTACCGGCCGCGCCGCCAGTTGCTCGTGAAGCTGCGCGACGACGACGGCGCCGAGCTCGTGCTGCGCTTCCTGAACTTCTACGGCTCGCAGGTCAGGCAGATGGCGGTCGGCCAGCGGCTGCGCGTGCGCGGCGACGTGCGCGGCGGCTTCTTCGGGCTCGAGATCGTGCATCCGACGGTGAAGGTCGTCGACGAGGACGCGCCGCTGCCGCAGGCGCTGACGCCCGTCTATCCGAGCACGGCGGGCGTGTCGCAGGCGTATCTGCGCAAGGCGATCGACAACGCGCTCGCGCGCACGCCGCTGCCTGAGCTGCTGCCGCCCGAGGTCGCGCGCGCGTACCTGCAGCCGCTCGACGTGCCGCCCCTCGCCGACGCGGTGCGCCTCCTCCATCACCCGGGCGCCGGCGCGGACGAGGCGGCGCTCATCGACGGCACGCATCCCGCGTGGACGCGCATCAAGTTCGACGAGCTGCTCGCGCAGCAACTGTCGCTCAAGCGCGCGCACGAGGAGCGCCGCACGCGCGCCGCGCCCGCGATGCCGCGCCGCGCGCGCGGCGACGGCGCGGCGCTGTCCGCGCGCCTGTACGCGGCGCTGCCGTTCACGCTGACGGCCGCGCAGGAGCGGGTCGTCGCGGAGATCGCGCACGATCTCACGCAGCCGCACCCGATGCAGCGCCTGTTGCAGGGCGACGTCGGCAGCGGCAAGACGGTCGTCGCGGCGCTCGCCGCCGCGCAGGCGATCGACGCGGGCTACCAGGCCGCGCTGATGGCGCCGACCGAAATCCTCGCCGAGCAGCATGCGCGCAAGCTGCGCGGCTGGCTGGAGCCGCTCGGCGTGTCGGTCGCGTGGCTCGCCGGCAGCCTGAAGACGAAGGACAAGCGCGCGGCGCTCGAGGCGGCCGCGCTCGGCACCGCGCAGCTCGTGATCGGCACGCACGCGATGATTCAGGACACCGTCGAATTCGCGCGGCTCGGGCTCGTGATCGTCGACGAGCAGCATCGCTTCGGCGTCGAGCAGCGGCTCGCGCTGCGCGCGAAGGCGGCGAACGCGGCCGACGGCGCGGCGGGCTTCCAGCCGCACCAACTGATGATGTCGGCCACGCCGATCCCGCGCACGCTCGCGATGACGTACTACGCGGACCTCGACGTGTCGACGATCGACGAGCTGCCGCCCGGCCGCACGCCGATCCTCACGCGGCTCGTGTCGGACGCGCGGCGCGACGAGGTGATCGGCCGCGTGCGCGAGGCGGCGCTCGCGGGCCGTCAGGTGTACTGGGTGTGCCCGCTCATCGAGGAAAGCGAGACGCTGCAACTGCAAACGGCCGTCGAGACCTACGAGACGCTCGCCGCCGCGCTGCCGGAGCTGAAGGTGGGGCTCGTGCACGGCCGGCTCGCGCCCGCGGAGAAAGCGGCCGTGATGGACGCGTTCTCGCGCAACGACGTGCAGTTGCTCGTCGCGACGACGGTGATCGAAGTCGGCGTCGACGTGCCGAACGCGTCGCTGATGGTGATCGAGCACGCGGAGCGCTTCGGCCTCGCGCAACTGCACCAGTTGCGCGGGCGGGTCGGTCGCGGCACCGCCGCGTCGGTGTGCGTGCTGATGTACAGCGGGCCGCTGTCGATCGCGGGCCGCGCGCGGCTGAAGACGATGCGCGAGACGACCGACGGCTTCGAGATCGCGCGCCGCGATCTGGAGATCCGCGGCCCCGGCGAATTCCTCGGCGCGCGCCAGTCGGGCGCGGCGATGCTGCGCTTCGCGGATCTGGAAAACGACGGCTGGCTGATCGAGCCCGCGCGCGACGCGGCCGCGCGCCTCATCGCCCGCCATCCGGACATCGTCGCGCAGCATCTCGCCCGCTGGCTCGGCGCGCGCGAGCAATACCTGAAGGCTTGAGCGCGCGGCGCGGCGCCGGATCTTGTCGGCAAAGGTTGGCGAATCGGCCCAAACCAGTGTATAAATTTAATCTATCGTCATTAAATGATTGATTAACTTGCAATGACGCTTACTGAACTGAAGTACATCGTCGCGGTCGCGCGCGAACGCCATTTCGGCCGGGCGGCCGAAGCCTGCTTCGTCAGCCAGCCGACGCTGTCGGTCGCGATCAAGAAGCTGGAAGACGAACTGAACGTGCAGATCTTCGAGCGCGGCGCGAGCGAAGTGAGCGTGACGCCGATCGGCGACCAGATTGTCACGCAGGCGCAGCGCGTGCTCGAGCAGACGTTCGCGATCAAGGAGATCGCGAAGCAGGGCAAGGACCCGCTCATCGGGCCGTTTCGGCTCGGCGTGATCTACACGATCGGGCCCTACCTGCTGCCGACGCTCGTCAAGCAGATGATCCGCCGTGTGCCGCAGATGCCGTTGATGCTGCAGGAGAACTACACGCTGAAGCTGCTCGAGCTGCTCAAGCAAGGCGAGATCGACGCGGCGATCATGGCGCTGCCGTTCCCCGAGACCGGCCTGATGGTGCGGCCGCTGTACGACGAGCCGTTCGTCGTCGCGCTGCCCGCCGGGCATCCGTGGGAGAAGCGCCGCAAGATCGACGCGACCGACCTGAAGCAGGAGACGATGCTGCTGCTCGGCAACGGCCACTGCTTCCGCGACCACGTGCTCGGCGTGTGCCCGGAACTGATGCATTTTTCGCAGACGGCGGACGGCATCCAGAAGACGTTCGAAGGCTCGTCGCTCGAGACGATCCGCCATATGGTCGCGAGCGGCGTCGGGATCACGGTGCTGCCGCGGATGTCGGTCGCCGAAGTGGGGCCGCATGCGAACGGGCCGGACGCGGACCTGCTGTCGTACGTGCCGTTCGAGGACCCGGTGCCGGATCGGCGCGTCGTGCTCGTGTGGCGCAAGAGTTTCACGCGGATGCCGGCGATCGATGCGATCAGCGAGGCGATCGCCGCGTGCGACCTGCCCGGCGTGGTGAAGCTCGACATCCCGGCGACGGTGAATTGAGCATCGCGCGTGCGGCCGATGGTCGCCGCGCGCGAACGGGGCCTGGCAGCCCCGTTTATTTTTGCCTATCGAATAAATAAAATTTATCAAATTACAAATATCAATAGCAATATGTAAAATGCTTCGCATGGATCGGCGCAGCGCCGCCGGACGGTAACTGCAGGTGTCAAGGGAGGATGTCATGATGCAACGGGCATTGCCGCGCGCGCGGCGGAACATTGCGCCGCGCACGACGGTCATTGATCGTGCCAGGGCTGCCATCCGGAGCCTGCGTCCGATTGCGTTCGCCTATCTCGCGGACCGCGCATATGGCGGCTGAGCGCCGCCGCGTGCCGGCCCGCTTTTTCGCGCCGCGCGCCGCGTCGCACGCAGGAGGGATCAACCTGTTTCTTTCCCCGCAAAGTCGCTCCGCGAACGAGGCCCGGCTTCGATGCCGGGCCGCGTAGGCGGGCGTACCCGAACAAAGGAGAAATCGCATGTCGAATGAAGCGAAGTGCCCGTTCCATCACGCCGCAGGCAACGGCACGTCGAACCGGGACTGGTGGCCCGATCAGTTGGACCTGAGCATCCTGCATCAGCACTCGTCGCTGTCCGATCCGATGGACAAGGATTTCAACTACGCGCAAGCGTTCGAGAAGCTCGATCTTGCGGCGGTGAAGCGGGATCTCCACGCGCTGATGACCACGTCGCAGGACTGGTGGCCGGCCGATTTCGGCCACTACGGCGGCCTGTTCATCCGCATGGCATGGCACAGCGCGGGCACGTACCGCACGGCCGACGGCCGCGGCGGCGCGGGCGAGGGCCAGCAGCGCTTCGCGCCGCTCAACAGTTGGCCCGACAACGCGAACCTCGACAAGGCGCGCCGGCTGCTGTGGCCGATCAAGCAGAAGTACGGCCGCAGCATCTCGTGGGCCGACCTGCTGATCCTCACCGGCAACGTCGCGCTCGAATCGATGGGCTTCAAGACCTTCGGCTTTGCGGGCGGCCGCGCGGACACGTGGGAGCCCGAGGACGTCTACTGGGGCTCGGAAAAGATCTGGCTGGAGCTGAGCGGCGGCCCGAACAGCCGCTATTCGGGCGACCGTCACCTTGAGAACCCGCTCGCCGCCGTGCAGATGGGCCTCATCTACGTGAATCCGGAAGGCCCGGACGGCAAGCCCGATCCGGTCGCCGCGGCGCGCGACATTCGCGACACCTTCGCGCGGATGGCGATGAACGACGAAGAGACGGTCGCGCTGATCGCGGGCGGCCACACGTTCGGCAAGACCCACGGCGCGGGTCCCGCGTCGAACGTCGGCCCCGAGCCGGAGGCCGCGGGCATCGAAGCGCAGGGCCTCGGCTGGAAGAGCGCGTACGGTACGGGCAAGGGCGCGGACGCGATCACGAGCGGCCTCGAAGTCACGTGGACGACCACGCCGACGCAGTGGAGCCACAACTTCTTCGAGAACCTGTTCGGCTACGAATGGGAGCTGACGAAGAGCCCGGCGGGCGCGCACCAGTGGGTCGCGAAGGACGCCGACGCGGTGATTCCGGATGCGTTCGATCCGTCGAAGAAGCATCGGCCGACGATGCTGACGACCGACCTTTCGCTGCGCTTCGATCCGGCATACGAAAAGATCTCGCGCCGCTTCCACGAGCACCCCGACCAGTTCGCCGATGCGTTCGCGCGCGCCTGGTTCAAGCTCACGCACCGCGACATGGGCCCGCGTGCGCGCTATCTCGGCCCGGAAGTGCCGGCCGAGGAACTGTTGTGGCAGGACCCGATTCCGGCCGTCGACCATCCGCTGATCGACGCCGCCGATGTCGCCGGGCTGAAGGCGAAGGTGCTCGCGTCGGGGCTGTCCGTGTCGCAGCTCGTGTCAACCGCATGGGCCGCGGCGTCCACCTTCCGCGGCTCGGACAAGCGCGGCGGCGCGAACGGCGCGCGCATCCGCCTCGCGCCGCAGAAGGACTGGGAAGCGAACCAGCCCGAGCGGCTCGCGAAGGTGCTCGAGACGCTCGAGGGCATCCAGAAGGCGTTCAACGCCGCGCAGTCCGGCGGCAAGCGGGTGTCGCTCGCCGACCTGATCGTGCTGGCCGGCTGCGCGGGCGTCGAGCAGGCCGCGAAGAACGCGGGCCACGCGGTGACGGTGCCGTTCGCGCCGGGCCGCGCGGACGCATCGCAGGAGCAGACCGACGTCGAATCGGTGGCCGTGCTCGAGCCGGTCGCGGACGGCTTCCGCAACTACCTGAAGGGCAAGTACCGGGTGCCTGCCGAAGTGCTGCTCGTCGACAAGGCGCAACTGCTGACGCTGAGCGCGCCGGAGATGACGGTGCTGCTGGGCGGCCTGCGCGTGCTGGGCGCGAACGTCGGGCAGAGCCGGCACGGCGTGTTCACCGCGCGCGAGCAGGCATTGACCAATGACTTCTTCGTGAACCTGCTCGACATGAGCACCGAGTGGAAGCCGACGGCGGCCGACGCGGACGTGTTCGAAGGGCGCGACCGCGCGACGGGCGAGCTCAAGTGGACGGGCACGCGCGTCGATCTCGTGTTCGGCTCGCACGCACAGTTGCGCGCGCTCGCCGAGGTCTACGGCAGCGCGGACGCGCAGGAGAAGTTCGTGCGCGACTTCGTCGCGGTCTGGAACAAGGTGATGAACCTCGACCGCTTCGACCTCGCGTGATTGCGGCGTCGCGCCGTTGATGCGGCAACGGAGCGGGAAACGGCCGGTCATCCGGCTGGCCGTTTCCCGTTTCGCTCCGGGCCGCCGACCTCGTTTCAAGGAGTGACGATCATGACGCAAATGATTCTCGACATGCGCGTGGCGCTCTCGGCGCCCGCCAGGCGCGCGGGCACCGCCACGCTGCGGCGGCTGGTCGGTTTCGCGATCGCGGGCGGCGGCGCGGCCGTGCTGGCCGCCCAGGCCGCGCGGCACGTCGCGGCCGCCGCGGGTGGTTGAGCGCGCATCCGTTTCGCGCAATTTGCACGATCGCGATCTACGCTAAACTGGTGCGGCGCTGAACGTGCGGGCCGCAAGCGCGCGCGCCGCGCATGTCGCATCGGGCACGCGGTTTTTTCGATGCATTTTCGCCGGTTCGAACCATCGGACAAGGAGTCTCGAGGATGGCCAAGAAAAGCAACGCAACCCAGATCAACATCGGCATCAGCGACAAGGATCGCAAGAAGATCGCGGCAGGGCTGTCCCGTCTGCTCGCCGATACGTACACGCTGTACCTGAAGACGCACAATTTCCACTGGAACGTGACGGGCCCGATGTTCAACACGCTGCACCTGATGTTCGAGGAGCAGTACAACGAACTGTGGCTCGCCGTCGATCTCGTCGCGGAGCGCATCCGCACGCTCGGCGTCGTCGCGCCGGGCACGTATCGCGAATTCGCGAAGCTGTCGTCGATCCCCGAGGCGGACGGCGTGCCTGCCGCCGAGGACATGATCCGCCAGCTCGTCGAAGGGCACGAGGCCGTCGTGCGCACCGCGCGCGCGATCTTCCCGGACGCCGACGCGGCGAGCGACGAGCCGACCGCCGATCTGCTGACGCAGCGTCTGCAGACGCACGAGAAGACCGCGTGGATGCTGCGCTCGCTGCTGGCGTGAGCGATGGATGACGAGCGGCGGGGGGCCGCGCACGCAGGGCGGGCGCGTGTTGCGGCCCGAGGATGCGGTCGTCGACAAGCTCGGCGCGGACGGCGAGTGAGCGCGCGCGCCGGCGGGCTCCTCGTTTCGGGCGAAGCCGTCGGGCGGGGCGAAAGCCCGAACGCAAGCGGAAACGACAAAAAAGGGCAATAGCGCTGCCGCCGCGCTTTTGCCGCAAATCCCGAGCGGTTCTACAATGCCCGGGTTACGTTTCCGGGCTCGCCGCCCGTTCTCGCCGATGCTCGCCCGTTTTCCTCTCTATTTGCGGCTGATCCGGATGGACAAGCCGATCGGCAGCCTGCTGCTGCTCTGGCCGACGCTCAACGCGCTGTGGATTGCGTCCGACGGTCATCCGTCGCCGTCGCTCGTCGTCATCTTCGCGCTCGGCACGTTGCTGATGCGCTCGGCCGGCTGCGCGATCAACGATTACGCCGATCGCGATTTCGACCGCCACGTGAAGCGCACCGCCGAGCGGCCGCTCACGTCGGGGAAGATTCGCGCATGGGAGGCGGTCGCGATCGCGGTCGGGCTCGCGCTCGTGTCGTTCCTGCTGATCCTGCCGCTCAATGCGCTGACGAAGGAGCTGTCCGTCGTCGCGGTGTTCGTCGCGGCGACTTATCCGTTCATGAAGCGCTTCTTCGCGATTCCGCAGGCGTATCTCGGCATCGCGTTCGGCTTCGGGATTCCGATGGCGTTCGCGGCCGTGCAGGACACGGTGCCGGTGATCGCGTGGACGATGCTGGCGGCCAATGTGTGCTGGTCGGTCGCGTATGACACCGCGTATGCGATGGTCGATCGCGACGACGACCTGAAGATCGGCATGCGCACGTCGGCGATCACGTTCGGCCGCCACGACGTGCTCGCGATCATGCTCTGCTACGCGGCGATGCTCGGCATCTACGCGTGGCTCGGCGCGACGCTGCATTTCGGCTGGCCGTACTGGGCGGGCTGGGCGGCGGCGGCCGGCTGCTCGATCTACCATTACACGCTGATCAGGGATCGCGAGCGGATGGCGTGCTTCGCCGCGTTCAGGCACAACAACTGGTTGGGCGGCGCGCTGTTCGCGGGGATCGCCGCGCATTACGCGCTGGCCGCGTTGTAAGCGGCGCGTCGCCCGCCTCGCGTCAGCTTCGCGCGAGCCCTTCGAGCAGCGCGACCAGCACGCGCCCCGCATCGTCGAGCGTGCCGGAATTGTCGATTGCCGTGAGCGCGACGCCGTCCGGCACGACCCAGCGCACGCTGCGCGCGAGACGCGCGCCGATCTCGTCGGCGGTTTCGCGGCCGCGCGCGGCGAGGCGCTCGGCGAGCACGTGCGGCGCGGCGTCGACGTGCACGACGCGCATTCGCGGATAGCGGACGAGCGCGGCCGGCAGATGCGCGCGCGAGCCGTTGACGACGACGACGCTGCCCGCCGCGAGCCACGCGTCGATCTCGACGCCGACGCCGTAGCGAAACCCGTGGCTCGTCCATTCGAGCGCGAAGAAGCCGAGCTGCGAGCGCGCGGCGAATTCGTCGCGCGCGAGCTCGACGTGGTTCTCGTGGCCGTCGCTCTTGCGCGTGATGTAGCGATGCGCGAACGCGACGCGCTGCTCGCACACGTGCTTGCGCGCATACGCGAGCAGCGAGTCCTTGCCTGCGCCCGACGGGCCCATCACATAGACGAGTCGCTCGGCGCTCATCGCCGCCCCTCGCCGGAATAGACCGGATCGACGGAATCGACCGAAGCGGCGCATTCGGCGCATTCGGTGCTTTCGGCGCCGCGTTCGCCGAACGGCAGCCGCTTCCACAGCATGAACGGCGCACCCGGCTCGGCTTCGACGAAAATCGCCGCATGATCGACGGGCAGCGGCCCGAGCGGAGCGGCCGCCGCTTTCCACCAGTCGATCAGCGTGGCGCGTTCGGCCGGATCGTCGAGCGAATCGGACAGCGTCATGTGGAACCGGTATTCGTCGAGCACGTACGGATAGCCCCATTCGGCGAGCAGCGCGCGCTGGCGCTCGGTCAGCGGCGCGGCGGCGCGCTTCGCGCGCTCGGCTTCGCCCGGCGGCCGGCGCAGCGGCGCGAGCGCGTGGAGCGCGCGGGCGGCGAGCGCGCGCAGCGCGTCGTCGCCGTGCGCGTGCGCCGGCCGCAGCGCGACGAACGCGCCGAGCGCCGCGACGTCGACGTCGATCGCGAGCGGCGCGCTCGTGCGCGCCCAATCCGCGGCGGCCGCGACGAGATCGCCCGCCGCGACGCCCGGCCGCAGCGCGAACGGCGCGACGAGCGTCGCGTGCCAGCCGTAGCGGCGCGGCGCGACCGTCAGCGCGTCCACCGGCCGGCGCAGCGCGCCCGGCTGCGGCGGCGCGAGCGTCGCGCCGTCTTCCGGATCGCGGCCGAGCCACGCGCAGCCGGCGCGCCACCAGGCGGATGCGCGCGGCGGCGCGTAATAGAGGGCGAAGCGCGCGGTGCCGGACCGTGCGGCGAGATCAGCGCGCATGGCCGGGCACGTTGTCGTTTTCGATCAGCAACTGCACGCGGTCGGCCGCGAAGTAGGTCGTGCCGTATTTGATCGGCGTGCCGTCGACATCGACGTCGACGTTCTCGACCCACAGCACCGGCTGCTGCTTGTTGATGCCGAGCCGGCGCGCGATCGTGGCCTCCGGCAGCACGCTGCCGATGCGGCTCCATTTGCGCAGGTAGTCGGCCACGCCGTATTCGGCGAGCGCGTCGGTGACGCGGTCGGTGCGCTCGAGCGCGGCGGGCAAATCGGCGAAGCGCGCGGCCGGATATGCGCTGCGCGCGTAGGTGAGCGGCACGCCGTCCGCCTCGTGGATCGATTCGATCCGGTACACGTAAGCGCCCGCGCGCAGGCCGAGCGCCTTCGCGGTGGCCGGGTCGGCCTTCACGCGCGCGGCGGACAGCATCTTGCCGACGGCTGCGTGATTGTGGCGATTCAGGTTTTCGGTGAAGCGCGTGCGGCGGCCGATCGTATAGTCGATCGCGCCCGACTGCACGAACGTGCCGCGGCCTTGCTCGACGCTCACGAGGCCCGATGCGGCGAGCCCGAGCATCGCGCGGCGCACCGTGTGGCGATTGACGTCGAAGCGTTTCGCGAGCTCGCCTTCGCTCGGCAGCCGGCCGTCTTCGCCGAAGCCGTTCGCGGCGATCTCGGCGGCGAGGATCTGCTCGATCTGCCGCCACACCGAGACGCCGCTGCCGCGCTCGAGCGGCGAGTCCTGCAAGAGGTGGTCGACAGATGTCATGGCGTTGTCATTGCGTTGCGTTTCAATGGGCATGCAGCGCATTGTAGTGCGCGGCCAGTGGCGGTTTTGTGAAAATTTCCGTCTGTGTCGACAAGTCGTATTTTACATATAGACGTCTAGACGTTTAGACAATCGGATGGTTAAATGCAGGCTCCGATTCCGATGGAGTTCAGATGAGCGCTTCAGCCGTTTCCTCCTCGCACGCCGCGCGACGCGACTGGCTCGCGGTGCTGGCGAAAATTCCCCGCGCCGAACTCGAAGGGGCGCTCGATCGCGCGCTCGACGGCGCGCCCGCGCCCGCGTTCGACTGGCTGCGCGCGCCGGAGACCGGGCTCGCGATGGTGCGCGGGCGTATCGGCGGCACGGGCGATCCGTTCAATCTCGGCGAGGCGACCGTCACGCGCGCCGCGCTGCGCTTGCGCGGCGCGTCGGGCGATCGCGCGAATGGCGCGACGGTCGGCATCGCATACGTGCTCGGCCGCGACAAGCGGCGCGCGGAGCTCGTCGCGCTTGCCGACGCGCTGTTGCAGACGCCGGAGCGCCAGGCGCGGCTGCGCGCCGCGCTGATCGAGCCGTTTCGCGCACGCCTTGCCGAAGCGCGCGCCGCGCGCTCGCGCGAAGTCGCGACGACGCGCGTCGAATTCTTCACGATGGTGCGAGGCGATTGACGATGATCGATACGCGTTTCTCGCTCGCCGACGTCGCCCCCGGCTTCGCGGACCCGGTGCAAGCCACGCAGCGCGTGTTCCGCACGCTGCTCGACGCGATGGCGCGCCCGGGCACGCCCGGGCGCATCGAGCCGGTCGGCGCGGGCGGCTCGGACGCCGCGCCCACGATGCGCGTCGCGCCCTCGGCGTTCGCTTCGCTTCTCACGCTGTGCGACGGCTCGACGCCGGTGTTTCTCGGCACGCCGGACGCGGCGCTCGCGTCGGCGCTGCGTTTCCATACGGGCGCGCCGATCGCGGACGATCCGCGCGCCGCCTGCTTCGCCTACATCGACGACGCGAGCGCGCTGCCGTCGCTGCGGCGCTTCGCGAGCGGCGAGCCGCAAGCGCCCGAGCATGCGGTGACGCTGTTCCTGCGCGTCGCGTCGCTGACGGACGGCGAGCCGCGCACGCTGCGCGGGCCAGGCATTCGCGATGCGCGCACGATCGCGCCGGCGGGCGTGCCCCACGCGTTCTGGCGCGAGCGCGCGCACTTCGTCCCGCGCTTTCCGCGTGGAATCGATTGCTATCTGGTGTGCGGCGATACGCTGATCGGCCTGCCGCGCACGACGATCGTGGAGGGATGCTGATGTACGTGGCGGTCAAGGGCGGCGAGCGCGCGATCGAGGCGTCGTGGCGTTTGCTCGAAGAAGCGCGGCGCGGCGCAACCGCCGTGCCCGAACTGAGCGTCGCGCAGATTCGCGGGCAGCAGCGCCTCGCGGTCGCGCGCGTGATGACGGAAGGCTCGCTGTACGACGAGGAGCTCGCGGCGCTCGCGATCAAGCAGGCGGCGGGCGATCTCGTCGAGGCGATCTTCCTGCTGCGCGCGTACCGGACGACGCTGCCGCGCTTCGGCTACACGGCGCCGATCGATACCGGCGCGATGCGGCTCGAGCGAAGGATCTCGGCGACGTTCAAGGACATTCCGGGCGGCCAGTTGCTCGGCCCGACCTACGATTACACGCAGCGGCTGCTCGATTTCGCGCTGCTCGCCGAAGGCGGCGCGCGGCGCGAGCCCGACGAAGCCGAACCGGCGCGAGCGACGGCCGATGCGGCAGCCGATGCGGCAGCGTCTGCGCCGCCGGCTCCGCGCGTGATCGCGCTGCTGAACGACGAGGGCCTGATCGAAGAGGAGCGGCCGACGGCGCACGCAGGCGCGCCGGGCGATCTGTCGCGCGAGCCGCTCGCGTTTCCGGCCGATCGCGCGACGCGCCTGCAGAACCTCGCGCGCGGCGACGAAGGCTTTCTGCTCGCGATGGGCTACGCGACGCAGCGCGGCTACGGCAACTCGCATCCGTTCGCGGGCGAGCTGCGCTTCGGCACCGTCGCCGTCGAGATGGCGCTCGACGAACTGGGCGGCGAGGCGATCGAGATCGGCGAGATCGACGTGACCGAGTGCCAGATGATCAATCATTTTTCGGGCGGCGACGGCGAGCCGCCGCGCTTCACGCAGGGCTACGGCCTCGCGTTCGGCCATTCGGAGCGCAAGGCGATTGCGATGGCGCTCGTCGATCGCGCGCTGCGCGCGTCCGAGCTCGGCGAAACCGCGAATTCGCCGCCGCAGGATCAGGAGTTCGTGCTGTCGCACAGCGACAACGTCGAGGCGTCCGGCTTCGTTCAGCATCTGAAGCTGCCGCACTACGTCGATTTCCAGTCCGAGCTCGAGCTCGTGAGACGCCTGCGTGCCGAACACGCGGTGCAGGCGAACGCGGACATGAACACGAATGCGCGCGCCGATGCCGAACGGGCCGACGCGCAAACCGAGGAGTCCCGATGAACGCGCCCGACCATCTCGCCGCGGCCGCGCCCGACGCGAGCGCCGCCGAAGGCTACAACTTCGCGTACCTCGACGAGCAGACGAAGCGGATGATCCGCCGCGCGCTGCTCAAGGCGGTCGCGGTGCCGGGCTATCAGGTGCCGTTCGCGTCGCGCGAGATGCCGCTGCCGTTCGGCTGGGGAACGGGCGGCATCCAGGTGACGGCGGCGCTGATCGGCCGCGACGACACGCTGAAGGTGATCGATCAGGGCTCCGACGAAACGACGAACGCGGTCAACATTCGCCGCTTCTTCGCGCGCACCGCGGGCGTCGCGACGACGAAGAAAACGGCCGACGCGACGATCATCCAGACGCGCCACCGCATTCCGGAGACGCCGCTCACCGAGCGCCAGATCCTCGTCTATCAGGTGCCGATGCCGGAGCCGCTCTTTCGCCTCGAGCCGCGAGCGACCGAATGCGCGAAGCTGCACGCGCATGCCGATTACGGGCTGATTCGCGTGAAGCTGTACGAGGACATCGTGCATCACGGCAGCATCGCGACGACGTACGATTACCCGGTGATCGTCAACGGCCGCTATCTGAGCTCGCCGTCGCCGATTCCGAAATTCGACAATCCGAAGCTGCACATGAACCCGGCGCTGCAACTGTTCGGCGCGGGGCGCGAGCGCCGCATCTACGCGATTGCGCCTTACACGCCGGTCGCGAGCCTCGATTTCGACGATCATCCGTTCGAAGTCCAGCGCTGGGATGCCGCGTGCGCGCTGTGCGGCTCGCGCGAGAGCTTTCTCGACGAGATGATCGTCGACGATCGCGGCACGCGCCGTTTCGTGTGCTCGGACAGCGACTATTGCAGCGAACGTCGCGGCGGCGGCGCGCGGCCGTCGCCGCAGCCCGACGCCGAACAACCGGTAGGAGAGACGACATGACGCCGCTTCTGAGCGCGCGCGGGCTGACGAAGCGCTTCGGCGGCCGCAACGGTTTCGCGAACGCGAGCTTCGATCTGTATCCGGGCGAAGTGCTGTGCATCGTCGGCGAATCGGGCTCCGGCAAGACGACGCTGCTGAACGTGCTGTCGCTGCAAACCGGGGCGGACGCGGGCGCGCTGCGCTATACGGGCCGCGACGGCGAGCGCATGGATCTGCTCGCGCTCGACGAGCCGCAGCGGCGCGCGCTGATGCGCACCGAATGGGGCTTCGTCACGCAGAACCCGCGCGACGGGCTGCGCGGCGGCGTGTCGGCGGGCGCGAACATCGGCGAGCCGTTGATGGCGGTCGGCGCGCGCCACTACGGGCGGCTGCGCGAGACGGCCGTCGACTGGATGACGCGCGTCGAGCTCGACCCCGCGCGGATCGACGATCTGCCGTCGACGTTCTCGGGCGGCATGCAGCAGCGCCTGCAGATCGCGCGCAATCTCGTGATCGGGCCGCGTCTCGTGTTCATGGACGAGCCGACCGCGGGGCTCGACGTGTCGGTGCAGGCGCGCCTGCTCGACCTGTTGCGCGCGCTCACGTCGACGCTCGCGCTGTCGATGCTGATCGTCACGCACGACATCGGCGTCGCGCGGCTGCTCGCGCACCGGCTGATGGTGATGCAGCGCGGCGAGATCGTCGAATCGGGGCTGACCGATCAGGTGCTCGACGATCCGCAACATCCGTACACGCAGATGCTCGTGTCGTCCGTTCTACCGGTATGAGGTTCGGGATGCAAACCATCGAATCGTTCGCTCCCGCTCGCGCATGCGATAACGCATTTGCCGACACATTTGCAAACAACGCGGCGCTGATGCTGCACGCGGTCGGCGTCGGCAAGACGTTCACGTTGCACGCGCACGGCGGCATGATGATCGACGCGCTCGATGACGTATCGCTCGATGTCGACGCGGGCGAGTGCGTCGCGCTCACCGGGCCGTCGGGCGCGGGCAAGAGCACGCTGCTGCGGTGCCTGTACGGCAACTATCTCGCGAGCCGCGGCGCGATCGCGGTGCGCGCCGGCGCACGCGCGGCGGACCACGTCGTGCTGACGGCGTCCGAGCCGCACGAGGTGATCGCGCTGCGGCGCGACGTGATCGGCTATGTGAGCCAGTTTCTGCGCGCGATCCCGCGGGTGCCGGCGCTCGCGCTCGTCGCCGCGCCGCTCGTCGCGCGCGGCGTGCCCGACGACGACGCGGCCGAGCGGGCGGCGCGCCTGCTCGAACGCCTGAACGTGCCGCGCCGGCTGTGGTCGCTCGCGCCCGCGACGTTCTCGGGCGGCGAGCAACAGCGCGTGAACATCGCGCGCGGCCTGATCGCCGAGCATCCGGTGCTGCTGCTCGACGAGCCCACGGCGTCGCTCGACGCGGAGAATCGCGACGTCGTCGCCGAGCTGATCGACGACGTGCGCCGGCGCGGCGCGGCGATCGTCGGCATCTTCCACGACGAGGCGACGCGCGAGCGCGTTGCGACGCGCTGTTTCCCGCTGCGCCCGCCGTTGCGGCGCGCGGCTGCCCTTCGATGAAGTGAACGCTTAGCGGAGCGAACGATGTTGATCAGCAATGCGCGCGTCGTCACGCGCGACGACGTTTTCATCGGCACCGTGCAGATCGACGGCGAATCGATCCGCGCGGTGTCGCGCGGGACGACCGCCGCGCGCGACGCCGACGATTGGGGGGGCGATTATCTGCTGCCCGGGCTCGTCGAGCTGCATACCGACAACCTGGAGAAGCATCTCGCGCCGCGGCCGGGCGTGTACTGGAACGTCGACGCGGCGTTCGTCACGCACGACGCGCAGGTCGCGGCGGCGGGCATCACGACGGTGTTCGACGCGCTCGCGATCGGCACGCGCCTGAACGTCGGCGTGCGCGGCCGCGACGTGCAGACGAAGTGCGCGGACGCGCTCGCGCGCTTCGCGTCGCACGGGCTGCTGCGCGCCGAGCACTTCCTGCATCTGCGCTGCGAGATCGCGACGGAGGACGTCATCGACGTATTCGATTCGCTCGCGGCGCATCCGCGCCTGCGGCTCGCGTCGGTGATGGACCATACGCCGGGGCAGCGGCAGTGGAAGGATCCGCAGCAATGGCGCAACTATCAGGAGCGGCATCGCAAGTGGACCGACGAGGAAGCGGCGACGACGATCGCCGAGCTGGCCGACGAGCAGCAGCGCTACGCGGATGCGCATCGGCACGCAATCGTCGCGCGCTGCCGCGCGCTCGGCGTGCCCGTCGCGAGCCACGACGACACGGTGATCGAGCACGTCGAGCAGGCGGCGCAAGAGGGCGTCGCGCTCGCCGAGTTCCCGACGACGCACGCGGCGGCCGAAGCGGCGCACGCGCACGGCATCGCGACGGTGATGGGCGCGCCGAACCTCGTGCGCGGCGGCTCGCATTCGGGCAATGTGTCGGCGCTCGCGCTCGCGCAGGCGGGGCTCCTCGACATCCTGTCGTCCGACTACGTGCCGTCGAGCCTGCTGTGCGCGGCGTTCGACCTCGTGCACAAGGCGGACTGGAGCCTGCCGCGCGCGATCGACACGGTGTCGTCTTCGCCCGCGCGTCATACGGGGCTTCACGATCGCGGCGAAATCGCGCCGGGGCTGCGCGCGGATTTCGTGCGCGTCGCGCTGCACGGCACGCTGCCCGTGCAGCGCGCGACGTATGTTCGCGGGCGTCGCGTCGTGTAGGGAGCCGAATCGATTCGCGACCGATTGAACGGGCCGGACCCTTCGGGACGGCCCGTTTTGCTTTCGACGCGAGGCGCGGCAAGACATCTAGACGTATATACGGATTCACCGGATTGTCATTGCGCGTGCGTACAGTGGCGTGCATCCGCTCTCCGGCCGCATCGGCCGGTCTCTCGACGGGAGTGTCATGGACGCCATCCGCATCGAACGTCTGTCGAAGACGTTCCCGAACGGCCGCAAAGGACTCGACGACATCGATCTCGCGATCGCGCCGGGCGAAATGGTCGCGCTGATCGGCGCGTCGGGCTCGGGCAAGTCGACGCTGCTGCGGCAGATCGCGAGCTTTTCGTCGAGCGACGCGCAGCCGTCGCGCATCGACATCTTCGGCCGATCGATTCAGCGCGACGGACGCATCGCGCGCGACGTGCGCCGCATGCGCCGCGACATCGGCTTCGTGTTTCAGCAGTTCAATCTCGTCAACCGGCTGTCCGTCGAGACGAACGTGCTGATCGGCGCGCTCGCGCGCGTGCCGATGTGGCGGCGGCTCGTCGGACGCTTTTCGCGCGCGGACCGCGCGCTCGCCGCGCAGGCGCTCGGCGAGGTCGGTATTGCCGAGCATGCGCGCGAGCGCGCGGCGAACCTGTCGGGCGGCCAGCAGCAGCGCGCGGCACTCGCGCGCTCGCTCGTGCAGCGCGCGCGGATCATCCTCGCCGACGAGCCGATCGCGTCGCTCGATCCGGCTTCGTCGCAGCGCGTGATGGAGATGCTGCGCGCGCTCAACGCGAATCATCGGCTGACCGTGCTCGTGTCGCTGCATCAGATCGACGTCGCGCTGCGGTTTTGTCCGCGCGCCGTCGCGTTGCGCGCGGGGCGCATCGTCTTCGACGGGCCGAGCGCCGCGCTCACGCGCGAGCGGCTCCACGCGCTGTACGGCGACGACGCGCATCTGCCGTTCGCCGTCGGCGACGAAGTGCGGGCCGTCGCATGCGGCGTGGTCGGCACGCGCGATGCGCACGAAATGCGCGATGAGCGCGATGAGCGCGACGCCTCGCCGCGCCGGATGTTCGCCGCCTCGTCCGTGCGATGACGCCGCTTGCACCGTGCGCCGCAATCGCGCGCGCCGGACGCTCCATTCACCCGACCACCTTGACGGAACCGAATCCATGAAACTGATCCGCTCCCTCGTCGCCTGCGCGGCCGCGTTTGCGTGCATTGCCGCCGCCCATGCGCAGACGCTGAATTTCGGCATCATCTCGACCGATTCGTCGGCGGTGCTCAAGCGCCGCTGGCAGCCGCTCATCGACGACATGAACCGCAAGACGGGCCTCGACGTGAAGGCGTTCTTCGCGACCGATTACGCGGGCATCATCGAGGGCATGCGCTTCAACAAGGTGCAGCTCGGCTACTTCGGCAACGCGTCGGCGCTCGAGGCGGTCGAGCGCTCGAACGGCGAGGTGTTCGCGAAGATCGTGCACGCGAACGGCGAAGCCGGCTACTACTCGGTGCTGATCACGAACGCGAACAGCCGCTTCAAGACGCTCGATGACGTGTTCAGGAACCCGAAGGACGTGACGCTCGGCTTCGGCGATCCGAACTCGACATCCGGCGCGCTCGTGCCCGCGTACTATCTGTTCGCGCAGCGCGGCGTAGCGGTGCGCACCGCGTTCAAGACGGTGCTGCCGTCGAGCCACGAAGGCAATCTGCTCGCGGTGGTCAACGACAAGATCGACATCGCGACGAACAACACCGACGTGCTCGGCATGCTGAAGAAGCAGCATCCGGATCAATACGCGCGGGTGCGCGTGCTGTGGACGTCGCCGCAGATCGCGTCCGATCCGCTCGTGTGGCGCAAGGATTTGCCCGAGGCGACGAAGCAGACGCTGCGCGATTTCTTCTACCGCTACGCGAAGACCGATCCGCACGAGAAAGAGGTGATGGCGGGCATTCGCAACCTGGTCGGTTTCGCGCCGTCGTCGGACGCGCAACTGATTCCGGTGCGCAAGATCGTACTCTTCCAGCAGAAGCAGAAGATCGAGGCGGACGCGACGCTGTCGGGCGATGCGCGCCGCGCGCAGCTCGCGGCGCTCGATGCGAAGCTCGCCGCGCTCGACGCATCCGGCGCGGCGGATGCCGCCCGCGCGCAGGCGGACAAGCCATGAACGCGCGCGAGCCGGCGGGCGCGGCGCCCGGCGAACCGATCGCGCCGATGGGCGACGCGCGCCGCGGCTGGCGCACATGGCTCGCATGGGCGCTCGCGTTCGCGATTCTCGGCGGTACGTGGCGCAGCGCCGACATGCGGCCGCTCGATCTGCTCGCCGAGTCCGCGAACATGGGCGAGTTCGCGCGCGGCTTCTTTCCGCCCGACTTCTCCGAATGGCGGCACTACGCGAGCGAGATGGGCGTGACGCTGTCGATCGCGCTATGGGGCACGGCGCTCTCGATCGTGAGCGCCGTGCCGTTCGGGCTGATGTCGGCGCGCAACATCGCGCCCGCGTGGCTGCTGCATCCGGTGCGGCGCGCGATGGACTGTTGCCGCGCGATCAACGAGATGGTGTTCGCGATGCTGTTCATCGTCGCCGTCGGCCTGGGCCCGTTCTCCGGCGTGCTCGCGCTGTGGGTCCACACGACGGGCGTGCTCGCGAAGCTTTTCGCGGAGGCGGTCGAGGCGATCGATCCGCGTCCGGCCGAGGGCGTGCGCGCGACGGGCGCGACGCCGCTCGACGAGATCGTCTATGCGGTGCTGCCGCAGGTGCTGCCGTTGTGGATCTCGTACGCGCTGTACCGGTTCGAATCGAACATGCGCTCGGCGATGGTGGTCGGGATGGTCGGCGCGGGCGGCGTCGGCGTCGTGCTGTACGAAGCGATTCGCTCGTTCGACTATGCGCAGACGGCGGCGCTCCTCGTCATCGTCATTGCGGTCGTCACGCTGATCGACATGACGTCCGCGTGGCTGCGGGCGAGGGCGATTTGATGCGCAACGCGATGCGCGGATCGCGAGTGCCGTGCGGACGTGCAGCGCGCCGCCGGTCATCAAGCTCCGCCGAGCTCGTCGCCCATTTCCTTCGCGCGCGCCTGCGCGGCGAGCACGCCGCGCACGATCGCATCCTTCACGTGCTGCGCGTCGAACGACGCGAGCGCGGCCGCCGTCGTGCCGCCCTTCGACGTCACGCGCTCGCGCAGCACGCTCGCGGCCTCGCCCGACTGCACCGCGAGCTGCGCGGCGCCCGCGAACGTCGCGACCGCGAGCGCGCGGCCCTGCTCGTCGCTCATGCCGAGCTGGCGCGCCGCTTCCTGCAGCGCCTCGATGAAATAGAACACGTACGCGGGGCCGCTGCCCGAGATCGCGGTGACGGCGTCGAGCTGCGATTCATCGTCGAACCAGACCGTCTCGCCGACCGCGCCGAGCACCTTCGATGCGAGATCGCGGCCCGCCGCGTCGACGCCCGGCAGCGCGGACAGGCCGGTCACGCCGAGGCCGACGAGCGCCGGCGTGTTCGGCATGGTGCGCACGACGCGCGCGTAATCGCCGAGCCAGCGCGACAGGTCCGTGCCGCGAATGCCGGCCGCGATGCTGACGACGAGCTGCGTCGACAGATGCGGCGCGAGCGCGGTCGCGACGTCCTTGAGCGCCTGCGGCTTCACGGCGAGCACGATCGCGTCGTAGCCGGCGAGCGCGGCGTCGATGGCGGCCGCCGTGCGCACGCCGAATTGCGCTTGCGCGCGCTGGCGCGCGTCTTCGTTGACGTCGACGGCGAGCAGCTCGCTTGCCGCGACGCCGCGCTTGACGAGTCCGCCGATCAACGCGGCGGCCATGTTGCCGCCGCCGATGAATGCGATTTTCATGATGAATGAGACCGTTGAGAGAGAAGTGACGGGTTCAGTGGGCGTAGTCGCGCGCGCCGAAGATCGCGGTGCCGATTCGCACGATCGTCGCGCCTTCGGCGACCGCGGCCTCTAGGTCGTCAGACATGCCCATCGACAGCGTGTCGAGCGCGAGCCCGCCCGCGCGCAGTTGCTCGAGGAGCGCATGCAGCGCGCGATGCGGCGCGCGCTTCGCTTCGGGATCGGTCGCGGGCTCGGGGATCGCCATCAGGCCGCGCAGCCGCAGCGCGGGCAGCGCGGCGATCGCGCGCGCGAGCTCGGCCGCGTCCGCGGGCGCGACGCCGCTCTTCGACGCCTCGCCGCTGATGTTCACCTGCACGCAGACGTTCAACGGCGGCAGGTGCGCGGGCCGCTGCCCGGACAGGCGCTGCGCGATCTTCAGCCGGTCGACCGTATGCACCCAGTCGAAGCGCTCGGCGACGGGCCGCGTCTTGTTCGACTGCAGCGGACCGATGAAATGCCATTCGAGCTCGGCGCGCAGATCGGCGAGCGTGTCGATCTTGTCGATCGATTCCTGCACGTAGTTCTCGCCGAACGCGCGTTGGCCGGCCGCGTGCGCGGCGCGCACCGCGTCGG
Source organism: Burkholderia sp. MSMB1588 (assembly GCF_001546925.1). NCBI lineage: Bacteria > Pseudomonadati > Pseudomonadota > Betaproteobacteria > Burkholderiales > Burkholderiaceae > Burkholderia > Burkholderia sp. MSMB1588. The sequence goes on along the minus strand of NZ_LNJS01000001.1, from coordinate 3,056,380 downwards.
CCGGAAACGTCTTCGACACCGCGAGCAGCGTGACCGCGCGCGGATCGCGGCCGGCCGCGCGGGCGGCGTCGTCGATGCGGCGATGAACGGAGGCGAAGCGGGCGGCGAGATCGGACATGGCAGGACGAACGAAACGTGAGACGCGCGCCGGCACGGCGTGCCGCGGCGCGCGACGAATGCGGGAATTATACGGATAACCGGCGCAAACGACCGGCGCAAACGACCGGCGCGTGCGAAGCGCGGCATGCGCCGCGCGGCGTCAGCCGTACAGCAGGTTCTCGACGAGCTGCACCCAGTGCACGACGGGCACCGGCGTGCCGCTTTGCAGATGTGCGATGCAGCCGATGTTCGCCGATACGATCATCTGCGGCTCGGTCGCCTGCAGCTTCGCGAGCTTCTGCTTGCGCAGCTTGTACGCGAGCGACGGCTGCGTGAGCGAGTAGGTGCCCGCCGAGCCGCAGCACAGATGGCTGTCGGCGGGCAGCCGCACTTCGATGCCGAGCGCCTCCAGCAGCCGCTCGACCTTGCCGCGCAACTGCTGGCCGTGCTGCAGCGTGCACGGCGGATGGTAGGCGACCGTGTGGATCGCGCGCCGGCGCGTGAGCGCGATCAGCTCGGCTTCGAAGCCGCCGAGCAGCTCCGACAGGTCCTTCGTCAGCTCGACGATGCGGCGCGCCTTGTCCGCGTACGCCGGATCGCCGCGCAGCAGGTGCGCGTACTCGCGCACCGTCGCGCCGCAGCCGGACGCGTTCATCACGATCGCCTCGACGCCGCGCTCGACGTGCGGCCACCACGCGTCGATGTTGCGGCGCGCGTCGTCGAGCGCCTCGTCGTGATAGCCGAGGTGCAGCCGGATCGCGCCGCAGCAGCCGGCTTCCGGCGCGACCACGGTCTCGATGCCGAGCGCGTCGAGCACGCGCGCGGTCGCGATGTTGATGTTCGGCATCATCGACGGCTGCACGCAGCCCGCGAGCATCAGCACGCGGCGCTCGCGCGGCGTGCTCGGCCACGCGAGCAGGCGCGCGCGCGGCGGCACCTTGTCGCGCAGCCGCTTCGGCAGCAACGGCCGCACGTGCTGGCCGAGCCGCATCACGGGCGCGAACACGGCGGCGTTCGGCACGAAGCTCGCGAGCAGGCGCCGCACGATCCGCTGCGACAGCGGCCGCGACACCTTCGTCTCGATGACCTTGCGCCCGATGTCGACGAGCCGGCCGTATTCGACGCCCGACGGGCAGGTCGTCTCGCAACTGCGGCACGTGAGGCAGCGGTCGAGATGCTGCTGCGTGCTGCGCGTCACCTCCGCGCCCTCGAGCATCTGCTTGATCAGGTAGATGCGTCCGCGCGGGCCGTCGAGCTCGTCGCCGAGCAACTGGTAGGTCGGGCAGGTCGCGGTGCAGAAGCCGCAGTGCACGCACCTGCGCAGGATCGCGTCGGCGTCGTCGCCGTCGGGCGTATGGCGGATGAAATCGGCGAGGTTCGTCTGCATCGCGCTTTAGAGATCGGGGTAGAGCCGGCCGCGGTTGAAGATGCGCGCCGGATCGAACGCCGTCTTCAGGCCGCGATGGATTTTCATCAGCGGCGCGGGCAGCGGCGTGAACACGCCCGCGCTCCTGTCGTAGCTTTCGCTCGCGCGAAAGAGCGTCGCGTGACCGCCCGCCTGCTTCGCGCTCATGCGCACCGTCTGCGCGTCGGCGTCGGTGATCCACCAGCGCTGCGCGCCGCCCCATTCCATCATCTGCGTGCCGGGCAGTTGCATCGGCTCGGTGATCGACGGCAGCGACAGCCGCCAGAGCGCGTGGCCCGGCGCGAGCGACGAGAAGAACGGGTCGTTCTGCTCGCGCACGCCTTCCCAGAAGCGCTCGGCCTCGACCGCGTCGACGGCTTCGCCGCCGAGCGCGTTCTTCGCGCTCTTCACGGCCGCTTCCGCGCCCGACAGGCGCAGCACGAGCGTGCCGTAGCGCCACGCGCTCGCGGACAGCGGAAACGGGCGGCCCGCCCATTCGTTGAGCTTGCGCACCGCGTCGGTCGCGCTCATGTCGAACTTCAGCGTGACCTCGGCGGCGGGGACGGGCAGCACCTTGATCGACAGCTCGAGCATCAGCCCGAGCGTGCCGAGCGAGCCCGCCATCAGCCGCGACACGTCGTAGCCCGCGACGTTCTTCACGACCTGCCCGCCGAAGCGCAGCATGTCGCCGCGGCCGTTCAGGATCGTCACGCCGAGCACGAAGTCGCGCGGCGCGCCCGTCGTCGCGCGGCGCGGGCCGGCCAAGCCCGCCGCGACCGCGCCGCCGGCCGTCGCGCCGCGGCCGAAGTGCGGCGGCTCGAACGGCAGCATCTGGCCGCGCTCGGCGAGCGTCGCCTCGAGTTCGGCGAGCGACGTGCCCGCGCGCGCGGTGACGACGAGCTCGGCCGGGTCGTACGACACGATGCCGTGATGCGCGCGCGTATCGAGAATTTCCCCGTCGAGCGTTTGGCCGTACCAGTCCTTCGTGCCGCCGCCGCGTATGCGCAGCGCGCGGCCGCTCGCCGCGGCGTCGCGGATGCGCGCGGCCCAGCCTGCGACGATGTCGTCCTCTTCCATGACGTTGTGTTTCGTTGTTCGTTCCGGTCGATTTTACCGGGGTGGCGCGATCGCACAGTCGGGCCGAACCCCTAAGCTCCCCTCGGGCCGCACGGCGGCGTCAGAAGCGCGGCAGGTCCGGACGCGGCAGCAGCCCGCCGCGCACGTGCATCCGGCCGTATTCGGCGCAGCGCGCGCGGGTTGGAATCCCCTTGTCCGGATTCAGCAGCTCGGGCGGATCGAACGCGCGCTTGACCGCGAAGAACGCATCGCACTCTTCGCGCGAGAACTGCACGCACATCGAGTTCAGCTTCTCGACGCCGACGCCGTGCTCGCCCGTCACCGTGCCGCCGAATTCGACGCAGCTCTCGAGGATCTCCGCGCCGAACGCCTCCGCGCGGTGCAGCTCGTCGGCGTCGTTCGCGTTGAACAGGATGAGCGGGTGCATGTTGCCGTCGCCCGCGTGGAACACGTTGATGCAGCGCAGCCCGTACTTCACCTCCATCTGCTCGATGCGCGCGAGGAGCGGCCCGATCGCGCGGCGCGGCACCGTGCCGTCCATGCAGTAATAGTCGGGAGAAATGCGGCCCGCAGCCGGGAACGCGTTCTTGCGGCCCGACCAGAAGCGCAGCCGCTCGGCCTCGCTGCGCGACACCTGGATGCGCGTCGCGCCGTGCTCGCGCAGCACCGCGGTCATCCGCACGATTTCCTCGGCGACTTCCTCCTGCGTGCCGTCCGATTCGCACAACAGGATCGCGGCCGCGTCGAGGTCGTAGCCCGCGTGCGTGAACGCCTCGACCGCCTGCGTCGCCGGCTTGTCCATCATTTCGAGGCCGGCCGGAATGATGCCCGACGCGATGATCGCGGCGACCGCCTCGCCGCCCTTCACGACGTCGTCGAAGCTCGCCATCACGAGCTGCGCGCACTGCGGCTTTGGGATCAGGCGAACCGTGACCTCGGTGACGACGATGAACATGCCTTCGCTGCCGATCGTGACGGCGAGCAGGTCGAGGCCGGGCGTGTCGGGCGCGAGCGAGCCGAACTCGACGATCTCGCCGTCGATCGTCACGCCGCGCACGCGCAGCACGTTGTGGCACGTGAGCCCGTACTTCAGGCAATGGACGCCGCCCGAGTTCTCGGACACGTTGCCGCCGATCGTGCACGCGATCTGCGACGAAGGATCGGGCGCGTAGTAGAGGCCATACGGCGCGGCGGCCTCGGAGATCGCGAGATTGCGCACGCCGGGCTGAACGGTCGCCGTGCGCGCATAGGAATCGACTTCGACGATCCGCGTGAAGCGCGCGAGCGACAGCACGACGCCGTGCCCGATCGGCAGCGCGCCGCCCGACAGGCTCGTGCCCGCGCCGCGCGGCACGATCGGCACGTCCATGCGCCGGCAGATCTGCACGATCCGCTGCACCTGCGATTCGGTCTCCGGCAGCGCGACCGCGAGCGGCAGCCGGCGGTATGCGGAGAGCGCGTCGCACTCGTAAGCAGCCGTGTCCTCGTCGCGATGCAGCAGGCAATGGGTCGGCAGCACGGCCATCAGCGCCTGCACGACTTCGCGCTGGCGCTGCGCGCGCAGATCGGCCGACAGTTCGGCGGGGGCGTTCATGTCTGCTCCTGTTGCGCGACGCGCGGCGCGCGGCGCGTGGTCGTTCGATCTCGTCGCCGGCGTCGTCGTTTTCATGCGTCGATCGTGAAGATCTTGCCGGGGTTCATCAGGTTGTGCGGATCGAGCGCGCGCTTGATCGCGCGCATCGCGTCGACCGCGTTCTCGCCGTGCTCGGCCGCGAGAAAGCGCATCTTGTGCAGCCCGACGCCGTGCTCGCCCGTGCAGGTGCCGCTCATGCGCAGCGCGCGCTCGACGATCCGGTCGTTGAGCGCCTCGGCTTCGGCGAGCTCCTCGGGCTTCGCCGGATCGACGAGGATCGCGACGTGGAAGTTGCCGTCGCCGACGTGACCGACGATCGGGCACGGCAGCGACGACGCGTTCAGGTCGGCTTCGGTTTCCCCGACGCACGCGGCGAGCTGCGAGATCGGCACGCAGACGTCGGTCGTCACCGCGCGGCAGCCGGGCTTCAGTTGCAGCATCGAGAAATACGCGTGGTGGCGCGCGGACCAGAGGCGCGTGCGATCCTCGGGGCGCGTCGCCCATTCGAAGCCCAGGCCGCCGTTCTGCCCGGCGAGCGCCTCGACTTGCTGAGCCTGCTCGCGCACGCCCGATTCGGTGCCGTGGAATTCGAAGAAGAGCGTCGGCGCCTCGGCGAGCCCGAGATGCGCGTTGCGATTGATCGCGCGCACGGCGAGCGCGTCGACGAACTCGACGCGCGCGATCGGCACGCCGATCTGGATCGTCTCGATCACGGTGCGCGCGGCGGCGCTCATCGACGGAAAAGCGCACACGGCGGCCGACACGGCCTCGGGCAGCGGATGCAGGCGCAGCGTGATTTCGGTGATCACGCCGAGCGTGCCTTCGGAGCCGACGAAAAGACGCGTGAGATCGTAGCCCGCCGCCGACTTGCGCGCGCGCGTGCCCGTCTTCACGACGCGGCCGTCCGCGAGCACGGCGGTGAGGCCGAGCACGTTCTCGCGCATCGTGCCGTAGCGCACCGCGTTCGTGCCCGACGCGCGGGTCGCGGTCATCCCGCCGATGCTCGCGTCCGCGCCGGGGTCGATCGGGAAGAAGAGGCCGGTGTCGCGCAGCGCGTCGTTCAGCGCGCGGCGCGTGAGCCCGGGCTCGACGGTCGCGGTCAGATCGTCGGCGTCGATCGACAGCACGCGGTTCATCTCCGACAGATCGAGCGACACGCCGCCGCGCACCGCGAGCAGATGGCCTTCGAGTGACGAGCCGACGCCATACGGGATCAGCGGCACGTCGTGCCGCGCGCAGAGGAGGACGGCGTCGCGCACGTCGTCGGCCGTGTGCGCGAACACGACGGCGTCGGGCAGTTGCGGGTCGAACGGCGATTCGTCGCGGCCGTGATGGGCGCGCACCGCCTGCGCGACCGACAGGCGCGCGCCGAACCGGGCGGCGAGCGCGTCGACGAAGGCGGCGGGAAGCGGGCGATGCGGCGGGGCGGGGTGGTTCACGCGGGTCTCCTTGGAGGCGATCTTTATGGCACGCGCCGCGGCGAGGCGGACCGGATCATTCTACGCCCGAATGGATGCGCGCCGCCCCGGACGCGGCTGCGATAATAGGGATTTCACCGACGCGGCGCGCGCCGCCGCCAACGACGGGAGGCACAATGGGCAAGCGCTTGAGCAAGATAGCGACCCGCACGGGCGACGACGGCACGACGGGCCTCGGCGACGGCAGCCGCGTGCGCAAGGACGACGCGCGGATCGCGGCGATCGGCGATGTCGACGAACTGAATTCGCAACTCGGCGTGCTGCTCGCCGAGCCGCTGCCGGACGACGTCCGCGCGGCGCTTTCGACGATCCAGCACGATCTGTTCGATCTGGGCGGCGAGCTCTGCATTCCGGGGCGCGCGGCGATCACCGACGCGCATCTCGCGCGTCTGGACGACTGGCTCGCGCACTACAACGGGCAACTGCCGCCGCTCGATGAATTCATCCTGCCGGGCGGCGCGCGCGGCGCGGCGCTTGCGCACGTGTGCCGGACCGTCTGCCGGCGCGCGGAGCGCTCGATCGTCGCGCTCGGCGCGCACGAGCCGCTCAACGCGCCGCCGCGCCGCTACGTGAACCGGCTGTCGGATCTGCTGTTCGTGCTCGCGCGGGTGCTGAACCGCGCGGCGGGCGGAGCCGACGTGCTGTGGGACCGCGCGCGCGCGCAATGAACGCGTTGATGCGCATCATTGCAATCGCAGGCCCGTTGTGGCGAGGTGCGACAATTTGACCGCCGGGCGCGCGTCCATAAAGATGTATCGTCTTCGAATGTTTAACGGAGGAATACTTTCATGACGCAGATGACTGCCGAGCAAATGGCCCGAGTGAAAGCGACCGCCCCGGTTCTCGCGGAGCACGGCACGACGATCACGAAGCATTTTTATCAGCGGATGTTCGGGCGTCACCCCGAGCTGAAGAACGTCTTCAACCAGACGCACCAGAAGACGGGCAGCCAGCCGGAGACGCTCGCGAAGGCGGTCTACGCGTACGCGGCGAACATCGACAACCTCGGCGCGCTCGGCGGCGCCGTGTCGCGGATCGCGCACAAGCACGCGAGCCTGAACATCCGGCCGGAGCACTATCCGATCGTGGGCGAGAACCTGCTCGCGTCGATCGTCGAGGTGCTCGGCGACGCGGTGGACGCGGACACGCTCGAAGCGTGGCGCATCGCGTACGGCCAGCTCGCGACGATCCTGATCGGCGCGGAGGCGAACCTGTACGAGCGCGCCGCGTGGAGCGGCTTCCGTCCGTTCAAGGTCGCGCAGAAGGTGCGCGAGAGCGACGAGATCACGTCTTTTTACCTGACGCCCGCCGACGGCGGCGTGGCGCCCGGGTTCGAGCCGGGCCAGTACGTGTCGGTGAAGCGCTTCGTCGGCGACATGGGCGTCGATCAGCCGCGCCAGTACAGTCTGTCCGACGCGCCGCACGGCAAATGGCTGCGCATCTCGGTCAAGCGCGAAGCGGGGCGCAGCGAGCAAGTGCCGGCGGGCAAGGTGTCGACGCTGATGCACGATGGCGTCGACGCCGATTCGATCGTCGAAGTCACCGCGCCGATGGGCGACTTCACGCTGAACCGCAACGCGTCGACGCCTGTCGTGCTGATTTCGGGCGGCGTCGGGATCACGCCGATGATGTCGATGGCGTCGACGCTCGTCGCGTCGGGCAGCGAGCGCGAGGTGCGGTTCCTGCACGCATGCCGGTCGGCGAGCGTGCACGCGTTCCGCGACTGGCTGAACGACACGACGGACGCGCATCCGAACGTGAAGCGCGCGGTGTTCTACGAGGAAGTCGGCCCGAACGACCGCGCCGGCGTCGATCACGACTACGAAGGCCGGATCACGCCGGCCGCGCTCGAGCGCCACGCGCTCGTGCCGGACGCCGACTACTACGTCTGCGGGCCGATCGCGTTCATGAAGCAGCAACGCGATGCGCTCGTCGCGCTCGGCGTCGCGCCGGAGCGCGTGCAGACGGAAATCTTCGGTTCGGGCGCGCTCGAATGACGAAACATCGGCGAACGACGCACGTTCGCTGAAGCGAAACGAAAAAGCCCGGCGCGATGCGTCGGGTTTTTTTGCTGGGCAGTGCTCGCCCGGAACCGAGCCGGAGTCAGGCCGGCTCTGGACGGCTCTGGACGGCCTGCTCGTGGCGCACGGGGCTGCGCTTCGCCGCGCGCTCAGTTGCCGCTGCCGCGCGCGACGCGCCGCGCCTTCACCGCGTCGGCGAGCCCTTCGAGCACCTTTACGCTGTCGTCCCAGTTGATGCACGCGTCGGTGATGCTCTGGCCGTACGTGAGCGGGCAGCCGTCCTTCAGGTCCTGGCGGCCTTCGACGAGGTGCGACTCGACCATCACGCCGACGATGCGCTCGTCGCCCGCCGCGAGCTGGCGGCCGATGTCCGCGCACACGGGAATCTGGTTCTCGTGCTTCTTCGAGCTGTTCGCGTGGCTTGCGTCGATCATCAGGCGCGCGGCGAGGCCCGACTTGCCGATGTCCGCGCACGCGATGTTCACGCTGTTGGCGTCGTAGTTCGGCGTCTTGCCGCCGCGCAGGATCACGTGGCAGTCCTCGTTGCCGGCCGTCGACACGATCGCCGAGTGGCCGCCCTTCGTCACCGACAGGAAATGGTGCGGCTGCGACGCGGCCTTGATCGCATCGACCGCGATCTTCACGTTGCCGTCGGTGCCGTTCTTGAAGCCGACCGGGCACGACAGCCCCGATGCGAGCTCGCGGTGCACCTGCGACTCGGTCGTGCGCGCGCCGATCGCGCCCCACGAGATCAGATCGGCGATGTACTGCGGGCTGATCATGTCGAGGTACTCGGTGCCGGCGGGCAGCCCCATCTCGTTGATCTGCAGCAGCAGCTCGCGCGCGGTGCGCAGGCCGTCGTTGATCTTGAAGCTGTTGTCGAGGTGCGGATCGTTGATGAGCCCCTTCCAGCCGACCGTCGTGCGCGGCTTCTCGAAGTACACGCGCATCACGATCTCGAGCTCGTCCGCAAAGCGCTCGCGCTCCTTGACGAGCCGGCCCGCGTATTCGAGCGCCGCCTTCGTGTCGTGGATCGAGCACGGCCCGATGACGACGATCAGGCGATCGTCCATCCCGTGCAGGATCCGGTGCATCGCCTGGCGCGCGTTGTAGATGAGCTCCGACACCGCCTCGCTGAGCGCGAATTCGCGGATCAGGTGAGCGGGCGGAGTCAGCTCCTTCAGTTCTCGGATGCGGACGTCGTCGGTATTGTGCGGGGGCATGCTTGAGTTCTCCGGTTCGGTGCGCCGCCCGGCTGCGTGCGCGGGGCGGCTGGCTGTTCAATTCGACAAATCGGTGATTCGGGAAAGCCGGTGGTTCGGCCCGTCAGCCGCGCGTGCGAACCGGCGGGACGAAAAAAAACCGCCGGGTTCGCCGGCGGTTTTTCGGGAATTCGGTTGCGCTTCGCGCGCCATCACCCCTCTCGATCCGCCAGCGGCCTGAGATACCAAAAAAAGTAAAAGTAAAACTTTGCGGACATGGCGAAAATGCGGTGCGTCAATGAAGCGATGCAAGAAAGAGATTTATACCCGGTCGGCCGCTGGCTTGCAATCCTGCAACGCTGAAAATGCGGACAATCCGCGCGATGCGAGCGATTCGCGCGAATTGTCTGCGCCGCGATGCGGCGATGCCGCATTACGACGCGGTGCCGCCGACCGTCATGTTGTCGAGCCGAAGCGTCGGCTGGCCGACCCCGACGGGCACGCTCTGGCCCTCCTTGCCGCAGACGCCGACGCCCGTATCGAGCCGCATGTCGTTGCCGATCATGCTCACGTACTTGAGCGATTCCGGGCCGCTGCCGATCAGCGTCGCGCCCTTGACCGGATACGTGACCTTGCCGTTCTCGATCATGTACGCCTCGGACGCCGAGAACACGAACTTGCCGTTCGTGATGTCGACCTGGCCGCCGCCGAAGTTCACCGCGTAGAGGCCGTGCTCGACCGATTCGATGATCTCCCGCGGGTCCTTGTCGCCGTTGAGCATGTACGTGTTCGTCATGCGCGGCATCGGCAGCGCCGCGTACGATTCGCGCCGCGCGTTGCCGGTGACGGGCATCTTCATCAGCCGCGCGTTCAGCGTGTCCTGGATGTAGCCCTTCAGGACCCCGTCCTCGATGAGCGTCGTGCACTGCGTCGGGTTGCCTTCGTCGTCGATGTTGAGCGACCCGCGGCGGTTCGGCAGCGTGCCGTCGTCGACGACGGTCACGCCCTTGGCCGCGACCTGCTCGCCGATGCGGCCCGCGAACGCCGACGAGCCCTTGCGGTTGAAGTCGCCCTCGAGCCCGTGGCCGATCGCCTCGTGCAGCAGCACGCCCGGCCAGCCCGGCCCGAGCACGACCGTCATCGCGCCCGCGGGCGCGGGGCGCGCGTCGAGATTGACGAGCGCCGCGTGCACCGCGTCGTCGACGTAGCGCGCGAGCACGTCGTCGGTGAAGTAGCCGTAGTCGAAGCGGCCGCCGCCGCCGCCCGAGCCGATCTCGCGGCGGCCGTTCTGCTCGGCGATCACCGTCACCGACACGCGCACGAGCGGGCGGATGTCCGCCGCGAGCGCGCCGTCGCTGCGCGCGACGAGCACGACGTCGTATTCGCCGGCGAGCCCCGCCATCACCTGCGTGATCCGCGGGTCGCGGCCGCGCGCCATCTGCTCGACGCGCTCGAGGAGCTTCACCTTCGCGGTTGCGTCGAGCGACGCGAGCGGATCGGCGGGCAGGTACAGGTCGCGGCCCGAGATGCCTTTCAACGAGGAAGCCGCGCGGATCTTCTGCTTGCCGCCGCCCGCGGCGGCGATCGCCTTTGTCGCGGCGGCCGCCTGGCGGATCGCGTCGGGCGACAGGTCGTCCGAATACGCGAACGCCGTGCGCTCGCCCGCGACCGCGCGCACGCCGACGCCCTGGTCGATGCTGAAGCTGCCCGACTTGACGATGCCTTCCTCGAGGCTCCACGCTTCGCTGCGGGTTGCCTGGAAGTACAGGTCCGCGTAGTCGACGCGATGCGTGAAGATGTCGGCGAGCGTGCGCGTGAGAAGGCTTTCGTCGAGGCCGTAAGGCGTGAGCAGGATGTCCTTCGCGAGCGCGAGATTGCGGACACCGGGTTCGATGATGTTCATGCGGATTCGGGAATTCTCAATTTCTGAAACGGGTTGTCGGACGCGCTTTCTTTTTTCCGGTCGGATGGCCGGATGGATCGCGGCGGCCGTTTTTCAAGGGCGAAGGCGGCCGGGCGCTCATTCGAGCACGCGGTGCCGCCACGCGGGCAGGCTCCGCCGCACGTCGGCGATTCGCGCGGGATCGATCTCGCCCGCGACGACGTCCGCGCCTTCGTCGCGCACCGCGACGATCTCGCCCCACGGGTCGACGAGCATGCTGTGGCCCCACGTGCGGCGGCCGTTCTCGTGCTTGCCGCCTTGCGCGGCGGCGAGCACGTAGCACTGGTTCTCGACCGCGCGGGCGCGCAACAGCGTCTCCCAGTGCGCGCGGCCCGTCGTGTACGTGAACGCCGACGGCACGACGATCATCGCGCAGTCCCCCATTCGCCGGTACAGCTCCGGAAAGCGCAGATCGTAGCAGACCGACAGCCCGACCCGGCCGAACGGCGCGTCGAACGTGCGCACCGCGTCGCCCGGACGGATCGTGCGCGCCTCGTCGAACGACTCGTCGTCCTTCTCGAAGTTGAACAGGTGGATCTTGTCGTAGCGGGCGGCCTCGCGGCCCTGCGGATCGAACACGAGCGTCGTGTTCAGCACGCGCGAAGGCTCGGGCGCCGAGAGCGGCAGCGTGCCGCCGATCACCCAGACGCCGTGCGCCTTCGCGCGCCCGGCGAGAAAGCGCTGGATCGGGCCGTCCTGGTAGGCTTCCGCGAGCGCGAGCTTGTCGGTGTCCTGGTGGCCCATGAAGCAGAAGTATTCGGGCAGCAGCACGAGCCGCGCGCCCGCGCCCGCCGCGTCGGCGATCAGCCGGCCGGCTTCGGCGAGATTGCGCTCGCGATCGGGCGTGCTGACCATCTGCAGCGCGGCGACCCGGAACGGCGAGGCTGAGGCATGGCGATCGGTCATGACGGGTTGGGTAGCCGAAAAAAGGGTGCGGGCCCGGCGGCCGCGTCAGTGCTCGACGGCCGCGGGCGCGAAGCCCATCTTACCCCGATCGCCGCCGACCCGCTCGATGTGCGGATGCGCCCACGAACCGGTGATCGCGTAGTCCACCGCGAACGCGTGCGCGAGCGTTTGCGACAGCGCGAGATTCGCGGCGAGCACGCCGAGGCCGAGGAACGGATTGATGATCGCCGCGCCGATCGCGGCCGCGCTCGCGCTCACCTTCGGCGCGATGTGCGCGTTCAGCTCCTGCGTCTCGCGCGCGAGATCGACCGAGCCCGTCACCGTCACCTTCGCGGGCGAGGTCTTCATCTCGAAATCCTGCGTGCGCGCGATGCCGTTGTCGATTCGGCCCGTGCCCGTGATCGTCTCGAACGGCAGCCCCTTGCCGATCACGTCGCGGAAATCGAGCGTCAGGAAGCGCGCGAGGCCTTGCAGGCTCAGCACGCCGAGCAGCTTCGCCGCGCCCGGGTCGACCTTCAGGATCTGGCCGTGCGCGAGGTCGAGCGACAGGCGGCCGTTCAGCGTCGGATAGTCGATCGCGGTCGGGCCGCCGCGCCACGCGACCTTGCCCGACAGCGTGCCGCGCCCGCTCTCGACCGTGCGCGGCAGGCCGACGCGATCGAGCAGGGCGCCCGCGTCGCCGATCGCGAGCGTGAAGTCGAATACCGTGCGGCGCGGCGCGTCGTCCTCCTCGGCGCCGCGCGCGAGCGCGCGCCGCGACGTGCGCCAGTTCGCGGTCGCGGTGAGCTTCGCGGCCGGGTTCGCGAGCTCGAGCTTGTCGAGCTGCCAGACGGGGATGCCGTTCTCGTCGATGTTGCGCGCGTCGACCTCGAGCCGGCCGATGTCGTGGCCGCGCGCGACCACCTGGTCGACGACGAGATCGATCGCCGGCATCGCATGGTGGGTGGGCGTCGGCAGATCGATCGCGCGGCCGACGAGATCGTGCTCGGCGCTCTCGGGAATCACGAGCCTCGCGAGCCGCGCGCTCAGCACGCCCGCGCCCGTCGGGCCGCCGCCCGGCGCCCACGACAGGTAGCCCGACACCTGGTTCGACGCGATGTTCGCCTGCCAGAGGTCGTCGATGTGCGATGCGCCGACGATCACGTTCTCCCAGTTGCGCTTGAGCAGCTTCAGCGTGCCGAAGTGCAGCGCGAAGCGCTTCGGCGCGAAGCTCGCGAGATCGACGGGCGACGCGGCCGGCTTCTCGCGCGCGGTGGGCGACTTGCCGAAGCCCTGCGCGAACGTCTGCCACGCATCGGCGTCGAGTTCGTGCACGTCGATCGCCGCGCTCACGCCTTCCTGCGGCATGTCGGGCATCCGGTTCATGCCGATCGCGCCGCGCACCGCGCGCACCGGCTGCCCGCGCTCGACGTCGAGCAGGTAGGTCGCGGCGAGCGGGCCGAGCGTCAGGTCCGCGCGCTCGAGCGGCTTGCCGCTCGCCTGCGGCTCGGGCGCGAGCACGAAGCTGAACGGCATCGGCGTGCCGGCCGGCTTCGCGAACGGCGCGGGGAAGTCGAGCGCGACGCCCGTGAGGTCCGAGCTCGCGGTGATGTCGGGCAGGCCGCCCTTCGCGCCGCGCACGGCGAGCCGGTACGGCGCGTCGCCGACGACGCGCTCGAGCGCGGCGGCCGCCGCGCCGCGCAGGTTCAGCCCGCGCGCGGCGTCGAGCGACAGCCGGCCGTCGATGTCGAACGCGTAGCGGCCGTTCTCCGACAGCGCGCCGCGCGCGCGCACGTCGCCGCCGAGAAAGCGCGCGGTGAGCCGATCGACGCTCGCCGTGTGCTGCGTGAACCGCACGTTGCCGCGCAGCCGCGTGACGGGCGGCACGCCGTCGGCCTCGAGCGTGTTGCCGGCGAAGCCGAGCGCGCCGTCGACGCCGACGTGCGGATGCGGGACGTGCTGCGGGATGGTGAGCTTGAGCGCGAGCGTCGCCGGCCCCTGCGCGCGCACGAGGTTGCCGATGTGGCCCGTCATCCCGGCGACCGCGCTGTGGTTCGCGTAGTCGAGCAGGTCGGCGAGCGGGCCGTGCGCGCGGCCCTCGATCACGAGCGGCGAATGCGTCGGGTTGCCGAGATCGTCGATGCGCCCCGCCACCTTCGTGAGCGCGACGCCCTTGTAGCGCGCGCGGTCGATGTCGAAGCGCAGCCGGTTCTGCTCGAGCTCGAACACGCCGTCGATGCCGTCGAGCGCGGGCCACACGTTCGGCGTGCCGTTCGCGAGCGTGCGCGGCGGCTGCGGCGTCGGCTCGAACGTGCCGCCCGCGAAGGGCGCGACGATGTGGAACACGCCCGCCTTCGGATCGTGCTCGTAGGGGAACGTCTCGAGCGGGCCCTTCGCGACGATCGTCGCGCCTTTCTTCACCTGGCCCGCCTGCAGCGCGTGGCCGAGATAGAGGCGCAGGTGATCGGACAGGCTCGTCGGCAGGTAGCGGGGGATTCGCGCGACGGCCGCGCGCGCGAAGTCGGCCTTCAGGTCGAGCGAGCCGCGGCCGTGGCCGGGGTTCGCGTAGCTGCCCGCAACCGCGATCGCCGCGTCGGCGTTCTCGACGTAGAACTCGGGCACCGCGACGTCGACGCGCGCGTGCCGCTCGCCGGGCGCGGGCGTGACGGTCCAGTTCGCGCGGCCGCGCAGCTTGTCGAACGCGAGGCGCGGCTCGTCGAACACGCCGGGCACGGTGACGGCCGCGTCGACCGTGTCGAAGCGCGCCGCGCCGCCTTTTTCGTCCGCATCGACGTGGCCCCACAGATTCTCGACGCCCGGAATCCCCGCGCGCGGGTGGCCGTGCGGCGAGAGCCCGGGCGGCGGCTCCTGCGCCTCGAAGCTGATCCCCTGCAGGTCGCCCTGGAAGCGATAGCGGATGATGGGCGCGGTGCCGCTTTCGCGCTCTTCGTCGACGAACTCGGGGCTCGCCGGCTTCGCGCGCTCGACCTCGATCGCGTAGTTCGCGACGAGCCCGCGCGGATCGAAGCGCACGAGCTCGTTGCGCAGCCGCGCCGGCAGCGGCAGCCCGCGGATGAATTCGGCGAGGATGCCGAGATCGACGCGGTCGCCGGATACGCTCAGCAACTGGCCTTCGTCGACGCTCGGCACGCGGTAGCGCGCGGTGAGCGTGTGCAGCGCGAGCGCGCGAGAGAGCGGCGTGCCGTCCGCGAGCGGCGGCTGACCGAGCTCCGCGTGCAGCCGCGACAGATGCAGCGTGTAGTCGCGCTTCGGATCGATCGCGAGGTCCCAGCCGAAGCGCGCGACCGGGATGTCGAGCCGCGGCTGCGTCGGGCGCACGCGCAGCGCGACGTCGTAGCCGCGCAGCTCGCCGCCCGCGCGGTACAGATGGCCGTCGCCGAAATGCGCCCAGATCGCGTTGTCGATCCGGCCCGCGTAGGCGGTGAGGCGGATGTTCGCGTAGTGCGCGAGCGTCGGCAGGTCGACGGGCCCCGTCGACAGATACGCGTCGCCCGTCCAGTTGGACGGCTTGCCGATCGGCGCGAGCGCCTTGTGGACGAAGCGCGCGCGGAAGTCGAGCGGGCCGTGGAACAGCGTGCCGTTCGCGGGCGCCTGCAGCGCGATCCGGTGCACGATCCCGTCGTTGAGCACCGCGATCCGGATGCCTTTCAACGCGAGCTCGGGCGCGTCGTGCTGCGCGTCGCGCCAGCGCAGCGTGCCGCCGCGCAGCACGATCGCCTCCTGCTTGAGCAGCCATGCGCTGAACGTGTCGTCGGCGCCCGTTTTCGTCGTCGGCACCGCGACGCCCGCGACGAACAGCGCCCCGTCCGCATGGCGCTCGGTCAGCAGATCGGGATCGTCGACGACGAGACTCGACAGCGTCGGCGCGAGGCGCGCGAGCGAGCGCCACGACAGCGCGGCCGTCGCATGGGGAACCGACAGCGCGACGCGGCCGTCGCGGCCGCGGATCGTCAGGTCGCTGATGTCGACGCCCGGCTGCATGCCCGACCAGTGCGGCGCGAGCCGGCCGATCCGCAGTTCGGCGTGGAGCTTTTGCGACACGAACGCCTCGATGCGCGGGCGGTACTCGTCGATGCGGGGCAGCAGCAGGTAGCGCAGCCCGAGGAAGGCGGTGGCCGCGACAAAGTACGCGGCGATCGCGATCGCCAGCACGCCCTTGAACACGCGACGCAGGACCGGGTGATGGTGCTGCGGAGGTCCGGCTTCGGTCGTTGCGGCGGAATCCTGACGGTCGGACATGCGGCGAAGGGGCGGCGATATGGTAGTTTTGCGGACTGACGTTCAAATGTATCACACGGGTCCCCGCCGACGGCTTTCGCGACGCCGTCCGTGCGGGCCGTCCGGCCGCGCGCCGGCTCCGCGCGCTGCCTGCGCGGCGGCCCGCGGCCTTTCACCGCGCAACGCGCGCTCGACGATGACCGACGCCTCCGATCTGCTGTCCCTGTCCTATTCGCACTATCTCGCGCGCGCGGCCGCGGCGCGGCCGGCGCTCGCCGAGCGCATCGCCGCGTGGGCGGCCGCGCCCGTCACGCGCGCGGCGCTCGATGCGCGCCTCGACGAACTGCTCGCCGAAGGCGGCCGTCCGCCGTCCGAGGGCGCGCTGAAAAAGGCGCTGCGGCGACTGCGCGGCGAGGCGTTCGGCGCGGTCGCCGAGCGCGACCTGGCGGGGCGCGCGGACGTCGCCGAAGTCACCGGCACGATGACCGACCTCGCCGAGGCGGCGATCCAGCGCGCGCTCGCGCTGCTCGCGGCGGACCTCGAGGCGCAGTATGGCGAGCCGCGCGGCCCGTCGGGCGAGCGGCTCGCGCTCGGCGTGGTCGGCATGGGCAAGCTCGGCGGCCGCGAGCTGAACGTGTCGTCGGACATCGATCTGATCTTCGTCTACGAGGACGACGGCGAGACGGCGGGCGGCGCCCGCGCGCCGATTTCCGTGCACGAGTTCTTCACGCGGCTCGGCCGGCGCCTGATCGGCGTGCTGTCCGAGGTGACGGCCGACGGCTACGTGTTCCGCGTCGACATGCGGCTGCGCCCGAACGGCGATGCCGGCCCGCTCGTCTGCAGCCTCGGGATGCTCGAGGAGTATTTCTACGTGCAGGGGCGCGAATGGGAGCGCTACGCATGGATCAAGGGCCGGCTCGTGACCGAGCGGGCGAGCGCCGCCGCGCACCGCCTCGCGCAGCAGCTCGACACGATCGTCAAGCCGTTCGTCTACCGGCGCTATCTCGATTTCGGCGTGATCGGCGCGATCCGCTCGCTGCACGAGCAGATTCGCCAGGAGGCGCGGCGGCGCGCGACGATGCGGCCCGACAAGGCCGACGACATCAAGCTCGGCCGCGGCGGAATCCGCGAGATCGAGTTCAGCGCGCAGGTGTTCCAGTTGATTCGCGGCGGGCAGGACGCGGGCTTCAGGGTGCGGCCGACGCTCGCGGTGCTGAGCCACGCGAGCGCGAGCGGGCTGATCGCCGACGAGGTGCGCGCGGGGCTGACGGACGCGTATCTGTTCCTGCGCACGCTCGAGCACCGGCTGCAATACCGCAACGACGCGCAGACGCACGCGATGCCGGTCGATCCGGCCGAGCGCGCGGCGCTCGCCGCGTCGCTCGGTTTCGCCGATTACGCGGCGCTGATCGCGGCGCTCGACCGGCACCGCGCGTTCGTCGAGGCGCAGTTCGACCAGGTGTTCGCCGACAAGGCGGAGCGCGGCGAGCGCCGCGCGGACGACCACGCGCCGGGCTGCGTCTGGAGCGGCGCGCTCGCCGACGACGGCGCCGACGACGCGCTCGTCGCGCGCCTGGCGGCGCTCGGCTTCGCCGATCCGGCGGTCGTGCTCGCGCGGCTGCAGGCGGTGCGGCGCTCGTCGCGCTACGCGGGGCTGCCGGAATCGAGCCGCGTGCGGTTCGACCGGGTCGCGCAGCGCGCGCTCGAGGCGGCGCCCGGCATCGACGCCGCGCATCGCGACGAGACCGTCGTGCGCTGCTTCGACCTGCTCGAGACGGTCGGCCGGCGCGGCGCGTATCTCGCGCTCCTGACCGAGTACCCGGCCGCGCTGCGGCGCGTGCTGTCGGTGCTCGGCGCGACGCGCTGGGGCGGCGGCTACCTGATTCGCCACCCGCAACTGCTCGACGAACTGCTCGACGACGAGGCGATCGACAGCCCGTTCGACTGGCCGGCGTTCAAGGACGCGCTGCGCAGGCGGCTCGCGGCCGCCGACGGCGCCGAGCATCAGATGGACCTGCTGCGCCACGCGCATCAGGCCGAGGTGTTCCGGATCCTGCTGCTCGATCTGGCCGGCAGGCTGTCGGTCGAGCACGTGAGCGACCGCCTGTCGGAGCTCGCCGACGCGATGCTCGACGTGACGATCGAAGTCGTCTGGTCGCAGCTCGCGAAGCGCCATCGCGACACGCCGTGCTTCGCGGCGATCGCGTACGGCAAGCTGGGCGGCAAGGAGCTCGGCTACGCGTCCGATCTCGATCTGATCTTCCTGTACGACGATCCGGACGAGCGCGCGGCCGACGTCTACACGACGTTCGCGCGCCGTCTGATCACGTGGCTCACGACCGCGACGGGCGCGGGCACGCTGTTCGACATCGACCTGCGGCTGCGGCCGAACGGCGAGGCGGGCCTGCTCGTCACCGATCTCGACGCGTTCCGCCGCTACCAGTTGCGCGAGGGCGACGCGGCGAACACCGCGTGGGTGTGGGAGCACCAGGCGCTCACGCGCGCGCGCTACAGCGCGGGCGACGCGCGGATCGGCGCGGCGTTCGAGGCGATCCGCGTGCAGGTGCTGACGATGCCGCGCGATGCGGCGGTGCTCGCGAAGGAGATTGTCGAGATGCGCGGCAAGGTGCTCGCCGGGCATCCGAACACGGCCGGGCTGTTCGACCTGAAGCACGACCGCGGCGGGATGGTCGACATCGAGTTCGTCGTCCAGTACTGGGTGCTGCTGCACGCGGCGCAGCATCCGGAGATGATCCGCAACACCGGCAACATCGCGCTGCTGCGCGAGGTGTCGCGCTTCGGGCTGATGAGCGGGGAGGAGGCGGAGACGGTCGGCGCCGCGTACCGGACCTACCGGAAGCTCCAGCACCGGCTGCGCCTCGACGGGATGGAAAAGGCGCGCGTCGAGCCCGGGCGGGTCGCGGCCGAGCGGCAGGCCGTGGCCGCGCTGTGGGCGCGCGTGTTCGGCGCGTAGCGGGAAGCGGCGGGAGCCGAAGCAGGGACCGCAGCAGGAACCGCGCGGAATCGATCCGTTGCGCCCGGCGAGCGCGCGCCGCGTCACGCGGTCAGCATTTCCTTCGCGTGCTTGCGCGTCGTCGCGGTGATCTCGAGGCCGCCCAGCATCCGCGCGACTTCCTCGATCCGGCTCGCGCGATCGAGCGGCACGACCGTCGACACGGTGCCGCCTTCGCCGTCCTCGCCCTTCGCGACCTGGAAGTGATGATCGCCGCGCGCGGCGACCTGCGGCAGATGCGTGACGCACAGCACCTGCCGCATCTGCCCGAGCTGATGCAGCAGCCGCCCCACCACCTCGGCCACGCCGCCGCCGATGCCCGTGTCGACTTCGTCGAAGATGAGCGTCGGCGTCGGGCTCGCCGCGCTCGCGATCACCGCGAGCGCCAGGCTGATCCGCGCGAGCTCGCCGCCCGACGCGACCTTCGCGAGCGGCCGCAGCAGCACGCCCGCATGGCCCGCGACGCGGAACTCGATCTGCTCGAGCCCGTGCGCGCCGCCGTCGGCGAGCGGCACGAGCGCGACTTCGAAGCTGCCGCCCGCCATCGACAATTCCTGCATGCCTGTCGTCACCGCCGCGCCGAGCGCCTTCGCGGCCTGCGCGCGCGCCTTCGACAGCTTCCGCGCGTCGGCGAGATACGCTTGCCTCGCATGGTCGGCGATCGCCTGCAGCGCGCTCAGGTCGGCGGCGGCGTCGAGCTCGGCGAGCTGCGCGCGGCGCGCCTCGTGCTCGTCGTGCAGCGTTTCGGGCGGCAGCCGGAACTTGCGCGCGGTCGAATGCAGCGCGTCGAGCCGCGTCTCGACCTGCGCGAGCCGGTCCGGATCGAGGTCGAGCCGCTGCGCGTAGTGCGACAGCGAGTACGACGCCTCCTGCAACTGGATCTCGGCCGGCTCGAGCGACGCGAGCGCGTCGTTGAGCGCGGGGTCGTATTCGGCGAGGCTCCTCAACTTCGACACGATCGCGCCCAACTGCGTGAGCATCGCGTCGTCGGATTCGGAGATCGCGCCGAGCGCGCCCTGCACGCCGTCGATCAGGTTCGCCGAATGCGTGAGCCGCCTGTGCTCGGCGCCGATCTCGTCCCATTCGCCCGGCTGCGGCGCGAGCTTGTCGAGCTCGGCGAGCTGCCACGCGAGCTTTTCGCGTTCGAGCTGGCGCTCGCGCTCGTGCGCCTGCGCGGCCTCGATCGCGTGCGTCGCGTCGCGCCATGCGCGATGGCCGCGCGCGACGGCGGCCGCGTCGGCCGCGAGCCCCGCGTGCGTGTCGAACAGCTCGCGCTGCGCGTCCGCGCGCATCAGCAGTTGGTGCGCGTGCTGGCCGTGGATGTCGACGAGCATCTCGCCCACTTCGCGCAGTTGCGCGAGCGTCGCGCTCGTGCCGTTGATGAAGGCGCGCGAGCGGCCGCTCGCATCGATGACGCGCCGCAGCATCACTGTGTCGTCGGCGTCGAACGCGTGCTCGTCGAGCCAGCGCGCGACGCGGTCGTGCGGCGTGAATTCGGCGCTGATGTCGGCCCGGCTGCTGCCGGTGCGCACGACGCTCGCGTCGGCGCGCTCGCCGAGCGCGAGCGCGAGCGCATCGATCAGGATCGATTTGCCGGCGCCCGTTTCGCCTGAGAAAACGGTGAAACCGCTGTCGAATTCGAGATCGAGCGCGGCGACGATGACGAAATCGCGGATCGAGAGGTGGCGGAGCATGGGTGTCGGTCGGAAGGGGGCGTCAGGGCTTATGCGTCGTCGTCTTCTTCGCTCGACGGGTGTTCGTTCCAGTGCAGCTTCTTGCGCAGCGTCGCGTAATAGCTGTAGCCGACCGGGTGCAGGAACGGCACCGTGTGCTTCGAGCGGCGCACCTCGATCGTGTCGTTCAGCTCGAGCGCGGTGAACGACTGCATGTCGAAGTTCACGTTGACGTCGCGCCCGCCGATGATCTGGATCGCGATCTTCGAATCATCCGGCAGCACGATCGGCCGGTTCGACAGCGCGTGCGGCGCGATCGGCACGAGCACGATGCCTTGCAATTGCGGGTGCAGGATCGGCCCCTGCGAGGACAGCGCGTACGCGGTCGAGCCCGTCGGCGTCGCGACGATGAGGCCGTCCGAGCGCTGGTTGTACATGAAGCGGCCGTCGACCGACACGCGCAGCTCGGCCATCCCGGAGAAGCCGCTGCGGTTCACGACGACGTCGTTGAACGCGAGCGCGTGGTAGATCGGCTCGCCGTTGCGCACGATCCGCGCCTCCAGCAGCGTGCGCTCCTCGCGCTCGTAGCTGCCCGCGAGCATCATCGGCACGACTTCCCGCATGTCGGATGCCGGGATGTCGGTGATGAAGCCGAGCCGGCCGTGGTTGATGCCGATGAGCGGCGTCCTGTACGGCGCAAGCTGGCGGCCGATGCCGAGCATCGTGCCGTCGCCGCCCAGCACGACCGCGACGTCGGCGCGCGCGCCGATCTCCGCGGGCGTGAGCGCGGGATAGCCGGCGCTGCCGATCGCCTGCGCGGTATCCGCCTCGAACACGACTTCGAAGCCGCGCTTCGCGATGCACGCGGCGAGCGATGCGAGCGGCTCGGCGATGCCGGGCGTGTTGCTGCGCCCGACGAGCGCGACGGTATGGAATTGGTGGCCGATTTTCATGCCGGCATTACACCATAGCTCGATGACGAAAAGAACCGCCCGCCGGCGGCCGGCCGGCAAAACAGGCGCGGGGCGGCGCGGCGCGCAAGCGGCGCTCGCGGGGGCCGCCCGGTTGCGCTAAAATTTTCCATCATGTTAGATCCACGCGCACGAACCCTCCTCAAGACGCTGATCGAGCGGTATATCGCCGACGGTCAGCCGGTCGGGTCGCGCACGTTGTCCCGTTATTCCGGGCTCGAGCTGAGCCCGGCGACGATCCGCAACGTGATGTCCGACCTGGAGGAGCTCGGCCTCGTGTCGAGCCCCCACACGTCGGCGGGGCGGGTGCCGACGCCGCGCGGCTATCGCCTGTTCGTCGACACGATGCTGACCGTCGAGTCGCCGATCGATTCCGACGCCGTCACGCGGCTCGTACAGACCACGCTGCAGGCGGGCGAGCCGCAGCAGAAGGTCGTCGCGGCCGCGGCGAGCGTGCTGTCGAACCTGTCGCAGTTCGCGGGCGTCGTGCTGACGCCGCGCCGCAGCCACGTGTTCAAGCAGATCGAGTTCCTGCGCCTGTCCGACAAGCGAATCCTCCTCATCATCGTGACGCCCGAAGGCGACGTGCAGAACCGCATGATCGCGACGCAGCGCGACTACTCGCCCGCGCAGCTCACCGAGGCGTCGAACTACATCAACGCGCACTTCGCCGGCCTGTCGTTCGACGAGGTGCGCCGCCGGCTGCGCGAGGAAATCGACCAACTGCGCGGCGACATGACGGCGCTGATGCACGCGGCCGTCACGGCGAGCACCGAGGAGCCCGACGACGAGGAGACCGTGCTGATCTCCGGCGAGCGCAACCTGCTCGAAGTGGCGGATCTGTCGTCCGACATGGCGCGCCTGCGCAAGCTGTTCGACGTGTTCGACCAGAAGACGAGCCTGCTGCAACTGCTCGACGTGTCGAGCCACGCGCAAGGCGTGCAGATCTTCATCGGCGGCGAATCGACGCTCGTGCCGATCGACGAGATGAGCGTCGTGACCGCGCCGTACGAGGTCAACGGCCAGATCGTCGGCACGCTCGGCGTGATCGGCCCGACGCGGATGGCGTACAACCGTGTGATTCCGATCGTCGACATCACCGCGCGCCTCCTGTCGTTGACGCTCAGTCAGCAGTAACCGGTTCCGTCCGCCTTTCATCGCCGTTTCTTCATACTTTTCTTCACGCTTTTGCGGCGTCGGACGCCGTTTTTTCCCGCTCGAATCCGTCATCGGCATCGTGCCGCTCCACCGGGCGCCGCGCAATCGGCCGGACGGCCGACTGGTGGCGCCGGGCCGCCCCGCTATAATGAGTGACGTTCGATTCGGTGCCCCGGCACGCTCTTTCCATGCGTTTTGACCTCGAACCGCCGTCGCACGCGTCGGCCGCCCACCGCGTCGCCGTGCTGCTCGTCAATCTCGGCACGCCCGACGAGCCGACGCCGCGCGCGGTGCGCCGCTATCTTGCGCAGTTCCTGTCCGACCCGCGCGTCGTCGAGATCCCGCAGTTCGTCTGGCAGTTGATCCTGCGCACGCTGATCCTGCCGCTGCGCAGCCGCGCGTCCGCGAAGAAGTACGCGGCCGTCTGGCTGCCCGAGGGCTCGCCGCTGCGCGTCCATACGGAGCGCCAGGTCGAGAGCGTGAAGCCGCTGTTCGCGGCGAACGGCTACCGGGTGATCGTCGACTACGCGATGCGCTACGGCACGCCGAGCATCGCCGACATGCTCGCGCAACTGAAGCGCGCGGGCGCCGAGCGCGTGCTGCTGCTGCCGATGTACCCGCAATATTCGTCGTCGACCACGGCCACCGCGTTCGATGCGGCGTTCGCCGCGCTCGGCCGGATGCGCAACCAGCCGGAGGTGCGCACGGTGCGCCACTACGCGGATCACCCGGCCTATGTCCACGCGCTCGCCGAGCAGGTCCGCCAGTATTGGGCGGCGCATCGCCGGCCGGCATTCGAGTCGGGTGACAAGCTCGTGCTGAGCTTTCACGGCGTGCCGAAGCGCACGCTCGATCTCGGCGATCCTTACCACGATCAATGCCAGCAGACGGCCGCGCTCTTGATGTCCGCGCTCGGCCTGACGACGTTCGAGTGCCGGGTCACGTTCCAGTCGCGCTTCGGCAAGGCCGAGTGGCTGCAGCCTTATACGGCGCCGACCCTCAAGGAGCTCGGCACGGCGGGCGTGCGGCGCGCGGACGTGTTCTGCCCCGGCTTCACCGCCGACTGCCTCGAGACGATCGAGGAGATCGGAATCGAGGGGCGCGACGAGTTCCTGCACGGCGGCGGCAAGGAGTTCCACCGGATTCCGTGCCTGAACGCGTCGCCCGCGTGGATCGCGGCGCTCGGCGAGATCGCCGCCGAAAACCTGCAAGGCTGGCCGGTGCGCGTCGCGACGGCGCCGGAAGCCGTGACCTGATTGCCATGAATTTCAAGATTTCGACTGCACCCGGCGCGCGGCTGCGCATCGACAAGTGGCTCTGGGCCGCGCGCTTTTTCAAGACCCGCTCGCTCGCGGCCGACGCCGTCGAGAAAGGGCGGGTGAAGATCGGCGGCGCGGCCGTCAAGCCGGCGAAGGAAGTGCGCGTCGGCGACCGGGTCGACGTGACGATCGAGCATGTCGTCTGGGAAGTCGACGTGCTCGGCGTGTGCGACGTGCGCGGGCCGGCGAGCGTCGCGCAGACGCTCTACGCGGAGACGGAAGCGGGGCGGGCGAAGCGCGTTGCCGAGCTCGAGCGGCGCCGGCATTTCCGGGAGCCGTCGGCCGAACTGCACGGGCGGCCGACGAAGCGGGACCGCCGGATCATCGACAGATTTTCGAATGGGGGCTGAACAGTTGATCGAACGTCGCGCGAGCGCCGCCGTATTCCGTCGTGCGTTCGGTGACGGCGCCAGATAGGCAGATGGTTGTCGTGCCGGCGATGAGTACCAGCGCGACTGCCGAAATAGCGAAGGTCAGTTTCACGGTACTCCCCCTCGAGAAGACGGGTGAAAGGGCCTTGGGTCCGGTGTCGGGCGCTGTCGGGGCAGGGTATACGCGGTTCCCGACGCGCTTGTCGCAAGTGTAGTTCAGTGGACTGTTGCGATCCAGCGAACGGTCGGTAAGGGTTGTTACAGGCCGTTTCGGCCCGAATCCGGGCTTGTCGCCCGCCGTGCACCGCGTCGCGGCGCGACGCCGCCGGCAGGGGCGCGGCGGCGCCGGAATCCCCTCTTGAAATCACTGCCCGAGGCCCCATTTGCACCGATATTGTGCGGCGCCGGCCGTTTGCGCGAACAGGCGCGAAACCGGCTGCCGTTTTGGCTTTAACCTCTAAATCGACTTTCTAGCGATATGGAAAACACGCAAGAGAACCCGACTGACCAAACGACTGAGGAAACCGGTCGCGAGGCGCAGGCCGCGGAAAACGCGGAGCCGGCTGCCGAAGCCGCGCTCGCCGAGGCTCAAGCCAAGATCGCCGAGCTGCAGGAGAGCTTCCTGCGCGCGAAGGCGGAAACCGAGAACGTGCGCCGCCGCGCGCAGGAAGACGTCGCGAAGGCGCACAAGTTCGCGATCGAGAATTTCGCCGAACACCTGCTGCCCGTGCTCGACAGCCTCGAGGCGGCGGTGGGCGACACGTCCGGCGATCTCGCGAAGGTCCGCGAGGGCGTCGAGCTGACGCTGCGCCAATTGACGAGCGCGCTCGAGAAGGGCCGCGTCGCGGCGCTCAATCCGGTCGGCGAGAAGTTCGATCCGCACCTGCACCAGGCGATCTCGATGGTGCCGGCCGACCAGGAGCCGAACACGGTCGTCGCCGTATTGCAGAAGGGCTACACGATCGCCGACCGCGTGCTGCGCCCGGCGCTTGTGACGGTCTCGCAGCCGAAGTAAGGGGCGGCGGCGATAGCGGGCACGGGCGTCGACGCGACCGCGTTCGCGGCGTTCGACATGCAGGAGCTGGACGCCGCGAACCTCGACGCCGGGCTCGCGCTCGCGCGCCGCTGTGGACGAAGCGGGCCGCCCGGCCGATTGAAAAAATTTAATGGCCGCATCGCTTTCAGGGTCTTGAAAACGATGCGGCCGCACTCATTTCGAGTGCAGAGTCGAATCTGGCGCGGCCAGGCGGGCAGCCACCCGCCGATGCCGCAGCGAACAAGGATTTCTGGAGATTAGGAAAAAATGGGAAAGATCATCGGTATTGACCTCGGCACCACGAACTCGTGCGTTGCGATCATGGAAGGCAACCAGGTCAAGGTCATCGAGAACTCGGAAGGCGCACGCACGACGCCGTCGATCATCGCGTACATGGACGACAACGAAGTGCTCGTCGGCGCGCCTGCCAAGCGTCAATCGGTGACGAACCCGAAGAACACGCTCTTCGCGGTCAAGCGCCTGATCGGCCGCCGCTTCGAAGAGAAGGAAGTGCAGAAGGACATCGGCCTGATGCCGTACTCGATCATCAAGGCGGATAACGGCGACGCATGGGTCCAAGCCCACGGCGAGAAGCTCGCGCCGCCGCAAGTGTCGGCCGAAGTGCTGCGCAAGATGAAGAAAACCGCTGAGGATTACCTCGGCGAGCCGGTCACGGAAGCCGTGATCACGGTGCCGGCGTACTTCAACGACAGCCAGCGCCAGGCGACGAAGGACGCGGGCCGCATCGCCGGCCTCGAAGTCAAGCGGATCATCAACGAGCCGACGGCCGCCGCGCTCGCGTTCGGCCTCGACAAGGCCGAGAAGGGCGACCGCAAGATCGCCGTGTATGACCTCGGCGGCGGCACGTTCGACGTGTCGATCATCGAGATCGCGGATGTCGACGGCGAGATGCAGTTCGAAGTGCTGTCGACGAACGGCGACACGTTCCTCGGCGGCGAGGACTTCGACCAGCGCATCATCGATTACATCATCGGCGAGTTCAAGAAGGAGCAGGGCGTCGACCTCTCGAAGGACGTGCTCGCGCTGCAGCGCCTGAAGGAAGCCGCCGAAAAGGCGAAGATCGAGCTTTCGTCGAGCCAGCAGACCGAAATCAACCTGCCGTACATCACGGCCGACGCGTCGGGCCCGAAGCACCTGAACCTGAAGGTCACGCGCGCGAAGCTCGAGGCGCTCGTCGAGGAGCTCGTCGAGCGCACGATCGAGCCGTGCCGCATCGCGATCAAGGACGCGGGCGTCAAGGTGTCGGACATCGACGACGTGATTCTCGTCGGCGGCCAGACGCGCATGCCGAAGGTCCAGGAGAAGGTGAAGGAGTTCTTCGGCAAGGAGCCGCGCCGCGACGTGAACCCGGACGAAGCCGTCGCCGTCGGCGCGGCGATCCAGGGCCAGGTGCTCTCGGGCGACCGCAAGGACGTGCTGCTGCTCGACGTGACCCCGCTGTCGCTCGGCATCGAGACGTTGGGCGGCGTGATGACGAAGATGATCAACAAGAACACGACGATCCCGACGAAGCACTCGCAGGTGTATTCGACGGCGGACGACAACCAGGGCGCCGTGACGATCAAGGTGTTCCAGGGCGAACGCGAGATGGCGGCGGGCAACAAGCTGCTCGGCGAGTTCAACCTCGAAGGCATCCCGCCCGCGCCGCGCGGCGTGCCGCAGATCGAAGTGACCTTCGACATCGACGCGAACGGCATCCTGCACGTCGGCGCGAAGGACAAGGCGACCGGCAAGGAAAACAAGATCACGATCAAGGCGAACTCGGGCCTGTCCGAAGCCGAGATCGAGAAGATGGTGAAGGACGCGGAAGCGAACGCGGCGGAAGACCACAAGCTGCGCGAGCTCGCCGAATCCCGCAACCAGGGCGACGCGCTCGTGCACAGCACGAAGAAGGCGCTCACCGAGTACGGCGACAAGCTGGAGGCGGGCGAGAAGGAGAAGATCGAAGCGGCGCTCAAGGAACTCGAGGACGTGCTGAAGAACGCGTCGAGCGACAAGGCGGCGATCGACGCGAAGATCGAAGCGGTCGCGACGTCGTCGCAGAAGCTCGGCGAGAAGATGTACGCCGACATGCAGGCGCAGCAGGCAGGCGCCGCGGGCGCGGCCGGTGCGGCGGCAGACGGTGCGGCGCAGGGCGGCGCGCAGACGGTGGACGACGTCGTCGACGCCGACTTCAAGGAAGTGAAGAAGGACTGAAGCCGGGTCGCGGTCGACCGCGCCGGGCACCCCCGATCGGGGTGCGCGGCGCGGTTTTTCCGGGTCCGTTTCTTCACTGCCGAATTGGCGGATCATACTTGCGCCTGGCGGGCCTCGCGGCTCTCCGGGCACATTTGTTTTATGGCGAGCGCCGCGCCGGCCGGCTTCTGCGGGCCGGCGGGCGCGGCGCTCAACCAGTCGCAAGACTTAATGGAAGCGAGAGGAGCCGTTGCGCGCGCTTCGCGCGGCGGCATTGAAACGATATGGCGAAACGGGATTACTACGAGGTTCTGGGCGTCGCGAAGAACGCGAGCGACGACGAAATCAAGAAGGCATATCGCAAGCTCGCGATGAAGTACCACCCCGACCGCAATCCGGACAGCAAGAATGCGGAAGAGCATTTCAAGGAAGCGAAGGAAGCCTATGAAATGCTGTCGGATAGCCAGAAGCGTGCGGCTTACGACCAGTACGGCCACGCGGGCGTCGATCCGAACATGGGGGCGGCCGGCGCGCAAGGCTTCGGCGGCTTCGCCGATGCGTTCGGCGACATCTTCGGCGACATTTTCGGCCAGGCGGCGGCGGGCGGCGGCCGCGGGCGCGGCGGCCCGCAGGTGTATCGCGGCGCGGACCTGCGCTACAGCATGGAGATCACGCTCGAGCAGGCGGCGCACGGCTACGACACGCAGATCCGCGTGCCGAGCTGGGCGTCGTGCGGCGTCTGTCACGGCTCGGGCGCGAAGCCGGGCACGAAGCCGGAAACCTGCCCGACCTGTCACGGCCAGGGCACGGTGCGGATGTCCCAGGGCTTCTTCAGCATCCAGCAGACCTGCCCGAAGTGCCACGGCACCGGCACCTACATCCCGGAGCCGTGCGTGCACTGCCACGGCTCGGGCAAGGTGAAGGAAACCAAGACGCTCGAAGTGAAGATTCCGGCGGGCATCGACGACGGCATGCGAATCCGCTCGGCCGGCAACGGCGAGCCGGGCATCAACGGCGGGCCGTCCGGCGACCTGTACGTCGAGATCCACATCAAGCCGCACCCGGTGTTCGAGCGCGACGGCGACGATCTGCACTGCCAGATGCCGATTCCGTTCACGACGGCCGCGCTGGGCGGCGAGATCGAAGTGCCGACGCTCGCCGGCCGCGCATCGTTCACGGTGGCGGAAGGCACGCAGTCGGGCAAGACGTTCCGTTTGCGCGGCAAGGGCGTCAAGGGGCTGCGCTCGAGCATCGCAGGCGATCTGTACGTGCACGTGCAGGTCGAGACGCCCGTGAAGCTCACCGAGCAGCAGCGCGATTTGCTCAAGCAGTTCGAGAAATCGCTCGCGGAAGGCGGCCCGCGTCACAGCCCGCAGAGCAAGAGCTGGTTCGATCGGGTGAAGAGCTTCTTCGAGTGACGCAACGGCGGCAGCGCGCAGGTGATGCAGGATGACTGACGAAACGGGCGCGGTTTTCGCGCTCTTCGACGATTGCGACTCGACCGCGGCGGCGCGGTCGAGTCGTTTGTATTTGGGCTTCTCGCACGAGCGCGTCTGCGCCGGCCCAGCCGGGCTCGACGCGGTGTGCGCGGCCGTCGCGGACGATGCGCGGCGCGGGCTGCATGCGGTCGTGCTCGGCGATTACGAATTCGGGCGCGACTTGCAGCTCGGCACGCACGGCGGCGGCGGCGCGCTGCGTTTTCTGCTGTTCTCCGAATGCGCGACGCTGTCGCGCGACGAAGTCGACGCGTGGCTCGCTGCGCGCGACGGCGGCCTGGCCGAGCCGTCGCCGGCGGGCGTCGCGCACGTGACGAAGAGCATCGCGCGCGATGCGTTCGACGCGGCGATCGCCGCCGTGCACGACGCGCTGCGCGCGGGCGATTCGTATCAGATCAACTACACGTACCGGCTGCACTTCGACGCGTTCGGCGCGCCGCTCGCGCTGTACCGTCGCCTGCGCGCGCGCCAGCCGGTGCGCTACGGCGCGCTGATTGCGCTGCCGGGCGACGCGTGGGTCGTGTCGTGTTCGCCCGAGCTGTTCGTCGAGAAGTCGGGCGCGCTGCTGCGCGCCCGGCCGATGAAGGGCACCGCGCCTCGCTCGGACGATCCGCGCGAGGACGCGGCCGCCGCCCGGTTTCTCGCGAACGATGCGAAGAACCGCGCCGAGAACGTGATGATCGTCGATCTGCTGCGCAACGACCTCGCGCGCATCGCGCGCACCGGCTCGGTGACGGTGCCGGCGCTGTTCTCGGTCGAGCCGTATGCGTCGGTGTGGCAGATGACGTCGACAGTCGAGGCGGGCATCGTCGAAGGCGCGACGTTCGCCGACGTGCTGCGCGCGCTCTTCCCGTGCGGCTCGATCACGGGCGCGCCGAAGCACAGGACGATGCAATTGATCGACGCGATCGAGACGACGCCGCGCGGGCTCTACACGGGCGCGATCGGCTGGCTCGATGCGCGTTCGGACGGCGGCGCGGACGACGCCCGCGCGGGCGAAGCCGCATCGGAACATGCGCCGGAGCACGCATCGAAGCGCGTCCGCACGGTGAGCGCGGGCCCGGCCAACGCGTGCGGCGACTTCCGCCTGTCGGTCGCGATCCGCACGCTGACGCTCGGCGCGCCTTCGGCCGACGGCGACAGGCGGGGCACGATGGGCGTCGGCGCGGGGATCGTGCTCGACAGCGTCGCCGCCGACGAATACGCGGAGTGCGAATTGAAGGCACGTTTCCTGACCGATGCCGATCCCGGCTTCCAGTTGTTCGAGACGATGCACGCGACGCGCACCGTCGGCGTGCGTCATCTCGATCGCCATTTTGCGCGGTTGCGTTCGAGCGCCGACGCGCTCGGCTTCGCGTTCGACGAGCCGGCTGCGAAGCTGCGCATCGACGCGCGCTGCGCGCAGCTCGCCGACGGCGAGCATCGCCTTCGCGTCGCGCTTGCGAAGGACGGCGCGCTCGAAATCGCAGCCGCGCCGCTCGCGCCGCTCGCGGGCGATGCGCTTGCCGTGCTGCTCGCGCCCGAGCACGGTTTCGCGCCGATGCGCTCGGGCGATTTCCTGCTCGCGCACAAGACGACGCGCCGCGCCGATTACGATCGCGCGTGGAAGGACGCGCAGGCGCGCGGCGCGTTCGACATGCTGTTCTTCAACGAGCGCGGCGAATTGACGGAAGGCGGGCGCACGAACGTGTTCGTGAAGCTGGACGGGCGCTGGTTCACGCCGCCGCTGTCGTCGGGCGTGCTGCCGGGCGTGATGCGCGGCGCGCTGCTCGACGATCCGGCATGGCAGGCGTCCGAGCGCGTGATGACGCTCGGCGACGTGCTGCGCGCCGACGCGCTGATGCTGACGAACGCGCTGCGCGGCGCAGTGCCCGCCCGGCTCGTGCGGGCGGGCGAAGCGGCGGCGGGGCGATAGGCGCGCCCGTCACGAACCGACACGCGCGCCTCTCGCGTCACGACGTCGAGACCTGAAAAAAAGCGGCATCCGCATACGCCGGATGCCGCTTTTTTTCGAACTTCGCGACGGGCAGCGGACTTCGCATGCGACCGAAGCCGCCGCCCGGAATCGGCTGGCCGCGCGCTCAGAACGAATGCTCGGGCCCGGGGAAGCTGCCGTCCTTCACCGCGCGCACGTAGGCCTCGACGGCCGCGAAGATGCTCGGCTGCCCCTGCATGAAATCCTTGACGAAGCGTGGCCGCTTGCCGGGGAACACGCCGAGCATGTCGTGCAGCACGAGCACCTGGCCCGAGCATTCGATGCCCGCGCCGATGCCGATCGTCGGGATCGACAGCTCGCGCGTGACCTCGGCCGCGACGAGCGTCGGCACCGCCTCGAGCACGATGAGTTGCGCGCCGGCGTCATCGGCCGCGCGCGCATCGCGCAGCAATTGCGCGGCGCTCGCTTCCGTCTTGCCCTGCACCTTGAAGCCGCCGAACGCGTGCACCGACTGCGGCGTGAGGCCGACGTGCGCGCACACGGGCACCGCTCGTTCGACGAGGAAGCGCACCGTTTCGGCGAGCCATTCGCCGCCTTCGAGCTTGACCATCTGCGCGCCCGCGCGCATCAGCTTCACCGCGCTTGCGAACGCATCGGCGGGCGTGCCGTAGGTGCCGAACGGCAGGTCCGCGACGACGAGCGCGCGCGGCTGCGCACGCGCGACGCATGCGGTGTGGTACGCGATTTCATCGAGCGTGACAGGCAGCGTCGTCGTCTGGCCCTGCAGCACGTTGCCGAGCGAATCGCCGATCAGCAGCACGTCGACGTCCGCGCGATCGAGGAGGGCGGCGAAGCTCGCGTCGTAGCAGGTGAGCATCGCGATCTTCTCGCCGGCTTCACGCATCGCCTGCAGCTTGGGTACCGTCACGGCCGGTCGGCTGGATTCCTGAAGGTAGGTCATGGGAGGTCCGATTCGATGGTGAGGAAAAGGGCGGCGTCGCGATCGGCGACGCCGCGCGCGTTCGTCAGCGCGCGCTGCCGCCCTTGACGAAGAATTCCTTGCGCCCGCGCATCGAGGCGATGCGCTCGACGAGCAGCGCAAGATCGTCGGGGGAGTCGAGCGGGTTCAGGTGCTCGGCTGCGACCGTCAGCACGGGCGTGCGGTCGTAGTGATAGAAGAATTCGTTGTAGGCGTCGCAGAGCGAGCGCAGGTACGCGTCGCTGATCTGCAGCTCCATCGTCTCGCCGCGCTTCTGGATTCGCGAAAACAGCACTTCGGGGCTTGCCTGCAGATAGACGACGAGGTCGGGCGCGGGCGTCGGCGCGTCGAGATGCGCGGCGAGCGAGCGGTACAACTGCCATTCGTCGTCGGGCAGCGTGAGCCGCGCGAAGATTTCGTTCTTCTGCGGCATGAAATCCGCAACGATCGGCGTGTTCGCTTCGCAAGCCGCGGCAATCTCGCGCACCTGGCGTTCGCGCTGCAGTGCGAATGCGAGCTGCGTCGGCAGCGCGTAGCGCGCGGTGTCGCGATAGAAGCGCTCGAGAAACGGGTTGTCCTGCGGGCGCTCGAGGAGCGCCCGCATCGACCAGCGTTCGGCGAGCAGCGTCGCGAGCGTCGTCTTGCCGACGCCGATCGGCCCTTCGATGGCGAGGTAGCGGCACGGCGGCCGCCAGTCGGGGGCGGTGACGGTAAGCGGTGTCGAGTTCATCGGCAGCGGTTCTTTTCGGCGGCGGCCCGCATCGCGAGGCACTGGCAGGCCTGGACCCTCTCGATGCGCTGGTGCGCGACGTCGGCGAGGAATCCGTCGGCGCGGCCGCGCGCGGGGATGGCGAGCGCCGGCTCGATCTCGACGAGCGGCACGAGCGCGAACGCGCGTTCGGTCAGGCGCGGATGCGGGACGACGAGGTCGGGTTCGTCGATCGTCTGTTCACCGTAGAGCAGGATGTCGATGTCGAGCGTGCGCGGCGCGTTCCGGTACGGCCGCTCGCGGCCGAAGTGGTGCTCGATTTTCTGGCAGAGCGCGAGCAGCGCGCGCGCGGCGAGCGTCGTGTCGATCTTCACGGCGCAGTTGTAGTAGTCGCCGCCGCCCGCGTCGACGGGCGCCGTGCGATACAGGCTCGACTTGCCGAGCACCGTAATGGCGTGCTGCTGGGCGAGGCAGACCACGGCGTCCTTCAAGGCCTGGCGCGCGTCGCCGAGATTGGCCCCCAGCCCGAGATAAGCAACCGTCATGGCTTTCCTTCCTGCGTCGTTCGACGGCGCGAGCGCGTCAGTCGTTCGCGTCGGACTCGCCGTGCGCGGCGCCTTCCGTGCTCTCGGCGCTGTCGGCCGTCCGGCGGCTGCGTCCGCTGCGGCGGCGCCGCTTGCGGGGCGACTTGTCCCGACTGCCGCCCTGCGTGAGGAGGGCCTCGCGCGCCGCGGCGTCGCCGTCGATGAAATCCGTCCACCACTGTCCGGCGGCCGGATCGAGCTCGCCGGATTCGCAGCGTAACAGGAGGAAATCATACCCCGCTCTGAATCTTTGGTGTTCCAGCAGGCGCAGCGCGCTGCGGCCGGAGCGTTTCTCGAGGCGCAACTGCAATCCCCAGATCTCGCGCATGTCGGCCGAATAGCGCTTGTGGATCGCGAGCTTCTCGGTCTGCATGTCGATCACGTCGTCCATCGCGCGATTGATCGCGGGGACCGGGTACTCGCCGTTCGCGACGTACTGCTCGAAGCGCTGGCGCATGTCGTGCCAGAGGAGCGTCGCGAACAGGAAGCCGGGCGACACCGGCTTGCCCGCGCGCACGCGCGCGTCGGTGTTGTTCAGCGCGAGCGTGACGAACTTCTCGCCCTGCGGCTGCTCGAGCACGACGTCGAGGAGCGGCAGCAGCCCGTGGTGCAGCCCCTGCTTGCGTAGCTGCTTCAGGCACGCGAGCGCGTGGCCCGACAGCAGGAGCTTGAGCATCTCGTCGAACAGGCGCGCGGCCGGCACGTTGTTGATCAGATCGGCGAGCTCCTTGATCGGCTCGCGCGTCTTCTCCTCGATGTCGAAGCCGAGCTTCGCCGCGAAGCGCACGACGCGCAGCATCCGCACCGGATCCTCGCGGTAGCGCGTCGCCGGATCGCCGATCATCCGCAGCAGGCGCGCGCGCATGTCGGCCATCCCGTCGTGGTAATCGAGCACGGTCTGCGACGCCGGGTCGTAGTACATCGCGTTGATCGTGAAGTCGCGGCGCGCCGCGTCCTCGTGCTGCTCGCCCCATACGTTGTCGCGCAGCACGCGCCCGCTCGCGTCGACCGCGTGCGTGCGGCGGTCGAGCTCGTCGCGCTTCAGGCGCTTCGCGGGCGCGGCGTCGGCGGGCGGCTCCTGCGGCGCGTCGACGAGCGCGCGGAACGTCGACACCTCGATCAGCTCCTGGCCGAACTGCACGTGGACGATCTGGAAGCGCCGGCCGATCAGCCGCGCGCGGCGGAACAGGCGCTGGACCTCGGTCGGCGTCGCGTCGGTCGCGACGTCGAAGTCTTTCGGCGCGATGCCGAGCAACAGGTCGCGCACCGCGCCGCCGACGATGAACGCGCGAAAGCCGGCTTGCTGCAGCGTATCGGTGACGCGGATCGCGTTTTTCGAGATGAGTGCGGGATCGATCCCGTGCACGTTGGCGTGCACGATGGCCGGCTCGCCGTTGCGGGCCTTCTTCGCGGCGCCGCGCGCGGATTTCGCGCGGCTCGGCGCGGGGGGCGCGGCGGGCTCGGCCTCGAGCGGGGCGGCCGGGTCTTGCGGCGCGTCTTGCGTCGTACGGGCGTCCTGCCCGAGCAGCTTGCGGATGAGTTTTTTAATCACGACGGTTGGAAGAGGTCGAGGATGCGCCAGCCGTGGTCGCGTGCGTATGCGCGCAGCGTGTCGTCGGGATTGGTCGCGATCGGGTCGGTGACTTTTTCGAGGAGCGGAATGTCGTTGTGCGAATCGCTGTAGAAGTAGCTGCGGTCGAAATCGTCCCAGCGCTTGCCGAGTGACGCGAGCCACGCCTGCGTGCGCGTGATCTTGCCTTCGCGGTAGCTCGGCGTGCCCGTCGGGCGGCCGGTGAACGCGGAGTCCGGATGGCCGTCGACGGTTTCCACTTCGCATGCGATCAGCGTGTCGACGCCGAACGCGGTCGCGATCGGACGCGTGATGAATTCGTTCGTCGCGGTGACGATGCAGCAGAGGTCGCCCGCGTCCTGATGCCGGCGCACGAGCTCGATCGCGGCGGGCAGCATCGCCGGCCGGATTACCTCGTGCATGTACTGGTCGTGCCACTGCGCGAGCTGCGCGCGCGAATACTTCGCGAGCGGCGTGAGCATCGCGCTCAGGTACGCGTGGATGTCGAGCTTGCCGGCCTTGTAGTCGGCGTAGAAGCGGTCGTTCTGACGCGAGAAGCTGTCCGCGTCGACGATGCCGAGCCGGACCATGAAGCGGCCCCACTCGTGGTCGCTGTCGGTCGGGATCAGCGTGTGGTCCAGGTCGAAAAGTGCCAAATTAGTCATGGATGCGCATTTTACTTGAAGCTACTTGAACCGGCCCGGCGCGGGCTCGTCGCGCTCCGGCGCGGCCAGCATCGCGCGCAGCAGCGGCAGCGTCACCGCGCGCTTCTGCTCGAGCGAGAAGCGGTCGAGCGCGTCGAGGAGCGCCATCAGGCTCGGCATGTCGCGGCGGAAATGGGTGAGGAGGTACGACGGCACGTCGTCGGCGAGCGCGATGCCGCGCTCCTTCGCCGCATGCTTGAGCACGGCCACCTTGCCTTCGTCGGTGAGCGGCGTGAGATGGAACACGAGCCCCCAGCCGAGGCGGGTGCGCAGGTCCTCGCGAACGTCGAGCGCGAGCGGCGCGGCGGGGCCCGCCGCGACGAGCGCCGTCATCGGATGTGCGCGCACTTCGTTGAACAGGTTGAAGAGCGCGATCTGCTGCGCGTCGTTGAGCGCGTCGCAATCGTCGACCGCGTACAGCGACACGCGCGGATCGAACGCGAGCGCGTCGAGCCCGCCTTGCGGGCTCACGTAGCGCGCGTGGCCGTACGTCGTGTCGTGCACGAGCGCCTGCAGCAGGTGACTGCGGCCGCTGCCCGCTTCGCCCCACACGTAGAACGTGCGGTCGGCCACGGGGCCCGCCGCGAGCGCGAGATCGAGCTCGCGCAGGCGCGTGACGAGTTCGGCGTTCGTGCCCGAGTAGAAGTTGTCGAACGTCGCGGGCGGCGGGGTGCCGAGGTCGAGCGTCAGTTGACGGGATACAGTCACGGTGCGAATCAGGTCCGGTGTTGCGTGCCCGAAGGGCGGCGGCGCGGCGGTGTCGTCGGCATGCGGCCGGCTTCGTGGCCGGGCGCGCCGCCTGCGGCGGACCGGCGCACGCCAGCGCGCAACGGGCGCGTGGCGCGCGGGCGGCCGGCGCGGAGCCGGCGGCTGCGCGGCTGCTCGAACAGCGAAAACGGTGACGATTGCGGCATGACGCGGGGCAAGATGCTTTCCCTGAGGAATCGGTGCGGGGGAATTCCGGCCGCCCGGCCGGCTTCGGGTAAAATTGCATTTTACCGACCTTCTCGCATTCCCCCATGAATCCTCCGAAATCCGCTCCCGACGCCCAGGGCCTGTCCTACCGTGACGCGGGCGTCGACATCGACGCGGGCGACGCGCTCGTCGACAAGATCAAGCCCTTTGCGAAGAAAACGCTGCGCGACGGCGTGCTCGGCGGCATCGGCGGGTTCGGCGCGCTGTTCGAAGTGCCGAAGAAGTATCGCGAGCCCGTGCTCGTGTCGGGCACGGACGGGGTCGGCACGAAGCTCAGGCTCGCATTTCATCTGAACAAACACGACACGGTCGGCCAGGATCTCGTCGCGATGAGCGTGAACGACATCCTCGTGCAGGGCGCCGAGCCGCTGTTCTTCCTCGACTACTTCGCGTGCGGCAAGCTCGACGTCGAGACGGCCGCGACCGTCGTCAAGGGCATCGCGCAGGGCTGCGAGCTGGCGGGCTGCGCGCTGATCGGCGGCGAGACGGCCGAGATGCCGGGCATGTACCCGGACGGCGAATACGATCTGGCCGGCTTCGCGGTCGGCGCGGTCGAGAAGAGCAAGATCATCGACGGCGGCACGATCGCCGAGGGCGACGTCGTGCTGGGCCTCGCGTCGAGCGGCATCCATTCGAACGGCTTCTCGCTCGTGCGCAAGATCATCGAGCGCGCGAATCCGGATCTGTCGGCCGATTTCCACGGCCGCCCGCTCGCCGACGCGCTGATGGCGCCGACGCGCATCTACGTGAAGCCGCTCCTCGCGCTGATGGAGAAGATCGCGGTGAAGGGGATGGCGCACATCACGGGCGGCGGCCTCGTCGAGAACATTCCGCGCGTGCTGCGCGACGGCCTCACTGCCGAGCTCGACAAGCACGCATGGCCGCTGCCGCCGCTCTTCCAGTGGCTGCAGCAGCACGGCGGCGTGGCGGATGCGGAGATGCACCGCGTGTTCAACTGCGGGATCGGGATGGCCGTGATCGTGTCGGCCGCCGATGCTGACGAAGCGCTTCGCCAGTTGACCGATGCGGGCGAGCAGGTGTGGAAGATCGGCGCCGTGCGCGCGAGCCGCGAAGGCGAGGCGCAGACGGTCGTGGTCTGACGCGCCGCGCCGTCGAGATGATCTCGAAAGCCGCCCGGAATCGATCCGGGCGGTTTTTTTCGGTTCATCGTGGAATTCCGGGGATGGCGGCGGGGCTTGGGGGCGGGGGGCGAAGCGCTAACTCTGGTCGACAGCTTTGCATGGGACCCGAGTAAGCGCTAAAGCGCTCACTCTGGTCGACCGCAAAGCATGGGACCAGAGTAAGCGCTAAAGCGCTAACTCTGGTCGACAGGATGAACGACGATGTCCGAAGACGAACACGCGATCCGCCAACTGATCGAGACCTGGTTTGTCGCGAGCCGTCGCGGCGACCTGACGACGGCACTGTACCTGATCGCCGACGACGCGATCTTCATGGTTCCCGGCCGGCCGCCCTTCGACAAGGCAGCGTTCGCCGCAGCGTCGCGCGACGCGAACCTGCTCGCGTCGCCGGCCTGACCAGCGAGCAGCGCCGCGAGGCGCGCGTCAGGCCGGCGCGCGGCCGTCGAGCACCCGCTCGAGCGCGTCGACCGCGCGCTCGGCCGCATCCTGCGCGCAGCAATCGACGACGATCCGCTCCGGCATCGCGCGCAGCCACGTGAGTTGCCGCTTGCAGAGCTGACGGGTCGCGAAGACGCCCTTGTCGCGCATCGTCCGGTAGTCGGTGACGCCGTCGAGATACTCCCACGCCTGCCGGTAGCCGACGCAGCGCATCGACGGCAGCCCGAGATGCAGATCGTCGCGCCGGCGCAGGCGCTCGACTTCGTCGATGAAACCCGCTGCCAGCATCGCGTCGAAGCGGGCGGCGATGCGCGCGTGCAGCACGGCGCGATCCGACGGCTCGAGCGCGACCGGCACGAACCGCAGGCCCGCCGCCGTATCGTCGTCGCGCGGCGGCGCGGCGAGGAGCGCCGACATCGGCTGCCCCGTCAACAGATACACCTCGAGCGCGCGCTGGACCCGCTGCGAATCGTTCGGCGCGAGCCGCGCGGCCGTGGCCGGATCGACGCTCGCGAGGCGCGCGTGCAGCGCGGGCCAGCCGTCGCGCGCGGCGTCGGCGTCGAGCGCCGCGCGCAGGTCCGGATCGGCCGCGGGCAAATCGTTCAGCCCCTGCGTCAGCGCCTTGTAGTAGAGCATCGTGCCGCCCGCGAGGAGCGGCGTGCGGCCGCGCGCGGCGATCCCGGCGACGACGCGCAGCGCATCGGCGCGGAATTCGGCGGCCGAGTACGCGTCGGCCGGATCGACGATGTCGATCAGATGATGCGGCACCGCCGCGCGCTCGTCGCGCGTCGGCTTCGCGGTGCCGATGTCCATCCCGCGGTAGACGAGCGCCGAATCCACGCTGACGATCTCGATCGGCCGGCGCGCCGCGAGCGCGAGCGCGGCGGCCGTCTTGCCGGACGCGGTCGGGCCGAGCAGGCACGCGACCGTGCGCACGGAGGCGGCGTTGCGTTCGCTCATTGGCCGCGCATGAAGAGCTTGTCGAGGTCGCCGAGCGTCAGTTGATACCAGGTCGGCCGGCCGTGATTGCATTGATCCGCGCGCTCGGTCGCCTCCATCTGCCGCAGCAGCGCGTTCATCTCGTCGAGCGTGAGGCGCCGGTTCGCGCGCACCGCGTGATGGCACGCGAGCGTGCCGAGCAGCTCGTGCTGGCGCTCGGTCAGCACCCGCGAGCCGCCGAACGCGTGCAGATCCGCGAGCACCGCGCGCGCGAGCGCCTGCAGATCGGCGTCCTTCAGGAGCGCGGGCACGGCGCGGATCGCGAGCGTCGTCGGCGACAGCACCGCGAGATCGAAGCCGAGCGCGTCGAGCGTTTCGCGCTCTTCTTCCGCCGTGCCGACTTCGACGGGCGTCGCCGTCATCGACACTGGAATCAGCAGCGTCTGCACGGCAACCGTGCGATCGGCGAGCGCGCGCTTGAACTGCTCATACAGGATACGCTCGTGCGCGGCGTGCATGTCGACGATCACAAGGCCGCGCGCGTTCTGCGCGAGCACGTAGATGCCGTGGATCTGGCCGACCGCGAAGCCGAGCGGCTGCTCGTCGTGCATCGCGGGGGCCGCTGCGCCCGCCGCGGAGAACGCGGGCGCTGCGGCGCCGCCCGGCACGGTTGCGAAGAGCGGGGCGCCCGGCGCATCCGGCGCGTCCGCCGCGTCGTGCGCTTCGAGCGCGCCCGTCGTGCCGTGCGGCGTGCCTGCGCCCGTGTCCTTGCGGCCGAACAGCGCGTCGTACAGCGCGAGCGGTTGCGCGACGGGCAGCGTGCCCTGCGTCATCCGCGACTGCCGCAGCCACGTATTGCCGGGCGCGGGCTGGCCGGCGCCCGCGCCTGCCGCGGGGGCAGGGCGAACGAACGACGCGCCCGTCGAGTCGGCCGACGCCGGCGCGACGGGCGCAAGATGCGCGGCGTGGCCGCCCACCGTCGTCTCGGGCGACGCGCCCGCATGCCGCGCGAGCGCGCGCTGCACCGCGTGAAACACGAACTGGTGGATCGAGCGCGAGTCGCGGAAACGCACCTCGATCTTCGACGGATGGACGTTCACGTCGACGGCTTCCGGCGGCAGGTCGAGGAACAGCACGTACGACGGATAGCGGTCGCCGTGCAGCACGTCCTCATACGCGGCGCGCACTGCGTGCGTGAGCAGCTTGTCGCGCACGAAGCGGCCGTTGACGAAGAAGTATTGCTGGTCCGCGCGGCCGCGGCTCGCGGTCGGCAGCCCCGCGCAGCCGTAGACGGCGAGCGGCCCGGCGCGCTCGTCGAGCGGCAGGTGGGCGGTCGCGAAGCCGTCGCCCAGGATCTTCGCGACGCGCGCCGCGGGCTCGCTCGCGTTCCAGTGCTCGACCGCGCGCCCGTTGTGCAGCACCGAGATCGCGATGTCCGGCCGCGCGAGCGCCGCGCGGCGAATCATTTCGAGGCAATGGCCGAACTCGGTCTGCTCGCTCTTCAGGAACTTGCGGCGCGCGGGCGTGCTGAAGTACAGCTCGCGCACTTCGATCGTCGTGCCGCGCGTGCCGGCCGCGGGCGCGACGACGCCCGTCTGCGCGTCGATGCGCGTCGCGTGCGCGGCATCCTCGGTGCGGCTCGTGATGAACATCTCGGCGACCGACGCGATCGACGCGAGCGCCTCGCCGCGGAACCCGAGCGTCGCGACCGCCTCGAGCTCGGCGAGCGAGCGGATCTTGCTCGTCGCGTGGCGCGTCAGCGCGAGCGGCAGCTCGTCGGCGGGAATCCCGCAGCCGTCGTCGGTGATCGAGATGCGCTTGACGCCGCCTTCGTCGAGCAGGATGCGCAGCGTGCCAGCGCCGGCGTCGAGCGCGTTCTCGACGAGCTCCTTGACGACGGACGCGGGGCGCTCGACCACTTCGCCCGCCGCGATCTGGCTGATCAACTGGTCGGGCAGCGGCTGGATCGCGCGCAGCCGGCGCAGGGCGGACGAGGACGCGTCGGCGGGCGAAGCGGTCGAGCGGCCCGCGGCGGAATCGGTGAATTCGGACATGGCGGAATTATAGCGAGGCCGCGCGGCGCGCCGCTTGCCGCGTTCGGTGCGCGACGCCGCTCGTCGGCCAAATTTCACGGTCGCTTAAGGCACTTTCGGTATCATGACAGCGTTGCTTTTTTTGCTTCCGGCCCCTTTGAGGCCGGCGCGCGCTCACTTCGTCACCGACACCAAGGAAACGCATTTGGAAACGCTGCTTCATTTCGTCAGCCTCGTCGTGCACATCGATGCATTTCTCGGCGATTTCATCCGGCAGTATGGCGCCTGGGTCTATCTGGTGCTGTTCCTGATCGTTTTCTGCGAAACGGGGCTCGTGATCTTCCCGTTCCTGCCGGGCGATTCGCTGCTCTTCATCGCGGGCGCGTTCGCGGCGACGGGCGAAATGACGCTCGCGGGCCTCATCGTGCTGCTGCTCGTCGCGGCGGTGGGCGGCAATACGGTCAACTATCTGATCGGCCGCGCGATCGGGCCGAAGGTCTTCAATACGCACATTCCGGGGCTGGAACGCTTCCTCGATCGCGCCGCGCTGCAGAAGACCCACAATTTCTACGAGCGGCACGGCGGCAAGACGCTCGTGCTCGCGCGCTTCATCCCGGTCGTGCGCACGTTCGCGCCGTTCGTCGCGGGCGCGTCGGCGATGAGCTTCGCGCGCTTTCAGCTATTCAACGTGATCGGCGCGCTGCTCTGGGTGCTGCTCCTCGTCTTCCTCGGCTACTTCTTCGGCAACATCCCGTTCATTCGCCATTACCTGAACGTGATCGTGCTCGTCGGGATCGGCGCGGCGGTGATTCCCGTCGCGCTCGGCGCGCTGTGGAAGCTGCTGCGCCGCAAGCCGGGCGCGCAGAAGTCGCAGGCGAACCGCTGACGGGCGCGCGGCGAGCGCCGCCGCGCGCGGGCGGCAGCGACGCGTCGCGGCGTCAGCGTCAGGACTTCGCGATGTCGGCGGTGGTCCGATGCGAGATCGGCGTTTCCGGCGTCGGATAGCCGGCTTCGCGGAACGTGTCGAGAATCGCGCGATTGGTGTCGCAATACACTTGCCAGTAGTTCTCGGGCTGCGTCGACGGCCGCACGAACAGCAGCGGGCCCTCCGGCGTGAACGACAGCACGCCGACGTCGGGCGCCGGATGCTTGACGACGTTCGGAATCAGCTCGAGCGCCGCCTTCAGCCGCTTGATCGCATCGGCCGCGTCGACGCCGTTCGCGATCTTCGCCGTCAGATCGACGCGGCGCGTCGGCGTCGCGCTGTAGTTCGCGATGTTGTCGGAGAAGATCTTGTTGTTGCCGACGAGCGTGACGACGTTGTCGGCCGTGACGATCGTCGTGCCGAAGAGGCCCAGCTCCTTGACGGTGCCCGTCACGCCGCCCGCCGAGATCACGTCGCCGACCTTGAACGGCCGCAGCACCTGCATGAACACGCCGGCCGCGAAGTGCGCGAGCAGGCCGCCCCACGCGGTGCCGACGGCGAGGCCGAGGCCCGCGAGCAGCGCGGCGAAC
Source organism: Burkholderia sp. MSMB1588 (assembly GCF_001546925.1). NCBI lineage: Bacteria > Pseudomonadati > Pseudomonadota > Betaproteobacteria > Burkholderiales > Burkholderiaceae > Burkholderia > Burkholderia sp. MSMB1588. The sequence continues at coordinate 3,013,642 of NZ_LNJS01000001.1, read as the reverse complement.
GAAGTCGTCTGCACGCCGAATACCTGCAGGATCGCGAGGATCAGCAGTACCGTGAGCAAGACGCTCACGACGGATTCCAGATAGTGCGACAGCGTCGAGTCGACTTTTCCGCTCCTGCGGATGAGCTTGCCCATCAGGTTCGTGACGATCCGGATCGCCCAGCGTCCGATGATCCAGAGCGCGATCGACGCGATGACCTGCAGGCCGAAGTCGATGCCGCGAGTGACGATGAAGGTTTGCACGGAAGCGAGATCCACGATGAGGTCTCCAAATGAATTGAACGGAGGCGGCCGTGAAGCCACGCGAAAGGGTTTTTTTATAACCGACTCGCGGCGATGGAGCAACCTTCGCCGCGCGCGGCGGGCTAGGTGATCGCGGTGCTTTCGGGGATGATTTCCCACGCGTCATGCAGGTCGACGAGCGGCTCGGACAGCACGAGGAACGCGTCGTCGCCGATCGCGCGGATGCGCGGGTCGTGAGGATGGCGCTCGTGCAGATGGCGAAACGACGTGCTGTGAAAGAGCGAGCGCGAGATGGAACATCACTTCGGAGTCCGTCGATCCTTCGATCGACGCGAAGAGCGCGGGATCGATGCGCATCATCAGGTCGCGCCGCAGCGTGTGATAGCGGCGGATCAGTCCGTTGTGAGCGAATAGCCAGCGGCCGCGGCGAAACGGATGGCAGTTGGTTTCCTGCACGGGCGTGCCGGTTGCCGAGCGAACGTGCGCGACGAACAGCGGCGAGCGGATCGCGCGCGCCGCGCGCAACGTGGAACGATCCGCAGGCGCGTGCGGATCGTCGTCGTGCGGCCTTTCCGTTGCGGCTCGTCGCGTCAGGTCGCGGACGTGCGTCCGTACGTGTCCTCGAAGCGGACGATGTCGTCTTCGCCGAGATACGAGCCGGACTGGACCTCGATCAGCTCGAGCGCAATCTTGCCGGGATTCTTCAGCCGGTGCGTTGCGCCGAGCGGAATGTAGGTCGACTGATTTTCGGTCAGGATGATTTCCTTGCCGTCGTTCGTGACGAGCGCGGTGCCCTTCACGACGATCCAGTGCTCGGCGCGATGATGGTGCATCTGCAGGCTCAGTTGCGCGCCCGGATTGACGACGATGCGCTTCACCTGGAAGCGCTCGCCTTGATCGATGCCTTCGTACGCGCCCCACGGCCGGATCACGCGGCGGTGCGTGACGGATTCGCGGCGGCCCGACGCGTTCAGCCATTCGACGACCTTCTTCACGTCCTGCGCGCGGTCGCGATGCGCGACGAGCACGGCGTCCGCGGTCTCGACGATCACGATGTTGTCGATGCCGATTGCGGCGACCATCCGGTGCTCGGCGCGGATATACGAGTTCTCGACCGTGTCGGTGTACACGTCGCCGATCAGCGCGTTGCGCTGCGCGTCGGTGGCCGCGATGTCGGCGAGCGCGCTCCACGAGCCGATGTCGTTCCAGCCGAGGTTCACGGCGGCAACGACGGCCGCGCGCTCCGTCTTCTCCATCACCGCGTAGTCGATCGACACGTTCGGGCTCGCGCCGAACGCTTCGGGGTCGAGCCGCAGGAAATCGCAGTCGCGCTTCGCCGCGTCGAGCGCGAGCCCGGCCTGGCGCGCGATGTCGGGCGCGTGGCGGCGCAGCTCGTCGAGATAGGTCGACGCCTTCAGCATGAACATCCCGCTGTTCCAGTAATAGCCGCCGTCCGCGACGAAGCGCCCGGCCGTCGGCGCGTCCGGCTTCTCGACGAACGCGTCGACGCGATAGACGTGCGCGCCGCCCGCGAGCGCCTCGCCGCGGCGAATGTAGCCGTAGCCCGTGTGCGCTTGCGTCGGCGTGACGCCGAACGTGACGAGATGCGCGTCGGACGCGACGCTTGCCGCCGTCTTCACGACATCGACGAACGCGGCTTCGTTGTCGATCACGTGATCGGACGGCAGCACGAGCAGCAGCGCATCGGGCGATTCGCGCAGCGCGAGGAGGGCGGCGATCGCGATCGCGGGCGCGGTGTTGCGGCCCATCGGCTCGAGCACGATCGACGACGGCGTGATGCCGACCTGGCGCAACTGCTCGGCGACGAGGAAGCGCTGCTCGTTGTTCGTGACGACGATCGGCGCGCTGACGCCCTCGACATCGCGCACGCGCAACGCGGTCTGCTGGACGAGCGTGTTGTCGCTCGTGAGCTTCAGATACTGTTTCGGATAGCCTCCGCGCGACATCGGCCAGAGGCGCGTGCCACTGCCGCCGCACAGGATCACTGGATAAATGTTCATGAATGACCTCGATTTGCAAAGCTGGGCTGGCTCGTTGCGCAAAAACCAGCGGGTTTCGATTCCGTCGATGCGCCGATTCGCTGCTGCGTGCCGGCCGATTTTCAACCGTCCGGGCGATCCTGTCGAACCGCGATCCGCTGCGTGATTCGCCATCCGGCATGCGATAGTACATTACGCGTCCAACGAACCGCCTTCAGAAAAGGCCGCGCGCGATTGCCGCGCACGCGCCCGAGCGGCCGCGCGGCCGGCGCCGCGAGCCGCTCGACGACGGCCTCCGGCGTCGTGAACATGCGCAGACGCCAATCCCAGTACAGCGGGTAGCGCAGCAGCGCGCCCGCCGTCAGCATGTCGAGCGTCAGCGCGCGCTCGCGCCACGGCAGCGGCGCGAGCGCGTCGCGCGTCAGGCCCCATCCCGCATAGAACGGCAATCCGTACGTGTAGACGGTCTTGCCGCGCAACAACGCGTCGAAGCCCGCCAGCGACGAAAGTGTATGAACTTCGTCGGCCGCCTCGATCAGCGACAGCAGATCGGACTCGGCGTCGACGACGTCGGCGAGCCGCAGCGCGTCGACGAGACCGTCGCGATTGCCCGACAGCACGTCCGGATGCGGCTTGTAGACGATGAACGCATCGGGGCGGCGCGCGCGGACTTCGCGCAGCAGCGCGTCGGCCGTGCCGAGCGCGCGGGTGCCGAGGCGGATCGACGCGTCGTCGGCGACCTGCCCGGGCACGAGCGCGACCGGCCGTCCCGCGGGCCGCGTCCACGCCGGCGCGCGGCGGCCGAGGTTGTACTTCGTGATACCGGCGCGTACGATGCGCTCGCGCAGCGCGGCCGCGCGCGCGAGCTCGGCGCCGGTGAAATCGGCTTCGTTGAAAAGCACCGTCAGATCGCTCGGCCGGCTCGCGTCGAAATAGAGCCCGCGCCGGTCGATCGCCTGGCTATACGGCGCGTTCATGTCGGAGCCGAGTCCGAGCGAATGGATGAAGCCGTCCTCGATGCGCACGTGCGCGACGCCGGGAGCGAGACCCTCCGCGCTGCGCGCGCCCCAGAACGCCGCGCATTCGTTCGCGCGCACGGCCGCGGGCGCATGCGCCCAGCGCAGCCGGCCCCCGCCTGCCGCGAGGAACGGCGTCGCGAACGGCCGTTTCCAGCGCTGGAAACGCACGCCGGCGACCCGCTCGAGATCCTTGAACCGCTCCGCGACCGCATGCTGCAGCTCGATGCCGTCGAGCGCGGCGGACAGGCTGCCCGGCGCGTGCGTCGCGGGATCGAGGTAGTGCGCGATGCGCACGAACACGGCATCGAACAGCGCGGCGAGCGTCGGGCGCGCGTCGCGGCCGGGCAGCGTGTGGCGATCGTCGGTGAGGCCCCAGCCCGCATAGTACGGTGTCCCGAATACGTGCGTGCGCACGCCGGCGAGGAGCGCGCTCATGCCTTCGGACGCGTCGACGACATACACGTGATCGACGTGCCGCAGCAGGTCGGCGAGCGAATACGGCGGCGCGAGGCGGTGCACGCCGTCCGGCAGCGCGTTCGAATCCGCGGACAGCCAGCGCCCCGTCGCGGCGTCGCCGCTTCGGATCATCCAGAACGCCGCATCCGGATGCGCGGCGCGCGCCGCTTGCATCATCGCTTCGAAATCGTTCGAACGGTCGCGCGCGCGCGCGTGCACGTTCGCCGAGGTTGCACGCCGCTCGTCGATCAGCAGCACGCGCGTGCGGCGCGCGGAAATATCGACCGCGATGGGCGCGCGTGCGGCGCGTCCGCACAGATGCAGCGCGTCGGCGAGCAGTACGCGCCGCATCAGCGCGGCGGTTTCGGGGCCGCTGCCGGCGCACGGATGGGCGGCGAGCGCATCGGCGATCGCGTCGGCGAACGCCTGGGGGCCGCTCGCATCGGCCGGCACGCAGAACCACGAGCGCAGCGGCGCGCCGCGCGCATCGGGCGCAGCGATCGGTCCGGGCCATGCGGCGCGCGCGCGGATGCCGGCGATGCGCGCGATGCGCAGCGCGGCGCGCCCGCTCCAATGATCGATCCACAGACGATCCGAGCGGCGCGCGATCCAGCTCGCGAGCCGCGCGCCGCGCGTGATGCCGCGCAAGTCGAACCGGGGGGCGGTGGGCGCGGCCATCTAACCGAGCGATGCAATGAAGCGGTCGACGATATCGAAATGCGCCGCCCAGGTCGGCGCGCGAAAGCCGGCGATGCGATCGAGTTGCGCGCGTCGCTCGGGGCTGCCCGCGCGCGCATACGCTTCGATGCGGGCGAGCCATCCGGGGCCGTCGAGCGGATCGAGATAATCGGGAATGCCGGCCGCGATTTCGCGGAACACGTCGAGCTCGCTCGCGAGCACGGGCACGTTCGACGCGAGCGCTTCGACGAGCGGCATGCCGTAGCCTTCGACGAACGACGGAAAGATCAGCGCGCGCGCGTGCTGCAGCCACGCATGTAGTTGGTCATCCGAACAATCGGATTGCTCGATCACCGCGCCGCGCAGGCTTGCGCAGCGCTCGAGCATGTCGATGACGTTTTCGCATTCCCAGCCGCGCCGGCCGATCACGACGAGTTTCGGCGCGGCGTCGCCGAGGTGTTCGACGAGCCTGCGCCACACGTGCAGCATGAACCAGTGATTCTTGCGCGGCTCGATCGTGCCGAGCATCACGAAGTACGGCGACGCGAGCGGCGCGGCCTGCGCGGGCTGCGGCCCGGTGCCGCCCGCGAGCGGCGCGACGATGGCGGGCGGCAGCGCGAGCGCCGCGCGCTTCGCTTCCTGCGCGAGCGAGTCGAGCGTCGCCTGCGAATTCGCGATGAGGCCGTCGGCGTGACGAAGGGCTGTGTGGATGCGCTTGCGGTGGACGTCGTCGACGCCCGGGCGGCTGTATTCCGCGTGCGTCAACGGAATCAGGTCGTGCACCATGCATACCGCGCGGCCGCTTCTTCGCCGCATCGACTGGTAATAGCGCGGATATTCCATTCCGGTGTGGCTCGTGTGCAGCAGCGTCGAGCCGGCGGGCGCCGGCCGCAGCCGGTTGACGGTCCACGTGCGGGCGAGCAGGTTCGCGATGTAGCGCCGGTCCGGGCGCTGCGCGAGCAGCATCGCAAACGTTCGCTGCGAGTCGGTTTCGCTCAGAACGGCGGAGAAGCCGTACTCGCTCAGCATGCCGCGCGCGCGGGCGCCGTACCGCTCGACGTACGCGAGGCCGACGCGATCGACCCCCGTCGGAAGCAGCCCCTTGTAGCACCGGCTTATCAGGCGTGTGACGTCCAGGTAAATATGTGTCACGGGGATGCAATCTTTCGATGAGAATACGAATCGCTTGAATGACCTTTACGCGCGCGATCGGACGGCTGTGCGCGCACGGCGGGTCTCTTTCCGGAATGCGTTTGCAATAGGCGACAATTGATGCTGAAATATTCTATTGCATCTCCGAAAGTGCGACAATTTTCGCCTCCGTCTACGTCTGGGGCCCAACGATACATGTCACGTTTGTCTTGCGGTGCTTCTTATATCGCGCTTGCAGTCAGCGCAGCCTTGCTCGCAGGCTGTTCGAGCATCGCCAGCTCGGGCCCCAGCCGCTCTCAGATCGATCGGGCGCCGAGCCACTCGCAGGACGAAGCCCAGGTCCGGGCGAATCTTCCCGCCATCCAGGTGGTCGACGTGACCGACGGCGTTGCGCGCCAGCTCTACGTCGAGCGCCGCCACGGCGATTTTTCCGAGCTGCTCGGCAACGATGCGCGCTTCCAGCAGCAGCTCGGCGTCGGCGACACGATCGAGGTGTCGATCTGGGAAGCGCCGCCCGCGACGCTGTTCGGCGTCGCGCAGACGAGCGACACGAAGGCGGGCGCGACCAACGCGAAGGTCACTGTGCTGCCCGACCAGGTGATCGACGGCGACGGGACGATCAACGTTCCGTTCGCCGGCCAGATCAAGGCCGTGGGCCATACGCCGGCCGAACTGCAGCGCATCATCGCGGCGCGCCTGAAGAACATCGCGCACGACCCGCAGGTGCTCGTGAAGTTGTCGCGCAATGCAACTTCTTACGTGACGATCGTCGGCGACGTCGCGAGGAGCGACCGGATGCCGCTGTCCGCGCGCGGCGAGCGGCTGCTCGACGCGCTCGCGACGGCAGGCGGCGTGCGCCAGCCGGTCGACAAGATGACGATTCAGGTGACGCGCGGCAACGTCGTCGCGTCGCTGCCGCTCGAATCGGTGATTCGCGATCCGCGGCAGAACGTGCCGCTGCGCGCCGGGGACGTCGTGACGGCGCTGTTCCAGCCGTACAGCTTCACGGCGCTCGGCGCGACCGGGAAGAACGAGGAAATCAATTTCGAGGCGCAGGGCATCACGCTCGCGCAGGCGCTCGCACGGGCGGGCGGGCTGCAGGATTCGCGCTCCGACGCGATGGGGGTCTTCATCTTCCGGCTCGAGGACGCGAACGCGCTCCAGTGGCCGAATAAGCCGGTGCGCACGACGGCCGACGGCAAGGTGCCCGTCGTCTACCGGGTGAACCTGCGCGACCCGAGTTCTTTTTTTGTCGCCCAGAGTTTCATGATGGACAACAAGGACTTGCTTTACGTGTCGAACGCACCGATCGCCGAGTTGCAGAAGTTCCTGAATCTCGTGTTCTCGGTCGCGTATCCTGTCGTGACGGGCGTCCAGACCTTCAAGTAAGTGCGTGACGCGCGCGCCGCGGCGGTTCGAATGCGCGCAGCCTCGGCGCGTCCGTCGCGATGACCGGCGCTCGGTCCGGGCGGCGAGCCAGCCCGGCCGTCATGATCAGCATCTATCCAGGGCAGAGAGCAGCACGCTTCGAGTTCATGGTCCGATGATTACTTCTTACGCACAAAATTTCGAGGACGTGATGTTGTGGCGCGCGCTCGCGCATGTCGAGCACGGCTTCTACATCGATATCGGCGCGCAGGATCCGCGCATCGATTCCGTCAGCCTCCTTTTCTACGAGCACGGCTGGCGCGGCATTCACGTCGAGCCCGCGCCGCGCTATGCCGATGCGCTGCGGCAGCGTCGGCCGGACGAGACCGTGATCCAGGCGGCCGTCGCGAACCAGAACGACGTTTTACGGTTTTATGAAATACCGGGAACCGGTATTTCGACCGCAGACCCGAACCTCGCCGCCCAGCATCGCGAACGCGGCTTCGAGCCGCGCGAAATCGTCGTGCCGTGCACGACGCTCGAATCGATCTTCGAACTGGGCGCGGGCCGCGACATCCATTGGCTGAAGATCGACGTCGAAGGATTCGAGCGGCAGGTGCTCGAGAGCTGGAACGGCGCGAGCGCCCGCCCGTGGATCGTCGTCGTCGAAAGCACGTGGCCGATGACGCAGATCGAGCGTCATCGCGAATGGGAATCGGCGCTCGTCGGGCTTGGGTATTGCGCGGTCTATTTTGACGGCCTAAATAGATACTATGTTTCGGAGCAGCACGGTGAGCTCAAGCAGGCGTTTCATGCGCCGCCGAACGTGTTCGACGATTTCGCGCTGAGCGGCGAATCGAATGCGCCATTTCACCGCCAAATCGTCGAGCGCGATCAGGCGGCGCTCGATGCGGCCAAGGCCGAATTGCAGCAGATCGACGAGGACAGCCGGGCGCGCATTCGCGCGCTGAACGACGAACTCGAGTCGGCCGCCGCGCGCAGCGCCGAACAGGCGCGCGCTGCGCTGGAACAGAGGGTGGCGGACGAACAGGCATTCCGTCAGCAGGAGCAGCAATGGGCGGCTCGCGACCGGGAGCGATCGTACGAGCATGCCTTACTCCGGACAAAATTGGAGGATACGCTCAAGAGTTCGGTGCTGCGCGAGCAGGATGCGCGGCGGCAATTGCTCGATGCGTCCGCGAAGGCCGACGCGGCACTTGCGGCGCAGGCGAGCGCGCATGCGGAGCGTGAGCGCGAATGGCAGGCGGCGCGCGTCGAGCACGAGCGCCGTTTCGCGGATGCGATGCAGACTGCGCAGAGCGAGATTCGCGCACATTCGGAAGCGCTGCGGCAACGCGACGCGCAAACCGAGGACAAGCTTGCGCAGCAAGCGCTTTCGCTGCGTAAGGAAGCGGAGGCGGAGCGGGCGCGGCTCGCGGCGGTTCACGGCGTGGAGCTTGCCGAGTTGCGCCGCGCGCAGCGCGAGGAGCGCGACGGACATCGCGAACGCGAGCGGCTGCTGTTGCAGCAGATCGAGGCGGCTGCTCTCGACGCGCAGGCGCGCGGCGAGAAACTCGCGACGCTCGTGACGCAGCACGCAGTCTTCGTGCGCGATCTGGAGCGCGAAAAAACAACATTGGTTCAACACTACGAGAATTTGCTGCGAGAATCCGACGGGCAGCGGATTCGTCGCGAGCAGCAGGCGGCAAGCGATTTATCTTTCTTGCAGTCGCGGCTCGAGCGGCGCAATGGCGAATACGACGAGCTGAGCTCGAAGTACGAGGCCGAAGCCGAAGCCCATGCGCGTCACGCTCATGCGCTCGCCGAGCGGAACGCGGAGTACCTGTGGGAAGGATATCGCCTCGGGCGCGCGGAGAAGGCGCGGGGCTGGTTTGCGAGAGCGTTTTCGTTCGCGGGCCACGGCCCGAAGCTCGACGTGCGCTATTTCGCGCCGTCGACCGAAGCGAAGCGCGACGCGGCTTCAGCGAAACATCGTGTGGATCGCATGAAAATGTTGAAAATCAATTTCCAGCCGGAATTCGTCGTTCGGGAAGACGGAAAGTACAACCTCGACGATTTTCTTTCGCTGCACGACAGGAATTTCGTGCGCGCCGCGTATCTCGCGCTATTGAACCGCGAGCCGGACGAATACGGCGAGCGGCATTATCTGAGCCGCGTCCGGGCGGGCGTGAGCAAGATCCAGATCCTGTCGGACATCCAGAAATCGAAAGAGGCCCGCAAGCGCGGCGCGAAGATCGCTCACCTGAAGGGCGCGATGTTCGTGAACAAGCTGTTCGGCATTCCCGTGATCGGCGGCCTGGTTCAGGGCACCTGTTTCTTTTTCAGCGTGAATCGTCACCTGAAGGATCTCCGGGCGCTCGAAAATCATTTGATCCGGATGGGAGAGGAGATGCAGCAGCACTATCAGGGCTACGTGGAGTCGTCGATCAAATCGCAAGGCACGGGGAGCGGCAAATGAAGATCCTGACGCTCAGCACGTATCCCGTCGGAACGCCCGCGCACGGCGGCCAGCACCGGGTGGCGAACATCGTGCGTGTCCTTCGCGCTGCCGGACATCAGGTGCAATCTGCAGGCGTACTTGGAAGTGAGCAGTACGCGTCGGAGCCGACTTTTTGTGATTTCCCCGGATACGAGAAGTTGCAGAAATACGTTCAGGACCCGGGATTGCTGGAGGATTTTGCGATCGGGCGTCTCTATGTGCAAGATGACGATGCATATCAGTCGCTCGCAAACAAGATCGACTCGAATCCGGACGTGATTCTGATCGAGAACCCCTGGCTATTTGATTTCGCAAAGCGCTTCGTGAGCCAAAGGAAACTGCGCGAGACTCGATTGATATATAGCTCGGAGAACATCGAGCACGAGCTACGTTATGAAATTATCGTCCAATACCTGATGTCGGTTGAGCGCGCAACGACAGCGCGTGATCTGATTCTCGAAACCGAACTGAAGGTTCTTCGTGAGGCGCATGGTGTCTGTGCAGTATCGCAGGAGGATCTCGAATGGATGCAGCGGCATACGCAGGCGAAGTGCATTCTCGCGCAGAACGGCGTCGCGCGCCGCACGACGACGGACGAGGGGCTCGAGCAGGCGAACCGGATCACACAGCACCGCAAGATTGTGCTGTTCTGTGCATCGGCCCATCCGCCGAATATGACCGGTTTCTTCGAGATGTTTGGCGAGGGTGTTGGCTGTATCGCGCCGGATGAGTTACTTGTGCTCGTCGGGAGTGCCGGACCAGCGATCATGTCGGATCCGCGTTTTCACAGGATTGCTGGCCTTGGGCGTGCAACTGTATCAGTTGGCGTTGTGTCGGAAGAGTGCCTGCAGGGTCTCCTCACACTTGCGCACGCAATCATCCTGCCGATCACGCACGGCGGCGGCACCAATCTGAAGACGGCCGAGGCGTTGTGGGCGGGCAAGAACATCGTGGCGACGCCGGTCGCGATGCGCGGCTTCGATGCGTTCACGAAGGCGCGCGGCGTGTCGATCGCCGACGACAGCCGCGGCTTCGTCGCCGCGCTGCGCGAATCGATGGCGGCGCCGCCGCTGCGGCTCACGCACGACGAGCAGGCCGCGCGCGCATCGGTGCTGTGGGACGAGACGCTGCGCGCGCTCGTCGACTACGTCGCGAGCCTCGCGCCGTGCGCGTCGTCCGCGCCGAAGCCGCAGCGCGAATTGCAAAGCCAGACCTGAAGCACGCAGCCCGTACCGATACGCCATGACGTCGCCTGTTCGCGGGCGGCGGCATCCGGTAGTGAACCCAAGGATCACGCATGTCGCAACAGAATGCCCCACTGATTTGGATGAACGTCACGACCAGTGCGAACTGGAACCGCCCGCCCGTCGGCATCGTCCGCGTCGAGCAGGCGCTGTGCAAGGAGCTCGAGGCGATGTACGGCAAGCGTCGCTTCAGGAAGTGCGTGTGGCGCGAGGGGCAATTCATCGAGTGGACGGAGCCCGCCGCCGGGCGTTCGGCCGAGATCGACGACGTCGTCGACATGATGCTGCCGCGCACCGAATCGTTCGATCTGTCGCGCCGCTTCCTGTATCGCGCGCTCGACCTGTTCGGCAAGCAGTCGCACGCACGCGGCGGCGCGCAGAGCGTCCGGCTCGATGTGCCGGTGGGCGACCAGCAGTATCGCCTCACGCCCGCCGCTGGCGACATTCTCGTGTCGATCGGTCTCGATTGGGACCAACCTTATCCATCAGAGTTCTACAACTTGCGCAAGAAGAAGGGCATCCACGTGATCACGTGCTGCTATGACCTGATTCCGGTGCTGTTTCCGCAATACTGCGTCGGCGACGTGTCGAGCCGCTTCAAGGAGTACTTCAATTTTCTCGCGTGGGGCTCGGCCGCGGTGCTGTGCATCTCCGAGCAGACGAAGAAGGACTACCTCGAGCTCTGCAACCGGATCGGCTCGCCGATCCGGCCGTCGCACGTGATTCCGCTCGGCGACAACGTGCCGACGGGCGACGGCGACGTCGGGCCGCAGGTGCAGGACGTGCTGAGAAAGCCGTTCATCCTGTTCGTGTCGACGATCGAGCGCCGCAAGAATCACGAGATCCTCTACCGCGCGTATCACCGGCTGTGCTGGGAAGGCCACGGCCACAAGCTGCCGAAGCTCGTGTTCGTCGGGATGCCGGGCTGGGGCGTCGGCGATTTGCTGAAGGACATCGAGCTCGATCCGCTGACGCGCGATCTGATCGTGCAGCTCAATCACGTGACCGATCACGAACTGATGCAGTTGTACAAGCACGCGCTCTTCTGCGCCTATCCGTCGCTGTACGAGGGCTGGGGGCTGCCTGTCGGCGAGGCGCTCGCGATGGGCAAGGCGGTGCTGAGCTCCGATCAGGGATCGCTGCCCGAGGTGGGCGGCGATCTCGTTCGCTATCTGCCCGCATGGGACGTGCAGGCGTGGGCTGACGCGATGCTCGAATGGTGCTCGACGCCCGCGAAGATCCACGAGGTCGAGCAGCGCGTGAAGAAGGCGTATCGCGTGCGCACGTGGACGGGCACGGCCGAGGTCGTGAAGCAGGTGATCGACGGCATCGCGGCGGCGGGCGCGGACGCGCGCACCGTCATCTATCCGGGCTACGACTGCAGCACGCAGATCGGCGTGCACGCCGGCCCGGGCCTGAAGGGCACGGGCAACGACGGATTCCTGATGTTCGGCCCGCACCGCGCGATGACGGCCGGCAACTATACGGTGAAGGTATTCGGCACGCCGGACGAGCAGCAGGACGCGAATCTGTCGTTCGACTTCGTCGCGAACGAAGGCAGGCAGTGCCTCTGGCGCGGCGACGCGCGCGTGCCGCGCGCGCCGGGCGATGCCGAGTCGCTCGTCGTCGAGTTCGACATCGACGTGAAACAGCACCTGGACGACTTCGAGGTGCGCTGCATCGATCACGGCACGCAGATGCAACTGACGAGAATGGAAATAACGAAGCGGTAGCGGTATCGAGCGCGTCGGCCCGGCGAGTGCTTCGTCCGGCCGCGCCGGGCATGATGGACACCAATCTAGTGAGTCAACAATGAGCGTTACTGCAATTATCACCGGCATTACCGGCCAGGACGGGGCTTATCTCGCTCAACTCCTGCTCGACAAGGGCTACGTGGTCTACGGCACCTATCGCCGCACGAGCTCGGTCAACTTCTGGCGCATCGAAGAGCTCGGCATCGGCGCTCATCCGAATCTCCATCTCGTCGAATACGATCTGACCGATCTGAGCGCGAGCATCCGCCTGTTGCAGACCACGGGCGCGACGGAAGTTTACAATCTTGCCGCGCAAAGCTTCGTCGGCGTGTCGTTCGACCAGCCCGTCACCACCGCGGAGATCACCGGCATCGGCCCGCTGAACCTGCTCGAGGCGATCCGGACCGTGAATCCGGCGATCCGCTTCTATCAGGCGAGCACGTCGGAGATGTTCGGCAAGGTGCAGGCGATCCCGCAGACGGAGACGACGCCGTTCCATCCGCGCAGCCCGTATGGCGTCGCGAAGCTCTATGCGCACTGGATCACGATCAACTACCGCGAGAGCTATGACATCTTCGGCTGCAGCGGGATTCTGTTCAATCACGAATCGCCGCTGCGCGGCCGCGAATTCGTCACGCGCAAGATCACCGACAGCATCGCGAAGATTCGCCTCGGCAAGCTCGACGTGCTCGAGCTCGGCAATCTCGACGCGAAGCGCGACTGGGGCTTTGCGAAGGAATACGTGGAAGGGATGTGGCGGATGCTGCAGGCCGACAAGCCCGACACGTACGTGCTCGCGACGAACCGGACCGAGAAGGTGCGGGATTTCGTCGACATGGCGGCGCGCGCGGCGGGCTTCAGGCTTGCATGGGAAGGCCGCGAAGAAAACGAAGTCGGGATCGACCAGGTCTCGGGCAAGACGATCGTGAAGATCAATCCGAAGTTCTATCGCCCCGCCGAAGTGGATCTGCTGATCGGCGATCCGCAGAAGGCGCGCGAAGCGCTCGGCTGGGCGCCCGCCACGACGCTGGAGCGGTTGTGCCAGATGATGGTCGAGGCCGACATCCGGCGCAATGAAGCAGGTTTTTCTTTCTGATTTATGGCAAAAGTTCTGATTACCGGGATCGGCGGTTTCACCGGGCGGTATCTCGCCCGGCGGCTGACGCAGAGCGGGCATGACGTGTGCGGCCTCGTCCATCGGGCGGGTGTCGGGCTCGAATGGCGCACGCACGTCGCGGATCTGCTCGATCGCGGCCAGCTCGCGGACGTCTTCGAGCGCGAACGGCCCGATGCGGTCGTGCATCTGGCCGCGATCGCATTCGTCGCGCACGATGACGTGAGCGCGATCTACCAGACCAACGTCGTCGGTACGCGGAACCTGCTCGATGCGCTGGCGTCGTCGTCTCATACGCCGCGCTCGGTGCTGCTCGCGAGCAGCGCCAACGTCTACGGCAACACCGATCGCGAATGGATCGACGAATCGGTGCCGCCCGCGCCCGCGAACGATTACGCGGTCAGCAAGCTGTCGATGGAGTTCGTCGCGAGGCTCTGGCGCGAACGGTTGCCGATCGTCGTCGTGCGGCCGTTCAATTACACGGGCGTCGGTCAGGCGGCGAACTTCCTGCTGCCGAAGATCGTGTCGCACTTTCGCTCGCGTGCGTCCGTGCTCGAACTCGGCAATCTCGACGTGATCCGCGATTTTTCGGACGTGCGCGCCGTCGCCGCCGCCTATGAGAAGCTCATCGGCGGCGCGTTCGCCGGCGAGACGTTCAACGTATGCTCGGGCGTCGGCTATTCGCTGCACGACGTGCTCGCGATGGCCGAGGAGCTGACGGGCTACCGGCCTGAAATCCGTGTCAATCCGAACTTCGTGCGCGCGAACGAAGTTCGCAAGCTGATCGGCAACAGCACGAAGCTGCGCGACGCGATCGGCGAGCCGCTGGCGGTCGGGTTGCGCGATACGCTCGCATGGATGCTGGAGCGCGCCTCTTGAAGCTGATCCTCGCGGTGGACGCGATCGTGCCGCCGCTGACCGGAATCGGGCGCTATGCGTGGGAGCTCGCGAAGCATTATTCGACGCCGGACAGCGGGCTTGAGTCGATTCGCTATTTCTTCGCGGGCCAGTGGATCGGCGATCCGCGGGTCTTGCTCGACGGTCCGCCACGCGGGCGCGCCGCGCGCCGCAAAGGCTGGTGGCCGCGCGTGTCGGCCGGCTTGCGGCAGTGGCGCGAGCAGCGCGCGGTCCGCGGGCACGTGTTTCATTCTCCCAATTATTTTTTGCCGGACTGGGTCGAAGGCGGCATCGTCACCGTGCACGATCTGTCGATCTTCAAGTATCCGGAGACGCATCCGGTCGAGCGCATCCGCCACTTCGAGCGCGGCTTCGCGTCGACGCTCGCGCGCGCCGCGCACATCATCACGGATTCCGAAGCGATCCGGCACGAGGTGGCCGACAGCTTCGGCTGGCCGCTCGAGAAGATCACGTCGGTGCGTCTCGGCGTGCCGCCGGAGTTCGGGCGCCGCGAGCGCGCGACGCTTGCCGAGCCGCTCGCGCAATACGGGCTCGCGCCCGGCGCCTATACGCTGTGCGTGTCGACGCTCGAGCCGCGCAAGCGGATTGACGCGTTGCTCGCCGCCTATGCGGCGTTGCCGGCGGCGCTGCGCGCGCGCTACCCGCTCGTGCTCGTCGGCAGCGAGGGCTGGTTAAGCGATGCATTGCGGCAGGACATCGCGCGCGGCGAACGGCAAGGGTGGCTGCGCTATCTCGGCTTCGTGCCGGAGGCGGCGCTGCCGCTGCTGTACGCGGGCGCGCACGCGTTCTTCTTTCCGTCGCTCTACGAAGGATTCGGCCTGCCCGTGCTCGAGGCGCTCGCGAGCGGCGTGCCGACGCTGACGTCGCGCTGCTCGTCGCTGCCGGAAGTCGCGGGCGGCGCGGCATGGCTCGTCGAGCCGGGCGATCATGAAGCGTTGCGAGCCGGCATCGAGCACGTGATGTGCGACGAACCTTGGCGGGCGGCCGCGATCGACCGGGGGCTCGAGATCGCGAGCGAAACGACGTGGGCGCGGTGCGCGCGCCGAACGCTCGACGTGTGCCGCCGCGTCGCGTGAATCAGGCGGCTTCGGCGAGCGCCGCAACGAGCGCTTTCAGTTGATCGGCGCTCGCCGACCACGTGATCGGCTCGATCCCGCCGCTCGTCGGCGCGGCGCCGGCCGCTAGCTGCGCGAGCCACGCCGACAGTTCGCGCGCGAGCGCGCCGCCGTCCGCCGCGCGGAAGTACGTCGCATGGTTTCCCGCCACTTCCCTGAACACGTCGAGGTCGCGCAGGAACAGCGGCTTGCCGTGCCGCGCCGCCTCGACGATCGGCAGCCCGAAGCCTTCGGCCTCGGACGCCATCACGAGGCCGTCCGCCTGTGCGTATAGTGCCTCGAGGCGCGCATCGTCCGCGTCGTGCAGCCAGATGAGCCGCCGGCCGTTTTGCGCGTGCCGCTGCAGGCGCTGCACGACGGGCTCGACATGCCAGCCGGGCGCGCCGACGACGACGAGCGTGACCTCGGCGCCGTCGCGCCACAGCGCATCGAGCGCATCGAGCACCTGTGCGTGCCCCTTGCGCGGCTCGATCGTGCCGACCATCAGCAGCAGCGGGTGCGCCGCGTCACGGCACGGGTCCGCCTGCGCCGGCATCGACGCCGGCGCGGCGTGTGCGTGGCCGAGCGTTTCCGCGCCGAGATCGAACGAGCGGATCGCGATGTCCGCGTTCGTCAAGCCGAAGCGGCGCCGCATCAGCCAGTCGGTCTCGCGCGCGACGGTGCGGGAAATGCACCAGAGCTCGTCCGCGTGCACGGCGAGCGTCGACAGCCAATGCCGGAACGAGCGCCGCGCGCGCGGCGTGAACCAGCGCGGATGCTGGAACGGCAGCAAGTCGTAGACGACGAACGCGCAGCGCACGCCTTGCCGCTTCCACGCGAGCAGGTCGCGCTGCCGCCGCGGGACGATGCGGCTCGTCAGGTCGAGGCCGATGAATACGTCGCCGGCGCGAACGCGCACGGCTTCGCCCGGCGGGGCCGATGCGGCGTGCTGTGGCTCGCCCGCATCGGGCGGGAGAAAGTGGTCCGCATAACGATAGGGCGTCTTGCGCGTCGCGCGGATCGGGCGCACGTCGAAGCCATCGGGCGGCGAGGCCAGCAATTGCGCGAGGAGCGAGCGGACGACGCGCTGAATGCCCGTGCCGGCGTCGTGCGCGGCGATGATCGACACGTCGACGAGCAGTTGTCGCCGCTGGGCGCCGGGCGAGCGCGGCGCGCCGCTGCCGCATGCGCTGACCGCGCGCCGCGCCGCGCGCGCGAAGCCGGGCGCGCCCCAGATCGCGGCGGACTGCAGGACGGCGGCTTTCAGCGCCCGGCTCAAGCTTCGGACGCCGGCACGGCGCGCGTCATGCGGTGCTCTCTTGATAGAACGCGTACGCATCATCGACCGAGTCGAACGAATGCAGCTTGCCTTCGATCAGCACGGATGCGCGGTCGCAATGCTGCTGGATGTAGCTCGCGTCGTGGCTCACGATGATGAGCGAGCGATCCTTGCGCCGCTCGAACAGCTCGTGGTGGCATTTCGCGTGAAAGCGGCTGTCGCCGACGGCGACGATCTCGTCGATCAGGAAGCAGTCGAATTCGATCGCCATCGAGATCGCGAACGCGAGACGCGCGCGCATCCCGGCCGAGTAGCTCTTGACCGGCTCGCGCAAGTAGTAGCCGAGCTCCGAGAATTCCTGCACGAACGGCTCGGCCGCCTTCGGGTCGGCGCCGTAGACGCGGCAGATGAAGCGCAGGTTGTCCATGCCGGTCAGGCTGCCCTGGAATGCGCCGCCGAACGCGAGCGGCCAGGATACCTGCATGCCGCGGCGGATGCGGCCCGACGTCGGCAGCTCGGCGCCGCTGATCATCCGGATCAGCGTCGACTTGCCGGCGCCGTTGCGCCCGAGGATGCCGACCTTCTCGCCTTGCTTCACGTTCAGGTCGATCTGGTTCAGCACGCGGCGCATGCCTTGCCGCGTGTGATAGTCCTTGCAGACGCGCTCGAGCTCGATCATTCCGGCTCCACCTTGCGGCCTGCGTCGCGCACGAAATACAGGCCGATCAGCAGCAGGATCAAATCGCTGAACACCATGTAGCGGATGCTGTAGTGCGGCGTGACGAGCGAGCCGAAGTAGCCGCCGCGCAGCATTTCGGTGCCGTGCACCATCGGCAGCAGCAGGACCGCGTTCTGGAATTTTTCGGGCAGCCATGCCACCATGAAAAGCGAGCCCGACAGTGGGAACAGAAGATACGCAACCGTGTGCCAGATCCGCTCGACCGATTCGCTGCGCTCGGACAGCGCGCCGATAACGAGCGCGAGGCCGGATCCGAATGCGGCGAGATGCAGCCATGCGCCGAGGACCATCATCATGTTTTCGGGCGGATGCATCATGCCGGCGACAATGAAGAAGATCGTCAGGAACGTAAACGACATCGTCGCGCCGGAAATTTCGAGCAACAGGCGCGCAAAGAAGAAGTCGACCACGCGCACATTGCGGTGATAAAGGAGCGCTTGGTTGGGCTGAATTGCGAGCGCGCAGCGGTTCGCGCAATTGCGCCACAGCAACACGGGGGAGTAGCCGGTCACCGCAAACTCCGTTATCGGCAAGTTGGAGCCGTGTGTTGCTTTCGTTATCGTCCACAGCGCGAGCACGCCGAGCGTGAACATCATCGGTTCGAAGAAAATCCACAGAAAGCCGATGTTGTGGCGGCCGAAGCGCGTCAGGATCTCGCGCATCAGCAGCGCGCCGACGACGCGCGCCTGGATCGCGAGCGAGCGGGCGAGCGGGGTGTCGTGATGTGCCATCGCCGGCCGGTCTCAGTCGTGGTGCTCGCGCACGCCGGCGAGCAGGAGGCTCAGGATGCCCCATGCGATCATGCCGAGCGCAAATACCTCGAAGATCGATTTGAGCCGCTTCGGCTCGATCGCGACGTCCGGCTTGTTCGGCTGGACGAGGCGCTCCAGATAGAGCTGCTGGCGCTGCGCCTCGGCGCGCGCGGTTTCCATTGCCGCGAGGGCGGACGCGAGCTGCTTGTCGGCGAACTGCGAATCCAGTTGCAGCCGCGCGTAGCTTGCCGCCTTGTTCGACAGCGAGTTCTTTCCGCCCGCGACGCCGCCCGTCGCTTCCTTGATCTGCTTCTCGAGCTCCGAGATGCTGTTCTTCAGGACCGAAATTTGCGGGTTCTGCGGCGAGATCACCTGCAGTTGCCGGAGTTGCGTCTGCGCGGAGAAGAGTTGCGACTGCAGGCTCGTCACCTGCTGCAATTGCAGCGCGGACTGCTTTTCCGGATCGAACACGGCGTTCGAATTCCGGTACGCGGCGAGCACCGCCGCCGCTTCCTTCGCCTTCGAGGCGGCTTCGTCGACCTGCCGCTGCGCGAAGCTTACAGTGTCCTTCGCGGCGCGTTCGTTCATCCGGTTGACGAGCTGCTCGCCCAGGCCGAGCAGCTCGATGTTGATCTTCAGCGCGTCGTCCGCCGTGTAGCCGCGCACCTGCAGCGTCGCGATCCCCGACGACGACTCGAGATTCACGTTCACGATCCGCTTGCCGTAGTACTTCCACAACGATTCGAAGCTGCCGTCGAGCGTCGCGTTGAAGTGGCTGATGACGTCGCCGCGCTTCGAGTACGCGTCGAGCACGTAGTTGTCGCGGTTCAGCGCGGCGAGCGCGTCGCGCGACTGGATGTAGTCGATGACGGGATACGTATCGTCCTGTCCGCGGCCGAACCCCGTGCCCTGCAGCAGCGCGCCGACGACGCTCGGCTGCGCCGCGCGCTGCGCGCTGCGCACGACGAAGCGCGATTCGGACACGTAGATGTCGGAGGCGATGAGGCCGTAGTAGAGGGTCGCGATGAGGGTGGGGGCGGCCACCGTCAGGACGAAGAGCTTGTTGAGTCCCTTGAGTCGCCCGATGAGGTTCGTCCGCTTTCCGGTCATCGGAGCTGAGGCGCTGCCAGATACGTTTTCCAACTTCCTTCCATCCAAGCTGATTGGCTCTCGGCGTTCTGTCAAAAGACTTACGTCATTCGCCTTTCGACGCAAGAGCGATTTCGATCAAGTGACGCGGTTGCGCAACGTTCGCGTGCGCGCGAGGGCATGTTTCGCCCATTCGAGTGCACGTTGCAGCATTGAACCGCGTACAGATGACTTCCGGCAAGCTCGTTTTCGCTGCCGCCCGGGCTTGCGGGAAGCGGGTGGCCAAGGGGGCGGCTGATTATAGCCAGCGAGGGTGAAATGCGCCATCTCCGCGCGCTCTACGT
The DNA here is from genome assembly GCF_001546925.1 of Burkholderia sp. MSMB1588. NCBI lineage: Bacteria > Pseudomonadati > Pseudomonadota > Betaproteobacteria > Burkholderiales > Burkholderiaceae > Burkholderia > Burkholderia sp. MSMB1588. The sequence continues at coordinate 2,993,900 of NZ_LNJS01000001.1, read as the reverse complement.
CAGATTTGCGCAATAGCGCGCCGCCGGCTTGGTGCCTTCTGTTTTGCTTTTTTTGGCGGGATGCTATATTCACCGCTCCCAAGAAGAGAGCGGCCGAACCGCCTGCCGCAATATTTCAATATTCATAAAGGGTTCGTTCGAGGGGGCGAAAATGTTCACCCTTGGGCGCCTCAATTTCGCCGGTTGACATTTTTTCGATGCCTCGCTCATTTCTTGTGCTGCAAGGCACGGCTTCATCGTTTTTCAGCCGATTGTCCGAAGCATTGTCGACGCGGGGTCACGCGGTGCGCCGGGTCAATTTCTGCGGCGGCGATCGCCTGTATGGCGGGGCGACCGCGGCCTGGGACTATCGGGACGCGCTCGACGCGCTGCCCGAGTGGTACTTGCAAGCAGTCCGAACGGAGGGAGTGACGGATGTAGTCATGTTCGGCGACTGTCGTGAAATCCATCGGCACATGCATCCGGTCGCGCATGCCTGCGGGCTGCGCACGCACGTGTTCGAGGAGGGCTACGTCCGCCCGCACTGGCTGACGCTCGAGAGGCACGGCGTCAACGGGCGGTCGCTGCTGTCGCGCGATCCGGCCTGGTATCTCGAGCAGCGCGGCGTCACGCCGCCGAGCCAGCCGGGACGGCCGACCGGTTACAACCTTTACGAGCGCGCGTTCCACGATATCCGGTATCGTAGTGCGAATGCGCTTTACGCAAGCCGCTTTCCGCATTACAGCAGCCATCGTCCGCGGAACGGCTTCGTCGAATATGCGGGACTCGCCGTGCGCGCGCTCCAGCAGAGCCGCCATCACGGCGAGGCGGAGAAGGTGGTGCGGGCGTTGCTCGAATCGAAATGCGCCTATTATTTTTTTCCGCTGCAACTGGGTTCGGACGCGCAGATCGTCGTCCATTCGCCGTTCGACGGCATCCGGGACGCGATCGAGCGGGTGATGCGCTCGTTTGCGCGGCATGCGCGTTCCGATGCCGTGCTCGTCATCAAGAACCATCCGCTCGACACGGGATTGATCGATTATCGGCGCTTCGCTTACAAGTTGGCGGCCGAGCTCGGCCTCGCGAAGCGCCTGCGCTTCATCGACGCGGGCCATTTGCCGACGCTGCTCGAGCATGCGGCGGGCGTCGTCGTCGTCAACAGCACGGTGGGGCTGTCGGCGCTGCATCATGGCCGCCCGCTGATCGCGCTCGGCAGCGCGGTATACGTGATGCCGGGGCTGACGTGGCAAGGCAGCCTCGATGATTTCTGGACGCAGGCCGGACCGCCCGACATGACTCTGTACCAAGCGTTTCTCGACTACGTGATGCATCACACCCAGATCAACGGCGATTTCTACACGCGCACCGGCATCGAGATGGCGACGGCGGGCGCGCTCGAACGGCTCGAGGCGGCGCGTGACTAGCGCCGCGCCGCATCACGTCGTCATCACGGGCGCGAGCGCGGGGCTCGGCCGCGCGCTCGCGCTCGCGTATGCGGCGCCGGGCGTCGTGCTCGGGCTCGTCGGGCGCGATGCGGCGCGGCTCGACGCGTGCGCGCAGGCGTGCCGCGCGCGCGGGGCCGAGGTCGTCGTCGGGCAGTTCGACGTGCGCGACGCCGAGCGCGCGCAGGCGTGGCTCTGGGCGTTCGACGATGCGCATCCGATTGATTTGCTGATCGCGAACGCGGGCATCGCGAGCACGCTCTCGTCCGCATCCGACTGGGAAGGGCTCGAGCGCACGGCGAGAGTCGTCGACACCAATTTCTACGGCGCGCTGCAGGCGGCGCTGCCCGTGATCGAGCGGATGCGGCCGCGCGGCCGCGGGCGCATCGCGATGGTGAGCTCGCTCGCCGCGCTGCGCGGCATGGCGATCTCGCCCGCCTATTGCGCGAGCAAGGCGGCGATCAAGGCCTATGCCGATTCGGTTCGCCCGTTGCTGGCGCGCGACGGCGTCGGGATGTCGGTGATCCTGCCGGGCTTCGTGAAGACCGCGATGAGCGACGTGTTTCCAGGCGACAAGCCGTTCCTGTGGTCCGCCGACAGGGCGGCCGCCCACATCCGCGCGAAGCTCGCGGCCGGGCGCGCGGAGATCGCGTTTCCGGCGCCGCTCGCGTTCGGCATGCGCCTGCTGACGCTCCTGCCCGCCGCGCTCGCGGACGCGATTCTCGGCAGGCTGTCGTATCTGCCGCGCGAGGAGCGCTAGCGTGAGCGGCGGGCTCGCGCTCATCTTCGCGATCGCGGCCGCGCTGTCGTTCGCCCTCGATGCGCTCGCGGCGCCGCGCGCGCCGTGGCGCCGGCCGATGGCGGCCGCCGCGCTGCACGCGCTCGCGTTCGCGTTCGTCGCGAGCTGCGTGCTGCTCGTGACGGCGCGCGTGCTGTTCTCGACGTTCGTCGCCGTCGCGCTCGTCGGCCTGATGGCCGTCGTCAACAACGCGAAGCACGAATCGCTGCGCGAGCCGTTCGTGTTCACGGATCTGAGCCTCTTCAGCCAGTTGTTCTCGCATCCGCGTCTGTATCTGCCGTTCCTGAGCGCGGGCAAGGTCGCCGCGATCGCGGCTGGCGTCGCGCTGCTCGCGGCCGGCTACGCGGCCGAGACGCCGCTCGCGCCGCGGCCGTTCGCCGTGACGGCCGCGGCGATCGTCGCGTGCTTCGCCTGCGGCTGCGCGCTCGCGAGGCGCCTCTCGCGCACGCTCACGCTCGACGCGAGCGTCGACCAGCGGCGCCACGGGTTCTTCGCGACGTTCGTCGCCTATCTGCTGAACGGGCTGCGGCCCGCGACGCTGCGCGCGTTCGAGCGCGCGGCGGCGGCGAGCCCGTTCGCAACCGGCCGGGCCGCCGCGTTTCCCGACGTGATCGTGATCCAGAGCGAATCGTTCTTCGATGCGCGGCGCGCGGTGACGGGCATCGAGCCGTCGCTCTTCGCGCATTTCGATCGCGCGCGACGCGAGTCGACGTTTTACGGCGAGCTTGCGGTGCCCGCGTGGGGTGCCAACACGATGCGCACGGAATTCGCGATGCTGACGGGGCTGGCGTCCGAGCGGCTCGGCTATGCGCGCTTCTACCCTTACGCGTTCCTGCGCCGCGCGTGCGATTCGCTCGCCGGCTGGTTCCGGCGCGGCGGCTACCGGACGGTCGCGATCCATCCTTACCATGCGGATTTCTTCGGCCGCGACCGCGTGTTCCCGCTGATGCATTTCGAGCGTTTCCTCGACATCCGCCATTTCGCCGACGCGCCGCGCGCGGGCCCGTACGTCGCCGATGCGGCGGTCGCGGAGGCGCTGATCGCCGAGCTCGACGCGCCGCGCGCGAAGCCGCTCTTCGCGTTCACGATGACGATGGAGAACCACGGCCCGCTGCATCTGGAGGCGGTCGAGCCGGGCGAGTCGCGCGTGCGCCACGCGCTCGGTGACGGCGGCGAATGGCGCGATTTGACGGTTTACTTGCGCCATGTCGCAAATGCGGATGCAATGATCGGGCGACTGCTCGAGCATCTGCGCACTCGGCGGCGCGACACGGTCGTGTGTTTCTACGGCGACCACGTCCCGGCGCTGCCGCACGTTTTCGGCAGGCTGGGCGTCGCGCCCGAGCGCAGCGACTACTTTATCTGGCGGAATTTCGGCGCGCCGGACGGCCATCGGCGAGATGCGCGCGTCGAAGAGCTCGGTTTGATCCTGCTTCGCGCGATCGAAGCGGAGGAGGCGGGCAGCCCCGCGGCGAATGCATCGGAAAAAACGACACAACGATGAATGTAAAGATTGCAATTGTTGGGATGGCGTGTCGCTTTCCCGGTGGCGTGGAGAATCCGGACGCGTTCTGGAGGCTGCTGTGCGACGAGCGCGACGCGGTCACCGAGGTGCCCGTCGAGCGCTTCGGCACGGACTTCCATCAGCATCCGTCGAAGCGCGAGCCGGGTAAAAGCTACACGTTCGCCGCGGGCGTGCTGGACAATGTTGCCGGCTTCGACGCGGCGTTCTTCGGCATTTCGCCGCGCGAGGCGACGCAGATGGACCCGCAGCAGCGCCTGCTGCTCGAACTCGCATGGGAAGCGTTCGAGGATGCGGGCGTGCGGCCCGCCGACATGCGCGGGCGCAACTGCGGCGTGTACGTGGGCGTCGCGAGCCCGGACTACGGCAATCGCAGCATGGACGACCTGAACTCGGTCGATCCGTATTCGGCGACGGGCAACACGCTCAGCATCGCATCGAATCGCGTGTCCTATCTGTTCGACCTGCGCGGGCCGAGCATGTCGGTCGACACCGCGTGCTCGTCGTCGCTCGTCGCGCTGCATCAGGCGATCCGGGCGCTGCAGGCGGGCGAAGCGGAGCTCGCGCTCGCGGGCGGCGTGAACCTGCTCGCGCATCCGTTCGGCTTCGTCAGCTTCTCGAAGGCGTCGATGCTGTCGCCGCGCGGCCGCTGCCGCGCGTTCGACGCGACGGGCGACGGCTACGTGCGCGCCGAAGGCGGTGCGTTCGTGCTGCTCAAGCCGCTCGAGCGCGCACTCGCCGACGGCGACACGATCCATGCGGTGATCGCCGGCTCCGGCGTGAACTCGGACGGCTATTCGCCGGGCGGCATCAGCGTGCCCGGCGCCGCGACGCAGGCCGCGCTGCTGCGCGACGTGTACGCGCGCGCGGGTGTCGATCCGCTGTCGCTCGCGTATCTCGAAGCGCACGGCACGGGCACCGCGGTCGGCGATCCGATCGAGGCGCGCGCGCTGATCGAAGTCGCGGGCGCGCGGCGCCCCGAGCACGATCCGCTGCTGATCGGCTCGGTGAAGACCAACATCGGCCATCTCGAAACCGCATCCGGGATGGCGGGCCTCGTCAAGGCCGTGTGCTGCCTGAAGCACCGCGCGGTGCCGCGCTCGCTGCATTTCGAGACGCCGAACCCCAACATCGATTTCGCGGGCGGGCGGCTGCGCGTCGTCGATCGCCTGACGCCGCTCGACGCGCGCGGCGCGCCGCTTGCGATCGGCGTCAATTCGTTCGGCTTCGGCGGGACGAACGCGCACGTCGTGTTGATCGAGGCGCCCGCGGCGGCCGGTGGCGACGATGCGGCCGCGCGGAGCGCGCGCGGGGCGGCGGCCGACATCGACGCCGAAGACGCGCCGCCGCCGCTCGTGCTCACCGCGCGCGCGCCGCAGGCGCTCGCGGCGCTGGCCGCGCGCTACCTGCAGCGCGTCGACGACGGCTGCGCATGGCATGCGCTCGCCGCCAACGCGGTGCGGCGCAGGCAAGGGTTCGAGGAGCGCGCGGTGGTCGCGCCAGCGAACGTCGCCGAAGGTCGTGCGGCGCTCGCCGCGCTCGCGCAGGTCGGCGCGGCGGCGCCCGCGTGCGTCGCGCGCGCGCATGCGGCCGAGCCCGATGCGCGCGTCGCGCTTCTTTTTTCCGGCAACGGCTCGCAATGGGCGGGAATGGGGCGGCAACTGTACGCGGAAGATGCGGTGTTTCGCGCCGCGCTCGGCGAAATCGACGCATTGTGGTGCGCGGACGGCAGCGCGTCGCTCGTCGACGTGATGTGCGCGGGGGCGAGCGCGGAATGGCTCGCCGCGACCGAGCACGCGCAGCCGATGCTGTTCGCGATCCAGGTGGGGATCGTGCGTGTGCTCGACGCGCGCGGCGTGTACTTCGACCGGGTCGCGGGCCACAGCGTCGGCGAGATCGCCGCCGCGTGGGCGGCGGATGCGCTGTCGCTCGCGGACGCGGTGCGCGTGATCAAGATTCGCAGCCGCGCGCAGGCGCTGACCCGCGGCAGTGGGCGCATGGCCGCGGCGGGCGTCGGCGCCGCCGCCGCGCGCGCGCTGATCGCGCAGCTCGCGCTCGACGCGAGCGTCGAGATCGCCGGCGTGAACAGTCCGCAATCGGTGACGCTCGCGGGCCCGCTCGATGCGCTGCAGGCGATCGAGGCGGCGTTGCGCGCGAACGGCCAGTTCTTCCAGTTGCTCGATCTCGATTACGCGTTCCACAGCAAGCAGATGGAGCGGATCGAGCCCGTCGTGCTCGAGCAGCTCGCGGACCTCGCGCCGCGCGCGGGCACGGGCGCGTTCGTCTCGACGGTCACGGGCGAGCGCTTTCCGGGCGACGCACTCGGCGCGCATTACTGGTGGCGCAATATCCGCGAGCCGGTGCGCTTCGGCGACGCCATTGCGTCCATCGCGGCCGAAGGCATTCGTCTGTTCATCGAAATATCGCCGCACTCGATCCTGCGCACGTACGTGAAGCAGACGCTGAGCGCGATGAAGCTGTCCGGCACGACGCTGCCGACGCTCAAGCGCCAGCAGGACGGCGCGCAGATGCTGCGCCAGACGATCGCCGCGGCGCTCGCGCACGGCGCGCGGATCGATCCCGACCGCTTCGCGCCCGATACGCCGCGCGTCGCGCTGCCGACCTATCCGTGGCAGCGCGAGCGCTACTGGCTCGATCCGAGCCCCGAAGGCTACGGCCTCGTCAATCGCCGCCGCGCGCATCCGCTGCTCGGCTACCGGCTGCACGAGCACGCGTTCGCGTGGGAGAACCAGCTCGATCCAGTGCGCGTGCCGATGCTCGCCGATCACGTCGTCGACGGCGGCGTCACGTTTCCCGGCGCGGGCTACGTCGAGATGGCGCTCGCCGCCGCGTGCGCGTTCTTCGGCACGTCGGATTGCGCGGTCGAGAATCTCGAGATTCGCACGCCCGTCGTGTTTCAGTCGCAGCAGGCAAAGCTGTTCCGCTTCATGATCGAGCCGCGCACCGCGTCGTTCAGGATCGAGACGCGCGAGCGGATGTCCGATGCGCCGTGGGTCGAGAACGTCGTCGGCCGGCTGCTCGAGAGCGGCAATACGCTCGCCGCGTCGAGCGCCGCGTCGCCCGAGACGCTCGCGCGCCTCGATGCGCAGCCCGCGTCGAGCGCCGACGCGCTGTACGACGGCGCAGCCGCGCTCGGCCTCGCATACGGCCCCGCGTTCCGCTGGGTGCGCGCGCTGCGGATCGCGGGCGACGCGGCGCTCGCCGACGTCGCCGCGCCGCCCGCGTGCGGCGACGCCGCCGAGCTCGCCGCGTACCTGCTGCATCCGGCGCTGATGGACAGCGGCTTCCATCCGCTTTTCGCGCTGCTCGCGCAAAGCGGCGGCCGCGACGCGCGTGCGCGGCGCGCGGCGTACGTGCCGGTCCGGATCGGCCGCATCGATTTCCTGCGCGGCGACGTCGTCGCGCGCGTGCTTGCGCGCATCGAGCGGCGCAATCCGCATTCGATCGTCGCGTCGTTCGATTTTCTCGACGCGAGCGGCGCGATCGTCGCGCGTCTCGCCGCATGCCGGTTTCGCCGCGTCGATCTCGTCGGCCGCCGGCTGAATCCGCCTGCGCGCTTCGTCTACGCGCTCGACGCGAAGCCGCTGCCTTCGGCGTTCGACGCAAGCGGGCTGCCCGCGCCGGCGCGGCTCGTCGAGAGTGCGGCCGCGACGCTTGCGTCGCGCGAGGATCTCGGGCGCCGCACGAGCCATCTGACCGAGATGCTGCCGCTCTTCGACGTGCTCGCGAGCGCCTATGCGCTGCGCGCGCTCGATGCGATCGACGCGTTCCGGCAGCCCGTGCCGCTCGCCGACGAGCGCGCGGGGCTCGTCGCGCGTCTGGCGTCGATGCTCGTCGAGGACGGGCTCGCGCAATGGGCGGGCACGCGTCTTGCGCGCAACGATGCCGCGTGCGCGTCGCTGCCCGCGCTCGACGAGCTGTGGCGCGGCTTGCTTGCCGAATCGCCCGCGCACGTCGCGGAGCTGACGCTGCTCGCGCACTGCGGCGCGGCGCTGCCCGCCGTGTTGCGCGGCGAGATGGCCGCCGCGCAGGTGCTGTCGCCGACGGGCGGCAGTCTCGTCGATCACTTCCATGACGCGTCGCCGACGTGGAGCCACGCGCATGCGCTGATCGCGGCGTGCGTCGGGCAGGCGCTCGCCGCCTGGCGCGAGCCGCGCCGGCTGCGCGTGCTCGAGATTGGCGCGCCGGATCGCGACGTGCTGAGTCCTGTCGGCGGCGCGCCGTGCGCCGCGCGCTGCGACCATACGATCGCCGGCACGCCGCAGCAGCTCGCGGGCTTCGACGCGGCCGCGCATCCGTCGGTGCGGACGATCGCGCTGCAAACGGGCGAAAGCGTCGCGCTCGCGGCCGAAGACCGCACCCCTTACGACGTCGTGCTGATCGATCGCGCGCTCGCCGCGCAGCAGGACCCGCTCGCATTCCTGAGCGTCGTGTTCGAGCGGCTCGCGCCGGGCGGTCTCGTCGTGCTCGTGGAGGCGCGCGGCAGCCGCTTCTCGGACATCGTGTTTTCGCTCGCGGCGGGCGGCGGCGCGGGCGGCGCGCCAGCCGCCCCAGCCGCGCCGCTCGCGCCCGCGGAAATCCAGTCGCTGCTCGCGCACGCGGGCTTTCGCGACGTTGCGCGCCATCTCGAGCAATCGCTCGATCTCGAGGGTGCGCCGACGTTCATGCTCGCGCGCAAGCCCGCGGCGAAGGCGGGCGACGCGCGCGAGGCGCTCGACGGCGGCGTGTGGGACAGCCTCGACACCGCCGCGTATGCGCAGCGCTGGCTCGTCGCGACGGGCGACGACGGCGATGCGAGCGCGGCGCTCGCCGGCGCGCTCGCGAGCACCGGCTGCTATGCGGAGGCCGTGTCGCTGCAGCGAATGGCCGAGATCGTCGCGCTCGCGTCGCCCGCGCAGCCGCATCATCTGGTGTTCGTCGCGCCCGACGCGCCGCCCGCCGGCGATGCGGACATCGACGGCGCGGCGATGATGCGCGCGCAGCATGCGGGCGTCGTCGCGCTCGCGCGGCTCGTGCGCGAGCTCGGCGTGGTCGACGCGACGGCGCGCGTGCGGCTGTCGATCGTCACGCGCGGCGGCGCGCCGTTCGCGCTCGAGGCGCCGCTCGATCCGACGCACGCGGGCCTCTGGGGGCTCGGCCGCGTGCTCGCGAACGAGCATCCCGAATTGTCGTGCCGGCTGATCGACGTGCATCCCGACTGCGACGCGCCGCTCGACGCGCTCGTGCGCGAGCTGCTCGCCGACGACGCGGAGGAAGAGGTGCTGCTCGCGCCGCGCGGGCGCCTCGTGCCGCGCATGCTGGGCGCCGCGCAGATCGATGCGCGCGCGGCCGACGCGATCGGCGAGCGGCCGCCGGCGGCGCTCGCGTTCGACGTGCCGGGGTCGCTGCGCAATCTCGAATGGTTCGCGCAGCCCGCGCGCGAGCTCGAGCCCGACGAAGTCGAGATCGAGCCCGTCGCGACCGGCCTGAACTTCCGCGACGTGATGTATGCGATGGGACTGCTGTCCGACGAGGCGGTCGAAACGGGCTTCGCCGGCGCGACGATCGGCATGGAGCTCGCGGGGCGCGTCGTGCGCGTGGGCCGCGACGTCGACGGCTTCGCGGCCGGCGACGCGGTGCTCGGCTTCGCGAGCGCGTCGTTCGCGACGCGCGTCGTGACGCGCGCGGCCGCTATCGCGCACAAGCCGTCGCGGCTGTCGTTCGAGGAAGCGGCGACGATTCCGACCACGTTCTTCACCGCTTACTACGCGCTCGCGGAGCTCGCGCGGCTGCGCCGCGGCGAGCGCGTGCTCGTGCACGGCGCGGCGGGCGGCGTCGGCATCGCGGCCGTCCAGCTCGCGCGCCACTTCGGCGCCGAAGTGTTCGCGACCGCGGGCAGCGGCGAGAAGCGCGAGTTCGTGCGGCTCATCGGCGCCGACCACGTGCTCGATTCGCGCAGCCTGTCGTTCGCCGACGAGATCCTCGCGCTGACGGGCGGCGAAGGCGTCGACATCGTGCTCAACTCGCTCGCGGGCGAGGCGATGGTGCGCGGCATCGACACGCTGCGCCCGTTCGGCCGCTTCCTCGAGCTCGGCAAGCGCGACTTCTACGAGAACAGCTACATCGGCCTGCGGCCGTTTCGCAACAACATCAGCTACTTCGGCATCGACGCCGACCAGTTGATGGGCGCGCGCGCCGATCTGACCGCGCGCCTGTTCGGCGACGTGATCGCGCTCTTCACCGAAGGCACATTGCATCCGCTGCCGTATCGCGCGTTTCCTGCCGCGCGCGTCGAGGACGCGTTCCGCTACATGCAGCAGGCGCGGCAGATCGGCAAGGTGCTCGTCACGTATCCGGCAGGCACGCCCGCGCCGACGCGCGGCGTCGCGCCCGCGCAGGCGCCGTCGCTGCGGCTCGATCCGCATGCCGCGTATCTCGTCGTCGGCGGCACGGGCGGGCTCGGCTTCGCGAGCGCGCGCTGGATGGTGTCGCGCGGCGCGCGGCATCTGACGCTCGCGAGCCGCGGCGGGGCGCTCGCCGAACCGCTGCGCGACGAAGCCGAGCGGTGGCGCAGCGAGCTCGGCGTCGCGACGCACGTCGTCGCGTGCGATGCGACCGATGCGGCGGCGCTCGCGCGCACGATCGGCGAGATCGACGCGCGCGGCACGCCGCTGAAGGGCGTGCTGCATTCGGCGATGCACATCGACGACGGCCTCGTGCGCAATCTCGACGACGAACGTTTCGCCGCGGTGCTCGCGCCGAAGGTCGCGGGCGCGTGGAACCTGCATCGCGCGACGCGCGAGCGCGCGCTCGACTTCTTCGTCGTCTATTCGTCGGCGACGACCTATCTCGGCAATCCGGGGCAGGCGAGCTACGTCGCCGCGAACAGCTTCGTCGAGGCGCTCGTCGAAGAGCGCCGCGAGGCGGGCCTGCCGGGCACGTTCATGGCGTGGGGGCCGCTCGAGGACGTCGGCTTTCTCGCGCGCAACGCCGATACGCGCGAGGCGCTGCAGACGCGGATCGGCGGCGTGTCGATCACCTCGGACGAGGCGCTCGCCGCGCTCGAGCGCGTGCTGATCGCGGGCGACGCGGGCGAGGCCGTCGTGCGGCTCGACTGGCACGCGGTGTCGCGCGGGATGCCCGCGGCCGACGCGCGCCGCTACGCGCTCCTGCGCGCGCGCGGCGCGAACGAGCCCGCGCGCGACGGCGGCACGCGGTTGCGCGCGCAAGTGGCGGCGCTCGCGCGCGACGAGGCGGTCGGCGTCGTCGAAGAGAATCTGCGCACGCAGATCGCGCACATCCTGCATTTGTCGCCCGAGCGGATCGAGCTCGACAAGTCGGTGCTCGAGATGGGCATGGATTCGCTGATGGGCATGGAGCTCGGGATGGCGGTCGAGGAGACGTTCGAGGTCAAGCTGTCGGTGATGGCGATCGCGGACGGCGCAACCGTGCGTTCGCTCGCCGGGCGGATCGTCGACATGATCTCGGGCGCGGCGGCCGGGCAGCCGGGCGCGGGCGAAGGCGACGACGCGCGGCGCGCGACGGTCGCCGCGATCGCCGCGCAGCATGCGTTCGACGGCGACGCGCGCCGGGCGCTGAACGTCGGCGACGACAAGCCCGCCGACGCCGCGCCGGCCGCGCCGAAGACGCTGGTGACCGCATGAGCGCGCCGGCCGGCTGGCACGCGCGCGAAGGCACGCTCGCGCGCGAGCTCGCGCTGTCGGGGCACGGGCTGCACACCGGGCGGCGCGTGCGCGTGCGGATCGTGCCCGCCGACGGCGGCGCGCGCACGCGCGGCGTCGTGTTCCGGCGCATGCGGGACGGCCGCGTGCTCGCGACGCTCGCGGCCGGCCCGGCGCTGCGCCGCGCGCAGCCGCTATGCACGATGCTGCGCAACGCGGACGGCATCGGCGTGCGCACGGTCGAGCATCTGCTCGCGTCGCTGCTCGCGTGCGAGATCGATCACGCGACGGTCGAGCTCGATGCGGAGGAAGTGCCGATCCTCGACGGCAGCGCGCGGCCGTGGGTCGACGCGCTGCGCGCGTGCGGCCGCGCGGCGCTGCCGGCGCCGAAGCGCTTCATCCGCGTGCTGAAGCCTGTCGTCGTGACGGATGGTGGCGGCGACGCGCGCCGCGAGATGCGCGTCGAGCCCGCCGCGCGCTACGAGCTCAGCGTGCGCAACGATCTGAAAGGCTTCGGCGACATGCACTGGAGCGGCGTGCTGACGCCCGACGTGTTCGCCGCCGAGATCGCGCCGTCGCGCTCGTATGGGCGCGTCAAATGGGCGATTCCCGCGATCGTGGCCGGCTACCTGCGCGGCGTGCCGATCCTGCGCGGCGCGCGGCCGTCGTGCACCGCGTCGATCGTCGGCTCGCGCGTCGTCGGCGGCCTGCGGCAGCCGGACGAGTTCGTCCGCCATCGCGTGCTCGACCTGATCGGCGATCTCGCGCTCGCGGGCGCGCCGCTGCTCGGCCGCGTGTCGGCGTTCCGGCCGAGCCACGAGATGAACTTCCGGCTCGTCGAGGCGCTGCTGTCGACGGCCGGCGCCTGGGAATGGGCCGAGTTCGTCGCGTAATATGTGAGCTTCATTGACGAAAACGGGCGAATTGTTCAGATGGGATTGGGTGATCACCTGCGCCAGCAACTCGCGGCGAAAGCACTGAAACGGCAACTGGACCGCGTGTCCGACGACGGCGCCGCGCGCCGCGCGCCGCCTTCCGCCTCCCTCCACGCGACGGGCGATCCGCGCAGTTGGTTCGAGGCGATGCCGCAATACCAGCAGGTCAAGATCATCCGCGAGATGGGCGAGAAGCTGCGCGTCGAATCGCCGTTCTTCCGCGTGCACGAGGGCGTCGCCGGCGCGACGACGCACATCGGCGGCCGCGAATACCTGAACTACGCGAACTACAACTACCTGGGACTCGCGGGCGACCCCGTCGTGTCGGCGCGCGCGAAGGACGCGATCGACCGCTACGGCACGTCCGCGTCGGCGAGCCGGATGGTCGCGGGCGAGCGGCCCGTGCAGCGCGAGCTCGAACGCGGCCTCGCGTCGTTCTACGAGACCGACGACTGCGTCGTGTTCGTGAGCGGCCATGCGACGAACGTGACCGTGATCGGCTCGCTGTTCGGCCCGGGCGACCTCGTCGTGCACGACGCGCTCGCGCACAACAGCATCGTGCAGGGCGCGCAGTTGAGCGGCGCGAAGCGGCTGAGCTTCGCGCACAACGACTGGCGCGCGCTCGACGCGCTGCTCGCGCGCGTGCGGCGCGAATACCGGCACGTGCTCGTCGCGATCGAGGGGCTCTACAGCATGGACGGCGATTTGCCGGACCTCGCGCGCTTCGTCGAGATCAAGCGGCGCTATGGCGCGTTCCTGATGGTCGACGAGGCGCATTCGCTCGGCGTGCTCGGCGCGCACGGCAAGGGCATCCGCGAGCACTGCGGCGTGCCGTCGGCCGACGTCGATCTGTGGATGGGCACGCTGAGCAAGGTGCTCGCCGGGTGCGGCGGCTTCATCGCCGGCTGCCAGCCGCTCATCGACATCCTGCGCCATCTCGCGCCGGGCTTCCTGTACAGCGTCGGGCTGTCGCCCGTGCTCGCGGCCGCGTCGCTCGCCGCGCTCGAGCGCCTGCAGGCCGAGCCGCAGCGGATCGCGACGTTGCGCGAGCGCGGGCTGCAGTTCCTCACGCAGGCGCGCGAAGCCGGCCTCAACACGGGCACGAGCGAAGGCTACGCGGTCGTGCCCGTCATCACCGGCAGCTCGCTGAAGGCCGCGCAATGGGCGAATGCGCTCTTCGACGAAGGCATCAACGTGCAGCCGATCTTCTATCCGGCCGTCGAAGAGAAAGCCGCGCGACTGCGCTTTTTCATCTGCTCGACGCACGAGCCCGAGCAGATCGAGCGCACGATCGCGGCGCTCGTGCGGCTCGCGCGCTGAGCGCGGCGATGGAGATTCCGCCTGCCGACGGCGAGCGCCGCGCTTCGAGCGAAGCCGCGCCGCGCTCGTCGCCGTGGCGTTTCCGTGCGGCCGCGGCGAGCGACGCGCATGCGTGCGCGCCGCTCGTGTTCGAATCGGGCGTGCGCGAATTCGGCTACTTCCTCGGCGAGCCGCCCGCGCGATGCATCGCGTTTCTCGCATTCGCGTTCGCGTCCAAGCACGGGCGCTTTTCGTGGCGGCGCCATCGTGTCGCGGTCGGCGACGGCGGTGCGGTGAGCGCGGTGCTCGCCGCGCACGACGGGCGCGCGAGCGCGTTCGACGATCTGCACGTCGCATGGATGCTGCTGCGATTCTTCGGCCCGGCGCGCACGATCCGGATGCTCTTGCGCGGGCTCGTGCTCGAAAGCGAGCTGCCCGCGCCGAAGCGCTCGCAAACGCTGATCGCGCATTGCGCGACCGATGCGCGCGTGCGCGGCTGCGGCGCGTTCAGCGCGCTGTTTGAAGATGCGGTGCGCGGCGGTCTCTTTCGCGCGGAACCGGGCAGGGAAGTCGTGCTCGACGTGCTGACGAGCAACGTGCGCGCCCGCACGCTCTACGAGCGTCTCGGCTTCGTCGAGATGCCGCGCTCGCGGCCGAGGTCCGCGCGCCTGCCGGGCGAGCTCGCGTCGGTGCGGATGCGCTTCGGCGGTGCGGCGCGGCGAAGCGTCGCCTCAGGCGCGTGGCATGCGCTGAAGCCTGAATGAAGAAGCCAGTAACCGGCGGCAAGCGGCGGGTATGCGGCGCGCGGACTTCGCCGATCACTTCAGATTCCAGCAGCTCCCGTTGAAATACGCATCGACAGGCACGTTCTGCGCGGCCGTCGCCGCGTTGCAGAGATTGCCGCCCGTCGTGAAGCTCGCCGTGCCCTTCGTCGGAATCAGCTTCAGCGTGCGGCCGTTCCATGTCGGCCTGATCGCGCTGATCTTCACGTTGCCGGTCAGCATCACGACGGGCGCCGTGTGCACGTCGATCGTCGCGGCGCTCGCGACCGTCGCGGGCGCGGTATCGATGCCGAGGTTCGACGACACGACGCTGTCGCCCGTCGGCGCGCCGGAGATCGGCGTTCCCGAGCCGCTGAAGTCGTTGCCGCTGACGAGCCCGCCCGCGTTGTTGCCGGCAAGCACGATGCCGTGCTGCGGCGCCGCCTTGAAGAGCCCGCCGCAACTGCCGCCGAGTTCGGAATTGCGCACCGCGTACGCGCTCACGTTCGGGCCGTAGACGATGTTCGCCGCCGCGCCGCCGCCGCGGCCGTTGCCGCAGAAGCGGCTCGCGTCGAACGTGACGAACGTGCCCGCCTTGACGTTCGCGCCGTTCGACGCGCCGTTGTAGTTGCGCAGCCCGTTGAAATGGATCTCCGACACGAGCCCGCCGCCCGTGTTCCTGATCAGGATGTTGTCCGACTGCGCGGATGCGGTCCAGCACGCGCTGCATTCGAGCCCTTCGACGCGCGCGCTCGGCGCGCGCGTATCGATCTCCAGCGCGTTGACCGCGTTCGTGTCGCCGACGTACGTGTTGTTCAGGCTCGCCCATGCGACCCACTGATTCGCGCCGGGGGCGATCTGCGTGCCGATCTTCGTCATTTGCATGTCGGATTCGGTGACGAGTAGGCCGCCCGCATCGAGCACCTGCATCGCGGCGTCGCCGGGATGTGAAGGGTCGCCGATGACGGTCGTATTCGAGATGCGCGCGTCGACTGTTCCGCCGTACGTCGTGAGTGCACCGATCCGAATTCCTATGCTTCCCGCACTATGGATGCTGCTGATGATTGCCTGATCGACGAGGGCTTGATTGCCGTTCAGGTCGATGCCGATGAATGGTCCCTGGATATTGACATCTGCGATCACGGGGGCGTTCACGTTTCTAACCGCGATCGTCGCACCTCGCGTATTTTGACCTGATGCAGATGCGTTGATATAGAGATCACGGATCGCTGCGCCATTGCCGGCAAGCAAGATCATCGGGTCCAGGTTCACGACGCCCGCCGACAAGTTCGCGGTTTGCCCATGCGTGCCGGCGAGCGTAACGTTATCCAGCACGCTGACAGTACCTGTAATTACGCAATGTGTGTTCGACAACGGCAGATTCACGACGGCAGGGGCGACGCTCGCTGCATATGCGAGCGCATGGTTGAGCGCTGCTGTGTCATCGTTCGATCCGTTGCACAACATGCCAAAGTCGGCGCCGTTTACGATATCCGCCAGTTTTGCCGAAAATGCCCGGGGTATGCTGCCCGTGCCTTTCTGCTGAAAGTACATCTCGCCCGCCGCGTGGGGCGACGGCTGGTCGACCACGGCGTGCGCTCCGTAGGATGCCGGATTGTTCGGGAGCACCGGAGCCAAGGGGGCGGACTGTGCTTCCGCGAACGTGGGAGACATGCTGATCGACATCAGAATGATGAGAATAATTTTCATCACCATCTGCTCCTGAGACATGGATACAATCGCGGTGCCGAGAGATTGCGGCCGATAGCGGCATTTTATGATGATATGGCGGCTATATTTCGTCAGGTTGTCCGTGCGTGCTCCGGATCGGAACCTGGACACATGACAGTCGCTTTCGCATGAGCAGTACAACATACGGTCCATCGCTAAGTGGACGCAATGCGCTCGAAGGACGGAGCGCATTGGACAAATGACGCGCTTTTCTTTTGTGTCAGAATCCCGCTCTATTCAGTCAAGCACGCGCGGCAATAATTATGAGGATTTCCTGCGATGAAGGGGAAGAGTAAGGTATTTGCCGGCCGTGTCATTTTCGATCATGTGCAGAAGACGGCTGGGCAAGCAGTCAACGCATGGTTGAGCAAGATGCTTGGACCGGGATGTGTGACGCCGAACCTGATCGGAAGCCATCGGGACTTGATTCGGCGCTACGGTGGCGAGTACTCCGTCATTTCGGCGCATATCGATTTCCAGGGAACAGGGCTCGACCCGCGGTATCAATATTTGACATGCTTGCGGGAGCCAATCGATCGTGCGATTTCCTGGCTCTTCTTTTTGCTGAACAACCACGATGCAAACATGCTACCGGGCCTTTGGGAGCAGGCGGAGCGTTTCGTCGCGGGGCTGGGTGAGCCGTGCGACGATTTCTGCGCCGAGATCGAGCGCTCGTTTGATCCAAGCTTCATCAAAGATATCAGGAATCCGTACGTCGAACACTTCTCTGCCATAACCGGCACGATGTCGCGTACCGACGATGAGAAAATTGCTGCGGCGCTTTCGAGCGTCGAGCAATATGACGTGTATGGGTTTTATGAGGACTTGCCAGCTTTTTTGTCGGATGTTTCCACATTGATCGGTTTGCCCGCACCACGTCATATCGAAAAAGTCAACGCGACACGCGCGCGGCCGGGAATCGGGCAAATCACGCCGATGCAGCGCAAGCAACTCGAAATGTTGAATGCACTCGATATCGAGTTCTACAGCCTGTTGCGCTCACGTTGGCAGCGGGAGCGCGCGAACCGTACCGTTGTTGCCGCCCCCGACGTCGCACGTTGGCTGCCATATGAGCCTGCGACGAACCGCGCGTTTTCGACACCTGAATTCTCGCTGGTGTCGGCGACGCTCGAAGGCGGCGATACATACTTGCATGGACAGATCATGCGTTTTAATGTCGTGTTCTCAATCAACATCGATGTCGCCGAACTGGGAGTCGGAATTGAGATCACGGACGGAGACGGGCGAATCGCTTTCGGTTGCAGCAATTCATTTTTGAAACGGCCACTTGTGGATTTGAAACGCGGAACATACTGTGCGCGTTATTACCTCGGTGCAGATCTTCCAGAAGGACAGTACGTAGCCGGCTTCGCATTCTGCGACAATCGCGATAGGCGTAACAATGAACTGGCATATCATAAGAAGCTCATTTCATTCAATGTCGTGATGCCGCGCGTGATGCCGAGTGTCGGTTATATGAGCTTGCCGGCGGATTTCGATTGTCATCGGACAGGTGACGCGGTGTCGGCAGAGATCCACGATGCCGCGGGCTGCTTATATTCTGATGCAGTGGCAGATCAGTTGGCAGCCGGCGAAACATTTGAACTGCCCGTGCAGTTGACGAACGCGTCGACGCAAACCTGGGTCAGCTCGATGCTCAATCCGATTTATCTTTCGTATCGCTGGTTCGACTATGCCGGTTGCGTTGTTGCGTCCGATCCAAAGCGGATGCCGCTGCCCGTGAGTTTTGTCGCGCCGGGCGAGACATTGACCCTGCCGATGAGTGTTGCCGTACCGGACGTTCGGGGCCGCTATCGGCTCGTCGCGACACTGATGTTCGATGATAAAGGCTGGTTCGACGAATATGGATTTACTCCACTGTCCCTCGAACTCACAGTGACGGACGCAAATGCCCCAAGGATTTATCGAGGCGCGGATGTTCGTTTGCACACACAGGTCGGTCATCGTCAAATGGGTGCAATGACGAGCAGCGGACAGGAGGGGTTTCTTCTGTTTGGCCCTTACGTGTCGCTCCCGGCGGGCTATTACGTCGTGAGTATCGAGGGTTGCTGCGAATTCCCGGCCGGCAGTTGGATGGATATCGTGTGTGATCGTGGTACGCACGTGCTGATGCGCCATGACGTGATGCCTGGCGAGAAGGGCGGTTCAATTGCTCACTTTGACTTCGAGCTTGCGTCCTCGGCGAATGACTTGGAAATTCGCGTTTGGGTATCCGCAAGCGCGAAAGTGCGCATCGATATGCTAAGGATCGAGCGACTTATGGGGCAGCATGAGGCGGATCTCATGACAGCAGTCGGTTGACATTTCCCCAATCCGCTAGTGCTCGTGCTGCGAGCGAGCCGAGTTCCTCGCGCTTTGACGCGCGTGCCTGAAATCGCGCACCCGCACGAACGTCACGTAGTTCGAATCGTGCTGGCTGTGCGCGCCGCCTTCGCCGTCGTCGAACGCCATGCGCACGACCGCGATGATGTCGTCGCCGTCGAATTGCCAATCCGCGTACTGGAAGCCGTGCCGTTGCGAATCCGCGCTTTGCAGCAGCGTGCGTTCGACGCTCCAGTGGCGCAGGTCGGGCGACGACGTCAGCGCGAGCGTGTTTCTCACGCGCTCCAGATTCGCGCTGCCGTCGGCGTTCGGCACTGCGTTCGCGAGCGACCAGTAGCGGCCCGAGCGGGCGTCGAAGCGGATCGTGAACTTCTTGCCGCCGCCGGGAAAGTCGATGAAATCGTGTGCCGGATCGAACGACAGCGACCGGCCGTCCGCCAGCATGTGAACGAGCGCGACCTTTTCCGGCCCGTGCTTCGTGTTCACGCGCAGCACGACGGCCGGCTCGCGAGCGTCCGTCGCCACGACGCTGCCTTCTTCCCACGTCAGGAAATTGTTGTCGAGCCACGCATGGTCGGACGGCAGCGGCTTCGTCGCGCGCCAGTTGCGCGTGTCGAGCAGATCGCCGTCGACGGGCGCGGACATCACGAGCGAGCGCAGGTCGCCGCCTTCGATCACTTCGAACGCGCGCCACACGCGGCCGCGCTCGACGAGCACCGGCACGGGCGCCGTGATGTAGCGGCCGCTCACGTCGAAGCGGCCGGTCAGCGCGTCGTTGGGCGTCGTCCACGTCGCGCCGCCGTCGGTCGAGCGGCGGATCACCGGCGTGCCCATCGAGCGATCGGTGCCCATCAGGTAGAGCGCGCCGTCGACGACGAAGAGCGACGACCAGTATTGGCCGGTCACGACGCTCAGCTTTTCCCAGGTCTGCCCCTTGTCGTGCGACGCGAACACGCGCACTTCGTCGGGCAGCGCGGCCGGGCCGAACATGTCGTGCGACGCGACGTAGGTGCCGTCAGGCAGGATCGCGAGCGACGGCGAGCCGAGGAACACGCGCGTCGCCGCCGCGCTGTGCGCGACGATATTGCCGGGCGGCGCGGCGGGCGGCACTTGCGCGGCCGACGATGCAACGACACACGCGCAGAACAGGCAGGCCAGCCTCCAGCGGGTTGTCATCATCGATATTCTCCTTTGCGTAGCGGCGCGTGTGCGCGGCAAAGGCTAAGGTCCCGATGCGCCGGCCGCGCTCAGCCAGCCGGTACCGGTACCAGGCCGTTCACGGCGCTCGGGCAAGCGCTCGGCGTGCCCGGCGACGACGACGAACATCAGCAGCGTGAGCCATAGCATGCCGTATAGCGCGTGAAACTTGAAGAGGAGGAGCGGCAGCAGATACAGCAGCAGGCGCCGGCGGCCGCGCCGCCGGAACAGCATGAACAACGTGCCGAAGAACGCGGCAACGCCGGCGATGCCGGTCGCGAACAGCAGATACACGTAGAACGAACTGTCGCGCACCTGGTAGCCGCGCAAGTGCGTCTTGCCGACGTTGTTCCGTTCGTCCCAGAAGAGGCCGCTGCCGAACACGCCTGTGAGCGCGTCCCGCTCGCGCAGCTCGCGCAGCACGAGCGTGCGGCTGCCCACTGCGTCGTAGTCGGCGGATTGATTCACGCGCTTGTCGTACACGCCGTACATCGCCGGCGCGATCGCGAGCGCGACCGCGGCGATCACGAGCTTGATCCGGATCGACGTGCGTCCCGCGAGGAAGTGCACGCCGCCGAGCAGCGCGCAGATGACGATCGCCGCGATCGAGAACGACAGCAGCGCGGTTGCGAACGCGACGATCGCAGCCGCCGTCGCGCGCCGCTTCGCGAGCAGCAGGACGGCGCCCGCGGGCACGACTGTCATTGCGTAGAACGACGGTTCCGAATACAGGCCGAGCGCACGGATCGAGATGAGACTGTCGCTCAGCGCCTTCGTCGCATAGAGCGCTTCCGAATCGCTCTCGCGGATGTAGCTGTCGAAATCGATGAAATGGCCGAAGGCGAGGTAGAAGCCGAGCTGCACGACGAAGAACGCCGCGTGCATGTAGATCAGCGTTTCGCACGTCCGCTCGAGCGAGCGCATCGACAGCACGCCGCTTGCGAACATCCAGAATGCGAGCGCGACGTAGGTTTCGATCAGCACGAACTTGACGAAGAAGTTCGCGTAGAAATCGCCGAACGCCGACACGATGAATGCGATGCTCACGCAAAGCGTCCAGTATGCGGCGATCGCGGGCAGACGTTGCTGGCGCGCGAACAGCGTCGGCGCGCGCAACAGCGCGAGGAGGGCGAGCAGCGCGTAGGCCGCGAAGGTCGCGCGCACGCTGAACGCGTTCAGCGAGAAGAAGCAGGCGCTGGCGGCGAAGAGCAGGGTGGGAACGCTCGCGCGTCGCATGAAGACTCCGTGGTTCGTCGGTCGTGCGCGGTGGCGTTTCAACGCGACGCCGCCGCATGTGCCTATCCGCCCGGCGTGGTGCCTGGAAGTATAGCGACGCGTGTGTCGTCGCATGGGGGCGTGTCCGATTCGGGCGGGATTTTGGCGGTTGGCGACTTGCTGTGGCGGCAACCGACGCTCACCACGGGAATGAGCGGCACAGGAACGGCGAATACAGTTCGATTGCAGCCTGAATCGGCGCGTGCCGGCCATAGGCGATCGCCAGCACCGCGAGCAGCGACGCGCAAGCGTAAGGCCACAGGCGTCGCGACATCACGGGCGCGGCTTTCCAGCGCACGAACGACAGCGTGACGAGTGTGCCGAGCGCCCAGCCGGCGATGACCTCGGACACCGTATGCGCTTCATCGAACACGCGCGCGGTGCCGATCAGCGCGGCGAGCGCGAGGCCCGCCGCCAACGCCGCGTTCGAGCGCAGCCATGGCAGGCCGAGCAGCAGCGCCATCGGCCACACCGCCGATGCGAGCATCGTGTGCCCGCTGACGACGCGAAAGTCGATCGCGCGAATCTGCACGCCGCAACCCGCGTAGAGAATCTTCGTCAACCCGACGACGAGCATGCCGGCCGCGAGCAGCGCGAGCCACGCCACCGCATAGCGCCGCTCGGGCGACGAGTGGACGAGCCATGCGCAGCAGGCGGCGCAAAGAGGAAGGGTCAAGGCGGCATCGCCGAGATCGCTGATGGCAGGCCACATCGCTTGTATTCACCTGAGAAAAACGCCGTATTGTAAGGCGGCAGTGCGAATGATCGCAGTTTCGCGGCGCGCGAGTGCGCCATTGCGTCATTTGTCCGATCGGGGCGAATCGCGCTAATTCGCGCATATCCCGTATCGCCACGTGAAAATGGGAAATTTCCGAAGCGCGGCGATCGCGCATTGTGCATGGTGCGATATAGACGTCGGTCAACCATTATCGAAAGACGTTAGATCGATATCGGAAAAATATGCAATATCCGAATCGCGCTTCGGTAATATAAGTTCAATTCCAAATGTAAAAAGACATGCGGGTCGGCGGCGAATTCGATAAAGTCGTCGCGGCAGCGACGCGCGCTTCGACGGTCCCGGCGCGCGACGCCTTCCTATTCCTCTGAAGAGACACGGCTGCGCAGCGCGCCGGCGCAAGGTCGCGCGATGCCGATGCGGCGGATTCCGCCATTCCGATTCGCATGCCGAATGCGCTCGCGGGCAGGTGCAATGGGGCAACCGACGCATCTGTCCTTATCCGCCGTCCTTATCGGACGCGCCACCCGCCAGCGGTGATTCGGTAGCCGAAAGGTCGTCCGAATTCGACAAGCCCATGCGTGCTTTTGGGTGCAACGCGTGCACCAATTCGAATTGGTGCGTCGGATAAATGATGGAATCGATGTCCTGCTTCAATCCGACAACATGGCGTCGTAATCGGACAGAAAGATTGTTGCAGCGATTTGAAGGAATATGATGCGCCGCAGAATAGACATTGCTGAATGAGTGAAAGGGCCGGCGGCATGGAATGCGCGTTCAACATTGGTCGGATGGGAGCACACGTGAGTCGTGGTGCAGCTTTCGGAGGCGTGTGCTACCGAAAAGGGATCGCTGTCGTCTTGTTTGAAGGCTTTTCGTTGATGCAGGCCGGACGCATGGCGGAGATCTTCAATCTTGCCAATCGCTTCCGGCACGCGGGCGAGGATTCCGGCGGCGGCTACGAGATGCTCCTGTTGTCGGCGAAGGGCGGCGCGGTGTATTCGTCGTCCGGCATTCCCGTCTGGACCCAGCCGCTGCACGAGCGCGTGGTGGAGAGCGTGCATGCGATCTTTGCGATAGGCGAGCTGGGCGCGTCCGATCGTGACGACGAGAAGGTGTCCGAATGGTTGCGCTGCGCACGCGCCCATGTTCGCGCCTCGGGCGGCACGAGGCGCCTGATGGGGCTCGCGGCGCTCGACGGCGGCGATGCGGCGGCGGACGACCTGTCGATCGACGCGATGCTCTCGGGCGCCGCATCCGCCGAGAAGGTTCGCCCGACGGCGGCGGAGCGTGCGGCGTTCTCGGCCGCGCTGGCGATCATCCGGCACGATTGCGGTGACAGCGCCGCACACGAGGTTGCCGAACGTTTGTGCCCGGCGCTGAGCGCACTGCCCGCCGAATCGACATTCGCCGCGCGCGAGGCGCGGGCGAGCAAGCTGATTCGCGCTTCGGTCCAGCAACTGCGCGAGAACAGCGCCAACCGGATTTCGATCGCCGATACCGCGCATGCGGCGGCGATGAGCGAGCGCAATTTCCTGCGCCGCTTCAAGCAGGAAATCGGCGTGACGCCGTCCGAATTCGTACAGAAAGTCCGGCTCGAGCATGCGTGCCACATGCTCGTGCATACCGATCTGCCGGTCGACAAGATTGCGCGGCGCACAGGTCTCGGCAGCGGTGACCGCCTCGCGAAGCTGTTTCGCCAGCATCTGTCGATGTCGCCGACCGAGTACCGCGCGGTCGAGCGCAGCCGAGGCTCGGACGCGGATCTCGCGTGCGGCGGCTTCGTTTCGCGGCTGAGCGGATCGATTTCATGACAAGCGGCGCGCCGCGTCCGTCGTTTCACCCTTAACTGCCGTTTAGCCACGCCCGCGTGCGAAGCCGTGGGCGCCGTTCGATCGTCGTTGAGCGACGACGGTCGAACATCAGCCGATTCGGACTCCGATGCATAGATGAGGTGGAGAGAGAAGAAGCCGAACGCGTGAAGTGTGTCCGGCATGAATGTAGAAGTGCGAAGCAAATTATTGACGAATCGCAATCGAGGTTCACTTATGCCAGCGATATTTCCCAGAGTCGTCGACATTGCGGTGATCGTGTTCGGCGCGTTCCTTCCGATTCTGATCGAGGCATCGGGCGGCCCGCATGCCGAGATCTTCGACGGCACGCTGGTGGCGTTCGCCGCCGCGCTGTCGTTGTCGGTCTTCCCCGCGTGCGGAATCTACGAGACGTCCAGGCGGCGCTCGCCCGTGCACCTGATCAGCCGCACCGCGCTTGCGTGGCTCGTCGTGCAGGGCGGCACCGTCGTGCTGCTGTACGTGCTGCATCGCGCGCAGATCCTGTCGAGCGCGTGGTTCGTCTACTGGACCGTGACGACCGGCATCGGGCTCTTGATCTTCCGTGCTGTCACGCTCGCGATCTTCGGCCTCGTCGAGCGCGCGAGCCGGCAAGTGAAGGCCGCGACGCTCGATCAGGTGGGCCATGTCGCGCAACGCATGCGCACGTCGGGCATCGCGAAGCGGATCGTCAAGCGCGCGTTCGACGTTGCCGCCGCGTCGTGCCTGATCGCCGTGCTGTCGCCCGCGCTCGCCGTCATCGCGTTCCTCGTGAGGCGCGACGGCGGGCCGGCCGTGTTCGGACACGTGCGCATCGGCCGCGACGGCCGCCCGTTCAAATGCCTGAAGTTCCGCTCGATGGTGATGAACGCCGATGCCGTGCTGAAGGCGCTGCTCGAGCGCGATCCGCAGGCGCGCGCGGAATGGGAGCGCGAATTCAAGTTGAAGAACGACGTGCGGATCACGCCGATCGGCCGCTTCCTGCGTCGAAGCAGTCTCGACGAGCTGCCGCAGTTGATGAACGTCGTGAGGGGCGAGATGAGCCTCGTCGGGCCGCGGCCGATCGTCGAGGCGGAACTCGCGCGCTACGGCGACGACGTTCGCTACTACCTCGCCGCGAAGCCCGGCATGACCGGCCTGTGGCAAGTGAGCGGCCGCAACGACACCAGTTACGCGACACGGGTTTCGCTCGACGTGTCGTACGTGAAGGATTGGTCGCTTCGTCGCGATCTGACCATCCTGTTGAAGACGGTCAACGTCGTCCTGCGCGGATCGGGCGCGTATTGAGCGCCCCCGCACGTCGGTCGGCGGCCGGAACAGGCCAGAATTAGAAAATGGATAGAGGTGTAGATGGGTAGTCTGGGGGAAGCAGGCGGCGTCGTGCCGCCGAAACGCACGTGCGGCGCGCGCGTGCGTTGGTTGACGATGTGGGTGCCGATGTGCGCGGCATTCGCGACATTGAGCGCGTGCGGCGTCGCGCCCGGCATGCGGATGAAGCAGCCGGCGAACGTGCCGGTGTCGAGCGCGGTAGCGGGCGCGGCGGCCGAAGCCGGCCGCGAGTCGCGCGGCGAGCAGTTGCCGGTTCCGATCACGGACATCGACCTGAATCTGATCCGGACGCAGCGCGACGCGCAGCGGATGCCGCGCCGTGCGTCCGATTCCGGATTGCCGGCGTCTGCCTATACGGTCGGGCGCGGCGACGTGCTGCAGATCACGGTCTGGGATCATCCCGAACTCGCGGCGGCGCTCGGCACGCAGCAGCAGACGGCGGCGCGCGCGGCCGATGCGCCGGCGGGCTTCGTCGTCGATCAGGACGGCACGCTCCAGTATCCGTATGTCGGGCGCATCGCGGTCGCGGGCCTGAAGCCCGAGCAGGTTCAGGCGCGGCTCGCGCGCAAGCTCGCGGAGACGTTCCGCGATCCGCAGGTGACGGTGCGCATCGCGTCGTTCCGCGCGAAGCAGGTCTATATCGAGGGCGAAGTGCATACGCCCGGCTCGCAGGCGCTCAACGACATTCCGATGACGCTGTACGACGCGGTGAGTCGCGCGGGCGGCTTCTCGGCGAGCGCGGACCAGAGCCGCGTGACGCTCGTGCGCGACGGCGCCGAGCAGCGGATCGATCTGTCGGGCGCGGCACAAGGGATCAGTCCGTCGCGGATCGTGCTCAAGGACGGCGACCTGCTGCGCATCCCGCCGCGCGACGAAAGCGGCGTGTTCGTGATGGGCGAGGTCAACAAGCCCGTCACCGCGCTGCCGATGCGCAACGGCCGCCTGACGCTGAGCGATGCGCTGTCGCAGGCGGGCAGCCTGAACGCGGCGACGGCCGACGCCGCGCAACTGTACGTGATCCGCGGCTCGCTCGACGCGAAGCCGCACGTCTATCGGCTCGACGCGAGCTCGCCCGTCGCGATGGTGCTCGCGAACCAGTTCGAGCTGGAGCCGAAGGACATCGTCTATGTCGACGGCAACGGGCTCGTGCGGTTCAGCCGCGTGCTCAGCCTGTTGCTGCCGGCCGTCAATGCCGGCCTGACCGCGGCGGTCGTGACCAAATGATCGACTCGATTCTCGTCGTCTGCGAGGGCAATCTCTGCCGCAGCCCGATGGCGGCCGCGCTTTTCGAGGCGGCGCTGCCGGGACGCGCGGTGGCGTCGGCGGGCTTCAACGCGCTCGTCGGGCTGCCGGCCGCGCCGTTCGCGCAGGACGTGATGCGCGAGCGCGGCATCGATCTGTCCGCGCATCGCGCGCAGCAGCTCGGGCGCGCGCAGTGCGCGTCGGCGGGCCTGATTCTCGTGATGGACCGCGCTCAGCGGCGGCTCGTCGAGGAACGGTATCCGCTCGCGCGCGGCAAGGTGTTCCGCATCGGCGAGCACGAGAATTTCGACGTCCACGATCCCTATCGCCAACCGCGCTTCGTATTCGAGCGGTCCGCGCGGCTCCTCGAGCTCGGCGTGAACGGCTGGCTGTCGCGGCTGCGGCTCGTGTGAGCGCGCGCGACACGTAGAACCGAATCTCCAAGACCCCCAACCATGAATCCCAATCCAACCGGCGCGTCGACGCCTGCCGACAGCGAAGGCGACACCGATTTCATCGCCGTTCTCGACATCCTGATCGAAGGCCGCTGGCTGATCGCCTCGATCGCGCTCGGCTGTTTCATCGTCGGCGTCGCGTATGCGGTGCTCAGCAAGCCCGTCTATCAGGCCGACATCCTGATCCAGGTCGAGGACAGCCCCGATACGTCCGCCGCGAAGAGCCTGCTCGGCGACGTGTCATCGCTCTTCGACGTGAAATCGTCCGCGGCCGCCGAAACGCAGATTCTCGCGTCGCGGCTCGTCGTGTCGCGCGCCGTCGACAATCTGAAACTCTTCATCGACGCGAAGCCGAAGCGCTTCCCGGTGATCGGCAATTGGCTCGCGCGCCGCAGCGACGGGCTCTCGAATCCGGGCTTCGCGGGCTTCGGCGGCTACGCGTGGGGACAGGAGCGCATCGACGTCGCGACATTCGACGTGCCGCGCCCGATGGAAGGCGACACGTTCGAGCTGACGATGCTCGATGCGCGTCGCTACCGGCTCGACGGCGGCGATCTCGATCGCAGTGCGGAGGGCGTCGTCGGCAGGCTCGAACGCATTCCGGCGAAGGGCGGGGCGATCGCGTTGCGCGTCGATGCGATCGCCGCGCGGCCTGGCGCGACGTTTGTGCTCGTGCGCAATTCCCGTTTGCGAACGATCGAGGATCTGCAGGACAACCTCGACGTGCAGGAGCGCGTCAAGCAGTCCGACGTCGTCGTCGCGAGCCTGCGCGACACCGACCCCGACCTCGTCAGCAGCGCGCTCAATGAAATCGGGCGGCAATACGTCGCGCAGAACATCCAGCGCAAATCGGCGGAAGCCGCGCAATCGCTCGAGTTCCTGAATGGACAGTTGCCGGCGCTCAAGCAGCAGTTGACCGATTCCGAATCGAGACTCACGAAAGTGCGCGACGAGCACGGCACCGTCGATCTGACCGAAGAGGCGAAGCTCGTGCTCGCGCAATCGGCCGATGCGAAGACGCGCTTGCTCGAACTGCAGCAAAAACGGCAGGAGCTGATGTCGCGCTTCACGCCGAAGCATCCGGGCGTGATCGCGATCGATCAGCAGATCGCCGCGCTCGACGGCTATCGCGGCACGGCCGAGCAGCAGATCAAGCGGCTGCCGGATCTGCAGCAGCAGCTCGTGCGGCTGATGCTCGACGTGAAGGTCAATACCGATCTCTACACGGCGCTGCTGAACAACACGCAGCAACTGCAGCTCGTGCGCGCGGGCAAAGTCGGCAACGTGCGGCTCGTCGATACGGCGGCGGTGCCGGAAGTGCCCGTCAGGCCGAAGAAGGCGCTCGTCGCGCTCGCGTCGCTGCTGCTCGGCGTGCTTGCAGGCTGCGGCACGGCGGTCGGCCGCTCGATGCTGTTCCACGGCATCTCCGATCCGAACGAGATCGAGCGGCGTCTCGGCTTGAACGTCTATGCGACCGTGCCGCGCAGCGACGAGCAGCGGGCGCTGACCGAGCGCGCGAAGCGCAAGGAGCGCGCGCTGTCGCTGCTGTCCGTCGCGCATCCGGACGAACCGGCCGTCGAGAGCCTGCGCAGCCTGCGCACCGCGCTGCAGTTCGCGATGCTCGACGCGAAGAACAACGTCGTCGTGATCGCGGGTCCCGCGCCGGGGGTCGGCAAATCGTTCGTGTCGGCGAATCTCGCCGCGGTGCTGACGATGGCGGGCAAGCGCGTGCTGCTGATCGACGGCGACATTCGCAAAGGACATCTGAACGACTATCTCGGCTTCGCGCGCGGCAAGGGCTTCTCCGAGCTGATCGCTGGCTCGGCGCACCCGGACGACGTGCTGCATCGCGACGTGATCGACGGACTCGATTTCATCTCGACGGGCACGATGCCGAAAAACCCCGCGGAACTGCTGCTCAACGCGCGCGTGCCGGAGTTGATCGACGCGTTCTCGAAGCGCTACGACGTCGTCGTGATCGATTCGCCGCCGGTGCTCGCGGTGGCCGACACGGGCATCCTCGCCGCGACGGCGGGCACCGCGTTCCTCGTCGCGCTCGCGGGCTCGACGAAGCTCGGCGAGATTTCCGAATCCGCGAAGCGGCTCGCGCAGAACGGCGTGCGTCTGAGCGGCGTCGTGTTCAACGGGATCAATCCGCGGCTCGGGCAGTACGGTTACGGCTCGAAGTACGGTGGCTATCGCTACGTCGCATACGAATACGGAGCGAAGCGCGATGCATGACGAGGACACGCGGGATGGCGGACGCGGCGCCGGCCGCCCGCTTGCGCCGGCAGGCGAGCGGCGCGCGGGCGCGAACGCGGGAGCGCGACGATGATTCGCGTCCGCGATTCGATCGTGTCGCTGTGCGGCGTCGTCGCCGGGCAGATCGCGCTCTTCGGCTGCATTTCGCTGATCGGGCGCTTCCAGGGCCCGGAGGCGCTCGGCCACTTCAACTATCTGCTCGCGTTGGCGACGTTCGCCGGCACGCTGCTCGCGTGCCGCTACGAGCTGGCATGCGTGAGCGACAGTCCGGCCGATTCGTTCCACGCGTTCGTCAATGTGACGGCGCTCGGCACGGCCGTGGTCGCGGCGGGCTGTGCGGCGATCTCCGTCGCGGGTCGCGCGGACCTGTACGTCGTCGCCGCATACGGGTTCGCGGTGTTCGTCCAGCTCGCGGCGGGCGGCTATCTGAACAGTCTGAGGCGCTACGGCTGGATTGCCGCGAGCCGGATCGCCGTCAACGGATCGTTTCTCGTCTGCCTGCTCGCCGAGGCATTCGCGCCGAAGTTCGGCGCGCAGTTCGGACCGGTCGATACGTTCGACGCCTACACGACAGTCACGGTGTCGGTCGCGCTGCTGATGCTGATCGCGGTCGCGCTGCACGGCGGGCGGCGCGGCTATTCGTTCGCGGTGACGCGCGCGTTCTTCGTCGAGCACAGCCGGTTCGCGAAGTACATCCTGCCGTCGACGCTGTGCGGCTCGGTGCTGACCTATGCGCTGGCGATCGTGATTCCGCATTGGTTCGATGCGCAGAGCGCCGGCTATTTCGCGGCCGCGTATCGGCTCGGCTTCTTTCCCGTGTCGCTGATCGCACAGAGTCTGGGCGGCGTATTCCGGCGCGACGCGATGGCCGCGATGGCGAGAGACGATGCGCACGCGATGGTGCCGAAGGTGTTCGGCACGTATGCGCGCTCGCTCGCGCTGCTCGCGGCGGGCTATGCGGCGGGCGGCGCGCTGCTGTTCGGCCCGCTCGTCTCGCTTTTCTTCGGCGCGCGCTGGAGCGGCGCGATCGCGTTCTTCCAGTGCATGATCCCGCTCTTCGCATTCCAGATGATTTATGTGCCGCTGTCGCAGATCTTTCTCGCGGCGCGCGCGCAGCGCATCGATTTCCTGTTTCAGCTCGGCGCCGGCGCCGTGCTCGCCGGCGCGCTGTGCGCGGCGAAGCTCGCGGGGCTGTCGGTGCTCGCGAGCGTGCGCCTGTTTTCGTTCTCGGGCGCCGTGCTGATGATCGCCGGCATCGCGCTGACATTCAGCGTGATGAACGGCAGCGTGTCGCGTCGGCGCGCCGATGCATGACGTTTCTTCCATTTCTTCGTTGAGCGCAGATCATGATTGTCGTCGTCGTCGATTCGATGGAGCGTTACTACTTTGCCGCGCGGCTCGTGAAGGCAGTCAGGAAGGAGTTCGACTTTCTGTTCGCGACGAGCGAGCCGATCGCGCACCTGATGGCGCTGAGCGCGGGTTTTCGATCGGTCTATCTGCGGCGCGGCGCGAGCGCATCCGCCGCGCATGATGCGGCGGATGCGATTCGCTCCGATGCGTCGATCGAGGTGCTGAACGGGCAGATGACAGGCGAGCTTGCACGCGCCGATGCGGCCGCGATCTTCGCCGCGATGTGCGGCGTGTTCCGCCGTCATTTCGTCTCGCAGTGCCTGATGTGGAACGGCCAGCAGCTCGTTTGCCGGGCGGTCGCGCACGCGTGCGCGGCGCACGGGGTCCCGACGAAATTCGTCGAGATCTCGAACCTGCCGGACAAGCTGTTCGTCGACCGGCTCGGCGTCAACGCGCTGTCGTCGATCAGCCGCAATCCGGCCGTCATCGACGGCTTGCCGATGCCGACCGAGGACGAGCATCGCCGCTGGCTCGCGCGCTACGAGCAGTACAAGGCGAGGCCGCTGCCGCAGTCGCGCACGTCGTGGATGCGCAAGGCGGTGTCGGCCGTCAACTATGCGCTGAAGCTCGCTACGCTGGGCGTGGCGCGCAAACGTTTGAACACGGTGCGCGCGACGAATGGCGCGAGTGCGCCGACGCAGGCGAAAGCGCTGACGGTGAAGGAGCTGACGGCGCTGCGCTACGTGTTCCTGCCGCTGCAGGTGTCGGGCGATACGCAGATCAAGCTGCATTCGGACGTCGACAACCTGAAGGCGATCCATCTCGCGTTCGAGCACGCGGCGAACGAGAGCGCGGACCTGATCGTCAAGCTGCATCCGGCCGAGTGCGACACGGCCGTGATCGACGAGGTGGTGCGGATGCAGCGGGTCTATCACTTCGACCTCGTCACGTCGCCGACCACCGATCTGATCAAGCACGCGCATTCGGTCGTCACGATCAATTCGACGGTCGGCCTGGAGGCGCTGCTGTACGGCAAGCCGGTCATGTCGCTCGGCCGCTGCTTCTACAAGGAGTTCGATCGCGCGAGGCTGCTCAAGTACATTCATGCGTTTCTGATCGACGGCATCGATTACTTCGGCAAGGAGGACATCGCGCCGCGCGCCGCGAGAAACGTATTTTCGATGAAGCACTGACATGCGCACGACGCTGAAACGGACAATCGACGCGATCGCCGAGGATTGCAGGCGCAACGCGTTCTTCAAGACGCGCTGCGTCGTCGTGTTCTTCCGGATCGCGAACTATCTCGCGTGCCGCAGCAAGCTGACGCTCGCGCTCGGCGCGCCGGTGATCGCGCTCTACATCGTCGTCTGCGACTGGATCATGGGCATCGAGATTCCGGTCAAGACGAGAATCGGCAAGGGCCTCACGCTGTATCACGGCACGGGGCTCGTCATCAACGGCTATTGCGAGATCGGCGAGCGCTGCGTGGTGCGGCACGGCGTGACGATCGGCAACACGCTGCGGCCGGACGGCACCTATAGCGGCGTGCCGTCCGTCGGCGACGACGTCGAGTTCGGCGCGCACAGCGTCGCGCTCGGCGAGATTCGGATCGGCCATCGCGCGCGCATCGGCGCAGGCGCCGTGCTGCTGCGGGACGTGCCGGACGGCGGCGTCGCGGTGGGCGTGCCGGCGCGCGTGCTGGACAAGGAGAAAAGCGCTGCATGAAAGTATTCATCCTCCATCCGGGGAAGGCGAATTACCCGGAAATCGCCGCATACCGCGATTTTCTCGGCCAGCGCGGCTTCGACGTCCATGATGGCGACGCGAGCGCGTATGCGAGGCTCGACGGCCGAAGCGACTGCATCCTGTGGTGCATCATGGGTTTTTATCGATCGCTGCCGCCTGCGCGGTTCGTGATTCACGACTACCGGTCGCTGTCGGTCGGCAGGCTCGCGGCGATCAAGGACACGATCAAGCGCGCGCTGAACGCGAAGCCGGATCTGCGGATCTTCCAGAACGAGCGGATGCGCGACGCGATGGCGTTCCGTGACGGGACACCGTCGCTGCTGCTGCCGATGGGCGTGCCGGACTGGATCTTCGAGATCGCGAACGAATCGGCGGGCGAAGGTCCGGCCGGCCGGTTCTGCTATATCGGAGAGATGAGCCGCGAGCGAGGCTTCCACAAGGTGCTGGCCGCGTATCGCGCCGCGCCGCGCACGATGCGCGACACGCTCGTGCTCGTCGGGCAGCCGGAGCCGGAAATTCACGACGCGTTCCGGCATGTCGACGGCATCACATTCGTCGGGCGCGTGCCGCAGCGCGACGCGCTCAGGATCGTGCTGCGCTCCGACTATGCGGTCTGCTATTTCCCGTACCACCGCCCGCACTGCTTTCAGACGCCGACGAAGCTGCTCGAATACGCGGCGCTCGGCAAGAAGATCGTCTGCAACGACGCGCCGTCGAATGTCGACGCTGTGAAGGCGCTCGGCATCCGCTCGCACGTCACGGGCGCGTCGATATTCGACGAGCTGCTGCCGCTCGCGCAACTGCGCGCGGAAAGTAACGATCCCGCGCGGCTGAGGCGTCTCGGATGGACGGCCGTGATCGCGCAATCGGGCGTGCTCGCCCGTCTCGAGGCGGTTTCGTCGATGCGAGGTGCGCGATGACGATCGATGGCGTCGGCATGCGGGGGCGCGATGCACGGTCGGAGGGCGATTCGCAGGTCTACGCAAAGACCAACGCAAAGGCCGACGGCCATGCGCGAATGAAGATCGTGCAGATCCTCGAATCGAGCGCGACGGGAACGTTATCGATGGCATGCCTGATCGCGAACCGTCTTGCGCGCGACGGACACGACGTGCACGTCATTCATTCGCTTCGGCCCGACACACCCGCGGACTTTCACGCGCTGTTCGATGCGACGGTCAAGCTGCGCCACATCCAGATGAAGGGCGTGCCGCTGCTGCCGATGTTGCTCGAATTGCGACGCACGTTGATCGGCATCGGGCCGGACATCGTGCATCTGCATTCGTCGTTTGCGGGATTCCTCGGAAGAATCGCGTCGCTGTTCGCGTTGCGCGATGCGGCGTTCTTCTACAGCCCGCACTGCATCTCGTTCATGCGCCGCGACATTTCGGCGCTCAAGCGTTCGGCGTTCGTCGCGCTCGAACGGATCGCGTGCGTGAAGCGGTGTCTCTACGTCGCATGCTCGGATAGCGAGCGCGACGCGGTGCGCGCGCATTTGCGGCAGCCGGTGGTCGTGGTCGAGAACGCGGTCGGCGCGATGCCCGCGCCCGCCGCCGACGAGCAGGAAGACGCGCGCGAGCCGATGTTTCGGATCGTGACGGTCGGCGGCATTCGCGTGCAGAAGAATCCGCAGCTCTTTGCCGAGATCGCGTGCCGCCTGCGCGGCTCGCGCATGCGCTTCACGTGGATTGGCGACGGCGATGCCGCGCTCAAGGCGCAATTGCGCGAAGCCGGCGTCGAGGTCGCCGGCTGGCTTGGCCGCACCGAAGTCGTCGCGCGATTGCGGCGCATGGACGTATATTTGTCGACGTCGTCGTGGGAGGGCATGCCCGTGTCGGTCATCGAGGCGATGCTGCTCGGCTTGCCCGTCGTCGCGTCGGCGTGCGCGGGAAACGTCGACGTCATCCGGCACCTGCAAACTGGCGCGATATTTCGCGGCGCGGACGACGCGGTCGAGCTGCTCGCGTCGATCGACCGCGATGCCGTGCTGCGCGCGCGGCTCGCGAGCGCGGCGAGAAGGGAAGCCCGCGAGCGCTTCGGCGAAGAACGTTTTTTCCGGCAACTGGCGCGGGTCTATGCGTCGCGGCTCGCGCGCCCATCATGAGGATTCGCCGTCCCGAGCGCGAGCCCGCCGCATGGAATCGGTGCGCGGCGCGCACGGGACGGTCCATTTGGAGATTTGACCTATGAACGTAGCAATCAGCCCCGGCGTCACGGCCGGCAACGGCCTGCCTTTCGTGCTGTTCGGCGGAGTCAACGTGCTCGAGAGTCTCGACTTCACGCTCGACGTGTGCAGCGAATACGTCGCGGTGACGCGCAAGCTCGGCATTCCGTTCGTGTTCAAGGCGTCGTTCGACAAGGCGAACCGCTCGTCGATTCATTCGTACCGCGGCGTCGGGCTCGACGAAGGCCTGAAGATCTTCGCCGAGGTGAAGGCGCGCTTCGGCGTGCCGGTGATCACCGACGTGCACGAGATCGAACAGGCGGCGCCCGTCGCCGAAGTCGCCGATGTGCTGCAGGTGCCCGCGTTCCTCGCGCGCCAGACCGATCTCGTCGTCGCGATCGCGACGACGGGCAAGCCGGTGAACGTGAAGAAGCCGCAGTTCATGAGCCCGACGCAATTGAAGCACGTGGTGTCGAAATGCCGCGAGGTCGGCAACGATCGCGTGATTCTGTGCGAGCGCGGCAGCTCGTTCGGTTACGACAATCTCGTCGTCGACATGCTCGGCTTCCGGCAGATGGCCGAGACGACGGGCGGCTGCCCGGTGATCTTCGACGTCACGCACAGCCTGCAATGCCGCGATCCGCTCGGCGATGCGTCGGGTGGCCGGCGCCGGCAAGTGCTCGATCTCGCGCGAGCGGGTGTCGCGGTCGGCATCGCCGGGCTCTTTCTCGAAGCGCATCCCGATCCCGACCGCGCGCGCTGCGACGGGCCGAGCGCGCTGCCGTTGCATCTGCTCGAAGGCTTCCTGTCGCAGATGAAGGCGATCGACGATCTCGTCAAGCGCATGCCGGCGCTCGATATCCGATGAGCGCGTCCGCCTATCGCGGCGCGATTCGGCTCGTGCTGTTCGACGTCGACGGCGTGCTGACCGACGGCCGGCTGCATGTGACGGGCGACGGCGAGTTCATCAAGAGCTTCCATGCGAAGGACGGCATTGCGGTTGCGCTGCTGCGCGCGCACGGCATTCGCAGCGGCATTCTGTCGGGGCGCCACAGCGAGGCGCTCGCCTGGCGCGCGCGGCAGCTCGGCTTCGACGTGTTCGTGTCGGGCTGCGACGACAAGCGCGCCGGCTACGCGCGCATCAAGTCGGAAGAGACGCTCGCCGACGATGCGATCGCGTACGTCGGCGACGACGTGAATGATCTGCCCGTGATCGATTCGGTCGGCGTCTCGTATGCGCCCGTCGACGCGCACGCGCTCGTCAAGCGGCGCGTCGATTACGTCGTGTCGCGCGGGGGCGGCGAGGGCGTGGCGCGCGAAGTCGCCGAGCACGTGCTGTTGCGCTCGGGGCTGTCGCTCGACGACGCGTATCGGCCGCTGCTCGATCAATGGGCTCGGCATGCCGCTGCCCAATGACATCCCAACACATCTTCATCGCCGTGGACGGCTCCCAGATGAACCATCACAACTATCTCGATTCCGCACGGCAAGTCTTCGACATCGAATCGCGCGCGCTCGCGGGTCTTTCCGCGCGCGTCGACGAATCGTTCGGCGACGCGGTCGACGCGATCCTGCGCTCGAGCGGCCGTGTGGTCGTCTGCGGCATGGGCAAATCCGGGATCATCGGACGAAAGATTGCGGCGACGCTTGCGAGCACCGGAACGCCGAGCTTTTTCATGCATCCGGGCGAGGCATATCACGGCGATCTCGGCATGGTGACGTCGGCCGACACGTTTCTCGCGATCTCGTACTCGGGCGAGACCGACGAAGTGATCAAGCTGATTCCGTTTCTGAAGAGCAACCGGAATTATCTCGTCGCGTTGACGGGCAATGCGCGATCGACGCTCGCGCAGGCGGCGCACAGTCATCTCGACGCCGGCGTCGAGCAGGAAGCGTGTCCGCTTCAGCTCGCGCCGACGTCGTCGACCACCGCAGCGCTCGCGATGGGCGATGCGCTCGCCGTCACGCTGATGAAGGCACGCGGCTTTCGCCCGGAGAACTTCGCGCGCTTCCATCCGGGCGGCTCGCTCGGCCGGCGTCTGTTGTCGAAGGTCGACGACGAAATGGCCGCCGACGATCTGCCGTTCGTCGACGAACGCGCGCCGGCGATCGACGTGCTGCAGGCGATGACGCGGGGCCGGCTCGGGCTCGCGATCGTGCGGCGTGAAGCGGGCTTCGGGATCGTTACCGACGGCGACGTCCGCCGCGCAGTCGAGGCGCATGGGGACACGCTGTTCCGGCGCACCGCGTCGGACCTGATGTCGAAGGATCCGGCGATGGTGCCGCTCGGCACGCGCGTAGAAGATGCGTTGCTGATGATGGAGACGCGGCGCATCAACGCGCTGCTCGTATTCGACGGCGGGGACGTCGTCGGGGTGTTCAAGAAGTAGGGGGATGCGGGGCGACGGACGAATCGGTGCGAAGCCGGTTCCTCCATCTCGTCGCGGTTTGTTCGTTGAATGCCGGCGGCGCACGAACCGCGCGCGCGTCGCTTGCGCGGGCAGCCGCGAGCGACGCATGCCGCTAATCGTCACGCATGCATGCGCCGTTCGCGTATGGCGCGCGCGACGTGCTACGCCGCGACGAGTTCCGGGAAACGCTCGCTCAGATACTGCTCGAATTCCGTTGCGACTTCCGGGTGGCGCAGCGCGAACTCGACGGTCGCCTTCAGATAGCCGATCTTGCTGCCGCAATCGAAGCGCCTGCCGTCGTAACGATGCGCGAGCACTTGCTCGTCCTTCAGCAGCGATTGCAGCGCGTCGGTCAATTGCAGTTCTCCGCCGGCGCCGGGCTTGAGCGCGCGCAGATGATCGAAGATGCGCGGTGTGAGCACATAGCGGCCGACGACACCGAAATTCGACGGCGCGGCGGCGGGCTCTGGCTTCTCGACGATGCCCGACAGCTTGAAGAGATCATCCTCCCAGCGCTTGCCGTCGATCACGCCATACGACTTCGAATCTTGCGGCGCGATCTCTTCGACGCCGATGACCGACGTGTGATAGTGATTGAACACGTCGATCATCTGCCGCAGCACGGGCGGGCGGCCGTCGAGCAGGTCGTCCGCGAGGATGACGGCGAACGGGCTGTCGCCGACGAGTTTCTCCGCGCATAGCACCGCATGGCCGAGCCCGAGCGCTTCGGCCTGGCGCACGTAGAAGCAGTCGACGTGACGCGGCTTGATGCCGCGCACGAGCGACAGCAGCTTTTCCTTGCCGCGCGCTTCGAGCTCCGCCTCGATCTCATACGATTTGTCGAAATGATCCTCGATCGCGCGCTTGCTGCGGCCCGTGACGAAGATCATCTCGGTGATGCCCGCGGCGATCGCTTCCTCGACCGCATATTGAATCAGAGGCTTGTCGACGACCGGCAACATTTCCTTCGGGCTCGCTTTCGTCGCGGGCAGAAAGCGGGTGCCGAGGCCGGCAACGGGGAATACGGCTTTTGTGACTTTCAGCATCGGGCGTCGAACCTTCCATCGAAGACGTTAAACGTTTGCGTGCGAGCCGGCGGCGCGTAACTGAATATGAGCGATGCCGGCGATGCACACGCGGTAAAGCGATGGTAGGGCTGTTTGAATTGTTTGGTTACGCTAAATATAGGTTCAATCGGACAGGCTACTCACGATGCCGATTCGATCAACCGTCGATGGACGCACGTGCGAAGAGAAAGCTGCGGACATCCATGATGTTTGCGATGAGCGCGCCCGGCGCTCGGTGTAAGCGCGTCGCGTCGCGTCCAACTTGGAGCGAAAAAAAGGCCCGCCCGCAACGGCGCGCGCAGGCAGGCCAATTCCGAGTGATCGGAAGGTTCGCCGCTCGGGGGGAGCGGCTGGCCGGGAGCGAGTATGAGGGCGGACGCGCGAGCGCGCCTATCGTTCTGTCCGATTCGGCGTAGCAATTGACCGATGGCTACTGCAAGTCGATCGCGGATCGAGAGCCGATGCGAGACAGACGAGGCGCCCGTGGCGTCCCGGTCGATGCCAGTGAGGCTCGCGCGCGTGAT
Source organism: Burkholderia sp. MSMB1588 (assembly GCF_001546925.1). Classification (NCBI taxonomy): domain Bacteria; kingdom Pseudomonadati; phylum Pseudomonadota; class Betaproteobacteria; order Burkholderiales; family Burkholderiaceae; genus Burkholderia; species Burkholderia sp. MSMB1588. The sequence continues at coordinate 2,955,820 of NZ_LNJS01000001.1, read as the reverse complement.
GGCGCGGCGTGCGCGCGTTTGCGGATCGTCATTTGGCGGAATGCGGCGGGATTATGTCGGATGGGCGCGGCATGCATGCGTTAGTCTGCGCGGGCGAATGCGCATCGGGCAGGCGAGCGCGTTTGCGAGAACGTTTGCGGACATACGCGTTCGTCATCGAAACGGGGCAGACATGGAAGAAGAAACAGACGTGCTCGAGGAGATTGCGGAATTCAATCGGCGGTATCTCCGGCTCGCCCGACGTTTGCTGTGCGAGGACAACGAACGTACCCGGACAATGCTTGGCATCTCGAACGAGTTGGCGATTTGGCTCGATACGTTGACGCCGGCTCAACTCGAACGGCTCATGGACGGCGGCGAACTCGTTTGCCAGTTTCGTGCCGACGCGATGCCTGGGCGGGCGTGAGCCGATTCGATCGGCGAAAGGAGAACCGGGGTTGCGCTGGGACTTCGTCGGGTGTCACCAATGCGCACGTGCATGCGCGCTCGCAACCCAGCCAGCCCCGATCGTTCGCGATTTCGCCGCTTCGTATGGCGTAGGTCATGATGCGAGCGATTGCTCGCGCCGAGACTTGCCCGATCGCGGGGCGACCATACGCGAAAAATGGCTCTCAGCCAGTCCCCACGCTTCGGCCGTGAAGTCGCTCGTGCGCATATCCGTTGCGAACGTCGATGGCCGTGCCGTCGCTCGCACTTCGATTGCAGTTCCGGCTACGAATAGTCACCGTATCGACGCAATTGCATCGAAGTGTCGAGATCGGCGTTGATCCGCTGAAATCGAATCGCGTCGCGCCAGTGGGTGCGCTCGCCGCACAAGAGTCCGCGCAACAATCGGACGGCAGTCATGCCATGCGGGGGACGCGTGAACATGAATCGATTCGTGCCGGCAGGTATCGCGTTGATCGAAGGCGGGCTGATTGCGCTTGCGCTGGCCGTGGCCGCTTATGTCATACGCCGGGCGACGTTTGCGATCGAGGCGATGTGAACCGGAAAGGGCGGGGCGGTTGAGCGCGAAGCAGAGATTCGTTCGAGCGCGCCGTGTCGACGTGTCGAGTTGCGCCTCGCTCATGGGGCGGGCATCTCGTTGCGGCGCGCCGGCGTTTGCGGCGATGTGGATCGGGGCGACAGTGCGCGCGCCCGTTGACGTTGCCTGTTGATGCGAGGCGGACGTGAAGTGGCGCAGTTTGCCTTGCGTTGCTTGTCGTCGATGTCGCGGGGGCGATGTGCATCATCGGGCGTTGCTGACGCCTCGACTCGGCACAGACGACGCAGACACGAAAAGGGCCCGGCGCGAACGCCAGGCCCTCGATGTCTTTGGTAGGCCGTACTGGATTCGAACCAGTGACCAACGGATTAAAAGTCCGCTGCTCTACCAGCTGAGCTAACGACCCAAAAGAGGCAAAATTATAGCGGCCGCCCGGTGGGAATGTCAACCCATCGATCGGCCGCGTCGCACGCCGTCACTTGATCGCGTCCAGCTTGCTCTGTGCCGTTTCAGCCGCATTCGAGCCGGGGAACTGCGACACGACCTGCGCGAAAGTCTTCTTCGCGGCTGCCTTCTGGCCTTGTTCGAACTGATTGGTGCCGATCGCGATCAGCGCATCCGCCGCGCGGGGATGCTGCGGATAGTTCTTCACGATGCCTTGCCACGTCGCCGTCGACCCCTTGTAGTCGCGCAGCGCGTACTGCGCGTTGCCGAGCCAGTATTGCGCGGTCGGCTGATAGGGGCTTTGCGGGTACTTGGCGATGAACGCGCGGAACGAAGCCGCGGCGTCCTTGAAGTTACCGTTGCGGAACTGCTGCGACGCCGCGTTGAACGCGTCCGTTTCACCCGGCTGCACCGTGCCTTCGACGCCATCCACCGTCGTCTTCTGCGGCTCGAATTTTTTGAGCCGCGCATCGAGATCGGTGTAGTACTCCTTCTGTTGACGCTCGAGCGTCGTCAGACGGTTCGTCAGATCCTCGTTCTCGCCGCGCAGCGTCGCGACCTGCTGGTTCAACTGGTCGAGGCGGTTGGTCTGATCGAGGATCGTGCGTTGCGCGGCGCCGAGCTGGTTCGCGAGGCTGTCGGATTTGCTGCGCAAATCGAGCACCGCACGGCGTGCCTCGTCGTCATCGAAGAGGCCTGCGTGCGCCGGCGCGGCCGCGAGGGCCGCACCTGCCACGCACAGCGCGGCGGCCGTGCGCAGCCAGGAAAAACGGTGCGTCATACAGCGATTCTTCCGTTACTTACTGTTGATAGACGAGGTCTGCGCGGCGGTTCTGCGCCCACGACTCTTCGTCGTGGCCAAGCGCGACCGGCTTCTCCTTGCCGAGGCTCACGGCTTCCATCTGCGCATCTCCGACGCCGAGCAGCGACAGCGCGCGACGTACCGCTTCCGCACGCTTCTGGCCGAGCGCGAGGTTGTACTCGCTCGTGCCGCGCTCGTCGGTATTGCCCTGGATCAGGATGTGGCGCTGCGGATGGCTCTTCAGGTATTGCGCGTGTTGCTGCAGCAGTGACTGATACTGGTCCTGCACCGAGTAGCTGTCGAAATCGAAGTACACGCTGCGCTTCGCGAGCGGGCTGTTCGGATCGTTCAGCGGATCGACGGTCACTTGCGCGACGTTTTCGGGATTCGGTTGCGTGCTGACCGCGCCGCCCTGGTTCGCGTGCTCGTCGAGCTTCACGCCCGACTTACATGCGGCGAGCGCACCGATCATCAGCATCGCGAACGCCAGACGAAGTTTCTTCGACATCATGGTTACTCTCCTTGTGGTCATTGCATGAAGGGCCCCCAGGACGGCTCGCGGATCGCGCCGCCCTGAACGGACAAGATCTGCGGCGGCGCGCTGCCGTCGGACGGAACGGCAGCCAGCACGCTGCGGCCCCCCGATTGCGTAGCGTACAGAATGTACTGACCATTCGCCGCGAAGCTCGGCGATTCGTCGCGCGTCGTGTTGGTGACGGCGTTCGCCGCACCCGTTTGCAGATCCTGAACGTACAGCTTGAAGCCCCCGCCCGTGCGCGAGATGTACGCAAGCAGCTTGCCGTCCGGGCTGATGCGCGGACTCGTATTGTAGCTGCCGGTAAATGTCACGCGCTGAGCGGCGCCGGCGCTCTCGCCTTCGGCGGGCATCCGGTAGATTTGCGGCGCACCGCCGCGATCGCTCGTGAAATAGATCCACTTGCCGTCAGGAGAGTAGAACGGCTCGGTGTCGATCGAACTGCTGCGCGTCAAGCGGCGCAGCCCGGTGCCCGTCGAGCTGACGGAATAAATCTGCGTATTGCCCGTGAGCGACAGCGCGACGGCAAGCGTCTGGCCGTCCGGCGACCACGCGGGCGCGCTGTTGTTGCCTTTCTGATTCGAGATCACGTAGCGGCGGCCCGTCGGCAGATCGTGGATGTACACGACGGGCTTCCTCAGCTCGAACGACACGTACGCCACCTTCGTGCCGCTCGGCGACCATGCGGGCGAGATGATCGGCTCCTTGCTCGTCAGCGCGGGGATCGCGTTCTGGCCGTCCGAATCGGAGATCAGCAGCTTGTAGACGTTGCCCGTGCGCTGCACGTACGACAGGCGCGTATTGAAGACACCGCGCACGCCGAGCAGTTTCTGGTAGATGTAGTCGGCGATCTTGTGGCCGGTCTTGCGCATCCCCTCGTTGTCGTTCGACGTCGTGAGCGACAGCCCTCCGAGGCTTTGCTGCTTGATGGTGTCGTAGAGGATGAAATTGACCTTGTACTGGCCGTTTGGCTCGCGGTTCACGCTGCCCGCGACGAATGCGTTCGCGCCTTTCGCCTTCCACGCGCCGAAATCGACCGACGCCGTTTCCGGCACGGGCGTGCTGCCTGCATCGACGTTGGAGAATTTGCCGCTTCTCGCGAGGTCGGCGCGCACGACCGACGTGACCTGCTGCGGCAGGCTCGCTTCATTGACGAAATTCGCGGTGGCGATCGGAAACTGGGTGGAGCCGACGCCCGTGATCAGGACGTTCACCTGCGCGTGGGCGGCGCCCCCCGCGGCAATCAGACACGAGGCCACGAGTGCCCTGAAACCTAGCTTCGTCATCAAACTCATGCTTCTTGTTCCCGTATGTACGCTGCGCAACCGCAGAGACTCAAAAATACCCGATTCGTTCCCGGTGCGACGGCGGGAGTGTAAGCGCAAACGTGCTCATTCCGCCGCCTTGAAGGTAATCGTAATCTCGGATGGGGTGCGACCGTTGGTATCGGGCGGCAGCGGCACCGACGCCTGGATCGCGTTGATGACCGCCTGATCCCACCCCGAATTTCCGCTCGACCGGCGGATCGACGTGCTGAGCACATCGCCCGACGGCGTACAGCGGATCGCGACGACGGTCACGAGGCTGTCGCGCTCGCCCGCCCACACGATGTTCGGCTTCACGCGCCGGCGGACTTTGTCCGCATACCCCGGCGACGCCGCGTTGCCGCCCGAGCCCGTGCCGGTGCCGCTCTTCGCGAGGCCTTCGCCGCCGCCCGAGCCGCCGCCCGCGATGCCTTGCAACTGCGCGAGGCGCGCCTGGCGCTCCTTGTCGAGCTTCGCCTTCGCGGCGGCGTTCGCCTTGGCGGCCGCTGCGGCCTTCGCCGCTTTCTCGGCTTTCTCGGCGTCCGCCTTCTTCTGCGCGGCGAGTTGCTCCTGTTTCTTTTGCTGTTCGAGCTTTTGTTGCTCGAGCTTCTGCTGTTCGATTTTGCGCTGCTGCTCCGCCAACTGCTGCTGCCTGAGCTTCTCCGCCTGCTTCTGCTTCTCGCGCTCGGCGGTCTTTTGCGCAGCGAGTTGCTGCGCCTTCAACTGCTGCCGGCGCTGCTCCTCGAGCTGCGCCTCGCGGGCGGCCGCGGCCTGCTGCTCGCGCCGTTTCTGCTGCAGCGCGATGTCCGCTTCCTCGTTCTTTACGGGCGGCGGGGGAGGGGCGACTTTCACGGGCGGCGTCGGCACCGGCTGCGGCGTCGACGTGTCCGGCACCGACGTCCACAGCTCGGCTTCCGCACCGGCCGGCGTGCTGTTCTGCCAATGCACGCCGTGGTACAGGAAAAGCGCGAGCAGCACGTGCATCAGGGCGGCAAGCAGGAACGCGCGGCCTGTGCCGCGCTCGCGCGGCGGCCGGGGCGGATAGGCGGCGGTGCGCGACTGGCGAGGCTTCATTGCGATTTGACGAGCAGACCGACGCGCTTCACGCCGCGCGCCTTCAGATCGGACATCACGGTCATCACCGCGTCATATTGAACCGTCTTGTCGGCCGCGATCACGACGGGCTGATCCGGGTGGTCGGCCTGGCGCGCGGCAATGAAGCTGTTGAGCTCGGCCTTCGTCATCGTGTCTTCCTGCGACGCGCCCGAATCGCCCTTGTAGCGGACGCTGATCCTGCCGTCGGCCCGGATGTTGACGACGACGGGCGGCGTCTGTTCTTGCGGCGCGGCGTTGCCGACGGTCGGCAGATTGACGATCGACGGCGCGACGAGGGGCGCCGTCACCATGAAAATGACGAGCAGCACGAGCATCACGTCGATGTAGGGCACGACGTTGATGTCGGCCATCGAGCGGCGCGAGCGGCCGCCGCGCATGCTTGAACGAATGGGGGTGCCGGCCATCGCGTGCTCCTTATTGCGCCTGGCGCTGCAGGATGTTCGAGAACTCTTCGATGAACGTTTCGAAGCGGATCGCGAGACGGTCGATGTCGTGCGCGTAGCGGTTGTACGCGACCACGGCCGGAATCGCGGCGAACAGGCCGATCGCGGTCGCGACGAGCGCCTCGGCGATGCCCGGCGCGACGTTCGCGAGGGTCGCCTGCTGAACGTTCGCGAGGCCGCGGAACGAGTTCATGATCCCCCAGACCGTGCCGAACAGGCCGATGTACGGGCTCACCGAGCCGACGGACGCGAGGAACGACAGATTCGACTCGAGGACGTCCATCTCACGCTGGAATGATGCGCGCATTGCGCGGCGCGCGCCATCGAGGAGCAGCGCCGGATCGTTCAGACGTTTTTCCTTCGCCTTCAGGAATTCGCGCATCCCCGATTCGAAGATCCGCTCGAGCGCGCCGATCGTGTGGCGGTTGTTCGCGGCGCTCTGGTACAGCGCCTGCAGGTCGCCGCCCGACCAGAAGTCGCGCTCGAAGCGCTCGGTTTGCGCGCGGGCGCGGCGGATTGCGAACCATTTGCGGAAGATGAACGTCCACGACATCAGCGACAGGACGAGGAGAAGCCCCATCACCGCCTGGGCGAGCACGCTCGCGTTGAGGACGAGGGAAATGATCGACAGGTCTTGAGAAGTGTTCATAGAGGTTTGTGTAACGTCCCTTCGGGGAGGCCTGGCCAGGATGTATCCGGCCGGCGCGCTCCGGCGGCGTCCGGGTAGAGCGGTCGGCTGCGCGCCGCGCAGCCGGACAACTTTCCGCCGAACCCTGCTTAGTGGCGGATCATGGGGTCGAGTTCATCAGCTCTGTCTAAACGGCACTCACGCATACGCCGTTGACACGGCTGGCCGGCCGCTTGCGGCCGGTCCGCGCTCGAGCGCGGCGAAGACGGGGGGCGGAATCGCAGCCGGCTTGAATGCCGAGCGGTCGACGCAGCCGATCCGGATGCCGGCCGCGACGAGCAGCGTGTCACCCCGCCACGCCTGCTGTTCGAATTCGACGCTCGCGCGGCCGATGCGCGCGATTCTGCAGACGATTTGCAGCGTGTCGTCGAGCCGCGCCGGTGCGCGGTAGTCGAGGTTTGCGTGGCGGACGATGAAGATCGCGCCTGTTTCGTCGGCGACCCGGCTCTGGTCGATCCCGCATGCACGCAGCCACTCGGTGCGTGCGCGTTCGAAGAATCTCAGGTAATTCGCGTAATAGACGACGCCGCCGGCGTCGGTGTCTTCGTAATACACGCGGACCGGCCACGCGAAGTCGGGCGCCGCGTCGGGCTGTCGGCTGGGTTCGATCATGGCGCGCATTCTACCGGAACGGGCGACCCCGATTCCCCTGATTCGTAACGGAATGTTGCCTTCGCCGGACGGCCGCCGGACCGCGCGCGCGGCCCGGCGCCGCGCTTAGCCGCGGTGGACGGTGAGACCGGCGGGCGCCTGCGCGACGGGCATCATTTCGATCGTGTTGATGTTCACGTGCGCGGGGCGAGTGGCGATCCAGTAGATCGTGTCGGCGATGTCTTCGGCGGTGAGCGGCTGGACGTTCGCGTAGACGTTCGCCGCTTTCTCGTCGTCGCCGCGGTAGCGCACGTTCGAGAATTCGGTGCCGCCGCAGAGGCCCGGCTCGATGTCGGTGACGCGCAGCGGCGTGCCGATCAGGTCGGCGCGCAGGTTCAGGCTGAACTGGCGCACGAACGCCTTGGTCGCTCCATAGACATTGCCGCCCGGGTACGGATAGCTGCCCGCGACCGAGCCGAGGTTGAAGATATGGCCGCGGCCGCGCTCGACCATGCCGGGCAGCAGCGTGCGCGTGACCGTGACGAGGCCCGAGCAGTTGGTGTCGATCATCGTCTGCCACTCGTCGAGGCTCGCCTTGTGCGCGGGCTCGACGCCGAGCGCGAGCCCCGCGTTGTTGACGAGGACGTCGACCGCGGCGAATTCCGCAGGCAGCCCGGTCGGCACGGCCTCGACGGCCGCGCGGTCGCGCACGTCGAGCTCGATCGGCAACAGGGCGCCGCCGAGCTCGGCGGCGAGCGCGTCGAGGCGCTCCTTGCGGCGTGCGGAGGCGACGACGCGGTGGCCGCCCTTGACGAAGGCGCGGGCGATGGCGGCGCCGAAACCTGCCGACGCACCGGTGACGAACACGATCATTGCTGCTGCTCCTAAAACGAGGCTTGCTGGGGGGAACCCGTTAGCCTACTGGCATCGCGGCGGTGCGGCAAGGTGCGGCGGCGCTCGCTTGCGACACCCGCGGCAAACCCCCGCCCGGCGCGCCTCGTGGATTTGTCCCCCAATATGATTCGGGACAGCCGACGCGGTTGCCTATTCATGGCGCATCCAATAAACTAACGCGCTCAATACCCCCTGCGTGACTGGCGATACGGCCTTTCGGGGTCAAGGTGGAGCATCCCACCGTGAAGCGCAGGGCGTCGCTTTTGCCGTTCGCCTGGGCAGCCGTTGTGCGCGCCGCGTTGCGTGCTTTGCCGGTGGCTGTCCCGCCTCGCGTTCCTCGGAATCCTTCCGCCACGTCGAGCCGGTTGCGCCGCCGGCTGCGCGACGTCCTCGGCCACTTCGGTCAACCTGTACACACTTAACGGAAACCGTATGTTTGACAGAGCCCAAAGCACCATTGCGAACGTTGATCCCGAGATCTGGCAAGCGATCCAGCAGGAAAACGTCCGTCAGGAAGAGCACATCGAGCTGATCGCGTCGGAGAACTACACGAGCCCGGCCGTGATGGCGGCGCAAGGCTCGCAGCTCACGAACAAGTACGCGGAAGGCTATCCGGGCAAGCGCTATTACGGCGGCTGCGAATACGTCGACATCGTCGAGCAGCTCGCGATCGACCGCGTGAAGGCGCTGTTCGGCGCCGAAGCCGCGAACGTGCAGCCGAACTCGGGCTCGCAGGCGAACCAGGGGGTGTTCTTCGCGATGCTCAAGCCGGGCGACACGATCATGGGCATGAGCCTCGCGCACGGCGGCCACCTGACGCACGGCTCGCCCGTCAACATGTCGGGCAAGTGGTTCAACGTCGTGAGCTACGGCCTGAACGAGAACGAAGACATCGACTACGAAGCCGCCGAGAAGCTCGCGCACGAGCACAAGCCGAAGCTGATCGTTGCCGGCGCGTCGGCATTCGCGCTGAAGATCGATTTCGAGCGTCTCGCGAAGATCGCGAAGGCGGTCGGCGCGTACCTGATGGTCGACATGGCGCACTACGCTGGCCTGATCGCGGCGGGCGTGTATCCGAACCCGGTGCCGCACGCCGATTTCGTCACGACGACGACGCACAAGAGCCTGCGCGGCCCGCGCGGCGGCGTGATCCTGATGAAGGCCGAGTACGAGAAGCAGATCAACTCGGCGATCTTCCCGGGCATCCAGGGCGGTCCGCTGATGCACGTGATCGCCGCGAAGGCCGTCGCGTTCAAGGAAGCGCTGTCGCCGGAATTCAAGGCATACCAGCAGAAGGTGGTCGAGAACGCGCGCGTGCTGGCGGAAACGCTGGTGAAGCGCGGCCTGCGCATCGTGTCGGGCCGCACCGAAAGCCACGTGATGCTTGTCGATCTGCGCGCGAAGAACATCACCGGCAAGGCGGCGGAAGCGGCGCTCGGCAATGCGCACATCACGGTCAACAAGAACGCGATCCCGAACGATCCGGAGAAGCCGTTCGTGACGAGCGGCGTGCGTCTGGGCTCGCCGGCGATGACGACGCGCGGCTTCGGCCCGCAGGAAGCCGAACTCGTCGGCAACCTGATCGCCGACGTGCTCGAGAGTCCGGAAGACGCGGCGACGATCGAGCGCGTGCGCGCGCAGGTCGCCGACCTGACGAAGCGTTTCCCGGTCTATCGCTGATCGGCCATGCGCTGCCCGTTCTGCCGGCACGACGATACGCAAGTGGTGGATTCGCGCGTGTCGGAAGACGGCGCCGCGATCCGTCGGCGTCGGCGCTGCTCGGCTTGCGACAAGCGTTTCACGACGTACGAGCGCGTCGAGCTGGCGTTGCCGGCCGTCGTGAAGAAAGACGGCAGCCGCACTGAATTCGACCGCCGCAAGATCGTCGCGAGCATGCAACTGGCGCTGCGCAAGCGCCCGGTTGCAGCCGATGCGATCGACGCGGCGGTCGCCCGCATCGAATATCAGTTGCTCGCGTCCGGCGAGCGCGAAGTCCGCAGCGAGAAGCTCGGCGAGCTTGTGATGAACGAGCTGCGCCAGCTCGATACGATCGCCTACGTGCGTTTCGCGTCTGTTTACCGGCGGTTCGAAGACGTCTCCGAATTCGCGGACGTGATCGAGGAATTCCGCCGCACGGCGCCCGCGAAACCGCCGCGCAAGCGTTGAGCTTGCGCATTCCGTTTCCCGTTTCGTTTCCCATTCCATTCGTTTCTCCCGCGTAGCACGCGGTTGTGTGCTCGCCTGGGCGATTGTCGTGCGTCCGGCTGCGGCGCGCGACTCGGCCGTTCGGCAGATGGTCGGCGTTTGCCGGCGCGGGTACAGTCGGCGCATCGGATTCAAGGAGAGGTCGATGCGATCGGAGCGTGGCAGGCGAGCAATGGCGGGCTTCGTGCTCGTCGAGTTGATGGTCGCGCTCGTGCTGGTTGCGCTTGTCGCGACGCTGACCGTGCCGACGCTCGCCGGCGCTCGGATGCGTGATCGGGTCGACGCGCGTGCGCGCGTGTTCGGCGCATTGCTCGCCTATGCGCGCGGCGAGGCGGTGAGGCTCGGCAGGCGCGTAGTGCTGTGCCGCAGCGATGCGACTGCGAAATGTATTGCGGCGGGGCGGCCGTGCGACAACGGGGCGGCCGACTGGTCATGCGGCTGGACCGTCGCCGTCGCGGACGGCGAGCGCGGGACGCGCGTGTTGCGCCGTATCGCGCGTGATGTCCGAGTCGCCGTGACGGGCGCGACCGTCGACGTCATATTCACGCCGCCCGCGGGCCAGGTGATTGGCGGCTTCCGGAGTTTCGAATTTGCGCCGAGCGACGCATCGGGCGCGTGGCATGGCGAGCGCTGGCGCCGTTGCCTGCGGATCGCGGCGGGCGGTCGCGTGCGATTTGCCGAAGGCGGTTGCGGGGGGCCGGCATGACGTGTCCTCGGTCGATGCGCGGGAGCACGCTGCTCGAAGCGGCGATTGCGTGTGCGCTGCTCGCAGTCGCGGCGCTTGGCGTGGTTGCGGCATTGCTCGCGGCGATACGAGGCGAGCGCGACGCCTTGGCACGCGAGCAGGCGATGCTCGTCGCCGATTCGTGGGCGGAGATGGCGCGAGCCGGTGGGCCGTCGGGCATCGATTGGGACGCGTCGATGTCCGGATTGCGCCACGGGAAGCTCGTAGCGACGGCCTCAGGTGCGGGCATTTCGAGCGTACGGATCGAATGGGAACGGCCGGGGGCGGTCGCCGCGGGGCCGTTGCGTTGCGACGGCGATGTCGCGGCGGCACGCGCTGCCGCCAAGCCATGCGCGACACTCGCTTATGCATCGGCGGATCGCCTATGACGCGAGCGACACGCTGGCGCGCACACACGCTGATCGAGGTGATGATCGCGATGGCGCTCGGCTTGATGATCCTGCTTGCCGCGATGTCCCTCTATCGCGTGCAGCGGGCCGCCTATTCGGCTGCGGCCGATGCCGCGCGCTTGCGCGACGCGGCGCAGGCAGCGCTCGCGCTGATCGCGCAGCAGATCCAGATGGCGGGCTTCGTTCCGATCGACGCGCACGATGCGCGGCCGGTATCGGGGCTGTTCGGCTGCGCGGCGGGACGACCCGTCAACGCCGACGGGCACGCTGCATGCGATTCGCTGGCGAGCGGTTCGGACGGCCTCGTCGTCCGCTACGTAGGAGATGGCGTCTCCACGTGGCCGACGGCGGGCGGACAGGCGACGGACTGTCTTGGCCAGGGTGTCGGCGCGGCCGACACGCAGCCGCTGGTCGTCAACCGCTTTTACGCGCGCATCAGCGCGTCGACGGGCGAACCGGAGCTGTACTGCGAAGGCAGCGGCAGACCCGGCATCGCGCAGCCGCTCGTCGAAGGCGTCGAGCGCTTGCGTCTGCGCTACCGGCTGCACGGCGCCGCGCGATGGGCCGATGCATCGGCCTTGTCTGCCGACGACTGGGCCAATGTGACCGCTGTTTCCGTTTGCGTGCAAGTACGAGGCATGCGCACGGGGCGCCCGGTGCGTTACGTCGACTGCGAGGGGCGAATGGCGAGCGCGCCGGACACGCGCGCGAGACTTTCGTTGCGACGATATGTTGCGGTCCGTAATCGAGCCGGCACATGACGCGTTCCATAGTCGGGCTGCATGCGGAGCGACCACGGGTGGTCCGGAAACGTTCGACGCCGCGTGATGCGCCGCGGCGGCGCGAGTCGCCGATGCGCGGTTCGCGGGGCGTCGCGCTGCCGGGCGTACTCGCCTTGACGGCTTCGCTCATCGTGATGTCGTTCGCGTGGTTCGAGATCGCGAAGACGGAGGTCCAGCGCATGACGAGCGTCGCGAGCCGATCCATTGCATTTCGCGCAGCGGATGCCGCACTCGAAGCATGCGCGGACGCGCTGGAGAGTAGCGCGGCGCCATTCCCGTCGGCAAGCGGCGGTGGGACGCCGACGCGCGAGCCGAGCGGGTGGCGACAACCGGGCGTATTCGACGGCATCGGCGCATTCAGTCCGTACGCCGGATGGCCGGGCGCGGCGCAGGCGCCAAGCTGCTTGATCGAAGCGTGGAAGTTGCCGGCGCGCCCCGACGTGCGCGCCTACCTCGTGACCGCCCGCGGCGTGGGCGCGACGCACGATACGGTCGAGTGGCTGCAATTGCAGATTGCGATCGAGAGCGGGCGCGTCGAACGCAGGTGGCGCCGGGTCGTGGGAAGACCAGCATAGAAAGAAGAGGAAATAGCGATGTCGTGTACTGAACGCAGCGCGCGCTTGCGAGGCTTTACATTGATCGAAGTGGTCGTTGCGCTCGCGATCGTGGCCGTGCTCGCGGCGTTTGCCGTGCCGTCGTATCGCAGCCATGTCGAACGAGGGAACCGGCTGACCGCGATTGCCGCGCTATATCGCGCCGCACAGTACGCGGACGCGTTCGGTGAAGCGCCGCCCACCGCATTACCGGAAGGGATGAACCGGGCGCCCGATTCCGGCAAGGTTCTCTACGTGCTGCGGATCACGTTCGACGACGCGCGCGGCGGATACGCACTGGAGGCGAGTCCAGCCGCCGATGGAGCGATGCGCGACGACAAATGCGGCGTCTACGTGCTGCATGCAGACGGCACGCGCGAGAATCGCGTTGCCGAGGGAGGCACGTTCGATGGAGGCGCGCCGGGAACCGATGCGTGCTGGCGAGCCGGCTAGATGTGACGCGTCGAGAGCCGATTGCCCGACGCCGGAAACGGGGCAGCCGGTGCGATCGGATTCGCGGTCCGCGGCTGACGAGCGCTATGGGCGTGTGCTGCGCGGTGCCTCGGCGTCGGATGCGTCGTCGCCGTTCTTTGCCTGCTTCCAGATCTGGTAGGCCTCCCAAACCGCGAAGCCGACGGCGCCCCACTTGAGCGCGGGGCGCGCGCTCGCGCGCAGCAGCGCGCGCACGGGCTTTGCGAGCACGACGGACGCCAGCGAGCTCAACAGCGGATACTGGCTGACGAGCGCGCCGAGCATCGCGTTCACGTTCCTCGCCGACTTGCCGAGCGACCCGCCCGACACCCCGGGCACGAGAAGCTTCAGCCATTTGAAATGCGTGACGGACTGGCGCAGCTCGGCGCCCGCCTGCGCGAGCTCCAGGCGCTCGACGTCGGAGCGCAGGATCAGCAGTTCCTTGCGCAGCGCGCGGTACTGGGCCGCGCTCATGTGCCGCTTCTGCGAAGCGGCGTGGAATCGTTGTTCCGGGGCGGAGTGACTCATGGCGCGTCGACGTGGAGTGGGCGGGAAGAGGGGGAGCGCGGCCGCGCGTTCACGGCTTGCCGCGGAACAGCTCGCGGTCCTTTTCGAGTTCGTTCAGCGTCGCTTCGAACACGACGGGCGCGTTGCGCAGTCCCGAGCGCGCCCTCAGCCAGCAGGCGAACGCGCCGAGCGCGTAGAGCGCGGTGATGGCGGCGAGCGATTGCCAGCGGTAGGTATCCCAGAACGCGATCGCGACGAGCACCGTCAGGCTGATGAGCGCCATCGTCGCGAGCATCATCGCGGCGAGTCCGAGAAAGAGCACGCCCATCAGGCGTTCCTTCTCCTCGGCGAGCTCGATGCCGACGAGTTCGAGCCGGGTCTGCAGCAGAGCGAACACCGAGCCGAGCAGGCGGCGAAGCGGTCCGTGCCCGGACTGGTGCGATGAGGTTTCTGTCGTCATGGAAGAGGTGCTTGCGCGCGGAGAACGGCCGGCGCCGCAACGGGCCGGAGCGCATGGCCCCGGCCGTCGCGCGGAGGCGGGCGGGCCGGGGGCTGTCTCTCGCGGTGGCGTGCCGCGTTACTTGCGATTGATCAGAAGGCCGATCAGCACGCCGACGCCGGCCGCGACGCCGATCGACGTCCACGGATGCTCGTGCACGTAGTCGTCGGTGGCGCGCGCCGCCTTCTTGCCTTTCTCGACCACGACCACCTGAACGTCGGTCGCCTTCTCCTTCGCCTGTTTCAGGCGTGCAAGCGCCTTCTCGCGCAGCTCGGTCGCACGGTCGCCCGTGCTGCTCGCGGCCTGCTTCAGCAGGTCTTCCGCGTCCGCGAGAACAGTTTTGATATCCGACATCAGTTTCTCCTTGTTGACTTCAGACATTGCGACTCCCTTCTTGCCGAGGCGGGTTGTCCTACGGGCATCGTAGCGAAACCCGTGCCTGCGGGCGAGCGCGGCGGCCCGGCGCGCAGGCGGCGCAAGATCGCGCTTGAGTAGCATGGTAAACGACTTGCCGTGACAATAGAGAGCCGATCCGGAACGAAAAAGTTTCCGGGATTGTTAAATCGCGCCCGGCAAAAATGATAAAAAGGCATGAATATCTGACGGAATAATCGTTCGCTCCGGCCGCGGGATCACTTAAGCTAAAAAACTGTCCGGATGCATCGTGTGTCCGGGCACCCAACCCATGCAAGTTCAAGGAGCTGCAACATGAGTCTACGTCTTGGCGACATCGCGCCGGATTTCGAGCAGGATTCGAGCCTTGGCCGCATCAAATTCCATGAATGGCTCGGCAATAGTTGGGGTGTCCTGTTCTCGCATCCGGCTGACTACACGCCCGTCTGCACGACGGAGCTCGGCCTGACCGCGAAGCTCAAGGGCGAATTCGAGAAGCGCAACGTGAAGGTGATCGCGCTGTCGGTCGACAGCGTGGAGTCGCACAAGGGCTGGATCGACGACATCAACGACACGCAGGCGACGAGCGTCGGCTTCCCGATCATCGCCGACGGCGACCGCAAGGTCTCGGAACTCTACGACATGATCCATCCGAACGCGAACGAGACGCTGACCGTGCGCTCGCTGTTCGTGATCGATCCGAACAAGAAGGTGCGCCTCATCATCACCTACCCGGCGAGCACCGGCCGCAACTTCGACGAAGTGCTGCGCGTCATCGATTCGCTGCAGTTGACCGACAATTACAAGGTCGCGACGCCCGGCAACTGGAAGGATGGCGACGACGTCGTGATCGTGCCGTCGCTGCAGGACCCGGAAGAGCTGAAGCAGCGCTTCCCGAAGGGCTTCAAGGCGGTGCGCCCGTACCTGCGCCTGACGCCGCAGCCGAACAAGTAAGCGGCTTGCGCGCCGCGCGTTGACGCGGCTTGAAGGTCATGCGATAACGAAAGCCCCGGCACGGTCGCCGGGGCTTTTTCGTTTGCCGCGCCGCCTGGGCGATGCGGCCGCATCCGCGCGACGTTCGTCAAACTCAGAAGAACGCCTGAATCCCGGTCTGCGCGCGGCCGAGGATCAGCGCGTGAATGTCGTGCGTGCCTTCGTAAGTGTTCACCACTTCGAGGTTCACGAGGTGGCGCGCGACGCCGAATTCGTCCGAGATGCCGTTGCCGCCCAGCATGTCGCGGGCGAGGCGGGCGATGTCGAGCGCCTTGCCGCACGAATTGCGCTTCATGATCGACGTGATCTCGACGGCGGCGGTGCCTTCGTCCTTCATCCGGCCGAGCCGCAGCACGCCCTGCAGGCCGAGCGTGATCTCGGTCTGCATGTCCGCGAGCTTCTTCTGGATCAACTGGTTCGCGGCGAGCGGGCGGCCGAACTGCTTGCGGTCGAGCACGTACTGGCGCGCGATGTGCCAGCACGACTCGGCCGCGCCGAGCGCGCCCCACGCGATGCCGTAGCGTGCCGAATTCAGGCACGTGAACGGCCCGCGCAGGCCCTTCACGCCCGGCAGGATGTTTTCGTCGGGGACGAACACTTCGTCGAGCACGATCTCGCCCGTGATCGACGCGCGCAGGCCCACCTTGCCGTGGATCGCCGGCGCCGACAGGCCCTTCCAGCCCTTCTCGAGGATGAAGCCGCGGATCTCGTCGCGGCCGTCCTCGTCGAGCTTCGCCCAGACGACGAATACGTCGGCGATCGGCGAATTCGTGATCCACATCTTCGAGCCGGACAGCGAGTAGCCGCCCGGCACCTTCTGCGCGCGCGTGACCATGCTGCCCGGGTCGGAGCCGTGGTTCGGCTCGGTCAGGCCGAAGCAGCCGATCCATTCGCCCGTTGCGAGCTTCGGCAGGTACTTTTCCTTCTGCGCGTCGGAGCCGAATTCGAAGATGGGCACCATCACGAGCGACGACTGCACCGACATCATCGACCGATAGCCCGAATCGACGCGCTCGACCTCGCGCGCGATGAGCCCGTAGCTCACGTAGTTGAGGCCGGGGCCGCCGTACTGCTCGGGAATCGTCGGCCCGAGCAGGCCGACCTCGCCCATTTCGCGGAAGATCGCCGCGTCGGTGGTCTCGTGGCGGAACGCCTGCGTCACGCGCGGCGCGAGCTTGCCCTGCGCGTAAGCGTTCGCGGCGTCGCGCACCATGCGCTCGTCGTCGGTGAGCTGCTGGTCGAGCAGCAACGGATCGTCCCAATGGAAGGTTGCGGCAGCCATCTCGTCATCTCCTCACTTGACTATAGTTCCGCTATGCGGAACAATGTTTTGCAAATTGAACCCAGTGTATCACCGCATGAATTTTCCGACCATCGATGCCGACACGCTCGACGAACGCAAGTTCGTCGTCGCTCTCGCGCGGGGGCTCGATCTGCTGCGCGCGTTCAGGCCCGGCGAGACGATGCTCGGCAACCGCGACTTCGTCGAGCGCACCGGCTTGCCGAAGGCGACCGTCAACCGGCTCGCGTACACGCTTACCGTGCTCGGCTGTCTGCGCTACGACGACGCGCTCGGCAAGTACGCGCTCGATGCGGGCGTGCTGTCGCTCGGCTACGCGCTGCTCGCGGGCTCGGACACGCTCGCGCTCGCGCGGCCGCACATGCAGGCGCTCGCGCACGAGATCGGCGCGGCGGTGTCGCTCGGTTGCCGCGACGGGCTCGACATGATCTACCTGGAGACGATCCGCAGCGAGACGGCGCTGACGCTCGGGCTCGCGTCGGGGTCGCGGCTGTCGATGCTGACGAGCTCGATGGGGCGTGCGTATCTTGCGGTGCAGCCGCCCGACGCGCGCGCGGCGCTCTTTGCCGAGCTGCGCAAGACGGCGGGGAAGGGGCGGGCGGGGGCGGCGCTCGTCGACGCGGCGGAGCATGCGGTCGACGCATTCGCCGTCGATGGCTGCTGTTACTCGTTTCGCGACTGGCACGAGGACGTGAACGCTGCCGCCGTGCCGTTTCGCGAGCCGCGCGAAGGGCGCTGGCTGATTCTCAGTTGCAGCGGGCCGGCGTCGTCGATGGGCGAGGACGTGTTCCGCAGCCGGATCGGCCCGAAGCTGAAGGCGCTCGCCCGGCGGCTCGGGGAGCTGGGCTGAGCCGGCGCGGGACCGTCGCCGTTCGATTTGCCGCCGCGCGCGTCGAGGCGAGGCGGCATGCGGCTGCAATCGGTTGTATCGTAGATGCCGATTTTCATCGCTGTATCCCGGTGCCGCGTGAACAGGAGGTTTGTGATGTCGAGCTCGGAATCCCTGGAAGGCGGGTGCGCGTGCGGCGCAATTCGTTACCGGATCGTCGGCACGCCTGCGGACGCCGGCTTCTGTCATTGCCGGCTGTGTCAGCGGACGACGGGCGCCGCCGTGCTCGCCTGGGCGACGGTGCCGCTCGGCGCGTTCGAGTACGTGAAGGGCGAGCCGCGCGTGTTCGCGTCGAGCGCGTGGGGCGAGCGGCGCTTCTGCGCGCAGTGCGGCGCGCAGCTCGAATACCGGCGGTCGGATGCGCCTTCGACGGTCGAGGTCAATTACGCGACGCTCGACGATCCGTCGGCGATCACGCCGAAAGCGCATACGTGGTACGCGAGCCGCATCCCCGGCCTGGAAGTGGCGGGCGGTTTGCCGGTGCGCGACGACGGCGACCACTGAGCCGAGCCGGCGTCGCGCGAGCGCGGCCGCCCATCGCGCGCATTCCGCCCGGCGCGCGGCGCGCCGGGCGCTGCATCGCCCGCGAGCGCCCGCGTCCCGTCAGACCGCGGCCGGCTGCGAGAACACCGGCCCCTGCACGAGCCGCACGTCGTACTGACGCAGCAGCTCGAACTGCGCCTCGTCGACGACGTGATCGAAGATGAGCGGAATGCGCACGCGCTGCGCATAGCCGACGAGCGCCTTCACCATCCCTTCCCGCAGCGCGATCGCGGCGTCCATCTTGATGTAGTCGGGCCGCGCCATGTCCGATTCGACGGCGAGGATGCGCCCCGGATCGGGCAGCTTGTCGGCGACCTTGAAGCCGTAGTGCTGATAACTCTTCGTCAGATAGCCGAGGAACGTCTTGTGCGCGACGGCCGCCGCCGGCAGCTCGATCACGACGCGCTCGGGCGGTAGCCCGAAGCTCTTGAGCACGGTCGAGAAGTGCTTGCCGTGGTCGTACTTGACGCTCTTCAGCAGCCGTTCGTGCACGCGCAGGAACAGCAGGCCGTGCCGCTGCGCGCCGAAGAAGTTGATCGCGTGCAGGCTGCGCGCGAGCCGGTCGAGCGCGACGAGCTCCTGATCGTCGGCGACGGCGCCGATCGGATCGAACGGTGCGCCGCCCGCGTGCGTGACCGCCTGGAAGCCGAGTTCGTCGCCGTAGCGCTCGATCGCGTCGGAGAGCGACGTCGATTGCGGCGCGCCCGGCATCGACACGTCGTAGATCGGCTCGTAGACGCTCTCCAGCTTGAGACCGCGCAGGTGCGCGTATGCGCCCTGCGCGCCGTCTTCGAGCGCAAGGTGGTCGCACAGGAACGGGAGCTTGCCCGCGCGGGCGACGAGCTCGGGAATGGTGGGCGGAACCATGGACTCCGGAAGGAAGAAAGGCGGCCGAAACGGCCGCCGTATATGAACGATAGTAGCAGCGCCGCGCGCGATTGGCTGCGTGAGTTGCTCATATCGATATCGGTTCCGCGCCGACGCCTAGGGTATACGATGATTTCACTAATCGTAATTGGTTTTACTATTCGTAAATCATGATGTTGACGCAGATCAAGTAATCCGGTCAATCAGGCGCGCGGCTTGCCCGACGAAAGCGGCGCATCCCTCAATACGGAGCAAGGAGCGACAAATGGCGGGTGACAAGAAATTTGCATCGCAGGCGGATCTGGCCGAGAAGAAGGTGACGTTCGAGCGGCTGTCCGAGCACGCCTACGCCTATACGGCGGAAGGCGATCCGAACACGGGGATCGTCGTCGGCGACGACGCGGTGCTCGTCGCCGACACGCAGGCGACGCCCGTGATGGCCGAGGACGTGATCCGCCGGATCCGCGAAGTCACCGACAAGCCGATCAAGTACGTGCTGCTCACGCACTACCACGCGGTGCGCGTGCTGGGCGCGTCCGCGTACGGCGCCGACCACGTGATCGCGAGCCAGGACACATACGACCTGATCGCCGAGCGCGGCGCGGCCGACATGAAGAGCGAGATCGAGCGCTTCCCGCGCCTGTTCCGCTCGGTCGAGTCGGTGCCGGGCCTCACGTGGCCGACGCTCACGTTCAAGGGCGAGATGACGCTGCGGCTCGGCAGGCTCGAAGTGAAGATCATGCAGCTCGGCCGCGGCCACACGAAGGGCGACACGGTCGTGTGGCTGCCGCAGGACAAGGTGCTGCTGTCGGGCGACCTCGTCGAATACGGCGCGACGCCGTATGCGGGCGACGCGTACTTCCAGGACTGGCCGGCGACGCTCGACGCGATCGCGGCGCTCGGGCCCGAGAAGCTCGTGCCGGGGCGCGGCGCCGCGCTGAAGACGCCGCGGGAAGTCGCCGACGGCCTAGCGGGCACGCGCGCGTTCGTGAGCGAGCTGTACGCGAAGGTGAAATCGGGCGCGGCGGCGGGCCGGGACCTGAACGCGATCTACAAGGAGACCTACGCGCAACTGAAGCCGAAGTTCGGCGACTGGGTGATCTTCGACCACTGCATGCCGTTCGACGTGACGCGCGCGTTCGACGAGGCCACGCAATACCCGGACCCGCGGATCTGGACGGCCGAGCGCGACAAGGACATGTGGCACACCCTCGAAGGCTGAGCGCGGCGGGCGACATCATGACCATCGATTATCAGACGCTGAAGTTCGACTATCGCCCGCGCGCGGCCGGCGCGGACGAAGGCGAACCGCATCCGGCCGTCGTCGTCGGCGCGGGGCCCGTCGGGCTCGCGGCGGCGATCGATCTCGCGCAGCAGGGCGTGCCCGTCGTGCTGCTCGACGACGACGACACGCTGTCGGCCGGCTCGCGCGCGATCTGCTTCGCGAAGCGCACGCTCGAGATCTTCGATCGACTCGGCTGCGGCGAGCGGGTCGCGCAAAAGGGCGTGAGCTGGCACGTCGGCAAGGTGTTCCTGCAGGACGAGCTGATCTATGCGTTCGACCTGCTGCCGGAAGTCGGGCACGCGCGGCCCGCGTTCGTCAATCTGCAGCAGTACTACGTCGAAGGCTATCTGGCCGAGCGCGCGCTCGAGCTGCCGAACCTCGATCTGCGCTGGAAGAGCCGCGTGACGGGCATCCGGCAGACGCCCGAGCATGCGGAGCTCGACGTCGACACGCCGGAGGGGCCGTACACGCTGCGTGCGCGCTACGTGATCGCGGCGGACGGCTCGAAGAGCCCGCTGCGCGCGATGATGGGGCTCGACAGCCGCGGCCGCACGTTCAAGGACCGCTTCCTGATCGCCGACGTGAAGGTGAAGGCGCCGTTCCCGGCCGAGCGCTGGTTCTGGTTCGATCCGCCGTTTCATCGCAATCAGTCGGTGCTGCTGCACCGGCAGCCGGACGACGTGTGGCGCATCGATTTCCAGCTCGGCTGGGACGCCGATCCCGTCGCCGAGAAGGCGCTGGAGCGCGTGATTGCGCGCGTGCGCGCGCTGCTCGGGCCGAACGTCGAGTTCGAGCTCGAATGGGTGAGCGTCTACACGTTCCGCTGCCAGCGGATGGATAGCTTCCGCCACGGCCGCGTGCTGTTCGCGGGCGATTCCGCGCACGGCGTATCGCCGTTCGGCGCGCGCGGCGCGAACAGCGGCGTGCAGGACGCGGACAACCTCGCGTGGAAACTGAAGCTCGTGCTCGACGGCCGCGCGCCCGATCGCCTGCTCGACACGTATGCGCGCGAGCGCGAATTCGCGGCCGACGAGAACATCCGCAATTCGACGCGCTCGACCGACTTCATCACGCCGAAGAGTCCGATCTCGCGCGTGTTTCGCGACGCGACGCTCAAGCTCGCGCGCGACTGCGAGTTCGCGCGCAGGCTCGTGAACAGCGGCCGGCTGTCGGTGCCCGCCGTGCTCGCCGTTTCGCCGCTCAACACGCCCGATCGCGCGGGCGAGACGTTCGAGCGCGCGCCGGCGCCGGGCGCGGTCGCGCTCGATGCGCCCGTGCTCGCGAACGGCGCGCCCGGCTGGCTGCTGCCGCATCTGACGGGGGGCTTCGTCGGCATCCTGTTCGGCTCGATCGACGATGCGGGCGCGCTCGTCGACGCGACGCGCGGCCACGCGCTGCCCATCGCGCCCGTGCTCGTCGTGCCGAAGGGCGACGCGCGCGCGGTCGCGGGCGTCGACGTGATCGAGGACAGCGAAGGGCTCGCCGCGCAGCGCTACGACGCGCGCCCCGGCACGTTCTATCTGCTGCGCCCGGACCAGCACGTGTGTGCGCGCTTTCGCACGGCGGATGCAAACGCGGTGCGCGCGGCGCTCGCCCGCGCGATCTGCAACGCGTGAGCGAAAAAAAACATCGACCAAGACCAGGAGACACCCGATGCACCTCGACACCCGCTTGCGTCTGCCCGATCCGGACGCGTTCTACGAGGCGCTGATCGACATGCACCGCGATCTGCCCGACAGCGAGAGCCAGCTCGTCAACGCGAAGCTGATCCTGCTGCTCGCGAACCAGATCGGCGACATCGACGTGCTGCGCGAAGCGATGGCGCTCGCGCGCAGCGGCGCGGCCACGCTCGAAGGCGCGCCCGGCGCGCCTGCGCTGCGATGAGCGCGGGCGGGAGCGCGGCGCGCGTGCTCGAAGTCGAGCGCGTGATCGACGACACGCACCGGCCCGCGTTTCACGCGATGCTGCTCGCGCTGTGCGGGCTGTGCCTCGTGATCGACGGCTTCGACGCGCAGGCGATGGGCTACGTCGCGCCGAGCGTGATCGCCGAATGGGGCGTGAAGAAGCAGGCGCTCGGGCCCGTCTTCAGCGCGAGCCTGTTCGGGATGCTGCTCGGCGCGCTCGGCCTGTCGGTGCTCGCCGACCGGATCGGCCGGCGCCCCGTGCTGATCGGCGCGACGCTGTTTTTTGCGCTGACGATGCTCGCGACGCCGTTCGCGACGTCGATTCCGACGCTGATCGCGCTGCGCTTCGTCACGGGCCTGGGGCTCGGCTGCATCATGCCGAACGCGATGGCGCTCGTCGGCGAATGCAGCCCGAGCGCGCGTCGCGTGAAGCGGATGATGATCGTGTCGTGCGGCTTCACGGCCGGCGCGGCGCTGGGCGGCTTCGTCAGCGCCGCGCTGATTCCGGCGTTCGGCTGGCGCGCGGTGTTCTTCGTCGGCGGCGCGGTGCCGCTCGCGCTCGCGGCCGCGATGGCCGCGCGCCTGCCCGAATCGCCGCAACTGCTCGTGCTGCGCGGCCGGCACGACGCGGCGCGCGCGTGGCTCGCGAAGTTCGCGCCGCAGCTTGCGGTCTCGCCCGATACGCGGCTCGTCGTGCGCGAAGCGGGGCCGCAGGGCGCGCCCGTCGCCGAGCTGTTCCGCGCGGGGCGCGCGAGCGTCACGCTGCTCTTGTGGGCGATCAACTTCATGAACCTGATCGACCTGTACTTCCTGTCGAACTGGCTGCCGACCGTGATGCGCGACGCGGGCTATGCGAGCGGCACGGCCGTCATCGTCGGCACCGTGCTGCAGACGGGCGGCGTGATCGGCACGCTGTCGCTCGGCTGGTTCATCGAGCGGCACGGCTTCGTGCGCGTGCTGTTCGCGTGCTTCGCGTGCGCGACGGTCGCGGTCGGCCTGATCGGCTCGGCCGCGCACGCGTTCGTCTGGCTGCTCGCAGCCGTGTTCGTCGGCGGCTTTTGCATCGTCGGCGGACAGCCCGCGGTCAACGCGCTCGCGGGCCACTATTACCCGACGTCGCTGCGCTCGACGGGCATCGGCTGGGGCCTCGGCGTGGGCCGTGTCGGCTCCGTGCTCGGGCCGCTCGTCGGCGGGCAACTGATCGCGCTCGGCTGGTCGAACGACGCGCTGTTTCACGCAGCGGCCGTGCCGGTGCTGTGCTCGGCCGTCTTCGTGCTCGGCCTCGCGGGCGTGACGCGGCGGCGCGGCGCGCCCGCATCGAACGTCGCTTGAATGGAGAGAACGACAATTATGGCACTGAATTTTTCGAAACCGGGCGAAGCCGGCTACCAGAGCGGCTTCGCGAACGAATTCGCGACCGAGGCGCTGCCGGGCGCGCTGCCGCACGCGCGCAACTCGCCGCAGCGCGCGCCGTACGGGCTCTACGCGGAGCAACTGTCCGGCACCGCGTTCACCGCGCCGCGCGGCCATAACCGCCGGTCGTGGCTGTACCGGATCCGGCCCGCCGCCATGCACCGGCCGTTCGAGCTCGTGTCCGGCGAGCGCCGGATCGTCGCCGATTTCGGCGATTCGGACGACGTGCCGCCGACGCCGCCGAACCAGTTGCGCTGGGACCCGCTGCCGATGCCCGCGCAGCCGACCGATTTCGTCGACGGCTGGGTGACGATGGCGGGCAACGGTTCGGCCGCCGCGATGAGCGGCTGCGCGATCCACCTGTACGCGGCGAACCGCTCGATGCGCGAGCGCTTCTTCTACAGCGCGGACGGCGAACTGCTGATCGTGCCGCAGGAAGGGCGGCTCTTCATCATGACGGAGCTCGGCCGGCTCGACGTCGAGCCGTTCGAGATCGCAGTGATTCCGCGCGGCGTGCGCTTTGCGGTCGCGCTGCCGGACGGGCACGCGCGCGGCTATGTCTGCGAGAACTTCGGCGCGCTGCTCCGGTTGCCGGACCTCGGGCCGATCGGCTCGAACGGCCTCGCGAATCCGCGCGATTTCCTGACGCCGAACGCGTCGTACGAGGATCGCGAAGGCGCGTTCGAGCTCGTCGCGAAGCTCAACGGCCGGCTCTGGCGCGCGGACATCGATCATTCGCCGTTCGACGTCGTCGCATGGCACGGCAACTACGCGCCGTACAAGTACGATCTGCGTCACTTCAACACGATCGGCTCGATCAGCTACGACCATCCGGACCCGTCGATCTTCCTCGTGCTGCAGTCGCAATGCGACACGCCGGGCGTCGACGCGATCGACTTCGTGATCTTCCCGCCGCGCTGGCTCGCGGCCGAGGATACGTTCCGCCCGCCGTGGTTCCACCGCAACGTCGCGAGCGAGTTCATGGGGCTCGTGCACGGCGTCTACGACGCGAAGGCCGAGGGCTTCATGCCGGGCGGCGCGAGCCTGCACAACTGCATGTCGGGCCACGGGCCGGACGCGGAGACGTTCGAGAAGGCTTCCTCGATCGACACGTCGACGCCGAACAAGGTCGGCGACACGATGGCGTTCATGTTCGAGACCCGCACGCTGATCCGGCCGACGCGCTTTGCGCTCGACACCGCGCAGCTCCAGGCGAACTACTTCGAATGCTGGCAGGGCCTCAAGAAACATTTCAATCCGGAGCAACGATGAGCGCCATTCCCGACGCGCTGCGCGCGAGCCTCGATCCTTCCCGCAAGAGCTGGCTCGACGCGGCGAACGACGCCGCGTGCGACTTCCCGATCCAGAACCTGCCGTTCGGCGTCTTCAGCGATGCGCGCAACCCGTCGCGTCGCGCGGGCGTCGCGCTCGGCGACCGGATCGTCGACTTGGCCGAGCTCGCGCGCGCGGGCCTGTTGACGGTCGAGGGCGGGGCGGCCGTGTTCGAGCGGCCGGCGCTGAACGATTTCATCTCGCTCGGCCGCGACGCGTGGCGCAGCGTGCGCATCCAGTTGAGCGCGCTGTTCGAGCGCGGCTGCGCGCGGCTGCGCGACGACGCGGCGCTGCGCGCGCGCGTGCTCGTCGAGCAGCGCGACGCGACGCTGCATCTGCCCGTCGACATTCCCGGCTACACCGATTTCTATTCGTCGAAGGAACACGCGACGAACGTCGGCTCGATGTTTCGCGATCCGAAGAACGCGCTGCTGCCGAACTGGTCGGAGATGCCGATCGGCTACAACGGCCGAGCGTCGTCGGTCGTCGTGAGCGGTACGCCGGTGCGCCGGCCGAACGGTCAACTGAAGCTGGCTGACCGCGACCGTCCGGTGTTCGGCGCGTGCCGCAAGCTCGACATCGAGCTGGAGACGGGCTTCATCGTCGGCCGCGGCAACGCGCTCGGCGAGCCGATCGCGTGCGAGGACGCGGAGTCGCACATCTTCGGAATGGTGCTGCTCAACGATTGGAGCGCGCGCGACATCCAGCAATGGGAATACGTGCCGCTCGGGCCGTTCAACGCGAAGACGTTCGCGACGTCGATCTCGCCGTGGATCGTTACGCTCGACGCGCTCGAACCGTTCCGCACCGCGCAGCCGAAGCAGGCGCCGGAGCCGCTCGCGTATCTGCGTCACGGCGGCGAGCATGCGTTCGACGTCACGCTCGAAGTGCGGTTGAAGCCGGACGGCGCGGCCGGCGCGACGACGATCGCGCGCACGAACTTCAAGCACATGTACTGGACGATGGCGCAGCAGCTCGCGCATCACACGGTGTCGGGCTGCAACACGCGGGTCGGCGACCTGATGGGCTCGGGCACGATCAGCGGGCCGGCGAAGGATGCGTTCGGCAGCCTGCTCGAGCTGACGTGGAACGGCAAGGAGCCCGTCGCGCTCGCGGACGGCGGCACGCGCGCGTTCATCGAGGACGGCGACGAGCTGACGCTCGCCGGCTGGTGTCAAGGCGACGGGTATCGCGTCGGCTTCGGCACGTGCGTCGGGAAGATTCTGCCGGCGTTGAACCGATGATGCGGTAGGGCGCGCAGAGCGCCGCGACGCGACGGCGGCGATCACCGCATTGCGTCAACGCCCCTGCCGCGTGGCGCGCATCGGCAACGCGCGCCGCTCCCACAGCGCCGCGCCGACGAACGCGAGCGCCGACACGATCAGCACGCCGATCAGCGCGTCGCCGCCGAACTGCTCCATCAGCGCGCCCGCGACGAGCGGCCCGCCGAAGCTCGCCGCGCTCCACGACGCCGACACGAGCGAGCTCGCGGTCACGAGCGCCGAGCCGCGGAAGCGCTCGCCGCACGCGACGAGCGACAGCGTATAGACGCTGCCCGCCGCCGCGCCGAGCACGAAGAGGAGCGGCCAGCAGAGCCACGGCGTCGCGATGACGAAGGGCACGAGCGGCAGCAGCGCGAGCACGACGCCCCCCGCGCCGATGTGCACGCGCTCGCGGCCGAGCTTGTCGGCGAGCCAGCCGATCGGGAATTGCATCGCGGTGTCGCCGAACAGCAGGATCGCCGCGAACAGCACGGCCGCCTCGCTCGCGACGCCGCGCGCCATCGCGAAGAGCGGCAGCAGCGAGAGGGCAAGCGTGTCGAACAGCGCGAAGAACGCGGTGCCTGCGACGAGCGCGGGCATCTTAGGCATCACGCGCGTCCAGCGATCGTGCGCGTCGTGGTGCGGCTCGTCGGCGATGGGCGTCTTGCGGATCGACGCGAGCGACGGCAGCGCGAGCAGAAAGAGCGCGCCGCTCAACGCGAAGCGCACGTGCGTCATGCCGGCGATCTGGCTCACGAGCACGGGCCCGGCCATCTGGAACAGCGTGAAGTTCGTCGCGTAGATCGCGACGACGCGGCCGCGCGTCGCATCGTCGGCGAGCTGGTTGACCCAGGCCTCGCCGATCGTGAAGAGCAGCATCAGCGCGGCGCCGCAGACGACGCGCAGCACGCCCCAGACGGCGAGGCTCGACGTGAACTGCATCAGCGCGGTTGCCGCGGCGAGCACGATCACCGATGCGACGATCACCTGCCGCCCGCCGAGCCGCTTCGTGATTGCCGCGACGAACGGCACGACGGCGAGGCCGCCGCCCGCCTGCGCGGCGGTCAGCATGCCGACGATGCGGGTGCCGTGGCCCGCTTCGGTGAGCGCGAGCGCGGTGAGGGGGAGCGTCGCGCCCGTGCCCAGGCCGACGACGGCAACGCTGAGAATGAGCGCGAGAAAATCGCGGGTGAGGATCGTTTTCATGACGGCCGTGATGCTACCACCGGCGGATGGCCTGGCGTCGCGCCATTCCGAGCGATTCAAGCCGGCGCGCGACGCATGTCACGCGCATTCGGCCGGCCCCGGAACCGCGCGCCGCTCGAGCGACGCGGACCACAGCGTGAGCGCGAGCGCCGCCATCGCGAGCGCGGCGCCCGCCCACGGCAGTTTCGCGAGCGGCACGCCTGCATGGATCGCGGTGCCGCCGAGCCACGCGCCGAGCGCGTTGCCGAGGTTGAACGCGCCCTGGTTGAGCGTCGATGCGAGATTCGGCGCGTGGCTCGCGCGATCGACGATCAGGATCTGCAGCGGCGGCACGATCGCGAACGCGAGCACGCCCCACACGAAGATCGTCGCGAGCGCGGGCAGCGGCGCGCGCATCGTGCCCGCGAACGCGGCGAGCACGACGCCGATCGACGAGAGCGTCGCGACGAGCGACGGCATCCGCCGCCAGTCGGCGAGCTTGCCGCCGACGGTGCCGCCGACCGTCAGGCCGAGGCCGAACAGCAGCAGCACGAGCGTGACCTCGTGCGGCGTGAAGCCCGTCACGTCCTCGAGGATCGGCGTGATGTACGTGAACACGGTGAAGAGGCTCGCCGACGCGAGCACGCTGATGCCGAGCACCATCAGCACCTGCGGATTGCGCAATACGCTGAACTCGCGCGCGATGCCGGCCGCGGGCATCTCGAGGCGCTTCGGCACGCAAAAGGCGAGCGCCGCCGCCGCGAGCGCGCCGATGCCGGTGACTGCCCAGAACGTCGCGCGCCAGCCGAACGCCTGGCCGAGCGCGGTGCCGAGCGGCACGCCGAGCACGTTCGCGAGCGTCAGGCCCGTGAACATCAGCGCGATCGCCTGTGCGCGCTTGTTCGGCGCGACGAGGCTGCTCGCGACCACCGAGCCGATGCCGAAGAACGCGCCGTGGCAGAACGCGGTGACGACGCGCGCGACCATCAGCGTCGCGTAGCCGGGCGCGATCGCGCAAAACAGATTGCCGACGATGAACACGCCGATGAGCGCGAGGAGCGCCGCCTTGCGCGGCATCTTCGCGGTGACGACGGCGAGGATCGGCGCGCCGATCGTCACGCCGAGCGCATAGCCGGACACGAGCATGCCCGCCGCCGGAATCGACACGCCGAGGTCGCGCGCGACGTTCGGCAGGAGTCCCATGATGACGAACTCGGTGGTACCGATGCCAAACGCGGCAACGGCAAGGGCGAAGAGAGGCAGCGGCATGGACGACTCGCGGGAGGACCGCCGCGTCCGGCGCCGCGGGATGCGGCGCGCCGATGGAAGCGGGCGGAACAGCCGCGATTTTATCTCAGGGAAAACCCCGGTGTTTGGGGCCTGATCAGGTGTTGCGCGCAGGCGTCGGCGCGACGTCCCAGCCGTTTTCGTACAGGCACGCTTCGAGCGGCATCCGCGTGGCCCAGCGCTCCTCCTCGAGCATCGGCTTGGCGTAGAACGCGTCGACGTGGCCGAGGCACAGCACGGCGATCGGCTTGGCGCCGTCGGGCATCGCGAGCAGCCGGCGCAGCGCGTCGACGTCGAAGAGCGATACCCAGCCCATCCCGAGCCCTTCGGCGCGCGCGGCGAGCCACATGTTCTGGATCGCGCACGCGGCCGACGCGAGATCCATTTCCGGCAGCGTGCGGCGGCCGAACACGTGCCGCTCGCGCCCGTCGGCGAGCGCGACGACGAGCAGCTCGCCGCATTCGCGCACGCCTTCCACCTTCAGCCGCATGAACTCGTCGTGCCGCTCGCCGAGCGCGTCGGCGGTCGCGCGGCGCTCGGCTTCGACGAGCGCGTGGATCTGCTCGCGAAGCGCCGGCTCGGTCACGCGGATGAAGCGCCACGGCTGCATGAAGCCGACGCTCGGCGCGTGGTGCGCGGCGCGCAGCAGGCGCGCGAGCACGGCGGAATCGACCGGGGCGGACGTGAAATGGCGCATGTCGCGCCGTTCGAAGATCGCGCGGTAGACGGCGGCGATCGCGGGTTCGTCGAAACGCATGGTGGACTGGCAAGGCGGGTGAAGGCGAATCGCCGCAACGATAGCAGAGTCGCGCGGCGCGCCAATCAGGGTTCAGCCGATTCGTGGCGGCGCGGCGTCGTTCATGTCGAGGCGCGCGGCGCGCCGCGTCCGCCTTCGCCCGCCGCGCCGTCAGCCCTGCCGCCCGGCGTCGACGACGTTCCGCGGCGCGCCGTCCTGCCATGCGCGGATGTTCGCCAGCGTCGTGTGCGCGATCTCCGCGAGCGCCTCGCGCGTGAAGAACGCCTGGTGCGACGTGACGATCACGTTCGGGAACGTGAGCAGCCGCGCGAGCACGTCGTCCTGCAGCGGGCGGTCGGAGTGGTCCTCGAAGAAGAGCCCGCTTTCCTCCTCGTAGACGTCGAGCCCGAGATGGCCGAGCTGGCCCGTCTTCAGCGCGTCGATCAGCGCCTGCGTGTCGACGAGGCCGCCGCGGCTCGTGTTGATCAGCATCGCGCCCGGCTTCATCCGCGCGAGCGCATCGGCGCCGATCATGTGATGGGTCGCGGGCATCAGCGGGCAGTGCAGGCTCACGATGTCCGATTCGGCGAGCAGCGCGTCGAGCGGCACGTAGCGCACGCCGAGCGCGAGCAGCGCGTCGTCGTGCGGCGGCAGCGAATGCGCGAGCACGCGCATCCCGAAGCCCGCCATGATCCGCGCGAACACGCTGCCGATGAGCCCCGTGCCGATCACGCCGACCGTCTTGCCGAAGAGATCGAAGCCGAGCAGCCCGTTGAGCGAGAAGTCGCCTTCGCGGGTGCGCGCGACGGCGCGCGGCAGGCGGCGGTTGAGCGCGAGGATCAGCGCGACCGCGTGCTCGGCGACCGCATGCGGCGAGTAGGCGGGCACGCGCACGACGACGAGCCCGAGCCGGGCGGCCGCCGCGAGATCGACGTGGTTGAAGCCGGCCGAGCGCAGCGCGATGACGCGCGTGCCGCCTGCGGCGAGCGCTTCGAGCACGGGGGCGTCGAGCGTGTCGTTGACGAACGGGCACACGACTTCATAGCCGCGCGCGAGGATCGCCGTCTCCGCGTCGAGATGGGAAGGCTGGAAGTGCAGCCGGTAGCCGAACGACTGGTTGGCGGCATCGAACGAATCGTGGTCGTACTGCCGGCTGCTGAAAAGAATCACGCGCACGCTTTGCCTCCGGTAAAGGTGCGCATCAGTTTACTTCAGTCGGGCGTCACTGGAGTCCTGCGACGACGTCCGGGCGCTTCGCCGTGCCGGCTTCGCGCATGAAGTAGTGGCCGTTCGTCTCCGTCTTCTGCCCGCCGAGGTGATACAGCGCGTGCTCGACGAAGCTGCGGGTGCGCGCCGGCAGGAACTGGCGGTTCGGATAGACGATCGACAACTGCGTGTCGGGATCGTCGATCCGGTAGTCGCCGAGGATCCGCACCAGCTCGCCGCTTTCGAGCGCATCGGCGATGTAGCTTTCCGGCAGCACCGAAATGCCGGTGCCGGCGAGCGTCGCCGCGCGCACCATCGACGCGCTGTTGACCGTGTAGACGGGCTGCAGCGACACGACGTGCGTGAAGTGGTCCGGATCGACGAAGCGCCAGGTCGACGAGTGCTGGCCGGCCGGCAGCGCGATGCACGCGTGGCGCACGAGATCGTCGGGGCGGTGCGGCGCGCCGTGCCGCTCGATGTACGAAGGCGCCGCGCAGAGCGCGAGCGTGTTCGGCATCAGCGGATGGCCGATCAGCGCCGGATTGCCGTCGAGGCGGCCGCCCGTGACGAGGCCCGCGTCGTAGCCGGCTTCGATCACGTCGAGCGGCCCCTCGGTCAGCGTCAACTGCACGCGCACCTTCGGGTACTGGCGACGGTAGCTGTCGACGAGAGGGGTGATCCGGCCGGGCGACAGCAACCCGGACACGGCGACGCGCAGCGTGCCGACGGGCTCGTGCACCGCCCGTTCGACCGACGCCTCGAGTTGATCGAACTCCTCGAGGAGCGCCCGGCAGCCGTCGAGATAGCGGATGCCCGCTTCCGTCAGCGACAGGTTGCGTGTCGTGCGATGGATGAGACGCGTGTTCAGATGTGTTTCGAGCATCGCGATCGAACGCGTGACGAGCGCATTCGATACGCCGAGCTTGCGCGCCGCCCGGCGGAAGCTCTGCAGTTCGGCAACACATACGAAAACACGCATGGTCTGGATTTGGTTCATAGCTTTCGTTGGCCCATTAAATGATTATGTTGTGTTTTTCACCTTCGATCATGGCAAGCCGCCGGCTGTCGGATCAGCACAGGACTTGTCTTAAATAACGAATCATCGAAGGCTGGGCAAATTGTTCAATAAGCTGACAGCATCAGTCAACTAAATAATTATTTCATCCCGAATGTAATAAATCGGCCGCCGGCCCCGGCGATCCCCTATTTATGGGGCGTGAACCGATTCCGCGATTCGCGTGCGCGATATTCGGCGATTGGGCCGGTTTTAATCCCGGCAAGGCGGGCCGGGCGGTGCGCCGGCGCGGGACCGTTTCCATTTCGGGACTCCGCTGGTTCGGAGTGCGGCGCGCCGCGCGCAGGATGCCGTTCGCGTATTTTTTTGAGGATTTTTGTGTGCGAATTGCAATGAGGTGTACGGTTCTTTTCCTGCGCGGAACAAATAGTTTGCTGCGCCGCACAGAATGGTTAATGCAAGCTTTTACGGAAAGCTTGACGACTCGGCTTGCAAAAAATGATTTTTCGATTTAACGGGGAGTCGATTTGATGCCGGTTTGGCCTATTCGGGCGGGGCGGGCCGGAATTTTCCGGTGCGAGGCGCGAGAAAGAGTGCGGCGCCGGCATGTGCCGGGATGCGCGCGGCGGACGTCAACCCCCGATATGTCGCAGGGCGGCCCGGCCAGCGCGACCCGACGCCGCGCAAGCATCCGAAGCGCGCGTCGATCAAAACACTTGCGCATTGCATCGGTTCGCGGAATGATCGATCGATCACCGCTTTTTCCAACCCGTTGTCCTCCGCCAGCCCATGTCCACGACCGATCATTCGCCGATTCCCTGTCCCGTCGTCGTCCCGCTCGACGCGATCCTGCCCGAAGAACCGCTCCTCATGATGGGCGCCGGCCCGGTGCCGATCCCCGCCGCGGTCGCGAAGGCGAACACGATCGTGATCAACCACCTGGGCGCGACGATGGCGAAGATCATCGAGCAGGTGAAGGAAATGGCCCGCTACGTGTTCCAGACGCGCACGAAGTGGGTGCTGGGCGTCGCGGGGCCGGGCTCCGCCGCGATGGAGATGGCCGTCTCGAATCTCGCGTGGCCCGGCACGAAGGTGCTGTCGATCAAGAACGGCTTCTTCAGCGCGCGGATGGCCGAGATGGCGACGCGCGTCGGCGCGAGCGTCGCGACGATCGACGTGCCCGACCGCTCGGTCGCGAGCCTCGACGAAGTCGCCGGCGCGATCGCGCGCGAGCGCCCCGAGATCGTCACGATCGTCCACGGCGAGACGTCGAACACCGTGTGGAACCGCCATCTGAAGGAGATCGCGGCGATCGCGAAGGCGGCGGGCGCGCTCGTCGTCGTCGACGCGGTCTGCACGCTGTCGACGATGCCGCTCGACATGGACGCGTGGGGCATCGACGCGGTGATCACGGGCGGGCAGAAGGGGCTGTCGTCGATTCCGGGCGTGTCGCTGATCGCGTTCTCCGACGCCGCGTGGGAGCGGATGAAGAGCCGCCCGGAGCCGAACACGCACTGGTGCCTCGACATGGCGCTCGCCGAGAACTTCTGGCACAACGCCGGCTATCACTACACGGCGCCCGTGTCCGGCGTGCTCGCGCTGCACGAGGCGCTGCGGCTCGTCTGCGCGGAGACGCTCGAGAACCGCTACGCGCGGCATCTGCGCTGCTCGCTCGCGCTGCAGGCGGGGATCACCGGAATGGGGCTCGAGCTCTATGCACCCGAATCGTGCCGGCTGAACTCGGTCGTCGGCATCGCGGCGCCGGAAGGGCTCACGCCGGGGCTCATCTGCGGTCACATCTCGAAGCAGTATCAGGTCGAGATCTCGGGCTCGTTCGGCCTGCCGATCGTGCGGATCGGCCAGATGGGCGAGCAGTGCCGCGAGCACAATCTGTTCCGCACGCTGCACGCGTTTGGCCGCACGATGGTCGACCTGAAGGTGGACGTCGATCTGCCGTCGGGCGTCGCGGCGCTCGAGCAGGCGCTGTCGGGGCGCGCCGCGTGACGCGACGCGCGTTGCCCGGGCCGCCTACGTGGCCTGCATCGCGCGGCGGTACTCGCCGGGCGTCGCGCCATGCGTGTCGCGAAAGCGATGGCTGAGATGGGCGGCGTTCGCGTAGCCGCACTGCGCGGCGACCTGCGCGAGCGGCAGCGACGTCGTGCGCAGCAGCGTGCGCGCGCGGGCGAGGCGCTGCTCGGCGATCCACGCATGCGGCGCGCGGCCGAACGACACGCGGAACATCCGCGAGAAATGGTATTCGGACAGCGACGCGAGCCCGGCCAGTTCGCCGAGCGTCATCGGCTGCGTCAGGTACGTGTCGATGTAGTCGCGCACGCGTCGGCGCACGGCGGGCGCGAGCCCGCCCTTGAACGGCGCGTCGGCGTTCGTCATGCTCTGCCCGCGCAGCAGGAGGCTCAGCACCTCGTGCGCGGTTTCGTTCACGCGCAGCCGGCCGTCGGCGTCGTCCCAGCGCTCGAGCGCGAGCGAGCGGCATAGCGCGGCGACGCGCGCATCCTCGAAATACGTGCGATCGGCGAGCGTCAGCTCGCGCGGCTCGCGGTCGAGCTCGCGCACCGCGCGCTGCGCGAAGTGCTCGGGCAGGAAGTACAGGTGGACGAAGTGCATCTCGCCGCGCACCCACCAGCGCGATTCGTGGTCGCCCGGCAGCGCGCACAGCAGGCTCGGCGCGCCGTAGCGCGCGATCTTCTGCCGCTCGGTGCGGTAGCCGCCGTCCAGGTAGCACGACAGCGTGTGATGCCCGGGCTGCGCGTACACCGTCTCGCTTTCGTCGGTGACGCGCGTCCACTCGGCGATCGCGAGGTGATCGCCGAGCCACGCGAAGCGCTCGAGCCTCGCGTTCTCCTCGGAGAGCGTCCGGCAGACGGATTGCAGGCCGAACGGAACCTCGCCGCCGACGAAATCGGCGACGGGCACGGACAGGCGGGCGTCGAGCGGAGGCGAGGAGGGCGCGTGCATGATGGAGCGAGTATAAGCGCGCACGCGCGGGCGCAGCCCGGCCGCCGGCAAAAGACCGCAATTCCAGACAATCGGCGCCCGAAGCGAGGCGGCATAGTCGGAGTCCTCCTCTCGTCGTCGTGTTCGTCTTCGCACCGCTTTCGCTTTCGCCATGAATCTGTCGCTTTACGTCGTCACCGTGCTGATCTGGGGCACCACTTGGATCGCGATCAAATGGCAGTTGGGCGGCGTGCCGCCGCCCGTGTCGATCGCGTGGCGCTTCTGGCTCGCGGCCGCGGCGATGTTCGTGCTGCTGCGCGCGATGCGCAGGCCGATCCGGCCGCCGCGCGACGCATGGCGCTTTCTCGTCGCGCAGGGCGTCGCGCTCTTCTGCCTCAATTTCCTGTGCTTCTACTACGCGGAGCAGGTCGTGCCGAGCGGCCTCGTCGCGGTGGTGTTCTCGACCGCGCCGCTCCTGAACTCGATCAACGGGCGGCTGTTCATGGGGCGGCCGCTGCGGCAGTCCGCGATCGCGGGCGCGCTGCTCGGACTGACCGGCATCGGGTGCCTGTTCTGGCAGCAGATGGCGGGGCACGTCGACGATCGCGCGACCTGGATCGGCCTGGCAATCGCGTTGGCGGGCACGATGTGCTTCTCGGCGGGCAATCTGCTGTCGAGCCGGATGCAGGCGATGGGGCTGCATCCGCTCGCGACCAACGGATGGGCGATGCTGATCGGCGCGGCGATCCTGACCGCCGGCAGCATCGCGGCCGGACTGCCGCTCGCGCCCGATACGAGCCCGCGCTATCTCGCCGCGCTCGTCTATCTCGCGGTGCCCGGCTCGGTGATCGGGTTCACTGCATACCTGACCCTCGTCGGCCGGCTCGGGCCAGAGCGCGCCGCTTATTGCACGGTGCTGTTCCCGATCGTCGCGCTCGCCGTGTCGACCGTGTTCGAGGGCTACCGGTGGTCGCCGGTCGCGGTCGTCGGGTTGATGCTCGTCGTCGCCGGCAATCTGGTCGCGTTCGATCTGACGCGCCGGCTCTTCGTGCGGACCGCCTGAGCGGAGGGGCGTGGCGGGCCGTCGCGCGCGGGCGGCCTTTTCGTGTGCGTCGTCCGTTTCGTTCCGCAACCGGCGCGGCGCGCGGCCGCCGTCGGATGCGGCGTCGCCGGCCGGCCGCTCAGGCGGGCGCGCCGCTGCCGGACAGACGCGCCTGCCGCTGATACAGCGCCGTCGACAGCGCGACGCCCGCCGCCGCTGCGACGGCCGCGCACAGGAACACCTGCGGATAGCCGAACGCGCCCGCGACGTAGCCGGCGAGCGGCCCCGTGATCCCGAGCGACAGATCGAGAAACACCGAATACGCGGACAGCGCCGCGCCGCGGCTCGCGGGTGGCACGAGCGCGACCGCCTCGACGCCGAGCGCGGGAAAGATCAGCGCGAAGCCGAAGCCCGTCAGCGCGGCGCCGACGAGCGCGACGTGCGGCACGGGCGCGAGCCACAGCATCAAGAGGCCCGCGCATTCGAAGGCGAACGACACGATCGCCACGCGGAACCCGCCGTGCGTCTTGATCGTGTTCGCGAACAGCAGGCGCGCGCCGATGAACAGCGTGCCGAACACGGTCAGCGACAGCGCGGCATTCGGCCAGTGCCGCGCCGCGTAGTAGAGCGTGATGAACGTCGCGATCGAGCCGAAGCCGGCCGAGCCGAGCGCGAGGCCGAGGCCGTGCGGCAGCACGCGGGTGAACACGCTTGCATACGACATCCGCTCGCCGTGCACGAGCGGCACGGGCGCGATCCGCCGCGCGAGGCAGTAGCCGAGCGCCGCGAGCGCGATCACGAGCACGCCGAGCACCGCGGGAATCAGCGCATGTGAGATCGCGACGCCGACGGGCGCGCCGATCGCGAGCGCGCCGTACGTCGCGATGCCGTTCCACGAGATCACGCGCGCGTTGTGCGCGGGGCCGACGCGGCCGATCCCCCACAGGATCGCGCCCGTGCCGACGAGGCTTTCGCCGACGCCGAGCACGAGCCGGCTCGCGACGAGCAGCGCGATGCTCGCGGCCGGCCAGCGCGCGAACGCGAATGCGCAGAGCAAGAGCGCGCCGCTCGCGCCGCTCGCGGCGAGCCCGCGCAGCACGGTGCGCTTCGGGCCGAGCGTATCCGCGTAGCGGCCGGCGAGCGGCCGAGACGCGAGCGTCGCGAAATACTGCACGCTGATCGCCGCGCCCGCGACGACCGCCGAAAAGCCGAGTTCGTCATGAACGAAGCCCGGCAGCACGGCGAGCGGCAGGCCGATCGTCAGATAGCAGACGAACGTGAACGAGACGACGGAGACGATCTGCAGCGTCGTCGCGAACGCGCTGCGGGGGGAAGAGGCGGAATCGGCTGACATTGCGGGGACGGAACGAAGGCGAGCATCCGGTTGATGCGAAAGCCGAATTTTTACATGGAACCGGTTTTCCTGCAGGTACCGCTTAGTTAAACCACTGTGCAAGGCGGCATATCGCCGCAGCGATATAAACCGCATGCGCGGCCGGCTATGGGTTCCGGAATTTGACGGTGATAGCGTGCGAAATATGACGACGACGGCCGCGGCGGCGGTCCGCGCGCCGCTTGGGCACCGCTCGGGTGCCGCGCGCCGCCGCCGCGTCGGGTCGTGTCCCCATTTTCGAGAACGACGCAGCGAGAACGATGCAACATGAGTGAGCCGATTCGTTTCTATCATCGCCGGGCGATCCGCGAAGTCAGCGGCGCGGACGTGACCCGCACGGTGCTCCAGTATCTGCGCGAGGACGCGCATTGCACCGGCACGAAGGAAGGCTGCGCGGAAGGCGATTGCGGCGCGTGCACGGTCGTCGTCGGCGAGCTCGCCGACGCGGGCGGCGTCGAGTTCAAGGCGGTCAACGCGTGCATCCAGTTCCTGCCGACGCTCGACGGCCGCGCGCTTTTCACGGTCGAGGACCTGCGCCAGCCGGACGGCGCGCTGCATCCGGTGCAGGACGCGCTCGTCGAATGCCACGGCTCGCAGTGCGGCTTTTGCACGCCGGGCTTCGCGATGTCGATGTGGGCGCTCTACGCGCGGCACGGGCACGACGCGCAGCGCGCCGATCGCACGACGCCGTCGCGCGCTCAGATCGCCGACGCGCTCACCGGCAATCTGTGCCGCTGCACCGGCTACCGGCCGATCGTCGACGCGGCGGTGCGGATGTTCGACGCGCCGCCGCCGAAGGTTCACGTCGACGTCGCCGCGCTCGCGCGCACGCTGGAAGCGCTGCGCCGCGAGGGCACGTTCCACTACGAGCACGCGGGCCGATCGTTCGACGCGCCGCGCACGCTCGACGCGCTCGCGCGGCTGAAGGCCGAGAAGCCCGCCGCGCGCGTGCTCGCGGGCAGCACCGACGTCGGCCTGTGGGTGACGAAACAGTTGCGCGATCTGGGCGACGTGCTCTATGTCGGCCAGGTGCCCGAGCTGCGCCGGATCGCCGAGCGCGACGACTGGATCGAGATCGGCGCGGCCGCGACGCTCGAGGCCGCGTATGCGGCGCTCGCCGCGCATTATCCGGAGCTCGCCGAGATGTGGAAGCGCTTCGCGTCGCTGCCGATCCGCAACGCGGGGACGATCGGCGGCAACGTCGCGAACGGCTCGCCGATCGGCGATGCGATGCCGGGC
This sequence comes from Burkholderia sp. MSMB1588, assembly GCF_001546925.1. Lineage (NCBI taxonomy): Bacteria > Pseudomonadati > Pseudomonadota > Betaproteobacteria > Burkholderiales > Burkholderiaceae > Burkholderia > Burkholderia sp. MSMB1588. The sequence continues at coordinate 2,917,588 of NZ_LNJS01000001.1, read as the reverse complement.
CTGATCGCGCTCGGCGCGCGGGTCGTGCTGCGCGGCGGCGACGCAACGCGCGAGCTGCCGCTCGAGGCGCTGTATGTCGGCTATCAGAAGAAGGACATGGCCGAGCACGAGCTCGTCGTCGCGCTGAAGGTGCCCAAGCGCACCGGCGCGCGCGCGAACCTGCGCTTTCGCACGTACAAGTTGTCCAAGCGCTTCGATTCCGACATCTCGGCCGTCTGCGCGGCGTTCGCGTTCATCGCCGACGGCGATGCGATCCGCGCGCCGCGCATCGCGTTCGGCGGCATGGCCGCGACGCCGAAGCGCGCATCGCACGCGGAAGCCGCGCTTGCCGACGCCGTATGGGACGAGGCCGCCGCGCTCGCCGCGATGCGCGCGCTCGGTGACGACTACGCGCCGCTCACCGACATGCGCGCGACGAGCGCGTATCGGCTCGAGACCGCGAAGAACCTGCTGTACCGCTTCTGGCTGGAGACCCGCCCGCACGATCCGCTGCCCGCGTCGGCCGTGAACGTGCGCGAAGTCGCCGCCGAGCCGGCCGCCTCCTGACCGATCGACGCCAAGCGGAGCCATCGCATCATGAATCAGCAAGCCGAACCTTTCCTGAGCTTCACCGCCGACGCCGGGCGCGACGCGTTCAAGCAGGTCCACGTGTCGCGGCCGCATGAATCCGCGCATCTGCACGTGAGCGGGCGCGCGACCTACACCGACGACATCCCGCTCGTCGCGGGCACGCTGCACGCGGCGCTCGGCCTGTCCGCGAAGCCGCATGCGAGGATCGTGTCGATGCGGCTCGACGCGGTGCGCGTGGCGGCGGGCGTCGTCGCGGTGCTGACCGCGGCCGACATTCCGGGCGCGAACGATTGCGGGCCGATCGTCCACGACGATCCGGTGCTCGCCGACGGCGTCGTCCAGTACGTCGGGCAGCCGATGTTCGTCGTCGTCGCGGCGTCGCACGATGCCGCGCGCCGCGCCGCGCGTCTCGCGCAGATCGAATACGACGAGCTGCCGGCGATCCTGACCGCGCAGGCCGCGCGCGCGGCCGACTCGTACGTGCTGCCGCCGATGAAGCTCGCGCGCGGCGACGCGCCCGCACGGATCGCGCGCGCCGCGCATCGCGACGCGGGCGAACTCACGTTGGGCGGCCAGGAGCAGTTCTATCTCGAAGGGCAGATCGCGTATGCGGTGCCGAAGGAAGACGGCGCGATGCACGTGTACAGCTCGACGCAGCATCCGAGCGAGATGCAGCATCTCGTCGCGCACGTGCTGGGCCTCGCGTCGCACGACGTGCTCGTCGAATGCCGGCGCATGGGCGGCGGCTTCGGCGGCAAGGAATCGCAATCGGGCCTGTTCGCGTGCTGCGCCGCGCTCGCCGCCTGGAAGCTGCAGCGCCCGGTGAAGCTGCGCCCCGATCGCGACGACGACATGATGATCACCGGCAAGCGGCACGACTTCCATTACCGCTACGACGTCGGCTACGACGACGCGGGCGTGATCGAGGGCGTCTCGGTCGACATGACGTCGCGCTGCGGTTTCTCCGCCGATCTGTCGGGGCCCGTGATGACGCGCGCCGTGTGCCACTTCGACAACGCGTACTGGCTGCCCGACGTGTCGATCGTCGGGCGCTGCGGGAAGACGAACACGCAGTCGAACACCGCGTTTCGCGGCTTCGGCGGCCCGCAGGGCGCGTTCGCGATCGAGTACATCGTCGACAGCGTCGCGCGCGCGCTCGGCCGCGATCCGCTCGACGTGCGCCGCGCGAACCTGTACGGCAAGACCGAGCGCAACGTGACGCCGTACGGGCAGACGATCGAGGACAACGTGCTGCCCGAGCTGATCGCCGAGATCGAGGCGACGAGCGCGTATCGCGCGCGCCGCGCGGCGACGCGCGCGTTCAACGCGGCGAGCCCGGTGCTGAAGAAGGGCATCGCCCTCACGCCGGTGAAGTTCGGCATCGCGTTCAACGTCACGCATTTCAACCAGGCGGGCGCGCTCGTCCACATCTACACCGACGGCTCGATCCTCGTGAACCACGGCGGCACCGAGATGGGCCAGGGGCTCAACACGAAGGTCGCGCAGGTCGTCGCGCACGAGCTGGGCGTCGGCTTCGCGCGGATTCGCGTGACGGCGACCGATACGAGCAAGGTCGCGAACACGTCGGCGACCGCGGCGTCGACAGGCTCCGACCTGAACGGCAAGGCCGCGCAGGACGCCGCGCGCCAGTTGCGCGAGCGGCTCGCCGCGTTCGCGGCCGAGCATGTCGGCGGCGGCAACGCGTGCGCGGCCGACGTGCGCTTCGCGCACGACGAGGTGCGCGTCGGCGAGACGGCGGTGCCGTTCGAGGAGCTTGTCGCCCATGCGTATCGCGCGCGCGTGCAGCTCTGGTCGGACGGCTTCTATGCGACGCCGAAGCTGCACTGGGATCAGGCGGCGCTGCGCGGGCGGCCGTTCTTCTATTACGCGTACGGCGCGGCGGTGTCGGAAGTCGTCGTCGACACGCTGACGGGCGAGATGCGCGTACTGCGCGCGGACGTGCTGCACGACGTCGGCGCGTCGCTGAATCCGGCGCTCGACATCGGGCAGGTGGAGGGCGCGTTCATCCAGGGGATGGGGTGGCTCACGACCGAGGAGCTGTGGTGGAACGACGGCGGCAAGCTGATGACGCACGCGCCGTCGACATACAAGATCCCGACCGTCAACGACTGTCCGCCGGACTTCCGCGTGAAGCTGTTCGACAACCGCAACGGGGAGGACAGCATTCACCGCTCGAAGGCGGTCGGCGAGCCGCCGTTGCTGCTGCCGTTCTCGGTGTTCTTCGCGATCCGCGACGCGATTGCGGCGCTCGGCGATTACGCGATCAATCCGCCGCTCGCCGCGCCCGCGACGGGCGAGTCGATCCTGCGCGCGGTGCAGGCGGTGCGCGCCGCGCGGGCGGGGGCGTGATGCGGGGCGGTTGCACGGCGGCGTGATCGCGCGTCGCGCATTGGCGGGTGACATGCGTCGCGAGGCGCGGCAGCGCAATGCGACGATTGTCGCGACGCGCGAATGCGCAACGCAGAGACGCTGCGAAGCGAATTGAACCGATCCGTATAAACCTGCGCTTTTCAGCGGAACCGGTTTCCGCGAAGATGATCGTCGCTTTCTCCCCGACACCGATCGACACCGACGACACCGACGACACCGACGACGACGAAAACGATGAGACATCCCCTGACGAAGCCCATCGGCGCCGCGCTGCTGGCCGCGGCCGCCGCGCTCGCGCAAGCGCACGCGGCCGAGCTGCACGTGATGAATTCCGGCGGCTTCACGGCCGCGTACAAGTTGCTCGCGCCGAAGTTCGAGGCGGCGACGGGCAATACGCTCGACATCGCGTACGGCCCGTCGATGGGCGCGACGCCGGAGGCGATCCCGAACCGGCTCGCGCGCGGCGAGCCGGCCGACGTCGTGATCATGGTCGGCTATGCGCTCGACAAGCTGATCAGCGAAGGCAAGGTCGATCCGGGCTCGCGCGTCGAGCTCGCGGATTCGCGGATCGGCGCGGTCGTGCGCGCGGGCGAGCCCGTGCCCGACATCGGCACGCCCGGCGCGCTGAAGGCCGCGCTGCTGCAGGCGAAGTCGGTTGCGTACTCGGACAGCGCGAGCGGCGTCTACGTCCAGAACGAGCTCTTCAAGCGGCTCGGCGTCGAGGCCGAGGTCAGGCCGAAGGCGACGATGGTGCCGCGCATTCCGGTTGCGTCGAAGGTCGCCGACGGCGCCTATGCGCTCGGCTTCCAGCAGGTGAGCGAACTGCTGCCGGTGCGGGGCGTGACGTTCGTCGGCAAGATCCCGGAGTCGCTGCAATCGGTGACGCGCTTCGCGGGCGGGATTCCTGTCGGTGCGAAACATCCGCGCGAGGCGCGCGCGCTGCTCGACTATCTGGCGTCCCCCGCGTCGGCCGACGACGTGCGCAAGACGGGCCTCGACCCGGTGCCGGCGCGCTGATTCGTTGCGCCACCGGGGGCGACGCCGCGCATTGCGCCGACCATGCGCCGCGGGAGCCGGTACACTCGTCATCTCGCGCGCCACACGCGCCACACGCCGCTCGCGTCAACGAGGCAGACCCATGCAAGCGCATCAACCATATTTCGACGAAGTCGTCGCCGGCTGCGACGCGATCGGCGGCTGGCTCTCGGGCGACGTGTCCGGGCCTGGGGCGCTCGACGCGCTGATGGCGCGCTTCGCGCCGTCTTTCACGATGGTCGGCACCGACGGCGACGTCTACGATCACGCGGCCACGCGCGCGCTGTTCGCGCGGCTCGCCGGCCGCAAGCCCGGCTTGAGGATCACTTTTTCGGAGATGCGCGCGCTCGTCGCGGACGCGGCGCGCGGCGTCGTCAGCTACTGCGAGTTCCAGTCCGACGCGACAGGCGAGCTGCCGACGCGCCGCTCGACCGCCGTGTTCGAGCGCGACCCGCGCACGGGCGCGGTGTGCTGGACGCATCTGCAGGAAACGTTCTGCGCGAAGTGAGCCGTTCGCGATTCGGCGATGCGTGCACCGGCGAACGGGCGGCGCGCGGCGCAGCCAGCGACGGCCCGATGCTGATCGCATCGGCCATCACGCCGACCACCGGCAACTACCGCCGCTTCCCCCGCGCCGTCAATTCCGCCGACACATCGGCCATCAGCGCGCCCAGCCAGTCGACGTCGGTCGGCCGATCGGGCGCCGGGTGCCGGAGCTGATAGCACCGGATGCGCGGAAACGGCACGGGCGGCGCGACGACGACGAGCGGCAGCAGTTGCGCGTAATGGAGCGCGAAGCGGCGCGTCGTCGTGAAGATCAGGTCCGATTGCAGCAGCACCTGCGGTACGAGCCCGAAGTACGGCAGCGTCGCGGCGACGCGCCGCGCGATGCCTGCCCGCGCGAGGCCGAGCTCGATCGCGTTGTGCCGCGCGCCGATGTACGGCGCGGGCGCGAGATGCACGGCGCTCGCATACGCGTCGCGCGTGAGCGGCGCGCGCGCGAGCGGATGGTCGTGCCGCATCAGGCAGACAACGGTGTCCGAGAACAGGTCGGTGCGCACGAAGCGCGGATCGGGCTTCGGCCAGTTGCCGATCACGAGATCGAGCGCGCCCGAATCGAGCGCGGCCGCGTGATCGAGCGACGGATTCAGCGAATCGATCTCGATGCGCGCGTGCGGCGCGGCCGCGCGAAAGCGCGCGACGAGCGTCGGCATGAAGAAGTCGTTCAGATAGTCGGGCGCGGCGATCCGGAACGTGCGGCGCGCGGTATCGGGATCGAACGGGCCGTGCGGCGTCGAGACGAAGTCGACGTCGCGCAGCGCGCGCTCGGCCGCGTCGAGAAGCGACGCGCCGTACTCGGTTGGCACCATGCCCGTCTTGCCGCGCACGAGGAGCGGGTCGCCGAGCGCGTCGCGCAGCTTGCGCAGCGCGGCGCTGATCGCGGGCTGGGTCTGGTTCAGGCGCAGCGCGGCCTGCGTCACGCTGCGCTCGACGAGCAGCGTGCGCAGCACGCGCACGAGCCAGATGTCGAGCGACGCGGCGCGCTCCTGATCCGGTCGCATCGGCGGCGGGGAAGGCAACATCAGGCGCGCTCGCCGCGCGTCGCGCGAGCGCAGGGCAGCGAGGCGGGCAGCGTCATGCGAGCCCGGACGGCAGCGTGCTGATGCGCCTGACTTCACTCGATTCGAGCCAGCTCGGCGTGCGCGCGCAATAGAGCAGCATCGGCAGCGCGTCCTCGCCCCAGAACAGTTGGCGGTTCAGCCAGAACGTCGGCACGCCGAATACGCCGAGGGAGATCGCGTCGTTGGTGTTGCGGCGCAGTTGCGCGCGCGTTTCGTCCGACGTGAGCCGGTCGTCGTCGTGCGCGATGCCGACGCGGCCGCACAGCTCGGCGAAGTTGTCGGGCGCGGACGGATCGCGCCCCTCGCGCCAGATGAAGCGGAAGATCTCGCGGATCGCCTGGACGTCCGAATCGAGCGCGATCGCGAGCAGCAGCGCGCGCGTCGAATCGAACGGATGCGCGGGCGGCATCCTGAACGGGATGCCGAGCTGCTCGGCGCGAAAGAGCGCGTGCCGGTAGATGAAGACGCGCTTCGCGGGCACGCCGGACGCGGGGCGCTGGCCCCAGTGGCGATGCAGTTCGGCGAGTGCCACCGGCGTGAGCGCGAACGCGATGCCGGGCCATTTGTCGTGTTGCTCCAGCAGCAGATACGAGAACGGCGACAGGAAGTCGTAGAACCATATCGGCTGGGAGGCGTCGAGGCCGACGGTCATGGAGAGTCTCCTGAGGAATAGGACGCAACGCGCGGCCTCTTTGTTGAATGTTACGCGGCGGCGTGGGCAAATGCAGCCGTCGCGACGGATTTTCGGCTCAAGCGTCGCCCGACGCTCGCGTGCCGGCGGGCGGCGCGCCGGCGGCTTTCGGCGCGGCCGCGGCGGGCTGTGGCGTCTCGTGCTCGCGCGCGAGCAGCCGCTCGCGGACGAAGCCGATGTGCTCGCGCAGCACGTAGAACTGGCCGGCGTACGCAAGCGGCATCTTCATCCGGTTGACCGATTCCTCGACGTCGTCGAGCTTGTCGAGCAGCACGATGCGCTCTTGCGCGGTGTGCTCGCCAAGCGCGCTGCGCTCGAGCGCGATGAGCGCGCCGTACCACCGGTAGATCCGCGAGCGCACGCGCCAGCCGTACAGCGCCGGCACGAGCCGCAGCCCCGGAATCAGCACGACGATGAGCGGCACGACGATGAAGAGCAGCCGGTCGACGAGGCTCGCCACCCAGAACGGCAGCTTCCGGTACAGGAACGTCTTGCCCGACTTGTAGTAGCGCGCGGCGTCGTCGGACAACAGGAAGCTGCTGTGCGTGACGGGCGATGGAAATTCGCCCGCGCGCTGCAGGATCGTCGCGCGGCCGTGCACTTCGCGCGCGGCCTCGATGAGCAGGTCCGACAGCGCGGGATGCAGCGTGTCGCGCGCGATCAGCTCGACGGTCGGCGACAGCGTGTGGATGTCCGACGGCGGCAGGTTCGTGCCCGGATCGTAGACGCCCATCGGCAGCGTGATGTCGGTGAGGTACGGGAAGCGCCGCGTGTACGCCTCGGCCTGCGCAAACGAATAGAAATGCACGCCGGGCGCGCGGAACAGCTTCGCCATCACGGGAATCTGCGTCGAGTCGCCGGACAGGAACGCCGCGTCGATGCGGCCTTCCGTCAGCGCGCGCGCGGCGTCCTCGCCGGACAGCGGCAGCAGCGCGGTCGGGCCGCCCGGCGCGATGCCGTTCATCTTCAGGAGCGCGAGGCCGAGCTCGTGCGCGCCCGCGCCCTCGGCCCCGAGCGCGAGCCGCTTGCCCTTGAACTGCGACAGCCGCTCGATCACGGGCCCGCGATAGAGGATCGCGAGCGGCACGTAGCCGACGCTGCCGAGCGACACGAGATCCTCGTGCTTTTCCTTCTGCTCGATGCCGCTCTGCACGAAGCCGACGTCGACCTTGCGCGCCGGGTCCGACAGCCGCGCGAGATTCTCGGCCGAGCCCTCGGATTCGAGCACGTCGAGCATCACGCCGTTCTTCGCGAGGATCTGCTTGTAGCGCTGCGCCGCGCGCCAGTTCGTGCTGCCGGGCGGGCCCGCGGAGATCGTGAGCGACGTCGGCGGCGCGGGCTGGATCAGCGCGATCGCGAGCCAGATCGCGGCGATCGACAGCACGACGGTCGGCCCGATCGACATCGCGAGATCGCGCCACGACACTGCGATGAAGCGGGCGACGATGCGATGCGGCCGGTGGCGGCGGGTGGGTTCTGGCTTCATGAGGCTGACGGCGGGCGATCTGTTCGCGGCGATGGTACCCGAGTTCGGCGCCGCTGCGGCAGCGCCGCGCCGCAGCACGAGAACTTGGCGCACATGCGCACTGTGGATTACATTGTGCAGGGCGCGCCGCGCGTTCGCGTTCAGCTATCGAACGCGGCCGCGCGGGCGCCCTTTTTGCGCGGCCACGCCCGGCGCGACGCGGCCCGGTTCCGGGCCGGCGCTTTTCCCGCAACATCTCGCGCAGCCGTCGTGCGGCGTCGCGCGACGCCGCATCGCGGTCCGTTCATGACCGAGCATCGCCTGCTGTCGCGGTTCCCGTCGAAACAACCAGAACCAGGAGAACGCATGAAACCGATCGTATCGAAGGCTGTCGCAGGCATGATCGTCGCGGCGCTCGCATGCGGCAACGCACTCGCGCAGGGGAGCGACGCCGCGCCCGAGGCGAGCGCGCCCGCCGCCGCGCAGAACGCGTCGAAGGCCGCCGCGAAGACCGCGCGCAAGTCGAACCGCAAGCTCGGCTACGCGGTGCGCAAGGCGATCTCGAAGGCGAACGGCGTGAATGTGTCGAACATCACGGTACGCACGAAAGGCGGAATCGTGACGCTCGAGGGCTCGGTGCCGGACGCGTCGCAGATCGACAAGGCGGTCGAGGCGGCGAAGGGCGTCGCGGGCGTCGTGTCGGTCGACAACAAGCTGTCCGTGCAGCCGCAGTGACGGCGAGGCGCGGGCGGCGCAGCGACGCCGCCCGCCGCGCGCGCCGGCCGTGCCTGGGCGCGGCGCGCGCCGCCCGGCGAGCGGGCGATTCGACCCAATCAGGCAGACTGGGGGCAACAATGACGACGATCAGGGGCGGATCGAGGCGCGCGCCGATGCTGGCGCTCGCGCTTCTCGGCGGCGTGCTGCTCGGCGCGTGCCACAGCGACGACAACGCGCAGGTGAACGTGCTGCCCGGCTTCGTTTCGGGCAGCGTGCGCAAGACGACCTACGACGGCGCGAGCGATGATCTGCTGACGGCGGGGCTCGGCAAGACGGGCCTCGGCAGCGATACGCGGCCGGGCTTCGCGAATCCGGCGCAACCGAGCGCGGCGGAGCTGCGGCGCCTTGCGATCTACTCGAACTACCGGGCGCTCGTCGACATCACGCCGAACGGCGGCTACGGGCGCTTCTGGGGGCCGAACGTCGACCTCGCGGGCAACGACACGCTCGGCGAAGGCAAGATTCCCGGCACCGAATATCTCGCGTACTCCGACGACGGCAGCGGCCGCAAGAACGTCACGCTGCTCGTGCAGGTGCCGGCGAGCTTCGATCCGGCGAATCCGTGCATCGTGACGGCGACGGCGTCGGGCTCGCGCGGCGTCTACGGCGCGATCGCCGCGGCGGGCGAGTGGGGCCTGAAGCGGGGCTGCGCGGTTGCGTACAATGACAAGGGCGGCGGCAACGGCGCGCACGAGATCGGCACGGGGCTCGTCACGCTGATCGACGGCACGCTTGCGAACGCGTCGAGCGCGGGCAGCGCGAGCCTCTTCACCGCGAGCGAATCGAGCAGCACGCTCGCCGCGTTCAACAGCGCGTTTCCGAACCGCTACGCATACAAGCACGCGCATTCGCAGCAGAATCCCGAGCAGGACTGGGGGCGCGTGACGCTGCAGGCGGTCGAGTTCGCGTACTGGGCGCTGAACGAGCAGTTCGGCCCCGTCGTCGACATCACGCAGCACGGCATCCGCTATCGGCCGGGCGATATCACGACGATCGCCGCATCGGTCAGCAACGGCGGCGGGTCGGCGCTCGCGGCGGCCGAGCAGGACACGCGCGGCTGGATCACCGCGGTCGTCGTCGGCGAGCCGCAGATCAACGTGCGCCTTACGCCCGGCGTGACGGTCGAGCAGGGCGGCGCGAGAGTGCCGTCGTTCGGCCGGCCGCTCGCCGATTACGCGACGCTCGCGAACCTGCTGCAACCGTGCGCGGCGGCGGCCGTCGCCGCGACGGGCGCGCCTTACCTCAGCGCGCTGCCCGTCGGCGTCACGCAGGCGATCCGCACGCAGCGCTGCGCGACGCTCGCGGCGGCCGGGCTCGTGTCGGGCGCCGATGCGGCGACCCAGGCGAGCGACGCGCTCGCGCAACTGCATGCGGCCGGCTACCTCGCGGACTCCGACCTGCTTCAGGCGCCGATGTGGGATTCGCAGGCGATTCCGGCGATCGCGGTCACGTATGCGAACGCTTACACGCGCTCGCGCGTCACCGATAACCTCTGCAACTTCAGCTTCGCGACGACGAATCCGGCGACGGGCGCCGTTGCCCCGCCCGCCGCGTCGCCGATGACGAGCCTGTTCGGCGCGGGCAACGGCGTGCCGCCGACGAACGGGATCAATCTCGTGTTCAACGGCGCGTCGGGCGGCGTCGACCACCGGCTCGCGACGCCGGACGCGAGCTTCGCGGGCGCGTTTTGCCTGCGCCAGCTATGGACCGCGAGCCAGCTCGGCATCGGCGCGAACGTCGATGCGGTGCGTGTGGCCGCGAATCTGCAGCACAAGCCGGCTATCATCGTGCATGGCCGCAGCGACGCGCTCGTGCCCGTCAATCACGCGTCGCGCGCGTATGTCGCGCAAAACAGCGCGACCGAGGGCAGCGCGAGCCAGCTTGCGTTCTACGAAGTGACGAACGGCCAGCACTTCGACGCGTTCCTGGCGGTGCCCGGCTTCGACACGCGCTTCGTGCCGGTTCACTATTACGACGAGCAGGCGCTCAACCTGATGTGGAATCACCTGAAGAACGGCGCGCCGCTGCCGCCGTCGCAGGTGATTCGCACGGTGCCGCGCGGCGGCGTGCCGGGCGCCGCGCCCGCGCTGTCGACGGCGAATCTGCCGCCGATCGTCCAGTCGCCGGGCGCGAACGCGATCATCGTGAACGCGGGCGTGATCGACGTGCCGCTCTGACGCGCCGCGCACACTCGCTGGCCGCGACGGCCGGCCTGCACGCACGTGCGGCCGGCCGTTTTTCATTGGCCGGCGAGCATCCGCCGCATCGGCGCGATTCGCCGGTTCCGCTGTAACAAATTCTTACTTTACGTTGCGGGCGGGCGCTTCTAATATGCGCCGGTATTTGATCGCATTTTTAAAAATTACAGGCGACTCATGCATTTCAGTTTTATTAAATAATACTTTCGAAAACATTTTTTGGTCTTCGAAAAATCGAACTGAATTTCCGTTATTCGATTAATTGAAAATCGAAGGGGAGATTATTTTCCTGAAAACAATGTGCACGGCCGCCCGCGCTGCGCGCAGGGGCGGGCTTGTCTACTCGGAACGCAGGGGGCGTCCCGCACGATCGGTATTGCGATTGCCGATTTTATTCTGGAATTGATTCCAGTGCGTCGAGCCGGAAATACGGGCGGGTAAATAATTCCGTGCGCTGATGCCGCGCATGGAGAAAATGCTCGGGGTGCGCGTCGCATAACGGTCGCATTCCTGGCGAAGCGCGTCGATGAAATCATCCGTTTCAATCGGCGGAATTTATCGTTCTATTCGAGAGGGCAATAATGAAGATACAGAAGTCCTTGAAAGACGGTTTCGCGCTCGGATTGTTCAGGGCGGCACGGCCGGTCGCCGCTGCCGCGCTGGCCGCGCTGCTCGTCGCCGCATGCGGCGGCGATGACGGCGGCGGCGCCAGCCCGTCGCTCGCGGCAGCGAACGTCGCGAACACGAACACGTCGGCGAACGCGACGACGGCTGCCGACGCGACGACCAACGCCGCGCTGCCGCCGGATCAGCCGTATATCGACAACGACGTCTACGGCACCGGACCGAACGATTCAGTCACCGACGCGACGGAAGGCACGGCGGTCGTGCACCGGCAGGTGAAGATCGGCGACCAGATCCTCACCTACACGGCGACGGCCGGCCACCTCGTGACGATCGATCCGATCACGTCGAAGCCGAACGCGAAGATGTTCTACGTCGCGTACACGCTCGACAATCCGAATCCGGACAAGCCGCGCCCCGTCACGTTCTTCTACAACGGCGGCCCGGGCTCGTCGTCGGTGTACCTGCTGCTCGGCTCGTTCGGGCCGAAGCGTCTGCAGTCGTCGTTCCCGAACTTCACGCCGCCCGCGCCGTACCGGTTGCGCGACAACCCCGAGAGCCTGCTCGACCGCTCGGACCTCGTGTTCATCAACCCGGTCGGCACCGGCTACTCGGCCGCGATCGCACCGGCGAAGAACAAGGACTTCTGGGGCGTCGACCAGGACGCGCACTCGATCGACCGCTTCATCCAGCGCTACCTGACGAAGTACGCGCGCTGGAACTCGCCGAAATTCCTGTTCGGCGAATCGTATGGCACGGCGCGCAGCGCGGTGACGTCGTGGGTGCTGCATGAGGACGGCATCGAGCTGAACGGGATCACGCTGCAGTCGTCGATCCTCGACTACTCGAACGCGGTGAGCGCGATCGGCATCTTCCCGACGCTCGCGGCCGATGCGTTCTACTGGAACAAGACGACCGTCAGCCCGAAACCGGCCGATCTGGACGCGTACATGGCGCAGGCGCGCAACTACGCGGACAACGTGCTCACGCCGCTCGCGCAGGCGCCGAATCCGCAGGACGGCGGCTTCGTCAACGTGCGGCTGAACCTGAACCTCGCGGCCGCGCAGCAGATGGGCGCGTACATCGGCACCGATCCGGTCTCGCTGATCCAGACGTTCGGCAATCCGGCCGCGCTCGGCAACGTGCCTTCGTCCGACGACAACCCGCCGTACACGTTCTTCCTGACGCTCGTGCCGGGCATCCAGATCGGCCAGTACGACGGACGCGCGAACTACACGGGCAAGGGCATCGCGCCGTACATCCTGCCGAACTCGGGCAGCAACGATCCGTCGATCAGCAACGTCGGCGGCGCGTACACGGTGCTGTGGAACGACTACATCAACAACGACCTGAAGTACGTGTCGACATCGTCGTTCGTCGATCTGAACGACCAGGTGTTCAACAACTGGGACTTCAGCCACACGGACCCGACGGGCGCGAACCGCGGCGGCGGCAACACGCTGTATACGGCGGGCGATCTCGCCGCGACGATGAGCCTGAACCCGGACCTGAAGGTGCTGTCGGCGAACGGCTATTTCGACGCGGTGACGCCGTTCCACCAGACCGAGCTCACGCTCGCGCAGATGCCGCTCGATCCGGCGATCAAGTCGGCGAACCTGACGATGAAATACTATCCGTCGGGTCACATGATCTATCTGAACGATCACTCGCGGATCGCGATGAAGGCGGATCTCGCGACGTTCTACGACGGCATCCTCACGGACCGCAAGGCGCTGCAACGCGTGCTGCTGCGTCAGCAGAAGGCGCTGCAGTTGAAGCAGCAGAAGCAACAGCAAGAGCAAGAGCAGTGATGCGAGGCTAGCCGTTTTCGGCCGCGCCGCCCGCCGCCCGCCCGCCGCCGTCACGCGGCAGCGAGCGGCAGCAAGCGGCGCGGTTCACACAAACGGCGGCTTCGCGGCGATCTTCGCCTCGCGCGCGCATGGCGCTCGCGAGGCGTTTTTTTGCGATGGTGCGGCGGTTCGCCGGCGGCGTCGAGCGGGGTGAACGACGCGAAGGGGCGAAGGGGCGAAGGACGGCGGCGAGGCGTGCACGCGCCGCACGCCGGCGAACGCTGCTTGGCGCGCCGCCGTGCGTCAGGACAGCACGAGCTTCGCGCCGACTGCGACGAGTGTCGTCGCGAGAAGCCGGCGCAGCAGCCCTTCGGGCGCGCGCGCCGACAGATGGCTGCCGACGACGATGCCGGGCACCGATCCGATCAGCAGCGAAACCAGCATCGACCAGTCGACCGAGCCGAGCATCCAGTGCCCGACGCCCGCGACGAGCGTGAGCGGGACCGCATGCGCGATGTCGGAGCCGACGATGCGCGTCGTCGACAGCGCCGGGTACAACAGCAGCAGGACCGTCACGCCGATCGCGCCCGCGCCGACCGAAGTCAGCGACACGAGCACGCCGAGCACGGCGCCCGTGAGCACGGTCGCGGCGAGCGTGCGCGCCGGGCTGGGCGGCAGCGCGCGCGTGCGCTTCGCGGCGAACGCGGCGAGCTGCGGGCGGAACAGCAGCGACAGCGACGTGAGCAGCAGCGCGGCGCCGAGCACGAACTGGATCATCCGGCTGGTTTCCTGCGAGTGCATGCCGTGCGAATGCAGGAACCATAGCGTGATCGCGGCGGCGGGCACGCTGCCCGCCGCGAGGCGCCCGGTGATCCGCCATTCGACCGTGCCCTTGAGCCCGTGCACGAAGGTGCCCGTCGCCTTCGTGATCGCCGCGTAGAGCAGGTCCGTGCCGACCGCCGTCGCCGGGTGGACGTTGAACAGCAGCACGAGGATCGGCGTCATCAGCGAGCCGCCGCCGACGCCCGTCAAGCCGACGAGAAAACCGACGAAGAGGCCGGACAGGGAGTACAGCAGATCGATATGGGGCAACGACATCGGCGGAGAACGTTAGGCGTTTGAAAGCGACGGCGCGAAGTGAATCCGTCATTGTCGCAAAACTCGCAGATCGATGCGGGAAAGTGCAAAAAGATCGGGGCGAGCGCCGCGGATGCGGCGGGCGGCGGCGCTTTTCCCCGTTTAGTGAACAGCGCCTTGCAGTTCGGCCGCGGCGTCCGACTGCGCGCGGATGCGCAGCGCGAACGCGAAGCTGGCGGCCAGCGCGGCGAACGCCGCGCCGCATGCGAACGCGGCGTGATAGCCGCCGTTGAGCGCGACGGGCAGCGCCGCGTGCGCGGCGACGAGCGCGTCGGTGCGCGCGGACGCGACGCTCGCGAGCACCGCGAGGCCGAGCGCGCCGCCCATCATGAACGACGTGTTGACGATGCCCGACGCGAGCCCCGAATCGCTAGGCGCGACGTCGCTCATCGCGGCGAGCAGCACCGGATTGAACGCGACGCCCGCGCCGACGCCGACGAGCATCATGCCCGGCAGCACGTGCGCGGCGAAGCCGCCGTCGGCGGGCGCGCGCGCGAAGAGGGCCAGGCCGACGGCCGCGACGACGAGGCCGGCGCCGATCGCGCGGCGGATGCCGAAGCGCATCACGATCTTCGCGGACAGGCCGAGCGAGAACGCGGCCATGATCAGGTTCGTGGGCAGAAACGCGAGGCCGACCTGGAGCGGGCCGTAGCCGAGCACGCGCTGCATGTAGAGCGCGGAGAGGAAGAACCATGCGAACATCGCGGCTGCCCACAGCACGCCGATCGTGTTCGCAACCGCGACGTTGCGCTGCGTGGCGAGCGCGAGCGGCATCAGCGGATGCGCGACGCGCGTCTCGATCGCGATGAACGCGGCGAGCAGCGCGGCCGCGCCCGCGAGCGTCGCGACCGTCTGCGTCGACAGCCAGCCGGCTTCATTGCCGTTGACGATGCCGTAGACGGCGAGCATCAGCGAAGCGGTCACGACGATCGCGCCCGCGACGTCGAGCCGCGCGTCGGCCGCCTGCGCGCGCACCTTCGGCAGCAGCGCGGCGGACAGCGCATAGGCGGCGACGCCGATCGGCAGATTGACGAGGAAGATCCAGTGCCAACTGAGCATGCTCGTGAGGACGCCGCCGAGCAGCACGCCGAGGCTGCCGCCGCCCGCGCAGACGAAGCTGTAGACGCCCATCGCCTTCGCGCGCTCGCCCGGCTCGGTGAAGAGATTCATGATGAGCGACAGCGCGACGGCCGACACGACCGCGCCGCCGAGCCCCTGCACCGCGCGCGCGGCGATCAGCACGAACTGCGTCTGCGCGAGCCCGCAGGCGAGCGACGCGAGCGTGAAGAGCGTGAGACCGGCGAGGAACATCCGGCGCTGGCCGTACAGGTCGCCGAGCCGGCCGCCTAGCAGCAGGCAGCCGCCGAATGTCAGCATGTAGGCGTTCACGATCCAGACGAGCGCGGTTTCGGTGAAGTGCAGATCCGCGCCGATCGATGGCAGCGCGACGTTGACGATCGTCGAGTCGAGCACGATCATCAGCACGCCGAGACAGAGAACGACGAGCGCATACCAGCGCTTCGGGCCGTGCAGGCCGTGGGTCATCGGGAATGCCTCCGAAGGGTGGGAGGCAGCATTGTAAGCGTGTCGTGAGCCGTCTTCCTGCCGGTTGCTGACAGGCGCCTCGTTCGTGCGCGGGCCGCGGCGGCGCGCGGCCCGCATGCGGCGCGGCGCTTACCGCCGGAACGTGTCGACGGCGGTGCGGCCGACCGCGGGATCGTCGGTGAAGAAACCGTCGATGCCCGCGCGCAGATACGCCTGGATCTCGCGCACCGATCCCGCCGTGTTGCGCGCGCCCGGCGCGCCGCCGTCCTTCACCGACGCCGGCAGGAAGTTGTTCTCCGGCCGGAACGTATACGGATGCACGACGAGCCCCGCCTCGTGCGCGAAGCGCACGTAATGCGTCGGCTGCTGCAGCGCGCCGTCCGGGCCGACCGGGATGATCGACGTCTTGTACGGCCCGACGCCGTTCGCATACGTCGCGATCTCGCGCATCCCGCTTTGCGTCGACAGGTCGCCGTAGGTGCGCGCGTCGCCCGCTTTCACGAAGTCGTACGGCCGCTGCTTCGGCTCGTCCATCAGTTGCACGAGTTTCCAGTTCGGCTGGCTCGCGCCGATCCGCGCACGAATCGCCTTCAGGTTCGCGACTTCGAACGACTGGATGTAGACAGTCGCGTCGCGCGCGGTGTACGGGTTCTTGCGCAGCGCGTCGACGAGGCGGTCCTCGAGCGGCAGGCCGAGCGACTGGAAGTAGGTCGGGTGCTTCGTCTCCGGATAGAGGTAGATCGTGCGGCCGACCTGCGCGGACATCTGCTTCGCGAGCGCGACGATCTCGTCGAACGTCGGGATCTCGAACTGATCGTCGTACGTGGTGTTCGCCGGGCGGATCTGCGGGATGCGCTCGCGCGCGCGCAGCGTCTTCAGCTCGGCGAGCGTGAAGTCCTCGGTGAACCAGCCGGTGAGCTGCGCGCCGTCGATCGTCTTCGTCGTCTTGCGGCTCGCGAACTGCGGCAGCGCCGACACGTTCGTCGTGCCCGAGATCTCGTTCTCGTGGCGCGCGACGAGCACGCCGTCGCGCGTTGCGACGAGGTCCGGCTCGATCACGTCCGCGCCGTCCTCGATCGCCTTGCGGTAGGACGCGAGCGTATGCTCGGGGCGCAGCGCGCTCGCGCCGCGATGGCCGACCACCTGCACCTTCGCGGAGATCGGCTGCGTGTAGTCGGGGTCGTCGCCGCCGCAGGCAGCGAGCGCGAGCGCAGCCGCGCACGCGAGCGCGAGCGCGACCGGGGAGAAAGCGAACGAGCGCTTGAAGAACATGTCGTCGATCCTGTGAAACGAAAACGAGCCAGGGAAAAAGGGGGGCGTCGGCGCGGACGGAATGCGATCGTCGCAGCGGATGATTACATATGTATTACTTATTGCTGTCTATTTTTGTACGCCGCGCTGACGGCGTCGTGTCGGGTGCCGCAAGCCCGTCGCCGGCCGTGCGTCAGCGCTCGACGATCGCGACGATGCCGAGCGCGATGAAGAGCGCGCCCGCGAGATAGCGCCCGACCGTCATCGCCGCGCCGCCCGGCGCCGCGCGCTTGCGCAGCGGATGCGCGAGCGCGATGCAGGTCAGATCGGCGAGCGAGAACAGCAGGTTCGCGCCCGCGCCGAGCAGGAAGAGCTGCCAGCCGACGTTGAGCGAAGCGGACGGGTCGACGAACTGCAACAGGAACGACAGATAGAACAGCGCCGATTTCGGATTCGACGCCTCGATGAGCGCGCTCGACGAGATCACGTTCTTCGGCGCGGCGGACGGCGCGCCGTCGTCGCCGGCGGCGGCGCGCGTGCGGATACGCTGGATGCCGAGCCAGATCAGATAGCCGCTGCCCGCAATGCGCAGCGCGTGATAGAGCCACGGCGACGTGTCGAGCACGACGACCGCGCCGATCGCGACCGCGCAAATCTGGAAGAGCGCGCCGAGATGGATGCCGAGCGCCGAGAGCACGCCCGCGCGACGGCCGTGCTGCAACGTCAGCGAGACGGTTTGCAGCAGCGCCGGGCCCGGAATGAAGCCGAAGCCGACGCACGTCGCGATGAAGGCGAGAGTGGGGTTGACCGTCATGGGGAATCGCTCGTCGAGTAAACGCGGGGCCGGCCGTCGCCCATGCGCGCCGGGCCGAAGCGGCCGACGCGCGTTCCGGCGGCGCGCGGACGTTTGCGGAAACGGACAGGCGTCACGCGGCATGCATGGCGCGCGGCGCAATCCGCAGACGAAACGGCCGTCCGGATGAGCTTAAAGCACGGCCGCGGTGTCGGGCAATCGAAAGATGGCGGCGGGGGCGCGTGCGGCGCGAAGAAGCGCGCACAAGAAGGCACGAAGAAGGCGCGAGCCGTCGCTCAGATCTTCTTGTAGAAGAACGTCGTCGCACACGGCGCGCCGTCGGGCATCAGCGCGTAATCCGGCACGACGCCGACGCGCTGCCATCCCGCGCGTTCGTAGAGCCGCTCGGCGTCGCCGCCCGTCACGGTGTCGAGCACGAGGACGGTCTTGCCGGCCGCGCGCGCGGCGTCGTCGAGCGCGGCAAGCAGCCGCTGCGCGACGCCGCGCCGCCGCGCGTCGCGATGCACGAGCATCTTCGCGACGTCGGCGCGATGCGGCTGGTTTTCGGGCAGGCGCGTGATCATCTGGACGGTGCCGACGATGCGGCCGTCGGCGTGTTCGGCGACGAACAGCGTGCGCTCGCCGCGCGCGACGCCATTGGCGACGTCGCGCCAGAACGCGCGCGCCTTGTCTCGCGCGAGCGGCGCCATGAAGCTCACCGACGCGCCACCGTCGACGCAATCGATCAGCACGTCGGACAGCGCGTCGACGCATGCGGCCGCTTCGTTCGGGCCGATGCATCGCACGTCGATTGCATCGCTCAATCGATTCTCCCGGTACGGACGGCGTTCGCCGCGGCGAGCGCGACGATGTAGCGCGCGGCCTTGCGGCCCGGATTGAAAAAGATGGCCGGGCGATCGAGACGCATCGCGAGACAGTCGCCGGCCGCGACATGCCACGTCTCGTCGCCGCTCGCGATGTCCATCTCGCCCTCGAGCATCCAGATCTGCTGATGGAAGTCGGCGTTGCGCTCGCCGCTGTCGTACGCGACGCGCTCGCCCGGCGGAAACCTCACTTCGACGAGTTGCAGCGGCGAGGGCGCCGCGGGCGACAGGCTGCGACGCACGTAGCCCGACGCCGGATCTTTCCAGACCGGCTGCTCGGCCGCGCGACTGAGCGGCGACGCGGCGTGCGCGGCGCGATCGTCCTCGAACAGCGACGCGAGCGACACGCCGAGCGCGTTCGCGAGCCGCTCGAGCACGACGGCCGTCGGGCTGCTCTGCGCGCGTTCGATGAGCGAGATGTTCGAGCGGCTCACCTTGCTGCGCTCGGCGAGCGCGTCGAGCGAGTAGCCGCGAAGATCCCGAAGGGCGCGCACACGGCGCGCGATCAGTTGGTTGACATCCATGCGCTCCAGTATATTGGAATAAAATCCAGAATACTAGACTATGGTCGGGAAGACGAACACGAGGCCTGTGCGGTGGTTCGATGCGCTGACGCTGGCTTACTTCGCGTCCTCGATGCGAATCGTTCCCTTCAGATGCTGGAACTCGCCGTTGCGGTGCGCGATGTTCGTGTAGACGACGCCGTTCTCGAAATCTTCGACGTGCACGACGTTGTCGCCGCTCTTCGGCTCGTGCCAATGGACCATGAACACTTGCGGTCGGATCTGCGTCGCCTCGTATTCGACTGTGTCGGTTGCGCCCTGGTACTGGCCGGACGTGCCGACGAACGTCATCGTGTGGTCGTCCTTGAAGTCGAGGCGAAAGCCGATGTCGCCGAACTGCACGAGCGCCTTCTTGCCCGCGGCGGGGAACGCGGACGCCGCGCCGACGCCGACGGGCCACTGCATCTCGCCCTTGATGACCTTCGCGCTCATTTCGAGCGACGCCACGTCGGCGAGATTCGGATAGCGCGCCTTCATCGCGGCAATCAGTTCTCCGGAATTTTTTGCCTTCGCGGCTTCTGTTTCGAATGCGGCCAGGTAGTCGCGCGTGAACTTCACGGACGCGAGCGTGTACGGCTCGCTGCCGTCCGGATTCGCGAGGTAGTGGCCGGGCACGACGCGCAACGGACGCAGCGCCGCGATCCGGTCGAGCGTTCTGATCCAGTTGCGGCGCGACTCCGGCGTCTGCGTATCGGCAATCCACACATGGATGTTCGCCGCGACCGGTATGCCGCCGACGACCGCATGCGCGGACGGGATCGACACGAAGGTGCGGTCGGGCGACGGACCGCCGAGGCCGACGACGCGCAGTTCGTGGCCGTCGAGCGTGAGCCTGTCGCCGCCAAGCGGCTGCGGCACGACGAGCGCGCGCGGCGCGTTGTCCTTCAGGATCGGCCCCCAGTACGCGAGCTTGTCGTCCTTGGTCGCCTTGATCGCGGCGACCGTCTGCGGCGTCGCGACGATCTTCGCGTCCGGGAACGCGGCCTTGATCGTGTCGAGGCCGAAGTAGTAGTCCGGATCGCTGTGGCTGACATAGACGAGCTTGAGCGGCTTGCCGGTCGCCTTGATCCTGTTGACGAGCGCTTCGGCGTCGTTGCGCTGGAACTGTGCGTCGATGAGGATCGTGCCGGTCCTGCCCGTGACGATCTCGGACGAGACGGGAAAGAGGCTCTTTTCGCCGGGGTTGTAGACGTCGATCTGAAGCGGCGCGCCGGCGCCGGCCGCGTGCGCGGAGATCGCGCCGAGCATCGGGGCGGCTGCGGCGGCGAGCGCCACGAGAGAGCGTAAGAACATGAAGGATTCCCTGAGAAGTCTTGGTGTCGTATGGGCGACGCGAGCAGGCGATGCAGCGTCGTCGAAGCAGGACGGTGTCGTCGGAACGGTTTCTGGGCGCTCACCTCGCTGTAAGAAAGTTAGTAAAACGAATCGATGGATCGACGCGAAACCGATGATGTCGTCGATCACCGCGAAAGCCTTGCAGCGTGCGTCGATATACGTTGCGGCGCGGAAACGGGCCGTCGTGCAAACGGTGCTAGTATCTACGCCGCGGGTAGTTACCGGAAGAAACTATAGACTGGATGGCAACGATGCGAAAGAACGCACCCGATGGTGAGCAGATTACCGAGAGGAAACCCTCGCTGCTCGACGCGCCGAGCAAGGGCAACGTGTACGCGTCGGAATGCCCGACGCGGCTCGTGCTCGATCGCATTGCGGATAAATGGACCGTCCTGATCCTCGCGCTGCTGTCGCACGAGCCGCTGCGCTTCAACACGCTGCTGCGGCATATCGAAGGCCTGTCGCAGAAGGTGCTGTCGCAAACGCTCAAGCGGCTCGAGCGAGATGGGCTCGTCACGCGCACCGTATACGCGACGGTGCCGGTGTCTGTCGAATATGCGTTGACGCCGCTCGGCCACACGCTCGCGCGCTCGATCTCGCCGATCATCGTGTGGGCGGAAACGCACATCGACGCCGTGCTCGATGCGCGCACGGCCTACGACGCTCAGCAGGATCACGCGAGCGCCTGAGCGATCGCAGGCGTTCGGCGCATCGGCATCAGCGTTGCGGAAAATCGAGAAAAATAAATATCGCGGCGCTGTGATTTTCATTTCCGCCGGACGCTTTTCAAACGAATCGAATCATCGCCATTGTTTCCTCTGTCGTGCGAAACGAGAGAAAAGTGCGGAAAGGGTTGCCTTGGTGCGCTGCGTCATTCATCATGCTGACGAGAAAGCGATGCGAAAGCTGTTCGATCGGAATTTGACATGATCTGGTACGATGTTTGAAAAAACGTTGAGAGCATTGAACGGTCGAGGTTTGTCGTGGCCCGAATGTTTGGAACCATGTGTCGGTTTACATGGCCGATTCATCGGATCATAGTCATGGCAAATAAAGCAGCACGATAACTACGAGCGTACTTACGGAGACTGAGGATGATACGCACATACGAGGGGGCGGCGGAGCCGCTGTATTTTCAAATTCCCGTTCGGGAAGTCGTCGCACGCATTGCTTTCCTGCGCAATCGCATCGCCAATTAGCCGTCGATTTTCATTCAATTTTCCGCTTGAGGGCGCCGCATTGCCATGCCGCGCCGCGAATCGGCGCGCGCATTGAATTCCGCGTGCCGGATCAGCACTGTTCGCGCTTGCGGCCAGGCGTCGCGAATTGCCGCGTCGCCGACGGCGACACCGAAATACCAACCAGCCGGCGGGTGATCACGCTACGCCGGACGAGACCGGATTCGATCAAAAAGGAGGGGTGATGCTTTGCATTCCTAATCTTCGCGCAGCCGTGCTGTCCTGTGTGGTTGCCGCGATGCCGTTCGTCGCCGGCTGCGGCGGCGGGGACGATCCCGGCCCGATTCAGGTCGGGCAGTGCTCGGGAGGCTCGTGTCCGCCGAGCGGGCCGAGCACGACGCCGCCGACGGTGACGAAGCTGTGTCCCGACGCGCTCGATTACTCGACGACGTACACGGGCGGCTCGGGTAGCGGCGAATACGTGAAGGTCAAGTTCGATACGGCGAAGAAGACTTACCAGATGCAGTTCGTCGCATCGTCGGTGCCGACGTCGGCGGGGCAGATCAACAACACGCGCACCGGCCTCGCGATCAGCGGCACGTTCCACAACGCGACCGGGCTGCCGACCGCCGAGCAGAATCGCTGTGCGTTCGTGCTCGACAACGGCGCGACGAGCGACGGCACGTACTCGGTGACGATCAACCGCGCCGATCCGCCGATGCTGTTCGTCGGCATGGGCGTCGTGGGCGGCGGGATTCCGGGCGCGACGGTCGCGTTCCCGGGCCTCGAACTGTTCCCGGGGTTCACGATCGGCGCGGTGCCGTCGCGCACGTTCGATTTCTATCCGTTCATCGGCTTTACGGACACCGAAACGGACTTCACGAAAGTGGCGGGCGTGTACAACGAAGTCGGCGTGCATCTTCAGCCGACGGGCACGTCGTTCCAGACGGTGGCGCCGCAAGGCTGGCAGCCGGATGTCGTGAACTGGACGCAGACGCTCAACGCGGACGGCTCGTGCACGATCACGCCGGGCAGCGACTATTCGTGCCGCACGACGGGCACCCCGTGGACGCTGCGCAAGAACGCGGACGGCACGTCCGACAACGTGTTCGTGAGCCATCCGCAGCCGAACCAGCCGTATCCGTCCGCCGGGCAAGGGCAACCGCTCGTGATCGTGACGCCGAGCCAGGCGCAGGGCGTGATGATCGTCGGCAGGCTCAATGGCCAGCTCGTGCCCGTCGTCATTCGCGTCGGCTACGCGAACGTCGACTCGGGCAATCCGCTCGGATCGGTCGCGGACGCGGAGATCGGCATCTCGGTGCTCGCGCCCGCCACGCCGGTCGCGGCGAATTCGCTGCAAGGCGGCTACATCGGCGCGACGAGCGCGGTCGCGTGCGGCGTCGTGAGCTTCGGCGGCACCTCGACAGCCCCCGCCAACAGCGGTTCCGCGTTCGACAACACGGTGCCTCATCCCGAATTGCCCGGCACGTATCGAGACGGCTTCTTCTATCCGTCCGCCGGCAATTGCACGGATGGCTCGGCCGTGTCGACGCTCGCGGCGAACTATACGTCGACGCTGTTCCAGGGCGCGACCGCCGCGTTCCTGGACCCGATGACGTCGTCGGTGAGCGCGCAGTTCTCGGTGGACTACACACAGACGACGCCCGGCAAGATCAAGGTGACGGCGACGCGCGACTTCGACGCGCAAGGCAGCGCGGGCACGGTCGCGATCTTCAGGAAGGGAGATTACGGCTGGCTCATCAAGGTCGGCAACGTCTACGGGATGGTCGTCAACAACAGCCAGTACAACCCGTTCTTCACGGTCGGCGCTTTCGTTCAGTAACGCATGACTTCGCGGCGGCCGGCGCGCCGCCGCGGACTTCAAAATATCGAGGATTCCTATGTATTGGAGAAAATCGCTGGCTGCCGCCGTATTGGCTTCCGTCCTGAGCGCCTGCGGCGGCGGTGACGATCCGCCGCCCGCGCCCGTCGTCCGGCTGTGCCCGAAGACGATCGACTACAACACCGTGTTTACGGGCGGCTCCGGCTCGGGCGAGCTGGTTCGCGTGCAGCTCGACACGACGAAGATGACGTTCCAGATCACGTATCTCGCGTCGCCGGTGCCGGCGACGACGGGCACCGTGCAGCCGACCCGAGATACGCCGCCGAACAACATCGTGACGGGAACGCTGACGGACGAGACGGGCCTGCCGACCGAGAAGCTCAACCAGTGCACGTTCCGGCTGAACAACGCGAGCCTCGATCCGAACCGCCCGGCGCGCGTGTTCCTCGGCGAGGGCGTGCTGGGCGGCGCGATTCCCGGCGCGACGATTCAATTCGGCGGCGTGATCGGCGTCGGGCAGATTCCGAAGACGACGTTCCCGTACTATCCGTTCATCAGCTTCTCCGATCAGGAGACCGATCTTTCGAAGATCGCGGGCAACTACAACCAGCTCGGCTATCACCAGGTGCCGTCGCAGAACTTCGCGCAGGCGGCCGTCGACGCGAAGGTCACGATCAATGCGGACGGCACGTACGTCGAGACCGACAACTTCGGCAAGAAGAACGGCGGCCAGCCGCTCGCGTCGAGCGCGATCGTCAATCAGAAGCTGACGCTGCGCGCCGACGCGCCCGTGTTCCAGTCGCTCAACTATCAGCCGCAGATTCCGCCGACGCTCGCTTCGCTCGATCCTTCGAAGGCGGGCAAGGGCATC
This sequence comes from Burkholderia sp. MSMB1588, assembly GCF_001546925.1. Taxonomy (NCBI): domain Bacteria; kingdom Pseudomonadati; phylum Pseudomonadota; class Betaproteobacteria; order Burkholderiales; family Burkholderiaceae; genus Burkholderia; species Burkholderia sp. MSMB1588. The sequence goes on along the minus strand of NZ_LNJS01000001.1, from coordinate 2,893,025 downwards.
CTGATCGTCGGCAAGCTGCGCGATCAACTGGTGCCGGTCTTCATTCGCACCGGCGCGGCGAATGGCGATCTGACGCAAGGCGCGCCCGTCGCGGACGACGAATCGGGGATCTCGATCCTGAGCCCGCAGAAGACGCTCGCATTGGGCTCGCAAGACGGCGAGTACACGGGCGTCGACAGCCTGCTCGATTACCGCGCCACCGCGCTCGTCGGCGCGCAGGCGACGCTGCTCGATCCGTTCCATGCGTCGCAGGTCGCGCTCACGCGCTCGCTCAATCTCGACTACACGCAGGCCGTGCCGGGCGTCGTGACGACAGTCCAGACCAGTGCGGCGTCGGGGCCGCCCACCGGCAAGTTTGTCTTCACGGGCGGCGTATTCGGCTTTCTCGACATGAGCGATGTCAACAACCCGTACTTCACGGTGGGCGCGTTCGTGCAATAAGCCTCGCGCAAGACAGGAGACACACGGCGATGCGCGGCCCGCGGGCGCGCATCGCGCGATCGAAGTATCAGGAGACCTCATGAAGAAGCTGATTGCCGCGTGCGTCGTTGCCGGTGCATCGACGGGCGCTTTCGCACAGCAGGCGGGCGACTTGGTCGCGACGCTCGGCTGGCTCCACGTGATGCCGCAGGATTCGACCAACGGCCTCACCACCAACGTCGTGAACTCGCCGATCAACGGGCCGCTGCGGCTGCCCGGCTCGTTCACGTCGCCGGGCACGAGTCTCACGGTCAACAATGCGGACACGGTGGGCCTCACGTTCACGTATTTCTTCACCGATCACATCGCGGTGACGTCCGTGCTCGGGATTCCGCCGGAATTCGCGTTGACGGGGCACGGCGTGATCAGGCCGCCCGGTCCGTCGGGCTCGCTCGGCAACGTCGATCTCGGCAATCCGGCGAATCAGCCCGCCGTGAAGAATGCGCGGCAATGGAGCCCGACGGTCATCCTGAACTACTACTTCAATTCGCCGACCGCGAAGTTCCGGCCGTTCGTCGGCATCGGCGTCGCGTATAGCTGGTTCTCGAACATCGAGCTCAACGGAAATTTTGCCAAGGACATCAACGACAACCTCGGCAGCGTGCTCGCCGCGGGCGCCGGCAAGCCGGGGCCGACGTCGGTCGAGGGGAAGGCCTCGTCGTCGTTCACGCCGGTCTACAACATCGGCGCGAGCTACGCGTTCGCGAAAAGCTGGGCGCTGACGGCGACGCTGTCGTACATGCCGCTCAAGACGTACTCGTCGCTCGTCATCAAGGCCGCCGACGGCACGACGCTCGCAACGACGCGCACGAAACTGAAGGCCGATCCGCTCATCACGTTCGTGGGGATTTCCTACAAGTTCTGAGCCGCGGGCGCGCGGCGCCGGCGCCCGGGCTTCCTTGTGACCGAGCGGACCGAGGTTCGTCAGCCGCAACGTCACGCCACTGGCGGCAAGCCGCCATTCGTCAAGTGAGGCAGACCCATGCGTAACCGTAAATTTGTTCCGTTCGTTGTCGCGCTGGCATTCGCAGCGGCCGCAGCTACGCCCGCACTCGCCGTCACCGTGTCCCGCGCCGACGGGCAGCCGATGAACCCGAACGGCGAGCCGTTCTCGGCGACGTCGGCGCCCTACGAAACAATGCTGTCGAAGGGGGCGATCAGCGCGAACTGTGTCGCGACGTTCAACGGCACAATCACGCCCGCAGGCATCGTCAACATCACGTCGACGACGTTTACCGGCACCAACAGCCTGTGCAGCCTCATCAAGGGCAGCGCAAGCGGCCTGAATCCGTGGACGGGCCAGGCCGACAGCGCAACACAACTGACGATCAACAACGTGCAGGTCAACGTGTCGCTGCTCGGCCAGTGCGGCCCGAGCAAGGTCGTGACGGCGTGGAGCGATACGAACTCGTCGCTCACCTTCAGCAATGCGGCGCTGGCGCCGGACTGCAAGGTCACGGGGACGGTCGTGACGTCGCCGAAGTTCCACGTCCAGTAATTCGTCACGGTTTCGGCATAGGGCGGCTCGTCGATCATGAGCCGCCCGCGTGCATCGCGCGAACGCGGCTGCCAGGAGCCGCCGCGTTCGCAAGACGACGAGTGACGGGAAAGTCGCCTGACGCGAGGGCAGCCGCACATGCCGTTGTGCCGGCATGTGCGGCCTGGCGAGCATCGCGATCGCGCTGGAGGGGCAAGCGCGTCGCGCATGCGTGCACGGGGCGCACGCTGGTATGCGAGACGAGCATGAAGGCGAGGGGACCGTCGTGCCGATGCTTCGGAGCCCGATCGAGTGCAAGGCGGGCGCGAGTCGGCCGTTGTCGAAAAGAATGGGGCGACGCGTTCGAGCATCGACACGCCGCGCGGGACCGAGCCTTCGACGCATGGGCGAGGGCGGCGCGCGCGACGTGCAGCGACAGTTGCCGTCGCCCGAGTGCGGACACGATCCGCATCGCTATTTCTCGGATGACCCATGCCTGACAGTCATAATCATCGCGTCGACGCCGAAGGCCCGTCGCTCGGCAGCTTGCGCACGGCAGCATGGCTTCGGCATCTCCTCGATCATGCGGAGCGTTTCGCATCCGCTGCGGCGGCAAGCTGCGAAGCGCGCGTCGCGACTGCCGCGTGCAACACGCTCGCGAGAGCGGACGCGAATGCGCGGCGCGGGCCGACGGCCGACGCCGATCTCCTGAACGAACTGCTCGCGGCGCTGCGGGGCGACGGCACATCCGCCGACACGGCGCTCGCCGCCGAATATGGCGCATTGGCGCGCACGCCGACGAAACGGCTGCTTGCGGCCGTCGACCGCTACCTGCCGGGTTCGAAGGCCGTGTTCGACGGCGCGTATGGCGTCGCCGACGCACTCGGCTACGACGATCCCGAAGTCGGCTGGGCCGCGCTCGATTCGATCGAGCTTGGCATCGGGCGCGCGTTCGCGGCGGATGGCGAAGCCGCGGACGATGCGATGCGCGGCATCGTCAGCTTCGACGGGCCGGCGGCGGGGCGGGTGATCGACCGGGCGATCGCACGCATGTGGGGCGCGCACGAGAGGCGTGTCGACGCGTTGGCAGCGTTGGCCGCGTTTTCGGCGACGCTCGCGACGAATGCGACGGTCACCGTCGATGCATACGGCGGCGAGCACAACGGCGTCGCCGCCGCGATTCTTCGCGAGCGCCGGGACCTTGCGTCGACGGAAGGGCTGCTCGCCGCGCTTGCCGTTTGCCGGCTCGAGCGTCTGACGGGCGCGGGCAGCTTCTGGGCGTATTACCTGCTCGCGGGCGTGATGATCGCGGCGCCGCAGGCCGTTGCTTCGATCGCCGCGCGGTTTCATCGCGACGCGCTGAGCGCCTGGCTCGACATGCTGCTCGCGTCGCCCGCGCGCAGCGGGATCGGCGAGGCGGGCGAGGCCGCGCTGGCGCGCTTGGCCGCGTCGATGAGCTTCACGTCGCAGCACAATCCGATCGTTCACACGAGGCGCAGATCGATGCGCTGAACGGCGCGAGCCGCGCGCGCGGCGCGGCTCGCGCCGTTTTGCTCAGATCGACAGGCAGATCTTGCCGAAGTGCTTGCCGGCGGCCTGGTGGCTGAAGGCGTCGGCGATGTCGTCGAGCGCGTACGCGCGATCGATGACCGGCTTGATGCCGGTCGCGTCGATTGCGCGCACCATGTCGATCTGATGCCGGCGGCTGCCGACGATCAGGCCTTGCAGGTTCTGCTGGCGGGCCATCAGCGCGACGGTCGGCACGGGGCCGGCAATGCCGGTCAGCACGCCGATCAGCGCGATATGGCCGCCGATCCGGCATGCCTGGATCGATTGCGGGAGCGTGTCGGGGCCGCCCACTTCGATCACGTGGTCGACGCCGCGCCCGCTCGTTTGTTCGAGCACCTTCGCCGCCCAGTTTGCGTCGCGACGATAGTTGACGACGTGATCCGCGCCGAGCGCACGCGCCCGCTCCAGCTTCTCGTCCGACGACGACGTGGCGATCACGGTCGCGCCCATGCGTTTCGCGAACTGCAGCGCGAAGATCGACACGCCGCCCGTGCCGAGCACGAGCACGCTGTCTCCCGCCTTCAAGCCTCCGTCGACGACGAGTGCGCGCCAGGCGGTGAGGCCCGCTGTCGTCAGCGTCGCGGCTTCTTCGTGCGTGTAGCCATTCGGCGCGTGCGTGAACCAGTGCGCGGGGCGCACGACCGCCTCGCGCGCGTAGCCGTCGACGCCATCGCCCGGCACCGTCGTGAAGTCCGCGGTGGTCGGCCCGCCGTCGAGCCATTGCGGGAAGAAGGTCGACACGACAGCATCGCCGGGCGCGAACTCCGTGACGCCTTCGCCGATCGCTTCGACGACGCCCGCGCCGTCCGACATCGGAATGCGTTTGTCGGCAGTGCTCAGCCTGCCCGTGACGACGCCGAGGTCGTGATAGTTGAGCGAGCTCGCGTGAATGCGAACGCGGATTTCTCCCGAGGCGGGCGCGCCCGGATCGGCGAGCGTCACGCGTTCGAGATGCTCGAGGCCGGCGGGCTGGCGCAACATGACGGCTTTCATCAATTCGACTCCTGTGAGTGGCGGGCGCATCGCGCGGTGTGCGAACGATGCGCCCGGAACGGCCGGGTGGGGGCGGCCGGCGGGGGATGAGCAAATTGTCCGCATGTACTTCTTTCGATGCAAGAACGTACAATTAAAGCCGGTACTATCAATTTTGTAGGTATATGCGCGATGCGACCGAAGCGTTTCGACAGCAAGAGCGGGTGTTCCGTCGAGGTGACCCTTTCCGTCATCGGTGGATTGTGGAAGCCCGTGATCCTGTTTCATCTCTTGAAGGAGAAGAAGCGCTTCATGGAGCTCACGCGGCTGATGCCGAACACGACGCAGCGAATGCTGACGCTGCAATTGCGTGAGCTCGAGGCGGACGGGATCGTCGTGCGCCACGTCTACCCGCAGGTGCCGCCGAAGGTCGAATACGAACTGACGCCGTTCGGCAAGACGCTCGCGCCCGTGCTGATCAGCTTGCGCGAATGGGGCGATGCGTATCGGACACATCAGTTGGCCGCGGGTTCGACCGAGTCGGCGCGCGACGCGGCGACCTGCGACGCACCGGCTCGGCCACGCAAACGCACGGCCGGCGCGATGAAGGCCGCGTAGCGCGCCGATGGGCGCGGATCGGCCAGGCGCGCCTTCGCCTGATTTTTCAGGCCCGGATGCGGGATCGACGTCCACGGCAAGCACGTCGCGGGCGCTCATCTGGACGCCGGTCGAGATCTTCGGCGCGGGCTTTTCCCTTCTCGTCTTTGGAAGCGTGGATCGCCGTGCCAGATACCGACGAAGATGTCCGCTTCATGAACAGCCACGAGTTCATTCGATCTTTTTTTGCGCGAACGCGCATGATCCGAAAAATTTTCGGATCGACATTTCCTATTCATTTAAAACGGAATTTTGTGAAATTTTGGAAGGAATGCTTGCGCAGGATATGAGGATTTGTATTTCTATATGACAGGTAATAGCCGATGCTGTCCCGCTGCGTAGCGCATACGGGATGGGCGTTCAAGTCTGATGAACGCTGACCGGTCCCCTTGGGGGAAGGTTATGGAAGTGCGTTGACTCGCGCGACGTGTCGGCCGCTCTTCAGCGATCGTCGTGCTGAGGGGGCAGACAGGTTCGATGTGAGGTATCGGCAAAATTTTTATTGAATTTTCATTGGATTTTTATGGAATTTATGCATGCGTATTTCAACGGGATATTTGAACGTAGAGTGTAACGGAATGGAATGCGATGTTACGTTACGGCCTGCGTAACGGCGGCATCGGCTCAGGTCAACTATTCTGTTTGTGCGATGCATCGAGCAATTAAATTCGTCCTGATATTGTTTTCCTGATGGAAATAGTGCGCGATCGATCCGGCGCACATGCTGGCATGCTCCGTGCGATGACCTCGGCGCCGTAACGACGGCGGTACCTATCCACACGAGGTCACATATGAAACAAAACTTCAGGTTGACGAGCATTGCACTGTCCGCTGCGGTCGCATTTGGGGTCGCGGCTGCGACGCCGGCTGTCGCAGGCGGGTTGGACACGCTTCCGATTTCCGCTTCGGTGGCCGACCTTGGCGGTGCCGGTTGGGGCGGCGCGACGTTGGCGCTTGCCGGCGGAGCGCAACATGGATCGATCCATGCGAGCGCGCTTGGTTCGGCCGATGCCTCGATCAGCAACGGCGCACTCGACAACCTTGCTGGCGCGCTCGCGAACGCGGCGAGCCACAATCCGATTCAGGGTGTGGCGAGCGGCGCGGTCGGCACGCTAACGAATTTGGCGAGCAACAACCCGCTGCCGGGTGCGCTGAACAACGCGGTGAGCACGCTGCAAAACGCGGCGGCGAACAATCCGCTGTCTGGTGTCGCGAACACCGTGGTCGGCACGCTGACGAATCTCGCGAACAGCAACCCGGTGCCGGGTGCATTGAACAACGCGGTGAGCACGCTGCAAGGCGCGGTAGAGAACAACCCGCTGTCGGGCGTCGCGAACACCGTGGTCGGCACGCTGACGAATCTCGCGAACAGCAACCCGGTGCCGGGCGCATTGAACAACGCGGTGGGCACGCTGCAAAACGCGGCGGCGAACAACCCGCTGCCGGGCGCGCTGAGCAACGCGACTGGCGCATTGGCCGGCGCGGCCAGCAATGGCTCGGGCGCACTGGCGGGGGCCGCAAGCAACGTGGCTGGCGCGATCTCGGGGGCGGTGAGCAGCAATCCGCTGCCGGGCGTCGTGAACAACGTGGTCGGCACGCTCGCGAACGCGATCGGCGGCAATCCGATCACGCCGATCACGAGCGTCGTGAGCGGCCTGACGAGCGCACTTCCCGTCGCGAACCCGACGGCCACGTTGACGGGAGCGGTGAGCAACGTCGCGGGCACGCTCACGAGGGCTGCGAACGGTAATCCGGTCACGGGCGCGGTCGGCGGCCTCGTGAGCGCGCTGCCCGTCGCCAATCCGGCCGGCGCCCTGACGAGCACGGCGAACAACGCGGCAGGCGCGATTGCAACGGTCGCGGGCAGCAACCCGGCTGCCGCGATTGGCGGCGCTGTCGGCGGCATCGCGGGCGCGTTGACGGGCGCGGCCGGCACCGGCGTCGCGACGGGCTCGCAACTCGGAAGCGTCGGCTCCGCGCTGATGGGCTCGGGCGCGGCCTCGGCAGGCAAGGTCCTGACGTCGGGCAGCAATGCGTTCGGCAGCACGGCCGCGTCGACCGGCTCGCTGTTGTCGACGGGCGCCGCCGCCGCGAGCACGGTCGTCAACTCGGTGGGCTCGTCGGTCGGCACGGTGGTGGCGTCGCTGCCGAACCTGAGCGTGTCATCGTCGAAGTCGACGGCTGCGGCGTCGAATCCGCTTGCGCCGGTTTCCTCGGCGATCGCGACGCTCGCCGGCGCGCTGCCGAAGTAATGGCGCGCGGCGCGCCCCGGCCCGGTAGCGGGGCGCGCTCATCGTGGCCGGCCGGAAGACGAAGCAGGGCGGCATGGCGGCGACGCCATGCCGCCTTGTCGTTGTGCGCCCAGCATGGGCGCACTCCTGCGGGTGCAAGTCCCGCCATAAGCTGGTCGCGGCGAATGAAGTGAAGCGCAACTGCATGAGGGCGACCAAGTGTGGGGAGGAAGCGTGGATCGCAAATCGCGAGCCGATGAACAAGAACTGCATGGAAGGCGCCGCCGAGCAGGGATGGCGGGGTGGTCAGTGAGCGATACGAGGGCACACCGCAAGGTGGCCCACTCTCGCCGCTGCTGACCAATGTGTTGCCGGGTGTTGCTGGACGAGGTGGATCGAGCGTTGGGCAGACGCGGTGCCCCGGCTCTCGTAACCTCAACTGCTCGAACCGCCCGGTGCGGACCCGCATGCCGGGTGGTGGGAGGGGATCGGTCAGATCAACTGACCGCCCCTATCCCGATTCCACATCACGTCCGTCGTCTGGCCGACGATGCGGGCAAGGCCGCGACGCCAGCTTGCCGGCGCCGTTCCAGGCGCGTCAAGAAGGGGCGAACGACTGGCAGGGCTTCCGCATGAAGGCCCCCATGAATCAAGGCTGAGAGCGGAAAAGGTTGTTGTAAACATTTGGCGTCTCAGGTTTACTCTCGATTTTTGCCGGACGAGAGATGCCAACGATCATGGACGCGTTTGCCGAACTGCGAGACCCGCGCTGCCGCGCCTGCCGTTATCCGCTGGAGGAAGTCCTGTTTGCGGCGCTGTGCGCGGTGCTGTGCGGCGTGGAGGACTGGGAAACGATGACACTGTGGGGCCGCACGCAGCTTGCTTGGCTGCGTAGCCATCTGGCGTATGAGAACGGCGTGCCGTCGCCCGATACGTTCCGGCGGGTATTCGGCGCGCTCAGTGCGAAAGCGTTTGAGCGCTGCTTCATCGACTGGGTCGGGCAACTGTGTCCGGCGCTGGCTGGCCAGCATGTGGCGATTGACGGCAAGGCGGTGCGCGGCAACCGTAGCGGCACGCATGCGGCGCTGCATTTGGTGTCGGCATGGTGCTCGAACAACGGCTTGAGCCTCGGGCAAGTGAGCACGGTCGATAAGAGCAATGAGATCACGGCGATCCCGGAATTGCTGGCCGCGCTCGATCTGCAGGGCGCGACGATAACGATCGACGCGATCGGCACGCAGCACGAGATCGCACGCACGATCGTGGAGGCCGGGGCCGACTACGTTCTGGCGGTCAAGGACAATCAGCCGCGACTGGCCGAAGGCGTGCGCCAGTGGTTTGCGGCTGCCCAGGACGGCAAGCTCGAAAGCTCGTACTGGGAGCACACCGAACATGACAAAGGCCACGGGCGGCTGGAGACCCGGGTTTGCCGGGTCAGCGATGATGTGGCGTGGCTGAGCGGGACAGGACAGCACTGGGCGGGTCTCCAGCGGCTGGTGATGCTCGAGCGCACACGCCAGATTGGCGAGAAAGTGACGACCGAGCGCTGTTACTACATCAGCTCGAAAGCGGTGAAAGCAACTGAGATGGCTCCGATCATCCGTGCTCATTGGGGCATCGAAAACCAACTGCACTGGGTCCTCGATGTCTCGTGGGGCGAGGATGCCAGCCTGATCCGCGACACCCTGGCCGCCCGCAACATGGCCAGTCTGCGCAAGATCACACTCAATCTCGCCCGGCTGGCTCAGAGTCGGCAGCCCAAGAAGGTGAGCCTGAAGAACATCCGTAACCTCGCCGCATGGGATACCGCTATGCGTGACTCCATCCTCGGCCTTGCCTGACATGCCTCTTCATGCGGAAGCCCTGGAACGACTGGAGTCCGGACTTGGACGTAAGGATTATGTATGCGATGATCATCCGCTCGGCGCCGGGTCGATCCGGGCGTGGAGTCGGCTTCGGTCTTGCTCCGGGAAAGACGCGCGTTCCTTCGTCCGGTATTCGCCAGGATTGCGTCGTGTCTTGACAAGTCATTGTTTCGATTGGATTTTTTGCTGATCGTTAGCGGCCTCTTCCGAGCGTTTCCCGCACATTTCGCGGTGCCGAAATTGTGGGGGGGCGCTCAATCTGAGCATTGATAAGCAAGGGGTGAAAGTGGCCGAAGCCCGCGTCGCACGGGCCGCTCGGCCATTTCGTGGGCTTTCGAGAAAATCCGAAAAACTATGCAAAAACCGAGCGGATTTTGCAAAAAAACCGAGCAGGCCTGCACGGAAGTGAGCGGATCGTGATCAGAGCGGCGGTATCACGTCGATTTGATATGACAGGGACAAATAACCTGTGAAAAACGACGGTACTAGCCTGCGGCGAGGGTTAAAGCATCACTAATCGCCTTGGTGTCGATCTTACCCGTGGCGACGAATGATCGATAGAGGAGGGCAATTGCGGCAGCTTTCTTCGCGGAAGAAATATCCTGTCCTGACTCCCGGAGAGTGTTTTCAACGCCTTCGAGAACGGCTTGGAGCGTCGTTTGTGACAACTCGTCACGCTTTGCAAGGGCGTCACTGACGATTCGTGAGACCAACTCATACGTTGCGACTGGGTCGGACTCGGACCGCTGCCATCCAGTCTCGTTACGCTCGTGTTCCTCAGCAGTTTTTACCGCTAGCTCGACCTGTTGATGGTCTAAGCCGAGGCGTTCCGTAATGTGGTTTAGGACCGTACGAAGTGCCATGGTGGCGATCATATCGCTGGTCGTGCGTTCTCCCAGCACTACGTACCACACGTCCACCCCAAGCCGTCCCGCCGCCTCGAGATAGGCGGCGTCAGGTGTCCGCTCGCCCGCTTCATAGGTGTATTGCGCAGTCTTGCCGATACCACAGGCCGCAGCAAATTTCGCTTGGCTAAGCCCCAACCGCTCCCGTTCTTCACGCAGACGCTCGTGTTGAGTGTTTCTCTTTTCTGACATAGGACCTGTTGACATGTATCGCGAACGCGAGTAAGTTCGCAAATGCGATACATGTTCGCGTTTGCGATATTCAATCTTAACAGGTGACATATGACGGTGAAACTCAAGACACGGGAGGAAGTGCTGGCCGACTTCAGCCGAAAGGGGGTCAGTGTATCGAGCTGGGCGAAAAGACACGGCCTCAACCCTGCCGTTGTGCATGCGGTTCTAAAGGGGACGCGGCAGGCAAGGATCGGGCAAAGCCATAAGGCTGCGGTCTTACTCGGCTTGAAAGAGGGGGAAATTGCCGACGACGTATGCGACACCTTCGACAGCAAAGGTGTCGCGCCTTCGCGGTCGCTGGCTGAGCGCCGCGACACCCATAAAACCCATGACGAATAAAGGCGAGAACGTGATCGGCAAAGGCGAGCGTGAATGGATCACGACGCGTGAAGCTGTCGCGCTTTTGGGCGTCGGTAAGGATGCAGTGATTCGTCGTATCAAGTCCGGCGAGCTTGACGCGGAGACGATTCGCGCGAACGGTGGCGAACAGTTCCGCATTCGCTTCGACAGCCTTCCTGCCACCGCGAAGGCACGCTATTACGTCGAACGATACAGGCTGGATCGCGACGAGCCAATCTCGACGGAGTCGCGGGCCAAGTCCAACGATTGCGCTACCGAGACATGGCGGAGGTTTGAGGACGCGTCCGACAGACTGAAAGCGCGCGCCGAACGAAACCTTGTCGCGGTTCTCTCGTGGTTCGAAGCGCTTGCAGCAGGGAAAAGCCGCATGGCAGCGTATGCCGACATTCAACGGGAGCACGGCATAGGTCGGATGGCGCTCAACCGCTGGTTGAAGGAAATCGACGGGCAACCGCGTGAACACTGGCTTGCGCTCGTTTGCCCGGACTACCGAATCGACAACGCAAAGAAAGCCGAGTGGTCGCCGGCAGCGTGGGAGTTCTTTTTGCGCGCTGCAATGGCACCGGGTGCGAAGGTTCGTACCGCATGGCGTCGCACGCAAGAGGCGGGTGCGTCCCTTGATTGGTCGATTCCGTCATATGACACGGCGAAGCGCGACTTTCTCCGAGTGCCGGAAGACGTCCGGACTCTGCTCAAGAGCGGTGGGACGGCCCTCAAGGCGCTGTCACCGACGCAGCGTCGCGATTACACCTCGCTCAGTTTGCACGAACTATGGTGCCTTGATGGTCGCCGGATTGACCTGATGGTGCGCGACGACGATGGAAGTCTCGGCGTCAAGGGGCGCGTGTTGCGTCCGTACGTGCTCGGCATTCAAGAGGTTCGTACGCGCGTCATTCTCGGCTACGCCATTTCCGCATCGCTCGACGCCGACGTTGTTAGACAGGCATTTCTCAGCGCAATGACTCGCACCAATCGAATCATCCCGCGCGGAATGTTGATGGACAACGGTATGGAGAACGCCGCGAAGGAAATTTCCGGCGGCGCGCCGTGGCGACAGCGCGGGAAGGTGAAAGACGACGAGATCATCGGCCTCTTTCCCATGCTCGGCGTTCAAATCACGTGGGCGATGACCGCACACGGCCAGTCCAAACCAATCGAGCGTGCATTCGGCACGATCAAAGATCGGACGGAGCCGCGCCCGGAATTTCAGGGTGCGTATTGCGGCCACAAGCCCGATGCGCGGCCGGAAGAGTGGGATGCACGTAAGGCGGTGCCGCTTTCCCTTTTTCGCAAGGTATTTGCCGACGAGGTAGACGCGTATCACCGGACTCCGCATCGGGGCCAAGGCATGGAAAAGCGCAGCCCTATGCAGGTATATGGCGAGTTGAGCCGCGAGGGCAGCACGGTTGCGCGGCGGATAACCGAAGCACAGGCACGTTTGTGCGCTTACTCCGCAGTGCCGGTCACGCTGAACCGTCGCGACCATTCGTTCACGATCCTCGGGAATCGCTACTGGTCGGAAAAACTGGCCGCGTTGCCGGGCGGCAGCGGGTACTACGTGCGTTACAACCCCGACGATCTTACGCAGGCGGTCTATCTGTACAGGGGCGAGAAGCTTATAGCCGAAGCGACGATGACGACGCTCACGCCGTTCCTCGACAAGCGCGCGGCGAAGGAGCATGCGAAGCGACGCGCCGACTACATCAAGAGTGTCAAACAGCAAGCAAAAGCGCTGCATGCGCTTCAGGCCGATCCCGCCGATTGGTTGGGAACCGAGGCCGATCCTGTGACGGGCGAGATTCTACCGATTCCGCAAGTCATCGAAATTGTGAACGCGCGTGCCGATGCGATGCCGCATCCGGACGGCGCAAAGGCTCAAGAGGATGCAGAGATTCAGAGGCTTGTCGATGAAATGGAAGAAACCCTTGCCGCCGAACGCGCACCCAAGCGCGCATTCGGCGGGGCTTAGCAGGGCCATGCGTCGGGCGTTAGCGCGCCCTTGCATGAATCGAGGTAGTTAAACCCCAAGCGAGAGAGGTAAGTGTAAATGACTTTAACGCAGACTAACAGCAGTACGCCCACGGGGACCACTGCGGAGAACGTTCGACCAATCCGGCAGAGCATTTCGGAAAGCTCGGCCCGTGGCCGCGTGTCGGAATTGATCGACGGCGGTATTGGGATGGGCCGGATCGCGGTCGAGGCCGGTGTGTCGAGCGCCGATCTGAAACGGTGGGTGGACGGCGCGAAGGCTGATGCGGTGAACGATGCGGTCGCTGTTTGGCTATCGGATATTGACGACGAAATGCGGGCGCACGCCGATGACTTCACGGAGACGCCAACCGCTCGTCGGATCATGCGAGCGTTCGATCAAGCGCGGCAAGCCAAGGACGATCGCGGCCAGCGCGGAATTGCGTTGATCTATGGTGCGTCCGGCATTGGGAAGTCCAAGACTGCGCGGTATTACGCGAAGCGTGAGAACGCCATGGGGCATGTCGGTTCAACGAACGTGGTGTACGTGCAGCTCGATGGCGAAAACACCACATGGACGGCCGCGCTCAACGCCGTTGTCGGCAGCGCGCGGGGAGCATATGGCCTTGACGCGTATAAAGAGCGGAATCTGCGGCAATGGATTACTCAGCATGTGCCGGAAGGCGGGATGCTGATCTTTGATGAGGCCCAGCTTCTGCCGACGCGACGCCTTGATGAACTTCGCATCTTTCCGGATGAGTGCGGGATCGCCGTTGCGTTCATGGGAAACACGGCTGGTTACAAGGCGTTGGAGTCGGCGAAGATCGCGCAGATCACGTCGCGTGTTGGTGGTGCGCGAGTTGTCGCAGATAAACCGAGCGAAGGCGATGTTGACGCCCTGTTGGAGGCTTGGAATCTGAGAGGGCGAAAGTTGCGCGAGCTGGCAGTCATGATCGGCACGCAGGACGGTGGCTTGCGGTTCCTCGGGGCAACGGTGCAGGCGGCGCGTGTCTACGCGAAGGCCAGTGGTCGTGATATTGACGAGCGCACGTTTAAAGCGGCGGCTGTCAGCGTCGGCGCATGGGGGATTCAGTAATGGCGGGCATTGCGGTGAAAGGAACTCGTCTGTACTTCGCGAAGCCTAGCCAGCTTCTCACCATTCGATTTTTGGTCGGGGCTGCTGGATTTAACGGGATGGACGATCCGGAGTTTCTGAAGATACTCAAGCGCATCGCGAAGGTTGACACGCTTGAGCAACTGTCGGTTGCGCGTGCAGACAGGGTCATCGAAGTGTTGAAAGGACGAATCTAACGGGGCGTGTATGAATAACGGTCAGCAAATCAATCTGAAGGTGGCGCATGTCAATGTCGCCGCGCCGCGCGAGAACTTGGTCAACGCAATTGGGGTGATTATGGGCGAAGCACATGACAGGTCACGGGGCCAGCGTCAGCACGATTTCGATTTCGAGGATGATGTGAATATCGCGACGCGGGCGCTCAAGGCCGTAAGCGGGTTGTGTGTATCCGGTGACAGGCCGGGGAGCTATCACCTTGACCATGTCAAGGGGGATCAGCTTGTCGCCCTGCTGGATCTGATTACGGATCGGCTCGAACGTTCTGCGCGATAGCCGCTATAAGCGGCCTGCTGTTCGGCTGGCACCCTTGGTATCAGATTTCTCCGCGAGGGGCGTTAAACCCCCGTTAAAAACGGTCCTAGCCATATCGGCCGCAAGGTGGTACGCATCACGGTGGCGACGCTCAAGCGTCGCCATTTTTTTGGGGCCGCATGTGACCGATGTAGCAATTTTCCCAGTGACATAGGCCAGCCTGTTTTTGCTTGGTGATTCGCGGTCAAATCTTGGCAACGGAAATGTTTCCGGTTCAGGAGCCCAAGTGAAAACTGTTGAAGAGGTACTTTTCCCCAAGGAGCGGGTGCGTCCCGAGGTGACGCGTTTCGAGCGCCTTAGCCGATTCATCGGCGAATACAACGCCAACAACCTGTGCGATGAGGTCGGCGGACAGGACATGATTATTCCGCGCTTGAGCGACAAATATACGCCGTTTGATCGACTGTTTGGCAAGAAGCTTGCGCGAGAGGTGCGGGCGCAGTTCGGCGGTATCGTCGTCTACGTACCGCAGCAAGTTGGCAGTGGGCATAGCGAACGCAATGCCGACATCTGTTCGCGCCGAAACGACGGGGCGACGATCGCCGCCTTGGCGCAGCGTTTTCAACTGACGGAGCGCCGCATTCGCCAGATCATCAACGAAGGAAGTGGGGAATAAGCGCGACCATGATTATCAACGGAACAAACCTCAACGCCATTTATACCGGCGTCAAGACGGCCTATCAAAACGGATTCGACGGTGCGTCGTCCGTATGGAAAGACTTGGCTACGAAAGTGCCGTCCAATACTCGCGAAGAGCACTATACGTGGCTGGGGCAGTTTCCACGCCTGCGCGAATGGATCGGTGATCGTGTCATCCAGAATCTGAAAGCGTACGAATACACGATCAAGAATCGGAAATTCGAGTCCACGATCAGCATCGAGCGAGACAACATCGAGGACGATACGTATGGCCTGTTCGCTCCGCTCTTCAAAGACATGGGCGGTGCGGCGGCGGTCCATCCCGACGAATTGTTGTTCGAATTGATCGCAAGTGGCTTCACTGCCAATTGTTACGACGGACTTCCCTTTTTCAGCGACCAGCATCCGGTCGGTAAAGATAGCGAGTCGAAAGCCTCGAACTGTCAGGTTGCAAAGAAGGGTGAGGAAAAGGCACCGTGGTATCTGTTGGATACATCGCGGTCCCTGAAGCCGTTTATTTTTCAGGAGCGTCGCCCGTATGCGCTTAATGCGCTGACGAACTTGAATGATGCTTCCGTGTTCCTGAAAGACGAATTTCTGTATGGCGTCGATGCGCGCGTCAACATGGGGTTTGGGTTCTGGCAACAAGCGTTCGGCAGCAATCTCGCATTGAACTCTGACAATTTCGACGCGGCATATGCAGCAATGACCAGCCTTCAATCCGATGAGGGACGTCCGCTCGGAATCAAGCCGACCATCCTGCTTTGCGGTATGTCGAATCGCAAGGCTGCATTTAATGTCGCGCAAGCGGATCGTCTTGCCGACAACGTGCCGAATCCGAACTACAACCTCGTACAAGTGGTTGTCACGCAGTATTTGCCGTAAGCGGCGAGAAGCATAGCAGTGCGGTTGTTCCGCAAAGGCGCGAGATAGGTTGACCATAGCGCCCGCGCGAGGGTTTACGGACCCATCCATGACCCATGGTCAACCTTGGAGCCGGTCGCAGTCCACCGCCAGAAATGGCGGCCCCCTGTGACCATCATCATTTTCAATATTATTCGCATAACGAATCAAATTTTTGGGTGAACGAGAATGCAAAAGATCAATACGCCGGATGGCAACTGGCATGCGGGCGATCCTTCGCAAGGCATCAAAGGATCGGTTGTCACACGAGAGTTCATGCAAGCTGTGCAGGATGAGCTTGTCGCCGTGCCGGAAAGTGTCGGCATCAAGCTCGATCCGGCCGACAACAGGCAAGTCCTCAAAGCGATTCAGAAGATCGTCGTCGATGCGGGCGCGAACTATCAGCCCAAGCTCGATTACATGCCGGTTCAACAAGGTACTGGTGCTGGTCAAGGTTCCAATACGGTGAGGATCGGTTGGGCGACGGATGGTTCGGGTCTGCGTGTGACGGTCGATACAACCGACGTCGGCGTGGTCGCGTTCGCGAGTCAACTTGCTGCATATGCGACGCAGCAGTGGGTGCTGAACAACGCCGTTCCCAAGGGCGGAGGCGCAATGACTGGTACGTTGGCGGTGCCACAGGTTCAGTTGAGCCTGGGGCATGCGGACAACGACGGCACGAAGCCGATGATCTACAACGACCCGTCCGTCAGAAACGTTGTTTTCCGAACTGGTCCATCGAACGCGTACACGTACACGGTGATCGATGAAAACGGCGTCATGAACCTTTCGACTCGACCGAGTTTCGCAGGATCGACTCCTTGGGACACTGGTAACTTCGACCCAAACTCGAAGCTGAACACGTCCGGCGGAATCGTTGGCGGCCGCTTAGCGCTCAGCAAACAAGGCTGGCAGGCGGACTTACAGCTTAGAAACTGGCGAGATGGCCAAGACGTTAGCACGTACCTCCGAGCGCGCGATGACGGCGGTTTCGAAATCATCAACAACGCCTACAGCGCAGTAACGTGGGCCGTGGATGATTGGGGCAACATGTTCTCGCGAGGCTCGCATCGCATGACGCCGGACGGAAACTGGTGGTTCGCAAACCGAGGCTGGTCGAACGATGTGCTGAACGACTTGTACAACCGGGACAATGGCAAAGCGAATGCAGGTGCAACGTGTCAGCCGTACGATTTTGCGGAATTCGGGCCGATCAAGAGTAACGGCGGTAATGGACCACATCAGGTGGATGCTCCAGACAGTTGGATAATGAAAGGCGTGCGATGTGGTGATTGGGTGGGGCCATCCGGAGACGCGGTTGGCTCGTTATACATCCGCTGTGTTCGACTGAGGAACCAATAAGGAGCATGTATGGTCGAGCATGAGTTGCTCATTTTGGCGATAGAGGAAAAGTGGCCCGATCTCGTCCACGGTCGTGACTATTGGGTCGGACATCCGCTTGACCCGGTCACGGGGCTTCAATCGGGAAACGCGTTCATTGCCGAGTGGAAGTGCGATGTCGATGAACCTGACATAGGCAGCCTGCTTTCACGCGCAGAGGAATTGCGGCCAGTCTTGGTTGCGGAAAAGGTACGTGCGCGCCGTGACTCGTTGTTGGCTGCGTCTGACTGGACGCAAGCACCCGACGTGCCGGCAGGCACCCGCGAGAAGTGGACAGCATATCGGAGCGCGCTTCGCGACATACCGAATCAGCCTGGCTTCCCATTCGATGTTGAGTGGCCGGAAGCGCCGACAGATTGATTGCGGACGTGCCTCGCAACAATGGGGGCGCGATAGCCCGCGCTGCCGACTCATCGCGGGCCATCCAGCGTCCTTTGGTCGCGTCAGTCGGGAGCTTGTAACGGCTGGAAGAACGAGTATATACGCCGATTGGGTCAAGCGCCTCGCTGACTGGGTCACTTACAGCGTTTACGGTCGGCCGCTCGGCGAGTGCAGTTCGAGCCGTGCCATCTTTCCATGTGCTAGGTTTTTCTGCATACGAATGCCAAGTTTGTCTGCGCGCTTACAGAAATTTTCCCGAATCGTGCGCATCGGCACTTCTTGAATTTGTCAAAACCCGTCCATATAATTAGCACTCGCTGCACGAGAGTGCTAACAAATCCTGCCGGACGGCTTGCCGACCGGTAGTTTCCCTCAGCGTTCTTCAGTCTCAATCAAGAGAGGAGTGAATATGAACCTTCGTCCGTTGCACGATCGCGTGATCGTCAAGCGCCTGGATCAGGAAACCAAGACCGCCTCGGGTATCGTCATTCCCGACGCAGCCGCTGAGAAGCCGGATCAAGGCGAAGTCCTGGCCATCGGCCCGGGCAAGCGCGATGACAAGGGCGCTCCGATCGCACTCGACGTGAAGGTCGGCGATCGTGTTCTGTTCGGCAAGTACGCTGGCCAAACCGTCAAGGTCGACGGCCAGGAACTGCTCGTGATGCGCGAAGAAGACATCATGGCTGTGGTCAACGCTCAGTAAGCGTTCACCAACGGATCACAATCTCAGAGATTTCAAGGAGTTAGAAGATGGCAGCTAAAGACGTCGTATTCGGCGATTCCGCACGCGCGAAGATGGTCGAAGGCGTGAACATTCTCGCCAACGCCGTGAAGGTCACGCTGGGCCCGAAGGGCCGCAACGTGGTGCTCGAGCGCAGCTTCGGCGGCCCGACGGTCACGAAGGACGGTGTGTCGGTCGCGAAGGAAATCGAGCTGAAGGACAAGCTCCAGAACATGGGCGCGCAAATGGTCAAGGAAGTCGCTTCCAAGACCAGCGACAACGCAGGCGACGGCACGACGACGGCAACCGTCCTCGCGCAATCGATCGTCCGCGAAGGCATGAAGTACGTCGCATCGGGCATGAACCCGATGGACCTGAAGCGCGGCATCGACAAGGCCGTCGCGGCCGCCGTCGAAGAGCTGAAGAAGATCAGCAAGCCGTGCACGACGAACAAGGAAATCGCGCAGGTCGGCTCGATCTCGGCGAACAGCGATTCGTCGATCGGCGATCGCATCGCTGAAGCGATGGACAAGGTCGGCAAGGAAGGCGTGATCACCGTCGAAGACGGCAAGTCGCTCGCCGACGAACTCGACGTCGTCGAAGGCATGCAGTTCGACCGCGGCTACCTGTCGCCGTACTTCATCAACAACCCGGACAAGCAAGTCGCCGTCCTCGACAACCCGTTCGTGCTGCTGCACGACAAGAAGGTGTCGAACATCCGCGATCTGCTGCCGGTGCTCGAGCAAGTCGCGAAGGCAGGCCGTCCGCTGCTGATCATCGCTGAAGACGTCGAAGGCGAAGCGCTCGCAACGCTCGTCGTCAACAACATCCGCGGCATCCTGAAGACCGTTGCGGTCAAGGCGCCGGGCTTCGGCGACCGTCGCAAGGCGATGCTGGAAGACATCGCGATCCTGACGGGTGGCCAGGTCATCGCGGAAGAAACCGGTCTCACGCTCGAGAAGGCAACGCTGGCGGAGCTGGGCCAGGCGAAGCGCATCGAAGTGGGCAAGGAAAACACGACGATCATCGATGGCGCTGGCGAAGCCACGAACATCGAAGCGCGCGTGAAGCAAATCCGCACGCAGATCGAAGAAGCGACGTCGGACTACGACCGTGAAAAGCTGCAGGAGCGCGTGGCGAAGCTGGCCGGCGGCGTGGCGGTGATCAAGGTGGGCGCTGCGACCGAAGTCGAAATGAAGGAAAAGAAGGCACGCGTCGAAGACGCGCTGCACGCTACCCGCGCTGCCGTTGAAGAAGGCATCGTCCCGGGCGGCGGCGTCGCGCTGATCCGCGCACGCACCGCGATCGCCAGCCTGACCGGCGTGAACGCCGACCAGAACGCCGGCATCAAGATCGTGCTGCGCGCAATGGAAGAGCCGCTGCGCCAGATCGTCACGAACGGCGGCGAAGAAGCGAGCGTCGTGGTGGCGGCGGTTGCCGCAGGCCAGGGCAACTACGGCTACAACGCAGCGACGGGCGAGTATGGCGACCTGGTCGAAGCCGGCGTCGTCGATCCGACGAAGGTTACGCGCACCGCGCTGCAGAACGCGGCTTCGGTTGCGGGCCTGCTGCTGACGACGGACGCGGCCGTTGCCGAACTGCCGAAGGAAGACGCTCCGATGCCGGGCGGCATGCCGGGCGGCATGGGCGGCATGGGCATGGACATGTAATTGGCTTGACGCCGATTGCATCGAAGGACGCGCGGCGACGCGCGTTCTCCCAAACGAAAACACCCGCAGCGATGCGGGTGTTTTCGTTTGGGGCGGCGTTATCGAATGCCGGCGGCGCGGGACGCGTGGCCCAGGGCCGATAGCCCGACGTCGGGAATCGGATATCGGAAGTCGGCGCGCGCTAGCCGTGGGGCGAGACGCCGAATGCCGCATGTCCCGGCGACGGCCTAGCCCGTGCCCGGGCCGGCGCACCGCGGCGTCAGTTCGTCCGCTTGGCGAGCCCGGACGGCGCGGGCGATTCGTCTTCGTTGCTGCGGGCCCAGAAGAAGCGATCCGGCAGGTAAGCGCCCATCCCGGGGCGAAACGCGTCGCGCGCCGCCTGATACAGATACTCCTGCGCTTCGCGCACCGCCTCCGGCGGCTCCTGGCCGTTCGCGAGCAGCGCGGCGATCGCCGCGCCGAGCGTGTCGGTGATGCCCATCAGCCGGTACGGCGTGCGTTCCCACAAGTCCTGCCGGATCTGGCCTTCCTCGCCGTACAGCGAATTGACGAGCCGGTGCGAGCCGGTCTCGGTCGCCAGAATGTACTCGCAGCCCTGGCCGAGCAGATGCGAAAGCGCGGCGTCGAGGTTCGGCGCCTCGGCGTCGCCGTCCGGCTGCGCGAGCGCGATGAGCGTCGCATGGTCGGCGACGAGAAGCGTCGTCTGCGGCGCGAGCAGATCGGCGATCGATTCGCGCAGGTCGTCGGCGGCGAGCACGTGCTCGTCGTCGAGCGTAAAGTCTGGTGCGAGGACGAGCGGCACGCCGTCGTAGTCGGCGACCACCTCGGCGATCGCGCTCACGACTTCCGCCCGCGTCGCCGCGCCGATCTTGAACGCCGCGACGGGCATGTCTTCTAGCAGCATGCGCGCCTGAGCGGCAACGGTATCGGGGTCGAGGCCGGTGACTTCGTCGCACGCGGCGGAGTCGCGCACCGTGTAGCCCGTCAGCACGGATACGCCGTGGCAGCCCATGCTCGCCAGAGTCATCAGGTCGGCCTGCAGGCCGGAGCCGCCCGTCGGATCGGACAGGCCGAAAGTGAGGACGATCGGAGGGGTGTTGCTGGACATGAAAATGGGGAATGAGGAAACGATGAAGCCGATTGACGGGATGCACCAGCCCAGTGCGCCCGCGCAGTCAATTATGCGGCGGATTCGGTCCGCTCGAAGCGTTTTTTTATCGCGTTGCAGCGAGCAAACGCGACTAGAGGTCGATTGCTAGGCAGTCCGCCGCCGACACGGTACCATCATGGCTCTCAAATCAACGGACTTTCCTTTACGCGGCTTAAGATGGAATATAAAAGCTGGATGTGCCTGATCTGCGGCTGGATTTACGACGAAGAAGCTGGGTTGCCGGAGGAGGGCATCGCCCCAGGCACACGCTGGGAAGACGTTCCCATCAACTGGACATGCCCCGAGTGCGGCGCGCGCAAGGAAGATTTCGAGATGGTTCAGATCTGACCGTCTCGCGTCGGCGGTTCGGCATCGAGCGAACCGCCCGCGCCGGCGCGGCAGCATCGACGGGTTGAGGCGCCGCTTGCGGCGCGGCTTCGTTTCTGGTGCTGACGCTCGTGCCCATTACCTCTGAAATCGCGACGGTTCCGGTTTTCGACGCCTTGCCCAATCCGCGAGGCGGCGCAGTGACCGCGGCCGAGGCGGCGCTGCGCGCCGCGCAACAGGCGTTCGAGCGGCGAGCCGATCCGGCCGGGCCGCTTGCCGCCGCTGCGGCGGCGCTGCAGGAGGCCGGGTGGCTCGCCGCGCAACGCTTTGTCGCCGCGCTGGCCCATGCTGCGCCAATCGCCGCGACCGAACTGCAGCCGATCGCATTCGAGGCCGCGCTGCGGGATTTCCGCGCGGCGCTCGAGCGGCACAATTTGCGCGAGCTCGCCTGCTCGCCGCTTCTCTTCGAGCATTACCGCGCGCTGCGCGCGCAGGCCGCGAGCGACTTGCGCATGGATACGCCGCACGGCGCGCTCGCGCTTGCCGGCCGGCCGGTGCCGCCCGCGACGCTGTACGCGCTGTCGCCGCATGCGCTCGCGCATCTGCGCGCGCGCTACGAGCAGGCGCTCCTCGGCGCGCTGCGCGCGTCCGAGACGGCGACCGACAAGGCGCTCGACGGGCTCGCCGATTGCGCGGCCGAACTCGCCGGCCCGTTTCCTTATGACTTTTGGCGTCTCGCCGGCGCGTGCATGCGGGTGCTGCGCGTGCGCGGCGGCGTCGAGCTCAAGCGTTTTCTCGCGCGCTGCAATCTGTTGCTCGGCGAGCAGGCGCGCGGATTGCGGATCGCGCCCGCGGCGCTCGTCGACGAGGCGCTTGCGCTTTTCTGGCGCGACTACGCGCTGTACGGCGCGGCGGCCGAGGACGTCGCCGACGTCGAACTGCTGCACGACTACGGGCTGACCGTCGCGTGGCACGTTGCGGGCACGCAGGCGTCCGAGGCCCTGTGGGAGGCCGGCGCCGCGCGCGCCGAGGCGGACGCGGTGCGGGCCGCTGCGGCGCGCGAGCTCGGCGTCGTCACGGTCAACGCTCAGGCGTATGACGATTTCCTGCAGACGGCCGATGCGTCGATGACCGAGCTGGCGCTCGATCCGCGCGCGGCCGACGCGGGCGCCGCCTTGCGGGCGGCGCAGGCCGCGTATCGCGTCGGCTCGGCCGCGTGCGCGCTCGGCCTCGGGCATACGGCACTCCTGGCCGACGCGCTCGGGCTCGCATGGCGCCGCCACGCGCATCTCGGCGCGACGGACGACGCATGCGCCGCCGCGTGCCGGCAGGCGGTCGACGCATTGCGCGCCGCATTGCACAGGATCGCGGCGGGGATGGCGCCGCCCGATCTGTCCGACGCGTGCGCGGCGCTCGCGGGCGCGTTGTCGGGGGCGGCCCGCGGCGCATGACGGGGCACGCGGCGGGGCGTGCCGCACGGCCGGATTCTTGCTTTCGGCCGATGCGGCGCAATCGCGCGCGGCGCGCGTGCCGATTGGTCGCGAACGCGTGATAGAGTGAGCGATATGTCGTGTCGACCCGCGCGGCGTACGAGGCCGCGACATGCGGCGCCCGTCGCGCCGCGAGGTCTTTGCTAAAATTCAAACCATGCCAAAGAGTTCCGATCGCATCAACCTCACCAACCAGTTTCTGATCGCCATGCCGAACATGGCGGATCCGACGTTTTCGGGAACGGTGGTCTATCTTTGCGATCACAGTGAGCGCGGCGCGCTCGGTCTCGTCATCAATCGTCCGACCGACATCGATCTCGAGTCGCTGTTCAATCGCATCGACCTGAAGCTCGAGATCGAGCCGCTCCTGCACATCCCCGTGTACTTCGGCGGCCCGGTGCAGACCGAGCGCGGCTTCGTGCTGCACGAGCCGGTCGAGGGCAGCTCGTACAACTCGTCGATGGCGGTCGAAGGCGGGCTCGAGATGACGACGTCGAAGGACGTGCTCGAGGCGGTCGCGACGGGCACGGGCCCGAAGCGCTTCCTGTTGACGCTCGGCCATGCGGGCTGGGGCGCGGGCCAGCTCGAGGAAGAGATTTCGAAGAACGGCTGGCTCACAGTCGCGGCCGATCCGCGGATCGTGTTCGACACGCCCGCCGAGGAGCGCTTCGAAGCGGCGCTCGGGCTGCTCGGCGTGAGCTCGTCGATGCTTTCCGGCGAGGCAGGGCACGCATGAGCGCGGCGCTTTCGCGCGACGCGACGCTCCTGGCGTTCGATTACGGCGAAAAACGCATCGGCGTGGCGATCGGCAATCTGCTGACGCGCACGGCCCGCGCGCTCGTCATCGTTCCCAATCTGAATCGCGAGCACCGCTTCAAGGCGGTCGGCGAGCTGATCGCCGAATGGAAGCCGGACGCGCTCGTCGTCGGCCTGCCGCTGCATCCGGACGGCGCGCCGCACGAAATGACGCAGCGGGCGAAGCGCTTCGGCAATCAGTTGAACGGCCGCTTCAACCTGCCGGTGAGCTGGGTCGACGAACGCTATTCGTCGGTGGAAGCGCGCGCCGGCCTGCGCGCGCGCGGCGACGCCGCGGATCGCGTCGACGCCGAAGCCGCCCGCGTCATTCTTCAACAATACCTCGACGGATTGCCCGATCATCATGAGTTCAATTGACGCCGAGGCGCTCTATCGCGTCCTGCTCGACCAGATTCGCGGCGCCTATGGCGACGCCGCGTTCGCCGAAGCCGGCGGGCCCGTGCTCGCCGGCATCCACAGCGGCGGCGCGTGGCTCGCCGAGCGTCTTGCGCGCGACCTCGGCGCGCCGGGCTTCGGCGTCGTCAACGTCGCGCTGCATCGCGACGATTACGCGAAGAAGGGGCTGCACAGCCAGGCAAGCCCGACGTCGCTGCCGTTCGAAGTCGAGGGGCGGCGCATCGTGCTCGTCGACGACGTGCTCTATACCGGGCGCACGGTGCGCGCGGCGCTCAACGAGCTTTACGACTACGGGCGGCCCGCGGCCGTCGAGCTCGCGGTGCTCGCCGATCGCGGCGGGCGCGAGCTGCCGGTCGCGGCGCGCTTCGTCGGCGGCACGCTCGCCGTCGACGCCGACGCGACGCTCGTGCTCGAGCGCGCGGACGCGGGCCGATTCACGCTTCGCACCGAGGCGCGCGGCGGCTAACGCGCGCGACGCATTCCGGCCGCCCGCGCGCGTCGCGCATCCGGGCGCCGTTTGGCAACACGTTGGAATCACGCACATCATGACGACCGACACCTCCGGCCGCACCGGCAATCCCGCTGCGGCCGCACCCGCCGAGCGCTTTCGCTACGGCTTCCTGAAGGGCAACCCGCAGCTCACGAAGAACGGCGAGCTCAAGCATCTGTTGACGATCGAAGGGCTGCCGCGCGCGATCCTCAACCAGATTCTCGACACCGCCGAGCAGTTCGTCAGCGTGACCGACCGCGAAGTGAAGAAGGTGCCGCTCTTGCGCGGCAAATCGGTGTTCAACCTGTTCTTCGAGAATTCGACGCGCACGCGCACGACGTTCGAGATCGCCGCCAAGCGCCTGTCCGCCGACGTGATCAACCTGAACATCAACGCGTCGTCGACGAGCAAGGGCGAATCGCTGCTCGACACGATCAACAACCTGTCGGCGATGCACGCCGATCTCTTCGTCGTGCGCCATGCGTCGAGCGGCGCGCCGTACCTGATCGCCGAGCACTGCGCGCCGCACGTGCACGTGATCAATGCGGGCGACGGCCGTCATGCGCACCCGACGCAGGGCCTCCTCGACATGTACACGATCCGCCACTACAAGCGCGACTTCACGAAGCTGCGCGTCGCGATCGTCGGCGACATCCTGCATTCGCGCGTCGCGCGCTCGGACATTCACGCGCTGACGACGCTCGGCGTGCCCGAAGTGCGCGCGATCGGCCCGCGCACGCTGCTGCCGGGCGGGCTCGAGCAGATGGGCGTGCGCGTGTTCCACAATCTCGACGAAGGCCTGAAGGACGTCGACGTGATCATCATGCTGCGCCTGCAGAACGAGCGGATGAGCGGCGCGCTCCTGCCGTCCGCGCAGGAATACTTCAAGAGCTGGGGCTTGACGCCCGAGCGCCTCGCGCTCGCCGCGCCCAACGCGATCGTGATGCACCCGGGGCCGATGAACCGTGGCGTCGAGATCGATTCGCAAGTGGCCGACGGCCCGCAATCGGTGATCCTGAACCAGGTGACGTTCGGCATCGCGGTGCGCATGGCCGTGATGGGGATCGTCGCGGGCACGAGCGACTGACGCGGCGCGGCGTCGCGGACGTTTCTCGCCCGCGCGCCGGCTTCGACGAAATCAACGCAATCAACGCATCAACAGGCAGCGCATGAAGATTCATATCAAAGGCGGCACGCTCGTCGATCCGGCGGCCGGCACGCAGCGGCAGGCCGACGTGTTCGTCTCGGCCGGCAAGGTGGCCGCGATCGGCGCGGCGCCGGCCGATTTCAACGCGGCGAAGACGATCGACGCGACCGGGATGATCGTTGCGCCGGGCTTCGTCGACTTGTCGGCGCGGCTGCGCGAGCCCGGCTACGAGCACAAGGCGACGCTCGAATCCGAGATGGCGGCGGCGGTCGCGGGCGGCGTGACGAGCCTCGTGTGCCCGCCCGACACCGATCCGGTGCTCGACGAGCCGGGCCTCGTCGAGATGCTGAAGTTTCGCGCGCGCAACCTGCATCAGGCGCACGTGTATCCGCTCGGCGCACTGACGGTCGGCCTGAAAGGGCAGGTCATCACCGAGATGGCCGAGCTGACCGAGGCGGGCTGCATTGGCTTCACGCAGGCGAACGTGCCCGTCACCGATACGCAGGTGCTGCTGCGCGCGCTGCAGTACGCGAGCACCTACGGCTATGCGGTGTGGCTGCGGCCCCTCGACGCGTTCCTCGCGAAGGGCGGCGTCGCGGCGAGCGGGCCCGTCGCGTCGCGGCTCGGCCTGTCGGGCGTGCCGGTCGCGGCCGAGACGATCGCGCTGCATACGCTCTTCGAGCTGATGCGCGTGACGGGCGCGCGCGTGCACGTCGCGCGGCTGTCGTCGGCGGCGGGCGTCGCGCTCGTGCGCGCGGCGAAGGCCGAGGGCCTGCCCGTGACCTGCGACGTCGGCGCGAATCACCTGCACCTGATCGACGTCGACATTGGCTACTTCGACGCGCAGTTCCGGCTCGATCCGCCGCTGCGCGCCGAGCGCGACCGCGAAGCGATCCGCGCCGCGCTCGCCGACGGCACGATCGACGCGATCTGCTCGGACCACACGCCCGTCGACGACGACGAGAAGCTGCTGCCGTTCGCCGAGGCGACGCCCGGCGCGACGGGCCTCGAACTGCTGCTGTCGCTGACCGTGAAGTGGGCGCGGGAAGCGGGCGTGCCGCTGGCGCGCGCGCTCGCGACGATCACCTCGGCGCCCGCCGACGTGCTGAAGCTGCCCGCCGGCCGCCTCGGCGAGGGCGCGCCGGCCGACCTGTGCGTGTTCGATCCGAATGCGCACTGGCGCGTCGAGCCCCGCGTACTGAAGAGCCAGGGCCACAACACGCCGTTCCTCGGCTACGAGCTGCCCGCGCAGGTGTGCGCGACGCTCGTCGCGGGGCAGGTCGCGTTCGAACGCCGCTGACGAGAGCCACATCATGAGACCCCTACGCAAGGCGCGCCTCGTCCTGCATCTGCTGCGCGGGATGGCGCTCGTCGCGCTGCTCTTCGAGCGCGTGACGCCCGAGCGCCGCCAGGACATCACGCGGCGCTGGACGTTGAAGATGCTGCAGCTCTGCGGGATGCGGCTCGTCGTGCACAACGACGCGGCGCGGCTCGATGCGCGCGCGCTCGTCGTCGGCAATCACGTTTCATGGCTCGACATCTACGTGATCAACGCGTGGCGGCCGACGCCGTTCGTGTCGAAGGCCGAGGTGCGCGCATGGCCCGTCGTCGGCTGGCTCGCCGAGCGCCTCGGGACAGTGTTCATCCAGCGCGAGAAGCGCAGCGAGGCGAAGCGGATCATGCACGAGCTGTCCGAGCGTCTCGGCAACGGCGAGCTGATGTGCGTGTTTCCGGAGGGCACGACGTCCGATGGCCTCGGGCTGCTGCCGTTCCATTCGAACCTGTTCCAGGCGGTGGTGTCGGCGGGCTGCTCAGTGCAGCCGATCTGCCTGATGTATGAGGACGCGCACGGCCGGCAGTCGGTCGCGCCCGCGTATGTCGGCGACCTGCCGCTCGGCAAGTCGCTCGATATGGTATTGGCGAACGGGCCGCTCACAGCGCACCTCTACGTAGGCGAGCCGATCGCCGCGACGGGCGACCGGCGCGAGATGGCCGCGCTCGCGCGCGCCGCGGTCGCCGACGCGCTCGCACGGATGCAGCGGGACGTCGAGCGTCCGCTCGACGCCGATCTCGCGCGGCTCGCGGCCGCCGCGTACCCGGCGCCCGCGGAGTCTGCCGGTGAACCCGAGGCCGCGGCCGAGCCCGAAGTCGGCGTCGACGCGATCCCGCGCCGCGAAGGATAGGCGCGTCGGCGCATCGGCCGGCCGACGCGCGTGCGCCCGCTGCCGTGCGCGGGCGGGCGCGCTGCCCGCGTGACCCGGCCCTGGACTATTCGTCCGCCGCTTCGCAGCGCTCGCACGCAACCTGCGTGACCTTGCGCGCGGCCGGGGCGTCGGCGAGTTGCACGGCCGACAGCCGGTTGCCCCACACGCATCCCGAATCCAGCGCGACCAGGTTCTCGCGCAGCATCAGCCCCAACGCGGCCCAATGGCCGAACACGACCGTCACGTCGGCGGTTTTTCGCCCGGGCGCGTCGAACCACGGCAGATAGCCGGGGGGCGCGGACGCCGGGCCGCCGTTCGCCCGAAATTCCATTGCGCCTTCCGGCGTGCAGAAGCGAATGCGCGTGAACGCGTTGAACGCGACCCGCAGCCGGTCCGTCTTCTTCAGATCCGGGCTCCAGCAATTGGGGTCGTTGCCGTACAGGCTGCGCAGCGTGTCGCGCCAGTTCGGCGCGCGCAGCGCGCGCTGCAACTCGTCGGCGAGCTCGAGCGCGAGCGTCGCGTCCCATTGCGGCAGCAGGCCCGCGTGCACCATCAACATGCCGCGCTCGAAGTGCGCGAACGGCCGGTGGCGCACCCATTCAATCAGATCGTCGGCGTCGGGCGCATCGAGGATCTCGCCGATCGTGTCGCCCGGCTTCAGCGTGCGAATCCCGGCCGCGACCGCAAGCAGGTGCAGATCGTGATTGCCGAGCACCGCGACCGCGCGCTCGCCGAGCGCGACGATCTCGCGCAGCGTCGCGAGCGACGCGGGGCCGCGGTTGACGAGGTCGCCCGCAAACCAGAGCGGGGTGTCGGCCGCAGGAGAGAGCTTGCCGAAGAGCTGCAGATACGCGGCGTGGCAGCCTTGGAGGTCGCCGAAAGCGATCGGCGGGCTGCTGGAGAAATTTGTCATTCCTTTGCATTCGTGACGAAACCGGGTTCACGGTATCACAAGAAACCACATCGATCCGAGTGGATCGGCGACGGAGAAAATTTAACCTTGCATCGATCTCTGCGGTAGAAACATTCTCGAAAATGGCAGATCGACAGCAAACTTATCGAGCTGTTTCAAGATGTTAGAGGGATGTTTTTTCACTTCCTTGCCCGTATAATTGCGGCCTTGTGGGGCAGTAGCCGTGCACTGCCGACTTGGGCGCATGGCTCGATCGAGCCACGCGGCCGCAACCGGCGGTGACATTCGAGCGACCAACGGCATTCTCCCGAACATGCCGGCCATGCTGCATCACGCCGGTTGTTTGACCGACTCCCAATTTCAGCAAAGGAATTCCATGATCTTGGTAACGGGCGGCGCCGGTTTCATCGGCGCCAACTTCGTGCTTGACTGGCTGGCTCAATCCGACGAGGCGGTGCTGAACGTCGACAAGCTGACATACGCGGGCAACCTCGGCACGTTGAAGTCGTTGCAGGGGAATCCGAAGCACGTGTTCGCGCGCGTCGACATCTGCGATCGCGCCGCAATCGACGCGCTGTTGGCGCAGCACAAGCCGCGCGCGATCCTGCACTTCGCCGCCGAAAGCCATGTCGACCGGTCGATTCACGGTCCGGCCGATTTCGTGCAGACGAACGTCGTCGGCACCTTCACGCTGCTCGAAGCCGCGCGCCAATACTGGAGCGCACTCGACGCCGACGCGAAGGCGGCGTTCCGCTTCCTGCACGTGTCGACGGACGAAGTGTTCGGCTCGCTGTCGCCGGCCGATCCGCAGTTCTCCGAAACCACGCCGTACGCGCCGAACAGCCCGTACTCGGCGACGAAGGCGGGCTCCGACCATCTCGTGCGCGCGTATCACCACACGTACGGGCTACCCACGCTCACGACGAACTGCTCGAACAACTACGGCCCGTATCAGTTCCCCGAGAAGCTGATTCCGCTGATGATCGCGAACGCGCTCGGCGGCAAGCCGCTGCCCGTCTACGGCGACGGCCAGAACGTGCGCGACTGGCTGTACGTCGGCGATCACTGCGGCGCGATTCGCGAGGTGCTCGCGCGCGGCGTGCCGGGCGAGACGTACAACGTCGGCGGCTGGAACGAGAAGAAGAACCTCGACGTCGTGCATACGCTGTGCGATCTGCTCGACGAGGCGCGGCCGAAGGCCGCCGGGTCGTACCGCGATCAGATCACATACGTGACCGATCGCCCCGGCCATGATCGCCGCTACGCGATCGACGCGCGCAAGCTCGAGCGCGAGCTGGGCTGGAAGCCGGCCGAGACGTTCGAGACCGGCTTGAGGAAGACCGTGCGCTGGTATCTCGACAGCCAGGAATGGGTCGACGAGGTGGTGTCGGGCGACTACCGCAAATGGGTCGAAACGAACTACGCGCAACGCGCGTAAAGGTTGAATCGATGGCGCGCAAGGGCATTATTCTCGCCGGCGGTTCCGGCACGCGGCTGTATCCGATCACGCACGCCGTGTCGAAGCAGTTGCTGCCGGTCTACGACAAGCCGATGATCTACTACCCGCTGTCGACGCTGATGGTGGCGGGCATCCGCGACGTGCTGATCATCTCGACGCCGCAGGACACGCCGCGCTTCGAGGCGATGCTGGGCGACGGCAGCCAGTGGGGAATGAACCTCCGCTACGCGGTGCAGCCGTCGCCGGACGGGCTCGCGCAGGCGTTCATCATCGGCCGGGAATTCGTCGGCCGCGATCCGTCGACGCTGATTCTCGGCGACAACATCTTCTACGGCCACGATCTCGCGAAGCAGCTCGAGCGGGCATCGGCGCAGGAAGCGGGCGCGACGGTGTTCGCTTATCACGTGCACGATCCGGAGCGCTACGGCGTCGTCGAGTTCGACCGCGACTTCCGCGCGCTGTCGATCGAGGAGAAGCCCGCGAAGCCGCGTTCGAATTACGCGGTGACGGGGCTGTACTTCTACGACAACCAGGTGTGCGACATCGCGGCGGACATCAAGCCGTCGGCGCGCGGCGAGCTGGAGATCACGGATGTGAATTCCCGCTATCTCACGGCGGGCGCGCTCGACGTCGAGATCATGGGCCGCGGCTACGCGTGGCTCGACACCGGCACGCACGATTCGCTGATCGAGGCGGCGACGTTCATCGCGACGCTGCAGAAGCGCCAGGGGCTCGTCGTCGCGTGCCCGGAGGAGATTGCGTACCGGCGGCAGTGGATCGACGCGGAGCAGGTGCTCAAGCTTGCGCAGCCGCTCGCGAAGAACGGCTACGGACAATATCTGAAACACATTCTCACGGATCAAGTTGCATGGCCATCCAAGTAACGCCGACGGCGCTGCCTGAAGTCAAGATCATCGAGCCGAAGGTGTTCGGCGACGCGCGGGGCTTCTTCTTCGAAAGTTTCAATGCGCGCGAGTTCGCCGAGCAGGTGGAGGCGGGCGTCGAGTTCGTCCAGGACAATCATTCGCGCTCGGCGAAGGGCGTGCTGCGCGGGCTGCACTATCAGATCCAGCATGCGCAGGGCAAGCTCGTGCGCGTGGTCGAAGGCGAAGTGTTCGATGTCGCGGTCGATATCCGCAAGAGCTCGCCGAACTTCGGCAAGTGGGTGGGCGTCGCGCTGTCGGCCGAAAATCACCGGCAGCTTTGGGTGCCGCCCGGCTTCGCGCACGGCTTCGTCGTGCTGTCGGAGTCCGCGCAGTTCCTCTACAAGACGACCGATTACTGGTATCCCGAATTCGAGCGGAGCATCGTGTGGAACGATCCGACGATCGGGATCGAATGGCCGATCGATTTCGAGCCGCTGCTTGCCGCGAAGGATGCGGCGGGCAAGCGTTTTGTCGACGCCGAACATTACGCATGAGGTGGGCATGACGGTACGCGAGCGGGTGATTCTGCTGACGGGAATCAACGGGCAGGTCGGTCACGAACTAGCTCGTAGTTTGCAAGGCCTGGGTCGGGTCGTCGCGTTTGATCGGTGCGAACTCGACTTGTCGGATCTGGACGCGACGCGTCGGGTCGTGAGGGACGTTGCACCTGACTGGATCGTGAATCCGGCGGCTTACACTGCGGTCGACAAGGCGGAAGCAGACGTGGCTGCGGCAATGCGCCTGAATGCAGAGGTCCCCGGCTTGTTGGCCGAGGAAGCGAAGCGTCTCGGTGCCGCGCTCGTCCATTACTCGACCGATTATGTATTCGATGGCACGAAAGTGGGTGCCTACGTCGAGGATGATTGCGTCAATCCGCAGAATGTTTACGGCAAGGGCAAACTGGCCGGCGAGCAGGCCGTCGTGGCTTCCGGCTGTCATCACTTGATTTTCCGCACAAGCTGGGTGTATGGAACCCGAGGTCGGAATTTTCTGCTCACGATGCTGCGACTCGGGGCGGAGCGCGAGGAGTTGAGCGTCGTGGCCGACCAGTTTGGCGCGCCGACATGGTCGCGCACGATCGCGGAGTTGACCGCACATGTGCTCGCACAATCGGTAGTAACAGGTGCTCAGCAAGTCGATTGGTGGGGAGAACGTTCCGGCGTATATCACCTTACGGCGGGAGGCGTGACGTCCTGGCATGCGTTTGCCGAGGCGATCTTCGCATTTTCCGATTTGATGAATAAGCCGGTTGTGCGTGCGATTCTGTCGTCGTCCTACCCAACGCCGGCGGTGCGGCCGCTCAATTCCCAGCTTTCGAATCAAAGACTGGCCGAGACTTTTGGCGTGTCTGCACCAGATTGGCGCGACGCGCTGCGACTATGCCTGGGAACGGATTGAGCGACGCTGTCGGTGATTGTCCGCGTACTGGCGCGGTGATCGTTTTTTTTCATCCCGACGAAGTATGCATTGCGAGGGCCAATCGTCTTGCTAACGCGATGCATTGTGTGGTCGTCGACAATACGCCCGTCGCCCGGGAGCGCGATGCAATTGGCTTGTCCGAGTCGATCGAGTACGTGGCGAACGGCGAGAATCTGGGCATTGCAGCCGCGCTGAACCGAGGTGTCGACGCACTGATTCGCGGCGGCTTCGAGATAGCCATTCTTTTCGACCAGGACAGCGATCCGCCGATGAACCTGCTCTCGGAGTTGCCGCGCGTCTTGCTGGACACGAATGCCACGGGTCTGCAGGTGGCGCTTGCCGGTCCGGCTTACGAGGATCGCCGGTTGCGCGGCGTCGCGCCGTTCGTTCGCTTCGGGTGGGGCAAGCTCAAGCGTATTCCGCCCGTCGGCGACGTGCCCATTGATGTCGACTTTCTCATCACGTCGGGCTCTTGCATCAATCTTGCTTGCTGGTCGGACATTGGCGTGATGGACGAAGCACTATTCATTGATTTCGTCGATCTCGAATGGTGCGTGCGAGCCAAGCAAAAGGGGTATCGGGTCGTCGGAGTGCCATGGCTTCGGATGACTCATGAACTCGGCGGTGAGCCGGTTCGCGTGCTGGGCCGCGCCTATCCGATGCACGGACCGTTGCGGCACTATTACCAGTTCCGCAACGTGGTCGCATTAGTCAAGCGGGCGTCGATGCCGATGACGTGGAAGACGACGGAACTCGTCAAGTTGCCGGTCCGTCTGCTGGTTTACTGCTTTTTTCCCACCGACCGGAAAGCACACCTGAAGATGGCATGGCGCGGCATTGTTGACGGTTGGCGCGGCCGACTCGGAGCGTACCGCGTCCATTGATTTTCTCGAGAATCGACTGACCGACGCAGTTCAGTCGAACATGCGCACGCGCGGCGGATCGGCGAGCGTGAAGGGTAAAACGTCAGTGCCTAGCGACAGATTCGGGTTGTAGGCAGGATCGCGTTCGAGCGCGGCCCCCCAGCGTTGCTCCATCCAGTCGACTTCCCTTGCAAAGCGTGCGTACTTCTCCGGCGCCATGTCAGAGCCGCGCGTCGCCGATTCGTGGTGATAGAGCTCGGCGTAAGGCGTCCACACGTTTGCGTAACCTGCTTCGCGAACCCGCAAGCAGAAGTCGACATCATTAAATGCGACGGCGAGTTCCTCGTTCATCCCGCCGACTTCGTCGAATACAGACTTTCGAATCACGAGGCAGGCGGCGGTGACCGCAGACAGATTCTGCATCGTCACTGCACGATTGAAATATCCGAGATGCCCACGCCTCAACATGTGATGCATATGACCAGCGATGCCGCCGAGGCCGAGCAGAACACCGCCGTGCTGGAGCACGTCGTTCGGATACCAGAGCGCAGCGCCGACCGCGCCGTTGCCAGGCTGTGACGCGAGGCCCACCATCTCATCAAGCCAATCGGGCGAGATAACCTCGGTATCGTTGTTCAGCAAGCAGAGATAGGCACCGGTCGACACGGCCGCCGCGCGATTGTTCAACGCGGAGAAGTTGAATGGTGAATCGTCGCGCAGAATCCGGACGTTCGGCCGCTGTCCGATTTCGGCGAAGTACGCGAGCGTTTCGTTTTCGAAACTGCCGTTATCGACAACAATGATTTCATAGTTGGGGTAGAGCGTTTTTTGCAGGACGCTGTCAATGCACTGCCGCACGAGGGCGACGCCATCCCGAGTCGGAATGACGATCGAAACTCGTGGCGCTGGGCTTGGAATCGTATAGCGAATACGCAGGATGCCGAGCGAATCGAATGGCTGTTCGACCGTGGCCGCAATGCCGGTCCGCTTCAGATGCTCGTCGACGGCGCGAAGCGCCGCTTGCGCTGCGTAGGGTTTTGCGTCACGGGTCCCGGCGGTACTGCTCGGCGTGATCCGCCAGTGATAGAGCACATGCGGAATATGGACCACCTTGGCGTGCCCGGCGATTTCGACACATCGCCACGCCAGGTCGTAATCCTGGCTGCCCTCGAAGCCCGGGCGAAAGCCGCCTGCGGCTTTGACCAGCGCCGTCTCAATGACGCCGAGGTGAGAGAACATGTTCTGCGTCGCAAACATCGCCGGATTCCAATCGCTCTTGAAGTACGGCATCGTCCGCTTGCCGTCCTCGGTGAGCTTATCCTCGTCGCTATAGAACATGCGTGCGTCGGGGTGGCGATTCATGTATTGGGCGACGACGAACAGCGCATGGGCGGGCAGGATGTCATCGTGATCGAGCAGCGCAATGTACTCGCCTGTCGCAAGCGTCAGCGCACTGTTGCTGGCTTCAGAGATATGGCCGTTCGTTTCGCGGAACACGGCCTTGATTCGCACATCTTCGGCTTGGTGCTGGCGGATGATCCGACCAGGCGCGTCACTTGTCGACGCGTCGTCGGCAAGGCAAAGTTCCCAGTGCGGATAGATTTGTGTGCGCACCGACCGGATCATCGCGTCCAGCAGCGACGGGTCGCTGTTGTATGTCGGCACGACGATCGAAATCACCGGTTTGCGCTTGAAGGCCTGCATCAGCGTCTGTGCTTCCAGGCGCTGCGCATCACCGAGCGTGTCGTATTTGTCGATCCATGCGTGATAGACAGCTTCGGACGGCGGGGCGTCAGCAAATCCCATGCCGCCGCGCAAACGTCGAAGGCGAGCGAAAAAGCCATCAAGGCCTTCGCGGCGAAGCGCTTTGCCGTAGTACATGAACGCGCCCACATAATTGCCCTGAACGTTTGCTTGCCGCTGAATTGTCTCGCTGACGATGCGCACGATTCGCGCGACGGCCGCGATTTGCCTCAATGGTGCTGTGATGCGCCAGGATACGGATTGGCGCAGCGCAGCCAATTCGCGTTCCAATTGCTCGCGTTTGCTTTCTGCCGACAGATGGCGCACGAGGTCCGCGCGAAGGGTGACGAGTTCGTGCTCGAGTTCGGCGATGCGTTGAATTGCATTGCTTCGTTCAGGCTCGTGCTCAGCGCCCGCACGCGTATCGCTATGAGTTGGCGCGGTGGCCTGGAGATTGGAAGGTTGGCCGGATGTCATGTATGTTGGGCTGCATACGCAAGTCGAGTTGGACGGAGCGCTTCGCGGCCGCGCCGCTCAAATTTCCCCAGCGGACTCACGAACGTAGAGATCGATGCGGCTCATCGGTACGCCGATGAGGCCGGTCGCCACGCGGGACGCTTCGGACTTCACGATCAAAGCGTCGTGAATGCAATCGGCGACCTCGATTGGCCCGTTTTTGCAGGTCGTGCAGAAAACGGAGAATGCGTATTCGCCAGGAGGCAGAATCGGCATGTCGAACCGAAACTCGGCCATGATCGCGGGGCTCGCGTGTGCGCCAGCCTCGTCCGCAACCTGTGCGAACGAAGTGTCGTCGCCGAAAAGCGGTTCGCCGAGCCTATCCTTGACAAAAAACGCAATGGTGGGCGTTGAGCCGCAGTTGGGGCGTCGTACGAGGATACGAAGCACGACGTGCTCGCTGCCCATTACCCACGTGATAGGCGAGCCGTTTTCGTTGGTCAGGTGTGCCGATTCGATAAGCTCGCGAGTGCGGTGGATGGGAAGCGTATGCGGATCGATGCACATCCCTGTGTTTTGCGGGACAGGGACTGTTTGGCGCAACGGAAAAAGCAGCCGTTGATCCGCCGTCGCGATGTCCGAGACGCGCTCGGCCTGATCAACCGACGCCTTCGCGCTCACTTTCTCGTCATGCTGCCATGTGACGCCTTCGCCTTGCTGCTGCTTGTAGAACGCCTCGAAGTAGTGAGTGCATACTGCCTTGGCGCTACCCGATTCAAGTATCTGACCGCGATCGAGCCAAATGACGCGGTCGCACAACCCGCGGATCGCGGACGCGTCGTGACTCACGAAGAGTACCGTTCCGGTTTGCTGGAAACGCCGCAGAAAGCGCATGCACTTCTGGGTGAAGAAGGCATCGCCGACCGCCAACGCTTCGTCGACGACGAGAATGTCGGCATCGACGTGCGCTATCACCGCGAACGCGAGGCGCACGAACATGCCGCTCGAATAAATCTTGACCGGTTGATCGATGAAGTGTCCGATGTCGGCGAACGCGATGATGTCTTCGACGCGGGCGTCGATCTGCTCACGCGTTAACCCGTGAAGCTGGCCGTTGATGTAGATATTCTCGCGGCCAGTATATTCGGCGTCGAAGCCGGAGCCGAGTTCCAGCAACGCGGCAATGCGGCCATTCGTGCGCACGTCGCCTGTCGTTGGCGCGAGCGTTCCGCACACGATCTGTAGCAGAGTACTCTTGCCGGAGCCGTTGCGTCCGATGATCCCAACCGTTTCGCCACGGGCGATCTCGAAGTCGACGTCCTTGAGTGCCCAGAACATGCGAACGCAAGATCGTGCGTGCTTGAGCAGCCTGCGCCTTAGCGTGGCTAGCGGCGCGATGCCGCCTAGCAATCCGTAGACGCTTCGCTTCAGGCGATCGGCCGGCTTGCTGTACGACTCGAAACCCTTGCTCAGCGAAGTAGCGCGGATTACGACTTCAGATGACATCTGCAAAGCCCCTGCGGGTTTTTTGGAACCAGGCAAATCCGATCCAGGCGATGATTGCCGCCATCACCGAATAAGAAATCCAGTGATTCCAGTCGATCATGCGGCCCCAGACGAGCACATCGCGACTTTGCTCGATCGGGAACGTCATGGGATTAAAATAGACGAATCCTCGAAACCGCTCCGGCAGAGAGGAAACCGGAAAGAAAACCGGTGACAGGAACATCAGCGCCGTGATGGCGATGCCGACCGTTTGGCCGATGTCGCGCAAATAGACCCCCGTCGCGGCAAGCATCCAGCTCACGCCCATGATGAAGACGCAAAGGGGGGCGAGGACGATTGGAAACAGCAAGGCGGTTGTGGGTACGGTGCCAACGATGAACCATTCGGCAACGAGGAGAATGAGCACGCTGACGCAGAGGTGGAACAAAGCTGACAGTAGAGTCACACATGGCAGGACTTCGAGCGGAAACACGATCTTCTTGACGAAGTTCGTATTCGACAGAATCTGCGACGGCGCACGGTTGATGCATTCCGAGAACAGGTTGAACATGATCATGCCGGCGAATAGTACGACTGCGAACTCGCCTTTCGATGCGCTGTGCGCGGAATCGCTCCAGCGCGACTTGAAGACCTCGCTGAACACGAATGTATAGACGCTTAGCATCATGATCGGCGTGAGCAACGACCAGAGTATGCCGAGGAACGATCCTTTGTAGCGTCCGACGGCGTCGCGCCGTGCAAGATCGAGCATCAGACGCCGGTTCTTCACCAGCGATGCGGCGAGGTATCGCGGCGAAACGCTAAAGCTTTGCATAGATTCGATTGGCTATCTCAGCGGAAATGACAAAGGATGTCTGGCATTTAAACGATCGGCGCGACGGCTGGTCGCAACTTCGCGGGCATGGAGCAAGGGCGCCGGCATCTGTGTTGACTATCTCGAGGCGGCGTTGCGGGGCAAGGGCTCACTCGGCACGCGCAATTATCTCACACTGGATTTGCAGTTGATCGGGCGGGGCTTCGGCACCGTTTGTGTCGAAGTGTAAATGCTGAAATCGGTTGCGCATGCCGGAGGGGCCGGATTGTGCACCGACGTGGCAATGTCACAGTCGCAATAGCCCGTGGGATTTGGATGCCCGGCGCGTAGCCGCGAGCAGCGAACGAGGCCTACGCAGAATTTCTCATATTGTGAAATGGAGAAACGAGGTAGAATCACGGCCTATTTGCCATCGGCGTCGTTTCCCACGGCCGAAGCGTCACCTTTCGCGGGCGAGCATGTCGCACTCGGTTCGCCTTGCGACTCGCGAAGCCGCCTCGGGACCAACAGTTTACATGCCTGAAAACATAGCAATCGAAGCTATCCAGATCAGCAAGGGGTTCGCGTCATACGAACGGCCTGCCGATCGGCTGAAAAGAAGTGTGCTTGGAGCCGCAGCCAGGTTCGCGCCGAATGCGGCCGCGCGCAGTGCGGCACATCGCCGTGCGGACACGCTTTCAAACATGTTCTGGGCACTGCGCGACGTGAGCTTTTTCGTGGCCGCAGGCGAGACGGTCGGCATCATCGGTCGCAATGGCTCGGGCAAGAGCACGCTTTTGCAGATCGTGTGCGGGACGCTGGCGCCGACGGCAGGGGACATCGTGGTTCGCGGAAAGGTGGCTGCGCTCCTCGAACTCGGCTCCGGCTTCGACGTCGAATACACGGGCCGCGAGAACATCTATCTGAACGCGCAGTTGTACGGGCTGTCGCGTCAGCAGATCGACGAGCGCTACGATTCGATCGTGGCGTTCGCCGACATTGGCGACTTCATCGATCAACCGGTCAAGACCTATTCGAGTGGCATGTTCGTGCGCCTGGCGTTCGCAGTGATTGCACACGTCGATGCGGACATCCTGATCATCGACGAGGCGCTTGCCGTGGGCGACGCCTTCTTCAATCAGAAGTGTTACCGGTTTCTTCATGTCTTCAAGAAGCACGGAACCATTCTGTTCGTCAGCCATGATACGTCGACGATCAAGAAACTGTGCTCGAAGGTAATCTGGATCGATAGCGGGCGAATCGTTGCCGAGGGCGACCCTGCAGAAGTCTGTACTGCGTACTTGGAGGCGCGATATGGGGCGTCGAGTGCGCGGACTGCCAGCGGCACGCAGCGTGTCGAGCCGAAGCAGGTGCCCGCTGCGCACGACCAGCGTCGAGACATCATTAATGCATCGCCGCTGCGCAATGACATTCAGGTGCTGCCGTTCGATCACCATGCACGGGCGTTCGGCTCCGGTGGCGCGCAGATTGTCGACGTCTCGTTCGTCGATGGCGAGAAGCGGCGGCTCGAGTGGATCGTCGGTGGCGAGGCCGTGACGTTGCGCGTCGCCATCAAGGTGGACGATGCACTCGTGTCGCCCATCGTTGGCTTCTTTCTGAAGAATGAGCGGGGGCAGGAACTGATCGGAGATAATACCTACGCGAGTTACGCAGACAGGCCGGTTCGCTGTGACGGGGACACTACGCTTTGCGCGGAGTTTTCGTTCTTGATGCCCGTCTTGCCCGTAGGGCGTTTCTCGATCAATGTGGCCGTGGCGGAAGGCACGCAATACGATCACATCCAACTCCATTGGATTCATGATGCGCTGCCGCTCGACGTGCATACGTCGAGGGTCAGACACGCGCTCGTTGGTGTGCCGATGGCGCACGTCGAAGTTTCGCCGGCATCGTAGTGACGGGCGGATTCGATCGCGTCGCGTGATTGTCGCCGCTACCAGCGGAGGACCGCGGAGCAAATAATGAGATCA
Organism: Burkholderia sp. MSMB1588; assembly: GCF_001546925.1. Taxonomy (NCBI): domain Bacteria; kingdom Pseudomonadati; phylum Pseudomonadota; class Betaproteobacteria; order Burkholderiales; family Burkholderiaceae; genus Burkholderia; species Burkholderia sp. MSMB1588. Next base: position 2,852,840 of record NZ_LNJS01000001.1, on the reverse strand, counting down.
GTTCATCCAGGCTACGCCAGTTAGTAGAGCAGGATTTTTCAACATGACAATGCAAGCCCGAAGGTTTCGATTCAAAGGTGCAGAAAACGGCCACGAGTTTACCGGTGAGCGTTATCTGCCAGGGGTAGGCGGCCCGATTCAATACGAGCACTATCATCGCTATCTCTTCTCGACGGGGCTCTGCGCGGGCAAGGATGTGCTCGACATCGCATCCGGGGAGGGCTATGGGTCGGCACTGCTCGCGCAAGCTGCGAAGTCCGTGATCGGCGTCGATATCGACGCGCGAGCCGTACAGAACGCACGCGTCAGGTATGGCGACCAGGCCAATTTGCGATTCGAATACGGTAGCGCGACAAGCATCCCGCTGCCGGATGCTTCGGTCGACATACTCAATTCGTTCGAGACGCTAGAGCATTTCCGTGAGCACGAGGCTTTCATGCGCGAGGCCCGTCGCGTGCTGAAACCCAATGGTCTGATGATCATTTCGACACCCAATCGACCGATCTATTCGCCGCCGGGTGCGCCGCCGAACGAATATCACGTACGCGAACTTGATCGCGACGAGTTCGTCGAATGGTTGAAGAGTGGATTCAAGCATTTCGTTCTCTTCGAGCAGAAGCCGATCGCGGGTTCCGTGCTGCAGCGAGAAGGGAGGGTGGGCGCACGCGAGATCCATTGCTGGTCGGAAACTTCGATCGGCGAATATCGTTCGACGCTCGGCGTCGTGGATCCGGTCTATTTCATCGCGATCGCATCCGACGGCCCGATTCCGGAGCCGGGCGACGATCTCCTGGACGGCGGCGTGTCATTCGGCCGTTACGACAACGCCCGCAACGATCAGATCGGCGCCCAAGGCGCCGAGATCGTGCGCTTGACGACCGAGACGATGAGCCGTGCTGACGAAATCGGCCGTCTGGTGGCCGACACTGTCAGACTGACCGAAGAGGTGCTTAAGCGCGATGCGGAAATCGGTCGTCTAACGGTCGAAACCGTGAGACTTAATGAAGTCATCATCGAGGGCAACGCGCAGATCGCGAAGCTCACGAGCGAACTGGGCCGCCTGAGGGGGGGGGGCGATGTGCCTCGGGCGGTTGTCGTCGCGCAGCCTGCCGATGCAATGCCCGTTCGGGAAGTGCTGAATGCGCTCGCTGAGCAGAAAGAAGTGTCGAGGCAGCTGCTGTCGCAAGTCGACGAAATGGCGAGGTATGTGAAGCGCGCGAACGCGGGTGGGGTTGGTTCGCTGCACGCGTCTGCTGCCGGGCCGGCGGCTGAACCCGCGATTGAGCCTTCGATAGCGGCGCTGCTGCGTGAGAACGAAGGTCTGCGCCAACAAGCCGACATGATTTTCCGCTCGGCCTCTTGGCGCGTCACGAAACCGTTGCGTTTTGCTGCGCGGCGTCTGCGCACGGCTCGCCAGCGGCAAGCTGCGGCACGTTCGGATGCTGGTCCGGGAGGCCGTGTCGCCGAGGCCGTCACATCCACCGCCGTATCGGCGAGCACGCTGCGTCGATTCGAGCAATCTGCCGTGCCGCGCGCGATCGTGGTCGTTCAATCGACCGGTCGCGGCAAGGCGCTCGACCACTGTCTCGCTGCGTTGAGTCAGCATACGACGTCGGTTCCGTTCCAGGTATTGCTGGCCGGTCCAGCCGACGCGCGGCTCGTGGCCGACAGTGGGGTCCGCGCACTTGCGATCGTGGAGGCGGGGATGTCGCTCGCCACGCTGGCCGAGTTCATCGCGTCGCCGGACGAGGCATTCGTCGTGTTGATTTCGGAAGATCTCGCTGCACATCCCGGTTGGCTTGAGGCGATTGACGAGGTCTTCGCGCGCTTTCCCGATGCGGCGGCCGTGACAGGGCTCGTGCTCAACAGGCTCGGGCAGGTGCGGGCGGCAGGCGCCGTTGTCGATGCGAGCGCTCGGATGAAGCCGTTCGGCGTCGGCTTGGCGGCGGACAACCCGTTGATTCGCACCGTCGTTCCGGTGAGGGCGGCGAGCCCCGGGATCATTGCAATCCGCAAGCGCATCTGGGACGATATCGCAAGCGCGTTCGATCATGTGCCGCCGGTTTCGACTGGTCTTGTGTTGATTGCGCTCGAACTCGCCAAGCGCGGTGCGAATACGTATCTGCAGCCGTTCGCGCGGTTTACCGCACATGGTCCGGACGAGTGCGCCGACGTTCCCGTCAGTTCTACATGGGATGATGCGCATCAACGCTGGTCGCTTCGGCAGCGTTACGAAAAATTGTTCCGCGTTGATCGGGCGTTCGGTGACGTGCTGCCGCTGCCGCATCGTCCGAAGATCGTGATCGTCGATGCGTTCGTGCCGAAGCCCGATCAAGACTCCGGATCGGTCGACGCGTACTGGTACATGCGCATCTTCCGCGAGTTCGGATTCGACGTAAGTTTCATCGCGGCCTTCGAGCAGACGCCAGTCGAAAGCTATGCGGACGCGCTTCGGCGCTGGGGCGTGCGCGTGCAATATGCTACCGATCTTCCGTCGCTCAATCGTCTCGTGACAGAAGAAGCGAAGGGCGCCGCGGTTGTGATCGCACAGCGCATCATTGTCGCGCGACACGTGATCGAGCCGCTTCGCCATGATGTGCCGGGTATCAAGATCGTGTTCGGCACAGTCGACTTGCATTATCTGCGGGAAGAGCGAGCGGCGATTCTCGAGCGTTCGCCGGAGGCTCTCGAAGAGGCGCTGCTGTTGCGGCGAGCGGAGATTCAGGCGGTGTCCGAGGCCGACGCGACGATCGTCGTCAGTCGCCTCGAGGGCGACATCCTCAGAGACATCGTGCCGGACGCGAACGTACATCGAATTCCGATTCCGCGCTTGCCTACTCGGTCGACCCGTTCGTTCGACGAGCGCTCGGGCGTGCTGTTTGTCGGCGGTTTTGCTCACCGTCCCAACGTCGATGCCGTGAAGTTCCTGGTAAAGGACATTTGGCCGCTCGTGCGCCGCCGTTTGCCGGATGCGGAATTGCGCATCGTGGGTAGCGGCACGACAGATGAAGTGCGCACGCTCGATAACCCTGTCGCCGGCGTGACGATCGTCGGTTTCGTGGAGAACCTTGGAGAAGTGATGGACGCCGCGCGAGTTTCAGTCGCGCCGCTGCGTTTCGGTGCAGGAATCAAAGGCAAGGTTGTGTCCAGTCTATTGCACGGGCTACCGTGCGTACTGAGCAAGGTGGCGAGCGAGGGGATGGGGCTCGTCGCTGGCGAGCAGGTGCTCGAGGGCGACGGCGCGGAGGAGATCGCCGATGCGATCGTGAAACTGTACGAAGATCGCCAGCTTTGGCAGCATGTCGCCGATGCCGGCTTTGTGGCGGCGGCCGCCGAGTATTCCGTGGAGAGCGTCGCGAACCTGTTGTCGGGTTTGCTCGACTCCATCGGAGTCAAGGCGGGCTCCCGCAAACTCCGGTCGAACGCGTTCGATATTCACTGACGAAATACTGGACTTCATTCACATTCATGTTGCGCTCCTTGCTTTCAATGTTTCGTAAGCCGCCGCAGCGTCGCCCGCGTTCGGACGGCCGACTCGGCGTCGTGATCGAATTGGCGTCGTTCGATAAAGGCGGTCTTGAAAAAGTGGTGCTCGACTCGGCGATCGCATTCGATAGAAACCGATTCGACGTAACGATCGTCACGCCGGGCAAGGTTGGGCATCTCGGCGCTGTTGCGCGCGACGCTGGTTTGACGGTGGTCGGTCTGCCGTCTTCGAACACGCTTGCGGCGTACGAGCGCGTGCTCCGTGAATTGACCGCAGATGTCTCGATGTCTCACTTCTCGGATACCGGTTATCCGCTGTTCGCGCGGCTCGGCATTCCGAACATCACGTTCATCCACAATGTTTACGCGTTCTTTTCGGACGCGCAGGCGCAGTCGTTCGCGAGCAACGACCGGTACGTGGACCGCTACGTGTCGGTCTCGAAAAATGCGACGCGTTACGCGGTGCAGAAGCTCGGCGTATCGGAGAGCAAGGTCGTGACCGTGCCGAACGGGTTGATCCTTTCGGAGCACGAAGCGAGGGAGAGGAAACCGGCAAAGCTGACACGTGCGCAGCTAGGTCTCGCCGACACGGATTACGTCTTCGCGAACGTTGCGTCCTACAATTTGCACAAGGGGCACTACGTGATGGCGGATGCGATGCGCCATTTGCTGAAGCGCCGACGGGACGTAAAGATACTGTGCTTTGGCAATGTTATCTTCCCGCCGCACGTTGACGCGCTGCGCCAGTATCTTGTCGAACATGGACTCGAGCAGCATATTCTGATGCCGGGTTATTTCCCCGATGTCGAGGACGTGCATCGAATGGCGGATGCTTTTCTTCTGCCGTCGTTCATCGAAGGGTGGAGCATCGCAATGAACGAGGCGATGTTCTATCAAAAGCCGATGATCCTGACCGACACCGGCGCGTCGGCGGAAGTGATCGAGAACGGCGATATTGGCATACTGATTCCAAACGAATACGGCGATACGCCGAACCTGAACTCGAAACTGCTGGATGAACTTGCCTATGTGCCTCGGCAGTATGCGATCGCTCCGCGCCTTGCCGATGCGATGGACGAGATGGCATCGAATGCCGACGTGTGGCAAAAGCGCGGCATGCTTGGTCGTTGCAAGATCTATGAGCGATTCGATTTCGCGAATATCGTCAAGCGGTACGAGGAAATCATCGAGGGCGCAGTGAAGGCCGCGAATCGCTGAGCGGCGTGAGAGGGGGCGCATGATCCATTCGTTGAAGTCGTTCTGCCGTTTCGTCCGCTGGCGTTTCAAGCCGGCAGTGTGTTTTTATCTCGGCAATCACCTCTTCATGAACTACATGCCGTATCGCATCCGGCATTGGTTTTTGCGGCGATTCTGCCAGGTGCGGATCGGCCGGGATTCGAGCATTGCGATGGGATGCTTCGTTACCGGCTATCACATCTCGATCGGCGACAACACCGTCGTCAACCGCTACACGTATCTCGACGGCCGCGTGCCGCTGACGATCGGGAACAACGTCAACATTTCACACTACACGTTGATCCAGACCTTGACGCACGATCCGCAGAATCCGGATTTCGTGTGTCTATGCAAACCGGTGGTGATCGAGGATCACGCGTGGATCGGCGCGCGCGCGATCATTTGTCCCGGCGTACACATCGGCGAAGGGGCGGTTGTCGGTGCGGGGGCGGTCGTGACGCGTGACGTGGCGCCTTATACGATCGTCGGCGGAAATCCCGCGCGCTTCATCAAGGAACGAACGAGAGATTTGCACTACCGATCGCGCTACTTCCCGTTCTTCGATACCGATATTCAATGAACGAAGCACCGGCCGCTTGCGACCGGTCAGCATATACTGATTGACGAATATGTCGATTTTCCGATTCTGTCGTGCGACCTCTGCGGGAGCAGTAGAGGCCGCCACCATCTCGGTCGTGATCCCTCTCTACAATCATGCCCGTTACATCGAAAGCGCGCTGGATAGCGTGCTGTCGCAGACGTCGCAGGCCGACGAGATCATTCTGATCGACGACGGTTCGTCCGACAACGGCTTTGACATCGCGCAGCGCGTGCTGTCGAAGATTCCAAAGGCGAAGGCGTATCGACAAGACAACGCTGGAGCGCATAACACGATCAATCGCGCGATTGGCTTGAGCCGTGGTGACTTTGTCGCTGTTCTCAACTCCGACGACGTTTTTGTACCTACCAAACTCGCGCGTTGCAGAGCGATCGTGCGCGAGCAACCCGGCGTCGGTCTCATTGCGGGGCGAGTCAGCATCATGGATGACAACGGCGTTAGGCAGCATAGCGGCGCCGCGATCGATTGGCTGAGGCGGGCGCAGCAGTTCCTCGACGACACTAAGCTTGCTCAACTGGCGCTCCTGAACGAGAATTTTGTCGCGACGACGTCGAACATGGTGTTCGACCGTGCGCTGTGGCAAGCTGCGGGTGGTTTCCAGCCGTTGCGGTACTGCCATGACCTCGATTTCCTGATGTTTGCGTTTGCACACAGTTCAGTGTGTGTCGATGGCGATCATGAGCATATTGTCTACCGAGTGCACGAGCGCAATACGATCAAGGAAGATCTGAGCAAAGTACGGATCGAAATTGCGGCCGTGATTGCCCAAGCGTTGGCAATGTCCGGTCCGAGGCTCTTTTCCGCCGAGTTGGGCGCGGCGGATCTGGCCGCGTTCAAGCGTTTTCTCGACAACAAGGGCATGACGGAACTGCTGTGCTTCTTTCAGACGACGCTGCCAGCCTTTCCGACACGGGCGGCATTCTACGAATACGCCATCGACCCGCGTCACGCGGAAGCCTTTGGATCGACGGTAATTGGTTGACTATTGGAGCGTGATCGATGCCGTCGGCTCGTGAGCGTAAACGGTGTCATTGGTGGCGCAGCAAGGCGAGGGCGCGTTGGCGCCGTGGCCTTGCCAACGCGCACGCTCAGAGGTAGCCGAATGCTGCCATTGCCTCGGCCGCCGTGGTGACGCAATGACGGTTGATCTCTGGCGGGAGTTCGTTTTGCCAGGACTGCGCCCGTTCCTTGAGGAAGGGCTGCGACAGGTTCAGATGGCTCTGATCGTTGCGCAACACAGGCGCTCGTTGCGTATTGTCGAGCATGTTTTCCTCGAACGGCAGGCCGAGGAAAAACGTAGTGCACGATAGTGCGATGCGCGGATCGGACACGAGGTCTTCGTAGCGAACGAGCAGATAGTTCGTTCGCCCCTGCATCGCTTTGAAAAGATGCAGGTTGGTGTAGTTCCAGAGGCGGGGAAAGTACTCGTCGATCCCCTGGGGGGCCCACGTCACATTTCTCAGCGATGCCATCGCGCCGCGAACGTCGCGGACGATGTGGATGAACTTGAGATTTGAGTTGAGCAGGCCGACCTGTTCGAGCTTACGGATGGACAGCAGGTCGTCCGGGGTCTTGTCGCCGCAGACGTGTTTGCCCGTGTTGCTTGCGATGCGGCCGTAGATCGCTGACAGGACGCCCGCGAGCGTCGGTTCGGCTTGCGCAAGCACGGCTTCGACTTCCTGAACCGAGATGTACGGCTCAAGCACTTCGCGGTAGTCATCGGTCGAGACAATGATCTCGGCGATGATTTTGCGCGCGGCCGGCCAATCGCTGATGCAGCCGATGACGTGAGCGACCGGGCTGATGAACGTGGTTTGATTCGGAATGAATATCGCACTGTGGAGATTGAGGGATTCTTTGAAGAGGGTGGTGCCCGATCTCGGCGAGCCGAACAGGATGAACATTATGTTGCTGACTATCTAGAGGGATTTGGGAATGGGATTCGATCTCCGGCGCGGGGAGCGCTTCGGGCGAACGGCGCAGCCGGAGGCAGCTTGCTTCGTAAAAGTCGGGATGGCGCAAATTCCAACCGACACCGCAGACATGTCCGCTCGGAAGCGCGCCGCTCGACGCGGCTGTGTCGAGCGACATGACGTTCCGGAGTTGGGCATGCTGAACGAGTGACGTGCAAGCCTAATCCACTTAACTGCGCCGCCGAGACATGGCGACCATAGCGTCTAGTCCTTACGGCGGGCGGCGCCCGATGGTGTTGAAGCTAATCGTCTTCGTAGTGTAGCGCGGTTGGAGAGATGATGACGTTTTGTAATTTTTCATAATGAAATTCGCGGATTGTAACAACTGTAACGGTTTTGGAATTTGTGTTGGCATCCGGTGCGGGCGTATGGCGTGTAATCAATCGTGAGCGGGCTCGTGCGATGTTCTGACGAGCGCTTACGAGATTTCTTGCCACTGGACTGGGTGCGTAGAGGGCGCTTGTCGAGCGTGAGCCGGCTTGCTCGTTTCGCGACTTTTCATCAAACTTGCATTTTCGATGCATGACTCGCCTGCCAATTGGCAAGGGGCGAGTTTTCCTGATTCTGAAATGACTGTCTCCACGTTGCAGCCCGGATTTGGGCGGGGATTGACCATATCGATCGTCGTGTACCGGCCGGACATGACAGTGTTGATGCGGACCGCGTACAGTCTGTGCGTTGCCGTCGACAGACTTCGCAGCCGGTGGCCAGCATTGCCGATCTTCGTCTACCTCGTGGACAACGGCGGCGCACATGATCTCTCTCCGGCGTCAGATTTGCTGCGCGATCACGGCATCGGCAGCGCAGTCCTGTCAGGACACGGCAATGTCGGCTATGGATGCGGGCACAATCTTGCAATCGATCAGATCGACAGCGGGTATCACCTCATCCTGAATCCGGATATCGATCTCGATAACGATGCGCTGGCGTGTTCGCTTGACTTCTTCGACCGTCATCCCGCTCTCGGCTTGTTGTCCCCTTTCATTGCAGGCGAGGACGGGCACATTCAATATCTTTGTCGACGTGTTCCGACTGTCCTCGATCTTTTTGTGCGCGGTTTCCTGCCGGTTCGTTTGCGAAAGCCATTCGGCGCGCGTCTTGCGCGGTATGAGATGCGTGATCGGATCAACGAGCGGGACGTCGTTTGGGAACCGCCGATCGTCAGCGGTTGTTTCATGTTGTTTCGAACGGACGTGCTCAAATGGCTTGCTGGCTTCGATGCGCGCTACTTCCTTTATTTCGAGGACTATGATCTCAGCTTGCGCGCGCACGACGTGACGCGCGTCGCCTATGTTCCCGACGTGCGCATCGTGCATTACGGCGGAGGGGCGGCTCGTAAGGGATGGTTGCACGTCCGCTTGTTTGTCGCGTCGGCATTTAAGTTCTTTAATCGTTTCGGCTGGAGATGGTGGTGAGTCGAATTCTCGTGACTGGCGCGAACGGTTTTGTGGGGCGTGCGGCGTGTGAGTCCCTTCTGAATCGCGGACATCACGTGACAGGACTCGTCAGACGGGCGGGCGGTTGCGTTCATGGCGTAGTGGAATGGGTTGACGATCGCGCCGATTTCGTCGGTCTCGATGACAATGCATTTCGGTCGGGCGAGGTGATCGACTGCGTCGTCCACCTAGCTGCCCGTGTACATGTCATGCGGGATGGCGTGCGCGATCCACAGGCAGCTTTCGACGCGACCAACGTGGCTGGAACATTGCGGATCGCACGTGCTGCTCGCCAACTGGGCGCACGCCGCTTCGTGTTCGTGAGTAGCATCAAGGCGGTGGCGGAACGCGACGGCGGCGTGCCGTTGACCGAAGACGCCGAGCCGCGCCCCGAAGATGCCTATGGGCGTTCGAAGTGGAAAGCGGAAGAGGCGCTGCGACAGCTCGGGCGAGCGTCCGGAATGGAGATTGTGATCATCCGTCCACCACTCGTCTATGGGCCGGGCGTGCGGGCGAATTTCTTGAGTCTCATGCGTGTAGTTGCGCGTGGCGTTCCACTGCCGCTTGGAATGATCAGCGCACGGCGCAGCCTCTTGTACGTTGGTAATCTCGCCGATGTGCTGACATGCTGCGTGGACGATCCGAGAGCAGCCAATTGCACCTTTCATGTGGCCGACGACGACGCACCGACGGTGACGGATCTGCTGAAAATTGTTGGCGAGCAGTTGAACAAGCCAGCACGACTCTTTCCAGTGCCAACGCGAGCGCTGTACCTGTTGGGGCGCGTGATGGGACGCACGCCGCAAATCGAGCGGCTGACCGGCAGTCTTCGCGTAGATGCATCGCTGATACGTCGCACGCTCGACTGGCGCCCCCCATTTTCTACACGTGAAGGTTTGTGTGCGACCGCTCGATGGTATCGAACCACTTGTTCTCCCGAGTAGAATTCCGTCATGCTGAATGGTTTGGTTTCTCCGTGGCTGGGCGCCATTGGAATTTTCCTGTGCGCAGCGGCGGTGTGCGCTGCGATCTTGCGTGGTTTGCTGGCGACCGGTCTTGCGTGGCGCTTGGCGACCGACATCCCCAATGACCGTTCGCTTCATGTTCGTCCGACGCCGCGCGTCGGCGGATGGGGGGTCGTGCCGATGTCGGTTGCGGCCATGATGCTCTTCACCCCCGAACTTTGGGTGATCGCCTTGCTCACATTGGGACTCGCAACCATGTCTCAAGTCGATGATCGCCGAGGCTTGTCTGCGCGCGTGCGATTCGCTGGACATCTCTTGGCGGTGGCGATATTGATGCTCGCGTATCCGGCTTTGGCGCCGTGGTGGTGGCTGACGCTCGTTGCTTTTCTGATGTTATGGCTCATCAATCTCTATAATTTCATGGATGGCGCGGACGGACTGGCGGGTGGCATGACGCTGTTCGGCTTCGGTGCTTATTCAGCCGCGGCGTTTCTGGCGCCGAATTCGTCACCGGGACTTGCGCTCGCATCCGCAGCGATCGCGGGAGCGGCAGGGGGGTTCCTGTGGTTGAACTTTCACCCGGCGAAACTCTTTCTCGGCGATGCCGGATCTATTTCCGTCGGCTTCCTCGCGGGCGCGTTCGGCTACTGGGGGTGGCGCACGAGTGCATGGCCGATCTGGTTTCCGGCCATGGTGTTTGCTCCCTTTATATGTGACGCATCCGTAACATTACTGAGACGTTTGTTACGAGGTGAGAAGTTTTGGCAAGCGCATCGCGAGCATTACTATCAGCGGGTGATTCGTTCGGGCGTCGGACATGCGCGTATGGCGGAGTGTGCATACGTCATCATGTGCGTCGGTATCGCCGCGGCACTGTGGGCGTTGGGCCGATCGACATGCAAGCAATGGGCCGTGTTCTGCCTGTGGTACGGCGTACTGGCGATTGTCGGTGCCGCGATTGATCTCCGATGGCATCACGTATCCGCAGCGAAAACAAAATAGCTATATGAGGTTTGCCACTTATGATTAGACCAAAAGCATCGTGGCTGTCGCTAAGCGCATTCTTGTTCGACTTGACGGCAGTTTGCGGCGCATGGCTGATTGCTTATCTTGTCAGATTCAATGGTTCCGTTCCGGGAGAGTTCCTGTCCGGTGGACTAATCGCGCTCGCCTGGATCATCCCAGTGTATGGGGTGATGTTTCATGTGTTTGGGCTCTACCGTGGCCTTTGGGTGTTCGCGAGTTTGCCCGACTTGGTACGGATTTCCAAAGCGGTCATATTCGGCAGCTTGATTGTGATGATCGGTGCCGTCATGTTGCAACCTGCGCCGATCATCCCGCGTTCGGTGCTCGTGCTGACGCCGATGCTGTTGTTCCTGGCAATGGGCGGTGCCCGTGCGCTTTATCGCACGACGAAGGAGTTTTACCTGTACGGCGGACTCGTGGGCCAGGGTAAGCCGGTCCTCGTGCTCGGTGCGGGTTCTGCGGGCGCGAGCCTCGCGCGCGAGCTGTCGCGTTCCGGCGAATGGCGTCTCGCCGGCCTGCTCGACGACGACTCAGCGAAGCACGGGCGCGAAGTCTACGGCTACAAGGTGCTTGGCCCCATTAGCGAAGTCGCGCACTGGGCCGGGACCGCGAAGGTCGAATACGCGATCATCGCGATCCCGTCCGCATCGGTCGAAGCGCAGCGCCGCGTCGCCACCCTCTGCGTGCGCGCCGGCGTCAAGGCGATGGTATTGCCGTCGCTGACCGCGCTGATGCCCGGCCAGGGCATCCTGTCGCAGATCCGCCAGATCGACCTCGAAGACCTGCTCGGCCGCGAGGCCGTGACGATCGACACGCCGCACGTCGAAGCGCTGCTGCGCGGCCGTGTCGTGATGGTGACGGGCGCGGGCGGCTCGATCGGCTCGGAGCTGTGCCGCCAGATCCTGAAGTTCCAGCCCGCGCAACTGATCGCGTTCGACCTGTCTGAATACGCGATGTATCGGCTCACGGAAGAGCTGCGCGAGCGCTTCCCCGATCTGCCCGTCGTGCCGATCATCGGCGATGCGAAGGATTCGCTGCTGCTCGACCAGGTGATGTCGCGCTACGCGCCGTACATCGTGTTCCATGCGGCCGCGTACAAGCACGTGCCGCTGATGGAGGAGCTCAACGCATGGCAGGCGCTGCGCAACAACGTGCTCGGCACCTATCGCGTCGCGCGCGCGGCGATTCGTCATGACGTCAAGCATTTCGTGCTGATCTCGACCGACAAGGCCGTGAACCCGACGAACGTGATGGGCGCGAGCAAGCGCCTCGCCGAGATGGCCTGTCAGGCGCTGCAGCAGACGAGCGCGCGCACGCAGTTCGAGACGGTGCGCTTCGGCAACGTGCTCGGCAGCGCGGGCAGCGTGATTCCGAAATTCCAGCAGCAGATCGCGAAGGGCGGCCCGGTGACGGTCACGCATCCGGAGATCACGCGCTTCTTCATGACGATTCCCGAGGCGTCTCAGCTCGTGCTGCAGGCGTCGAGCATGGGGCAGGGCGGCGAGATCTTCATCCTCGACATGGGCGAGCCGGTGAAGATCGTCGATCTCGCGCGCGACCTGATTCGCCTGTACGGCTTTACCGAGGACCACATCCGCATCGAGTTCAGCGGACTGCGTCCGGGCGAGAAGCTCTACGAGGAGCTGCTCGCCGACGACGAGACGACCACCCGCACGCCGCATCCGAAGCTGCGCACCGCGAAGGCGCGCGAGGTGCCCGATCATCTGCTCGACGAGCTGCTGCCGTGGCTGATGCAGCACCGCGTGCTGAGCGACGACGAAGTGCGGCGCGATCTGCGGCGCTGGGTGCCCGAGTATCAGCCGGCCGTCGGCCCGACGCTGCAGAGCGTGCCGACGGGCAACGGGCTCGTCGTCGGCATCGGGCGCGAGGCCGGACGCTGAAGAGCCGGGCGGCGCGCGAAGCCCGCGCTCGTTCAGAACGGGCCGCTCCATGAAAAAAGCGCGAGTCGAAAAATCGATTCGCGCTTTTTTCATCGCCCGCCGTTTTGCCCGCGCCGCGTCACCGCTTCGGCCGCTGCTTGCGAATCACCATCCACCTCGGCGACTTGAACCGCACGATGCTCACGTAGAGCCACACGTAAGTGAGCGCGAACACGATGACGAACGCGAACAGGTGGATCGTGTGCTGCCAGAAGAGCGTCGCGGGAACCACCGCGATGAGGCAGAGCAGCCACAGATACGGTGACGTCAGCGAGTTCCGGCGCGTGAGCTCGTGCGCGGCGCGCGTGCCGACCGCCCAGCGCATCAGCCGCTTGTAGACGAGCATGTGCAAGTGCACGCCGTCCGGGATGCCCGGCGACATCCCGCGAACGAATTTCTTCCGGTAGATCGAGAAGCAGGTCTCGAAGATCGGGTACATGAAGAGCAGCACCGGGTACCACGCGGACACTTCGCGGTGCCGCATCACGAGCGAGATCGCGAGCTCGGCGAGCATGAAGCCGATGAAGTACGCGCCGCCGTCGCCGAGGAAGATGAGGCCCGCCGGGAAGTTCCAGATGAAAAAGCCCATGATCGCGCCCATCATCACGATCGAGCCGGACATCACGATCGGGTCGCCCACCTGGAACGCGACGTACGCGAGCGATGCGAACATCATGAACGCGACCATCGATGCGAGGCCGTTGAAGCCGTCGATGATGTTGACCGCATTCGCGAGCGCGGCGACGGCGAGCACCGTGACCGCGGCCGAAATCGCCTTGTAGCTGAGCAGGAAGTCGAGGGGCGGCACGCTGATGCGCGTGATCGCGATGCCCATCAGCACGAACGCGAGCGTCGCGGCCGCCATCGTGCAGACGAGCCGCACCGCGGGCGTCACTTTCTTCGTCAAGTCTTCGATCAGCCCGGACGCGAAGGCGGGCAGCCCGCACGCGGCGAGCCCGAGGATGCCGCCCGCGATCGCCGGGTAGCGGCGCGACAGCAGCGCCGTCGCGGCAACGAGCCCGATCAGGATGCCGATGCCGCCCACGCGCGGCACCGGTCGCGCATGGAATTTCTGCACGCCGGCAAGATCGTTGTCGATCGAGAATTTCTCGTGCAGATGCGCATAGCGGACGATGAGCAGCGTGACGAGAAGCGAGACGATGAAGCCGACGGCGAAGCTGAGCATGGGCGTGCCCGGAAATTGGACAGCGGATTATACAAAACCGCGCGGGTTGTTTTCCTGCCAGCGCCAATGGTCCGCGCACATCCGGTCGAGGTCGCGTTCGGCCTTCCAGCCGATCACCTCGGCCGCCGCGGCGGGGTTCGCGTAGCACTCGGCGACGTCGCCCGGGCGGCGCGCGACGAGCTCGTACGGCACGGGCCGCCCCGAGGCCTTCTCGAACGCGCGCACGACTTCGAGCACGCTGTAGCCGCGGCCCGTGCCGAGGTTGACGGTGAGGCTCGCGTCGCGGCGCTCGAGCGCGTCGAGCGCCGCGATGTGGCCGCGCGCGAGATCGACGACATGGATGTAGTCGCGCACGCCGGTGCCGTCGGGCGTCGGGTAGTCGCTGCCGAACACGCGCAGCTTCTCGAGCTTGCCCACCGCGACTTGCGCGACGTACGGCATCAGGTTGTTCGGAATGCCGGCCGGGTCCTCGCCGATGAGGCCGCTCTCGTGCGCGCCGACCGGATTGAAGTAGCGCAGCGTCGCGACGCGCCAGGACGGATCGGCGATTTCGACGTCGCGCAGGATCTGTTCGGCCATCAGCTTTGTCTGGCCGTACGGGTTGGTCGCCGAAAGCGGGAACGTCTCGTCGATCGGCGAGCGCTCGGGCACGCCGTACACGGTCGCCGACGAGCTGAACACGATCCGCTTCACGTTGCGCTCGCGCATCACGCGCAGCAGCGACAGCAGGCTGTCGAGGTTGTTGCGGTAGTACTCGATGGGCTTCGCGACCGATTCGCCGACCGCCTTCAGCGCCGCGAAGTGAATCGCGGCCGTGATCGGATGCGCGTCGAAGATCCGCGCGAGCGCGCGCTCGTCGCTCACGTCGACTTCGTGGAACGCGGGCGTCTTGCCGGTGATCTTCTCGATCCGCGCGATCGCCTCGCGCTTGCTGTTGACGAGATTGTCGGCGATCACGACGTCGTAGCCGTGCTCGAGCAGTTCGACGGCGGTGTGCGAACCGATATAGCCCGCGCCGCCGGTGACGAGGATCGTGCCCTTCGTGCTCATTGCTGATTGCTCCGTCAAAGTGTGATGCCCGTCAGGGCGGAAATGGTCTGATGATAACGGTCGACGACCTTCGCTTCGTCGAATTCCGCGACGACCTTCTCCCGGCCGCGCTCGCCCATCGCGCGCCGCTCGGCCGCGCTCATGTCGAGCATCCGCGCGAGCTGCGCGGCGAGGCTCGCGCTGTCGCGGGCCGCGCACAGAAGGCCCGTGCTGCCGTCGGCGACGACGTCGCGGCAGCCCGGCACGTCGGTCGCGACGATCGGCCGGCCCATCGCGGACGCCTCCATCAGCGTGCGCGGCACGCCCTCGCGATACGAAGGCAGCACGACGCAGTCGGCGCCGGCGATGTGCGGCCGCACGTCGTGCGCCTCGCCGAGATAATCGATCACGCCTTCGCGCACCCACGCGTCGACGTCGGCCTGCGAGATCGCGCTCGGATTGTCGACGCCGACCGGGCCGAGCAGCGCGAAGCGTGCGTGCGGATAGCGCGCGCGCAGCGTGCGCGCCGCGTCCACGTATTCGCGCACGCCCTTGTCCCACAGCAGCCGGCCGATCAGCACGAACGTGAACGTGTCGCGCGCGGGCAGCGGCGCGAGCGCGAACTGCTCGAGGTCGACGCCTTCGCCGTGCAGCAGGCGCGCGCGCGCCGGATGCGCGAGGAGCTGCTCGCGCGTGAACGTGTCGAGATCGTCGCGGTTCAGGAACCAGACTTCGCGCGGAAAGCGGAACGCGAAGCGGTACAGTTGCTTCGCGACGCGTGCGGCGCGGCTCTTCTGGATGAACACGTAGCCGAGGCCCGTCGTCACCGCGATCGACGGCACGCGCGCGAGCCATGCGGCGACGGAGCCGTAGATGTTCGGCTTGATCGTGTAATGGAACACGAGATCGGGCCGGATTTCGCGATAGTGCCGATAGAGCGCGACGAGCGTGCGCAGGTCTTCGCGCGGGCTCGTGCCTTTGGACGCGACGGGCAGCTCCGCGTAGCGGCAGCCCATCCGCACGAGCGGCTCGACGGTGCGGTCGCGCGGCGCGAGCACCGTCACCTGCGCGCCGCGCGCGATCAGCATGCGGATCAGGCCGTGCCGGTACGTGTGGATCGCCCACGCGGTATTGCAGACGAGAACGATGCGCAGGGCGGAAGCGGAACTCATGTCGGGCTGAAAAAAATGATCGGATGCGCGCACGAACGCGATGGGGCGCGGCGCGTCACGCCGCGCCGCGCGGGTTGAACAGCAGGCGCTTCGCGCGCTGCAGCGTCGAGTAGGGCGTGACGAAATGCAGCAGGTTTTTCGCGACGCCGAGCCAATCGCACGGATTGCGCGGATCGAAGTAGCGCAGCGCGAGCGCGAGCGTCGACGCGATCTGCCGCCGCCGCTTCGTCGCGCTGATGCCGCCCTCGTTCAATTCGTAATACAAGCCGAGCTCCGGCAAATTCGCGCAATCGTAGCGTTCCATTAACCGTAAAAAAAGATCGAGGTCTTCCGCTGCGCGATATTTGATCCGATAGTTGCCGACTTCCTTCACCGCCGCGACATCGAGCATCATCGACGGATGGACGAACGGCGAGCGCAGGAAGCGCGTGCGGCGCAGCGTCGCCGGATCGGCGCTCGGGGTCAGCATGAAGAGCGGCCGGCCGTCGCGCGCGACGACCTGGGCCCACGTGCCGAGGCCCGCGACGTTCGGATGCGTGTCGAAATACGCGCGCTGCTTCGCGAGCCGGCCGGGCGCGGCGAGGTCGCCCGCATCGATGCGGGCCGCGTAGCGCACGCCGCGCGCGGCGAGCGCGTCGATGCCGGCCGCGAGCGCGCGCTCGATTCCGCCGTTTTGCGGCATCCGCAGCACGTCGACCGACAGCCCCGGCAGCTCGGGAGCGGCGATGGGCGGCGTGCTGCCGTCGTCGACGACGAGCACGTGCACGGGCGCGTCCTCGCGCAACGACGTCAGCGTGCGCAGCAGATCGTCGTGCGCGTTGTACGCGGGAATCAGCACGGCGACGTCGTCGAGCGGGCGGGCGGCGCCGGGCGGGGCGGAGGAAGGCGTCATGGGCGCAGCTTCAGGCGAATGTAGTGGAAATTGACCGACGCGGCGGCGAGGTAGCCGGCGGCGAGGCCCGCGAGCGCGCCGTGGAGGCCGAGCGCGGGGATTGCGATCAGGTTCACGAGCGCGGCGAGCGCGAGCGCCATCGACCATTTCGCGAGCAGCACGAACTTTGCCTGATATTTGAGCACGACGAGATTGCCGATCGCCTCGATGCCGGCCGGCACCGACAGCCACACCGCCCAGCGGAACACGTCGACCGACGTGTCGAAGCCGGGGCCGAACACCTTGCGGATGATGAAGCCCGCGAGCAGGTCGAGCACGAGCGCGCCCGCGACCATCAGCGCGGCCGTCATGCCGATCAGGCGCCACACGTTGCGGCGCAGTTGCAGCGCGTCCTGCACGCGGTAGACGAACGCGGGCGCGATCGTCTGCGCGAGCATCAGCGCGAGCGTGATCCAGTTCTCGTTCAGTTGCTGCGCGGCCGCGTAGCGGCCGAGCTCGGCGAACGACACGTAGCGCTCGAGCATCAGCCGGTCGAGCTTCAGGAACAGGTACATGCAGACGAGGCCGAGCCAGAACACGGTGCCCGCCGTCGCGAACTCGCGCACGAGCGGCCGCTCGACGCGCCAGCCGAGCGCGCCGCCGTTGCGGCTGCGGTAATACCAGATCAGCGCGGCCGCGATCGCCGCGGCTTCGAGCGCCCACAGCCAGCCGAAGCGCGCGGGCGCGGCGGCCGCGCGCACGAAGAGCCACACGAGCGCCATCTTCGCGAGCGCGGCCGCGATGCTCGCGAGCAGTTGCGGCTTGCTGTACGTCATGCTCTGCAGCCACGCGTTGACGATGCCGACGAACGGCTCGCGCAGCGCGAGCGTCACCGCGAGCCCGGCCAGCATCGCGCCGACGAGCGGATCGAACGCGCCCAGGGCGATGGCCGCCCACGTGAGCGCGAGCGCCGCGACCGACACCGCGAAGCGCAGCGCGAACGCGCTGCCGAGCACGGCGCCCAGTTGCGCGCCCGTGCGCTGGACGATCGTCGGCACGAGGATCTCCGCGCCGCATACCCACGTGAGCGGCGCGAGCACGAGCAGGAGCGTGTTCGCGTATTGCCATTTGCCGAACGCGTCGGGGCCGAAGTAGCGGGCGAGCAGGCCGCTCACGACGATCGCGACGCCGATCTGCGTGAGCCGCTCGAGCCCGAGCCAAGCGAGGTTCGCGACGGCCTTCGCGACGTCGGGGTTCGACAGCCTGGATTTCAGCATCGCGCGCGGCACGGCAGCGTGCGCGAGATGACCGGGCCGGCCGACCGCGGGAGCGGTTTTGCTGCGATGAAGCATTCAGGCATTAAAATGGGCGCGATCGGCGTAGCTGAAACCAGCGATTATAAGTTGGATCGGATTCGCTTCCGGCATCCACAGGGCCTCGCGTTGCCCCTCGTCGGTCCGTTCGGGCGATATTTTTTACGCATTCGCGTTGAGGCGGCCAAATTTTTTATGGACGACATAGAGAGTGAATCGATGATCTCCCAATCCATCTTCAAGGCATACGATATTCGGGGCGTGATCGGCAAGACGCTCGACGCCGGCGTCGCGCGCTCGATCGGCCGCGCATTCGGCAGCGAAGTGCGCGCGCAGGGCGGCGACGCGGTCGTCGTCGCGCGCGACGGCCGGCTGTCGGGCCCCGAGCTTGTCGGCGCGCTCGCGGACGGGCTGCGCGCGGCGGGCGTCGATGTCGTCGACGTCGGCATGGTGCCGACGCCTGTCGGCTACTTCGCGGCGAGCGTGCCGCTCGCGCTGTCGGGCGGCGAGCGCCGCGTCGATTCGTGCATCGTCGTCACGGGCAGCCACAATCCTCCCGACTACAACGGCTTCAAGATGGTCCTGCGCGGCGCCGCGATCTACGGCGAGCAGATCCAGGGCCTCTACAAGCGCATCGTCGACGCGCGTTTCGAGACCGGCAACGGTTCGTATGAGCAATACGATGTCGCCGATCAATACGTCGAGCGCATCGTCGGCGACATCAGGCTCGCGCGGCCGCTGAAGCTCGTCGTCGACGCGGGCAACGGCGTCGCGGGCCCGCTCGCCGCGCGCCTGTTCAAGGCGCTCGGCTGCGAGCTCGTCGAGCTCTTCACCGACATCGACGGCAACTTCCCGAACCACCATCCGGACCCGGCGCACCCGGAGAACCTGCAGGACGTAATCGCGAAGCTGAAGACGACCGACGCCGAGATCGGCTTCGCGTTCGACGGCGACGGCGACCGCCTCGGCGTCGTCACGAAGGACGGCCAGATCATCTACCCGGACCGCCAGTTGATGCTGTTCGCCGAGGAGGTGCTGTCGCGCAATCCGGGCGCGCAGATCATCTACGACGTGAAGTGCACGCGCAATCTCGCGCACTGGGTGCGCGAGAAGGGCGGCGAGCCGCTGATGTGGAAGACGGGCCACTCGCTCGTGAAGGCGAAGCTGCGCGAAACCGGCGCGCCGCTCGCGGGCGAGATGAGCGGCCACGTGTTCTTCAAGGATCGCTGGTACGGCTTCGACGACGGCCTCTACACCGGCGCGCGCCTGCTCGAGATCCTCGCGCGCGTGGCCGATCCGAGCGCGCTCCTGAACGGCTTGCCGAACGCGGTGTCGACACCCGAGCTGCAACTGAAGCTCGACGAAGGCGAGAACGTGAAGCTGATCGACAAGCTGCGCGCGATCGCGAAGTTCGACGGCGCCGACGAGGTCGTGACGATCGACGGCCTGCGCGTCGAGTATCCGGACGGCTTCGGCCTCGCGCGCTCGTCGAACACGACGCCCGTGATCGTGCTGCGCTTCGAGGCGACGTCCGACGCGGCGCTCGCGCGAATTCAGGACGATTTCCGGCGCGCGCTGAAGGCGGCGAAGCCGGACGCGAACCTGCCGTTCTGAGCCTGACGGCGGCGCGTCACGCGGCGAGGGCGGCTTGCCCGAGCTTGCGCTGACGCAAGCCTTGTCGAAAAAGCGGCGACGCAATCGTGCGTTCGCCGCTTTTTGTCTGTGCCGGCCGCCCGGCGCGATAAAATCCGTCCTTTCGGTCTGTGCCGGCCGCCGCCGGCCATTTTTTTCAGCGTGCAAAAAATTCTGATCGTGCGCGTGTCGTCGCTCGGCGACGTCGTGCATAACATGCCGGTGATCGCCGATATTCGCCGGCGCCATCCCGATGCGCAGATCGACTGGCTCGTCGAGGAAGGCTTCGCCGATCTCGTGCGGCTCGTCGACGGCGTGCGCAACGTGCTGCCGTTCTCGCTGCGGCGCTGGCGCAAGCGCCTGAGCGCGTCGCAGACGTGGCGAGAGATCCGCGCGTTCCGGCGGCGCCTGGCCGAAGAGCGCTACGACCTCGTGATCGACTGCCAGGGGCTCATCAAGACCGCGTGGGTCGCGAGCTGGGCGCGCGGGCCGCTCGTCGGCCTCGGCAACCGCACCGACGGCGCCGGCTACGAGTGGCCGGTGCGCTTCTTCTACGACAGGCGCGTGCCGATCGCGCCGCGCACGCACGTCGTCGAGCGCTCGCGGCAGCTCGTCGCGGCGGCGTTGGGAGACCCCGCGCCGACGCCGGGCGATCCGGTCGACTTCGGCCTCGACACGCACGGCGCGGCGCGCGCGCTCGCGTCGCTCGACCTGAACCTGCCGGTGCCGTACGTCGTGTTCGTCCACGCGACGTCGCGCGCCGACAAGCAGTGGCCCGACGACGCATGGACCGGCCTGGGCGAGGCGCTCGTGCGGCGCGGCGCGTCGCTCGTGCTGCCGTGGGGCAGCGACGCCGAGCGCGCGACGAGCGAGCGTCTCGCGAAGGCGTTCGGCGCGGCGGCGATCGTGCCGCCGAAGCTGTCGCTGCCCGCGGTCGTCGGCTTGATCGACGGCGCGGCGGCGACGGTCGGCGTCGATACCGGCCTCATCCACATCGCGGCGGCGCTGAAGCGCCCGACCGTCGAACTGTACAATTTTGCGACAGCCTGGCGCACGGGCGGCTACTGGTCGCCCAACGTCGTCAACCTCGGCACCGCCGGCGCGCCGCCATCCCTTTCGCAGGCGAAGGACGCACTCGCGTCGTTCGGCCTCTTGTAATCCCGAGTCATCCCGACAGGCGATCATGAGCGAATCCCAGATCATCGAAATTGCGTCCGCCGACTGGAGCGGGCAACAACTGTCCGTGCCGCGCGAGCAACTGCTCGCCGGGCTCGAGGACGGCAAGGTGCTGTTCTTTCCGCGCCTGCGCTTCGCGATCGAAGGCGGCGAGGAAGCGCTGCTCGATCCGGCGCTCGCCGATCCGAAGCGCAAGAACATCAGCCTCGCGCCGAACGGCGGCACGCTCGCCGGCGTGGCGGGCGACGCGGTCACGCAGTCGGCCGTGCGCGCGCTGATCGCGCGCTTCCAGCAGCAGGCGGGCATGCTCGTCGACGGGCTCTTTCCCGAGTACCGCGGCAAGCTGCGCGTCGCGCCGACGAGCCTGCGCCTGATGCAGGTCGAGACGCGCCAGACGTCGTGGCGCAAGGACGACAGCCGGCTGCACGTCGATGCGTTTCCGTCGCGGCCGAACTACGGCGAGCGGATCCTGCGCGTGTTCACGAACGTGAATCCGGCGGGCGTGCCGCGCGTGTGGCGCGTCGGCGAGCCGTTCGAGGCCGTCGCGAAGCGCTTTTTGCCGCACATCAAGCCGCAGTTGCCGGGCTCCGCGCGGCTGCTCGAACTGCTGCACGTGACGAAGTCGCGCAGAAGCGCGTACGACCACCTGATGCTGAACCTGCACGACAGCATGAAGGCCGATCTCGACTACCAGAAGAACAGCCCGCAGCAGACGATGCCGTTTCCGTCGGGCAGCGTGTGGGTGTGTTTCTCCGATCAGGCGTCGCACGCGGTGATGTCCGGCCAGTTCATGCTCGAGCAGACCTTCTTCCTGCCGGTCGGCGCGATGGTTCGCCCGGAGCGCGCGCCGCTCGGCATTCTCGAGCGTCTGCAGGGCAGGGCCCTCGTTTGAGCGCGCGCGACTGGTTCGCCGCCGGAGCCGCCGCGCGATGCTGAGGGCGATCTATCGCGCGCTGTGGTGGCTGATCGCGCCGCTCGCGGTGCTGCGCCTTCTGTGGCGCTCGCGCAAGGAGCGCGGCTATCGCGAGCACGTCGGCGAGCGCTTCGGCTTCGGGGCGGGGCGCGCGCTCGCGCGCCACGTCGACGAATCGACGCCGGTCGTCTGGGTGCACGCGGTGTCGGTCGGCGAGACGCGCGCCGCGCAGCCGCTCGTCGACGCGCTGATGCGCGCGCGCCCCGACGTGCACGTGCTGCTCACGCACATGACGCCGAGCGGCCGCGCGACGGGCGAGCAGATTTTCGGCGAGCGCGTGTCGCGCTGCTATCTGCCGTACGATCTGCCGCACGCCGTGCGGCGCTTCCTGCATGCATGGCGGCCGTCGCTCGGGCTCGTGATGGAGACGGAAGTGTGGCCGACGCTCATCGACGAATGCCGCCGCGCCGACGTGCCGCTCGTGCTGACGAATGCGCGGATGTCGGCGCGCTCGTTCGGGCGTGCGATGAAGTTCGGCTCCGCCGCGCGCGAAGTGTTCGGCGGCTTCTCGCGCGTGCTCGCGCAAAGCCCGGCCGACGCGCAGCGCCTGAGCTCGCTCGGTGCGCGCAACGTCGCGGTGCTCGGCAATCTGAAATTCGACATGACGACGCCGCCCGAGCTCGCCGCGCGCGGGCGCGCGTGGCGCGCGGCGATCGGCGGGCGGCCGGTATGGGTCGCGGCGAGCACGCGCGACGGCGAAGAGGCGCTCGTGCTCGACGCGTTCGCGGCGCTGCGGACGCCGGACGCGCTGCTGATCCTCGTGCCGCGTCATCCGCAGCGCTTCGCCGAAGTCGCGGCGCTCGCCGAGCGGCGCGGGCAGCGCCTCGTGCGCCGCACCGAATGGGCGGCCGACGCGACGGCCGCCGCCGCGGGCCGGCCGGCCGCATCCGCGCTGCCGGCGGATGTCTCGGTGCTGCTCGGCGATTCGATGGGCGAGCTGGGCGCGTACTATGCGGCCGCCGACGTCGCGTTCATCGGCGGCAGCCTGCTGCCGCTCGGCGGCCAGAATCTGATCGAGGCGTGCGCGGTGGGCGTGCCGGTGCTGATCGGGCCGCACGTGTTCAACTTCACGCAGGCGACGGCCGATGCGGTCACGGCGGGCGCGTGCGCGCAAGTGCAGGACCCGGCCGACCTCGCGCGCACGCTCGACGCGCTGTTCGCCGATCACGCGCGCCGCGCCGCGATGGGCGCGGCGGGCGCCGCGTTCGCCGCGCGGCATCGCGGCGCGACGGCGCGCACCGTCGACGTGCTGAACGCGCTGCTGCCGCCGCCGCGCGTCGCGTCGGCGGCAAACGACGAAGGCGGGGCGGGCGGGCTCGACGCGGGCGCCGCAATCGACTGAGCGGCGCGCGCGGGCGCCGTATTCATGCCGTCTCGGCGGCCGCGTCGCGCGGCGGCCGTGCGGCGCGGCCGCGCGAATGCTCGGCGCTCAGACCGTCAGCAATCCTTTCTTCTCGATAAATGCGATCACGTCGGCGACGCCATCGAGCGCCTTCAGATTGCACATCACGTACGGGCGCTCGCCGCGCATCTTCTTCGTGTCGGACGCCATGACGTCGAGGTTCGCGCCGACGAGCGGCGCGAGGTCCGTCTTGTTGATCACGAGCAGATCCGATTTCGTGATGCCCGGGCCGCCCTTGCGCGGAATCTTCTCGCCGCCCGCGACGTCGATCACGTAGATCGTCAGGTCCGACAGCTCGGGGCTGAACGTCGCCGCGAGATTGTCGCCGCCGGATTCGATGAACACGATGTCCGCGTCCGGAAAGCGCGCGAGCATCCGGTCGACCGCCTCGAGATTGATCGACGCATCCTCGCGGATCGCCGTGTGCGGGCAGCCGCCCGTCTCGACCCCCATGATCCGCTCTTCGGGCAGCGCGCCCGCGATCGTCAGGAGGCGCTGGTCTTCCTTCGTGTAGATGTCGTTCGTGATCGCGACGAGGTCGTAGCGCTCGCGCATGCCCTTGCAGAGCATTTCGAGGAGCGTCGTCTTGCCGGAGCCGACAGGGCCGCCGATGCCGACGCGCAGCGGCGGGAGCTTCTTCGTGCGGCGGGCTGCCGCCGCTGAGCGAGGTGCGTTCATGATTCGGTGCGTGACAATGCTCTGGGGTGCTTATGAACGGAACAGCCGCGAATACTGCGATTCGTGCCGCGCGGACAGGATGCCGAGCTGCGGCGCGAACGTGTTGATCGCATCGGGCGGCGTCGCGAGCGCGCGGCGCACCGCGTCGCGGATCGGCTCGCGCAGCGCGACGATGATTTTCTGGCCGGCGAGCTGGCCGAGCGGCACCGCCTTGATCGCGGCGGCCGTCTGGTTCTCGACCCAGCCGAACGCATACGCGGCGAGCGCCGCGTCGGGCGTCGCGCCGTGCGCGGCGGCGGCGAACGCGAACGCGCTCGGCAGCGCGATCGGCGAGATCGACGCGAGCGTCGCGCGGCGCGCGGCGTCGCCCCATTCGAGCGATGCGCAAAGCTGCGCGAGCGACCAGCCCATCTGCTCGGTCTCGCGGCGCAGCTCCGACGATTCGCGGCTCGCGACGAATTCCTCGTTCGCGTCGGCGAGCGCCGTCGCGTCGTGCGCGTGCCAGCGCGCGAGCTGATGCGCGAGGAACGGCAGCTCGCCGTGCGCGAGCACGTCGGCAAGCCCGCTCGCGATCCAGTCGCGCACGCCGTCGGTATTGCGAATCAGCGGCGCGTCGAGCGCCGCTTCGAGCCCCTGCGAATAGCTGAACGCGCCGATCGGCAAGGCCGGCGACGCGAGGTGCAGCAGCGCGACGAGCTCAGCGGTGTCCATGACCGTGGCCGTGCGAGCAGGACGGACCATGCTGGTGATCGTGATCGTGATCGTGATCGTGATCGTGCGAGTGGCCGTGATGCTCGTCGAACACCTGCTGCGCGAGCGCGTAATCCTCGGCGAACGTCGCGTCGTGCCCGTGACGGTGCCCGCCGCCATACGCGCCGGCCTCCGGCTGGAACGGCGCGTTCGCGCGCTCGATCGTCGCGCCGAGCCGCGTCAGCATGTCGGCCAGCACCGGATCGTATTCGAGCTTCAGGCAGCCCGCGCCGATTTCGACGGGCGTATGGCGGTTGCCGAGGTGATACGCGGCGCGCGTGAGCGTGAGCGCGTCGGGCGCGCGCACGAGCAGCACGGCCTCGTGCGCGGCGGCCACGCGCACGAGCGCGCCGTCGTCGGCGACAAGCACGTCGCCGTCGCGCAATACGGTGCCGCGCGGCAGCACGAGCGCGACGTCCTCGCCCGTGTCGAGCGTCGCGGCGAGCCGGCTCCGGCAGCGCGCGTCATAGGCGAGCGTGAGCGCAGGCGCGCGCGCGACGAGCGTCGCGGCGAGTTTCACGTTCGGGGCGATGCGTTTGTCGATCGTGCGCATGATGATTCGTCAGGACTTCAGAACAGGAAGTAGCGCTGCGCCATCGGCAGCACGGCGGCGGGCTCGCAGGTGAGCAGCGCGCCGTCGGCGACGACGTCGTAGGTTTCGGGGTCGACGCTGATGGCCGGCTGCCATGCGTTGTGGATCATGTCGCGCTTCGTCACCGTGCGGCAGCCGCGCACCGGCACGAGCCGCTTCGCGAGTCCGTAGCGTTTGCCGATGCCCGCGTCGAGCGCGAGCTGCGACACGAACGTGAGCGACGTGCGCGCGAGCGCGCCGCCGCGGGTGGCGAACATCTCGCGGTAGTGGACAGGCTGCGGCGTCGGGATCGACGCGTTCGGGTCGCCCATCTGCGCGATCGCGATCATCCCGCCCTTGACGATCATCGCCGGCTTGACCCCGAAGAACGCGGGCTGCCACAGCACGAGGTCCGCCCATTTGCCCGGCTCGATCGAGCCGACTTCGTGCGCGATGCCGTGCGTGAGCGCCGGATTGATCGTGTACTTCGCGACGTAGCGCTTCGCGCGGAAATTGTCGTTGCGCGCGCTGTCCTCGGCGAGCGCGCCGCGCTGCACCTTCATCTTGTGCGCGGTCTGCCACGTGCGGATGATCACTTCGCCGACGCGGCCCATCGCCTGCGAATCGGACGACAGCATCGACAGCGCGCCGAGATCGTGCAGGATGTCCTCGGCCGCGATCGTTTCGCGGCGAATCCGCGATTCGGCGAACGCGAGATCTTCGGCGATCGACGGATCGAGGTGATGACAGACCATCAGCATGTCGAGGTGCTCGTCGAGCGTGTTGATCGTGTACGGGCGCGTCGGATTCGTCGACGACGGCAGCACGTTCGGCTCGCCGCACACCTTCAGGATGTCGGGCGCGTGGCCGCCGCCCGCGCCCTCGGTGTGGTACGTGTGGATCGTGCGGCCCTTGAACGCGGCGACCGTCGCCTCGACGAAGCCGCCTTCGTTCAGCGTATCGGTGTGGATCGCGACCTGCGTGTCGGTGTCGTCGGCCACCGTCAGGCAGTTGTCGATCGCGGCGGGCGTCGTGCCCCAGTCCTCGTGCAGCTTCAGGCCGATCGCGCCCGCCCCGATCTGCTCGACGAGCGGCTGCGGCCGGCTCGCGTTGCCCTTGCCGAGAAAGCCGAGGTTGATCGGCCAGCCATCGGCCGCCTGCAGCATCCGTTCCAGGTGCCAGGGCCCCGGCGTGCAGGTGGTCGCGTTCGTGCCCGTCGCGGGGCCCGTGCCGCCGCCGATCATCGTCGTCACACCGGACGCGAGCGCCTCGTCGATCTGCTGCGGACTGATGAAGTGAATGTGCGTATCGATGCCGCCCGCCGTCACGATCAGGCCTTCGCCCGCGATGATCTCGGTCGCCGCGCCGATCGCGATCGTCACGCCGGGCTGGATGTCCGGATTGCCCGCCTTGCCGATCGCCGCGATGCGGCCGTGCTTGATCGCGATGTCCGCCTTCACGACGCCCCAGTGATCGAGGATCACCGCGTTCGTGATCACGGTGTCCGCGACGTCGGCCGCGCTCAGTTGCGATTGCCCCATCCCGTCGCGGATCACCTTGCCGCCGCCGAACTTCACTTCCTCGCCGTAGATCGTGTAGTCGCGCTCGACTTCGATCAGCAGCCCGGTGTCCGCGAGGCGAATGCGGTCGCCCGTCGTCGGCCCGTACATTTCCGCGTACGCGCGGCGGCTCAAACGTAATGTCATGTCGTCGAATCCTTCGGATGCCCGTGCGGGCGTGTCAGCGGAGCGCCGGCGCTCAGAGCGGCCCCATCACCTTGCCCTGGAAGCCGTAGACGGCGCGCGCGCCCGCGAGTTCGACGAGCTCGACCGTGCGCGTCTGGCCCGGCTCGAAGCGCACCGCGGTGCCCGCCGCGATGTTCAGCCGAAAGCCGCGCGCGGCCGCGCGATCGAACGACAGCGCGTCGTTGACTTCGTGGAAGTGATAGTGCGAGCCGACCTGCACCGGGCGATCGCCCGTGTTCGCGACGACGAGCGCGATCGTGTGGCGGCCGGCGTTCAGCTCGTGCTCGCCGTCGTCGGTGAGGAGTTCGCCGGGAATCATGCGGCCCTCCGGCGCTGCGTGCGATGGGCGCGGAGTCCGCTGCCGGACGGCGGGAGGAAATGAGCCATGCAGTGAATCATGACGCGCCTTCACGGAATCGGGTGGTGGACGGTTACGAGCTTCGTGCCGTCGGGAAACGTCGCTTCGACCTGGATGTCGGGAATCATCTCAGCCACGCCTTCCATCACGTCGTCGCGCGTGAGCAGCGTCGTGCCGTAATGCATCACTTCGGCGACCGTCTTGCCGTCGCGCGCCGCTTCCATCAGCGCGGCGGTGATGAACGCGACCGTCTCCGGATAGTTGAGCTTGAGCCCGCGCGCGCGGCGGCGCTCGGCGAGGAGCGCCGCCGTGAAGATCAGCAGCTTGTCTTTTTCTCGGGGAGTCAGCTTCATGAAAGAAACATTTTGGAAAACGTAATATTCGCGCGGCGCGTGTCGCGGCAGTCGCAAAGCTATCGTAGCATCGCGCACGTGCGCGTGCGGCGAAGCCTTCAGGTGTAAGTGAGCAAGGCATGTGCCATGCGTGTTGCGCGCGCGTTCATGCCGTGCAGCGGTGCGGCGCGCACCGCGATGGCGCGTTTTTCCGAAAGGCGTGCGTCAGGAATGTGCGGCGTTCAGGTTTGCCAGAGGCGCAGCGGTTTCGCGTCGACGCCGTGGACGATCGGGCGCAGCGCGAGCCATTGCTCGGCGAAGAGACGCTGCAGCGCCTCCATCGAATGCGCGAGCGCGCGGATCAGCATCGTGCCGGGCGCGACGCAGGTGACGCCCGCGCGCAGCGCGTCGTCGAACGGCAGCGCGGGCGCGATCGATTCGGCGAGCGCGTCCGTGCAGGCCGTGCCGAGCGCCCACAGCGTGCCGTACACGGGAAAGCCGCCGAGCCCTTGCGGCGCGGCGCGCAGCGGATCGCCTGCATCGAGGCGCGCGCGCTCGACCCACATCGGCCCGCCCGACGGCCCGACGATCTTCGAGAACGACGCGATGCTGCCCGCCGACCAGGCTTCGCCCGCCGCCTGGCGGCCGAGCTGCGTCGCGTCCCAGCCGAGCGCGCTCGCGCCGTCGCCGAGCTTCAGCACGAATTCGAGCGACGCGTGCGCGGCGTCGAAGAACAGGTTGTTCTGCGGCAGCCAGTCGAGCTTCGCGCGCGCGCCGACGTCGATGTCGATCCGCTGCCGCGCGTCGAGCCCGTTCGACTTGTACCACTTCGTCGCGCCGGGCGTCGTCAGCACCGCGTGCGTGTCGGCGCCGAGCTTCACGTCGATCTCGAGCCGGTCGCCGCCCGCGACGCCGCCCGGCGGATGCACGATCACCGCGTGGCAGATCGCGTCGCCTTCCGGATAGAGCGGGCGCTGCACGCGCAGCGGGCCGACGTGCCGCCGATGCGCGAGCGCCGTGCGCCCGCCCGGCTGCCGCTCGAAGCCGAGTTCGAGGCGGGCGTGCCACGCCTTGGCGGCGGGGCGAATGAGGCGGGCGTGGGTTTCGTGGGCGGACATCGGTCGAATCGGGAGAATCGGGGAAGCGGGCGCGCCAATGCTACAGGATACCGGCTCGCCGCCGCGCGCGGCGGAGGATGACGATGGCGCGCGAACGCGAGCGCGCGCGGATGGGCACCGAAGCCGGCCGCTCGCGGATGGCGTACCGCGTCGTGCGCGCCGGGCATGCGACGCATGCCGCACGGCCTGCACGCCGATGCGGACGCCGGCGCCGACGCTCAGACCGCGATCAGCTCGCGCACGCCGTGCGCGTCCATCTCGCTGCCCGCGCCGCCCGCGACGATCTCGCCGCGGCTCATCACCCAGTAGCGGTCGGCGATCGAGCGCGCGAAATCGTAGTACTGCTCGACGAGCAGCACCGTCATCTTCGTTTCGCCGACGAGCTGCCGCAGCGTGCGGCCGATGTCCTGGATGATCGACGGCTGAATGCCTTCCGTCGGCTCGTCGAGGATCAGGAGCTGCGGCTCGCTCATCAGCGCGCGGCCGATTGCGAGCTGCTGCTGCTGGCCGCCCGACAGATCGCCGCCGCGGCGCGCGCGCATGTCCTTGAGCACCGGAAAGAGCGAGTAAATCCGGTCGGGCACTCTGGACGGCGCCTTGCGGCTCGCCGCGCCGACGAGCAGATTCTCCTCGACGGTGAGGCGCGCAAAGATGTCGCGGCCCTGCGGCACATAGGCGAGCCCCGACGCGACGCGCGCATGGGGCGGCAGCGCGCCGAGCGGCTTGCCGCGCCACGCGATGCTGCCGCTTTTCGTCGGCACGACGCCCATCAGGCAGCGCAGCAACGTCGTCTTGCCGACGCCGTTGCGTCCGAGCAGCACGGTGAGCCGGCCTGCTTCGGCGGTGAGGCTCACGTCGCGCAGGATGTGGCTGCCGCCGTAGTACTGGTTCAGCGATTCGATTGTCAGCATCGCATCATCGTCCGAGGTAAGACTCGATCACCGCTTCGTCGCGCTTCACCTGATCGAGCGTGCCTTGCGCGAGCACCGCGCCTTCCGCCATCACGGTCACGCGCCCCGTCTCGCCCGCGAGCGCCGCGACGAATTCCATGTCGTGCTCGACGACCATCATCGAGCACGTGCCGCGCAGCGTGTTCAGCAGCTCGGCGAGCGCCATCGTCTCGTGGTCGGTCATGCCGGCCGCGGGCTCGTCGAGCAGCAGGAGCGCGGGGCGCTGCATCAGCAGCATGCCGATCTCGAGCCGCTGCTTCTGCCCGTGAGACAGCTCGCCCGCGAGCCGGAACGCGCTGTCCTCGAGCCGGATCAGCGCGAGCGTCTCCTCGATCCGCGCCTGCGCCGCGTGATCGAGCCGCGCGCGCAGCGACGCGAACCAGCGCTTGTCGGCCGCCATCGCAAGCTCGAGGTTCTCCCACACCGGATGCTGCTCGAACACGGTCGGCTTCTGGAACTTGCGGCCGATGCCCGCGCGCGCGATCTGCGGCTCGTTCATCCGCGCGAGGTCGAGCGTCTGGCCGAGGAACGCCTTGCCCGAATCCGGCCGCGTCTTGCCGGTGATCACGTCCATCATCGTCGTCTTGCCGGCGCCGTTCGGGCCGATCACGCAGCGCAGCTCGCCCACGTCGATCGCGAGCGACAGCTTCTTCAGCGCGCGAAAGCCGTCGAAGCTCACTTCGATGTCCTCGAGATAGAGGATCGTGCCGTGCGACGTGTCGATCGCGCCCGGCGTGACGACGTGCGACATCCCGGCCGTGCCGCTGACGGCGGGTTGATCGGCGCCGTCCGGCTGCGCGAGGTCGGGAATCATTGCGTTCTCGTTCATCGTGGCGTTGCCCGGCGCGTGACGGTTTCGACGAGGCCCATGATTCCGCGCGGCAGCACGAGCGGCACGAGCACGAAGATGAGGCCGAGGAAGAACAGCCAGTATTCGGCGAAGTACGCGGTGAACACGCTCTTCGCGCCGTTGACCGCGAACGCGCCGACGATCGGGCCGATCAGCGTGCCGCGGCCGCCGACCGCGACCCAGATCGCCATCTCGATCGAGTTGCCGGGCGACATCTCGCTCGGATTGATGATGCCGACCTGCGGCACGTACAGCGCGCCCGCGATGCCGCACAGCACGGCCGACACGACCCACACGAAGAGCTTGTACGCGAGCGGGCTGTAGCCGAGGAACATGACGCGCGTCTCGCCGTCGCGGATCGCGGTGACGACGCGGCCGAGCTTGCTCGTGACGATCGCGCGCGCGGCGACGAACGACGCGACGAGCGCGGCGAACGTGATCAGGAACAGCACCGTGCGCGTGCCCGGCGACGTGATCGCGAAGCCGGCGATGCGCTTGAAGTCGGTGAAGCCGTTGTTGCCGCCGAAGCCCGTCTCGTTGCGATAGAAGAGCAGCATCGCGGCGAACGTCATCGCCTGCGTGATGATCGACAGATACACGCCCTTCACGCGCGAGCGGAACGTGAAGAAGCCGAACGCCCACGCGAGCGCGGCGGGCGCGAGCACGACGAGCGCGAGCGCATACGCGAGATGCTCGGTGCCGCTCCAGTACCACGGCAGCCGGTGCCAGTCGAGAAACACCATGAAGTCGGGCAGATCGCTGCCGTACTTGCCGTCGCGGCCGATCGCGCGCATCAGGTACATGCCGATCGCATAGCCGCCGAGCGCGAAGAACAGGCCGTGGCCGAGGCTCAGGATGCCGCAGTAGCCCCAGACGAGATCGAGCGCGAGCGCGGCGATCGCGTAGCACATCAGCTTGCCCGCGAGCGTCATTGCGTAGGATGACAGATGAAACGCGCTCGACTCCGGGGCGGCGAGCGCGGCGAGCGGCACGCCGACGCCGACCGCGATGCACAGCGCGACGAGCGCGAGCCACGCGCGCCGCGACAGCAGCGCGGGGCGCGGCGGCAGCCCGAGCGCGAAGCGCGGCGAAGCGGGCGCGGCCGATGCGGCCGATGTCGCGGATGCCGCGGACGACGCGCTGCGCGCGACGGAAAGGGAATGGATCGTCGAAGTCATGTCATGCCTCCGCGCTGCGGCCCTTCAGGGCGAACATCCCTTGCGGGCGTTTCTGGATGAACAGCACGATCATCACGAGCACCGCGATCTTCGCGAGCACGGCGCCCCAGAACGGCTCGATCGCCTTGCTGAGGAGCCCGAGGCCGAAGCCGCCGAGCACCGTGCCCGCGATCTGGCCGACGCCGCCCAGCACGACCGCCATGAACGAATCGATGATGTAGCTCTGGCCGAGGTCCGGGCCGACGTTGCCGATCTGCGACAGCGCGCAGCCGCCGAGGCCCGCGATGCCCGCGCCGAACGCGAACGCATACGAATCGACGCGCGCCGTCTTCACGCCGACGCACGCGGCCATCCGGCGGTTCTGCGTGACCGCGCGCACGAAGAGGCCGAGGCGCGTCTTCGTCAGCGCCGCCCACGCGATGCCGACGACGGCGAGCGCGAACGCGAGGATCGCGAGCCGGTTGTACGGCAGGATCAGGTTCTGCATCACGGCCACGCCGCCGCTCATCCACGAGGGATTCACGACCTGCACGTTCTGCGCGCCGAAGATCATCCGCGTTGCCTGGATCAGGATGAGGCTCACGCCGAAGGTCGCGAGCAGCGTCTCGAGCGGGCGGCCGTACAGGTGCCTGAGCACCGTGCGTTCGAGCACGACGCCGAGCGCGGCCGCCGCGACGAACGACACGGGAATCGCGGCGAGCGGATACCAGTCGAACGCGCTGGGCAGATAGCGCTGCACGAGCGTCTGCACGACGTAGGTCGCGTATGCGCCGATCATCAGGAACTCGCCGTGCGCCATGTTGATGACGCCGATGAGGCCGTACGTGATCGCGAGGCCGAGCGCGGCGAGCAGCAGCACGCTGCCGAGCGACAGCCCCGCGAACAGCGTGCCCGCGATTTCGCCGCGCCGCTGGATCGTGTAGAGCGCGTCGAGCCCTTGCTGCGCGGCTTTGCGCACGCGCGCATCGGGTTCCGCATCGCTGCCGTCGGGACGCTTCGCGATGAGCGGGCGCAACTGCTCGATCATGTCGAGATCGCTTCGCGCGGCGACGAGCCGCACCGCTTCGAGGCGCTTCGCGGGATCGGCATCGCGCAGCGCGGCGATCGCCCACAGCGCGTCGAGGCGGCGCTTGAGCGTCGGGTCGGTTTCCTTCGCGCGCGCCGCGTCGATCATCGGCTTGACCGAAGCGTCGGGGCTCTTCAGCAGCGCGTCGATCGCGCGGCGCCGCGTGTCGACGTCGGGCGACGCGAGATCGAGCCCCGACAACGCGTTCGCGATCCTCGTGCGCAGCAGATTGTTGAGCATCACGGGCTGCGCGTCGCCCGCCCGCGCGGGGGCGTTCGTCAGCGCGTCGCGCGCGGCGTCGCCGCTCTGGATCAGGATGCGTCCCGCGTCGGTCGCGAGCGCGTCGCCGTTCGCGAGCGCGTTCAGCAGCGCGACGGCGGCGGCGTCGCGCTCGGCGGCAAGACGGTCGATCGCGGCGCTCTTTGCATCGAAGTCGTCGCCGGCGAGCGCGGCGGTGTCGGCGGCCGTGACCGCGAGCGCCGCGCGCGGCGCGCCGAGCGAAAGCGCCGCGCAGACGGCGAGCGCCGCGAGCGCACGAGCGGCGCGGCTCAAAGGCGTGGGCATCGGTAGGTCCTCGCGAAAGGGGAGAAAGCGCGCGGCGTGGCCGCGCGCGACGACGGCGCCGCGCCGTTGCGCGGCGCCTGCGCGGGCGTCAGGCGAGCGCCGCGCGACGGCGACGCAGGAACTCGGGGATCGAGCCGACCACATCGGGCTTGCCCTGGTTGCCCGCGATGAACGGGCTCCACGGCTGCGCGCGGACCGCCGTCTTCGTCTTCCAGACGACGTTGAACTGGCCGTCGCCGCGGATCTCGCCGATCATCACCGGCTTGTGCAGATGATGGTTGCCGTCCATCGTCAGCGTGAAGCCCGACGGCGCGGCGACGCTCTGGCCGATCATCGCCGCGCGCACGCGGTCGACATCGGTGCTCTTCGCCTTCTCGACCGCCTGCTTCCACATGTGGATGCCGACGAACGTCGCCTCCATCGGATCATTGGTCACGCGCTTCGCGCCGCCCGGCAGGTTCTGCGACTTCACCCACGCGGCGAACTGCTCCTTGAACTTCGCGTTCGCCGGACCCTTCACCGACATGAAGTAATTCCACGCGGCCAGATGCCCGACGAGCGGCTTCGTGTCGATGCCGCGCAGCTCCTCCTCGCCCACCGAGAACGCGACGACCGGCACGTCGGTCGCCTTGATCCCCTGGTTGCCGAGCTCCTTGTAGAACGGCACGTTCGAATCGCCGTTGATCGTCGAGATCACGGCCGTCTTGCCGCCTTGCGCGAAGGTCTTGATGGTCGCGACGATCGTCTGGTAATCACTGTGCCCGAACGGTGTGTAGACTTCCTGAATATCGGATTCCTTCACGCCCTTCGATTTCAGGAACGCGCGCAGGATCTTGTTGGTCGTGCGCGGATACACGTAATCGGTGCCGAGCAGGAAGAAGCGCTTCGCACCGCCGCCTTCGGCGCTCATCATGTACTCGACGGCCGGAATCGCCTGCTGGTTCGGCGCGGCGCCCGTGTAGAACACGTTGCGCGACATCTCCTCGCCCTCGTACTGCACCGGGTAGTAGAGCAGGCCGTTCAGCTCCTCGAATACGGGCAGCACCGACTTGCGCGACACCGACGTCCAGCAGCCGAACACGCACGCGACCTTCTCCTGCGTGAGCAACTGGCGCGCCTTCTCGGCGAAGAGCGGCCAGTTCGATGCGGGGTCGACGACGACGGGCTGGAGCGGCCGCCCGAGCACGCCGCCGCTCTTGTTGATGTCGGCGATCGTCATCAGCGCGGTGTCCTTGAGCGAAGTCTCGGAGATCGCCATCGTGCCCGACAGCGAGTGCAGGATGCCGACCTTGATCGGGCCTTTGCCCGAATCCGCCGCGCGCGCGAGGGGGCTTTGTCCCGCGAGCGCCATGACGCCTGCCATCGATCCGAACTTCAAAAGACTGCGACGTTTCATCGAGTTCCCCTTGCCTGTTGGAGTGTGGGCGCGCACCGGAGCGGACGCGCGGCGAACCGGTTACGCAAGGCATGTGCCAGATGCGGGCCGGCGCGCGTGCGCGCGCCCGTCCACGGGGCTTCCGACGATGCGCCGCGGTGCCTGCGGCGCCCGCGTGCGTGCATTGCGTGGGCCGTCGCGGTGCAGCGCCGTGCACGCGCGTGCTGCATGGTTGTGCATCGCGAGCCGCATGCTTACACTCTCAAGGCGAATTTCCATCGATGCGGCGCTTGGGTGTCGCATCCGTCAGCGCGCATCGCGACGCATTCCAGACATCGTTCGATCGATCTCCGAGGAGCCTTTCATGACCGAGCACGTTTCGCAGACCCCCGACCTTTCCGCGTTCTGGATGCCGTTCACCGCGAACCGGCAATTCAAGGAAGCGCCGCGCCTGCTCGTCGCGGCGAAGGGGATGTATTACACGTCGCACGACGGCCGCCGCATCCTCGACGGCACCGCGGGCCTCTGGTGCGTGAACGCGGGGCACGGGCGCGACGAGATCGTCGCCGCGATGAAGGCGCAGGCCGAGGAGATGGATTTCGCACCGACGTTCCAGATGGGGCACCCGAAGGCGTTCGAAGCGGCGACGAAGATCGCGCGCCACACGCCGGGCGACCTGAAGCACATCTTCTTCACGAACTCCGGATCGGAGGCGGTCGACACGGCGCTCAAGATCGCGCTCGCGTATCACCGCGCACGCGGCGAAGGCCAGCGCACGCGTTTCATCGGACGCGAGCGCGGCTACCACGGCGTCGGCTTCGGCGGCATCTCGGTGGGCGGCATCGCGCCGAACCGCAAGGCGTATTCGGGCGCGCTGCTGCCGTCCGTCGATCATCTGCCGCACACGCTGAACCTGAAGGAGGCCGCGTTCTCGAAGGGGCAGCCCGCGTGGGGCGCGCATCTGGCCGATGAGCTGGAGCGGCTCGTCGCGCTGCACGACGCGTCGACGATCGCCGCGGTGATCGTCGAGCCCGTCGCGGGCTCGACGGGCGTGCTGATTCCGCCGCAAGGCTATCTCGAACGCCTGCGCGAATTGTGCGACAGGCACGGCATCCTGCTGATCTTCGACGAAGTGATCACCGGCTGGGGGCGGCTCGGCGCGCCGTTCGCGTCGCAGTTCTTCGGCGTGACGCCCGATCTGCTGACGATGGCGAAAGGCACGAACAACGCGGCGGTGCCGATGGGCGCGGTGGCCGCGAGCGGCGCGATTCACGACGCGATCGTGAACGGCGCGCCGGCCGGCATCGAGCTCTTTCACGGCTACACGTATTCGGGGCACCCGCTCGCGGCGGCTGCGGCCGTCGCGACGATCGATCTGTACGAGCGCGACGGGCTGCTCACGCGCGCCGCGCGGATCGCGCCGATCTTCGAGCGCGAGATCCACAAGCTGAAGGACGCGCGCCACGTGATCGACGTGCGCAACCTCGGCCTCGTCGGCGGCGTCGAGCTGAAGCCGCGCGACGGCAAGCCGGGTGCGCGCGCGTACGAGGTTTTCGTCAGGTGCTTCGCGAAGGGCGCGATGATCCGCTATACGGGCGACATCCTCGCGTTCTCGCCGCCCCTCATCGTCGAGGAGGCGCAGCTCGTCGAGCTGTTCTCGATCGTCGCGCAGGCGCTGAAGGAAACGGAGTAGGCGGGCAGGAGAGACGAGCGGTACGCCCAGGTGAAGCGGCGCGCGCCGCCGCCGCGATGCGATACGCGCTCAGTAACGCAGCACCGAAGGATCGACGTCGCGCGACCACGCGTCGATCCCGCCTTGCAGGTTGTAGAGCTTGGTGAAGCCGCGCGATTCGAGGAACATCGCGACTTGCGCGCTGCGCATCCCGTGATGGCACACGCAGACGATCTGCGCTTCGTCGTCGAGCTCCTCGCTGCGCGCGGGAATCTGCTGCATCGGGATCGACACGCTGCCGTCGATCTTCGCGGTCGCGATTTCCCACGGCTCGCGCACGTCGAGCACGACGGGCGCGGGGCGCGCCGGATCGCGCAGCCATTCGGCGAGCGCGGTGGCGGTCAGGATCTGCATCGGCGTGAATCGTCTCAGAACTTGAAGCGCGACGGCTCGATCGCGTTGACGAGGTGGTCGACGTAGGTTTCGAACACGTCGGCGACGCGGTACTGCTTGTCGTCGATGCGCGTGATGATCTGCGCCTTCATCACCGGCCGGCCGCCGACGAACGCCGCGAGGCGGCCGCCCACCTTCAGTTGCTCGAGCAGTTCCTGCGGGACGACGGGCAGGCCGCCCGACACGCAGATCACGTCATACGGCGCCTTCGCGGGCCAGCCGCGCGAGCCGTCGCCGAGCACGACTTCGGCGTTCGTCACGCCGTTCTTCTTCAGGTTCTCTTCGGCGAACTTCGCGAGATCCGGATCGATCTCGACCGTCGTCACGCGCTGGCCGCGCGCGGCCAGCAGCGCCGCCATGTAGCCGGAGCCCGCGCCGATCTCGAGCACGTTCTCGTGCTTCTTCACCGCGAGTTCCTGCAGGATGCGCGCCTCGACGCGCGGGAACAGCATCTTCTGGCCGTTCGGCAGCGGCAGCTCGACGTCGGCGAACGCCAGGTCGCGATACGCGGCCGGCACGAAGTTCTCACGCTTGACGACCGACAGCAGGCTCAAGACGTCTAGATCCAGTACATCCCAGGGACGGATCTGCTGTTCGATCATGTTGAAACGTGCTTTTTCGATATTCATGGTGTCATGCGGGCCGGGTCGGCCGTCAGCGAGGGGACGAAAAACGCTCGGATTGTACCAAACGGGGTCGAGGTCTTGCCTTCAGAATGCCTGCGTGCCCGAAGCGGCTAGCGCTTGCTGTTCTTGATCTGCTGCTCGAACGCGACGTCGAGCTTGCTGACCTTGCGCGGCTTCTTCGGGCCGAGGCCGTCGACGAACGCGACGAAATCCTCGAGCGGCAACGGCGCGCAGAGCTTCTCGGCGGCGCCGCCCGAGCGGTCGACGAGGTAGAAGAGGCCGCCCGGCATGCCGACCGCCGAATACTGCGGGTTGCCGGTGCGGGTTTTCAGGCGTTCGACCGCGCGGGTCGCTTGCGTGGTGCGCATCGTGCGTCAAAAACGAAAGTGCGGTGAAACCGACACTTTATCAACAACGCGGGCCGAACGCGCTCAGACGGTCTTCGAGTAGCGGCTTTCGGACGCGCCCGACAAATACGCGTCGAACACCATCGCGATGTTGCGCACGTAGAGGCGTCCGGCCGGATGAATCGTCAGACGATCGGCGCCGATCGACAGCATGCCGTCGCGCTCGAAGCCGCGCAGCGTGTCGAGCTCGCGCGCGAACTTGTTCGCGAAGCGGATGCCGTACGCGGCCTCGACGTGCGAGAACGGCAGCACGAGGTTGCACATCAGATGCGTGATCACGTCGCGCCGCAGCCGGTCGTCGGCGGACAGCGTTACGCCGCGCACGATCGGCAGCCGCTGGTCGGCGAGCGCCGCGCCGTAGCGGGGCAGATCCTTCGCATTCTGCGCGTACACGTCGCCGACCTTGCCAATCGACGACGCGCCGATGCCGATCAGATCGGCGTCCGCCTGCGTGCTGTAGCCCTGGAAGTTGCGCTGCAGCGTGCCGTTGCGCTGCGCGCGGACGAGCTCGTCGCCCGTGCGCGCGAAATGGTCCATGCCGATGTACACGTAGCCCGCGCGCGTGAGCTGCTCGATCGCGAGGCCGAGCAGCGCGATGCGCGTCGCGGGCGGCGGCAGTGCGGCGCCGTCGATCTGGCGCTGCATCTTGAACAGATGCGGCATGTGCGCGTAGCCGAACACGGAGAGCCGGTCGGGCTCGAGCTCGACGATCGTGTCGAGCGTGCGCGCGAAGCTCGACACCGTCTGGTGCGGCAGCCCGTAGATGAGGTCGATGCTGATCGAGTGGTAGCCCGTCGCGCGCGCGGCGCGCACGAGGTCGGACGTCATCTTGAGCGGCTGCACGCGGTTGATCGCGCGTTGCACGTCGGGGTCGAAGTCCTGCACGCCGAGGCTCACGCGGTTGAAGCCGATCGTGCGCAGATGGACGAGCGTCGCGGGCGATGCGGTGCGCGGGTCGATCTCGATCGAGAATTCGCCGGTGCGGTCCGACGCGAGCGTGAAGTAATCGCGCGTGGCCGCCATCAGCTCGGTTGCCTCGGCGTTCGACAGGAAGGTCGGCGTGCCGCCGCCCCAGTGGAGCTGCGTGACGGTCCGTTCGGGATCGAAGAGCGCGGCCTGCAGCGCGATCTCGTGCTTCAACTGATCGAGATACGGCCGCGCGCGCTTGCGGTTGCGCGTCGCGATCTTGTTGCAGCCGCAGTAGAAGCACGCGGTCGCGCAGAACGGAATATGGAAATAGAGCGACAGATCGCTCGCCGACGCGCCCGGATCGGCCGCCGCGCGGATGTAGTCGGCGGGATCGAAGTTTTCGCGGAACTGCGGGGCGGTGGGGTAGGACGTATAGCGAGGGCCGTTCGCCGTGTACTTGGCGAGCAGGTCGGGGCGAAACAGCGCCTCGGACGGAATCGGCTGCGTCATGCTGGAAGCTCGAAGTCGTGCTCTGTGACGTCGACCAGTATAGGAACCGGCGGTTTCATTGAATTGTGTAATAACGTCGCAGCGGCGGATGGCACAATACGGCGTTCGCGCGCGACTGCCCGCTTGCCGGGCGTTTCGTGACGATTGGCGTGAATTTTCGGATATTTGATGTGATGATTGGTGA
Source organism: Burkholderia sp. MSMB1588 (assembly GCF_001546925.1). Taxonomy (NCBI): domain Bacteria; kingdom Pseudomonadati; phylum Pseudomonadota; class Betaproteobacteria; order Burkholderiales; family Burkholderiaceae; genus Burkholderia; species Burkholderia sp. MSMB1588. The sequence continues at coordinate 2,813,109 of NZ_LNJS01000001.1, read as the reverse complement.
AATTGCCGCGAGTTCGAGGGAAACGTCCGCGCATGCGTGCCGCGAAGGCTGCGGCGCGTGCTGCATCGCGCCGTCGATCTCGAGCCCGATTCCGGGCATGCCGGACGGCAAGCCGGCCGGCGCGCGCTGCGCGCAGTTGCTCGACGGCGAGCGCTGCGCGATCTTCGGCCGGCCCGAACGCCCCGCGTGCTGCGCGGGGCTGCAGCCGAGCGACGAGATGTGCGGCGCGTCGCGCGCGAGCGCGCTCGCGTGGCTAGCCCGGCTCGAAGCCGACACGCGGCCCGCCGCACCGCTTGCCTCAGCAGGAGATTCAGCATGACCCACATGAGCGCGCCGGGCCGGCGCCGCTTCCTGATCGCCGCGTGCGCGGCCGCGGGCGTTACCGTGTCGCTTGCCGCGTGCGCGTCGACGTTTCCGTTCATCCCCGATCACTACACGTTCTCGCAAGGCGACGTGCAGCGCGCGGTCGCCCGCAAGTTCCCATACCAGAAGACGGTCGCGCAGGTGATCGACGTCGCGCTCGCGAATCCGGTCGTCGGGCTGCTGCCGGACCAGAACCGCGTCGCGGTGCGCCTCGATGCGCGCTTCGAGAGCCCGTTCCTGCGCGCGCCCGTCAACGGCAAGTTCACGGTGTCGGGCCAGCTCGCGTACGACGCGCCGAGCCGCTCCGTCGTGCTGAAGGCGCCCGCCGTCGATAGCGTGAACGTCGACGGCGATGCGCAACTGTACACGCAGCAGATCAGCGCGGCGGCGGGCCTGCTCGCGACCCAGTTGCTGACCAACTATCCGATCTACACGTTCAAGCCGGAGCAACTGCAATTTGCCGGCGTGAATTACGAACCCGGTACAATCACAATTCTTACAAACGGCATACGCGTGGCGATCGTCGAGAAATGACGTCGCGCCGCGCGCGGCCGGAGCGGCCGCGGCGGTCTCGTGGCCTCGGTTGATTCACTTCGGAAGCGGGCCACGGATGGACTGGATACTGATTTGCAAAGCGCTGGCGCTCGGCATCGTCGAGGGGCTGACTGAATTCCTGCCGGTATCGAGCACCGGCCACCTGATCGTCGCGGGCAGCTTCCTGCGCTTTCATCCTGAGCAGGCGAAGACATTCGACGTCGTGATCCAGTTCGGCGCGATTCTCGCGGTGTGCTGGGAATATCGCCGCAGGATCGTCGACGTCGTGACCGGGCTGCCCGCGCAGCGCGAAGCCAGGCGGTTCACGATGAACGTCGTGATCGCGACGATCCCGGCGGTCGTGCTCGCGCTGCTGTTCGAGAAAACGATCAAGTCGGTGCTGTTCGCGCCGGTGCCCGTGGCCGTCGCGCTCGTCGTCGGCGGCGCGGTGATCCTGTGGGTGGAGGGGCGGCAGCGCGAGCGGGGCGAGCCGGCGCGCGTGCAGTCGATCGACGCGCTGACGCCGCTCGATGCGCTGAAGGTGGGCCTCGCGCAGTGCTTCGCGTTGATCCCGGGGATGTCGCGATCCGGCTCGACGATCATCGGTGGAATGCTGTTCGGCCTCGAGCGGCGCGTCGCGACCGAATTCTCGTTTTTTCTCGCGATTCCGGTGATCTTCGGCGCGACGCTGTACGAAACCGCGAAGGACTGGCGCGCGTTCAACGTCGATTCGGTCGGGCTGTTTGCGATCGGGCTCGTCGCCGCGTTCGTCAGCGCGTTCGCGTGCGTGCGCTGGCTGCTGCGCTACGTGGCGTCGCACGATTTCACCGTGTTCGCGTGGTATCGGATCGTGTTCGGGCTGTTCGTGCTGCTCGTCGGGTATAGCGGCTGGATCGAGTGGACCTGAAGTCCGGCGTTCCGGCGGCCGTTCTGCTGCGACGCATTGCCCGGATATTCGTCGATCGCGGCGGCGAGTGTGCCGCCGCCGTTGCGGGCTTTCAGTTCGACCGGCGGCCATGCCGGTCGACGCCGCGCCTAGTGCGCGCGGCGTCGCGCGTCAGTTCGCGCGCTTCTTCCTGAACACGAGATCCCATACGCCGTGCCCGAGCCGCAGACCGCGGCGCTCGAACTTCGTCACCGGACGATAGTCGGGGCGGGGCGCAAAGTCTTGCGCGGTGTTTTCGAGCGACGGCTCCGCGCTCAGCACCTCGAGCATCTGCTCCGCGTAGTTCTGCCAATCGGTCGCGCAATGCAGGTACGCGCCCGGCTTGAGCCGGGCCGCGAGCTGCGCGACGAATGCCGGCTGGATCAGCCGGCGCTTGTGATGGCGCGCCTTGTGCCACGGGTCCGGGAAGAAGATGTGCACGCCGTCGAGGCTGCCGGGCGCGATCATGTGCTCGAGCACTTCGACCGCGTCGTGCTGGACGATCCGGATGTTCGACAGTCGCTGCTCGCCGATCAGCTTCAGCAGCGCGCCGACGCCCGGCTCGTGCACCTCGACGCCGATGAAGTCGTCGCCCGGGCGAAGCGCGGCGATCTCGGCCGTCGACGCGCCCATCCCGAAGCCGATCTCGAGCACGCGCGGCGCGCGATGGCCGAAGATCGCGTCCCAGTCCGGCAGTGCGTTGTCGTATGGGACGACGAAGCGCGGGCCGAGCTCGTCGATTGCGCGGCGCTGGCCAGTGGACACGCGGCCGGCGCGCGTGACGAAGCTGCGGATGCGGCGCAGATGAAGCGGGTTCGATTCGTCGTCGGCGTGGCCGGTGGCCTGAGCGGCGTCGGTTGCCGAAGCGGGGGCGGCGTCGTTGGCGTCGTCGTGCGGCACGCCAGGGGCGTTCGGGTCGTCGTGGGTCATCGTGACAATGAAAGGCGAGGGGCGGGCCGGATGCGCGGCGCGCGACGGCGTCGCGTTCGACGGGCCGCCCGTACTGCGTATGAAATACGAAAAAGCCGCCTTCGACGAGGCGGCTTCGCATGCTCCGGCGACGGAGGGCATCCATAGCCGGGGAGGTGGAGCGGGCGATGGGAACATAACGCTGCACCCAATCCATTGATTAAAAAAACAGTTTCTTTCTGTTCGCTCAATGGGGCAAGGCCGTATTATGTACCGGCCGGTCCTTTTTCGGCAAGTCAGGCTGTCTGCTGACATCCATCGACGGCCACTCACTGCGGCCAAGGCTTGCTTGGTCTGCATCTCAGGATGCGGACCGAGAGCAGGTTCTCGCGTTTCATGTCAGCGGCGAATTCAAACTATCGGCATTGCAGCGAATGCAGCTTCAGCTTCGGGGCCGGCTCGCCTTGGACCAGCTCACGGCGTCGGCCCCGGCCGGGATTCGCAGGGGGCTCGACGGATCGTTCGCCGGGCGCCACACCGCTTCGGCCACGTCCTGCGCGTGCGTGATAAGGCTCGCGTACCGTTGCGATCGGGACGAACTCGGGCGCCGCAACGAAGGCCGTGCCGCCGAGATAGCGCAGCGGGTTGGCTACAGTTCCGCCAGCATCTTCGGCGTCGCCTTCACGCGACACGTCGGCCGGCCGCCTATACAGTAGGCGAGCGAGGAGCGGGTGGCCGGGGCCATCCCGCTTACCGCTCGATCTGCCGATTCCAGCGCGTATCCCACTGCGCGCGGCGCGCGTTGATCGCCGTCCAGTCGACCACCGTCACCTTGCGCACGAGATCGTCGACGTTGCCCAGGCTCTGCTGCATCGCCGCCGGCATCTTCGCGAGACGGTTGGTCGGGATCTGCTTGCCGGCTTCGGCGGCCTTCGTCTGTGCCGGCGCGGACAGCAGGAACTGCGCGAGCTTCTGAGCCAACTGCGGATCGGGATTGTTCGCGACCACGCATAGATCGACGAGCAGCAGCACCGGCCCTTCCTTCGGGTTCACATACGCGACCGGAATGCCCTTGTCCTGCAGGTCGCCGACGGCCGTCGGCGTCAGCGGGAACAGCCCGGCTTCACCCGTCTGCACCATCTCCGAGATCTTCGCCGAGTTCGGGATGTATTCGACGACGTTCGGCCCGACCGTGCTCGGCCACTTGCTGAAGCCGGGCTCGACGTTCTGCTCGTTGCCGCCGAGCAGGCGGTTGATCGCGAGAAAGCCGTGCAGCCCGAACGTGCTGCTCGACGCGGACTGGAACACGACCTTGCCCTTGTATTTCGGGTCGGCGAAATCCATCCACGAAGCCGGCGGCGTCCAGCCTTTCTCCGCGAACAACTTCTTGTTGTATGCGATGCCGGTCATGCCGAGTTGCACGCCCGCGCCGACGTCGTCCTTCATCCGCGCGAACGGATACAACTCCTTCAGCGCCGGCGAATCGTCGAGCTTCTGACACACGCCGAGGCTGACCGCGCGCGCCATCACGCCGTCGTCGAGGAACGCGACGTGGATTTGCGGCTTGTTGCGGTTCGCGAGCAGCTTCGCGAGCACGTCCGACGACGTGCCGGGCACGATGACGACCTTTACGTTGTTCGCCTTCTCGAAGTCGGGCAGCACCTGGCTCGTGTAGGCCTTTTCCATCGGTCCGCCGTTCATGCCGACGTAGATCGTCTTCATTTGCGCGAACGCAGGGGCGCTGACGCACGTTACGCAAAGCGCGGCGGCGGCCGCGATCGTCCGGAGCAGTTTCATCGTTGGGTCTCCTCATGAGGGAAAGAGGCGGTCGGCGCGGCTTGCGGCGCAAAGCGGCCGATCGAGAATGCGTCGAGCGGCGTGGCGGTTTCGCCTGTCGTGACGAGATCGGCGAGCGCGTCGCCGACGCCCGGCGCGAGCAGGAAGCCGCCGCCAGAAAAGCCGAATGCATGCAGCAGGCGCGGCGTCGTGCCGCTCGCGCCGATGATCGGGTTGTGATCGGGCGTGCAGCCTTCGACGCCGCTCCACGTGCGGATCAGCAGCGCGTCGCGTAGCGCGGGCAGCAGCGCGCACGCGTCGCGCATCACGGCGCGCGTCGTGTCGACCGACGGCTGGCCGAATTCGCCGTCGCCGCGTCCGCGTCCGCCGCCGATCACGCAGTTGCCGCGCGCGACCTGCCGCGCGTAGACGCCGCCGCCGTACACGCCGAGGTTGTGCGCGATGAACGGCGGCAGCGGTTCGGTCACCCACATGTTCGGATAGATCGGCTCCATCGGCACGGCTTCGCCGAAGCGTGCCGCGATCGCGTTCGCCCAGGCGCCGGCCGAGTTGATCAGCCACGTCGCGGTGCACGCGCGGCCGGCCGCATGCAGATGGAAACGTGCGCCGTCGTGCCGGACGTCGTCGACGCTCGTGTGCTCGAACACGTCCGCGCCCGCCGAGCGGGCCGCGCGCGCGAACGCGGGCGATACGACGCGCGGGTTCGCCTGGCCGTCGGTCGCGCACAGCGAGCCGCCGAGCGCCGCGCGGCCGAGCCACGGATAGCGGCGGCGGAACGCGTCGCCGCGCATCACCCGCAGCGGCAGCCCGTGCTCGCCGGCGAGCGTTGCGTACGCGTCGAGCGCGTCGAGGTCGGCGTCGCTGCGCGCGAGCCGCAAGTGGCCCGACACGATGAATTCGCCGTCGATGCCGATCAACTCGGGCAGACGATCCCAGATGCGCCGCGCGCGCAGCGCGAGCGGCAATTGTTCGACCGGGCGGCCCTGGCAGCGCACGCCGCCGTAGTTCACGCCGCTCGCCTGCGCGCCGCAGTCGCGCCGCTCGAACAGCCCGACGCGCAGGCCGCGCCGGGCCAGCGCAAGCGCGGCCGCCGCGCCGACGAGGCCGCCGCCGACGATCGCGACGTCGTAATGCCGGGTCTCACTCATCGCGCGCCTCGTCCGGAATCGCCGCGACGTCGTCGCCCGCGAGCGCGGCCGCGATCGGAAACGGCTTCACGGGCGGCTGCGCGCGCAACCGGCCGACGTCGGCGAGCGGCCGGCCGGTTTCGGCGGCCAGCACGAGCGCGGCCGCGTCGCCGCACATGCGGCCCTGGCAGCGGCCCATCCCGACGCGCGTCAGCGCCTTCAGCCGGTTGAGCTCGGCCGCTTCGCCGCCGCGGATGCAGCGCCGCAGCGCGCCCGCATCGATCTCCTCGCAGCGGCACACGATCGTATCGTCGGGGCAGCGCGCGGCTTCCTCGGCGGGCGGTGCGAACGCCGCTTCGAGGCCCGCGCGGAATGCGCCGATGCGAGCAAGCGTGCGTTCGAGCGTGGCCGCATCGGGTTTGCCGGACAGCGACGGAGACGCAGACGCGATGCCGGCGTCGTCGAGCAACGCGAGCGCCGCGCGCCGGCCCGACGCCTCGGCCGCGTCGGCGCCTGCGATGCCCGCGCCGTCGCCCGCGACATAGACGCCGCGCACCGACGTGCGGCCGGCTGCGTCGCGTTCGGGCAGCCATGCGCGATTGACCGGATCGAAACGGAACCGGCAGCCGGCGAGATCGGCGAGTTGCGTTTCCGAACGCAGACCGAAGCCGAGACCGAGCGCATCGCAGTCGAGCACGCGCGGCGGCGCTTCGTTGCCGGACGCGCGCCATGCGAGCCCCGTCACGTGCTGTTCGCCGAGCATGCGTTCGAGCGCGACGCCCGTTTCGATCGCGACACCATGCGCGTGCAGCCAGCCGATGTAATAGAGGCCCTTCGCGAACGTCGACGGCATGCGCAGCAGCGCCGGCGCGGCGGCAGCCTGGCGGCGCAGCGGGCTCGTGTCGAGCACGGCCACGACGTGCGCGCCGGCCTTCGCATACTGATAGGCGACGAGATACAGCAGCGGCCCCGTGCCCGCGAACACGATGCGCTGGCCGATCGCGCAGCCCTGCGCCTTCAGCGCGACCTGCGCGCCGCCGAGCGTGTAGACGCCCGCGAGCGTCCAGCCCGGCACGGGCAGCATGCGGTCGGTCGCGCCGCTCGCGACGATCAGGTGCGAGAACGGCACGGTCACTTCGTGGCCGTCCTGCAGCGTGTCGACGCGGCCCGCGCCGCATGCCCACGCGAGCGTGTCCGGCCGATAGTCGACGTGCGGCAGCAGCGCGGCCATCGTCCGGTGCACCGCATCGGCCTTCGCGGCTTCGAAGCCGTACAGCGTGCGCTTGCTGCGCGCGAAGCCGCCGTCGGCAGGCGGTTGACGGTAGATCTGGCCGCCCCAGCACGCGTTCTCGTCGATGACGACAGGGCGCAGCCCCGCGTCGACGAGCGCCTCCGCCGCGCGCACGCCGGCCGGCCCCGCGCCGACGATCACCGGTTGCAGCGCGTCGTTCATCGCGCGTCTCCGGTGATGGGCGGCCGCGCGCCGGTGAGAATCCGCATGCCGTCGGCGATCGGCGTCGAACAGGCGCGCACGCGCGCGCCCGCCTCGGTGCGCACCCAGCAGTCCTGGCATGCGCCGATCAGGCAGAAGCCCGCGCGCGGCTGGCCGCCGAATTCGCTCACGCGCACGCGGCGCTGCGTGACGAGGATCGCGGTGAGCACGGTGTCGCCGGCGAGCGCGTGCGCGGGGCGGCCGTCGAGCGTGAACGCGACGTGCGCACGCTCGCGCTCGGCGATGCGCACGAACTGCGCGCCGTCGGCCGTGGCTTCGGACGTGGTGGAACGGGAAACGGGAGTCGACATCAATGTTGACCGATCAGGATGCGGTTCAGGCCGTACACGCGATCGAGCAGCAGCATCGCGCCGGCGGTGATGAAGATGACGAGCGCCGACACCGACGCCATCATCGGGTCGATCGACTCGGTCGCATACATGTACATGCGCACGGGCAGCGTGACCGTTTGCGGCGACGTGATGAAGATCGACATCGTCAGTTCGTCGAAGCTGTTGATGAACGCGAGCAGCCAGCCGCCCGTGATGCCGGGCACGATCATCGGCAGCGTGATGCGGCGCAACGTCGTCCACGGGTCCGCGCCGAGCGAGCAGGCGGCCTGCTCGACGCTGCGGTCGAGGCCCGCGACGGACGCGAGCACGAGCCGCATCACGAACGGCGTGATCACGATCATGTGCGCGAGCACGAGCCACGCGAACGAGCCGGTCGCGCCGATCAGCGCGAAGAAGCGCAGCAGCGCGATGCCGAGCACGAGGCCGGGGATCACGAGCGGCGACAGCAGCAGGCCGTTCAGGAATGCGCGGCCGGCAAACGTCGCGCGGCCGATCGCAAGGCCGGCGGGCAATGCGATCGCGAGCGACAGCGTCGCCGATGCGAACGCGAGCTTCACGCTGTTGACGAACGCGGTGACGAAGTCGGGGTAGTCGAGGATCGCGCGGAACCAGCGCAGCGACAGCCCGTGCGTGGGCAGCGTCAGCGTTTCGTCGGGCGTGAACGCGACGAGCACGACGATCGCGAGCGGCGCGAGCACGAACGCCATCACGAGCGTGTGGAACGCGAGGGCGAAGGGGCCGTTCTTGTTCATCGGGAGGCGCCTCCGAGGCTGCGCGCGTAGCGGCGTTCGAGCACGCGGTAGTAGGTGAGCATCACGATGAGGTTAGCCACCAGCAGCAGCACCGCGATCGTCGCGCCGAGCGGCCAGTTCAGCGAGCCGAGGAATTCGTCGTAGACGGCCGTGGCGGCGACCTTCAGCCGGCGCCCGCCGAGCAGGCCGGGGATCGCGAACGCACTTGCCGACAGCCCGAACACCATCAGGCTGCCCGACAGCACGCCCGGCACGAGCTGCGGCAGCACGCTGCGGCGCAGCGTCGTGAACGGCGACGCGCCGAGCGACAGCGCCGCGTGCTCGGTCTGCGGATCGAGGCGCTGCAGCGCGGTCCATACGGGAATCACCATGAACGGCAGCATGACATGCACGAGCGCGATCACGATCGCGAAGGTCGTGTATTCGAGCTTGTACGGCCCAAGGCCGGCAAGCCCGAGCGCCTGGTTCACGAGCCCGTTCGTATTCAGCAGCATGCTCCAGCCGAATGCGCGCACGACGACCGACACGAGCAGCGGCGCGAGGATCGCGAGCAGGAACAGCGAGCGCCACGGGTCGCGCATTTTCGACAGCACCACCGCTTCCGGCATGCCGATCGCGACGCAGATCGCCGTCGTCAGCGCGGCGATGCCGAACGTGCGCGCGAAGATCGTGTGGAAGTAGGACGCGCCGAGCACTTCCGCATAGTTGCGAAGCTGGAACGCGGCGATCGGGCCCGTGGCCGGGTCGAAGCGGTAGAACGTGAGCACGAACGTCATCGCGAGCGGCACGAGCACGAGCGCGGCGAACAGCGCGAACGCGGGCGCGCACATCAGCCACGGCGGCGCATGCGCAGACCCTGTCGCACGCAGTGCGCGCGCGGCGGCGACGCGTGCGGGCACGAGGGCAGGTGCGGCATCCGCGGCGGCGGCCGGGCGCGCAAGGCCGGCCGGCGCGCCTTCGGACGGCAACGGGCGGGAAGGCTGTCGCATTCAGGCCTCCCGGCGCATCACGCGTACCGCGTCGCTGCGCCAGTCGACGCCGACCGGCGCGCCTTCCGCGAGCGGCTCCGCGCCTTCATTCTGGCAGCACACGAGCACCTCACCGAGCGCGCTGTCGACGCGATATAGCCACTGGCTGCCGAGGAAGAAGCGGCTCGTGACGGTCGCCGCGAAGCGGCCCGCGCCTGGCGCGCACAGCCGCAGCTTCTCGGGGCGGATGCACAGCGACACGGCGTCGCCGACGCGCACGTCACGCTCGCGCGGCGGCAGGTGCGCGGTGCGGCCCGTTTCGGCGAGATCGTGCCCGAGGTCGATGCGGATCGCGTCGCCATCGTGCGCGACGACCGTGCCGGGCAGCAGGTTCGCCTTGCCGATGAACTGCGACACGAAATGGTTTTCCGGGCGTTCGTACGCGTGATAAGGCGTGTCGATCTGCGTGATGCGGCCCGCTTCCATCACGACGACGCGGTCGCTGATCGACAGCGCTTCCGACTGGTCGTGCGTGACCATGATCGTCGTCGTGCCGATCTTGCGCTGGATCGCGCGCAGCTCGAACTGCATGTCCTCGCGCAGCTTCGCGTCGAGGTTCGACATCGGTTCGTCGAGCAGCAGCACGGGCGGCTCGATCACGACGGCGCGCGCGATCGCGACGCGCTGCCGCTGGCCGCCCGACAGCTCGCGCGGGAAGCGGTGCGCGAGCGTGTCGAGGCGCACGAGCGCGAGCGCGGCGCGGATGCGCTCGGCGCGCTCGGCCTTGTCGACGCCGCGCATGTCGAGGCCGAAGCCGACGTTCTCCGCGACGCTCATGTGCGGAAACAGCGCGTAGCTCTGGAACACGATGCCGAGCCCGCGGCGGTTCGGCTTCATCCGCGTGATGTCCCGCCCGTCGAGCGCGATGCGCCCGCGCGTCACGTCGACGAAACCGGCGATCATCTGCAGCGTCGTGGTCTTGCCGCAGCCCGAGGGGCCGAGCAGCGATACGAACTCGCCTTTTTCGACCGACAGGTTGACGTCGGCCACGGCGACGAGCTTGCCGAACGATTTCGTCAAGTCGGTTAGCGTGAGAAACGACATGGGGCGCTCCGGATTCGCGCATCGTGTGGCCGATGCGTCGTTGACGCGGACTCTAGCCAGCCATATTTCGGAGCGTCAATTTCGAATTCTGCTGAACGGGAGGAATTTTTGGAAAATTCCGGTGATCGGAATGAAACGGCAAACCGCGTGCGAATCGTTCCGATGAGTGAAGGGCGCAAAGATCCGGAAATGCATGCGTCAATCCCGTGCACACCCGAATGCCCGCGAAATTTCGACGCAGCGAGAATGGCGGCTACTGTATTCCGTTCAACGAAATCGCCGAGGAGCACCCGCATGCAGGAACCTCTTTCGCACGGAATGGCCGCCGCGGCGCGCTTGCCGGGCGACGACGCGCGCGCCGCCGATCCGGCCGGCGCGCCGGGCACCGGCATGCTGCAACGCGCATTCGCGATCCTGCGCGCGTTGGCCGGCATGCAGCAGGATGGCGTGCGCGTCACGCATCTCGCGAAGGCCGTCGGTCTCACGCAAGGCACCGCGCACCGAATCCTGCAATCGCTGATTGCCGAAGGGATGGTCGAGCAGGACGTACAGTCGAAGCTGTACCGGCTGAGCGTCGACTTCTTCGCGCTCGCCGCGCAGGCCGGCAACCCGAGCAGCATGCGCACGCTGTGCCGCCCGGCACTGCTGCGGCTGTGCGCGAGCCTCGGCGAGACGATCTTTCTGCTCGTGAAGAGCGGCTTCGACGCGGTCTGTCTCGACCTGTGCGAAGGGCCGTTCCCGATCCGCTCGTTTACCGGCGACATCGGCGGGCGCATCGCGCTCGGCGTGGGGCAGGGCAGCCTCGCGATCCTCGCGTTCCTGCCCGAAGCCGAGCGCGAGGAAGTGATCCGCTTCAATGTACCGCGCATTCGCGGCTACGGCGTGCTCGACGAGGTGTACCTGCGCACCGAGATCGAACGCGTGAGGCAACTCGGCTATGCGGGCCGCAACAGCGGCGTGCTCGACGGGATGGCCGGCGTCGCGGTGCCGATCCTCGATCGCACCGGCTATCCGATCGGCGCGCTGAGCGTCGGCACGCTCGCGTCGCGCCTCGGCGACGACCGGCTGCCGATGGTCGTCGAACTGCTCAGGCGGCAGACCGATGCGATCGGGCCGTGCACCAATCCGTTCGACGCGGCGCTGCGGTGGCCGATGCATGGGTTGGCGGGGAGCGCGAGGACTTTTGATCGATGAAACAGAACCGAATCCGGGCGCGGCAAAGCTATCCGAGCGCCTTCACTGCCGCGTCGCGGCCCGGCGAGCGGTGCGAGCGTGGCGTTGCTGCACCGGGATCGCTTCGGCGTTCACGGTGAGTTCGCATGCCCCTGCGGCGTGCGCCAGCTACGACCCATGTCAACCGGGGCCGCTTGCATGCCGTGCTTCCACGCGAACTCGCTGCTCGTGGCCGTCACCGCCATGCGGAAAATAACAGCGGGTCTCGCTATCGAAACGTCAGGCGGACGTGCCTAGCAGCAGTTTGGTAAAGCTTCTGGCGGTTGCGTGCAGTCGATCCGGATCGTGGTAAACGCGCTCGATCACGGTAAGCCCTCGCGAGAACACCACGATCATTCGGGCGGCCTGGGCCGGGGGAATGCTTAACGATGACCGAAGCGGCTCGCGCGAGAGAGATTCCGCTATGCGCGTCTCCAACCTATCGAGCAACGTTCGCAAGCACTCTTGAACCACTGGGCTTACCTCGTCACTTTCTCCCGCCATCTTTGTCGTCAGGCATCCGCGTGGGGGAGAACCAATCGACATGTTTCCGATTGCGAAGTCGAAAAAGCGTCGCAAAGCGAGTGATGCGGAGGGCGCATCAAGCGCGGCTTGCGCTTCCGACAAGAAGCATTTCGTGTATCGCTCATAGGCAAGCAGAAAGATTTGCTCTTTCCCACCGTAGGCGTGATAGAGCGAACCGCGCTGGACCTGAGTCGCCTCGGCGAGGTCCGACATGGACGTGGCCTGCCAGCCCTTCTGCCAGAAGACTTCCAGTGCCTTGTCCAACACGGATTCCTCGTCGAACTGCCTGACCATCGCCATGAAAACGATACTCCTCAAAGAGCGGTTAAGGTTCCACTTGCAACGTTCTTTGACAAATGTGTCAACGTTGACAATAATGACATTATAGGACAACGAGAGACGGTCAGGGTCGGACTGTCTTGAGTCCACGACGCGTTCGAAGCCCGCCAAGCGACGTGTCATCGTCCACAAGGGACTTTTACCCGACTTACGCCGCTCGTCATCCAATTGGAACCGTTTTTCTTCGTTTCTCACTTGATAAATAAGGAGTGCTATAGATGAGAAACAGTCAAATCAAATGCGATTGTGGTTTCGCCGTCTACCGCAGTACGCGCGATTGCCGCTTGACTCGCGGCGTCGCCGAGCGCTATCCGGATGGCTCGGTGGAGATAGTCCTACCTCTGCAATTGGTTGTTATCGACGAGCGCCCTTCTCAAGGGTCGGCTTACTACCGGACCAGTTCGAAGAAAGTACCTCAATGTCGCATCAGGGAGGGCGAAACAGCGGTGTCGAAGTGGCGGATCGATGATCAATCGGCGCTCAATCTTTTTGCTGGTCAAGCTAGTGCCGAGGCCGAGCTTCCCGGCGATCTCTTCGAACGCAAGCCGTGTACTCCAGACTCGGTTTGGGCCAGTAGAAGTGCAACCTCTCGGATGTATGGCGCAAGAGCATCTTTACGCGATTTCGGCACGCGTCCAGCACGGTACGCACGCCTTTTTCGAAAAGCCTGAGCAACATTTCCAAGCTGAGGGTCCGCTTTACGGTTCCTTTTATGAGGGCCAATTTGATTTCCTTCGCGATGACGATGCATTCCGAATGCCGGAACTTCGTCGGAACACAGCGCTTTGGGACAACCAGGCGGACGAGGACGGCACGTGCATGACGGTACCAATCGTGTCGAGAAGCGTCTACCAACTCAAGCGCGCCATTGATGAGACCGCAATGTTCACCCGGGCATGATTCGGGCGAGACCGAGGCCCGGCCGAATCGTTAAAGAATCCGAATTGAATCGCCGATCCGGGGAGCGCACGCGCTCGCGATCATGACGTCCCCCATGCAAGGAGAAACAAGCATGCGTCTACTGAATCGCACACGAGTCATCGTCGTCGGCGGCGGGCCGGCCGGCGCGGCATTCCTCGCCGCGATTACGAGGCGTTCGAGCGCCCGACGCCCGCAGCGCCGTCTCGCCATCGTTCCCGCGGCGCGACGAACGTCCTGTGGCGCGCCGTTCGCGATGCGCGAGCAGATCGACAGCCTGGCGCTGTTAATGCTCGATGAGTTCAATTCAACGGGATGAAAATGCCCGACCTCGCAGGATGCGTGTGTCGCGAAACTCGATGTCGATCGATTGCCACGTAAGGAGGAGACGATGCTATCCGTTCACGAGGATTGCAATCTGACGAACCATCGCAACGAGAACGATTGGATACCCGATCGGATTAGCCTGCGCAACGCGTGGCTTCCACTTGCCCATACGTTTGAGATCAGCGAACGGGTTTCGCGCTGGCATATTCGATCGGAACCGTACTACCTCTGGCGAACGGGTGGTCGCATCCACACATCCCAGTGGCATCCCGAATTGCCAATCTCAAAACGTCCCCCGTCGCATCGGCAGGAGCACGCGGAACATTGCCCGGTGATCGAACGATATGGCTATGTATGGATTTGGTACGGCGATCCCGAGGCCGCAAGCGACACCTTTCTCCCAGATGTGCCGTTTCTGCCGCGCGATGGCGGTCTGCCCAAATATATGCAGGGCAACATCCGTTTCAATTGTTGCGCGCCTCTCCTGATCGAAAATCTGCTGGATTTGACGCACTCGGATTTCCTGCACGCGAAGGTGTTTGGTAACGAACGGTCCGATGAGGATCGGATCGACGTGCGTTATACATCTGAAACGGTGACGATGATCCGCCGCTGCAAGAACAAGTCGGTGATACCAATCATGCGTTGGTTCGGTGGCGTGCGCGCGAAGTATCAGGACGTTCATGCGGTGATTCATGTGCATGTGCGCAGTTCGATTGCGCTCGCGTATGGTCGCCACATTCCGGGCAGCGATCTGCCCTTGTTCCATCCGTGCGTGCCCGAGTCGGGCAACCACTGTCGGCTCAATTTCGCATTGAATGCGACGGCATCGCCGTGGCCGTTGCGCCTCATATTGCCATTCATGCCCTATGTCGTTGGGCCTCAAGACAACAGTATGGTTGATAGGCAACGTGGTCGCTACCTCGAATCTGGCGAGCGTCGCGATCTTTTCTCGCGCTTTGATCAGGCCGGTCTGCGCTATCGAATTCTGCTGCAGCAACTCGCGAAACGGCAGAGAGAAGGGGATTTCGCATACGCGGATGACGCACTGCCGAATCAGGACGCGCGCGATATCCTCGGAATGCCCTGCCTATAGTTCAGGGAGAGCACCGGATAGCTTCCGAACGACATGCGCTCGCATTTGTCGCCCCATGAGCAACGGAAGCGCCAGGTCTTTGGCGCCGGTGGCGGAGACGTAGAGACAGAGGCCGCCGAAATCGGCCAGCGTGTACGGTTTGCCGGGTGTTCGTGGCGATCGTGGTCATCATGTTCGCCGGCATCCCGTTCATCCCGGTCAATTTCTCCACGATCAAGTTCGACACGACCCGCTCCGAGCAGTGCCAGGTCAAAGTCCCGCAGCCAGCGGACACGGGCTGGGGCACGTCGTATACCGCGCTTAACAACCAGAGCGCGCTGGTGCTCGTCTGGTGGTTCTTCATGCACGCCATCTCGAAGGCCGTCACCGGGGCAGCCGTGGCGGCGATCCCGTGCGGCACCAACCTGCGCCAGATCCGTATGGACGTGGATGCCACCCGTATCAACGACCCGGTGCTTGCCCAGGAGGTCGCCGACTTCACGCACGACTGCTACGGGCCGTCGCGCGCCAAGCTCTTCATGAACCGGCCCACGCTGTCGGACGCGCAGATGAACGACGTGATCTGGATCGGCTCGAACTACTTTCTCTACACGGGCGGCTTCTACGACACCTGTCATTCGAGCGCGTTGCGCACGGCCTGGCCCTACGATGCCAGCCGCGACGCGGGGTTGGCTCAGGTGGACAGCGGCGGCGGGTATCCGACGTGCCGGCAATGGTGGTCGGATGGGCGCCAGGGGCTGCGCAGCCGTTTGCTGGCGCTGGTCGATCCCGACTTGCTGACCCGTATCGGGAAATGGGCCGGCTTCCTGACGCGGGCAGAGGTCGACGACTCGGTGATCCGGGCGATCGTTTCTCCCCAGCAGCAGAAGATGAACCAAGGGCAGGTCTACGCGGATTACGGCGGCCAGGTGGGCATGACGTTGCCGAACGTGGTGACGCGCGGTGCCGGCGACGTGGGGCTGGCCGTGGGCTCGCTGGGCTTTTTTCCGGCGATGGACGTGGTGCGTGAGGCACTGCCGATGGTGCTGTCGTTTCTGAAGATCAAAGAAGTGACCCGCCGCTCAATCGTCGTCGGATACGTGCGGATCAATCCGCCAGTTGCTCTTGTCGTAGAGGCCGAAGCCGTTGGGGCCTTCCCGCCACTCAGGTTGCGGATCATCCTGATCCAAGCCACCGTGCTCCGCAAGCCAAGCTGCTACGACTGCAAATACCAGCAACAGTGCCAGCCAAAAGACGGCGTAGAACAGGATGGCCACCACGCCGAGCTTGACGATCCACAGCGTGGTAGTAGCGCCGCCGGCGGGCATCCCCTGAGCCACCAGCCAGGCCACAGCTTCGCGCTCACGGCGGACGTAGGCACGCCACATCCTGCCTAACCAGCGGCCGAGGCGTTCTGCGTGGCTGCGATGGGTCTTCGTGCTCATGGCTCTCGTCACCTGCTACATGCGTGTGGGCTATGCCAGTTTGCTCCAATCGGTTCTGCTAATGGCTTCAATGCGTTCCATACCTGCCTCAGAACACTTCGTCATCAGGTTCCACCGGGCCGGGATCAGGCTCCACGGCGACACGATAGGTATCGACGAAGCGTGGCCAATCCGCATGGTCAATCAGGTCGATGTCCTCAATAACCCTGACCATCGCCTCGGCACGGTCGAACAAGGCGATGCTCGCAGCGGGGTAGTTGTTGCGCGATGGGTAGAGCACGCCTGCGAACAGCGGAAAGCCTTCGTCGCCGAGCATCGCATGCGCCTGAGCGGACACCTGCTGCGTGTGGGTGTAGTCGCGGCTGGCCAACTGCTCCAGATTCAAGCCGAAGTAGCCCGCCATGACGCCCGGGGCCGTGAGGTCCGCGAGGCGCAGGTCGTCCAGAACACCCACGGCGCGCACCAGTCGGCTCTGAACTTCTTTCAGCGCGATGGCGCGCTTCGTGTCCGCGAGCCATTGGTGTTTGTGGAACACCGATTCCATCAACGCCGTGGGCAGGTCGCGGCCCAAGTAGAGCACACCGTAGCTCCGTGCGGGGTCGTCGTAGCGGTTGGTGCCGTCGCGGCCGTAGTACAGCGGGTCTCCCCGATACGCAACGCGGCTTACGTGCTGAAGCAGTTCACCGGCCTCGATCGGGAACGACGGCAATTTAATACTCACTCCAACCTCGTCTCAATGAGCGTGCACGCCCAGCACGTTGAACACCGCCCTGGCGACGTCGTCGATCGAGCCGGCCGTCACCGCATCCACCGGCGAACGCCAGCCCAGGCCTTCGAGCGGCTCGGACAGCGCACGGTAGATCGTCCAGTTGTCGATGCCTTCGACTTCCTGGAGCACGGCCTGCGTCAACTGTTGTTTCACTGGGTCGAGCTGCCAGTCGGGCAGCTTCTGGCCGCGCGGCCCCACGTTCAACGCCAGCAGCCGACGAGCGTCGATGTCCTTGTAGATTTGCTGGCGCGACTTGTCCGCCAACTTGGCGAACTCGGCGAGCGGCAGATTGTGCGGCTGCTCGAAGGCTTCCAGCATCGCGGCGCGACCACGCTGGATGTCAGTTGCGCCAGGCGTCCAGCGCGTACCGGCACGCAATGCAGCCGCCTTGCGTGCCAAGGTTTGCTCCACCGTCTCCGCTTCCAGGTTGGCAGGCAGTTCGACCGCTTCCACGCGCTCATGCACGAACGCCTGAAGCTCGGCCGCAAAGGCACGGGCGTCCCGGATTTCGACGGTCGTGAAGAAGCGATGTACATCTTCCACCGTGACGCGCGGCAGGTGGTCGGCAATGAATTCAAGGGTCTTGGGCATGGTCGTCTCCCGCAGGCAGGATTGAAACACGAGAACCATTCTAATCTCCTTTGTCTCGTTTGTCAACTTTGTAAAATTGCGGATTTCCTCCGCGACCCGACCGTCATCGACAGGGCGGACGCGGCACTCGCGCAGCATAGGACGGCTCCTCGCGCCTGAGCGCCGGCCAATCCGATCGGGGCCATCCCACATTGATGGTGGAACCACCTTCCGGGTTGCCCTATACCCAAAAAGTTGAAGGTCAAAGGGCTGGCAAGGGGCAAGGGAACGGGGGGCAAGGGGAAAGGCCCTACCCGAAAGGGCCAAAAGACTCCCCCGCCAGTCCATCACCGGGATTCGCCATGCTCTCGCTGTTCCACTGCAAAAAGGTTCCGCCGGCCGCCAGCGCGCCGTCGGCACGGCCCATCGAGCCATCCAAAGGGCTGACGCGGCCAGAGCTGGCCGCGTCGCTGCTGGCGACGCCGCGGCGGCAGCGGCTACTGGAACACATCTGGCAACGCACGTCCGTCTCACGCAGCCAATTCGCCGCGCTGTACCGCGCGCCGCTGGAGCGCTACGCCGAGTTGGTCCAGCAGTTCCCCGCATCGGAAAGCCACCATCACGACTACCCCGGCGGCATGCTGGATCACGGTCTGGAGATCGTGGCCTATGCACTGAAGCTGCGGCAGTCCCATCTGCTGCCGGCCGGTGCCACGCCGGAAGCGCAGGCCGCCCAAGCCGAGGCGTGGACTGCCGGCACCGCCTATGCGGTGCTGCAGCACGATATTGGTAAGGTGGCCGTCGATCTGCACGTCGAGTATGGCGACGGCGTCGTCTGGCATCCTTGGCACGGCCCGCTGTGCCGGGCGTACCGCTTCCGCTACCGCCCTGAACGCGAATACCGCCTGCACAGCGCCGCCACCGGCCCGTTGTACGCTCGCGTGGGTTCTGCTCCAGGCCCGGCATGATCACCAGTGCATACCGGAAAAGCTGGTTGAACCAGGTGCGTACCTTCTCGGCGACGGACGGCGCGCCGCGCTTTTCGATACGACCGACGATCTCGAGCAGATCAACACGGGTGACGTTATAGATCGACTGCTTGCGCAGAAGGGGGAGGATGTTCTTTTCGAAGATGCGCGGGATCATCGCGAGCGTGGTCTGCCGACCCATTTTGAGGCGTCCGTGTTCGCGGCGGAACGTGAGCCACTTTTCGTACACCGCCTCGAAGGTGTTCCGCTCGACTTGAGTGGCGATGTGCCGATCCTTTTCTCGTTGCCGCTGCGGGTTGATGTTCTTGGCCACCAGCGCCCGTGCATGATCGCGGCGGTTGCGGGCCTCGCGCAGGCTGATCTCCGGGTAGGTTCCCAGGGACATCCGCTTCTGACGGCCCTGCCACGTGTAGCGGAAGTGCCAGGACTTGGCGCCTGTTTTCGAGACTGCCAACGAGAGGCCATCGAAATCGGGGAGGGTGTAAGCGTTTCCGGTGGCCTTGGCCTGCCGGACGGCCATGTCAGTGAGTGCCATCTCTGCTCCTGAACAGAGTCAGGAGTCAGATACTCATCCCATGGCTCGCTTGACCCCAGCAACAATCCGGACTCGAACCCGACCGCTTTGGTGGACTGGCGGATGGACCAAATCAGTCCAGCAGTAGGGGGATTTCGATGGATTTCGCTGGAGGACTGTCGAGGAAAAAACCTTTATCGACAGCAGCTTATGGAAATCGGTGGATATCCATGGAAGCTCAAGTGGAGCGGGCGATGGGAATCGAACCCACGTCATCAGCTTGGGAAGCTGAGGTAATGGCCATTATACGACGCCCGCAAAATGAATAATTCTACAGGGTTTGACGGGAGAAATGCAATGGGCCGGCCGCCGTTCGATGCATTGCCGCCGTTATCACCCGACGGGCATCGTCCAGCGCCATCACGCGCTGCGCACACGTCCGCACGAGCGGCGCCGCGCGCCCAGATCGATTTCCGCGAGCAGGCGAGACGCATCGCGCCCGCCGCCCTCCGCGTCACACGGTCAATATCACGCTCCCCGTCGTCTTCCCCGCTTCGAGCGCCGCGTGCGCGCGCGCCGCTTCGCTCAGCGCGTAGCTCGAGCCGATCGGCGCGACCATTCCGTCGGCAAGCACGTCGAGCAGATCGCTCGTGCCGCGCGCATACAACCGAGGATCGTTCGCGTACGCAAGCGAGCTCGGCCGCATCAGGCCGATCGAACGCGCGAAGCCGAGATCCTCGACGCGCACGGGTGGAATCGGCCCCGCCGGCTGACCGAGGCTCGCGACGACGCCGAACGGACGAACGACGCGCAGCGTCTGCGCGACCATGTTCCCGCCGATGCCGTCGATCGCCAGATGGACGCCACGGCGCTCCGCGATGCGCACCGCTTCGTCGGTCCAGCCCGGATCGGTATGGAGCAGCACGTGATCGGCGCCTGCCGCGCGCGCCAGCTCGATCTTGCCCGCCGAGCCTACCGTGCCGATCACTTGAGCGCCGAGCCGCTTCGCCCATCGCACGACGATCTGTCCGAGTCCGCCCGCCGCCGCGTGCACGAGAATCCAGTCGCTGCGCGTCGTCGGATGCACTTCGTGCAGCAGCATGTGCGCGGTGAGGCCGCGCAGCATCGAGCTGCCCGCCGCCTCGAACGACAGCGCATCGGGAATCCTGACGAGCCGGCTGGCCGGCAGCACGCGCGACTCGGCGTAAGCGCCGATCGGCGCGCCCGCATACGCGACGCGGTTGCCCGGTCGCAGCCGCGTCACCTCGCTGCCTACCGCTTCGACGACGCCCGCGCCTTCGAAACCGAGCACGGCGGGCCGCGACGCGACCGTATACAGCCCGCTGCGGAAATACGTATCGACGAAGTTCACGCCGATCACCGATTGCCTGATGCGCGCGTCGAGCGGCCCCGGATCGGGAACGTCGAGTTCGATCGCCTTCAGTACTTCGGGGCCGCCGGTTTGCGTGATCGCCATCGCAAGCGTCATGGTGTTTTCTCCAACGTGATGAACAGAGAAGGGGGAGCCGGGCGCGGATCCATGCGCCGAATCGAAACCAAGGTTATGGCTCGATGCGATCCGGTGTAAATTCCCCGGATCTGCACTGTGTCTGTGGAAAATCGCACCGATGTTCGATTGGGAAAACCTGCGGCATTTTCTGGCGGTCGCCCGAGTCGGCACGCTCTCGGGCGCGGCGCGCGCGCTCGGCGTCGATCATGCGACGGTCGGCCGGCGCGTGACGATGCTCGAAACCGAATTGCAGGTGCGGCTCGTCGAGCGCTTTCCGCGCCATTGCGCGCTGACGGGCGCGGGACGGCGGATCTTCGAGATCGCGTCGGCGATGGAGGCGGGCGCGTTCGCGATCGAGCGCACGATCCAGGCGGAGCGCTCGCAACTGGCGGGTGCGGTCGTCGTCAGCGCGCCGCCCGTACTTGTCACGAACTTCTTCGCGAAGGCGACGACTGCGTTTCGCGAGCGCTATCCGGGCATTCAGCTCGCGCTGTCGGGGCAGGCGCAGAGCGTGTCGCTGAGCCGGCGCGAGGCGGACGTCGCGGTGCGGCTCGTGCGCCCGAAGGAGG
Organism: Burkholderia sp. MSMB1588; assembly: GCF_001546925.1. Taxonomy (NCBI): domain Bacteria; kingdom Pseudomonadati; phylum Pseudomonadota; class Betaproteobacteria; order Burkholderiales; family Burkholderiaceae; genus Burkholderia; species Burkholderia sp. MSMB1588. Next base: position 2,792,023 of record NZ_LNJS01000001.1, on the reverse strand, counting down.
CGGGCAACGTCGTGCGCCGCATCGGCGCGATGGAGTTCGCGCTCTATGCGGCGCGGCGCTATCCGTATCTGCAGGAGCCGGCACGCTGGGAATTCGTCGGCTACGACGATCAGTTCGACGACATGCCGCAGCAGCGATGGCTGAAGAAGATCGCAGGCAAGCGGGCGATCGCGTGCCGGCTCGGCGACATCACGAGCCAATACGCGGCGACGCGCGCCGGCGCCGGAATCGGGATGCTGCCGCGCTTTCTGCCGGCCGCGGGCGACGATCTCGTCGAGCTCGACGTCGACGCCGAGCCGTTCGTGCGCGATATCTGGCTCGTCGTGCATCGGCAACTGAAGGCGTCGCCGCCGATTCGCGCGGTGATGGATTTCATCGTCGAGCGGGTGCAGGGCACGCCCGCGCTGCAGCGTTCGAGCGCGACGGCGCGTTGATCGCGCGGCGGGCGCGCCGGTGGATGCGTATGGGATCGGTCGTGCTCGCGCGCGCCGCTCGTCGCTTGCCGTCCAAAGTCCAAAACGCTTGGCGGTGCGCCGCGCGAGCGTATGATCGTCCCGACTTCGAACGAAATCTGGAGCGAAACCGCCGCGCCATGTCCGATTCACGCCGCCCGCCTTCGAACCTGTCGTCCGCGATGCGCGCCGCCGCGACGCCCGTCGCGGCCGAGCTCGTCGACGCGGCCGTTCGCGCGTTGTCGCGCGCCGATGCGCTGCTCGTCACGGCGGGCGCGGGCATCGGCATCGATTCCGGGCTGCCGGATTTCCGCGGCGCGGAAGGATTGTGGCGCGCGTACCCGGCGCTCGGCGATGTCGGCTACGCGTTCCACGAATCCTGATGTTCGACGATGCCGGTTGGCTCGGCGCGCGCTACGACGCGCAGCACGATGCGCTGCGCGGCTGGCTCGCGCGCGCGGGGCGCGTGGCGGTGGTCGAAATCGGCGCCGGCACCGCGGTGCCGACGGTGCGCTTCTTCAGCGAACGCATCGGCGACGACGTGATCCGGATCAACGTTCGTGAAGCGCACGCGCGGCGCGGCGACGTGATCGGATTGCCGGGCGGCGCGCTCGAGACGCTGCGCGCGCTCGACGCCGCGTGGCGGCGGGATTCACGCTCGACTGCGCGCGCGACGGCTGTTGCCGTGCGGGTGCTTCGCGCGGTCGCGAGCGGCGTGGGCCACGCGCGTCGGCGCGTGCGGTTGCCGGCCGGTGGGCGAACGATCGACCGGATATCGGCGGCGATCCGGGCGCTGCCGGGAAAAACGAAAGAGGCCATGCTGCGCGCATCGCCTCTCTTGATCGTCTCGAACGTCTGCTCGTCCGCGTTCGGCCCGCGTCACCGGATTCTTCTCGCGGCGCGGCGTCGCCCGCCGCCGAGCGGGGGGCAGCCGGTCAACTCGTCAGGGTTGCGCGACGAGCCCCTGAACCAGGTCGAGCGCCTGCGGCGAGCCCAATCCCGTCACGTAGTCGTAGCCGCCGCTCGCGGTGCAGATCGTTCCGCAACTGCCGTTGGCGCCCGACGTGATGTCATGATAGTCGCTGCCGTATGCGGACTTGCCGACCGTATAGAGCTGGTTGTACGAGCCGGCGAGCTTGCCCTTGCCGGCCGCGGCGCGCATCGAGTTCGCGATCGCGAAGAGCGCCGCCCATTGCGGCGCGCCCGCGCTCGTGCCGCCTACGACGAACCAGCCTGATTGCCCCAGGTAGGTGACGGAGTCGTACACCGCGAAGCCCGAGCCCGGATCCGCGTCGTATGCGACGTCGGGCACGCCGCGGCTGCCGGCATACGGAATCGGCCACAGCGCCTGGCCCGACGGCTCCGGCTCGTATGTGCCGACGCCGCCGCCGCCGCTCCACGCGGTTTCGCCGACGTAGTTGCCGGATGCGTCGACGGCGAGCGTCGTGCCGCCGACCGCGACGACGTACGGCGACGCAGCCGGATATTCGGTGCCGTTGCCGCTGTCGCCGGACGATGCGACGAACGTGACGCGCGACGGCGCGCTGAAGTGGCTGTCGTAGCCCGTTTCCGAGCTGAATTCGCTGCCGCCGAAGCTCATCGACACGACGGATGCGCCCGCGCCGACTGCCGCGTCGACCGCGGTCATCAGATCGTTGAAGCCGTTCGACGCCGCCTCGACGAGCACGATCTTCGCCTTCGGCGCGATCGCGTGCACCCATTCGACGTCGAGCGACATCTCGAGCGACCAGCCGGCGTCGGCGCGCGGCTTGCTGCCGCTCGCGTAGAGCTTCCTGAAGCAGCCGTTCGACGTCGTGCAGGGCGGCAGCGAGAAATTCTTGCTGAAGACGCCAAGATCGGATTCGATCTTCGGATCGTCGTATGCGTCGACGATCGCGACGATCATGCCGTCGCCCTGGTTCGCGATCGAGTCGAAGCCGTACGCGTGCCGCACGGTGGCGGGCGCGAGGCCCGAGACGGTCGTCGCCGAGAAGCGCGCCGGATTCGTGTGGAACGGCGGCCGCGCGAAGCCTATCGGCACGCGAGTGCCCTCGACGTACGACGGCGGGTGCGCGGGGCCCTGCGCGAGCGAGGCTGTCGCCGCGAATGCCTGAATGCAGGCGGCCGTTATCAGGATGGACAGCAAGGGTTTGTTTTTCATGCTGTATTCTCCATATCAATAAATGGAGTGGTCTGTTTGAATTCTACGAACCGGAAAGGTTTTTTGAATAAAAAAATCGGCATGCCGAGGGATTTCCCGAGCCTGTTTCCAAGCACTGAAAACGGGCATCGTTGCCACCGTCGAATCAACGGGGAGACCAGGCCGGGTGGGGGAAGGCCGCCGAGCCGGGCGAGCGCGCGGCGAATCGGTCGAATCGGCAGCATCGGCCGATTCGGCCGATTCGACCGATTCGCGCATTCGACATCCTGCGTAACCCGAGCCGTTCGTTCTTAAATAATCCGAATAATTGATTTTTTTGTGTTTATCGTTTTCGTTTTATTCGGCTTGTTGAAAATAGAACGAACGGAAGTTTTATTTGGAGTTTTACGTCATGGCGACGGAGCCGGATTGGCGAAGAGACGAAGCGGCCGACAGGCGAAACGACGCAGCACGTTCCGGCCGGCCCGCCGATGCGTGCCGATGCGCGCCGAGCAGGCCGATTGCCGGGCGTGCGGAAATCCGCATAAAGTTGAGCATGTGCGTCGCCGGCCGGGCGCGTCCGAAGCCGCGAAGCCATGCAGCCGCGCAACTGCGTCGGCATGACGCCGGGCTCGGGCCCGGCAAGCGTCGCGCCAATCTTCTCCGTCACGCGTGGGGTGCCGCCTTGTTCTATTCGATCGTCGCGATTTTCGTCGGCGCCGGGCTCGGCGCGTTGCTGCGCTGGTTCCTGAGCATCGGCCTCAATGCGCTCCTGCCCGAAGTGCCGCTCGGCACGCTCGCATCGAACCTGATCGGCGGCTATCTGATCGGCATCGCGGTGGTCGCGTTCGCGACGCGGGCGGGGCTGCCGCCCGAATGGCGGCTGTTCGTGATCACGGGCTTCATGGGCGGGCTCACGACGTTCTCGACGTACTCGGTCGAAGTGATGACGCACGCGGTTCAGGGCGAGTTCGGCTGGGCGCTCGCCGTGGCTGCCCTACACTTGATAGGTTCGTTCACGTTGACGGGGCTCGGCATGTGGACCGCGCGGGCATGGCTCGCGCCGGCCTGATCCGGCGTCGGGGGAGGCGGCTATGGACGGGATCTTTCTGCGTTTCTACGTACACGAGAATCACCGGCTGCACTGGAAGCCGCTCTGGGAGTGGCTGCTGGAGGAGGCGAACCGGATGGGCGTCGCGGGCGGCTCCGCGTTTCGCGCGATGGCGGGGTTCGGCCAGCACCGGGTGCTGCACGAGGACCGCTTCTTCGAGCTGCAGGGGTCGCTTGCGATCGAGGTCGAATTCGTCGTCACGGAAGACGAGGCGCGGCGGCTCATCGAGCGCGTGTCGCGCGAGAAGGTGCGCGTGTGCTACGCGACGATTCCCGCGCGTCTCGGCGTGATCGACAATCTCGGCGACGGCGCGCCCGGCGCCGCGCCGCCTGCCGCATAGCGCTTGCCGCCGGTCAGATGCCGAACAGCGTGAGCGACACCGCCGCGCGCGTGACGATCATGATCAGCACCTGAACGATCACGAACAGCAGGATCGGCGACAGGTCGATGCCGCCCAGATGCGGGATCAGCCGGCGCAGCGGGTTCAGGAACGGCGCCGTCAGTTGATACAGGATCGCCATCGCGGGGGAGCGCGGGTTCAGCCACGACAGCAGCGCCATCAGGATCGTGAGCCACAGCACGAGATTGAGCGCCCACTTGACGACGGTCAGCAGCGCGACGACGAGGATCGTCGGGATGATCGACAGCGCGTCGACGCCCGCCATCGTCACCATCAGCGCGACGTAGACGAGCGACGTGACGACGGCCGCGACGATGCTCGCCCAGTCGACGCCGCGCACGCCCGGGACGATGTGCCGCAGCGGCAGCACGAGCCAGTTCGTCACCTGCAGCACGGCCTGCGTGACGGGGTTGTACGGCGGCACGCGCACAGCCTGCAGCCAGACGCGCAGGATCAATGCGGCGCCGAACAGCGTGAAGATGGTATTGAGCAGAAAACGGGCGATCTCGCCGAACATCTTTGAATCCTTTTCGTTATCCAGTCCAGTCGGGTAGCGTGCCGACGCCGCCTTCGGGCGGCGTGCATCGGGCGTCACCTTATCACGGCTCGTCGCGGGCGGGGCGCGCGAGGTCGAGCGAACGGGCGAGCGATGCGTCGAGCGCGTGCTCTAGCGCGTCGAGTGACGGGGGCGGCGACGCGCGCCTGCGCGCGAGCGCGACCGCGCGGCGGGTGTGGAGCGCGTAGAACGCCGCGTGGTCGCCGCCGCGCGATTCGAGCAGCGCGAGCTGCCGCTCGACGATGCCGACGTCGCCGCGCGACACGGGCCCGGCGAGCGCGTTCGCGAGCCCCTTGTCGCGCGCGGTCTCGATCGTGCCGGCGAGCATCGGCAGCAGCGCGCGCAGCGCCTCGTCCTCGGCGAAGCCGAGCGCGCGCCACAGCTCGACGCATTCGGCGAGGTTGCAGAGCGCGAAGCTCGCCGCGTAGTTCGCGGCCGCGTGGTAGAGCATCCGGCCGCCCGCCGGGATCGACAGCGGATGGCAGCCGAGCGCCGCGGCGAGTGCGGCGAGCACGTCCTTCAGCGCGCCGTCGGCTTCGATCGTCACCGAGCACCCGTCGATTCGCGCGAGATCGGCGTCGCCGCCGCCGAACAGGTAGAGCGGATGGAAGCCGCCCGTCGCCGCGCCTTGCGCGCGCGCGGGATCGAGCAGGTCGACGCCCGACGCGCCGCTGCAATGGACGAGCGCCTGGCCGCCGGCGCGCGCGGGGGCGAAGCGCAGCTCGGCGGCGATTCGGCCGAGCGCGTCGTCGGGCGTGGTGACGAAGATCAGGTCGGCTGCGTCGACGACTGCCTGCGGCGTATCGAGCGCGGCGCAGCGCGTGCGGCCGCGGTCGGCGTCGGAAGCGGCGTGCGGGGCGGCACGCGCGGCGGCGGCGTGCGCGGCTCGCTCGGCGTCGATTTGCGCGGCGAGCGCGGCGGCCGACGCGCTTGAGCGGCTCGTGATCGCCGCGACGTCATGCCCGGCGCGCGCGAAGCGGCGGGCAACGCAGCGGGCGAGGCGGCCGGCGCCGATGAAGCCGATGCGGGGCGTAGCGGAAAGGGACATGGAAGCGATCCGTCATCTGCGGTAAACCATCAGTATCGCGTATTCGGCCGTGACGGCGTTCGGTCTGGCCCCAAATATGCATCGATGACGGGGGCGGAGCATGCGGCGGCGTCCTTCCGTGTCGCGCCGTCCGCATACTGTCTCTAATTTGTAATCGTTCATTACCGCGCGCCGAACGAGCGGCGCGGCGGCGTCCGCGGCGGCGCCCGCGATGTCTCGCGATCCGCCGAACGGCCGCCGGACCGCGCCCGCGCCGCCGTGCCGCAGAGCTTTGTGCAATTGCAATTTGCAACAAATGGGCGTGGCTCGCGATTCCGGATTTCGCTACATTCGTCTCATACGGCAAGGATGCCGTCGCTGTCGATACGGCGAGCGCCGCCGCCCGCCGTCAGGAGAACCAAAGTGAAAAAGCTCATTCCGTTGATCGCCGTCGCAGCACTGGGCCTCGGAGCTGCGAGCGCCGCCCAGGCGCACGTGTCGATCGGTGTCGGCATCGGGGTGCCGATCGCGCCGGCGTATCCGGTCTACGCGCCGCCGCCGCCCGTTTATTACGCGCCGCCTCCGCCCGTCGTCTACGCGCCAGCGCCCGTGTACTACGGGCCGCCCGCCGTCGTGGTCGGCGGCGGCTATTACGGCTACGGCCGTCCGTACTGGCACCATCACCGCGGCTACTACGGCCGTCCGTACTGGCGCTACTGATTGATGACGTCGACGCGCCGCCTGGCGGGCGGCAGCGTCTGACGCTGCGGCGCGTCACGGCGAAGTCCGTGCCGCGCCGTTTTCTTTTCCGGTTGCTGCGCGAGTCGAGCGAAGCTGGGACAATGGCCGCTTCCTTGTCCAATGCGTTTTCGCACTCGCTGCCATGCCTGTTCAATCCGCCTCCGACCTCGTTCTCCCGACCTTCGACGACGTGACCGACGCAGCCGCCCGGCTCGCCGGCGTCGCGCATCGCACACCCGTCCTCACGTCCAGCACGGCCGATGCGCGCACGGGCGCGACGGTCTTCTTCAAATGCGAGAACTTCCAGCGGATGGGGGCGTTCAAGTTCCGCGGCGCGTACAACGCGATCTCGCACTTCGACGCCGAGCAGCGCCGCGCGGGCGTGCTCACGTATTCGTCGGGCAACCATGCGCAGGCGATCGCGCTCGCCGCGCGTCTCGCGGGCATTCGCGCGACGATCGTGATGCCGCACGACGCGCCGGCCGCGAAGGTCGCGGCCACGAAGGGCTATGGCGGCGAAGTCATCACCTACGATCGCTATACGGAGAGCCGGGAGGAGATCGGCGCGCGGCTCGCGCAGGAGCGCGGCATGACGCTCGTGCCGCCTTACGATCATCCGCACGTGATCGCCGGGCAGGGGACGGCCGCGAAAGAGCTGATCGAGGAAGTCGGCGAGCTCGACATGCTCGTCGCGCCGCTCGGCGGCGGCGGGCTGATGGCGGGCACTGCGCTGTCGGCCGCCGCGCTGTCGGCGGGCTGCGCGGTGATCGGCGTCGAGCCGGAGGCGGGCAACGACGCGCAGCAGTCGCTCGAGCGCGGCGAGGTCGTGCGCATTCCGGTGCCGCGGACGATCGCGGACGGCGCGGCGTCGACGCACGTCGGCGCGTACAACTTTCCGATCCTTCAGCGGCTCGTCAAGCGAATCGTCACGGCGAGCGACGCGCAACTCGTCGACACGATGCGTTTCTTCGCGGAGCGGATGAAGATGGTCGTCGAGCCGACCGGCTGCCTCGGCGCGGCCGCGGTGCTCGACGGCGTGCTGCCCGTCGCGGGCAAGCGTATCGGCGTGATCCTGAGCGGCGGCAACGTCGATCTCGCGCGCTACGGCGAGTTCCTGCGCGGGTGAGCGTGGATGCGGACGGCTGGCGGCGTGCGTTGCCGCGCCGGCCGGAATGCGTTGCGTCGATTCAGGATTGCGGCGCGCGCCTGACCCGATCGGCCGGCGCGCGCGGGCGAGCCGTGCCGCGCGCGCACGCTCACCGACGCGCATCGCGCCGCCCGCCCGCGAGGGCGGCGAGCCGCGCCGCATTGCATCAAGCCGCCGCGTTCAGGATCAGGTCGCGATAGCCGCCGACGATCACGCTGTACGAGAAGTACGCAAAAAGCAGCGCCGACACGACGTGGCACGCGCGCATCAGCCCCGCGCCCGCGCGCTTGCGGCCCTGGCTCGCGAGCGTGCAGAGGAAGAGCGTCCACGCGAGCCCGCCGAGGAAGAAGCCCGACAGGAACACCGATGCGGTCGCGGGCGTCGTCGCGCCGGCCTTCGCGATCAATGCGCCGCCGACCGCCGCGAACCACAGGATCGCCGACGGCGACGACATCGCGAGCAGCATCCCGCGCGCGAAGTTGCGCCACGTGCCCTTCCGGGCAAGGGCGGCGGGCGCATCGTCGCCGATGTCGCGCGCCGGCTCGGGAAGGAGCGCCTCGCGCGCCATCTTCCAGGTGAGGAACAGCAGCGCCGCGCCGCCGCCGAGCCACACGACCCAACGCACGGCCTCGAACTGCAGCAGCACGGCCATGCCGGCGAGCGCGAGCGCCGCATAGACGAGATCGCCGACGCACGAGCCGACGCCGAGCCAGAAGCCCGGTTTGAATCCGTGCGACAGCGTGAGCGACAGCATCGCGACATTCACGAGGCCGATGTCGAGACACAGGGAAAGCGACAGGAAAAAGCCGTCGGACAGCATCGACGTGGGGGTGAAGCTCATCATGTGCGGTTGTTATTGAACATGTTCGACGCGCGAGCGTTCACGACAGGCCGATTTCGGTCCACAGACGATCGACGCGCGCTTTCACGGCGGCGTCCATCTCGATCGGCTGGCCCCATTCGCGCTGGGTTTCGCCCGGCCACTTGTTGGTCGCGTCGAGCCCCATCTTCGAGCCGAGACCGGCGACGGGCGACGCGAAGTCGAGATAGTCGATCGGCGTGTTCTCGACGAGCACCGTGTCGCGCGCCGGATCGACGCGCGTCGTGATCGCCCAGATCACTTCCTTCCAGTCGCGCACGTTCACGTCCTCGTCGACGACAACGATGAACTTCGTATACATGAACTGCCGCAGGAAGCTCCAGACGCCGAACATCACGCGCTTCGCGTGCCCCGCGTAGCTCTTCTTCATCTGGACGATCGCCATCCGGTAGCTGCAACCCTCGGGCGGCAGATAGAAGTCGGTGATCTCGGGGAACTGCTTCTGCAGCAGCGGCACGAACACCTCGTTCAGCGCGACGCCGAGCACGGCCGGCTCGTCGGGCGGTTTGCCGGTGTACGTCGAGTGATAGATCGCGTCGCGGCGCATCGTGATCCGCTCGACCGTGAAGACCGGAAACCACTCCTGCTCGTTGTAGTAGCCGGTGTGGTCGCCGTATGGGCCTTCGAGCGCATGCTCGTAGCCGGCCGCGGCGCCCGCCGTCGGCCTCGGCGGCGCGCCTTCCGGCGCCGGTGCGGGCGCGCCCCGCTGCGGATGAATGAAACCTTCGAGCACGATCTCCGCGCGCGCCGGCACCTGCAGCGTGTCGACGCCGGGCGTCAGGCATTTCGCGAGCTCGGTGCGCGCGCCGCGCAGCAGGCCTGCGAACTGGTATTCGGACAGCGTGTCGGGCACGGGCGTGACGGCGCCGAGCGTCGTCGCCGGATCGGCGCCGAGCACGACGGCGACGGGATAGGATTGGCCCGGATGCTTCAGCGCGAATTCGCGGAAGTCGAGCGCGCCGCCGCGATGCGCGAGCCACCGCATGATCAGTTTGTTGCGTCCGATCAGTTGCTGCCGATAGATGCCGAGATTCTGGCGCGTCTTGTTCGGCCCGCGCGTGACGGTGAGGCCCCACGTGAGAAGCGGCCCGGCGTCGCCCGGCCAGCAGGTCTGGATCGGCAGCTTGTGCAGATCGACGTCGTCGCCTTCCCAGACGATCTCCTGGCACGGCGGCGCGGACACCGTCTTCGGGCCCATGTCCCACACGGCCTTCGCGAGCGACAGCAGCTTGCCCGCGTCCTTCAGGCTCTTCGGCGGATCGGGCTCCTTGAGCGCCGACAGCAGGCGGCCGATGTCGCGCAGCGACGCGAGCGCCGCGTCGTCGGCGGCGTCGACGCCCATCCCGAGCGCGACGCGCCGCGGCGTGCCGAACAGGTTGCCGAGCACCGGAAACCGGTAGCCGGCCGGCGCGTCGAACAGCAGCGCGGGACCGCCGGCGCGCAGCACGCGGTCGCAGAGCTCGGTCATTTCGAGGACGGGCGACACGGGTTGCGTGACGCGCCGTAATTCGCCGCGCTGCTCGAGGCTGTGAATGAAATCGCGTAAATCTTTGTATTTCATGAAGGATGTCCAGGCCGCGCGCGACAGGCGGCGGCGGTGGGGGCTGGGCACGGAGCACGCCCGAACGAGCGCCGATTTTACCCGGCCGGACGGCCAGGCGATGAAAACGTAGAAAATGGCGGCGGATCCGAACGCCAGACGGCATGCGGTTTCCGATTCCGATCCGTAACAAATCATTACTTTTTGTTATGAAATTGCATTTCTATAGTGTTGACGATCTATAAAACCCTGCTAGAATCCGCTCACATTGGTTGCAGGCCCCTGTAGTTGAACCATCAATCCCCGGCCCTATAGACGCAGCGCGTCGCCGTCCGCCGATACCTGCACGGCCTTCTGACGGTCTGTTTGTTGTCCTAGCCAGCGCCCAGTCGACGCTGGTTTTTTGCGTAGGAGCCTCGCGCGTCCGCCTGCCGCAAGTGCAGGCCCTGTTTCGACGTGGCTCCGAACGGTACTTATACCGTTTCTCCGATACCGAGGCGGTCCGACCAAGACGCTCGGTGTCTTGATTCCGCGGCAGCGCGCCATGTCTCGCTTCGAGCGCCGAGCGAGCCGCACGAATCATGTCCGTGGAGGATCTGAATGAACGCTTGGTTAACGTGGCGTCCCAATGAGCGGCATGCGCAGATGTTGCGCGCAGCGCTGCGTCGCGGGACGCGTGTCAGTCACCATCTATTCAGCGTGGTCGGTTGCTGCGCGGTCGCGATCGCGCTGGCGCTGTGGCTGCTGCCCAATGTGCGCGGCACGCTCGCGGCCAAAGTGATGCCGTTCGTGTCGGCCGCGGTCCAGGCCGGTCCTGCGCGGCTGCTGAGCGGCCATCCGCTGCCGACTTTCGGCCCGGCGAACGCCGACGAGAGCGAGTCGATCAATGCGGACGCGTCGCCTTCGACGGCAGCTACCCCGGCCGACGCCGGCGCGACGTTCGACGCGACGCGCATCAGCCCGTCGCCCGTGTCGCTCGCGAAGCTCATTCCGACGCAGCGCGTCGCCGCCGACGCGCGCGACGACCGCGCGCTCGCGTCGAACCGCGAACAGGCGCTCGTCGCCACCTATCTCGCGCGCCGCTACCGTGTCGCGCAGGAGCCCGTCGGCCAGCTCGTGAAGGCGGCGTTCCAGACGGGCCGCGACGTCGGGCTCGACCCGCTCCTGATCCTCGCCGTGATGGCGATCGAGTCCGGCTTCAATCCGTATGCCGAAAGCGGCGTCGGGGCCCAGGGGCTGATGCAGGTGATGTCGAAGGTTCATTCGGACAAGTTCGAGTATTTCGGCGGCACCGACGCGGCGCTGCAGCCGGTCGTCAACATCCAGGTCGGCGCGCTCGTGCTGAAGGACTGCATCGCGCGCGGCGGCTCGCTCGCGGGCGGGCTGCGTCTGTACGTCGGCGCGACGACGCCCGACGACGGCGGCTACGGCGGAAAGGTGATCGGCGAACGCGACCGGCTGCGCGATGTCGCGCGCGGCCGCAAGGTGTCGATCTATGCGTCGCAGCAGCCGGCGCAGGGCGCGGTGACGACGGTGTCGACTTCGGGCGCGACGCAAAAGCGCGTGCGCACGACGCTCGACGGCGCGCACCCGCTGACGATCAAGGCTGCCGCCGCGCCGAAGGCGCCGCAGCAGGACGACGCGAGCGTCGACACGACATCGAAGCACGAAGCCTCCGCCTCGGAGCTCGGCACCTGACGACGCGGATCGGCGCGTGCCGGAGCGGTTGGCCGCCTCGGCTGCGATGGCCGCCGGGCATCGAAGACTGGGAATCATTGAAAAAGCCGGGTCCTGCGTTGAGCGGGACCCGGCTTTTTTTCGTTTGGGCGAGCGGTGTTTGCAGTATGGTTTTTTTGATGCAACTAACGGCAAGTTTGAGCAGCCGCTGTTGCGGCGGATGGTTATGGCTCGTCGCGCTTGGTGTGGGGCGGGTTCCCGGATTACGCTGAAGTCCGGGGCCGAATCTCAAACCGCATACGCCGACGCCATGCCCGAACGCCGAAGCGTGGCGCTGAGGCGTTGGACGAACGCCGCGCCGCGCGAGACCGGCCGCAACGGACGTCGGCCTCCAGCGCACCGGCTGGAGGCCGAGTGGACGGCGGCGAGGCGTCCTTCCGTCCTATCGACCGAACAGCTTGCCGAGACGCTCGACCGCCTCTTCGAGCCGCGAGTATGCGGTCGCATAGGACAGCCGGATATAGTCGCGCGGCGCATGAACGCCGAAATCCATCCCCGGCACGAGCACGACGCCCGCGTCGTGCAGCATCGCGCTCACGAGCGCGGCGCTGTCTCCCGACGACGGATGCGCGACGCCGCCGCATTGCGCGTAGACATAGAACGCGCCGTCGGGCATCACGGGCACCTTGAAGCCGAGCGATTCGATCGCCGGCACGATGAAATCGCGGCGGCGCTTGAATTCGGCGCGGCGCGCCTCGTAGATCGCGAGCGTGTCCGGCTCGAAGCACGCGAGCGCCGCGTGCTGCGCAAGTGCGGACGGGCAGATGAACAGGTTCTGCGCGAGCTTCTCGAACGTGCCGACGAGTGCCGGCGGCACGACGAGCCAGCCGAGCCGCCAGCCCGTCATGTTGAAGTATTTCGAGAAGCTGTTGACGGTGACGACGTCGTCGCCGAACGACAGCGCCGACACGGGCGCGCCGTCGTAGCTCAGGCCCTGGTAGATCTCGTCGACGATCGAGAAGCCGCCGCGTGCGCGAACGGCGTCGACGATCCGGCCGAGCTCGGCGGGTTCGAGCGACGTGCCCGTCGGGTTCGACGGCGACGCGAGCAGCACGCCGCGCGTGCGCTCGCCCCAGCGCGCCTTCACGTCGTCCGCGGTCAATTGGAAACGGGTTTCCGGGCCGCTCGGCACGAGCACCGCGCGGCCCTCGGCGGTCGCGACGAAGTGGCGGTTGCACGGATACGACGGGTCGGGCATCAGCACTTCGTCGTCGCGGCCGACGAGCGCGAGGCACGCGAGCAGCAGCGCGGCCGAAGCGCCCGCCGTCACGACGATGCGCTCCGGCTCGATCGCGAGCCCGTACGCACGCGCATAGTGCGCGGCGATCGCCTCGCGCAGCGGCGCGATGCCGAGCGCGCCCGTGTATTGCGTGACGCCGCGGCGCAGCGCTGCGGCGGCCGCGTCGACGACGGGCTCGGGCGCCGTGAAATCCGGCTCGCCGATGCTCATATGGATGACGTCGCGGCCTGCGCGCTCGAGCACGGCGGCCTCCTTGACGATTTCCATCACGTAGAACGGCTCGATCGCGTCGACGCGCGACGCGAGTCTCAGGAGCGAATCGGCAGCGGCATTCATCGTCGAATCAAAACGGTGGGGAAGGTGAAAAGCGGGCGCGCGCCGCGCGCCCGCGAACGGAGGATTACGCGTTGCGCCGCGCCTGCGTTTCGGCCGGGCGCAGCTTGACAGCCAGCTTGTCGAGCACGCCGTTGACGTACTTGTAGCCGTCCGAGCCGCCGAACGTCTTCGCGAGCTCGACGGCTTCGTTGATGATCACGCGGTACGGCGTTTCGATCTGGTGCGTGAGCTCGTACGTCGCGATCAGCAGCACCGCCCGTTCGACGGGCGACAACTGATCGATCGGACGGTCGAGGCTCGGCGAGATCGCCTCGGCAAGCGTCGCATGCTCGCGGATCACGCCATGCAGGATCGTGTCGAGCAGCGTCTTGTCGGCCTTGTCGTAACCCAGCGCGCCGCGCAATTGCGCGTCGATCTCGCCCGGCGCCGCGTTCGACAGCAGCCACTGATACAGGCCCTGCGTCGCCAGCTCGCGCGATTGTCGGCGGGCGCTCTTCTTCATGCGCGCTCCTCTTCGTCTTCGTCGTCCTCGTCCTCGTCCTCGTCTTCGTCCTCTTCGTCGTCGCTCAGTTGATCGAGCGTCATCGTGAGGTTCGCCATCTCGATGGCGACGCGCGCGGCATCGCGCCCCTTTTCGGTCATCCGCGCGATCGCCTGCTCGTCGGTCTCGGTCGTGAGCACGGCATTCGCGATCGGCGTGTTGAAGTCGAGCGCGATGCGCGTGATGCCCGCGCCGCTCTCGTTCGACACGAGCTCGAAGTGATACGTCTCGCCGCGGATCACCGCGCCGAGCGCGATCAGCGCGTCGAACTGGTTGCTTTCCGCGAGCTTTTGCAGCGCGAGCGGGATTTCGAGCGCGCCCGGGACGGTCACGAGCAGCACGTCTTCGCCGGAGACGCCGAGGCGCTCCAGCTCTTCGACGCATGCGTCCGCGAGGCCGTTGCAGACAGGCTCGTTGAAGCGCGATTGAACGATGCCGATACGCAGGCCATCGCCTTCGAGGTTCGGTTGATATTGTCCGATTTCCATATTCTTTCCGTAGAGTGGATGAGCGGTGATAGGGGCTGCAGCACAGGCTGACAACAGTACGGCGATGACGCGAAACCCGCTATGCGGCGTCGGACGCGGACGTTGCGCTCCCCGGCATCGGCGCGAAGCCGGTGACTTCGAGCCCGTAGCCCGACATGCTGCCGAGCTTGCGCGGATTCGACAGCACCTGCATCTTGCCGACACCGACGTCGCGCAGGATCTGCGCGCCGATGCCGAACGTCTTGAAATCGACCGGCCGGCGCTTGAGCTCGGCCGCCTTTTCCTTCTCGTCGAATGCGAGGAACACGTCGACGAGATGCTCCTTCGTGTCGCCGCAATTCAGGAGCACGATCACGCCGAGCTCACGTGCGGCGATTTCCTTCATTGCGGCGTCGAGCGTCCACGAGTGGGTCGACACGCCGGTCTCGAGCAAGTCGAGCACGGACAGCGGCTCGTGCACGCGCACGGGCGTCTCGTCGTGCGGCGCGGGCGTGCCGCGCACGAGCGCGATGTGCGGCGAGCCAGTCGGGTGGTCGCGATACAGCACCGTCTTGAACGGGCCGTGCGCCGTCTGCATCGTGCGCTCGGCGACGCGCTCGACGATCGATTCGGTGCGGCTGCGGTAGTGGATCAGATCGGCGATCGTGCCGATCTTCAGGCCGTGCTCCTTGCCGAATTCGAGCAGGTCCGGCAGGCGCGCCATCGTGCCGTCGTCCTTGATGATCTCGCAGATCACGGCGGCGGGCGTGAGGCCCGCGAGCGCCGTCAGATCGCAGCCCGCCTCGGTGTGGCCCGCGCGCACGAGCACGCCGCCCGGCTGCGCCATGATCGGGAACACGTGGCCCGGCTGCACGATGTGCTCCGGACGCACGTCGTGCGCGACCGCGGTTGCGATCGTGCGCGCGCGGTCCGCGGCCGAGATGCCCGTCGTCACGCCTTCGGCCGCCTCGATGCTGACCGTGAACGCGGTGCCGTACTGGGTGCCGTTGCGATACGTCATCAGCGGCAGGTTGAGCTGCTTGCAGCGCTCCTGCGTGAGCGTGAGGCAGATCAGGCCGCGGCCGTAGCGAGCCATGAAGTTGATCGCTTCCGGCGTGACGAACTCGGCGGCGAGCACGAGGTCGCCCTCGTTCTCGCGGTCTTCTTCGTCGACCAGGATCACCATCCGGCCGGCTTTGAGCTCGGCAATGATGTCGGGCGTGGAGGCGAGCGTCATAAAAAGATCAGGGGGAAGGGAAAGCGCGTATTTTACGCCACGCGCGGCGGGTTTTAGCCGGACGCGGCGTGACGGGCGGCCGCGTTGGCCGGATGGCCGATGGCGGGGCGCCGGGCGGCGCGTCCGGATCGACGGGCAGCGGCCTTTCGGCGGGCGCCGGCGGATATTGGCGCGGTATCCGGCGCGTTTTCCGGTGCGTTTTCCGGTGCGGTAAGAGACGGTTTCATAAAGACTGCTGGGCTCGCCGCAGGGTATTCCAGCAGATCAGGCAGCAGCCGAGTTTGAGGAACGCTTCGTGAATGTCGGCGCGACGTTCAAAGCGAATACGTAGACGGCGGAAATGATGCAGCCAAGCATGAGTACGTTCGACGACCCAACGGACTTTTCCAAGGCCACTACCGTGCGGCTGACCGCGCCGCGCGATGCTGGTGGGGATGTTGCGCTCGTGAAGGATGCGTCGGTATTTGTCGTGGTCGTAACCACGGTCGGCGTAGACGCGGGCAGGACGGCTCAGAGGCCGTCCACGCACCCCGCCGATCGGCACAATGGCCTCGATCAGCGGAACCAGTTGGGTGACGTCGTTACGATTGGCGCCGGTCAGGATTGCCGCGATCGGCGTTCCGTTGGCGTCGGTGGCGATGTGGTGCTTCGACCCGGGTCGAGCTCGATCGGTGGGGTTCGGGCCAGTTTTTCGCCCGCCCCAACCGCACGAATCGACGATGAGTCGACGACCACACGGGAGAAGTCGATCTTCTCGGCTGCTCGCAGTTTCGCCAGCAGCACCGCGTGCAGTCGATCCCACACACCGGCTTGCTGCCAATCGCGCAGCCTGCGCCAACAACTTACGCCTGAGCCGCATCCCATTTCGGACGGTAAGTCGCGCCAACGAATGCCCGTCTTCAGCACAAAAAGGATGCCCGTCAAAGCCGCACGGTCCGCTACCGGCTTGCGACCGGGGTACTTGAAGCGGCGCGGCTTTGGCGGAGGTAGCAGTGCTTCGATCAGTGCCCACAGTTCGTCATCAATGATTGGCTTACCCATCTCCTTGGCCCGTCTGTCACGACGGCCAAGGTTAACAGGATGCTGAAAAAGTTAACAGCCCCTTGGACTCTTTTTGAAACCGTCTCTAAGGGCGCAGCGGTTGCGGCGCGGCGGTCAGGCGCGAAGAGGGCCGAAACGGGGCCCAAAGATGCCCCAAGCAGGCCACACGCAGGCCCCAAACGAGGCCCCGAAAAACGGGCCCGAAAAGGCGCAAATGCGCGGGCCGGACTGCTGCTCGCTCGAGCATCAGCTCGTCCGATCGATCGTCGGATAGCCGTCCGGGAGTCGGATCGAACGAACGCGCGTCGCGCTGCGGCAATTCCGGCCGCCCGACGCGCGTGCCGTGCCGATCCGCGCTTATTTCGGCGCGTTCGTCATCCGCTCGACGTACCGCGCGATCATGTCGATCTCGAGATTGACCTTCGCGCCGGCCGTCAGATGCCGCAGCGTCGTCACCTCGACCGTGTGAGGAATCAGGTTGATCGAGAATTCGCAGCCGTCGTCGCGGTCTTCGACCGAATTGACGGTGAGGCTCACGCCGTTGACGGTGATCGAGCCCTTGTACGCGAGATAGCGGCCGAGCGCGCGCGGCGCGAGCACGCGCAACTCGTGCGATTCGCCCACGGGCGCGAAGCGCGTGACGGTGCCGAGTCCGTCGACGTGCCCGGACACGATGTGGCCGCCCAGGCGATCGTGCGCGCGCAGTGCCTTTTCGAGATTCACGTCGCCCGGCTCGGCGAGGCCGACCGTCTTGTTCAGGCTTTCGCGCGACACCTCGACGTCGAACGTGCCGGCCGTCTTCGCGACGACCGTCATGCACGCGCCCTGGATCGCGATGCTGTCGCCGATCGCGACGTCGGCGAGGTCGAGCCCGCCCGCGCGCAACGTGAGGCGCACGCCCGCGTCGGGCGCGGAGGCGATCGGCTCGATCGTTTCGATGCGGCCGACCGCCGCGACGATTCCGGTAAACATCGTGTCGGATTCCGTTATGAATGGGTAGGGGAGGCGTTCGCGAAGCGCGCGAGGATGCGCAGGTCGTCGCCGACGCGCTCGACGCTATGGAACGCAAGCCGCGTGCGGTCGACGAGCGACGCCGGCGCGGCGAGATCGAACATCGCTGCCGCGTCCGCGCCGAGCAGGCTTGGCGCGAGATAGACGAGCAGCTCGTCGACGCAGCGCTCGCGCAGCAGCGAGCCGTTCAGCTTGTGGCCCGCCTCGACATGCAGTTCGTTGATGCCGCGCTCGCCGAGCGCGGCGAGCATCGCGGGCAGATCGACCTTGCCGCGCGCGTTCGCGAGCGGCACGATTTCCGCGCCGCGCGCGCGCAGCGCCTGCGCTCGCGCTTCGCTTTGCGAATCGAGCGCGCCGCAGAAGATGAGGAGCGAGCCGCCTTCGAGCAGGCGCGCGGCGAGCGGGATGTCGAGACGGCTGTCGATCAGCACGCGGCGCGGCTGGCGCGGCGTGTCGACGCCGCGCACGTTGAGCTGCGGATCGTCTTCGCGCACGGTGCCGATGCCCGTCAGGACCGCGCAGGCGCGCGCGCGCCATTTGTGGCCGTCTTCGCGCGCGGCGTCGCCCGTGATCCATTTGCTTTCGCCGGACGCGAGCGCGGTGCGGCCGTCGAGCGACGCGGCCGTCTTCATCCGTACCCACGGCCGGCCGCGCGTCATCCGCGACACGAAGCCGATGTTCATTTCGTGCGCCTCGTGCGCGAGCAGGCCGCAGCGCACGTCGATGCCCGCGTCGCGCAGCATCGCGAGGCCGCGTCCGGACACCTGCGGGTTCGGGTCTTCCATCGCCGCGACGACCTTGCCGACGCGCGCGTCGATCAGCGCGTGCGAGCACGGCGGCGTGCGGCCGAAGTGGCTGCACGGCTCGAGCGTCACGTAGACGGTCGCGTCGCGCAGGTCGTTGCCGCGCGCGCGCGCGTCCTTTAACGCCTGCACCTCCGCATGATCCTGGCCCGCCGGCTGCGTGAAGCCCTCGCCGATCACGACGTCGTCCTTGACGATCACGCAGCCGACGCGCGGATTCGGCGTCGTCGTGTACATCCCGCGCGCGGCGAGCGCGAGCGCGCGCTGCATGTGGGTGAAGTCGCTTTCCGAGAACATCGGTTCGTCCTGTCAGTCGTGCGGCGGATCAGGCTCGCAGCGCGGCGAATGCGCGGCGCGCGGCGTCGAGCGTCGCGTCGAGCGTCGCGTCGTCGTGCGCGCTCGACACGAAGCCCGCTTCGTACGCGGACGGCGCGAAGTACACGCCGGCGTCGAGCATCAGATGGAAGAAGCGGTTGAAGCGCTCGATGTCGCTCTTCGTCACGTCGGCGAAGCTCGCGGGCACCTGCTCGGTGAAGTAGAGGCCGAACATCCCGCCGATCGCGTCGGCCGAGAACGGCACGCCGGCCGCGCGCGCCTCGGCCGCGAGGTCGTCGGCGAGCCGGCGGGTCTTGTCGGCGAGCGCGTCGTGAAAGCCCGGCGCCTGGATCAGCCTGAGCGTCGCCAGGCCCGCCGCGACCGCGACCGGGTTGCCCGACAGCGTGCCCGCCTGATAGACGCCGCCGAGCGGCGCGAGGTGCGACATGATGTCGCTGCGGCCGCCGAACGCGGCGGCCGGCATGCCGCCGCCGATCACCTTGCCGAGGCAGGTCAGGTCCGGCTTGATGCCGTAGTGCTGCTGCGCGCCGCCCAGCGCGACGCGAAAGCCGCACATCACTTCGTCGAAGATCAGCACGGCGCCGTGCTTCGTGCAGAGCGCGCGCAGCGCGTTCAGGAATGCGGGCGTGCCGCGCACGAGGTTCATGTTGCCCGCGACGGGCTCGACGATCACCGCCGCGATCTCGTTGCCGAACGCGGCGAATGCCTCTTCGAGCGCCGCGACGTTGTTGTACTCGAGCACGGTGGTGTGCTTCGCGACGTCGGCCGGCACGCCTGCCGACGTCGGATTGCCGAACGTGAGAAGGCCGGAGCCCGCCTTCACGAGCAGGCTGTCCGCATGGCCGTGATAGCAGCCTTCGAACTTGACGATCCGGCTGCGGCCGGTGAAGCCGCGCGCGAGGCGCAGCGCGCTCATCGTCGCTTCGGTGCCGCTCGACACCATCCGCACCTGCTCGATCGACGGCACGAGCTTGCAGATCTCCTCGGCGATCTCGATTTCGGCTTCGGTCGGCGCGCCGAACGAGAAGCCGTCGGCGAGCACGCGCTGCACGGCCGCGAGCACGTCGGGGTGCACGTGGCCGACGATCATCGGGCCCCACGAGCCGATGTAGTCGATGTAGCGCTTGCCGTCCGCGTCCCAGAAGTACGCGCCCTGCGCGCGGGCGACGAAGCGCGGCGTGCCGCCGACCGAGCGGAACGCACGCACCGGCGAATTGACGCCGCCCGGAATGGTCCGCTGAGCGCGTTCGAAGAGAGTTTGATTGTTCGACATGAATTTGGACCTGCGAGAGAGTGCGCGCGAGCGGCGAAGCGCTGCGGCTCGCGTCGGGCGTATCGATCCGACTGATTGTACCGGAGACGCGGGGAGCGGGTTTCGCCGGTGATTCGTCGGCGCTTCGTCGTCTTGTGGTATCGGCGGTTATCGGCGGTTGGGTGCGACGCGGCACGGCGGCGTCCGCCGAGATTCGTCGCCGTGACGCGCGGGGCGAGATGCCCCCGGCACATGCGCTCCCGCGCGTGCTTCGCGCGTCGCGGCGGGCTACGCGGGCTACGCGCGTTTCGGCGGCTTGCGCCTGCCGGTGAGTTCGGCCCAGCGCTTTTCGAGCGCGCCTTCGGCGACCGGCTTGATCGAGATGCCGGACGTCTGCGCGTCCCACGTCTGGACCGAGAACGGATGCGCGCGCAGCGCGTCGCGCGGGATCACCACTTCGCGGTGGCCGTCGACGAGCCAGTCGTAGACGAAATCGATGCAAAGCCGGTAGCCGCGCTTCATCTGCGGATCGGCCACCTCGTACGGCCCGCGCGCGACGTAGCCGGAGCCGAACACGCCCTTCGGCTCCTTCGCGACGCGATGCAGGAACACCCGGTCGCCCGGCAGGATGCTGCGCGAGAAGCCGCAACCCCAGACGTCCGCGACCGCTTCGCCCGCCTTCACGCGCGCGGCCATCTCGGGCAACTCGGGCCACGGCCATTTCTTGGGGCTCCAGATCAGCAGGAAGGCGGTCATGTCGCTCACTCGAACAGATGAATTGAATGGAAAGCGCGAGCTTGACCGGAGCGCCGGCAAGCTCGCGCGCGGCGCGCGGCGGATCGTTGGCCCGTCAACTGGAACCCGAGCGGCATCCCGCTCAGAATGCTCATGGCGGCGCCGTCGAGGCGCGACTGTCCGGGCGCGATGAGCGGGTTGACCACCGCCGCTTCCCCGACGCACAGCCGGTAGGCGCAGGAAAAAAGCGAACTTGATCGCATGCACGGAACCGCCCGACACCGCCGCGACAACCGCCACGCCGGCGACGACCGACGCGGCGGTCACGGCGAACGACGCCGCCCGTTGCGCGACGTGGGCGATCAGCTTGCCGGGCGTCGGGAATTCCCGTTTGCGCTTGATGCGCAGCCACTCGGCCGGATCTCGGACGAGCCGGATTGCGGATATCGCTGCTCGTCGGCATCCAGCGCGTCTGCCGCCCGCCTTTCATCGCGATTCTCCCGTCGCTTCGTGTCGAACCCGCAATATACCTGTTGGCGGCGCGTTCGGCGGCCGGGCGAAGGCACGCGTACAATCAGGACCTTTCGGCGTCGACCCGACCGGCCGCCGTCCTCCTTGTCTGACCGTCTGCGCGCCACCGGCGCGAGGCGCCGCTTTTCGTGGAATTCCAATGCCTCACGTCGCAAGACGCCGGCCCGACGGCCGGCTGATCCTCTTGCTCGGCGCGCTTGCCGCGTGCGGGCCGATCGCCACCGACATGTATCTGCCGAGCCTGCCCGCGATCGCGGACGGCTTCGGCGTGACTGCCGCCGCCGCGCAGCGCACGCTGACGAGCTTCATGGCCGGCTTCTCGATCGGCATGCTGCTCTACGGCCCGCTGTCCGACACTTACGGCCGCCGTCCCGTGCTGCTCGGCGGCATCGCGCTCTTCACGCTCGCGAGCATCGGCTGCTTCGTCGCCGCATCGATCGACATGCTGATCGCCGTCCGCTTCCTGCAGGCGTTCGGCGCGGGCGCCGCGTCGGTGCTCGCGCGCGCGATCGCGCGCGACGCGCACGAGCCCTCCGACGCCGCGAAGGTGCTGTCGATGGTCGCGATCGTCACCGCGATCGGGCCGCTCCTCGCGCCGCTCGTCGGCGGGCAGGTGCTGCGCTTCTCCGGCTGGCGCGGCGTGTTCGTGGTGCTCACGCTGTTCGGCGCGGTCTGTGCGACTGCCGCGTTCCTGCGCGTGCCCGAGACCTGGCCGCGCGAGAAGCGCGCGAGCTCGGCCGTGCTGAATTCGTTCGCCGCGTATGGACGCATCCTCGTCGATCCCGTCGCGTGGGGCCATATGCTGTGCGGCGGAATGGCGTTCGCGTCGATGTTCGCGTACATCACCGCGACGCCGTTCGTCTACATCGACTACTTCCACGTGTCGCCGCAGCATTACGGGCTGCTGTTCGGGCTGAACGTCGCCGGCATCATGACCGGCAACCTCCTGAACACGCGCCTCGTCGGCCGTGTCGGCTCGCTGAAGATCATCGCGGGCGCATCGCTGCTGAGTTGCGCGGCGTCGTTCTGCGTTGCGTTCTTCGCGCTGACGGGGCTGGGCGGACTGTGGTCGATCGTCGCGAGCCTCTTCTTCGTCGTTGGCGTGGTCGGAATCCTGTCCGCGAACTGCACGACCGACCTGATGCTGCGCTATCCGCACAATGCGGGCGCCGCGGCCGCCGTGTTCGGCGCGATGCAGCTCGCGCTCGGCGCGCTCGCGAGCGTCGCGATTGGCGCGCTCGCCGACGGCACCCCGTTCGCGATGGGCGTGACGATCGGCGTCACCGGGCTGCTGTGTCTCGGCGGGCGGGCGCTCGTGCTGCGCTGGCACGGCCGGCCGGTGAAGGGCAGGCTCGGTAGCGCCGACGTCGCGTAACGCGGCCGGCGGCGCGGGCGCGCAGGCCGGCGATGTGCGCCCGCGCCGCGCGTCATCGGTTCGCGCGGCACGCGTCCTGATACGCGAACAGCGCGGGCGCGCCGCCCGTATGCACGAACAGCACCGGGCCGTTTCCTTCGATGCGGCCGCGCGCGCAACCGCGCGAGCTCGACCGACGGATCGCCGAGCCGCGCGCCGTCGACGGTGATGCTGCCTTTCTGGAACGGCTCGAGGCCGTTGATCGGATCGTCTTGATGAGCGTCGACTTGCCGGAGCCGGACGGCCCGCAGACGACGACCACTTCGCCTTTCGAGACGGCCGCGCTGCAATCGGCGAGGACCTGATGCGAGCCGTACCACTTCGATACGTTGTCGAGCGTGATCATGTCGGGATTCTTCGCGAGATGGGGCGGGCGCGGCCGGGACGGGCGGCCCCCGTGCGCGTTCAGTGCGCGGACGGCAGCGCGCAGCGCGTTTCGATGCGGCCCTGGAGCCGCGCGAGCAGCGTGCTCAGCGCCCAGTAGATCGCGGCGGCGGCGAGGTACAGCGGCAGCGGCTGGAAGGTCGACGCGATCACTTCCTGCGTCGAGCGCAGCAGCTCCGTGACGGTGATGACCGAGACGAGCGACGTGTCCTTGATGAGGCTGATCAGCGTGTTGCCGAGGCTCGGCACCGCGAGGCGCAGCGCCTGCGGGCAGATCACGTGGCGCAGCGTCTGCACATGCGTGAGGCCCAGGCTGTGCGACGCGGCCCACTGGCCGCGGCCGATGCCGAGGATCGCGCCGCGCATGCTTTCGGACAGGTACGCGCCCGCGTTGAGCGTCAGCGTGAAGATGCCGGCGGCCGTCGGGTCGAGCGAGATGCCGATGTCGGGCAGCCCGTAGTAGACGACGAACATCTGCACGAGGAGCGGCGTGCCGCGCATCAGGCTCACGTAGCCCTGCGCGATCGCGCAGAGGAACCGGTTGTCGCCGATCCGCACGATCGCGACGACGAGGCCGACGATCAACCCGAGCACCATCGCCGCGACCGCGAACTTCATCGTGAGGACCGCGCCTTTCGCGAGGACGGGGAGGGTGTGCACGACCAGATCGAACGCTTGCATGAACTTGTCTCCAGATCGTTGACGGGCGCGCCGTCGGCGGCATGCGCGCCGGCGCGCGCGGCGCGTTCGGGCGGCGCGCGGCCGGTCATTGCGCGGTCGGGGTCGACGTGTCGACGCCGAACCAGTGCACGGAGATCTTCTTGAGCGTGCCGTCCGCGCGCATCGACGCGAGCGCGTCGTCGATCGCCTTCGCGAACTTCGGATTGCCCTTGCGGAACGGAATGCCCATCTGTGTCTCGCCGCCCTTGATCGTCGCGCCGGGCCGCAGCGGCATGTGCGCGTTCTTGATCAGATACGGCAGCATCAGCCGGTCGTCCATGCTGACGTCGATGCGGCCCGCGGCGACGTCGCGCAGCTTCTCCGGCGCGCCCGGATAGGTCTTCACGTCGACGCCTTGCAGCGTCTTCGCGAGATCGGCGAAGTTGGTGCCGAGCGTGACGCCGATCCGCTTGCCCTGCAACGCGCCCGGCGCGCCGTAATCGTGCTTGTCGTCCGCGCGCTGGATCAGTTGCGCGGCCGAGTACACGTACGGCTGGCTGAAGTCGAGCGCCTGCTTGCGCGCGGGCGTGATGCCGACCTGGTTGACGATCACGTCGAACTTGCCCGCCTGCAGGCCGGCGAGAATCCCGCTCCACTCGGTCGTGACGAATTGCGGCTTCACGCCGAGCCGCGCGGCGACTTCCTTCGCGACGTCGACGTCGAAGCCTTCGAGCTGGCCGTCGCCGTTGCGGTAGTCGAACGGAGGGTAGGTGCCTTCGAGCGCGATCTTCAGCACGCCGGCCTGCCTGACGTTGTCGAGCAGATCGGCCGCGTGCGCGGACGCGGTTGCGATGCCGAGCAGCGCGGCGACGAGTGTTGACGTGAACATCGGTTTGAATGCCTTCATCTTTGATCTCCGTGGGGGAAAACCGAGCGAGCGATTTCGAGACCGCATCGTCATGTCGACGGCGCTCGCCGCGAACGCCGATCTTGCGGCATGCGCGCGGCGCGGGCGCCGTTCGGCACGCTGCAAATGCGTGACGATTGACGGCAAGCTTAATTTCGCCAAAATGGAAAATGTTTCCAAAGAAGTACGGATTTACAGCGCCGCGTGGAAAGTTTTTCTATCGTTTGCGCGGGTTGCGCAACCGGTGCGATCGGGGCGGCGCCGCGTCGTCGCGGGTCTCGTAAGCGATGAATCATTGCGACTTGTGCCGTGTGCCGGCGGCGACGTTCCGGTCAGCCGCGCTTGCTCTTTTTGAAACATCCTCGAAAACGGATCATCGGGCCGAGGCAAACGCTATTCGGACGCTAACGGTTCATCGGCGATCGAACGGGTTCGCCAATCGGCATCACTTGTGCCCTGATCAAAACGTATCGGCGCGATGTCCGGATGTTCGCCGAGCCGGGCGGCCAGGAAGTCCATGAGCAGGCGGCTTCGTCGCGGTACGTGCGTTCGCTGCGGCATGCACAGGTAGAGCCCGTAACGGCAGGTGACGTGCCGGGTCAGCAGCGGCACGAGGCGGCCGACGCGTTCGCCGCGCTCGAGCTGACGCTTGACGACGACGAAACCGCGCTGCTCGAGGCTGCGTTCGAGCGCACGCTTGAACCGGCGCAATGGTGAGGGCTGCGGCGCCCGTCAGGTCGGATGCCGCGCGGCTAGTGTCGCGTGCCGGAAATTCACTGGATAAAAAAACCGGAGCGCGAAGGCTCCGGCATGGCTGCAAGCCGCGACGCGCAACGCGCGTCAGTCTTTCGCCGCGGGCGCCGCGCCGTGGCTCAGCCAGTCGAGCACGTCGGCGGCCTCGTCGCCCGCGCCCGCGCGCGCTTTCGCGCGCGCCATCGCCTCCGCGAGCTCGGCGTTCGGCGCGGCGCGGCGGATCGCGACGCCGACCGCGAGGATGTCGATCATCACGAGATGCAGGATCCGCGAGATCATCGACAACTGCGACTCGCGCATCTCGATGTGATCGGTCTCGAGCGCGACCGTCGCGCGCTTGGCGAGCGGCGTGTTGCTCGACGTGATCGCGATCACCTTCGCGCCCGCCTGCATCGCGACGTCGAGCACGCGCAGAAGCTCCGGCGCGCGTCCCGACTTCGACACCGCGACGATCACGTCGCCCTTGCCGAGCAGCGCGGCCGACGCCGCCTGCATGTACAGGTCGCCGTAAGCGATCGTCGGGATGCCGAAGCGGAAGAACTTGTAGTGCGCGTCCTGCGCGACGATGTTCGAATTGCCGAGCCCGTAGAACTCGATGCGCCGCGCGTTGTTCAGGATGTCGATCGCCTGCTCGACGTGCTCGAAGTTCAGGTGCTCGCGCAACTGAAGGATCGCCGACACCGTGTTGTCGAGCACCTTCGCGCCGAAGTCGGTGGCCGTATCGCCGAGATGCACCTGGCTGTGGCTCATCGGGATCGTGCCCGTCAAGCCGGTGGCGAGCTTCAGCTTGAAGTCCGACAGCCCCTGGCAGCCGAGCGAGCGGCAGAAGCGGATCACGGTCGGCTGGCTCACGTCGGCCTTGCGCGCGATGTCGACGATCGGATCGTTGATGATCGAGCGCGGATGATTGAGCGCGAGATCGGCGACGCGCCGCTCGGCGGGCGTCAGCGCGTCGCGCATCTGGCGGATCCGCTCGAACACGGCCGACGACGCGCCGCCCGTGCGGTTCGACAACTGCTCCGCGAGGATCGCCGATACGCCGAGGAACGCCGGATACTCGGCTGTGATCAGGTAAGTCGGGATGTTTGCGAGATACGCGTCGAAGCGGCCCTTCGCCTCGAAGCGCGCGCGAAACGACGAGCGCATGAACAGCTCGCCCAGCTTCGGCACGACGCCGCCGCCGATGTAGATGCCGCCCAACGCGCCGAGCGTGACCGCGAGGTTGCCGGCGAACGTGCCGAGAATCCCGCAGAAGCACTCGACCGCTTCGAGCGCGAGCGCGTCGCCCGCGTGCGCGCGCTCGACGATGTCGGCCGTGTCGACGTTCGCGGCGATCCGCTTCTTGTCGCGCGCGGCAAGCGCGCGATAGATGATTTCCATGCCCGGGCCCGCGCACACGCGCTCGAACGACACGTGCGGGTACTTGCGGCGCGCGTACTGCAGCACGAGATCCTCGCGCTCGTCCATCGGCGCGAACGTCGCGTGGCCGCCTTCGCTGCCGAGCGCGATCCAGCGGTCGTCGGCGGGGATGAGGCCCGACACGCCGAGCCCCGTGCCCGGCCCCATCAGGCCGATCACGCTGTTCTGCCGGCGCGCGCCGCCGCCGATCTGCACGCGCTGCGCGTCGGTCAGGCCGGGCAGCGCCATCGCGAGCGCGGTGAAATCGTTGACGACGAGCAGCGTGTCGAAGCCGAGCGCGCGGCGCGTCGCCTCGATCGAGAAGCTCCAGTTGTGATTCGTCATCCGGACCTGATCGCCGTCGACGGGATTCGCGATCGCGATCGCCGCGTGATTCACGCGGCCGATCTTCGCGTCCTTCAGATACCTGCGGATCGCGTCGGTGAGCGTCGGATACTCGGCGCCGGGGTACACGCGGATCTGCGAGATTTCGCCCGGACCCGTCTCGAGCGCGAAGCGCGCGTTCGTGCCGCCGACGTCGGCCAATAGGCGCGGCCCGTCCGCATGCTGGCTCGCCGCAGCGGCCTTAGTTTGCGCACCAGTAGACATCGAGCTTCGTCCCGTTGTGGTTGGCCAGTTGCGAAATCGCGTTCTTCTGCGACGCGGCCGCGGCCGCCTCGAGCACCGCGCGCTTGCGGCTTCCCGCGATCAGCAGGAACAGCCGATCGATGCGCTTGAGCGCGCTGAGCGACAGGCTCACGCGCGCATGGGGCGCGGCGCCAGGGTGGACGCCGACGAAGCGCTCGGTCGTCGCGATCGCGTGGTCCCATTCGGGCGCGTCCGCGAAGATCGACGCGGTGTGGCCGTCCTCGCCCATGCCGAGCACGGCGACGTCGGGCAGCGGGTGCGCGGGGCTCTGGTTGAGCGCGGCGACTTGCGCGTCGAGCGACTCGCGCATGTCGACGAGCGGCGCGAAGCGCGCGTGCGCGGCCGTGTTCTGCAGCAGCGTCTCGCGCACGAGCTTCGCGTTGCTTGCGTCGTCGGTGTCGGGCACCCAGCGGTCGTCGACGAGCGTCACGTCGATCCGCGGCCAGTCGAGCGCGGCGCCCGACAGCGTTTGCAGGAACGGCCGCGGGCTCGTGCCGCCCGACACCGCGAGCGTCGCGCGCGCGCGTTGCGCGAGCGAAGCCGCGAGCGCTTCGCCGACCGCTTGCGCGAGCGCTTCGGTTTGCGCGCGCGGGGTTTCGAAAGCGTGAACCTCGATCACTTCTCCTCCAGACTGCCTTTATTGAATGGATTGAATTCGATGGGGACATCGGGCGGCGCGCGGACGAAGCCGCCCGCGCGCCGCGTTGCATCAGTTTTCTTCTTCGAGCCAGCAGGTGCCGTGCTGCGCGAGCATCGCGCTCGCCGCGGCCGGCCCCCACGTGCCGGCTGCATACGGCTTCGGCGGCTTCAGCGAGCGCGCCCATTCGTTCAGGATCGGCTCGACCCAGCGCCATGCGGCTTCCTGCTCGTCGCGCCGCACGAAGAGGGCGAGGCGGCCGTTGATCACGTCGAGCAGCAGGCGCTGGTACGCCTCCATCTGGCCTTCCTTGAAGAACTGGTCGAACGCGAGGTCGAGGTGCACGCTCGCCAGATTCATCCCTTCGCCAGGCTGCTTCGCGAGGCAGTACAGGCGAATCGATTCGTTCGGCTGCAGCCGGATCACGAGGCGGTTCGCGCCCGCGCGCAGCGCGGTCGGCCCGAGCGCCGAGTGCGGCACCGGGCGGAAGTTGACGACGATCTCCGCGACGCGGTCGGCGAGGCGCTTGCCGGTGCGCAGGAAGAACGGCACGCCGGCCCAGCGCCAGTTCTCGATCTCGACCTTCAGCGCGACGAACGTCTCGGTCTGGCTGTCCGCCTTCACGCCGGGCTCGGTCGCGTACGCGGGCACCTGCGCGCCCTTGATCACGCCCGCGTGGTACTGGCCGCGCACCGCGACCTTGCCGATGTCGCGCGGCTCGACGGGCTTCAGCGCGCGCAGCACGCGCAGCTTCTCGTCGCGCACCGAATCGGAATCCATCGAGTGCGGCGGCTCCATCGCGACGATCGACAGGAGTTGCAGCAGGTGGTTCTGCACCATGTCGCGCAGCGCGCCGGTATTGTCGTAGAAATCGCCGCGCGCCTCGACGCCGAGCTCCTCGGCGATCGTGATCTGGATGCTCTCGACCCATTCGCGGCGCCACAGCGGCTCGAACAGCGCATTGCCGAAGCGCAGCGCGAGCAGGTTCTGCACCGGCTCCTTCCCGAGGTAATGGTCGATCCGGTAGATCTGGTCTTCGGCGAAGATCTCGCCCACCGCGTCGTTGATCGCGTTCGACGAGCGCAGGTCGTAGCCGAGCGGCTTCTCGAGCACGATCCGCGCGCCCTCGTTCAGGCCCACGGCGGCGAGCGCCTTGCAGATCGGCACGAAGAGCGACGGGCCCGTCGCGAGATAGAACACGCGGATGCCCGAGAGCTGGCCGACCGTGTCGCGCAGCAGCGCGTAGTCTTCCGCGCGGCCGAGGTCGAGCTTCACGTAGACGATGCGCTCGAGGAAGCTTCGCCAGACCGCTTCGTCGAACGCGCCGCCCGCCGCCTTCGCCGCGTGCGGCTTCACGTGCTCTTCGACCCACTGCAGGTAGCCGTCGCGGTCCGCCGCATGGCGGGCCACGGCAACGATCCTGCCGGCTTCCGACAGCATGTTCGCGCGATGCGCCTCGAAGAGCGCGGGGAGGATCTTGCGCATCGACAGATCGCCGGTGCCGCCGAAGAGAACGAAGGTGAAGCTCGAATCGGTATGCATGTGTCTCCGCCGTTTGGGGATGCCCGCGACGCGGGCCGTAGTGCGATAAAAATATTTTTGACACTGAATTGTAGTTTAACTACAATCCGCCGCAAGGGGTAGCACCCGAACGAAGAAAAGAAGCGCACGGCATGAAGAGGCGCGAACTTCGGGCGGGCCGTGCGGCGTGTGAGCCGCACGCGGCAAATGTTATCGGACATTGATGAAGCGCATGTTCGCGCGCGTCGCTGCCCCGGGTTCGAGCCATGCGGCGGCGGAACCGGATAGCCCAAAGAGGAGACGGTCGTTGAATCTCGAGTCACTCAGTTCCTGAGCCCGCGGCCGGCATCGGCCCGAACGCATCGATCATGCGTCGTTCGCGGCTCGATTTCCCGTGTCGTTCCGTAGCAAAGCCGGCTTTCGCGCATCCGCGCAGTCGAAAGCCTGACGAATCGATCCAAATCTGGAGGAGATAACTGATGAAAATTCGCGCGATCATGGGCGCGCTCGGCGCCGCAGGCCTGCTGTTCGGCGCTGCCGCGGCGCAAGCGGCAGAGAACGTCACGGTGCTGCACTGGTGGACGTCGGGCGGCGAATCGAAGGCGGTCGGCGTGCTGAAGGACGACCTGCAGAAGCAGGGCTACGTCTGGAAGGACTTCGCGGTCGCGGGCGGCGCGGGCGCCGCGGCGATGACCGCGCTGAAGACGAAGGTCATCAGCGGCGACGCGCCGTCGGCCGCGCAGATCAAGGGCCCCCTCATCCAGGAGTGGGCGGACCAGGGCGTGCTCGTGAACATCGACTCCGCCGCGGGCGACTGGAAGCAGAACCTGCCGCCCGAGATCGACAAGATCATCAAGTACAAGGGCAACACCGTCGCGGCGCCGTTCTCGGTGCATCGCGTGAACTGGCTCTACATCAACAAGGCCGCGCTCGACAAGATCGGCGCGAAGCCGCCCGCGACGTGGCCCGAATTCTTCCAGATCGCCGACAAGCTGAAGGCGGCGGGCATCCAGCCGGTCGCGATGGGCGGCCAGCCGTGGCAGGACCTGACGCTGTGGGAAGATGTCGTGCTGTCGCAAGGCGCCGACTTCTACAGGAAGGCGCTCGTCGACCTCGACCAGAAGACGCTCACGTCGGACAAGATGCTCGACGTGTTCAACACGGTCCGCAAGATCCAGGGCTACTTCGATTCGGGCCGCAACGGCCGCGACTGGAACCTGGCCACGGCGATGGTCATCAACGGCCGCGCGGGCATGCAGTTCATGGGCGACTGGGCGAAGGGCGAGTTCGAGGCGGCCGGCAAGAAGCCGGGCAAGGACTACATCTGCGCGGCGGTGCCGGGCACGGCGAATGCGTACACGTTCAACGTCGACTCGTTCGTGTTCTTCCAGCAGAAGGGCCAGAAGGCGGCGACGCCCGGCCAGATCGCGCTCGCGAAGACGATCATGACGCCCGCGTTCCAGGAGCAGTTCAGCTTGCTGAAGGGCTCGATCCCGGTGCGCCTCGGCGTGAAGATGGACAAGTTCGACGATTGCGCGAAGAAGTCCTACGCTGATGAACAGACGGCGATCAAGTCGAACGGCTACGTGCCGTCGCTCGCGCACGGCATGGCGCAGGGCGACGCGACGGCGGGCGCGATCTCCGACGTCGTGACGAAGTTCATGAACTCTCAGCAGGATGCGAAGAGCGCGGTTGCCGCGCTCGCGCGCGCCGCGAAGGTGAAGTAACGCACGGCGCGTAACGCACGGCTGCGCCGGGCGCTTCGTGCCGCAGGCGCAGCAAACGGGCCGCGAGCCGGCCCGCGCCGTACCCGCCGCCCGCGCCGGCTTCGCGCCCGCGCGCGGCGGCCTCGTTCCAGGAGTCGAAATACGTGGCTGCCCCTCTTAGCGGAAACGGAACCAGCGCGGCTGACGCGCACCGCACGTCGCCGCTGTCGGCGTTCGCCGACCGCTGGATTCCGAAACTGGTGCTCGCGCCCAGCATCGCGATCGCCTTGGTTTTCATCTACGGCTTCATCGTCGTCACCAGCTATCTGTCGCTGACGAATTCCCGGCTGCTGCCGAACTACGAGTTCGACGGCTTCGGCCGCTATTCCGACTTGTTCCAGAACGACGTCTGGTGGACGTCGGCCGCGAACCTCGGCTGGTTCGGCATCCCGTTCATCGCGATCTGCGTCGCGCTGGGCCTCTTCCTTGCAATCCTGCTCGATCAGAAGATCCGCAACGAAGGCGCGCTGCGCGCGGTGTTCCTGTATCCGATGGCGCTGTCGTTCATCGTCACGGGCACCGCGTGGCAGTGGATACTGAACCCGGGCCTCGGCCTCGAGAAGGTGATGCACGACTGGGGCTTCACGAACTTCTCGTTCGGCTGGCTCGACGATCCGGACAAGGCGATCTTCTGCGTCGTGATCGCGGCCGTCTGGCAATCGACGGGCTTCGTGATGGCGCTCTTCCTCGCCGGCCTGCGCGGCGTCGACAGCGAGATCTTCAAGGCCGCGCAGGTCGACGGCGCGACGCTGCCCACGATCTACCGCAAGATCGTGATCCCGAGCATGCGCCCGGTGTTCTTCTCGGTGCTGCTGATCCTCTGCCACATCACGATCAAGACCTTCGACCTCGTCGTCGCGCTGACGGCGGGCGGGCCGGGCACGTCGTCGTCGCTGCCCGCGATGTTCATGTACACGTATTCGTTCAACCGCGGGCAGCTCGGCGTCGGCGCGGCGTCGTCGGTGATGATGCTCGCCACCGTCGTCGCGGTGCTCGTGCCGCTCATGTATCTGGAATCGAGGAGCACCCGCAATGCAGCCTAAGATGACACTCAGTCGGGCGGTCATTTACGCGGCGCTGATCCTGTTCGCGCTGTACTTCCTGTTCCCGATCTACGTGATGCTGTCGACGTCGTTCAAGGATCTCGACCAGTTGCGCACGGGCAACCTGCTGACGCCGCCGTCGAGCTGGACGGTCGCGCCGTGGGTGAAGGCATGGGGCGAGGCGTGCACCGGCGTGCGCTGCGACGGAATGAAGCCGTTCTTCTTCAACTCGATCAAGATGGTGATCCCGGCCGTGCTGATCTCGTCGCTGATCGGCGCGTTCAACGGCTACGTGCTCACGCACTGGCGCTTTCGCGGCGCGGATGCGCTCTTCACGATGCTGCTCGTCGGCTGCTTCATCCCGTTCCAGGTGATCCTGCTGCCGATGGCGCGCCTGCAGGGCTACTTCGGGATGGCCAACACGATTCCCGGCCTCGTGTTCGTGCACGTCGTGTACGGGATCGCGTTCACGACGATGTTCTTCCGCAACTTCTACGTGAGCGTGCCGGCCGAGCTCGTGAAGGCGGCGCGCATCGACGGCGCGGGCTTCTTCACGATCTTCACGAAGATCCTGCTGCCGGTGTCGCTGCCGATCTTCATGGTGTGCCTGATCTGGCAGTTCACGCAGATCTGGAACGACTTCCTGTTCGGGATCGTGTTCTCCGGCGTCGATTCGATGCCGATCACGGTCGCGCTGAACAACCTCGTGAACACGTCGACGGGCGTGAAGGAGTACAACGTCGACATGGCGGGCGCGATCATCGCCGCGCTGCCGACGCTCGTCGTCTACGTGATCGCCGGCCGCTACTTCGTGCGCGGCCTGACGGCGGGCGCGGTCAAGGGGTGAGCGCGGCGCGCACGACGCGAACACGGGCGCCGCGCGCGGCGCAACGATACGAGACATGACGCGGCGCACGCGCGCCGCAATGAGACAGAGGATTCACAGCATGGCAAGCCTTTCCATCCGTGACGTGTACAAGACCTACCCGAACGGCGTGCCCGTCCTGAAGGGCGTCGACATCGACATCGAGGACGGTCAGTTCCTGATTCTCGTCGGCGGTTCGGGCTGCGGGAAATCGACGCTTCTCAACATGATCGCGGGCCTCGAGACCGTGACGAAGGGCGAGATCCGGATCGGCGAGAAGGTCGTCAACGATCTGTCGCCGAAGGATCGCGACATCGCGATGGTGTTCCAGTCGTACGCGCTCTATCCGTCGATGACGGTGCGCGAGAACATCTCGTTCGGCCTGAACATCCGCAAGGTGCCGAAGAACGAGCAGAAGAGCATCGTCGAGCGCGTCGCCGCGATGCTGCAGATCGAGCACCTGCTCGATCGCAAGCCGGGGCAGCTCTCGGGCGGCCAGCGGCAGCGCGTCGCGATGGGCCGCGCGCTCGCGCGCGACCCGGCGCTCTTCCTGTTCGACGAGCCGCTCTCCAACCTCGACGCGAAGCTGCGCATCGAGATGCGCGCCGAGATCAAGCTGTTGCATCAGCGCCTCGGCACGACGATCGTCTACGTGACGCACGACCAGATCGAGGCGATGACGCTGGGCGACCGGATCGCGGTGATGAAGGACGGCGTCGTCCAGCAGTTCGGCGCGCCGCAGGACATCTACGATTCGCCGTCGAACCTGTTCGTCGCGGGCTTCATCGGCGCGCCGCCGATGAACTTCATCAACGGCAAGCTCGTCGAGCAGGGCAGCGGCGTCGGCATCGAGCTCGACACGGGCGCGATGCGCGGCGTGCTGAACCTGCCGTTCGACGCGAAGCGGATGAACGGCCACGTCGGCCGCGACGTGATCCTCGGCCTGCGGCCGGAGCGGATCACCGACGCGAGGAGCGCGCACAACGGCGAGAGCTCGCGCCTGCAGCCCGTCGACGTGACGGTCGACGTGACCGAGCCGACGGGCCCCGATACGCATGTGTTCGCGCAGGTCAACGGCAAGCGGATCGTGAGCCGCGTGCATCCGGCCGCGAACCCGCAGCCGCAGCAGAAGCTGTCGCTGTTGTTCGATGTGTCGAAGGCGGTGCTGTTCGATCCGTCGACGGAGGCGCGCATCGCGTGATCGCGCGCGATCACGCGCGCGGGCGGCGGCGCTGGATCGCGGCGCGGCTCGCGCGGGCGTGACGTCGCCATTCGGCGCGCGCGGACACGGCGATCGACCGGGATGATTCGGGCGATCCGGACGATGGTGGAATCAAGGAGGGAAAAGGGCGGCCGCCTTCGTGCGCCGCCCTTTTTGCGTCTCGTGTCGCGTGCGAGTTGAGGCTAGGCCGGCTGCAGCAGCACGAGCACGGCGCCCGCCCCGCCGTCATGGCCGCGCGCCTGACAGAACGCGATCACCTCGTCCTTCTGCACGAGCCACGCGCGCACCTTGCCCTTGAGCACCGGCTCCTTGCCGATCGAGCCGAGCCCCTTGCCGTGGATCACGCGCAGGCAGCGCAGGCCTTTCTTGCCCGATTCGCGGATGAATTCGGCGAGCGCCTCGCGCGCCTCGTCGCGCCGCATTCCGTGCAGATCGAGCTGCGCCTGGACGATCCATGCGCCGCTTCTGAGCTTGCGCACGACGTCGCGGCTCACGCCGGGGCGGTGGTAGTACAGCGTCTCGTCGGTATCGAGCAGCGTCTCGGGATCGAATTCGTCGGACAAGGTCTCGGACAGCACCGCCTCCTCGTCCTGCTGCGTGTGCTTCGGCACGGGCGCGGGCGCCGGGCGGCCGCCCGCGGCGCGCGGCGGCGCCGCGAGCGGCGTGATCGCGCCGATCTCGCGGCGAAAGAGGTCGGCGTCGGCGTTGGCCTGACGGGCCGCCTGCTTCGCCTGCACCGCTTCGCGCGTGCGACGCTCGGATTCGCCGGCGAGGGTGGCGCGCAGCGCGTCGAGCCCGGCGAGGCCCTGGCCGCGCAGCGCGGCGGGCGCGGGAGGCGGGCTTGCGGGCGCGGGCGCCGGCTCGCGGGCGGCGGCTTGCCGCTTCGCGGGGTCGCTCGGATGAGGCTGGTTCTTCGCCATGATGAATCGGATACGAAAAGGGCGGGCGCGCCGACGCTGCGGTTCGGCCCGACGGACGTGAAAAAGCCGCTGCGCGGGGCACAGCGGCTGCGGTGTGTCAGACCCGTCAGTCAGACCCGTCAGTCAGACCCGTCAGGCGGCGCGCGGCGACGCCATTGTAGCGCCCGCGCCGCTTCTTACTTGTGGTCGTGCAGGCTTTCGAGATAGCGCTGCGCGTCGAGCGCCGCCATGCAGCCCGTGCCCGCGCTCGTGATCGCCTGGCGGTAGACGTGATCCTGCACGTCGCCCGCCGCGAACACGCCCGGCACGCTCGTGCCCGTCGCGTTGCCCGACAGGCCGCTGTTCGTGATGATGTAGCCGTCCTTCATCTCGAGCTGGCCCTTGAAGATGTCGGTGTTCGGCTTGTGGCCGATCGCGATGAAGAGGCCCTGCACCGCGACGTCCTCGGTCGCGCCCGTCGCCACGTGCTTGATGCGCACGCCCGAGACGCCCGAATCGTCGCCCGTCACCTCGTCGAGCACATGGTTCCACTTGATCTCGACGGCGCCTTCCTTTTCCTTTTCGAGGAGACGATCGACGAGGATCGGCTCCGCGCGGAACTTGTCGCGGCGGTGGATCACCGTGACCTTCTTCGCGATGCCCGTCAGGTAGAGCGCTTCCTCGACGGCCGTGTTGCCGCCGCCGACCACCGCGACGTTCTGGCCGCGATAGAAGAAGCCGTCGCAGGTCGCGCACGCCGACACGCCGCGGCCCATGAACGCCTCTTCCGACGGCAGGCCGAGGTATTGCGCGGACGCGCCCGTCGCGATGACGAGCGAGTCGCACGTGTATTCGCCCGCGTCGCCGACGAGGCGGATCGGCTTCTCGTGCAGCTTCGCCGTGTGGATGTGGTCGAACACGATCTCGGTGTTGAAGCGCTGCGCGTGCGCGAGAAAGCGCTGCATCAGCTCGGGGCCCTGCACGCCGTCCGCGTCGGCCGGCCAATTCTCGACGTCGGTCGTCGTCATCAGTTGGCCGCCTTGCGCGATGCCCGTGATCAGGAGGGGCGACAGGTTCGCGCGGGCCGCGTAGACGGCCGCCGTGTAGCCGGCGGGGCCGGAACCGAGAATCAGGACTTTCGCGTGTTTGGGCGTGGACATGAGCAGGATCCGTAAAAAGCGGCCGGCCGGGCGGACGATGCTGCCGGGCGGCCCGTTGCGAGCGGGATACCGTCGCAGATGGGTGCAAAGCCCGCATTATAAAGGGCTGCCTGCTGCGCCGCCGAATGGACTTTTCAATCGGCGCGATAGCGTCGCGCGGCGCGGTTGTGGCGGCGCGCGCACATTTCGGCGCGACTCGGCCCGCGCGTTACCGTCATTTACACTTGGCGCGGCGGCGCAGCGTTTACAATAGATCGGATCGAACGATCGGCGGTCCTGCCGCGCGCAGCCGCCTCATCGCCCCTTTTGACGGATTCATGGCAAAAGCACCTTATACCGCTCAGGCCCAGGCACTGCCGCACCGGATGTCGCGCCTGCTGACCGAGATCCGCTGGATTCTCCAGGTCGCGCTGCTCGCCTTCCTGCTGATGGCGCTTCTGAGCTACAGCCGGCGCGATCCGAGCTGGACGCACGCCGCGCAGGTCGACCACATCGCGAACTGGGCAGGGCGCGTCGGCGCGTGGACGGCCGACATCATGCTGCTCCTCTTCGGCCTCTCCGCGTATTGGCTCATCGTGCTGCTCGGCCGGCGCGTCGCCGCGAACTATCGCCGCATCACCCGGCACGACGCGCTGCCCGACGAGCCGGAAAAGCCGGCCGGCTGGCTCGCCGAAGGCTTCGCGTTCGTGCTCGTGCTGCTCGCGAGCGACGGCATCGAGGCGTTGCGGATGTGGTCGCTGAAAGTGCAACTGCCGCGCGCGCCGGGCGGCGTCGTCGGCGAGGCGGTCGCGCGCGGCGTGTCGCACGCGTTCGGCTTCACGGGCGGCACGCTCGCGCTCCTGATCGCGCTCGCGATCGGGCTGTCGCTGTATTTCCGCTTTTCGTGGCTGTCGGTCGCCGAGCGCGTCGGCGACGCGATCATCAACGCGTTCACGCTCGCGAAGCTGCGCCGCGAGGCCGAGCGCGACCGCAAGCTCGGCGAGGCCGCGGCCGTCAAGCGCGAAGGCAAGGTCGAGGAGGAGCGCGTGCGCATCGAGGAGCACGAGCCCGTCACGATCGTGCCGCCCGTCGTCACGCCCGCGAAATCCGAGCGCGCCGAGAAGGAGCGCCAGCAGCCGCTCTTCACCGATCTGCCCGGCGATTCGACGCTGCCCGCGATCTCGCTGCTCGATCCCGCGCCGGCGTCGCAGGAGACGATCTCCGCGGACACGCTCGAATTCACGTCGCGCCTGATCGAGAAGAAGCTGAAGGATTTCGGCGTCGAGGTGAGCGTCGCCGCCGCATACCCGGGCCCCGTCGTCACGCGCTACGAGATCGAGCCCGCGACGGGCGTGAAGGGCAGCCAGATCGTCAATCTGTCGAAGGATCTCGCGCGCTCGCTGTCGCTCGTGTCGATCCGCGTCGTCGAGACGATTCCCGGCAAGAACTGCATGGCGCTCGAATTGCCGAACCAGCGCCGCCAGACGGTGCGGCTGTCCGAGATCCTCGGCTCCGAGGTCTACGCGGACGCGCCGTCGATGCTCACGCTCGGCCTCGGCAAGGACATCGGCGGCAAGCCGGTGTGCGCGGATCTCGCGAAGATGCCGCACCTGCTCGTCGCCGGCACGACGGGCTCGGGCAAGTCGGTCGGGATCAACGCGATGATCCTGTCGCTGCTCTACAAGGCGAGCCCCGAGCAGGTGCGTCTGATCCTGATCGATCCGAAGATGCTCGAAATGAGCGTCTACGAAGGCATTGCGCATCTGCTGTGTCCGGTCGTCACCGACATGCGCCAGGCGGGCCACGCGCTGAACTGGACCGTCGCCGAGATGGAGCGCCGCTACAAGCTGATGAGCAAGCTCGGCGTGCGCAATCTCGCCGGCTACAACAACAAGATCGAAGACGCGAAGAAGCGCGAGGAGAAGATCCCGAATCCGTTCAGCCTGACGCCGGACGATCCGGAGCCGCTCGGCCGGCTGCCGAACATCGTCGTCGTGATCGACGAGCTCGCCGATCTGATGATGGTCGTCGGCAAGAAGGTCGAGGAGCTGATCGCGCGGATCGCGCAGAAGGCGCGTGCGGCGGGCATCCATCTGATTCTCGCGACGCAGCGCCCGTCCGTCGACGTGATCACGGGCCTCATCAAGGCGAACGTGCCGACGCGGATCGCGTTCCAGGTGTCGTCGAAGATCGATTCGCGCACGATCCTCGACCAGATGGGCGCCGAATCGCTGCTCGGCCAGGGCGACATGCTGTACCTGCCGCCCGGCACCGGGCTGCCCGTGCGCGTGCACGGCGCGTTCGTGTCGGATGACGAGGTGCACCGCGTCGTCGAGAAGCTGAAGGAGCACGGCGAGCCGAACTACATCGAGGGCCTCCTCGAAGGCGGTACGGTCGACGGCGACGAAGGCTCGGCCGCGGGAACGGGCGACGCGAACGGCGAGTCTGATCCGCTGTACGACCAGGCGGTCGAGATCGTCATCAAGAACCGGCGCGCGTCGATTTCGCTCGTGCAGCGCCACCTGCGCATCGGCTACAACCGCGCGGCGCGGTTGCTCGAGCAAATGGAGCAGTCGGGGCTCGTGTCGGCGATGTCGTCGAGCGGGAATCGCGAAATCCTCACCCCCGCGCGCGACGCGGAGTGAATCCGCGCCGGCGCGCCTGCCGAACGCGCGCCGGCCCTCTACGGAGAAAACCACAGCATGCAGCATCAGTCGTTGGCAGTTCATACCGGTTCGGGTTCCGCGCCGAAGCGCGGGTTCGCGCGCACGCTGCGCGCCGCGCTCGCGGGCGCCGCGCTCGCGCTCGTCGCGTCGCGCGCATTCGCGAGCGGCACCGAGCAACTGAAGGCGTTCGTCGCGAAGGTTCACGCGGCGAGGGGCGACTTCACGCAGCAGATCGTCAAGGCGCCGTCGAAGGCGGCGAGCGGCGCGGTGCCGACCGTGAAGCCCACCGACAATTCGAGCGGCAGCTTCGTGTTCTCGCGGCCCGGCAAGTTCATCTGGACGTATCAGAAGCCGTACCAGCAGGTGCTGCAGGCCGACGGCGACAAGCTCTACGTGTACGACAAGGATCTGAACCAGGTCACCGAGCGCAAGCTCGCGGGCGCGCTCGGCGCGAGCCCCGCCGCGATCCTGTTCGGCAGCAACGATCTCGAGAAGAACTACACGCTGCGCGACGCGGGCGAGAAGGGCGGGATCGACTGGCTCGAAATGGTGCCGAAGGCGCAGGACACGCAGTTCCAGCGGATCGGCATCGGCTTCAGGAACGGTATGCTCGCCGCGATGGAGTTGCATGACGTGTTCGGCAACGTGACGCTGCTCACGTTCACGAACATTCAGACGAATCCGCCGCTCAAGGCCGATCAGTTCAGGTTCGTCGTGCCGAAGGGCGCGGACGTCGTTACCGGCTGAGCGCGGCGGCCGCATCGATTCGCGACCGGGCCCGCCAGCGATGGCGGGCCCGATTCGTTTCTTCGGCGCGGCGCGCCGCCGCCTCGAGAGGCGGCCGTCGCGCCGCTGTCCGGCGCGCCGTGGCGTTGCGCCGCGCGGCTGTCATAATGTCCGGTCCGGCGGCGCATGCGTGCCGCCATCGTTTTTCGTGGGAGCCAAGGTCCATGTCCGACCTGTTTGCAGTCGAACCGCGCCGGCCGCTCGCCGAGGCGCTGCGCCCGAAGACGCTCGCCGACGTGATCGGGCAGACGCATCTTCTCGGCGAAGGCAAGCCGCTCAAGCTCGCGTTCGAATCGGGCAAGCCGCATTCGATGATCCTCTGGGGGCCGCCCGGCGTCGGCAAGACGACGCTCGCGCGCCTGACCGCGCTCGCGTTCGATTGCGAGTTCATTGCGCTTTCGGCGGTGCTGGGCGGCGTGAAGGACATCCGCGAGGCGATGGAGCAGGCGCGCGATACGCTGAACCGCACCGGCCGCCACACGATCCTGTTCGTCGACGAAATCCACCGCTTCAACAAGGCGCAGCAGGACGCGCTGCTGCCGTTCGTCGAATCGGGGCTCGTCACGTTCATTGGCGCCACCACCGAGAATCCGAGCTTCGAGGTGAACTCGGCGCTGCTGTCGCGCGCGCAGGTGTACGTGCTGAAGTCGCTGACGGAAGACGAGTTGCGCCAGTTGCTCAAGCGCGCGCAGGACACGGCGCTCGACGGGCTCGCGTTCGACGGCAAGGCGGTCGACACGCTCGTCGGCTACGCGGACGGCGACGCGCGGCGTTTTCTGAATCTGCTCGAGCAGGCGCAGACGGCGGCGACGTCCGCGGGCGTGACGACGATCGACGCGGCGTTCGTCGAGAGCGCGATGACGATGAACGCGCGCCGCTTCGACAAGGGCGGCGACAATTTCTACGACCAGATCTCCGCTCTGCACAAGTCGGTGCGCGGCTCGAGCCCGGACGGCGCGCTGTACTGGCTGTGCCGGATGCTCGACGGCGGCGCGGACCCGAAATACCTCGCGCGGCGCGTCGTGCGCATGGCGTGGGAGGACATCGGCCTGGCCGACCCGCGCGCGATGCAGATCGCGAACGATGCGGCGCAGACCTACGAGCGGCTCGGCTCGCCGGAGGGCGAGCTCGCGCTCGCGCAGGCGGTGCTCTACCTCGCGTGCGCGGCGAAGAGCAACGCCGGCTACAACGCGTACAACGAGGCGATGGCGTTCGTGCGGCAGGACAAGTCGCGCGAGGTGCCGGTGCATTTGCGCAACGCGCCGACGAAGCTGATGAAGGAGCTCGGCTACGGCCACGCGTACCGCTACGCGCACGACGAGCCGAACGCATACGCGGCGGGCGAGACATACTTGCCGGACGGCATGCGCGAGCCGCGCTGGTACAAGCCGGTGCCGCGCGGGCTCGAGACGAAGATCGCCGACAAGCTTGCATGGCTGCGCGAGCTCGACCGCGAAGCGGGCAAGAAGGACTAGCGAGGCCGGCGCGGGCGGCGGCGGTCGTCCGTCGGCTGCTTCAGCGTTTGCGCGCCGGCTGCTTCTTCCAGTAGTCGAACGGCTCCTGATGGCAGTCGATGTCGAGTTCGGCGACGCGCGTGTGCAGGCTCGACTGCGCGTCGGCGATCGCGAGGTTGTAGATCGCCGGGCCGATTTCCTCGACGAAGAAATTCAGCAGCGCGCCGGCCTGGATATTGCCGATCGGCTCCTCCAGGTTTTCGGTGAAATAGCGTTGCAGCGACGCGATTGCGCGATCGCGCACGTCCTTGTCCAATTCGATGGCCATCGATTCTCCTGTGAAGCGGATGTGGACCGGCGCGCATGCCGGCAACGCGATACTGCCACGGACGCCCGGTTTGCGACACCGGCCGTTTGGCCGACGCCGTGGCGGACGCGCGGTGCGTTAGAATTCCCCTCTTACACAACGATTTTCCTGTTCTCCCATGCTCGACATCCAGTTGCTGCGCAAAGACCTCGACGGCGTCGCGAAACGCCTCGCCGATCGCGGCTACACCCTCGACGTCGCCGCGTTCTCCGCGCTCGAAGCGGAACGCCGGGCGATCCAGACCCGCACCGAAGAACTGCAGGCGCGCCGCAACAGCCTGTCGAAGCAGATCGGCGCGATGAAGGGGCGGGGCGAGGACACGACGGCGGTGATGGCCGAAGTGGGCGGCATCGGCGACGAGATGAAGGCATCGGCGGTGAAGCTCGACGAGATCCAGGCGCGCGTGTCCGACCTGATGCTGCAGATGCCGAATCTGGCGCACGAGAGCGTGCCAGTCGGTAGCGACGAGACGGAGAATGTCGAAGTGCGCCGCTGGGGCACGCCGCGCCAGTTCGATTTCGACGTGAAGGACCACGTCGACGTCGGCACGCCGCTCGGCCTCGATTTCGAGACGGGCGCGAAGCTGTCGGGCGCGCGCTTCACGGTGCTGCGCGGCCCGATCGCGCGCCTGCATCGCGCGCTCGCGCAGTTCATGCTGGATACGCACACGCTGCAGCACGGTTACAGCGAGACGTATACGCCTTACATCGTGAATCCGGACGTGCTGTACGGCACGGGCCAGTTGCCGAAGTTCGCGGAGGACATGTTCCGCGTCGAGAAGGGCGGCGCGGAGAACACGGTGACGCAATACCTGATCTCGACATCGGAGATCTCGCTGACGAACACCGTGCGCGATTCGATCGTCGAGGCGTCCGCGCTGCCGATCAAGCTGACCGCGCATTCGCCGTGCTTTCGCTCGGAAGCGGGCTCGTACGGCCGCGACACGCGCGGGATGATTCGCCAGCACCAGTTCGACAAGGTCGAGATGGTGCAGATCGTCACGCCGGAAGCGTCGTACGCGGCGCTCGACGAGATGGTCGGCCATGCTGAGGCGATCCTGCAGAAGCTCGAACTGCCTTACCGCGTGATCACGCTGTGCACGGGCGACATGGGCTTCTCGGCGGCGAAGACGTTCGACCTCGAGGTATGGCTGCCCGCGCAGAACACGTATCGGGAGATCTCGAGCTGCTCGAACACCGAATCGTTCCAGGCGCGCCGGATGCAGGCACGGTTCCGCAACGCGCAGGGCAAGCCGGAACTCGTGCATACGCTGAATGGCTCGGGGCTCGCGGTCGGCCGTACGCTCGTCGCGGTGCTGGAGAACTACCAGAACGCCGACGGCTCGGTGACGGTGCCCGTTGCGCTGCGGCCTTACATGGGCGGCGTCGAGCGGATCGACGCGCCTTCGAGCGCGGCCTGAACGGGCGTCCGAGCGGCTTCGAAAAGTTTTTGAAGAAAAAACTTGGAAGTCCGCGAAGAGTTGTTCTATAATCTTCGCTTCGCCGGGATGACCTGCCGGTGAGCGAAAAAGGAAAGGTGGCAGAGAGGTCGAATGCGCCGGACTCGAAATCCGGTATACGGTTATACCGTATCGTGGGTTCGAATCCCACCCTTTCCGCCAGATACACAGGAAACCCCCGCAACGCCAAAAGGCTTGCGGGGGTTTTTCTATTGCGTCACGGGAATCGTGGCTGAGCGGCGCATCAACAATCCGTTCCGATCGGGCAATGTGGTTGCACGCCGTGAGCGGTCAACGTCGATGATGCGCTCGGCTTGTTCCGCGCGTCGCGCCAATCGGCGCCCTGGTGCCGTTCAGAGGCCAATGTGCCCGGTTTCTTGTCGCGCGCTCAGCCAAAACGCTTGTTTGCGGGAAGGAGCGTTTGCCCGCTATCCGTCACCTTGTCGTCGTAGATCACGATATTGCTGGTGCTCAGCACATAGTACGGCATCGCCGACCCGCCCAACTGCACATACATGACGTAGCCGCGAAAGTCGGTGCAATTCCAGGAATCGCTGGCTCCGGGCGCCATCTTGAACGGCTTGGTGTCGCCGTCCGTTCCCCAGTGATTGATCGACACTTCAACCGTGTTCGATGCGCTGTTTTTGACGCTTATCGCATGATTTCACCTCGGTCTATCAGTCTGTTTTAGTCGGATTCCCATAACGAAATTTCTCTTTCTGAAATTCGTTAAAGGACTGGGTCAATCGAAATGCGCGGGTAATGGCAGATCGACCGCAAACAATAATAAATTAATCGATCCGAGACTAAACACCCAGATTTGGTAGGCGTGCCGGCAATTGAACAAGGGGGTTGCGAAATCGGACTCATGCCATTGCTGTTTATAGTTCGACTCAATGCCGGAATTTGAAAAATCGTCTCGAATCTTTGAAGTTTAAGACACGACGGAACGTTGACGTTCGTCGTCGGCATGTGTGCATGTCGAGCAGACACGAGAGCCGAGTGGAGATCGTCGTGCGTCGCCGGCGCATCGGGAGGGTGTTTCGGTAATCGTTGTCGGACAGATATGCCTGCGCCAACGAGGCGGCGGCATATTGATCGAGGGGATCGATTATTGGGATGATTTGATCCTTGGATCGGCGTGAGATTTTTTTCGGCGATGCGGAGTGCGCCTCGATGAAGGTATTGGGCGATTGGAGATGCGGGAGCGCCGTGACCGAAGCGAATGAATCGAGGTGCGCGGGTGGACACGTTCGACCGCTCGATCGATGTCGAAAGACGCGGCTCGGGCCGGGGCAAGACGGTAGCCGCCGCCGATGCGCGCACAGGTTTTCCCGACTCGCTCCGATCGAACGGACTGCATAAGAACTGAACGGCGCGACCAATCGGAGCCATGCGCGCACGACGTGCGAGGCGAACGCGTCGACTGATCAAACCCATGACGTTGATGCCCGTTTTCGCGCGGCACGTCCCGTCGACCGACCGCCGCATATTGCTGCGCTGCCGCATAAGCGCGAAATTGCGCTCGATATCGCGTTTATCGACG
The DNA here is from genome assembly GCF_001546925.1 of Burkholderia sp. MSMB1588. Taxonomy (NCBI): domain Bacteria; kingdom Pseudomonadati; phylum Pseudomonadota; class Betaproteobacteria; order Burkholderiales; family Burkholderiaceae; genus Burkholderia; species Burkholderia sp. MSMB1588. Next base: position 2,747,228 of record NZ_LNJS01000001.1, on the reverse strand, counting down.
ACATTTCGCAGCCATTCAAAAATTACGATTTGACTCATGCCCCGCTTTCGGTTGAAGCTAACGGCTTGCTGTCCGAAGGGGGCTGTGCCTGCATGAGTTCGACCTTGACTGTTCGTCGTATTGCCGCGGATCAGGGCGGCGTGTATCGCGAACTGCGCGCGGCCTCGCTGCGCGAGCCCTATGCGAGCGGCGAGACGCCGGAAGCCGAACTGGCCGTCGACGCCGCGCGAGCGGCCGCGATCGCGCAGCAGCGCGCGGCGTCCGATGAATCGACCACGTTCGTGCTGTACACCGAAGGCCATCCGGCCGGCATGATCGGCGCGTATTTCGACAGTACGCCCGCGCGCCGCGCGTTCGTGAGCGAGCTGTGGGTCGCGCATGCGGTCCGTCATCTGCGCGGCGGCGTGCTGCTCGTCAACACGGCGCGCGCGTGGCTCGCCACACGCGGCGCCGGCGAGATCTACGCGTGGATCGCCGACCAGAACCGCAGCGCGATCCGTTTCTATGAGCACGTCGGTTTCGCCGACACCGGCGAGCGTGCGCCGATCACCCGCGTGCCGGGTGCGATGAAGTCGCTGTTCGTCTGGCGCGAGCACGCGTAAGCGGCGTGCGAACCGGTCCCGGACCTTCCTTGCCGCGCCCGGACGGGGTGCCGCGGGCAGGCCGGCCGCCGCGCGCGCATTCGGCGCGCCCGAAAATGATGGCCCCGGGCGCGGACGCCTGTAAAATACGCAAAATTTTTTTGCAGAACGTCCATGTCGCTTAAAAAATCGCCATTCTTCGAACTGCGCAGCGGCTCGGTCGACACGTTGCTGTTCATCGTGAAAACCGCCGACCTCGATGCGTTGCGCGCCGAGTTGGTCAAGCGTTTCGAAGCGACTCCCGAATTCTTTGCGGATGACGTCGTCGCGATCGACGTGCGCCGGCTCGCGGATAACGAGCGCGTGCCGCTCGACGACATCCGCGGGATGCTGAGCGACGTGCGGATGCGCGCGATCGGCGTCGTCGCGCAACCGGGGCAGCACGTGTGGGCGGCGGGCGCGGGTCTGCCGCTGCTCGAGGCGCGCGACCGGCGCGCGCCGGCGCCGAAGGCGGAGGACGACGCGCCCGCGCAGCAGGCGGAGCCGCCCGCGCCGGCCGGCGCCGACGCGGGCGAGCCGCCGGCCGTGTCCGCCGCGCCCGCTGTCGCGGCGCAGTCGGCGACGCTCGTCATCGACAAGCCGCTGCGCTCAGGACAACAGATTTACGCGAAGGGAGATCTCGTGGTGCTCGGCCCGGTCAGTTACGGCGCCGAGGTCATCGCGGAAGGCAACATCCACATCTACGCGCCGTTGCGCGGCCGCGCGCTCGCGGGCGTGCACGGCAATCACGACGCGCGCATCTTCTGCACGTGTCTCGAACCGGAACTGATCTCGATCGCGGGCATCTATCGGACCACCGAGAACCCGCTGCCGGCCGACGTGCTCGGCAAGTCGGTGCAGATCCGGCTGGAACAGGAAAAACTGATGATCGAACCGCTGCGTCTCACGTGACACGCGTGGCGCGACAAACGGGTCGGTCGGTCCTCATTGACGAACACAGGGTAGGTAAATGGCAAAAATCATCGTGGTGACTTCGGGCAAGGGCGGCGTGGGCAAGACGACGACGAGCGCGAGCTTTGCTTCCGGTCTCGCGCTGCGCGGCCACAAGACGGCCGTGATCGATTTCGACGTCGGTCTGCGCAATCTCGACCTCATCATGGGCTGCGAGCGCCGCGTCGTGTACGACCTCGTCAACGTGATCCAGGGCGAAGCGAACCTGAACCAGGCGCTCATCAAGGACAAGAAGTGCGAGAACCTGTACATCCTGCCCGCGTCGCAGACGCGCGACAAGGAAGCGCTGACGCGCGAGGGCGTCGAGAAGGTCATCAATGACCTGATCGGGATGGACTTCGAATTCATCGTCTGCGATTCGCCAGCGGGCATCGAGTCGGGCGCGCTGCACGCGATGTACTTCGCGGACGAGGCGCTCGTCGTGACGAACCCGGAAGTGTCGTCGGTGCGCGATTCGGACCGCATCCTCGGCATCCTGTCGTCGAAGACGAAGCGCGCGTCGGAAGGCAAGGATCCGATCAAGGAGCACCTGCTCATCACCCGCTACAACCCGAAACGCGTGACCGAAGGCGAGATGCTGTCGCTCGACGACATCAGCGAGATCCTGCGCATCAAGCTGATCGGCGTCGTGCCGGAGTCCGAAGCGGTGCTGCACGCGTCCAACCAGGGCCTGCCCGCCGTCCACCTCGACGGCACCGACGTCGCGGAGGCGTACAAGGACATCGTGTCGCGCTTCCTCGGCGAGGACAAGCCGCTGCGTTTCACCGACTATCAGAAGCCGGGCCTGCTGCAGCGCCTCTTCGGCTCCAAGTAACGGAGGCGCGTCATGTCGATTCTGTCGTTTCTACTTGGTGAGAAAAAGAAATCCGCGGCCGTCGCGAAGGAGCGCCTGCAACTCATCATCGCGCACGAGCGCGTGGGCGGCCGGCCGCCCGCCGATTATCTGCCCGCGTTGCAAAAGGAACTCGTCGCGGTCATTTCGAAGTACGTGAAGATTTCGAACGATGACATCCGCGTGAGCCTCGAGCGCCAGGACGATCTGGAAGTGCTCGAAGTGAAGATCGAGATCCCGCAAGCCTGACGCGTTTCCCGTCTCATCGCGCGCGGCGCGCCGCCGCCGCGCGCGCCTTTACTTCTCGTTGCACTTTCGGGCCTCCGGTAACGCAGCGCCTGTCCGCCGTTACGCCTTCCTGAGCATTGAATGGATACGCTCTCGTCGCGTGTTCAATCGTTCATGGAGGCCGTGATGTCTTTCTCTCTTCATCGTGTCGTGCTGCCGTTCGCCGTCGCGGGCGCGGGCGTTTGCGCGCTCGCCGCGCCGCTTGTCGCGAGCGCCGACGAAATCGTCGTCGCGCAGGCGGCGCCCGTCGTCATCGAGCCGGCCGTGCGCGAAGTCGTCGTCGTCGCGCCGAGCGCGCCGCCGCCCGTGCGCCACGAGGTCGTGCCCGAGCCGCGTGTCGGCTACGTATGGGATCGCGGCCACTGGCGCTGGGATCACGACCGCTATGTGTGGATCGCCGGGCATTGGGAAATCGAGCGCGTCGGCATGCACTGGGAGCCGGGGCACTGGTCGCAGCGCGGCCCGGGCTGGGTCTGGGTTCGCGGCCACTGGGCCTGAGGAGGGGCGAGCGATGAAACGGACCCTGTTCGCCCTCGCGCTCGTCGCGCTGACGCTGGCCGGCTGCGTCGTCGTGCCGGCGCGGCCGGTGTATTACCGGCCGGCGCCTGTCGTCATCTATTGAGCGGGACGATGCCGCGGCTCGCGATGCGCGGTGTCGCCCGGCGGCGACGTCGAGCCGTCGGCGCGCGCATTCGGCTCGTCGGCCGCGCCGGGCGTCGATACCGAGCCCGCGTGGGGCGGCGAGGCCGCGCGTTCGGCATCGGCCGCGGTCATCGACGCGTCGTCGGCGCGCGCCGCCGCATCCGCGCCGACATTGCCGTCGGCGGCGCTCGCATCGTTCGCCGCGTTTGCTTGCGCGTCGTCCGTCGCTTCGTCGCGCAGCGTGTCGAGCGGATCGGCGGGCGCCGATTCGGCGTCTTCCGGCATCCTGACCGCCGCGATGCCAGCGTGTGCGGGAGCGGGGGCGGGCGCAGCCGTCGCGCGCTTCGGCTGCGGCGGCTTCAGGTAGCGCTCGGCGAGCGTCTCGTAGAGCGGCGGCACGAACAGGCGCGATACGCGGCTTGCGATCAGCGCGGTCGCCATCAGCGAGATCACGAGCGCGTGGCCGTTGATCATCTCCATCACGATCACGAACGACGTGATCGGCGATTGCGTGACGGCCGCGAGATAGCCGACCATCGCGAGCGCGATCAGCATCGGCAGATGCATGCCGCTGAACACGAAATGCAGCAGATTGCCGAAGCCCGCGCCGATCGACAGCGACGGCGCGAAGATCCCGCCCGGAATGCCGGGCAGATACGACGCGACCATCGAGATCATTTTCAGGAACGGATACAGGACGGACAGTTGTTCGCGGCCGTCGAGGAGCCCGCGCGCCTCCGCATAGCCGCTGCCGAACGTCGTGCCGCCGGACGCGACGCCGACGGCGGCGATCGCGAGGCCGCATGCCGCCGCGAACACGATCGGCCGCTCGCGGTAGAGCGTGAGCAGCCTTGCCGGCAGCCAGCGGCCGGTGTTCAGCAGCAGCCAGCCGAACAGCCCGCCTGCGACGCCCGTGACGAGCGCCGTCAGCAGCACGGCGGCCGCGAGCATTTTCGGAAAATGCTGGCCGATCTCGATCGTGCCGAAGTACGTGTAGTTGCCGTTCAAGCCGAGCGCGATCACGCCGGCGATGATGATCGCGGTGATCAGCACGCCGCTCGCGCGCGCCGAAAAGCTGCGGCTCAATTCCTCGATCGCGAACACGACGCCCGCGAGCGGCGTGTTGAACGCCGCGGACAAGCCGGCCGCCGCGCCCGCGAGCACGAGCTGGCGTTCAATCAGCGCGTTCGAGCGCGGGTAGAAGCGGCGCAGGTTGAACATCAGCGACGCGCCGATCTGCACGGTCGGCCCTTCGCGGCCGATCGTGAAGCCGCCGACGATCCCGAGCAGCGAGATCAGGATCTTGCCGAACAGGATGCGCAGCGTCAGCAGCCGCGAGCCGAACGCGCTCGGCTGCGCATGCAGCGTCGCAATCACCTGAGGAATCCCGCTGCCCTCGGCGCCCCGGAAGAAGCGGCGCGTGAGCCACACGGACAGCGCGGCGAGCGCGGGCGTCAGCACGAACGGGAGCCACGGGCGGCCGCCCTCGAGCGAGCGGAACGCTTCGTAGCCCCAGTCGATGAGTCGCGCATATGTCACGGCCGTGAGACCGACCACGATCGCGCCGAGCCAGAACACGCCATATTGGCGCCAGATGCGCTGCGTGCGGCGGGTGAGGGTCGGGAACAGGCGAGGGCGTTGCATGGGCGTCGGCGCGTAAAAAGGTGACATTATAATTGCGCGCTTAGCACGATATCGGCGTGGGGACAAATGTAAATTCTTCGCAATTTGTGCTGTTTGTGACGTTCTGTCTATTTAGAATGCCCAACTAACGAGTTGGATACATCCATATAAAAATGAAACGTATTCTCATTGTGAAGGTCACGTCGCTAGGCGATGTCGTGCAGACGCTGCCCGTCGTAGCGGACCTCCACCGCGCGTTCCCCGGCGTGCAGGTGGATTGGGCCGTCGACGAGTCGTGCGCCGACGTCGTGCGCTGGAACACCGGCGTGAGCCGCGTGTTGTGCGCGCCGCTGCGTCGCTTCAAGAAGGCGCGCAGCCCGGCCGACCTGAAGGCGATCGCGGCTTCGATCAGCGGGTTGCGCGCGTATCGCTACGATGCGGTGATCGATCTTCACGGTGTTTACAAGAGCGCGATCATTTCATTTCTTGCACGCGCGCGGCGGCGCTACGGCTACCGGAACCAGGATCTCGGCGAGCTTGGCGCAATGTTCGCGTACAACGGCCGCTTCGGTCCGCGTCCCGCCTGCGACGCGTGGCACGGCATGCGCGTGAGCGCGGGCGAGGCGCTCGGCTACGAGCCGCAGGGCCGCGCCGATTACCTGCTCGACGTGCCGCCGGAATCGCGCGAGCCGCATACGGCGCCGCTCGCCGCGCTCGCGGAGCCGGCCGGGCCGTACGCGCTGTTCTTTCATGCGACGTCGAACGATGACAAGCGCTGGCCGACCGATCACTGGAGCGCGGTCGCGCGCGAGATGCGCGCGCGCGGGCTGCACGTGCTGCTGCCGTGGGGCAGCGAGCACGAGCGGGAAGAGGCGCAGCGGATCGCGGCGTGCGCGCCGGGCGCCGTCGTGCTGCCCAAGCTGACGCTCGCCGACGTCGCGCGCAAGATCGATCGCGCGACGCTCGTGGTCGGCGTCGATACCGGTTTCGTGCACATGGCGCATGCGCTCGAGAAGCCGACGGTCATGATCTTTCGCGCGACGTCGCGCCAGCATCTGGGCGTGAGCGGCGCGCCGCACTCGCTGTCGATTGGCGACGAAGGGGCGACGCCGGGCGTCGGCGACGTGCTCGGCGCGATCGAGCGTGTTTATCCGACGGGCGTCATCGAGCAGCCGCGGCGCGTCGCTGCGATGTGAGCGTGCGCCGGCGCGCTCAGGACAGCAATAATTCGAACGCGATCACGGCCGCAATGGCCGCGAGATTCGCCGCGAGCGCTTCGACCGCGATGCCGAGCCAGCTTTTCGGCTTGAAGCGCACGGAAAGCAGCAGCGCGCCGCCGAGCGACAGCGCAACGATCAATACGAGGTCGGCGTTCTGCAGGCGGATCAGATCCATCTCGACGGCTCCTGTCGGCTGATGCCGAAAGCGTTGCGCGCGCCGCTGCGCGGCAGGCGCCCGTGCAATCGAGTATAGACACGACGAATCGCGCCGGATGACGCGGGCCCGCCCGCGTCAGTGCGTTCGCGCCGGCTTGTTCACGTCAGCTTCGCGTCGCGCGTCTCGCGCATCAGCAGCACGCCGACGAGGCTGATCGCCGCCGCGACCGACACATATCCGCCGACCCACGCGAGCCCGCCGCGCGCGGCGAGCAACTGCGCGATGTAAGGCGCGATCGACGCGCCGAGAATGCCGCCGAGGTTGTACGCGACGCCCGCGCCCGTATAGCGCACGTTGGTCGGAAACAGTTCCGGCAGCAGCGCGCCCATCGGCGCGAACGTCACGCCCATCAGGAACAGCTCGATCGTCAGGAACAGCGCGACGAGCGCCGTCGAGCCGCTGCCGAGCAGGGGCGCCATCGTGAAGCCCGACAGCAGCGCGGCGATCGCGCCCGCGATCAGCACCGGCTTGCGGCCGAAGCGATCGGCGGCCGCGGCGGCGAGCGGCGTTGCGAGCGCCATGAACAGCACCGCGAAGCACAGCAGGCCGAGGAAGCTCTGGCGCGAGAAATGCAGCGTCGACACGCCATACGACAGCGAGAACACCGTCGAGATGTAGAACAGCGTGTAGCAGACGACCATCGCGAGCGCACCGAGCAGCGTCGGCCGCCAATGGTGCGCGACGAGCGCCGCGACCGGCACGCGCACGCGCTCGTGCCGGTCGAGCGCAGCCTGGAACGCGGGCGTCTCGGCGATCTTCAGGCGCACGTACAGGCCGACCGCGACGAGCGCCGCGCTCACGAGAAACGGAATGCGCCAGCCCCACCCGCGAAACTGCTCGTCGGACAGCGTGAGCGCGAGCGCGAAGAACAGGCCGTTCGACGCGAGAAAGCCGATCGACGGGCCGAGCTGCGGAAACATCCCGAACCAGCCGCGCTTGCCGGCGGGCGCGTGCTCGGTCGCGAGGAGCGCGGCGCCGCCCCATTCGCCGCCGAGGCCGATGCCCTGACCGAACCGCAGCACGCAGAGCAGCATCGGCGCGAGCGCGCCGATCGCGTCGTAGCCGGGCACGAAGCCGATCGCGGTCGTCGAGACGCCCATCACGAGCAGCGACGCGACGAGCGTCGATTTGCGGCCGATCCGGTCGCCGAAGTGGCCGAACAGGAACGAGCCGATCGGCCGCGCGATGAATGCGATGCCGAACGTGACGAATGCGGACAGCGCCTGCGCGGTGGCCGAGCCGTGCGGGAAGAAAACGGGGCCGATTACGAGCGCGGCGGCCGTCGCGTACACGTAGAAATCGTAGAACTCGATCGCCGTGCCGATGAAGCTCGCGAACGCGATGCGACGGTGGCTCGTCGTGTCGGCGGCGCGCGGCGCGGCGGCGGAAGCGGAAAGACGGGTATCCGACATGCGGGTCTCCGGTGGTTGTGGCGGCGCAGCGTTCGCTCGAGCGCGCGTCGCTCGTCGCGCGCGGTCGGCGGTCGTTGCCCCTTTGTTCGAATCGAGAGTCGGGCGCGACGCGGCACTCGGCGCATGCCGGCGGTTCGCGCGCAGCAATGCGAAAGTGCACGCGGCGCCCACGCGGGCCGTCGCTTGCCCGCGAGCCGGCCGCGTATCGTGCGGCCGCGTGTCGTCGATGCGTTGCGCGGCCCGCCGGGTGGGCGCGCCGCGCAAGCGGGCCTTGCGGCCGAATGCGGATGCGGGAAATTATAGCGACGCGGCCGCGAGCCGTCGCGCGTTGTCGCGCGCCGCGTGCGAGAGCGCGGTGGATCGCGCGCGAGTGCGTGCGTGTTCGCGTTCAGTTGAGCGTCTGCGCCTGCGGCGCCGCTTTCGTGCGCAACTGGAATTGTCCGTTGTCGTTGAAGAGCCAGCTTTCCATCATTTCGATCTGGCCGCGCCCGTCGAGCAACTTCGCGGGAGGCGGCGGCAATGGCGCGGCGCGGCGCAGCGACGCGAGCGCGATGCCCTCGGCTTCGTCGTCGCCGTTGCTGCGGTAGACGGCCGACTTCACGAGCTGCCCGTTGCGATCGACGGTGAACGCGACGACGACGAGCGAGCGCAGCATGGCTTGTGGCGTGCCGTGCAGGATGCGGTCCGAATTGCTGTCGGCGATGCGTTGCGCGACGGCCGCGCGGTATTCGGTCGTGCTCATCGACGAGACGCTCGGCACGACGACCGCGCCGTGCGGCGGCGGCAGCGTGATCGTGCAGGCCGCGAGCGCGGCCGCGCACGCGGACAGGACAGCGCCGCGCCATGCGGCCCGGATTCGGAGGAACTCGTCGCGCGTCGTCATGATCGCCTCCCGGAAGATCGGCAGAGCGCAGATTTCATGATAGGTCTGAGCGTATCGCTGTGCATCGGGACAAACGATCTCCGTTCTCCGGGGAGCGGTTTCGGCGCCGCGCGATGGCGGCGTGGTGACGATGCGAAGCCGCCTCGCGCCGGATTTCGGCGCATGCGAACTGCGTTGATTGTGTGTTCCGGTCCGTAATATGATTTCGTCTCTTTGAATGCCCACTGCCAAAGAGCGTGCGATGGACGACTGGAAATTGCCCTGGACGGGAGGATGTCGCTGTGGACGATTGCGCTTCGAGATCACCGCGCCGCCGCTGCTGACGATGGCGTGCCACTGCACCGGCTGCCAGAGGATGAGCGCAAGCGCCTTTTCACTCTCGATGGCGATTCCGGAAGGCGGCTTTCGCGTGACGGCCGGCGAGCCGGTCGTCGGCGGCGCGCATGGCGCGGAGATTCATCACCGGCATTGCGACTGGTGCAAGAGCTGGGTGTTCACCGAGCTCGAACCCAGCATGGGATTCGTCAACGTCCGCCCGACGATGCTCGACGATTGCGGATGGTTCAAGCCCTATATCGAAACCTATGCCAGCGAGGCACTGCCTTGGGCGAAGACGGGCGCCGCGCACAGCTTCGACCGATTCCCGGCGATGGGGGCGTATGGCCCGCTCGTCGCCGAGTTCGCGGAGAAGAGTGCGCGCCCCGGGCGGTAGAAGGCGACGCAGGCCGTTTCCGAATCGCCGGCCGGCAGCCGAACGGCGGCACGACGCCGAATTGCCGTCGCGCCGCCTTCTTTCATGCCTATTCGCAGCGCTTCATTTTCAGGACGCGCGAAACCTGGCCGATCGTGAATCCGCTGTTGCGCACATAGGGCGTGTAATCGAGCGGCGCGATCAAGGATTCGCTGACTGCAAACAGGCCGACGAACCGAAACGCGTCCGTCTCCATCTTGATGAACACGGGGATCGTACCGCCCTGACCGGCGAGCGTTTTGCCTGCGGCGCGCGCTGATGCGCTGCCGTCGCAGATGATGACGTCCGGCGCTTGCGGATTGAGATCCGTTCGCAGGCAGGCGGCCACGACCTTGCCGTTCTTCGTCGGCAGAAAGGCCTGCTTGCTGCCGCCGCAGGCGGTGTGGATGAATTCGCGCGTGTAATGCTTGTTGAGTTCAAACATGTCAGGACTCCAGTTCGTCATTGCAATGCATGCAGGCGGGCATGCCCGTGGATCAAAGCGTGTTCGCGCCGACGTGCGTGGGGTAGCGGCTCGCGCGTTTGGCGAGACGCTCGCGAAATCAGGACCGATACGCCGCTGAGGCGATGCTTTCCCGTGGGACCAGCACGCTCAGGATTCGCAACAGGACCTTGCCCTTTCGCGTGATGGAGAACTTGGGCTCACCCTTTTCCCGATCGACCAGTTCCGCCAGCCCTGCGTCGCGGAGCGTGGTCATGTCGAGCGTTCCCTGCTCGACCTCGACGGGCGCATGTTCGAGCAGCATCAGTGCGGCCATTTCATGCGCGCTCAATCGCGGCATGCTGGTCGGTGTCGCCGTTCCATGAAGCTCGTTCATCAGTCATCCTTTCTTCTTCGGTGCAGATGGCGCGCGTGCTCGCGCATCATCCGCTGCGTGCAAGCGAGGTGAAGTTCGAAAGGGCGGGCGAAGCACAGGGGGACGCACCGGCCATCGCGGCCGGGCGCGTCACATCCCGAATCGCTGCAATCGCGGCTCCGGGTATGCGCAAAGGCACTCGAAAAGGTTGCTACGGGCGCGCGTCGTCCGCCTGTCGGCAGGGCGACCGCTCGAAGAAAAGAGCCGGCGTCCTGCCTGTCAGGTCGCGATGCAACTTGGGGGACGAGGACATCGAATGGTCATGTCGCCGGCTCTCGGTGGGATTACAGGGATATTTTATTGAGCCGCCATCCGGTTACAAGTAAAAAGGTCGTAAAGGGCGGTCGGTTGAAGCGCGTTCATCGGTGTCGAAGCCGGTGTTCGTGCCGGTCGGCCTCGGTGTCGACTCGACGAATATCGCGGGCCGCCGTCCACGTGCCGACACGGAATGACCGTGGCGAGCAGCAGTGACCCGACTCGGCCTTGGAGCGCACGGGTCGACGCGTCGAGCGCACTTGCTCCATCGCAGCACGACTTCAGGCGCGTGCGTGTCCGGCTCGAACGCCTTGGCGTCGTGAGCGGGACGATGCATCGATGAAAGCGTCGTTCGCATTGTCTGGCATCGACAGATTCAAAACGCTTCCTGGCGGCGCGTCTTGTCTTGATGAAGGCCATGCGTTGAAGGTCACGCGTGCGGGGAGGTGCCTGCCGGATCGATTCGGAGACGGCGAGAGGAGGACTTGGCGGAAGCGGTGAGATTCGAACTCACGGACAGTTGCCCGTCGCTGGTTTTCAAGACCAGTGCCTTAAACCACTCGGCCACGCTTCCAAGGTCGAGCATTGTAACCGAAACGGCGCGCGAATCGTCGCGTCGCGGCGTTCGATTCGCGCGTGCGCGCCTGAGCGCGCACGCGTCGGTTCACGCCGGTCGGTCGCCCGTCATTCGTCGCGCAGGAAAAGCGCCTGCAGATCGTTGAGGAAGCGCTGGCCGAGCGGCGTCGGCGCGATGCGCGTGTGATCATGCACGATGAGGCCGCGCCGCTCGGCTTGCGCGAGCGCGGGCCCGATCGAGGCGAGCGACATGCCGGTGCGCTCCGCGAAGCTGTGCGTGGGCACGCCTTCGACGAGCCTCAGCGCGTTCAGCATGAACTCGAACGGCAGATCGTGCGGGCCCACTTCCCGCTCTTCCTGCACGGCCGTGCCGGCTTTCGCCTGTTCGATGAACGTCGCCGGATGCTTGTAGCGCGCCTGGCGCAGGATCCGGTTCGGAAACGACAGCTTCGTGTGCGCGCCGGCGCCGATCCCGAGATAGTCGCCGAAGCGCCAGTAGTTGAGATTGTGCCTGCACTGCCGATGCGGCTTCGCATATGCGGACACCTCGTAGCGCGCGTAGCCCGCCTGCGCGGTGCGTTCGTGCAGCCAGTCCTGCATGTCGGCCGACGTGTCGTCGTCCGGCACGGTGGGCGGGAACTTCGCGAAGTACGTGTTCGGCTCGAGCGTCAGGTGATAAAGCGACAGATGCGGCGGCGCGAACGACAGCGCGGTTTCGAGATCCGCGCGGCATTCGTCGAGCGTCTGGTTCGGCAGCGCGAACATCAGGTCGAGGTTGAAGTTGTCGAACGTGCGCGCGGCGATCTCGGCCGCGGCGCGCGCCTGCGTGGCGTCGTGGATGCGCCCGAGCGCCTTCAAGTGCGCTTCGTTGAAGCTCTGGATGCCGATCGACAGACGATTGACGCCGCTCGCGCGGAATTGCGCGAACTTCGCCGCCTCGAACGTGCCCGGGTTCGCCTCGAGCGTGATCTCGGCGTCCGCGTCGAGCGGGAGCAGCGCGCGCACGTCGGACAGCAGCCGGTCGAGCCCCGCCGCCGACAGCAGGCTCGGCGTGCCGCCGCCGATGAACACCGTGTGCACCTGGCGCCCCCAGACGAGCGGCAGCGCGTGCTCGAGATCGGCGCGCAGCGCGTCCAGATAGTCGCGCTCGGGCAGCGCGCCGCCGTCCTTCCATTCGTGCGAATTGAAGTCGCAATACGGGCACTTGCGCACGCACCATGGGAAGTGCACGTACAGCGCGAGCGGCGGCAGCGACGCGAGCCGGATCCGGCCGGGCGCGGCGAACGTCGCGACGACGCGCGCACCGTTGGCGGCCGCGTCGCTCATCGAATCTCTCCGAGCCGCGCGACGAGCGCCTTCAGCGCGAGCGCGCGATGGCTCACCGCGTTCTTCGCGGCCGGATCGAGCTCGGCCGCCGTCGCGCCGAGCGCCGGCACGAGGAAGTGCGGATCGTAGCCGAAGCCGTGCGCGCCGCGCGGCGCATCGACGATCTCGCCCGCCCAGCGGCCTTCGGCGATGATCGGCTCCGGATCGTCCGCGTGGCGCACGAGCGCGAGCACGCAGCAGTAGTACGCGCGCCGGTCGGCGACGTCGTGCAGTTGCTCGACGAGATACGCGTTGTTCGCCGCGTCGCTCTTCTCGCGCCCGGCGCGCTGCGCGTAGCGCGCCGAGTAGACGCCCGGCGCGCCGCGCAGCGCGGGCACGCACAGGCCGGAATCGTCGGCGACGGCGGGCAGGCCCGTCGCGCGCGACGCATGGCGCGCCTTCGCGAGCGCGTTCTCGACGAACGTCACGTGCGGCTCGTCGGCTTCGGATACGCCGAGCTCGCCTTGCGGCACGATATCGATGCCCGCTGTCGAGAAGAGGGCGGCGAACTCGCGCAGCTTGCCCGGATTGTTCGACGCGAGGACGATGCGCGAGCGCGCGGCGCCGGGCGATGCGTGCGACATCGTCAAGCCTCCAGCGCGGCGCGCTGCAGCCGCACGAGTTCGCCGATGCCGGCTTGCGCGAGGTCGAGGAGCGCGTTCATCTCGGCGCGCGAGAACGGCGCGCCTTCCGCGGTGCCCTGCACCTCGACGAAGCCGCCCGCGCTTGTCATTACGATGTTCATGTCGGTGTCACACGCGGAGTCTTCGTCGTAGTCGAGATCGAGCACCGGCGCGCCGCCGAATACACCCACCGAGATCGCCGCGACGTAGTCGGTGATCGGCGAGCGCGCGATCTTGCCCGCCGCGACGAGCTGTGTCACCGCGTCGTGCGCGGCGACGAACGCGCCCGTGATGCTTGCCGTGCGCGTGCCGCCGTCGGCCTGGATCACGTCGCAGTCGAGGTGCAGCGTGCGCGGGCCGAGCGCGTTCAGATCGAATACCGCGCGCAGCGCGCGGCCGATCAGGCGCTGAATTTCCTGCGTGCGGCCCGTCTGCTTGCCGCGCGCCGCTTCCCGGTCGCTGCGCGTGTGCGTCGCGCGCGGCAGCATGCCGTATTCCGCGGTGAGCCAGCCCTGGCCGCGCTCGCGCAGGAACTCGGGCACGCGCTCGGCGACGCTTGCCGTGCAGATCACTTTCGTGTCGCCGAACTCGACGAGCACCGAGCCTTCCGCATGCTTCGTGTAGTGGCGCGTGATGCGCACGTCGCGCAGTTGGTCGGCGCGGCGGCCGCTCGGGCGTGGGGAGGAATTCGTCATCGGGGCAATCTGCTGAGGAGAAACCCGAATTTTACCGCGCGCGCGGCACATCGGCCCGGCGGGTCCGGCCCGCAAAAATGGGATAATGACCGTTTCGCGCCCCGCGCCTCGTAAGCGCCGGGCGTCTCGAATCCTTCCGGCCCGCTGGGCCATCAAACGACGGGACGAACGATGATCTACAGCATGACGGGCTATGCGAGCGCGACGCGCGATCTCGCGACGGCCTCCGGCAATGGCGGCACGAGCGTATCGGTTGAACTGCGGACCGTGAATTCGCGGTTCCTCGACCTGAATTTCCGGATGCCGGACGACGTGCGCGCGTGCGAACCGGCGCTGCGCGAGATGCTGATGAACAAGCTGTCGCGCGGCAAGGTCGACGTGCGCATCAACCTGCAGCGCGGCGATCAGAACGTGAACGCGGGCGCGCTGAACCGTGCGGCGCTCGGCCAGCTCGCGGAGCTCGAGCGCGCGGTGCTCGACGCGTTTCCGGGCGTGGGCCGCCTGCGCGCGGGCGAGATCCTGCGCTGGCCGGGCGTGCTCGCCGAGAGCGGCGTGTCGGCCGACGCGCTGCGCGAAGCGGTGCTCGCGTGCGGCAAGGAGGCGGTCGGCGAGCTTGTCGTCGTGCGCTCGCGCGAGGGCGCGCAGCTCGCGACGATGTTGCTCGCGAACGTCGCCGAGATGGAGGCCATCGTCGCGCGCATCGCGCCGCTCGTGCCGGAGCTGATCGCGAAGCATCAGCAGAAGATCGTCGAGCGGCTGCAGGAAGCGCTCGGCGTCGCGGCGCCGGAGGGCGGCGCGCCCGTCGTGTCGCGCGAGGAGGCGGCCGAGCGCATCCGCCAGGAAGTGACGATGTACGGCATCCGCATCGACATCGCGGAAGAATTGTCGCGCCTCACCGCGCATCTGAACGAGACGCGCCACGTGATCGAGAAGGGCGGCCGCGTCGGCAAGCGTCTCGACTTCATGATGCAGGAGCTGAACCGCGAGGCGAATACGCTCGGCTCGAAGGCGGCGGCGAAGGAGCTCGCCGACGCGTCGATGGCGCTCAAGCTGTTGATCGAGCAGATGCGCGAGCAAGTGCAAAACCTGGAGTAACGCAACATGACCGATTCGAACCACGACGGCGCGGTGGCGCATTCGCTGCACGCCGGCGTCTATCCCGGCAATCTCTTCATGGTCGTCGCGCCGTCGGGCGCGGGCAAGTCGACGCTCGTCAACGCGCTGCTGTCAAAGGATCCGGACATCTGTCTGTCGATTTCGTACACGACGCGCAAGCCGCGTCCGGGCGAGCAGGACGGCCAGCACTACCACTTCACGACGGTCGAGGACTTCCGCGAGCGTCACGCGCGCCACGAGTTTCTCGAGAGCGCCGAAGTGCACGGCAACTACTACGGCACGTCGCGCGTGTGGATCGAAGAGCAGATGAAGAACGGCCACGACGTGCTGCTCGAAATCGACTGGCAGGGCGCTCAGCAGGTGAAGAAGCAGTTCCACAACGCGGTGGGCATCTTCATCCTGCCGCCGTCGCTCGCGGCGCTCGAGGAGCGGCTGAAAAAGCGCGGACAGGACGAGCCGAACGTGATCACGCGGCGCCTGCTCGCCGCGGGCAGCGAGATCGCGCACGCGGCGGAAGCGGAGTACGTCGTCATCAACGAGACCTTCGCGCGCGCGCTCGCCGAGCTCGAGTGCATCGTCGCCGCGACGCGCCTGCGCTTCACGTCGCAATATGCACGGCATGCCGAACTATTCGTCGAGCTCGGCATTCATCTGCCGCATGCGGAGTGACGGCGGCGAACAAGGCACATAAGGTAGAATAAGCAACATATTCAGAAGGAATGACCCAACATGGCTCGCATTACCGTTGAAGACTGCCTGAAGCAGATTCCGAACCGCTTCGAACTGGCGCTCGCCGCCACCTATCGCGCGCGGCAGCTCGCGCAAGGCCATACGCCGAAGATCGAAAGCCGCGACAAGCCGACGGTCGTCGCGCTGCGCGAGATCGCGGCCGGCCAGGTCGGCGTGGAAATGCTGAAGAAAGTGCCCGTTTAAGGCGCACCCGGTTTCTTCAGCCATGTAGTCCCCCGCGCAACCGACGAGCGAACCAAGGAGGCGAAAATGAGCACTACACCATCGTCCGCCTCCTCGGAGGCCGGGCACGCCGAAGCCACCGCTGCGTCGCACGCGCGTCAATATATCGACGCGGTCCTCGAACAGTCGTTTCGCCATCTGTTCGGGCCGACCGCGACACCCGAGCAGCCCCGCAAGCACGGCGTCGTTTCCATCGCGAAACTGACCGCCGCGCTTGCCGATTACCTCAGCCCCGAGGAAATCAAAGAGGTCAAGGCGGCGTTCCACTTCAGCGACGAAGCCCACCTCGGCCAGTATCGCCAGAGCGGCGAACCCTACATCACCCATCCCGTCGCCGTCGCGGAAATCTGCGCCGGCTGGAAGCTCGACGCGCAGGCGATCATGGCGGCGCTCCTGCACGACGTGATGGAAGACCAGGGCGTGACGAAGAGCGAGCTCGCCGAGCGCTTCGGCCCGAAGGTCGCCGAGCTCGTCGACGGCTTGTCGAAACTCGACAAGATGGAATTCCGCAGCCGCGAGGAAGCGCAGGCGGAGAACTTCCGCAAGATGCTGCTCGCGATGGCGCGCGATGTGCGCGTGATCCTCGTGAAGCTCGCCGACCGCCTGCACAACATGCGCACGCTCGGCGCGGTGCCGATGGAGAAGCGCCGCCGCGTCGCGCGCGAGACGCTCGACATCTATGCGCCGATCGCGCACCGCCTTGGCCTGAACAATACGTATCGCGAGCTGCAGGACATGAGCTTCGCGAACTTCAATCCGCATCGCTACGCGACGCTCGAAAAGGCCGTGAAGGCCGCGCGCGGCAATCGCCGCGAAGTGATCGGCAAGATCCTCGAGTCGGTGCAGCGCGCGATGGCGGACGCGAAGATCGATGCCGAAATCACCGGTCGCGAGAAGACGATCTACAGCATCTACAAGAAGATGCGCGACAAGCAATTGTCGTTCTCGCAGGTGCTCGACGTGTACGGCTTCCGGATCGTCGTCGAACATCCGCTCGACTGCTACACGTGCATCGGCGTGCTGCACGCGCTTTACAAGCCCGTGCCCGGCAAGTTCAAGGACTACATCGCGATTCCGAAGGTCAACGGCTATCAGTCGCTGCACACGACGCTCGTTGGCCCGTTCGGCGCGCCGATCGAGTTCCAGGTGCGCACGCGCAAGATGCACGAGATCGCGGAAGCGGGCGTCGCCGCGCACTGGCTGTACAAGAACGGCGGCGCGGATCTGAACGACGTGCAAAAGCGCGCGCACCAGTGGCTCAAGTCGCTCCTCGACATCCAGAGCGAGGCGGGCGATTCGAGCGAATTCCTCGAGCACGTGAAGATCGACCTGTTCCCGGATGCGGTCTACGTGTTCACGCCGAAGTCGAAGATCATGGCGCTGCCGCGCGGTGCGACCGCGCTCGACTTCGCGTATTCGATCCACAGCGATCTCGGCAATCAGTGCGTTGCCGTGAAGATCAACAACGAGTTGCTGCCGCTGCGCACCGAGCTGAAGAGCGGCGACATCGTCGAGGTGATTACCGCGCCGTACTCGAAGCCGAACCCCGCGTGGCTCGGCTTCGTGCGCACCGGCAAGGCGCGCTCGGCGATCCGGCATTACCTGAAGACGATGCGCCTGAACGAATCGGTGCAGTTGGGCGAGCGGCTCGTCGATCAGAGCCTGAAGGGCTATGGGCTCGCGCTCGCCGACGTCGCGCCCGAGGTATGGGAAAAGCTCGTGCAGTGGACGGGCAACAAGAGCCGTCAGGAGATCTTTGCGGACATCGGCCTCGGCCGCCGCGTGGCCGCCGTGATGGCGAAACGGATCGAGGTGCTGACGAGCGGGCGCGATGCGGACGACGATCTGCCGCGCGCCGAGCGTCATGCGGCGAACCATGCGCCGCCCGTCGTCATCACCGGCACGGAAGGCATGTCGGTGCAACTGTCCGCGTGCTGCCGGCCGATTCCGGGCGACGACATCATGGGCTACATCGGCATCGGGCTCGGAATGGCGATCCACACGACCGCCTGCCGCGTCGCGCAGCGCATCCACCGGCGCGATCCGGGCCGCTGGATCGACGTCGCATGGGCGCCGCAGCCGGGCCGCCTGTTCGACGTCGCGGTGAAGGCGCTCGTGAGCAACACGAAGGGCATCTTCGCGCGCGTCGCGGCCGACATCACGTCGGCCGACGCGAACATCGTCCACATCGCGATGGACGAGGATCTGACGCACGAATCGACGGTGCTGCGCTTCGTGATCCAGGTGAGCGATCGCGTGCACCTCGCGAACGTGATGCGCCGCGTGCGCACGAATCCGGACGTGATGCGGATCATGCGTGAGCGCTCGAGCGACGATGTCGTGCATGCGCGCCACGATGGCGGGATGCGGATCGATCGCGAGCGGCAGGACTACTAGTGCGTGGGCGGCGCCCGGCGGTGGGGCGCATGCGCCGCGCTTGCCTCGGCGTGATGCCGGCGGGGCAGCGGGGTGCGTTTGTCCGAGAATGGGCAAAAACAAAGGGCCTTCCCGGAGGAAGGCCCTTCATAAATGGCGCGGCTGGCAGGATTCGAACCCACGACCCCTTGGTTCGTAGCCAAGTACTCTATCCAACTGAGCTACAGCCGCACGCAAAGCGGTACAACTTCAACTGAAAGGGCCTTCTCGGGAGAAGGCCTCGAAAAAGTGGCGCGGCTGGCAGGATTCGAACCCACGACCCCTTGGTTCGTAGCCAAGTACTCTATCCAACTGAGCTACAGCCGCACGCAGAAGTGAGATTATAGCAAACAAATTTGAAAAGGAAAGCCTTTCGTGATGATTTATCGGATGAGGCCGTTCGTGTAACCTTGCAGCATCCGATAGTCGTTGAAATTGCATCATGAACAAGGCGTTTGTGAAGGAGTCGGACGGAGACGACGACGACCTCGAACACGCGCAGGCGGCGATTCCGCCTGGCGCGAAGAACTACATCACGCCGGCGGGCCACAAGCGTCTGCGCGACGAGTTGCTGCACCTGATCGACGAAGAGCGTCCGGAGGTGGTGAAGCTCGTGTCGTGGGCGGCGTCGAACGGCGATCGCTCCGAGAACGGCGACTACATCTACGGCAAGCGGCGTCTGCGCGAAATCGATCGCCGCATCCGCTTTCTGACGAAGCGCCTCGATCTTGCCGAAGTCGTCGACGCGAGCCGCCAGGAGAACGCGGATCAGGTGTTTTTCGGCGCGACCGTCGATTACGCGACGCAGGACGGCACCGAGCACACGGTGACGATCGTCGGCGTCGACGAGGTCGATCTCGATCGCGGGCACGTGAGCTGGATCTCGCCCGTCGCGCGTGCGCTGCTGAAGGCGCGCGTCGGCGACACGGTCACGCTGTTGACTCCCGTCGGTCCTGAGCCGATCGACGTGCTCGACGTCCGCTACCCGTCGCCGGGTGCAGCGTGAGCGCCGCCGTGGGGCGCGCTTTGATTTCGTCGCGCATCGCAAGGGCGAGAATTCGCTCGGCGCGCGTGCCTGGATAAGCTTGCGAAGGCGCGAACGATCGTCGCGACGGCAGCACGCAAGACGCGCGGCGCAATAACGCGCGCGCGACCGGCTGGATACGATCGGATATAAAAAAAGCGCCCCGGGCGGGGCGCTTTGGATCGGTGCCGAAGAACCGATTAGAAGCGGTGGCGCAGGCCGGCCGTGACGGCGATCTGCTTTTCGCTCGACGACATGCCGCCGACACCGTTGATGTAGGCGCCGAGGCCCGTGCCGTCGCTGTTGACCTTCTGATACACGCCTTGCAGGTACACGTCCGTGCGCTTCGACAGCGCGTAGGCCGTTTGCAGGTTGAACTGGTTCCAGCCCGGGTGATGGTTCTCGATGAAGCCGGCGGTGTACGTGTACGAACCCGCTACCGTCCATGCCGGCGTGATCGCGTAGCGCCCGTTCACTTCGTAGTTGTTGAAGCGCATGAACGTGCCGTCGAGCGCGATGCCGCTCGAGATGCCCGATGCGCCCGCGCTGATCGCCGTCGCGCGGTTGACGCGCGATTGCGTGAACACGAAGCCGGCCGTCGCCGGGCCGTACGTGTAGTTCAGGCCGCCGCCGAACACGCGCTGGCGCTTGCCGACGAACGTGTTGTCGAGCGCGACCGCGCCGGCCGCGTTGGAGACCGTCGGGCCGAATTCGTTGTTCAACTGCAAGTAGCCGGCGCCGACGTTGAAGCCGGCGTAGCTGTACGATACGCCCGCGCTATATGCGCGGTTGTTCGTGAACTGATTGTTGTTCGAGAAGCCGTACAACGCGCCGAACTTCAGGCCGGCCCAGTTCACGCTCGTGTACTTGACCGCGTTGTTGATCCGGAACGAATTGTTCAGGTTGTCGTTGTCGAACGGGTGGGCGAACTGCGTGCCGCCGAACTGCGTGCCCGTCAGCGACAGCGGCCCGATGTAGTCGACAACGCTATCGTATTGGCGGCCGAGCGTCAGCGCGCCGTATTGCTCGTGCGACAGTCCGACGAACGCCTGACGGCCGAACTCGCGGCCGTTCTGCTTCAGCGTGCCGTTATTGATGCCGAAGCCGTTTTCCAACACAAAAATCGCCTTCAGGCCGCCGCCGAGATCTTCGGCGCCGCGCAGGCCCCAGCGGCTGCCGTTGACCGAGCCGGTGGACTGCGACCAAGCGCTGTGGCCGCCTTGGTTGTTCGTGTAGGTGATGCCGGCGTCGATCAGGCCGTACAGCGTCACGCTGCTTTGCGCGTGAGCGGCCGTCGCGAAAACGCCAGAGAGAGCGGCAACGATGAGGGTCTTTTTCATTGGGTTTATCTCCGTCCGAAACAGGGTGGATGACGATATCTGACCTGTCCTTCGATGTACCCGGCCGCTGCTGCGAGAAACGGAGCCGGGGTATGTCTCGGGCGTGTACCGACGCCCGTCATCACAAGCTATCCGCAGTGTAAAAGAGCGTTGCCGAAAGTCGATGAATTCAGTTTAAGAAATAATATATTTGCGTTTTAGAAATAATTGGGGTTGCGACGGAAACCCTTGTGGAGCAAGGCTTTGGCCCGAATCGAGGGAATATTTTTCCGTTTCCGAACCTGCCGTAGCGTTGCGTGACAGCGACAATCTGTTGGGGGAGGCGGCCGAGCTGCGTGCGTGGGAATGGGATTATTGACGCTTCGGCAATAGAGGTTTGTGGGGAGTATGACTAATGAAAGGGAGTCAACTCGTTATACTGCAACTTCTGCTTACCTAAGCAGACTTTTTCGTTGACGGAAAAGATCTCCAAACCTTTGTCAGCGCGACTTTCCGGTCGCGCTTTTTTTTGCCTGCCTATTGTTCATACCAGCGCGTGCGTCGCTTGGGCGGCGACGTGTCCGCCTGTTTGTCTCGCTCGGGCATGGCGGGTTGCGCCCAATCTTCCATCACGTAATGACGCGCATCGAGCGGCGAGGCGAGCAGGTTCTGCCAATGATCGCCGTGCCAAGTGGAATCGAATTCGCTGGCGAACATGTCGGATGCCGCCGGTGCGCGACCTGCCGCATTGCTGCGGCGCACAATACCGAGCCGGTGTGCGAAACGTTTGATGCCGTTCAGCATGACAGTCTCCAGCGCCTTTCTGGGCGAGGACCAGCATTGCAAAGCTTGTTGCGCACCGCAACCCGGACAAATACTGAGCCGTGGTCGATTCGCTTGATTGCGGTAGATTTTTCTTTTGCGGATTTAATTGATCGTTTTCCCCGGTAATAATGACAGGTGTTGTTGCGGTTAATTAATTTCTTGGCCCTAGTGTACCGATTCCAGTTGTATTCGTATCAAATCGCATAAGCGGTCATCAAAAATTTTCTTGACTGGATTGGATTTTCCAATTTATAAAAGCAACACCAAGCTTGCGGTGCTTCCAGCAGATCGTATGAGGGGTGGAGGAAGCGTCGGAGCTTTGTGTGACGGTATAAGGGCGTAGCCCGTGTGTTATTTTTATTTAGTGGGGAACTAGGAATATGGATACCGGTATCGTGAAATGGTTTAACGATGCTAAGGGCTTCGGCTTTATTACGTCGGACAATGGCGGCGAGGATTTGTTTGCCCATTTCTCCGAAATCAAGATGGAGGGGTTCAAGACCCTTAAAGAGAATCAGCGTGTGTCGTTCGAAGTGAAAACCGGCCCGAAGGGCAAGCAAGCCGCGAATATTCAGGCGCTTTGAACGCCTGAAACGCGCCGAGGGCCGTGCAAACCCCCGCTTCGGCGGGGGTTTTGGTTTTCCAGGCGGGTAGAATAAGGACTGCCAGTGCCGGGAGCCGCTCTCCCGGCTCCGTCCGACACAATACGAAGCGCCGTCCGCCCATCCATGTCCGCCTCGCCGCTGCTTCATCCCGCGATCGACACGCCGCTCGCGTTCGTCGACCTCGAAACCACCGGCGGCTCGGCCGCCGAGCATCGCATCACCGAAATCGGCGTCGTCGTCGTGAATGCGAACCACGTGTCGACGTGGACGACGCTCGTCGATCCGCGGCAGCCGATTCCACCGTTCATCCAGCAACTCACGGGCATCACCGACGCGATGGTGCGCGGAGCGCCGACGTTCGCCGACATCGCGTCCGCGTTGTTCGAGCGGCTCGACGGCAAACTCTTCGTCGCGCACAACGCGAGCTTCGACCGCGGCTTCCTGCGCGCGGAGTTCGAGCGCGCGGGCGTCGCGTTCAATCCCGACGTGCTTTGCACGGTGCGGCTGTCGCGCGCGCTTTTTCCGCGTGAGTCGCGCCACGGGCTCGACGCGCTGATCGAGCGGCACGCGCTCGCGCCGTCGGCGCGCCACCGGGCGCTTGCCGACGCCGATCTCATCTGGCAGTTCTGGCAAAAATTGCACGACGCGATACCCGCCGAGCGGCTGCGCGAGCAGATCGCGCGCACGACGCGCCGGTTCAGGCTCGCCGGGGAGTTGACGGAAGCGTATCTGGAAAGCGCGCCCGCCGGCTGCGGCGTCTACGCGCTGTTCGGCGACGACGATGCGCCGCTCTATGTCGGTCGCAGCGTTCGGGTCCGCCAGCGGTTGCGCGCGCTGTTGACGGGCGAGCGACGCTCGGCGAAGGAAATGCGGCTCGCTCAACTGGTTCGGCGCGTCGAATGGCGCGAGACGGGCGGCGAGCTCGGCGCGCTGCTGGCCGAGGCGGACTGGATCGCGTCGCTCGCGCCGTCGTTCAACCGGCGGCCGGACCGGAGCGCCGCGGGCGAGGCGCACTGGCCGTTCGATGGGCCGGTCGCGTTCGAGGAGCGCGGCGAGTCGAGCGTCTTCCATGTGGTCGACCGTTGGCGCTACGTCGGCGCGGCATCGTCGCTCGAGCAGGCGGCGGCGCTCGCGGCCGATGCGCGCGCGGCGGGCGAGGGCGTGTCGGACGCCGCGCCGGCGGTGCGCCGCATTCTGCAGACGCATCTCGCGCGCGGGCTCGAGCTGATTCCGCTCGCGGGCGCCGCGCCTGCCGCAGCCTAGCCGACGGCGCTGGCGCTGCCCGCCGTGCAGACGTGCGACAGTGCGGTGCCGAGCGCGTCCTTCTGACCGGAGTCGTAGCGCGTCAAGGTCTCCCAGTTCGCGATGCTGCGTGCGAGGCGCGACGGACAATCCGGCGCATCGCGCAGCGGCGCGACGCGCGCGAGCGCGGCGATCAGCGATTGCGTGAGCCGGTCGAGCTGCGGCCGCGTGCTCGTCGCCAGATCGGGCGCCGGGCCTTCGGGGCCGTGCGTTGCGCGCCATGTCGCGAAGAGCGTGTTCTGCACCTGCTTGCTCGCCGCGATCTGGTCGTCGAAGAACGCGCGGGCGTACGCGGGATCGACGCCGTTCGCCGTCGCGCGCTTCTCGACGTCGGCCAGGAGCGCCGCTTCGCGTGGCGGGTCCGAGATCGGCTTCCTGTTGATCCATTTCCAGTGAGCGACGGGTTCGGCAAGCGCAAGGCGCTGCGACGCGAGCGCGACGAGGTTCGTGAGCGCGGTGTCGTCACCGTCGGCGGCGGCGATGCGGGGCGCGCTCAGCACGGCGCAGCCGAGCAAGGCGGCGGCCAGGCTTGCGCGAAGCGACTGTTTCATGGCGAAAAATGACAATGCCGGCGTGCGGGAACCGGGCGATGGAAAAAACAGAAGAATAAGCGAAGACGTTGCGCAGCGACGTGGCGCAAGCGGGAGATCAGCGGACGCAACAACCTCGACCCGGCTCACGATGGCGGGCCGGATTCCGTGCGGCTTGCCGGGACGGCGAAGTGGTGGGGCACACGAAAGCGTTCGCGGACACGCGACGATTCACCGGCCCGCACGTGCCGCCAGCGGATGCACGGTCATTTCGGTGAGCACAGCTTGCGCTGCTCGTCGAAGAACGCGCGCACGTGCTCGGGCAACTCGGCGAGAAACTCGACGGCCACGGGCTCAGGGTCCGGGCTCATCACTTTCTCGGGAGGCGGAATGCGGGTGGGCCTTTCGTCCATGATTTCTCTCCTTGGTGAGACGATTATCGAACGCGAGCTTTGCTTTATGCCAGTGTTCAATCGTTAGATTTTGTCTCTGTTGCTTAAACAGCACATGCGTTTGCGTTGATGTGCAGCAACGCGTGATCCCGCACGGATGCGCCTCCTTCGAAGCGCGATCGCGAACCGCCTTGTTATACTGCGCGCCTCTTTTCCCCAAACTGCGATGAAACGTTCGACGCGATGGTTGAGCCTCGTCTGGCTGGCGCTGGTACTCAATGTACTGTCGCCCGTCATCGGCTATGCGCGCGCCGCCGCGAACGCGCACGACGTGCCGTTCGCGCTCGAATTGTGCAGCGCAGCGGGCGCGCAGCGCGTCGTCATCGGCAGCGGCGGGGCGACGCGCCAGGACGACGGTTCGCTCGCGCACGCCGCGCATTGCGTCTACTGTCCCGGCTTCGCCGCGAATGTCGCGCTCGGCTCGAGCGCGCCCGTGTTGCCCCGCTTCGTCCGCGCGTTCGTGTATGCAAACCGCGCCGAGCGGCCCGCCGTCTTCTTTCGCCGCGGCGTGCGCATCGCGCAGCCGCGCGCTCCGCCTGAAACCGTCCCGGTCTGATTTCCGCAGCCCGCTCGCGCATCGCCACGCGTGAGCGTCGTCGTGCGCGCGACGTCCGGCGTCGTGCCCGTTCTTCCTTGAAGACAGGCGCGGCGCGCGTTCGCCCGCGCGGCGATCCGCCGACCACGTTTCAGGATTCGCTTTTCCATGTCCCATGAACTTGCCGCGCATGTCGCGCGCAGGCGGCTCGCGGCCGCGTGCGCTGCGGCGTTCGCCTGGCCCGCCGCCCACGCCGCCACGACGGGCGCCGCCGTCCCTGCCGATTCAACGTCCGCCGCCGCCGAGCCGGCCGCATCCGGAAAGACCCTGGATGTCGTCAGGATCACCGCGCCGCGCCCCGCATTCGCGCCCGGCACGCCCGGCGTCGTCGAGACGCTCACGCGCGAGCAGATCGATTCGCACGTCAACGTGACGACCGAAGACGCGCTCAAGTACGCGCCGAACCTGATGGTGCGCCGGCGCTATATCGGCGATCGCAACTCCGTGTTCGCCGGCCGCGACTTCAACGAGTTGCAGAGCGCGCGCGGACTCGTCTACGCGGACGGCATCCTGCTGTCCAATCTGCTCGGCTCCAGCTATTCGTATCCGCCGCGCTGGTCGTTGATCCAGCCCGACGACGTCGCGCGCGTCGACGTGCTGTACGGCCCGTTCTCCGCGCTCTACCCGGGCAACGCGATCGGCTCGACCGTGCAGATCACGACGCGCAAGCCGGATCGGCTCGAGGCGTCGGTGTCGACGCAGTTCTTCACGCAGCGCTATCACGATGGCTATGGTTTTGCCGACAGCTTCGGCGGCAATCACCAGACCGCGCGCATCGCCGACCGCGTCGGGCGCTTCTGGTACGCGCTGTCGCTCGACCGGCTCGAAAACGATAGCCAGCCGATGCAATACGCGAGCCCGAACGGCGCGTTCGATCCGAGGCTCGGCGCGAGCGTGCCGGTGACGGGCGCCGTTTCCGACATCGGCCCGAACGGGCGGCCGCGGACAATCGTCGGCGCGCAGACGATCGAGCGCACCGAGCAGCTCAACGAAACGCTGCGCTTCGGCTATGCGTTCACCGACCACGTCGACGCGACGGTCACGCTCGGCCATTGGGAGAACCACTACCGGCAGCACGGCGACACGCTGCTGCGCGACGCGGCGGGTAATCCGGTGTACGGCGGCAACGTGTCGTTCGGCGGGCGCAATTACACGGTGTCGCCCACCGCGTTCGCGCCGCAGAACGGCGATCAGGAGAACTGGCTGTACGGCCTCGGGCTCGACGCGCGTCTCGCGTCCGGCTGGAAACTGTCGGCGACCGCGTCCGCATACGAGGTGTCGCGCGACGTGCTGCGCAGCGCGTCGAGCGCGCCGCCCGGCGCATGGGACGGCGGGCCTGGAACGGTGTTCCGCGGCGACGGCACCGGCTGGCGCACCGTCGACTTGCGCGCGGAGTCGCCCGACGCGCGTGGGCACCGCTTTTCGTTCGGCTATCACTTCGACGCTTATTTCCTGCGCAACGCGACCTACAACACGGCGGATTGGCAAAACGCCGTGCCGACGACGCTCGCGAACCGCTATCGCGGCAACACGCGCACGCAGGCGCTGTATGCGCAGGACGCGTGGCGTTTCGCGCCCGGCTGGCTCGCGACGCTCGGCCTGCGCTACGAGCGGTGGGACGCGTATGGAGGCGAGCTCGGCAACGCGAGCGCGACGCTCGGCTATGCGGACCGCGGCGCGACCGCGTTCTCGCCGAAGCTCTCGCTCGAATGGCAGCCGGCGGATGCGTGGCGCTTGAGGTTGTCGTTCGCGACGGGCACGCGTTTTCCGACCGTCGCCGAGCTGTTCCAGGGCACGATCTCGAACAACGCGATCGTCAACAACAACCCGAACCTGCAGCCGGAAAAGGCGATCGACTGGGACTTCACGGCCGAGCGCGACGTGGGCTTCGGCGTCGTGCGCGCGAGCGTGTTCCAGAGCGATCTGCGCCAATCGATCTACAGCCAGACGACGCTCGCGGGCGCTTCGACGTACACGAACATCTCGAATGTCGACCGCGTGCGGGTGCGCGGCGTCGAGCTCGCGTTCTCGGGGCAGGACGTCGCAATCAGGGGACTCGACGTCGACGCGAACGTGTCCGCGACGAATGCGCAGACGCTCGCCGACGCGGCGAACCCGAACTACGTCGGCGCGCGCTGGCCGAGGATTCCGCGGATGCGCGCGAACCTGCTCGCGTCGTACCGCTTCGACGAGCACTGGATGACGAGCGTCGGCGTTCGCTATTCGGGGCGGCAGTACAACGCGCTCGACAACAGCGACGTGAATCCGAACGTGTACGGCGGCACCAGCTCGTATGCGGTCGTCGACCTGAAGGCGCGCTACCGGTTCGATCGGCACTGGCTCGCGTCGTTCGGCATCGACAACGTGACCGATCGCCGCTACTACGTGTTCCATCCTTATCCGGGCCGCACTTTTTATGGAGAGTTGAAATGGTCGCTATGAAGCATCGATCGGCGGGCGTCGCGCTCGTCGTGCTTGTTGCGTTCGCGCGCGGTGCGCTCGCGCACGACGCGCAGCCGGCCGCGGGCGCATCGTCCGCGCATGCTGCGCACATGGAGATGGACGCTGCGCCGGCCGGCGCGGCGCAGAAGGCGCCGCTCGCGACGGGAGCCGCATTCGATGCGCGTCATCGGCTGTGGGTCGCGTGGGTCGAAGGGCAGCATGTCGTCGTCGCGCATTCGGACGACGCCGGGCGCACGCTGAGCGCGCCCGCGACGGTCAACGCGCTGCCCGAACCGGTCTACACGAGCGCCGAGAACCGGCCGAAGATCGCCGCGAGCCCGGACGGGCGCGCGATCTACGTCACGTGGTCGATGCCGCTCGATGCGCCTTACACCGGGATGGTGCGCTTCTCGCGCTCGCTCGACGGCGGCGCGACGTGGTCGGTGCCCGTCACCGTGCATCGCGACCGGCAGGCGATCACACATCGTTTCGACATGCTGACGATCGATCCGCAAGGCCGCATCTTCGTCGCGTGGATCGACAAGCGGGATCTCGTCGCGGCGCACCGGGCGGGGCGTTCGTACGACGGCGCGGCGATCTACTACGCGGTGTCGACCGACGGCGGCGCGACGTTCGAGCCGGAACGCAAGGTGAGCGACCACACGTGCGAATGCTGCCGGATCGCGATGGCGATCGATGCCGACGGCCGCGTGCAGGCCGCGTGGCGCAACGTGTTCCCAGGCCAGATCCGCGATCATGCGGTGGCGGTGCTGCCCGCGTCGGCGGACCGCGCGGTCGAGCCCGTGCGCGCCACATTCTCGAACTGGCATGTCGAGGCGTGCCCGGATCACGGGCCTGCGCTCGCGATCACGACGGATGGCGTGCGGCATCTCGCATGGTTCGGCGTCGTCGACGGCAAGGCAGACGTGTTCTATTCGCGACTCGATGCGAGCGGCGCGCCGCTCGGCACGCCGCTCGCGTTCGGCGACGATCCGGCGGCGCCGAACGAACAGGCGTCGCATGCGGCACTCGTCGCGCAGCGCGACACGCTATGGCTCGCGTGGAAGGCGTTCGACGGCGACACGATGCGCATCAGGCTGCGCCGGTCGGACGACGGCGGCATGCACTGGAGCGCGCCGCGCACGCTCGCGTACACGTCGGGCGCGAGCGACAACCCGCAACTGCTGGCCGACCGCGGACGCATCTATCTGTCATGGCGCACGCGCAACGACGGCTATCGATTGATCGACGTGGAGGCGCAGCAATGAAACGAATGGTTTTCGCACTCGCTGCGTTCGCGATTGTCGCGTCGGGCGTCGCGGGAGAAGTGCCGGCGCCGCAGCCGCTGCGCGCGTCGGAGGTCGCATCGCTCTATGCGAGCGGAAGCGGGGCGCCGCTCGTCGTCGAAGTGTGGTCGCTCGACTGCGGCTACTGCCGCGAGAACGCCGTGCATCTCGTCGAATGGCAGCGGCGGCATCCGCAGGTGCGCATCGCACTCGTCGCGCTCGACTCGCTCGACGAGCACGCGCAGGCGCTCGCCGGCGCGCTCGCGCAGATGCAACTGCCCGCAACGGTCAGGCAATACGCGAACGCGGAGCCGATGCCGGAACGATTGCGCGCGGCGCTCGATCCGGCGTGGCGTGGCGAACTGCCGCGCACGCTGTGGATCGGCGCGGACGGCACGCGGCGCGCGAAGAGCGGCTTGCTCACGCCGGCCGTGCTCGATGCTTGGCTGCAACATCGGGATTCCTGACGATCGGTGGGGAGGCGAAGGTCGTCGGCGCGAGTAAGCGATCCGGAATGCAGAAGAACGCGGCGCGCGGCCGCGAGAAAGGCGGGGGGAAGGCGAGAAAGCGCCCGGCGGCCATGCGGCGCGCCGGGCAACGTCGTTATACGTCAGGCTCGCTTGAATAGCCGGATCACGAACAGCAGGATGACTGCGCCGATGACGGCGACGATCACCGAGCTGATGAAGCCGCCGCCGATGTGAATGCCGAGAATGCCGGCGAGCCAGCCACCGATGACGGCGCCGACGATGCCGACGATGATGTCCACGAGCAGCCCGAAGCCGCCGCCCTTCACGAGCAGGCCGGCGAGCCAGCCGGCGATTGCGCCGATGATGAGCCACATAATCAAGCCATGAGCCATGGTGGTCCTCTCCTTTGTTAGTTCCCACGAATGAGCCGACGTCGGGCGCTGCCTGTGACGTGACGCGGATCGCACGCCGATCCCGGAGCGTCGCACACGCAATTTACTGCAATAGGCGGGTCAGGATCGTTAAGTAATGTTACGCATCCCGTCCGGATTGACCAAATATTTTTTGCCGGACGAATGCCGATGCGCGCATTGAAATAAAAGCGTAAGAAAACGTGTGCCCGATTGGCTTGCGATGACGCGCTGCGTTGCGAGCGGCGCGTGCGGCGGCGCAGCGAATGGTTTTGACGGTAGCCGACGGTGGGCATGCGCACAGTGCGGTACGGCACCGTTCAGGCGGACGAATGAACGCGCAAGTGCGCTTGAGTCGAAACATGTCGAAGGCGTGGCGATCGATTGCGATCGCGCTGGCATCGCGCCAACGACGTCGAGCCACGTGACGGTGCTGCTTTATTCGGGACCGTTATCGGCGATTGGTTCGGACTGCTGTCCGGTATCGCTTGGAGCGCGACGACGGTTGTCGTGAGGAGAACGCGGCTGTCGATCCTGCCGCTGCTCGCGACCGTGACATGCGGATGACGCGCGGCTTCGGCGAGGCTGTCGCCGCGCGCGGACGCTTCGAATGTGCGCAACGCCGACAGAGGCGGAAGCTTCGACGTGTCTTGCGGATCGGGCCGCATGGGCGGGCTTGATCGGATCGATAAATGAAAAGGGCTGCGATGCTTTCGCATCGCAGCCCTTGAATCTGTTGGTGCCGGAGATAGGAGTCGAACCTACGACCTTCGCATTACGAATGCGCTGCTCTACCAACTGAGCTACACCGGCAACAAAGAAATGAAATTATAGGGAGCTACTGGAGGCTTGGCAAGAGGGTTGGCGAAAAAAATTCGATGTTTTTTGCCGCGCGGATAACGGCCCGATTCGTCGATATTTCGCGCAACCGATTCGCGCCGGTTCGCCGTCATTCGACGAGTGCACATCGAACGGAGCGCGCCGGATGCGGCAGGGCGGTGCCGGCGGCGGCGCCCCGGCGCCCGCGGTCGTGCGTCAAGACTGCGCTTCCTGGTGATAGCGCGCGACGCGCTCGACTTCGTTCTTCGAGCCGAGAATCACCGGCACGCGCTGGTGCAGGCCCGTCGGCTGCACGTCGAGGATCCGCTGCAGGCCCGTCGTCGCCGCGCCGCCCGCCTGCTCGACGATGAACGACATCGGATTCGCCTCGTACATCAGCCGCAGCTTGCCCGGACGATCCGGCGTGCGCTTGTCGGCGGGGTACATGAAGACGCCGCCGCGGTTCAGGATCCGGTGCACGTCGGCGACCATCGACGCGATCCAGCGCATGTTGAAGTTCTCGCCGCGCGGGCCTTCGACGCCTGCGTTCAGCTCGTCGACGTAGCGCTTCACCGGGTCGTACCAGTGGCGCGCGTTCGACGCGTTGATCGCATATTCGCGCGTGTCCTCCGGAATCCGCAGGTTGCTCTGCGTGAGCACCCACGAGCCGACTTCGCGGTCGAGCGTGAAGCAGTTCACGCCGTTGCCCGTCGTCAGCACGAATACGGTCTGCGGGCCGTACACCGCGTAGCCTGCCGCGACCTGCTCGGTGCCCGGCTGCAGGAACGACTGCTCGGTCGCCAACTGGCCGTCCGGGCAGCGCAGCACCGAGAAGATCGTGCCGATCGACACGTTCACGTCGATGTTCGACGAGCCGTCGAGCGGATCGAACACGAGCAGGTATTCGCCGCGCGGGTAATTTTCCGGGATCGGGAAGAACGTCTCCATTTCCTCCGACGCCATCGCGGCGAGATTGCCGCCCCATTCGTTCGCGTCGAGCAGGATCTCGTTCGACAGGATGTCGAGCTTCTTCTGCACCTCGCCCTGGACGTTCTCGCTGCCGGCCGTGCCGAGCGCATCGCCCAGCGCGCCCTTGCTCACGTTGTAGCTGATCGCCTTGCACGCGCGCGCGACCACTTCGATCAACAGGCGCAGGTCGGCGGGGAGGTTGTGGGTCTCACGCTGCTGCTCGATCAGATACTTGGACAGCGTGGTGCGTCGGGTAATGGACATGGGGAACTCCGAGAGGCTGAAGAATGCGTTGGATGTTGGGATAGGAATAGGCTCGATTTTACCCGTCGCGACCCGTGGCAGACGGTTTTTCGGCGAAAACGGGCCGCAAGCGGCGGGCGGCGCGCCGCCTACAGCAGCTCGATCTCGGGCAGCGACGCCGCGCTCGTCTCGCGCATCGTCGCGACGAAGTCGGCCGCGTACGCGCGCGTCGAGAACGCGGGCAGCGTCGCCGCGTAGAGCTCGCCCGACAGCGTCGAGCCGTCGGCGCGCAGCACCGGGCGCGCGCTCACGTAACGCTTGTCGAGGTAGGTCGCGACCGCCCACAGCGGCAGTGCCGCGACGCCGCGCCGGCTCGCGACGAGCTGCAGGATCGCGATCGTCAGCTCCGACGTGCGCCGCTTCGGCTCGATGCCGGCGGGCTTCAGCACCTGCCGGACGATGTCGAGCATCTCGTCGGGCACCGGGTACGTGATGAGCGTTTCGTCGCCGAAGTCGGCGGCCGCCAGCGACGGTTTTTGCGCGAGCGCGTGGTCGTTGCCGACGAGCCCGACGATCTGGAAGCGAAAGAGCGGGTGATAGTCGACCGCTTCGTCGGCGTCGGCCTCGGCGACGATCGCGAGATCCGCGCGGTCCTGGTGCAGAAGGCCGATCGGGTCCGCGTGAAAGCCCGACACGATGTCGAGCTCGACTTCCGGCCAGCGCTGCCGGAACGCGTCCATCGCGGGCATCAGCCAGTCGAAGCAGGTATGGCATTCGACCGCGATCCGCAGCGCGCCGCCCGTGCCGAGCGCGAGGCGCGCGATGTCGCGCTCGGCTTCCTCGATCGCGGGCACGACCTGCTCGGCGAGCGCGAGCAGCCGCTTGCCGGCCGCGGTGAACGTGAGCGGCGCGGACTTGCGCACGAAGAGCGGCAGCCCGAAGTGCGTCTCGAGCGCCTTCAACTGATGCGACAGCGCCGACTGCGTGAGGCACAGCACCTGCGCGGCGCGCGACAGGTTGCCGGTATCGCGCAGCGCGACGAGCGTCTGCAGATGCCGGAATTCGAGCGGGGAGCGGATCATCGCAGTGCGCGTCGCAGGGTTTGAAGTTGAAAAATATTCATGTTGTTCGGCAAAAACTTTCGTTTGAGTAATGATAGGGCAAATCCGATACTGCTGGTCACTTCTGGAGGATCGAGATGAGCACCGCACATATCCTGGGTTTTCCGCGCATCGGCGCGCAACGGGAACTGAAGTTCGCCCTCGAACGCTACTGGCGCGACGGTGCGTCGGCCGACGCCGAGCGCGCGCTCGTCGACACCGGCCGCGCGCTGCGCGCCGCGCACTGGCGCACGCAGCGCGACGCCGGGCTCGACTGCGTGACGGTTGGCGATTTCGCGTGGTACGACCACGTGCTGACGACGCTCGCGCATGTCGGCGGCCTGCCGCCGCGCTTCGGCTTCGACGCGCGCGCGCTCACGCTCGCCGATCACTTCGCGGCCGCCCGCGGCAACGCCGCTCAGCCGGCGATGGAAATGACGAAGTGGTTCGATACGAACTACCACTACCTGGTGCCCGAGTATTCGCCCGCGACGACGTTCGGGCCGGGCGTCGAGTGGCTCTTCGACGAGGTGCGCGAAGCGCGCGCGCTCGGCCACCGCGCGAAGGCGGCGCTCGTCGGCCCGCTCACGCTGCTCTGGCTCGGCAAGGCGCGCGACGGGCTCGCCGAGCGTCTCGATCTGCTGCCGCGCCTCGTGCCCGCGTATCGCGCGCTGCTCGCACGGCTGAAGGAAGAGGGCGTCGACTGGGTGCAGATCGACGAGCCGATCTTCGCGCTCGATCTGCCCGCCGCGTGGCGCGACGCGGCGCAGCCCGCGTACGAAGCGCTCGCGCCCGGCGCGCCGAAGCTGCTGGTCGCGACGTACTTCGACGACGCGAGCGAGCACGCGGCGCGGCTGAAGGCGCTGCCCGTCGCGGGCCTGCACATCGACCTCGTGCGCGGCGACGCGCAGCTCGACGCATTCGTCGCGGATTATCCGGCCGACAAGGTGCTGTCGTGCGGCATCGTCGACGGCCGCAACGTGTGGCGCAACGACCTCGACCGCTCGCTCGCGCGGCTCGCGCCGGTGCGCGACGCGCTCGGCGAGCGGCTGTGGGTCGCGACGAGCTGCTCGCTGCTGCACGCGCCCGTCGATCTCGCGCACGAGCCGAAGCTCGACGACGAGCTGAAGGCGTGGCTCGCGTTCGCGGCGCAGAAGACGCGCGAGGTCGCGGCGCTGCGCGACGCGCTCGTGAAGGGGCGCGCGGCGGTCGCGGCGGAGTTCGACGCCGCTGCTGCGGCGGCGGCCGCGCGCCGCACGTCGGCGCGCATCCACAATCCGCTCGTCAAGCGCCGCGTCGCGGCGCTGACCGACGCCGACGCGCGCCGCGCGAGCGCGTATCCGGCGCGCGCGGCCGCGCAGCGCGCGCGCTTCGACTTGCCGCCGCTGCCGACGACGACGATCGGCTCGTTCCCGCAGACGCCGGAGATCCGCCGCGCGCGCGCCGCGTTCAAGCAGGGCGTGCTCGATCACCTTGGCTATCTGGAGGCGATGCGCGAGCAGGTGCGCATCGCGATCGACAAGCAGCTCGCGTACGGCCTCGACGTGCTCGTGCACGGCGAGGCGGAGCGCAACGACATGGTCGAATACTTCGGCGAGCTGCTGTGGGGCTTCGCGATCACGAGCAACGGCTGGGTACAGAGCTATGGTTCGCGCTGCGTGAAGCCGCCCCTCGTCTATGGCGACGTCTATCTGCCGGAGCCGATGACGGTGGGCTGGGCGTCGTATGCGCAGAGCCTGACGACGAAGCCGGTGAAGGGGATGCTGACGGGGCCCGTGACGATGCTGCAATGGTCGTTCGTGCGCGACGACCAGCCGCGCGCGACGACGGCGCTGCAGATCGCGCTCGCGCTGCGGCAGGAGACGCTCGATCTCGAGAAGGCCGGCATCGGGATGATCCAGATCGACGAGCCGGCGCTGCGCGAGGGATTGCCGCTGAAGGCGCGCGATCGCGCCGCGTATCTGGAGTGGGCGGTGCGCGCGTTCAGGATCGCGGCGTCGGGCGTCGCGGACGCGACGCAGATCCACACGCACATGTGCTATTCGGAGTTCGGCGACATCCTGCCGTCGATCGCGGCGCTCGACGCGGACGTGATCTCGATCGAGACGACCCGCTCGAACATGGAGCTGCTCGACGCGTTCGAGACGTTCGAGTATCCGAACGAGATCGGGCCGGGCGTCTACGACATCCATTCGCCGCGCGTGCCGCACTCGGACGAGATCGAGCGGCTCATCCTGCTCGCGCTCGAGCGGATTCCGGCGCAGCGCCTGTGGGTGAATCCGGACTGCGGGCTGAAGACGCGCGAGTGGGGGCAGGTCGACGCGGCGCTCACAGCGATGGTCGACGCGGCGAAGCGCGTGCGGCAGACGGTCGAGCAGACGGCGCTGGCCTGACGCGATTCGGCTGGGTTCGATCGAATACGGTCCGATAAGAAAGCCGGCATCGCATGGCGCGATGCCGGCTCGTTCGTCCGCGGCCGCCGGGAAAAGAGCCGCGGCCGCCCGCATCGTCCGTCAGGCGAGCGCCTTCTCGACGATCTCCCGCACGTCGCGCGACTGCGCGTTCGCGGCGACGCGTTCGAGCGCGTCGCGCATCCTGTCGCGCAGCGCCGGCGTGAAGCGGCGCCACAGCTCGAGCGCGCGCGCGAGCCGCGCGGCGACCTGCGGATTGAGCGCGTCGAGCGCGAGCACCTGGTCGGCCCAGAATGCATAGCCCGAGCCGTCGGCCGCATGGAACTGCGCGGGATTCGCCGAGCAGAAGCCGAAGATCAGCGAGCGCGCGCGGTTCGGATTCTTCAGGTTGAACGCCGGATGCGCGAGCAGCCTGCGCACGAGGTCGAGCGTCGGATGCTCGGGCGTGCCGCGCCGCGTCGCCTGCATCGAGAACCACTTGTCGATCACGAGCGCTTCCTTCTCGAAGCGGCGATAGAAATCGTCGAGCGCGCGATCGGCGTCGCGCGCGGCGTCGGCCGACGCGGTCGCCGCCGACAGCAGCGCGACGAGCGCGGCCGCGCGGTCCGTCATGTTGTTCGAGGCGTCGTATTGCGCGGTGGCGAGACGGATCGCGTCGGCCGGCTCGTCGAGCTCGGCGAGGTAGGCGAGCGCGAGGTTCTTCAGCGCGCGGCGGCCCGCGTCGTCGGGCGTCGGCGTATACGCGCCAGGCGTCTGATGGCGCTCGTAGACCGCGAGCCAGTCGGCGGCGAGCGCGGTCGCGAGCTGGCGGCGCACGAACTGGCGCGCGCGATGGACGGCGGCCGGATCGGCTTGCGTCATCTGGTCGGCGAGATAGGCCTCCGACGGCAGCGTGAGCGCGAGCTCGCGGAACGCGGGCGACAGCGTGTCGTCCGTCAGCACGCGCCTGAACGCGGCGACGAACGCGTCGTCGAGCGCGAGCGGCTGCTGCGCGGCCGCGCGCGCGGCGAGCGTGAGCAGCGCGCGCGTCGCGAGGCGCTGGCCCGCCTCCCAGCGGTTGAACGGATCGCTGTCGTGCGCGAGCAGGAACGCGAGCTCGTCGTCGCGGTAGTCGTATTCGACGATCACGGGCGCCGAGAAATTGCGCAGCAGCGACGGCAGCGGCGCTTCGTCGATGTCGGCGAACGTGAACGTCGTCTCGGTCTCGGTCAGCTCGAGCACGCGCGTCGTGCCCGACGCAGCCGCTTCGCCGTCGAGGCGCAGCGGCAGGTCGCGGCCGTCGGCGCCGATCAGGCCGATCGCGAACGGGATCAGGAGCGGCCCCTCCTGCGTGTCGCGCGCGGCGGGCGAGGTGTCGCCGTAGCCTTGCCGCAGCGTCACCGCGTAGCGTTTCGCGGCGGCGTCGTAAGCGGTGCGAACCGTCACGCGCGGGGTGCCCGCCTGGCTGTACCAGCGCTCGAACAGCGCGAGATCGCGGCCGTTCGCGTCGGCCATCGCGTGGCGGAAGTCGTCGCACGTGACGGCTTGTCCGTCATGACGCCGGAAGTACAGGTCCATCCCCTTGCGGAAGCCGTCGCGGCCGAACAGCGTCTGGTACATCCGCACGACTTCCGCGCCTTTCTCGTAGACGGTCATCGTGTAGAAGTTGTTGATCTCGACGTAGCTCTCGGGCCGCACCGGATGCGCCATCGGGCCCGCGTCCTCGGCGAACTGAAGCTGGCGCAGCACGCGCACGTCCTCGATGCGCTTGACCGCGCGCGCGGCGTCGTCGTCTTCGGCGCCCGCCGACATGTCGGCCGAGAATTCCTGGTCGCGGAACACGGTGAGGCCTTCCTTCAGGCTCAACTGGAACCAGTCGCGGCAGGTCACGCGGTTGCCCGTCCAGTTGTGGAAATACTCGTGGCCGACGACCGATTCGACGTTCGCGAAGTCGACGTCGGTCGCCGTCTCCGGATTCGCGAGCACGTACTTCGTGTTGAAGATGTTGAGCCCCTTGTTTTCCATCGCGCCCATGTTGAAGTCGCCGACGGCGACAATCATGAAGCGGTCGAGATCGAGTTCGAGGCCGAAGCGCCGTTCGTCCCAGCGGATCGAATGGATCAGCGAATCCATCGCGTGGCGGGTCTTGTCGAGATCCTGCGGCTCGACCCACACCTGAAGGAGCTTGTCCTTGCCGCTCGCCGATTTGATCGTCTCCTCGAGCTTGACGAGCGTGCCCGCGACGAGCGCGAACAGATAGCTCGGCTTCCTGAACGGGTCTTCCCACTTCGCGAAGTGGCGGCCGTTCGGCAGATCGCCGGAATCGACGAGATTGCCGTTCGACAGCAGCACCGGATACGCGGCCTTGTCGGCGCGCAGCGTGGCCGTGTACGACGCCATCACGTCCGGACGGTCGACGAAGTAGGTGATGCGCCGGAAGCCTTCCGCCTCGCACTGCGTGAAGAAGTTGCCGCTCGATACGTACAGGCCCGAGAGCGTCGTGTTCGATTCGGGCGCGCACGCGCTCTCGATCGTCAGCTCGAACGCGTCGGGCACGTTCTCGACGGCGAGGCCATGCTCGTGCACGCGCACCGCGTCGTACGGCTTGCCGTCGAGACGCGCGCCGGCGAACGCGAGCGCCTCGCCCATCAGCTCGAAGTGCGGCGCGGGCGCGGCGTCCGGGTTGCGGCGCACGCGCATCGTGTTCTTGACGATCGTGCGCGCCGGCTCGAGATCGAACTCGAGCGCGACGGTATCGATCAGGAACGCAGGCGGCGTGTAGTCGCTGCGGCGGATCACGGCGGAGGGAGCGGCGATGTCGGACATGGCGATCGTGGGCGTAGGAAAAGTATGGACACGCGCCGGGCGGGCGGCGCGGCGGCAAGGGCCCATTGTACAAAGCCTTTGCGCAAGGCGCGCGGGACGAACTTTTCGGCGGCGCGGGCGGTCTTCGTCATATCGGCGCGGTGTCGGCGCGACGGCGTATGATCCGGTCATCGCGCCGCCCGGCCAGCCCGCGCGGCGCCATTGACCCAGAGGACGAACATGAAACGCATTTCCTTCATCCGCGGCACGGCGCTCGTCGCGGGCGCCCTGATCGTGCTGCTGTCCGGCTGCACGTCCTACGTCACGACGCAGGTCACGGCATTCTCGAACTGGAGCGGCAACGACGCGACGCGCACCTACGCGTTCGCGCGGACCGCCGAGCAGCAGAACAGCCTCGAGCAATCGACCTATGAGCAGATCGTCGGCAACGAGTTGTCGACCTATTCGTTCAAGCGCGTGCCGACGAAGGACGCGCGCTATCTCGTCCGGCTCGCGTACGGGATCAAGAGCGACTGGGTGTCGGTGCCTCAGCCCGTCTACTACGACCCGTGGTTCGGCCCCGGCCCGTACTGGCGCGGCGGCCCGTGGGGGCCATACGGCCCGTGGGGACCGTTTCCAGCGGGCTACGTGAATCAGAGCTACCAGATTTTCCAGCGCTCGCTCGAGATCCGGATCACCGAGCGCGCGACGGGCACGGAGGTCTATAACGTCGCCGCGCGCAACGCGGGCGAAGGCTCGTCGCTGCTGCAGGCGATGCCGTATCTCGCCCGCGCGGCGCTCGCCGACTTCCCGCTCGGCAACGGCACCGTGCGCGCGGTGCGCCTGCCCGTCGACAAGAACGGCGCGCCCGCGCCGATGCCGTCGAACGAGCGCGCGGTGCCGGCCGCGCCCGCATCCGGCGCAGCCGTCGCGCCGGCGCGTTGAAACGGCGAGCCGACGAATCGGCGAGCCGGCTCGCCGGCGCAGTGAAAGGGGAGCCGGGAAAAAGGCGAAGCGGCGAACCCGTGAAACGGCGCGATGCCGAACCGGGCGCCACGCCGGTTCGACAGCCGGCCGTCAGTTGCCGCGGCTGTTGCCGCTGTTGCCGCAGCCGCCGTGACGAGCGGCTGCGATGCGCGGGGCGCGCGAACGTCTCGACGGCGGGCCGGCGGTTCCCTTCGCGCCGTCATACGTCGCCGTGGATGAACGCGAGCGCGCCGAGCACGATGAACAGCACGGCCGCGATGCCGTGAACGAGCTTCGTCGGCAGCCGGTGCGCGAAGCGGTCGCCGAGCAGGATCGCCGGCACGTTCGCGAGCATCATCCCGAACGTCGTGCCGGCGACGACGCCCACGTAATCCTGGAAGCGCGCGGCGAGCGCGACGGTCGCGATCTGCGTCTTGTCGCCCATTTCCGCGAGGAAGAACGCGACGAACGTCGCGCCGAACACGCCGAGCCGCGAGCGGTTCGCGTTCGCCTCGTCGGCGTCGAGCTTGTCCGGCACGAGGGTCCACAAGCCCATCCCGATGAACGAGATCGCGAGCGCCCAGCGCATCACCGTCGGCGTCAGATAGACGCCGAGCCACTCGCCGAGCGCGCCGGCGAAGCCGTGGTTGATCAGGGTCGCGGCGAGGACGCCGGCGATGATCGGCAGCGGCTTGCGGTAACGTGCGGCGAGGACGAGGGAGAGCAGTTGGGTCTTGTCGCCGATTTCGGCGAGGGCGATGGCGCCCGTCGAGATCAGGAAGGCTTCAGTCACGGAACGAATATCCCAGGGCCAGGTTGAACGCGAGCGACGATTCGCCGCGCGCCGGGCCCATCTGCGGCGTGCGGTGAACCATCGGTCTCGCCAGGCCCTGCGGGCTGCGTCCGCCATGGCCGCGACGGCCAAGTCTGTTGACGGACGCCCCCGTCACGAGCGCGCCGGGCGGCGTCGGCTCGAGCGGAGCGGCTACTCCCCAATGAGGAGCGGATTCTAGCACGCCTTTTTTGCACGAAGGGGGCGATTGTTGCGATCCACCTGCCGCCTGCCGCGCCGCGCCGGGCCGCGGTCCCGGCGGCCTTCGCGCGCTCAGCCCGCGTCGGCGGCGTCGCGCCGGTGCACGCAGCGGCCCGCCGCATACGTGCGATAGACCGCGCGATCGTCGCCGAGCAGCGCGAGCGCGAACAGCAGCTCCTCGAGCGATTCCGCGCGCGCTGTGCGGCGCGCGAGCAGCGGCGTCGCGGCCGGATCGAGCACGACGAAGTCCGCCTCCGCGCGCGGCGCGAGCGTGCCGATCGTCTCCGCGAGGTCGAGCGCGTGCGCGGCGCCTGTCGTCGCGAGCCAGAACATTCGCGTCGCGCTCAGATGATGGTCCGTCATCCGCGCGATCTTGTGCGCCTCGTTCATCGTCTGCAGCATCGAGAACGACGTGCCGCCGCCGACGTCGGTCGCGAGCGTGACGGCCATCTGCCGCGCGTTCGCGCGATCGAAGTCGAACAGGCCGCTGCCGAGGAACAGGTTCGACGTCGGGCAGTGCGCGGCGATCGCGCCCGTTTCGGCGAAGCGCCGGCGATCGTCGTCGTCGAGATGGATGCAGTGGCCGTAGACCGCGCGTCGGCGCAGCAGGCCGTAATGATCGTAGACGTCGAGATAGCTGCGCCGCTCGGGGAACAGCTCGGCCGCCCAGCGGATCTCGTCGAGATTCTCCGCGACATGGCTCTGGATGAACACGTCCGGATGAAGCTTCGCGAGCGCGCCGCACGCTTCGAGCTGCTCGGGCGTCGACGTCGGCGCGAAGCGCGGCGTGAGCGCGTACGACTGCCGGCCGCGGCCGTGCCAGCGGGCGATCAGCTCGGCGCTGTCGTCGTAGCCCGATTGCGCGGTGTCGCGCAGGAACTCGGGGCAGTGGCGGTCCATCAGCACCTTGCCCGCGACCATTCGCAGGCCGCGCGCGTCGCTCGCGTCGAAGAACGCGTCGGCTGACTGCTTGTGCACCGTGCAGTAGACGAGCGCCGTCGTCGTGCCGCACGCGAGCAGGGTGTCGAGGAAAAACTCGGCGATGTCGCGCGCGTGCGCGGAATCGGCGAAGCGCCGCTCGGTCGGGAACGTGTAGCGGTCGAGCCACGGCAGCAAGCCCGGCGCCGGCGACGCGATCATTTCGGTCTGCGGATAATGGACGTGCGTGTCGATGAAGCCGGGCACGATCAGCTTGTCGCGCATCTCGACGAGCGTCGCGTCGGGGGCGAGACGCGGCGCGAGCGCCGCATGGGCGCCCGCCGCGACGACGCGTCCGCCGTCGACGATCAGGAGGCCGTCTTCGTCGTACGCGATCGCATCGTCCGATTGCGCGGGATCGCCGTCGAACCTCAGCAGGCGGGCGCGGAAAGCGGTTTGAGTCATCGTTTGGAATCCGTATCGATTGAAATCAGAGCTGCGCGACGAGCAGCACCGACAGCGCGGCGACCACCCACATCGCGGGCTTCACGTCGCGGCGGCGGCCGGTGAAGAGCTTCAGCACGACGAACGCGAGAAAACCGTATGCGATGCCTTCGGTGATCGAGTACGTGAGCGGAATCAGGATCATCGCGAGGAACGCGGGGATCGCCTCGTCGAAGCGGTGCCATTCGATCTTCGTGATCGATTCCATCATGAACACGCCGACGAGCACGAGCGCGGGCGCCGTCGCGATCGCGGGCACGAGCGACAGGAGCGGCGACAGGAACAGGAACGGCACGAAGCACAAGCCCGCGATCACCGCGACAAGCCCCGTGCGGCCGCCCGCCGAGATGCCGGCCGCCGATTCGATGTACGCGTTCGCGGGGCTCGTGCCGAGCGGCGCCGACACGACGGCCGAGAACGCGTCGACGATCATCGACTGGCGGATGTTGCGCGGATTGCCGCCGGCATCGCG
Source organism: Burkholderia sp. MSMB1588 (assembly GCF_001546925.1). Taxonomy (NCBI): domain Bacteria; kingdom Pseudomonadati; phylum Pseudomonadota; class Betaproteobacteria; order Burkholderiales; family Burkholderiaceae; genus Burkholderia; species Burkholderia sp. MSMB1588. The sequence continues at coordinate 2,705,415 of NZ_LNJS01000001.1, read as the reverse complement.
CAGGTTGCCCGCCTCCGAGATCGCCATGAAGGTCGACAGTGCGTCGAAGAACGCGGTGAACAGCATCACGAAGATGAACGGCCAGTACGCGAACTTCAGCGAACCGAGCAGATCGAGCTGGCCGAGCGCCGAGAAGTCCGGCGCGGCGACGAAGCCGTTCCAGTTGACGAGCGTCTTCGTCGCGATCGCGGCGGGCCAGTACGCGCTGCCGTCGCCCCACACACGGCCGATCGGGATCGCGAGCAGCGTCGTCGCGACGATGCCGAGCATCAGCGCGCCCGTCACGCGGCGCACGACGAGCACGGTCGTGATCGCGAGGCCGGCGAGAAACGTGACGATCACCGGATTGAGCGACGTCGCATGGACGATCGTCACCGGGTCGCCTACGATGAACTTCGCGTTCACGAGACCGATCAGGCTGATGAACAGGCCGATGCCGCACGACACCGCGTGCCGCAGGCTGGCCGGAATCGCGTCGACGACGAGCTTGCGCGCGTTGAACGCGGCGAGCGTCGCGAACAGCACGCCCGCCCAGAACACGCAGCCGAGCGCGGTCTGCCAGGGCATCTTGCCGCCGTGGACCATCACGAACGTGAAGAGCGCGTTCATGCCCATGCCTGGCGCGACGAGCACCGGATTGCGCGCGTACAGGCCCATTGCGCAACTGCCGAGGAAGCTGACGATCACGGTCGCCGTCAGCGCGGCCGGAAACGGCACGCCCGCCTGCGACAGGATGCCGGGATTCACGACGATGATGTACATCGCGGTCAGGAACGTCGTCACGCCGGCGACGATCTCGGTGCGCAGCCGCGAGCCGGACTCGCGGATGCCGAAATGGCGCTCGAGCGCCGAGCGTTTCGCGGGCGCGGCGGTGCCTTGATAGAGATCCATCGTTAAGCTCTCCTCAGAGTCTCGCGTCGGGCGCGCCGCGTCGCAGCGCGCGCGCGTCGTGCGGCTGTCAGGCCGCGTGCCAGTGCGCGTCGAGCTTCGCGATCAGCGCCGCGCGTTCGTCGGCGCTCACGAACGACGCTTCGAAGCCGTTCCTGATCACCGTGTAGACGTCGGCCTCGCCAAGCTGCAGCGCGTCGACGGTCGCGAAGTAGTTTTCGTTGACGTAGCCGCCGAAATACGCGGGATCGTCGGAGTTGATCGTCACCGCGACGCCGCGATCGAGCAGCGCCTTCAGCGTGTGCTTCGTCAGGTCGTCGAACACGCGGAGCTTCAGGTTCGACAGCGGGCAGACGGTGAGCGCGATCTTCTCGCCGGCGAGGCGCGCGACGAGCGCCGCGTCCTCCGCGCTGCGCACGCCGTGATCGACGCGATCGACCTTCAGCACGTCGAGCGCTTGCGTGACGTATTCGGGCGGGCCTTCCTCGCCCGCGTGCGCGACGAGCTTCAGGCCCCGCTCGCGCGCCTTCGCGAACACGCGCGCGAACTTCGACGGCGGATTGCCGCGCTCGGACGAATCGAGGCCGACGCCGACGAGGCGCTGCGCGTAGCGCTCGAAGAGGGGCAGTGCCGCCTCGAATGTCGCGAGCGCGTCTTCCTCGGACAGGTGGCGCAGGAAGCACAGGATCAGCTTGCTCGAGAAGCCGCGCGCTTGCGCATCGGCGAGCGCGCGATCGATGCCGGCGACGACCGTCTCGATCGGCACGCCGCGCTCGGTGTGCGTCTGCGGATCGAAGAAGATCTCCGCGTGCGCGACGTGATCGGCGAGCGCGCGCTCGACGTACTCGGCCGTCATGTCGTAGAAATCCTGCTCGGTGAGGAGCACGCTTGCGCCTGCGTAATAGATGTCGAGGAACGACTGCAGATCGGTGAACGCGTACGCGGCGCGCAGCGCGTCGATCGACTCGTACGCGAGCTTCACGCCGTTGCGCTGCGCGAGCTTGAAGATCAGTTCGGGCTCGAGCGAGCCTTCGATGTGGATGTGCAGTTCGGCCTTCGGCGCGCGGGCGATCTTGTCTTTGAATGTCGGGGTCATTGTGGTGTCGGTGGTCGTATCCTGGTTTGAATGATGGCGATTCAGCACGCGCTTGCGCCGGATGGCGAAGGCGACGCGGCCGCACGCTCGTTCGCGCGGCGCGCGTCGACGGTCTGCAGGATCTGCGCGGCGACGGCGATCGCGATCGCCTCGGGCGCCTTGTCGACGATGCCGGGCACGCCGACCGGGCATTGCATCCGCGCGATCTGCAGCGGATCGATGCCGCGCGCGGCGAGCCGGTGCTCGAACTGCATCCGCTTCGTGCGCGAGCCGATCATGCCGAAGTACGCGTAGTCGCCGCGCGCGAGAATCCGGTGCGCGAGCTCGAGATCGCGGGCGTGATTGTGCGTCATCACGACGAAGTACGCACCGGGTGGCGCTTCATCGACCGCTTCGTCGGGCGCGTCGTTCGCGTTGAGCGACAGGTTGCGGATGCCCGCGATCGCGTCGGGCGGCGGGAATTGCGCGTCGCGTTCGTCGACCCAGCGCACGTGGCAGGGCAGCGTGCCGAGCACGCGCACGAGCGCCGCGCCGACGTGCCCCGCGCCGAACAGCACGACCGAGAACGTGTGCGGCGCGATCGTCTCGGTTAGCAGCGGCGCGTCGCCCATCTCCCACAACAGGCAGTCGGCGCGCGCGGCGTTCGGCCCCGACCCCGGCTCGGGCTCGCTCAGCATCACCGCGTCGGGGACGGGGCCGAACGACACGCTGCGCACGGTTGGCGCGCCCGCCGCCGTGCGCTTCGCGAGCGACGTGATCCAGCCGAGATCGGCGATGTCGAGCCGCTCGAATGCGAGCACGACCGCGCCGCCGCAGCATTGGCCGAGGCTCGGACCGAGCGCGAGCCGTTCGAGCCGGCGTGCGTGCGGCGTGTGCGCGCCTTCCTTCAGCAATTGTCGAGCGATCTCGATCGCCTTCCATTCGAGATGGCCGCCGCCGATCGTGTGGCGCGCGGCCTCGCGCGTGACGAGCATCTTCGTGCCCGCGTCGCGCGGCGCGGAGCCGTCGACGCGCGCGACCGTCACGAGGACGGCCGCGTCGCCGCGGGCGAGCAGATGCTGCAGGTCGGTGAGCCAGGTTTCCATCCGGCGTTTCTCCTGATCGTGAATCAGGCCGTGGCGGCCGGGCGGGCGGCGGTTGCCGCGTGAAGCGCGCATCGCGCGCGGGCGCACTTCATGTCGCGGCGCGGCGAACGTGCGATTGCAGCGCGAGCCCACGGCATGCGGCGCGCGAAGCCCGTGCGGCCGGCTTGCTCGCTGTGGCCGAAGCCGATGCGGGAAACGTCGTCGATGCGGCAAGGACGAGCGGCGGCGCGGACGAAGCCGCGGCGGGACATGCGGATGGTTTGCGTTGTCATGGCGAATCCACGGGACATTGCGGATCAGGCGCGCGTTACGCAGGGTCGAGAGGCTCCCGCCTCGCGCACGTAGATCGCCATCCGGAAACGAAGATAGCACCGCAAAAAAGCGGCGGTATGGCCTGGCAATGATGCGGGCTATTCGGCGGCGATCATGATGCACGTAGGATTCGCGCGCCGGGCCGAAGTTGCCGGCGGCGGGAAACCGTTGCCCCGCGCGGGTCGCGGCGGGGCGGGAGGCGGCCCCGGCGCCGACGGGTGTGTCGGCGCCGGGGCCGTCGCGCCCGGGAAAACGAGCAGTGGCGGCGACGGCCGCGCGGCGCAATCCATCGCGATTGCGCCGCGCCGGCGCGCCGACGCCGATCAGCGCAGCCGGCCGCGGTGGCGCAGCAGGCTCACGGCAACGGGCACGACGATCAGCACGAACGCGATCAGCGCCCAGCCGGGCAGCAGGATGCCGAAGATCGGCGGATAAACGGTCTCGCACAGCCCGGCGACCTTGAACACGCCCGGCAGCCAGTGCGCGGGCGGCAGGCTGTCGACGACGGGCTGCAGCGCGTCGAAGCCGCAACTGAAGCCCGGATTGAGCTGCACGTACAGGTGGCGCGCCGCGGTGCCGACGCCCGCGGCGGCTGACAGCACGATGAGCGCCTCGGCCACCGCGATGCCCGCGCCGCTCGTCACCCCCGCGCCGATGAACGCGAACACCGCGATCAGCACGAAGAAATAGCGCTGGATGATGCACAGCGGGCACGGGTCCTCGTTTTTCACGTACTGCAGATAAAGCGCGCCGGCGAGAAGCGCGAGGCATACGAGGCCCAGCAGCACGAGCAGGCGTCGTTCGCGGCGCAGCGAGAGCGTCAGATGGTTCATCGAAACGGAGTTCCTTCGAGCGGTCGGGAAAATCAATCGTCGGATTTTAACGCGAACGCCGCGCCGCTTTCCGACGGCGCGGCATCCGGTGCGCAAGCGGCGCTCAGCGAATCGTCGCGAGCACCGCTTCGACCGCCTGGCCGATCGCGAGCAGCGCGTCGTCGTGGTGCGGCGCGGCGGCGAGCATCAGGCCGACGGGCGCCGTGTCGCGCGGATGGCACGGCAGCGACAGCGCGCACGCGTCGAGAAAATTGAACGCGCTCGGGTTGCGCAGCACGAGCGCGTTCATGCGCGTGAACGCGTCGTCGTCCTGTTCGAGCTCGGCGATGCGCGGCGGCGCGATGGGCACCGTCGGCGCGACGAGCGCGTCGAAGCGCTGCCATACGGTGCGCGCCGCCTCGTCGATGAGCGCCGCGCGCGCGGCGACGAGATCGAGGTAATCGGCGGCGCTCGCCGGCTCGCCCCTCAGGATGCGCGCGAGCACGCGCGGATCGTACGCGTCGCGGTGGCGCGCGACGAGCGGGCGATGCCACGCGTACGCCTCGATCGAAGCGAAACCGAAGCGGTTGATGTCGGGCAGCGTGTCGAGCGGCGCGAAGCGCGCGTCCGACACGATCGCGCCCGCCGCCTCGAGATGCTTGAGCGCGGCGTCGAGCGACGCCGCGACGTGCGCGTCGACGCCATCCGTCACGTAGTTCGTCAGCAAGCCCAGCCGTACGCCTTCGAGCGGCCGCGCGGCGCTCACGTGCGGCTCGAGGCCCGCGAGAATCCGGTCGACGAGCGCGCAGCACGCGACCGATACGCCGATCGGGCCGAACGAATCGAGCGTCGTCGACAGCGGCACGCCGCCTTGCTTCGGAATCCGGCTCGCGGTCGGCTTGAAGCCCGTCAGCCCGCAGAGCGCGGCGGGAATCCGGATCGAGCCGCCCGTGTCGGTCGCGAGCGCGACGGCCGCCATGCCGTCCGCAACCGACGCGGCCGCCCCCGACGACGAGCCGCCCGCGATCCGCTCGTCGCCAGGCACGCCGCGCCGGTACGGCGAGCGCGGCGTGCCGTAGTGCGGATTCAGGCCCAGGCCGGAGAACGCGAACTCGCTCATGTTCGTGCGGCCGACGAGCACGGCGCCCGCGCGCTTCAGGCGGGCGACCGTGACGGCGTCGGCGGCCGCCGGGGGCGCGTCGGCTAGCACGCGGGAGCCCGCGCGCGTCACCTGGCCCGCGACGTCGAACAGGTCTTTCACCGACACCGGGATGCCCGCGAGCGGCGACAGCACGGTGCCCGCCGCGCGCAGGCGATCGTGCGCGTCGGCGGCGGCGCGCGCGCCTTGCGCGTCGACCTCGGTGAATGCGAGCGCGCCTTGTCCCGCCGGATCGGCGATCCGTTCGAGCGCGGCTTCGACGAGCGCGCGGCTCGTCGTCGTGCCGGCGGCGAGGTCGGCGGCGAGTCGGGCGAGCGGCGGGAAGGGGGCGAAAGTGGTCATGGCGGTATCGGGCTGGATCGGGTTGGCGAAGCGCCGCGCGAAGCGGCCCGGAACGCTCCGGCGCGTCGCGAAGCCGCGCGACGGAGGGCGGCGGGCGGCTTCGCGCATTGTAGAACAGCGGTGCGTCGCGGAGGCGAGGGCCGCGAGCCGGGCATGAAATCGCGAAGTCGATGCGCTCGCGTGGCGCACCTTGTCGCGCCGCTGCCGTTGCGATGCCGCCGCGCGTCGTTTCGTCGGTCGAATCGCACGTCGAATCGTGCGTGTCGTCGCGCAATTGCAACGCGCGTCGGCGTGAATTCGACACAGCGTTGCAACAATATTGACGAAATTCTGTCGGTTTGCCGTCGATCGTGTACTGAAGCATAATGAATTTTTGTTGATTCTCCGCGTGACCGACGCGCCAGACCTTCGTCATGAGCGAAAACACGTCCGCAAGAGCCGACCAGTCCGGTTCTTCCTCTTCTTCCGCCGCGACGCCCTCCGGGCACGCCGGCCCGGCTTCCGCACCGTCTCCCGTCTCCGACAAACCGCCCGCGGGCGCGACTGTTCACGTCGGCGCGTTCGCCGCGCAGATCGCCGCCGCGCAGGACGTCGGCGATCCCGGCTCGGCGCCGACCGGCACGATCGCCGAGCCCGGCGCGCCCGGCATTGCGGCGGGCGGCGCGGCCGTGGAGCCGGCGGCAACCGCGCACGGCGCGCCTGCCGCCGCGCCCTCTGGCGCGACGAGCGCAGGCGCATCGGCGGCGGGCGCCGCGGGCTCCGCCGCGCACGCGAAAGCCGGCTCGCCGCCGCCGGGCTTCGGCGCGCAACCCGATTTCGAGACGTCGCGCCCGCCGCCCGCGAGCGCGGCCGCGCCTGCGCCGCCCGCCTACCTGAAACAGAGCGACACGCCGTGGTCGGTGTTCGGCCGGATCATCGCGGCGCGCGCGCGGCGGCTCTTCGACCGCGCCGGGCAGCGAATCACGCAGCGCACGCTGCGCATCGGCGTGTCGGCGCGCATCTTCCATCCGGAGGTGGGCGCGCCGGGGCTGCGCGGCAAGACGCTGCAGTATCTGGAGGAATCGATTGCGCACTGGGTGATGTCGCGCGACGTGCTCGTGTTCATGATTCCGACGGTCGGCCATCAGGGGATGCTGCATCCGAGCAACATCCGGCTGCGCGACTACGCGAAGCATCTCGACGGTCTGTTGCTGCAAGGCGGCGCCGACGTGTCGCCGCAGACCTACGCGGCGTCCGACGCGCGTCCCGAATGGCCCGGCGATCGCGTGCGCGACATGTACGAGCTCGAGCTGCTGCACGAGTTCATCGAGTCGGGCAAGCCGGTGCTCGGCGTGTGCCGCGGCTGCCAGCTCATCAACGTCGCGTTCGGCGGCTCGCTCTATCAGGACATCGCGACCGACGTGCCGACCGCGGGCGCGCACGTCAGCGAGCACTACGACCAGCACCGGCACGCGATCCGCTTTCCGGACGGCTCGACGCTCGCGAACATGTTCCCCGGCCGCCGCGAGGCGATCGTCAATTCGATCCACCATCAGGCGATCCGCGACATCGGCCGCGATCTGAACATCGAGGCGGTGTCGGCGGAAGACGGGATCATCGAAGGGGTCCGCTATCGCCGCGCGCCGTTCGTCGTCGGCGTGCAATGGCATCCGGAGTTTCATCGCGCGGGCGGCCCGGAGCTGCTCGACTGCACGCCGCTTCTCGACACGTTCCTGCGCGCGGCGCGCGAGACGCGGCTGTAGCCGGCGCGACGCGATTTCCCCGCGAGCAGGAAAGAGACGGGCCGCACTTCGGTGCGGCCCGTCGTTCGTTCGGCGTCCGGAGCGTCGGCCGGATGATCGCGCGATCGCGCCGCGCGTAAGAAGACGTGTAAAAGGACTCGAAAAGCGCTTTTTTTCAAATGCCTTTCGGATTGCTTCGCAAGCGGCGCTTTGACGCATCTCGCCGTCGTTCGCAGTAAGATGGCGGACGCCGCGCAGCGCATCATCGATCTGCGCGGCCCCCGGCGCGCCGGGGCAAGAAACACGATGTGACATGCGCCGTGCGCCGCCCTCGGGGCAGCCGCGGCGCAGCCTTATCGAGAGAGACATGACTACCGCGTCCCCCGCAATCCAGCAGGAATCCAAGGCCAGGACCGTGTTCCGCGTCGTCAGCGGCAACTTCCTGGAAATGTACGACTTCATGGTCTACGGCTACTACGCGTCCGCGATCGCCAAGACCTACTTTCCGAGCGGCAACGCGTTCGCCTCGCTGATGCTGTCGCTGTCGGTGTTCGGCGCGGGCTTCCTGATGCGTCCCGTCGGCGCGATCGTGCTCGGCGCGTACATCGACCATCACGGCCGCCGCAAGGGCCTCATCCTGACGCTCGCGTTGATGGCGCTCGGCACGCTGACCGTCGCGACGATTCCGGGGTACGCGACGATCGGCGTGCTCGCGCCGGTTCTCGTGCTGCTCGGCCGCCTGCTGCAGGGCTTCTCGGCGGGCGTCGAGCTGGGCGGCGTGTCGGTGTACCTGTCGGAGATCGCGACGAAGGGCAACAAGGGCTTCTACACGTCGTGGCAGTCGGGCAGCCAGCAGGTGGCCGTCGTGTTCGCCGCGTTCGTCGGCGTGCTGCTGAACCGCGCGCTGCCCGTCGAGCAGATGACGTCGTGGGGCTGGCGCATCCCGTTCCTGATCGGCTGCCTGATCGTGCCGTTCCTGTTCCTGATCCGCCGCTCGCTGAAGGAGACCGACGAGTTTCTCGCGAAGCGCCGCCGTCCGAGCATGGGCGAGATCATGAAGTCGATGCTCGAAAACTGGGGCGTCGTGCTCGCCGGCATGGGGATGGTCATCATGACGACCGTGTCGTTCTACATGATCACCGCGTACACGCCGACGTTCGGCAAGGAAGTGCTGCACCTGTCGGCGACCGACGCGCTCGTCGTGACCGTCTGCGTCGGGCTGTCGAACCTGGTCTGGCTGCCGCTGTCGGGCGCGCTGTCCGACCGGATCGGACGTCGCCCGGTACTGATCGCGTTCACGGCGCTCACGATCCTCACCGCGTATCCGGCGATGCAGTGGCTCGTCGGTTCGCCGTCGTTCCTGCGGCTGCTGACCGTCGAGCTGTGGCTGTCGTTCCTGTACGGCTCGTACAACGGCGCGATGGTCGTCGCGCTGACCGAGGCGATGCCGGCCGACGTGCGCACCGCGGGCTTCTCGCTCGCGTACAGCCTCGCGACGACGATCGGCGGCTTCACGCCGGCGATCTCGACGCTGCTGATCCACGAGACCGGCAACAAGGCGGCGCCGGGGCTCTGGCTCGGCCTCGCCGCGATCTGCGGGCTGATCGCGACGCTCGTGCTGTACCGGTCGCCGGAAGCGCGCAAGCAGTACAAGACGACTTGAGCGGACGGGCGGCCCGCCGCGAGCGGGCCGTCGTCGGCGAATCGGAAAACGGAGCGCGTCGCGCTCCGTTTTTGTTCGGGCGAAGCGTTGGCGTGGGCGCGCAGCGAAGACGCCGGGGCAAGCCGCGAGCCGTGATGGCGTGCGAGCGCAGCATCGACGAATCGATCATGTCGCGGCGAGAGGGCGAGAGGGCGAGAGGGCGAGAGGGCGAGAGGGCGAGAGGGCGAGAGGGCGAGAGGGCGAGAGGGCGAGAGGGCGAGAGGGCGAGAGGGCGAGAGGGCGAGAGGGCGAGAGGGCGAGAGGGCGAGAAGGCGAGAAGGCGAGAAGGCGAGAAGGCGAATCCCGTCGGACGCATCGTGGACGCGAAGCTCATACGGTCAAAAGGAGCACGCACGAATGCGCGCGCGCCGTCACCCGCGTGCGATCTCGCCCGCGACAGCCGCGACCACGTCGTCCCAGCGTCCCGGCTCCGATTGCCGGACGAGCCGCGCGCGCGGATACCACGGGCTGTCGTTGCCCGTGCTCCAGCGCCAGTCGGCGGCGACGGGCAGCATCAGCCACAGCGGCTTGTCGAGCGCGCCCGCGAGGTGGGCGACCGCCGTGTCGATCGAGACGACGCCGTCGAGCCGATCGACGAGTGCGGCCGTCGCCGCGAAATCGGTCAGGCCGTCGAGCCGATGGATGCGAGCCGCATCCGGATGCGCGTCGAGCGCCGCGCGCTCGGTATCCGTCAGCGTCGGCTGCAGCACGATCCAGTCGATGCCGGCGAGCGCGAAGAGCGGCGCGAGCGCATCGAGCGGCAACGCGCGATTCTCCTGCACCTGCGCGCTACCGGACCATGCGATGCCGAGCTTGCGCTTCGCCTGCCCGCCGAGCGAGCCGCGAAAACGGCGGCGCGCGGCGTCGGGCACGTCGAGATACGGCGTGTGAGACGGGATCGAGTCGTATTCGAGCCCGAGCGCGAACGGCAGGCTCAGGAGCGGGCAGACGAGGTCGGCGGCGGGCGTTTGCGCCGCATCGGCCGACACGACGCTCACGCGCCAGCGCGCGGCCATCGGCGCGACGAGCGGCAGCAGCGTGGGCTGGACTTGCAGGATCAGCCGCGCGCAGCGCGCGCGCGCGAGCGGCACGAGCCGCACGAACTGCAGCGTGTCGCCGAAGCCCTGCTCGGCGCGCACGAGCAGCGTGCGGCCCGCGATCGGCTCGCCTTGCCAGCGCGGCAGCGGCCCGAGCGGCGCCGCGCCCGGCAGCGCATGCCGCGCTTCGTACGCGGGCAGGCCGCGTGCGAAGTCGCGCAACGTGAGCAGCGTGACCGCGCGATGCATTTGCGCGAGCGCGTGCGACGGATCGAGCCGCAGCGCCTGATCGAACGCGCGCAGCGCCATCTCGTGCGCGCCGAGCGCGTGATGCGCGGTGCCGAGGTTGAGCCAGGCGAGCACGAACGACGGATCGAGCCCGACCGCGCGCTCGTAATGCGGCAGCGCGTCGCGATGGCGGCCGAGCGCCGCGAGCGCGTTCGCGAGCCCGAACAGCGCGAGCGGGAAGCGCGGCTGCAGCGCGAGAGCGGATTCGAACGCGTGCAGCGCCTGCGCATGCCGGCCGACCGCGTCGAGCGCGTTGCCGAGATTGAAATGCGCGGCGACGAAGCGCGGCTCGGCGGCGAGCGCCGCGCGAAAATGCGCGACCGCCTCGTCGGTATCGCCGAGCGCGGCGAGCGCCATCCCGAGGTTGTTGTGCGCGCCCGCGTGGCCGGGACGCAGTGCGAGCGCGCGGCGAAACGCCGCAAGCGCGCCGTCGTGCCGGCCGAGCGCGTTGAGTGCGTTGCCGAGGTTGTTGTGGATCGACGCGTCGCCGGGCGTGAGCGCGAGCGCGCGCTCGAACGCGTCGACCGCGTCGTCGTGGCGCTCCTGCGCCGCGTACGCGTTGCCGAGGTTGTAATGCGCGAGCGGAAACTCCGGCGCAAGCGTGAGCGCGTTGCGAAAGCGCTCGATCGCTTCGTCGAGCCGGCCGAGCGCCTTGAACGCGTTGCCGAGGTTCAGTTGCAGCGCCGCGTCGTTCGGGCGCAACTCCACCGCGCGGCCGACGAGATCGGCTGCTTCTTCGTGCCGGCCCTGCTGATGGCGCAGCACGCCGAACAGGTGCAGCGCGTCGGCATCGGCGGGATTGGTGGCGAGCGCCGCCCGGTAGCCGTGCTCGGCATCGTCGAGCCGGCCGGCGCGGTGCGCGGCGAATGCGCGGTCGAAAGCGGATTCCATGACGCGGGACAAACGGGAAACCCCGCATTTTCCCATACCTCGAACCGCGCCGGCCGAATCCACCGGTGCGGCCGCCCGCTATGGATGCGGTGCGGCGGCGGGCGTAGACTGCGGATGTTGCGTATCGACGAGGTCCTTATGGCAGTCGTTCCGCTCGCCACGCCTCCCGTGCTGATCGTCGGCGCCGGGCCGACCGGGCTCGCCGCCGCGCTTTGCCTTGCGCGCGCCCGCGTGCCGTTGCGAGTCGTCGACAAGGCGGCGCAGCCCGCGCGCTATTCGCGCGCGATCGGCATCCAGGCCCGAACGCTCGAGCTCCTCGAGCAGCAGCGCGTCGTCGACCGGTTCGTCGAGCTCGGCCATCGCGCGCGCGTCGCGATCCTGTACTCGGCCGGGCAGCGTATCGCCGAGCTCGACTTCGATCCGCTGCAAACGCGCTATCCGTACCTGCTGTTTCTCGACCAGACCGTCACCGAGCGTTTGTTGGCCGAGCATCTCGCGACGTTCGGCGTCCACGTCGAGCGCGGCGTGACGCTCACGCACTGCGAAGAGCCGGAAGGCGCGCTCGACGTCCGGCTGCGCCACGGCGACGGCCGCGACGAGCGTCTGCAGCCGTCGTACGTCGTCGCGGCAGACGGCGCGCACAGCACCGTCCGGCGTCTGCTCGACGTCGATTTCGTCGGACATGCGTTCGAGCAGACGTTCATGCTCGCCGATCTCGACGTCGGCGCCGACTGGCCGGACGACGAGATTCATTTGTTCACGACGGGCGACGGCATTGCCGGATTGTTTCCGATGGGCAACGGCCGCTACCGGCTCGTCGCCGATCGGCCGCCGCGCAACGGCGCGCTCGACGACGAGCACGGGCCGTCGCTCGACCTGTGCCGCGAAATCGTGCGCGCGCGCGTGACGCCGGATCTGAAGATCGGCGATCTTGCGTGGTCGTCGTATTTTCATCTGCACAGCCGAATGGTCGCGAAGCTGCGCGTCGGGCGCGTGTTCTTCGCGGGCGACGCGGCGCACGTGCACAGCCCGGCGGGCGCGCAGGGGATGAACACGGGTATCCAGGAGGCGTTCAATCTCGGCTGGAAGCTCGCGCGCGTGCTGGCCGGCAACGCGCCCGAGCGGCTGCTCGACACGTATCACGCGGAGCGCCATCCGATCGAGCGCGACATGCTGCGGCAGACGAGCTTCGCGACACAGCTCGTCGAGGCGGACCGCGGGCCGCTCAAGCTGCTGCGCGATCACGTCGTGCCGATCCTCGCGTCGTTCGGGCCGCTGCGCGATGCGGCGCGCCGCACGGTCAGCGAGCTCGCGATCCAGTATCGGAAGAGCCCGCTCACGCTCGAGCGCGTGCTCGACGGCGGGCCGCGCGCAGGCGAGCGCGCGCCGGACGCGCTCGTGCAGGTACTCGACGGGCCGCTGGGCAAGGCGCCCGGCGTCGCGCGCCTCTTCGATCTGCACGATCCCGCGCATTTCACGCTGCTCGTGCTCGAGCCGCGCGAGGCGATTGACGACACGTTGCCGTCGGACCCCGGCGAGGACGGCCGCACGCTCGCCGACGCGCTCGAGCGGATCATGCCGGGCGCGGTGCGCTGCTGGCGCGTGACGGATGCGCAAGGCGAGGGCGCGCCGCTGCTGGCCGATGCGTACGGGCGCGCGCGGCCCGTGTTCTACCTGCTGCGCCCGGACGGCTACGTCGCCGCGCGCGGCCGCCCGGCGACCGATGCGAACGCGTTGCTGCGCCATTGCGAGACGTGGTTCTCGGGAATGCGGCTCGAAGCCTGAAGACGACGGCGCGCCCGGCGGGCGCAGCGCCTGCGCCCGTCCTACGCGGCGTGCGGCGCGACGGGCGAGGCAGGCGCCGGCTCGAGCGACGCGCGGTGCCTGTCGATCGCCTCGCGAACGATCGGTGCGACGCTTTGCGCGGTCTCGTCATGCGGATCGTCGAGCGCGGCGAGGAGCGCGCGGCGCATCCGCGGCTCCCAGAAGCGCCGGATGTGGTCGGCGATGCCCGCGACCGCCTCGTCGTGATCCGGCATCGACGCGAAGAACGCGCCGATCTGGTTCGCCATGTCGATCAGATGTCGGCTTTCCATGTCGACCTCACTTGCCCGATGCCGTTGCCGTTGCCGTTGCCGTTGTCGGCGCGCCCGCCGCCGTGCGCCGCTCGAGCAGCGCGAGCTGCTCCGCGCGAAAGCGCGTGTACGCGCGCTGCCACTCGGACGGTTGCGCGACGGGCGCGACCTGCACGGCCGTCACCTTGTACTCGGGGCAGTTGGTCGCCCAGTCGGAGCTGTCGGTCGTGATCACGTTCGCGCCGGATTCCGGGAAGTGGAACGTCGTGTAGACGACGCCCGGCTGCATCCGCTCGGTGACGAGCGCGCGCAGCACCGTCTGCCCCGCGCGCGATTCGACGCCGACCCAGTCGCCCGTCCTGATCCCGCGATCGTTCGCGTCGTGCGGATGGATCTCGAGCCGGTCCTCGCCGTGCCAGCGGACATTTTCCGTGCGGCGCGTCTGCGCGCCCACGTTGTACTGCGACAGGATCCGGCCTGTCGTCAGGATGAGCGGATAGCGCGGCGTGACCTTCTCCGGCGAAGCGATGTACTGCGTGATCATGAACTTGCCCTTGCCGCGCACGAAGTGATCGACGTGCATCGTCGGCGTGCCTTCGGGCGCCGCGTCGTTGCACGGCCACTGGACGCTGCCCAGCTCGTCGAGCAGCGCGTACGACACGCCCGCGAACGTCGGCGTGAGACGCGCGATCTCGTCCATGATCTCGGACGGATGCGCGTAATGCATGTCGTAGCCGAGCGCGCGCGACAGCATCAGCGTCACCTCCCAGTCCGCGTAGCCGGAAAGCGGCTTCATCGCGCGGCGCACGCGCGAGATCCGGCGCTCCGCGTTCGTGAACGTGCCGTCCTTCTCGAGGAAGGTCGCGCCCGGCAGGAACACGTGCGCATACTTCGCGGTTTCGTTCAGGAAGATGTCCTGCACGACGAGGCATTCGAGCGACGACAGCGCGGCCGCGACATGCTGCGTGTTCGGGTCCGACTGGACGATGTCCTCGCCCTGGCAGTAGAGGCCCTTGAAGCTGCCGTCGAGCGCCGCGTCGAACATGTTCGGGATGCGCAGGCCGGGCTCCGGCTGCAGCGTCGTCGACCACGCTTCGTCAAAGAGCGCGCGCACCGCGGCGTCGCCGATGTGCCGGTAGCCGGGCAGCTCGTGCGGGAACGAGCCCATGTCGCACGAGCCCTGCACGTTGTTCTGCCCGCGCAGCGGGTTCACGCCCGCGCCCTCGATGCCGAGGTTGCCCGTCGCCATCGCGAGATTCGCGATGCCCATCACCATCGTCGAGCCCTGCGCGTGCTCGGTCACGCCGAGCCCGTAGAAGATCGCGGCGCGTCCGCCCGTCGCATACAGGCGCGCGGCGGCGCGCACCGCGTCGGCCGGCACGCCGGTGACGTCCGCGGTTGCCTCGGGCGAGTTCTCGGGCTGCGCGGCGAACGCGCGCCACACGTCGAACGCATGCGGCTCGCAGCGCTCGGCGACGAATGCCTCGTCGACGAGGCCCTCGGTGACGATCACGTGCGCGAGCGCGTTGACGAGCGCGACGTTCGTGCCGGGGCGCAATTGCAGATGATGGACGGCCTTCACGTGCGGGCCATCGACGAGATCGATCCGGCGCGGATCGACGACGATCAGCTTCGCGCCCTCGCGCACTCGGCGCTTCAGGCGCGAGCCGAACACCGGATGGCCGTCGGTCGGATTCGCGCCGATCACGACGATCACGTCGGCCGAGCCGACCGACGCGAACGTCTGCGTGCCCGCCGATTCGCCTAGCGTGACCTTCAGGCCATAGCCCGTCGGCGAATGGCAGACGCGCGCGCAGGTATCGACGTTGTTGTTGCCGAACGCCGCGCGCACGAGCTTCTGCACGAGGTACGTCTCCTCGTTCGTGCAGCGCGACGACGTGATGCCGCCGATCGAATCGCGGCCGTGCCTGTCCTGGATGCGGCGGAACCGCGCGGCCGCATGGCCGATCGCTTCGTCCCAGCTCACTTCGCGCCAGGCATCGGTGATGTTCTCGCGGATCATCGGCTTCGTGATGCGGTCCTTGTGCGTCGCGTAGCCCCACGCGAAGCGGCCTTTCACGCACGCGTGGCCTTCGTTCGCCTGACCGTTCTTGTGCGGCGTCATCCGCACGACCTGCTCGCCCTTCATCTCCGCCTTCAGCGAGCAACCGACGCCGCAGTACGCGCAGGTCGTCACGACCTCGTGCTCGGGCTGGCCGAGCCGCACGACGCTCTTCTCGACGAGCGTCGCGGTCGGGCACGCGGCGACGCATGCGCCGCACGACACGCATTCCGAATCCATGAACGCCTCGTCCGCGCTCGCCGCGACGCGCGATTCGAAGCCGCGCGCGGCGATCGTCAGCGCGAACGTGCCCTGCGTTTCCTCGCACGCGCGCACGCAGCGATTGCAGACGATGCACTTCGACGGATCGTAGCTGAAGTACGGATTCGATTCGTCCTTCGCGTCGTTCAGATGGTTCTTGCCGTCGAAGCCGTAGCGCACCTCGCGCAGCCCGACCGCGCCCGCCATGTCCTGCAGCTCGCAATCGCCGTTCGCCGCGCACGTGAGACAGTCGAGCGGATGATCGGAGATGTAGAGCTCCATCACGTTGCGGCGCAGGTCCTGCAGCCGGTCGCTTTGCGTGCGCACCTTCATGCCGGCCTCGACGGGCGTCGTGCACGACGCCGGATAGCCGCGCCGGCCCTCGATCTCGACGAGGCACAGGCGGCATGAGCCGAACGGCTCGAGCGAATCGGTCGCGCAGAGCTTCGGCACGTTGATGCCGGCCTCGATCGCCGCGCGCATCACCGACGTGCCGGCCGGCACCGTGACCGTGCGGCCGTCGATGTCGAGCGTGACGTCGGCGTCGGCGTGGCGCTTCGGGGTGCCGTAGTCGGTGTCGTCGAACGGATCGGCGCGGCGCGCTTGCGCCGCGCTCTTGCACGCGCACTGGCCGGAGCCGCAGCCTTGCCGGGACGAATCGAATGCGGAAGAGGTCATCGGGGCTCCTGCTGTCAGGCCGTGGCGGGCGCCGCGCCGCTCGCGTGCGCGGCGAGGCCGAAATCTTCGGGGAAGTGGTCGAGCGCGGACAACACCGGGTACGGCGTCATGCCGCCCATCGCGCAGAGCGAGCCCGCGGTCATCGTGTCGCACAGGTCGCGCAGCAGGCGCACCTGCTTTTCCGACGTGTCGCCCGCGCGGATCTTCGCGATCGTCTCGACGCCGCGCGTCGAGCCGATCCGGCACGGCGTGCACTTGCCGCACGATTCGAGCGCGCAGAAGTGCATTGCGTATTCGGCGAGCGCGGCGAGGTTCGACGTGTCGTCGTGCAGCACGATGCCGCCGTGTCCGACGACGGCGCCGACGGCCGCGTATGCCTCGTAGTCGAGCGGGGTGTCCCACTGGCTGTCGGGCAGGTAGGTGCCGAGCGGGCCGCCCACCTGCGCGGCGCGCGCCGGGCGGCCGCTCGCGGTGCCGCCGCCGAAGTCGAACAGCAGCTCGCGCAGCGTGACGCCGAATGCGAGCTCGACGAGCCCGCCGCGCTTCACGTTGCCCGCGAGCTGGAACGGCAGCGTGCCGCGCGAGCGGCCCATCCCGTAGTCGCGATAGAACGCCGCGCCGCGCGCGAAGATGACCGGCACGGTCGCGAGCGTGATCACATTGTTGATGACGGTCGGCTGCCCGAAGAGCCCCGACAGCGCGGGCAGCGGCGGCTTCGCGCGCACGACGCCGCGCTTGCCCTCGAGCGATTCGAGGAGCGCCGTCTCTTCGCCGCAGACATACGCGCCCGCGCCTTTCGCGACGTGCAGCTCGAACGCGTGCGCGGTGCCGAGCACGCTCGCGCCGAGCCAGCCGGCCGCGCGCGCGCGGGCGATCGCTTCGCCCAACGCCGCGATCGCGTGCGGATATTCGCTGCGCACGTAGATATGGCCGACCGTCGCGCCCGTCGCGACGCCCGCGATGATCATCCCTTCGATCAGGCAGTACGGATCGCTTTCCATCAAGAGGCGATCGGAGAACGTGCCGGAATCGCCTTCGTCTGCGTTGCAGACGATGTATTTCTGCGCGGCCGCGGCTTCGCGCACGGTCCGCCACTTGATGCCCGCCGGAAACGCGGCGCCGCCGCGTCCGCGCAGGCCCGATTCGACGAGCGTCTCGCACGCGACGGCGCCGTCGAGCGCGAGCGCGTTCTTCAGGCCCGCCAGGCCGCCGTGCGCGACGTAGTCGTCGATCGACACGGGATCGGTGATGCCGATGCGCGCGAACGTGAGCCGCTGCTGGCGCTTCAGATAAGGAATTTCGTCGACGATGCCGACGCGCGCCGGATGTTCGCCGCCGTCGAGCCAGCCGGCGTCGAAGAGCGCGGGGACATCGGCCGGCGTGAGGTTCGCGTAGCCGACGCGGCCCGCCGCGGTGCCCACTTCGACGAGCGGCTCGAGCCACAGAAGGCCGCGCGAGCCGTTGCGCACGAGTTCGATCGCGACGCCGCGCTTCGCCGCCTCCGCCTCGATCGCGCGCGCGAGCGCGTCCGCGCCGACCGCGAGCGCCGCGCAATCGCGCGGCACATGGATGCGCGTGCTCATGCGTGCTCCTCCGTGCGGACGGCCGCGTCGAAGAGCGCGTCGAAGCGCGCGGGCGACATCTTGGCATGCGGCTCGTCGTTGATCGTGAGCGACGGCGACTGCGCGCAAAGGCCGAGGCAATAGACCGATTCGAGCGCGACCTCGCCGCCGTGCCCGCCGTCGATCCGGCAGCCGGCGCGCGCCTGCGCGTGCGCGACGAGCGCCTCGCCGCCCATGCTGCGGCACGCTTCCGCGCGGCAGAGCCGGATCGTCACGCGCGCGGGCGGCGCGGTGCGGAAATGGTGGTAGTAGGTCAGCACGCCGTGCACTTCGGCGCGCGACAGGTTGAGCGCTTTCGCGAGCGGCTCGACGCACGCGGGCGGCACGTAGCCCGCGTCGTCCTGGATCGCGTGCAGGATCGCGACGAGCGACCTGCCGGGTTGCGCATGCGCGCGCACGAGCGCGTCGGGCGCGACGGAACTGGGGGACATCCTGTTGCCTCCTCCGAAGCCATATATGCGCTTATGGTTCATATAGAGCGCAAACAGACCTTGAGATATTGATGTGTATCAACGATAAATCGATAGAATGGCGGTCGCAATAGGAAACAGGATTGCATAAATGATTCGAGTCGAATGCGACGCGCATTTGATCGTGCGCGACACCGACGGCCGTACGGCGAGCCTGACCGATGTGGCGCCGCTCCTCGAGCTCGTCGCGACGGCGGGCAGCATCGCGCAGGCGGCCGACGCGAGAGGGCTGTCGTACCGGCACGCGTGGGGGCTGCTGCGCGCGTTCGAGGCGTGCGTCGGCGGCGCGCTGATCGAAACCGTGCGCGGCAAGGGTTCGTCGCTGTCCGAGCTCGGGCAGGCGGTCGTCGATGCGCAGCGGCTCGCCCGCGAGCGTCTCGACGGCAACCTGCGCGCGCTCGCGGCGGAAGTCGCGAGCGGGCTCAACCGGCGGCTCGCGCGTCACGCGGGCGCGCTGCGGATCCACGCGTCGCACGGCTACGCGGTTGCGGCGCTCGTGTCCGCGCTCGTCGACGCCGGTTCGCCCGTCGACATCAAGTACCGCGAGAGCGTCGAGGCGATGCGCTCGCTCGCGGGCGGCGAATGCGATCTGGCGGGCTTTCATCTGCCGCGCGGCGCGTTTCGCGCGCCCTGCGCGCAGATCTACCGGCCGTGGCTCGACGATGCCGATCACGTGCTGATCCACCTGACGCGCCGCCAGCAGGGCCTGTTCGTGCCGCGCGGCAACCCGAAGCGGGTGGCGGGCCTCGCCGACCTCGCGCGCGGCGACATCCGCTTCGTCAACCGGCAGCCGGGCTCCGGCACGCGTATGCTGCTCGATCTCGCGCTGCGCGACATCGGCGTCGATCCGGAGCGGATCGACGGCTATGCATCGGCGGAGCTCACGCATTCGGCGATCGCCGCGTTCGTCGCGAGCGGGATGGCCGATCTCGGCTTCGGCGTCGAGCCGGCGGCGCGCCACTTCGGGCTCGACTTCATTCCGATCGTCGACGAGGATTATTACTTCGCGTGCGAGCGTTCGCGGCTCGGCGGCGCGCCGCTCGCGGGCGCGCTTGCTTTGCTGCGCGACGACGGCTACCACGCTGCCGTCGCGCGGCTCGACGGCTACGATCCGAGCGTGTGCGGCACGCTCGTCGATGTGGCGGCGGGCCTCGCGGGCACGGCCGACGATGCGCGCGCCGGCGGTCATCTGCTGTAACGAAGCGGCTGCGCGAACAGCGCTGCAAGGCGCGCGCATTTGCGTTACGCTTGCCGCTTCCTTTCGTGTGATCCAAAGCGCCGACAGGCGTTCGACATCGATGAAGCTCCTGACCCAACTCGCCGTCGCGTCCGCAGTGGCGGGCGCGCTTGTCGCGGCCGCCACGGCCGCGTTCGCGCAGAACTCGCCCGGCGTGCCGGGCGGCATCCTGAACGACCAGTTCCGGCTGAACGAGCATCCGCAAATGCAGTTCGCCGCGTCGGCGCCGACGAAGAAATATCAGAGCGGCAAGAAATCGGACCTGCGCAGGAAGGGCGACATGGGCGACCCGAACGGCTGCAACCTGAAGTGCCCGATGAACTGACGATGCGCATGCGCGGCGCGACGTCACGCGGCCGTCGAGGGCGGCTGCGCGCGCGGCCACGAATGGCCGATCGACGACGGGGACCCCGAGAAGTCCGCGTAGCGCTGCAGCCGATAGACGGCTGCGGGCGGCACGTTCGCCCACGCGATGCCGATGCGCTCCGCACGAATGCCGATCGCCGCGAGCCGGCGGGCGGGAATCGGGCAGCGGGGCAGATAGGTGAACTGATAAAACGCGCCGCCCGGGCCGAGGTGCATCGCGAACGCGCCGTGCACGATCGCGATCGCCTGCTCGACCGGCATTGCGACGAGCGGCAGGCCGCTGACGACGGTGCTCGCGCGCGCGTCGCCGAACAGGCCGTGCGTGATGCCGAGTTCGGCTGCATCCATGTTCATGACCCGCAGCGCGGGGAAGCGGCGGCGCAGTGTCGCGGCGAAAGCGGGATCGGCTTCGACGAGCACGAGCCGCTCCGCTGCGACGCCGCGCGACAGCAACTCGCGCGTGAAGACGCCCGTGCCCGCGCCGAGCTCGATCACGCGCGCGCTTTCGCCGGGGATCTGGGCGGTCATCAGGGCGGCGAGCGCGGGGCTGGACGGCGCGAGCGCGCCGACCTGCCGCGGATTGCGCAGCCAGGCACGCAGGAAGAGCGCGAGTTCGGGGATTCGCATGATTCATTCCTGAGGAATTGAGCGGCAAGCGGAACGCGGCATCGTTCGGACGAAATCGGTTCCGACGCTACGACCGGCAAGCTAGCCTGCCACGTTCAAAAACACCGGCCATCGTGTATTACCCGCTGTATTGCGCTCGCGCATGAAGCGAGGCGATGGCGCGAAGCGGCGGCGCGCAAGCCGCGCCATTGCGCCGGCCGATGATGGCGCGGCGTGAATCGCCGGAGCCGGATAAAAGAGCGTGGCGGAGAGTGGTGAAAAAGCGCGGCAAAAAGAAAAAGCCCTTGTTGAACAAGGGCTTTCGGGGTGTCGGGTGGTGGAGGCGGCGGGAATCGAACCCGCGTCCAGAAGCGGTCCACGACCAGTTCTACATGTTTAGTTCTGTCATTTGATTTAACCGTGACGTCGCGGACGAACACGCTCCGTTACGGCGATTCACTCGATTTTCGACCCGGCCGTCGTGACGCCGGACAGGCTTAACTGACGTATATGACCTCTGTCGGTATTGCTACCGGTCTTGCGACACTAGCCCGTCAGTGAACTAGGCAGAGGACGGCGGCCCTTAGGCTGCCAGTGCGAACGTATCGTCGTTTGCAGTTACGTTTTTCCCATTGATTAACGAGGTGACGGGTCCTCGACATGCCCTAGCCGCTTCACAACCCCTGTCGAAACCAGGTCGCCCCCAGCGGATCAGACATTATAGCGCAACACGCGCAGCAGCCGCTGCAGGTCGTCCGTCGTCTCGGCGAGATGCTGCGCCTGCCAGTCGGCGGGCGCGGCGCCTTCGCCGCAATAGCCGTATGCGGCCGCGACCGTCGACATGCCGGCCGCGCTGCCCGCCTGGATGTCGCGCAAGTCGTCGCCGACGTACACGATCCGTTCAGGCGCGAGCGACAGCCTCCGCGCGGCATGGAGCAGCGGCGCCGGATGCGGCTTCGGGTGCGACGCCGTGTCGCCGCTGACGACGCACGCCGCGCGCGCCGCGAGGCCGAGCAGCGCGACGAGCGGATCGGTGAATCTCGCGGCCTTGTTGGTCACGATGCCCCAGCGCACGCCGCGCGCGTCCAGGTCGTCGAGCAGCGCGCCGATGCCTGGAAAGAGCGTCGTGTGCACGCACAGGTCCGCCGCGTAGTTGGCGAGGAATTCGTCGCGCAGCGCATCGAATTCCGCGTCCGCGGGCACGATGCCGAACGCGCTGCCGATCAGGCCGCGAGCGCCCGCCGACGCGAGCGGACGCAGCGCATCGAGCGGCGTTTGTGCGGCGCCGCGCGAGCGCTGCATCTTGTTGATCGCGGCCGCGAGGTCGGGCGCGGTGTCGGCGAGCGTGCCGTCGAGATCGAACAGCACGGCCTCGCAGGCGTCGAGGTGCGGCCCGACGGACGGCGGGGCGGCGAAGGAGGGCGACGAAGAGCTCATGAACGCGGATCGGTGCGGGTGGCGGGTCAGGTGCTGCGGCGGCATGCGACGAGGTAATTGACGTCGGTGTCGTTCGACAGCGCGAAGCGCTTCGCGAGCGGATGGTAAGTGATGCCCCTGATTTCGACGAGCTGCAGGCCGGCCGCGCGCACGAAGCGCGCGAGTTCGGACGGGCGGATGAAGCGCGCATAGTCGTGCGTGCCCTTCGGCAGCATCTGCGCGATGTATTCGGCGCCGACCACGGCGAGCAGGTACGACTTGAGGTTGCGGTTCAGCGTCGAGAAGAACACCCAGCCGCCCGGCTTCACGAGCGTCGCGCACGCGGCGACGATGTTCGCGGGCGACGGCACGTGCTCGAGCATTTCCATGCACGTGACGACGTCGTATGCGCCCGGCTCGCGCGCGGCGAGCGCTTCGGCCGCGATCGCCTCGTAATCGACGCTCACGCCGCTTTCGAGGCTGTGCAGATCGGCGACGCCGAGCGCTTCCGTCGCAAGATCGATGCCCTTGACCTGCGCGCCGAGCGACGCCATCGATTCCGACAGGATGCCGCCGCCGCAGCCGATGTCGACGACGCGCTTGCCGGGCAGATGCGCGTGCGCGTCGATCCAGTTCAGGCGAACCGGATTGAGGTCGTGCAGAGGCTTGAATTCGGCGTTCGGATCCCACCATTTGTGAGCGAGGTCGCTGAATTTCTGGAGTTCGTGCGGATCGGCGTTCGTCATGTCGGCAAGCGGATGCGGGAAAGAGGGCGGCGGCGCGCCCGTCAAGCCACGAGTATATAAGCTAAGCGGGCGAGGTCGCCAGGAACGCGGCCGCGCGATGCCCGGGCCGCGTCAATGAAAAAGCCCCGCCGAAGCGGGGCTTTTGAAGCAGATGCGTTCGATCCGGGGCTTACTGCGCCGGAACGGTCGTCTTCTGCACTTCCTGCGTGCCGACCACTTCGACTTCCACGCGGCGGTCCGGTGCGAGGCAGGCGATGAGCTGCTTGCGGTTCTTCTGCTTGCACGTGTTGCCCGTGACCGGGTTGCGCTTGCCCTTGCCTTCCGTGTAGACCTTGTTCGCCGGGACGCCCTTGCTGACGAGGTACGACTTGACGGCTTGCGCGCGGCGCAGCGACAGGCGGTCGTTGTACTTGTCCGAACCGATGCGGTCGGTGTAGCCCGTGGCCACGACCACTTCGACGTTCATGCCCTGGATCTTCGAGGCCAGTTCGTCAAGCTTCTGCTTGCCGGCCGGCTTCAGGATGGCCTTGTCGAAGTCGAACAGCGTATCGGCTTGGTACGTAATCTTCTGGCTCGTGATGACCGGAGCAGCCGGTGCGACCGGGGCCGGTGCCGGTGCCTGGGCGACCAGTGCGCCATCGCACTTCGCGTTGGCGGTGGCCGGCGTCCAGAACGCATCGCGCCAGCAGAGCTCGTTCGTGCCGTTCATCCACACCCATTCGCCCGTGCCATTCACCCAGTTGTCATTCACGGCTTGTCGCGACGCCGGCACCGACTGTGCCGAAGCGGATGCAGCCATAACTGCGGTAGCTGCAATGAACGCGAGCTTTGAAAGTTTATTCATATTTCTCCTCTCGAAATTGAGATTACCGCAGGTTTACTGCGAGCCTGTTGACGATGACAAGTCATACATTGCTCGAAGTATAACATTGGTGCGGCACAAAAAACGCGGCACCGCTCTGTGTAGACTTCGAGCAGCGTCTAACTTTCAGTGCGTTGGCATTTTGCCATATCGTTCCCTTCCCACGAAAAAAAATCCTCCCCACCCTAACATCGCTCTATCGATTGTGGCGCGAGTGCAACACCGCTTGCCGCATGTTTCGAAAATTGTCAAGTCTGTTGGCGGGAAATTGCGGATTTTTTGAAGTGCGAACCTTTCGCCAATCGTTTTGTGTTTTTTTGTGCGCGCATCGGCGGGCGAGGGAGCGAGGCGGCGGGCGATTCACTCGCGCGAGTTTCGCCTTTCTTATATAGAGGGGCCCGCGTTGGGGCGGGTTGGGGCGCATGTTAGAATTGCGTGTTGCGTCGCGCGAGCGGCGCCCACGCGAAAGGCGGCCCCGTCTTCGCTCCGAAAAGATACGGATACATGGATCAATTCGCCAAAGAGACCCTGCCCACCTCCCTCGAGGAGGAAATGCGCAAGTCGTATCTCGATTACGCCATGAGCGTGATCGTCGGTCGTGCCCTTCCGGATGTTCGCGATGGCTTGAAGCCCGTGCACCGGCGCGTGCTGTTCGCGATGCACGAACTGAACAACGACTGGAACCGGCCGTACAAGAAGTCCGCGCGCATCGTCGGCGACGTGATCGGTAAGTACCATCCGCACGGCGACACCGCGGTCTACGACACGATCGTCCGGATGGCCCAGGACTTCTCGCTGCGCTACATGCTCGTCGACGGTCAGGGCAACTTCGGCTCGGTCGACGGCGACAACGCGGCCGCGATGCGCTACACCGAAATCCGGATGGCCAAGATCGGCCACGAACTGCTCGCGGACATCGACAAGGAAACCGTCGACTTCGGCCCGAACTACGACGGCAGCGAGATGCAGCCGCTCATCCTGCCGTCGCGGATTCCGAATCTCCTCATCAACGGTTCGTCGGGGATCGCGGTCGGCATGGCGACCAACATTCCGCCGCACAACCTGAACGAGGTCGTCGACGCATGCCTGTACCTGCTGAACAATCCGCAGGCGAGCGTCGACGAGCTGATCGAGATCATCCCCGCGCCCGATTTCCCGACGGCCGGCATCATCTACGGCGTCGCCGGCGTGCGCGACGGCTATCGCACCGGCCGCGGGCGCGTCGTGATGCGCGCGGCCACGCACTTCGAGGAGATCGACCGCGGCCAGCGGATGGCGATCATCGTCGACGAGCTGCCGTACCAGGTCAACAAGCGCTCGCTGCTCGAGCGGATCGCGGAGCTCGTCAACGAGAAGAAGCTCGAGGGCATCTCCGACATCCGCGACGAGTCCGACAAGAGCGGCATGCGCGTCGTGATCGAGCTCAAGCGCGGCGAAGTGCCCGAGGTCGTGCTGAACAACCTGTACAAGGCGACGCAGTTGCAGGACACGTTCGGCATGAACATGGTCGCGCTCGTCGACAACCAGCCGAAGCTCCTCAATCTGAGGGAGATCCTGCAGTGCTTCCTGTCGCATCGGCGCGAAGTGCTGACGCGACGCACCGTCTACGAACTGCGCAAGGCGCGCGAGCGCGGCCACGTGCTCGAAGGCCTCGCCGTCGCGCTCGCGAACATCGACGAGTTCATCGCGATCATCAAGGCCGCGCCGACGCCGCCGATCGCGAAGCAGGAGCTGATGGCGAAATCGTGGGATTCGTCGCTCGTGCGCGACATGCTCACGCGCGCCGAAACCGAGAACGCGGCGGCCGGCGGGCGCGACGCGTACCGGCCGGAGGGCCTGAGCCCGGCGTTCGGCATGCAGGGCGACGGCCTGTACCGGCTGTCCGACACGCAGGCGCAGGAAATCCTCCAGATGCGCCTGCAGCGCCTGACGGGCCTCGAGCAGGACAAGATCATCGGCGAATACCGCGACGTGATGGCGCAGATCGCGGATCTGCTGGACATCCTGGCTCGCCCCGAGCGGATCACGGTGATGATCGGCGAGGAGCTGACCGCGGTGAAGGCGGAGTTCGGCGACGCGCGCCGCTCGAAGATCGAGCTGAACGCGACCGAGCTGAACACCGAAGACCTGATCACGCCGCAGGACATGGTGGTCACGATGTCGCACGCGGGCTACGTGAAGTCGCAGCCGCTGTCCGAATACCGCGCGCAGAAGCGCGGCGGCCGCGGCAAGCAGGCGACGCAGATGAAGGAAGACGACTGGATCGAGACGCTCTTCATCGCGAACACGCACGACTACATCCTGTGCTTCTCGAACCGCGGCCGCGTGTACTGGGTCAAGGTCTACGAGGTGCCGCAGGGCTCGCGCAACTCGCGCGGCCGCCCGATCGTCAACATGTTCCCGCTGCAGGACGGCGAGAAGATCAACGTCGTGCTGCCCGTGAAGGAATTCTCGGCGGACAAGTACGTGTTCATGACGACGGCGTTGGGCACCGTCAAGAAAACGCCGCTCGAGGCGTTCAGCCGCCCGATGAAGAAGGGCATCATTGCGGTCGGCCTGGATGACGGCGACTACCTGATCGGCGCGGCGATCACCGACGGCGCGCACGACGTGATGCTGTTCTCCGACGCCGGCAAGGCGGTGCGCTTCGACGAGAACGACGTGCGGCCGATGGGCCGCGAGGCGCGCGGCGTGCGCGGGATGCAGCTCGACGACGCGCAGCAGGTGATCGCGATGCTCGTCGCGGGCGGCGAGGAGCAGTCGGTGCTGACCGCGACCGAGAACGGCTACGGCAAGCGCACGCCGATCACCGAGTACACGCGCCACGGCCGCGGCACGAAGGGGATGATCGCGATCCAGACGTCCGAGCGCAACGGCCGCGTCGTCGCCGCGACGCTCGTCGATGCCGAGGATCAGATCATGCTGATCACGACGGCGGGCGTGCTGATCCGCACGCGCGTGTCGGAGATTCGCGAAATGGGACGGGCGACGCAAGGTGTTACACTCATCAGCCTCGATGAAGGCACCAAGCTTTCGGGTCTGCAGCAGATCGCCGAGGCGGACGCCGATACCGACGACGACGCGTCGGAGGGCGGCGACGCCTGAGTCAGGTTGTGACCGTCGAGCCGCCGCCCGGCGCGCACGCAAAGATGTGGCGTGAAGGGCGCGGCGTATAAACTGTACATATTTCCATGAGGGAGTGATGATGCAAAAACGATTCAAGCAACTGGTCCTGCTGGCGGCGATGGTTCCGGCATTCGCAATGGCGCAATCGCTGTCGAATCAGTCTTCGGCTCCGGCGGCCGCTGCTCCGATCGACGCAGACAAGAAGGCGGCGATCAAGGATCTGCTCGACGCAATCGACGCGCCGAAGCTCGTGTCGGCGATCGCGAACAGCGCCGAGATGCAGTCGAAGCAGCTCGTGCCGGCGATCCTGTCGGACGCGCTGTCGGAGAACAAGACGCTGAACGACAAGCAGAAGCAGGCCGCCGTGCCGACGCTGCAGAAGAACGCGGTGCCGAAGCTCGTCGACGGCGCGGGCAAGGTGTTCGGCACGCAGCAGTTCACGAGCGATGCGATGCAGGCCCAGTACGACGCGTATGCGAAGTACTACAGCACGTCGGAGATCAAGGATCTGACGACGTTCTACAAGAGCCCGACGGGCCGCAAGTTCATTCAGGTGCAGGATCAGGTCGGCCGCGACGTCGTGAACGGCCTGATGCAGAAGTACATGCCGCAGGCGATCAAGGCGACGCGCGACCAGGCCGACAAGGAAGTCGCGGCAGTCAAGCCGGGCAAGTAAGCCGCATAGGCTGAGGCTCGCCGGCCCGGGCGGCGTTCGTCGCGCGGGTTTGGCGGGTTCGTCAGGACAGTGCGATAATGGCCGTTTGCGCGATAGCGCAAGCGGCCATTTCCTTTTCCCGCGCGGCATTCGGCCGGTTCGAAGCGGCCGGGTCCCTTCCGAGGTTTTTCACGATGCGCGTCTTTAATTTCTCCGCCGGTCCCGCGGCGCTGCCCGAGGAAGTGCTGCGTCAGGCGGCCGCCGAAATGCTCGACTGGAACGGCAGCGGCATGAGCGTGATGGAAATGAGCCATCGCGGCAAGGAGTTCATGTCGATCCACGAGGCCGCGCTCGCCGACCTGCGCGAGCTGCTCGACGTGCCCGCGAACTACCGGATCCTGTTCCTGCAGGGCGGGGGGATCGCCGAGAACGCGATCGTGCCGATGAATCTGCTCGGCTCGCGCGCGACGGCCGACTTCGTCGTCACGGGCTCGTGGTCGCAGAAGTCGTTCAACGAGGCGAAGAAATACTGCACGCCGCATCTCGCCGCGACGGGCAGGACGGACGCGGGCTTCACGCGCGTGCCGGCGTTCTCCGAATGGCAAATGTCCGACGATCCGGCGTACGTGCACCTCTGCACGAACGAGACGATCGACGGCGTCGAGACGTTCGACATCCCCGATCTCGGCAACGTGCCGCTCGTCGCCGACGTGTCGTCGCACATCCTGTCGCGCCCGATCGACATCGAGAAGTACGGCGCGATCTTCGGCGGCGCGCAGAAGAACATCGGGATGGCGGGCGTGACGCTCGTGATCGTGCGCGAGGATCTGCTCGACCGCGCGCTGTCGATCTGCCCGTCGGCGTTCGAATGGAAGACGGTCGCGCTCAACAATTCGCTCTACAACACGCCGCCCACCTACGCGATCTACATCGCGGGGCTGGTATTCAAGTGGCTGAAGGCGCAGGGCGGCCTGGCCGAGATCGAGGCGCGCAACATCGAAAAATCGAAGCTGCTGTACGGCGCGATCGACGCGAGCAGCTTCTATCTGAACAAGGTCGAGAAGTCGGCGCGTTCGCGGATGAACGTGCCGTTCTTCCTCGCCGACGAATCGCGCAACGAAGACTTCCTCGCCGGCGCTAAGGAGCGCGGGCTGCTGCAGTTGAAGGGCCACAAGTCCGTCGGCGGCATGCGGGCGTCGATCTACAACGCGGTGCCGCTCGCGGGCGTGCAGGCGCTCGTGGAGTACATGAAGGATTTCGAGCGGCGCTGCGCGTGACGCGCGCCGCTCCTTACGCATTGCTGGCCAATTCATGGACGACGAACTCAATTCCCGCCTGAAACCCCTGCGCGAGCGCATCGACGCGATCGACTCGCAGCTCATCGCGCTGCTGAATCAGCGCGCGGCGGTCGCGCTCGAGGTCGGCGAGGTCAAGAAGCACTTCAACGCGCCCGTGTTCCGGCCGGAGCGCGAGCAGCAGGTGATCGCGCGCTTGCAGGACATGAGCGCCGGGCCGCTCGCGAGCGAGCACATCAGCGCGATCTGGCGCGAGATCATGGCGGCGAGCCGCGATCTCGAACAGACGATCCACGTTGCGTTCCTCGGGCCCGTCGGCACCTACAGCGAACAGGCGATGTTCGACTACTTCGGGCAATCGATCGAAGGGCTGCCTTGCCCGTCGATCGACGAAGTGTTCCGCTCGGTCGAGGCGGGCGCCGCGACGTTCGGCGTCGTGCCGGTCGAGAATTCGTCGGAAGGCGCGGTGTCGCGCACGCTCGATCTGCTGCTGCATACGCAGCTTCTGATCGGCGGCGAGCTGTCGCTGCCGGTCCACCACAACCTGCTCACGCAGACGGGCAAGCTTGACGGCGTGAAGCGCGTCTGCGCGCACGCGCAGGCGCTCGCGCAGTGCCAGCAATGGCTCGCCTCGAACGTGCCGCATCTCGAGCGGCAGGCGGTGGCGAGCAACGCGCAAGCCGCGCGGCTCGCGGCCGATGACGCGGCGATCGCCGCGATCGCGGGCGACCGCGCGGCGACGCACTACGGGTTGCAGATCGCGTATGCGCTGATCCAGGACGACCCGCACAACCGCACGCGCTTCGCCGTGATCGGCAAGGAGCCGGCCGGGCCGAGCGGGCATGACCAGACGTCGCTCATCGTATCGGTGAAGAACGAGCCGGGCGCGGTGTTCAAGCTGCTCGAGCCGCTCGCGCGGCACGGCGTGTCGATGACGCGCTTCGAGTCGCGCCCGGCGCGGGTCGGCACGTGGGAGTATTACTTCTACATCGACATCGAAGGGCACCGCGACGACGCCGCCGTCCAGCGCGCGCTCGCGGAGCTCGGCAAGAAGGCGGCATTCCTGAAGATTCTCGGTTCGTATCCGCGCGCGCGGTGATGCGCGCCGCGCGTCGCCGCGGTCGTGTTGGCCGCGTCGGCCGAAGTGGCAACGAGCGTAAAGCGACGGCTGGCGCAGGCGCGTGGCGGCCGACTTCGCGGCCCGGCCGCGCGCCTCGGGCAGGCGACCGTTCGATATTGACCCTTGCGCGCCCGGGCCCGTCCCGGACGCGCGTTACTTGGCTCTCGTCGTGTCAGGCTTTTCTTTCGACAAACTGGTGATTTTCGGCGTCGGGCTGATCGGCGGCTCGCTCGCGCTCGCATTGCGCGAAGGCGCGTCGGGCGGCAGGCGCGAGGTGGTCGGCGTCGGCCGCTCGGCGGCGTCGATCGAGCGCGCGCTCGCGCGGCGCGTGATCGACCGCGCGGCTGCGCTCGACGACGACGCGCAACTGCGCGACGCGCTCGCGGGCGCGGACCTCGTGCTGCTCGCGGCGCCCGTCGCGCAGACGGGACCGCTTCTTGCGCGAATCGCGCCGTTTCTCGACGCATCGACGATCGTCACCGACGCAGGCAGCACGAAGTCGGACGTCGTCGCGGCCGCGCGCGCGGCGCTCGGCGCGCGGATCGGCCAGTTCGTGCCGGGGCACCCGATCGCCGGGCGTGAAGCGAGCGGCGTCGAAGCGGCGCTCGCCGATCTGTACGTCGGCCGCAATGTCGTGCTATGTGCGCTGCCGGAGAATGCGCCGCACGCGCTCGCGCGCATCGA
Source organism: Burkholderia sp. MSMB1588 (assembly GCF_001546925.1). Taxonomy (NCBI): domain Bacteria; kingdom Pseudomonadati; phylum Pseudomonadota; class Betaproteobacteria; order Burkholderiales; family Burkholderiaceae; genus Burkholderia; species Burkholderia sp. MSMB1588. Next base: position 2,674,801 of record NZ_LNJS01000001.1, on the reverse strand, counting down.
GGCGATGTGGCGCGCGGCGCGCGCCGACGTGCGCGCGATGAGCGCCGAGCGGCACGACCGCGTGTTCGCGGCGGTGAGCCATCTGCCGCACGTGCTGTCGTTCGCGCTCGTCGAGCAGATTCTCGGCGAATCCGACGCCGAGCTGAAGTTTTCGTATGCGGCGGGTGGTTTCCGCGATTTCACGCGCATCGCCGCGTCGAGCCCGGAAATGTGGCGCGATGTCTGCCTCGCGAACCGCGCGGCGCTCCTCGACGAGCTCGACGCGTACACCGCCGTGCTCGCGCGGTTGCGCGCGGCGATCGACGCGGGCGACGGCGCGGCGCTCGAAGCCGTGTTCGCGCGCTCGCGCGCCGCGCGCGCCGCATGGCGCGAGCGTGGCGCGAAGCCCGCTCCCGCTGTCCGTTCAGACACTCCTGGAACAGGATCTCACATGGAACATCTCGATCTCGGCCCGTTCTCCCATGCGCAAGGCACGGTGCGTCTGCCCGGCTCGAAGAGCATCTCGAACCGCGTGCTGCTGCTCGCGGCGCTCGCGGAGGGCGAGACGACCGTCACGAACCTGCTCGATTCCGACGATACGCGCGTGATGCTCGACGCGCTGGCGAAGCTCGGCGTGAAGCTGTCGCGCAACGGCGACACCTGCGTCGTCGGCGGCACGCGCGGCGCGTTCACCGCGAAGACCGCGGATCTCTTCCTCGGCAACGCGGGCACCGCGGTGCGGCCGCTGACCGCGGCGCTGGCGGTCAACGGCGGCGACTACCGGATCCACGGCGTGCCGCGGATGCACGAGCGCCCGATCGGCGACCTCGTCGACGGGCTGCGCCAGATTGGCGCGCAGATCGACTACGAAGGCAACGAGGGCTTCCCGCCGCTCAGGATCCGGCCCGCGGCGATTTCGGTCGACGCGCCGATCCACGTGCGCGGCGACGTGTCGAGCCAGTTCCTGACCGCGCTCCTGATGACGTTGCCGCTCGTGAAGGCGAAGGATGGCGCGAGCGTCGTCGAGATCGACGGCGAGCTGATCTCGAAGCCGTACATCGAGATCACGATCAAGCTGATGGCGCGCTTCGGCGTGACGGTGGAGCGCGACGGCTGGCAGCGCTTCACGGTGCCGGCGGGCGTGCGCTACCGGTCGCCCGGCGCGATCATGGTGGAGGGCGACGCGTCGTCGGCGTCGTACTTCCTCGCGGCGGGCGCGTTGGGCGGCGGGCCGTTGCGCGTCGAGGGCGTTGGCCGCGCGAGCATCCAGGGCGACGTCGGCTTCGCGAACGCGCTGATGCAGATGGGCGCGAACGTGACGATGGGCGACGACTGGATCGAGGTGCGCGGCATCGGCCACGACCACGGCAAGCTCGCGCCGATCGACATGGACTTCAACCTGATTCCGGACGCTGCGATGACGATCGCCGTCGCCGCGCTGTTCGCCGGCGGCACGAGCACGCTGCGCAACATCGGTAGCTGGCGCGTGAAGGAGACCGACCGGATCGCCGCGATGGCGGCCGAACTGCGCAAGCTCGGCGCGACGGTCGAGGAGGGCGCCGACTATCTCGTCGTGACGCCGCCCGCGCAACTCGTGCCGAACGCGTCGATCGACACCTACGACGACCACCGGATGGCGATGTGCTTCTCGCTCGTGAGCCTGGGCGGCGTGCCCGTGCGCATCAACGATCCGAAGTGCGTCGGCAAGACGTTCCCCGACTATTTCGACCGTTTTCTGGCGCTCGCGACCGCGTGACGTCCGCATTGACCCGATGAAATCGACTCGACCTTTTCACCCGACCCCAGTTATCACGATCGACGGCCCGACGGCGTCCGGCAAGGGCACCGTCGCGGCGCTCGTCGCCGCGCACCTCGGCTTTCACCTGCTCGACAGCGGCGCGCTGTACCGGCTCGCGGCGCTCGCGAGCATCCGCTACCAGGTCGCGCCCGATGACGCCGATGCGCTCGCCAAGCTGGTCGACGGCCTGCACATCACGTTTCGCGAGGGCTGTGCGCAGCTCGACGGCATCGACGTGTCCGACGAGATCCGGGCGGAGGCGGTCGGCAACCGGGCGTCGGCGATCGCCGTCCACGCTCCGGTGCGCGCGGCGCTCGTCGCGCGGCAGCGCGCGTTCCGCAAGACGCCGGGGCTCGTCGCGGACGGCCGCGACATGGGGACGGTGATCTTTCCGGACGCGGTGCTGAAGGTGTTCCTGACGGCGAGCGTCGAGGCGCGCGCCGCGCGCCGGCATAAGCAATTGATGCAAAAAGGTTTTTCTGCTAACATAGATAACTTGCTTCAGGATTTGCGCGAACGTGACGCACGCGACAGCAATCGCGCCGCCGCGCCGCTCAGGCCTGCGGCGGACGCCAGGCCCCTCGACACGTCGGCCTTGACGATCGAGCAATCGGTCGAACAGGTGCTCGCGTGGTATCGGGAGCTCGGCCAGCCCGCTTGAAAGAGGGGCGAAAGCGTAGGTAGTGGTGCTTCGCGCGACGCGCGAAGCGTGTGTTAAACCCTTAACCCCGTGTGGATTCGCGGGCGCGTCGCCAGCCGTTGCGGCCGGCGCGGGCGGTAGAGCGAAACCACGCACAAACCGATTTTTATGTCCGACCTGCAAACCTCCAACCCGAATACCGAATCCTTCGCGGCTCTGTTCGAAGAGTCGCTCACCCGCCAAGACATGCGCGCCGGCGAGGTGATCTCCGCCGAAGTCGTGCGTGTCGACCACAACTTCGTGGTCGTCAACGCAGGCCTCAAGTCCGAGGCTTACATTCCCATCGAGGAATTCCTGAACGATCAGGGCGAGGTTGAGGTCCAGGCGGGCGATTTCGTTTCCGTCGCGATCGACGCGCTGGAAAACGGCTACGGCGACACGATCCTGTCGCGCGACAAGGCGAAGCGCCTCGCTTCGTGGCTGTCGCTGGAAAAGGCGCTCGACAACAACGAACTCGTCACGGGCACGATCACCGGCAAGGTGAAGGGCGGCATGACGGTGATGGTCAACGGCATCCGCGCGTTCCTGCCGGGCTCCCTCGTCGACACGCGTCCCGTCAAGGACACGACGCCGTACGAAGGCAAGACGCTCGAATTCCGCGTGATCAAGCTCGACCGCAAGCGTAACAACGTCGTGCTGTCGCGCCGCGCGGTGATCGAAGCCACGCAGGGCGAAGAGCGCGCGAAGCTGCTCGAGACGCTCAAGGAAGGCGCGATCGTCAACGGCGTCGTCAAGAACATCACCGATTACGGCGCGTTCGTGGACCTCGGCGGCATCGACGGCCTGCTGCACATCACCGACATCGCATGGCGCCGCGTGCGTCACCCGAGCGAAGTCCTGTCGGTCGGCCAGGAAGTCACCGCGAAGATCCTCAAGTTCGACCAAGAGAAGAACCGCGTGTCGCTCGGCATCAAGCAGCTCGGCGATGATCCGTGGGAAGGCATCTCGCGCCGCTACCCGTCGGGCACGCGCCTGTTCGGCAAGGTCACGAACATCACCGATTACGGCGCGTTCGTCGAAGTGGAATCGGGCATCGAGGGCCTGGTGCACGTGTCGGAAATGGACTGGACGAACAAGAACGTCGCTCCGTCGAAGGTCGTTCAGCTTGGCGACGAAGTCGAAGTCATGGTGCTCGAGATCGACGAAGACCGTCGTCGTATCAGCCTCGGCATGAAGCAGTGCAAGCCGAATCCGTGGGACGACTTCAGCCGCAACTTCAAGAAGGGCGACAAGATCACGGGCGCGATCAAGTCGATCACCGATTTCGGCGTGTTCATCGGTCTGCCGGGCGGCATCGACGGCCTGGTCCACCTGTCGGACCTGTCGTGGAGCGAAGCGGGCGAAGAAGCGGTTCGCAAGTACAAGAAGGGCGACGAAGTCGAGGCAATCGTGCTCGGCATCGACGTCGAGAAGGAACGCATTTCGCTTGGCATCAAGCAGCTCGAAGGCGATCCGTTCAGCAACTACGTCGCGATGAACGACAAGGGCTCGATCGTCGACGGCGTCGTGAAGTCGGTCGATGCGAAGGGCGCGGTCATCACGCTGACGCCGGACGTCGAAGGCTACCTGCGCGCATCGGAAATCTCGCAGGATCGCGTCGAAGACGCTCGCAACGTGCTGAAGGAAGGCGAGAAGGTCAACGCGATGGTGATCAACATCGATCGCAAGTCGCGCGGCATCAACCTGTCGATCAAGGCGAAGGATTCGGCCGAGCAGCAGGAAGCGATGCGTGGCCTGCAAGCCGATTCGAGCTCCGCCGCGACCGGTACGACCAACCTCGGCGCGCTGCTGAAGGCGAAGCTCGACGGCCAGAACCAGTAAGCCTCGCGAGGTCTGCTGAAGTATGACCAAATCCGAGTTGGTCGCCCAGTTGGCATCGCGATTTCCGCAGCTCGTGTTGAAGGATGCGGATTTCGCGGTGAAAACGATGCTCGATGCGATGTCCGACGCATTGTCGAAAGGGCATCGCATCGAAATTCGCGGCTTCGGCAGCTTCGGTCTGAACCGTCGCCCGGCGCGCGTCGGGCGCAATCCGAAGTCGGGGGAGAAGGTGCAGGTGCCCGAGAAGCGCGTGCCGCACTTCAAGCCAGGCAAGGAATTGCGCGAGCGCGTCGACGGCCGCGCCGGCGAGCCGTTGAAGAACGACGAGCCGGAAGACGGCCAGTGACGGTTCCGTCGCAGCCGAGGTCGAGCCAGCATGGCTGAAAGAAAGCGCCCCTTGCGGGGCGCTTTTTCTTTGGGCGCGCCACGCGCGTTTCGCGAAGCGCGTCAAGCGCCGCGCAAGCGATTCACGAAGCGCGAAACGCTTCCTTTACAATACGGGGCGCCCGAGACGCTGCGAAGGGGAGTCGCATGCGCCGCCGAACAATCTCAGTCAAAGAGAGGGAGTCATGAAGTTCATCGTCTGGTTGATCCGTGTGCTGGTGTTCGTGCTGCTGCTCGTGCTCGCGTTGGCGAATACGCAAAGCGCGACGCTGAATTTCCTCGCCGGCTACAACTGGCAGGCTCCGCTGATCCTGATCGGTCTCGCGTTCTTCGGCGTCGGGCTGATCGCGGGGTTGCTGTCGGCATTGCCCGCGATCTTCCGGATGCGGATGGAGAACGGCCGCCTGAAGCGCGACTTGCGCGCCGTGCGCGAGAGCCCGGCCGTCGTCGACCAGCCGCCGATGCCGCCCGTCATTTAACGATGCCGACGCCGCGCACGATGCGCGGCCCAGGTTTTTTTTCGACACACGTTGCATGGATCTCGATTTCTGGTGGCTGCTCGCCATTCCCGTCGCGTTCGCGCTCGGCTGGATGGCGTCGCGCTACGACCTCAACAAGCTGCTGTCCGAGAGCGCGAACCTGCCGCGCTCGTATTTCCGCGGCCTGAATTTCCTGCTGAACGAGCAGCCGGACAAAGCGATCGACGCGTTCATCGAAGTCGCGAAGCTCGACCCAGAAACGGTCGAGCTGCACTTCGCGCTCGGCAACCTGTTTCGCCGCCGCGGCGAAACGGACCGCGCGATCCGCGTTCATCAGAACCTCTTGAGCCGCAACGATCTGCCCGTGAACGAGCGCGACCACGCGCTCTTCGAGCTAGGCCAGGATTTCCTGAAGGCGGGCTTGCTCGATCGCGCGGAAGAGACGTTCCGCATGCTCGCCGAAGGCGACTACGCGCTCGACGCGCAGCGCGCGCTCCTCACGATCTACGAGATCGAGAAGGACTGGAACAAGTCGATCGACACCGCGACGCGGATCGAATCGATGGGCGCGCCGCGTCTTGTGACGGAGATTGCGCAGTTCCATTGCGAGCTTGCGCAGGATGCGCTGCAGCGCAAGAACGCCGAGCTCGCGGCCGGGCATCTGCGCGACGCGCTCGCGGTGAATCCGCAGAACGCGCGCGCGGCGATCCTGTCGGGCGACGCGGCCGCCGCGGCGGGCGACCATCGCGCGGCGATCGAGCACTGGCGCCGGATCGAGACGCAGAATCCCGCGTACCTGCCGCTCGTCGCCGACAGGCTGATGAAATCGTACACGGCGCTCGATCGGGCGGCCGAAGGCGCCGAACTGCTGACGGGCTATGCGCAGCGCTATCCGTCGAACGATCTGCTCGACGTCGTCTATCAGTACGTCGCGCAACTGCGCGGCAACGGCGTCGCGCACGCGCTCGCACGTTCGCAGATGGAAAAGGCGCCGAACCTGTCCGGCATGCTGCATCTGCTCGACGCGCAGATCGCCGCGGCCGACGAGCCGCGCCGCGCGGAGCTCGAGATGATGCGCGCGCTCGTCAGGCAGCGCACCAAGAATCTGCCACGATATACATGCCAGAATTGCGGTTTCCGGGCGCGCCTCTTCTATTGGCAGTGTCCTGGATGCAGCGGCTGGGAAACCTATGCGCCGCGGCGCGTCGAACCCGCCGTTGCGTAATGGGGCGGTCGGTAATGGGGCAGGCCGCGCGGGCCGGCGCGACGCCGCCTGCGGCCTGAACCGGGCGGACGCCGTCCGCTCGAGCGAATCATCGGAATACTTATGAAGATCACCATCATCGGCACGGGCTATGTGGGCCTCGTCACCGGCGCGTGTCTTGCCGAGATCGGCCACGACGTGTTCTGCCTCGACGTCGATCCCCGCAAGATCGACATCCTGAACAACGGCGGCATGCCGATTCACGAACCCGGGCTGCAGGAAATCATCGCGCGCACCCGAGCGGCGGGACGCATCACGTTCTCGACCGACGTCGCGGCGAGCGTCGCGCACGGCGAGATCCAGTTCATTGCGGTTGGCACGCCACCCGACGAGGACGGCTCTGCGGACCTGCAATACGTGCTCGAGGCGGCGCGCAGCATCGGCCGCCACATGACGGGCTACAAGGTGATCGTCGACAAGTCGACGGTGCCCGTCGGCACCGCGCAGCGCGTGCACGCGGTGATCGACGAGGCGCTCGCGGCGCGCGGCCTAGCGGGCAGCGCCGAGCATCGCTTCTCGGTCGTGTCGAATCCCGAGTTCCTGAAGGAGGGGGCGGCCGTCGACGATTTCATGCGGCCCGACCGGATCATCATCGGCGTCGACGACGACGCGGCGGGCGCGATCGCCCGCGAGAGGATGAAGAAGCTCTACGCGCCGTTCAACCGCAATCACGAGCGCACGATCTACATGGACGTGCGCTCGGCCGAGTTCTCGAAATACGCGGCGAACGCGATGCTCGCGACGCGCATCTCGTTCATGAACGAGATGTCGAATCTCGCGGACCGCGTCGGCGCCGACATCGAGGCGGTGCGGCGCGGGATCGGCTCCGATCCGCGGATCGGCTATCACTTCCTGTATGCGGGCGTCGGCTACGGCGGCTCGTGCTTTCCGAAGGACGTGCAGGCGCTCATCCGCACCGCGAGCGAGAACGGTCAGCCGCTCAGGATTCTCGAGGCGGTCGAGGACGTGAACCACGCGCAGAAGAACGTGCTGCTCGACAAGATCGCGCAGCGCTACGGCGCCGATCTGGCGGGCCGCACGTTCGCCGTCTGGGGGCTTGCGTTCAAGCCGAACACCGACGACATGCGCGAAGCGCCGAGCCGGCGCCTGATCGCGTCGCTGCTCGCGCGCGGCGCGACGGTGCGCGCGTACGATCCCGTCGCGCTCGACGAGGCGCGGCGCGTGTTCGCGCTCGATCTGCACGACGGGCCCGACGCGCTCGCGCGGCTCGCGTTCGTCGATTCGGCCGACGATGCGCTCGCGGGCGCAGACGCGCTCGTCATCGTCACCGAATGGAAGGAATTCAAGAGCCCGGACTTCGCGCATCTGAAATCGGTGCTGAAGGCGCCCGTGATCTTCGACGGCCGCAACCTGTACGAACCCGACGCGATGGCCGAGCTCGGCATCGATTACCACGCCATTGGACGCCCCTATGTCGAGCCTTTCTCTTCCGAGCGCGGATAAGCGCGCGGCGCTCGCCGCGACCGCGCGCGCCGTGCCGCGCGAGCAGATCGCGAAATCGCGCGTGCTCGTCGTCGGCGACGTGATGCTCGATCGCTATTGGTTCGGCAACGTCAACCGGATCTCGCCCGAGGCGCCCGTGCCCGTCGTGCACGTGCAGCGGCAGGAGGAACGGCTGGGCGGCGCGGCGAACGTCGCGCGCAACGCGGTGACGCTCGGCGGCCAGGCGGGCCTGCTGTGCGTCGTCGGGCGCGACGAGCCGGGCGAGCGGATCGTCGAGCTGCTCGGCGAGAGCGGCGTGACGCCGTATCTCGAGCGCGATCCGTCGCTGCCGACGACGATCAAGCTGCGCGTGCTCGCGCAGCAGCAGCAATTGCTGCGCGTCGACTTCGAGGCGTCGCCGACGCACGAGGTGCTGCTCGCGGGGCTCGCGCGCTTCGACGCGCTGCTGCCGTCATACGACGTCGTGCTGATGTCCGACTACGCGAAGGGCGGGCTCACGCACGTGACGACGATGATCGCGAAGGCGCGCGCGGCGGGCAAGCCCGTGCTCGTCGATCCGAAGGGCGCCGACTGGGCGCGCTATCGCGGCGCTTCGCTGATCACGCCGAACCGCGCGGAGTTGCGCGAGGTCGTCGGGCGGTGGACGTCCGAGGACGATCTGCGCGCGCGCGTCACGAAGCTGCGCGAAGCGCTTGCGCTCGACGCGCTGCTGCTCACGCGCTCGGAAGAGGGGATGACGCTCTTCTCGAACGACGGGGAACTGCACGTGAGTGCGCTCGCGCGCGAAGTGTACGATGTGTCGGGCGCGGGCGACACGGTGATCGCGACCGTCGCGACGATGCTCGGCGCCGGGCTGCCGCTCGTCGAAGCGGTGGTGCTGGCGAATCGCGCGGCGGGCATCGTGGTCGGCAAGCTCGGCACCGCGACCGTCGAGTACGACGAACTGTTTCATTGAACGACACCGGCGCGCGCCGCCCGCGCGCCATACGCACACTCTCATCGGCAGAACGATCATGACTCTCATCGTTACCGGCGCGGCCGGCTTCATCGGCGCGAACATCGTCAAGGCGCTGAACGGGCGCGGCGAGACGCGCATCATCGCGGTCGACAACCTGACGCGCGCGGACAAGTTCAGGAACCTCGTCGATTGCGAGATCGACGACTATCTCGACAAGACCGAATTCGTCGAGCGCTTCGCGCGCGGCGACTTCGGCAAGGTGCGCGCGGTATTCCACGAAGGCGCCTGCTCGGACACGATGGAAACCGACGGCCGCTACATGATGGACAACAACTTCCGCTACAGCCGAGCGGTGCTCGACGCGTGCCTCGCGCAGGGCGCGCAGTTCCTGTATGCGTCGTCGGCCGCGATCTACGGCGGCTCGAGCCGCTTCGTCGAGGAGCGCGAGGTCGAGGCGCCGCTCAACGTGTACGGCTATTCGAAGTTCCTGTTCGATCAGGTGATCCGCCGCGTGATGCCGAGCGCGAAGAGCCAGATCGCGGGCTTTCGCTACTTCAACGTGTACGGGCCGCGCGAGTCGCACAAGGGGCGCATGGCGTCAGTCGCGTTCCACAACTTCAACCAGTTCCGCGCCGAGGGCAAGGTCAAGCTGTTCGGCGAGTACAACGGCTACGGCCCGGGCGAGCAGACGCGCGATTTCGTGTCGGTCGAGGACGTTGCGAGGGTGAACCTGTATTTCTTCGATCATCCGGAGAAGTCGGGCATCTTCAATCTCGGCACCGGCCGCGCGCAGCCGTTCAACGACATCGCGACGACGGTCGTCAACACGCTGCGCGCGCTCGAAGGCAAGCCCGCGCTCACGCTCGCCGAGCAGGTCGAGCAGGGGCTCGTCGAATACGTGCAGTTTCCGGACGCGCTGCGCGGCAAATACCAGTGCTTCACGCAGGCCGACCAGACGAAGCTGCGCGCGGCCGGCTACGATGCGCCGTTCCTGACGGTGCAGGAAGGCGTCGATCGCTACGTTCGTTGGCTGTTCGGCCAACTGTAAGCGGCGCGCCCGCCTCCTTAGACTGGGTCTCACGGTCGGCAGCCGCCGGCCGTTTTTCCACGGAGATCCAGATGCTGAAGAAACTTCTCGCGACGGTCGCGCTGTGCGCCGCGGCCGCGCACGGATGGGCTGCCGTCGACGTCAACGTCGCGAACGACGATGCGCTTCGCGGCATCAGGGGCATCGGCCCGGCGAAAGCCAAGGCGATCGTCGACGAGCGGGCCGCGCACGGCCCGTTCAAGGACGCGGCCGATCTCGCGCACAGAGTGAAGGGCATGGGCGGCAAGACGGTCGAGCGCTTGCAGGCCGAGGGCCTCGCGATCGGTGCGGCCCGCGCGCCCGCCGCAGCCGCGGCGCCGCAGAAAGCGGCGGCGGCCGGCAAGAAATAATCCGGGCTGCTGACGATTCTGGTGCTGGCGGCCTCTCGCGATCGAGCGGCCGGCGGCAGGGTGATGCCTCCTTCAGGCGCCGCTTCGGCGGCGAATTCCCGCGGCGCATGCCGCGGGCTTTTTGCATGGCCGCCACGCAGCGTACTCGCGCGTGCGTATGTCGCGCGGGCCTCGGCTGGCGCGGCAATCATGAACGTCGGGCGGCTCGCGCACATCGAGCACATCGAGTGCCGGAAGGCCGGGCGCTTTCGGCGGCAGGCTTGATGGCCATCGGCGCGCATGTTTCTCCGCTGGTTTACAATCGACCCGTTCATCGGCATCGGATAAACGTGACGTTCATGGCTTACAAAACTATCGAAGACACGATCGGCAATACGCCGCTCGTGCAACTCGTCCGCTTGCCGGACGACGAGATTCGCGAGCGCAACAACGTGATTCTCGCGAAGCTGGAAGGCAACAATCCGGCGGGCTCGGTGAAGGACCGTCCCGCGCTGTCGATGATCCGCAAGGCGGAAGAGCGCGGCACGATCAAGCCGGGCGACACGCTGATCGAGGCGACGAGCGGCAACACCGGCATCGCGCTCGCGATGGCGGCGGCGATCCGCGGCTACAAGATGGTGCTGATCATGCCGGAGGATCTGTCCGTCGAGCGTCGTCAGAGCATGGCCGCGTATGGCGCGGAGATCGTGCTGACGCCGGTGAAGGGCGGCATGGAATTCGCGCGCGACCTCGCCGACCAGATGCAGCGCGAAGGCAAGGGCGTGATTCTCGACCAGTTCGCGAATCCGGACAATCCGCTCGCGCATTACGAAGGCACCGGCCCCGAAATCTGGCGCGAGACCGAGGGCCGCATTACGCACTTCGTATCCGCGATGGGCACGACGGGCACGATCATGGGCACGTCGCGGTATCTGAAGGAAAGGAATGCGAACGTCGAGATCGTCGGCGCACAGCCCGACGAGGGCTCGCGCATTCCCGGTATCCGCAAGTGGCCGGAAGCGTATCTGCCGAAAATTTTCGATCGCAGCCGCATCGATCGCGTCGAGAACGTGAGCCAGGCCGCGTCCGAAGCGATGGCGCGCAAGCTCGCGGCCGTCGAAGGCATCTTCTGCGGCATCTCGTCGGGCGGCGCATGCGAAGTCGCACTGCGCGTCGCGCGGCAGGTCGAGAATGCGACGATCGTGTTCGTCGTCTGCGACCGCGGTGATCGTTATCTGTCGACGGGAGTGTTCCCCGCGTAACGCACGGCGCCGTCTCGCAGGCACGTGAAAAAAAGCGCTGCTCAAGCAGCGCTTTTTTTCATTCCGGCGATTGCGCGCTCCGCGCCGCGTCGGCGTCACTCGGACGACGGCTGCGCCGCGGGCGCCGCGGGCGCGGCATCGGCAGGCGCCGACGTCAGCGCGCCGCTCGCTTCCATTTGCGCCTTCACGCGCTCGCCCAGTTGATAGACGGCGAGCGCATAGAAGAAGCTGCGGTTGTAGCGGGTCAGCACGTAGAAATTCTGCAGTCCGAGTTTGTATTCGGTTGTGCGGCCGGGCGTCGGCAGATCGATCACGGTGACGGGCGTGCTCGCCTCCGATGCGATGTTGACGGACGCCTCGTCGAGCACGAGGCCCGCGCGCAGCAACTGCGACAGCGCCCAGTGCGGCTCGGGCCGGCCGTCGGCCGCCGCTTGCGCGACGCCCTGGCTGCCCGCATCGGGCGCGATGTTCCATACCACCGGCCGGCTGGTTTCCCAGCCGTGCTGCTTCAGATAGTTCGCGACGCTGCCGATCGCGTCGGCCTGGCTCGCGCGCAGATCGATGTGGCCGTTGCCGTCGTAATCGACCGCGTAATCGCGGATGCTGCTCGGCAGGAACTGTGGAATGCCGATCGCGCCTGTGTACGAGCCGAGCACGCTCGTCGGGTCGAGCTGGCTGTCGCGCGTCCATACGAGGAAGTCTTCGAGGTTCTTGCGGAACGTCGCCTGCCGCGCGTCGCGATTCGGCGTGTCCGGATAGTCGAAGGCAAGCGTCGTCAGCGCATCGAGCGTGCGGAAGTTGCCCATGTAGCGGCCGTAGATCGTCTCGACGCCGATGATGCCGACGATCACCTCGGGCGGCACGCCGAATTCCGTGGACGCGCGCTGCAGCGTGCCCTGGTTCGCGCGCCAGAACTTCACGCCGGCGTTCACGCGCACCGCGTCGAGAAAGCGCGACTGGTAGACGCGCCAGTTCTTGACGGTGGGCGACGGCGCGGGCATCACGAGCTTCGCGGCGGTCGCCGAGTAGCTCACGCGCGCGAACAGCGCATGCAGCGCGTTGGCGTCGAAGTCGTGGCGTGCGACCATGTCGGCGATGAACGCGTCGATCTTCGCATTGTTCGCGTAGCGCTGCGGAACGATTTCTTCTTCGAACGTCTGTCCTTGCGGCGCGCTTGGCTGCGGTTGCGGCTGCGTTTGCGCGACGGCGGCTGACGCGAAGAGCGTCGCGGCGAGCGACAGCGCGGCGAGCGGGAGGCGAAGACGGAAAGCGAGCGAGACGGGTGCGGCAGGCTGGTGGAAGGTCATGTCGAAGCGAAGCGGACGAGACGGATGATTTCGGGGCAGTATAACCGACACGCCCGTCGCGCCGGCCCGGCGCGGGGCGCGATGTGGTAAGTTAGCGGCGAACTTCGCACCAGACGATATCGCGGACATCCTTGACGGAGACCTGCGGCGCGCACCGGCCGCGTCGCGGAACGAGCTTATGCCAACGGCCTTTTACACGCACCCCGACTGCCTGCTGCACGAGATGGGGGAGTGGCATCCCGAGTCGCCGGCGCGACTGTCGGCGATCCAGGATCAACTGATCGCGAGCCGCATCGACGATCTGATCGTCCACGAGACGGCGCCGTTTGCGAGCGAGACGGCGCTGGCCCGCGTGCACACGCAGGCGCACATCGACTACATCCGCAGCCGGATTCCGAAGGAAGGGTACGTCGAGATCGATCCCGACACGTCGCTGAACCGCTACACGTGGCGCGCGGCGCTGCGCGCGGCGGGCGCGGCCGTCGAGGCGACGGATGCGGTGCTCGAGGGCCGCTACGACAACGCGTTCTGCAGCGTGCGTCCGCCCGGCCATCATGCGGAGCCCGCGCGCGCGATGGGTTTCTGTTTCTTCAACAACGTCGCGATCGCCGCGCGCCACGCGCTCGAGACTCATGGTCTCGAGCGCGTGGCGATCATCGATTTCGACGTCCATCACGGCAACGGCACCGAGGCCGCATTCGCGAACGACGAGCGCGTGCTGATGTGCAGCTTCTTCCAGCATCCGCTGTATCCGTTTTCGGGCGTCGACCATCAGGCGCCGAACATGGTCAATCTGCCGATGGCCGCGCGCACGAACGGGATGGCGGTGCGCGAGGCGGTCGATCTGATGTGGCTGCCGCGGCTCGACGCGTTCAGGCCGCAGATGCTGTTCGTGTCGGCGGGGTTCGACGCGCATCGCGAGGACGACATCGGCGGGATGGGGCTCGTCGAAGCCGACTACGAGTGGATCACGCAGCAGATCTGCGAAGTCGCGCGGCGGCATGCGCAAGGCCGGATCGTGAGCTGCCTCGAAGGCGGCTACAACCTGTCCGCGCTCGGGCGAAGCGTGGTCGCGCATCTGCGCGTGCTCGCGCAGGTGTGAGCGCGTAGGGCGCGCATCGCGGACGGCACGGGCGCCGATGCTCGATGTCGAGCCGCGGAGCGCCGCCGTGTGCAGGCGTGTCCGCACGAACCGGTCGGCGCGCTTCCTGACGTCCCTGCCTCAACCGCGCGCCGGCGCGCGCGCGACGATCCAGTCGATCAGCGCGCCGATCACGCGCTCACGTTCCAGATCGTTCATCGTCTCGTGATAGTTGCCTTCGTACAGCGTGAGCGTGCGGTCGGGCGAGCCGACGTGCCGGCCGAAATCGCGGCTGCCGTCGGGCTCGGTCAGCTTGTCGGCAGTGCCGTGATAGACCAGGACGGGGACGCGCAGCGCCGCGCGGCCGGCCTCGATTCGCCGCATCGCGCCGAGAATCTCGGCGCCCGTGCGCGCCGGCACCGAGCCGTGGTGGACGAGCGGATCGGCGCGGTTCGCGGCGACCACGGCCGGATCGCGCGACAGCAGCGCGGCGTCGATCTTGATCGCCGGAAAGCGAGGCCACACGCGGCTGATGAAGCGGCTCATCGCGAGCATCCATTTCGGCACGTCGCGTCCGGGCGCGAGCGCGGGGCTCGACAGGATCAAGCCCGCCAGGCCCGGGCGGCGCGCGGCCGCGCGTTCGACCGCGCGTTCGACCGCGTAGAGCGCGGCGATCGCGCCGCCCATGCTGTGTCCCATCAGGAAGAGCGGCGTGTTCTCGCGCGCGGCGCTCGCGACGAGTGCGTCCGCGTCTTCCAGATACCGATCGAAGCGCTCGGCCCATGCGCGTTCGCCGGGCGAATGCCCGTGCCCGCGCAGATCGATTGCGACGGCCTCGATGCCCGCCGCGTTCAGCCGTTCGGCGAGCGCCTGGTAGCGGCCCGCGTGCTCGGCGAGCCCGTGCACGAGCGCGACGGTCGCGCGCGGCGCCGCGCACGGGGACGCGGCCGCGGGCCAGCGGTAGGACGCGAGCTCGAGCCCGTCGGCGGTACGCAGGCGCCCGCGCTGAGGGGCGGTGCCGGAATCGGCGGCTAAGCGGGGCGAAGTCGAAGCGGCTGCGTCCATGGCGGGCGTCTCCGGCGTGTCGTTATGAGGGATGGGCTCGATCATAGACGCCGTCCGTGACGGTCCGCGCGGGCGTCGTCCTCTAATCGCCTTTGGTTATGAAAAGGTGGAAATCGATTATTAAGAGAAATGTGACGAATGCGGTAAACTCGCAGGCTATTCCCAAGATGCGGCGGCGGTCGACAGCGAAGCCCGGCACATCCGGCTGCGCCGTTCCGCCGTTTTTTACATGATCGAAATTCGCAACCTTTCGCAGCGTTTCGAGGGGCCTCGCGGCTGGATCGAAGCGCTGCACAACGTCAATCTGGCGATTCCGCAGGGCGAGGTATTCGGCATCATCGGCCGCAGCGGCGCGGGCAAGAGCACGCTCGTGCGCACGATCAACCTGCTCACGCGGCCGTCCGAAGGCAGCGTGTTCGTCGGCGGGCGCGACCTGACGCAGTTGTCGGCCGGCGAGCTGCGCGGCGCGCGGCGCGACATCGGGATGATCTTCCAGCACTTCAACCTGCTGTCGTCGCGCACGGTGTTCGACAACATCGCGCTGCCGCTCGAGCTCGCCGGCGTGAAGCGCGCGGAGATCGAGGCGACCGTGCTGCCGCTGCTCGATCTCGTCGGCCTCGCCGCGCAGAAGGACCGCTATCCGGCGCAGATCAGCGGCGGGCAGAAGCAGCGCGTCGGCATCGCGCGCGCGCTCGCGAGCAAGCCGAAGGTGCTGCTGTCCGACGAAGCGACGTCCGCGCTCGACCCCGAGACGACGCGCGCGATCCTCGACCTGCTCCGGCGCATCAACCGCGAGCTCGGCCTCACGATCGTCCTCATCACGCACCAGATGGAAGTGATCAAGGACGTGTGCGATCGCGTCGCGGTGCTCGACGCCGGGCGCGTCGTCGAGGAGGGCAACGTGATCGACGTGTTCATGCGCCCGCATCACGAAGTCACGCGCGCGCTGATCGGCGACGTGATCGCGCAGGAGCTGCCGCCCGCGATGAAGGCGCGCGTTGCCGAGCGCCTGAAGACGGGCTCGGGCCATCTGTTGCGCCTCGCGTTCACGGGCTCGGGCGTCGACCAGCCGATCCTCTCCGAGACGATCAGGCGCTACGAGCTGGACTTCAACATCCTGCACGGCCAGATCGACGAGATCCAGGGTCGCGCGTTCGGTTCGCTCGCGGTGCTCGCCACCGGCGAGCCGGGCAAGGTGGGGCAGGCGTTCGCGTATCTGCGCGAGCAGGGCGTGGTCGTCGAGGAGCTTTCGTATGTTGAGTGAAATGTTCGATATGTTCGTGCAGTCGTTCTGGGAGACGCTGATCATGGTCGGCATTTCCGGAGCGGTCGGCGCGCTCGTCGGCCTGCCGCTCGGTGTGCTGCTCTATCTCACCGACCGCCAGGGCGTGCTGCAGAATCTCGCGGTGAACCGCGTGCTGGGCGGCATCGTCAACGCGGTGCGCTCGACGCCGTTCATCATCCTGCTCGTCGCGGTGATTCCGTTCACGCGCCTCGCCGTCGGCTCGTCGATCGGCACCGCGGCGGCCGTCGTGCCGCTCACGATCGCGGCGGCGCCCTTCATCGCGCGGCTCGTCGAGACGGCGCTGCGCGAAGTCGACCGCGGCCTCATCGAAGCCGCGCAGGCGATGGGCGCGACGACGGGCCAGATTGTGTTCAAGGTGCTGCTGCCCGAATCGCTGCCGGGCATCGTCGCGGGGCTCACGATCACGTTCGTGTCGCTCGTCGGCTATTCGGCGATGGCGGGCGCGATCGGCGGCGGCGGCCTGGGCGACCTCGGCATCCGCTACGGCTATCAGCGCTATCTGCCCGAAGTGATGTGGACGGTCGTCGCGATCCTGATCGTGTTCGTGCAGATCGTGCAGTCGTTCGGCGACTGGCTCGTGCGGCGCCTGAGCCACAAGTGACGCGATCGGCAATCGAAGACGAACGAGCGCCGCGCAACGCGGCACGCGACGGCGCCGCAACCGCTGAGGAGATCCGAAGATGCAACGAAGAATGATGCTGAAGCTCGCCGCCGCGCTCGGCGCGGCCGCGTGCGTCGCGAGCGCGCAGGCGCAGGCGCAGACGATCAAGGTCGGCGTGACGGGCGGCCCGCACGCGCAGGTGATGGAGGAAGTGAGGAAGGTCGCGGCGAGGAGCGGGCTCGACATCCGTATCGTCGAATTCTCCGATTACGTGCAGCCGAACGCGGCGCTCGCGGCGGGCGACCTCGACGCGAACAGCTACCAGCATGCCCCGTATCTCGAAGCGCAGGTGAAGGACCGCGGCTACAGGATCGTCAAGGTCGCGGACACCGTGACGTTCCCGATGGGCATCTATTCGAAGCGCGTGAAGTCGCTCGCGGCGCTGCAATCGGGCGCGCGGATCGCGATCCCGAACGATCCGACGAACGGCGGCCGCGCGCTGTTGCTGCTGCAGAAGCAGGGCCTGCTGAAGCTGCGCGACGGCGCGGGCCTGAAGGCGACGCGCTTCGACGTCGTCGACAACCCGAAGCAGTTGAAGATCGTCGAGCTCGATGCCGCGCAGATCCCGCGCTCGCTCGCCGACGTCGACGCGGCCGCGATCAACACGAACTACGCGATGGAAGCCGGCCTGAAGCCGAAACAGGACGCGATCGCAATCGAGGGCCCGAATGGCCCGTACGCGAACATTCTCGCGGTGCGCGCCGAAGACAAGGACAAGCCGTGGGTCGCGAAGCTCGTCGCCGCATACCGGTCGCCCGACGTGAAGCGCTTCATCGAGCGCCGGTTCGGCGGGGCGGTGATCGCCGCATGGTAGGAGGAATAAGGGATGCCGCCGATTAGAGGCGAAAATCGAAAGCCCGGGCTTGGCGTCCGGGTTTTTTCTCTTTTAAAATAGAACGACCGTTCGCTATTATCGGCATGCCGCAAGGGGGCGCTATCCTCGGCGCAGCCGCAAATTGAATGACCGGCGTCGCCGCCGCGTCAGCGAGCCACGCTATAAAATGGCCGCTGATCGTATTCGTAACTTTGGAGCGTGTGCATGAAAATCCTGGTGCCAGTGAAAAGAGTGGTCGATTACAACGTGAAGGTCCGCGTGAAGTCGGATGGCACGGGCGTCGATATCGCGAACGTGAAGATGTCGATGAACCCGTTCGACGAGATCGCCGTTGAAGAAGCGGTGCGCCTGAAGGAAGCGGGCGTGGCGACCGAGGTGATCGCGGTGTCGGTGGGCGTCGCGCAGGCTCAGGAAACGCTTCGCACGGCGCTCGCGATCGGCGCGGACCGCGCGATTCTCGTCGAATCGAACGACGAGGTGCAGCCGCTTTCCGTCGCGAAGATCCTGAAGGCGCTGGTCGACAAGGAGCAGCCGCAGCTCGTGATCCTCGGCAAGCAGGCGATCGACGACGATTCGAACCAGACGGGCCAGATGCTCGCCGCGCTCGCGAACCTGCCGCAGGCGACGTTCGCGTCGAAGGTGACGGTAGCCGACGGCAAGGCTACCGTCGCGCGCGAAGTGGACGGCGGCGCGGAAACGCTGTCGCTGACGCTGCCGGCGGTGGTGACGACGGACTTGCGCCTGAACGAGCCGCGCTACGTGACGCTGCCGAACATCATGAAGGCGAAGAAGAAGCCGCTGGAGACGGTGAAGCCGGAAGACCTGGGCGTGGACGTCGCGCCGCGTCTGAAGACGCTGAAGGTGGTGGAGCCGCCGAAGCGCGCGGCGGGCGTGAAGGTCGCGGACGTGAAGACGCTGGTCGAGAAGCTGAAGACCGAAGCCAAGGTGCTGTAAGGGGAGCGCAAAGAGATGACGATTCTGGTGATTGCGGAACATGACAACGCGTCGATCAAGGCAGCCACGCTGAACACGGTGGCCGCGGCAACGAAGATCGGCGGCGACATTCACGTGCTGGTCGCGGGCCACGACGCGCAGGGCGCGGCGGACGCGGCGGCGAAGATCGCGGGCGTATCGAAGGTGCTGCTGGCCGACGCGCCGCAGCTCGCGGACGGTCTCGCGGAAAACGTCGAGGCGACCGCGCTGAACGTCGCGAAGGACTACTCGCACATCCTCGCGCCGGCAACGGCCTACGGCAAGAACATCGCGCCGCGGATCGCGGCGAAGCTGGACGTCGCGCAGATCTCGGACATCACGGCGGTCGATTCGGCCGACACGTTCGAGCGCCCGATCTACGCGGGCAACGCGATCGCGACGGTGCAGTCGGGTGATCCGATCAAGGTGATCACGGTGCGCGCGACGGGCTTCGATCCGGTCGTGGCGGAAGGCGGCAGCGCGTCGGTCGAGAAGATCGACGCGGCGGCGGACGCGGGCATCTCGCAGTTCGTGAGCCGCGAAGTGACGAAGCTCGATCGTCCGGAGCTGACGAGCGCGAGCATCATCGTGTCGGGCGGCCGGGGCCTCGGCAGCGGCGAGAACTACACGAAGGTGCTGGAGCCGCTGGCGGACAAGCTGCAGGCGGCGCTGGGCGCGTCGCGCGCGGCGGTGGACGCGGGCTACGTGCCGAACGACTATCAGGTGGGCCAGACGGGCAAGATCGTCGCGCCGCAGTTGTACATCGCGGTGGGCATCTCGGGCGCGATCCAGCACCTGGCGGGGATGAAGGATTCGAAGGTGATCGTCGCGATCAACAAGGATCCGGAAGCGCCGATCTTCAGCGTGGCCGATTACGGCCTCGTCGGCGATCTGTTCACGCTCGTGCCGGAACTCGTGAACGAGCTCGGCTGACACGTTCAGCAGCCGGCGCGCGTCGCGTTCAACGCACGAGCCAGTCGAACATGAGCAAAGGGGCGCGGCGAGCGCCCCTTTTCACACCATAAGCAGACCAGGAGAGGAGCACCATGAGCTATACCGCACCCGTCAAGGACATGCTGTTCGTGATGAAGGAACTGGCCGGCATCGACGCGGTCGCGAAGCTGCGCGGCTACGAGGACGCCGGCTTCGACACGGCGCAGGCCGTGCTCGACGAATCGGCGAAGTTCTGCGGCGAGGTGCTCGCGCCGCTGAACATCGAGGGCGACAAGAACCCGAGTAGCTGGAAGGATGGCGCCGTCACGGCGACGCCCGGCTTCAAGGATGCGTTCCGCCAGTTCGCCGAAGGCGGCTGGCAGGGGCTCCAGCATCCGACCGAATACGACGGCCAGGGCCTGCCGAAGCTGATCGCGACGCCGTGCATCGAGATGCTGAACGCATCGAACCTGTCGTTCGCACTGTGTCCGCTCCTGACCGACGGCGCAATCGAAGCGCTCCTCACGGCCGGCACCGACGAACAGAAATCCCGCTACGTGCCGAAGCTCATCGCGGGCGTTTGGACGGGCACGATGAACCTCACCGAGCCGCAGGCGGGCTCCGACCTCGCGCTCGTGCGCTCGCGCGCGGAGCCGCAGCCCGACGGCTCGTACAAGGTGTTCGGCACGAAGATCTTCATCACGTGGGGCGAACACGACATGGCGGACAACATCGTCCACCTCGTGCTCGCGCGCACGCCGAACGCGCCCGAAGGCGTGAAGGGCATTTCGCTGTTCATCGTGCCGAAGTTCCTCGTCAACGAAGACGGCAGCCTCGGCGCGCGCAACGACGTGCATTGCGTGTCGATCGAGCACAAGCTCGGCATCAAGGCGAGCCCGACCGCGGTGCTGCAGTACGGCGACCACGGCGGCGCGATCGGCTATCTCGTCGGCGAAGAGAACCGCGGCCTCGAGTACATGTTCATCATGATGAACGCGGCGCGCTTCGGCGTCGGGATGCAGGGGATCGGCGTCGCCGAGTGCGCGTACCAGAAGGCCGCCGAGTTCGCGAAGGAGCGCGTGCAGAGCCGTCCCGTCGACGGCTCCGCAAAGCGGTCGGTGACGATCATCCATCACCCGGACGTGCGCCGGATGCTCGCGACGATGCGCGCGCTGACGGAAGGCGCGCGCGCGCTGTCCTACGTCGCCGCCGCGCATAGCGATCACGCGCACCGCGCGGCCGACGAAGGCGTGCGTGCGAAGCATCAGGCGATCTACGAGTATCTGGTGCCGATCGTGAAGGGCTGGAGCACCGAGATGGTCAACGAGGTCGCGAGCCTCGGCATCCAGGTGCACGGCGGGATGGGCTTCATCGAGGAAACGGGCGCCGCGCAGTACTACCGCGACGCGCGCATTCTCGCGATCTACGAAGGCACGACCGCGATCCAGGCGAACGACCTCGTCGGCCGGAAGACGGCGCGCGACGGCGGCGCGGTCGCGAAGGCGATCGTCGGCGAGATCCGGCAGACGGTCGAAGCGCTCGGCGCGCACGACGGCCCGGCGTTCGCCGCGATGAAGGTTCAACTGGAGAACGGCGCGCGCGCGCTGTCGGCCGTCGTCGACTTTGTCGTCGCGAACGTGAAAGGCGATCCGAACGCGGTGTTCGCCGGCAGCGTGCCGTATCTGAAGCTCGCGGGCATCGTGCTGTGCGGCTGGCAAATGGCGCGCGCGCTGCTCGTCGCGCAGCAAAAGCGCGCCGATGACCCGAAGTTCTACGACGCGAAGATCGCGATCGCGCAGTTCTATGCGGAGCACATCCTCGCGCAGGCGAGCGGGTTCGAAGCGTCGATCGTCGGCGCGAAGGGCGGGCAAGGCGTGTTCGCGCTGACGGAAGACCAGTTCTGATCGTCGGGCTCGGCCGGTTCGTCCGCTAGACGCTCAAACGCAGAACGGCGCCCTCGGGCGCCGTTCTTTTTGGCGGAAGCGGCCTTGCATGCGGGCCGCCCCGATCGCGCGTCAGCGCGTCATGCGTACGCGGGGCGATGCTCGCCGTCCGTCTCGCTCAGATAGCGATGCACCGACAGGTCGTCCGCGCGGATCGCGGGCTTCTTGCCGGACATCAGATCGGCGAGCAACTGGCCGGAGCCGCACGACATCGTCCAGCCGAGCGTGCCGTGGCCCGTGTTGAGGAACAGGTTCGGCACGGGCGTGCGGCCGACGATCGGCGTGCCGTCCGGCGTCATCGGCCGCAGGCCGGTCCAGAACGTCGCGTTCGCCGTGTCGCCGCCACCCGGGAACAGGTCGTTCACGCACATGTCGAGCGTTTCGCGGCGCGCCTGCCGCAGCCGCTTGTCGAAGCCGACGATCTCCGCCATCCCGCCAACGCGGATCCGATCGTCGAAACGCGTGATCGCGATCTTGTAGGTTTCGTCGAGCACGGTCGACACGGGCGCCTTTGCCGCGTCGACGATCGGCGCGGTGATCGAATAGCCCTTCAGCGGATATACCGGGATCTTCACGAGATTCGCGACGAGGTTCGTCGAGTACGAGCCGAGCGCGACCACGTAGGCATCGGCGCGCACCATCTCGCCGCCGCACTGGACGCCCGCGATCTTGCCGCCCGCGACGGCGAGCGCGTCGATGCTGGTGTTGAATCGGAACGTCACGCCGAGCTGCTCGGCGAGCGCGGCGAGGCGCGTCGTGAAGAGCTGGCAGTCGCCCGTCTCGTCGCCCGGCAGCCGCAGGCCGCCCGTCAGCTTGTGCGACACCGCGGCGAGCGCCGGCTCGGCCTTCTTCAGCGCGTCGCTCGACAGCAGTTCGAACGCCACGTTCGCCTCGCGCAGCACCGCGATGTCCTTCGCGGCGCCGTCGAGCTGCTGCTGCGTGCGGAAGACCTGCAGCGTGCCGCCCGTGCGGCCTTCGTACTGGATGCCCATCTCTGCGCGCAGCGCCTGCAGGCAATCGCGGCTGTATTCGGCGAGGCGCACCATCCGGCCCTTGTTCAGCGCATAACGCTCGGTCGTGCAGTTGCGCAGCATCTGCCACATCCATTGCAACTGGAAGCGCGTGCCGTCGAGGCGGATCGCGAGCGGCGCATGCTTTTCGAACATCCACTTGACCGCCTTCAGCGGCACGCCGGGCGCGGCCCACGGCGCCGCGTAGCCGGGCGAGATCTGGCCCGCGTTCGCAAAGCTCGTGTCGAGGGCGGGGCCGGCCTCGCGGTCGATCACCGTGACTTCGTGGCCCGCGCGCGCCAGATAATAGGCGCTCGCCACGCCGACCACGCCACTGCCCAAAATAACCACACGCATAGCTGCTCCGGATAGAGAAAACGCCGGATGGCGCGGCGCACCCGATGCGCTCTGCGATCTCCATACGGCCTAGTTTTTTGCGCTATGGTATGGTTGAGTCACTAGGTTTTGTTATTGTATTTTTCCAATTTTCAGTAAAAAAGAGATGAGAACTCAACGTCAGCCGGTACGCGCGCTTGACAAGCTCGACCGGCGCATTCTGAAGCTGCTGCAAGAGGACGGCCGCATGGCGATGAAGGACCTCGCCGAGCGCGTCGGCCTGACGGTCACGCCGTGCATCGAGCGGGTGCGGCGGATGGAGCGCGACGGCGTGATCACCGGCTACCACGCGCACGTCGATCCCGCGCAGCTCGGCGCCGCGCTGCTCGTGTTCGTCGAGATCACGCTCGATCACAAGAGCGGCAACATGTTCGAGCAGTTTCGCCGCGAAGTGATGAAGATCGACGAGGTGCTCGAATGCCATCTGGTGTCGGGCGACTTCGATTATCTGATCAAGGCGCGGATCGGCGAGATGGCCGACTACCGGAAGCTGCTCGGCGACATCCTGCTGCAGCTCCCGGGCGCCGTGCAATCGAAGAGCTATGTCGTGATGGAGGAGATCAAGGAGACGCTGATGATCGCGGTCAACGAGTGAGCGCGCGTCCGAGGCGCTTGGCATGAACCGCCAATTACTGTATGTTTGTACAGTGATTGGCGGTTTTGTCATTGGCGGCCCGGGCCGCTTACCAGAGGCACGATGAGCGAACGATCCGACGTCGAATATCCAGTGGCGCCGCCCGCGCCCCGCAAGGGGCGCGGCGCGGTGGGCAACCTGCAGGGGCGTTACGAGACCGTCGAGCGCGAGACGGTCGACGACGGCTGGACGCGCGACAACGATGGCGAGCCGCCCGCGCCGTTGCGCACGCAGGTGTTCGAGGAGCGCGCGAGGACGATCCTCACGCGCAATGCGTCGCCGGACATTCCGTTCAACGTGTCGCTGAACCCGTATCGCGGGTGCGAGCACGGCTGCATTTACTGCTTCGCGCGGCCGACGCACAGCTATCTCGGGCTGTCGCCGGGGCTCGATTTCGAGAGCCGGATCTACGCGAAGGTGAACGCCGCGGAGTTGCTCGAGCGCGAACTCGCGAAGCCGCGCTACGTGCCCGAGCCGATCGCGCTCGGCGTGAATACCGACGCGTATCAGCCGGTCGAGCGCGAACTGCGGATCACGCGGCAGGTGATCCAGGTGATGCACGACCACGGTCAGCCGTTTGCCGCGATCACGAAGTCGCCGCTGATCGAGCGCGATCTCGATTTGCTCGCGCCGATGGCCGAGCGCCGGCAGGTGATGGCGGCCGTCACGATCACGACGCTCGATCCCGAACTCGCGCGTGCGCTCGAGCCGCGTGCGGCGACGCCCGCGCGCCGGCTTCGAACGATCCGTGCGCTGCGCGACGCCGGGGTGCCGGTCGGCGTGAGCGTCGCGCCGATGATTCCGTTCGTCACCGAACCGGATCTCGAACGCGTGCTCGAGGCGTGCGCGGACGCGGGGGCGACGCACGCGAGCTATATCGTGCTGCGGCTGCCGTGGGAAGTCGCGCCGCTTTTCACCGAATGGCTCGCCGCGCATTTCCCTGATCGCGCGGAGCGGGTGATGGCGCGTGTGCGGGACATGCGCGGCGGCAAGGATTACGACGCGGATTTCAGCCGCCGGATGAAGGGCGAAGGGATGTGGGCCGATCTGCTCAAGCAGCGCTTCCGGATGGCGGTCAAGCGCTGCGGGCTGAACGAACGCGCGCGAGGGATTCTCGATTTTTCGCAGTTTTGCGCGCAGCGCTCGAAACTGCCGCGGTCGCTCGCGCGGCCGCGCACGGCGGCGCAAGCGGAAGGCCACTCGGAAGATCAGTCGCAGCTCAGCCTGTTCTGAGCGACGTGGGCGATGCGTCGTGTCGCGCCGGCAGAGCCGGCGGATGCGTCATTGCGAAATTTGCCTGGCGGCCTCGACCTGTGATTCGAAGTACGTCTGGAACGCGAGCGCGAGCCCGGTCATCAGCAGGAATGCGCCGATCAGCAGCGAAAAGATGACGACGAACACGACACCCCAGCCGGAGCGGCTTTGGCGGCCCGTCGCGGCATTGAATTGCGCGTCCCACTTGTCGTCGGCGCGCAGTCCGTAGACGAGCGCCGCGAGAAACGCGGCGAGCAGCGATATCGCGCCGGGCACGGCGAGCCACCAGCCAAGCGCGGCGGCCCGCCCCGATGCCGCGAGCAGCAGGAAGCCGGGAATGCCGACGATCGTCGCGAGCAGGTGTGCCCAGCCTGCGAGGTCCTTCCAGCCGTACAGATAGAAGCGGTGCGCGCCGAGCGAGCCGAGCAGGAAAGCGAGCAGTGCGGTGAGCGTCTTCGAGCGGAAGCGGGGCGGCGTGGACGTGCTGCTGGACATGTCGGGAGGCAATGGGTCTTCTTCGTGGACGCCCGGGCGAGGCCCGGGCGCGGCGGGGTCGGCTCGCATTCTACGATGCGGGGCGCGGTGCGGTCACGCTACGGTTGTGTCAATGCGTCGCATCGTAGGTGATCCGGTAGATCGCGCCCGCGTAGTCGTCGCTGATGAGGAGCGAGCCGTCCGGCAGCGGCAGCACGTCGGCGGGGCGCCCCCAGACGCTTTCGTCGGGCCGCAGCCACCCCTGGACGAACGCTTCCTGGCGCGCGGCGCGGCCGTCGGGCGACGCGATCACGCGCACGACCCGGTAGCCGACCTTGCGGCTGCGGTTCCATGAGCCGTGCTCGGCGATGAAGATGTTGCCGCGGTATTCGGGCGGGAACATGTCGCCCGTGTAGAAACGCATGCCGAGCGAGGCGACGTGTGCGCCCAGCTTGAGCACGGGCGGCGCGTAGCTCGCGCACGCGTGGCCGCGCCCGAACTGTGGATCGAGCACGTCGCCGCCGTGGCAGAACGGGTAGCCGAAGTCGAGTCCCGCGCGCGGCGCGCGGTTCAGCTTGTCGTCGGGGCGGTCGTCGCCCATCAGGTCGCGGCCGTTGTCGGTGAACCAGAGTTCGTGCGTCGCCGGATGCCACGCGAAGCCGACGGTGTTGCGGACGCCTCGTGCGTAGACCTCGTAGCCGCTGCCGTCGGCGTTCATCCGGCCGATCATCGCGTAGCGGTCCCGGTCGGCGACGCAGATGTTGCACGGCGCGCCCGTCGGCACATAGAGCTTGCCGTCGGGGCCGAACGCGATGAATTTCCAGCCGTGATGGCGGTCGGTCGGCAGTGCGTCCGTGACGACGACGGGCTTCGGCGGCGCGGCGATCCGCTCGTCGATCCGGTCGAGGCGTAGAATCCGCGACACGGCCGACACGAAGAGCGCGCCGTTGCGATACGCGACGCCAACCGGCATCTCGAGCCCCGACGCGATCACGTGATGCTCGCGAACATGGCCGTCGCGCACGACGAGCGCATGCACGCGCCCGTCCATGCTGCCGACGTAGAGAATGCCGCGCGGCGACCACGCCATTTCGCGCGCCGTGGGCACGTCGTCGGCGAGCACCTGGACCCGAAATCCGGGCGGTACGCTGAGTTCGCCGATCGGCAACACGCCCGACGCGGCGGGCGCGGCGATTGTGGCAAGAAAGAGACATGCGACGGCTGCCGCATGCAGCACCGCCGGCGGGCCTGACAAAACGATGCGGGACAGGGCGATGAGAGGGCGCATGGCGGCGGGTGAAGGCGGGCGAGCGCGGAGCGCGCAACAGATCGATTGTAAGCCTCCAGAGGCGGCGACCGGTTTTTTTGACAGGTAAGTGTTTGTTGTGCCACCGGTTTCGGGCTATAATCGCCCGTTTCAGTAGTTTTCGAACCCGGTTTTCCCGAAGGATTTCATATGGTCATCATCCGTCTGGCTCGCGGCGGCTCGAAGAAGCGCCCGTTCTACAACATCGTCGCTACCGATTCGCGCAACCGTCGTGACGGCCGCTTCATCGAGCGCGTCGGCTTCTACAACCCGGTCGCGACGAAGGGCGAAGCGCTGCGCATCGCTCAAGACCGTCTGACGTACTGGCAAGGCGTCGGCGCGCAATTGTCGCCGACCGTCGAGCGTCTCGTGAAGCAGGCGCAAAAGGCGCAGCCGGCTGCCTGACATGGCGCGGCGTGCCGGAAGTGCCGGCTGTGAGGTTCGTTGATGGCTGGTCACGATTCCGGTAATGCAAAGCGCGGGCGGTCGCCGTCGTTCGGCGTATTCGTCCGCAAGCCGGTCGAGCGCGCGCCCGAGAAGGGAGGGCGCGACGGCGCGGTTGATTCGGAAGCAAGTCGCGTCGATGCGGTGCAGTCATGGCCGGACGATGCGGTCGAGGTCGGCGCGGTGGTCGATGCGTACGGCCTCAAGGGCTGGATCAAGCTCGCGGCCCATGCCGGTGCGGGGCGAGGCGGCGATGCGCTTCTCGAGGCCCGCGACTGGTGGCTGCAAAAGGGTGTGGGGCGGGATGCGGAGCGGAAGTTCGTGCGCGTCACGCAGGCGAAGCTGCACGGCGACACGGTCGTCGCGCATCCGGCCGGCTCGGCCGATCGCGATGCGGCGCTTGCGCTGCGCAGCTTTCGCGTGTTCGTGCGCCGTGGCGATTTCCCGGCGCTCGCCGCCGACGAGTTCTACTGGGTCGATCTGATCGGCCTCGACGTCGTCAACGAGGCGGGCGTCGCGCTCGGCAAGGTCGCCGACCTGATCGACAACGGCGTGCATTCGATCATGCGCGTCGAATATCAGGCAACCGGCAAGGATGGTCGGCCGAAAACCGGCGAGCGGCTGATTCCGTTCGTCGGCGTGTACGTGAAGGCGGTCGAGCAGGCGGCGGGACGCGTCGTCGTCGACTGGGAAGCCGATTACTGAAATGGACGAAGCCACGCAGAGCGCGATCCAGTTCGACGTCGTCACACTCTTTCCGGAGATGTTTCGCGCGTTGACCGACTGGGGCATCACGAGCCGCGCGGTGAAGCAGGGGCGGTTCGGCTTGCGCACGTGGAATCCGCGCGATTTCACGACCGACAACTACCGCACCGTCGACGATCGCCCGTATGGCGGCGGCCCCGGCATGGTGATGCTCGCGAAGCCGCTCGAGGCGGCGATCGGTGCGGCGAAGGCCGCGCAGGCGGCGCAAGGCGTTGCGAGCTCGCGCGTCGTGATGATGTCGCCGCAGGGCGCGCCGCTCACGCACGAGCGCGTCGCGCGGATGGCGGCGGAGCCGGGCGTCGTGTTGCTGTGCGGGCGCTACGAGGCGATCGACCAGCGGCTGATCGACCGTTGCGTCGACGAGGAGCTGAGCCTCGGCGATTTCGTGCTGTCGGGCGGCGAACTGCCGGCGATGGCGCTGATGGACGCAGTCGTGCGACTGCTGCCGGGCGTGCTGAACGATGCGCAATCGGCGGTGCAGGACAGCTTCGCCGACGGGCTGCTCGATTGCCCGCATTACACGCGTCCCGAGGAGTACGAGGGCGCGCGCGTGCCGGACGTGCTGCTCGGTGGACATCATGCCGAGATCGAGCGCTGGCGCCGGCAGGAAGCGTTGAGAAACACCCTCGCGAAGCGCCCCGACCTGATCGCACGGGCGCGTCGCGAAAAGTTGCTGAGCCGGGCCGACGAGGCATGGCTTGCAAGTCTCGCGAAAGAAGCGAAGCAGGCCTCCTGAGGCGGCGGCGCTTTCGTTTGCGAATTTGGCGGTGCCGCGCATGCGTGCGCGGCGCCTGATGTGAATCCATCCTCTATCGGGGCCGAGCCTGGAAGCAGGCGGGCGCAAACGCCGACAAGATGGCTTTAGGAGTCAGTGATGAATCTGATCGGAAAACTTGAGCAGGAAGAGATCGAGCGCGCGCTCGCAGGCAAGACGATCCCCGAATTCGCCCCGGGCGACACGGTGATCGTGAACGTGAACGTGGTGGAAGGCAACCGCAAGCGCGTTCAGGCTTACGAAGGCGTCGTGATCGCGAAGCGCAACCGTGGCCTGAACTCGTCGTTCATCGTCCGCAAGATCTCGTCGGGCGAAGGCGTCGAGCGTACGTTCCAGACGTACTCGCCGCTGCTCGCGAGCATCGTCGTGAAGCGCCGCGGCGACGTGCGCCGCGCGAAGCTGTACTACCTGCGCGAGCGTTCGGGCAAGTCGGCTCGAATCAAGGAAAAGCTGGTGTCGAAGGATCGCGCCGCTGCTGCGCAGCAGTAAGCGCAGTCGGACGCGCGCCGGAAGTCGTTCGGCGTGCGTTTCGCCAGGCGTGGAAAAGCGCCGTGCGGAGGTTTCCCGCACGGCGCTTTTTTTCGACCGGCTGTCGAGGGCCGCTGCGAGGCAGCGGCTTTTTTGCATCTGGCCATCGCGGCGGCGACCGGCGCGATCGTTTAGCGTGTGCTCCCGTGTGGCCGATGGGCGGCGAGGCGCGGCGTTCGTGCGTCGCCGCCGAGACGGTGCGCGGGATCGGTCGCGACCCAACTCAAACCGCCGATCGACAAGCATTTGCCGGCGTGTGAGATCGTCATGCGCACGAGCGCCGCGTAGCTGACGACCTCGCAATTCGACGACGTCGACACGTAGAACGACATCGCGTCGAGGCGAGGGTCGTGGATGAGCGGGGCGCGGCCCGCCGCGGGCGCCGCGTTGCCGAATCCTGCCATTCGCATTTCGCGCGACGTTTGGCGCGATGACTAGCATGCATTCGACCGTCGGGCCGCAGTCGATATCGCTCCTGCGCCCCCCGTAGCGCGTCGCGGCCCGACGAGCGTATCGGCTGAATGCGCGGCTGAATGCGCGGCCGAATCTCGGGCGAACGCCGCGCTCGCCGACGACGGACGCCGTCCGGCGAGCGGCCCCGACGGGCGTTTTTTTCTTTTCGGCGCGACAATATGGTCCTATCCATTCCAAGCCGAGCGTCTCTTGACCCGTCGCCCCATCATCGACCCCGAAGTGCTGCCGATCGAGACGACCGGCACCGGACTGCCCGCCATCCCGCCGTCGTTGCTGACCCCGGCCGGCCTGCGCGAGCGCTTCGCGCAGCCGCCCGAATGGACGCAGGAGCCCGCCGAGGCGCAGCTTGCCGACAGCGTCGATCCGCGCAGCGCGGCCGTGCTCGTGCCGCTCGTCGTGCGCGAGCGCGGCCTGACGGTGCTGCTCACGCAGCGCGCGGATCACCTGAACGATCATGCAGGCCAGATCAGCTTTCCGGGCGGGCGCCGCGAGCCCGACGACCGCGACGCGAACGCCACCGCGCTGCGCGAGGCGCACGAGGAAATCGCGCTTTCGCACGAGCGCGTCGAATTGCTGGGCGCGCTGCCCGACTATCTGACGGGCACGGGCTTTTGCGTGACGCCCGTTGTCGCGCTCGTCCATCCGCCGTTTACGGTGCAGGCGGATACGCTCGAAGTGGCCGAGATCTTCGAGGTGCCGCTCGATTTCCTGATGAACCCCGCGCATCACCAGGTGAGGGTGTTCCGCTGGGAGGGCGGCGAGCGGCGCTTTTTCGCGATGCCGTATCCGCGCGGGCCGGTCGGCGGCCAGTATTTCATCTGGGGCGCGACGGCCGGCATGCTGCGCAACCTGTATCGCTTTCTCGCGGCCTAGTGGCGGGCGCCACAGTCTGCGCAAGCCGGAGCCATCCGACGCGCCTGCTGTGCTATCTTTACGCGAAAAATCAATCATCCCAGAACGGCACGGCCCTTCGCATGACTTTCTTCTCGGTTCTCCTTGCTCTCATCATCGAACAGGTCCGCGCGCTGTCGCCGAGCAATCCGGTCTTCGCGCTGTTTCAGTCTCATGCGGAATCGGCTGCGCACGGCTTCGACGCCGGCAAAAAGAAGCACGGCGTGCTCGCGTGGCTCATCGTCGTGCTGCCGTGGGTGCTCGGCGTCGGGCTCGTCTATTTCCTGCTGTACAAGGTGAGCTTCGTGCTCGCGTTCCTCTGGAACGTCGCCGTCGTGTACTTCACGCTCGGCTTCAGGCAGTTCAGCCATTACTTCACCGATATCCATCTCGCGCTCAACAACGACGACGTGCCGCGCGCGCGCGACATCCTGCGCGAATGGACGGGCATCGACACGGTCGACATGCCGGTCAGCGAAATCGTCCGCCACACGCTGATCCATGCGGTCGTCGCGTCGCATCGTCACGTGTTCGGCGTGTTTTTCTGGTTCGTGCTGCCGATCGGCCCGGCGGGCGCGGTGCTGTACCGGATCGCCGAATATCTGTCGCGTAGCTGGTCGGTGCCGGCGGACGATCGCACCGCAGCGTTCTCGACGTTCGCGCAGCGCGCGTTCTTCGCGATCGACTGGGTGCCGGCGCGCCTGACCGCGCTCGGCTTCGCGATCGTCGGCAACTTCGAGGACGCGATCTACGCCTGGCGCAATCACACGCGCCAGTGGCCCGACTCGAACGACGGCGTGCTGCTCGCGGCCGGCAGCGGTGCGCTCGGCGCGCGGCTCGCGGGCCCGCTCGCGGAGCCGTCGAGCGTCGATGCGCTCGCGGCGGGCGACAGCGGCCCGATCACGGTCGGCGACGACTGCTCGCCGCGCACGCTGCAGTCGGCCGTCGGCCTCGTGTGGCGCGCGGTGATCCTGTGGATGCTACTCCTGCTGATGCTGACGATCGCGGTCTGGGTGTCGTGATGCGGTGCGGCGGATGCCGCGCGCGTGTCGTCGCGCCAAGGTTCGTCAACGAGCAAGCCGGCTTCGAGCCGGCTTTTTTGTGCCGATTTCCGGCTTGCTTCGGTGCTCCGGTGTTCCAGGGCTGCCCGGACGGCGCTCGCTTCGCGGCGGGGGCGGGCGTCGCGCCGCGCGTCAACCGTCACGCGGATCGCGGCTCGCGCCGCAATGCCAGCAGGCGGTGAATTGCGCGTCGAGCGTCTCGCCGCAGCGCGCGCAGCGCCACGGCGCCGCGCCGGCGGGCGGCCCGGCCGACGCCGCCTCGATCAGCCGCCGCGCGAGCGCCTCGTCGCGCTCGTCGTCGAGCCAGATCTCCGGCTGGCACGCATCCATCGGCAGCCCGCCCAGCGCGCCGAGCGCGTAGCAGTTGTGCAGCTCGCAGCGCACGCCTGCGACGTCGAGCACGTTCGCCCAGTGCTGGGCGGTCGCGAGATCGGGGGCCTTGAAGCGCATTGCGGCGTTTCCTCCGTGCATGGCGAATAGGCGGCGGGGGCGGCGGCGCGCGGCCGCCGGGCCGCCCGGCTAGCGGACGATCTGGCTCGCCTCGTGCACGAGCTGCGCGTACAGCGCGTGACGCGACGGCGCGACCCTGCCGTCGGCGACTGCCTCCAGAATCGCGCAGCCCGGCTCTTGCAGATGATGACAATTATAGAAACGACAGTGCGGCAGCAGCGGCCGGAACTCCGGGAACGCGCGCTCGAGGCGGCCTTCCGTCAGATGATAGAGCCCGAACTCCTGGAAGCCCGGCGAATCGATCAGCGCGCCGCCGTCCGGCAGCGGGTAGAGGCGCGTGAACGTCGTCGTGTGGCGGCCGCTGTTGAGCGCGGCGGAGATCTCGCGCGTCGCCGCCTCGGCGTCCGGCACGAGCAGGTTCACGAGCGTCGACTTGCCCATTCCCGACTGGCCGAGCAGGATCGTCGAATGGCCGGCCAGGCGCGGCGCGAGCTGCGCGCGCGCGTCGTCGGGCGCGCCCTTGATCGACATCTCGAGCACGTCGTAGCCGAGCGCGCGGTAGGGCGCAAGGCGCTCGCGCGCGACGGGCAGCGCCGCCTCGACGTCGATCTTGTTCAGCACGATGACGGGCTTCAGCTCGTTCGCCTCGGCGGCGATCAGCGCGCGGCCGAGCAGGTCTTCGCTGAAATACGGCTCGGTCGCGAGCACGATCAGCAACTGATCGAGATTCGCCGCGAAGAGCTTCGACTTGAACTGGTCGGAGCGGTAGAGCAGGTTGCGCCGTTCGCCGATCTCGACGATCACGCCCTGGTCGGCCGACGTTCGTTCGTAGACGACGCGGTCGCCGACCGCGACATCGCTCTTCTTGCCGCGCGGAAAGCACTGCAGCATCGGGCCGCCGCCGGCGGGCGCGACGATGTAGTGGCGGCCGTGCGCGGCGATCACGCGCCCTTCGGCGCGCTCGCCGCCGCGCGCGGCGGCTCTGGCCGGCTGCTTCGTCGGCGCGCGCTTCATGAGTGCTGGAGCAGCCGGTCGATCCGTTGCGACGCAGGCGGGTGCGAGTAGTAGAACGCGGTGTAGACGGGGTCGGGCGTGAGCGTCGACGCATTGTCTTCGTAGAGCTTCACGAGCGCGTTGACGAGATCGCGCGCGTCGGTCTGGTGCGCGGCGAATGCGTCGGCCTCGAACTCGTGCTTGCGCGAGCTCAGGCTGCCGAACGGCGTGACGAAGAACAGGAACACCGGCATCGACAGGAAGAACAGCACGAGCGCGATGCCCGCGTTGCTGCCCGCGAGCGACGGCATCACGCCGAGGCCCATGTAGAACCACGCGCGCTGCGCGAGCCAGCCGAGCAGCGCGAGGAGCGCGAGGCTCAGCGCGAACGTCCACAGCATCCGCTTCATCACGTGGCGGCGCTTGAAATGGCCGAGCTCGTGCGCGAGCACCGCTTCGATCTCGCTGCCCGTCAGGCGCGCGAGCAAGGTATCGAAGAACACGATCCGCTTCGATGCGCCGAAGCCCGTGAAATACGCGTTGCCGTGTGCGGAGCGGCGGCTGCCGTCCATCACGAAGAGGCCCTTCGCCGCGAAGCCGCAGCGCTTCATCAGCCCTTCGATGCGCGTGCGCAGCGCGTCGTCGGACAGCGGCTCGAACTTGTTGAAGAGCGGCGCGATGAAGGTGGGATAGAGCACGAGAACGAGCATCTGGAAGCCGACCCACACGATCCACGTCCACAGCCACCACAGCGCGCCCGCCTGGTTCATCAGCCACAGCACGACGAAGAGGAGCGGCAGGCCGAGCGCCGCGCCGAGCAGCGCGTTCTTCGCGAGATCGGCGAAGAACAGGCGCTTCGTCATCCGGTTGAAGCCGAAGCGCTCTTCGATGCCGAACTGGCGGTAGTAGTCGAACGGCAGATCGATCGCGCCCGAGATCACGAGCACCGCCGCGACGAGCGCGACCTGCTGGCCGTAGCCGTGGCCGAGCCAGCCGGCGAGCAGCGAATCGAGCGCGCCGACGCCGCCCAGGAGCGTGAGGCCGACGAGCACCGCCGAGGCGACGACGATCTCGAACATCGTGAGCCGCGTGCGCTCGATCGTGTAGTCGGCGGCGCGCTGGTGCGCGGCGAGCGGGATCGTCTCGCGGAACTGCGCGGGCACGCGGCCGCGATGCGCGGCGACGAAGCGGATCTGCCGCGACGCGAGCCACAGCTTGGTGCCCGTCATCGCGACGACCGCGACGGCGAAGAGCAGGGTGAAGGTATAGGCGGACATCGAAGGCGCTGGTGGGTATCTATGCGAGAATTATATGATCTTGCGGACCCGGCCCGCTCGTCGTTTGCCGGCCCGCCCGGCGGCGCGCGCGCCGTCCGCTCATTTCCCAGGATTGCTCATGACCGATATCTCCGCCGTGGCCGGCCAGCCCGTGCTCGTTCGCAACGAACTGAACCTCGTCTGGCTCGACATGGAAATGACGGGCCTGAGCCCGGACACCGACCGCATCATCGAGATCGCCGTCGTCGTCACCAATTCGACCCTCGACATCGCGCTCGAGGGGCCCGTGCTCGCGATCCATCAAAGCGACGAGACGCTCGCGAAGATGGACGACTGGAACAAGAACACGCATGGCCGCTCCGGCCTCATCGACCGCGTGCGCGCGTCGAGCGTCACCGAGGCGGACGCCGCCGCGCAGATCGAGGCGTTTCTCGGCCAGTACGTGCCGCCCGGCAAGTCGCCGATGTGCGGCAACTCGATCTGCCAGGACCGCCGCTTCATGGCGCGCTGGATGCCGGAGCTCGAGCGCTTCTTCCATTACCGCAACCTCGACGTCAGCACGCTCAAGGAGCTGTGCCGGCGCTGGCAGCCCGCGATCTACAAGGGCTTTCAGAAGCGCGCGATGCATACCGCGCTCGCCGACATCCACGAGTCGATCGACGAGCTGAAGTATTACCGCGAGCGTTTTCTGATTCCGGCCGCGCCGGCGGGCGAGACAGCGTAAGAAGCGGGCGGCGCGCGCCGATCGCCGCCGCCGCGGCAGCCGTCACTTCGGCGCGCGCATCGCGCTCTTCGGCCGGAACGCCGCGCACACGGCCGGGTTCGTCTGCGCGTACGGGCCGCCGATCAGGTCGATGCAGTACGGCACCGCAGCAAAAATGCCCGGCACCTCGACCTTGCCGTCGTCGCCGCGCAACCCTTCGAGCGTTTCCTTGATCGATTTCGGCTGGCCGGGCAGATTCACGATCAGCGCCGCGTGATCCGCGGTTTCGCGAATCACCGCGACCTGCCGCGACAGGATCGCGGTCGGCACGAAATTCAGGCTGATCTGGCGCATCTGCTCGCCGAAGCCCGGCATGGCCTTCGTCGCGACGGCGAGCGTCGCCTCGGGCGTCACGTCGCGGCGCGCGGGGCCCGTGCCGCCCGTCGTCAGCACGAGATCGCAGCCGACCGTGTCGACGAGCTCGACGAGCGCGGCCGAGATCGTCGGCGCGTCGTCCCGGACGAGCCGCGTCTCGGCGCGCCACGGCGACGCGAGCGCCGCCGCGAGCCATTCGGACAGCGCCGGAATGCCCTTGTCCTCGTAGACGCCGCTGCTCGCGCGATCGCTGATCGACACGAGGCCGATCACGAGTTCGTCGGGGTGGTTACGCTTCGTCGTCGTCATCGTCGGAATCCGGTGAGTGGTCGGGCGCGTCGCTTTCGCCGCCGGCCGAGCCGCTCGCCGTCTTGATCCACTGGAACAGCTCGCGGAAGTAGCGCGGCGGCTTGCCTTGCTGCGCTTCCCTGCGCGTGTTGCGGATCAGCGTGCGGCCCTCCTGCACGTCGGCCGACGGATGCTCGCGGATGAACGCGGTCAGCGCATCGTCGCTCGCGAGCAGTTGCTCGCGGGTGCGCTCGATCCAGTGCAGGCGCGCCGTCTCGGCCTTGTTCACGCCGCGCTGCGCGTCGAGCGCCGCGCGCAGCGCGGCCGTCTCGTCGGCGCTGAGCGCGCGCATCACGCGCCCGACGTATTGAATCTGGCGGCGCTTGCCCTCGTGATCGGTGATGCGGCGCGCTTCGCGCACGGCGTCGGCGAGATCTTCCGGCATCGGCATGCGCTTGAACGCGTCCTTCGGCAGCTCGACGAGGGCGGCGCCCAGCTCCTGCAGCGCGTGCATGTCGCGCTTCAACTGGGATTTGCTGGGGCGATCGTAGCCGTGGTCGGCGTTCTCGCCGGCGTGCTCGATCGGTTGGATACGGGTTTTGCGTGTCATGGGCGGCATTGTATCGCGCCGGGCACCGCGCGGCCGCGGCGCGCCGCGCGCCGCGTCGCCGACCCGCGTCGCTCGCGCCGGACCTTGCTATGATCGCGGGATACGCACATTTCGAAACATGCGGGCGACCCGCCCGTCACCGGATACCACGACGATGGCTGCAAACCTCGACGCCCAGGCGCACTATTTCCCGCACACGCAAGACGAACTGAAGGCAATCGCGACGGACATCCTCCGGCACGCGAAGACGCTCGGCGCGACCGACGCCGCGACCGAAATCTCCGAGGGCGACGGCCTGTCGGTGTCGGTGCGGCGCGGCGAAGTCGAGACGATCGAGCACAACCGCGACAAGACGGTCGGCGTGACCGTCTTCATCGGCAAGAAGCGCGGCAATGCGAGCACGTCGGATTTCTCGCCCGCAGCGCTGAAGGACACGGTCGCAGCCGCGTACAACATCGCGCGCTTCACGGCCGAGGACGACGCGGCGGGGCTCGCCGAGGCCGAACTGCTCGAAACCGAGCCGCGCGACCTGGACCTTTATCACCCGTGGCGCCTGTCGGCCGACGAAGCGGTCGACCTCGCGCGCCGCGCGGAGGACGCCGCATTCGCGGTGAGTCCGCAGATCCGCAATTCGGAGGGGGCGAGCGTGTCCGCGCAGCATTCGCAGTTCGTGCTCGCGACGACGCGCGGCTTCCTCGCCGGCTATCCGTACTCGCGCCACTACATCGCGTGCGCGCCGATCGCGGGCGCCGGCCGCCACATGCAGCGCGACGACTGGTACACGTCGAAGCGCCGCGCGGACGAACTCGCTTCGCCCGAGTCGGTCGGCCGCTACGCGGCGCAGCGCGCGCTCGCGCGGATGGGCGCGCGCCGCCTCGACACGCGCAAGGTGCCTGTGCTGTTCGAAGCGCCGCTCGCGGCGGGCCTGCTCGGCGCGTTCGTACAGGCGGTGAGCGGCGGCGCGCTGTATCGGAAGACGTCGTTCCTCGTCGACAGCCTCGGCAAGGAGGTGTTCGCGCCGCACGTGCAGATCGTCGAGGACCCGCACGTGCCGCGCGCGATGGGCAGCGCGCCGTTCGACGAGGAAGGCGTGCGCACGCGCGCGCGCAACGTCGTCAGGGACGGCGTGGTCGAGGGCTATTTCCTGTCGACCTATTCGGCGCGCAAGCTCGGCACGCAGACGACCGGCAACGCGGGCGGCTCGCACAACATCGCGCTCAGGAGCGCGCTCACGACGCCCGCCGACGATTTCGACGCGATGCTCAAGAAGCTCGGCACGGGTCTTTTGCTGACCGAGCTGATGGGGCAGGGCGTGAACTACGTGACGGGCGACTATTCGCGCGGCGCTGCGGGCTTCTGGGTCGAGAACGGCGAGATTCAGTACCCGGTTGAGGAGATCACGGTGGCGAGCACGCTGCAGGAAATGTTCCGCCACATCGTTGCGATCGGCGCGGATTCGATCGTGCGCGGCACGAAGGAAACGGGTTCGGTGCTGATCGAGCAGATGACGATCGCGGGGCAGTGAGCGCGGCGATCGCATGGATCGCGCAAAAGCAAAAAGCGCCGCGGCGAGCGGCGCTTTTTTTGTGTCGTCGCGCGAGAGCCCGCGATATCGCGCGCCGCCTCGCGTGCGTCAACCGGCGCGCTTGCGACGATAGACGACGAATGCATACGCGAAGTCGTTCGGCGCGGCCGCGCGATGCGCATCGCGCGACACGGCTTCCCATTGCGCGGGATCGGGCGCGGGAAACGACGCGTCGCCTTCGAAATCCTGATCGATCTCGGTGACGATCAGCTTGTCCGCGTGGCGCAGGCCCTCCGCGTACAACTGCGCGCCGCCGATCAGGAACGCTTCGGCCGCGCCGTCGCGCGCGGCGAGCGCGAGCGCGCCGTCGAGCGACGTGACCGTGTCGCAGCCGTCGAAGTGGCGCGCGGCGTCGCGCGTGACGACGATGTTGCGGCGGCCGGGCAGCGGCCGGCCGATCGATTCGTGCGTCCTGCGGCCCATCACGATCGGCGCGCCCATCGTCGTGCGCTTGAAGAATGCGAGGTCCTCGGGAAGTTTCCACGGAAGTTGGTTGTCGCGGCCGATCACGCCATTGCGGGCGCGCGCGACGATCAGGGTCAGCGTCGTCATGACGGGAAGAAAAAGATGCCGGAAGGGCCCGATTCTACCGGATCTCGCGGCGCGCGACCGCGTGTCACGCGGGCCCGGCTTCGTCGTTCGGATGGCTCGCGCCCGGGCGATGCGCGCCCCATGACAGCTCGCGCAGGCCGTGCGACACCATCAGCCGATACAGCGTCGCGCGCGACACGCCGAGCTCCGCCGCCGCTTCGGTCAGGCGATTGCGATGCCGCAGCAGCGACGCCTCGATCGTCCGGCGCTCGGCGCGCTCGCGCGCTTCGGCGAGCGTCGTCGCCTGGCGCGCCGCGAACGGCGCGAGATCGAGATCGGCGGCCGACAGTTGCCGGCTGTCCGACATCACGATCGCGCGCCGGATCCGGTTGATCAGCTCGCGCACGTTGCCGGGCCACTGATAGTTGTACATCGCTTCGATCGCGCACGACGTGAAGCCGTGGATGCGGCGCGCGCCGTCGCTCCTGAACTGGTGCAGGATGTGATGCGCGAGGATTTCGATGTCCTTGCCGCGGGCGCGCAGCGGCGGCTCGTCGAGCTTCAGCACGCATAGCCGGTGGTACAGGTCTTCGCGAAAACGGCCGGCGCGCATCGCCGCGTCGAGATCGACGTGCGTCGCGGAGATGATCCGCACGTCGACCGGAATCGAATCGTGCCCGCCGAGCCGCTCGATCCTGCCTTCCTGCAGGAAGCGCAGCATGCTCGCCTGGCTCTCGAGCGGCATGTCGCCGATCTCGTCGAGAAACAGCGTGCCGCCGTCCGCCGATTCGACGCGGCCGATCTTGCGTTGGCTCGCGCCCGTGAATGCGCCGCGCTCGTAGCCGAACATTTCGGATTGCAGCAGATGATTCGGAATCGCGCCGCAGTTGATCGCGACGAACGGCGCCTTGCGGCGCTCGGAGCGCTCGTGAATCGCGAGCGCGGTCAGCTCCTTGCCGGTGCCCGATTCGCCGGAGATGAACACGGTCGCGTCGGTCGCGGCAACCTTGCGGATCATCCGGAACAACTGCTGCATCGCGTCGCACGCGCCGACCATCTCGTCGCCCGTCGCGGCGGCGGCGCCCGCCGCGAAGTCGAGATCGCACAGCGCGACCATCCCATAGGCGTGGCCGACCAGATAATCGATCGTCTCGTGCGGCGGCGGGCCCTGCATGTAGTCGAAGCAATACTGGCGAATCAGCCGGCGCACGTCGGGATCGTTGATGCGCGCGTCGCCCGCGAGCGCGATCCAGCCGACCTGCTGCTGGCGCAATACCGCTTCGAGCGTCGGCAGCTCGCGCGGCGCGAAGCCGTCGAGATCGGCGATGCCCGCCTGCGGCTGATTCGGCTTCACGCGCCGCGCCGCTTCGTTCGCGGAGCGCACGACGTGCACGTTCCAGCGTCGCGCGCGCAGATGCTCGACGAGCGTCGTGTCGGGCGTGCGCGACAGGTAGACGAGCTGGCGTGCGGCCGCGTCGTCCGGTGACGCGGACCGCTGCACGGCGTGGCCGGGCGGTGCGCAATCGGTGGGAGAGCGGAAGTCTGGCACGATGCACCTCAGTTGGGATGTTGTTCCGAACGTGTCGGGGGCCGCGCGCGGCGTGCAATGCTCGATGGGGGAGTCGCGGGCGTCGTCGCGTGGCGCGCGTCGTTGGCGCGGGCGATGCGGACGGGCGGCGGGGATGTCGAGCGGCCGGCGCGCGGTGCCGGCGTCGCTGCGACGCATGTGCGGTGGTTCGGGACGGGAGCGCGGCGATGCGCACGACATGCGTTGCTCGATGCGGGAAAACGTCGGCGCGCCGGCGGCGGCGTATCGCGCGGCGCGGCCGTGCGTCGTCGCGGCCGAATCTGTTCGGCCGGACATCGATGCGGCGATCGCGAACGCGCGCGCGGCGCGCGAATGCGGCGGCGGGCCGAGCGCGCGTCGGCGCGATTTCCTCGGACATGTGGTCCCCCCGCTGCGCGTCGCGCCGCGATCGCGGCGACGCAATGCGCATGCTCCATGAAGAAGCCGTCGACGGCTGCGCGTCAGCGCGGCGGCGGCGAATGGTTGTCCTGCGTCGCGCCGGCACCGCCGGCGGTCTTCGTTTCGGTGATGTCGATGGCGCTTGTCGCCACGCGGCGCGCGCTCGACGCGGCGAGCACGCCTGCTCTCCCCGCATGAAAAAGATCCGCGGCGCCGCGACATGCCGCGACGTTGCCGACGTCTTGCGCATCGCGCGAACGTCGTCGCCTGCATGCGGAAGCCGACGCGCTCGCGATGGACGGCGCGCATGCGGCCCGATGCGCATCACGGCGGTCGCACGTGCCGCACGCGCGGTCCGGCATCGTCGCGATTCGCCGCGCATCGGCGCTCGCCGCTGCATCGCTGGCGCGACCGGCACGCGCGAGCCCGCGCGGCGGGGCGGTGCGCGATGCGATGTTTGTCGCGCCGCGCGAAACGCGGCGGCGCGGCGAGATGAACGTGGAACCGTGTGCCGACGCTCGCTTCACCGTTGCAACGAGCGGGCGTTTCGTCGCGCTGCTG
Organism: Burkholderia sp. MSMB1588; assembly: GCF_001546925.1. NCBI lineage: Bacteria > Pseudomonadati > Pseudomonadota > Betaproteobacteria > Burkholderiales > Burkholderiaceae > Burkholderia > Burkholderia sp. MSMB1588. The sequence continues at coordinate 2,633,822 of NZ_LNJS01000001.1, read as the reverse complement.
CGCGCATGGATTCCGCTGTCAAAAAGAGTGCCCGCCGGGGGACGGAGCACCAAAACGTTCGCCGTTGCATGAACGGCTCCGGCTATCTGGACGACCTGGACGATTCCGATGAGATGCGCGAGCGCGTCGCCGTGGCGCAATGCCCGCCGCAAGTCATGCCCCCCCGCCGGCTGTCCCAGACTTCCGTATTTGGGGGCCGCCTCGGATAGTTCGCTATCCGAGGCGGCTTCCGCTTCCGCGCGCAGCGCGAGGATCGTGACGCTGCGGCGCTGAAGAACTGCTGTGCCCGCGCGTCGATGCGCGGGCGACGAACCCGACGGGTTCGCCGATGCGATGCATCCTGCGTTCGCCGTCGCATGCGATGCGCGGCGCAGAGCGGGATGGATGGACGTGCGTGAATGCTTCAATTCGGACAGACGCGAGACGCGTGCGCTTCGCGCGCCGAGCGCGGTCACGCTCATGCGATGCATCGGCGCGGGCGTGGCCCGCGCGTCGAGATCGTCACGATCGTCATGCTCGTTTCGAGCGTCGCGAGTGCGCACTGCGTACCGACAGGCGGCGCACGAAGTGGCCGCACGCAGATGCGCGATGCTGCGCGCAACCGCGCCTACCGGCTCGACGTGCACGTTCGCGGCGTTGAAACCGGTTCGTATGGCCGGCAGCGCGCGGCGCGACGACGGGTGCGAGGCGTCGGGCAGGGCGGTCATCTCGTTTCCTCTTGATATTGCGTGGTTGTGTCGCAGCGGCGATTCGCATCCGGATGCGTCATTGCCGCGTATAGCTCACGCCGTCGCCGTGGATCATGCGTGCGTTCGACGGCATGGGCAGCGGCGCTGGCGGGCCGATCTCGTCCCACAGCGTCACGGTCGCGCCGCCGTCGACGAGCGGCGGCGGCGTCGCGACGGGAGCGGGCGCCGGCGCGCGATCGCGCTGTCGCGCGGATGCGCCGGCATCGACGCGCACGAAACGTTCGCCCCAGCCGGCTGCGGCAACGTGCCCGGGCTGCGCGTCGACGATCCGATACGTTTTGTTTTCGTGCGCGACTGCGACATAAGGACACGGGGCGGCAAGCGATATGGCGAATGCTGCGGCGATGGAATGCCGTCGACAGGCAAGGCAGGCAGCGATTCGCATGACATCTCTCCGGTTTTGCCGGTGATCGAGCGAAATGCATGCCATCGCGTGCAATCCGTTGCGCGTTCGGGCTGCGGAAATGCGCGGACGAATGAGTGCGCGGTCAAACGCGCACAAAACGTTTCAGCTTTGAAACGGGCCCTCGGGAATACCGCTGATTCAAAAAATGAAGGATTAATCTAATCTTCTACTCAAGTGTGCGACGAATTAAGTGAATCGATAAACACGATCTGTCACGTTTCAAGCAGAGGAATGCAACGGTATTTTCAATGCAGCCGATGCTGAAAAAATGCTTGATTGAATTCATTTGCTTCGTCGCATGCTTGTCAGTACGCTGAGACAACATGGATTCGGGAACGGGCGGAGAGACCACGGCCCTTTTTTCGAACCAAGCGCCGATTGATGGGGAACGCAGTTCCAGTGGTAGTGAAAAATGACGGGCCGGGCCCTTCTCGCGGGGCCCGGTCCGGTTCCGTCGCGCACCGGTGTCGGGCGGCGCGGCGCAAATTGTTGACTGGGTGGCGTCATGGATGTTGCGGCTAGACACCTCATTTACTATTCCCATCGTCCTGATGCGGATCTGCGGCGCTGTTTCGGCCAGCATGGCTGGCAGGTCGACGTTGTCGATTCGCCTCGCGAGATGCGGCGCTCCGCCGCGCGCGGCGTGATGGCGGGCGGCTTGCTCGATTTTTCGTGCGGGGTCGGGGCCGCCGAATTGCGCGAACTCGAAGCGAGTCTGAAGACGCCGAACGTCGGCTGGATCGCGACGACGAGGCGAGGGCAGATGGAAGACGAAGCGGTGCGCCGCTTCGTGCGCGATTACTGCTTCGACTACGTGACGGTGCCCTACGAGTGCGACCGCATCGTCGAGTCGGTCGGCCACGCGTACGGCATGGTCACGCTGTCGGAAGGGCTCGCGCCCGCCGCCGCCGCGACGGTGCGCAACGAGGGCGAGATGGTCGGCACCTGCGACGCGATGCTCGCGCTCTTCAAGATGATCCGCAAGGTTGCCACGACCGACGCGCCGGTGTTCATCTCCGGCGAGTCCGGCACCGGCAAGGAGCTGACGGCCGTCGCGATTCACGAGCGCTCTGCGCGCGCGAGCGCGCCGTTCGTCGCGATCAACTGCGGCGCGATTCCGCCGACGCTGTTGCAGGCCGAGTTGTTCGGCTACGAGCGCGGCGCGTTCACCGGCGCGAATCAGCGCAAGATCGGCCGTATCGAAGCGGCGAACGGCGGCACGCTGTTCCTCGACGAAATCGGCGATCTGCCGTTCGAGAGCCAGGCGAGCCTGTTGCGCTTCCTGCAGGAGCACAAGGTCGAGCGCGTCGGCGGACACCAGTCGATTCCGGTCGACGTGCGGATCATTTCCGCGACGCACGTCGACATGCAGGTCGCGCTGCGCAACGGGCGCTTTCGAGAGGACCTGTATCACCGGCTGTGCGTGCTGAAGCTTGAGGAGCCGCCGCTGCGCGAGCGCGGCAAGGACATCGAGATCCTCGCGCGGCACATGCTCGAGCGCTTCAAGGGCGACGCGCACCGGCGGCTGCGCGGCTTCACGCCCGATGCGATCGCGGCGCTTCACAACTATGCGTGGCCGGGCAACGTGCGCGAGCTGATCAACCGGGTGCGGCGCGCGATCGTGATGTCGGAGGGGCGGATGATCAGCGCGGCCGATCTCGAGCTGTCGGGCTACGCGGAAGTCGAGCCGATGTCGCTCGAGGAGGCGCGCGAGAGCGCGGAGCGGCACGCGATCGAGGTCGCGCTGCTGCGGCATCGCGGCCGGCTCGCGGACGCCGCGCGCGAGCTCGGCGTATCGCGGGTGACGCTCTATCGCCTGCTTTGCGCGTACGGGATGCGCGACGACGGCAGCACGCGCGCGAAGCGCGAAGAGGACCTGCGCCGGGCCTGCTAGGGCGGGCCTTGCTAAAATGGCGGGCACGACCGCTTTCGCGGCCGGAGGAACCCGCATGAAACAGTATCTCGATCTCGTTCGCACCATTCTCGACACCGGCGCCTGGCAGAGCAACCGCACGGGCATCCGCACGATCGGCATCCCCGGCGCGATGCTGCGCTTCGATCTGCAGCAGGGCTTTCCCGCCGTGACGACGAAGAAGCTCGCGTTCAAGTCGGCGATCGGCGAACTCGTCGGCTTCCTGCGCGCGACGCGCAGCGCGGCCGATTTTCGCGCGCTCGGCTGCAAGGTGTGGGACGCGAATGCGAATGAGAACGCGCAGTGGCTCGCGAATCCGTATCGCCGCGGCGTCGACGATCTCGGCGACGTGTACGGCGTCCAATGGCGGCGCTGGCCGGGCTACAAGGCGCTCGACGCGCACGCCGGCGCGCAGATCGCCGATGCGACGTCGCGCGGCTTTCGCGTCGTCGCGCGCTTCGAGGAGGACGGCGCGGAGAAGGTGCTGCTCCACAAGGCGATCGATCAGTTGCGCGACTGCCTCGATACGATCGTGCGCGATCCGTCGAGCCGGCGCATCCTGTTCCACGGCTGGAATCCCGCGGTGCTCGACGAGATCGCGCTGCCCGCGTGCCATCTGCTCTATCAGTTCCTGCCGAACGTCGAGCGCCGCGAAATCTCGCTGTGCCTGTACATCCGCAGCAACGACATCGGACTCGGCACGCCGTTCAATCTCGCGGAAGGCGCGGCGCTCCTCACGCTCGTCGGCCGGCTGACGGGCTACACGCCGCGCTGGTTCACATACTTCATCGGCGATGCGCATATCTACGAGAATCAGCTCGACATGCTCAAGCAGCAACTCGAGCGCGAGCCGTTCGAGAGCCCGCGGCTCGAGATCGCCGAGCGCGTGCCCGATTACGCGAAGACGGGCGAGTACGAGCCGCAATGGCTCGAGCGCATCGAGCCGTCGGACTTCGCGCTCGTCGGCTATCGCCATCACGAACCGCTGACCGCGCCGATGGCCGTCTGAACGGCGCGCGGCCCGTCTCGATCGACCCATGAAAAAAACCCGCGAATTCGCGGGTTTTTCGTTGATGCGAGGCGTGCGCTGCAGTTACGCGTGCCGGCGCTCTTCGCGGTGAGGGGCGAAACCGTGCTGCTGATCGGGGCGCACCTGATGCTGCGGCTCCTGGCGGGGCGCGGGCGGCGGGTTGTGCGGCACGGCGGGCGGCGGCGCGGCGGGGCGCGGCTCCATCCTCGGCGCTTCCATTCGCGGTGCGGGCATCCGCGGGGCTTCCATCCTCGGTGCTTCAACCTGCGGACGCGGCGCGGGGGCCGGCGCGCGATATTCGCTGCGCGGCGCGGGCGGTGCGGCTTCCTGACGCGGGGCCTCGCGCGGCGCGCTGCGCGGCGCTTCGGGCGCGCGCATTTCGTTTCGCGGCGCCTGCTGCCATGCCGGCTGCGGCTGCGTGCGCTCGGCGGGCTGCGGCGCGGGCTGGGCGGAGTGCGTGGGCGTCGGCGTCGAGCGGATCGGCGGCACCGCGTTCTGCGTCGGCGACCGGTAATTGAGCGGCGCATTCGGCTCGACGTTCGCGCGCGGCCGGCCTTCGTTCGCGCGCTGCTGCTGGATCGGCGGATGCGGCTGCGTCCAGGACGGCTGCGGACGCTGCGTTTCGCCCGGCGCACGCGCTTCGTTGCGCGCGCCCGGGTTCTCGACGGCCGTGGGCGGCCGCGGCACGCCGTTTTGGGGCGACGGCGCGGGATTCGGCCGGGCCCCGTTCGGCCGGGACGCGTCAGGCCGCATCGCGTTTTGCGGCCCGCCCGGCGCACCGGGAACAGCCGGCGCGTGCGGTGCATTTGGCTGCGTGGCGCCCGGCTGCGGAACGCCGGGGCGCGCGAAGTTCGATGGCGCGGCATTCAGTTGAGCCGCATTCGGTTGAGCTGCGTTCGGCTGCGGCATATTCGGCTGCGGCCGTTCGCCCGCGCGCGCGGCCGGATTGCCCGCGCCGCCCTGCGGGCCGCGCGCGGGTTGCGCGACGCTCGCGTGCGTGTCGACGAGCTGCACGTTGCGCATCGCCCAGCGGTTCGGCGCGCCGGTGTTCTCGGGCGTGCGTACCGGCCGCATCGCGTAGTTCGGCGGCACGGTGGTCTTCACGACGGGCGCGCCCGCGCCCGGCACGCGCGCGCCGCTCTGCGCGAGATGCGCGGCGAGCTGATCGTGATAAGCGGCCGGCACGGCCGGGTTGCGCGTCGCGACGATCGAGCGCTGCTCGACGGCCGCGGGCGGCCGGTACGCGGCGTTGCGCAGTGCGCCCGTGAAGCTTTGCCGAACCGGCGCGACGCCCGGCGCGCCCGAGCCGATGTGCGCATTGCGCCACTGCTGCGGATCGACCTTCTGCGCGAAGCGCGACACCGGCTGCCCGTGGACGAACGCGGTCGCCGGCACGGCCGTCACCGCGTTCGGCGCGCGGAAGTTCACGTACGTGTTGTGGATGTTCGTGATGTTCGTCACGTTCACCGTCTTGTTGACGTTGATGTTGTTGACGTTGTTCACGATTACCGTCTGGTTCACGCGCTGGTAGTAGTGCGGGCTCCAGCCGCCCCAGCTCGGCCGCCACGGGTCGCGCGGCCCGAGCGGGAACCACGCGACGCCCGCCGCCGCAATGCCGCCGACCGCGAGGCTCACGCTCCAGTCGAAGCCGCCGCCGCCCCCGCCGACGAACGCGACGAGCGCGGGCGCGTAGCACGGTGGCGCGCTGACGACGAGCGGGCCCGGCACCCATGCCCACGAGTCGTCGACGTACGCCCAGCGGCCGTAGTGATACGGCGCGAAGCCCCACGGCTCGTCGTCGACCCAGGTCCAGCCCCACGGCGCCTGCCAGATCCAGTGGCCGGTGTGGTACGGCGCCCAGCCGGCGGGCACCGCGCTCGGCACCCACACCTCGCCGTAATCGGGGTCGTCGCGCCACGTTCCGTTCGCGTCGAGGTCCTGGTAGCCCGGGATTTCGCGCGATACGTAGCGGGCCGACACGGAGCGTTCCTCGGCTGCATCGCGGCTAGCGGCCCAGTCGTCGAGGCCGTCGGGCGGCGCCACGGCGCCCGTGTCCGCGACTTGCAGCCCGGTGCCCGTGAAGACGACCCGCTGGCCGGCCGACACCGGCATCTGTGTGCCGTCGCCGTAGACGGTTGCGCTGCCGCGCCGCACGGTGACGGTCGTGCTCGAACCGTCGGGCGCGACGTCGACGCGATAATCGCCGGGCGAGCCGACCGCGAGCGCGAGGTTCGGCGTGTCGATTTCATACGACGTGCCGGGCGGCAGTTCGCGCACGTGCGTCGACAGCGTGCCGAGCGGCACCTTCAGTTGCGTGTTCGCGTCGTCGAGATTGAGGATCGACAGGCTCGTCGATTGGCCGAGCCGCACCGCGGTCGAGCCGATGTGCAGCTCGGAGCGCGCGCCCGAATCGTTCCATAGCTGGTCGCCCGTCGTGAGCGGACGGTTGACGGCTGCGTACGACCAGTCGCTCGCGCCCGCGGGCTCGGTCGTGACGGCCCCGGACAGGTAGTTCAGGCGCGCGACGCGGCTCGGCGGATCGCCGCCCGCTTGCTGGGCGACGCCGGCGGGCGGCGGGGCGACGTTTTGCGCGATGGCGGGCGGTAACGCAGCGAGCATTGCGACGGCGACGAGCGTGTAGCGGGCGATGCGCGAAAGCGCAAACGGATGGCGAGTGGCAAGGATGGTCATCATTGTCTCTGTATTGTCCGGCGTGGCACGCGCCGTATGAATCCACTCTATCCGCTCGGCATGTTTCAGTGACGGTGGTTTTGTTATGCGATTTGATGTGCGTGTAACAAGAGTTGTCGGCACGGCGGAATTCGTCAGAGCAATGAAAGCGCGCGTCATTCGCCGGTAAGCAAGGCGTCGAATTCGCGCTGGCCGGCGGGCGTCACGCGCAGCACGCGAGGCTTGGCCGCATGCTCGATCCAGCCGCGTTGGCGGAAGCTTTCGAGGAGCGCCGCGCCGAGCGAGCCGCCCAGGTGCGGACGGCGCTCGCTCCAGTCCGGGCACGTGCACGCGAAGCGCCGGCGCTTCGCGCGCTGGCCGCCGATGTCGATGCCCCATTGCGCGAACTGCGCGGCGCCCGCCGCGCTCGCATCGAGCGTGCCGTCCGCGGCTGTCAGCCAGCCGCGCGACATCAGCCGCTCGAACACCTGGACCGCTAGCTCGCCCGCCATGTGGTCGTAGCAGGTGCGCGCATAGCGCATGTCGGGCGGCACGATGCGCGCCGGCTGGGGGATCGGGCGCCGCGGCGCGGCCGCCTGCGCGACGTTCGCGAGCGCCTCGATCGCCGCGGCGATATCGGGCGACGCGATCCGGTAATAGCGATGGCGGCCGCGCACGTTGAGCGCGAGGAGGCCGCCGTCCGCGAGCCGCGCGAGATGCGCGCTCGCCGCCGACGGCGACAGCCCGACGATCATCGTCAGCTCGCCCGCGGGGCGCGCGCTGCCGTCCATCAGCGCCCAGAGCATCGCGGCGCGTCCCGGATCGGCGAGCAGCGCGCCGAGATGGCTCAAGCCGGGGAAATGGTGATCGCGATCGGAAGCGGACATTGGCGAACCTCGGGAAGGAAATAGCTCGAGTGTAGGCGCGTATGGCATTCGATGTTTCGGGGCGGGCTGAAATGTCGGATGCGCGCCGGCGTTTGCTGCGCTCGCCATGACGGCGCGCGTAGAATGCGACGTCCGATGACTCGCCGGCGCGCGATCGCGGCGCGCCGGCCGCTCGACGATGCTTCTTCCGATGAAAACACTTGTTGCCACCCTCATTGCCGCGTTCGTCTGCGCGGGCTGCGCGTCCGGCGGCGCCGGCGGATCGGGCGCCGGGACCGGCCGCATCGAGATGTACGGCACGATCGATCAGGGCGTGACGATCCGCAACTGACGGCGCAAAGCCGACCGCAGAGCGCGCGGTCGCGAGCAAGCGCCGCTCCCGCATCGGCGCGGGCGCTGGCCCGAAACGGCGGCTGCGGCGCTATGTCGCAGCGCAACGTATAATCGTCTCCTTTCCCGCCACACAGCAGAACCGGAGCCAGCCGAGATGTCCGCCACGCCCCCCGCGCCGCTTGATCGCACCGAAACCGTTTTCCGCTTCCTCGCCGAGCCGACGTCCGTCAACTTCGGCGGCAAGGTGCACGGCGGCGCGCTGATGAAATGGATCGACGAGACCGCGTACGCGTGCGCGGCGATCTGGTCGAGCCGCTATTGCGTGACGGTGAGCGTCGGCAACATCCGCTTCCAGCGGCCGATCCTCGTCGGCAATCTCGTCGAGCTGAAGGCGCGCGTCGTCGCGACGGGCCGCACGAGCATGCATATCCACGTGTCGGTGCACGCGGGCGATCCGAAGGGCGGCGTGCTGCGCCAGACGACCGATTGCCTCGTCGTGTTCGTCGCGGTCGACGAGAACGGCAATCCGGTGCCGGTGCCGCCGTTCGTGCCCGTCACCGGCGAGCAGAAGCGGCTCGCGCAGTACGCGATGGACGTGCGTGAGGCGCTCGACAAGATCGTCGAGCTCAAGCCCGAGGAAGTCGCGAAAGGGGAAGTGTGAGCGTTCGCCGCCTTCGCGTGCGCAAAAGCAGGATGCCGGGCGCCCGGCGCATCGAATCGAGAAAAACGCCGCGATCGTTCGCGGCGTTTTTCGTTTGAAGCGCGAAGCGCGCGATACGAAGGAACGCGATCCGGCGTGCAGCCGTGCGCGACGCCTGCCGCGCCGGGGTCAGCGGTTGCCGACCATCTTCTCCGGCCGCACCCATTCGTCGAATTGCGCGTCGGTCACGTAACCGAGCGCCAGCGCGGCGGCTTTGAGCGTCGTGCCTTCCTTGTGCGCCTTCTTCGCGATCTGCGCGGCCTTGTCGTAGCCGATGTGCGGATTGAGCGCCGTCACGAGCATCAGCGATTCGTTGAGGAGCGCGTCGATGCGCGCGCGATTCGGCTCGATGCCGGCCGCGCAGTGATCGTTGAAGCTTTGCGCGCCGTCCGCGAGCAGCCGCACCGACTGCAGCACGTTGTGCGCAATCATCGGCCGGAACACGTTCAGCTCGAAATTGCCGCTCGCGCCGCCGAAGTTTACCGCGACGTCGTTGCCGAACACCTGGCAGCACAGCATCGTCACCGCTTCCGATTGCGTCGGATTGACCTTGCCCGGCATGATCGAGCTGCCCGGCTCGTTCTCCGGAATCGACAGCTCGCCGAGCCCGCAGCGCGGCCCGCTCGCGAGCCAGCGGATGTCGTTCGCGATCTTCATCAGGCTCGCGGCGACCGTCTTCAGCGCGCCGTGCGCGAACACGAGCGCGTCGGCTGCGGCCATCACTTCGAACTTGTTCGGCGCGCTGACGAACGGCAATCCCGTGAGCCGGCCGATCTCGGCCGCGACGCCCGCCGCGAACTTCGGATGCGCGTTCAGGCCCGTGCCGACCGCCGTGCCGCCTTGCGCGAGTTCATACAGATGGGGCAGCGCCGCCTCGACGTGGCGAATGCCCTGATCGAGCTGCGCGACGTAGCCGGAGAATTCCTGGCCGAGCGTGAGCGGCGTCGCGTCCTGCAGGTGCGTGCGGCCGATCTTCACGATGTCGGCGAAGGCGGCGGCCTTCGCGTCGAGCGTCGCGCGCAGCGTGCGCAGCGCGGGCAGCAGATGGCCGACGATCGCGCGCGCGGCGGCGACGTGCATCGCGGTCGGGAACACGTCGTTCGACGACTGGCCGCGATTGACGTCGTCGTTCGGATGCACGTTGCGGCTTTCGCCCCGCTCGCCGCCGAGCAGCTCGCTCGCGCGGTTCGCGATCACCTCGTTGAGGTTCATGTTGGTCTGCGTGCCCGAGCCCGTCTGCCAGACGACGAGCGGGAATTCGTCGGGATGACGGCCGGCGATGATCTCGTCGGCGCTGGCGATGATCGCGTTCGCCTTGTCCTGCGCGAGCACGCCAAGTTCGAGATTGACGGCGGCCGCCGCGCGCTTGACCAGCGCGAGCGCGTGAATCAGTTCGGGCGACTGCTTCTCGGTCGAGATCTTGAAGTTCTGCAGCGAGCGCTGCGTTTGCGCGCCCCACAGCCGGGCCGCCGGCACTGCGATTTCGCCGAACGTGTCGCGTTCCATCCGTACTGCTTCGCTCATGATTGCTCCTTTGGATGACGGGGAGCGCCGCGCGGTCGCGGCGCAATGCGTATGCGGGGACGGAGCCGTTCTCGCGACGGCGTCCACTGTTGGGCAAGCATAGCGCTGCACGCGATTTCGTGCCGCGGCGCGCAGGTGCGCCGCGACGAATGGCGCGGTGCGATGCATGCGCGCATCGACGTGCGCGGCGGCGTTCGGATGCGATCGCTTCGTGTCGGGGCGGCGTCGCGCGCGCATGTTCGATGCGGGACGACATTGGCCGCTTCGTCGAGCCCGTCGAGGGCAGCGGATCATGCGCTTGCGCGCTTACGTCGAAGCCCGTCCTCGAGCCCCCGCCCGCGCGCCGAGCGCGGCGCTCTTCCGGTGAAATCGCCACGTCATCAGCACCGCGACGCTCGCGAGGCCGGCCGCGAGCCCCCACCATAATCCGCGCGCGCCGAGGCCCGCGTGGAACGCGAACCAGTAGCCGGTCGGAAAGCCGATGCCCCAGTAGCCGAGCGTCGCGGCGAGCATCGGCACGCGTGTGTCCTTCAGGCCGCGCAGGCAGCCGGAGCCGACCGTCTGCATCCCGTCGACGATCTGGAACACCGCGGCGATGCCGAGCAGCGACGTCGCGAGCGCGACCGTGTGCGCGTTTGCGGGATCGTCGAGCTTCAGGTAAAGGCCGACGATCGCGTGCGGCGCGACGATCAGTACGAGCCCCGACAGCGACATGAATGCGATGCCGAGCCCGAGCGCGACGAAGCCCGCATGCCGCGCGGCAACGGGCGCGCCCGCGCCCGCCCAGTAGCCGACGCGCACGTTCGCGGCCTGACCGATCGCGAGCGGCACCATGAATGCGACCGACGCGACGTTGAGCGCGATCTGGTGCGCGGCGAGCGACGATTCGCCGAGCACGCCGACCGTGAGGCCCGTCGCGAGAAAGAGCGTCGACTCGACGCCGTACGTGATCGCGACCGGCCAGCCGATGCCGAACAGCTCGCCCATCAGCGGCAGCCGCGGCCGCGTGGCGGCGACGAAGTGCTTGAACGTCGGCCGTCCGTGCAGCAGCGCGACGAGCGTGATCGCGGTGAGCCAGATCGTGATCGTGGTTGCCGTAGCGGAGCCGAGGAAGCCGAGCCGCGGCAGCGCGAACGCGCCGTGGATCAGTCCGTAGTTGAGAAACGCGTTGACGCCGACGCTCGCGAGCGACACCCAAAGCAGTCGCTTCGCCGCGCCGATCGCGGGCAAGAACGAGCGCATCAGCCCGACGCCGATCAGGCTGCCGGGCGCCGCGAAGCGCAGCACGGCCGCGTATTCGCCGACGTTGTGCGCGAGCGCCGCCGGTTCGCCGAACACGCGCAACAGCGGCTCCGCGAACGACAGCAGCGCGAACGCTGGAACCGCGAGCAACAGCGACAGCGCGAAGCCCGTCCAATAGATATGCGGCACGCGATCCTCGGCCTTTGCGCCGCGTGCGTGCGCCACGCTCACGCTGACCGACGTCAGTACGCCCTGCAGCAGCGTCACGACGACGAAGAACAGATTCGCGCCGAGGCCGCCCGCCGCGAGCGCGTCGGGGCCGAGCGAGCCGAGCAGCACCGTGTCGGTGACGCTCATCGCCATTTGCGAGAGTTGCGCGATCGCGAGCGGCGCGGCGAGGCGCGCCGTATCGGCGGCGTGGCGGGACAGCGTGGGAGGCGGCGCAGCGGCCGCTCGCGTGAAACCGGTAGGCGACATGGGACGCGTTCGCACGAGCGGCCCGCCCGCGCTTTGCTTATTTTTGCGAAACGATCAGCTTACGAGTTTCCGCAAGCGCTGTCGATGAGCCATCGTCGATGGCCTTACGATCGGCAGGGGCTCACTATGACGCGCCGTGCACGGCGATGCGCGTGTCGCCGAGCAGCACGACCTGTCCCGCGCGGATCTTGCAGGTCTTGCGCAGCTCGATCGCGCCGTCGACCTTCACGGCGCCCGACGCGACGATCATCTTCGCCGAGCCGCCGCTATCCGCGAGACCCGTGAGCTTCAGCAGGTTATGCAGTTCGACGAATTCGCCGGTCAGCGTGAAATCGAGATTGGGCATGGCAATGAAAACGGAGACGAGCGCGCGCAGACGAGAGCCCGCCGCGCAGCGGGCATCGCATCATAAGCGATGCGCGCCGCGTGCGGTGTAAGGCGCGCGTCAAATGTTGTCCGGGTTTCGCGCGATTCGGGCCGCTGCTTGTAAGCGAGTGTGTCGAACTCGTCAGCAAATGAAACGGTGGGTAACAGTTGGCGAGAACGGCGAACTGCGAACGAGAGCGGCCGGTCTGTACACGGACTCGCTGCATGTCGCGGCGGGCCCATAGCGGCGGGCCGGTTCGAAGGCGCGCCGCATCCAACGACTTTGTTGAGGAGAATTGCGATGTCCAAGATTCGTGCAATGCTGATCGGTGCCGCGGTGGCGGCGATGGCGACGAGCGCTTTCGCGCAGACGGCAGGCGTGGCGACGCAAGGTTCGGTCGGCGGCTCGGCCGACGTGCTCGGCCAGAAGGCGGGCGCGAGCGCGCAACTGAACGCGGGCGGCGATGCGTCGGCTGCATCGCCGGAAGCGGCGGAGAACGCCGTCAAGCATTCGGCGAAGAAGCACGTGAAGCACGCGAAGGCCAAGGCGAAGGCGAAGGCCGACGAAGCGGCCGAACTCGGTGCGGATGCGAAGACGAAGGCGAGCGGCGCGGTCGAAGGCGCGACGAATGCGGCGGGCAACGCCGTCAGCGGCGCGACGAACGCGGCGGGCAACGTGGTCGGCGGCGCGACGAACGCGGTCGGCGGTGTCGCGGGCGCGGCGGGCGGTCTCGCGAAGGGCGTCGTGGGCGGCGCGAACGGCTCGGTGTCCGTCAACGGCGGCGTGAAGGCCGGCGCGGGCGAGTAAGCGCCGCCAGGCGAGGCGCGCGGGCGGTTCGCCCCGGAAGGCCCGCCCGACGCGGCGCGCTCAGGCTGAAGGGCAACGGCCCGGATCGCATCATGCGGTCCGGGCCGTTGCGTTGTCGGGGAGGCGCTTTCGCGCGGTCGAATCGCCTACCCGCGCGCGCCGATGAACGAGCGGAGGCGCCGCACGCTACGAGCGCCGCCGGCCTTGCGGCTGCGACGCGTTCTGCGCGCCGCGCGCGGGCGTCTGGACCATGAACACGCTGCGCAACCACGCGGCGGCGCGCGCGAAGATGTCATACGGCTCCTCGACGAAGATCTCGGGCTTCAAAAGGCGCAGGTATTCCATGATCTGTTGCGCTTCCTGCTTCTGGAACGAGCCGTGCGAGATGCCGAGCCTGAGCAGTCCGCGCAGCTCGCCAAGCTTTTCGCGCGCGACGCTGCCGACGCTCATCTCGCACGCGAGCTTCGCCTCGTACACGCGTTGCCGCAGCGATTCGGCGAGCCGCCACGCGGGCGTCTGCATCCGTTCCTCGAGCGTTTGAATGTCGGTGACGGCCGACTTGATCTGCGCGGCGAGCGGATCGACGAGCGCCGCGTCGCCCTGCGCGCCGGACACGATGGCGGCGGCCCAGTCGCGGCACGCTTTCGCGAGTTCGTCGGGCGTCCATTCGGAGCGCGACGCGAAGCCGAAACCGAATTCTCCCGCCTGCCGGATCAGGATCGAGACGACGTCCGGAAACTCCTTGTCGAGCGTGCGCTTCGCCCACGCATACTGGCCGCCCTGCAGAAGCCGCTGAACCGCGTGCTCGGTGAGCGGCACCATGCTGTCGAGCAGCTTCGCGCGCAGGAAATCCTCGAACGACGGCGTGACGAATTGCGGATCGAGCTTGAGCGACACGCGCACGAACGCATCGTAGTCTTTGCGCAAGGAAACGACGGTGTCGTCTTTCAGCGTGAGAGTGATCTGGCCCATGTCTGTCTCGATGCTCGATGCCGGTCGGCTCGACCGGCGCTTTCGCCCGCACGCGAGCCGACGCGGGCGGGCCGCGTGCGCGCTGCGCGGACCGGCGGCTGGCCGCCGGTCCGCACGCCGGATGGACCGGGTCTCGTCTGGATCGGGTCCCGCCGCCGGGCGCGGGGCTGCATCCTCTTAACGGCAGCGCGCGCGAGAACTTGAGGGCCGTGCGCGCCGATGTCGCGCGCCGCGGCGAAGACGGCTCAGCCGGGCAGCCAGCCGTGCGGCAGCACGAGCGCCTGCCAGAAGAAGAACGCCGCGAGCCCGGCGGCGATCGTGACGAGCGGCCGGCGCGTCGCGGCGGACACGAGCACCGCGGCGGCGGCGCCGACGAGTCGCGGATTGCGCCACGTCAGCTCCGCGTCGCCGCCGTGCGGCGCGACGGTCATCGGCACGATGATCGCGGTCAGCACCGTCACCGGCACGAAGCGCAGCGCGGCGAGCGCGAGCGGCGGAAACACGAGGCGATCGCCGAGCAGGAAGAGCGTCGTGCGGATCGCGGACGTGAGCGCCGCCATCCCGAGAATCAGCAGCGCGTAGCTCATGACGCGGCCTCCGTCCGCCGGCGCGTGCGTTGCGCGGCGAGCCACGTCAGCGCGACGCCGATCGCGACGCCTGCGGCGACGGCGGCGAGCAGGCCGAGCTTGTACGGCCATGCGCGGCAGAAGAACGCGACGGCGCCCGCCGTCACCGCGGCGGCGAGATAGCGCAGCGCGGCGAGTTGCGGCACGACGATCGCGATGAACGTCGCCGCCATCGCGAAGTCGAGGCCGAGCGATTGCAGACGCGGGAACGCGGCGCCGAACAGCAGGCCCGCGATCGTCCAGATCTGCCAGTTCACGTACATCGCGATGCCCGAGCCGAAGAAGTGATATGGTCCCGTCGCGCCGGGTTCGGCGTGACGATAGTGCGCATACGCGACGGCGAACACTTCGTCCGTCATCAGCGCGCCGAGCGTCGCCCGCCACCGCAGCGGCAGATGCGCGACATATGGCGCGAGCGTCGCGCTGTACAGCAGGTGGCGCAGGTTGACGACGAACGTCGTCGCGAGCACGACCGCGTAGCTCGCGCCGCCCGCGATCAGGCCGAGCGCGATGAACTGCGCGGAGCCGGCGAACAGCGCGAGCGACATCAGCTCGCCGTGCCACGGCGCGAGCGGCCCGGTCGTGACGAGCGTGCCGAAGATCACGCCGAAAGGCGCCGCGCCGACCATCATCGGGACGGTGTCGCGCACGCCGGCGGCGAACTCGGCGAGCCGGCCGGGTGGGGGATGCGTGGGGCAGGACTGGGACACGACGGCTACCTCCTGTCCGGCGGAGGATAGCGGGGCGGGGCGCGCGCTCGCTTGTACGTTCTTGCGGTGTCGATGCTGTTGTTTTTGCCGAAGCCGACGCTAGAGGTGGAGCGTCGAAACACTGGCGCGTTGGAACTGAAGCGGGTAGCCAACGTGCTTGCCGCCGCCACGCTACGACGGCTGCCAACGCCCCGGCGGCACCCCGAACATTCGTTTGAAATGGCGGGTGAAGTGGCTCTGATCGGCGAAGCCGCACGCGGCGGCGACATCGGCGACGCTCGCGCCCGCACGCAGCGGCGCGAGCGCGCGCTGCAGGCGCAACTGATTGCGCCATGCATGCGGCGGCATGCCGGTCGTGCGCGAGAACAGGCGGGCCGCATGGAACGGCGACAACCCGGCCGCCCGTGCGACGTCCGATAGCGTGACGGTCTCGGACAGGTCGGCGGCAAGCCGCTCGCGCATCGCGTCGACGCGCCGATGGTCTGCCGCGACGCCGCGCGTCGTCGCGCTGCGATTGCGCGCGTGGCGGGCGATCAGCGTCGAATACGCGTCGAGCATCGTGGTTTCGGCGGACAGCGGATCGTCGGGAGACCGAGCCGCGCCTGCGCGGAACGAGCACGAGTCCGTAGGCGAGGCGAGGGACCCAACCGAAGCCGAACCCGAACTCCCGCCGGCCGCCCCGAGTCCCTCGCCCGGCCGCAGGCGACGGGCCGCGGCGCCGCCGCTCGCCTCCATCAACCGATACGCGGCGACGAGCCGCGCGGCGAGATCCGCATCGTGGATGACGTCGAGCCGGAACCACGGTGCAGGCTGCGGCTTGCCGGCGATTTCGTCGGCGAGCGTGCGAACGAAATCGACGGGCACGTAGGCGACGCGATAGCGCCAGCCGTCGTCGGCCGCGCGCGAGCCGGTGTGGATTTCGCCCGGATTGATGACGGGGATCGAGCCCGCGTCGGCGACATATGCGCTGCCGTGGCACGTGTAGCGCTCGGCGCCCGCCTCGATGACGGGGATCGTGTACGCGTCGTGCCAGTGGGGCGCGAACGCGTGATCGTGATAGGTCGCCGTGACGAAGTCCGCATCCGGCAAGAGCGGCGTGCGCCAGTAGCGGACTTCCTCTCGCGAGCGTTCGGATCGCATGGCGGCGGCTCTCGGCTCTCGGCTTTCGGGCGCGGCGGGCTTCGTTACCTGACCGGGATCGGCGTGCCGGCCGGCACGGGCACGGCGGTCACGCTGTTCTTCGGGCTGCCCGTTGCGATCCGGTCGCTGTAGGTCAGGTAGACGAGCGTGTTGCGTTTCTTGTCGACGACGCGCACGACGTGCAGCGTCTTGAAGATGAACGACAGCCGCTCGCTGAACACGTCGGTCTGCTGCCTGAGCGGCTCAGTGAAGCGGATCGGGGCGACCTGCCGGCACGCGATCGACGCCTCGGTCGGGTCCTCGGCGATGCCAAGCGTGCCCTTGATGCCGCCCGTGCGTGCGCGCGACACGTAGCAGGTAACGCCGCTCACGAGCGGATCGTCGTACGCTTCGACGACGACGCGATCGGAGCCCGTCAGGCGGAAATTGGTGTTGACGCTGGCGACTTCCTCGCCGCGCGCGGCGGTCGTTGCGATCGGAAGGAGGGCGGCGCAGGTCGCGAGGACAGCGAAATAACGGTTTTTCATCGGTGGCGAGGCGGCAGACGTGGCGAGAAGCGGAGCACGACTCTAGCACGCCGCCGGGTGCGCGACGGTGCGCGGCGCAACGAAAACCTGGAGGGGAAAGGCAAAAAGGCCCGTCGCGAACGACGGGCCTTCGAAGCTGGCTCCCCGACCTGGGCTCGAACCAGGGACCTACGGATTAACAGTCCGGCGCTCTACCGACTGAGCTATCGGGGAATAAAACGGTTCGGCATGCTTGACGCCTCGAAACAGCAGCGCAAGGCGATCATCGGCCATGAAAAAGCCCGTTTGAAACGGGCCTTTGCAATTCTTGGCTCCCCGACCTGGGCTCGAACCAGGGACCTACGGATTAACAGTCCGGCGCTCTACCGACTGAGCTATCGGGGAACAAACAGCAGAGAAACGAGATTCTATGGGGCGCTGGCCGATCTGTCAACACTTTTGCGTACCGGCACATATCGGCGCCGTCACGCGGCGTCGGGCCGCGCCCCGCGGGCGATCAGCGCTCGAGCAGGTGCAGCTTGTCCTGCACGTCCTTCCACTCGTCGGCGTCGGCGGGCGCGGGCTTCGTCTTCGTGATCGACGGCCAGTCCTTCGCGAGCTCGGCGTTCAGCGCCGTGAACTGCTGCTGGTCGCCCGGCACGTCTTCTTCCGCGTAGATCGCGTTGGTCGGGCATTCGGCGACGCACACCGCGCAGTCGATGCACTCGTCCGGATCGATCGCGAGGAAGTTCGGGCCTTCACGGAAACAGTCCACAGGGCACACATCGACGCAATCCGTGTATTTGCACTTGATGCACGCTTCGGTCACAACGTGGGTCATTCAAAACGCTCCTGCGGCGGTATCTAGGTATGTATAGGGGGCGGCGGCGTGGCGCCAAAAGCGGCATTGTAACTGATGCGTCAAACCCGCATCGTGCGCTCGGCTTTCCCTTTTATACCGTTTCGTGATTAGTTTATGGCGGTTTGCGCGGTCCCGCGGCGTTCCGGCGCGGCGCGACGCCGCATTCGGGTAACATGCGTCAACCGGAGGGCGGGCGCGCGGGGCGCGCAAACGCTCGGGCTCCGTTTCGATTTTGGCAGTCTGGAATCATGATCATCACTTCGCTGCTCGATACCGACCTGTACAAATTCACGATGATGCAGGTCGTCCTGCATCACTTCCCGGCCGCAAGCGTCGAATATCGCTTCAAGTGCCGTACCCCCGGCGTCGATCTCGTGCCGTACATCGACGAGATCCGCGCCGAGGTCCGCTCGCTCTGCGAGCTGCGCTTCACCGATCCCGAGCTCGACTATCTGCGCCGGCTGCGTTTCATCAAGAGCGATTTCGTCGATTTCCTCGCGCTCTTTCACCTGAACGAGAAGTACATCTCGATCATGCCGTCGCAAAAGGGCAACGGCGAGATCGACATCGAGATCAAGGGGCCGTGGCTGCATACGATCCTCTTCGAGATTCCGGCGCTCGCGATCGTCAACGAGGTGTACTTCCGCAACACGCAGCGCCGGCCGGATTACCGCGAAGGGCGCGGCCGGCTGCGCGAGAAAATCAAGCTGCTCGGCGCGAAGCCGGAATTCGCCGACTGCAAGATCGCCGACTACGGCACGCGCCGCCGCTTCTCGAAGGTCTGGCACGAGGAGGTGCTGCGCACGCTGCAGGACGGGCTCGGTCCGCAGTTCGCCGGCACGAGCAACGTCTATTACGCGATGAAGCACGAGATCACGCCGCTCGGCACGATGGCGCACGAATATCTGCAGGCGTGCCAGGCGCTCGGCCCGCGGCTGCGCGATTCGCAGACCTACGGCTTCGAGATGTGGGCGAAGGAATACCGCGGCGACCTCGGGATCGCGCTGTCCGACGTCTACGGGATGGACGCGTTCCTGCGCGACTTCGACATGTATTTCTGCAAGCTCTTCGACGGCGCGCGCCACGATTCGGGCGATCCGTTCGACTGGGGCGAGCGGCTCATCAAGCACTACGAGGAAAACCGCTGCGACCCGCGCACGAAGGTGCTCGTGTTCTCCGACGCGCTCGACATCCCGAAGGTCATGCAGTTGTACGAGCGTTTTCGCGGCCGCTGCAAGCTCGCGTTCGGCGTCGGCACGAACCTGACCAACGATCTCGGCTACCAGCCGCTGCAGATCGTCATCAAGATGGTGCGCTGCAATGGGCAGCCGGTCGCGAAGCTGTCCGATTCGCCCGGCAAGAGCATGTGCGACGACAAGGCGTATCTCGCGTATCTGCGCCAGGTGTTCGGGATCACGCAGCCGCCCGACGACGACGCGGGCAAGTGACCGCCGTCCGCGCGTCGTATCGGCCGGTATAATCGGGCCGGTATCGAAAGCCATCGTCACGAGGAGTTCATGGACACATCGGCTGCCCGCCGCAACATCCTCGCGCGCATCCGCGCGGCGCAGGGCCGCCCGGCCGAGCTGGCCGGCGTGGAGCGCGAGCATGCGGCCGACTACGTCGCGCGTCATCCGGCGGGGCCGCGTCCACCGCTCGGCGACGATCTCGTTTCGCGCTTCGTCGACGAGGCGCTGCGGCTCGCGACGACGGTCGACACCGTCGCGTCGATGCGCGATGCGCCCGCCGCGGCCGCCGCGTATCTGCAGCGCATGGGGCTCGGCGCGCAGGCGATCTCGTGGCCGACGCTCGATGCGCTCGACTGGGCGGGCGCGGGGCTCGCGGTCGAGTTCAGGAAGCCTGTCGACGGCGATCGCATCGGCATCACCGGCTGTTTCTGCGCGACGGCGGAAACCGGTTCGCTGGTTCTGCTGTCTAGTCCGAAGACGTGCTCGTCCGCCGCGCTGCTGCCCGAGACCCACATCGCGCTCGTGAGCGCGTCGCGCATCGTCGCGGGGCACGAGGACGCGTTCGCGCTGATCCGCGCGGAGCGCGGCGTGTTGCCGCGCGCGGTGAACTTCGTGTCGGGACCGTCGCGCACCGGCGACATCGAGCAGACGATCGTGCTCGGCGCGCACGGGCCGTCCCGCGTTCACGCGATCGTCGTGCGCGACGCGTGACGAGTGACGCGACGGCCGCCGCCGCTGCGTTACGCGCCGTATCCATTCGCATTTCAAGAGGAATTCATATGAAACGACATGCCGCCTGGGCGGGCATGGCGCTGGGAGGCGCGTTAGGCGCCGCTCCCGCGCTCGCATCGGCCGCAACGCTCGACGGTGCCGCGCTTTCCGCGTTCTGGGCGGTTCCGTTCGCGGGCATCCTGTTGTCGATTGCGCTCTTTCCGCTGATCGCGCCCGTGTTCTGGCATCACCATTTCGGCAAGATCGCGGCGGCGTGGGCGGTCGCGTTCCTGGTTCCGTTCGCCGCGACGTTCGGCTTCGGCGCCGCGTTCGGCACGCTGATGCACGCGCTCTTCGAGGAATACATTCCGTTCATCGTGCTGCTGACGGCGCTGTACACGGTGGCGGGCGGCATCTGCGTGCGCGGCAACCTGCACGGCACGCCGAAGCTCAACACGGGCATTCTCGCGCTCGGCACCGTGCTCGCGAGCGTGATGGGCACCACCGGCGCCGCGATGCTGCTGATCCGGCCGCTGCTGCGCGCGAACGACAATCGCAAGCACGTCGTGCACGTCGTCGTGTTCTTCATCTTTCTCGTGGCGAACGCGGGCGGCTCGCTGTCGCCGCTCGGCGATCCGCCGCTCTTTCTCGGCTTTCTGAACGGCGTCGATTTCTTCTGGACGACGATCCATCTCGCGCTGCCGATGCTGTTCATCTGCTCGATCCTGCTCGCGCTCTTCTTCGTGCTCGATACGTATTTCTATCGAAAGGGCGGCGAGGAAGGCAAGCCGTTCCTCGATCCGACGCCCGATTCGCACGGCGTGTCGATCGAGGGCAAGATCAACTTCGTGCTGCTCGGCGCGGTGATCGCGCTCGTGCTGATGAGCGGCCTCTGGAAGCCGGGCGTCACGTTCGATCTGTTCGGCACGCACGTCGCGCTGCAGAACGCCGTGCGCGACGTGGCGCTCGTCGTGGTCGCGCTCGTGTCGCTCGCGATCACGCCACGCTCGGCGCGCGACGGCAACGCGTTCAACTGGGCGCCGATCGAGGAGGTCGCGAAACTGTTCGCCGGCATCTTCGTGACGATCGCGCCCGTGATCGTGATCCTGCGCGCGGGCGGCGACGGCGTGTTCGCGCCGATCGTCCATCTCGTCACGGGCGCGGACGGCAAGCCGGTTGACGCGATGTACTTCTGGGCGACGGGCGTGCTGTCGTCGTTCCTCGACAACGCGCCGACCTACCTCGTGTTCTTCAATCTCGCGGGCGGCGACGCGCAGGCGCTGATGACGACAGGGGCGACGACGCTCGCGGCGATCTCGGCGGGCGCCGTGTT
Organism: Burkholderia sp. MSMB1588; assembly: GCF_001546925.1. NCBI lineage: Bacteria > Pseudomonadati > Pseudomonadota > Betaproteobacteria > Burkholderiales > Burkholderiaceae > Burkholderia > Burkholderia sp. MSMB1588. The sequence goes on along the minus strand of NZ_LNJS01000001.1, from coordinate 2,612,389 downwards.
CATGGGCGCGAACAGCTACATCGGCAACGCGCCGAACTTCATGGTGAAGGCGATCGCGGAGTCGCGCGGCGTGAGGATGCCGAGCTTCTTCGCGTACCTCGGCTGGGCGCTCGCGATTCTCGTGCCGGTGTTCCTGCTGACGACGTGGGTGTTCTTCAGCGGTCAGGCAAGGTGACGATAATGGCCGCGCGGGCGGCGGGCGGCGCGATGCGCGCGCCCGCCGCCCGCGCGGCGTGACGGAGACGGCAATGCAGAAAATCCTGGTCGCGCGCTCGATCTTTCCGGACGTGATCGAGCGGCTCAAGCAGTATTTCGACGTCGACTGGAACGACGGCGACGCGCTTGCCCCCGACGTGCTGAAGGCGCGCCTCGCGGACAAGGACGGCGCGCTGACGGCGGGCGACATGATCGACGCGTCGGTGCTCGCGGCCGCGCCGCGGCTGCGCGTCGTGTCGAACATGGCGGTGGGCTACAACAACTTCGACATCGGTGCGTTCAACGCCGCGCACGTGCTCGGCACCAACACGCCCGACGTGCTGACCGAGACGACGGCCGACTTCGGCTGGGCGCTGATGATGGCGGCCGCACGGCGGATCGCCGAATCCGAGCACTGGCTGCGCGCGGGGCAATGGCGCAAGTGGTCGTACGACAGCTTCCTCGGCGCGGACATTCACGGCGCGACGCTCGGCGTGATCGGCATGGGCCGCATCGGCCAGGCGCTCGCGCGTCGCGCGCGCGGCTTCGCCATGCGCGTGATCTATCACAACCGCTCGCGCGTCGCGCCCGAGATCGAGGCCGAGCTGGGCGCGGAGTACGTGTCGAAGGCGGCGCTCCTCGCGCAGGCCGATCACGTCGTGCTCGTGCTGCCGTACTCGGCGGAAAGCCACCATACGATCGGAGCGGCCGAGCTCGCGCTGATGAAGCCGACCGCGACGCTCACGAACATCGCGCGCGGCGGGATCGTCGACGACGCGGCGCTCGCCGACGCGCTGCGCGACAAGCGGATCGCGGCGGCCGGCCTCGACGTGTTCGAAGGCGAGCCGAGCGTGCATCCGGCGCTGCTCGACGTGCCGAACGTCGTGCTGACGCCGCACATCGCGAGCGCGAGCGAAGGCACGCGTCGCGCGATGGCGAATCTCGCGGCGGACAACCTGATCGCGGCGCTCGGCGCCGGGCCGCGCGCGGGGCGTCCGCCGAATCCGATCAATCCCGGCGTGCTGGGGAAGGCTCGCATATGACTGAAACCTTGTTGCTGGCGGCCGTCGTCGCATTGGCGGTGGCGCTCGCCATCGCGCTCTTCGTGCTGCTGCGCGGCGGCTCGCGCGGCGACGGCCTCGAGCGGCTCGCCGGGCAGATCGACGACGCGAACGACGCGCACGCGCACGCGGCCGAGCGGCTGGAGCGCGAGCTGCGCGCGGAGATCGTCGACGGCGCGCGCAGCTCGCGCACCGAACTCGCGGGCAACTTCGCGCAATTGCAGCAGACGCTCGCCGCGCAGCTCACGAGCGTCGCGACCGTGCAGAACAACCAGATCGACGGCTTCGCGCAACAGCTCGCGAAGCTCGTCGCGGGCAACACGCAGCAGTTCGACGCGATGCGCGACACGCTGCAGCGGCAGGCGCAGCTCGCGCGCGAAGAGCAGGGCACGGCGCTCAGGCATTTCGGCGACACGCTCAATCAGCAGCTCACGCAACTGACGGAAGCGAACGATCGCCGGATCGGCGAGGTGCGCGCGACGCTCGAGACGCGCCTGAAGGAAATCGAGGCGAACAACGCGGCGAAGCTCGACGAGATGCGCCGCACCGTCGACGAGAAGCTGCATGCGACGCTCGAGCAGCGCCTGGGCGAATCGTTCAAGCTCGTGTCGGACCGGCTCGAGCAGGTGCATCGCGGGCTCGGCGAGATGCAGACGCTCGCGGCGGGCGTCGGCGACCTGAAGAAGGTGCTGACGAACGTGAAGACGCGCGGTACCTGGGGCGAAGTGCAGCTCGAGGCGCTGCTTGAGCAGATGCTGACGCCCGATCAATATGCGAAGAACGTCGCGACGGTGCCGAAGAGCAGCGAGCGCGTCGAGTTCGCGATCCGGCTGCCGGGGCGGCACGACGAAGGCGCGACGGGCGGGGAGCCGGTGTGGCTGCCGATCGACGCGAAATTTCCGCGCGAAGACTACGAGCGCCTGATCGACGCGCAGGAGCGCGCGGATGCGGCGGCCGTCGACGAGGCCGCGCGCGCGCTCGAGGCGCGGATTCGCGCGGAGGCGCGCACGATCTCGGAGAAGTACGTCGCGCCGCCGCATACGACCGATTTCGCGCTGCTGTTTCTGCCGACCGAAGGGCTCTACGCGGAGATCCTGCGCCGCCCCGGCCTCACCGATCTGCTGCAACGCGACTATCGCGTGACGGTGGCCGGCCCGACGACGCTCACGGCGCTCCTGAACAGCCTGCAGATGGGCTTTCGCACGCTCGCGATCGAGAAGCGCTCGAGCGAGGTCTGGCAGGTGCTCGGCGCGGTGAAGACCGAGTTCGGCAAGTTCGGCGACGTGCTCGCGCGCACGAAGTCGCAGCTCGAGACGGTCACGCGCTCGATCGAGGCGGCCGAGCAGCGCACGCGCGTGATGAACCGCAAGCTGAAGCAGGTCGAGGCGCTGCCGGGCGAGGTCGCGAACGGCCTGCTCGGCGCGGACGGGGCGGAGGTGGACGAGAGCTGACGCGCGCCTCTTCCGCGCAAAACGAAAACGGGGCGCCGCGTGCGCCCCGTTTGTTTTGCCGGTTCAGTCGTGCGCCGATGATCGGCATCGACTTCCATCGGCGAGCGCGTCGCTCTCGTCGCTCGTCGGCGACGGCCGGCCCGCGAGCCGCGCAACGTGCGCTACGCGGTGCCGTTCGCGAGCTGGGCGAGCGTGTCGCCCGTCACGCGCACGACGCGCCAGTCGGGCATTATCTGTGCGCCCATCTTCCGATAGAACTCGATCGCCGGCTGATTCCAGTCGAGCACGGTCCACTCGAAGCGCGCGCAGCGGCGCTCGACGGCGATCGCCGCGAGCCGGCGCAGCATCCGCGTGCCGAGCCCCGTGCCGCGCTGCGACGGCTGCACGTACAGGTCTTCGAGATACAGGCCGCGGCGGCCGACGAACGTCGAATAGTTGTGAAAGTAGAGCGCATAGCCGACGATCGCGCCGCCGTTCACCGCGACGAGCGCCTCGGCGGACGGCCGCGCGCCGAACAGCGCGTCGGCGAGATCCGCTTCGGTCGCGACGAACAGATGCGTGAGCTGCTCGAATTCGGCGAGTTCGCGCATCAGCGCGAGCATCGCGGGCACGTCGGCCGCCGCTGCCGCGCGGATCGCGGTCGTGTCGCCGGCGCTCACGCTTCCTCCGGCGCGTCCGACAGCACGATCTCGATGCCGCCGAAGCGCGAGGCGACCCAGTTGTACGCGTGGCAGGCGATCCACAGCAGCACGAAGCCGACGATCGCGTTCAGGAGCAGCGCGCTGAAGATCGTGCTGAAGATCGTGCCGAGCCCGACTGACTGTTCGCGAAAGAACGCGTTGACGATCCCGAGCAGCACGATCGGCACGCTGAACGTCAGATAGACGAGGATCAGCGCTTTCGCGGTCTGCCCCGGCGCGATCGATGAGATTTGTTTTTTCATATGCGAGTTGCCCCCGTGGAAGTGCTGAGTACGGATTCAGATGGCGCCGTCGAACGGCAGGATGTCGACCGTCGCGCCGGCGTCGACGCGGGCGGCGTCGTGCGCGAGCACGATGAAGCAGTTCGCGTCGCTCAGGCTCTTGAGCGATGCCGAGCTTTGCGAGCCGGCGGGCGTCACGCGCCAGACGCCGCCCGCGTCGCGCGCCGCGTGGCCGCGCAGGTATTCGGTGCGGCCCGCGCGCTTCTTGAGCGGCGCGTCGCAGATGGCCGGATAGCGGGGAAGCGGCTGCGCGTCGGCACCCATCATCGCGAGGAGCGCGTCGCGCACGATCACGGTGAAGGCCGCCGCGACCGCGACCGGGTTGCCCGGCAGGCCGAAGAAGAGCGCGGGCCGTCCGTCGCGCCCGCTCGCCCAGACGCGCCCGCATGCGAGCGGCCGGCCCGGGCGCATCGCGACGCTCGCGAACGTGACGTCGCCGAGCGTGTCGAGCAGCGCGCGCGTGAAATCCGCGTCGCCGACCGACACGCCGCCCGACGTGATCACCGCGTCCGCCTGCGCGGCCGCCGTCTTCAGGGCGCTTTCGAGCGCAGCGGGATCGTCGCGCACGATGCCGAGATCGAGCGTCTCGACGCCGAGGCGCGCGAGCATTCCGACGAGCGTCGCGCGGTTGCTGTCGTAGAGGCCGCCTTCGCGCAGCGGCTCGCCCGGCGTCTGCAGTTCGTCGCCCGTCGAGAACAACGCGACGCGCACGCGCCGGCGCACCGCGACGTCGGCGATGCCGAGCGAAGCGAGCAGGCCGAGATCGGCCGCGCGCATGACGCGGCCGGCGGCGAGCGCGCTCGCGCCGCGCGCGAGATCTTCGCCCGCGCGCCGGCAGTGGTCGCCGCGCGCGGCGGCCGAGGCCGCGAAGCGCACGACGTCGCCCGCAGCATCCACTTTCTCCTGCGGGATCACGGTGTCGCAGCCCGCCGGCATCTGCGCGCCCGTCATGATTCGCACGCACGCGCCTTTCGCGACGCGGGGGCCGTCGAACGGGTGCCCCGCGAGCGCGCGGCCCGCCACCGCGAGCGCCAGCGTGCCGTCGGCGGCAGGCGCGGCGAGCGCCGCGCCGTCGAACGCGTAGCCGTCCATCGCGGCGTTGTCGTAGGCGGGAATGTCGAACGGCGAGGCGACGTCGTCGGCGAGCACGCGGTCGAGCGCATCGCGCAACGCGACGCGCTCGACCTGCGCGACGCGTTCAGCGAAGCGCAACGCGAGCGCGCGCGCTTCGTCGACGGTCAGCGCGACGGCGTGCTCGGACGTGGCGGATGGCGTAGGCGTGGTGTGCGTGGTCATCGGTGACGAGGCGCCGCTAGGCGGATTGTGTTCGGGGCCGGCGCCCGGCCGCCGCTGTGAAACGCTCGCGTCGCAAGCGGCGGGCGGCGGGCGGCGGGCGGCAGGCGGCGCGCGGAACGCGGTGCGGCCCGTCATGCGCGTTCGAGGCCGGCCAAGTCCCGCAAAGAGTTTGCATTGTAAAACGCCCGCTCGTCGCCAAACGGCACTTCGGCCGTCTTGTGGCGTGCGTACCACGCGCGCATCTTGCGCTCGCCGGCCGCGAGATACGCGGCGAGATCGTCGGCGAGCGCGGTGCGCACGAGTGCGAAGACGGGCTGCGGCGCGATGCCGCCGCCCGCGTCGACAGTCGTCGCGAACGCGATGTCCGCGCGCTGCGCGTCGAGCGCGGCGGTGAGGCGCGCGGCGAGATCGGCGGGCAGGAACGGCGAATCGCACGGCACGCACAGGACGAGCGGCGTGCCGGCCGCGCGCATGCCCGCGGCGAGCCCGGCGAGCGGGCCGGCGAAGTCCGCGTGCGCGTCCGCGACGATCTGCGCGCGAAACGGCGCGCCGAGCGTGGCGTAGGCATCGAGATGGCGATTCGCGCTGATGACGAGCGCGTCGACTTGCGGCGCGAGCCGGCGCAGCACATGCAGCGCGAGCGGCTCGCCGCGCAGCGGCTGCAACCCCTTGTCGACGCCGCCCATTCGCGTGCCGCGTCCGCCCGCGAGCAGCAGGCCGGTGATCGGGGCGGCGGGCGCGGCGCACGACGACATGGCAAGAGCGGGGGCGCGTGGAGCGGGCGGGCCTAGCCGCCGATGTAGGACATTTCGACGCGCTTCGCTTCGCCCGCTGCTTCTTCCGTCGCCTGCGCGCTGCCGCGCAGTTGCGAGTAGCGGTCGGTACGCGCCTGCCAGATGTGGCCGATCAGCGCGGCGATCTGCTCGTCGGTCGCGCCGCCGCGCACGAGGCTGCGCAGGTCGTGGCCGGACGATGCGAAGAGGCACAGATACAGCCGGCCTTCGGTCGACAGTCGCGCGCGCGTGCAATTGCCGCAGAACGCGCGCGTGACGCTCGAGATCACGCCGATCTCGCCGCTGCCGTCCGCGTAGCCCCAGCGCTGCGCGGTCTCGGCGGGCGTGTGCCGCTCGAGCGGCACGAGCGCGAAATGCTCGGCGATGCGCGCGATCACGTCGGCGGACGGCAGCACCTCGGCCATGTTCCAGCCGTTCGACGTGCCGACGTCCATGTACTCGATGAAGCGCAGCACGACGCCCGTGCCCTTGAAGCGGCGCGCCATCGGCACGATCTCGGCGTCGTTCGTGCCGCGCTTGACGACCATGTTGACCTTCACGGGCGAAAGGCCCGCCGCATGCGCGGCGAAGATGCCGTCGAGCACGTCGGTGCTCGCGAAGTCGGCATCGTTCATGCGCTTGAAGAGCGTGTCGTCGAGCGCGTCGAGGCTGACCGTCACGCGCGACAGCCCCGCGTCGCGCAGGCTCTTCGCCTTGCGCACGAGCAGCGAGCCGTTCGTCGTCAGCGTGATGTCGAGCGGACGGCCGCCGGCGGTCGTCATTTTCGCGAGGCGCTCGATCAGGAATTCGATGTTCTTGCGCAACAGCGGCTCGCCGCCCGTGATGCGGATTTTCTCGACGCCGTGTGCGACGAAAAGCCGCGCGAGGCGCTCGATTTCCTCGAGCGTCAGCAGCGCGCTGTGCGGCAGGAACGGGTAATCCTTGCCGAACACGGTGCGCGGCATGCAGTACACGCATCGGAAGTTGCAGCGGTCCGTGACCGAGATGCGCAGGTCGCGCAGCGGGCGCGCGAGGGCGTCGCGCAGCGTGCCGCTCGGCGCGAGCAGGGCGCCGGACAGATCGGGCGCCGTGCTCACCGGGGTCACGGGGATGATGCGTCGGGACATGAGCGTTGCAAGATAAGCCAGACCTCCATTTTAGCTGGAAGCGCCGCACGCGGCCGGGCATGGAAACCCGCAGAACCGGAGCACAGACAAAAAAAGCCCGCCTTTCGGGGCGGGCTTTTTCGGGCGAAGGACGACCGGATCAGCGGTGCGTCGTCTCGACTTGCTGCATCGGCGTTGCGTCGACGGGCGGCAGCGGCTTGCGTTCGCGCGGCGCGCGCACGGGCGGCACGATTTGCGCGGCGGCGGCTTGCGCGGCGCGCAGCTTGTCCGTGTCCGTGTTGACCCAGACAAGGCCGGCGGATTCGAGCACCGTTTCGAGGCTCGCGCCCGGCGCGGCTGCGACGGGGGCCGGGGCGGGCGCCTCGGCTTGAGCGGCTGCCGGGACGTGCGTCTCGGCGACGGGAGCCGGTTCGTGCGCGATATCCGCTTCGACCGGCGCGGCCGCGACAGGCGCGGGCTGCTGCGGCTCGGCGGCCGGCGCGGGCTCCGCGACCGGGGCCGAAGCGACCGCGGGCGCGGCGACTTCGGACGCTTCCGCGGCCGGCGCCTCGGCCGCAGCGGCTTCGGCGGGGGCGGTTGCAACCGGAGCGGCTTGCTCGTGCGCGATGTCGGCCGCAGCCGGCTGCGCGTGCGCCGTGGTTGCCGGCGCGGCTTGCTCGACTTCGGCTTGCGCCGGTGCTTCGACGGGGCGAGCAGGCGCTGCTTCGGCCTCTGCCCCGGTCCGTGCCGTGTCGGCGACTGGCGCTTCGGCCGCCGGTTGCGGCTCGGCCTTCGCGCCGCTCTCGACATGCGCGACCGTTTCCGCCGCGACGGCTGCCGCCGCGATCGCCGCCGCGCCCGCACCCGCTTGCGCGGCATGCTGCGGCTCGTGACCGGCGACGGGCGCGACGCCCCGCTGCGCCGGCTCGGCATGCTCGACCGTTTCAGCCGTCACGCCTTCGCCGCCTTCCGCCGCCTGCACTGCGCCTTCGTCTTCACGCTCGCGGCGGCCGCCACGGCGACCGCGGCGGCGGCGGCGGCGCTCTTCGCCGTCGCGTGCGTTCGAATCCGCGTCGACGCCGGCTTCCGCGCCAGGCGCGTGCATTGGCTTCTCGGCGGCTTCCGCGTGCGCACTTTCGCCGCGGTTCACGGTTTCGAGCGTCGCGGCGTGCGGGGCCGGCTTGCGGCGCTCGCCGCGTTCACGGCGCTCGCCGCGCGGCGCTTCCGCGGCCTCGGGCGTTTCGGCGCGCTCGCGCGGTTCACGCGGTTCGCGTTGTTCACGTTGCTCGCGCGGCTCGCGGGGTTCGCGGCTTTCGCGCGCTTCGCGGCCTTCCCGGTTGTCCCTGCCGCCGCGTGCTTCGCGGCCTTCGCGCGGCTCGCGGGTTTCCTTGCCTTCGCGCTCGGCGCGCGGCGTCTGAGCGCGGCCGCCGCCGGCCGCGACCTGGTCGCGCCCGCCCGCCTGCTGCGCGGCGCCGCCGCGACGGTTGCGATTGCGATCGCCGCCGCGCTCGGCCTTCTCGCCGCGTTCACCGCGCTCCGCGCGCTCGCGCGCCGGACGCGCGGCCGTTTCCTGCGCGGCGGGCGCCGGTGCGGGCGCCGCGGCCGGCTGCACGCCGAACAGGCCCTTCAGCCACTTCATGAAGCCGCCGCCGCTCGCAGGCGCGGCGGCCACGGGCGCCGCCGCTTCCTGCGCGCTCTGGCGCTGCGGCGCGGGGCTCGGTGCCGGACGCTCGGGCGTGATGCCCTTGACGGCCGCTTCCTGGCGCGGCTTCGTTTCCTCGGCGCGCTTGCTGTAGCCGGTTTCCGCCTCGAGCTCGCGGGCGGCCTCCTCGGCCATCTTCCACGAGGCGCGCGGATCGTCGAGGCGCGCATCGTCGTGACGCAGGCGCTCGAGCTTGTAGTGCGGCGTATCGAGGTGCTTGTTCGGGATCAGCACGACGCCGACCTTGAAGCGCGACTCGATCTTGTTGATTTCCTGACGCTTTTCGTTGAGCAGGAAGGCCGTGACCTCGACGGGCACCTGGCAGTGGATCGCCGCGGTGTTCTCCTTCATCGCCTCTTCCTGAATGATCCGCAGCACTTGCAGCGCGGACGATTCGGTGTCGCGGATATGGCCCGTGCCGTTGCAGCGCGGGCAGGTCACGTGGCTGCCTTCGGACAGGGCCGGGCGCAGGCGCTGGCGCGACAGCTCCATCAGGCCGAAGCGCGAGATCTTGCCCATCTGCACGCGTGCGCGGTCGTGCTTGAGCGCGTCCTTCAGGCGCTGCTCGACCTCGCGCTGGCTCTTCGCCGATTCCATGTCGATGAAGTCGATCACGATCAGGCCGCCCAGGTCGCGCAGGCGCAACTGCCGGGCGACTTCGTCGGCCGCCTCGAGGTTCGTGCGGGTGGCCGTTTCCTCGATGTCTGCGCCCTTCGTCGCGCGCGCCGAGTTCACGTCGATCGCGACGAGCGCCTCGGTGTGGTCGATCACGATCGCGCCGCCCGACGGCAGCGGCACCGTGCGCGAGTACGCGGTCTCGATCTGGTGCTCGATCTGGAAGCGCGAGAAGAGGGGGACGTCGTCGTGATAGCGCTTCACCTTGCCGACGTTGTCGGGCATCACGATGTCCATGAACGCGCGGGCCTGATCGTAGATCTCGGTCGTGTCGATCAGGATTTCGCCGATATCCGGCTGGAAATAGTCCCGGATCGCGCGGATCACGAGGCTCGATTCGAGGTAGATCAGCATCGGCTGGCCGGGATGGCCGCTTTGCGACGCCGCCTCGATCGCGCGCCAGAGCTGCAGCAGGTAGTTCAGGTCCCATTGCAGTTCCTCGGCGCTGCGGCCGATGCCCGCCGTGCGGGCGATCATGCTCATGCCGTCGGGGATCTGCAACTGCGCCATCGTCTCGCGCAGCTCCTGGCGCTCGTCGCCCTCGATGCGGCGCGACACGCCGCCGCCGCGCGGGTTGTTCGGCATCAGCACGAGGTAGCGGCCGGCGAGCGAGATGAAGGTGGTCAGCGCCGCGCCCTTGTTGCCGCGCTCTTCCTTCTCGACCTGGACGATCAGCTCCTGGCCTTCGCGCAGCGCGTCCTGGATGCGCGCGGAGCGCATGTCGACGCCTTCCTTGAAGTACTGGCGGGCAACTTCCTTGAACGGCAGGAAGCCGTGGCGGTCTTCGCCGTAGTTGACGAAGCAGGCTTCGAGCGACGGCTCGATGCGGGTGACGACGCCCTTGTAGATATTGCCTTTGCGCTGTTCGCGTCCGGCGGTTTCGATGTCGATGTCGATGAGCTTCTGCCCATCGACGATGGCGACGCGCAGTTCTTCCTGCTGCGTCGCATTGAACAGCATGCGTTTCATTGAACGACTCCAGGCGGCTCTGCCGGCGGCGCGCTCCGGTTGTCAGGCGGAGCGCGGGGACGACGTCAGGCCGCGCCTTGTTGTGTTGTCACAAGCACGCTGGAGCGGGAACGATGGCGGGAGAATGGCCTGATGAGGCGCGAACCCATACGGCGGGCCGCGGCCAGAGGGCGCCTGCGAACACGGCTTCAAAGCACACGGCGTCGACACTCCGCGCGCCGCAGGGCGCGCCAAGCCTCCGACCGGGCACTGCCGCGGGGCGCGGCGCAAGTTGCGCGCGACGCCGGGTGGCGGCATATGCTGCGGCTCGGCCGCAGCGGGGAGTATCGAATCCAGCCCGACTTTCCCGCCTGGGGTGTTCCTTCCTTGGTTTTGACGTCGCCAAGCCCCGCGCTCTCGCGGGGCCATATCGGGCGCACGCCGTTCTATTCGCAACAGGAAGCTGCGCCGGGCCTACATCGCGCCGCGCCGCAGCCTCCAACAAATTCTTTTTGTCCAACATTCCGTTACCGCGGCACGGCTCAAACCGAATCCGCCTGTGGGCGCGATCCCTGCCTGAGCGCGGTGCCGTGCGTGCAACTTGCTGCTTTCATTCGTGAGGACGAGCAGCACGCCCCGGGCGCAAGTAAAATAACAGTTTGCGCTTGCGCCTCGCGCAGTCCGCCCGAAAACCGGCCGATCAGGCCGCTCCGCTACGGAAGGCTGCGCAAAATTATATTCAGTATGAATGAGTTAGGCAAAAAATCCCATAATTCGATCGCGAGCGGCCAGGTTTCGCTCATCGAGATCGACGAAAGCGCCGCCGGGCAGCGCATCGACAACTTCCTGCTGCGCGTCTGCAAGGGCGTGCCGAAGAGTCATATTTACCGGATTCTGCGCAGCGGCGAAGTTCGCGTGAACAAGGGCCGGATCGATGCGCAATACCGGCTCGCGTTCGGTGACGTCGTGCGCGTGCCGCCCGTGCGCGTCGCGGCGGCCGATCTCGCGCGCGCGGCAGGTCTCGCACCCGTGCCTGCCGCCGCGTTCGAGATCCTGTTCGAGGACGACGCGATCATCGCGCTGAACAAGCCGGCGGGCGTCGCCGTGCACGGCGGCAGCGGCGTCGCGTTCGGCGTGATCGAGCAGATGCGCCACGCGCGGCCGCACGCGAAGTTCCTCGAGCTCGCGCACCGGCTCGACCGCGAGACGTCGGGCATCCTGATGCTCGCGAAGAAGCGCTCGGCGCTCGTCGGGCTGCACGAGCAGATCCGCGAGAACCGGATGGACAAGCGCTACTTCGCGTGCGTGCACGGCGACTGGGCGGCCGACTGGGGCCGCCGCCGCACCGTGAAGGCGCCGCTTTTCAAGTACGCGACGCCTGACGGCGAGCGGCGCGTGCGCGTCCAGGAAGACGGGCTGCCGTCGCACACGGTGTTCAATCTCGTCGACCGCTGGCCGGACTATGCGCTCGTCGAAGCGGAACTCAAAACGGGTCGGACCCATCAGATTCGCGTGCACCTCGCCCATCTCGGCCTGCCGATCGTCGGCGACGCGAAGTACGGCGATTTCGCGCTGAACAAGGCGCTTTCGCGCGCGAACGCGGCGCCGTCAATCAAGCGGATGTTCCTGCACGCGCACCGGCTGCGCTTCGCGCATCCGTTGACGGGCGAGCCGCTGCAGTTCGACGCGCCGCTGCCCGCCGAATGCCGGCAATTTCTCGATCAACTCACCGACTTGCGCGACACCGCGTGACAAGCATGGCCCGACAGCAATTTGATCTGATCGTCTTCGACTGGGACGGCACGCTGATGGATTCGACCGCGCACATCGCGCAGTGCATCCAGGCCGCGTGCCGCGATCTCGGCGTGCCCGCCCCGTCCGACGAGGCCGCCCGCTACGTGATCGGACTCGGCCTGCGCGATGCGCTCGCCGTGACCGCGCCGAGCGTCGATCCCGCCGACTATCCGCGGCTTGCCGAGCGCTACCGGTTCCACTACCTGATCAAGGATCAGCGAACCGAGCTTTTCGGCGGCGTGCGTGAGATGCTCGAAGAGCTGCGCGACACGGGCTACCTGCTCGCCGTCGCGACGGGCAAGGGGCGCGTCGGGCTGAACCGCGCGCTCGACGAGGCGAAGCTGACGAGCCTCTTCGGCGCCACGCGCTGCGCGGACGAGACGTTCTCGAAGCCGCATCCGGCGATGCTGCAGGAATTGTCGCGCGAACTGGGGCAGGATCTGGCGCGCACCGTGATGATCGGCGACACGACGCACGACCTGCAGATGGCGGCGAGCGCGGGGGCGGCGGGCGTCGGCGTCGCGTACGGCGCGCATTCGGCCGACGCGCTCGCTGCGCTGTCGCCGCGCTTCGTCGCGCCCGACGTCGTATCGCTCGCCGGCTGGCTGCGGGAGCACGCATGACGGGCGGCGGCGATGCGCGCTTCGTGTGCGCGGCCGACGCGCTCGTCGACGGCGGCGCGGGCGTGCGGATCGACGCGTCGCTGCGCGGCGAGTCCGTCGTCGTGTTCTTCGTGCGCTACGAAGGGCGCGCGTACGGTTACCTGAACCGCTGCGCGCACGTGCCGATGGAGCTAGACTGGATCGAGGGACAGTTCTTCGAATCGTCAGGCTTATACTTGATGTGCGCGACGCACGGCGCGATTTATGAGCCCGAGACGGGCAGGTGCGTCGGCGGCCCGTGCCGCGGCGCGCGGTTGCGCGCCGTCCGGGTCGACGAGCAGGACACGCCCGACGGCCGCGCGGTGTTCTGGCTGCCCGACGGCGATCTGCGCCCGGCCCCTTCTGACCACCACTGACTTTCACGCATGTCCGATCAAATCAATCCGCCCGATTCGTCTTCGTCCTCCGCGGCGAACGCCGCCACCCGCGAACCGAACTGGGAGCGCGCCGTGCTCGAGCGCGTTGCGCTTGCGGCGATCAAGGAGCAGCGCGCGGCGCGCCGCTGGAGGATTTTCTTCCGCTTCGCGTTCCTCGTCGTGCTCGGCGCGCTCGCGTTCGCGTTCCTGAGCGTATCGGGCGACGGCAGCAAGCTCGCGAGCGGCCGCCACACGGCCGTCGTGACGATCGAAGGGGAGATCGCCGCGAGCACCAACGCGAACGCCGAGGACATCAACACGGCGCTCGACAGCGCGTTCGAGGATTCGGGCACGGTCGGCGTCGTGCTGAAGATCAACAGCCCGGGCGGCAGCCCGGTTCAGGCGGGCATCGTCTACGACGAGATCCGGCGGCTGCGCAAGAAGTATCCGGGCAAACCGCTTTATGTCGTGGTCTCCGACATGTGCGCGTCGGGCGGCTACTACATCGCCGCGGCGGCGGACAAGATCTACGTCGACAAGGCGAGCATCGTCGGCTCGATCGGCGTGCTGATGGACGGCTTCGGCTTCACCGGGCTGATGGGCAAGCTCGGCGTCGAGCGGCGGCTGCACACGTCGGGCGAGAACAAGGGCTTCTTCGATCCGTTCTCGCCGGAGACGCCGAAGATGGACGCGCACGCGCAGGCGATGCTCGACCAGATCCACGAGCAGTTCATCAAGGCGGTGAAGGACGGCCGCGGCGCGCGCCTGCACGAATCGCCGGACATCTTCTCCGGGCTCTTCTGGACGGGCGCGAAGAGCATCGAGCTCGGCCTCGCCGACGATTACGGGACGACCGACACCGTCGCGCGCGACGTGCTGAAGGCGCCGGACCTCGTCGACTACACGGTCAAGGAAAGCCTGACCGACCGCGTCGCGCGCCGCTTCGGCGCGGCGGTGGGCAAGGCCGCGCTGAAGGCGGCCGTCGCCGGCGGCGAGCTGAAGCTGCGCTGACGGCGCGGAACGCTTCGCTCAGTTCGCGAGCAGCAGGAAGATCGCGGGGCGCTTGTGCAGATCGGGCACAGGCGCCTTTTTCCATTGCGCCGCCGAGCGGCTCGCGATCGTCTCGGTCGCGAGCGTCAGGTCGGCCGCGACGCACACGAGCGTCGACGGCGCGCACGTCGCGACGAGCGCGTCGAGCATCGCGTGATTGCGGTATGGCGTCTCGATGAAGATCTGCGTCTGGTTCGCGTGGCGCGACTGCTGCTCGAGCTCGCGCAGGCGCTTCGCGCGCGCGGCGGCGTCGACGGGCAGGTAGCCGTGGAACGCGAAGCTCTGGCCATTCAGGCCGGACGCCATCAGCGCGAGCAGGATCGAGCTCGGCCCGACGAGCGGCACGACCTTCACGCCGCGCTCGTGCGCGCGGCGCACGAGCAGCGCGCCGGGATCGGCGACGGCGGGGCAGCCGGCTTCCGACACGAGCCCCGCGTCGGCGCCCGCGAGCACCGGCGCGAGCAGCCTGTCGATTTCGCCTGCGGGCGTCTTCACGTTCAACTCGCGGATCTCGATTTCCTGGATCGGCCGCTCGGTGCCGATTTTCTTCAGGAACGCGCGAGTCGTCTTCGCGTTCTCGCCGATGTAGTAGCCGAGCGACGCGGCGCGCGCCTGCACGGCGGCGGGCAGCACGGCGGCGAGCATCGCGGCGTCGCCATCGCCGAGCGTGTTCGGAATCAGATAGAGCGTGCCTGCCGTCATCGTCCGTTCGCTCCGTCGGCGGCCGGCGCCGGCGCGCCGAAAAGGGGATAGCTCGCCGCGCGCAGCATTCGGGTGAGCGCGATGAGCGGCAGGCCGACGAGCGCCGTCGGGTCGTCGGATTCGATCGCGTCGAGCAGCGCGATGCCGAGCCCTTCCGATTTCGCGCTGCCCGCGACGTCGTATGGCGTCTCCGCGCGCAAATAGGCGTCGAGTTCGACGTCGGTCAGCGCGCGGAACCGCACGCGCGTCACGATGTCTTCGACTTGCGCCGCGCCGGAGCGGCTGTCGTACAGGCAAAGCGCGCTGTGGAATTCGACGTCGCGGCCGCGCATCGCCTGCAGTTGCGCGAGCGCGCGCTCGTGCGAGCCGGGCTTGCCGATCTGCAGCCCGTCGAAGGTCGCGACCTGGTCGGAGCCGATCACGAGTGCGCCGTGAGGCGCCTGGACGCGCTCGGCCGCGGCGCGCGCCTTCGCGGCGGCGAGCCGCAGCGCGGTCGCGGAAGGCGTTTCGTCCGGCAGCGGCGTCTCGTCGACTTCGGGCGTGACGACGTCGAACGGCGCGCGCAGGCGTTCGAGGAGGTCGCGCCGGTAGCGCGAGCTGGAGGCGAGGATCAGCCTGGGTGGGCTGGAAGCGTTGTGCTGCATGATGGTCGGGTATCGGTCGGTTCGGGAGATCCGGGTTGAAGGAATGGCCGCCGCACTGCGCGCGGGCGCGCGGCGGCCGCGTGTTCGGCGAAGCAGTCTTAAGTATTTGACTCGAAAAGATAAAACGGGTATGCTCTTGCGCTTTTCATCGGCAGGGGTTTTGCGAGCGCCCGACGGCGAACCGAGCAGCCCGGATGCGTCATGCATCCCGTGGCGCGGGACGCCGGGCCGCGCGGTCCGCTGCACGAACGAGTTGCATCGTGGGTTGATACGGCAGGAGCGCACATGAACCCGTCTTCAGGCAAGCCTGCGGTTTCGCTCGATCCGCACGCGATCGATCTGTTCGAATTTGCGCGCAGCGCTCGGCAGGCAGCGGGCGCCGTCCGGCTCTCGCAGTTGCCGCGCATGTTAAACGAAGTGCCGGCGGACGCGCCAGACCGCGACACCCTATTCACCTGGCAGGCGGAGGGCTCGACGCAGCCCGAGCTGCAGGACGACGGCGCCGAGGCGCAGCAGCCTTATCTGCGGCTCGCGCTGCACGGCGCCGCGTGGCTCGAATGCCAGCGCTGCATGACGCCGTACGAGCAGTCGTTCGACATCGACGTCGTGTACCGGATCGTCGCCACCGAAGAGGAGGCGGACGAATTTCCGCTCGACGAAGATGAAGTCGATGTGATCGTCGGCTCGCGCCAGTTCGATTTCGCCGGCTTGATCGAAGATGAGTTGCTGCTTTCGCTGCCGCTCGTGCCGAAGCACCAAGTCTGTCCGGCGGTGCACGAAAGCCTGGTATTGGGCGCGAGCGGTCCCGCGGCCGATGCGGACGATACGTCCGACGAAGCGGCGGGCGAAAGCGACAGGCCGAATCCGTTCGCGGCGCTCGAAGCGCTGAAAAAGGGCGGCGACGGCAATAAACACTAAGCAGTTGGGGCGCGGGAAGGCGTGAGGCCGCAGGGCCGGGGTAGCAAGCGCCGGATCGGGCTGTGTTAGAATCCAAAAAATTATTTAGGAGTTAGTCATGGCAGTTCAACAAAACAAGAAGTCGCCGTCGAAGCGCGGCATGCATCGTTCGCACGATTTCCTGACGACCGCGCCGCTCGCCGTCGAGCCGAGCACGGGTGAAGTGCATCTGCGTCATCACGTCAGCCCGAACGGCTACTATCGCGGCAAGAAAGTCGTCAAGACGAAGAACGACTAAGCGTTTCCGTCTCCGTGGCGCGCGTCTGATGGCCATTCGGGCCCCTCGCGCGACAACCGGTTCGCTTGACACTTTCCTGGCTCAACAAAAAGGCGGCATTCAACTGCCGCTTTTTTGTGCCTGAAATTCGTCGCATTCCATGACTGTAAAGCTCACAATCGATTGCATGGGAGGCGACCACGGCCCGTCCGTGACCGTTCCCGCGGCAGTCAAGTTCGTTCGCTCGCATCCCGACGCGCAACTGATGCTCGTCGGCATCGAAAGCGCGATACGGGCGCAACTCAAGAAGTGCAAGGCGCTCGACGAGCCCGCGCTGTCCGTCGTGCCGGCCACCGAAGTGGTCGCGATGGACGATCCCGTCGAAGTGGCGCTGCGCAAGAAGAAGGATTCTTCGATGCGCGTCGCCCTCAATCACGTGAAGGAAGGCGAGGCGCAGGCGTGCATTTCCGCCGGCAACACCGGCGCGCTGATGGCGGTGTCGCGCTACGTGCTGAAGACGCTGCCCGGCATCGAGCGGCCCGCGATCGCGTTCGCGCTGCCGAATCCGACGGGCTACACGATGATGCTCGACCTCGGCGCGAACGTCGACTGCGAGCCGCAGCACCTGCTGCAGTTCGCCGAAATGGGGCACGCGCTCGTCGCGGCGCTCGAGGGCAAGGAGCGGCCGACGATCGGTCTTCTCAACATCGGCGAGGAGATCATCAAGGGGAACGAAACAATCAAGCGCGCGGGCGAGCTATTGCGCACGAGCACGTTGAATTTCCGCGGCAACGTCGAGGGCAACGACATCTACAAGGGCACTGTCGACGTGATCGTCTGCGATGGCTTCGTTGGCAACGTTGCATTGAAGACGTCCGAGGGCCTCGCGCAGATGCTCGCCGACATCATCAAGGAAGAGTTCAGCCGCTCGCTGCTGTCGAGGCTGATGGCGCTTCTCGCGCTGCCCGTGCTGCTGCGCTTCAAGAGGCGCGTCGATCATCGCCAGTACAACGGCGCGGCGCTGCTCGGGCTGCGCAGTCTCGTCATCAAGAGCCACGGCTCCGCCGACGCTTACGCGTTTGAGTGGGCGATCAAACGCGGGTATGATGCCGTCAAAAATGGCGTGCTGGAGCGCCTTTCGCGAGCGATGGCGGAGAATGCCGCGCCGCTTGGCGAAAGCGGTCGCGACGCGGACGGGACGGGGCAGGCGAGTCCGTCCGCGGGCCAGCCAGCCGAGCCCTCCGCCGCGCTTTCCTCGAAGACATGATGGCCCAATCGACCCTCTATTCCCGCGTGCTCGGCACGGGTAGCTATTTGCCGCCCGACCGCGTCACGAATCAAGAACTCGCCGATCGCCTCGCGAAGGACGGCATCGAGACGAGCGACGAGTGGATCGTCGCGCGCACGGGCATCCACGCGCGGCACTTCGCCGCGCCCGACGTGACGACGAGCGATCTCGCGCTCATCGCCGCGCAGCGCGCGATCGAGGCGGCCGACGTCGATCCGCAGTCGATCGACCTCATCATCGTCGCGACGTCGACGCCCGATTTCGTTTTCCCGAGCACCGCGTGCCTGCTGCAGAACAAGCTCGGCATCAAGAACGGCGGTGCCGCGTTCGACGTGCAGGCGGTGTGCTCGGGCTTCGCCTACGCGCTCGCGACGGCCGACAGCTTCATCCGCACGGGGCAGCACCGCACCGCGCTCATCGTCGGCGCGGAGACGTTCTCACGCATCCTCGACTTCAAGGACCGCACCACCTGCGTGCTGTTCGGCGACGGCGCGGGCGCCGTCGTGCTGTCGGCGTCCGAAGAGCCGGGCATCCTCGGCAGCGCGCTGCACGCGGACGGCAGCTACTCGAACATCCTCTGCACGCCGGGCAACGTGAACCGCGGCGTCATCGCGGGCAGCGCATTCCTGCACATGGACGGCCAGGCCGTCTTCAAGCTCGCCGTGAATCTGCTCGAGAAGGTCGCGGTCGAAGCGCTGTCGAAGGCGGATCTCGCGCCGGAACAGGTCGATTGGCTGATTCCGCACCAGGCCAATATCCGTATCATGACGAGCACGTGCCGCAAGCTCGGCCTGCCGCAGGAACGCATGATCGTCACTGTCGACGAGCACGGCAACACGTCCGCCGCGTCGATTCCGCTCGCGTTCGACGTCGCGGTGCGCGACGGCCGCATCAAGCGCGGCCAGCACGTGCTGATCGAAGGCGTCGGCGGCG
This sequence comes from Burkholderia sp. MSMB1588, assembly GCF_001546925.1. Lineage (NCBI taxonomy): Bacteria > Pseudomonadati > Pseudomonadota > Betaproteobacteria > Burkholderiales > Burkholderiaceae > Burkholderia > Burkholderia sp. MSMB1588. Next base: position 2,593,597 of record NZ_LNJS01000001.1, on the reverse strand, counting down.
GCTTCACGTGGGGCGCGTCGGTCTTCCGCTACTGAGCCCGCACTTTCCGCGCATCCCATCGGCGCGCCGGGCGCAGTGCGCCGCTCGAATCGATTCAATTGGGGACGATATGAAATTTGCATTCGTTTTTCCGGGCCAGGGCTCGCAATCGGTCGGCATGCTCAATGCGTTCGCCGACGTCGCCGTCGTGCGCGAGACGCTCGACGAAGCGTCCGACGCGCTGGGGCAGGACATCGGCAAGCTGATTGCCGACGGCCCGGCCGACGAACTCAATCTGACGACGAATACTCAGCCCGTGATGCTGACGGCCGCGTACGCGTGCTATCGCGCGTGGCAGCAGGCGGGCGGCGCGCAGCCGTCGATCGTCGCCGGCCACAGCCTCGGCGAATACACGGCGCTCGTCGCCGCGGGCGCGATCGCGTTTCGCGACGCGCTGCCGCTCGTGCGCTTTCGCGCGCAGGCGATGCAGACGGCCGTGCCCGTCGGCGTGGGCGGCATGGCGGCGATTCTCGGCCTCGACGACGACACGGTGCGCGCGGTGTGCGCCGAGGCGTCGGCATCGGGCGTCGTCGAAGCGGTGAATTTCAACGCGCCCGCGCAGGTCGTGATCGCGGGCACGAAGGCGGGCATCGAGAAGGCCTGCGAGATCGCGAAGGCGAAGGGCGCGAAGCGCGCGCTGCCGCTGCCCGTGTCGGCGCCGTTCCATTCGTCGCTGCTCGAGCCGGCCTCCGACAAGCTGCGCGAATATCTCGCGAACGTCGACGTGAAGGCGCCGCGGATTCCCGTCGTCAACAACATCGACGTCGCGGTGGTGTCCGATCCCGCGGCGATCAAGGATGCGCTCGTGCGCCAGGCGGCGGGGCCCGTGCGCTGGGTCGAGTGCGTGCGGCACATCGCCCGCGAGGGCGTGACGCACGTGATCGAGTGCGGCCCGGGCAAGGTGCTCGCCGGCCTCACGAAGCGCATCGACAGCAACCTGGTCGGCACGTCGGTGTTCGATCCGGCGTCGCTCGACGAAGCGCTCAAGCTCGCCGCCGCCTGACTCCGTCAGGCGCTCGAGCTTGCCGATTCAACCGAAACACGGAACCACTGCATGGACAAGACTCTCGACAAACAAGTCGCGATCGTCACCGGCGCGTCGCGCGGGATCGGCCGCGCGATCGCGCTCGAACTCGCGCGCCGCGGCGCAATGGTGATCGGCACCGCGACGACCGAAGCGGGCGCCGAGGGCATCTCGGCCGCATTCAAGGAAGCCGGGATCGAAGGCCGCGGCGCCGTGCTGAACGTCAACGACGCGGCGGCGGTCGACGCGCTCGTCGAAGCGACGCTCAAGGAATTCGGCGCGCTGAACGTGCTCGTCAACAACGCCGGCATCACGCAGGATCAACTCGCGATGCGGATGAAGGACGACGAGTGGGACGCCGTGATCGACACGAACCTGAAGGCTGTGTTCCGCCTGTCGCGCGCGGTGCTGCGCCCGATGATGAAGGCGCGCGGCGGACGCATCGTCAACATCACGTCGGTCGTCGGCTCGGCCGGCAATCCGGGTCAGGTCAACTACGCGGCGGCGAAGGCAGGCGTCGCGGGGATGACGCGCGCGCTCGCACGCGAGATCGGCAGCCGTGGCATCACCGTGAACTGCGTCGCGCCGGGCTTCATCGATACCGACATGACGAAGGCCCTGCCGCAAGAGCAGCAGGCCGCGCTGAAGACGCAGATTCCGCTCGGCCGCCTGGGCAGCCCGGAGGACATCGCGCACGCAGTGGCGTTCCTCGCGTCGCCGCAAGCGGGCTACATCACGGGCACGACGCTGCACGTGAACGGCGGCATGTTCATGTCGTAACGGATTTCGTTTACCATCCGCGCCGTGCATGCGCATTCGCGCATCGGCGCTTGTCTGGCCGCAAAGCCGGCGCGCATTTTGGGCAGCATCAAACCTGTTAAAATGCGCGCACTTGTAAATTTGAACTTTCCCTCGGAGGGGTAATGGACAATATCGAACAACGTGTCAAGAAGATCGTCGCCGAGCAACTGGGCGTCGCCGAAGCTGAAATCAAGAACGAAGCGTCGTTCGTGAACGACCTCGGCGCGGATTCGCTCGACACGGTTGAACTGGTGATGGCGCTCGAAGACGAGTTCGGCATGGAAATCCCGGATGAAGAAGCCGAGAAGATCACGACCGTTCAGCAAGCGATCGACTACGCTCGCGCGAACGTCAAGGCGTAACACGCGCGTCGTCTGCAAGTTTTTGCACACGCTGCGCCGGATGCGCGATCGCGTCGGCGTTCTCGCCGGCCGAGCTAACAGCCACAGGGCTCGCAGGGGTGGTTCCTGTGGCCGCTGTGGCTTTTGTTTTTGTCATTCAATGGAAAAGAGGTTACCGTGAGCCGCCGTCGTGTTGTTGTTACAGGCCTTGGGCTGATTTCGCCTGTTGGCAATAATGTTGCCGACGGCTGGGCCGATCTCGTGGCCGGCAAGTCCGGCATCGTCAATATCACGAAGTTCGACGCGACGAACTTCTCGACCCGCTTCGCAGGCGAGGTGAAGGGCTTCAACGTCGAGGACTACATCCCGGCGAAGGAAGCGCGCCACATGGATACGTTCATCCATTACGGGATCGCGGCCGGCATGCAGGCGATGCAGGACAGCGGCTTCCAGGTCACCGACGAAAACGCGGAGCGCGTCGGCGTCGTGGTCGGCTCGGGCATCGGCGGGCTGCCGATGATCGAAGTCACGCAGACCGAACTGCTCAACCGCGGCCCGCGCCGGATCTCGCCGTTCTTCGTGCCGGCGTCGATCATCAACATGATCTCCGGCCACCTGTCGATCAAGTTCGGCATCAAGGGCCCGAATCTCGCGCTCGTCACCGCGTGCACGACCGGCCTGCACTGCATCGGCGAGGCGGCGCGCCTCATCGAATACGGCGACGCCGACGTGATGATCGCGGGCGGCGCGGAGGCGACCGTGTCGCCGCTCGGCATCGGCGGCTTCGCGGCGGCGCGCGCGCTGTCGCAGCGCAACGACGATCCGGCGACGGCGAGCCGTCCGTGGGACAAGGACCGCGACGGCTTCGTGCTCGGCGAGGGCGCGGGCGTGATGGTGCTTGAGGAGTACGAGCACGCGAAGGCGCGCGGCGCGAAGATCTACGCGGAAATCGCGGGCTACGGGATGAGCGGCGACGCGCATCACATGACGGCGCCGCTCGAGGATGGCGACGGCGCGCGACGTTGCATGCTGGCCGCGCTGCGCAACGCCGGTGTCAACGTCGATCAGGTGAGCTACCTGAACGCACACGGCACGTCGACGCCGCTCGGCGATCTCGCGGAAACCATCGGCATCAAGCGCGCATTCGGCGATCACGCGAAGCAGATCGTCGTCAATTCGACGAAGTCGATGACGGGCCACCTGCTCGGCGGCTCGGGCGGGCTGGAATCGGTGTTCACGGTGCTGGCCGTCCACAACCAGGTGTCGCCGCCGACGATCAACATCTTCAACCAGGACCCCGCGTGCGATCTCGACTATTGCGCGAACGAAGCGCGCGAGATGAAGATCGACGTCGCGTTGAAGAACTCCTTCGGCTTCGGCGGGACTAACGGCACGCTGGTCTTCAAGCGCGTCTGACGCGGGGTCGCTTGACGGAGCCGTTCCACGCCGCATCGGCAGGCGCGCAGCACAACGTGCTGCGCGCGTCGGCGTGCCTGCGCACCGCGTGCGCGCTGTTCGTGGCGGCCGCCGGCGCGGCGGTCTACGCTTGTGCGGCGCCGCTCGTCGGCAGCGGCGGGGCGGCGGCGCTCGCGGGGCTCATCGCGGCGCTCGTCGCGTTGCGCGCGCGGGCCGCCCGCGCGCGGCGTCAGCCGGCTGCGTTGCAGATCGATGCCGGCGCGGGCGTGCTCGCGGCGTTCGACCGCGACGGGCGGCTCCTCGCGCGCGGGCAGATCGCCGGCTGCACGCAATGGGGCGATCTGCTCGTCGTGCTGACGGTGCAAGGCCGCGGCCGGCGCGCGACGCCGCTCGTCATTCCGGCTGACGCGGTCGACGCGCCCGTGTTCCGCGCGCTCTGCGTGCTGGGCCGGCGCGCCGCGCGCGGGACGCTCGCGGCGGCATGACCGCTTTCGCGGCCGGCCGTTTCCGGTCGAAAACGCCCATGAGCGGCTCGAGCGGGAACGTTACAATAGCGCTCCGCGTTGCTTCCCTCGTTTACGGATTTGTCAGGTGAGTGAAAAAGAAATCGATCAGGCACTGGTCGAACGCGTACAGAATGGCGACAAGGCGGCGTTCGAACTCCTGGTCTCCAAATACCACCGCAAGATCATCCGGCTGATCTCGCGCCTCGTGCGGGACCCCGCGGAGGTCGAGGACGTGGCCCAGGACGCGTTCATCAAGGCGTATCGCGCGTTGCCGCAGTTCCGCGGCGAGTCGGCGTTCTACACGTGGTTGTACCGGATTGCCGTCAATACGGCGAAGAACTACCTTGCGACCCAGGGTCGCCGGGCGCCCACGTCCACCGACGCGGACGCCGAAGAGGCTGAAACTTTCTCCGACGCCGACCAACTAAGGGATATCAACACGCCTGAGTCGATGTTGATGAGCAAGCAGATCGCCCAGACGGTCAACGCCGCGATGGCGTTGTTGCCGGAAGAGTTGCGAACGGCCATCACGCTGCGCGAGATCGAAGGCCTGAGCTACGAAGAGATCGCGGAGATGATGGGATGCCCGATCGGCACCGTCCGCTCGCGGATCTTTCGCGCCCGCGAGGCGATCGCGGCAAAATTGCGGCCGCTTCTCGATACGCCGGAAGGCAGGCGCTGGTGAGCGCCTGCGGCGAATCGAAGCGGCTTGGGGTCTAGTTACGGAGTCGTGTGTCACGACGGGGTGTGCAAGATGGGGAGCATCATGGGGTCGGTCTCTACGCAGTCGCAGGCGTGCTCGCAACGCGAGCGCATGTCCGCTCTGGTCGACGGCGAAGCGCCTGAGGGCCTTTCGCTGAAACAGATTCTCGCGGGGCTCGCCGACGCCGAGCGCGCGACGTGGGCGCAATATCACGTGATCGGTGACGCGCTGCGCTCCGACGAGCTCACGCTCGAGCCCGCCGAGAGCCGCGCGTTCATGGCCCGCTTCTCGACGAGCCTCGCGGCCGAGCCGCACCTGCTCGCGCCCGCGGCCGCGCCTGTCGCGCGCCGGCTGCTGGCGCTGCGCCGCCGCGTCGTGCCCGCGTTCGCGGTCGCCGCCGCCGCGGCGACGCTCACGTGGATCGTCGTGCCGCAGATGCAGGGCGCCGGCGCGCCGGGCGCCGTTCAGGTCGCGTCGGTGAGTCCCGCGCAGCAAGGCCCGCTGCAACGCGTGGCGGCCGCGCAGACGGGCGTGCAGGACGTGAACATCATCCGCGACGCGAGCCTCGATCAATATCTCGAAGCGCATCAGCAATTCGCGCAGCAGCCCGTCGTGACGGGTTCGATGCCGGTCATTCGTACCGCCGTCGCCACGCAAGGCCAATAAACTCGATGCGGACGTTGCAGTTGAATCAAGCCCCCCTAGGTTGGAGACGGCTGCCGGCGCTGTTGCTGTGCGCGGCCGCGCTGTTGTCCGTCCAGTCCGCCGCCTCTGCGCAGCAACCCGACGATCCCGTGGCCACCCGGCGCCAGGCGGCCGAGTGGCTCGATCGCCTCCAGCAGGCCGCGCAGCAGCAGAACTACGAAGGGACGTTCGTCTATCAGCGCGGCGCGTACGTGCAATCGTCGCGGATCGTTCATGTCGCGACGAAGGGCGACGGCGAATACGAGCGCGTCGAAAGCCTCGACGGCAAGCCGCGCAAGCTACTGCGCCACAACGACGATCTCTACACGTTCGTGCCCGAGCGGCGGCTCTGCGTCGTCGAGCGCCGCCAGAACAAGGATTCGTTTCCCGCGCTGCTCGGCGCGAGCGGCGAGCAGGTGCTGTCCGTCTATGAGCCGAAGTCGCTCGGGCGCGATCGCGTCGCGGGCCTCGACGCGCAGGTCGTCGAGCTCGTGCCGAAGGACGCGTACCGCTTTGCGTACAAGCTGTGGACCGACGCGAAGACGGGGCTTCTGCTGCGCTCGCAGACGCTCGACGCCGACGATCGCGTGCTCGAGCAGATCGCCTTTTCGCAACTGCAGCTCGGCGCCGCTGCGCCGAGCCAGAAGACCGCGATCGCGGCCGGCATGCGCAATCTCGGCGGCTGGACCATCGTGCGGCCGCCCGTTTCGCCCGTCGACATCGAGGCGCAGGGCTGGCAGATCGCGCCGACCGTCGCGGGCTTCCGCAAGATCCGCGAAGTGCGCCGCCCGATGGCCGCGCGCGACGCGAACGATCCGCCGATTCCCGTCGACCAGGCCGTGTTCACCGACGGCCTCGCGACGATCTCGGTCTTCATCGAACCCGCCGAGAAGAACAGCCGCAAGGAAGGGGCGGGCAGCACGGGCGCGACGCACGTGCTCGTCAAGCGCCGCGGCGATTTCTGGATCACGGTTCTCGGCGAAGCGCCTCCCTCGACGTTGCAGCAGTTCGCGTCTGCCATAGAATACAAGGCTTCCAAGTAACCTTTCGGTTTCCGACATGATGAATCCCTCGCTGCGCACCTGGCTCGTCGCCGCGGCGGTGACGGCCTTGACGCCGCTTGCCGCGCAATCGGCGATGGCGGCTCCGAATGCCACGACCGCGCCCGCCGCAGCGGGCGCCGCGCCCACGACGCGCGCGGGTCTGCCCGATTTCGCGGACCTCGTCGAGAGAGTCGGCCCGGCGGTCGTCAACATCCGGACGACGGCGAACGTGCCGGCCGACACGCGCGGCGCGCTGCCGCCCGGCCTCGACAACGGCGACATGTCGGAATTCTTCCGCCGCTTCTTCGGCATTCCGCTGCCGCAGCCGCCGGGCGGGCAGAAGAACGCGCCGAGCACGCCCGAGGCGCCCGACACCGAGCAGAACCGCGGCGTCGGCTCGGGCTTCATCCTGTCGCCGGACGGCTATGTGATGACGAACGCGCACGTCGTCGACGACGCGGACACGATCTATGTGACGCTCACCGACAAGCGCGAATTCAAGGCCAGGCTCATCGGCGTCGACGAGCGCACCGACGTCGCGATCGTGAAGATCAACGCGTCGAGCCTGCCGACCGTCGCGATCGGCGATTCGAACCGCGTGCGCGTCGGCGAGTGGGTCGTCGCGATCGGCTCGCCGTTCGGCCTCGACAACACGGTCACGGCCGGCATCGTCAGCGCGAAGGGCCGCAACACCGGCGACTACCTGCCGTTCATCCAGACGGACGTCGCGGTCAACCCCGGCAACTCGGGCGGCCCGCTCATCAACATGCAGGGCGAGGTGATCGGCATCAACTCGCAGATCTACAGCCGCACGGGCGGCTTCATGGGCATCTCGTTCGCGATTCCGATCGACGAGGCGATGCGCGTGGCCGAGCAACTGAAGGCGTCGGGCAAGGTCACGCGCGGCCGGATCGCGGTCGCGATCGGCGAGGTGACGAAGGAAGTCGCCGATTCGATCGGCCTGCCGAAGGCGGAAGGCGCGCTCGTCAGCAGCGTCGAGCCGGGCGGCCCGGCCGACAAGGCCGGCCTGCAGCCGGGCGACATCATCCTGAAGTTCAACGGCCGTCCGGTCGAAACGGCGTCGGATCTGCCGCGCATGGTCGGCGACACGAAGCCGGGCACGAAGGCGACGGTGACGGTGTGGCGCAAGGGGCAGTCGCGCGATCTGCCGATCACGATCACGGAATTCCCGGCCGACAAGACCGCGAAGGCCGACAGCCGCCAGGCGCCGCAGCAGAAGCCGCGCAGCAGCGCGCTTGGCCTGACGGTCAGCGACCTGTCGCCCGATCAGTTGAAGACGCTCAAGCTGCGCAACGGCGTGCAGATCGACGCGGTCGACGGGCCGGCCGCCCGCGCGGGGCTGCAGCGCGGCGATATCGTGCTGCGCGTCGGCGACGTCGACATCACGAGCGCGAAGCAGTTCGTCGACGTGACGTCGAAGCTCGATCCGCAGCGCGCGGTCGCGGTGCTCGTGCGGCGCGGCGACAACACGCAGTTCATCCCGATCCGGCCGCGCCAGAAGTGAGCGCCGCGCGTTTCACGCTGTACGGCCGCGGCTGGTGCCATTTGTGCGACGACATGCGCGACGCGCTCGCGCCGGTGGCGGCCGAATGCTCGGCGAGCGTCGATTATGTCGACATCGACGCGGAGCCGGCGCTCGTCGCGCGCTATGACGAGGACGTGCCGGTGCTGCTGCTCGACGGTGTCGAGGTATGCCGGCACCGGTTCGACGAGGCGCGGGTCAGGGAAGCGCTCGCGCGGCGCGGGGCGTGAAGCGCTGCGCGATGAAGCGCGCCAAAGGAAGCGCGGCGGTCTCGCCGCCGCTCGCGCCCGACGACTCGCCGCGCACTTCGAACGATCGCGCCGCAGGTCGCCGGCCGGTGCATGTCCGGACGTCCAAAATGCCGCCCCTGGCGGGCCTTTTCGGCTAAAATAAGCCGTTTTTTCACCGACTTACAAGGCGTGCTCTGCGGTCGTCGAGCGCGCCTTTTTCGCTTGATCGGCACTGAATGGATCATATTCGCAACTTCTCGATCATCGCGCACATCGACCACGGCAAGTCGACGCTCGCGGATCGCATCATCCAGCTTTGCGGCGGCCTGTCCGACCGCGAGATGGAAGCGCAGGTGCTCGACTCGATGGATCTCGAGCGCGAGCGCGGCATCACGATCAAGGCACAGACCGCCGCGCTCACCTATCGCGCGCGCGACGGCAAGGTCTACAACCTGAATCTCATCGATACGCCGGGGCACGTCGACTTCTCGTATGAAGTGAGCCGCTCGCTGTCCGCGTGCGAAGGCGCGCTGCTCGTCGTCGACGCGAGCCAGGGCGTCGAGGCGCAGACGGTCGCGAACTGCTACACGGCAATCGAGCTCGGCGTCGAAGTGGTGCCCGTCCTCAACAAGATCGACCTGCCGGCCGCAAACCCGGAGAACGCGATCGCCGAGATCGAGGACGTGATCGGCATCGACGCGACCGATGCGGTGCGCTGCAGCGCGAAGACGGGCCTGGGCGTCGAGGATGTGCTCGAATCGCTGATCGCGAAGGTGCCGCCGCCGAAGGGCGATCCCGATGCGCCGCTGCAGGCGCTCATCATCGATTCATGGTTCGACAACTACGTCGGCGTCGTGATGCTCGTGCGCATCGTCAACGGCACGCTGCGCCCGAAGGAAAAGATCAAGCTGATGGCGACCGATGCGCTGTATTCGGTCGAGCACGTCGGCGTGTTCACGCCGAAGTCGCGCAATCTCGAATCGCTGTCGGCGGGGCAGGTGGGCTTCATCATCGCCGGCATCAAGGAACTGACGGCCGCGAAGGTCGGCGACACGGTCACGCACGCGACGAAGCCCGCGCCCGAGCCGCTGCCGGGCTTCAAGGAAGTGAAGCCACAGGTGTTCGCGGGCCTCTATCCCGTCGAGGCGAACCAGTACGACGCGCTGCGCGAATCGCTCGAGAAGCTGAAGCTGAACGACGCGTCGCTGCAGTACGAGCCCGAAGTGTCGCAGGCGCTCGGCTTCGGCTTCCGCTGCGGCTTCCTGGGGCTGCTGCACATGGAGATCGTGCAGGAGCGGCTCGAGCGCGAGTTCGACATGGACCTCATCACGACCGCGCCGACCGTGGTCTACGAGGTCGTGCAGAGCGACGGCACGACGATCAGGGTCGAGAACCCGGCGAAGATGCCGGAGCCCGCCCGGATCGCCGAGATCCGCGAGCCGATCGTGACGGTCAACCTGTACATGCCGCAGGACTACGTCGGCTCGGTGATCACGCTGTGCGAGCAGAAGCGCGGCTCGCAGATCAACATGCAGTATCACGGCCGGCAGGTGCAGCTCACGTACGAGATCCCGATGGCGGAAATCGTGCTCGACTTCTTCGATCGGCTGAAATCGGTGTCGCGAGGCTACGCGTCGATGGACTACGAGTTCAAGGAATACCGGACGTCCGACGTCGTGAAGGTCGACATGCTGATCAACGGCGACAAGGTCGATGCGCTGTCGATCATCGTCCACCGTTCGCAGTCGCAGTATCGCGGCCGCGAAGTCGCGGCGAAGATGCGCGAGATCATTCCGCGCCAGATGTACGACGTCGCGATCCAGGCGGCGATCGGCGCGCACATCATCGCGCGCGAGAACATCAAGGCGCTGCGCAAGAACGTGCTCGCGAAGTGCTATGGCGGCGACATCACGCGCAAGAAGAAACTGCTCGAAAAGCAGAAGGAAGGCAAGAAACGAATGAAGCAGGTGGGTTCGGTCGAGATCCCGCAGGAGGCGTTCCTGGCGATCTTGCGAGTCGAAGACAAATAACAGGACTGATCCTTTATGAATTTTGCGTTGATCCTTTTTGTGCTCGTCGTGCTGACGGGCATTGCGTGGGTGCTGGACAAGCTGGTTTTCCTGCCGCAGCGGAAGAAGGCGGCAGACGCGGCGGTCGCCGAGTTCGACCGCCAGCAGGAGCGGATCGGCGAGCGCTTCGCCGACGAGAACGCGCCGCAGACGCGCGCGCGGCTGCGTGACGAGAAGCTGCGCCAGCCGTGGTGGCTCGAATACACCGCGAGCTTCTTTCCGGTGATTCTCGTCGTGTTCGTCGTGCGCTCGTTCGTCGTCGAGCCGTTCAAGATTCCGTCGGGCTCGATGGTGCCGACGCTCGTCGTCGGCGATTTCATCCTGGTCAACAAGTTCGACTACGGCCTGCGTCTGCCGATCACGAACCGGAAGATCACCGCAGGCCGTCCGCTCGAACGCGGCGACGTCGTCGTGTTCCGCTATCCGAAGGACGAATCGGTCGACTACATCAAGCGCGTGATCGGCCTGCCGGGCGACACGATCGCGTATCAGGACAAGAAGCTGACGATCAACGGCCAGCCCGTGCCCGAGACGCCGCTGCCGGACTACTTCGACGAAGAGCGGATGAACTACGCGAAGCAGTTCGAAGAAACGCTCGGCGCGCGCAAGAACGCGATTCTGAACAATCCGTCGGTGCCGCCGTTCGTGATGGGCGCGGACGACTATCCGTATCGCAACAATTGCCAGTACGACAGCCGCGGCGTCGCCTGCAAGGTGCCGCCTGGCCACTACTTCATGATGGGCGACAACCGCGACAACAGCGCCGACAGCCGCTACTGGGGCTTCGTGCCGGACAAGAACATCGTCGGCCGCGCGTTCTTCATCTGGATGAACTTCAGCGAGCTCAAACGCATCGGCTCGTTCAACTAGCCGCGCCGAACGTTGCGACACGCCGCGCACGGGCTGCGAGGCGTGTTGCCGAACCACTTTAAGAACCAGCGGCAATGCCGCCTCGTCACGCCTTTTCGCGCCAGGCCGCGTTTCCCGACCGAAGCGGCGCCCGCGTTATACTCCTGTCCATGCCCTTATCCCAGTTGGAAAGCCGGCTGCGCTATGAATTTCGCAATGCGGAATTGTTGCGCCAGGCTTTGACCCATCGCAGTCACAGTGCCACGCATAACGAACGGCTCGAGTTTCTCGGCGATTCCGTTCTGAATTGCGCGGTGGCCGCCCTTTTGTTTCAGCGCTTCGGCAAGCTGGACGAAGGCGATTTGTCGCGCGTGCGGGCGAATCTCGTCAAGCAGCAGTCGCTGTACGAAATTGCTCAGGCCCTCAATATCTCGGACGGCCTGCGGCTCGGCGAAGGCGAGCTGCGCAGCGGCGGATTCCGAAGACCGTCGATCCTCGCGGACGCATTCGAAGCCATCATCGGGGCGGTGTTCGTCGATGGCGGCTTCGAAGCCGCCCAAGGGGTCATCAAGCGGTTGTACGTGCCGATTCTCGACCACATCGATCCGCGCACGCTCGGCAAGGATGCGAAGACGCTGCTGCAGGAATACCTGCAGGGCCACAAGATCGCGCTGCCGACCTATACCGTCGTCGCGACGCATGGTGCGGCGCACAATCAGCAATTCGAAGTCGAGTGCACGGTGCCGAAGCTGGACATCAAGGTGTCCGGCTCGGGCGCGAGCCGCCGCGCGGCCGAGCAGGCCGCCGCGAAGAAGGCGCTCGACGAGGTGATGGCGGTTGCGCCGATGCTCGCCGCGAAGCCGAAGCGCTCGAAGAGCGCGCGCGGCGCGAAGCATGTGGAGCCGGAGATCGTGCCGGGCGTGAAGGGCGTGCAGGAGGCGCTCGACCTGCGTTCGCCGGACCGCAAGGAGCGCGGCGCGAGCCGCGTGGCGGGCGACGAAGCGAAGGGCGCCGAGCCGAAGGCGGTCGATCCGAAGGCCGTGGCCGACCCGAAGTCGGGCGACGCGAAGCATGGCGAGCCGAAGGCTGCGGAGTCCTGCGCGGATGACTCGAAGGCGGCCGAGGCGAAGACGCCCGAGGCAAGAGCCTCGGCGGACGCGAAGGCCGGTGCGCAGACCCACGCGGCCGCTTCGCCCGTCGTGCCTGCGCAGGCCGACGACGTGGCCGCCCGTTCGCCCGCGGCCACGCCCGTCGCGGTGATCCGCGCGGCGCACGTCGAGCACGGCGCCGACAAGAGCGAGCCGCGCGCGTCGAAGCCGGCCGAAAAATCCGCTTCGACGGCCGACAAGCTGCCGGAGAAGGCGAGCGACAAGCCGTCGCCGGAGAAATCGGCGGAAAAGCCGATGGAAAAGCCGGACGCCGCCGTGCGCGTCTCCGCGGGAACGGCCGACCGGCCGCCGCGCGCGCGCGACGCGTCGTCGTCCGCCACCGCCGAGCCCGATCTGGCCGCCGCGCCCGTGCGCGTCGCCGACGCGGGGCATTGACATCGTCCCAATCGACATCGCGGTCGCGCACGGTCGCGCGGCCGCTTCCGAACCCAGCAGCAGCCTGATATGAACGCACCCGCTCCCACCGGTTTCCGTTGCGGCATGATCGCGATCGTCGGCCGTCCGAACGTCGGCAAGTCGACGCTGATGAACGCGCTCGTCGGCCAGAAGATCAGCATCACGTCGCGCAAGGCGCAGACGACCCGCCACCGGATCACCGGCATCCGCACGCTCGACGACGCGCAATACATCTTCGTCGACACGCCCGGCTTCCAGACGCGCCACAGCACCGCGCTCAACCGGTCGCTGAACCGCGCGGTGACGTCGACGCTGACGTCGGTCGACGCGATCCTGTTTGTGATCGAGGCGGGCCGCTTCGGCCCCGACGACCAGAAGGTGTTCGACCTGATTCCGCCCGGCACGCCGACGCTCCTCGTCGCGAACAAGCTCGACCGCGTATCCGACAAGGGCACGCTGTACCCGTTCTTCCAGAAGATGGGCGAGCTGCGCGAGTTCGCGGAGATCGTGCCGCTGTCGGCGAAGCATCCGGAGGACATCGAGCGGCTGATGAACACGGTCAAGCCGTATCTGCCGGAAGGCGACGCGATCTACGGCGAAGACGACCTGACCGACCGCAGCTCGCGCTTCCTCGCGGCCGAGATCCTGCGCGAGAAAGTGTTTCGCTGGACGGGCGACGAGTTGCCTTACACGAGCACCGTCGTCATCGACAAGTTCGAGGAGGAGGGGCGGCTCACGCGCGTGTTCGCGACGATCCTCGTCGAGCGCGATTCGCACAAGGCGATGGTGATCGGCAGGAAGGGCGCGAAGCTCAAGCAGATCAGCACCGAGGCGCGGCAGGACATGGAGAAGCTGTTCGACGGCCCCGTCTATCTCGAGACCTTCGTCAAGGTGAGGAGCGGCTGGGCGGACAACGAAGCGGGGCTGCGCGCCTATGGGTACGAATGACAGGACGTCCGATGTCGGGATGACCGACGAGGCCGACGCCGACCCGCAACCCCCGATCGCGCCGCCCGCGCCGGACGCCGGCAAGCCGGCGCGCAAGCCGCGCCGCGCCGCGCCGCGCACGTCCGAATTCCGGATCGCCGAGCAGCCGGGGTTCGTGCTGCATAGCTATCCGTATCGCGAGACGAGCCTCGTCGTCGACGTGCTGACGCGCGACCACGGCCGCATCGCGCTCGTCGCGAAGGGCGCGAAGCGCCCGCATTCGGCGCTGCGCGGCGTGCTGCAGACGTTCCAGCCGCTGTCGCTGTCGTGGTCCGGCAAGTCGGAGCTGCGCACGCTGACGGGCGCCGAATGGGTGGGCGGCATGCTGCCGCTCGCGGGCGACGCGCTCTTGTGCGGCTTCTACGTGAACGAGCTGCTCGTCAAGTTCTGCGCGCGCGAAGATCCGCATCCGCCGCTCTTCCAGCACTATCTCGTCACGCTCACGCGCCTCGCGCACGGCGAGCCGCCCGTGCAGGTGCTGCGCTCGTTCGAGCGCGTGCTGCTGCGCGAGACGGGCTATGCGATGACGTTGAAGCGCACCGTCGCGCGGCGCGCGGTCGAGCCCGGCAGGCTCTACGTGTTCGATCCGCAGCGCGGCGTGTGCGATGCGGGCAGCGACGTGCCGTCGCACTGGCCCGTGATCGCCGGCCAGACGTTGCTCGACATGGAAGAGGACGATTACCATCGGGCGCAGACCGTTGCGCAAAGCAAGACGCTGATGCGCTTTCTGCTCAACACCTATCTGGGCGGCACGCCGCTCGCCACGCGTCAGATCCTGATCGACCTGCAAAACCTATGAGCTTCTTCCTCACGACGCCTACCGCCATCGAACTGGGCGTGAACATCGACCACGTCGCGACGCTGCGCAACGCGCGCGGCACCGCCTATCCGGACCCCGTGCGCGCGGCGCTCGCCGCCGAGGATGCCGGCGCCGACGCGATCACGCTGCATCTGCGCGAAGACCGCCGGCACATCGTCGACGCGGACGTGCGCACGCTGCGTCCGCTCGTGAAGACGCGGATGAATCTCGAGTGCGCGGTGACGCCGGAGATGCTCGACATCGCGTGCGAGATCCGGCCGCACGACGCCTGCCTCGTGCCGGAGAAGCGCTCGGAGCTGACGACGGAAGGCGGCCTCGACGTCGTCGGGCACTTCGACGCGGTACGCGCCGCGTGCAAGCAGCTCGCGGACGCGGGCGTGCGCGTGTCGCTCTTCATCGATCCGGACGACGCGCAGATCCGCGCCGCGCACGAGACGGGCGCGCCCGTGATCGAGCTGCACACCGGCCGCTATGCGGACGCGCACGACGCGGCCGAGCAGCAGCGCGAGTTCGAGCGGATCGCGACGGGCGTCGACGCCGGCATCGCGCTCGGGCTGAAGGTGAACGCGGGCCACGGACTGCACTACACGAACGTGCAGGCGATCGCCGCGCTGCCCGGCATCGCCGAGCTGAACATCGGGCACGCGATCGTCGCGCACGCGGTGTTCGCGGGCTGGGACAACGCGGTGCGCGAGATGAAGGCGATCATGGTCGCCGCGCGCGTCGCCGCGCTGCACGGCGGCCGCTGACGCGCATGGCGATCTACGGCATCGGCACCGATCTCGCTCAGGTGAGCCGCATCGCCGCCGTGCTCGAGCGCACGGGCGGGCGCTTCGCCGCGAAGGTGCTCGGCCCCGACGAACTGCGCGTGTTCCACGCGCGGCGCGCGCGCTCGGAGGCGCGCGGCATCGCGTTTCTCGCGACGCGCTTTTCCGCGAAGGAAGCGTTCTCGAAGGCGATCGGCCTCGGCATGCACTGGCCGATGACATGGCGCGCGCTGCAGACGCTCAACCGGCCGAGCGGCGAGCCTTACGTCGTCGCGTCGGGCGAGCTCGCCGCGTGGCTCGATGCGCGCGGCATCACCGCGCGCGTGACGGTGAGCGACGAGCGCGACTACGCGGTCACGTTCGTCGTCGCCGAGGCGCCCGACGACGTCGTCGCCGCACGCTCGGGCGCCGCTTCCTGATCCATTCTCCGCAAGGACGCTGATTCGATGAAACTGACCCCCGGTCCGGTGATGCTCGACGTCGTCGGCACGACGCTCACGCGTGACGACGCGCGCCGTCTCGCGCATCCGCAGACGGGCGGCGTGATCCTGTTCGCGCGCCACTTCGAAAGCCGCGCGCAGCTCGTCGCGCTGACCGACGCGATCCGCGCGGTCCGCGACGACATCCTGATCGCGGTCGATCACGAGGGCGGCCGCGTGCAGCGCTTTCGCACCGACGGCTTCACCGTGCTGCCGGCGATGCGCCGGCTCGGCGAGCTGTGGGACCACGACGTGCTGCGCGCGACGAAGGCGGCGACCGCGCTCGGCTACGTGCTCGCGTCCGAGTTGCGCGCGTGCGGCATCGACATGAGCTTCACGCCCGTGCTCGACCTCGATTACGGCCGCTCGAAGGTGATCGGCGATCGCGCGTTCCATCGCGATCCGCGCGTTGTCGCGCTGCTCGCGAAGAGCGTCAACCACGGGCTCGCGCTCGCCGGGATGGCGAACTGCGGCAAGCATTTTCCCGGTCACGGCTTCGCGCAGGCTGATTCGCACGTCGCGCTGCCGACCGACGACCGCCCGCTCGAAGATATCCTCGCGAACGACGCGGCGCCGTACGACTGGCTCGGGCTGTCGCTTGCGGCCGTCATCCCGGCGCACGTGATCTATACGCAGGTCGACTCGAAGCCGGCGGGCTTCTCGCGCGTGTGGCTGCAGGACGTGCTGCGCGGCCGGCTGCGCTTTCCGGGCGCGGTGTTCAGCGACGATCTGTCGATGGAGGCCGCGCGCGAAGGCGGCACGCTCGCGCAGGCGGCGCAGGCGGCGCTCGATGCGGGCTGCGACATGGTGCTCGTCTGCAATCAGCCGGATGCGGCGGAACGGGTGCTCGACGCGCTGCGCACGACGACATCGCGTGAATCGCTGCAGCGGATCAAGCAGATGCGGCCGCGCGGCAAGGCGCTCAAATGGCGCAAGCTGATGCGCGAGCCGCGTTATCTGAATGCGCAGGAACTCCTGCGCAGCGCGTTCGCCTGACTTGAAACGGGCGAACGCGGGGCGAAGGCGGCGTGCGGCCGCCTTCGCGTCGACGTCGGCCGGACGTCAGCCGATCTTCATTCGCTGCAGCTTGTTGTAGAGCGTCTTCGGGCTGATGCCGAGCAGCGTCGCCGCACGGTGGCGCGTGCCGCCGACCGCGTCGAGCGTCGCGCGGATCAGCAGATCCTCGACGTCGGCGAGCGGCATGCCGACGCGCACCTGCACGCTGCTGCCGTTCAGCGCGGCGCCGGGCTTCGGATACGCGTCGCCCGCGCGCAGCGTATCGATGAAGTCGCCCGACTGGTCGTACGCGGTCCGCACGCGCTCCTGCAGCTCGCGCACGTTGCCCGGCCAGTCGTAGGCGAGGCATTCGCGGATGAAGCCGGGCGCGATCCGCTTGTCGGTGATGTTCAGGCCCGCCGCGCGCGCGTCGCGGTTCAGGTCGTCGACGAACGCCTCGGCCATGACGACGACATCGTCGTCGCGTTCGCGCAGCGGCGGCAGGCCGATCGACGCGGCGTCGAGGCGCAGCCACAGATCCTCGCGCAGCGTGCCGTTCGCGACCGCTTCGCGCGCGGGGCGGCGCGTCGTCGCGATCAGCCGGAAGTCGCTCGCGATTTCCGTCGTGCCGCCGACGCGCATGAAATTCTGCGAATCGAGCGCGCGCAGCAGCGCCTCCTGCAGCGACAGCGGCAGCGCGGTGATTTCCTCGAGGAACAGCGTGCCGCCGCTCGCCTGCTCGAAGAGGCCGGGGTCGCGCCGCTCGACGCCCGTGTACGCGCCGCGCTCGCGGCCGAGCAGCATGCTCTCGATCGCGCGGCCGTTGGTCTCGATGTTGCGCGGCGATTGCACGGCGGCGCGGCAGTCGAACGCGACGAACGGGCCCTTGCGGCGGCGGCTCAGCCCGTGCAGCGTGCGCGCGGCCGCCTCCTTGCCGGTGCCGGGCTCGCCCCACAGCAGCACCGCGGTTTCGGTGCGCGCGTTGTGCTCGATCATGTCGTAGACGTGCTGGATCGCGTCGCTGCGCCCGACGAGCGAGCCGAAGCGGCCGAGGCGGCGCAGCGACGCGCGCAGCGCCTGCACTTCCTCGATCAGTTCGTACGGGCGCGGGATTCGCGCGAGCAGGCTGCGCAGCCGCGGGATGTTGACTGGCTTCAGCAGGTAATCCCAGACGCCGTGCCGCAGCCCCTCGATCGCGCTTTCGACGGTCGCGTTGCCGGTCAGCACGATCACCGGCAGCGAGCCGTTCGGCTGCTGTTGCGGCAGGTTCTGCAGCAGGTCGAAGCCGCTGCCGTCGGGCAGGTTCAGGTCGACGAGGACGACGTCGGGAATCGAGCGGGCGAGGGCGCCACGGGCCTCGGCGAGCGAGGTGGCCGTATCGACCGAGAAACCGTCCGCGGCGAGGAGCGCGGTCAGGCCGGATAAGCTATTGGGATCGTCTTCGACAATCAGGGCGTGTGGCATGGTGTGCGCAATTGAAAGACCGGTCCATCGGCCGGACCGGCGTACAGCCCCCATTTCGGGATGAGAAATGAATTTTATGCCCCATCGCGCACTTGGCGTACGGTATTTGTTATCGACTATAAAACAGTTACGGATGATACAAATTGAATCCCGTCAGTGCTTCTTCAAGGCATTGTTTATGATGTGGCGCCTTTATGCAATAAGCGGCGTCGAATAAACAAAAAGCGCCCCGAAGGGCGCTTTGTTCGACCTGCCGGCGCAATCGGCGCTTATGCGCGGCTGCGGTACTCGTTCGTGCGCGTGTCGATTTCGATCTTGTCGCCGGTGTTGCAGAAGAGCGGCACCTGCAGCTCGAAGCCCGTCGAGAGCTTCGCGTTCTTGAGCACCTTGCCCGACGACGTGTCGCCCTTGACGGCCGGTTCCGTGTACGTGATCTCGCGAACGAGGATCGTCGGCAGTTCGACCGAGATCGCCTTCTCGTTGTAGAACACGACTTCGCACGCCATGCCGTCTTCGAGGTAGTTGAGCGCGTCGCCCATCATTTCCGCTTCGACTTCGTACTGGTTGTAGTCGGCGTCCATGAACACGTACATCGGGTCGGCAAAGTACGAGTACGTGACTTCCTTGCGATCGAGCACGACGACGTCGAACTTGTCGTCCGCCTTGTAGACCGATTCCTGGCCTGCGTTCGTCAGCAGGTTCTTCAGCTTCATCTTGACGACGGCGGCGTTGCGGCCCGACTTGTTGTATTCGGCCTTCGAGACGACCCATGCGTCGTTGCCGACCATCACGACGTTGCCTACGCGGAGTTCCTGTGCGGTTTTCATAACTAAAACTATCCTGAACGAGAGAATTTGCCTGAGCGTTGCTCAACGGC
This sequence comes from Burkholderia sp. MSMB1588, assembly GCF_001546925.1. Taxonomy (NCBI): domain Bacteria; kingdom Pseudomonadati; phylum Pseudomonadota; class Betaproteobacteria; order Burkholderiales; family Burkholderiaceae; genus Burkholderia; species Burkholderia sp. MSMB1588. Next base: position 2,574,394 of record NZ_LNJS01000001.1, on the reverse strand, counting down.
TAACGGCGCAAGCGGGCTCGACCCGGCAAGCCCGGCGACCGCATGCGCGATCGGCCGCGGCCGGGCTGGCGGCCCCCTTTATCCTGAAGCGTCGCGCCGGTAACGGACGCGCTTGCGTGGTCAGCCGTTGGATAACCGCTTATTTTAACTGAGTTTTTGCAAAATCCGCCAGATTTCCGGCGAGGTCGCCGACGGCCGCGAGCTCGTTCGCCCAGTTCGCCGCGCGCGCGGCGAGCGCCGCGCGGTGCTGCCAGAAGTCGGCCCAGTCGGGCGCGCCCGCGCCATTCCACGCATGCCAGAAGCGTTCGGTCGCCGCGCGCGTCGCGTGATCGACGCGCGCCGTGACGTGCGCGAGCGCCGCGTCGAGCTTCGGCAGATGCGCGTCGTCGGCCTGCGGATAGATCTGCCAGACGAACGGCCGGCGCGCCCATTGCGCGCGAACGAACGAATCCTCGCCGCGCACGAAGTTCACGTCGCTCGCCCACAGCAGCCGGTCGTAGTCGGGCTGTGCGACGAACGCGAGCCCGTGCGCGGCGACGCTGCCGCGTGCCGCGTGCGCGCCGGCGCCGAACGTGCCGACCCCGAAGAAGCGCGCGACGCGCGCCGAGATCCGGCCCTCGGGCACGAGCAGCACGACCGGCTCGCCGCCGTCGCGCCATTGTTCGAGCAGCGCGTCGAGCGCCGGGTTCTCGTACGCGAAGAGCGATGCGACGGTTGCGTCCGGGCCTGGCCTCGGCGCGCCCGCAACGTCTCGCCACCATGCGCGGCGCGCGTCGTCGTCGGCTTCGAACGCGGCGCGGCGCGCGTCGAGATCGCGCTCCTTCAGCACGCCGCCCGTGCCGGGGCCGAGGCCGGGGAAGAAGAACGTCTTCGTCAGCGGGTAGCGCGGGTGCGGCGACGGGCGCAGATGGAAGTCGCCCACCCAGTCTTCGGCGCTCAGGTATTCGAGGTTGATCCAAACGGGCGGCCGCGCGCGGCGCGCCATCGCGGCGACGTAAGCGCCCGGCAGCTCGCACGCGAACGCTTCGATCACGACGTCGGCGATCTCGAGCGTGTCGCCCGCGTGCGCGGGCGCGCGCCAGTGTTCGACGGCGATGCCGTCGACGGTCTGCCGCGCGGCGTCGGGCCGGGCGGCCGGCTGCAGGCGCGCGAATGTCGCGAGATCGTCGACGAAGAGCCGCACCTGCCAGCCATGCTCGGCCGCGAGCTGGCGCGCGAGGCGCCAGCACACGCCGATGTCGCCGAAGTTGTCGACGACCGCGCAGAAGATGTCGCACGCGACCGGGCCCGCCGCGTCTTGCGGCGGCGGGCGAGTGTCGGCGGGCGCGGAAGCGGGCGGGGTGAGCGGGGCGGACGACGTCATCTGGTCTGGGCAAGCGTAGCGAATGAAACGCTGATTGGCAGGCGAATCAGCGTGCAAACCGGCGAGCCGCGCGGCACGCGGACGCGCGCCGCGGCGGCCGGGCCGCGATCGCGCGCGGCGAATGCTCTAAACTGGCGATTCTAAATGACCTTGTTCGCGCGCGCCGCTCGCGCCCGCATTGAGCATGACATCCCCCGACGCACCCGAATCCCGTTTCGAACCCAAGCCGATCCTCGCCCAACTGCCGCACCTGCCGGGCGTCTACCGTTACTACGACGCGCAGGACGCGGTGCTGTACGTCGGCAAGGCGCGCGACCTGAAAAAGCGCGTGTCGAGCTACTTCACGAAGACGCAGTCGTCGCCGCGGATCGCGATGATGGTCACGCGCATCGCGCGCGTCGAGACCACGGTCACGCGCTCGGAGGCCGAGGCGCTGCTGCTCGAGAACAACCTGATCAAGGCGCTCGCGCCGCGCTACAACATCCTGTTTCGCGACGACAAGTCGTATCCGTACCTGAAGCTCACGGGCCACGCATTTCCGCGCATGGCGTACTACCGCGGCGCGGTCGACAAGAAGAACCAGTACTTCGGGCCGTTTCCGAGCGCGTGGGCGGTGCGCGAGAGCATCCAGATCCTGCAGCGCGTGTTCCAGTTGCGCACCTGCGAGGACTCGGTGTTCAACAACCGCACGCGCCCGTGCCTGCTGCACCAGATCGGCCGCTGCTCGGCGCCGTGCGTCGGCGCGATCGGCGAGGAGGACTATGCGCGCGACGTGGACAACGCGTCGCGCTTCCTGCTCGGCCGGCAGGGCGAGGTGATGGGCGAGCTCGAGCGGAAGATGCACGCGTTCGCGGCCGAGCTGAAGTTCGAGCAGGCAGCGGCCGTGCGCAACCAGATGAGCTCGCTCGCGAAGGTGCTGCATCAGCAGGCGATCGACGTCGGCGGCGACAGCGACGTCGATATCCTCGCCGTCGTCGCGCAGGGCGGCCGCGTGTGCGTGAATCTCGCGATGGTGCGCGGCGGCCGGCATCTCGGCGACAAGGCGTATTTCCCGACGCACGTCGAAACCGCGCTTGCGCTCGAAGGCGACTTCGACGCGCGCGCCGGCGAAGGCGCGGGCGACGACGCGCAGGCCGCCGGAGCGGAGCCGACGGCGCGGGCGCCGCTTGCGGGCGACGCGCTCGCCGACGCGCGTGCCGAAGGCGATGTCGAGCGACGCGCGGACGCGAGCGTCGGCCCGCAAGGCGAGGCCGAAGCGCGCGAGGCCGGCGCGCCGCCCGGCAGCGGCGCTGCAGCCGCGCCGCAGGAAGCCGAGACCGATGCTGCCGCCGCGCCGCTCGAAACCGAAGTGCTCGAAGCGTTCATCGCGCAGCACTACCTCGGCAACCGCGTGCCGCCGATTCTCGTCGTGAGCCATGCGCCCGCGAATCGCGAGCTGATCGATCTGCTCGTCGAGCAGGCTGGGCACAAGGTCGCGGTCGTGCGGCAGCCGCAGGGCCAGAAGCGCGCGTGGCTCGCGATGGCCGAGCAGAACGCGCGCCTCGCGCTCGCGCGGCTCTTGTCCGAGCAGGGCTCGCAGCAGGCGCGCACGCGCGCGCTCGCCGACGTGCTCGGCTACGAGAGCGACGATCTCGCGCAGTTGCGGATCGAGTGCTTCGACATCAGCCATACGATGGGCGAGGCGACGCAGGCGTCGTGCGTCGTCTATCACCATCACAAGATGCAGTCGTCCGAGTACCGCCGCTACAACATCGCGGGGATCACGCCCGGCGACGACTACGCGGCGATGCGCCAGGTGCTCACGCGCCGCTACGAGAAGATGGTCGAGGAGGCGGCCGCCGAGGCGTCGGCCGACGAAGCGGCCGGCATCGACGGCAACGCGGTGCATGCGGCCGCTTCGGCCGGGCGGTTGCCGAACATCGTGCTGATCGACGGCGGCCGGGGCCAGGTCGAGATCGCGCGCCAGGTGTTCTCCGAGCTCGGGCTCGATATCTCGATGCTCGTCGGCGTGGCGAAGGGCGAGGGGCGCAAGGTCGGGCTCGAGACGCTGATCTTCGCCGACGGCCGCGCGCCGCTCGAGCTCGGCAAGGAGAGCGCCGCGCTGATGCTCGTCGCGCAGATCCGCGACGAGGCGCACCGCTTCGCGATCACCGGGATGCGCGCGAAGCGGGCGAAGGCGCGGCAGACGTCGCGGCTCGAGGAACTCGAAGGCGTCGGCGCGAAGCGTCGGCAGCGACTGCTTGCGCGCTTCGGCGGCTTGCGCGGCGTCGTTGCCGCGAGCGTCGACGAGCTCGCGAGCGTCGAAGGCATCTCCCGCGCGCTCGCCGAGCAGATCTACCGGCAACTCCACTGAACGCCGCACCGCCCGCCGCCGCCCGGCCCGGCGCGGCCCGCGCCGGGCGCCTTGCTTGTGGCGGCGCGGGCGACGCGGCACAATGGCAAATCCTTCAATCGTGTCGCGTGCCATGCCGTTCAACTTCCCGATTTTCCTGACGTGGGTGCGAATCGTGCTGATTCCGCTCGTCGTCGGCGTGTTTTATCTGCCGGACACGATGCTGAGCGCCGACCATCGCAATCTGGCGGCCGCCGTGATCTTCATTCTGGCCGCGCTGACCGACTGGTTCGACGGCTATCTCGCGCGGAAATGGAACCAGACGTCGGCATTCGGCGCGTTTCTCGATCCGGTCGCCGACAAGCTGATGGTGACGGCGGCGCTGCTGATGCTCGTGCAGCTCGCGCGCATTGATGCGGCGATCGCGCTCGTGATCGTCGGCCGCGAAATCGCGATCTCGGCGCTGCGTGAATGGATGGCGCAGATCGGCGCGTCGAAGAGCGTCGCGGTGAACTCGCTCGGCAAGTTCAAGACCGCGTGCCAGATGGTCGCGATCCCGATGCTGCTCTTCTACGGCCGGCTGCCGTTCGGCGGCGGCGTCGCGATCGACACGCGCGTGTGGGGCGAGTGGCTGATCTATCTCGCGGCCGTGCTGACGATCTGGTCGATGCTCTACTACATGAAGCTCGCGTGGCCGCAGATTCGCGAGCGCGGCGGCGCGGCGTGAGCGCGGAACGCACGGCGAAACGCATGCCGGATCGCGCGTCGACGATGGCGATGACGTGATCGAAGAAAAAGGGCGCGAAAAACGCTTGACACGCAAATCGAGTTTCGCCATAATTTCGCTTCTCCACTGCATGACGCCTGACGCAGTGCGGTGGGGGAAGCAAAACGCGGGAGTAGCTCAGTTGGTAGAGCGCAACCTTGCCAAGGTTGAGGTCGCGAGTTCGAGACTCGTCTCCCGCTCCAGGTTTCAAGGCAGCGTTTTGCTTGACGTGCATGTTCGGCAAGACATGCAGTGCAGGATGATGCGGGAGTAGCTCAGTTGGTAGAGCGCAACCTTGCCAAGGTTGAGGTCGCGAGTTCGAGACTCGTCTCCCGCTCCAGAACAAGGGGAAGCCAAGCTTCCCTTTTTGTTTGATGGGCCTTTCGGCCCTCGAACGAAATCTGTCGATCGTTGCAAGCCGGCTGGTTTTCGCGACGTTCGGCAGTCCGCTTACGGCGCGATAGCAAAGCGGTTATGCAGCGGCCTGCAAAGCCGTGTAGGCCGGTTCGACTCCGGCTCGCGCCTCCAGACAAAGCCCCGATCAACGGGGCTTTTCTTTTTTTCGCTTCCCCGCCCGTATCGCCGCTTCCGGTGTGACAATCGCGTTCAATCCGCATGCGCCGCGGGCAACGCGCAGCGTCGCCTGCTCGCGTGCGCGAGCCGTTTCCCATTTCGAGCCCGACCGGGAGCGTACTTGAAACCGATTCATTCGAATTCGTCCGCGTCGTCGAACGACACGTCGGCCGCGGCATCGGCCGGGTATCGCGGCGGCCGTCTGCGCCGGGTCCTGCTGGATCAGGACGGCTTGCGCGCGCCGTGGGGCGTGCTGCTGTTCGTCGCGATCTTCGTCGGTGCGATCGCCGGGCTTGCGCTCGTCTCGCGCCGGCTGCTGCCGATGCCGGCGGGCGATCAGGCGCTGTCCGTCGCGAACGGCGCGGTGATGGAGGCGATGCAACTCGCATCGGTTGCGCTCGCAACGATCGTGCTCGCGTGGATCGAGCGCCGTTCGCCGTTTTCCTACGGGCTGCAGGGGCGAGCGCGCGCGTTGCGCTTCGCGGCTGGCGCCGTATGCGGCTTCATGGCGATTTCGGCGCTGGTGTTCGCGTTGTGGGAGGCCGGGCTGCTGCGCTTCGATGCGCCCGCGATTCACGGTGCGCGCGCGTGGGAATATGCGGCCGTGTGGGCCGCGATGTTCGTGATGACCGGGCTCTTCGAGGAGTCGCTGCTGCGCGGCTATCTGCTTTGTACGCTCGCGCGCTGGATTGGCTTTTGGTGGGGCGCCGTGTTGTTGTCGGCGCTCTTCGGCGCGCTGCATGTCGTCAGTCCGGACGAATCGATCATGGGGCTCGTGTCGGCGATGCTGTTCGGATTCGTCTTCTGTCTATCGCTCTGGTATACGGGGTCGCTCTGGTGGGCGATCGGCTTTCATGCGGCATGGGACTGGGGCGAATCGTATTTCTACGGCGCGCCGGATAGCGGCCGGCTCGTCGAGGGCGTGCGGCTGACCGCGCACGCCGTCGGGCATCCGCTGCTGAGCGGCGGGACGGCCGGGCCCGAGGGCAGCGTGCTGGTTCTGCCGCTGCTCGCTATCGGCGCGTTCGCGATGTGGGGCTGGTGGGGGCGCGGCGCACGTGCGCCGGGCATTGCGCTGCGTGGCGAAAGCGCGCGGGGAATCGATCGATAGACGCGGCCGGCCGGTTCGATGAGGGAGCGGCCGGGCACCCTGATTCATCGCGAGTGCGCGCGGGGGCGCGATCATACGGACGCGAGGCGCGCGCGCTTGCACACTGTCGAGACGAGGCGAACGGCTTGCCGGCGACGCCTTCCGCCTGGCACGGCCGGCATCGCCGGATACCGATTCACTTGCCGGGCCGCGCCGCGTTTTCCCACGCGACCTCGACGAACACCCGGCAGAGCGCCTCCATGCCTGCCGCGTCCTCTTCGTCGAAGCGGCCGATCAGCGGGCTGTCGACGTCCCATACGCCGATCAATGCGCCGTCGCGCGCGACGAGCGGCACGACGATTTCCGATTGCGACGCCGAATCGCATGCGATGTGGCCGGCAAACGCGTGCACGTCGTGCACGACTTGCGTGCTGCGCGTCTGCGCGGCCGTCCCGCACACGCCCTTGCCGAGCGGAATGCGCACGCACGCGGGCTTGCCCTGGAACGGGCCGACGACGAGCTCGCGGCCGTCAAGGAAATAGAAGCCGGCCCAGTTGAGGCCGTCGAGCGAGTGGTAGACGAGCGAAGCGAAATTCGCCGCGTTGGCGACGACATCGGTTTCCGTCTCGACGAGCGCGCGCGCCTGCGCGGCGAGCGTTTCGTAGAGCGCAGGCTTCGATGACGGAAGGGTTTCGGAGAGCGCGAACATGAGCGATTGACGTGATGGTTGAGCGGCGGCTGCGGCGGCCGCAACTCGTGCAGTCTAAGGGAATTCGCCGCGGCGCGCGGCGTGATCGCGCGCCGCGGCCGGGGCCGATCGGAGGCGGGCGCCGTATCGATCGAAGGCCCGAGCGTTGTCTAATCCGGCTCGAGCGCGGCGAAACGCCGGGCGAGAAAGTCGAGCAGCGCGCACGGACGGCAGCAGCCCGCGGCGCGACGCGAACACCGCATGCACGATTTCGCGCCGCGGCGCCCAGCCGGGCAGCAGTTGCCGCAGCTCGCCGCGCGCAATCGGGCCGCGGACCATCATCGTCGGCAACTGGGCGACGCCGACGCTCGCGGCGGCGGCCGCGCGCAGCGCGATGTCGATTAGGAGCGCGATGCGCCGGCTCAGCTTCGACTTCGGCATGTTCAGCGCGCGCCCGGCGGGCGCGAAGCCGCCATGATCGACGACCTGGACGAAGTAGCAGAGATCGTTCAGATCCCGCATGATGCATCGTTCTCCATATGGAACGCTGAGTGCGATTTCCACGCACTACCGCAAACATCGTTCGGATTCTATCTTCTATCCATCGACTGAAGCGATCGCTTCGGCCATGAATGAAAGGAGAGGAGCATGAAGCAAATCGTCGGCGTGCACAGCGCGCCTCGCTCGCATTGGGTCGGCGACGGCTTTCCCGCGCGGCCCCTGTTCAGCTACGACAGCCACGGCGCGCATCTGAGCCCGTTCCTGCTGCTCGACTATGCCGGTCCCGCGCGCTTCGAGCCGACGGCCCGCCGGCGCGGCGTCGGCCAGCACCCGCACCGCGGGTTCGAGACGGTGACGATCGTCTATCAGGGCGAAGTCGATCACCGCGACTCGACGGGCGCGGGCGGCCATATCGGCCCGGGCGACGTCCAGTGGATGACGGCGGCGGGCGGCATCCTGCACGAGGAGTTTCATTCGGCGCAGTTCGCGCGCGACGGCGGCACGCTCGAGATGGTGCAGCTCTGGGTGAATCTGCCGGCGAAGGACAAGATGTCCGAGCCCGGCTACCAGACGCTGCCGAACGACAGTATCCCGTCCGTCGAGCTGCCCGACGGCGCGGGCCGCGTGCGGGTGATCGCGGGCGAGTTCGGCGGCCGCCGCGGGCCGGCGCGCACGCACACGCCGCTCGACGTGTGGGACGTGCGCGTTGCGCAGGGCGGCCACGTGCGGCTGCGCGCCGACGCGGGCCGCACGCTCGCGCTCGTCGTGCTGCGCGGCACGGTGCTCGTGAACGGCGAAGAGGTCGTGCGCGAAGCGCAACTCGTGCAGTTCGCGCGGGACGGCGGCGACGTCGACATCGAAGCGAACAACGATGCGACGCTGCTGTGGCTGAGCGGCGAGCCGATCGACGAGCCGATCGTCGGCTACGGGCCGTTCGTGATGAACAGCGACGAGGAGATCCGTCAGGCGATCGACGATTTCAACGGCGGCCGCTTCGGCAAGATGAGCGCTTGACGAAGGCCCCGCGATGAGCGGGGCGTTTTTCGTGCGCCGTCGCGCGGCGCCGCGCGCGGATGCTCGGCGCGGCGCGTGCGCATCGGCGCGGATGTCTGCATTCGCGTTCGCGACCCCGTCCGTTCAAGGCATAATCGGCCATTGCGCGCATCGCAACGGCGCAGCCTTTCATTCGGGATCTCGATCATGTCCATCTCCACGACAGCCGCTTCGTCCGTTACCACCGCTGCGCCGCCGGCGTCGCTCGAATGGCGCTGGAAGCCGTTCGGCGCGCTGACGCCGAGCGAGATCTACGCGATCCTCGCGGCGCGCAGCGACGTGTTCGTCGTCGAGCAGAACTGCGTGTACCGCGACATCGATCATGCCGATCTCGAGGCATGGCACCTCGGCGCGTACGACGCGCAGGGCCGCCTCGCATGCTACCTGCGCGTGCTGCTGCCCGACGCGTCGGAGCCGGACATCCGGATCGGACGCGTGCTGACGACGCAGCCGTTTCGCGGAATGGGCGTCGGCCATGCGATGCTCTCGGCCGTGCTCGAGCGCATTCGCGCGCAATGGCCGGATACGCCGATCAGCCTGCACGCGCAGGCGCATTTACAGAAGTTTTATGGCGCGTTCGGTTTCGCGCCGAGTTCGGACGTGCACGACGAGGACGGCATTGCGCATGTGTGGATGCGTTCGCCCGCGTGAGCGGCGCGCGCCGCGCGCTCGTCGGACAGCCGGCCGCGCGCGGACAGCCGCATCCAGTGCCGCAGCGCGATCAGCGCGCCGATCACGCTCATCATCGAGCCGGGAATCCACAGCAGCAGCCCGCCGATCTGCTGGTCGCGCAGCGGGCTCAACCACGTGAACGCGCGCCCGCAGATCGAATAGATCGGATAGAGCTCGTGCGGCGTGAAGAAGATCAGCGCGCCGAGCATGATCTGCGGCGGAATCGCCGCGACGACCATCAGGATGCGCCGCCCCGGCGCGAGCCGGGCGGGCGGCGCGGGCCGTGGATCGACGACGAGCCACCAGAATAGCAGCCCGTCGATCACCATGCTCCAGTTCATCACGCGATAGAGCCGCCAGTCGAGCATCGCGACGAAGTGGATCGGCGACAGCAGCCAGAAATAGATCAGTCCGACGAACAGCACGACCGCGACGACCGGATTGAACAGCACGTCGAGCGTCGCGCGCACGAACGGCTGCGCGAGCGCGGGGCGCACGAAGCGCTGCCGCCACGCGAACGGGATGCCGGCGCGGATCGCCGCGCCCGGATACGACAGCGCGATGAAGAACGGCCCGAGGTGGTGCAGCACCAGGTGCTGCGCGCGATGCATGAAGAACTCGTGCTCGAAGAAATAATCGAGCCGCGTGTGCAGCGCGACGTACAGCGCGACAAGTCCGAGCCAGAACGCGACGCGCCGCGGCGCCGACACCTTCGCCTTGCGCGCGCCGCGCGCGAACAGCACGCCGGCCACGAGCACGGCGATCACGACGGTGGGCGACGGCTCCCACGGCTCGAGCCAGTACAGCAGGTTCATCGCGCGGAGCTTACTTGGCGGCCGCGGGCGACTTCACGGCGAACGGCGCGTCGAGCTGCTCGCCGTCGGAGAACTGCATCCGCAGGTGCACGGTGTCGCCCGGCTTGATCGCGCGCTTCGGCTCTTCGAGCATGAAGTGATAGCCGCCCGGCGCGATGTCGACCTTGCCGCGCGCGGGGATCGTCAGCTTGTCGACCATCTCCATCTTCTGCGTCGAGCCGTTCGACACGGTCTGGTGCAGCATCGTCATCCCGTACTCGGGGCTGTCGACGTCGACGAGATCGATCGGCTTGTCGCTCGCGTTGACGAGCGTCACGTAGCCGGCGGCGGGCAGTTTGTTCGGCAGCCAGCGCACCCACGCGTTCTGCGCGCTGATCGAAGCGGCGCCGGCCGCGTGTGCGTTCAGGCTGAGCGAAAGGGCGGCGAGCGCGGCGAGGAGGGGCGGTTTGAGCGTCATCGGCTTGGCGGTAAGTGGGTTCCGGTTCAGGAACGGTTGGCGATGATCCGGCGCAGATCGGCGGCGATCGCGTCGGGGGAATCCTGGTCGGTCGCGAGCAGGCGCGCGCGGCCTTGCGCATCGAACACGTAGACGGCCGAGCTGTGCGTGACTTCGTAGCTGCCGTTCGGGTCGCGCTTTTCCATCTGATACGCGACGCGATAGCGCTTCGCGAGCGACTCGATTTGCCGCTCGCTGCCCGTGAGCCCGTACGCGTGCTCGGCGTCGAACGCGCCGACGTAGTCGCGCATCGCGGCGGGCGTGTCGCGCGCCGGGTCGACCGACACGAACAGGATGCGCACGTCGCTACGCGCGTCGGGGCCGAGCAGCGCGAGCACCCGCATCAGGCGCGTCATCGTTTCGGGGCACACGTCCGGGCAGTGCGTGTAGCCGAAGTAGACGAGCGCGGCGCGGCCGCGGAACGCGGACGCGTCGATCGGCTTGCCGTCCTCGCCCGTGAGCGAGAACGTCAGGTCGGGCAGGTGGCCTGTCACGTTCGTCAAGCGCCACGGCTCGCCGCGCGGCGTGCAGCCGGCGAGCGCGGCCGCCGCCGCGCAGGCGGCGGCGAAGCGGAGAAGGCGCATGCGGCGTGCGCCAGCCGGCGGTGAGGCGGCCTGCGCGCGCGCCGCGAAAAAAGGAAACGGCATCGGCGAATTCGGTTCGAAGCAATCGTGCGCGACGGCCACGCGCGGCGTCGGGTGCCGCGGCACGGGGCTTGCGGCGCCGGCTGCGGTCGAGGGCGCATCGATCGCGCCGCGCTTTCGGCGCATCGCCCATCGCGGCGCGCGCGTCAGGCCCGGCCACGGGCACCGGCACCGGCACCGGCACCGGCACCGGCACCGGCACCGGCACCGGCACCGGCACCGGCACCGGCACCGGCGGATCGGCGTCGCGCCGTGTCGCGCTATATCGGTTGGCGATTGCGACTGTAGCGCAATTTGATCCGGATCGTCTTTTCGAAACGCGCGCGGCGCACCGAACCGGGGCAAAATGTCGCAGCGGCGCGGCATGCCGGCCGCGCGCCACGGGCCCGCGCTTTTGTTCATCGCGCACGAGGCGCGGTAAGATGCGCACATTCGCCCGGCGGGCGCGCCCGCCGGCAGCCATTCTCTTCAGCGAATCGATGCAATCCATCCCGCTTTCCCTTCCGCTCGCCCGCACCGCGTTCTTCTTCGACTTCGACGGCACGCTCGTCGATCTCGCGCCGACGCCCGACGCGATCCGGGTGCCGCCCGACGTGCCCGCGCTCGTCGACGCGCTGCGGCGGCTGTCGCACGGCGCGGTCGCGATCGTGTCGGGGCGCGGCATCGACAGCATCGACGCGTACCTCAACCTGCCGGATCTGCCGGTGGCGGGCCTGCACGGCGCCGAACGGCGCGACGCGAACGGCGACACGCAGCGGATCGGCTTCGACGATCCGCGTCTGTTGCGCATCGAGCGCGAGCTCGCGGCGGTCGTCGATCGCCATCCGGGCATGCTGCTCGAGATCAAGGGCGCGGCGCTCGCGCTGCACTTTCGCAACGCGCCCGAACGCGAAGGCGTTGCGCGCGCGGCGGCCGAGCGGCTCGTCGCCGACTATCCGGACGCGTACGTGCTGCAGCCGGGCAAGATGGTGTTCGAGATCAAGCCGAGGGGCGTCGACAAGGGGCGCGCGGTCGCCGCGTTCCTGAACGAGCCGCCGTTCGCCGGCCGCATGCCTGTCTTCGCCGGCGACGATCTGACCGACGAGCAGGGCTTCGCCGTCGTCAACGCGAACGGCGGGCTGTCGATCAAGGTCGGCGCGGGCGACACGACGGCGCGCGCGCGCATCGATTCGGTCGCCGCGTTCCGCGAGCAGCTCGCGCGCTGGATCGACGCGGGGCGCGCGCCCGCATGAGCCGTCTCATCATCGTCTCGAATCGGGTCGCGCCGATTTCGGAAGGGGAGCCCGCCGCGGGCGGTCTCGCGATCGGCGTCTACGACGCGCTGAAGGAAACGGGCGGCATGTGGTTCGGCTGGAGCGGCGAGGTCGTCGCGTCGGGCGCGCCGCAGATTCGCGTCGAGGAGCACGGCCCCGTCACGTTCGCGACGATCGGGCTGTCGCGCCGCGACTACGATCAGTACTACCGGGGCTTCTCGAATGCGACGCTGTGGCCCGCGTTCCATTACCGCGCGGACCTGATCCAGTTCGACCGCCACGAGTTCGAGGGCTATTCGCGCGTGAACGTGTGGCTCGCGCAGCAGCTCGTGCCGCTCTTGCGCGACGACGACGTGATCTGGGTGCACGACTATCATCTGATCCCGTTCGCGCAGGCGTTGCGCGCGGCCGGCGTGAAGAACCGGATCGGCTTCTTCCTGCACATTCCGTTTCCGGCCGCGCAGGTGCTCGTCAACGTGCCGCCGCATCGCGAGCTCGTCGAGGCGCTGTGCTCGTTCGATCTGCTCGGCTTCCAGACCGACACCGATCTGCGCGCGTTCTTCGAGTACGTCGAATGCGAGGCGGGCGGCGCGGTCGACCGCGCCGCGCATCCGGCGCGCGTCGAGGCGTTCGGGCGCACGCTGCGCGCGGCCGCGTATCCGATCGGCGTCTATCCGGACGAGATCGCCGCGCTCGCGAAGGCGGGCGAGAACGGCCGCGCGGTGAAGTCGCTCGCGGCGTCGCTGCGCGGGCGGCAGCTCGTGATGAGCGTCGACCGGCTCGATTACTCGAAGGGGCTCGTCGAGCGCTTTCGCGCGTTCGAGAAACTGCTCGAGCACGAGACGTCGTTTCGCAACCACGTGTCGTTCCTGCAGATCGCGCCGTCGACGCGCGCCGACCTGCGCGCGTACCAGGACATCCGCCGGCAGCTCGAGGGCGAATCGGGACGCATCAACGGCCGCTTCGCCGAGCTCGACTGGGCACCGATCCTCTATATCCACCGGCAGTACGAGCGGCCGGTGCTCGCCGCGCTGTACCGGCTCGCGCGCGTCGGGTACGTGACGCCGCTGCGCGACGGGATGAATCTCGTCGCGAAGGAGTACGTGTCGGCGCAGGACCCGGACGATCCCGGCGTGCTCGTGCTGTCGCGCTTCGCGGGCGCCGCGTGCGAACTGACGGGCGCGCTGATCGTCAATCCGATCGATATCGGCGGGATGGCCGATGCGTTGTCGCGCGCGCTGTCGATGCCGCTCGCCGAGCGGCGCGCGCGTCACGCCGACATGCTCGCGCGGCTGCGCGAGAACAACGTGTCGGTGTGGCGCGACAACTTCTTGCGGGATCTCGGGCGGTAGCGCACGGCGACGGGCGACGGCCCGGGTCCTCTGCGGCGCGCGCGGCGCTACGCGACGCGTTCGTCGTCCGACGCAGACGAATCGTCGCCGCCGTTGCCGTTGTCTTCGGCGGGCGCCGGCGCGGCCTGGTGCCGGCCGTGCTGCTTCGCGAGCAGATCGCGGTACAGGCCCGGGCGCTCGCGCAGCACGTCGGGGCTGCCGTCGTCGATCACCTTGCCCGCGCTCATCACGATGATCCGGTCGAAGTTGCGCAGCGTCGACAGCCGGTGGGCGATCGCGATCACTGTGCGGCCCGTCATCAGCCGGTCGAGGGCGGCCTGGATCGCTTCCTCGGACGCGCTGTCGAGCGCCGACGTCGCCTCGTCGAGCAGCAGGATCGGCGCGTCCTTCAGGATTGCGCGCGCGATCGCGATCCGCTGCCGCTGGCCGCCCGACAGCTTCACGCCGCGATCGCCGACGATCGTCTCGAAGCCCTCGGGCATCGCCTCGATGAACTCGGTGCAGCGCGCGTCGCGCGCGGCGGCGAGCACTTCCTCGCGCGTCGCGTCGGGCCGGCCGTACGCGATGTTCTCGTAGATCGACCGGTGAAAGAGGGAGATGTCCTGCGGCACGAGCGCGATCGATTGGCGCAGGCTCTCCTGCGTGATCGAGCCGAGGTCCTGGCCGTCGACCCGGATCGCGCCATGCTGGATGTCGTAGAAGCGCTGCAGCAGCGCGAGCACGGTCGATTTGCCCGCGCCCGACTTGCCGATCAGGCCGACGCGCTGGCCGGGCTCGATGTGCAGGTCGAAGTGGTCGAGGATCGGCCGGCGGTGCGGATACGCGAACGTCACGCGCTCGAAGTCGACGCGGCCGCCGCGCGGCGCAAGCGCGATCGCGTCCGAGCGGTCGGGCATCCCGTGCGGCTCGAGGAGCGTCTTCACCGCCTCGGCGAGACGCGCGACGTGTTGCGTGACGTCGACGAGCGCGACGGCGAGGTCGCGCGTGCCGTGCAGGATCGTGAAGCCGAGCGAGCTGACGAGCACGATGTCGCCCGACGTCGCCCGGCCCTGGTCCCAGAGCCACAGCGCCCAGCCGAGAAGGCCCGCCGACAGCATCGCGGTGATCACCGCGTGCAAGAGGCGCAGCTTCTCGAGGTAGAGCAGGCTCTGCTGGCGCGCGTCCATCTCGGCCTTCACGGTCGCGGAAAAGCGCTTCTGCTCGCGCAGCGTCATCCCGAACGCGCGCACGAGCCCCATGTTGCCGATCACGTCGACGAGCTCGCCGTCGACAGCCGCCGCCTTCGCCGCGAAGCGGTGGTGGCGCATCGAGCCGCGCTTGGCGAGCTTGAACAGCACGATCGCGAGCACGCCCGAGCACGACAGCAGGCCGAGCGCCATCAGCGGATTGACGACGATGATCATCAGGATCGCGCCCATCACCGCGATGCACGGCGGCAGTACGTTCCACGCCATCGTGTTCTCCGACGTGTAGATCGCGTTCGACGTCGCGGTGATCCGGCTCGCGAGCGTGCCGGGCTGCTTCTCCGCGTAGTAGGTCTGCGAGTGCCCGCTCAAATACTGGAACAGATCGCGGCGCAGATCGCCCGTCACCGCGACGAACGTATGCGCGGCGACCCAGCCGCCGACGCGCCAGAGCAGGTTGTCCGCGGCGATCAGGCCGACGAGGAGCGCGAACGCGCCCCAGAGCGCGCCCGGATGATGGCGGCCGGCCGCGAGCACGTCGATCAGGTGCTTGATCGCGTACTGCGAGCCGAGCGCGCAGCCGACCGCCGCGAGCACGCTGACGAGCACGACGACATGTGCGACCGGGTGCATCCGGATGTAGCGGAACAGGAACGCGAGCGGCCGGGCGGCGTAGCTCGCGAGCTTCGCGTTGTGGGCGTTGCGCTGGGCAGGGGTGAGAGCTTCCAAAATCAGTGCGTGTGGTGAAACGAGGGTTGAACGCCGCGTCCGAACGTCGCGCCGAGAAGCAGGCGAAAGCCGGCATTGTAATCAAGCCGGTGTGTCGCGCTGCACCCGAGTTGCATCGCGCCAGGGTATGCGACTTATTTTGGGATAAAATTTTACGTCTTGTGGCGCGTTCCTCTCGTCGACGGACGAAAACCGCCGCGCGCACGGCCTGTTGCCGCAGGGAGCGGGGCAGACGCAACTACTCTAAAACGGTCTTCACGTCGGAAGATTGGCAAAGTGTTGCGTCTTTGTAACAACGTAAAGACTTTGAAATGTTGTGCGCCGCACTGTTCGCGACCCCCGATAATCGACTCCGGGTTTGCCCCAGGTCCTTTACTGGAACCTGTCAACGGATTTCCCGCTGAAACGTTGATTGCCCGTGCGACGCGGCCTGCGAGGCAACGCAGCTTCAGTGTCGCGAGCCGGCTCGCCCGACGTCCAACCGACGTCGCGGCGGCGTTCGGCAGGCGGGCGATCGACCCGCTGTTTTACTTTTTGCCGATTTTTTAGGAGTTGCACATGCGAATCGCTCAAATCGCTCCGTTGCACGAAGCGGTTCCCCCGAAACTGTACGGCGGTACCGAACGGGTGGTGTCCTATCTGACCGAGGCGCTCGTCGAGATGGGGCATGACGTCACGCTCTTCGCGAGCGGCGATTCGCAAACCTCCGCGAAGCTCGCGGCCGTGTGGCCGCAGGCGCTGCGCCTCGATCCGACGATCCGCGACGTGATGGCGCCGCACATGCTGCTGCTCGAGGAAGTGCGCCGCCGCGCGGACGAGTTCGACGTGCTGCACTTCCACATCGACTACTACCCGTTCCCGCTGTTCTCGCGCCAGCCGGTGCCGCATCTGACGACGCTGCACGGCCGCCTCGACTTGCCGGAGCTGCAGCCGATCTTCAACACGTTCAGCGACGTGCCCGTCGTGTCGATCTCCGACAACCAGCGCATTCCGCTGCCGCAGGCGAACTGGCTGCAGACGACCTACCACGGTCTGCCCGAGAACCTGCTGAAGCCGATTCCGGACGTGAAGCCGAGCTACCTCGCGTTCCTCGGCCGCATCTCGCCGGAAAAGCGCGTCGACACCGCGATCCGGATCGCCGAGCAGGCCGGCATGCCGATCAAGATCGCCGCGAAGCTCGACAAGGCCGACCGCGCGTACTACGAAGAGAAGATCAAGCCGCTCTTCTCGCTGCCGCACGTCGAATATATCGGCGAGATCAGCGAAGCCGAGAAGGCCGAATTCCTCGGCAACGCGCACGCGCTGCTGTTCCCGATCGACTGGCCGGAGCCGTTCGGCCTCGTGATGATCGAGGCGATGGCGTGCGGCACGCCGGTGATCGCGTTCAAGCGCGGCTCGGTGCCCGAGGTGATCGAGAACGGCGTGTCGGGCTTCGTCGTCGAAGACGAGCTGTCGGCCGTCGCCGCCGTCAAGCGCCTGAACACGCTGCCGCGCGAGCGGGTGCGCGCCGCGTTCGATGCGCGCTTCACGTCGAAGGTGATGGCGCGGAACTACGTGTCGGGCTACGAAGAGCTGCTGCGCCAGAAGCGCCGCACGGTGCTGCGCGAAGTCAACGCAGGCTGACGCGCCGCGTCTTCGCCGCACGCGGCGAAGCGCCGCGCCGCGCTTTCGGACGCCGCATGTTCGAGCGATGCCCCGCCCGGGTCGACCCGGGCGGGGCATTTTGCATTCGGCGACGGGGTAGGCCGGCCGCCCTGGCGCGCCGCCCGCGATCTGTTGTATTCGCGCCGCGCCGCCGGGGCAGGAAACGACGCAATCCGGCGATTTGCGCCGCGCGGGCATCAGCCGGCCGAGTAATGTCCCTATAATGGCCGTGCCGTAAAATCAGGCCCCGGCAAGGCCGTCAAGAGGAGAGAGCTTTGGCGAGAACGAAACCCACGCGCGCGAACCCGGCTCCCGGCTCGGGCGTCATTTTCGCGTTGCGAGCCATCGGTCTCGTGCTGCTCGCCCGCTGGCTGTTCTCGATGTCGCTGATGGGCTATCGCGCGTCGCTGTCGGCGATGGCGTCCTCGCCGTGGGCGTGCATCAACGTCGTCCTCATCTTCCTGCTGCTCGTCTTGCCCGGCGCGCAGGCGCGCGCCGAGCGCCCGTTTCATCCGCTTCCGCAGTGGCTGCGCCAGGCGCTGCGCTTCTTCGCGCTGCTCGGCTTTCTGTTCGCCGTATGGTCGGTCGGCGTGTTCGCGGCGGCGGCCGGCTGGCGCCGCTCGCTGCACGCGCTGACGGTCAGCAACGGCTGGCTGCTCGCCGCGCCCGCGCTCTATGCGGCCGTCGTCTGGATGTGCCGGCCGCGCGCGCTGTGGCGTACCAATGTCGCTGCGCGCCGCTACGCGATCGGCCGCTACGCGATCTCGCTCGATGTGCTGACGCGCACCGTCGTCGTCTGGATGGAGAGCCGCAAGGTCGGGCAATACGATGCGCGCGAGCTGTCCGTGCGCTGGCCGAAGGGGGCCGCGCCGCAATCCTCGGCCGTCGAAGCCGGCGCGCCGGCGCAACCGGATATTGCCGCGCAACCCGTTGCGCAACCGGATGCCGCCGCATCGGCGGCATCGGCCGCATCGCGTGCTTCGGCGAAACAGCCGACGTCGGCGCGTCCCGCACCGCGCAACGGAGGGTGGCTCGCGCGGCCGAAGATCGAGCTGCTGTGGGATTCGCCCGCCGCGGTCGGCCACAACCGCCAGATCGTGATGCGCGCGCCGCTCGCGACGGAAGGGGACCGCGTCGCGGCGCGCGCGCTCGACGCGTCGCTCAGGCAGATCGCGTGACGCCGGCGGGCCGGCTCGCGCCGCCGCGCCCGCTTCGCCGACACAAGGAGGAACGATGCTGACCGTTCGATGGCTGCTCGCCGCCGTTCATTTGCTCGCGTTCGGTTTCGCGTTCGCGTCGATCGCCGCGCGCAACCGCGCGCTCAAGCGCGTCGCCGCGTCGCGGCAGTCCGCCGATCTGCCCGACGTGTTCAGGGCCGACGCGATCTGGGGCGTGTCCGCGCTCGTGCTGATCACGACGGGCATCGTCCGCGCGTTCGGCGGCTTCGAGAAAGGCGGCGACTATTATCTGCACGCGCCGCTCTTTCATCTGAAGATGGGCGCGCTCGCGCTGATCCTCGTGCTCGAGCTGATGCCGATGATGGGCCTCATCCGCTGGCGCGTGACCGCGCGGCGCGGGATGCTGCCCGACCTCGCGCGCGCGCCCGCGTACGCGCGGATCGGCCACGTGCAGGCGATGCTCGTCGCCGTGATCATGCTCGCGGCAACCGGAATGGCGCGCGGCGTCGGGCTCTGAGCGCTGGCCGTTCCCGCCGCCGCGCATTCTCCGTCAAACCACGTTCTTCTCGACGATCGGCCGGCCTTCGAGCACGCGCGCGAAGCCGAGCGGCGAAAGATCGAGCGACGTGTACCGCCCGTGCACGATCAGCTCCGCAACGCCGCGCCCCGTCGCCGGCCCCTGCTGCAGCCCATGCCCCGAGAAGCCGTTCGCGAAGAGGCAATTGTCGAGGTCCGGGTGCGGCCCGATGATCGCGTTCTGGTCGAGCACGTTGTACTCGTAGTAGCCGGACCAGCTCCGCACGACCCGCAGCGCCTCGAACTGCGGCACGCGGTGCGCGAGCGTCGGCCAGATCAGGTCGTCGAAGAGCGCATGGTCGACGTCGTCGAGCGGCAGGTCGTCGAAATCGCGCTCGGGCGGCGGCGCCGCGCCGCAAATGAACGATGCGCCTTCCGGCCGGAAGTAGACGCCGCTCGGATCGACGACGAGCGGGCAGCGCGGCAGCACGGCGGGCGAGCTCACGTTGAAGATGCTGCGGCGGCGCGCGCGCACCGGCAGATCGACGCCGACGAAAGCCGCGACCGTGCGCGCCCACGGCCCCGCCGCGTTGACGAGCGCGTCGCAGTCGAACGTGCGGCCGTCGGCCGTCAGCAGTTGCGTGACGCGCCGCCCGTCGACGCGCGCGCCCGTCACATCCGCGCTCACGTATTGCGCGCCGAGCGCGCGCGCCTTGCGGCGCAGCGCCTGCACGAGCCCGTAGCCGTCGAACCAGCCTTCGCCGCGCTCGCCGTAGCAGCCGGCCGCGAGGTCATCGGCGGCGAGCCACGGGAACGCCGCGGCGAGCGCATCGCGCGGCAGATAGCGGATCTGCGCGCCGAGCGACGTCTGCAGCGCGTGGTTCTCGCGCAGCGTCGCGTCGCCCGCCGGCGTCGCGAGAAAGAGGTAGCCGCCTTCGTGCAGATCGATCGACGCTCGTTCGCCGTCGACCGCGAGCCGCTCGCCGAGCGAGCGCAGGAACTCGATCCCGAAGAGCGACATCCGGATCGACAGCGGCGTCGAGAACTGCTGGCGGATCGACGCCGCGGACAGCGCGGACGACGCGCGCGCATAAGTCGGATCGCGCTCGATCACGGTCACGGCGATGCCCGGATCGAGCGTGCGCAGGAAGTAGGCGGTCGCGCTGCCGATGACGCCGCCGCCGACGATGACGACTTTCGAATGCATCGAAACTCCGTGGGTTGGGCGCGATGCGCGCCGTTCGGGAAAAGGGCCGCGCGCATGCAGCGCGGTGCACGCGGCCCGCTCGAATCACGGGCGGCCGATCAGCCCCCCTTCGTGACGATTGTCTGCCACGCGCCGTTCTTCACCTGATAGAGCGTGGACATCCCGCTCTTGAGCGAGCCGTCGCCGCCAAACGAGATGCGGCCGGTGATGCCCTCGAAGTCGATCTTCTTCAGCGCGGGCCGACAGCCGTTCGGATCGGTCGAGCCCGCCGCCTGCATCGCCTTGATCGCGGCCCACGTCGCGTCGTAGCCGAACTGCGCGTACGACAGCACGTCGACGCCGAAGCGCTTCTTGAAGCGCGCCTCGAAATCCTTGCCTTGCGGCAACTGGTCGAGCGGCCGGCCGTATTCCCACGCCATCGCGCCTTCCGCGGCGGGGCCGGCGATCTTGATGAACTCGGCGTCCTTCACGCCGCCGCCGCCGACGAACTGCGCATTCAGGCCGAGCTGCTTCATCTGCCTGGTGAAGTTCGCCGCGAGCGAATCGAGGCCGCC
This sequence comes from Burkholderia sp. MSMB1588, assembly GCF_001546925.1. Taxonomy (NCBI): domain Bacteria; kingdom Pseudomonadati; phylum Pseudomonadota; class Betaproteobacteria; order Burkholderiales; family Burkholderiaceae; genus Burkholderia; species Burkholderia sp. MSMB1588. The sequence continues at coordinate 2,553,784 of NZ_LNJS01000001.1, read as the reverse complement.
GAAGAACACCAGATCGACGTTCTTGCTCTTGAGGCTCGTGATCTGCGCGCGGAAGTCGACGGCCTGGTTGCTCGTGTATTCGCGCGCGACGATCGCGCCGCCCGCGGCCTTGACCGCCTTGTCGAACTCGTCGGCCTCGCCCTGGCCGAACGCGGTGCGGTCGTCGACGATCGCGATGCGCTTCGCCTTCGTCACGCCGACCGCGTAGCGGCCCGCGTTGCCGGCGTTCTGGCCGTCGGTGGCGATCACCATGAACACGTTCGCGAGCCCGCGCGAGGTGATGACGGGGTTCGTCGCGGCCGGATCGATGACGGGGATGCTCGCCTTGTCGTAGACGACCGATGCGGGAATCGTCGTCCCGGAATTGAAGTGGCCGACCACGACCGACACCTTCTTGTCGACGAGGCTTTGCGCGGCCTGCACGCCGATCCGCGGGTCGGCCTGGTCGTCCTCGACGACGAGCTCGAAGCGCGCGGGCTTGCCGGCGATCTTGACGTCCTGCGCGCGGGCGTCGTCGAGCGCGAGCTGCACGCCGTTTTGCAGATCCTTGCCGTAGCCCGCGTTGACGCCCGTGAGCGGCGCGGCGAAGCCGATCCTCACGGGCGTGTCGTCGGCGGCGCGCGCGGCGCCGGTTGCGCCGCACGCGAATGCCGCGGCGAGGGCGAGGGAGGACAGTGACGAGCGGAGTCTCATGTTCTTTCCTTGTAGCGATGCACGAACGGGACGCGAGTAGCGCGGATGCTCAGGGCCGACGCCGCGGCCCGCGTCGCGGGCTGCCGGAGCGGCGCCGGCTAACCGATTTATAGAAGGCCAAATTGGGCGAGTCTTGTCGATTTGCGGCGCATCGGGTGCGGATTTGTGCATAGTCGCGCGATGGCGGGAGCGGGCGCGAAACGGCGGGGGCGCCTGGATTCTGCAGACTGTTGGCGAAGTGCGCCGTGCGTGCATCGGCGGGGGCTCGCGGCGCATTGCGGCAGAACGCGGGGAATCGGGTTCGAGCGGGGAAAGCGTGCGCGGGAGACCGCGGGAGACCGCGGGAGACATATGGCGGGCGGGATGCGCTCCGCCGCTTTCAGGACGATTTCGTACGACGGATCGCCGGCGCGTGATCGATCGATCGCGGCATGACGCGGCGAGACGCGTCGCGCTGCGTGCGTCTCGCCGCGTGTTCGCCGGACGCGCGGGGCGATCGCCGCCCGAGCGCTCCGTCGTGCGCTCGCCCGCCGCACGACGGGCGACAGCCCGCGCCCGTCCCGTCGGCCGCGTGCGCCGCCGAAGCGACGCACGCGGCGTCGCTCGGACCGCCGCTCAGACCGTCGCGATCAGCGGATCGCTCGTGCTCGGCCGGCCTGTCTCGACGTGCCCCGCGAAGCGGCGCAGGAAGCCGTTCGGCGCGCCGTCGGAGACGGTCAGGTCGTACCAGTTGTAGCTGTCGCGCAGATCCCAGTAGTCGTTGATCCGCTGACCGGGCTTCAGCTCGTAGACGCGCGGGCTTTCCTTGCCGTACGCGTTCGCGACCGTGAGCCGCACCGCCGCGCGGCCGCGGTTCGACAGGCGCAGCGTGATGTTGCCGTTCGCGACGTCGTAACCGTAGATCACTTCCGGGTTCGCGGTGAGGCCGAGCGCGGCCGCGGTCGAGCCGCGGAACTGGCAGAGGAAGCCGTTCGGGCCGTAGACGGTCAGATCGTAGAGGCTCAGCGTGAGCGCCGTGCTCCACTCGTCGGACAGGCGCTTGCGCGCTTCGACCGTGTACGCCCACGGGCCGTCGAGCCGATTGCCGGCCGTCACCTGGAACGCCGCGCCCGCGCGGCCCGTGTTCGCGAAGGTCAGCTTGAACTTGCCGGTCGACTGGTCGATGCGGCCGAGCACGAAGAGCTCGTACGGCAGCGCGCGCGCGGCGCGCAGGCCCGCCTCCTGTTTCGGCATCGACTGCACGACGGGCGGCACCGGCACGTAGCTCGGGTGGCGGTTGCGATCGGGCGGCGCGTAGCCGCTCGTGTCGGGCAGTTGCGGCCAATTGCCGTCCGGGCTCGCGAAGTCGAATGCGGACGTGAGATCGCCGCACACCGCGCGGCGCCACGGCGTCACGTTCGGCGCGCGCACCGGGTAGCGATCGTTGAAGCGCGCCTCGATGAATTGCAGCAGCGACGTGTGATCGAACGTCTGCGAGCAGACCCAGCCGCCCTTCGTCCACGGCGACACGACGAGCATCGGCACGCGCGGCCCGAGCCCGTAAGGTCCGGCCATGTGCGTCGCGTCGCCCGCGAAGATCTCGCCCGCGGTCGACACCGTCGACAGCCCGTTGTCGCGCGACTGCGGCGCGAACGGCGGCGCGACGTGATCGAAGAAGCCGTCGTTCTCGTCGTACGTGATGAAGAGCGCGGTCTTGCTCCACACGTCCGGGTTCGACGTCAGCGCCTTCAGCACCTGCTCGACGTACCACGCGCCGTAGTTCGCCGGCCAGTTCGGGTGCTCGGAATACGCTTCCGGCGCGCAGATCCACGACACCTGCGGCAGCGTGCCGTTCTTCACGTCCTGCAGCAGCACGTCGAAAAGCGTGCCGCCCGCGCTCACGTTCGTGCCCGTGCGCGCCTTGTCGTACAGCGCGCTGCCCGGCTGCGCGTTGCGGTACTGGTTGAAGTAGAGGAGCGAATTGTCGCCGTAGTTGCCGATGTACGGATTCTGCGTCCAGCCCCACGAGCCCGCCGCGTCGAGGCCCGTGCCGACGTCCTGATAGATCTTCCACGACACGCCCGCCTGCTCGAGCGTCTCCGGATACGTGCTCCAGCCGTAGCCGGCTTCCTCGTTGCCGAGCACCGGGCCGCCGCCCGCGCCGTCGTTGCCGACGTAGCCCGTCCACATGTAGTAGCGGTTCGGATCGGTCGAGCTCGGGATCGAGCAGTGGTACGCGTCGCAGATCGTGAACGCGTCGGCGAGCTGGTAGTGGAACGGGATGTCGCCGCGCTCGAGATGCGCCATCGTCGTCGTGCCCTTGTTCGCGATCCAGCGGTCGTAGCGCCCCTTGTTCCATGCGCCGTGCGTGTCCTGCCAGCCGTGAGGCAGATCCTGCAGGAACTGCATGCCGAGGTTCGACGCGTCCGGATGGAACGGCAGCAACTCGGCCGGGCCGAGGAGCACCGGCTGATGGAACACCGACTTGCCGTTCTGCATCACGAGCGGGCGCGGATCGCCGAAGCCGCGCACGCCGCGCAGCTTGCCGAAGTAATGGTCGAACGAGCGGTTTTCCTGCATCAGGATCACGATGTGTTCGATGTCGCGAATCGTGCCGGTGCGGCGGTTCGCGGGAATCGCGAGCGCTTCGCGGATCACGGGCGGAAAGAGCTGCAGCGCGGCCGCGCCCGCCGTGCCGGCGGCGAGGCGCAGAAAGTCCCGGCGATTCTGATTCGTCATGTTGTCGCTTCCTTGTCTGGAGTGGGGCGAGACCGCCGGAGCGGCGGCGGCCGAAGGGAAGATGGTCGCGATGCGTGATGCCGTCTTGCGCGGCAGCGCCGCCGCGCAACGCCGCCGGGAGGATATCGGGGAAACGGTGTCATCCGGATGAACGTGCGCGGGCGTGCGCGTGGATGCCGGCGCGTGCGTTCGGGCGCGATGGCGCGCGCCGTGTCGATGCGGCGTGCGCGGCGGCGCGGCGGATGCGGTTCGGCGCGAGGACGCGAGTGGGCGGGCGATGGGCGCGGCCGCGGCTGTGGCCGTGAGGCGGGTGACGGCGGCTGTGATGACTGCGGCGATGGCGAGGACGGCGAGGAAAGCGGAAGCGGCGAGAACCGCGACGACGCTTTGCGCCGGGGCGGCCGAAACGCAAGCGCGCGATGGAGCGTGCGGATCAACACGCGGGCCGGCGCGCGCCGCGCATCAATCCGCGCCCGTGATCCACGCGCCGAACCACTCGCTCGGCTGCGCGATCTCGTCCTGCGCGGCGACGAGCTCGAGTTCGTAGCGCCGCGCGTCGTAGGTCGCCTTGACGACCGCGTGCACGGCGGCGAGCGTGTGCTCGAACGCGGCGCGCACGCTGTCGCCGCGCAGCCGGCGTGCGACGAAGATCGCGCTCGTCAGGTCGCCGACGCCGACCGGATGCCGCGGGAACGCATACAGCGGCCGCTGGCCGATCCACGCTTCGGTCTCGGTGACGACGAGCATGTTGAAACGGTCGGCGGGGCTGTTGCGGTCGTGCAGATGCTTGACAAGGATCACCTGCGGACCGCGGCGGATGATCGAGCGGCATGCGTCGACCGCCTCGGCGACCGTTTCGATCCGCTGTCCGGCAAGCTTTTGCAGCTCGCTGTGATTGGGCGCCATGCCGTCCGCGAGCTCGGGCAGCTCGGCGACGATGAACTCCTCGACGCCGGGCTCCGGCCGGATGCCGCCCGTCTGGCCCATCGCCGGATCGCAGAAGTACCACGCGTTCGGATTCGTCGCCTTCACGGTGCGCACGATCTCGACCGCCGCGCGCGCCTGCGCGGGCGAGCCGAGGAAGCCCGAGAGAACCGCGTCGCAGCGCTTGAGCGCGCCGATCGCGGCGATGCCGTCGACGAGCTGCTCCATCTTCGCCGCGTCGATCGCGCTGCCCGCCCAGTGACCATACTGCATGTGGTTCGACAATTGCACGGTGTTGAGCGGCCAGACGTTGACGCCGAGCCGTTGCATCGGAAACACTGCGGCGCTGTTGCCCGCATGCCCGTAGATGACGTGCGACTGGATGCTGAGGACGTTTTTCATGATCGAGTGTGCCGGCGCGCGGCGGGCCCGTCGGACTACGTCGAACGATACATGACTTTCCCGCATTCGCGGAAACATCCAGTAATACAGTGCCGGGGAGGCGTCAGCCCGTCGAAAGTAAAATGGCGCGCGGCTTGCACGGATGTCGGCGAGCCGCTTTCTTCATCGCTTCCTTTATCGCTTCATTCACTCTTCCCGGCTTCGACGATGCTCCAGATTCGCATAGTGTGGTTCACGCGGCTCGCCGCGATGTTCGCGGCCGCTGCGGCGGCCGCGGCGATGCCGCAGGCGCCGGCGTTCGCCGCTTTGCCGGTTGCCGCGAGCGCGCCTGCCGTGGGTGCGGCGAGCGCCGCCGCGCGCGCGAAGGCCGACGGCCCCGAGTACGGCGCCCAGTTGGAAGGCTTCGCGTACGCGTATCCGGTGCATCGCTACGCATTCACGTCGCAGCGCGAGACGCTGCAGATGGCGTATCTCGACGTGCGCCCCGAGCATCCGAACGGCCGCGCCGTCGTGCTGCTGCATGGGAAGAACTTCTGCGCGGGGACGTGGGAGCAGACGATCGACGTGCTCGCGAAGGCGGGCTACCGCGTCGTCGCGCCCGACCAGATCGGCTTTTGCAAGTCGACGAAGCCCGTGCGCTATCAATACAGCTTCCAGCAGCTCGCGCACAACACGCACGCGCTGCTCGAATCGATCGGCGTGAGGGAGGCGACGATCGTCGGCCATTCGACGGGGGGCATGCTCGCGGCGCGCTACGCGCTGATGTACCCGAAGGACACGCAGCAGCTCGTGCTCGTCAATCCGATCGGCCTCGAGGACTGGAAGGCGCTCGGCGTGCCGCCGCTGTCGGTCGACTACTGGTATGCGCGCGAGCTGAAGACGACCGCGGACAGCATTCGCCGCTACGAGCAGCGCACGTACTACGCGGGCGAGTGGTCGCCCGCGTACGAGCGCTGGGTGCAGATGCTGGCCGGCATGTATCGCGGACCGGGGCGCGACGTCGTCGCGTGGAATTCGGCGCTCGTCTACGACATGATCTTCACGCAGCCGGTGCTCTACGAGTTCGGCGCGATCAGGGTGCCGACGCTGCTCCTCATCGGCGACAAGGACACGACCGCGATCGGCAAGGACGTCGCGCCGCCCGACGTGCATGCGAGGCTCGGCCGCTATCCGGCGCTCGCTAAGCGAACGCAGGCGGCGATTCCGGGCGCGGTGCTATACGAATTCCCGGCGCTCGGCCACGCGCCGCAGATCCAGGACCCGGCGACGTTCCACAAGGCGCTGCTCGACGGGCTCGCGGACGTGAAGCCCGCCGCGCGCGCGGCGAGTTCGGCGAACGAGTAGGCGTTCGTGGCGGGGGCGGGGCCCGGACATTTGGACTTGGACTCCGCGCATCACCCCCATGCGGCCATCGCCATCGCGCCGCCCCCGCCGTCTTCCCCCCATCACCCCCCGGCTTCGTCGCGAAGCTCGTCGCGCACCTGCGCGGCGAGCTGGTACGACCGCACCCGCGCGCCGTGATCGAAGATCTGCGCGGCGACGATCAGTTCGTCCGCGCCCGTCTGCGCGATCATCCGCCGCAGCCGCTCGCGCACGGTGTCGCGCGAGCCGACCGCCGCGAACGACAGCGCGTGCGCGACGCTCGCGAGCTCCTGCTCGGTCGCGCCGAGCGCGTCGAGCGATTCGACGGGCGGCGGCAGTTGCCCGGGCGTGCCGCGCCGCAGATTCAGGAACTGCTGCTGCAGCGACGTGAAGAGGCGGCGCGCGTCGTCGTCGGTGTCGGCGGCGAACACGTTCACGCCGACCATCGCATACGGTTTCGCGAGCGCGGCGGACGGCCGGAATTGCGCGCGGTACACGTCGAGCGCGCGCATCAGATAGTCCGGCGCGAAATGTGACGCGAACGCGAACGGCAGCCCGAGCATCGCGGCGAGCTGCGCGCTGAAGAGGCTCGAGCCGAGCAGCCAGACCGGCACGTCGAGCCCCGCGCCCGGCACCGCGCGCACGCGCTGGCCGGGGGCGGGCGCGGCGAAGTAGCGCTGCAGCTCGACGACGTCGTCCGGGAACGAATCGGCGCTGCCGATCAGGTCGCGGCGCAGCGCGCGGGCCGTCGTCTGATCGGTGCCGGGCGCGCGCCCGAGACCTAGATCGATGCGGCCCGGATACAGCGACGCGAGCGTGCCGAACTGCTCGGCAATCACGAGCGGCGCGTGGTTCGGCAGCATCACGCCGCCCGAGCCGACGCGGATCGTCTGCGTCGCGCCCGCGACGTGGCCGATCACGACGGCGGTCGCCGCGCTCGCGATGCCGGGCATGTTGTGGTGCTCGGCGAGCCAGTAGCGGCGATAGCCGAGACGCTCGGCATGCCGAGCGAGATCGGCGGAGTGGCGAAACGCCTGGGCGGCGTCGGCGCCGGCGGGAATCGGCGCGAGGTCGAGAACGGAAAACGGGATCATGGCGACGGCGGAACGAATGGCATGGGGACGGAACGCGGGCCGGCGCATGCGCCGCTGCCCGGCGATGATGCGCGCACGCAACAGATGGCGTCGATTGTGCCAAGGCGTTCCGGATCGCGTCGGAGGCCGGAAAGATATCCCTGACGGCGGCAGGGGCGAAAGAGGGTGTCGACGTGACGCGGCGCCTCGCGAAAGATTGTTCTGTAATAGACTGTAATCGTAAGAAACCCGACGAAATAAGCGAGGATTTGACTCGAATATTTCATCTGGTACAAAAAATCACAGAAACCCTTACGTTTTGGACAGCGCGCGTCCTGCAAAGCGCTTACGCTAACAATGGAGCAATTGCGCGGAAATTGACCGTATCTGCGTGGATCTGCCGTTCAGAAACAGTGCTTTTCAACATGCGCGGCAAGCGTTGCCGGCTTGTCGCTGCTAAAATTCGCGGCCTACGCACCAATCGCGCTCACGGATTCCGTTCTATTCTCCCTGCGCTTGCAGCGAAAAGCCGCACGAGGAGCCTCGGGATAGCGGCCGCCAGGCCGGTTCCGGTGCGTTGCGCGTCGTTGAAAGTGCAAGCCAGTCAGAAAGGAGTTGGGATCGTGTTCGAAATCGTCCCCGCCGCAGCATCGCATCCCCGTTTCGCCCGCCGCCCGATCGTCCGGAGGCGCGCGGCATGACGGAATCGCTTTCCATCGTCGGTTGGGTGTTGCTCGCGCTCGTTTGCGCATCGTGCGGCTATGCGGCGCTCGCCGCGTTCGCGCCCGCGCCGCGCGTGCCCCGTACGGCCGCGCGCGACGGCTTCGAGCCCGTGAGCGTGCTCAAGCCGCTGTGCGGATCGGAGCCGCATCTCTATGAAAACCTCGCGACCTTCTGCGAGCAGCGGCATCCGCGCTATCAGTTGCTGTTCGGCGTCGCGTCGGCCGCCGATCCGGCCGCAGCCGTCGTGCGCCGGCTGCAGGCCGACTATCCCGATAGCGATATCGAGCTCGTGATCGACGCGCGCGTGTACGGCTCGAACCTGAAGGTCAGCAATCTCGTCAATCTCGCCGAGCGCGCGCGCCACGGCCGCATCGTGATCGCCGACAGCGACATCGCGGTCGAGCCCGACTATCTGACGCGCGTGAGCGCGCCGCTCGCCGATCCGTCGGTCGGCGTCGTCACTTGCCTGTATCATGCGCGCAGCGTCGGCGGCTTCTGGACGCGGATCGGTGCGCAGTTCGTCGATGCGTGGTTCGCGCCGTCGGTCCGGATCACCCATCTCGGCGGGTCGAGCCGGTTCGGGTTCGGCGCGACGCTCGCGTTGACGCGCGCGACGCTCGACGCGATCGGCGGCTTCAAGGCGCTGAAGGACGAGCTCGCGGACGACTACTGGCTCGCCGAGCTGCCGCGCCGCCTCGGGCGGCGCACGGTGCTCTCCGAGGTGAACGTGGCGACCGACGTCGCGGAGCCGTCGTTCGCGCCGCTGTGGCTGCGCGAGACGCGCTGGCTGCGCACGATCCGCTCGCTGAATCCGGCGGGCTTCGCCTTCCTGTTCATCACGTTCACCGCGCCGTGGCTCGCGATCGGCGCGGCGCTCGCGGCGTGGCTCGGCCCGGCGTCGGCGGCGGGCGCGACGGCCGCCGCGGCGGCCGCGATCGGCGCGCTCGCGCGGCTTGCGCTGCACGCGCGCGGCTCGGCCGGATGGCGCGCGTTCTGGCGGGACTTGCCGCTCGTGCCGGTGCGCGACGCGCTGCTCGCGCTCGAATGGCTCGTCGCGGCGTTCGGCACGCAGGTCGTGTGGCGGGGCGCGCGGATGACGGTCGTCGGCGGCGACGCGCGCGCGACGGTCGTGGAAGCGGGCGACGGGCGCTGACGGGCGCCGGGCACTCATGCCGGATGCGCGGGCGGCGGCGGGCCGTCCGCGGTTTTTCGAAACATTTGTACTGGAACGAATTGATATCTATGCAGCAGGCTACCGGAGCATTCATGAAAACGCTGTTCTTGCAGGCACCGTCGTACGACGGCTTCGACGGCGGCGCGGGCTCCCGCTACCAGGCGAAGCGCGAGATCCGATCCTTCTGGTATCCGACCTGGCTCGCGCAGCCGGCTGCGCTCGTGCCGGGCAGCCGCGTCCTCGACGCGCCCGCCGACGGCCTGTCGGTCGAGGAGACGCTCAAGATCGCGCAGGACTACGATCTCGTGATCATCCACACGAGCACGCCGTCGTTCCCGACCGACGCGATGTTCGCGGAAGACCTGAAGAAGATGAAGCCGTCGATGCTCGTCGGCATGGTCGGCGCGAAGGTCGCGGTCGATCCGCACAACTCGCTCGCCGCGACGGAAGCGATCGATTTCGTGTGCCGCGAGGAATTCGACTACACGTGCAAGGACATCGCGGCAGGCTTGCCGTTCGCCGAGATCCTCGGGATGAGCTACCGCGCGAAGGACGGCTCGATCGAGCACAACGGAGCGCGCCCGATGATCGAGAACATGGACGAGCTGCCGTTCGTCGCGCCCGTCTACAAGCGCGACCTGAAGATCGACAACTACTTCATCGGCTATCTGAACTACCCGTACGTGTCGATCTACACGGGCCGCGGCTGCCGCTCGAAGTGCACGTTCTGCCTGTGGCCGCAGACGGTCGGCGGCCATCGCTACCGCACGCGCTCGGTCGAGAGCGTGCTCGCGGAAGTGAAGTGGATTCGCGACAACATGCCGGAAGTCAAGGAGATCATGTTCGACGACGACACGTTCACCGACTTCAAGCCGCGCGTCGAGGAAATCGCACGCGGGCTCGGCAAGCTCGGCGTCACGTGGTCGTGCAACGCGAAGGCGAACGTCCCGTATTCGACGCTGAAGATCATGAAGGAGAACGGCCTGAGGCTGCTGCTCGTCGGCTACGAGTCGGGCGACGACCAGATCCTGCTGAACATCAAGAAGGGCCTGCGCACCGACATCGCGCGCCGCTTCAATGAAGATTGCAGGAAGCTCGGCATCAAGATCCACGGCACCTTCATCCTCGGCCTGCCGGGCGAGACGAAGGAAACGATCAAGAAGACGATCGAGTACGCGAAGGAAATCAATCCGCACACGATCCAGGTGTCGCTCGCCGCGCCGTATCCTGGCACGCGCCTGTACAACCAGGCGATCGAGAACGGCTGGATGGAAGAGAACAAGACGATCAACCTCGTCAGCAAGGAAGGCGTGCAGCTCGCCGCGATCGGCTATCCGCACCTGCCGAAGGAGGAGATCTATCACGAGCTCGAGCACTTCTATCGCGAGTTCTACTTCCGCCCGTCGAAGATCTGGGAAATCCTCCGCGAAATGCTGACGAGCTGGGAGATGATGAAGCGCCGTTTGCGCGAGGGCGTCGAGTTCTTCCGTTTCCTGCGCGCGCATGAGGCGTGATCGGTGGCGGCTTCCGGCGCGGCGCCGCGTGCGCTGATCTTCACGGCGGACGACTTCGGCCTGCATGAGCGGGTCAATGCGGCCGTCGAGCGCGCGCACCGCGACGGCGTGCTCTCGGCCGCGAGCCTGATGGTCGGCGCGCCGGCCGCGCGCGACGCGGTCGAGCGCGCGAAGCGCCTGCCGTCGCTCGCCGTCGGCCTGCACGTCGTGCTTGCCGACGGGCCCGCGACGCTGCCCGCGCGCGAGATCCCCGCGCTCGTCGGTCCCGACGGGCGCTTTCGCGACGCGATGGCGAAGGACGGTTGCCGCTTCTTCTTCCTGCCGCATGTGCGGGCGCAACTGCGCCGCGAGATCCGCGCGCAGTTCGACGCGTTCGCGGCGACCGGGCTCGCGCTCGATCACGTGAACACGCACAAGCATTTCCATCTGCATCCGACCGTGCTGTCGATGATCGTCGACATCGGCCGCGAGTTCGGGCTCTCCGCGATGCGGCTGCCGTGCGAGCCGTCGACGCCGTTCTGGCTGAAGCCGTGGATCGCGCTCGTGCGCGCGCGGCTCGACCGCGCGGGCATCGCGCACAACGATTACGTCGTCGGCATCGAGCACTCGGGCGCGATGGACGAGGCGGCGCTGCTCGCCGCGCTCGCGAAGCTGCCCGCGGGCGTCGGCGAGATCTATTCCCATCCGGCCGAGGCGGGCGACGGCCCGATCACGCCGTCGATGCGCGACTACCGGCCGGCCGACGAGCTCGCCGCGCTGCTGTCGCCGCGCGTCGCGGCCGCGGTGCAGGCGGCGGGCGTCGCGTGCGGCGGCTTCGCCGACGTGTTCGACGGCGGCGCGCGCGCACGGATGCCGCGCGCGGCGCGCGGATGAGCGGAGCGCAGCCGTCATGACCCGCTGGATCAAATGGCTCGGCTGGCCGATCGGGATTGCGATCCTGCTCGCGCTCGTCGTGCGCGAGGGCGTCGGCGACGTCGGCCGCGTGATCGGCCAGGCCGGCTTCGCGCTGCTGTGGCTCGTGCCGTTCCACGGGCTGCCGCTGCTGCTCGACGCGCACGCGTGGCGTCTGCTGCTCGACAAGCGCGCGTCGCTGCCGTTCCTCTGGTGGATCGCGACCGTGCGCGAGGCGGTGAACCGGCTGTTGCCCGTCGTCGGCGTCGGCGGCGAGATCGTCGGCATCCGGCTCGCGCGCTGGCGCGTGCCCGATGCGAGCCGCGTGACGGCGTCGGTGATCGTCGAGGTGCTCGTGACGATCGCCGTCCAGTACGCGTTCGCCGCGCTCGGGCTCGTGCTGCTGCTCGCCGCGACGCAGGAGAGCGTCGGCGCGAGGACGATCGGCGTCGGGCTCGTGCTGTCGCTGCCGATCCCCGTGCTCGGATTCGTGCTGATGCGGCGCGGCGGCGTCTTCCATGCGATCGAGCGCTTCGCGAGCCGGCTGCTCGGCGATTCGCACCGGCTGTTGCAGGGCGTCGACGGCAAGCGCCTCGACGCCGACATCGATGCGCTGATGTCGCGCGCGGGCCTGCTGTTCCGCGCGTTCTTCTGGCAGCTCGCGGGTTATGTCGCCGGCGCGCTCGAGATCTATTGGGCGCTCGCGCTGCTCGGCCATCCGGTGTCGATCGGCGGCGCGATCGCGATCGAGGCGATGACGCAGGCGGTGCGGCATGCGGCGTTCATGGTGCCGGGCGGTCTCGGCGTGCAGGAGGCGACCGTCGTGCTGCTCGCGCAGATGTTCGGCGTCGGCCGCGAGGCGGCGCTGTCGCTCGCGCTCGTCAAGCGCGTGCGCGAGCTGCTGTTCGGCGCGCTTGCGCTCGGGTCGTGGCAATTCGTCGAGCTGTCGCGCACGCGGCGGCGGATTCGCAGCCATGCGCGGCGCGCGGCGCGCGTCGCGGCCGCCGAGGCGCGGCGCGAGCGGCAGGCCGAGCCCATGCTGTGAGCGCGCGGCCGAGCGGCGGGGCGCTTTCGTTCGGGCGTTGACTCGCGGGCGCGGCGGATCGATGCTCCGGTGGCTCAAAGCCTCAAAGGCGCGGGCCTCGTGCGCGCCCAGTGCTTCCGTCGGTGGCGATCCCCCGGCCATGCGGTCGACGGGTTTCCGATTTTCCTCCTTTCCCGCCCCGGCCCCCGGGGGGGAATCGCCCGCCCGCTCGCCGCGCCGAATTGCGCTTTCCGTGTGCGACGGCCGCGGTGCGGTATGCTTGCGCGCGTGTTCGATGTCACGCGCGAAGACGCGCCGTTTCCCGATGACGATGTTCCGATTCCGTATCCTCCCTGTCGCGATGCTCGGCGCGGCGCTCGCGCTCGCCGGTTGCGACGATCAGCAAAGCGAGCAGACCGTGCAGCGATTCAAGGATTTCTTCAACGCGATCAAGCCCGCGCCGCTGTTCCTCAAGGGGCTCACGCCCGGCGTGACGACCGAGGCCGAGATCCGCAGCCAGATGGGGCGGCCCGAGACGGAGCGCGCCTACACCGACGGCTCGAAGCGGCTCGAATACCCGCGCGGCCCGATGGGCAACGAGACGTACATGGTCGACATCGACGCGAACGGCCGCTTCGTCGCCGCGACGCAGGTGCTGACGGCCGCGAACTTCGCGAAGATCCGCTCGGGCATGACGCAGGACGAGGTGCGGCGTCTGCTTGGCAAGCCGACCGAGGTCGCGCGCTACCCGCTCAAGCCGGAGACGGTGTGGAGCTGGCGCTGGCTCGAGGACGGCGTCAATCAGGACGCGTTCTTCAACGTCCATTTCGGGCCGGATGGGCTCGTCTACACGACTTCGCGCTCCGACATCCTGAAGGGGCACTGAGCGCCGCTCGCCCGCCGACCCCGTCGGCTCTATCGCAAAAGCGACCCGAAACTTGCAAAAAAGCCGCAGACGGCGCGCGGCCGGCAACGCACGGAACCGACGTTTACCCCGCTAAAACAGTGCTGTGCGCGCCGCGCGCGGCGGCGTCGGTGCGATGTTGCAACGCAGCATCGCGCGTCACCGCCATTTGAGCGGTTTTTTTTCGCTTGCGACTATCCGCGTCAAACCGGCGCAGTCATCCGCGCGCCGTTCCCCCCCTCACGATCACGGAGACAAGCGTGTTCCTATACGGCTTTGGTCCGCTCATCTGGGCGGGCACCGTGCAGACGATCGAGCTGTCGGTGCTGTCGCTCGCGGCGGCGGTGCTGCTCGGCCTCGCCGGCGCGATCGCGAAGCTCTCGCACAATCGCGTGCTGCGCGCGATCGCGACGGGCTACACGACGCTCATCCGCTCGGTGCCCGATCTCGTGCTGATGCTGCTGCTGTTCTACAGCATCCAGATCTGGCTCAACAAGTTCACCGATCTGATGAACTGGGATCAGATCGACATCGATCCGTTCGTCGCCGGCGTGCTGACGCTCGGGTTCATCTACGGCGCGTATTTCACCGAGACGTTCCGCGGCGCGTTCCTCGCGGTGCCGCGCGGTCAGCTCGAGGCGGGCAGCGCGTACGGGATGGGCGGGATGCGCGTGTTCGTGCGGATCATGTTTCCGCAGATGATGCGCTTCGCGCTGCCCGGCATCGGCAACAACTGGCAGGTGCTCGTGAAGGCGACCGCGCTCGTGTCGATCATCGGTCTCGCCGACATCGTGAAAGCCGCGCAGGACGCGGGCAAGAGCACGTTCAACATGTTCTTCTTCATTCTCGTCGCGGCGCTCGTCTATCTGGCGATCACGACGGCCTCCAATCTCGTGCTCAAGCAGCTCGAGAAGCGTTATTCCATCGGCGTGAGGCACGCGGAACTATGATCGAGATTCTCCAGGAATTCGGGCGCGCGTTCCTCTACTGGGACGGCCAGCGCGTGTCGGGGCTCGCCGTCACGCTGTGGCTGCTCGTCGCGTCGATCGCGATCGGCTTCGTCTGCGCGGTGCCGCTCGCGGTTGCGCGGGTGTCGAAGAAGCGCTGGCTGTCGACGCCCGTGCGCTTCTACACGTACGTGTTCCGCGGCACGCCGCTCTACGTGCAGTTGCTCCTCATCTACACGGGGATGTACAGCCTCGCGTTCGTTCGCGATCACGCGTTCCTCGACGCGTTCTTCAGGAGCGGCTTCAACTGCGCGATTCTCGCGTTCGCGCTGAACACCTGCGCGTACACGACCGAAATCTTCGCGGGCGCGATCCGCGCGATTGCGCACGGCGAGGTGGAGGCGGCGCGCGCGTACGGAATGGGCCCGTTCACGATGTATCGCCGGGTGATCCTGCCGTCTTCGCTGCGCCGCGCATTGCCGCTCTACAGCAACGAGGTGATCCTGATGCTGCACGCGACGACGGTTGCGTTCACGGCGACCGTGCCCGATATCCTGAAGGTCGCGCGCGACGCGAATTCGGCGACGTACATGGCGTTCCAGTCGTTCGGAATCGCCGCGCTGATCTATCTTGCGGTATCGTTCGCACTCGTCGCGGCCTTTCGTCGGGCCGAGCGCCACTGGCTCGCGTATCTCGCGGCCGGCCGTCATTGATTTCACTCCAGGGAGAGCCAGTTGGCAGAGACCACGACCACGAATGCCGCGTGCAAGCTCGAGGCACGGGACATCCACAAGCGCTACGGCGACAACGAGGTGCTCAAGGGCGTGTCGCTGAACGCGAAGGCGGGCGACGTGATCAGCATCATCGGCGCGAGCGGCTCGGGCAAGAGCACGTTCCTGCGCTGCATCAACTTCCTCGAGCGGCCGAACGCGGGTCAGATCGTCGTCGACGGCGAGACGGTGCGCACGAAGACCGATCGCGCGGGCAATCTCGAAGTCGCCGATCACAAGCAACTGCAGCGGATTCGCACGAAGCTCGCGATGGTGTTCCAGCACTTCAATCTGTGGTCGCACATGAACGTGCTGGAGAACGTGATGGAAGCGCCCGTGCACGTGCTGGGGATTTCGAGGCGGGAGGCGGAGGGGCGCGCGCGCGAATATCTGGAGAAGGTCGGTCTCGCGCCGCGGGTGGAGAAGCAGTATCCGTCGCATTTGTCGGGCGGCCAGCAGCAGCGCGTCGCGATTGCGCGCGCGCTGGCGATGCACCCGGACGTGATGCTGTTCGACGAGCCGACGTCGGCGCTCGATCCGGAGCTGGTCGGCGAAGTGCTGAAGGTGATGCAGAAGCTCGCGGAGGAAGGGCGGACGATGATCGTCGTCACGCACGAGATGGGCTTTGCGCGCAACGTGTCGAATCACGTGATGTTTCTGCACCAGGGTCGCGTCGAGGAGGAAGGCGCGCCTGCCGAGGTGTTCGGCGGCACGAAGAGCGAGCGCCTGAAGCAGTTCCTGTCGGGCAGCCTCAAGTAACGGCCGACGCGGCAGGTCGTGACGTCCGTGAATCGCCCAGGCAGCCCCGCGCGCACGATACAGGTGGCGATCGTTGCATTGCCGCCCGTGTCGATGTCGGGTGTCGGGCCGATCGTCGACGCGCTGAATCTCGCGAACGAGATCGACGGGCGTTTGCTGTACCGCTGGCGGGTGTGCTCGTGGGACGGACGTGCGGTGCCGCTTGCGGGCGGCGCGCAATGGCACGCGGACGCGGCGTTCAACGATGCGATCGTCTGCGACTGGCTGATCGTCGTGAGCGAGCGGTTCCAGCAGTTCGCCGACTATCGGCTTTTTCTCGCGAGCCTCGCGCGGGTCGGCCAGCGCACGCCGCTCGTGACGGGCATCCATCACGGCGTATGGTGGCTCGCGATGGCGGGGCAACTGTCGGGCTACCGGGTCAGCGTGAACTGGGAGACGTACCAGCAGTTCGCCGAACAGTTCGAGCGCTCGATCGTCACGCAGCAGATCTTCGAGATCGACCGCGATCGCGCGACATGCGCGGGCGGCCAGGCGAGCGTCGACTTCATGCTGGCGATGATCGGCCGCGACCAGGGGCCGGAGCTGGCGGAGCGGATTGCGGATGCGCTCGGCACGGGGCCGCTCAGAAGCGGCGAGGCGCGCCAGCGGATTCCATTCGTGACGGCGCCGGGCGAGCGGCACCCGCGGTTGAACGATGCGTTGCTGCTGATGGAGGCGAACATCGAGGACCCGCTCGCGACCGACGAGATTGCGGGGCTCGTCGGCGTGTCGCGCAGGCAGCTCGAGCGGCTCTTCAGACAATATCTCGGCGCGATGCCGTCCAAGTATTACCTCAATTTGCGGCTCCTGAAGGCCCGCACGCAGTTGCAGCGCACGAGCAAGTCCGTCGTGCAGGTGAGTCTTGCTTGTGGGTTTTCTTCTGCTGCGCATTTCTCCAATGCTTATCGGGAGCGGTTCGGGGTGACGCCGCGTGAAGATCGGCGGGCCTGGCTCGAGAAGCAGCATGGGGGCGTCGAGCCGCCTCGGGCGGGGGCGCTGGTCGAGCGGCCCAGCGATGGGGATTGAGTGGTCGTCGGGGCGTTTTTTTGTGGCAGTTTTTGGCGTTGCTTTTGGGGGGCGTGAATGGCCTGTGATGTTTTCGGTCTATTGGCGTTGCCCCTCCCCGGGGCGGGGGTCACTTTTCTTTGTCTTGCCAAAGAAAAGTAACCAAAAGAAAGGCGCTTTTTCGGCCCCGGCCTACGTTGCCAGGCTCCAGCAAACTGGCACAGCCCCTAACGAGTCGCGTCAGACAAGAACGCCAAGGGGATCGCGCAGGATCGGTGTCGTCGAACCGTTCACCAGAGCGGTATACCTCCCGCCGCTCCATCCTCGCTGCGCTCGGACGATGGGTACAGCGAATCGAGCGGGAAAGCTGGCGGGAAGAGGAAGCGTAGCTCCCTTTGCTGTCCGCCCAAGGACGCGCCTTTCTTTTGGTTACTTTTCTTTGGCAAGACAAAGAAAAGTGACCCCCGCCCCGGGGAGGGGCAACGCCAATGGACCGAAAACATCACAGGCCATTCACGCAACACACACAAATGACCGACCAAGAAACCATCCCCCACCGAAAAAGGTGGCAAAAGCCCCCTCCGATAAATCCCGTCGCAATTGCGCAAGACGCATCCCGCGACGTTGCCTAAACTTGAATCTGTTACCTCTTACGAAACGAAAGGAATCGTCATGAAGAGCCCGAACGTGTCCCGTCAGACTTTCGATGAAGTGATGGTGCCGGTGTTCTCGCCCGCGCCGTTCGTCCCCGATCGCGGCGAGGGCTCGCGCGTCTGGGACACGGAAGGCCGCGATTATGTCGATTTCGCCGGCGGCATCGCCGTCACCGCGCTCGGCCACGGTCATCCGGAACTCCTCAAGGTGCTCGACGAGCAAAGCCGCAAGCTCTGGCACATCGGCAACGGCTACACGAACGAGCCCGTCCTGCGCCTCGCGAAGCGTCTCGAATCGCTCACGTTCGCCGACCGCGCATTCTTCGCAAACTCCGGCGCCGAAGCCAACGAGGCCGCCCTCAAGCTCGCGCGTCGCGTCGCGTTCGAACGCCACGGCGCCGACAAGTACGAAATCGTGTCGTTTCTCCAGTCGTTCCACGGCCGCACATTCTTCACCGTCAGCGTCGGCGGCCAGTCGAAGTACTCCGAAGGCTTCGGCCCCGTGCCGGAAGGCATCAAGCATCTGCCGTTCAACGACATCGCCGCCGCCCAGGCCGCGATCGGCCCGAGGACCTGCGCGGTCATCGTCGAGCCGATCCAGGGCGAGGGCGGCGTCATTCCCGCCGATCCCGCCTTCCTCGAGGCGCTGCGCGAAGCGTGCGACGCGCACGGCGCACTCCTCATCTTCGACGAAGTGCAAACGGGCGTCGGCCGCACCGGCCACTTCTACGCGTACATGGACACGGGCGTCACACCCGACATCCTGACCACCGCGAAGGCGCTCGGCAACGGCTTCCCGATCGGCGCGATGCTCACCACCGAAGCGCTCGCCGCGCACTTCAAGGTCGGCGTGCACGGCACGACATACGGCGGCAATCCGCTCGCGTCGGCGATCGCCGACAAGGTCGTCGAGCTCGTCAGCGATCCCGCGCTCCTCGAAGGCGTCAACGAACGCAGCGCGCGCCTCACGGCCACGCTCGAAAAAATCAACGCGCGCTTCAAGCTCTTCAAGGAGGTTCGCGGCAAGGGCCTCCTGATCGGCGCCGAGCTCGTCGACGCACTCGACGGCCGCGCGAAGGACTTCGTGTCGGCCGCGGCCGAGCACGGCGTCATCATGCTGATCGCCGGCCCGAACGTGCTGCGCTTCGCGCCGTCGCTCGTGATTCCGCTCGACGTGCTCGACGAAGGCCTCGCGCGCTTCGGGAAGGCCGTCGAGCAGGTGCTCGCCGCGCAAGCCGAAACCGCGTCGCGCTAAGCCGACCCTGAGCCGCCCCCAAGCAGCCCAATCGCTGACGTAGACAGGAACGACGATGCTCTTCGTACGCCCCGGCAAACTCGCCGATCTCGACGCGCTCGCGCAGATGGCGCGCACCGCGCAACCCGTGCTGCACTCGCTGCCGCACGACCGCGCGGCGCTCGAAGCGCGCGTCGCGCTTTCCGAGGACTCGTTTCGCGCGGAAGTCGACTTCCCCGGCGAGGAGTTCTATCTGTTCGTGCTCGAGGACAGCGCCACAGGCAAGCTGCTCGGCACCGCGAGCGTCGTCGCCGCGGCCGGCTACTCGGAGCCGTTCTACGCGTTTCGCAACGACGCGCTGATCCACGCGTCGCGCGAGCTGCACGTGAACCGCAAGATCCACGCGCTCACGATGTCGCACGAATTGACGGGCAAGAGCCGGCTCGCCGGCTTCTATGTCGATCCGTCGCTGCGCGGCGACGCCGCCGCGCACCTGCTCTCGCGCGCACGGATGATGTACATCGCCGCGAATCGCAACCGCTTCACGCCCGAGGTGTTCTCGCTGCTGCTCGGCGTCACCGACGAGACGGGCGCGTCGCCGTTCTGGGAAGCGGTGGGCCGCAAGTTCTTCGGGCGCGACTTCGCGGCGGTCGAGATCGAATCGGGCGGCCGCAGCCGCACGTTCATCGCCGAAGTGATGCCGACCTATCCGCTCTATGTGCCGCTCTTGCCCGAAGCTGCGCAACGCGTGCTCGGCGAGCCGAACGAGCATGCGCTCCTCGCGTACGACATCCATCTCGAAGAAGGCTTCGAGCCGGACCGCTATGTCGACATCTTCGACGCCGGCCCCGTGCTGACCGCGCAGGTCGACCGCACCGCGTGCGTGACGAAGCACGCCGATCGCACGGTGCGCGAGGCGGCGCGCGCGCACGGCGGCGCCACGTATCTGCTGTCGAGCGGGCGCGGCGACGCGTTCCGCTGCGTGCTCGCGGACTTGCCCGCCGACAGCGCCGACGCGCCGCTGCCCGCCGATGCGCGCACGGCGCTCGGCGTCGCCGACGGCGACACGGTGCGCTGCGTGCCGCTGCATCAGCGCGACGGCCAACCGGTGGACCAACCGACGGACCAACCAGGAGACGCAGCATGATCGTCGTTCGGGTCGTACAAACGGGCGACGTGGACGCGCTCGTCGCGCTCGCGCAGGAAACCGGACCGGGCCTCACCACGTTCAAGCCGGACCGCGACGCGCTCGCCGCGCGCATCGAGCGCACGCGCCGCACGCTCGGCAATCTCGCGACGCCCGCCGAAGCCGGCTACTTCTTCGTGATGGAGGATTCGCAGTCGGGCGACATCGCCGGCGTATGCGGCATCGAAACCGAAGTCGGCCTCGCGCAGCCGTTCTACAACTACCGCGTGAGCACCGTCGTCCACGCGAGCCAGGATCTCGGCGTGTGGACGAAGATGTCGCTGCTGAACATCTCGCACGACCTGACGGGCTACGCGGAAGTGTGCTCGCTGTTCCTGAGCCCGCGCTACCGCACGGGCGGCGTCGGCGGCCTCCTGTCGCGCTCGCGCTTCATGTTCATCGCGCAGTTTCGCGAACGCTTTCCGGAGCGCATCTGCGCGGAGCTGCGCGGGCACTTCGACGACGACGGCACGTCGCCGTTCTGGCGCGCGGTCGGTTCGCATTTCTATCAGATCGACTTCAACGCCGCCGACTATCTGAGCTCGCACGGCCGCAAGTCGTTCCTCGCGGAGCTGATGCCGCGCTTTCCGGTGTACGTCGACCTGCTGCCGCAGGACGCGCAGGACGTGATCGGCGTCACGCACCGCGACACGCTGCCCGCGCGCAAGATGCTCGAAGCGGAAGGGCTGCGCTATCAGAACCATGTCGACATCTTCGACGCGGGCCCCGTGCTCGAATGCCACGTGTCGGATCTGCGCACGGTGCGCGAGAGCGTCGTCGTGCCGGTCGCGATCGGCTCGCGCGAAGGGCACGAAGGGCGCGAAGGGCAAGACAACGCGCCGCGCTCGCTCGTGTCGAACACGTCGCTCACCGATTTTCGCGTCGGCATCGCGCCGGGGCTCGTCGACGAAGGCGCGTTCACGCTGTCGGCCGAGGACGCCGCCGCGCTGCGCGTGAGCGCGGGCGATCCCGTGCGCGTGCTGCCGCTCAAACCGAAACAGGGATAACGAAATGACTGAACTCTTCATCGACGGCGCCTGGCGCGACGGCGCGGGCCCCGTCTTCGCTTCGCGCAACCCCGGCACGAACGAGCGCGTGTGGGAAGGCGCGAGCGCGTCGGCGGAAGACGTCGAGCGCGCGGTCGCGAGCGCGCGCCGCGCGTTCGCCGCGTGGTCCGCGCTCGATCTCGACGCGCGCTGCGCGATCGTCAAGCGCTTCGCCGCGCTCCTCGTCGAGCGCAAGGAAGCGCTCGCGACGATGATCGGCCGCGAGACCGGCAAGCCGCTGTGGGAGGCGCGCACCGAGGTTGCGTCGATGGCCGCGAAGGTCGACATCTCGATCGCCGCATATCACGAGCGCACCGGCGAGAAGCGCACGCCGATGGCGGACGGCGTCGCGGTGCTGCGGCACCGTCCGCACGGCGTCGTCGCGGTGTTCGGTCCGTACAACTTTCCGGGCCACCTGCCGAACGGGCACATCGTGCCCGCGCTCATCGCGGGGAACACTGTCGTGTTCAAGCCGTCGGAGCTCGCGCCCGGCGTTGCGCGCGCCACCGTCGAGACCTGGCGCGACGCGGGGCTGCCCGCGGGCGTGCTGAACCTCGTGCAGGGCGAGAAGGACACGGGCGTCGCACTCGCGAACCATCGGCAGATCGACGGCCTCTTCTTCACCGGCAGCTCGGACACGGGCACGCTGCTGCACCGGCAGTTCGGCGGCCGGCCCGAGATCGTGCTCGCGCTCGAGATGGGCGGCAACAATCCGCTCGTCGTCGCCGACGTCGAGGACATCGACGCGGCCGTTCACCACGCGATCCAGTCGGCGTTCCTGTCGGCGGGGCAGCGCTGCACGTGCGCGCGCCGGATCCTCGTGCCGCACGGCGCGTTCGGCGAGCGCTTCCTCGCGCGCTTCGCGGACGTCGCATCGAAGATCACGGCCGACGTCTACGACGCCGATCCGCAGCCGTTCATGGGCGCGGTGATCTCCGCGCGCGCGGCGTCGCGCCTCGTCGCCGCGCAGGCGAAGCTCGTCGGGCTGGGCGCCGCGCCCATCATCGAGATGAGGCAGCGCGATCCGGCGCTCGGCTTCGTCAACGCGTCGATCCTCGACGTCACGCCCGTGCGCGAGCTGCCCGACGAGGAGCACTTCGGCCCGCTTGCGCAGATCGTTCGCTACACCGATCTCGACGATGCGATCGCGCGCGCGAACGACACCGCGTTCGGCCTGTCGGCGGGCCTGCTCGCCGACGACGAAAAAGCCTGGGACACGTTCCGCCGCGCGATCCGCGCCGGCATCGTGAACTGGAACCGGCCGACCAACGGCGCGTCGTCGGCGGCGCCGTTCGGCGGCGCGGGCCGCTCGGGCAACCATCGCCCGAGCGCGTACTACGCGGCCGATTACTGCGCGTATCCGATGGCGTCGGTCGAGAGCGCGCAATTGCAGATGCCCGCGAGCCTGTCGCCGGGCCTTCATTTCTGAGCAGGATGCGACGATGAACGCTAAGGAAGCCAATTTCGACGGGCTCGTCGGCCCGACCCATAACTACGCGGGGCTGTCGTTCGGCAACGTCGCGTCGCTGTCGAACGAGAAGTCCGACGCGAACCCGAAGGCGGCCGCCAAGCAGGGGCTGCGCAAGATGAAGCAGCTCGCCGACCTCGGCTTCGCGCAGGGCGTGCTGCCGCCGCAGGAGCGGCCGTCGCTGCGCCTGTTGCGCGAGCTCGGCTTCTCCGGCAAGGACGCCGACGTGATCGCGAAGGCCGCGAAGCAGGCGCCCGAGCTGCTCGCCGCCGCGAGCTCCGCGTCGGCGATGTGGACCGCGAACGCGGCGACGGTGAGCCCGTCCGCCGACACGAGCGACGGCCGCGTGCACTTCACGCCGGCCAACCTGTGCAGCAAGCTGCATCGCGCGATCGAGCATGAAGCGACACGCCGCACGCTCGCCGCGATCTTCGCGGACGAAACGCGCTTCGCGGTGCACGACGCGTTGCCCGGCACGCCGGCGCTCGGCGACGAGGGCGCCGCGAACCACACGCGCTTTTGCGCGGAATACGGCGCGCCCGGCGTCGAGTTCTTCGTGTATGGCCGCGCCGAATATCGCCGTGGGCCGGAGCCGACACGCTTCCCGGCGCGCCAGACCTTCGAGGCGAGCCGCGCGGTCGCGCATCGCCACGGCCTGCGCGAGGCGGCGACGATCTACGCGCAGCAGAGCCCGGACGTGATCGACGCGGGCGTGTTCCACAACGACGTGATCGCGGTCGGCAACCGCGACACGCTGTTCTGCCACGAGCGCGCGTTCGTCGACAAAGCGGCCGTGTACGACGCGCTCACCGCGTCGCTCGGCGCGCTCGGCGCGCGGCTGAACGTGATCGAGGTGCCGGATCGCGCGGTGAGCGTCGCCGACGCGGTGGGCTCGTACCTGTTCAACAGCCAGTTGCTCACGCGCGAGGACGGCCAGCAACTGCTCGTCGTGCCGCAGGAGTGCCGCGAGAACGCGAACGTAGCCGCGTATCTCGACGCGCTCGCCGCCGGCAACGGGCCGATTCGCGACGTGCGCGTGTTCGATCTGCGCGAGAGCATGAAGAACGGCGGCGGGCCCGCGTGCCTGCGGCTGCGCGTCGTGCTGAGCGACGACGAGCGCGCGGCGGTGAAGCCGAACGTGTGGATCGGCGACACGTTGTTCGCGTCGCTCGACGCATGGATCGACAAGCACTACCGCGACCGGCTGTCGCCCGCCGATCTCGCCGATCCCGCGCTCCTCGACGAATCGCGCACCGCGCTCGACGAACTGACGCACATTCTCGGCCTCGGCTCGCTCTATGACTTCCAGCGCTGATCCCGGCCGCGACGCCGCCTGGCTCGACGATTTCCTCGCGCTGACGCTCGCGGGCGAAGCGCCGCGCGCGGATGCGGGCGAGTGCGCGGCGCACGCGGTGCGCTGGCGCTGGCTCGGCGACGGCCTGCTGCAGCTCGAGCCTGTCGACGCGGCGCAGCGCATGCAGAGCGTGCTCGTTTCGGCGGGCGTGCACGGCGACGAGACCGCGCCGATCGAGCTGCTGTCGATGCTCGTGCGCGACATCGCGCGCGGCGCGCTGCCGCTGCGCTGCCGGCTCCTCGTCGCGCTCGGCAATCCGGGGGCGATGCGCGCGGGCGAGCGCTATCTCGACGACGATCTGAACCGGCTGTTCGGCGGCCGGCACGCGTCGCTCGCGACGAGTCGCGAAGCGCCGCGCGCCGCGCAACTGGAGGCGGCCGCGTCGGCGTTTTTCGCGACGGCGGGCCGCGCGCGCGGCGCGCGCTGGCACATCGACATGCACACGGCGATCCGCGCGTCGGTCTTCGAGCAGTTCGCGCTGCTGCCGCACACGGGCGAGCCGCCGACGCGCACGATGTTCGAGTGGCTAGGCGAAGCGAAGATCGCGGCGGTGCTGCTGCATACCACGCGGGGCAGCACGTTCTCGCACTTCAGCGCGCAGACGTGCGGCGCGCTCGCGTGCACGCTCGAGCTCGGCAAGGTGATGCCGTTCGGCGCGAACGATCTGTCGCGCTTCGCGCCTGCCGACGCGGCGGTGCGCAATCTCGTGTCCGGCCGCCGCGAAGCGGCGCGCGGGGTGCTGCCGCGCGTGTTCACGGTCGTCGACCAGATCACGAAGCGAAGCGATGCGCTCGAACTGTTCGTCGCGAAGGACGTGCCGAATTTCACGCCGTTTGAGCAGGGCACGCTGCTCGCGCGCGACGGCGATTACCGCTACGCGGTGCGGCACGCGCAGGAGCGCATCGTGTTTCCGAATCCGTCGGTGAAGCCCGGCCTGCGCGCGGGGCTGCTCGTCGTCGAGACGACGCGCGACACATACGCGGCGCTCGCGTGAAGCGCGGGACACACCGGGCCCGGCCCGATCCGGCCCGGCGTGTCTCGCGCGTCAGCGGCCGAGACCTTCGGCCGCGAGCGCCTCCTTGACCTTCGGCCGCGCGGCCACCCGCTCCATGAACGCGACGAGATGCGGGTACGGCGCGAGCGGGATGCGCAGGAGATTCGACCAGTTCGCGACCGCGAACAGATAGGCATCCGCGACCGTGAAGCCGCCCGTCAGATAGTCGCGCGTCGCGAGATGCGCGTCGACTTCCTTCAGGCGACGGTCGAGCTTGTCGAGACATTGCTGCCGCGTCGAGTCGGCGGTGTCGGCGCGAAAGAGCCACGGGCTGTACGTCTTGCCCAGCTCGGAGCTGACGAACGTCAGCCATTCGATCACCTCGTAGCGCGCCGCCGTGCCGTGCGCGGGAATCAGCGCGCCGGCGCCCGCGAGGTCGCCGACGCGCTGCAGCAGCGCGGCCGCCTCGGTATGGCGCGTGCCGTCGTCGAGCTCGACGAGCGGCACGTAGCCGCGCGGCGACACCGCGTAGTAGTCGCTGCCGTCGGACGCGATGCGATGCTTCGACAGATCGACCTTGACGCTTTCGAACGGCAGGCCGGCTTCGGTGAGCGCGATGCGGATGGCGAGCGAGCATGCGCCGGGCGAGTAATAGAGCTTCATGAGTGAGCGTTTCCTTGTCGTGACGATTGAGCCGGGGAGGGCGGCCGCGACGGCGCGCCCGGAATACGCCGTTAAAATAGCAGCGACCGACTCCGGCGATAACCGGCAAGACGCCAAACGATGCATGCAGAAACGCAATACGAACTGACGGCCATCGACATGCAGACCGTGCTCGCGCTCGTGCGCGCGGGCACGCTCGCGGAGGCGGCGCGACGAATGAATCTCGATGCGTCGACCGTGTTCCGCACGGTGCAGCGCATCGAGCGCGGCCTCGGGCAGCGGCTCTTCGAGCGCTCGAAGCGTGGCTACCGGCCGACGCCGCTCGGCAGCCGGCTCGCGCAGCACGGCGAGCGGATCGAGGCGGAGCTCGACGCCGCGCGCGTCGCGGCGGGCACGGATACGGCCGCGCTGACGGGCACGGTCCACGTGACGACGACGGACAGCGTGCTGTCCGGGCCGCTGCTGAACGCGCTCGGCGGGCTTGCCGCGCGGCATCCGGCGCTGCGCTTCGATCTCGACACGAGCAACGGCCTCGCGAGCCTCACGCGGCGCGACGCGGACATCGCGGTGCGCGCGACGAAGCGCGCGCCCGGGCATCTGATCGGCCGCGCGGTCGGCCCGTTGCGCATCGCGGTGTTCGCGCACGCGTCGAGCCCGCTGCGCGCCGGCGATTTCGACGCGCTCGCGCAATGCGATTGGGCGGCGCCCGACCTCGCGCTGTCGAACCATCCGTCGGTGGGCTGGCGCCGCCGCCGCTATCCGGACGTCGAGCCGCGCTATCGCGTGAACAGCGTCGTGTCGGTGTGCGAGCTCGTCGCGGCGGGCCTGGCGATCGGCGTGCTGCCGATTTTTCTCGCGAAGGCGTACCCAGGCATCCGGCGGCTCAGCCCGCCGCTCGACGACGCGCAATCGCAGCTCTGGGTGCTCGCGCATCCGGACGCGCGTCATCTGCCGCACGTGTCGGCCGTCTACTCGCATCTGTGCGCGGCGCTTGCCGACGCGCTCGCCGACGACGGCGGCGACGCATAGCCGGGCGAGCGCGGCGCATGCACGCCTTGCGCGATTGCGACATCCTCTTGCGACTTCCGCCCGGGCCGCGCGGCGCATGCGTCGCGGCGGCGCTCGAGCGAGGGTTCGACGGCTCGGCCCGCGCGAGACGGTACAATCGCGACCTTGCGGCTGTTGCGCCGCATCACGGCCGCCCCGCGCGTTTGTCCGGAAATTTCGGCGCTGCAATGATGCGGCGGTCCGGTCGTTGACTGACATTGTTCGTTCAAAGCGAGGAGAACACCTGATGAAGTTGAACTGGCGGAAGATGGCCGCGCACGCGGTGGTGACGGCCACGGCCCTGGCGGCAGGCAGCGCGTTCGCCGCCGACCTGAAGGAAATCCGCTTCGGCGTCGAGGCGTCGTATGCGCCGTTCGAGTACAAGACGCCGGACGGCAAGCTGGCGGGCTTCGACATCGACATCGGCAACGCGGTGTGCACGAAGCTGAAGGTCAGGTGCGTGTGGGTGGAGAACGCGTTCGACGGCCTGATCCCGGCGCTGCAGGCGCGCAAGTTCGACGCGATCAACTCCGACATGACGATCACCGAGCAGCGTCGGAAGGCGATCGATTTCACCGATCCGATCTACACGATCCCGAACCAGTTGATCGCGAAGAAGGGCAGCGGCCTGCTGCCGACGGTGGCGTCGCTGAAGGGCAAGCGCATCGGCGTGCTGCAAGGCACGATCCAGGAAGCGTATGCGAAGAAGCGCTGGGCGCCGGCGGGCGTCGAAGTCGTGCCGTACCAGACGCAGGATCTCGCGTATGAAGACCTGAAGTCGGGCCGCCTCGACGCGACGTTCCAGGATTCGGAAGCCGGCGCGAAGGGCTTCCTGTCGAAGCCGCAGGGCGCGGGCTTCGCGTTCGCGGGCGATCACGTGAGCGATGCCGAGATCCTCGGCACGGGCGTCGGCTTCGGTCTGCGCAAGAACGACGCGCAACTGAAGAGCGCCGTCAATCAGGCGCTGAAGGAACTGAAAGCCGACGGCACGATCGACGGCCTCGCGAAGAAGTACTTCAGCGTGCCCGTGACGCTCAAGTAATGCGCCCGGCGGGCGGCTTGCCGCCGCGCGGCGATGGGCTCGAACCGGCCGGCCGCGCAAGCGGCCGGTCTTGTTTCAGGGGCGTGGTGCGGCAGCGTGGGGCGATCGCCGCGAGTGGGCGAGCGGCGAGCGAGCGACGGGCGCAGCCATGCGGCCGCGCAGCCACGTAGCCGCCGGCGTCACGCGCCGCTCAGCCCGTTCGGCGTGTCGATCGGCCGCTGCTCGGCCATCGGCGCATCCGCGCGCAGATGCGCGTCGCTCGTCGCGCGGCCGCGATAATCGGTCCAGCACTTGCGATCGGTATCGTAGAGCTTGCAGCGCCGCGCGGTGTCGAAGTACCAGCGCCAACTGAAGTGCTGCACGACGATGCGCCCCGGCAGCATCGCCTCGAGCTTCGCCTGCGCGTCCTTCAGCCCGTACAGCGGAATGCTCATGTCGACGTGGTGCGCGGTGTGCTCCATGATGTGATGCAGCAGGCCGCCGATGCCGTACGAGAACGTGAGGTGCAGCGTCGTCGACACGAACGGCGCGGCGCGCGACCACTCGGCGCGGTTCGCGTGCCACGAGATGCGCGGATCGGTGTGGTGAACGTAGACGACGAAGCCGATCATCGAGCACCAGAACAGGAACGGCACGGCAACGCCCGTGACGAGCAGCAGGAGCGTCGACTGCTGCGTCGCCGCGGCGATCCAGACCACCGCGCCGATCCACAGCGCGGCGAAGCCCGTGACGAGCAGGCAGTCGCGCCGGAAGATCGGCCGCGACGCGCCGAGGTAGACCTTCGTCGGAAAGTACATCCGCAGCCACCAGATTTCGACGAGATAGTAGAGCCCCGGCGCCCAGCCGCTGCGATAGATGCGATCGAGGAAGCGCTGCGTGGGCGACAGCGCCGCGTATTCGTCGGGCGTGCGCGGCGCCCATACGAAATCGAAACCTTTCAGGTTCGTGTAGCCGTGGTGGACGACGTTGTGGCCGACCTCCCACAGGCTGTACGGCGTGAGCGACGGCAGGAACGCGATGCGGCCGAGCCAGCGGTTGAGCCGGTGATTCGGCGTGAGGCTCTGGTGGCATGCATCGTGGCCGATGATGAAAAGACGCCCGGTGATGAAGCCGGCCGCCATCCCGCAGACGATCTTCACGATGCTCGACGCGGCGAGCAGCGCGCCCGCCAACGCGGCGAGGAGCAGCAGATAGTCGACGGCGAGCAGCACGATCGAGCGCGCGATCACGCGTTCGCCGAACGGCGTGATCCATGAGCGGATGACCTTGCGGTGCGGCATCGGCTCGTCGACGCGAATGGGGTTGGAAGAGTCGTTCATGGAATCGATCACACAAAGAGACATCGATGCGCCGTTTCCCCTTGCTCCGCGTTCCGCGGCGAAATCGCGGCGGCGGGCGAGGGCGGCGCGACGCGTCCGGCAAGCAAACAAGCGGCCGGCCCGCGCGGGAATCGAACCCCCGCGCGATCCGGCTGCAACAAAAGCAATGCCGTCCCGTGCGGGACGGCATCGGCGACAGGCAAAACGGCTCGCCTATCGGGACATCATGTTCATGCCGACGTTGTGCATGACCCAGACCGTGCCGAAGATCAGGATCAGCGCGGTCAGCACCGTGTAGCTGAACGCCATCACGTTCCAGCGCTGGCTCGATGACGTGTTCATGTGCAGGAAGTACACGAGGTGCACGACGATCTGCACGGCGGCGAGCACGGCGAGCGACACGAGCGCCTCGCGCGGCGGCAGCACGCCGCCCATCACGAGGCCGAACGACGCGGCCGTGAGCAGCACCGACAGCAGGAAGCCCGCGATATAGCCGCCGACGGTGCCGTGCGCTTCATCGCCGTGGGAAGGATGCGAATGGGCCATTTAGATCACGCTCGCAAGATAGACAAAGGAAAAGACGCAGATCCAGACGATGTCGAGGAAGTGCCAGAAGAGGCTGAGGCAGGTGAGCCGGCGGATGTCGCGCTCGGTCAGCTCGGGGCGGCGCAGCGCCTGCGCGGCGAGCACGACCATCCACAGGAGGCCCGCCGTCACGTGCAGCCCGTGCGTGCCGACGAGCGTGAAGAACGACGACAGGAACGCGCTGCGCTGCGGTCCCGCGCCCTCGGCGATCAGGTGCGAGAACTCGCGCAGTTCCATCGCGAGGAACGCCGCGCCGAGCACGAACGTCACCGCGAGCCAGCCGAACACCGCGCCGCGCTGCCGCTTGTGCGCGCCGATCATCGCGAAGCCGTACGTGATGCTCGAGAGCAGCAGCGCGGCGGTTTCGAGCGCGACGCCGGGAATGTCGAACAGATCCCGGCCGGTCGGGCCGCCCGCGAACTGGTTGCCGAGCACCGCGAACGTCGCGAACAGCGCGGCAAAGAGCACGCAGTCGGTCATCAGGTACAGCCAGAAGCCGAACACCGAATGCGACGGCGGATGATCGTGCGATGCCGCGTGGTCGAGCATCATCGTGTCGTGCGACATCAGTTGGCCTCCAGTTCGACTTCGGCCGGCTGCGCGGCAACGCGCGCGCCGGCGCGCTTTTCTTCGATCTTGCGGACGGTGTCGGCCGGGATGTAGTAGCCGTCGTTGTCGCCCGCGCTATACAGGACCACCGTCGCGACGATGCCGACGAGCGACGCGATCGCGAGCCACCAGATATGCCAGACGAGCGCGAAGCCGAGCACGAGGCTGAGCACGCCGATGACGAAGCCCGCACCCGTGTTCGACGGCATGTGGATGTCCTGGTAGACGACGTTCTTGCCGGCGCCGATGCCGATGCCGTGCTCCTTGCGGTATGCGAGCTCGTCGAGCGCGTGCACGGTCGGGATCACCGCGAAGTTGTAGACGGGGGGCGGCGACGACGTCGCCCATTCGAGCGTGCGGCCGCCCCACGGGTCGCCCGTCGTGTCGCGATAGCCGGGCTCATTGCGGTTGCGCACCGCAACCCACACCTGCGCAACCTGGTGCAGCACGCCGATCGCGATCAACGCGACGCCGCACGCGGCGACGATGAGCCACGGATGCCATGCGGGGTTGTCGTAGTGGTTCAGGCGGCGCGTCATGCCCATGAAGCCGAGCACGTAGAGCGGCACGAACGACACGTAGAAGCCGATGAACCAGCACCAGAACGCACGCTTGCCAAGCTTTTCGTCGAGCTTGAAGCCGAACGCCTTCGGGAACCAGTAGTGGAAGCCGGCGAGATAGCCGAACACGACGCCGCCGATGATCGCGTTGTGGAAGTGCGCGATCAGGAACAGGCTGTTGTGCAGCACGAAGTCCGCGCCCGGAATCGCCATCATCACGCCCGTCATCCCGCCGAGCGTGAACGTCACCATGAAGCCGATCGTCCACAGCACGGGCGCGGTGAACTCGATGCGGCCGCGGTACATCGTGAACAGCCAGTTGAAGATCTTCACGCCGGTGGGGATCGCGATCACCATCGTCATGATCCCGAAGAACGCGTTCACGTTCGCGCCCGAGCCCATCGTGAAGAAGTGGTGCAGCCACACGAGGAACGCGAGCACCATGATCACGCACGACGCGTAGACCATCGTCTTGTAGCCGAACAGCGGCTTCTTCGAGAACGTCGCGATCACTTCCGAATAGATGCCGAACGCGGGCAGCACGAGGATGTACACCTCCGGATGGCCCCACGCCCAGATCAGGTTCAGGTACACCATCGCGTTGCCGCCGGCGTCGTTCGTGAAGAAGTGCATGCCGAGGTAGCGGTCGAGCGCGAGGAGGGCGAGCGCAACCGTCAGGATCGGGAACGTCGCCATGATGAGGACGTTCGAGCAGAGCGCAGTCCACGTGAACACGGGCATCTTCATCATCGTCATGCCGGGCGCGCGCATCCGCAGGATCGTCACGAAGAAGTTGATCGCGGTGATCAGCGTGCCGACGCCGGATATCTGCAGCGCCCACAGGTAGTAGTCGACGCCCACGCCCGGGCTGAACTGCAACTCCGACAGCGGCGGATACGCGAGCCAGCCCGTCTGCGCGAACTCGCCGACGATGAGCGACACGTTCATCAGCAGCGCGGCGACGGCCGTCATCCAGAAGCTCAGCGAGTTCAGGAACGGGAACGCGACGTCGCGCGCGCCGATCTGCAGCGGCACGATCAGGTTGAAGAGCCCGACGAGCAGCGCCATCGCCATGAAGAAGATCATGATGACGCCGTGCGCGGTGAAGATCTGGTCGTAGTGGTGCGGCGGCAGATAGCCGGGGCCGTTGTACGCGAGCGCGAGCTGCAGGCGCATCATCACCGCGTCCGCGAAGCCGCGCAGCAGCATCAGCACTGCGACGATGATGTACATCACGCCGATCTTCTTGTGGTCGACCGACGTGAGCCACTCGGTCCATAGCCATTTCCAGCGCTTCGTGTAAGTCAGCGTGCCGACGACCGACAGCGCGACGAGCGCCATGAACGCGGCCGCGCCCATGACGATCGGCTGATCGAACGGGATGGCAGAAAGCGTCAATTTACCGAACATGCATTACCCCTTCGTCCGACAGGCGGCGTCCGTCAGGTCGAGGACGTGGCCGTTGTTGTACTTCGCGATGATGTTGTGAAAGAGCCGCGAATCGACCGTCGAGTAGTAGCGCACGGGCTGCTTCTCGCTCGGCTGCGCGAGCTGGCCGTATGCGGTCATGTCGAGCCGGTCGGCTGATGCGCGCACCTTCGCGACCCAAGCGTCGAACGCGCCGC
The DNA here is from genome assembly GCF_001546925.1 of Burkholderia sp. MSMB1588. Lineage (NCBI taxonomy): Bacteria > Pseudomonadati > Pseudomonadota > Betaproteobacteria > Burkholderiales > Burkholderiaceae > Burkholderia > Burkholderia sp. MSMB1588. Next base: position 2,521,477 of record NZ_LNJS01000001.1, on the reverse strand, counting down.
GCGATGTCGCGAGCGTGCGGAACTTCATGTCCGAGAAGCCGCGGCCGCTGTAGTTCGCGGAAATGCCGGCGAAATCGCCCGGCTCGTCGGCGATCAGGTGCAGGCGCGTCTGCATGCCGGCCATCGCGTAGACCTGCGTGCCGAGCTGCGGAATGAAGAACGAGTTCATCACCGAATCGGACGTGATCCGGAAATTGATCGGCGTGCCGACGGGCACCGCCAGTTGGTTCACCGAAGCAATGCCGAGATCCGGATAGACGAAGAGCCACTTCCAGTCGAGCGCGACGACCTCGACGTTGATCGGCTTCACCGACGATTCGAGCGGCCGGTACGGGTCGAGCGCGTGCGTCGTCTTCCACGTGAGGATGCCGAGAAACAGGATGATCAGCGACGGAACCGTCCAGATCACGATCTCGATCGCGGTGGAATGCGCCCACTTCGGCGCGTAGGTCGCGTTGCGGTTCGATGCGCGGTAGCGCCACGCGAACAGCAGCGTGAGGAGGATCACCGGCACGACCACGATCAGCATCGCCCACGTCGACGTTGCGATCAGCGACTTCTCCGCGGCGCCCACTGCGCCTTTCGGATCGAGCACGTGCAGCTCGCTGCATCCGGAAAGTCCCGCGACGAGCCCTAATCGCAGGATCGCGGACGCTCTACTCGTTATTCTTCGGACCATTGAATTTGCCTAAGTTGTGATGAAGCGGGCCTACCGAGGCGCCGAAACGCATTCGGCGCATGCGATGCGACATCCAGTCGCTTTGGCGGCGGAATGTAGCGGAAATCCGCGGGACGCATGTTGACGATTCGCAAACAACAAGTAGGGCAAGGTCTTGATCTGCGTTCAGACGAACCCGATGCGAGACGAAAATGCGCATCGGAACGCGGTATCGGAGAAAATGCCGACGCGCCGGGCGCGCGCCGCGCACGCGCGCCCGCGGCCCGGCAATCTTGTGCTGAATCAACGGGAATGAAGATCGGCGAGCGAACGGCGGCCGCGGCATGTACCTTCGAAGAGGCGACCCGTCAGGCCGCGTCCCGAATCACGAACCATTCCGTCCTTCCGATGCAAGACCTTTCAACCGAGCTGAAACCCGAGCTGAAACCCGAGCTGAAGCTCGACGATCCGTTCGTCGACGCCGTTCACACGGAATTCGTCCAGTTGCTCGACGCGGCCGCGCGCGCGGACGACGCGCATTTCCTGCAGGCGTACGACGCCTGGATCGATCACTGCCGGCAGCACTTCGAGCGCGAAGAGCGCTGGATGGCGAACACGAAGTTCGGCCCGCAGTATTGCCATGCGGCCGATCACGACGAGGTGCTGAAGGTGGCGGCGGCCGTGCGCGACAAGGTTGCGCGCGACGCGCAATTCGAATTGGGCCGCCGGTTGCTGGCGGAGGTATCGGAATGGTTCGACCATCACGTCCGGACGATGGACTCGATGATGGTCTCCCACCTGAAGATGCTGAACTTCGTGATGGTCGACGCGCCGACCGAGGTCTGACGCGATTCCGCTTTCGTCGATCGCGACATCGCGAGGGCCAGGGCGAGGGCGCGGCGCTCGGCCGCCGCGTTCCGCGCGGGACGAACGCGCAGCGGCGATCGGCATTCGGGCGCGGGCCTTCAGCGCGCTCGCGCGATCGATTTCGACGGCATCGCGACCGTGAATTCATGCATCTTCTCGGCCGGGCTCAATCCGTTCTTCGGCGGCGGGCCGACGAGATCCGCGAGCGTCGCGCCGTCGAGTTCCTTGAAGTACGCGCGCAAGGCGCTGTCGAGCAGCCGCTCGAGCCGGCATTTCGTGGCGAGCATGCACGTGTTCGTGTTCCGGTCGAAGCACTCGACGAGGCGGAAGTCCGTTTCGGATGCGCGAATCACGTCGCCGATGCCGATGCGCGCGGGCGGCATCGCGAGGCGTACGCCGCCGCCCCGGCCGCGCGTCGTCTCGAGCGTGCCCTGGCGTGCGAGGCTGTTGACGATTTTCGTCAGGTGATTCTTCGACACGGCGTGGCGTTCGGCGAGCTCCGCGATCGTGATGAGCCGATCCGGATTCGCCGCGCAGTACATCAGCACGCGCAGCGTGTAGTCCGTGTATTCAGAGAGTCGCATACGTGGCAAAAAGATGCATGTCTTATGTTGCTGTCGAGGGTGGCGCGCTATAACATGCGTAATACATGCACTTTATATAGTGAACGGCTGCATGTTGCAAGCCGGGCGAACGCTGTGCGCGTCTTCCGGCGAATGGCGGGCGTTCCGCACCGGTCGCGCGCCGCGTCTTCCTCCCTTCAAGGACCATGGCTCGAAGAGCGCGCGGCCGATTCGTTCGAATGGACGTATCTGGAGGCGGGACCGTCGCAGTGGCGCGTGCAGATCGCGAAGCGCGACGGCGGGTTCGGACGCGATGCGGACGAAAGCCGCTGCCCGGGCGGCGGCTGCGGCGGTTAAGACGCACGTCGCGACGGGATGCGGCGCGGTGCCCGCGGGCGGCGCCGCGTCAGAGACCGAGCGTCAGCATCGCCGTCTCCGACATGCGCGACCGGTCCCACGGCGGATCGAACACCATGTCGACGTTGACTTCGCCGACGAACGGCAGCGCGAGCACCTTGTCGGCGACTTCGTCGGCGAGCGTTTCGCCCATTCCGCAGCCGGGCGCGGTCAGCGTCATCCTGATCGACACTTTCACGCGGTCGTGCTCGGCAGGCTCGATGGTGCAGCCGTAGATCAGCCCGAGCTCGACGATGTCGACCGGGATCTCCGGGTCGTAGCAGGTCTTCAGCGTCCGCCAGACGAATGCTTGCGCGTCGTCGGGCGACACGGGGCCGTCCGACGCGTCGGCCGGCTCGGGCGGCGGCCTGCCGATCGCGTCGGCGTCGTCACCGCGCAGCCGCACCATCTGGCCGCCGACGACGAGCGTGAAGTTCGTGCCGAGCGCCTGCGTGATGTCGGCGACGGTGCCCGCGGGCAAATCGAGCGGCGCGCCGGACGGCACGCATTCGACCCGCACCCGCCGCCGCAGGACGACTGCTTCTCTCGAATGTCTCATGATGCGCGCGGCTCCGCTTCGGAAGGGGCGGCCACGCGCGTGTCGAGCGCGTGCGCGAGCGCATGCCAGCCGAGCAGCGCGCATTTGATCCGGCTCGGGTAGCGTTGCACCGCGACGAGGCTCTCGAGCTTGCCGAGAGACGCTTCGTCGTGCACGGCCTGGCCGGTGAGCACCGCGCGGAAACGCTGCTGGAGTTCGCGCGCGGCTTCTACGTCACGCCCGATCACGGCCTCGGTCATCATCGACGCGGACGCGATGCAGATCGCGCAGCCGTGGCCGTCGAAGCGGATGTCGCTGATCCGGCCGCCTTCGATGCGCAACTGGACTTTCAGATCGTCGCCGCATTGCGGATTGTGTCCGCGCGCTTCGTGCGTCGGCTCGGCAAGCCTGCCGAAGTGGCGCGGCGCACGCTTGTGCTCGACGACGAGCTCCTGATAGAGCGTGCTTTGCGCATCATCGGGAACGGTGTGGGACGCAGCCGGATTCATCTCAGTACCTTCAGTGCTTGCGCGACGCCCGCGACGAGGCGCTCGACTTCGTCGTGCGTGTTGTACAGCGCGAACGACGCGCGCGTCGTCGGCCCGCAGCCGAGCCGGTCGAGGAGCGGCTGCGCGCAGTGAAAGCCCGTGCGCACGGCGATGCCGCGCTCGTCGAGCAACGTGCCGATGTCGTGCGGATGCGCGCCGTCGGCGACGAACGACACGATCGCCGACGGCGTGTGCGGCGCGAGTACGGTCACGCCGTCGAGCGCCGCGAGGCCCGCCGCCGCGTGCGCGCGCAGCGCGCGCACGTGGGCGTCGATGCGGGCGCGGCCGATCGCGTCGATATAGTCGGCGGCGGCCGCGATCCCGACCGCGCCGGCCACGTTCGGCGTGCCGCCTTCGAGCCGCGCGGGCAGCGCGTCGAACGTCGCGTCCGTCTCGCCGACCCAGCTCACCATGTCGCCGCCGAAGCGCAGCGGAACGAGCCGCTCGAGCGCGTCCCGGCGGCCGACGAGCGCGCCCGTTCCCATCGGCCCGTACATCTTGTGGCCGGAGAACGCGGCGAAGTCGCACGCGAGCGCCGACAAGTCCGGCACGTCGTGGCCGACCGCCTGTGCGGCGTCGAGCACCGTCAGCGCGCCGGCCGCTCGCGCGATGGCGAGCAGCGCTTCATAGGGCGGCCGCTCGCCCGTCGCGTTCGAGCACGCCGTGACCGCGAACACGCGCGTGCGCGGCGTCAGCAATCGTTCGAGATCCCGCACATGCAGGCGGCCTTGCGGATCGGGATGGAGGATTCGCAGTTGCGCGCCGCAACGGCGCGCGGCCATCTGCCACGGCACGAGATTCGCGTGATGCTCGAGCGCGCTGACGACGATCTCGTCGCCTTCCTGCAGCACGGCGCGCGCGTGGCCCGCGAGCGACAGCCCGTGCGCGACGAGATTCAGCGCATCGGTCGTGCCCGACGTGAAGACGAGCAGGTGATCGTCGCTCGCGCCGACGAAGCGCGCGAGCGTGTCGCGCGCGCGCTCGTAAGCGTCGGTGGCGCGCTGGCTGAGCGTGTGGACGCCGCGGTGAACGTTCGCGCGGTCGCGCTCGTCGAAGCCGCGGATCGCGGCGAGGACGGGCTGCGGCACGTGCGTCGTCGCCGCGTTGTCGAGGTAGGCGAGCGGCGCGCCGTTCACGCGCTGCGCGAGCGCCGGGAACGCGCTCGCCATCGTGGCCGAACGCAGCATGTCACCCATGATGCGTCTCCGCTTGTTCGGCGAGATGCCGGGCGACCTCGCGCGCGAGCAGCGCGTCGCCGCCGAGCGCCTCCAGCCTGCCCGGCGTGTCGATGCCGCGCGCGAGCGCCGCGTGCGCGATGCCCGCGACGATCATCGCCAGCGCGTCGCGGCGAGCGAGGCCGCGCTGGCACGCGTAGAAGAGCGCGTCGCCGGGCAGCGCGCCCCACGTCGCGCCATGCGCGGCCTGCACGTCGTCGTGATGAATGTCGAGATGCGGCCGCAGCACGACGCGCGGCTCGCCGCCCGTCGGAATGCCGCTCAGGCGTTGCCGGAGGTCGGCGCCCGACGCGCCGGCGGCGATCGACGAGAACGCGTTCGCGACGATCTGCGCATGGCCGCTCGCGAGCGCGAGCGTATCGATCGCGCTTTGCGTATTCGGCGACGCATGCATGGCGCGCACCTGCTGTTCGAGCTTCGCATGCGCGGACGCGAACAGCGCGCCGGATGCGCGGCCCAGCGTGCGCTCGCCGCGCAGATCGAGCACCGTGCGTTGCAGGTGGTACTCGCTGCCCGACGCGAGCAGCGATTGCCGGTATTGCGCGTCGCGCTCGAGCCGCACGTGCACATGATGCGAGATCCGGTCGCGTGCGCCGGGCGTCGCAACGCGCAGATGGTCGAGCGACGCGCCGGCGCCGAGCCGCACGTATGCATGCAGGTTCTGCGTGATCGGGCCGTCGCGGCCGGCGGCATCGTGCTCGTGCGATTCGACGAGCACGCAATGCCCGCCGGGCAGCACGTCGATCACGACAAGCGGCGCTTCGACGCTCGCCTGCGGCAGCAGCCGCAATTGCAGCATCACGGGCGCGCGATGCGCTGGGTCGCTGCCGACGCGCAGACGCAAGCCTGCTTCGCACAGCGCGCGATGTGCCCAGAAAAACGGTGCGGCGTCGTCTTCGGACGACGTCGGCAAGTCTGCGAACAATGCGGCGCGCTCGGCGCAATCCGCGGCGCTGAGCCAGCATGCGTCGACCTGTTCGAGCGAGCCGGAGCCGACGGGCGCGAGCAGCCAGCCGGCGTGCGCGGCGGCGCGCGGCGGTTGGGCCGCGCGCGCGTGGCCGGCTTCGCCGCCGAGCCATGCGTCGGCCGCGGGCGGCGGCAGATGGCGGAACGATTCGTTGCGGCGCGAGATCCAGCCGTGTTCCGCGAGCCGCGTTCGCGCGGCGATCCGTTCGGTGTCTGTCGTCGTCATCGTGTCAGGCCTGCGCGAGCGCGTCCGTGCGAACGAAGCCCTTTGCCGCGATGTCGCGGGCGAGGGCGAGGTCGCCGGATTCGGCGATGCGCCCGCGATCGAGCAGCAATACCGCATCGGGCGCGAGCGATTCGATCATCTGCAGATAATGCGACACGATCACGAACGCGGTGCCTTGCTCGCGCAGCCGGCCGATCAGGTCGACCGCCGCGCGCACGCCGTCGACGTCCATCCCCGAGTCGATCTCGTCGAGCATCGCGAGCCGCGGGCGCAGCAGCGCGAGCTGCAACAGCTCGTTGCGCTTGCGCTCGCCGCCCGAGAAACCTTCGTTCATCGAACGGTTGAGCATCGCGTCCGGCAGCCCGACGCGCGCGGCGGCCGCGCGCGCGTCGCCGAGAAAGTCGAGCGCGTCGAGCGCGTCGAGCGCGGTGTCGCCGCGCGCCTCGCGCACGGCGTTGAGCGCCGTGCGAATGAAGAGATTGTTTTTCACGCCGGGAATGTCGGGCGGCGCCTGGAACGACAGGAACAGGCCGGCGCGCGCGCGCTCCTGCACGCTCATCGCGAGCAGGTCCTGCCCGCCGAACCGCACGTGGCCGTGCGTCACGCGATACGCGGGATGGCCCGCGAGCGTCATGCCGAGCGTGCTCTTGCCGCTGCCGTTCGCGCCCATCAGCACGACGAGCGCGCCTGCCGGCACGGCGAGCGACACCGATTGCAGCACGCGGCGCTTCGCGACGTCCACGCTCAGGTCGAATGCCTGCAGCAAGGGTTCGGATCGATTCATGGTGATTCCTTCGTTCGTCATGGGTGGGGATCAGCCGACGGCGCCTTCGAGCGACACCGCGAGCAACGCCTTCGCCTCGAGCGCGAATTCCATCGGCAGCGCTTCGAGCACCGCCTGGCAGAAGCCGCCGACGATGAGCGCCGCCGCTTCCTGCGGATCGATGCCGCGCTGCTGGCAATAGAAGAGGCGATCTTCGGAGATGCGCGTCGTCGTCGCCTCGTGCTCGACGACGGCGTCGCCGCGCGCGCTCTCGACATACGGGAACGTGTGCGCGCCGCATCGCGGGCCGATCAGCAGCGAGTCGCACTGCGTATGGTTGCGCGCGCCTTCGGCCGTGCGCGCGACGCGCACGAGCCCCCGGTAGCTGTTCTGCGCGCGGCCCGCGCTGATGCCTTTCGAGACGATCCGGCTGCGCGTGTTGCGGCCGAGATGGATCATCTTCGTGCCGGTGTCGGCCTGCTGGCAGTGGTTCGATACGGCGATCGAATGGAACTCGCCGCTCGATTCGTCGCCGCGCAGCACGACGCTCGGATACTTCCACGTAATCGCGGAGCCCGTCTCGATCTGCGTCCATGCGATCCGCGAGCGCGCGCCCGCGCAGAGCCCGCGCTTCGTCACGAAGTTGTAGATGCCGCCGACGCCGTTCGCATCGCCCGGATACCAGTTCTGCACGGTCGAGTACTTGATGTGCGCGTCGTCGTGCGCGACGAGCTCGACGACGGCCGCGTGCAGTTGGTGCTCGTCGCGCTGCGGCGCCGTGCAGCCTTCGAGGTAGCTGACGTGACTGCCGGGCTCGGCGATGATCAGCGTGCGTTCGAACTGGCCGGTGTTCTGCGCGTTGATCCGGAAGTACGACGACAGCTCCATCGGGCAGCGCACGCCTTCCGGCACGTAGACGAACGAGCCGTCGGAGAACACGGCCGAGTTCAGCGCCGCGTAGAAATTGTCGGCGGTCGGCACGACGGTGCCGAGATAGCGCTCGATCAGCTCGGGGTGATGCTCGACCGCGTGCGAGAACGAACAGAAGATCACGCCCGCTTCGGCGAGCTGCTCGCGAAACGTCGTGCCGACCGACACCGAATCGAACACCGCGTCGACAGCGACGCCCGCGAGCCGGGCGCGCTCGTGCAGCGGCACGTTCAGCTTCTCGTAGGTTTCGAGCAGCTTCGGGTCGACGTCGTCGAGGTTCTTCGGGCGGTCCTTCAGCGATTTCGGCGCCGAATAGTACGACTGCGCCTGGAAATCGATCGGCGCGATGCGCAGCTTGCCCCAATCGGGCGGCGACATCGCAAGCCAGCGCTCGAATGCGGAGAGCCGCCATTTCAGCAGGAACGCCGGTTCGCGCTTGCGGCGCGAGATCTCGCGAACGACGTCTTCGTCGAGGCCGGGCGGCAGCGAGTCGGATTCGATGTCGGTCACGAATCCGTGCCGATACGTTTGTTCGAGCGCTCTCGCGAGCGGCGTGGGTTGATCGACGTTGAGCATGGGCGAATCCGTGTAGAGCAGGGCGGCCGCCTCCGTGCGATTCGATGTGCAACGCGCGGCGCGACTCGGTTCGGTCTGTAGCCTTAATTGTGGTATATATTATGCATCTATTTGGCAGGCCGCAAGCTGCGGGATGGAGACCCTGCTTCGAGTCGTGTCTTTATCGCCGGGAAGCGGCTGAGAAGCGGCTGAGAAGCGGCCGGAAAGTGATCGGAAAACGAAGCGGCGCGGCCTCTTGACGCCATGCACGGGGAATGCGTATCCGGGCGACGCGGTTTCTCGCCGGACGTCGCGACGAAAACGGCCGAGCCGGAACAACTTCGGAGTCCGTCTCGATCGAGCGGCGCTCCGGCGGTTCAACCGGCCTTGCCGTCGATGCGCGGCGACGTCAGATAGCCGGTGTAGCGCAGCGCATACACGGCGAATGCCGCTATCCAGCACGCGCCGGCGATGTCGATCCAGACACGCGTCGCGCCGGGCGTGATCCACGGTGCGAACACGCGCACGAGCGCGGCCGCGATCAGCAGCCAGTAACACGCGATTTCGGCCGGCCCCGCGCGCAGCGGCCGGCCCGTATGGCCGAGCGCGGTGCGCGTGATCATCGCGACGATCGCGCCGCCGATCACGCCAACCGTCAGCGCATGGATCGCGAGCGAATGCGGCGCAACGCCGAGCGCGGCGAGCGCGAGCATCGCGAAACCCACCGGCACCCATGCGTACGCAACGTGCAGGATCCACAGGATCGGGCGCGCGCCGACGCGCCACGAACGCCAGCCAACGATGCGCGTTGCGTGCAGCGCCGCCGCGGCAAACGCGACGGCCGCGACGATCGCACCCGGCAATCGGGACGCGTCCGCGCAGAGCGCGAGCACCGTGACCGGGGCGGCGAGCGTCTCGACGAATTTCCAGCGCTTCGCGGTGAAGCCGGGAATCGCGTTCATCGTGAACGTCGGCACGATGCGGCCCGCAATCACGACGACGAACAGCATGACGAAGCCGACGGCCGCATACGCGGCCTGCAGCGCGAGATCGAGGCGCCCCTGCGCGGCCCACCAGTGGAAGAGCGCGTTGAGCGCGCCGAACAGAAAGAGCGCGACGGTCAGGAACACGTTGCGATGATTGCGCGCGGCGAGCAGCACGCGCAGCAGGATGATCGCGGTGATCGGCAGGAACGCGGAGTCGACGACGGCGGCGAGCGGCTCCGGTCCCGCCCAGACGAGCAGGCGGCCGGCCGCCCACAGCAGCCATAGTGCGGCGAGCTGCGCGCCGTGCGGCGTATCGCGCGAGGTCCACGCGCGGATTGCCGTGAGCAGGAAGCCGACGATGATCGCCGCGGAGAATCCGAACACCATTTCATGGACGTGCCACGCGAGGCCGCTCATCGTGGGCGACAGGCCGGCAACCGGATGGCCGCGCAGCGACGCGAGCCAGAGCGCGATCGAAACGATCCCGAAATAGGCGCCGCCGAGATAGAACGGCCTGAAGCCGAGCCGCAGCACCGGCAGGCCGGTGGGTTGTCGAGACGGTTGCGGGGGCGCGAGCGGAATCTTCAAGTTGGTTCTCCAGTAAGATGTATTTATTATGTATCTTAATGCGTGAATCGATACGGGTCCAATGCTCGCGCGCATGGAGATGCCAGCGGCGAAGACGCCGTCGATATCCGGCATTGCGGCAATTTTGATCCGCATCAAACGATGGTCAGGAAAACGGATCATGGCGCACGTGCGGCACAGCGCCACATGAATGCGAAAGCGCCGCACGGACTCGAACAAATGGCACAACGCGCGCGAGTCGCGCCATAGGCGTTTGCAGGCGACGTGCATCGCGCGTGGTTGCGATAGCGCGCGCGGGCGTCGCGCAATTTGTGCGGCGTGGGGAAGATTTCGATGTCGTGGTTGACGATTGATCTCGCTTAAGTATCGGGCCGAACGATCCGTATACAGAAACGAGACCGGAACGGTCGTCTTATCACATCGAAAAGGGGCAAGAATGAGCAAGCAAGTATTTGGACCTGGAATGCGCCTGATGGCGCGCATGAAGCTGCCCAGGAAGCTCGCGATTCTCGCCGTGCTGTTCATCGCGCCGCTCGTCGCCGCACTCTACGCGACGCTCGCCGTCGCTCTGCACGCCTATGCGACGACGCAGGGCGAGCGCGACGGCATCTCGATCCTCGAAACGACGCAGGATCTGTTGAAGGCGGTGCAGGTGCGGCGCGGCGCGGGCGCCTCGGTGCTCGCGGGCAACGAGGCGATGCGCGCGAAGTTCGATGCGGCGAGCGCGAGCGCCGATCGTCTCGTCGCGACGCTCGAGCAGCAGGTGCGCGGCACCGGCCGGTTCGACGTCGTCGCGCCCGTGGGCGCGCTCGCGAGCCGGTACGGACACGCGGCGACGGGCGGGCTCGGCACGTCCGCCGCCGCGCTGTTCGATTCGCACACCGACGTGATCCACGCGATCTTCCTGTTCGAGAAGGACCTGGCGGTCGCGTCGCAGCTCGGCGCCGATCCGGATGCGTCGAACTATCACCTGATCGACTCGGTGTTGTTCGTGCTGCCGGGCACGGCCGAGACGGTCGGCGTGCTGCGCGGCAAGGGAGCGGCCGCGCTGAGCGGCGGCTCGCTCGGCGACGCGGACAGGCGCGAGCTCGCCGTGCGCGCGGGCGGCCTCGCCGAGCAGATGAGCATGATTCGCCATCATCTCGAGCGCGTGAAGAACGTGCTCGGCGCAAACACGCTGGATGGCGTCGATCTCGGCGCGGTTGCGGCATTTCAGCGCGCGGCGGCGTCGCTCGCGGGCGGCGGTGCGTCGATCGACGCGAAGAGCTATTTCCAGCAGGGCAGCGATGCGATCGACGCGCTGTATCGCGTGCACGGCGCGCTCGCGCAGCAGCTACGCGAGCGCCTCGCGGCGCGCGCGCACGCCGAGCAGATGAAGGTGGCCGCGATCATGACGCTGAGCGTCGTGCTGGTTGCATGCGCGCTCTATCTTTTCGTCGCTTTCGCGATGTCGACGCACGAGGACGTCGCGCAGTTGTCCGGCTGCATGCGCGCGGCGGGCGACGGCGATTTGCGCGCGCGCCTCGCGGTGCGCGGCGGCGACGAATTCGCTTTCATCAAGCGCGGTTTCAACGCGCTGCTCGACGTCTGGGCGCAGACGCTGACCGAGACGCGGCGCGTTGCCGATTCGGTGATGGTCGGCAGCCAGCAGATCGCAGCCGGCAATCTCGATCTGTCGGGCCGCACCGAGACGCAGGCGGCGTCGCTCGAGCAGACGGCGGCGAGCATGGAGGAGCTGACGTCGACCGTGCGCCACAACGCATCGAACGCATCGCATGCGAGCACACTGAGCGCCGAGGCGTTCGAGCGCGCGGCGGACACCGGGCGGATCGTGACGCACGCGGTGGCGCTGATGACGAAGATCCACGACAGTTCGAGCCGGATGGCGGAGATCGTATCGGTGATCGAAGGCATCGCGTTCCAGACCAACATCCTCGCGCTGAACGCGGCCGTCGAGGCGGCGCGCGCGGGCGAGCAGGGCAAGGGCTTCGCGGTGGTCGCGGGCGAGGTGCGCGCGCTTGCGCACCGCAGCGCGACCGCCGCCAAGGACGTGAAGGAGCTGATTCACGAATCGATTCGTCACGTGACGGACGGCGCGTCGCTGTTCACGCGCGCGGACGATGCGATCCGCAGCGTGAACGCCTCGATCAGGAGCGTCGACACCGTCGTCAGCGAAATCGCGAAGGCGTCCGAGCAGCAAAGCGACGGGATCGAGCAGGTCAACGCGGCGATCACGCAGATGGACGAAGTGACGCAGCGCAATGCGGCGCTCGTCGAGGAATCGGCGGCCGCGAGCGCGTCGCTGCGCGAACAGGCCGAGCACATGGGAAAACTCGTCGGGCGCTTCGTGCTCGCGTAGCGGGCGGACAGCTCGTCAGCGTATACGTGTGCCGCCCCGTCGGCGGCACGCGCGCGACATCGGAGGTTGATTTGCGTCAAGTCCGTCCGAGCCGCGCGCCCGACAATGGAACGCCGGCGTTTCGCGCGGCATGCCAGGGTATAGCCAGGGTACAAGCAGATGGACATGACAACGCATTCGAATGACGGCGCGGATACGATCGCGCCCGCTCTCCACCACGACGTGTCCGCGTTCGCGGACGTTCAGATCTCCGAAGCGCTGATCCGGCGCTTCGACCGGCAAGGGCCGCGCTATACGTCCTATCCGACGGCCGACCGGTTTTCCGACGCATTCGACGAACACGCTTACCGCGAGCATCTGTCGCGCCGGGCGTCGGCCGAGCGCAACCCGCCGTTGTCGGTCTACCTGCATCTGCCGTTTTGCGAGTCGCTCTGTTACTTCTGCGCGTGCAACAAGATCATCACGCAGGATCACACCCGGACGAGCGCGTACGTCGACTACCTGATCCGTGAAATGGAGCTCGTCGCGCCGGACCTCGGCCGCGACCGTCTGACGACGCAACTGCATCTGGGCGGCGGCTCGCCGACGTTCTTCGCGATCGACGAGCTCGCGCGCCTGATGCGCGCGCTGCGTGGCCATTTCGAATTCGCGCCGCATGCGGAGCTCGGCGTCGAGATCGATCCGCGCACGGTCGACGAGCGCACGCTGCAGTCGCTCGCGGCGCTCGGCTTCAACCGGACGAGCTTCGGCGTGCAGGACTTCGATCCGTCGGTGCAGGAGGCGGTGCATCGAATCCAGCCGCTGCCGATGGTCGAGCGCGCGCTCGCGGCGAGCCGCGCGGCCGGGTTCGAATCGGTCAACATCGATCTGATCTACGGGCTGCCGCGGCAGACGCCCGCGAGCTTCTCGCGCACGCTCGACGAGGTGATCCGGCTGTCGCCCGATCGCATCGCGGTCTACAACTACGCGCATCTGCCGAGCCGCTTCAAGGCGCAGCGCCTGATCGTCGAATCGGAGCTGCCGGCCGCCGAAGACCGGCTGCGCATCTTCATCGAATCGACGCGGCGGCTGCTCGACGCCGGTTACGTGTACATCGGGCTCGATCACTTCGCGAAGCCGGTCGACGAGCTCAGCAACGCGTTGCGCGAGCGCAGCCTGCACCGCAATTTCCAGGGCTATACGACGCAGGCTGAATGCGACCTGGTCGGCTTCGGCGTGTCGGCGATCGGCAAGGTCGGCGCATCGTACAGCCAGTCGACGCGCTCGCTGAAGACGTATTACCGCCAGCTCGACGCCGGACGCCTGCCGATCGAGCGCGGCTTTGCGCTGACGCCCGACGATCTGCTGCGCCGCGAAGTCATCATGACGGTGATGTGCAGCACGCCCGTCGATTTCGCGGAGATCGGCCGCCGGCACGGCATCGATTTCGCGCGGTATTTCGCGTCCGAGCTTGCGCAGCTCGAGCCCTATCGCGACGCGGGGCTGCTCACGATCGACGCGGAGCGCATCGCCGTGACGCCGAAGGGGCGCATGTTCGTGCGCGCGATCGGCATGGTGTTCGACGCGTATCTCGGCCGGCCCGCCTCGGCGTCCTATTCGAAGTTGATCTAGGGTCTGTTGACATACGAAATCGCATGTGCGTTCCGTATGTCAACAGACCCTGGTGATGAAGGTGGCGTGATGAAGGAAAGCAAGATTCCCGTGCAGGACTTTCTCGCGCGGTTGCCGATTTTCAGCGTGCTGTCGCGCGGCGAGCTCGACAATCTCGCGCGCGGCACGATGCGCGTGCAGGTGCCGCGCGGGCAGACAGTGTTCAGCCGCGGCGATCCTTGCGGCGGCTTTCACATGATCGTCTACGGCCAGATCAAGCTGAGCTCGTTCTCGCCGCTCGGCATCGAGAAGATCGTGCGCCTGCTCGGGCCGGGCGACAGCTTCGGCGAAGCGGTGATGTTCATGGACAAGCCGTATGCGGTGACGGCGAAAGCGCTCTCCGACACGCTGCTCCTGCACGTGACGAAGGCCGTCGTGACCGAGGAGCTCGATCACAACCCGGCATTCGCGCGCCGGATGCTCGCGAGCCTCAGCATGCGCCTGCATCAGCTCGTCGTCGATGTCGAGACGTATTCGCTGCGCTCGGGCACGCAGCGCGTGATCAGCTACCTGCTCGAGCAGACCGACGCGCCCGTGGAATCCGGCCTGCAGATCCGGCTCGAGACGGGCAAGAAGGCGATTGCGTCGCGCCTGAATCTCACGCCCGAGCATTTCTCGCGCGTGCTGCGCGATCTGTGCACGCGCGAGCTCGTCGTCGTCAACGGCTGCGACATCTTCATTCCCGACGTCGACCGGCTACGCTCGGAGATGCAGTACTGACGCCGACGCGACGCGCCGCCGGATTCGCGCGTAGCGCCGCCATGCGCCGAGCATGTTGAGCGCGAGCCAGCCGGCCGACACGCCGAGCGCGACGGCGGCCGGCCGCGCGAACGGTGCCGGCGCGACGCTCGCGGCGGCGAGCAGCAGCAACGCGGCGACGTGCGCGAGGAACTGCGGGCGCGCGGCGCGCTCCGGCAACATGTCCTTGACCTTCGGCATCGCGGGAATCGTCGTCTCGCTCGACTTTTGCGCGTGATACCACAGCAGGAACGGGATGATCTTGTAGAGCATCCCGTTGATCGCCGACCACGCGCCGCCCACCATCAGCAGCACGCCGACCGTCACCGCGACGTCTCGGCCGCCCGCGGCCGCGTTCGCGATCCACAGCACGCTCGCGCATCCGACGCTCGCCGTCGCGGTGCGCCAGAACAGCGTCGTCGGGTCGGCTTCGGGGCGCTTGCGCGTCCAGAGCAGGTAAAAGGTCCACGCGGCGTATCCCGCGTACAGCGCGTAGAGCGTGAGCCGGATCGCGTCGGAGGCGAAGCCGCGGCGATCGCCCGGACCGAACGCGGCGGCCGACGCCGCAACGAGCGCCGCGAACACGCCTGGGCCGAACCACCGCGCGGCGGCGCGCGGATAGGGCTCGGTCGCCTGGAACATCGGGATCAACTGGTACGAGATGCCGGCCGTCAGCAGCCCGACCCAGCCGGCCAGCCCCCAGGTCGCGTGCAGATCGACGAGTCCGATCGAGAAGAAGGGCAGATGCCCGCCGAGCGCGAACCCGAGCGACACGCCGAGCGCGCCGGTTCCCGCGAGCGCGAGCCACGCGAGGCGCACGGTGCGCAACACGCTTGCGGCGCCTGCCGGCATGCGCCGCCGATGTTGCGCGAAGCCGAGCGCGCAGATGAGCAGGAACCACAGGAGCGCCGCACCGAGCAGCAGCGCGGCGGGCGCGAACAACACGGGCGCCGCGCCCGCGAACGCCGCCGCGAGCATCAGCGTGCCGAGCGTCAGGCACGCGTGGATCGCGGTTGCGTTTGCGACGGGCGATGCGATCCGGATGCCGGCTGCGACCGACATGATCTGAATCATCGCGCCGACCATCGTCGTCGCGAGCATCCCGAGCGCGCACAGATGCGTGAGCGCGAGCGCGGCGGGCGACCAGCGCGACGCGAGCGCATCCGGCCCGGCCCACAGCAGCAAGCCTGCCGCGGCGATCGCGAAGAGCGGCGCGCTGACGAAGAAGCGCAGCGGCACGCTCAGCGCGGGGGAGTGGTCGAGTTCGAGTTTGCGCTGCATGGCGGAAAGAATGCGCTTGGCGAGGGGCGCCGCGAACGGGGGCGGCCGGCGCATCGCGCGCCAGCGCATCAACGACGCGCGGCGACGCGACGCACCCATGTTTCGGCATTCTGATCATAACCCCGGATCGATGCGCGATCCGGACCGAGACCTTGACGCCGATTAAGGCGATGCCAACACATTCGGCCGCACACTTACGCACCAGGCGTAAGCCGGCTTTTCAGGAATTTGCCGTGTCCGTGTCCGTCGTCAAAACCGCATTCAAGAATCTCGTGATCAAGGGCAGGTCGCTGCTGCCGATTGTGCAAGGCGGGATGGGCGTCGGCGTGTCCGCGCACCGGCTTGCCGGCGCGGTCGCGTCGCTAGGCGCGTTCGGGACGATCTCGAGCGTCGACCTGCGCCGCCATCATCCCGACCTGATGGCGCGCACCGGCCGCTCGCGCGATCGCGCGCTCATCGACGCGGCGAACCTCGAAGCGCTCGATCGCGAGATCCGCGCGGCGAAGTCGCTCGCGAACGGATGCGGGCTCGTCGCCGTCAACGTGATGCGCGCGTTGTCCGAATACGCGTCGTATGTGCGCCAGTCGTGCGAGAGCGGCGCGCATGCGGTCGTCGTCGGCGCGGGTCTGCCGCTCGACTTGCCCGAGCTGACCGCCGATTTTCCCGACGTCGCGCTGATTCCGATCCTGTCGGATGCGCGTGGGATCGGGCTCGTGCTGAAGAAGTGGATGCGCAAGAACCGCCTGCCCGACGCCGTCGTCATCGAGAACCCGCGCTACGCGGCGGGCCATCTCGGCGCGCCGACGACAGACACCCTGAACAACCCGAATTTTGCGTTTCCCTCGGTGCTCGAAGGCACGTTCGCGCTGTTCAGGGAGCTCGGCATCGAGCGCGAGCGGATTCCGCTGATCGCGGCGGGCGGCATCCACAGCCACGAGCAGGCGCGGCAACTGTTCGCGCTCGGCGTGAGCGCGGTGCAGCTCGGCACGCCGTTCGCCGTGACCGAAGAGGGCGACGCGCATCCGAACTTCAAGAAAGTGCTCGTCGAGGCGGGGCCGGACGACATCGTCACGTTCATGAGCGTCGCGGGCCTGCCGGCGCGCGCGGTGCGCACGCCGTGGCTCACAAACTATCTGGAACGGGAACGGAAGCTGCAGCGCGCGGCGAAGCCGCGCAAGTGCCTCGTCGGCTTCGATTGCCTGCAGCAATGCGGGCTGCGCGACGGCATCGAGAAGCACGGGCAGTTCTGCATCGACACGCGGCTTGCGTTCGCGCTCGCGGGCGACATCAAGCGCGGGCTGTTCTTCCGCGGCTCGGAAGTTTTGCCGTTCGGCCACGAGATCCGTTCCGTGCGCGAGCTGATCGACTATCTGCTCACGGGCGTCAGGCGCGCGGCCGCCGCGGCGCTCGCACCCGAGCCGGCGCGTGCGCCGCTGCCCGCGCTCGGCTGACGGCGCCTCGCTTCGGGCGACGCCCGTTTCCGCCGCTCGCCGGCATGCCGCGAGCGGTTTCTCGTTTCTTTGATGGAGCCGTCATGCCATGACGCAAAGCAGTCACTTCGCGACGGGCGCCGCGCCGATCGAACTCGTGTGCCCGGCGGGCAGCCTGCCCGCGCTGAAGGCCGCGGTCGACAACGGCGCGGACTGCGTGTATCTCGGTTTTCGCGACGCGACGAACGCGCGCAACTTCGCCGGCCTGAACTTCGACGCGCAGGCGATCGCGGCCGGCATCCGCTATGCGCGCGAGCGCGGCCGCAAGGTGCTCGTCGCGCTCAACACGTATCCGCAGCCGGACGGCTGGACCGCATGGCGGGAAGCGGTGGGCCGCGCGGCCGACGCGGGTGTCGACGCGATCATCGTCGCCGATCCGGGGCTCATGCGCTTCGCGCGCGAGCGCTACCCGGAGCTGCGGCTGCACCTGTCGGTGCAGGGCTCGGCAACGAACTACGAGGCGATCAACTTCTATCACGAGCACTTCGGCGTGTCGCGCGCGGTGCTGCCGCGCGTGCTGTCGCTCGCGCAGGTCGAGCAGGTGGCCGAGAACACGCCGGTCGAAATCGAGGTGTTCGGCTTCGGCAGTCTGTGCGTGATGGTCGAAGGGCGCTGCGCGCTGTCGTCGTACGCGACGGGCGAATCGCCGAACACGCGCGGCGTGTGCTCGCCCGCGAAGGCGGTGCGCTGGCAGAAGACGCCCGACGGCCTCGAATCGCGGCTGAACGGCGTGCTGATCGATCGTTACGAAGACGGCGAGAACGCCGGCTACCCGACGCTCTGCAAGGGGCGCTTCAAGGTCGCGGACGAGAGCTACTACGCGATCGAGGAGCCGACGAGCCTGAACACGCTCGAGTTGCTGCCGAAGCTGATGCAGATCGGCATCCGCGCGATCAAGATCGAAGGCCGCCAGCGCAGCCCCGCGTACGTCGCACAGGTGACGCGCGTGTGGCGCGAAGCGATCGATCAGTGCGCGGCGAACCTCGCGCGCTACTACGTGAAGCCGGCGTGGATGACGGAACTGAACAAGGTCGCGGAAGGGCAGCAGCATACGCTCGGCGCCTACCATCGGCCGTGGAAATGACACGCACGACGGCGCACGCCTGAATGCGGGAGCGAGGATCATGAAAATTGCTTTGGGGCCGGTGCAGTACTACTGGCCGCGCGTCGCGACGATGCAGTTCTATCAGGCGATGGCGGAGACACCCGTCGACATCGTGTATCTCGGCGAGACCGTCTGCGCGCGCCGGCACGAGCTGCGCTTCGCGGACTGGATCGAGATCGCCGACATGCTCGCCGAGGCCGGCAAGGAAGTCGTGCTGTCGACGCAGGTGCTGCTCGAATCGGGCCGGGACCTGAAGGCGATGCGCGAGATCGCCGGGAACGGCCGCTATCTGGTCGAGGCGAACGACATGGGCGCCGTGCGCAGCAGCGCGGCGCGCGCGTTCGTCGCGGGGCCGTGGCTGAACGTCTACAACCCGCCGACGCTCGCGATGCTCGCGGAGCTCGGCGCGCGGCGCTGGGTGATGCCGCCCGAGATGAGCGAGGCGGGGCTCGCGCAGATGCAGGCCGAGCGGCCCGCGCATCTGGAAACCGAAGTGTTCGCCTACGGGCGCATTCCGCTTGCGTTTTCCGCGCGCTGCTTCACCGCGCGCAATCGCAATTTCCCGAAGGACAACTGCCAGTACGTGTGCATGGAGCACCCGGACGGCCTGCCGCTGCACACGCGCGAAGGCGAGCCCTTCCTCGTGCTCAATGGCATTTCGACGCAGTCCGCGCGCGTCTACAACCTGATCGGCGAGATCGACGCGTTGCGTGCGCTGAACGTCGACGTCGTCCGGTTGAGCCCGCAATCGCAGCACATGGCCGACGTGGTCGACGCATTTCACGGCGTGCTGAACGGCCGCGCGAGCGCGCGCGACGCGCTCGCCGCGCTGCACGACAGGATGCCGGAGACGTCGTGCAACGGTTACTGGTACGGCAAGCCGGGCCTCGAGCACGTCGCGCATTGAAGCCGCGGCTCGGCCCTTGCCGCGTCGCTTCGAACTGGATGATGAGGAATCCCCGATGAACGCCCCGATCTATCAATTGCCGCCCGCACTCGGCAAGCTGCTGTCGAAATTGCCCGCGTATCCGGGCGCGCTCTTGTTCGCGAGCGGGATCAATCTCGTGCTGCGCCGGCATTTGCCCGCGGAGACGCTCGCGCTGCTGGACGATCGTCCGCTGCGCATCCAGGTGAAGGATGCGGGCGTCGCGTTCGATTTCGTCTGCCGGCGCGGAACGTTTTCGGCGCTGTCGGGCGGGCGAGACGTCGATCTGACGATCGGCGCGACCGCGTACGACTTCTATCTGCTGTCGCAGCGCCGCGAAGATCCCGATACGCTGTTTTTCAGCCGGCGCCTGACGATGGAAGGCGATACCGAGCTGGGTTTGCTCATGAAGAATTCGCTCGACGCGATCGATCTGTCGGTGTTTTCGCTCGAGCGATGGCTGCCGTCGCGGCTGTTCCGCCAGCAGCCGGTCGGGCGCGGCGGGATGTCGGACTGAGGATGACGGACTGAGATGCGCGCGATCCGGCGAACGGGCGATCAGGAGACCGGAATGAATCACGAAACGAAAGCGCTGCCGATCGTCTATTCCTGCTCGGGATGCTCGAACGTCGCGCAACTCGCGAATCATGTCGCGGTGCGGCTCGACCGCGGCGGCGACGCGGAGATGTCGTGCATCGCGGGCGTCGGCGGCGACGTGCCGTCGCTCCTGAGGGTCGCCCATTCGGGGCGGCCGATTCTCGCGATCGACGGCTGCCCGCTCGTGTGCGCGAAGAAGAGCCTCGCGCGGCACGGGATCGCGCCGGACGCGCATTTGCAGCTCGGCGAGCATGGCGTCAGGAAGCGCTTTCACGAGGATTTCGACCCGGACGACGCGAGTCGCATTCTCGCGATCGCGCGAGGCGAAGCCGCGCGGCTCGCGCGACGCGAGCCGGCGCGCGAGCACGAGCATGCGCTCACGCTCACGCAGGCTGACTAGGGCGCCGACGCCGCGTTGCACGGCAAGATCTGACCATGCGCGGCCGATTCGGCCGCGCCGGCTCAACCGCGCCGAATCGCGAAATTCGCAAACAGGCGATCGAGCCGGCCGAGCACCGCATCGCTCGGATAGCCGGCGAGATGCGCCGCGTTCAGCGCGCCGTCGCCGCATCCTTGCGCCCGAAACACTTGCAGCACGTAATGCTCGACGCCGAGATCGGCGAGTTCGTGCGCGATGCGCAGCAGCGCCGGCTCGGGCAGCAGATCCGGATGCGCGGTCGTCCGGCATTCGTATGCGATGCCGCTCGCGAGCACTGCTTCGAGGCTCTGCCGTGCATGGCCGCCGCTTGCGCGCACGCGTGTCGTGCGCGCGTAGTCGTCGAACGGCGCTTTCACGTCGAGCCCGATCCAGTCGAGTGACGGCAGCAGGGGAGTGAGTCGCCGCGGATGCGTGCCTGCGCTGTGCAGGCCGATCTTGAAGCCGAGCCGCCTGATGTCGCCGATCGATGCGGCGAGCGCCGGATCGATCGACGGCTCGCCGCCGCTGAACACGACCGCGTCGATCAGCCCGACGCGGCGCGCGAGGAACGCGAGCAGCGCGTCCCATTCGATCCCGGCCGGATGCGAGCGCGGCTGCAGGTGCGGATTGTGGCAATACCCGCAACGCCACGGGCAGCCCTGCACGAACACGACCGCGGCGAACTGGCCGGGATAGTCGGTCGCGGTGAACGGGACGAGCCCGCCCACCTTGAGCGAACGACGCCGGGGAAGGGCGAGGTTCATCGCGTGAGCGAGCCGCGCTTACGCCGCCGCGCGCATGGCGACGCCGCTCGCTTCGACGTCGCCCGTTTCGCGCTCGCGGAAGTACCTGCGCTCGTGGAATTCGCCTTGCTTGCCGACGTTGAACGACGACACCGGGCGATGGTAGCCCATCACGCGGGTCCAGATTTCGCACGGCTGGCGCTCGTCGTCGGGCAGCGCGATCGCGGCGAGGGCGGCTTGTGGGTTGGTTTGCAGTGTCGTCATGATGTTCAGGCTTCCATCGGTTGGGATTGAGACAGTTTGCGACGCAGCAGTGCTTCGTCGCACTTCGGGCAAAACGGGTGGCTGCCCGCGAGATAGCCGTGCGTCGGGCAGATCGAGAACGTCGGCGTGACGGTCAGATACGGCAGCGAGAAGCGGGTGAGCGCGCGCTTCACGAGCGTGCGGCACGCGTCGGCGGACGACAGCGGCTCGGTCATGTACAGATGCAGCACCGTGCCGCCCGTGTATTTGCGCTGCAGGTCGTCCTGGCGCTCGAGCGCCTCGAACGGATCGTCGGTGAAGCCCACCGGCAACTGCGACGAGTTCGTGTAGTACGGCATCTGCGCCGTGCCCGCCTGCAGGATGGCCGGATAGCGGCGGCGGTCCTCTTTCGCGAAGCGGTACGTCGTGCCCTCGGCGGGCGTCGCCTCGAGGTTGTACATGTGGCCCGTTTCCTCCTGATACTCGACGATGCGCGCGCGCACGTGGTCGAGCAGCCGCAGCGCGAACGCATGGCCCCAGTCGGTCGTCAGGTCGTGCGCGTCGTGCGTGAAATTGCGGATCATCTCGTTGACGCCGTTCACGCCGAGCGTCGAGAAGTGATTGCGCAGCGTGCCGAGATAGCGCTTCGTGTACGGGAAGAGCCCGTTGTCCATGTGGCGCTGAATCACGTCGCGCTTGATCTCGAGGCTTTCCTTGCCGTAGTCGAGCAGCGTGTCGAGCCGCGCGAAGAGCGCGCGCTCGTCGCCCGCGTGCAGATGGCCGAGCCGCGCGCAATTCACGGTGACGACGCCGATCGATCCCGTCTGCTCGGCCGAGCCGAAGAGCCCGTTGCCGCGTTTCATCAGCTCGCGCAGGTCGAGCTGCAGCCGGCAGCACATCGAGCGGATCATGTTCGGCTTCAGCTCGGAATTGATGAAGTTCTGGAAGTACGGCAGGCCGTAGCGCGCGGTCATCTCGAACAGGCGCCCGGCATTCGGGCTGTGCCAGTCGAAATCGGCGGTGATGTTGTAGGTCGGGATCGGGAACGTGAACACGCGGCCCGCCGCGTCGCCCGCCTGCATCACCTCGATGTACGCCTGGTTGATCATGTCCATTTCGGGCTGCAGATCGCCGTACGTGAACGGCATCTCTTCGCCGGCGATCACGGGCACCTGCTCGCGCAGATCCTCGGGGCAGGTCCAGTCGAACGTCAGGTTCGTGAACGGCGTCTGCGTGCCCCAGCGCGACGGCACGTTCAGGTTGTAGATCAGCTCCTGAACGGACTGCCTGACTTCGGCGTAGGTGAGCGCGTCGCGGCGCACGAACGGCGCCGTGTACGTGTCGAACGAGCTGAACGCCTGCGCGCCCGCCCATTCGTTCTGCAGCGTGCCGAGGAAGTTCACGATCTGGCCGACGGCGCTCGACAGGTGCTTCGGCGGCCCCGACTCGACCTTGCCGGGCACGCCGTTCAGCCCTTCGGCGAGCAGCGTGCGCAGCGACCAGCCCGCGCAGTAGCCGGACAGCACGTCGAGATCGTGGATGTGCAGATCCGCGTTGCGGTGCGCTTCGCCGATCGCGCTCGGGTAGACGTGGCTCAGCCAGTAGTTCGCGATCACCTTGCCGGACACGTTCAGGATCAGGCCGCCGAGCGAATAGCCCTGGTTCGCGTTCGCGTTGACGCGCCAGTCCTGCCGGTCCAGGTATTCGTTGATCGACGATTCGACGTCGATCAGCGGCTTGCCGCGCGGCGCCGGATTCGACGCGGCGCCAGGGTGGATGGTCTCGGGCAACGTGGGCCTCTCTCGTTTGTGACGCAAAATATGGTGATGTGGTGAATGCTAAATACCAGATGTTGTGTTGGTCAACGCCGAGACGCCGAAGTTTGGCGCGCACTTGACGGCGATTAAGGCGAGGCGAATCCGGGCTGCGGCATCGATCGCCGGTTGCGCGGATCGAATGCGCGACGCTCGTGCGGATGGCAGGATTTGCCGCGCGGCCGCGAATATGCGGCTCTGACGCGTGACGGGAGGCGGGCGGGAGAGCGGGCGCTCACGGTGTGCGCCGTCTCGTGTCCGCAGCCGGGCGGGTGCGGTGAGCGAACCGGGCATCGCCGACGAGAAAGCGAGGTCTCGCCGAACGACTTGCGACTAACGACTAACGTCCGGCAAGGCGCCTACTCGCCGGACTTCGCGTCCGAACCGGGCGCGGCCAGCGCAGGCGAAACCAGGCGTCCGGCATAGCGCGCGACGTAGACGAGCAGCGCAGCCGCCCAGGCGACGCCCGCGACGACGAGCCATTGCGCGGTCGCGGCGGGCGCGAGCCACGGCCCTGCGACGCGCGCGAGCGTCGCTGCGATCAGCAGTCCGTAGCAGACGCGCTCGGCGAAGTTCGCGACGGGCTCGCGTGCCGTCTGTTCCAGCGCGGTGCGCGTGATCATCCCGATGATCGCGCAGCCGATCGCGCCCGTCGTGAACGTGTGCAGCGCGAGCGAATGCGCGACGAGCCCGTATGCGCTCAAGGCCGTCAGAGCGAAGCCGGCGGCGATCGATGCATAGGCGACGTGCAGGATCGACAGCATCGGCCGCCGCCCGGTCGCCCAGAAGCGCCAGCCGGCGAGCCGCGCCGCGTGCAGCGCGGCCGCCGCCCCGGCGAGCGCGGCGATCGCGGGCGCGGGGGCGGCCGTCGCGTCGGCGATCAGCGCGGCGAGCGTCACCGGCATCACCGACGATTCGACGATCCGCCACTGCCCGATGGTGAGCTCGGGCCGCGCGGCCGTCGCGATCGACGGAATGATGCGCCCGCCGATGATGACGATAAAGAGCACGAGCAACCCCGCGGCGAGCTCGACGCAGCGCAGCGCCCAGTCGGCGTGGCCTTGCCGGAGCCACAGGTGAAAGAGCGCGTTGAGCACGGCGAGCATGCCGAGCGCGACGGGCAGGAAGATGCCGTGCCGATTCCTCGCGCCGATCAGCGCGCGGACGAGCGCATAGGCGATCGCCGGCAGGAACGCGACGTCGACCGCGGCCGCGGCCCAGCCGGGCCCCGTCCACATCAGCACGCGGCCGGCGAGCCACAGCAGCCACAGCGCGGCGAGCGACGGGCCTTGCGCGGGGTTCGTCGACGTCCAGGTGCGCACCGACGTCAGCAGGAAGCCGGACACGATCGCGCCGCCGAAGCCGAAGACCATTTCGTGCGCGTGCCAGAAGAGGCCGCTCGCGGGCGGCGCATGGCCGGCCCAGTCGCGGCCCGCGAGCGCGCCGAGCCACGCGAGCATCGCGATCGCGCCGAAAGAGGCGCCGCCGAGATAGAAGGGCCGGAAGCCGGTCGACCACAGCGCGGCGCGGCGGCCGTCGGGCTGCGCGGGCGCGTTGTGGTCCGTCGAGCGGACGAGCGGCATGGCGTTCCTCCATTTTCCGATATGTTGCTTTCGTGATGCATGATAGGAGAAGAAGCGCGCGCATGTGCTGCGACAAGATTGGATTGCGCGGCCGCATCTTTGTCCGCGCGCAAGGCTGTCGCGTTCGCGCGTTGACGCGACAGATGCGGTGAACTAGCCGGCTCGCTTGCCGTTGCTGCTAGGCCTCGTCGAACGGCGCGCGAGCGCGGCGCCGATCGCGAGCGTGACGGCGAAGCTCGCGATCGCGAGCGCGGCGATTTCGCCGCCCGCGCGCCGCAGCGCGAACGCATCGAAGAGATCGCCCGCGACGCGCAGCGCGACGGCTGCGTGCAAGAGCGCGAGCGGCGCGTGGAAGAACGGCCGGTACGCGACGCGCAGCCGTGTGACTGCCGGCACGATGATCGGCATGTGCCCGAGGATCATCGAGAACACGAAGCCGAGCGTGAGCGTGTGCAGTGCGGCGTCGTGCGCCGGATGGCCGGGCGCGAGCGCACCGGTCAGGCCGAGTGCGCCGCTCACCGCGAGCCAGCCGTAGCCGGACAGCAGGCAGACGGCGATGAAGCGCGTGAGGCCGCGCTGGCGTACCGTGCGGCGCGCGACGTCGTAGCGGATCAGCCACGACGCGAGCAGCAGTTCGCCCGCGCCGAACAGCCGCGGCGCGGGCAGCGGCTGCCACGGCGCAAGCGCGGCGGCGACGGGCAGCAGCGCGGCGATGCCGCAGAAGCAGGCGCTCGCGCCGCGCGGCAGCGGGCGCACGCGCGTGAGCTCGAGCCGCTCGGCGGCGATCGTCAGGATCAGGAACGCGAGCCACCACGCAACGGCCGCGAACGGATCGCCCGTCAGCAGCCAGACGACATCGCCCGCCCACCAGCATCCGACGCTCGCGGCGAGCACCCACAGGAACAGCGCGGTTTGCCGCCGCAGCACCGCGGCGTTGACGGCGAGCGCGCCGCTTGCCGCGCCGGCCAGCAGCGCGGCGGCGAGCATCGGCGGCGCGCCTGCAAGCAACGTGATGCCGGCCGCGACGGCCATCGCCGGCACGAGATACGCCCAGCGCGCGCCGAGCGCGACCGCGCGCTCGATGCCGATCACCGCGCCGAAGAACACCGGAATCATCAGCACGCCGTGCCACGCGAGCCTCGATACGGCATGCGCTGGCGCGGGCGCGCCGAGCCGCGCGAGACCCGTCGCGACGCCGCACGCGAGCAGCGCGACGATCACGCCGCCCGCCGTCGCGCGGACGATCGGGCGGGCGAGCGAGCGGGCGAACGAAGCGGCCGGTTGCATGGCGGCGGGCGCGACGTCGAGGGCGTGAAGCGCGTTACGCGATCGGCCAGCCCATCTGCTCGCGCGCCGCGTCGCTCATCATCTTCGGCGCCCACGGCGGCTCCCAGACGAGATTGACGTCGACGGGCAGCGCATCGGAGGTGGCGTCGCCGAGCGTCGCCTGCACGTCGTCGATCACGACGCCCGCCATCGGACAGGCGGGCGACGTCATCGTCATCGTCACGACGATGCGCTCTTCGGTGCGTTCGATCCGGTAGACGAGACCGAGGTCGACGATGTTGACGCCGATCTCCGGATCGATGACTTCGCGCAGCGCGTCGCGCAGCGCGAGCTCGTCGGGCGTTTCGCTTCGGATTGCTGAGGCATTCGGCATGATTGCTCCGGACGGAGGGAGGAGAGGAGGCCGGCGGGCCGTGCGATGCGCACGGCCCGCCGGCGGCGCGAGAGCGGCGCTTACATGCGTTGCGCGGCCTGGCCGACGGCGCGCTCATCGGGCTGCGGCGGCGCGGGCCGGCGCAGCAGGCGAAGCGCGAACCAGCCGAGATACAGCACGCCGAACGCGAACACGATGTCGCCCGGCACGCGCAGCCACACGAGCGCGTTCATGATCGGCGCGTGCACGACTTCCGGCGAGCGTGCGTACCAGAGGCCCTTCGTCACGCTCGCATACGCTTCATAGATGCCCGACGGCAGGATCGACACGAACACCATCATGAAGAGGCCGACGTTCAGCAGCCAGAACGCGGGCTTGAGCAGGCCGTCGCTCCACGCGCCGCGCGCCGACATGCCGCGCAGGCAGAACAGCATCAGGCCGATGCCGAGCATCCCGTACACGCCGAACAGCGCGGCGTGGCCGTGCGCGGGCGTCATGTTCAGGCCCTGCACGTAGTAGAGCGAAATCGGCGGATTGATCGAGAAGCCGAGCAGGCCCGCGCCGACGGTATTCCACGCGCCCACCGCGACGAAGCAGAGGATCGCCCACTTGTACGACTGGATCCACGGCGCGGCGTGCGACTTGCGATACGTCTGCCAGCCTTCGAAGCCGACGAGCGCGAGCGGCACCACTTCGCACGCGGAGAACACGGCGCCCACCGCGATGATCGACGTCGTCGTGCCGGTGAAGTACAGGTGGTGCAGCGTGCCGAGAATGCCGCCGAACAGGAACACGATCGTTTCCATCACGATCGCGCGGTTCGCGCTTTCGAAGCGGATGAGGCCGAGGCGCGCGAAGATGAGGGCGATCACCGCGGTCGCGAACACTTCGAAGAAGCCTTCGACCCACAGGTGCACGAGCCACCATCTCCAGTACTCGATCATCGAGTAGTGCGTGTTTTGCCCCCACGCGAGCGACGACGCATAGAAGAGCCCGATGCACGCGGCGGACAGGAACACCATGCCGATCAGGCCGCGGCCTTCGGTCGCCTTGTTACGCAGCGCGGGCATCAGCGCGCGGCCCATCAGGATCAGCCAGAACAGCAGGCCGACGAAGAGCAGGATTTGCCAGACGCGGCCCATGCTCGTGTACGCGAGGCCCTGATTGCCGATCCAGAACGAGAAGTTCGTGCCGAGATGCTTGAGTGAGCCGAGCCAGCCGGTGACGGTCGAGCCGACGACGATGAAGATCAGCGCCCAGAACAGCACGTCGACGCCGAGCTTTTGCAGCTTCGGCTCGCGGCCGGACAGGAGCGGCGAAATGTAGAGGCCCGTCGCGAGCCACGCGGTCGCGATCCAGAGGACGCCGAACTGCGTATGGATCGTGCGGCTCACGACCCACGGCATCACGTCCGCGAGCGGAATGCCGAAGAAGCTGTGGCCTTCCACCGCATAGTGCGCGGTGATCGCGCCCATGAAGACCTGCGTGAGCAGCAGGCCGATCACGACGTAGAAGTACTTCTTCGTCGCGCGCATCGACGGCGTCGGCTTCACGTTGAAGAGCGGATCGTTGGTCGGGACGGCGAGCGGCGCATCGTGCTCGCCGTGCGCGGTGTGATACCAGACCATCGCGGCGATCGCGCCGAGCAGGATGATCACGCTCGCGATCGACCACATGCCGTTCGCGGCGGTCGGCGTGTTGCCGACGAGCGGCTCGTGCGGCCAGTTGTTCGTATACGTGACGCCCGTTTCGCCGGGACGGTCGGTCGTTGCCGACCACGCGGACCAGAAGAAGAACGACGCGAGCGCGGTGCGGTCGGCCGCGCCCGGAACCGAGCCTGCCGTCATCGCGTACTGGTCGCGCAGCGTGTCGAGTGACGGATCGGCGCCGAACAATGCTTCGTAGTGCCCGGCGACCCGCTGCGCCGCCGCGCGCGCATCCGACAGCGTGAGGCGATCGTTCGCGGCGTCATAGCGGTTCGCACGCATTTCATGCTTCAGGCGCGCATCGAGCATGCCTTGCTGATCGACGGGCAGCTTCTCGTACGGCGCGCCGAATTGCTGGCGCGCCCACGCGTCGCGCAGCTCGAGCGCTTCACGATGCAGCCAGTCCGCCGACCAGTCCGGCGCGACGTAGCTGCCGTGCCCCCAGACGGTGCCGAGTTGCTGGCCGCCCGATGCGAGCCAGACCTGCTGACCGCGCCTGATCTGCTCGCCAGTGAAAATGACGCGCCCATTTTCGCTGACGACCGTGTTCGGTATCGGCGGCGCGGCGAGATAGATGTCTCTGCCGAGCCATAGCAGGACGGCGAATGACGCGAGGCAGACGAGCCCGAGCCATGTCCATGAACGACGTGTGGAGCGCATGACCTCTCTCCTTTCAAGAGGGTGAATGTGGAGAAAAACGTTCAATGCGACGGCGGCGCGACAGGCCGTCGATTAAACATGTACAAAGAATGTATGTTTTAGCGGATGGTATGAGACGGCCATGCGCTTGTAAAGGCTCGATGCCGCGACAGGGCGGCGCGACGGCGTTGCGCGCCGCATCGCGCGGGCCGCTCAGGCGCGCCGATATTGGGCCGCCGGGCGTGGCGGGAAAGGCGGCGTGTCAATTGGTCGCGGGCGGGCGCGACGTCGCGGCGCGAGGTATGGCGGCGATGGGCGTGCGTGCGACGTGAGCGCCGTGTATGCCAGGGACGGCGGCGTTGCGCGGTCGGAAAAAGCGCGATTCAGGCGAGGCGGTTGCGGTCGTTCAGCGCGAGAGGGGCGAAGCAATGCGGGCGAAGCAACGAAACGCGAACGCAAAGCGTCGCGGCGTCCGCGCGCCGGGCCGCCGTGGGGCGGCGTCCCGGCGCGTCATCGAATCATGGCGTGTTCGCGATCGCCAGATTCGCGAGCACCTTCTGCCGGATCGACGGCTTGATGTTCGATTGCGCCATGTCCGCGCCGTAGTGCGCAACGACCCGCGGATTCATCACCCGGAACCACAGCGGCGGCACGTACGCGAGCAGGATCATCGCCGCGTAGCCGGCGGGCAACTGCGGCGAATCGTCGAAGTGCCGCAGCGCCTGATACGAACGCGTCGGATTCGCGTGATGATCGGCGTGGCGTTGCAGTTGATAGAGGAACAGGTTCGTCACGACGTGGTTGCTGTTCCACGAATGCTGCGGCGTGCAGCGCTCGTAGCGTCCGGTCGGCAACTGCTTGCGGCCGAGTCCGTAATGCTCGACATAGTTCACGACCTCGAGCAGCGACGCGCCGTAGGCCGCCTGGATCAGCAGGAACGGCACCACCTTCGCGCCGCCGAACGCGATCGCGGCGCTCCATAGCGCGACCGTCATCGCCCATGCCTGCAGCACCTCGTTGCGCCACGACCAGACCGGGCGGCCGCCTCGCTCGAGCCGCTCCCGCTCGAGCCGCCAGGCGGAGGCGATGCTGCCCGTCACGGTGCGCGGCAGGAACGCCCAGAACGATTCGCCGTAGCGCGCGCTCGCGGGATCGTTCGGCGTCGCGACGCGCACGTGGTGCCCGCGATTGTGCTCGACGAAGAAGTGGCCGTACGCGACGGGCGCGAGCGTGATCTTCGCGAGCCAGCGCTCGAGCGGGCTCGTCTTGTGGCCGAGCTCGTGCGCGGTGTTGATCGAGATGCCGGTCGCCGCGCCGAGCGAGAGCGCGAAGCCGAGATAGTCGTACGATGCGAGCGGCTTCGTGCCGACGATCCAGATCGCGCCCGCGAATGCGACGTAGACAACGAAGGTCGCGAGATAGACGACATGGCGATAGTAGCGGTCGCTTTCGAGCCGGGGCACGATCGATTCGGGCGGATTCTCGCTGTCGACGCCGATCAGCAGATCGAGCACCGGAATGACGCCGAACGCGAAGAGCGGCCCGAACCACCAGAAGATATGCCAGCCTGTCGACAGCGCGAGGAGCGCGGCGAGGAGCGGCAGCGTGATCGTCAGCGCGCCGAGCAGCCACCAATAGCGTTTCGTGTCGGTCCAGTCGGCCGACGCCGGTTGCCGGATTGCCATTGTCTCCCTCCATGTCGGGTACCGATTTTGTTGCGCTTCGATCGATCGCTTGCGCAAGCGATCGCCGTTCGCGCCGACGGGTTCATGCCCGTTGCGCTGATTTATACGTGTTCAATTATCGTTCAGCCAAACATTCGGAATAGGGCGCGACCTCCAAACATCG
Organism: Burkholderia sp. MSMB1588; assembly: GCF_001546925.1. Taxonomy (NCBI): domain Bacteria; kingdom Pseudomonadati; phylum Pseudomonadota; class Betaproteobacteria; order Burkholderiales; family Burkholderiaceae; genus Burkholderia; species Burkholderia sp. MSMB1588. Next base: position 2,490,859 of record NZ_LNJS01000001.1, on the reverse strand, counting down.
GCGCGGCCGGCAGGCGTTGCGATACCGCTTGCGTCGGGGGGCGATTCAAACGTCCGCGTATTCCATGATTGCCGAACGGACGACGCGTAAAACCGAGGGTAATTCCGTATATTTTGGGGGGCGGTGCACGAAGCATGAGCGCGCGGCGCCGCGCCCGATACGGTCGGTCCGCGTTGACTTTGTTTCGTTTGTCTTTCATCGGAGTCCGTCCGTTGTCTTCATCCGTCCCGGCCGCGCCCGCCGCCGTCGGGTTTCGCGATGATCTGCGCGTGTACCGTCATCCCGCGCTCGCGCGTGCCGCCGAGTCGGGGCGCCCCGTGATCGAGCTCGACGCGCTCGGGCTCGAGCCGAGCGCCCGGACTGGGCGGGCGGTTTGCGCGAAGCGTGGCGTTTCGGCGAGGACGCGCGCACCGCGCGGCGACGCAGGCGGATCTCGACACGTTTCTGAGCGAGCTCGGCTGGCGGGAGTTTTGCTGGGCTCAGCCCTATCGTTTTCCGGACCTGCCGCGCCGCAGCCTGCGTCACACGCTCGACGGGATGCCGTGGCGCGACGATCCCGCCGCGCTCGCCGCGTTGCGGCGCGGCGCAACGGGCTGTCCGCTCGTCGATGCCGGCATGCGCGAGCGCCGGGCGACGGGCGGGATGCACAATCGCGCGCGGATGGTTTGCGCGTCGTTCCTCGTCAAGCATCTGCTGATCGACTGGCGGGTGGGCGACGCATGGTTCTGGGACACGCTCGTCGACGCGGACGTCGCGCCGTACTTCCGGATCTTCAATCCGGTCGCGCAGGGGAGGCGGTTCGATCCGGACGGCGCCTACGTGCGGCGCTGGGCGCCCGAACTGGCCGGCTTGCCGCCGGCCGCGCTCCGCGAGCCCTGGGCCGCGCCGCCCGCGCAGTTCGCCGCGGCGGGCGTGCGGCTCGGTGACACCTATCCGACGCCTATCGTCGCGCACGACGCCGCGCGCCGGCGCGCGCTCGACTCCATTTGCGACAACCCGATGAAGCCGGTGCTGGAGCATTTAATCTTTTGTAATTAAATCGTCTGCAATAATCCGGGAAGAGCGCATTTTTTATCTTTTTCAGTGGTTAAACTCTCATCTCGCGCCAAAGAGGGTTTGAAAGAGGCTAACGCATGGACATGATGGGCGGTTTTCCGCCGGAGGCGGTCGCTCCGGTCGTATGGATGACGGGGCTGCCGGGGGCCGGCAAGACGACGACGGCGAACGCGCTGCTGAACCGGCTGATCGAGGGCGGCGCGAAGGCGGTTGTGCTCGACGGCGATGCGCTGCGCGCCGGCCTTTGCTCCGATCTCGGCTTTTCCGACGCCGACCGGCTGGAGAACATCCGCCGCTTCGCGCACGTCGCCAAGCTGTTCCAGCGCGAAGGCTATGTCGTGATCGTCGCGACGATCTCGCCGCTGCAGGCGCATCGCGATCTCGCGCGCTCGATCGTCGGGAAAGGCTTCTTCGAGGCCTACGTGGCGACGTCGCTCGAAGTGTGCCGCTCGCGCGACCCGAAGGGGATGTACGCGCGCGCCGAGCAGGGGCGGCTGATGCAGTTCACGGGCGTGTCGGGCGCGTACGAGCCGCCCGTGGCTCCCGATATCCTGATCGACACGACGAACTGCAGCGTCGCTTTTTCGCTCGCCGAAGTCATGGCGCAGCTTGCGCGGGTGAACGCGTTGCCGGCGCAACTCGCCGCCGCCGCATCCGCGCCCGCGACGGCGCTCGGCTGACGGACGTTCGATTCGCGACGCGCGGGGGCTTGCTTGCCGCCCGCGCAGCCGATCACGCGGCGCATCCCCGGCGCTTGCCGCAGCGCTCGTTTTCCTGCTCGTTCTCGTTCGATCGCGCGCCGCCGGCAGGCGTGTCGCGCCGTCCGTCGGCAGACGTTCATCATCTGCCGACTCGCACGCGGAGCGCGTCATTCAACTGACGAATGCGTCGCGCGTGCCTCGCGTCGCAATGCGCCGATTTACCTTTTGGTTAAAAATTGCGATATCACACAAGCCGCACTCACTGCGCGTGTCGATGCACCCATTATCTTTCGCCCGCTTTTCACTCGCTTTTCGCCCGCTCCGCCGATGCTTGCACAAAGGCTTTTTTGAGATGTTCTGGCGTCGCGCGTGAATAATCCGAGCAAGCATTGAGCGATTTCTTCGGCTATTCGAGCAGCGTATGGGGCCGTTTTGGGGAATGAAAAAATCTCATTTGCCCGAAGGTCGCCGCGCATGTGTAATTCGAATCGCATTACACGAAAACGCAAACCGCATAAGCACAATCAATCATAAATACATGCTGATCATTCGGGCCGGTTGATCTTGCCTCGCATTGCCGCGTCGGGCGCGGCGCATCGTACCGCTACGCGAGAAACTTCGGCTTGCCCGAGCATGGAGGTCCGATGAGGGCGGCGATGGGGAATTGGGCAGAGGATCTGCTGGCGGGGCTCGACAGCGCACGATCCGAGGAAGAGGCGTTTCGGAGCATCGAAACCGCGACGACGGCCCTCGATTTCGAATACTGCGCATACGGGCTGCGCGTGCCCTGGCCGCTGTCCAGGCCGCGCATCGAGACGCGCAGCAATTTTCCCGAGCAATGGAAGCGGCGCTATGTCGAGGCGGGTTTTCTCGACATCGATCCGATCCTCGCGCACGGCCGCCGATCGCAGCAGCCGGTCGTCCTGAGCGAGACGCTGTTTGCGTCCTCGCATCAGATGTGGGTCGAGGCGCAGTCGTTCGGACTGCGGTTCGGCTGGGCGCAATCGAGCTTCGACGCATACGGCGGCATGGGGATGCTCGCGCTCGTCCGCTCGTGCGGGCCGGTGACGGAGGCGGAGCTCGACGCGAAGGAATACCGGATGCGCTGGCTCGTGCGCACCGCGCACGCCGCGCTCGGCCGCATGATGTTGCCGAAGCTGATGGCGGACCCGGAGCGCGGGCTGACCGAGCGCGAGGTCGAGGTGCTCAAATGGGCGGCGGACGGCAAGACGTCCGGCGAGATCTCGAAGATCCTCGCGATTTCCGTCGATACGGTGAACTTCCACGTGAAGAACGCGATCCTGAAGCTCAGGACCGCGAACAAGACCGCGGCCGTCGTGCGCGCGGCGATGCTCGGGTTGTTGAGCTGAGCGGGGGCGGGCAAGCCCGGCGTACCGGTATGCCGCCGCAACCCGGCATCGGGCGACGATTCCGGCCGGCGGCGTTCGGCGCACCGCGCCGCGTCGCGCGTTTCAGCGTCCGCGCAATATCGCCACCGTTCGCTCGCGGCTCGGGACGGCAGGTATGGGCCGGCGCATATTGGGTCACGCGCGTTTCGCTCACCGCGCGCCGCCGTTTCCCGACCGGGCGTGGCTCGCTGCCGGCTTCGCGCAAATCGAGTAACGTATCGTTGCTGCGTCGCGGCGGCCATTCAGGCGGCGGCCATTCGGGCCATTCGGCCGTGCGATGTCCGCGCGGCGACATTCGGGGCCGAAGCAATGCGGAACCTGAGCGGACGGCGGCGCATCGGCGCGCGTCGCCGTGCCCGCGCGGCGTCGCAGCATCGCGATGCCGCCCGATTCCGGCGGGCGATCGACGGACGTGCATCCGCCGGTCCGCGGCCGACTGACGAGAGCGGACGGCCGCGCGGCGCCCCGCCCCGACAAATCGAAGATATAAGGAGACGATAGATATGCCGGACCCGCAACCCGACGCCATTCCGCCCGAGCCCTTCATCGCGCCCGCCGCCGACGGCTTTCCCGTGCGCGGTTTCGCGTGGCGGCATCGCGGCCCTGCGGCGGGCAGGCCGGTGACGGTCGTCAATTGCGCGACGTCCGTGCGCTGCCGCTATTACTTCCGCTTCGCCGCGTATCTGTTCAGCCACGGCAGCGACGTGCTCGTCTACGACTATCGCGGCATCGGCGAATCGCGGCCCGCCTCGCTCGCCGGCTTTCACGCGACCTGGCTCGACTGGGGCCGCCTCGATTGCGACGCGGTGCTGCAATATGCGGCGCGCACGTTTGCAGGCCAGCCGGTCGACGTCGTCGCGCACAGCGTCGGCGGCGTCGTGCTCGGGCTCGCGGCGTCGAATCCGCTCGTGCGCCGCGTGCTCACGGTCGGCTCGCAATATGCGTACTGGCGCGATTACGCGGGTTCGCACCGGCTGCGGATGCTGATCAAATGGCATCTCGCGATGCCGGTTCTCGCACGCGTGTTCGGCTACGTTCCGGCCAAGCGGCTCGGCTGGATGGAGGATACGCCGCGCGGCGTCGCGCTGTCGTGGAGCCGCAGCCGGCCGCGCTTCGAGGACGCGTACGTGCGCGCGCCGCTCGACGAGACGTCCGATGCGCGGCGCGATCTCGTCGAGCGCTTCACGCGCCTCACCGCGCCGATGCTCGCGATCGGCCTGTCGGACGACGAGTTCGGCAGCGTCGAGGCGGTCGAACGCCTGCTCGGCTATTACACGCGCAGCGCGGTCACGCATCTGCGGATCGCGCCCGAGCAGATCGGCGCGGCGTCGATCGGGCATTTCGCGTTCTTCCACAGCCGCTTCGAACCGACGCTCTGGCCGATCGCGCTCGGCTGGCTGAAGACGGGCGCGCTCGCGCCCGGGACGCCGGGCGACGTCTATCGGCAGTCGTCCCCGCCCGAGCGCGGGCTCGCGGCGCGCGACGAAGCGGCAGGACGGACGGCCGCGGGCTGAGCGGCGCGAGAGACGGCCGCGGCCGGCTGCGGCCGGCGCGCGCGAAGATCCGTTACCATCGAGCGCTTTCCACCGCCTGCACGACATGCACCGCCGCCGATGCGCCAGCCGCCCGACGCCGCCTTGCCGTTCCCGACCGACGCCGCCTTTCGGGCCGTCGAACTGTCGCCGCCCGCGGCGGCGCAACGCGCCGGCGTGCGGCTCGTGCGGCTCGATTTCGATTTCGACGCCGCGCACCGCACATGCGCGCTTGCGTGGCTGAGCGACGCCGAGCGAGAGCGCGCTCGCCGCTTCATGCGCGCGGAGGACACGCTGCGCAGCGCCGCGACGCGCGCCGTCGTGCGCGGCGTGATCGGCGCGGCGCTCGGCTTGCCGCCCGCCGAGTTGCGGATCGTCGCCGACGCGTCGGGCCGCCCGCGGCTCGCGCCCGAGCATGCGGCGCGCGCGCCGACGCTCGACTTCAACGTATCGCATTCGGGCGCGCACGCGCTGATCGCATGGAGCCGCGCCGTGCGTGTCGGCGTCGACATCGAGGCGCGGCGGGCGGACGTCGACTGGAGGTCGCTTGGCCGCTCGGCGTTCGCGCCCGCGGACGCCGCGGCGATCGACGCGCTGCCCGCTGACGAACGCGAATCGGCGTGCTACCGCGTATGGGCGGCGAAGGAGGCGCTGCTGAAGGCGCTCGGCACGGGGATCGGCGGCGGCCTGACCGCGTTTTCGGTGCTCGCCGGCGGCGGCGCGCCGCCGGGCGCGGGCCGCGCGCCCGTCGTCGGCGTCGTCGATCCGACGTCGGCCGCGAGCGGCGTGGCGGCGTTCGACGCCGCATGGCTCGACGCGCCCGCAGGCTATGCGGCCTGCTTGGCGTGGCGGCGCGCCGGGCAGGGGGCGTTCTAGCCGCGGTGCGCGGCGGCGCGAGATTGGCATCGGCGTTCGCCCCGTTGCGTCGTCCCGCCATGCCCCGCGCCATTCCGTGGCCGGCGGATTCCTCACGGCCTTGCATGGCGATTGCGATGCGTGCGGCCATCAAGGGGCGATCACCGGCGATCACCGGCGATCGCGAGCTATCGCGGATCATCGCGGCGTCGACTGCGCTCACGAGCGCGCCGGCCCTAGGGGAAACTCCTAGCCCCGGTTTTTGAAAAACAAGTTGTCTATACAACATCGAATCACTACACTCGTCTCATTCCGAAAACTTGTATAGACAGGACCCCTTCATGATCACGCTGACCCCAGGCCGCCTGACTCTCCCGCAACTGCGCCGGATCGCCCGCGAGAACGTGCAGATCGCGCTCGACCCCGCGAGCTTCGCCGCGATCGACCGGGGTGCGCAGGCCGTCGCCGACATCGCCGCGAAGGGCGAGCCGGCGTACGGCATCAACACGGGCTTCGGACGCCTCGCGAGCACGCACATCCCGCACGATCAGCTCGAGCTGCTGCAGAAGAACCTGGTGCTGTCGCATGCGGTGGGCGTCGGCGAGCCGATGGCGCGCCCCGTCGTGCGCCTCCTGATGGCGCTCAAGCTGTCGAGCCTCGGCCGCGGCCACTCGGGCATCCGCCGCGTCGTGATGGACGCGCTCGTCAAGCTGTTCAACGCCGACGTGCTGCCGCTCATCCCGGTCAAGGGCTCGGTCGGCGCATCGGGCGATCTCTCGCCGCTCGCGCACATGTCGGCGGTGCTGCTCGGCATCGGCGACGTGTTCATCCGCGGCGAGCGCGCGAGCGCGACGGACGGGCTGCGCGTCGCGGGCCTTGCGCCGCTCACGCTCGAAGCGAAGGAGGGCCTCGCGCTCCTGAACGGCACGCAGGCGTCGACCGCGCTCGCGCTCGACAACCTGTTCGCGATCGAAGACCTGTACCGCACGGCGCTCGTGTCGGGCGCGCTGTCGGTCGACGCGGCGGCGGGCTCGGTGAAGCCGTTCGACGCGCGCATCCACGAGCTGCGCGGCCATCGCGGCCAGATCGACGCGGCCGCCGCGTACCGGTCGCTCCTCGACGGCTCGGCGATCAACGTGTCGCACCGCGACTGCGGCAAGGTGCAGGACCCGTACAGCCTGCGCTGCCAGCCGCAGGTGATGGGCGCGTGCCTCGACCAGATCCGCCACGCGGCCGGCGTGCTGCTCGTCGAAGCGAACGCGGTGTCGGACAACCCGCTGATCTTCCCGGACACGGGCGAGGTGCTGTCGGGCGGCAACTTCCACGCGGAGCCCGTCGCGTTCGCGGCCGACAATCTCGCGATCGCGGTGGCCGAGATCGGCGCGCTCGCCGAGCGCCGCATCGCGCTCCTGATCGACGCGACGCTCTCCGGCCTGCCGCCTTTCCTCGTGAAGGACGGCGGCGTGAACTCGGGCTTCATGATCGCGCACGTGACGGCCGCCGCGCTCGCGTCGGAGAACAAGACGCTCGCGCATCCGGCGTCGGTCGATTCGCTGCCGACGTCGGCGAACCAGGAGGACCACGTGTCGATGGCGACGTTCGCCGCGCGCAAGCTCGCGGACATCGCGGAGAACGTCGCGAACATTCTCGCGATCGAGCTGCTCGCCGCCGCGCAGGGCGTCGACCTGCGCGCGCCGCACGAAACGAGCCCGGCGCTGCGGCACGCGATGAAGACGATCCGCGCGGACGTCGCGCACTACGATCTCGACCATTACTTCGCGCCCGACATCGCGGTGATCGCGCGGCGCGTGCGCGAGCGCGCGTTCGCGACGCTGAGCCCGCTGTCGTTCGAATCGGAACAATAAGACGATGAGCACACCCGCCTATCAGGAAATCAAGGACTTCATCCTCGCGCGCATTCACGCCGGCGAATGGGCGGAAGGCGATCAGGTGCCGTCCGAGAACGAGCTCGCGCGCGAGTTCAAGGTCGCGCGGATGACCGTCAACCGCGCGCTGCGCGAGCTGACGGCCGAGCAGGTGCTCACGCGCATCCAGGGGGCGGGCACGTTCGTCGCGCGGCCGAAATACGAATCGACGCTCGTCGCGATCCGCAGCATCTCCGACGAAGTCGCCGCGCGCGGCCACAAGCATCATGCGCGCGTGCTCGACCTCGTCACGATGAAGGCCGACGAGGCGCTCGCCGACGAAATGCAGGTGCCGCTCCACACGAGGCTCTTCCGCTCGGTGATGCTGCACTACGAGAACGACGAGCCCGTGCAGCTCGAGGAACGCTGGGTCAATCCGGCCGTCGCCGCGGATTACGCGGAGCAGGATTTCTCGGCGATCACGCCGAACCAGTACCTGACGCGTGTCGCGCCGCTGCAGCGCGTCGAGTACCGGATCGAGGCGGCGATGCCCGATCGCGCGATGCGCGAGGAGCTGGAGATGAGCGAAGCCGAACCGTGCCTCGTGCTGCATCGGCGCACGTGGTCGCAGGGCGTCGTCGCCTCGGTCGCGAACCTCTGGCATCCGGGCAGCCGCTATCGCTTCACCGGCCATTTCTGAACGCTTGACGAACCTTCACATCCTTTTCCGGGAGCAGTTGCGATGAACCACCCGAAACACATCGATCCGCGCCTCGATCCGACCCGCGTGATCCGAGCGCCGCGCGGCAGCGAGAAGACCTGCAAGAACTGGCTCGCCGAGGCCGCGTACCGGATGATCCAGAACAATCTCGATCCGGAGGTCGCCGAGCATCCGCACGCGCTCGTCGTCTACGGCGGCATCGGCCGCGCGGCGCGCAACTGGGACTGCTTCGACCAGATCCTCGCGTCGCTGAAAGACCTGAACGGCGACGAGACGCTGCTCGTGCAATCGGGCAAGCCGGTCGGGGTGTTCCGCACGCACGAGAACGCGCCGCGCGTGCTGATCGCGAACTCGAACCTCGTGCCGCACTGGGCGACGTGGGACCACTTCAACGAGCTCGACCGCAAGGGCCTGATGATGTACGGCCAGATGACGGCGGGTAGCTGGATCTACATCGGCAGCCAGGGGATCGTGCAGGGCACCTACGAGACGTTCTTCGCGGTCGCGAACCAGCACTTCAACGGCGATCCGGCGGGCCGCTGGATCCTGACGGGCGGGCTCGGCGGCATGGGCGGCGCGCAGCCGCTCGCGGCGACGATGGCGGGCTTCTCGATGATCGCGGTCGAGTGCGACGAATCGCGGATCGACTTCCGCCTGAAGACGCGCTACGTCGACAGGAAGGCGAAGACGCTCGACGAAGCGCTCGCGATGATCGACGAGGCGAAGCGCGCGGGCAAGCCGGTGTCGGTGGGCCTCCTCGGCAACGCGGCCGACGTGTTCGCGGAGATCGTCGCGCGCGGCATCACGCCGGACTGCGTGACCGACCAGACGAGCGCGCACGATCCGATCAACGGCTACCTGCCGCAGGGCTGGAGCGTCGAGCAGTGGCGCGAGGCGCAGAAGGTCGATCCGCAGAGCATCGTGCGCGCGGCGAAGCAGTCGATGGCGGCGCAGGTGCGCGCGATGCTGACGCTGCAGGCGCGCGGCGCGGCGACGCTCGACTACGGCAACAACATCCGCCAGATGGCGCTGGAAATGGGCGTCGAGAACGCGTTCGACTTCCCGGGCTTCGTGCCCGCGTACATCCGGCCGCTGTTTTGCGAAGGCAAGGGGCCGTTCCGCTGGGTCGCGCTGTCGGGCGATCCGGAGGACATCTACAAGACCGATGCGAAGGTCAAGGAACTGATCCCCGACGATGCGCACCTGCACAACTGGCTCGACATGGCGCGCGAGCGGATCGCGTTCCAGGGGCTGCCCGCGCGGATCTGCTGGGTCGGCGTGAAGGATCGCTATCGCCTCGGCCAGGCGTTCAACGAGATGGTGAGGAACGGCGAGCTGAAGGCGCCGGTCGTGATCGGCCGCGACCACCTCGACACCGGCTCGGTCGCGAGCCCGAACCGCGAGACGGAGGCGATGAAGGACGGCTCGGATGCCGTGAGCGACTGGCCGCTGCTGAACGCGCTGCTGAACACGGCGGGCGGTGCGTCGTGGGTGTCGCTGCATCACGGCGGCGGCGTCGGCATGGGCTTCTCGCAGCATGCGGGCGTCGTGATCGTCGCCGATGGCACCGATGCCGCGCACGAGCGCCTTGGCCGCGTGCTGTTCAACGATCCGGCCACGGGCGTGATGCGTCACGCGGACGCCGGCTACGAGCTCGCGCAGCGCACCGCGAAGGAAGCGGGCCTGAAGCTGCCGATGCTCGGACGCTGATGCGGGCCGCGCCGTCCCCGATGCGCGCGACGCTGATCCGCGCGGACGCGCTCGTTGCGTCGCCGTGGAAGAACGGCGGCGGGGTGACGCGCGAGATCGCCGCGCATCCGCCGCGCGAGGGCGCCGGCCACGGCGCGCTCGACGCGTTCGCGTGGCGCGTGAGCGTCGCGGACGTCGCGGAGCCGGGGCCGTTCTCGCGCTTTCCCGGCGTCGACCGCACGCTCGTGCTGCTCGCGGGCGCGGGGATGACGCTCGTCGGCGCGGACGGCGCGCGGCACGCGCTGCGCGCGCCGTTCGATCGCGCCGCGTTCGCGGGCGAGGCGGCGATCGCGGCCGAGCTGCACGACGGCCCGACGCGCGACTTCAATCTGATGATCCGGCGCGACGCCGCGCGCGGCGGCGTCGACGTATGGCGCGGCGGCGCGGCGCACGCGCTGCGCGCGGACACCGTGCTGCTGTTCTGCGCGAGCGGCGCGCCCGTCGTCGACCTCGGCGGCGGCGCGAGCGTCGCGCTGGGTGCGTTCGACACGCTGCGCATCGACGCGCCAGCGCCCGCGAACGGCGAGCTGCGGTGCGCGGTTCGCGGCGACGGCGCGCTCCTCGCGGTCGGCGTGACGCTTCTTCAAGACAATGCACAAGGCTCGAGCGGATGAAATCGATTCTCTGGCACAACCTGAAGCTGTGCGCGCACGGCGACCCGAACGACACGATCGCGGACGCGGCGATCGCGGTGAACGGCGACGGCACGATCGCGTGGACCGGGCGCGCGAGCGACGTGCCGGCCGGCTACGTGCACTGGTCGCGCGAGGACCTGCGCGGCGCATGGGTGACGCCCGGCCTCGTCGACTGCCATACGCACCTCGTCTACGGCGGCCAGCGCGCGGACGAGTTCGCGCAGCGCCTGGCGGGCGCGAGCTACGAAGAGATCGCGCAGCGCGGCGGCGGGATCGTGTCGACCGTGCGCGCGACGCGCGACGCGAGCGAGGCGACGCTCGTCGAGCAGGCGGCCGCGCGGCTGCGGCCGCTTCTCGCCGAGGGCGTGACCGCGATCGAGATCAAGTCCGGCTACGGGCTCGAGCTCGCGAGCGAGCGCCGGATGCTGCGCGTCGCGCGGCAGCTCGGCGAGCGCTTTCCGGTGAGCGTCTACACGACGTTCCTCGGCGCGCACGCGCTGCCGCCGGAATACGCGGGCCGCGCGGACGAATACGTCGACGAGGTCTGCGAGCGGATGCTGCCCGCGCTCGCCGACGAAGGGCTCGTCGACGCGGTCGACGTGTTCTGCGAACGGATCGGCTTCACGCTCGCGCAGAGCGAGCGCGTGTTCGAGGCGGCCGCGCGGCGCGGGCTGCCCGTCAAGATGCACGCGGAACAATTGTCAAATGGCGGCGGCGCCGCGCTCGCCGCGCGTTATCGCGCGCTGTCGGCCGATCATCTCGAATATCTGGACGAGGCGGGCGTCGCGGCGATGCGCGCATCGGGCACGACGGCCGTGCTGCTGCCGGGCGCGTACTACTTCATTCGCGAGACGAAGCTGCCGCCGATCGATCTGCTGCGCCGCCACGGCGTGCCGATCGCGCTCGCGACCGACCACAATCCGGGCACCTCGCCGCTCACGTCGCTGCTGCTGACGATGAACATGGGCTGCACGCTCTTCAAGCTGACGGCGCAGGAGGCGCTGCTCGGCGTCACGCGCCATGCGGCGGCGGCGCTCGGCGCAGGCGACCGGCACGGCTCGCTCGCGCCGGGGCGGCAGGCGGACTTCGCGGTGTGGGCGGTATCGACGCTCGCGGAGCTCGCGTACTGGTTCGGCCGGCCGCTGTGCGAGCGGGTCGTGAAGGGCGGCGTGACGGTGTTCGCGCGCGAAGTGCGCTGACCGGAAGACGAGCATGACGATGATCGAATCGATGTTGTTTGCCGAGCATGCGTATCTGCCCGGCGGCTGGCAGCGCGACGTGCTGCTGCGCTGGGATGCGACGGGCGCGCTCGTCGACGTGAGCGCGAACGCGGCGGCGCCCGCGCGCGTCGCGCGCGCGAGCGGGCCGCTCTTGCCCGGCATGCCGAACCTGCACTCGCACGCGTTCCAGCGCGCGATGGCGGGGCTCACCGAATATCGCGCGAATCCGTCCGACACGTTCTGGAGCTGGCGCGACCTGATGTACCGCTTCGCGCTGAAGATCACGCCCGACGCGCTCGCCGCGGTCGCGCGCTGGCTCTATGTCGAGATGCTGAAAAGCGGCTACACGTCGGTGTGCGAATTCCATTACGTGCATCACGCGCCGGACGGCACGCGCTATCCGCGGCTCGCGGAACTGGCGGCGCGCGTCGTCGGCGCGGCGCGCGACGCGGGCATCGGCATCACGATGCTGCCCGTCGCGTATCAGTACAGCGGCTTCGGCGAGCGTGCGCCGCGCGACGACCAGCGCCGCTTCATCAACACGCCGGACGCGCTGCTCGCGCTTCTCGGCGCGCTGCGCGGCGAACTGCCCGAGCACGGCGGGCTGCGCTACGGAATCGCGCCGCATTCGCTGCGCGCGGTGTCGGAGAGCGGGCTGCGCGAACTGGTCGGCGCGCTGCCGGCCGACGCGCCGGTCCACATCCACATCGCCGAGCAGACCGCGGAAGTCGACGATTGCGTGCGCGCGTACGGCGCGCGGCCGGTGCAGTGGCTCATCGACCGCTTCGACGTGAACGCGCGCTGGTGTCTCGTCCATGCGACGCATCTCGACGCCGCCGAGACGCACGCGCTCGCGCGCAGCGGCGCGATCGCGGGCCTGTGTCCGACGACCGAGGCGAACCTCGGCGACGGCATTTTTCCGGCGGTCGACTATCTCGCGGCGGGCGGCACGATCGGCATCGGCTCGGACAGCCACGCGAGCGTCGACTGGCGCGCCGAGCTGCGGCTCTTCGAATACGGGCAGCGGCTCGCGCGGCGCGAGCGCAACGTGCTTGCCGATGCGGCGCAGCCGCGCGTGGCGGACCGGCTGTTCGCCGCGTCGCTCGCGGGCGGCGCGCGCGCGGCCGGGCGCCCCGTCGGCGCGCTCGAGGCAGGCCGGCGCGCCGACTGGATCGTGCTCGATCCCGCGCATCCGTCGATCGCCGAGCACGGCAGCGACACGTGGCTGTCGGGCGCGGTGTTCGCCGAGCATGGCGACACGCCGGTGCTCGACGTGTACGTCGGCGGCGAGCAGGTGGTGAGCGCGCGCCGGCATCGTGACGAAGAGGCGGCGTATGCCGGATACCGCGCGGCGCTTGCGCAGCTATTGAGCTAAAGCGCGGCCGCGTTGCGCGAACGCAGGGCGCTACGAAGGGGCGGCAACGCGGACGCTTCGCAACGCGGTTAGGATAGGTTCGGCATCCGGCGCGGCGGCCCGCCGCCGCGTGCGCCGCAAGAATGGCCGGCGAGCCGTGCGGCTCGCCGCATCATCAACGAGGTCGAACGATCATGAACACCGCATCGCATCCGCCGGTATTCACGCTGCATCGCGGCACGCTGCCGCTGCTCGTGTCGATACCGCACGCGGGCACTCACATTCCCGATGACATTGCCGCGACGATGACGCCCGTCGCGCGCCACGTCGACGATTGCGACTGGCATCTCGAGCGTCTGTACGATTTCGCGAAGAGGCTCGGCGCGTCGGTGCTCGTGCCGTCGCACGCGCGCTATGTCGTCGACCTGAACCGTCCGCCCGATGATGCGAATCTCTACCCGGGCCAGGACACGACGGGCCTCGTGCCTGTCGATACGTTCGACAAGACGCCGCTGTACGCGCACGGCAGCGAGCCGACCGTCACCGAGATCGCGCGCCGCCGCGCGCGCTACTGGGCACCGTATCACGATGCGCTCGCGGGCGAGCTGCAGCGGCTGAAGGACGCGCACGGCCGCGTGCTGCTGTGGGAAGCGCACTCGATCCGCTCGCACGTGCCGCGCTTTTTCGACGGCCGGCTGCCGGACTTCAACTTCGGCACGTCGAACGGCGCGAGCGCCGCGCCCGGTCTCGCCGACAAGCTGGCCGCGCTCGTCGACAGGCACGGCGGCTACACGTCGATCGCGAACGGGCGCTTCAAGGGCGGCTACATCACGCGCCACTACGGCGCGCCGGAGCAGGGCGTGCAGGCGGTGCAGCTCGAACTCGTGCAGGCGACCTACATGGACGAAGCGCGGCCTTATTCGTATGACGAAGCAAAGGCGCAACGGATCGCGACGCTGCTTGAGGCGCTCGTGAGGACCGCGCTTTCGCGACCGATTTGAAACGAACGCAACGGACGCATGTTTCGTTCGCGATTCGCATGTGCGTTGCGGGAAGCGAGCGTATCAACCGATCATTATTCGGATTCCGATCGAGCCTCGCGCCGATGCCGCGCAATACGCGCATGTGCCGGCATCGATCGTCGAATATTTTAAGCAACGCTTGAGCCGAGAGATCAGGGAAAACCCCGGCTTCGTAATGTTGAAACCGAATTGACGGCGTTTCCAGTTACGATAAGCTGATTGTCAGCTAGCCGTCACATCGATCGCGGCGGCGTCCGTCGACGTTGCCGCCACTCGCGAACGGGCTGCTGCGACGTTCGCGACGATCGACCGGCTGGCCGAGCGGCGGCGCATGCGAAGTCGCATCGCCGCTTGCCGCGTTCAATACTTTAAACAGTCAGTCGAGTGTGATCGTGAGAGTCCAAGGCCCCTTGGTCGGACGGGATCGAAGTCGGCGCGCGAGTCTTGCGCACGCCGTCGATGCCGCCGCCGACGGCTGCGGCAAGCATCTCGCCAGCCGAAGCCTGTCCATCTTCCCCTCCGTGTCCCGGCGCTCCGTGCGCCGCCACAACGCGGTCGCCGCGCGCGCCTACATGGCGGTGCACGACGACGGCATCGCGTCGCTGTTGCCCTAGCGCCTCTTTTCGTCGCTCGCCGGGTCGTCCGCTGGTTCGTCGTTACCGCGCGCCGTTGCATGGTGCGAAGTCCCGCCGACGCCTCGTCGCGCGCCGTGCATGCGTTCGTCGCGCGTGTCGAATGGAGGAATCGTGATGAATGAACACCTCGACGCCGGGCAGCGGCCTGTCGTCGGCGTCTGCGCGGATCGCAAGACGATCGGCCTGCATGTCGCGCACGTCGCGGGCGAGAAGTACCTGAATGCCGTCGTCGACGGCGCACATGCGCTCGCGATCGTGCTGCCCGCGCTCGGCGAGCGGCAGCGCGCGGACGAGTTGCTTGCGCTCGTCGACGGCCTGCTGCTGACGGGCAGCTATTCGAACGTGGAGCCCGCGCGCTACGGTGGCCCGGCGAGCGCGCCCGGCACGCTGCACGACGCGGCGCGCGACGCGACGACGCTGCCGCTCGTGCGCGCCGCGATCGACGCCGGCGTGCCCGTGCTCGCGATCTGCCGCGGGATGCAGGAGCTGAACGTCGCGTACGGCGGCACGCTGCATCAGGCGGTGCACGCGTCGGGCGGCCACGCCGATCATCGCGAGGACCTGCTGGCGTCGGTCGACGCGCAGTACGGCCCCGCGCATCCGGTCCGGCTCGTGCCGGGCGGCCTGCTGCATCGGCTCGTGGGGGCCGGGACCGTCGACGTCAATTCGCTGCATGCACAAGGCATCGAGCGGCTCGGCGACGGGCTGACCGTCGAGGCGCGCGCGCCCGACGGGCTCGTCGAGGCGATCGGCGTGCGCGACGCGCGCGCGTTCGCGCTCGGCGTGCAATGGCATCCCGAATGGCGATTCGACGGCAATCCGCTGTCGCGAGAAATCTTTGCGGCGTTCGGCGCGGCGTGCCGCGCCCGAAGACGCAGGACGGCCGCACGCGCGCTGCGCGCGTGACGGCCGTCGAAGCTTATCGAAGAGAGGCTCACATGCAAGACATCGATGATTTTCTGAGGCAGCACCGGATCACCGAAGTGGAAGCGATCATCCCCGACATGGCGGGCATCGCGCGCGGCAAGATCATTCCGCGCAACAAGTTCGAAACCGGCGAATCGATGCGCCTGCCGCAGGCGGTGATGGTGCAGACCGTCACCGGCGACTACCCGGAGGACGGCACGCTCACGGGCGTGACCGATCCCGACATGGTGTGCGTCGCCGACGCGTCGACGATCTGCCTGATTCCGTGGGCGGTCGATCCGACCGCGCAGGTGATTCACGATTGCGTGCATTTCGACGGCTCGCCCGTCGAGATCTCGCCGCGCTACGTGCTGCGCCGCGTGCTCGACCTGTATCGCGCAAAGGGATGGAAGCCCGTCGTCGCGCCGGAGCTCGAGTTCTATCTCGTCGACATGAACAAGGACCCGGACCTGCCGCTGCGGCCGCCCGTCGGGCGCACGGGGCGCGCGGAGACGGGGCGGCAGTCGTACTCGATCGAAGCCGTCAACGAGTTCGATCCGCTCTTCGAGGACATCTACGAATACTGCGAACTGCAGGGCCTCGACATCGACACGCTGATTCACGAAGTCGGCGCCGCGCAGATGGAGATCAACTTCCTGCACGGCGACGCGCTGTCGCTCGCCGACCAGGTGTTCCTGTTCAAGCGCACGGTGCGCGAAGCGGCGCTGCGCCACAACATGTACGCGACGTTCATGGCGAAGCCGATGGAAAACGAGCCGGGCTCGGCGATGCACATTCATCAGAGCGTCGTCGACATCGAGACGGGCCGCAATCTCTTCATCGGCGCGAGCGGCGATGCGACGCCGATGTTCCGCAGCTATCTTGCCGGCCTGCAGAAGTACACGCCCGCGCTGATGCCGATCTTCGCGCCGTACATCAACTCGTATCGGCGGCTCTCGCGCTTCATGGCCGCGCCGATCAACGTGCAGTGGGGCTACGACAACCGCACGGTCGGCTTCCGGATTCCGCATTCGGCGCCCGCCGCGCGGCGGATCGAGAACCGGATTCCGGGCGTCGACTGCAACCCGTATCTCGCGATCGCGGGCACGCTCGCGGCGGGCTACCTCGGCATCACGCAGGCGCTCGAGCCGACCGAGCCGATCGCGAGCGACGGCTACAGCCTGCCGTATCAGTTGCCGCGCAATCTCGAGGAGGGGCTCACGCTGATGAGCGCGTGCGCGCCGCTCGCCGAGATGCTAGGCGAGAAGTTCGTGATGGCCTACCTCGCGTTGAAGGAAACGGAGTACGAAGCATTTTTCCGCGTGATCAGCTCATGGGAGCGCAAGCACCTGCTGCTGCACGTTTGAGCGTGCGTGCGCACGCCGCATTAAGGAGATCAAAGTGACGTATCGAACCGAAGACATCGCCTATGTAGAACCGCTGCACGCGAGCGCGTCGCGACAGCGCCGCACGAGCGCCGAATACCGCGCGCTCGACGCCGCGCACCACATTCACCCGTTCTCGGACATGGGCTCGCTCAATCGCGCGGGCAGCCGCGTGATCGTGAGGGCCGAAGGCGTCCATCTGTGGGATTCCGACGGCAACAGGATCATCGACGGCATGGCCGGCCTTTGGTGCGTGAACGTCGGCTACGGCCGCGACGAACTGATCGAGGCCGGCAGCCGCCAGTTGCGCGAGCTGCCGTTCTACAACACGTTCTTCAAGACCACGCATCCGCCCGTCATCGAGCTGTCCGCGCTGCTCGCGGAAATCGCGCCGCCGGCGTTCAACCGCTTCTTCTATTGCAACAGCGGCTCCGAGGGCAACGACACGGTGCTGCGCATCGCGCATCAGTACTGGCGCACGCAGAACCGCCCGCAGAAGAAGTTCGTGATCTCGCGCAGCAACGGCTATCACGGCTCGACGATCGCGGGCGCGACGCTCGGCGGCATGAGCTACATGCACGAGCAGATGCCGTCGAAGGTCGAGCACGTCGTCCACATCGATCAGCCTTATTACTTCGGCGAAGCGGGCGAGGGACAGACGCCCGAGGCGTTCGGGCTCGAACGCGCGCGGCAGCTCGAAGCGAAGATCCTCGAACTCGGCGCGGAGAACGTCGCGGCGTTCATCGGCGAGCCGTTCCAGGGCGCGGGCGGCGTGATCTTCCCGCCGTCGACGTACTGGCCCGAGATCGAGCGGATCTGCCGCCAGTACGACGTGCTGCTCGTCGCGGACGAAGTGATCGGCGGCTTCGGGCGCACCGGCGAATGGTTCGCGCATCGGCACTTCGGCTTCGAGCCGGATCTGATGACGCTCGCCAAGGGCCTGACGAGCGGCTACGTGCCGATGGGGGCCGTCGCGCTGTCGGACCGGATCGCCGACGCGCTGATCGCGCACGGCGAGTTCAACCACGGGATGACGTACTCGGGGCATCCGGTTGCGGCGGCGGTGGCCGTTGCGAATCTGAAGGTGCTGCGCGACGAACGGATCGTCGAGCGCGTGAAGACCGATACCGGCCCCTACTTCCAGCAGTTGCTGCGCGAGACGTTCGCGAACCATCCGATCGTCGGCGAGATCGCGGGCGCGGGGCTCGTCGCGGGCATCCAGCTCGCGCGCGAGCCGGGCGCGCGCAAGCGCTTCGAGAACGGCGGCGAAGTCGGCACGATCTGCCGCGACTACTGCTTCAACGGCAACCTGATCATGCGCGCGACGGGCGACCGGATGCTGCTGTCGCCGCCGCTCGTGGTCTCGAAGCCCGAAATCGACGAGATCGTCGAGAAGGCGAAGCGCGCGATCGACGCGACGGCGAAGCAGTTGGGCTTCGCGTGATGCAGGGTGGGTGGCGTCGGGTGTGCGCGCGTCGATCACGGTGACGGAGCGATACGCATATGGGGCACGCGGCGGTACAACTGCTCTTGCCGGTTGAGTAAGACGGCTTGGTCGGCGCTACTTGTCTCGATACCGTTTCAGCTCTTTTCGAAGTCGGTGATTGTCCAAAAGCAGGGCGACGAAAACGACGGTCGCCAGGATAAGGGTGCTCCACTTGCCGGCGCCGATTGAAAACAGCCATGCGAGGCCCGCGCATAGAACTGCGACGCCGAGTAGCGCAGCGCGATCAATCCACCACTCACGGGAACGGGTCTTCATGGTCATTTCGCGAATTCGGGTTGCTTGGTCGACAGGCCGCGGCGCGCATACATAAGGCGGTTCGTCGCGTTGTCATCGAAGATTTCCGGGTGAGTCTGCAGGTGAAACAGCAGGGTGCTCGGAACGCGGATTGCCGCCTCGAACTGGAATCGTTGGACGGCTCGCGAGATGTCAGTCGAGCTGCCGCATTGCGCATATTTGCCGGTGGCGACCATGAGGCTGCCGACGGCCGCGCCGACATACCACGATGCATAGATTCCGCCGGCCGCTAGCAGCTTCTCCGGCAAAGTGGTTGCGCCGATCAGTTCGGCAAGCGTTGCATTCCTGCCGAGCCGGTCGACTGCTGCGACGAGTGCGCCGACGCGTGTAAGCAGGGTGGTTTGGGTGCCGTACCAGCTCGACGGCACATCAAGGCCGAGCGCCTCCATGTTTTGCTTGAAAGCTTGGTAGAACGCTGTTCCCGTGCAGGCTATAGACATTTGATTTCCCTCGGATTTTTGTATTTGGAAGCCCGGGCAGGATGCCATAGCGCGCGATGGGCTGGCAACTGGTGGGGTCGGTGGGGCGTTGGGTGCGAAAAAAAAGCCCCGCAAGTGCGGGGCTCTTTTGCTTATCAACTGAATGCTGGTTCGGGGTGTCCGTTGAGGATCTGCCTGAGCCAGTCTTTAAGGCGCTGCCAGAGGCTACGCTTGAATTCTTTGGTGGGCGGTACTGGGATCGAACCAGTGACCCCTGCCGTGTGAAGGCAGTGCTCTACCGCTGAGCTAACCGCCCAAAGAGCCTTGAATTATGTCAGAGCTTTTCCACTTCGTAAAGCACTTTTTCGACATAACTCATCTGGCGGGTGCTGGTCGCGCATCGCGCGACCAGGGCCGTGATTCTACCGGCAATCGCGCACTTTTATCCAGAACTTTTTCAGCGCCGCCGCGCGCCGTCACTTCGCCATGCCGCGAAGCCGCCGGATCTCGTCGTCCAGATATTCGCCGAAGCGCTCCGCAACGGGCTCCCGCTCGTTCGCCCGGCGCAGCCGCAACGTGTGCGATTCGAGCGCATCGCCGGCGAGCGGCAGGTAGCGCAGCCGTTCGCTGCGCACCTGGCGCAGCACGCTCGGCACGAGCGCCACCCCCATCTCGAACTCGACCATCGTCAGCACCGTCTGCCACAGGCGCGCTTCGTGCCGGATCTGCGGGCTGAAGCCCGCGCTCACGCACTGCGCGATGATGAGGTCGTGATAGTGGGGCGCCGCATCGCGTGGGAACAGGATGAACGGCTCGTGCGCAAGCGTCGCGAGATCGACGCGCTTTCGTCGCGCAAGCCGGTGCGCGGCGGGCAGGCAGCAGAGAAACGGCTCGGAGAAAATCGCGTCGGCCGCGATCTCGGGCGGGAACGTGCCCCAGTGCGCGAAGCCGACGTCGATCTGCGCGCGCAGGATCGCCTGCACCTGCTCGTGCGTGTTCATCTCCTTAAGCACGACTTCGACATTCGGATAGTCCGCCTCGAAGCGCCGCACCGCGGACGGCAGCCCGCGATACAGCATCGAATTGACGAAGCCGATCTTGAGCCTCCCCGCGAGCCCCGACGCCGACCGAATCGTCAGACGTTGCGCCTCCTGCGCCTGCAGCAGCAGCCGGCGCGCCTCGCCGAGCAGCACTTCGCCCGCATTCGTCAGCGCGACCGACTTGCTCGTGCGCGCGAACAACTGCACGCCGAGCTCGTCCTCGAACTTGCGGATGTCGAAGCTCAGGGCCGGCTGCGAGATGAACAGCCGTTTCGCCGCGCGGCCGAAATGCAGTTCCTCCGCGACGGCGACGAAGTAGCGCAATTGCTTCAGGTCCATCCCGTTTCCGTTCGAAGCGATCGATAAATGCTGCTTATCGTACTGGATAAATCCTGTATTGGACGATTATCGATCGCGGTCCTACGCTCGTCGAACCAGGAGACAAGCGATGAACATGATGAAAGAAATCGTCGAAGTGAACGCGCCCGCGGCGGGCGCGGCGAATATTCCCGACTCGCGGGGCATCAATTTCTTCACGAACGACCCCGATTGCGCGGCGCTGTTGCGGCTCCATCTCGGCGAAGCGCGCTTTCGCGACCTCGAGCCGGAACTGCGCACGCTCGGGCTGCGCGCGTCGGACGAGCTCGATCGCCTCGCGTCGCGCGCCGATCGGAATCCGCCCGTGCTTCAGCCGCGCACGCGTCGCGGCGAGGCGCTCGAGACGATCGACAAGCATCCGGACTATGTCGCGCTCGAGCGCGTCGCGTATTCGGAGCTCGGGCTCGCCGCGATGAGCCATCGCGACGATGCGCCGCCGCTGCTCGTCAAGTATGCGTTGACGTTCCTGTTCGTGCAGGCCGAATTCGGCCTCTGCTGTCCCGTCAGCATGACCGACTCGCTGACGCGCACGCTGCGCCGCTTCGGTTCGCGCGAGCTCGTCGGGCGTTTCCTGCCGCGGCTCGCGTCGCGCGATTTCGACGTGCTGTACCAGGGCGCGATGTTCATGACCGAGCAGGCGGCGGGTTCCGACGTCGGCCGGATCGCAACGCGCGCGGTGCGCGATACGTCCGCCGACGGCTCGGCGATCTGGCGTCTGTTCGGCGACAAATGGTTTTGCTCGAACGCGGACGCCGATCTCGCGATGGTGCTCGCGCGCCCCGAGGGCGCGCCTGACGGCGTCAAGGGGCTCGCGTTGTTCCTGTTGCCGAAGACGCTTGCCGACGGTTCGCGCAATCGCTATCGGATCGTGCGTCTGAAGGACAAGCTCGGCAGCCGCTCGATGGCGAGCGGCGAGATCGCGCTCGAAGGGGCGCAGGCGTATCTGATCGGCGAGATCGGCCGCGGCTTCCATCAGATGGCCGACATGATCAACATGTCGCGTCTGTCGAACGGCGTGCGCGCGGCGGGGCTGATGCGCCGCGCGACGACGGAGGCGCTGCACGTCGCGCGCCATCGCGAAGCGTTCGGCCGCAAGCTGATCGACATGCCGCTGATGCAGCGGCAACTCGTCAAGATGCTCGTGCCGACCGAGCAGGCACGCTCGCTCTTCATGCAGATCGCGCTGCTGCTCGCGAAAGCCGACGAGGGCGACGCGCAGGCGGCCGGCTGCGTGCGGATCCTGACGCCGCTCATCAAGTTCCGCGCGTGCCGTGACGCGCGCCGCGTCGCCGGCGACGCGATGGAGGTGCGCGGCGGCACCGGCTACATCGAGGAATGGAGCGACGCGCGCGTGCTGCGCGACGCGCATCTCGGCTCGATCTGGGAGGGCACGAGCAACATCGTCGCGCTCGACGTCGCGCGGGCGGTCAAGCGCGAAGGCGCGCTCTCGCCGCTGCGCGCGTTCCTGCTCGACACGCTCGACGCGGCGCGGCTGCCCGGCGCGAGCGCGGCGCGTCTGCGCCGCGCGCTCGATCGCGCGAGCGACGCGATCGCGCACGTCGCGCAGACGGGCGACGATGCGTTCGTGCGGCAGGCGGCGTCCGCGCTCTATCACGCGACGACCGCGATCCTGCTCGCGAGCGAAGGGATGCGCCTCGCGCCCGACCATCGGCGGCTCGCGCTCGCGCATCTCGTGCTGCGCCACAAGCTGTCGCCCGTCGATCCGCTCGCGCTGCCGGGTGCCGATGCCGATGCGGCCGCCGGCGTGCTGGCGGCGTTGCTGCGCGATCGGCCCGTCGCGCTCGACGATGCGCTGCGGCTGCTCGGCGAGCCGTCAGGAGAGGCGGCATGAGCGGCGATGTCTCGAAGCGATTTCCGTCTTCAAGCGGATGGGAGATCGGGTGTGCCGCCGCGCGTGTGCCCGATTCGGCATGCGCGTCCGGTGTTGCCGGCGAGGCAGGGAGCGCCGCGGATTCGTCGCAGCCGGCGAGCGCACTTTGTGCATCGTCCGCGCGGCGCGAATCGTCGGAGACGACAATCGCCGATGCTGCGCACACCGCAAGCACCGCGAACACCGCGCGCCGCCCGAACCCGGCCGTCCCGGGCAACGCGACAACGACCGAGCCCGCCCGTCATGGCGCGCTCGCGGGGCTCAAGGTGATCGACCTGAGCCGCGTCCTCGGCGGCCCGTACTGCACGCAGGCGCTCGCGGACCACGGCGCGCGCGTGATCAAGATCGAGCCGCCCGCGGGCGACGAAACGCGCGGCTGGGGCCCGCCGTTCTTCGACGACGACGCGTGGTACTTCACCGGCGTGAACCGCAACAAGGAAGGGATCGCGCTCGACCTGTCGCGCGACGAAGGCCGCGCGATCCTCTGGCGGCTGCTCGAGGACGCGGACGTGCTCGTCGAGAACTTCAAGCCCGGCACGCTCGCGCGCTGGGGGATGGACTACGGGCGGGATTTGCGGCCGCGCTTTCCGCGCCTCGTCCATTGCGCGATCACGGGCTTCGGCGCCGACGGCCCGCTCGGCGGGCTGCCCGGTTACGACGCGGTGATCCAGGCGATGGCGGGCCTCATGAGCGTGAACGGCGACGCCGACGGCGACGCGACCCGCATCGGCCTGCCGATCGTCGACATGGTGACGGGCCTGAACGCGCTCGCCGGCATCCTGCTCGCGCTCGCCGGGCGCGAGACGAGCGGCGTCGGCCAGTCGGTCGACATCGCGCTGTACGACTGCGGCGTGTCGCTCCTGCATCCGCATCTGCCGAACTGGTTCGGCTCGGGGCGCACGCCCGCGCGCAGCGGCAACGCGCATCCGAACATCGCGCCGTACGACAGCTACCGCACCGCGAGCGCGCCGATCTTCCTCGCGGTCGGCAACGACCGGCAATTCGCGCGTCTCTGCGCGCACCTCGGCGTGCCCGCGCTCGCGAGCGATCCGCGTTTCGTCGACAACCGCAGCCGCTGCGCGCATCGCGCGGAGCTGAAGGCGAGCCTCGAAGCGCGGCTCGCCGATCGCGACTGCGAAACGCTCGCGCGCGAGCTGATGGCCGAGGGCGTGCCGTGCGGGCCGGTGCGCACGGTCGATGCCGTCGTGCGCGATCCGCACACGCTGCATCGCGGGCTCGTCGTCGAGATGGGGCGCTACCGCGGCGCCGCGTCGCCGATCAGGCTGTCGCGCACGCCCGCGACGTACCGCAGCGCGCCGCCGACGCTCGGCCGCGACACGCGCGCGGTGCTCGACGCGCTCGGCATCGACGCGGCGACGCAGGCGCGGCTCGCCGACGCGGGCGTGCTGAAGGAGGCGAAATAAATGGCGACGTGAGCGAATGCATGCGGCCGCCGGCGCGAAGCGGCGGCTTCTGCTTGATGGTCGCCGTCGGGGGCGCGCGCGGCCGGACGTCCGGAGACGATCGATCCGTCTTCGGCCGAACGGTTCGCGCGGCCCGCCCGGCGCGACCGAATCCGGAGCGATCCGGCCCGACCGGTGAAGGCGCGCGCGAGTCGCGCCGCCGGCAAGAGACATGGAGACAACGATGACATCCCAGCACGATGGCCGCGTCGAGCGCGCGCCGGTCGGCCAGCCCGCGCGCGCCGCGCTCGCTGCGTTCGTCGGCACGACGATCGAGTGGTACGACTTCTACCTTTACGCGACCGCGTCCGCGCTCATCTTCGGCAAGCTGTTCTTTCCGCCGGGCGAGCCGTTCTTCAGCACGCTCGCGTCGTTCGGCACGTTCGCGGTCGGCTTTTTCGCGCGGCCGTTCGGCGGCCTCGTGTTCGGCCATCTCGGCGACCGGATCGGCCGCAAGAAGGCGCTCGTCGCGACGCTCGTCATCATGGCGGCCGGCACGGTCGGCATCGGCCTGCTGCCCGCTTACGCGCAGGCGGGCGTCGCCGCGCCCGTCGCGCTCGTCGCGCTGCGCATCGCGCAAGGCATCGCGATCGGCGGCGAGTGGGGCGGCGCGGTGCTGATGGCGAGCGAGCACGCGAGCGCGGACAAGCGCACGTTCGTCGCGTCGTTCGCGCAGCTCGGCAGCCCGGCCGGATTGATTCTCGCGCTGCTCGCGTTTCGGCTCGTCGCCGGCATGGAGCACGGCGCGTTCCTCGCGTGGGGCTGGCGGCTGCCGTTTCTCGCGAGCGCGGCGCTGCTTGTCGTCGGGCTCGCGATCCGCGCGGGCGTCGACGAATCGCCGGAGTTCGCGCGCGTGAAGGCCGAGCGGCGCACGGCGGCGCGGCCCGTGGCCGACGTGGTGCGCGACGCGTGGCGCACGCTGCTGCTCTGCCTCGGCGCGAACGTGATCGGCGTCGCGGGCGCGTGGTTCGTCAACACGTTCATGCTGAACTACACGACGCAGACGCTCGGGCTCGATCGCGCGCTGATCCTCGATTGCCTGTTCGTCGTCGCGTTCATCCAGCTCGGCACGCAGCTCGCGTCCGGCTGGTTCGCGCAGCGCGTCGGCACCGGGCGTTTCCTGATGACGGCCGCCGCGCTCGCGATCGCGTCGCCGTATCCGATGTTCGCGCTCGTGTCGACGGGGCGCCCCGTCGCGATCGTCGCCGGCATCGCGATCGCGGTGATGTGCATGTCGAGCTCGTACGCGGTGATGGCGGGCTTCATGTCGACCGCGTTCGACGTGCGCGTCCGCTATTCGGCGATCTCGCTGTCGTACCAGCTCTGCGCGGCGCTCGCGGGCGGGCTCACGCCGCTCGCCGGCGCGCTGCTCGCGCACCGTTTCGCCGGCCAGTGGTGGCCGCTCGCCGTGTTCTACAGCGCGCTCGCGGCGGTGTCGCTCGTGTGCATCGCGACGCTCGAGCGCGGCAAGCGCGTCGACGTCGGCGCGAGGGGCGGGGTGCTCGCGAAGCCTTGACGGCGCGGGCGCGGGCGCGGGCGCGCGCAAAAAAAAAGCCTCGGGCAGCAATCGCTGCCCGAGGCTTTCGTCCGATATGCGGAACGCGGCGGTTCAGCCCTGCGTCGGCGGCACGTAGCCGGACGCCTGGTCCGCGCCGTCGCCGAAGAAATACTTCTCGGTCTGCTTCATCAGGTACTGACGCGCGCGCGGATCGGCCATGTTCAGCCGGTTCTCGTTGATCAGCATCGTCTGCTGCTTGAGCCAGCCTTGCCACGCTTCCTTCGACACGCTCTCGTACAGGCGCTTGCCGAGCTCGCCCGGCAGCGGCGGGAAATCGAGTCCCTCGGCTTCCTTGCCGAGCTTCGCGCAGTGAATCATACGGGCCATCGTGTACCTCTCCTGTAATCGTAATCGGGGGGAAGGGCGCGCCGCGCCGCTCAGAGCTGCTTCATCAGCACGAGCGACTTGCGCTGCCAGTTGTAGAGCTTGCGGCGGTCTTCGGGCAGGTCGTCGACCGTCGCCTTCACGAAGCCGCGCTTCAGGAACCAGTGCTCGGTGCGGGTCGTCAGCACGAAGATCCGCGTCAAGCCGCGCGCGCGGGCGCGCTGCTCGATCCGCTTCAGGAGCTGCGCGCCGTCGCCCGAGCCTTGCGCCTCGGGCGCGACCGTGAGGCACGCCATCTCGCCGATCTTCTCGGTCGGGTACGGGTAGAGCGCCGCGCAGCCGAACAGCACGCCGTCGTGCTCGATGACCGAGAAGTGATCGATGTCCCGCTCGATCTGGTGGCGGCCGCGCCGCACGAGCGTGCCGTCCGTCTCGAGCGGCTCGATGAGGGTCAGGATGCCGCCGACGTCGTCCGGCGTCGCTTCGCGCAGGCTCTCGAGGTTCTCGTACGAGATCATCGTGCCCACGCCGTCATGCAGGAACAATTCGAGCAGCACGCTGCCGTCGAGCGACTGCGGAATCAGGTGCGCGCGCGCGACGCCGCCGCGGCACGCGCGGATCGCGTGCTTCAGGAAGAACCCGTCGTCGCCCTGCAGATCGCCCGAGTCGAGCAACTCGGCCGCCGCGTCGAGCGACATCTCGCGCACGAGCTCGCCCGCTTCGTCGACGATGCCGGGCGACTCGGTCAGGAAGATGATCTTGTCCGCGCGCAGCGCGATCGCGGCCGCCGACGCGACGTCCTCCATCGACAGGTTGAACGCCTCGCCCGTCGGCGAGAAGCCGAGCGGCGACAGCAGCACGAGCTTGCGGCTCGCGAGCGAATGGCGGATCGACTCGGCGTCGATCTTGCGCACGACGCCCGTGTGCGCGAAGTCGACGCCATCGAGAATCCCCACCGGCCGCGCGGTCACGAAGTTGCCGGACACGACGCTGATGTGCGCGTGCGCCATCGGCGTGTTCGGCAGGCCCTGGCTGATCGCCGCCTCGATGTCGAGCCGCACTTCGCCCGCCGCTTCCTTCGCCGATTCGAGCGCGCGCGCGTCGGTGATCCGCAGGCCGTGCGAGAACGCGGATTCGACGCCGTGCAGGCTCAGTTGCTCCTCGACCTGCGGCCGCGAGCCGTGCACGAGCACGATCTGGATGCCCATCGCCTGCAGCAGCGCGATGTCGGACACGAGCGCGCTCAGCAGTCCGCGCTGCACGACCTCGCCGCCGAAGCCGACGACGAACGTGTTGTTGCGGAACTTGTGGATATAGGGCGCGACGGAACGCATCCAGTCGACGAACTGCGCGTGATGGACGGCTTCGTCGACGGACGGCTGGGGCGCGGCGCCCGAATGGGCGGCGGGGAGGTCGGTTTGGGAATTCATGGGCGGGATTATAATGCGCCCCCATGTCGAATGTACCTAAAAGTCCCGCGCAAAAACGTGCGGGCACGCCGGGCGAGCCGCGGCCGTCGCGCCCGCGGCAGGCGTCGCCCGGGCAGCCGGGCGAGCCGCGCGCCGCGCGCCGCGACGCCGGCCCCGAGGCCGCCCGCGCGCCGCGCGCACCGCATGCCCCGCAGACACGCGTCGTGCCGAATCCCGTTGCGCCGATCACGTTTCCCGAAAGCCTGCCCGTGTCGGGCCGGCGCGACGAGATCGCGCGCGCGATCGCCGATCACCAGGTGGTGATCGTCTGCGGCGAGACGGGCTCGGGCAAGACCACCCAGTTGCCGAAGATCTGCCTGTCGCTCGGCCGCGGCCTCGGCGCGGGCGGCGCGGGCCTGATCGGCCACACGCAGCCGCGGCGGCTCGCGGCGTCGTCGACAGGCCGCCGGATCGCCGAGGAGCTCGGCACGCCGTTCGGCGAAGTGGTCGGCTACAAGGTGCGCTTCACCGACAACCTCGCGCCGGGCGCCTCGGTCAAGCTGATGACGGACGGCATCCTGCTCGCCGAGACGCAGACCGATCCGCTCCTGAAGGCGTATGACACCCTCATCATCGACGAGGCGCACGAGCGCAGCCTGAACATCGATTTCCTGCTCGGCTACCTGAAGCAGATCCTGCCGCAGCGGCCGGACCTGAAGCTGATCGTCACGTCGGCGACGATCGACGCGGAGCGCTTCGCGCGCCATTTCGGCAGCGACGAGCGGCCCGCGCCCGTGATCGAGGTGAGCGGGCGGCTGTATCCGGTCGAGGTTCGCTACCGGGCGATCGCCGATGACCGGCCGGCCGCCGTCCGGCACGCGGAGGGCGCGGCGTCCGGCCGCGACCGCGCGAAGAGCGCGCGCGAGGCCGAGCGCGACCTGATGGACGGCATCGTCGACGCGGTCGACGAGCTGTGCCGCGAAGGCCCGGGCGACGTGCTCGTGTTCCTGCCCGGCGAGCGCGAGATCCGCGACGCGGCCGAGTCGCTGCGCAAGCATCATCCGCCGCACACCGAGATCCTGCCGCTCTTCGCGCGGCTGTCCGCCGCCGAGCAGGAGCGCGTGTTCAAGCCGTCGAACGCGCGCCGGATCGTGCTCGCGACGAACGTCGCCGAGACGTCGCTCACGGTGCCGGGCATCCGTTACGTCGTCGATACGGGCCTCGCGCGCGTGAAGCGCTATTCGTACCGGAACAAGGTCGAGCAACTGCAGATCGAGCCGATCTCGCAGGCGGCCGCGAACCAGCGCGCGGGCCGCTGCGGCCGCGTCGCCGACGGCGTCTGCATCCGCCTTTACGAAGAAAGCGATTTCGCCGGCCGCGCGCGCTTCACCGATCCGGAAATCCTGCGCTCGTCGCTCGCGGCGGTGATCCTGCGGATGAAGTCGCTGCATCTGTCTGAGATCGAATCGTTTCCGTTCATCGAGCCGCCGCCCGGCCGCGCGATCGCGGACGGCTATCAGTTGCTCAACGAGCTCGGCGCGGTCGACGACGACAACGCGCTCACGCCGCTCGGCCGCGAGCTCGCGCGGCTGCCGCTCGACCCGCGCGTCGGCCGGATGATCCTCGCCGCGCGCGACCAGCAGGCGTTGCGCGAAGTGCTCGTGATCGCGAGCGCGCTGTCCGTGCAGGACCCGCGCGATCGCCCGGCCGACGCGCAGGAGCAGGCCGACCAGGCGCATCGACGCTTCGCCGACGAGCGCTCCGAGTTCCTCCAGTGGCCGAAGATCTGGGCGTGGTTCGAGGAGGCGGTCGCGCACAAGAAGTCGAACCGGCAGCTCGTCGACGCGTGCCGGCAGAACTTTCTGTCGCATCTGCGGCTGCGCGAATGGCGCGACGTCCACTCGCAGCTCTTGACCGTCGTGCGCGAGCACGGCTGGCGCCTGAACGAGGCCGACGCGACGTTCGAGCAGATCCATCTGTCGCTGTTGACGGGCCTGCTCGGCAACATCGGCTTCAAGGCCGAGGACGAGCCGCACTACCTCGGCGCGCGCGGGATCAAGTTCCATCTGTGGCCGGGCTCCGCGCTCGTGAAGAAGGCGGGGCGCTGGGTGATGGCGGCCGAGCTCGTCGAGACGAGCCGGCTCTATGCGCGCTGCATCGCGAAGATCGAGCCGGAATGGATCGAGCGGATCGGCGCGCATCTGCTGAAGAGATCGCTGTCCGAGCCGCACTGGGAGAAACGTCCCGCGCAGGTCGCCGCGTTCGAGCGCGCGACGCTGTACGGGCTCACCGTCTATCACCGGCGGCGCGTCGCGTTCGGCCGGCAGGACCCGGCGCGCGCGCGGGAGCTCTTCATCCGCGGCGCGCTCGTCGACGGCGAATTCGACACGAAGCTCGCGTTCTTCGCGCACAACCGCAAGCTGCTCGCCGACATCGAGCAGCTCGAGCACAAGTCGCGCCGGCAGGACGTGCTCGTCGACGACGAGCTGATTCACGCGTTCTACGATCAGGCGATTCCGGCCGGCATCCACACGGGCGCCGCGTTCGAGCGCTGGTATCGCGACGAGGTGAAGAAGAGCGGGCAGCCGGAAGACGGGCTGCGCCTGCTGTATCTGTCGCGCGACGACCTGATGCGCCACGAGGCGGCGGGCGTGACGACCGACCTGTTTCCGAAGCGCGCAACGATGGCGGGCGTCGAGATGGCGCTCGCGTACCACTTCGAGCCCGGCTCGCCGCGCGACGGCGTGACGCTCGCGGTGCCGCTCTTCGCGCTGAACCAGGTCGACGCGCGCCGCGCCGAGTGGCTCGTGCCCGGGATGCTGAAGGAGAAGGCGCACCTGCTGCTGAAGTCGCTGCCGCAGAAGCTGCGCCGCCATTGCGTGCCGCTGCCCGAATACGCGGCGGGCTTCGTCGAGCGCGCCGGACGCGCTCGCTTCGGCGCGGCCGGCGCAGGCGCGGGCGGCCTCGTCGATGCGCTGATCGCCGACGTCCGGGAGCAGACGCAAGTCGCGACGAAGACGTCCGACTTCAAGCTCGAGACGCTGCCCGCGCACCTGTTCATGAACTTCAAGGTGATCGACGAGCACGGCCGCCAGCTCGCGATGGGGCGCAATCTCGCGCAATTGCGCGCGGAGCTGGGCGCGCAGGCGCAGCAGCATTTCCAGAAGATCGCCGCCGCGGCGACGCTCGCGCCGGCGGGCGAGCATTCGGGCGCGACGGCGGCCGCCGCCGAGGCGCCCGCGGGCGGCGCGCGGCCGCGACGCGGGCACGTCGGGGCGCCGCAGCCGGCGGCGCAAGCGGGCGCGGCGGCCGCCGGCGCGACCGCGCTCTACGAGAACCTGACGACGTGGAACTTCGGCACGCTGCCGGAATTGCTCGAGATCCACCGGCGCGGCGAGACGCTCGTCGGCTATCCGGCGCTCGTCGACCGCGGCACGCACTGCGACGTCGAGGTGTTCGACTCGCCCGACGAGGCCGCGCGGGTCCACCGCGCGGGCTTGCGGCGCCTGTTCGCGCTGCAGTTGAAGGAGCCGGTCAAGTATCTGGAGAAGAACCTGCCGGGGCTGCGCGAGATGGCGATGCAGTACATGTCCCTCGGCACGCAGGACGAGCTGCGCGACCAGTTGATCGCGACCGCGCTCGACCGCGCGTGCCTGCAGGACCCGCTGCCCGACGACGACGCGAGCTTCCACGCGCGCCGCGACGAGGGCAGGAGCCGCCTGAACCTGCTCGCGCAGGAGATTGCGCGGCTCGTCGGGCAGATTCTCGCCGAGTACGCGGGGCTCGCGAAGAAGCTCGCGCAGGCGAAGCCGTTCCCGGCCGCGCACGCGGACATGCAGGGCCAGCTCGCGGCGCTCGTCGGCAAGCGCTTCGTCGTCGATACGCCTTACGCGCAGCTTGCGCACTTCCCGCGCTACCTGAAGGGGATCGCGCTGCGAATCGACAAGCTGAAGGCCGATCCCGCCCGCGACGCGCGGCAGGCGGCCGAGCTGCAGCCGCTCGCGCAGCACTACCAGCGCTCGGCCGCGCAGCGCGGCGGCGTCGCGGACGCGCGGCTCGCCGAGTTCCGGTGGCTGCTCGAGGAACTGCGGATCTCGCTGTTCGCGCAGGAACTGCGCACGCCGATGCCGGTGTCGGTCAAGCGGCTCTACAAAGTGTGGGAGTCGATGCAGCGCTGAGCGCGGCTCGGAGTATGCGGGTTCACACTCGGGCGCGGGACGTCAACCGGCGGCGTTCTCGCGCGTTTTATCAATCACGCCAGTCCCTCGACGTGAGTCTTCATGCGCAATTTCCTCTCTCTCGGCCGCACGCTCGCGCTTGCGGCCGCCGTGCTGGCGCCTGTCGCCGCCTTCGCGAACAACGTGATCGTGCTGAATTCGGCTGAAGCGACGCTGTCCCTCATCGATCAGCAATCCCGCCAGGTCGTCGGCCAGTATCCGACCGGCAAGGAGCCGCATCACCTGATGGCGACGCCCGACAATTCGTCGCTGATCGTCGCGAATTCGGTGTCGAACAGCCTGATGTTCCTTGATCCGAAGACGGGCAAGCCGCAGCGCACGCTCGAAGGGATCGACGATCCTTACCAGCTCGGTTTTTCGCCCGACCGCAAGTGGTTCGTCGCGGCGGGCCTGCGGCTCGACCGCGTCGACATCTACAGCTACGACGGCCGTGACCTGAAGCTCGCGAAGCGCGTGCCGCTCGCGGTGATGCCGAGCCACCTCGCGTTCACGAAGGACAGCAAGACGGTGCTCGTGTCGCTGCAGGTGTCGGGCGAGCTCGCGGCGATCGATCTGGCCACGCAGACGGTCAAGTGGAAGATGAAGGTCGGGCCGGTGCCGGCGGGCTTGTGGCTCACGCCCGGCGACAAGTACGTGCTGATCGGGATGACGGGCGCCGACTACGTCGCCGTCGTCGACTGGCGCAACCAGAAGGTCGTGAAAACGATTCCGACCGGCAAGGGCGCGCACAACTTCCGCTCGCTCGCGGACGGCACGCACGTCGCAGTGACGAACCGGGTGGCGAACACGATCAGCATCATCGACGAGAACGCGCTCACGAACGTCGGCGACATCACGGGCCTGTTGCCCGGCCCGGACGACATGGAGCTGTCGGCCGACCGGAAGACGCTGTGGGTGACGTTCCGCTTCGCGAAGAAGGTCGGCGTGATCGATCTGCCGAGCCGCAAGCTGATCCAGACGATTTCGGTCGGCCGCTCGCCGCACGGGATCTATTTCTACGACCGGGCGCCGTGGACGGCGCCGAACGGCGCGTGACGCGGCGGGGGAGCGGTTCATGCTGCACATGATCGTCGCCGCGCTGGACGGCTTCGTGTCCGATCTGCAGACCTGGCTGTACGTCGACATCGTGCAGCCGCTGCTGTTCAAGGTCGGCCTGATGGACTACGACGAGGACACGTACGACGCGCTCTACTGGGTGATCGTCGGCGCGCTGCAGGTGGTCGCGATGTACGCGCTGCTGCGCCCGCTCGAGGCGCTGCGCCCCGTCGAGCGGTGGGAGAACCGCAAGGAGGCGCGCGTCGACGTGATCTACACGCTGATCGCGAAGCTCGGCATCTTCAGCCTGTTCTTCTTCTTCGCGATGCAGCCGCTCTTCGACGCCTTCCAGGCGTGGCTGCGTCTTCACGGGATCTCGAACTTCAATCTCGACTACCTGTGGCCGGGCGTCACGTCCAAGCCGATCGTCGCGTTCGCGATCTATCTGATCGCGCTCGATTTCGCCGGCTACTGGTATCACCGCTGGCAGCACCGGATCGGCGTCTGGTGGGAGCTGCACGCCGTGCATCACAGCCAGCGCCAGATGTCGCTCTGGTGCGACGACCGCAACCACCTGCTCGACGACGTGCTGCAGGCGTGCTTCTTCGCGGCGATCGCGCTCGTGATCGGCGTGTCGCCGTCGCAGTTCGTCGTGCTGACCGCGGTCACGAACTTCATGCAGAGCGTTCAGCATACGAACGCGCGGCTGCCGCTCGGCTGGCTCGGCGAGCGCCTCGTCGTCAGCCCGACGTTCCATCGCCGCCATCACGCGGTCGGCTACGGCCACGAGGGCACGAAGTACGGCTGCAACTTCGGCGTGCTGTTTCCGTGGTGGGACATGCTGTTCCGCACCGCGTCGTGGAACCGCACGCCCGAGCCGACGGGCATCCGCGAGCAGTATGAGGGCGTGTCGTACGGCGACGGCTTCTGGGCGCAGCACTGGCTCGCGTTCGTGCGGATCGCGCGGCGGCTCGCGCCGGGGAAGCAGCGCGACGCGGCGTCGGCGTAAGCCGCCGCGGCGGGCGAGCGGCGCGTTCGGGGGGCGGCTTGGCCGAACGGCTTGCGGCTTTTCGACTGCCGGGGCGCTTCCCACCAGCTCTCTTCTCGCCGCGCGCCGCCCGGCCGCCCATGTGCGCGCATCGCACGCCTTCGCCGCCCCCATTCGCTACCGCCCCGTTTTTGCCGCACGCATGCCGCGTGGTTTATCCTTTCCGGGCCTTCCCATTCCCGAACGATGATCCGTCCCGCATGAACGATCTGCTGCGCTCCTTCGGCCGGGCGCTCGCGAGTGCGCTGCACCCGCGGATGCTCTGGCTCACCTTCATGCCGTTTATCGTCTCCGCGGTGATCTGGGGCGTCGTGCTCTGGTTCTCGTGGCAGCCGCTCGTCGACGCCGCGCGCGCCGCGCTCGACGGCTTCGCGCTGACGGCGCTCCTCTACCAGTTCTTCAACGCGATCGGCGCATCGCAACTGCACGCGGTCGTCGCGCCGTTCGTCGTCGTGTCGCTCGCGATTCCGCTAATCGTGCTGACGGTGCTGCTCCTGATCGCGACGCTGTCGATGCCCGCCGTCGTCTCGCATCTGTCGAAGCGCCAGTTCGCGTCGCTCGAGATGAAGCGGGGCGGCAGCCTGTTCGGCAGTGTATTCAATTCGCTGTGGGCCGCGTTCGCGAGCATCGTGCTCCTGATCGTGACGGTGCCGCTGTGGCTGATTCCGCCGTTCTTCGCGCTGCTGCCGCCCGTGATCTGGGGCTGGCTCACGTACCGCGTGATGACCTATGACGCGCTCGCGCTGCACGCGAGCGCCGACGAGCGCCGCGCGCTCGTGCGCAAGCGCCGCTGGCCGCTGTTGGGCATCGGCGTCGCGAGCGGGCTGCTCGGCACGGTGCCGACCTTCATCTGGGTGTCGTCGATCTGGATGATGGTGCTGTTTCCGTTCGTCGCCGCCGCGATGATCTGGGTCTACGCGTTCATTCTGGTGTTCTCGGCGCTGTGGTTCGGCTTCTACTGCCTGCGCGCGCTGCAGGACGAGCGCGCGGCGGCCGGGAACGCGACTTCCATCGATTCGACGAGGCAAGCATGACCATCGGCATCATCATCATCGGCGACGAGATTCTGTCCGGTCGCCGCCAGGACAAGCACCTCGCCAAGGTGATCGAGCTCCTGGCCGCGCGCGGGCTGGCGCTCGGCTGGGCCGAGTACGTCGGCGACGATCCCGCGCGGATCACGGCGACGCTCGCGCGCACGTTCGCGTCGGGCGACATCGTGTTCTCGACGGGCGGGATCGGCGCGACGCCCGACGACCACACGCGCCAGTGCGCGGCCGAGGCGCTCGGCGTGCCGCTCGAGCTGCATCCGGAAGCGAAGGCGCTGATCGAGGCGCGGATTCGCGAGACGCACGCCGATCCGGCGAAGCCCGCCGATCTCGATTCGCCGGAGAACCGGCATCGGCTGAACATGGGCGTGTTCCCGCGCGGCGCGACGATCATCCCGAACGGCTACAACCGGATCCCGGGCTTTTCGTGCGGCGATCATCACTTCGTGCCGGGCTTTCCGGTGATGGCGTGGCCGATGATCGAATGGGTGCTCGACACGAAGTACGCGCACCTGCATCACGCGACCCCGCATGCGGAGCGCTCGCTCTATGTGTTCGAGCTGCCCGAATCGACGCTCACGCCGCTGATGGAGAGAATCGAGCGAGATTTCCCGGGCGTGCGGGTCTTCAGCCTGCCGAGCGTAGGCGACGCGGAAAAGGGCGGCGTCTATGCGCGCCGGCACATCGATCTCGGCGTGAAGGGCGAGCCGGAGGCGGTCGCGGCCGCGTTCGTGAGACTGCGCGAGGGCGTGCATCTGCTCGGCGGCGACATCGTCGAGCCGGCCGAGCCGCAGCACGGCTGAGCGGGGCGGGCGCGGCGCGCGGGCCGTCATCGCCATGTCATCGGCCGGCCGGACGATGGCGGGCGGCGTCGCGCGTTATGCGCCGATCCAGGGCAAGCCGCGGTGGCACCAGCCTTCGACGGTCTTCCGGTGCCCTTGCGCGTCCTTAGCGCCTTCGAATCCTTCGAGCAGATCGAACGCCTTCGTGAAGCCGGCCTGCGCGGCGGCGACCGCGGCGAGCTTCGAGCGCGCGGCGCTGCGGCACAGGAACAGGATCGGCTGATCGGGTTGCGCGAGGGTGCGCAATTGGTCGATGAATTCCGCGTTCGGCACGCCGCCCGGGTAGCGGGCCCATTCGACGTGCGCGTACTGGCCGTCGCCGACGAGCGGACGGCCGACCCAGTCGAGCTCCGCGCGGGTGCGCACGTCGATGAGGCGCGCGCTCGGATCGAGTTGCAGCAGTTCGAAGGCCTCGGCGGGCGAGAGCGCGCCCGCGTAGTTCAGGTTGCCTTGCGCGCGGCGCGTGTCGGCTTGCGCGTAAAGCTGTTCAAGCGTACTCATGGCGGGAGGTCTCCTGCGGATCAAAAAACCATTCTAGCGCGCCGGCCGGGCAGCGACGGCCGCCGATATCCATGACGCGCGCGATGTGCCGATATCACCAAAAAGGTGCAAAATGAACGAATGGCACCAGAACGGTGATTTTAGGGGGTATGGAATGCTCAACTGCACAAACAAGGTGCGCGCCCGGCAGCGTCCGGGCGCGCCGAAGCCCCGAAAGTGCGCGCCCCGGCCCTGACGGGGCGCGGCCTCGCGCGCTTCGCGCCGATCTGGCGCATGCATGGCATGGAAGCTGCTATATCCATCCCGTTCGAATCGGTTGTACGCGGCAAAGAACGCTGCGCTCAGCAGCTCGCTTAACGAGGCGGTCCCAGTCCGCCGGATTTGTTCAATCAGGAGAAGAGGTTATGAGTAAAACCGTCGCCGACGTCATGCAGCTCGTGAAGGACGAGGACGTCAAGTTTGTCGATTTCCGCTTCACGGACACGCGCGGCAAGGAGCAACACGTGTCGGTGCCGGTGTCGGCCTTCGGCGAGGACAAGTTCGAAAGCGGCCACGCGTTCGACGGCTCGTCGATCGCGGGCTGGAAGGGCATCGAGGCGTCGGACATGCTGCTCATGCCGGATCCGAACGCCGCCTTCATCGACCCGTTCTACGAAGAGTCGACCCTCGTGCTGACCTGCGACGTCGTCGAGCCTGCCGACGGCAAGGGCTACGAGCGCGATCCGCGCTCGCTCGCGAAGCGCGCCGAGGCGTACCTGAAGAGCACGGGCATCGGCGACACCGCGTACTTCGGCCCGGAGCCGGAATTCTTCATCTTCGATTCGGTGCAGTGGAACACCGACATGTCCGGCTGCTTCGTGAAGATCAGCTCGGAAGAAGCGCCGTGGTCGTCGGCGAAGGAATTCGAAGGCGGCAACACGGGCCACCGTCCGGGCGTGAAGGGCGGCTACTTCCCGGTCGCGCCGGTCGATTCGTTCCAGGACATGCGCTCGGAAATGTGCCTGCTGCTCGAGCAGATCGGCATTCCGGTCGAAGTGCACCACCACGAAGTGGCGGGCCAGGGCCAGAACGAAATCGGCACGAAGTTCTCGACGCTCGTCGAGCGCGCGGACTGGACGCAATGGGCGAAGTACATCATCCATAACGTCGCGCACTCGTATGGCAAGACGGCGACGTTCATGCCGAAGCCCGTCGTCGGCGACAACGGCTCGGGCATGCACGTGCACCAGTCGATCTGGAAGGACGGCCAGAACCTGTTCGCGGGCAACGGCTACGCGGGCCTGTCGGAAACGGCGCTCTTCTACATCGGCGGCATCATCAAGCACGCGCGCGCGCTGAACGCGATCACGAACCCGACGACGAACTCGTACAAGCGCCTCGTGCCGCACTTCGAGGCGC
The DNA here is from genome assembly GCF_001546925.1 of Burkholderia sp. MSMB1588. Classification (NCBI taxonomy): domain Bacteria; kingdom Pseudomonadati; phylum Pseudomonadota; class Betaproteobacteria; order Burkholderiales; family Burkholderiaceae; genus Burkholderia; species Burkholderia sp. MSMB1588. Next base: position 2,453,423 of record NZ_LNJS01000001.1, on the reverse strand, counting down.
CCGTGAAGCTCGCGTACTCGGCGCGCAACCGCTCGGCGTCGATCCGCATTCCGCACGTGTCGAACCCGAAGGGCCGCCGCATCGAAACGCGCTTCCCGGACCCGATGGCGAACCCGTACCTGTGCTTCACGGCGCTGATGATGGCGGGCCTCGACGGCATCCAGAACAAGATCCATCCGGGCGAGGCCGCGGACAAGAACCTGTACGACCTGCCGCCGGAAGAGGACGCCAAGATCCCGACCGTGTGCGCCGGCCTCGACCAGGCGCTCGAAGCGCTCGACCAGGACCGCGAGTTCCTGACCCGCGGCGGCGTGTTCACGGACGCGATGATCGACGCGTACCTGGGCCTGAAGGAACAGGAGCTCGCGAAGTACCGCATGACGACGCATCCGATCGAGTTCGAGATGTACTACTCGCTGTAAGCGACGATGGCGCTTCGTCTCGTCGGCGGACGAAGCGCCGCGGCGCCGACCGGCCTTCGCGCGGCAGTTGCGCGCGAAGGCATCGGACCTTGAAAAGGGGACGGCGGGACGCCGTCCCCTTTTTGTTCCGCCAGCGACGGCGGTTTTGACACGGCATCCACGCAAGATGGTTCTGAAGAATCTGATCAAGGCCAGGGCCGGCCACCCGGAGCGCTTGTCGGACGACGACCGGCTCGTGCGCTCGGGGCTTCTGACCGGGCTCGAAGCGTTGCCGACGGTCGTGCTCGTGCTCGATCGGCGCACGCTCAGGATCGCGTTCGCCAATCCGTCGGCGGAGGCGATGCTCGACATCTCGCGCCGGCAGTTGTCGCAGATGCCGTGGGGCGAGATCTTCCCGAACGCGGGCGAGCTCGCGACGACGATCACCGCGATCGGCGAAGAACGCTTTCATGCGACGCATCTCGACACCGTGCTCGACCGCCCGGGCCGCGAGCCGCTGCACGTGCACGCGATCGTCGGCTTCCTCGAGGGCGCGCCCGATTTCGTGCTCGTCGAGCTGTTCGAGAACGAACGGCAGTCGCGCACCGACCGCGAGGAGCGGATCCACGATCTCACGGCCGTCAACAAGCAACTGATCCGCAATCTCGCGCACGAGATCAAGAACCCGCTCGGCGGGATCCGCGGCGCCGCGCAATTGCTCGAATTCGAGTTGGGTGAGCGCGAGCGCGACGAGCTGCGCGAGTACACGCAGGTGATCATCAAGGAATCGGACCGGCTGCAGACGCTCGTCGATCGGCTGCTCGAGCCGCATCGCCATCCGCACATCGTCGGCGACGTGAACATCCATGAAGTGTGCGAGCGGGTGCGCGCGGTGATGCTCGCGGAATTTCCGCGCGGCCTCACGATCGAGCGCGACTACGACGTGAGCGTGCCCGATCTGCGCGGCGACAAGGAGCAACTGATCCAGGCGCTCCTGAACATCGTGCGCAACGCGGCGCAGGCGCTGCGCGAGCGCATCGCGCAGGGCGACGCGAGGATCGAGCTGCGCACGCGCGTCGCGCGCAAGGTGACGATCGCGAAGCGCCTGTACAAGCTGGCACTGGATTTGCACGTGATCGACAACGGCCCCGGCATTCCCGACGACATTCGCGACCGGATCTTCTATCCGCTCGTATCCGGCCGCGACGACGGCAGCGGACTCGGGCTCACGCTCGCGCAGACGTTCATCCAGCAGCATGACGGGATGATCGAAGTGGACAGCCGGCCGGGCCGAACCGAATTTCAGATTTTGCTGCCGCTCGACCATTGAGCGGCGGCGCAGCGATTCTCCATACCTCTGACCGACTATGAAGCCGATCTGGATAGTAGACGACGACCAATCGATCCGCTGGGTGCTCGAGAAAGCGCTCGCGCGCGAGAGCTTCGCGACGAGGAGCTTCGCGAACGTGCGCGAAGCGCTCGCCGCGCTCGACCAGGAAACGCCGCAGGTGCTCGTATCCGACATCCGGATGCCGGGCGGCTCGGGGCTCGAGCTGCTGCAGGCGATGCACGACAGGCTGCCGGGGCTGCCCGTCATCATCATGACGGCGTTCTCGGACCTGGACAGCGCGGTTGCGGCGTTTCAGGGCGGCGCGTTCGAATATCTCGCGAAGCCGTTTGACGTCGACAAGGCGGTCGAGCTGATCCGGCGCGCGGTCGAAGAGAGCCTGCGCGGCGGCGTGCCCGACGACGACAAGCTCGCCGAAGCGCCCGAGATGCTCGGCCAGGCGCCCGCGATGCAGGACATGTTCCGCGCGATCGGCCGGCTGTCGCATTCGGCCGCGACCGTGCTGATCACGGGCGAATCGGGCACCGGCAAGGAGCTCGTCGCGCGTGCGCTGCATCGGCACAGCCCGCGCGCGAACGGTCCGTTCATCGCGCTCAACACGGCGGCGATCCCGAAGGACCTGCTCGAATCCGAGCTGTTCGGCCACGAGCGCGGCGCGTTCACGGGCGCGCAGACGACGCGCCAGGGCCGCTTCGAGCAGGCCGAGAACGGCACGCTGTTCCTCGACGAAATCGGCGACATGCCGTTCGACTTGCAGACGCGCCTGTTGCGCGTGCTGTCGGACGGGCAGTTCTATCGCGTCGGCGGCCACAGTCCGCTGCGCTCGAACGTGCGCGTGATCGCGGCGACGCACCAGAATCTCGAGGCGCGCGTGCGGCAGGGGCTGTTCCGCGAGGATCTGTATCACCGGCTCAACGTGATCCGGCTGCGGCTGCCGCCGCTGCGCGAGCGCAGCGAGGACATTGCGCTGCTCACGCGCCACTTCCTGCAGAAGAGCGCGCGCGACCTCGGCGTCGAGCCGAAGCGCGTGTCGGACGAGGCGCTCGCGTATCTGACGTCGCTGCCGTTTCCGGGCAACGTCCGGCAGCTCGAGAATCTCGCGAACTGGCTGACGGTGATGGCGCCCGCGCAGACGGTCGAGATCAAGGATCTGCCGCCCGATCTCGTCGCGACGCAGACCGCGTCCGGCAGCGTGACGCCCGTCGAGGCCACCGTGGAGGCGGACGCGCCGATGGCCGGCATGGGCGTCGGCGTGGCGGAATCGCACGTGGCGAGCGTGGTCGCGGCCGCGCCCGCGATGGCGGGCGTGCCGGCGGCGATAGGCGCGACGGCGGGGCATCCGCTGTGGGAGCACGGCTTGCGCACCGAAGTCGCGCGCTTGTTGCGCGAGAACTCGGCGGACGTGATGGATGCGCTCGCGCGCCGCTTCGAGGCCGCGGTGATCCGCGAGGCGCTCGATTTCACGCGCGGCCGCAAGGTCGAGGCGGCCGAGCGGCTCGGCATCGGCCGCAACACGATCACACGCAAGATTCAGGAGCTGCACCTCGAATCGTGATCGGCGCGGCGCGATGTGCGCCGTGCATGCGGCGCCGGCTCAGCCGATCTGCGCGACGACGGGCGTGTGGTCGGACGGCTGCTCCCACGTGCGCGGCACGCGATCGACCGTGCAGCTCGTGCAGGTCTCCGCGAGCGCGGGCGACAGCAGGATGTGATCGATCCGCAGCCCCGCGTTGCGGCGGAACGCGAGCATCCGGTAGTCCCACCACGTGAAGGTTTTCTCGGGTTGGTCGAAGCGGCGGAATGCGTCGACGAAGCCGAGCGCGACGAGTTGCGCGAAGTGCGCGCGCTCCTGCGGCGACACGAGATTCTGGCCTTCCCATTTCGCGGGATCGTGCACGTCGCGATCTTCGGGCGCGATGTTGTAGTCGCCGAGGAGCGCGAGCTTCGGGTAGCGCTGCAGCTCGCGCTTCAGCCACGCCTGCAGCGCGTCGAGCCATTGCATCTTGTAGACGAACTTCTCCGAGTCGAGCGCCTGGCCGTTCGGGAAGTATGCGGACACGATCCGCACGCCGTCGATCGTCGCGGCGATCAGGCGCTGCTGCGAGTCTTCGAAGCCGGGAATGTTGCGCACGACGTCCGCCTCGTCGAACGGCAGGCGCGCGCGCGCGAGGATCGCAACGCCGTTGTAGGTCTTCTGGCCCGCGAACCAGCTTCGGTAGCCGGCTGCTTCGAGCGCTTCGCGCGGGAATTTCTCGTCGGGGATCTTGAGCTCCTGAAGGCACAGCACGTCGACGTCGCTTTGCGCGAGCCAGTCGAGCACGTGCTGCTTGCGCACGTTCAGGGAGTTGACGTTCCAGGTGGCAATCTTCATGGCGGATCAACGGGATGCGTGAGGCCGACATCTTACCGCGAGCCGCCACAGTCGACGGGAAAGCCGGGGGCAATGCCGAGCCGGCGAGCGACCGGCGCCGCGCCACGCCGACGGGTCGGCCGACGCGGGCGCACGATCCAGGCGCTGTCGGGGCGGGCCAACGCGCCACCAAAGCCCGACGGCGCGCGCAATCAGAAGCGCGAATTGACCCAGTATTGGCCGCCGTCGACCGTCGTCATGCCGACCACCGACGACAGTTGCGGCTGATGCGCGAACGTGACGGGGCGTTCGCGCATGAGACGCCAGCCGTGCTTGTGCAGGCATTCGATCAGCGCGCCTTCGATCTTCCGGCTGTGCGTGCCGACGAACATGCGCTTGACCTTCTGGCTGAGCAGCGCCGCGCCGTGGACGAGCACTTCCTCTTCCGAGCCCTGGATGTCGCAGTGCAGGAAATCGACGGCGTCGAGGCCGTCGAAGATTTCGTCGAGCGTGCGGATCGGCACTTCCTCGTGCGGGACCGCGCGGCCGACATAGTCGACGTCGGGCGCGCTGTCGGCCGCCTGTCCGCCGTTCTCGAACGCGCTGTTCACGACGGGGAAGAACATCGTGCCTTTCTTGATGCCGACCGCGCCGTGGATCGCGACGCTTTCGACCGTCGGGCCCGCGCCGTTCGACTGGCCGGTGAGATCGTTCGCCGCGTAGTTCTCGGAGATGAGCGCGTGGAAGTAGCGGCTCGCCTCGACGGCGCGCACCGACACGTTCTTGCCGAGGCGCTTCGCGATCACGCCCGCGAGCGCGGCCCAAGGCGCGTAGCTTGCCCCCAGCTCGACCATCGCGAAATGCGGGCTGGCGCTGTGCTCGATGCTGTCGAGCAGCGCGACGTATTCGATCGCCTCCGCGCGAACGCCGTCGTTCGGAATCGGCGGCGCCGTGAGCGTGTGTCCGTTGAGGGCGTTGGCCCACGGCACGAAGTCCGTGCGCGTCTTCACGCCGAAATAGTCGGTCACGTAGCCTGCGGAGCCTTCGGCCGGCTTGTGATGACGCGCGAACAGATCGAGATCGGCAGGCGTCCAGCCGCCGAAGAAATCGCCGCCCAGTGTCTGTCGGGCCGATAGGAGGTGCTGAAGCTGTTCAGATGCTGTCATGAGACTGCCTACCTTCCTGGATGGGGTAAAAGTCACGCCGCACCGCGTGCGGCGGCCCGGGACAACGCGTGCCGCATTGTCGGGTTGCGCACGTCGACGAGTCAGGCCCGGCGATTGTTTCGTCGTATGCGCCGCCCCGCTGCGTTGTCCGGCAATCCTAGCGTCACGCAGAATACCGCAAAATTTTGTCGTGGCAACACTCTTGCACGCCGATCGTCGATGGGCCGCGTGTTCACCGTGTGCTCGATGCGGGCTTCGCGAGTTCGATTGACGTCGGCATGCTGGAATACGACAGCCCGAACCCTTTCAGCCGCTTGCGGGATGTAATCGGCGCGTTCGATCGTTGCTCGGCGTGCGTCGCCGATCTCGAGAAGGCTGTTGAAAGGCTCGCTCACGCGTTTGCGTTCAGGGGAGGTCGTGGCGCGGTGCACGGGCCGGCGGCGTTCAGGCTGACGTCGGCCCGCGTTGCCGGCGAGGGCGAGATCGACGGCGCATTCGATCGCTCGATCGGTGACGCGGCGATGAGGCGAAGAACGATGTCACCGCGATTCACGCGGCCCGCGCCGGCATCCGCACGCGCGTCGCCGAGCGCGCGCGGCAGGCGTTCCCGTTCACGCCTCGGCCGGATGCGGCGCGGTGAGCCCTCGCTCGACCGCATACACGGCGATCTGCACGCGGCTCGTCAGGTTCAGCTTCTTCAGGATGTTCTGCACGTGGATCTTCACCGTGCTCTCGGCGACGTCGAACTCGCGCGCGATCTCCTTGTTGCTCGTGCCGCGCGCGAGCGCGCGCACGATGTCGTGCTCGCGCGGCGTCAACTGGTCGGGATCGACCGACGCATGCGCGGCAGGCGCCGCCGCCAGGGCCGGCGCGGGACGCACGGCGGGCGCCGGCGCGCGCAGGCTCGCGATCCACTTCGCGGTCATGCTCTCGGCGATCACCGGCTCGCCCGCGGCCGCCTTGCGGATGCCCGCGACGAGCGTCTCCGCGTCGATGTTCTTCACGAGGAAGCCGCACGCGCCGTCGCGCAGCGCGGTCGTCAGCTCTTGCGCATCTTCCGACACCGTGAGGATCACGACGTGCGCGGACGGCACGTCCTGCACCAGCAGTTGCAGCGTTTCGAGCCCCGACAGCCCCGGCATGTTCAGGTCGAGCAGGATCACGTCGGGCTGATGCTGCTTCGCGCGCTTCACGCCCTCGACGCCGTCGGGCGCCTCGTCGACGACGTCGAAGTCCGGCTGGCGCTGCAACAGCAGCTTGACGCCGCTGCGAAAGAGCGTGTGGTCGTCGATCAACAGTACGCGTATGGTCATGATTGTTGTCCTCGTTCTTGTTCCTATGCCGCCTGTCGCGCGTCGGCCGGCAACACCAGCTCGACGCGCGCGCCGCGTTGCGGCGCGCCCGTCAGCGTGAGCGTCGCGCGCAGGCGGGCGGCGCGCTCGCGCATGATCGCGAGCCCGACGTGCGTGTCCGCGCGCGCGGCGAGCGCGGCCGGATCGTAGCCGCAACCGTCGTCGGAGACGGACAGCCGGAACGCGGCGCCGTTCTCGACGTCGACCGCGACGTGCCCCGCGTGCGCGTGCTTGCGCACGTTCGACAACGCTTCCTGCAGGATGAACAGCACCTGCAACTGCTCGTCGGGCGGCAGCGGCGCGCCGCCCGTCTCGCGATAATTCAGCGCGCACGCGATGCGCGTCTGCTTCTCGAAGCGCGCGATCGTTTCCTCGATCGCCGCCTTCAGCTCCCCTTGCGTCAAGCGCGTGCGGAAGTTGAGCAGCAGCTCGCGCACGTCCGCGTAGCTCTGCTCGACGCCGTGCCTGAGCATCGGCACGATGTCGCGCGCGTCGGCGAGGTTGTCGTGTGCGATCGCGTCGCCGAGCATCTGCGTCTGCAGGTTCACGAAATTGAGGCTTTGCGCGATGCTGTCGTGCAGCCCCTGCGCGACGAGATTGCGCTCTTCGGCGACGGCGAGCTGCCGCGCGCTCGCGGACAGCCGCACGTGGTCGAGCGCGATTCCGAGATGGCGGCCGAGCGTCTCCAGCACGCGCCGCTCGGCGTCGGGCAGCCGCGACGCGTCGCGATAGTGCAGCGAGAACGAGCCGAGCACGGCGTCCTGCGTCATCACCTTGAATACCGCGACGGCCGCGAAGCCCTCGCGCGAGCACGGCGTCGGCGAGCGCGCGGCGCTGCCGCGCAGATCGTGCAGCACGGCCGTTTCCGCGCGCGTCACGGTGCCGCAGAAGCAATCGTCGACGGGCATGCAGCGCTCAAGCTCGGTGAGCTCGGTCGACAGGCCTTCCGCGATCACGAGATGCAGCTTTTCGCCGGTCGGATCGGTGACGCGGATGCTGCCCGCATCCGCGTCGAACTGCGCGATCGTGCGCGACAGAAAGCCCGAGCACATCTCGTCGACGGCCTGAGGGCGGTTCAGGAACGCGGTGATTTCGTAGAGCGCGCTCAGCTCGCGGTTCTGCGCGGCGAGCTGCGCGGTTTTTTGCTGCACGCGTTCCTCGAGCCCCGCGTAGACCTCCTGCAGTTCGCTCGCCATCCGGTTGAAGCCGTGCGCGAGATCGCCGAACTCGTCGCGCGTCTGCACGGGCAGCCGCACCGCGAATTCACGCGCGGCCATGCGCTTCAAGCCATCGCGCAACTGCATCACGGGCAGGATGATCCACAGAAACAGCAGGTAGATGACGGCGACCGTGCCCGAGCACGCGAGCAGGCCGAGCGCGATCTGCGACAGGCGCAGCCATGTCGTCTTGCGCGCGTTGTCCGATTCGATCTCGCGCACGAGCAGATCGGCTTCGTCGACGAAGCCCGGCAGCGCGACGAGATAGGCGGCGGCCGCGTCAGGGCGCGGCGCGCCCGTCAGCGCGGCGTCGGCGAGCGGCCGCAGCGCGGCGTTCCAGCGATCGGCGACGATGTCGAGCTGATGCTGGACGACGGCGGCATTCGGCAGAAAGAGGGGGCGCGACGGATCGCCGCGGCGCAGCCGCGCGAGCGTGCCGTCGATCGCGCCGACCTCGGCCGCGAGCTGGCGGCGCGGCTCGATGCCCGCGCCCGAGAGTTCGACGTAGGTGCGCGTCGCGCGCATCCGCAGGCTGCCGGCGTCGTTGATCGCCGCGCCCGCGCCCTCGAGCTGCCACGACAGCCACAGCGTGCCGCCCACCATCGCGAGGACGAGCGCCCACGCGATCGCCGACAGCGCGACGATCCGCGTCGACAGGCGGTGCCGCCACGGGGCGGGGGAGTCGGGGAGAGCGGAATCCATGGCACGTCATGATTCTTTTGAACATGACAATTGTCCTGCCGAATGTTGCGTCCCTGCTGCGACATTCGCGCACGTGGGGCATCGCGGCGCACCCGCCCGGTGCGCCGATGCCGCCGTCATGCCGCCGTCATGTGTTTGGCTCCGACCCTGCCCGAACCGCCTCTATCGGCGCGCGCGCACGAGCTGCCACGCGCGGCCGACGTACGTGATCGACGCGAAGCCGCTCCACACGTGCACGAGCCGCGTGAACGGGAAGATCGCGAAGAGCGAGAGCCCCATGAACAGGTGCGCCTTGAAGAGCCACGGCGCATCGGCGACATGGCTCGCCGCGTCGCCGCGGAACGTGACGATGTGCTGCGCCCACGTCATCAGTTGCACCATCAGATGGCCGTCGGTGTGGCTCGCCGACTCGAAGATCGTCGACAGCCCGAGCACCAGCGTGACGAGGAGCCACGCGAGCAGCACCTTGTCGCCGCGCCGCGTGACGGCCGCGATCCGCGCGTTCGTGAGCCGCCGGTGCAGCAGGATCGCGAGGCCCGCGAGCGCGAGCGAGCCCATCACGCCGCCCGCCGTCATCGCGACGAGCTGCTTGAAGTGGTGGGTGACGCCGAGCGCGTCCCAGACGGCCACGGGCGTGAGCAGCCCGACGAGATGCCCGAAGAAGAGCCCGAGCACGCCGACGTGAAAGAGGATGTTGCCCGTGCGCAGCGCGCCGCGATGCAGGAGCTGCGAGCTGTCGGACTTCCACGTGTACTGCTCGCGCTCGAAGCGCGCGAGGCTGCCGAACAGGAAGATGGCGGCGGCGATGTACGGATAGATGCCGTAGACAAACGTATTCAGATAATCCATGACGTGACCTCGAAACGGGTTCGCGACGCCCCCGCGTCACGCGCGGGGTGCGGGCGTCGCCGCGCGGCGCGGCGGATGAAAGCGGATCGGCTGCGCGAGCGACGCGTCGGCCGCCGGCGACAGCAGCGGCTCGACGCCGTCGGGGCCGGGGCCGAAGCGCTCGAGCGCCTCGTCCATCGTGCGCGGCGGCGGCTCGGCCACGGGCCGCGGCTCGACGGGCGAGCGCGCGCGCAGCGCCGCGAACGCGGCCGCGTACGGACTCTGCGCGCGCGCGAGGCGCTCGCCGAGCGCGGCGAGCACGTCGATCGCGTCGCCGAGCAGATGCGCCGCGTGCGCCTCGTCGCCGTCGCTCGCGATCGCGCCGAGGAACTCGACGAAGAGCGGCACGTAGTCGGGCAGCTCGCTGCCGACAGGCTCGAAGCCGTGGCGCCGGTATTCGTCGAGCAGATCGACCATCGCCTGGCCGCGGTCGCGGCTCTCGCCGTGCACGTGCTCGAACAGATGCAGCGAATGCGACGGCGTGCGGTCGAACGTCGCGACGTAGCGCTCCTGCAGCTCGATCAACGGCGTCGCGCGCAGCGATGCGAGAAGCGGCGCGAGCATCGCGCGCGCGTCGGGAAACGCGTCGAGCGCGCGCTCGACATCGGGCAGCGCATCGAGCAGCGGCTGCTCCGGGTAGGTCAGCAGGGCGGACAGAATCGGATAGATCGACATGACGTTTTCCTCGTGCGATACGCTCATGCGGCGCTCGCTTTCTTGCGCGTGACGGTCGGCAACGCGGCGTACGACACGGCCGTTTCCTTCTTGCGGCCGAACAGCGTGCCGTCCGACGTGCCGCCCGAGCAGCCGTTGCCGAACGAGAAGCCGCAACTGCCTTTCTCGTCGAAGCTGTCCTCGGCCATTTCCTTGTGCGACGACGGAATCACGAAGCGGTCCTCGTAGTTCGCGATCGCCATCAACTGATACATGTCCTCGACCTGCGCGGCGGTGAGCCCGACCTGCTCGAGCACCTGCGCGTCGTGCTCGCCGTGCACGGTCTGCGCGCGCTTGTACGCGCGCATCGCGAGCATCCGGTCGAGCGCGGCGGCGACCGGCGCTTCGTCGCCCGCCGTCAGCAGGTTCGCGAGATAGCGCAGCGGAATCCGCAGGCTGCGCACGTCCGGAATCACGCCGTTCATCCCCATGTGGCCCGACTGCGCGGCGCCCTGGATCGGCGAGAGGGGCGGCACGTACCAGACCATCGGCAGCGTCCGGTATTCCGGATGCAGCGGGAACGCCACCTTCCATTCGCACGCCATCCGGTAGACGGGCGAGCGTTTCGCCGCGTCGAGCCAGCTTTGCGGGACGCCGTCGGCCAGCGCCTGGCGCTCGATCGCCGGATCGTGCGGATCGACGAACACCGAAAGCTGCTCTTCATAGAGCTTCTGCGGATCGGCCACGGACGCGGCCTGCTCGATGCAGTCCGCGTCATACAGCATCACGCCGAGATAGCGGATGCGCCCGACGCAGGTTTCCGAGCACACGGTCGGCTGGCCGGCCTCGATGCGCGGGAAGCAGAACACGCACTTCTCGGCCTTGCCGGTCTGCCAGTTGAAGTAGATCTTCTTGTACGGGCAGCCGGAGATGCACATGCGCCAGCCGCGGCACTTGTCCTGGTCGACGAGCACGATGCCGTCGTCCTCGCGCTTGTAGACCGAGCCGGACGGACACGATGCGACGCACGCCGGGTTCAGGCAGTGCTCGCAAAGGCGCGGCAGGTACATCATGAAAGTGTTCTCGAACGTCGAGTACATCTCCTTTTGCACCGCCTCGAACAGCTTGTCGCGGCCGCGCGACTTGAACTCGCCGCCGAGGTCGTCTTCCCAGTTCGGCCCCCATTCGATCTTGTCCATCTTCTGGCCGGTGATCGCGGAGACTGGGCGCGCGGTCGGCGGCGTCTGCGACAGCGGCGCGTTCTGCAGATGCGCGTAGTCGTACGTGAACGGCTCGTAGTAGTCGTCGATCGCGGGCAGGTTCGGGTTCGCGAAGAGGTTCGCGAGGATCTTCAGCTTGCCGCCCTGGCGGGGCTCGAGCTTGCCCGAGTCGTTGCGCTTCCAGCCGCCTTGCCACTTGTCCTGGTTTTCCCACTCGCGCGGGTAGCCGACGCCCGGCTTCGTCTCGACGTTGTTGAACCACGCGTACTCGACGCCGTCGCGCGAGGTCCACACGTTCTTGCAGGTGACGGAGCAGGTGTGGCAACCGATGCACTTGTCGAGATTGAGCACCATCGCCACTTGTGCGCGGATCTTCATTGTTCTGCTCCTTCGTTAAGCGGCTCTTCGAGCCAGTCCACCCGGTTCATCTTGCGCACGATCACGTATTCGTCGCGATTGCTGCCGACGGTGCCGTAGTAGTTGAAGCCATACGCCTGCTGCGCGTAGCCGCCGATCATGTGCGTCGGCTTCGTCACGGTGCGCGTGACCGAGTTGTGAATCCCGCCGCGCTTGCCGCTCGTTTCCGCGCCCGGCACGTTCACGATCTTTTCCTGCGCGTGGTACATCAGGCACATGCCGGCCGGCACGCGCTGCGACACGACCGCGCGCGCGGTCAGCGTGCCGTTCACGTTGAACACCTCGACCCAGTCGTTGTCGCGGATGCCCGCCTGCTGCGCCTCGGCCTCCGAGAGCCACACGTGCGGGCCGCCGCGCGAGAGCGTGAGCATCCGCAGGTTGTCCGAGTAGGTCGAATGGATGCCCCATTTCTGGTGCGGCGTGATCCAGTTCAGCACGAGCTCCGGCTGGCCGTTCGGCATCCGCTTGTGCAGCGGCGCGACGGTCTTCGTGTCGATCGCCGGGCGATACGCGCACGAACCTTCGCCGAAGTCGAGCATCCAGCGGTGGTCCTGATAGAACTGCTGGCGGCCCGTCAGCGTGCGCCAGGGAATCAGCTCGTGGACGTTCGTGTAGCCGGCGTTGTAGCTCACTTCCTCCGATTCGAGCCCCGACCACGTCGGCGCGGAGATGATCTTGCGCGGCTGCGCCTGCACATCGCGGAAGCGGATCTTGTCGTGCTCGCGGCCGAGCGCGAGATGCGTGTGATCGCGGCCCGTGATCTTCGAGAGCGCGTCCCATGCCTTCACGGCGACGTGGCCGTTCGTCTCCGGCGCGAACGTGAGGATCATCTCGGCCGCGTCGATTGCGGTGTCCAGGCGCGGCCGGCCGCGGCTCACGCCGGGCTCGGCGACCGTGTCGGAGAGCGCGCCGATCTCCTTCACCTCGTGCTCGGCGTTCCAGTTGATTCCCTTGCCGCCGTTGCCGAGCTTGTCGAGCAGCGGGCCGATCGACGTGAACTTCTTGTGGATGTCGCCGTAGTTGCGCTCGACGACGGTCATCGACGGCGCGGTCTTGCCGGGAATCAGATCGCATTCGCCGCGGCGCCAGTCCTTCGGCTCGAACGGCTGGCCGAGCTCGCCCGGCGTGTCGTGCAGCAACGGCGTGCAGACGAGGTCGCGCCGCGTGCCGAGGTAGGGGCCCGCGATCTCGCTGAACTTTTTCGCGATCGCCTTGTAGATCTCCCAGTCGGTCTTGCTCTCCCACAGCGGCTGCACGGCTTCGGACAGCGGGTGGATGAACGGATGCATGTCCGACGTGTTGAGATCGTCCTTCTCGTACCAGGTCGCGGTCGGCAGCACGATGTCGCCGTACAGGCACGTCGTGCTCATCCGGAAGTCGAGCACGGTGAGCAGGTCGAGCTTGCCTTCGGCCGCGTCGCGCACCTGCACCTCGGATGGCTTGAGCGCGTCCGCCTCGTCGCTGAAGAGCGCGTTCTGCGTGCCGAGCAGGTACTTGAGGAAATACTCGTGGCCCTTGCCCGAGCTGCCGAGAATGTTCGAGCGCCACACGAACATGTTGCGCGGGAAGTTCGCGGGGTTGTCCGGATCGTCGCATGCGAACGCGAGCTTGCCGCTCTTGAGCATCTCGACCGCATAGGCGATCGGCTCCTTGCCCGCGCGCTCCGCTTCGTCGACGACGTCGAGCGGATTACGGCCGAGCTGCGGCGCGGACGGCAGCCAGCCCATCCGCTCGGACTTCGCGTTCAGGTCGAGCAGCGTCATGCCTTCGTACTTCGAAGGATCGGCGGTCGGCCCGAGGATTTCGCCCACCGCGAGCTTCTCGTGACGCCACTGGCTCGTGTGGTTGTAGAAGAACGACGTGCCGTTCATCTGGCGCGGCGGGCGCGACCAGTCGAGCGCGAACGCGAGGGGCGCCCAGCCGAATTGCGGACGCAGCTTCTCCTGGCCGACGTAGTGCGCCCAGCCGCCGCCGCTCTGGCCGATGCAGCCGCACATCATCAGCAGGTTGATGATGCCGCGGTAGATCATGTCGTTGTGATACCAGTGGTTGAGCGCCGCGCCGACGATCACCATGCTCTTGCCGCGCGTGCGGTCCGCGTTGTCGGCGAACTCGCGCGCGACCTGGATCACGAGATGACGCGCGACGCCCGTGTGCTTTTCCTGCCATGCGGGCGTGTAGGGCACGTCGTCGTCGTAGCCGGCCGCGACGTTCGGGCCGCCGAGGCCTTGATCGACGCCGTAGTTCGCCATCTGCAAGTCGTAGACGGTCGCGACGAGCGCGCTCGTGCCGTCGGCGAGCACGACGCGCTTCGCGGGCACGCGGCGCGCGAGCAGCGATTCGCGCTCGCCGCCGAAATACGGAAAGCCGACGTCGACGATTTCGTCGTGCGCATCGACGAGCGAGAGCCTGGGATCGATCGCGCGGCCGCTGCCGCCGTCCTTCATTTCGAGATTCCAGCGGCCGACCTTCTCGCCGCCGTGGTGCGCGGCCTCGCCCCAGCGAAAGCCGATCGAGCCGTTCGGCGCGACGATGTCGCCCGTCGCGGCGTCGATCGCGAGCGTCTTCCATTCCGGATGGTTCGCTTCGTTCAGCGAAGCGGCGAGATGCGACGCGCGCAGGAAGTGATCGGGCACGCGCACGCCGTCGCGCTCGCGCAGCAGCACGAGCATCGGCATGTCGGTGTACTGCTTCACGTAGTCGCGGAAATACGCGGACTTGCTCGACGCGTGGAATTCCTTCAGCACGACGTGGCCCATCGCCATCGCGAGCGCGGCGTCGGTGCCTTGCTTCGGCGCGAGCCAGATGTCGCCGAACTTGACCATCTCGCCGTAGTCGGACGAGATCGCGACCGTCTTCGTGCCCTTGTAGCGCACCTCGGTGTAGAAGTGCGCGTCCGGCGTGCGCGTCTGCGGCACGTTCGAGCCCCAGACGAGCAGGTAGCTCGCGTTGTACCAGTCGGCCGATTCGGGCACGTCGGTCTGCTCGCCCCACACCTGCGGGCTCGCGGGCGGCAGGTCGCAGTACCAGTCGTAGAACGACAGGCATGCGCCGCCGATGAGGCTCAGATAGCGCGCGCCCGCCGCGTACGACACCATCGACATCGCCGGAATCGGCGAGAAGCCGACGACGCGGTCCGGCCCGTAGCGCTTGATCGTGTACGCGTTCGCGGCGGCGATGATCTCGGTCGCGGTGTTCCAGTCCGCGCGCACGAAGCCGCCCAGGCCGCGCACGCTCTTGTAGCGGCGCGCCTTCTCCGGGTTCTGGCTGATCGATTCCCACGCGGCGATCGGGTCCATCGTCTTGCGCGCCTCGCGCCACATCTCCATCAGGCGGCCGCGGATCATCGGATACTTGACGCGCTGCGCGGAGTAGACGTACCAGCTATACGACGCGCCGCGCGGGCAGCCGCGCGGCTCGTGGTTCGGCAGGTCGGCGCGCGTGCGCGGGTAGTCGGTCTGCTGGGTTTCCCACGTGATGAGGCCGTTCTTCACGTAGACCTTCCACGAACAGGAGCCGGTGCAGTTCACGCCGTGCGTCGAGCGGACGATCTTGTCGTGCTGCCAGCGGCTGCGGTAGCCGTTTTCCCAGCGCCGGTCCTCGTCGACGACGGCGCCGTGGCCGTCGGAGAACGTGGATTTCACGCGCGACATGAACTTCAGCCGATCCAGAAAGTGACTCATCGTGTGTTTCTCCAAGGGCATCCGCGGTCGCCCTCGGGTGCTGCGAATGCTTGTGTCAGGGGACAGTCTGAGATTACGGCGCGCGCGCTCGCGCGCCCATTCGCCGATGGAGCGGGAAACGGGCGGGAGAAGAACTAGTTCGAAAGAACTAGAGGGCGCGGCGCGCCCTGTGGAAATGCGAACCGGATGCGGCGGCGTGTCGCGCCGCGCCGCATCCGGCGGGAGGCGTCAGCGCGCCGTCCTCAGCACGGCATCGACGCGTTGCGGCGCGCGTAGAACCACCAGGTGATCGCGACGCACGACACGTAGAACGCGATGAAGCACGCGAGCGCCGGCACGGCCGAGCCCGTCATGTCGAGCGACGTGCCGAAGCTCTTCGGAATGAAGAAGCCGCCGTACGCGCCGATCGCGCCCGAAAAGCCGAGCACCGCGGCCGATTCCTTGCCGGCGTCGAGCGCCGCCTGCTTTTGCGCGGCTTCGCCCTGGCCCTGCGCCGCGCGCTGCCGCTCGGTCAGGAAGATGACCGGAATCATCCGGAACGTCGAGCCGTTGCCGATGCCCGTCAGCGCGAACAGCACGATGAACATCGCGAGGAAGCCCGCGAAGCTGCCCGCGTCGCCGCCCGACGGCAGCGTCGCGATCACGCCCGCGACCGCCGCGATCATCGCGGCGAAGGTCCAGAACGTCACGCGTGCGCCGCCGATCCGGTCGGACACCCAGCCGCCGACGGGCCGCATCAGCGCGCCCGCGAGCGGGCCGATGAACGCGTACGCGGTCGGGTTCACGTTCGGGAAGAGCGCCTTCGTGAGGAGCGCGAAGCCCGCGGAGAAGCCGATGAACGAACCGAAGGTGCCGACGTACAGCCAGCACATCAGCCAGTTGTGCAGCCGGCGGAAGATCACCGCCTGCTCGGCGAACGACGCCTTCGCGTCGGCGATGTCGTTCATGCCGAACCACGCGGCGAGCGTCGCGACGACGATGAACGGCACCCACACGAAGCCCGCGTTCTGCAGCCACAGGTTCGTCGTCGCGCCGTGCGCGGCGACGGTCTGCGGATCGCCCGCGAGCGCGCCGAACAGGCCCGCCGAGATCACGAGCGGCGTGACGAACTGCACGACCGACACGCCGAGGTTGCCGATGCCCGCGTTCAGGCCGGTCGCGAGCCCTTTCTTCGCCTTCGGGAAGAAGAAGCTGATGTTCGCCATCGACGAGCTGAAGTTCGCGCCGCCGAACCCGCAGAGAAGCGCGAGGATGAGGAGCGTCGGATAGCCCGTGCCCGGATCACGCAGCGCGAAGCCCATCCCGAGCGCGGGGATCAGGAGCGTCGCGGTGGAGATCGCGGTGAAGCGGCGGCCACCGAAGATCGGCACGAGGAACGAATAGAAGATGCGCAGCGTCGCGCCGGAGAGCGCGGGCAGCGCGGTGAGCCAGAACAACTGGTTCTTGCTGAAGTGAAAGCCCGCGCGATCGAGATTGACGACGACGACGCTCCAGAGCGACCAGACGACGAACGCGAGCATCAGCGCGGGAATCGAGATTGCGAGATTGCGCCATGCGACGGGGCGCCCCTTGGCTTGCCAGAAGGCCGGGTTTTCGGGGTCCCAGCGCACGAGTAGAGAAGTGGACATGATCGAATCCGTTGAGTGAACGAAGATGACGAAGCTCACGCGCAGCGGGCGGCGAGCACGCGCTGGTCCTGCGCCGCGCGCTCGGCGCGGAAGCTGAAGTACATCCAGACGAGGCTCACGCTGACGGCGCCGTAGAGCAGCATGAAGCAGGTCGAGCGCACGCCCGTCAGGTCGACGAGCGCGCCGAACAGGATCGGCAGCGCGAAGCCGGCGAGGCCGCCCGCGAGGCCGACGATGCCCGACACCGCGCCGATGTCGTCAGGGAACTCGTCGGCGATGAACTTGAAGACCGACGCCTTGCCGACCGCCATCGCGATGCCGACCGTGAACAGCAGCGCGGTGAACGCGACGGGCGTGAGCGACAGATGGAAGCCGAGCGGGCCGTGCGCGGCGCGGATCGTGAAATCGGTCGGCGGATAGCTGAGCAGGAAGAACATCACCCAGCAGATCCACATCACCCACCACGTCGTGCGATACGCGCCGTAGCGGTCGGAGAGCCACCCGCCGATCGCGCGCAGCACGCCGCCCGGCAGCGAGAAGCACGCGGCGAGGAACGCGGCCGACTGGATGCCGAAGCCGTATTCGCCGACGTAGTACTGCGTGAGCCACAGCGACAGCCCGACGTAGCCGCCGAACACGACCGAGTAGTACTGCGAGTAGCGCCACACGCGCGGGTCCTTCAGCACGCGCAGTTGCGCGCGCAGCGACGTCGCGTTCGTCGAGCGGTGCGCGGGATCGGTTGCGGAGAACAGCCAGAAGAGGAGCGCCATCGCGAGCATCGCGATCGCGTAGACGCGCGGCACGATGGTCCACGTGCCCGCCGCGGCGATCAGCGCGGGCGCGACGAACTTGTTGACGGCGGCGCCCGAGTTGCCGGCGCCGAACACGCCCATCGCGAGCCCCTGGCGCGCTTTCGGAAACCAGCGCGCGACGTAGGGCGTGCCGACCGAGAACGAGCCGCCCGCGAGCCCGACGAACAGGCCGAGCACGAGGAATTGCCAGAGCTCGGTGGCGTACGCGATCAGCCAGATCGGCGCGACGGTGACGAGCATCAGGATGAAGAACACGATGCGCCCGCCGTAGCGATCGGTCCAGATGCCGAGCGGCACGCGGATCAGCGAGCCGGTGAGCACGGGCATCGCGGCGATGAGGCCGAATTCGGTGTCGTTCAGGCCGAGCGTTTTCTTGAGCGGAATGCCGAGGATCGCGAACATCATCCAGACGGCGAAGCACAGTGTGAACGCGATCGTGCTCGACGCGAGCACGGGCATCGCGCGCTTGTCGAGCGATGCGGGAGGAGCGGAGGTTGAAGCCATGACGATTCTCTCGAGACGAGGAGGAGCGTCTCAAGAGTAGGGACGGGCGATGCCCTTGCCTATTCGCCGGAGGAACGGGCGCGGTTGCGTCGCTGGGTCGACCGGACTAGTTCGATCGGCGGGGGCGCGGCTGCGTGTGTGACGAAAATGCGAAATAAGATTTGACGCATCCGCTTAAAACCCATATACTTTTATTTCTTTGACGCGGGGTGGAGCAGTCTGGCAGCTCGTCGGGCTCATAACCCGAAGGTCGTAGGTTCAAATCCTACCCCCGCAACCAAATTCGGCGATGTCCACGCGCAAATGACCGATGCGCGAATCGCCCAGGCGGAAACCCGGCTCTCGAGCCGGGTTTTTGTCTTTCTGCGTTCTGCATTTCGTTTCCCGCTTCTTTCCGATTTCAATGGGCAGCGTGCCGTCGCACCGAGCAGTTGAAACGTGAACTGTGTTTTTGTACAGTATCGGCACCTTGGACAAGCCGACGCCTTCCTTCGATCCGTCTCCGCCGCCTTCGGGTGACGCGGCGCCCCTCGCGCGCAAGATCATCCATTGCGACTGCGACTGCTTCTACGCATCGGTCGAGATGCGCGACGATCCGTCGCTGCGCGGCCGTCCGCTCGCGGTCGGCGGCCGCCCCGACCAGCGCGGCGTGATCGCGACCTGCAACTACGACGCGCGCCGTTACGGCGTGCATTCGGCGATGTCGTCGGCGCTCGCGATGCGCAAGTGTCCGGATCTGCTGATCCTGCCGCCCGCGATGGACAAGTACCGCGCGGCGTCGCGGCTCATCATGGCGATCTATCGCGATTACACGCCCGACGTCGAGCCGCTGTCGCTCGACGAGGCGTATCTCGACGTGAGCCGCGCGACGCGTTGCCAGGGCAGCGGCACGCTGATCGCGCGCGAGATTCGCGAGCGCGTGCGCGACACGGTCGGCGTCACGGTGTCGGCGGGCGTCGCGCCGAACAAGTTCATCGCGAAGATCGCGTCCGACTGGAACAAGCCAGACGGCCTGTTCGTCGTGCGGCCGCACGAAGTCGACGCGTTCGTCGCCGCGCTGCCCGTGCGCAAGCTGCACGGCGTCGGCCAGGTGACGGCGGTGCGCCTCGACAAGCTCGGCATTCGCACCTGCGCGCAATTGCGCGGCTGGTCGCTGTTCGATCTGCATCGCGAATTCGGCGCGTTCGGCCGACGGCTTTACGAACTCGCGCGCGGCATCGACGAGCGGCCGGTGCGCGCGGACCAGGAGCGCAAGTCGGTGAGCGTCGAGACGACCTACGTGCAGGACCTCGCGACGCTCGACGAATGCGCGGCCGAGATCCGTCGATTGACCGGGCTGCTCGATGCGCGGATCGAGCGGGCGGGGGCCGCGCGCTCGATCAGGAAGCTGTACGTGAAGATCCGCTTCGCGGATTTTCAGCGCACGACAGTCGAATGCGTCGCCGACGCGACCGACGCCGAGACCGCGGTCGCGCTGCTCGCGAAAGGGCTCGCGCGCCGCAAGCAGGCGGTGCGGCTGTTGGGCGTCGGCGTGCGGATCGACGAGGACACGGCCGAGCGGCACGGACAGATCGCGCTCTTCGACGACGACGTGAGCGACGGCGACGACGCGTCGCCCGGCGCGTGAGCGAACGCGCGGCGCGGCTCGCTGCTTCGACGGGGCGATAAAAAAACGGCAACCCGTCGGTACGGGCTGCCGTTCGTCGTTATTGCGGATCGGCCGCGCGCCCGACCCGGGCGCGCGATGCCGAACGCGTCACGCGCGCGGCTGCGCGGCGTCGGCCATCCCGCTGTGGCGCAGCAGCGCGTCGATGTTCGGCTCGCGGCCGCGGAACGCCTTGAACGAGTCCATCGCCGGGCGGCTGCCGCCGACTTCGAGAATCTCGCGCCGATAGCGCGCGCCCGTCGTCGCATCGAGCACGCTGCCCGCCGAGCCGGCCGCTTCCTCGAACGCCGCATAGGCATCGGCGGACAGCACTTCGGCCCACTTGTAGCTGTAGTAGCCGGCCGCATAGCCGCCCGCGAAGATGTGGCTGAACGTGTTCGGCCAGCGCGAGAACGGCGCTTGCGGAATCACGTGGAAGCGCTCGTTGATCTTGCGCGCGAAGTCGTTGACGCTCGTCTTGCTGGACGCCGGATCGAAGTCGACGTGCAGCAGCATGTCGAACATCGAGAACACGATCTGGCGCAGCGTGCCGAGGCCGCTCTGGAAATTCTTCGCGGCGAGCATCTTGTCGAAGAGCCCGCGCGGCAGCGCGTCGCCCGTGTCGACGTGCGACGACATCGACTTCAGCACGTCCCACTCCCAACAGAAGTTCTCCATGAACTGCGACGGCAGCTCGACCGCGTCCCATTCGACGCCGTTGATGCCGGACACGCCGATCTCGTCGACGCGCGTGAGCATGTGATGCAGCCCGTGGCCGAACTCGTGGAACAGCGTGATCACCTCGTCGTGCGTGAAGCACGCGGGCTTGCCGCCGATCGGCGCGGAGAAGTTGCAGGTCAGGTACGCGACGGGCGTCTGCACGCGGCCGTCGCCGCGCTTCGCGCGCGAGCGCGCGTCGTCCATCCACGCGCCGCCGCGCTTGCCTTCGCGTGCGTACAGGTCGAGATAGAACTGCGCGACGAGCGAGCCGTCGCGGTTCTCGACGCGGAAGAAGCGCACGTCCTCGTGCCAGACGGGCGCGTCGTCGCGCGCGATCCGCACGCCGAACAGCGTCTCGGCGACCGTGAAGAGGCCCTTCAGCACCGCGGGCTCGGGGAAGTACTGCTTCACCTCGTTCTCGGAGAACGCGTAGCGCCGCTCGCGCAGCTTCTCGGCCGCGTACGCGACATCCCACGGCTCGAGCGCAGCGAGGCCGAGCTCGCCCGACGCGAACGCGCGCAGCTCGTCCCAGTCCTTCTCCGCGAACGGGCGCGCGCGCTTCGCGAGATCCTCGAGGAACGCGATCACCTGCTGCGGCGATTCCGCCATCTTCGGCGCGAGCGACACTTCGGCGAAGTCGTGATAGCCGAGCATCGTCGCCTCTTCGCGGCGCAGCGAGAGTTGATCCGCGACGATCGTCGTGTTGTCCCAGTCGGCCTTGCCGTCGCCGTACTGCGGGCCGAGCTCGGATGCGCGCGTCACGTAGGCGCGGTACATCGCCTCGCGCATCGCGCGGTTCTGCGCGTATTGCAGCACCGGGAAATACGACGGGAAGTGCAGCGTGAACTTCCAGCCGGCCTTGTCTTCCTTTTGCGCGGCCTCGCGCGCGGCCGCGATCGCATCGTCGGGCAGGCCGGCCAGCTCGTCCTCGCTCTGCGCGTAGTACGCGTAGCCGTTCGTCGCGTCGAGCACGTGATCGGAGAATGATTTCGACAGCGCCGCCTGTTGCTCCTGCAACTCGGCGAAGCGCGGCTTGCGCTCCTCGGGCAGCTCGGCGCCCGACAGGCGGAAGTCGCGCAGCGCGTTGTCGAGGATTTTCTTGCGCTCGGCGGACAGCGTCGCGTATTCGGCGCTCGCGGCGATCGCCTTGTACTTCTCGTAGAGCGCGAGATTCTGGCCGACGCTCGACCAGAACTCGGTCACGCGCGGCAGGTTCTCGCCGTAGACGGCGCGCAGCTCGGGCGTGTCGGCGACCGCGTTCAGGTGGCCGACGACGCCCCATGCGCGGCCGAGCGGCTCGGTCGCATGCTCGATGGTCTCGACGACGGCGGCCCAGGTCGCGGGCGTCTCGGGCCGCGCGGCTTGCTCGACGGCGTCGTTTGCGTTCGCGAGCAGCGTGTCGAGCGCGGGCGTCACGTGCTCGGGGTGAATTTCGCCGAAGCGGGGCAGGCCTGAGAAATCGAGAAGCGGGTTGGCGTTTGCGCTGACGGACATAGTGCTCCCTGGCGGTTTCGGTTTCGGGTTGGGGGAAGACGGCGGCGCACGGCGCCGGCCGTCGCGTCATGTCGACATTATTGGGGCGCATCGCGCGCTTTCCAATCGTTAGTTTCCAACGAAGCGATTGGGGCGGGAACGCGGGGCGGCGATGGCGGCCCGCTGCGCGCATACGCAGGCGTGTGCATGCGGCGGGCGATATGGGAGGGCGGGGAGGGCGTTTCCGGACCGTGAGCATCCGGTTTTCCGCACGACGCTGCGAGGAGGCGCGCGGCCGCATGGCGGCCGACGCGGGCGGCCATCGCCTCCCGGAGCCAGCCGGCTCGCCCGCCGCCGCAAGCGTTGGCGAACCCGCCGTCAGGCCGCGGCCGCGGCGCGCTCGGCGGCTTCGATCGTGTTGATGAGCAGCATCGTGATCGTCATCGGGCCGACACCGCCGGGCACGGGCGTGATGTGGCCCGCGACCTGCGAGACGCCCGCGAAGTCGACGTCGCCGCACAGCTTGCCTTCGTCGTTGCGGTTCATCCCGACGTCGATCACGGTCGCGCCCGGCTTCACCATGTCGGCCGTCAGCACGTTGCGCTTGCCGACCGCCGCGACGACGATGTCGGCTTGGCGCGTGTGCGCGGCGAGCTCGCGCGTCTTGCTGTGGCAGATCGTGACGGTCGCGCCCGCTTCGAGGAGCAGCAGCGCCATCGGCTTGCCGACGATGTTCGAGCGGCCGATCACGACCGCGTTCGCGCCCTGCAGCGGGATCTTGTATGCGTCGAACATCTTCATCACGCCGTACGGCGTGCACGGGCGAAAGAGCGGCTTGCCCGTCAGCAACGCGCCGGCGTTCGCGACGTGAAAGCCGTCGACGTCCTTCTCCGGCGCGATCGCCTCGATCACCTTGTGGCTGTCGATGTGCGCGGGCAGCGGCAACTGCACGAGGATGCCGTGGATTTTCGGATCGCGGTTCAGTTCGTCGATGCGCGCGAGCAGCTCGGGCTCGGAGAGCGTCGCCGGATAGCGGTCCTTCAGCGAGAAGAAGCCGTTGTCCTCGCACGCCTTGATCTTGTTGCGCACGTAGACTTCGCTCGCCGGGTTGTCGCCGACGAGGATCACCGCGAGGCCCGGGCGGTGGCCGCGCGCGGCTAGCGCGGCGGCGCGCTCGGCTGCTTGCGCGCGCAGGGTCTTCGAAAGGGCGTTGCCGTCGATCAGGGTGGCTGTCATGGTGGGAATTCGCTTGGGCGAGGTTGGATATGCGGGCGTGCGGCGCCGGGTTGCGCTGCAGCGAAGCATCGAATTATACCGCCCGCCTGTCGTCAGCCGACACCGACCAGGTCGATTCGCGCCATGCGCCGCGTGAGGAGCGGGAGAAAAACGGGGACGGCATGTGCCGGAGAGCGGGGATGCGCGCGGGCATGCAGGCGGACGACGGGACGGCGGGAGCCGGAAACATCGCGCGCGCCGTCGCGCCGCAAAAAGAGCCGCTCGCCCGGCGCGCACCGGGCGGGAGAGGGGGCGTGGCGCCGCGCGTTACGCCTGTTTCTTCGACAGCGCGAGCCGCAGCAGATCGGCGACCGTGTTGACGTTGAGCTTTTCCATGATGTTCGCGCGGTGCGCCTCGACCGTCTTGATGCTGATTCCGAGGTCGTCGGCGATCTGCTTGTTCAGGCGGCCGGCGATGATCCGCTCGAGCACCTGCTGCTCGCGAGCCGTCAGCTTCGACAGGCGCTCGCTCGCCGCGCGCTGCTCCTGGACGCTCTTGCTCTCGCTGCGCGCCTTGTCGAGCATCCGCTCGACGAGCTTGCGCAGCTCGGCTTCGTCGAACGGCTTCTCGATGAAGTCCATCGCGCCTTTCTTCATCGTCGACACGGCCATCGGCACGTCGCCGTGGCCCGTCACGAAGATGATGGGGAGCGCCGCGTTCTCGGCGATCAGGCGCTCCTGCAGCTCGAGGCCGCTCATCCCGGACATCCGCACGTCGAGGATCAGGCACGCGATCTGTCCCGCCTGCTGCGCGGGCTGGTAGGCGTCGAGGAACTGCTCGGCGCTCGAGAAGCATTGCACGCGATAGCCGTTTGCCTCCAGCAGCCAGCGCAGCGAGTCGCGCACGGCCTCGTCGTCGTCGACGACAAAGACGGTTTCCTGAGAGGTGGTGACAGGGCTATTCATATCTCTCCCGTTACGGTTTGTGATGGCGATGTCTCGGATCCGCGACCGCGATCCTCCGGTTCCCCAACGGGCAGGCTGCAGTGGAACGTCGCGCCCGACACGAAGCCGTCAGGCTCGACGTTGTTGACCACCCACAGACGCCCGCGATGCGATTCGATGATCGAGCGGCAGATATTGAGCCCCATGCCCATCCCGTCCGACTTGGTGCTGTAGAACGGTTCGAACAGGCGTTCGGCCGTCGCCTCGTCGACGCCCGGACCCTGGTCGATCACGCGGATGTCGACGAAACCTGCTTCGAGGTCGGCGACGACGCGGATCACGCCGTTCTCCGCCTGCGGCCGCGCCTCCTGCATCGCCTCGGCCGCGTTCTTCATCAGGTTCACGAGCACCTGCTCGATCAACACGGGGTCGACATAAATAATAGGCATTCTTGCGCGGATTTCGGTGACGATCCGAATCCGGCGCTTTCTCGCCTCGATTTCGGCGAGCCCGACCGCGTCGGCGACGATGTCGGCGACGCGCGACGGCTGCCGCTTCGGCTCGCTGCGTTTCACGAACTCGCGGATCCGCTTGACGATCATCCCGGCCCGCAGCGCCTGCTGCGCGGTCTTCTCGAGCGCGGGCGCGAGCGTCTCGGGCGACGCGCGGCCGCTCTTCACGAGCGCGAGCGTGCCGGAGCAATAGTTGTTGATCGCGGCGAGCGGCTGGTTCAGCTCGTGCGCGATCGACGACGCCATCTCGCCCATCGTCATCAGCCGGCTCGTGAACTGCAGCTTCTCCTCCTGCTGGTGCGCGAGTTCCTGCGCCTTCTTGCGCGTCGTGATGTCGGTCGCGATCTGCATCTGCGCGAGGTGGCCGTCGACCCACTGGATGTACTGGCGGCGCACCTCGAACCACTTCTGAATGCTCTCGACGTACACCTCCTGCGCGTCCGCCGTGCTCTCGGTGAGCGCGGCGGCGGGCAGGCCGGCGTATGCGTCGACCAGGTCGATCGAGTCGGACGACGCCTGCGCGGTGTCGAAACCGCCGCCCGACAGCTCGAGATGGCCGTCCGGACGGATGCCGAACAGATGCCGGTAATAGCGGTTCGCGAACAGGAGCTCGGCCTCGTCCGCGGCGAGCACCGACACCGCGGCGTCGAGGCTTTCGAGCACGGTCGTGAAGCGCTCGTGCGCGGCCGCGAGCTCTTCGCGCGCGCGCTTCGGCTCGGTGATGTCGGTCATCGACGACATCCAGCCCGTCTGCCGGCCGGCGCTGTCGATGAGCGGCGATACGTACAGGCGCGCGTGGAAGAGCGAGCCGTCCTTGCGGCGCACGCGCAGCTCGAAGCCGGAAGAAGGCGCCTTGCCGCGCAGCGTCATGTCGAGCTGGCGCTGCATTTCCGGGTATGCATCGCGCGGCCAGTACGGGAACGGCGCGGTCTTGCCGACGAGGTCGCTCTCGTCCCAGCCCGTCATCCGGCAGAACGCCGGGTTCACGTGCGTGATCCGGCCGTGCATGTCGAGCACGCGCATGCCGATCAGCACCGAATTTTCCATCGCGCGGCGGAAGAACGCCTCCGCGTACAGCGCCTGCTGCGCCTCGAAGCGCTGCCGCGTGTGCTTCCACAGGCTCCAGAGGCTCCACAGCACGAAGCACGACAGGCCCGCGACGAGCCACACGAGCGTGTTGTTGGTCAGGTTCGTCGTTTGCGGGTACGCATAGACGCGCACCGTGAGGCCCTGACCGGGCGGGTCGAGCGGCAGGTCGTAGTGCGCGTCGCGCGGCAGCCGCGGGCGCGACGACGTCGACGCGAGCTCGCGGTTGTTCGCGTCGGTGATCGAGATCTTGTATTTCGCGGACAGCTCGGGCGGGATGTCGTGCTTCAGGACCCCTTCGACCGAGAACACCGCGGCGATCGAGCCGAGGTACTCGCGGTCGCGGATCACGGGCGTTTGCAGCGTCAGGTAGCCGTTGCCGAAGTCGTCGTAGACGAGCGGCGAGTACGACTGCCGGCGCGTGCCGCGCGCCTCGGCGTACGCGCCGCGCACGACTTCGTCCATCTGCGCGTCGCCCGGCTTCGCGAGCCGCTGGCCGAGGACCGGCAATTGCATCGTCGGCCAGCGTTTCGTGCCGGGCGACGTGTACCAGTTCAGATAGAGGATCTCGGGATGCGCCTGCATCACGTCGCCGACCGTCGCCTGGAACGCGTGCTCGTCGACGCGGCCCGCGGCGATGTCGCGCGAGAACGCCTGGAGCTGCTCCTGCGCGCTCGTCATCGACAGCCGGATCTGCTGCTGCGCCCACGCGACGTTGCGAAACAGCGTGTCTTCCTGCTGCTGCTCCTCGCGGCGGTTGAGGCTCCACAGAATGAGGCTCATCACGACGAGAAAGACCAGGATCGACAGCAGGGGGGTGAGCAGGTAAGAGTTGGACCACCACGGTCCGTGGTGCCAGCGGGACGGCTGCGACTCCGCCGGCGAGCCCGACGGTCGCGCCGAGCGAGCGAAAAGCCGATCGGTCAACATGGCAGGATTGTAGCTCAGCGCGCCATGCACAAAAGGCGTACAAGAAAGATTGAACCGAAAGCGGAATTATCGATACATGTTGCGCGGCAAATGCCGGCCGGATGAGTGCGGCGCAGCAATATTTCACATTACAAGAAATGATCTCATAATTCGAAAATTTTGTTGCGCGTTGCGTGCGACGCTCTTTACAATCCGCGGGAGCTTGTTGCAGCCGGCGGCACGCGTCGTCGCGCGAAGGCCATCTTCAATTCCAGGACACCCAGGAGACGAGAATGTCCGCTGTACCGAATGAAGTGATGAAGTACGTCGCGGCCGAACGCGACGACGACGCGCAGGAAACCGTCGAATGGCTCGAAGCGCTCGACGGCGTGATTTCCGCGGTCGGTCCCGGCCGCGCGCACTACCTGATCGAGAAGCAGATCGAATTCGCGCGGATGCACGGCGAGCACCTGCCGTTCTCCGCGAACACCCCGTACATCAACACGATTCCCGTCGAAGCCCAGGCGAGGATTCCGGGCGACCAGGACATCGAGCACCGGATCCGCTCGTACACGCGCTGGAACGCGATCGCGATGGTGTTGCGCGCGGGCAAGGATACGAACGTCGGCGGTCACATCGCGTCGTTCGCGTCGGCCGCGACGCTCTATGACGTCGGCTACAACCACTTCTGGCACGCCCCGTCCGCCGAGCACGGCGGCGATCTCGTGTTCGTGCAGGGCCACTCGTCGCCCGGCATCTACTCGCGCGCGTTCCTGCTCGGCCGCCTGACGGAAGCGCAGCTCGACAACTTCCGCCAGGAAGTGGGCGGCAACGGCATCTCGTCGTATCCGCACCCGTGGCTGATGCCGGATTTCTGGCAGTTCCCGACCGTGTCGATGGGCCTGGGCCCCATCATGGCGATCTACCAGGCGCGCTTCATGAAGTACCTGCAGGCGCGCGGCATCGCGAAGACGAACGGCCGCAAGGTCTGGGCGTTCCTCGGCGACGGCGAGACGGACGAACCGGAATCGCTCGGCGCGATCGGCATGGCGAGCCGCGAGAAGCTCGACAACCTCGTGTTCGTGATCAACTGCAACCTGCAGCGTCTCGACGGCCCGGTGCGCGGCAACGGCAAGATCATCCAGGAACTGGAATCGGAATTCCGCGGCGCCGGCTGGAACGTGATCAAGGTGATCTGGGGCGGCCGCTGGGATGCCCTCTTCGCGCGCGACAAGACGGGCGCGCTGATGCGCCGCATGATGGAAGTCGTCGACGGCGAATACCAGACGTACAAGTCGGAATCGGGCGCGTACGTGCGCGAGCACTTCTTCAACTCGCCGGAGCTGAAGGCGCTCGTCGCCGACTGGTCCGACGACGACATCTGGGCGCTGAACCGCGGCGGCCACGACCCGCACAAGATCTACGCGGCGTTCCACGAGGCGAGCAACTCGAAGGGCGCGCCGACGGTGATTCTCGCGAAGACCATCAAGGGCTACGGGATGGGTGAGTCGGGTCAGGCGATGAACATCACGCACCAGCAGAAGAAGCTGCCCGTCGAGCAACTGAAGAAGTTCCGCGACCAGTTCCGCCTGCCGATCACCGACGAGCAGATCGCCGACGTGCCGTACGTGAAGTTCGACGAAGGCTCGAAGGAGCTCGAATACATGCGCAAGCAGCGCATGGACCTCGGCGGCTACCTGCCGCAGCGCCGCCAGAAGGCCGAGTCGCTGCCGGTGCCGGCGCTCGACGCGTTCGAGCCGCTCCTGAAGGGCACGGGCGAAGGCCGCGAGATCTCGACGACGATGGCGTTCGTGCGGATCCTGAACATCCTGCTGAAGGACAAGACGCTCGGCAAGCGCGTCGTGCCGATCGTGCCCGAC
Organism: Burkholderia sp. MSMB1588; assembly: GCF_001546925.1. NCBI lineage: Bacteria > Pseudomonadati > Pseudomonadota > Betaproteobacteria > Burkholderiales > Burkholderiaceae > Burkholderia > Burkholderia sp. MSMB1588. The sequence goes on along the minus strand of NZ_LNJS01000001.1, from coordinate 2,424,696 downwards.
GAATCGCGCACGTTCGGCATGGAAGGTCTCTTCCGCCAGATCGGCATCTGGAACCAGGAAGGCCAGAAGTACGTGCCGGAGGATTCCGATCAGTTGATGTTCTACAAGGAATCGGAAACCGGCCAGATCCTGCAGGAAGGCATCAACGAAGCGGGCGGCATGTGCGACTGGATCGCGGCGGCGACGTCGTACTCGACGCACGGCGAGATCATGGTGCCGTTCTACATCTTCTATTCGATGTTCGGCTTCCAGCGGATCGGCGACCTCGCATGGGCGGCGGGCGACATGCGCTCGCGCGGCTTCCTGCTCGGCGGCACCGCGGGCCGCACGACGCTCAACGGCGAGGGCTTGCAGCACGAAGACGGCCACTCGCTGATGTGGGCGGCGTCGGTGCCGAACTGCGTGAGCTACGACCCGACGTTCGGCTACGAGCTCGCCGTCATCATGCAGGACGGTCTGCGCCGGATGGTGCAGGAGCAGGAGGACGTCTACTACTACGTGACGGTGATGAACGAGAACTACGAGCACCCGGCGATTCCGCAGGGCGAGCACGTGGCGGCCGACATCATCAAGGGCATGTATGCGTTCAGGAAGGCCGACGCCGGCAAGAAGGCGCCGCGCGTGCAACTGCTCGGCGCGGGCACGATCTTCAACGAAGTGATCGCCGCCGCGGACCTGCTGAAGAACGACTGGGGCGTCGCCGCCGATCTCTGGAGCGTGCCGAGCTTCACCGAGCTCGCGCGCGAAGGCCATGACGTCGAGCGCTGGAACCTGCTGCATCCGGCCGAGGCGCGCCGCCTGTCGCACGTGCAGACGTGCCTGAAGGACACGCAGGGCCCGGTGATCGCGTCGACCGACTACGTGCGCGCACTCGCCGACCAGATCCGCGGCCAGATCGATCGCCGCTACGTCGTGCTCGGCACCGACGGCTTCGGCCGCTCGGACACGCGCGGCGCGCTGCGCCACTTCTTCGAGGTGGATCGCTACTGGGTCACGGTCGCGGCGCTCAACGCGCTCGCCGACGAAGGCGCGATCGAGCGCAAGGTCGTGGCGGACGCCATCGCGAAGTACGACCTCGACCCGGCCAAACCCAACCCGATGACGGTTTAACGCACGCGCCGCGCGACGCCGCGCGCCCGTTCCCGCTTTCGACGAAGCGGGGGCGGGGCGGCGCGGCTCCGCCTTGCATGGGATCGCGGCAGGCCGCTCGCGCGGCCTGCCGCGATCGACAGGAGACTGAAACAGATGAGTCAAGCGATCGAAGTCAAGGTGCCGGATATCGGCGATTACAAGGACGTGCCCGTCATCGAAGTGCTCGTGAAGCCGGGCGACGCGGTCGAGCCCGAGCAGTCGCTCGTCACGCTCGAGTCCGACAAGGCGACGATGGACGTGCCGAGCCCGTCGGCGGGCACGGTCAAGGAAGTGAAGGTGAAGGTCGGCGACGCGGTGTCGGAAGGCTCGTTGATCGTGCTGCTCGACGGCGCGCAGGCGGCGGGCAAGCTCGCGCAGGCGAACGGCGCCGCGGCGAGCGCCGCGCAGCCGGCGGCCGCGCCCGCGGCAGCCGCACCTGCGCCCGCAGCGGCGTCGGCGTCGGCGGGCGGCGGCACGGTCGAAGTGAAGGTGCCGGACATCGGCGACTACAAGGATGTGCCGGTGATCGAGATCGCCGTGAAGGTCGGCGATACGGTCGAGAAGGAGCAGTCGCTCGTCACGCTCGAGTCCGACAAGGCGACGATGGATGTGCCGAGCCCGGCCGCGGGCGTCGTCAAGGGCATCTTGGTGAAGGTTGGCGACGCGGTGTCGGAAGGCTCGCTGATTGTCGTGCTCGAAGCGTCGGGCGCCGCCGCGAGCGCGCCGCAGGCGGCCGCGCCCGCAGCCGCACCCGTGCAAGCCGCGCCCGCTCCGGCGCCCGCCGCCGCGCCCGCGCCGCAAGCGGCAACTGCAGCCGCGGCCGCAGCCGCGCCGGCGCCCGCCGCGAGCGGCGAGTACCGCGCGAGCCACGCGTCGCCGTCGGTGCGCAAGTTCGCGCGCGAACTCGGCGTCGACGTGTCGCGCGTCACGGGCACGGGGCCGAAGAGCCGCATCACGAAGGACGATGTCACCGCGTTCGTGAAGGGCGTGATGACGGGGCAACGCGCGTCGCTCGCCGCCGCGGCCGCGCCGGCGGGCGGCGGCGAGCTGAACCTGCTGCCGTGGCCGAAGATCGATTTCGCGAAGTTCGGCCCGTTCGAGGCAAAGCCGCTGTCGCGGATCAAGAAGATTTCGGGTGCGAACCTGCACCGCAACTGGGTGATGATCCCGCACGTCACGAACAACGACGAAGCGGACATCACCGATCTCGAGGCGCTGCGCGTGCAACTGAACAAGGAGCACGAGAAGGCGGGCGTGAAGTTCACGATGCTCGCGTTCGTGATCAAGGCGGTCGTGGCGGCGCTCAAGAAGTTCCCGACCTTCAACGCGAGCCTCGATGGCGACAACCTCGTCTTCAAGCAGTACTACCACATCGGTTTCGCGGCCGACACGCCGAACGGCCTCGTCGTGCCGGTGATCCGCGACGCGGACAAGAAGGGCCTCGTCGACATCGCAAAGGAAATGAGCGAGTTGTCGAAGGCCGCGCGCGAAGGCAAGCTGAAGCCGGACCAGATGCAGGGCGGCTGCTTCTCGATCTCGTCGCTCGGCGGGATCGGCGGCACGCACTTCACGCCGATCATCAACGCGCCGGAAGTGGCGATCCTCGGGTTGTCGCGCGGCCAGATGAAGCCGGTGTGGGACGGCAAGCAGTTCGTGCCGCGTCTCACGCTGCCGCTGTCGCTGTCGTATGACCATCGCGTGATCGATGGCGCGGAAGCGGCGCGGTTCAATGCGTATCTGGGGTCGCTGCTTGGCGACTTCCGGCGCGTGATTCTTTGATGAGCGATGGACCTCGCAGGGGCCTGGGTCAATGTCGTTGATCCGCGCTCCGTCGTTGAACTCGTTTTCTTGACGGTCTGTATGCGTCGCCCCTTCCCTGGGGCGGGAGGCACTTTTCTTTGTCTTGCCAAAGAAAAGTGACCAAAAGAGAGGCGCGTCCTTGGGCGGACGGCAAAGGTGGCGCTGCCCAGGTTCCCGTTCTCCAGACAGGCCGTAGTTCAACGCGCGAGTTCCACTCCCTCTGTCAGCAGCCAAACAAGTAGGGGACGTACATGAGTCTCATCGAAGTCAAGGTTCCGGATATCGGCGATTTCAGCGGCGTCGACGTCATCGAAGTCAACATCAAGCCCGGCGACGTGATCGAAAAAGAGCAGACGCTCCTCACGCTCGAATCGGACAAGGCCTCCATGGAAGTGCCGAGCGACGTCGCCGGCACCGTCAAGGAAATCCTGGTCAAGGCCGGCGACAAGGTCTCGCAAGGCACCGTGATCGCGCTCGTCGAGGCGTCAGCCGCTGCCGCAGCACCCGCGAAGACGGCCGAGCCGGCCAGGCCCGCAGCATCGGCCGCCGCGCCCGCAGCCGCTTCGGCTGCCGCGCCGCAAGCCGGCAGCTACGCCGGCGCCGCCGACATCGAGTGCGACATGCTCGTGCTCGGCGCCGGCCCCGGCGGCTATTCGGCCGCGTTCCGCGCCGCCGATCTCGGTATGAAGACGGTGCTCGTCGAGCGCTACCCGACGCTCGGCGGCGTGTGCCTGAACGTCGGCTGCATCCCGTCGAAGGCGCTGCTGCATACGGCGCTCGTCGTCGAAGAGGCCGAGGCGCTCGCCGCGCACGGCATCTCGTTCGGCAAGCCCGAAGTCAACCTCGACAAGCTGCGCGACTTCAAGTCCGGCGTCGTCAAGAAACTGACGACGGGCCTCGCCGGCATGGCGAAGGCGCGCAAGGTCGAAGTCGTGACGGGCGCCGGCGCGTTCGTCGATCCGCATCACATGGAAGTGCAGGGCGAAGGCGGGAAGAAGGTCGTCCGCTTCAAGCAGGCGATCATCGCGGCCGGCTCGCAGTCGGTGAAGCTGCCGTTCCTGCCGGAAGACCCGCGCATCGTCGATTCGACGGGCGCGCTCGAGTTGCGCCAGCAGCCGAAGCGCATGCTCGTGATCGGCGGCGGCATCATCGGCCTCGAAATGGCGACCGTCTACTCGACGCTCGGCGCGGAGATCGACGTCGTCGAAATGCTCGACAGCCTGATGAACGGCGCGGACCGCGACCTCGTCAAGGTCTGGGAAAAATACAACGCGAAGCGCTTCGGCAACGTGATGCTGAAGACGAAGACGGTCGGCGCGGAGGCGAAGGAAGACGGCATCTACGTGAAGTTCGAGGGCGAGAAGGCGCCGGCGGACGCGCAGCGCTACGACCTCGTGCTCGTCGCGGTGGGCCGCAGCCCGAACGGCAAGAGGATCGGCGCCGAGAAGGCGGGCGTCGCCGTCACCGAGCGCGGCTTCATCGAAGTCGACAGGCAGATGCGCACGAACGTCCCGCACATCTTCGCGATCGGCGACATCGTCGGCCAGCCGATGCTCGCGCACAAGGCGGTGCACGAAGGCCACGTCGCGGCGGAAGCGGCGCACGGCGAGAAGGCCTACTTCGACGCGCTGCAGATTCCGTCGGTGGCCTACACCGATCCGGAAGTCGCGTGGGCGGGCAAGACGGAAGACCAGTGCAAGGCCGAAGGCATCAAGTACGGCAAGGCGGTATTCCCGTGGGCCGCGTCGGGCCGCGCGATCGCGAACGGCCGCGACGAGGGCTTCACGAAGCTGATCTTCGACGAGGAAACGCATCGCGTGATTGGCGGCGGCATCGTCGGCCTGAACGCGGGCGACCTCATCAGCGAAGTGTGCCTCGCGGTCGAGATGGGCGCGGATGCGGAAGACATCGGCAAGACGATCCATCCGCACCCGACGCTCGGCGAATCGGTCGGCATGGCCGCCGAGCTGTACGAAGGCGTCTGCACGGACCTGCCGCCGCAACGCAAGAAGTAAGCGCCGCGGCCGGCCGGCTGCGACGGCGCAAGAAACGGCGCCTCCCGAAACGAACCGCACGCGGAAAGCCGACATCCGGCTTCGCGCGATCGGTTCAAAAAGGGAGGCGCCGTTTTGTTTGGCTGTGGGCGAACGGGAAGGGCGTTCGCGGGCGGGTCACAGCCATGAAAAAAGCCGCGCAGATGCGCGGCTTTCCCCAAATCGAGCAGGCAGTGACGCCGGCGCTTACGCGGTCTTGCCGGTGCTGCTGCGGCGCGACGCGGCGGCCGCGGTGTTCGCCGCCTTCGTGGCGACGGCGGCAGCGGCGTTGAAGTTCGTTTCGGCGATTTCGACCGCTTGCTTCGCGGCCTTCTGCACCGTTTCGTACGTCGTGTTCGCGGCGTTGATCGCCGACTTCAGCGCGGCGACGGCCGTTTCCGAGCCGGCCGGCGCGTTCTTCGCGACGTTGTCGACGAGCGCCTGCACCTTGCGGTTCTGTTCCTCGTATTGCGCCTCGGCGACCTTCGCGAATTCGGCTTGCGTGGCCGACGCGATTTCGTACACATGGCGGCCGTACGCGAGCACCTTCTCGGCGATCGGCTGCGTGAGGCTTGCCTGCAGCGCGAGGAGTTCCTGCGTGTCCTTCACCGACAGCGCGCGCTGCACGTTTTCCTGGCTTTCAGCGAGCGTCGACTTCACCACTTGCAGATTCAGTTCGATCAGCTTTTCGACGCCTTCAAACGCCTTCGTCGTGAGACCGAAGAGGCTTTCGATGTTGGCTTTCTGGGCGGCGGCGATTTGCTCGGGGGTCAGCAAGGACATGTTCATGCTCCTGAGGTTCGATCGATGATCGTGAAGGAAAAGGGCACAACTTTGGGGAACAGATGCCTGAAACTGCTTTGTGCAACGCAACAATGGTTACTATTTTAGGGCGTCAGGATTGAATGTCAAGTGCTTTTGGTGCATTGCACAATCCTGACAATCCTTAAGTAAAACAATAGTTTGCGTTATCTCGTTGGTATCGGTTTCAGCGCCTGCGCGAAGCCGGTTCGGCCGCGTGTCGCATTGACGCAGGCGCACTATCGCGACGCGGTAAACCGATTGGAGCGACGGAACGTTTAACATTCTGGCTTGTCGAACCGACCGCCGTTTTCGGCTCGGCGGCGGGCGCGAACCCATGCGCGAACGTCCGCTGCGAGCCCGTCGGCGGGCCGTTCGGCCCGCTTCGCTGCCGTATTCGTGGTTTCCCCTGCTTCAGCTTGTCCGTTGCGACGCCGATATTCTGGTCAACCGATGGGTGATTCGTGTGTCGCGCGCGTCGGGCGTCTCGTTTTCTTCATCGTATTTTTCGATGGGAAAGGCGGGGCCGATTGACCTGGTATGACCGATTCTTACATTCCGGTTTAACGAAGATCGGTAAGTGCCTAATATTGCTTATTTTTTCAGCTTTTACTACACTTGCGGAAACTTCCCGCCGTTTTGTTCGGACCCCAATGAAAGCCCAATTGTTTGCACCGCTCAGGATGATGCAGAGCGTGGCGCTCGGCACCGCTGTCTCGGTCGCCGTCTCGCTGATGGTGGCGACGGCCGCCGTCGCGCCCGCGGACGCGTTTGCCGCCACCGCCAAGACCGCGCAGAGCGCGAAAGGCAAGAAAAGCGCGGCGAAGAAGTCGCTGCGCGCCGCGTCGTCGAGTGCCGGGCCGCGCGCGAAAGGCGCGCGCAAGCGCGTGACCTACGTGTCGAACGGCCGGCATCGCAGCGGCGTGCGCCGCGTCGCGTTCGAGCCGCGCCCGCCGTCGGTGGGCCAGGCGTTCGGCCTGCACGAGACGCCCGATTCGCTCGCGCTGCGCTCGAGCGTCGCGTACGTCGTCGACCAGAACACGTCCGAGCCGCTCTTCGACAAGAATTCGCATGCGGTCGTGCCGATCGCGTCGATCACGAAGCTGATGACCGCGATGGTCGTCCTCGACTCGAAGGCGCCGCTCACCGACCAGATCGACGTGACCGACGAAGACCGCGATTACGAGAAGGGCACGGGTTCGCGCCTGTCGGTCGGCTCGGTGCTGTCGCGCGAGGACATGCTGCACATCGCGCTGATGGCGTCGGAGAACCGCGCGGCGGCCGCGCTGTCGCGCTACTACACGGGCGGCCGCCCGGCGTTCATCGCGGCGATGAACGCGAAGGCGAAGTCGCTCGGCATGAGCGACACGCACTTCGAGAATTCGACGGGCCTGTCGAGCCAGAACGTGTCGAGCGCGCGCGATCTCGTGAAGATGGTGAACGCAGCGTACCAGTACCCGCTCATCCGCAAGTTCTCGACCGATCGCAGCTACGAGGTCAACACCGGCAAGCGGATGCTCGCGTACAACAGCACGAACGCGCTCGTGCGCAATCCGTCGTGGGACATCGGCCTGCAGAAGACGGGCTTCATCAACGAAGCGGGCGAGTGCCTCGTGATGCAGACGACGATTCACAGCCGTCCGATCGTGATGGTGCTGCTCGATTCGTTTGGCAAGTATTCGCGTTTCGCCGATGCGTCGCGCGTGCGCAACTGGCTCGACAACGGCGGCGGCGAGCGTCTGACGGCGGCGAACACGTCGACGGGCGGAACCTGATCGCGCGGCCGTCCGATTGTGGCGTTGCTCAGCAAAAAGCCCCGCATTCGCGGGGCTTTTTCGTGTGCGTGGCCCGCGGGCGACCGGCCGACGAAAGCGCGCAAGCGTAGTACGCGCCTACGCCTGCTTTTGCGCCGGCGCGTCCACGTCCTTCGCGGTTTCCGGCCGATAGCCGAGCGATTCGGAGATCGTGAGCGCCGTGCGGCTCAACTGGCCGAGCCATGCGTCCTGCAGCCGGTCGGCGGGCGCGGACAGCGACAGCCCCGCGACCAGCTTGCCGGAATCGTCGTAGATGCCGGCCGCGATGCAGCGCACGCCAAGCTCCAGTTCCTCGTTGTCGCGCGCGCACGCTTGCTGGCGCACGAGCGTCAATTCGCGCTCGAGCTTCGGCAGCTCGGTGATGCTGTTCTGCGTATGGCCGGCGAGGCCCGTGCGCGTCGCGTATGCGCGCACCCGCGACGTCTCGTCGGCCGCGAGGAACAGCTTGCCGACCGACGTCAGGTGCAGCGGCGCGCGGCCGCCGATCGCGCGGACGACCTGCATCCCCGAGCGCTCCGAGTACGCGCGTTCGATGTAGACGATCTCGTCGCCCTGGCGCACCGACAGGTTCACGGTCTGCCCCGTCATCCGGTGCAGCTCGCGCATTGGCATCAGCGCGGCGTCGCGCACTGACAGGCGGGCCTTCACGAGGTTGCCGAGTTCGAGCAGGCGCATGCCGAGCCGGTACGTGCCGGGATCGGACCGGTCGACGAGACGGCAGGTCACCATGTCGTTCAGGATACGGTGCGCGGTGGAGGGATGCAGTTCGGTGCGCTGCGCGAGTTCCTTCAGGCTGACCGGATCGCTGTGCGCGGCGAGCGCATCGAGGAGCCGCATCATCCGTTCGATCACCTGGATCGACGTTTTGGAATCCGGGTTCGGGTTGCTCATCGTGGGAAATCGATTGCCGCATCAAATACCAATGCGCCGATTGTATCTCGTATCGTGAAAAAAGCGAACGGTGTTCGAGGAAGTCCTCGCTTGGCGCCGGACGCGGCGTTTCTTTGCGCGGGGGCGTTGGTCGCGCCGCGCGAACGGCGGATAATGAGCGGCGTTTTCTCGAAGGGGCGCCTATGCGAGTCGGATTGTTCGTCACATGCCTCGTCGACCTGATGCGGCCCGAGATCGGCTTTTCGGCACTCAAGCTGCTGAAGCAGGCGGGCTGCGACGTCGTCGTGCCGCCCACGCAGACCTGCTGCGGCCAGCCCGCGTACAACTCGGGCGAGCGTGCGCTCGCGCGCGATCTCGCCGAAAAGACGCTCGACGAATTCGAAGCGCTCGACTATGTCGTCGTGCCGTCGGGCTCGTGCGGCGGGATGATCCGGGTCCATTACGGCGACCTCTTTCGCGACGATCCCGAACTGATGGCGCGCTACGGGCGTCTGCGCGCGAAGGTCTATGAACTGACCGACTTCTTCGTCAACGTCGCGCGGGTGACGCTCGAGCCGGGCGAGTTCAAGGGGCCTGTCACGTACCACGATTCGTGCTCCGGCCTGCGCGAGCTCGGCGTGAAGGCGCAGCCGCGCGCGCTGCTCGCGCAGCGTGGCGTCGCCGTCGACGAAATGAAGGACTGTGAGCACTGTTGCGGCTTCGGCGGCACGTTCGCGGTGAAGTACGGCGACATCTCGACCGCGATCGTCGACGAGAAGTGCGCGAACGTGCGCGCGACGGGCGCGGGCGCGGTCGTGCTCGGCGATCTCGGCTGCATGCTGAACATCGAAGGGCGGCTGCGCCGCACGGGCGATCGCGACACGCGCGTGCTGCACGTCGCGCAGGTGCTCGCGGGCGACGTCTGAGCGTCTCGCCCCGGACGGATCGGCCGCGCCACGCGCGCCGCGCCGCCGTTCGCCGCCGATCACCGATACGAAACCGCGACGAGATCCACGAACTTCACGAGCCGCCATGCAGGTCCAATCGATGCACTTCAAGGCGCGCGCCGGCGAAAAGCTCGCCGATGCGCGCCTGCAGGAAAACCTCGGAAGGCTGTCGACGAAATTCGTGTCGGGCCGCGCCGAGGCGATCACGCAAATCGATTTCGTCGCGACGCGCGCGGAGCTGAAGGCGCGCCGCAACCGTGCGCTGGAGCGGCTCGACGTGTGGCTCGATATGTTCGAGCGCGAGGCGACGCGACGCGGTACGACCGTGCTGTACGCGGAGACGACGGGCGACGCGGCGGCGCTCATCGCCGACATCGCGCGCCGGCACGGCGTGAAGAAGGTCGTCAAGACGAAATCGATGGTGACCGAGGAAGCGAATCTCAACGCGGTGCTCGGCCGGCTCGGCGTGCAGTCGATCGAGACGGACCTCGGCGAATACATCCTGCAGATCAACGACAACGAGCCGCCGAGCCACATCATCGCGCCCGTGCTGCACCGGGACAAGGAGGAGGTTGCCGAGCTGTTCGCGAAGACGCACGGGCGGCCGCGCCTCACCGAGATTGCCGAGATGACCCGCGAGGCGCGCGAGGTGCTGCGCCCGCATTTCCTGTCGGCGGACATGGGCGTGACGGGCGGCAACTTCGTGATCGCCGAGACGGGCTCCGTCGTGCTCGTGACGAACGAGGGCAACGAAGGGATGTGCACGGTGCTGCCGCGCGTGCACGTCGCGGTGACGGGGATCGAGAAGGTGCTGCCGACGCTCGAGGATCTCGCGACCGCGATGCGCCTGTTGCCGCGCTCGGCGACCGGGCAGAAGACGTCGAACTATTTCTCGCTGCTGACCGGCGCGCGCGGCGACGGCGACGAGGACGGGCCCGAGCACGCGTACGTCGTGCTCGTCGACGGCGGCCGCAGCGGGCTCATCGGCGGCGAATTCCAGGAGATGCTGCGCTGCATCCGCTGCGGTGCGTGCATGAACCATTGCCCGGTCTACCAGAAGGTCGGCGGGCACGCGTACGGCTGGGTGTATCCGGGGCCGATGGGCTCGGTGCTGACACCGAGCTACGTCGGGCTCGGCAACGCGCTCGATTTGCCGCAGGCGGCGACGCTCTGCGGCGAGTGCGACAGCGTCTGCCCGGTCGGCATCCCGATTTCGGGCTTGCTGCGCAAGCTACGCGAGAAGCAGGTCGAGCGGCGCCTGCGGCCGTGGCGCGAGCGTGCGGCGCTCGCCGCGTGGGGCTTCTTCGCGCGGCGGCCGGCGCTGTACGCGCTCGCGACGAAGCTTGCGGTTCGCGTGCTCGAGCGGGCGGGCGGCGCGCCGGGCGGCGTGGCGGGCGCGTTCGGACGCTTGCCGTTCGCGCGCGCCTGGACTCGAGGCTGGACCGATACGCGCGACATCCCGGCGCCCGCCGGCCGGACGTTCCGCGAGCTGTACGCAGCGTCGCGCACGCATCTCGATCCGTCCTCGACGCGCTGATCCGACGGCGGGCAAGCGCGTCGCGAAGCCCCGCTCGAGCGGGCGGGGCACAAGTCGCGCCGCGACTGTTCATCGAGCGACAACACTGCGTTCGCTATTCGTGGATTTATCTCGATAGGTGTGGTCTATAGAATCTCGACATCAGCATGGGAGGAATGCCCTGTGCACCAGCCGAGAGAGGTCGCATCATGAGAAAGACAATATCGATGTACTGGCCGCTTGCGATCGTCGTGCCGCTCGCCGCCGCCTACCTGTATCTGTCCGAAGCCGCGCCGCGGAGCGCGCCCGCGATCGCACGCGACACGTCGGCAGAGCTCGCGCGCGCCGTGTCATACGGGCTCGTCGACGACGCGTCGCAGCCGCTGCCCGCCGCGCCGAACGTTGCGCCGCTCGCCGGCCCGAAGGCGCTGTGAGGCGGGATCTGGCGCAAGCGAGAATCGGCGCGCCTTTGTATAATGGCGCGTTACTCATCCGAGCGGTTCTCCGCGACTGTCTGGCTGCACGATGAAAAGCGTCGCGATCTGCTTCGTCTGCCTCGGCAACATCTGCCGCTCGCCCACCGCGGAAGGGGTGATGCGCCATCAGGTGGAGGCAGCGGGGCTCGACGCGGCGATCCAGATCGATTCGGCCGGCACGGGCGACTGGCACGTCGGCGAGGCGCCCGACGCACGCGCGCAGCAGGCGGCGCGCGCGCGGGGCTACGATCTGTCGGCGCTGCGGGCGCGGCAGATCGGCGACGCCGATTTCGAGCGCTTCGATCTCGTGCTCGCGATGGATTGCGCCAATCTCGCGGAGTTGCGCAAGCGCTGCCCGCCGCAATATCGGGGCAAGATCCGGCTCCTGATGGCGTACGCGGGCGACGGATCGGCGGGCGAAATCACCGATCCTTATTTCGGTGGCGCGCGTGGCTTCGAGCAGGTGCTCGATCAGTGCGAGGACGCGTGCCGCGGCCTCCTCGAAAGCCTGCGTGAAACGGCGCGCTGAAGCGCCGCATACAACCCCTTTTAGCGGCATGGATACTTGACTAAATTGGTCAAATATTTATACTTGACCAAAATCGTCAAGATTGCTGCCCATTCAATACCATGAGACTCACCACCAAAGGCCGTTTCGCCGTCACGGCGATGATCGACTTGGCGCTACGCCAGGAGCAAGGCCCGGTGACGCTTGCAGGCATCAGCCAGCGCCAGCGGATTTCGCTCTCCTACCTCGAGCAATTGTTCGGCAAGCTGCGCCGGCATGAAATCGTCGAATCGGTCCGCGGGCCGGGCGGCGGCTACAACCTCGCGCGTCGTGCGCAGGACGTGACGGTCGCCGACATCATCATCGCGGTCGACGAGCCGCTCGATGCGACCCAATGCGGCGGCAAGGGCACGTGCGAGGGCTCGAAGCAGCACGACGGCCATTGCATGACGCACGAGCTCTGGTCGACGCTGAACCAGAAGATGGTCGAATACCTCGATTCGGTGTCGCTGCAGGATCTCGTCGATCAGCAGCGCGCCCGCGAAGGCACGCCCCCCGCCGTGCTGCGCGACAAGCGCAAGCCGGAGCCCGTCGCGGCGAGCGTCGAGCCGGTCCGCTCGATTCCGCTCGGTCCGAATTCGGTCTTCAACATCGCGAGCTCATGAGCGCCGCGCACTGAACGCGGCCCGCACAACGAATAGTCCCCGCACTGAACGCATACCCGGAGCGATAGATGAACAACGAGATCCCCCACCTGCCCATCTACATGGACTACAGCGCGACGACGCCCGTCGATCCGCGCGTCGTCGACAAGATGGTGCCGTATCTGCGCGAGCAGTTCGGCAACCCGGCGTCCCGCAGCCACGCATACGGCTGGGATGCGGAGCGCGCGGTCGAAGAGGCGCGCGAGCAGGTGGCGGCGCTCGTGAACGCCGATCCGCGCGAGATCATCTGGACGTCCGGCGCGACCGAATCCGACAACCTCGCGATCAAGGGCGCCGCGCACTTCTATCAGGGCAAGGGCAAGCACATCGTCACCGTGAAGACCGAGCACAAGGCGGTGCTCGACACCTGCCGCGAGCTCGAGCGCGAAGGCTTCGAAGTGACCTATCTCGACGTGAAGGACGACGGTCTCGTCGATCTCGACGTGCTCAAGGCCGCGCTGCGCCCGGACACGATCCTCGTGTCGGTGATGCACGTGAACAACGAGATCGGCGTGATCCAGGACATCGGGACGATCGGCGAGATCTGCCGCGAGAAGGGCATCATTTTCCACGTCGACGCCGCGCAGGCGACGGGCAAGGTCGAGATCGACCTCGCGAAGCTGAAGGTCGACCTGATGTCGTTCTCCGCGCACAAGACCTACGGCCCGAAGGGCATCGGTGCGCTGTACGTGCGCCGCAAGCCGCGCGTGCGCATCGAGGCGCAGATGCACGGCGGCGGCCACGAGCGCGGAATGCGCTCGGGCACGCTGCCGACGCACCAGATCGTCGGCATGGGCGAGGCGTTCCGGATCGCGCGCGAAGAAATGGCGACCGAGAACGAGCGTATCCGGATGCTGCGCGACAAGCTGCTGCGCGGCCTGTCGGAAATTGACGAAACCTACGTGAACGGCGATCTCGAGCAACGGATTCCGCACAACCTGAACATCAGCTTCAATTTCGTCGAAGGCGAATCGCTGATCATGGCGATCAAGGACGTCGCGGTGTCGTCGGGCTCCGCGTGCACGTCGGCGTCGCTCGAGCCGTCCTACGTGCTGCGCGCGCTCGGCCGCAACGACGAGCTCGCGCACAGCTCGATCCGCTTCACGGTCGGCCGCTTCACGACGGAGCAGGAAGTCGACTACGTGATCGACCTGCTGAAGAGCAAGATCGCGAAGCTGCGCGACCTGTCGCCGCTTTGGGAGATGCATCAGGAAGGCATCGATCTGTCGACGATCGAATGGGCGGCGCACTGAGCGCAGCGACTTTTTCGCGGGCGACGGCGCGCCGCGCAGACGAAACGAAGCAAGGAGCATGAGTCATGTCTTACAGCAACAAGGTTCTGGATCACTACGAAAATCCGCGTAACGTCGGCTCGTTCGCGAAGGACGACGAAGCGGTGGGCACCGGCATGGTCGGCGCGCCCGCTTGCGGCGACGTGATGAAGCTGCAGATCCGCGTCGGCGAGAACGGCGTGATCGAAGACGCGAAGTTCAAGACCTACGGTTGCGGGTCGGCGATCGCGTCGAGTTCGCTCGTCACCGAGTGGGTGAAGGGCAAGACGCTCGACGAGGCGCTCGCGATCAAGAACACGCAGATCGCCGAGGAACTCGCGCTGCCGCCCGTGAAGATCCACTGCTCGATCCTCGCGGAAGACGCGATCAAGGCGGCCGTGGCCGACTACAAGAAGCGCCACGAAATGGCCGAAGACGGCAAGGCCGCCGCGTAAGCGGCCGCGGGTTCGACGGACGGCGGATTGGGGTTTGGACGCATGACGCACGAAGCCGGCTTCGTGCGAAGAAGGACATTTATGGCTATCACACTGACCGAAAAGGCTGCGCAACATGTGCAGAAGTATCTGACGCGGCGCGGCAAGGGGCTGGGCCTGCGGCTCGGCGTGCGCACGACCGGCTGCTCGGGCCTTGCGTACAAGCTCGAGTACGTCGACGAGCTCGCCCCCGAGGATCAGATGTTCGAAAGCCACGGCGTGAAGGTCTTCGTCGATCCGAAAAGTCTTGCGTACATCGACGGCACGGAGCTCGACTTCGCGCGCGAAGGGTTGAACGAGGGGTTCAGGTTCAACAATCCAAACGTGAAGGACGAGTGCGGCTGCGGCGAATCGTTCCGCGTGTGACGGCGCTCCGCGCGAGGCGGGCAAGAGGCGGCGCGGGCCGCCTTTTTAATGGGCGGCACTTCGGTCGACGTCGTGCCGCAGTCGACAACGAGTTGAGCGCGAGAGCGACTACGCGATGGTTTCGCTGAAGGACAGCCACTTCGATCTCTTTCATTTGCCGGCGCAATTCGCGCTCGACGAGCCCACGCTCGACGCCGCGTACCGCGCCGTGCAATCGCAGGTGCACCCGGATCGCTTCGCCGCGGCGGGCGACGCGCAAAAGCGCATCGCGATGCAATGGGCGACGCGCGCGAACGAGGCGTACCAGACGCTGCGCGATCCGCTCAAGCGGGCGACGTACCTGCTGCATCTGCGCGGCGTCGACGTCGGCGCGGAGGACAACACGGCGATGGAGCCGGCGTTCCTGATGCAGCAGATGGAGTGGCGCGAGCGCATCGAGGATGCGGCGGCCGCGAAGAACGTCGGCGAGCTCGCCGCGCTCCTCGCCGAATTGCACGACGATCGGCGCGCGCGCCTCGCGAAGCTGGGCGCGCTGCTCGACAGCGGCTCGGACCAGGGCGCGGCCGAGGCTGTGCGGCAACTGATGTTCGTCGAGCGCGTGTCGGCCGAGATCGGCGCTCAGATCGAGCGCCTCGAACACTAACCGCGCGCGTGACGCACGCGATGCAAGCGGGGCTTCGGCCCTCATCGAACACACAGAGATGGCTTTACTGCAAATTTCCGAACCCGGCATGGCGCCCGCGCCGCATCAGCGGCGCCTCGCCGTCGGCATCGACCTCGGCACGACGAATTCGCTCGTCGCAGCGGTGCGCAACAGCATTCCGGAAGCGCTGCCCGACGACGCGGGCCGCGTGCTGCTGCCGTCCGTCGTCCGCTATCTGGAGAAGGGCGGCCGCCGGATCGGTCATGCCGCGAAGGAAGAGGCGGCGATCGATCCGCGCAACACGATCGTGTCGGTCAAGCGCTTCATGGGGCGCGGCAAGGCGGAAGTCGAGGGCGCGGCGAACGCGCCGTACGAATTCGTCGACGCGCCCGGCATGGTGCAGATCCGCACGGTCGACGGCGTGAAGAGCCCGGTCGAGGTATCGGCGGAAATTCTCGCGACGCTGCGGCAACGCGCCGAGGATTCGCTCGGCGACGACCTAGTCGGCGCGGTGATCACGGTGCCCGCGTATTTCGACGATGCGCAGCGCCAGGCGACGAAGGACGCCGCGCGGCTCGCGGGCCTGAACGTGCTGCGCCTGTTGAACGAGCCGACCGCGGCCGCGATCGCGTACGGGCTCGACAACGGCGCTGAGGGCCTCTACGCGGTCTACGACCTCGGCGGCGGCACGTTCGACCTGTCGATCCTGAAGCTCACGAAGGGCGTGTTCGAGGTGCTGGCGGCAGGCGGCGATTCCGCGCTCGGCGGCGACGATTTCGATCACCTGCTGTTCGCGCACGTGCTCGCGCAGGCCGGCCTCGACGCGGCCGCGCTCGCGCCCGAGGACGTGCGCCTGCTGCTCGATCGCGTGCGCGGCGCGAAGGAGGCGCTGTCGGCCGCGCAGCAGGCGCGCCTCGGCGTGAAGCTGTCGACGGGCGAAAAGCTCGCGCAGACGATCACGCGCGACGCGTTCGCCGCGCTCGTCGAGCCGCTCGTGCAGCGCACGCTTGCGCCCACCCGCAAGGCGCTGCGCGACGCGCAGGTGAGCGCGGCCGACATCAAGGGCGTCGTGCTCGTCGGCGGCGCGACGCGCATGCCGGTGATCCGGGACGCGGTCGCGAAGCATTTCGGCCAGCCGCCGCTCGTCAATCTCGATCCGGACCAGGTCGTGGCGCTCGGCGCGGCGATCCAGGCGGATCTGCTCGCGGGCAACCGCAGCGGCGGCGACGACTGGCTGCTGCTCGACGTGATTCCGCTGTCGCTCGGCGTCGAGACGATGGGCGGCCTTGTCGAGAAGATCATTCCGCGCAACTCGACGATTCCCGTCGCGCGCGCGCAGGAATTCACGACGTTCAAGGACGGCCAGACCGCAATGGCGATCCACGTCGTGCAGGGCGAGCGCGAGCTCGTCGCCGATTGCCGGTCGCTCGCGCGCTTCGAGCTGCGCGGCATTCCGCCGATGGCGGCGGGCGCCGCGCGGATTCGCGTGACCTATCAGGTCGACGCGGACGGTCTGCTGTCGGTGTTCGCGCGCGAGCAGCACTCGGGCGTCGAGGCGTCGGTCGTCGTGAAGCCGTCGTACGGCCTCGGCGACGACGACATTGCGCGCATGCTCGAAGACAGCTTCAAGACGGCCGAAGTCGACATGCGCGCGCGCGCGCTGCGCGAGGCGCAGGTCGAGGCGCAGCGCCTCGTCGAGGCGACGGAGGCGGCGCTCGCCGCCGACGGGGATCTGCTCGACGTGAGCGAGCGCGCGATGGTCGACGGACTCGTCGCGTCGCTGCGCGCGGCCGCGCCGGGCGACGATGCGAATGTGATCGACGCGGCGACGAAGGCGCTCGCCGAGGGTACCGACGAATTCGCCGCGCGCCGGATGGACAAGAGCATCAAGCGGGCGCTCGCCGGCCGCAAGCTCGACGAGATCTGAATGCGAATCGCGCCGTGCGGCCGACCGGCCGCCAGCGCGGCGATGGACGGCGCGGCAGCGGGCCGCGCACTGGTTGAACGAACGGAACGAACATGCCTCAACTCGTAGTACTGCCGCACGTCGAATTGTGCCCGGACGGCGCGGTGATCGATGCCGTGCCCGGCAAGAGCATCTGCGACAACCTGCTCGACAACGGTGTGGAGATCGAGCATGCGTGCGAGAAGTCGTGCGCGTGCACGACGTGCCACGTGATCATTCGCGAAGGCTTCAACGAGCTCGATCCGTCCGAGGAGGACGAGGACGATCTGCTCGACAAGGCGTGGGGCCTCGAGCCGACGTCGCGCCTGTCGTGCCAGGCGATCGTGAAGGAGGGCGTGGATCTGGTCGTCGAGATTCCGAAGTACTCGATCAACCACGCGAAGGAAAATCACTGACGACGAGGAGGTTCGACGATGAAATGGACCGATTCCCGCGAGATCGCGATTGCGCTCGCGGACAAGCATCCGGATGTCGACCCGAAGCGGATCAATTTCGTCGATTTGCGGCAGTGGGTGCTGGAACTGGATGGCTTCGACGACGATCCGGGCCATTCGGGCGAGAAGATTCTCGAGGCGATCCAGGCGCACTGGCTCGACGAATCGGACTTCGACGACGAGGATTGACGCGGCGCATCCGGCCGCGCCGGCGCGGCAATGTCGCGCCGGGGTGACGATGCGGCGACGCGAAGCCTCCTGCAAGCGTTCGAAGGAAATTCAGGGAAAAACGGCTCGTGAAGCAATCACGAGCCGTTTTTTTGTGTCCGGCAGGCGGCGGGGCACGGAGGCCGCTCGCGTCACGCGCCGACGAGCGTGCCGTTCTCGATGCGCACGCGCTGGCCTTGGCCGAACGGCGGCGGGTTGTGGTACGTGAACGTGCGCGTCGAGCCGTCCTGCATCTGCACCTGAACCTGATAGTCGGTTTCGCTGCGGACCTGCTTCTCGACCGCGTTGCCGGCGAGACCGCCGCCCAGCGCGCCCAGGATCGTCATCGCGGTGCGGCCGTTGCCGCGGCCGAACTGGTTGCCGACGAGGCCGCCCGCGGCCGCGCCGCCGATCGCGCCGATCCCGGAGCTCGTGCCCGCCGTGCGCACCGGCACGATCGCGGCGACGGTGCCGCAGCTCGCGCAGTACTGCGATTGCTGCTGTTGTTGCGGATACGGCTGCTGCGCATATTGCGGCGGCTGCGGCGCCGAGGACGTCTTGTGATGATGGCGCGTCGTCTGATGCGAGGCCGGCTTCGGCGCGGCCTGCGCGACCGCCTGCTGCTGCTGGGCCGCCTGTTGCTGCGCGGCTTGCGCGGCGAGCGCGGCGCTTGCCGCGGCGGCCGTGTCGACGGCCGGCTGCGACGCGATCAGCGCGGCCTGCGTCTGCGGGTTCTGCGCGTCGACGCTGCTCGCCTTCGGGAACACGCCCGTGATGGCCGCCGTCGCGGCGAGGCTCGCGATGATGACGGCGCCCGCGGCCGTCGCGACGAGCGGATGGAGGCGCTGCCGTTGTTGCGTGGTGGTGTTCTGGTTGTCCATTTTCGACTCTCCTGGCGCACACGGTGGTGCGTTATTTTCTGGAGCTAGTGTCGATCAAACGCCCTCGGCGCGCCGTTTCAAGTTGTAACGATTCGCTGCGCTAACTTGCGTGTCAAACACGGTCAAATGCCCGCTCGCGCAAGCGGCGCAAAGGCTGCGTGAAGAAGGGGACGGAAGAGAGGGGCGGCGCGGCGGCCGGGATTTACGGGCGGTTACAAAGCAGGCGAGGCTTGCCGCCGTTCGCCGCCCCGCCCGCCGTCGCCCGCGAAAGCAGGCTGAAGCAGGCTGAAGCAGGCGAAAGGCGGACGAAAGCGGAAGAAAGGCGGACGCTTCGCGCGAACTCAGTCCTCGCGGCGCAGGTGCGGGAACAGCAGCACGTCGCGGATCGTCGGGCTGTCGGTGAGCAGCATCACGAGACGGTCGATGCCGATCCCGCAGCCGCCTGTCGGTGGCATCCCGTATTCGAGCGCGCGGATGTAATCGGCGTCGAAGAACATCGCTTCCTCGTCACCCGCGTCTTTCTGCTCGACCTGCTTCTTGAAGCGCGCGGCCTGGTCTTCGGGATCGTTCAGCTCCGAGAAGCCGTTCGCGATTTCGCGGCCGGTGATGAAGAGCTCGAAACGCTCGGTGATGCCCGTCACCGTGTCCGATTCGCGCGCGAGCGGCGACACTTCGATCGGGTAGTCGATGATGAAGGTCGGCTCCCACAGTTGCGCTTCCGCGGTTTCCTCGAAGAGCGCGAGCTGCAGCGCGCCGATGCCGGCGTTCAGGAACGCCGGCTGCGTGACGTCGACGCCGAGGCGCTTCAGTTCGCTGCGCAGGAACGCGTCGTCCGACAACTGGCCGTCCGTGTAATTCGGCGCGTACTTCCGGATCGCCTGCGTGATCGTCAGGCGATGGAACGGCTTCGCCAGATCGAGCTCGCGGCCCTGGTACTGGATCGTCGCGGTGCCGAGCGCGTCGACGGCCGCCTGGCGGATCAGGCGCTCGGTGAAATCCATCAGCCAGCGGTAGTCGGTGTACGCGGCGTAGAACTCCATCATCGTGAATTCCGGATTGTGGCGCGGCGACACGCCTTCATTGCGGAAATTCCGGTTGATCTCGAACACGCGCTCGAAGCCGCCGACGATGAGGCGCTTCAGGTAAAGCTCGGGCGCGATGCGCAGGAACATCTGCATGTCGAGCGCGTTGTGATGCGTGACGAACGGCTTCGCGGCCGCGCCGCCCGGGATCGGGTGCAGCATCGGCGTCTCGACTTCCATGAACTCGGCGTCGCTCATGAACTTGCGGATCGACGCGATCGCCTTCGTGCGCGCGCGGAACGTCGCGCGCGTCTCGGGCGTGACGATCAGGTCGACGTAGCGCTGGCGATAGCGCGTTTCCTGGTCGGCGAGGCCGTGGAACTTGTCGGGCAGCGGGCGCAGCGCCTTCGTGAGCAGCCGCAGCTCCGTGCACTTCACCGACAGCTCGCCCTTGTTCGTGCGGAACAGCACGCCGCGCGCGGCGACGATGTCACCCAGGTCCCACTTCTTGAACGCGTCGTAGGTCTCGGCGCCGACGTCGGCGGGCGTCACGAAGAACTGGATCTGACCCGAGCCGTCCTGCACCGTCGCGAAGCTCGCCTTGCCCATCACGCGCTTGAGCATCATCCGGCCGGCGATCGCGACTTCGAGCGGCTTCGCCTCGAGCGCTTCCTTGTCGGCATCCGCGTATTCGGTCTGCAGATCGGCCGCGCGGTGCGTCGGCTGGAAGTCGTTCGGATAGGCGATGCCTTGGTCGCGCAGCGCGCGCAGCTTGTCGCGGCGTTCCGCGACGATCTGGTTTTCGTCCGCTGCGACAGCGGCCTGCGGTTGGGTCGGTTCGGTCATGATGGTCGGGTTCGATGGTGATGCGGCAGCGGGGCGCGGTGCGGCGCGCAACCGGCGCGCGGGCCGGCTTCGCGCCGCGCCCGCGCGAGGAGCGCTTACACGCCCTGTTTGAGGCTCGCGCTGATGAAGTCGTCGAGGTCGCCGTCGAGGACGGCTTTCGTGTTGCTCATTTCGACGTTCGTGCGCAGATCCTTCACGCGGCTCTGGTCGAGCACGTACGAGCGGATCTGGTGGCCCCAGCCCACGTCGGTCTTGCTCGATTCGAGCTTGTCCTGCTCGGCCTGGCGCTTGCGCAGCTCGGCTTCGAAGAGGCGCGACTTCAGCATCGCCATCGCTTCCGCGCGGTTGCGGTGCTGCGAGCGGTCGTTCTGGCACTGGACGACGATGCCCGTCGGCATGTGCGTGATCCGCACGGCCGAGTCGGTCTTGTTGATGTGCTGACCGCCCGCGCCCGACGCGCGGTAGGTGTCGATGCGCAGGTCGGCCGGGTTGACCTCGACTTCGATCGAGTCGTCGATCTCCGGGTACACGAACACCGACGAGAACGACGTGTGGCGGCCGCCCGACGAATCGAACGGCGACTTGCGCACGAGGCGGTGGATGCCCGTTTCGGTGCGCAGGTAGCCGTACGCGTATTCGCCCGAGACCTTGATCGTCGCGTTCTTGATGCCGGCGACGTCGCCGTCGGACTCTTCGAGCACCTCGGCCTTGAAGCCCTTGCGCTCGCAGTAGCGCAGGTACTGGCGCAGCAGCATCGACGCCCAGTCGCACGCCTCGGTGCCGCCCGCGCCCGCCTGGATGTCGATGAAGCAGTTGTTCGGATCGGCCGGGTTCGAGAACATCCGGCGGAATTCGATGTCGGCGACGCGCGCCTCGAGCTTCGCCGCGTCGGATTCCGTCGCGACGAGCGTGTCCTCGTCGCCTTCCTCGTGCGCGAGATCGAACAGATCCTGCGCGTCGCGCAGGTCGTTATCGAGCTCGGTCAGCGTCGTGACGACGCTCTCGAGCGACTTCTTCTCGCGGCCGAGCGCCTGGGCGTTCTTCGAGTCGTTCCAGACGTTCGGATCTTCGAGTTGCTTGTTGACTTCGACTAGACGTTCGGACTTGACGTCGTAGTCAAAGATACCCCCGTAGCTCGCCTGCGCGCCGGCGCAGGTCCGCGAGGGAGCTTTCGATCGCGTTCAGACGTTCCGCTTCCATGATCTTGTTCGCTTTTGATGCTTCGTGAAAAGGGGAAATTATAGCCGATCGGGGGAGGCGGCCGGTACGGCGCCGGGCGGGCGGCCGCGCGCGGCGCGGGGGCGGGACGCGCGGATTCGGGGCGTCAGGAATCCGCGACGGATCGGCGCGCGGCATCGAAGGGCATCGAGCGGCCGCTCGCGTTACGCCGCGTGCTCGACGATCAACTGCACGCGCGTCATCCCGTTCCACGTGTCGCTCGCAAGCCGGAACGCGACCGTCGCGCGCGCGGGCAGCGGCTCCGCATGGTTGAACCAGATCGCGTTGAAGCGCTGGCGGCCGCGCATCAATTGCAGCTTCAGGTGCTTGTCCTTGACGAGCGCCTGCGACGCGACGTCGAATTCGCCGGAGAAGAGCGGCGCCGGGAAGCCCTGGCCCCAGACGGCGGCATCGAGCAGCTCGACGACCTGCGGCGTGAAGTACGCGTCCTCGAGATCGCCGTCCGTCTCGATCACGCGCGCGAGCGCGTCGTCGGTCAGCCATTCGCGCGCGACCGCCTCGAACGCGGCGGCGAAGCGCGGCACGTTTCCGGTGTCGAGCGTGACGCCCGCCGCCATTGCGTGGCCGCCGAACGTGACGATCAGATCGGGCTCGCGCTTCGAGATCAGGTCGATCGCGTCGCGCAGATGGAAGCCGGGGATCGAGCGGCCGGAGCCCTTCACGCGCGCGCCGCCGTCGTCCGCGTGCGCGAACGTGAACGCCGGCCGGTGGAAGCGCTCCTTCAGCCGCCCCGCGACGATCCCGATCACGCCCTGGTGCCATTCGGGATTGAAGAGCGTGATCGTCGCCGCTTCGGCGGGATCGACCGATGCGAGATCGGCGAGCGCCTGCTGCTGCATGCCGGCCTCGATCTCGCGCCGCTCGCGGTTCATCGCGTCGAGCTGCTGCGCGAGCTCCCACGCGCGGCCGATGTCGTCGGTCGTCAGGCATTCGATGCCGAGCGACATGTCCGACAGGCGGCCCGCCGCGTTCAGGCGCGGGCCGAGGCCGAAGCCGAGATCGAAGCCCGATGCGCTGCGCGCGTCGCGCGCGGCCGCTCGAAAGAGCGCCGCGACGCCGGGCTGCATCCGTCCGTTGCGAATCCGCTGCAGGCCCTGCGCGACGAGCACGCGATTGTTGCCGTCGAGGCGCACGACGTCGGCCACCGTGCCGAGCGCGACGAGGTCGAGGAGGCCGTCGAGCCGAGGCTCGGGGCGGCGCTCGCCGAACGCGCCGCGCGCGCGCAGCTCGGCGCGCAGCGCGAGCAGCACGTAGAACATCACGCCGACGCCCGCGATGTGCTTGCTCGGGAATGCGCAGCCGGGCTGGTTCGGATTGACGATCGCGCGCGCGGCGGGCAGCGTGTCGCCGGGCAGGTGGTGATCGGTGACGAGCACGTCGATGCCGCGCTCGTTCGCGGCCGCGACGCCGTCGACGCTCGCGATTCCGTTGTCGACGGTGATCAGCAGATCGGGCTTTCTCGCGGCCGCGAGCTCGACGATCTCGGGCGTGAGCCCGTAGCCGTATTCGAAGCGGTTCGGCACGAGGTAGTCGATCTTCGCGCCGAACATCCGCAGGCCGCGCACGGCGACCGCGCAGGCGGTCGCGCCGTCGCAGTCGTAATCGGCGACGACGAGCATCTTGCGGCCGACTTCGAGCGCATCGGCGAGGAGCGCGGCGGCATCCGCGCAGCCCTTCAACTGCGCGGGGGGCGCGAGGCGCGACAGCGCGGTCTCGACGTCGGCGGGCGACGCGATTCCGCGCGCCGCGTACAGGCGGGCGAGCACGGGGTGCAGCCCGTGGCGGGCGAGCGCGTCGAGCGCGGCGGGGACGGCTAGGCGGGTGACGATGCGGGTCATGCGAAACGGTTGTCGTTATTCGAACAGGGAGGCGAGCGCGCGGCGGCGCCAGAACTTGCGCAGGTCGCCGCGCGTCGCGGCGAGCGTCGCGGCGCTCGTGTCGCCGCACAGCGTGAGCGCGAGCTCGCCGATGCGGCCTCGCGCGAGCGCGTCGAGAGCGGGCGCGAACCAGTCGCGCTCGAGCGCGGCGAGCGCGTCGTGCCAGCGCGCCCAGTCCTGCTCGATGAACGGCGTCGTCAGCGCGTCGAGCTCGACGAGCGTCGCGCCGTCCGGCTGCGACGCGGCGCCGGCTGTGAGCGCGTCGAGCGCGGCGGGCGGCTCGCCTGCGGCCGCGCCCGCGGCGAGGGCGAGCCCGCGGGCGGCCGGCGAGCGCGACAGCACGCGCGCGAACGGACGTGTCACGGGCTTCATCGCGCCTTGCGCATGGAACCAGATCGAATTGACGGCCGGGTAGCCGCGCGCCTCGCGCGCCTCGTTGACGGGATGCCGGAACCAGGCCATCTGCACTTCGTTCTGCAGCTTCATCCACGCGCGTGAGCGTTCGCCCGTCTGCGTCTCGTGCGGCAGCCAGATCTCGATGTTGCGGCCGCTCGCGCGCAGCGGCGCGGCGCCCGCGAGGCCGGCGAGCTGCGGGCTCGACAGATACCAGCGCGACGCGCGCGGCGCCTGCACCTTCACGCCGAGCTCCTCGATCAGCGGACGCGCGCTGTCGAGGAGTGCGGCGGCTTCGTCGTCGCCGATCTCAAGCGATGCGGGATCGATCAGCACGAGATGGTCGGTCGCGATCCGCACGTGCACGGGCTCGACGCACGCCCACGTGTCGCCGCCGGGCGCGCCGCCGTCGGCCATGAGCATGTACGGCGCGAGCGGCGCGTCGTCGGCGTCGTCGGCAATCGCGCC
Source organism: Burkholderia sp. MSMB1588 (assembly GCF_001546925.1). Lineage (NCBI taxonomy): Bacteria > Pseudomonadati > Pseudomonadota > Betaproteobacteria > Burkholderiales > Burkholderiaceae > Burkholderia > Burkholderia sp. MSMB1588. The sequence goes on along the minus strand of NZ_LNJS01000001.1, from coordinate 2,399,989 downwards.
GAACCGGCGCGCGAGCCAGCGCTCGTGCGGCAGCGTGCGCTGGAAGTCTTCGCCGACCGTGTGCTCGACGAGCCGCGCGCGGGCGACGAGCTTCGCGAGCGCGGGGCTGTCGAGCGTATGGAGGGAAGACGCGGCGTCGGCGGCCGACGGCAGCGCGAAGGGCACGAGGAAATGAAGACGTTGGGCACGCATGATGGTGCGCATTGTAGGCCAAACGGCAAGGCCGGTCGCCGACGGCGCGCTGCGAGCCGGACGCGCGGCGCGAGGGGGCGGGTGGGTAAAATTGTCGACCGGCGCCGCGCGCGTCGTGAGCGTGGACATCGTGCGTGCCGCTCGCCGGCGAGCCCGTGGCGCAGCCCATCCGCCGGCCGGCCGACGATGCATCGATCGTGCCCGGGCGCGGGGGCGACCGATCGCGGATCGCCGCTGCATGCGCTGTTGCGTGTGCAGCCCGAACGCGTTTCGCCGATCCGGAACGTTTTCAGGGTCGATTAAGCATTGTGTGGCACACTGCGCGCGTAATCGGGTCCGCCCGGTTCCTGCGCGCGGATTCGCGCGGCGCGCGGCGTCTCAACCAGCAGAAAGGATACGCTTGAAACTTCCGTACGAATGGCAGATCGGCTGGCGCTACACGCGCGCCGGCAAACGCACGACCGGCAACGGCTTCATTTCCTTCATCGCGCTCGTGTCGATGCTCGGGATCGCGCTCGGCGTCGCGGCGCTCATCGTCGTGCTGTCGGTGATGAACGGCTTCCAGAAAGAGGTGCGCGACCGGATGCTGTCGGTGCTCGCGCACGTCGAGATCTTCTCGCCGACGGGCTCGATGCCCGACTGGCAACTGACCGCGAAGGAAGCGCGCCTGAACAAGGCGGTCATCGGCGCGGCGCCGTACGTCGACGCGCAGGCGCTCCTCACGCGCCAGGACGCGGTGAGCGGCGTGATGCTGCGCGGCGTCGAGCCGTCGCTCGAGCCGCAGGTGTCCGACATCGGCAAGGACATGAAGGCGGGCGCGCTCACGGCGCTCGCGCCCGGCCAGTTCGGGATCGTGCTCGGCAACGCGCTCGCGGGCAATCTCGGCGTGGGCGTCGGCGACAAGGTCACGCTCGTCGCGCCGGAGGGCACGATCACGCCGGCCGGGATGATGCCGCGCCTGAAGCAGTTCACGGTGGTCGGCATCTTCGAGTCCGGCCATTACGAATACGACAGCTCGCTTGCGATGATCGACCTCCAGGACGCGCAGGCGCTCTTCAGGCTGCCCGCGCCGACGGGCGTGCGGCTGCGCCTCGCGGACATGCAGCGGGCGCCGCAGGTTGCGCGCGAGCTCGCGCACACGCTGTCGGGCGACCTGTACATCCGCGACTGGACGCAGCAGAACAAGACGTGGTTCTCCGCGGTGCAGATCGAGAAGCGGATGATGTTCATCATCCTGACGCTCATCATCGCGGTCGCGGCGTTCAATCTCGTGTCGTCGCTCGTGATGACGGTGACGAACAAGCAGGCGGACATCGCGATCCTGCGCACGCTCGGCGCGCAGCCGGGCTCGATCATGAAGATCTTCGTCGTGCAGGGCGTGACGATCGGCTTCGTCGGCACCGCGACGGGCGTCGCGCTCGGCTGCCTGATCGCGTGGAGCATTCCGTGGCTCGTCCCGATGATCGAGCATGCGTTCGGCGTGCAGTTCCTGCCGCCGTCGGTGTACTTCATCAGCGAGCTGCCGTCCGAGCTCGTCGCGGGCGACGTGATCAAGATCGGCGTGATCGCTTTCGCGCTGTCCGCGCTCGCGACGCTCTATCCGAGCTGGCGCGGCGCGAAGGTGCGCCCCGCGGAGGCGCTGCGCTATGAATGACCGGGTTTTCGAACAGACGATGAATCAGAACCATCAGGGCGGCGCCGAGCGCGAATGCGTGCTCGAGGCGCACGGAATCACAAAGACGTTCGTGCAGGGCGGCTTCAACGTGCAGGTGCTCGACAACGCGCAGGTATCGGTGCGGCGCGGCGAGAAGCTCGCGATCGTCGGCGCGTCGGGCTCGGGCAAGAGCACGCTGCTGCACGTGCTGGGCGGGCTCGACGAGCCGAGCGCGGGGCAGGTGTCGCTGCTCGGCAAGCCGTTCACGCAGCTTGCCGAGCGCGAGCGCAACGATCTGCGCAACCGCGCGCTCGGCTTCGTCTATCAGTTTCACCATCTGCTGCCGGAGTTCACCGCGCTCGACAACGTGGCGATGCCGCTCAGAATTCGCCGGATGTCGACCGAGGAGGCGCGTCACCATGCGCGCGAGATGCTCGAGCAGGTGGGGCTCGGCGCGCGCGCGAAGCACCGGCCGGGCGAGCTGTCGGGCGGCGAGCGGCAGCGCGTCGCGATCGCGCGCGCGCTCGTCACGAAGCCCGCGTGCGTGCTCGCCGACGAGCCGACGGGCAACCTCGACGGCTCGACCGCCGATCACGTGTTCCATCTGATGCTCGAGCTGTCGAGAACGCTCGACACGAGCTTCGTGATCGTCACGCACGATCCGGATCTCGCCGCGCGCTGCGACCGCATCCTGCGGCTGCGCGACGGCGTGCTGCACGAGGAGCCGGCCGTGCCGGTGTGACGCGATGTGGATCGACACGCATTGCCATCTCGATGCGCCGGAGTTCGACGCCGACCGCGAGGTCGTCGCCGCCGCGGCGCAGGCGGCGGGCGTGTCGCGCATCGTGATTCCGAGCGTCGGGCGGATGAATTTCCCGACGGTGCGCGAGCTCGCGCATGCGACGCGGGGCGCGGTCTACGCGCTCGGCATTCATCCGATGTACACGCCGAATGCGCGCGACGAGGATCTCGACCGGCTGCGGATGGAAATCGAAGCGAGCATCGGCGATCCGCGCTTCGTCGGCATCGGCGAGATCGGTCTCGACTACTTCGTGCCGGGGCTCGACGAGAGCCGGCAGCACTTCTTCTACGACGCGCAGTTGCGGCTCGCGCGCGACTTCGATCTGCCCGTCGTGTGTCACGTGCGCAAGTCGCAGGATCGCGTGCTGGCCGGGCTGCGGCGCGCGGGCGTGCGGCGCGGCATCGCGCATGCGTTCAACGGCAGTTTCCAGCAGGCCGACGCGTATCTCGCGCAAGGGCTCAAGCTCGGTTTCGGCGGCAACGTGACGTTCGGCCGTGCGCGGCAGATCAGGCGGCTCGCCGGGCAACTGCCGCTCGACGCGCTCGTCGTCGAGACCGACGCGCCCGACATTCCTCCCGAATGGCGCTACAGGCAGCGCAACACGCCCGACCAGGTGCCGCGCATCGGCGCCGTGATCGCCGAGCTGCGCGGCATCGATGTCGACGCGCTTTCCCTATCCACTTCGGCTAACGCGCTTGCCGCGCTGCCGCGACTCGCGCTTTCGTCCGCATAATCGATTCGTGACGGACAGGCGTCGCTCGGGCGGCGCGAAAAGACGGAGGCTCGATGCGGGCGAGGTGCGGCGCGTTCGCGCTCGGCGTCGTCGCGCTGCAGCAGCAGGCGGCGTTGCCGGGCGCGGCGGCATGGGCGGGCGGTGTGCTCGCGTTCGGCTTGTGCGTGTGGCTCGCGCTCGCATGGCGCGGCGGCGCGCGTGCGCGCATGCGACTGGCCGGGTTCTGCGCATGCTGCTGCGCGGCGGCGCTCGCGGGCTTCGGCTACGCGGCGGCGCGCGCTCAGTGGCGGCTCGCCGATGCGCTGCCCGCGCCGTGGGAAGGGCGCGACATCGTCGTGACGGGCGCCGTGCGCGGACTGCCGTCGCGCGATGCGAACGGCACGCGTTTCCTGCTCGACGTCGACGAAAACGATGCAGGCATCGCGCGGTTTCCAGCGACGCTATCGCTTGCGTGGTACGCGTTCGGCCGCGCGGCCGCGTCGCCGCCCGAGTTCGTGCCGGGCGACCGATGGCGGTTGCGCGTGCGTCTGAAGCGCCCGCACGGCGAGGCGAATTTCGGCGTGCGCGACGCGGAGGCGGCGTGGCTCGCGCGCGGCATCCGGGCGCTTGGCTACGTGTCGGCGCCGCACGATGCGCGGCGGCTCGCGGGGCGCGTGCCCGGCATCGCGGCCGTGATCGACCGGTTGCGCGCGCGCCTGCGCGGGCGCATCGCCGATGCGCTCGGCGATGCCGCGCATCGCGGGATCGTCGTCGCGCTCGCGATCGGCGCGCAGGACGACATCGCCGACGATGACCGGCGCATCCTGCGCGATACCGGCACGAGCCATCTCGTCGCGATTTCCGGGCTGCACGTCGGGATGGTCGGCGGCCTGTGCGCGTGGCTCGCGGGCGGGTTCTGGCGCCGCTCGGGCTATGTCGGGCGCAACTGGCCGCTCGTCGTGTCCGCGCAGAAAGTCGCGGCGCTCGGCGCGATCGCCGGCGGCGCCGGCTATGCGGCGCTCGCGGGCTTCAACGTGCCCGCGCAGCGCGCGTGGTGGATGCTCGCCGCCGCGGGCGTCGCGCATCTCAGCGGGCGGTCGCTCGCGCCTTCGTCGGTGCTGGCGGCGGCGCTCGGCTGCGTGCTGCTCGTCGATCCGTGGGCGGTGACGTCGGCGGGGTTCTGGCTGTCGTTCTGCGCGGTCGCGGCGATCCTGTTCGTGTCGTCGGGGCGAAGCGCTGCACGCGACGCATGCGACGCCCGCGACATCGTCGGTGCGCACGACCTGCGCCGCCTGATCGAAGGCGCAGGGGGCGAACGCATGTCGCCGTCGTCGCATCGCGAGCGGTGGCGTGCCGCGCGCGGGCGGGCGTGGATCGCGGCGTGGACGGGAGCGAGGCGGGCGGCAGGGCGGCTCGTTCAGCGCTTGCGCGATGCCGCGCGGGCGCAGTTCGCGGTGACGATCGCGCTCGCGCCGCTTACCGTGCTGTGGTTCGCGCAGATCCCGCTCGCCGGCCCGCTCGCGAACGCGTTCGCGATTCCGTGGGTCGGCTCGCTCGTCACGCCGATCGTGCTCGCGGGCGTCGTGCTGCCCGCGCCGCTCGACGCTTCGGCATACGCGCTCGCGCATGCGCTCGTCGCAACGCTGATGCGGCTCCTCGATGCGGTTGCCGGCGCGGGGCGCACGGTCTGGATGCTGCCGACGCCGGGCGGCTTCACGCTCGCCACGGCAGCGGTGGGCGTCGTGTGGGCGCTGACGCCGCGCGGCTGGCCGCTGCGCGGTGCGGCGCCGCTCGCGTGGCTGCCGCTTGTCGTGCCGGCGCCGCTCGCCCCGCCCGACGGCGCGTTCCGGCTGACGGCGCTCGACGTCGGCCAGGGTTCCGCTGTGCTGATCGAGACCGCGCGGCATACGCTGTTGTTCGACGCGGGCCCGGGGCCTGAGGCGTCGAACGCGGGCGAACGGATCGTCGTGCCGTTTTTGCGCGCACGGGGCGTGCGCCTGCTCGACGCGCTCGTCGTGAGCCATGCGGATTCGGATCACGCGGGCGGCGCGCCCGCCGTCCTCGAATCGGTCGCGGTCGCGCAGGTGACGGGCGGGCTGCCGCCGCCGAACCGCCTGTGGCGCGTCGCGCGCGCGGCCGGCGTGGCCGACGCGCTGCCGTGCGCGGCGGGGCAGCGCTGGCGTTGGGACGGCGTCGAGTTCGCGACGCTCTGGCCCGCCGGCGGCCCGCGCGCGGGCGGCGCGACGAACGCGCAGTCGTGCGTGCTGCGCGTGTCGGCGGGCGAGCGTGCGGCGCTCCTGACGGGCGACGTCGACGCGCGCTCCGAGCGCGCGCTCGTTGCCGGATCGGGCGGCGCGCTCGCCGCGCAGGTGCTCGTCGTTCCGCACCACGGCAGCCGCACGTCGTCGACCGAGCCCTTCCTCGATTCGGTCGAACCGCGCATTGCCATATTTCAGGTAGGCTACGCCAACAGGTTTCACCATCCGCATCCGACCGTCTGGGCGCGCTATGCGGGACGCGGCATCGAGTTGCCGCGCACCGACCGCGACGGCGCGGTGCGCATCGACATGATGCCGAGCGGCGCGCTTCCCGCGCCGGTACGATACCGGGACGCGCACCGGCGCTACTGGATGGACCGTTGACGCGGTGCGGCGGCTACGACAGGGAGACAGCGTCGTTTGAAGGACATCATCCATTTCTCGCATGCGAACGGCTTTCCGGCGTCCGTCTACCGGACGATCTTCGCCGAGCTCGCGGACGATTACGAATTGCGCTTCATCGAGCGGATCGGCCATGACCGCCGCTTTCCGGTGACGCGCGATTGGCCGCACCTCGTCGAGCAACTGCTCGACGACATCGGCCGCGCGTACGAGCGGCCCGTGTGGCTCGTCGGCCATTCGCTCGGCGGCTATCTGTCGCTGATGGCGGCGCTCAAGCGCCCGCAATGGGTGCGCGGCGTGGTGATGCTCGATTCGCCCGTGATCGCCGGCTGGCGCAGCAGCGCGCTGCGCGTGAGCCAATGGACGGGGCTCGACGAGCGCCTGTCTCCCGCCGCCGCGACGCGCACCCGCCGCGTCCATTGGGCGAGCCGCGACGACGCGTGGCGGCATTTCCGCGCGAAGTCCGCGTTCGCGCGCTGGGACGAGCGGATGCTGTCCGATTACATCGACTACGGCATTCCGCAGACGAGTGCGAAGGGCGAGCGCGCGCTCGCATTCGACCGGCAGATCGAATACATGATCTACCGGACGCTGCCGCACACGCTCGGCCCGCGCCTCGCGCACGGCGCGCCCGTGCCGGTCGGCTTTCTCGCCGGCACGCGCTCGCGCGAGATCCGCCAGATCGGGCTCGCGGCGACGCGCCGGGCCGTGCGCGGCCGGATCGAATGGCTCGAGGGCAGCCATCTCTTTCCGATGGAGCGGCCGCTCGAGACCGCGCGCGCGCTGCAGCGCATGATCAATACGCTGCGCGCGGCGGAAGGCGGCGGCGACGCGCGGCGCGGATGATCGCGGCGGCGCGCGCGGCTTGCGTGCCGCGAGGTGCGGGAAGGAGCGGGATGGCCGGGCGGCGCGGGCGCGCTCGAACCGGACGGGGAAGGGGGGCGATCGAGCGTCGATTGCCGAGTGACGCGCGGCCTTTACGGTATAATCCGTTTTTCCCGCGAGCATCCAGCGATGACCAAATATGTTTTCGTCACCGGCGGCGTAGTTTCCTCCCTCGGCAAGGGCATTGCCGCCGCCTCTCTCGCCGCGATCCTCGAATCGCGCGGTCTCAGAGTCACCCTCCTCAAACTCGATCCTTACATCAACGTCGATCCCGGCACGATGAGCCCGTTTCAGCACGGCGAAGTGTTCGTGACGGAAGACGGCGCGGAGACGGATCTCGACCTCGGCCACTATGAGCGCTTCATCAGCACGAAGATGCGCAAGGCCAACAACTTCACGACCGGCCAGATCTACGAATCGGTGATCCGCAAGGAGCGCCGCGGCGATTACCTCGGCAAGACCGTCCAGGTGATCCCGCACATCACGAACGAGATCCAGGCGTTCATCGAGCGCGGCGCGGCGTCGGCCACCTGCGGCGAGCCGGACGTGGCGATCGTCGAGATCGGCGGCACGGTGGGCGACATCGAGTCGCTGCCGTTCCTCGAGGCGGCGCGCCAGATGAGTCTGCGCCTCGGCCGCAACAGCGCATGCTTCGTTCACCTGACGCTCGTGCCGTTCATCGCGACGGCGGGCGAGCTGAAGACGAAGCCGACCCAGCACAGCGTGCAGAAGCTGCGCGAGATCGGCATTTTGCCGCACGTGCTGCTCTGCCGCGCCGATCGCCCGATCCCCGACGACGAATCGAAGAAGATCTCGCTCTTCTCGAACGTGCCGGAAGACGCGGTGATCTCGGTGTGGGACGTCGACAGCATCTACAAGATTCCGCAGATGCTGCACGACCAGGGGCTCGACCGCATCATCTGCGAGGAACTGCGCCTCGATCCGCAGCCGGCCGACCTGCGCATGTGGGCGGGGCTCGTCGAGAAGCTTCAGAATCCGAAGCACGAGGTGACGATCGGGATGGTCGGCAAGTACGTCGACCTGACGGAGTCGTACAAGTCGCTGATCGAAGCGCTGCGTCATGCGTCGATCCACACGTCGACGAAGGTCAACATCGAGTACATCGATTCGGAAGAGCTCGAGGCGAACGGCACCGCGAGCCTCGCGCATCTCGACGCCGTGCTCGTGCCGGGCGGTTTCGGCCGGCGCGGCACCGAAGGCAAGATCGCGGCCGTGCGCTACGCGCGCGAGGCGAAGGTGCCGTATCTCGGCATCTGCCTCGGCATGCAGCTCGCCGTCATCGAATTCGCGCGGGATGTCGTCGGCCTCAAGCAGGCGAACAGCACCGAGTTCGATTCGAACACGCCGGAGCGCGTCGTCGCGCTGATCACCGAGTGGTACGACCGCGAGGGCAAGGTCGAGAAGCGCACCGAGGAATCCGACCTCGGCGGCACGATGCGGCTCGGCTCGCAGCGCTGCCCGATCAAGCCGGGCACGCTCGCCGAGGAGATCTACGGCAAGGACGTGAACGAGCGCCACCGTCACCGCTATGAAGTCAACAACCGCTTCGTGCCGCAGCTCGAAGCGGGCGGCCTCGTGATCAGCGCGCGCACGCCGAGCGAGGATCTGCCGGAAATGATGGAACTGTCGCGCGGGATGCACCCGTGGTTCGTCGGCGTCCAGTTCCACCCGGAATTCACGTCGACGCCGCGTGACGGCCATCCGCTCTTCAAATCGTTCGTTCAAGCCGCGCTCGCGTGTCAGCAGGCGCGCGCCGGAGCGAAGGCATGAATCTCGCCGGATTCGAAGTCGGCCTCGACAAGCCGTTCTTCCTGATCGCCGGCACCTGCGTCGTCGAATCGGAGCAGATGACGATCGATACCGCGGGCCGGCTGAAGGAGATCTGCGCGAAGCTCGGCGTGCCGTTCATTTACAAGTCTTCGTACGACAAGGCCAATCGCAGTTCGGGCAAGTCGTTTCGCGGGCTCGGGATGGACGCGGGGCTGCGGATTCTCGCCGAGGTGAAGCGCCAACTGAACGTGCCGGTGCTCACCGACGTGCACGAGATCGACGAGATCGCGCCCGTGGCGGCCGTCGTCGACGTGCTGCAGACGCCCGCGTTCCTGTGCCGCCAGACCGATTTCATCCGCGCGTGCGCGCAATCGGGCAAGCCCGTCAATATCAAGAAGGGCCAGTTCCTTGCGCCGCACGACATGAAGAACGTGATCGACAAGGCGCGCGACGCCGCGCGCGAAGCGGGGTTGTCGGAAGACCGCTTCATGGCGTGCGAGCGCGGCGTGTCGTTCGGCTACAACAATCTCGTGTCGGACATGCGGTCGCTCGCGATCATGCGCGAGACGCTCGCGCCCGTCGTGTTCGACGCGACCCACTCGGTGCAACTGCCAGGTGGGCAGGGCACGAGCTCGGGCGGCCAGCGCGAGTTCGTGCCGGTGCTCGCGCGCGCGGCGGTCGCCACGGGCGTCGCGGGGCTTTTCATGGAGACGCACCCGAATCCGGCCGAGGCCAAGTCCGATGGCCCGAACGCGGTGCCGCTCGGCAGGATGGCCGCGCTGCTGGAGACGCTCGTCACGCTCGATCAGGCGGTGAAGCGCGCGCCGTTCCTGGAAAACGATTTCAATTGATGAACTCGGCGGCCGTTGCGCGCGTCAGTAGCAGGAGCGGCTGCCGCGCCGGATCGGCCGCCGTCGCTGAAGACAGGAACCATCGTCATTTTCAGAGGAAACCATGAGTGCAATCGTAGACATCATCGGCCGCGAAATTCTGGATTCGCGCGGCAATCCCACCGTCGAATGCGACGTGCTGCTCGAATCGGGCACGATGGGCCGCGCGGCGGTGCCGTCGGGCGCGTCGACCGGCTCGCGCGAGGCGATCGAGCTGCGCGACGGCGAAGCCGGCCGCTACAACGGCAAGGGCGTGCTGAAGGCGGTCGAGCACATCAACACCGAGATCTCCGAAGCGATCATGGGCCTCGACGCGTCCGAGCAGGCGTTCCTCGACAAGACGCTGCTCGAGCTCGACGGCACCGACAACAAGTCGCGCCTCGGCGCGAACGCGATGCTCGCCGTGTCGATGGCGGTCGCGAAGGCCGCGGCTGAAGAAGCCGGCCTGCCGCTGTACCGCTATTTCGGCGGCTCGGGCGCGATGCAACTGCCGGTGCCGATGATGAACATCGTCAACGGCGGCGCGCACGCGAACAACAGCCTCGACATCCAGGAATTCATGATCGTTCCGGTCAGCCAGCCGACGTTCCGCGAAGCGCTGCGTTGCGGCGCGGAAGTGTTCCATGCGCTGAAGAAGATCCTCGGCGACCGCGGCATGAGCACGGCGGTCGGCGACGAAGGCGGCTTCGCGCCGAACTTCGGCAGCAACGACGAATGCCTGTCGACGATCCTGCAGGCGATCGAGAAGGCCGGCTATCGCGCGGGCGAGGACGTGCTGCTCGCGCTCGACTGCGCGGCGTCCGAGTTCTACCACGACGGCAAGTACCAGCTCGCGGGCGAGGGCCTGCAACTGTCGTCGGCCGAATTCACCGATTACCTCGCGACGCTCGCCGACAAGTTCCCGATCGTGTCGATCGAGGACGGCATGCACGAAAGCGACTGGGACGGCTGGAAGCTCCTGACCGAGCGCCTCGGCAAGAAGGTGCAGTTGGTCGGCGACGACCTGTTCGTCACGAACACGCGCATCCTGAAGGAAGGCATCGAGAAGGGCATCGCGAACTCGATCCTCATCAAGATCAACCAGATCGGTACGTTGACCGAAACGTTCGCGGCGATCGAGATGGCCAAGCGCGCGGGCTACACGGCCGTGATTTCGCACCGTTCGGGCGAAACCGAGGATTCGACGATCGCCGACATCGCAGTCGGCCTGAACGCCGGCCAGATCAAGACGGGCTCGCTCTCGCGCAGCGATCGCATTTCGAAGTACAACCAACTGCTTCGCATCGAAGAGGACCTGGGCGACATCGCGAGCTACCCGGGCAAATCGGCGTTCTACAACCTGCGCTGACGCGCGCTAACGCGTTACTATCGGTCTTGTTCACTGATGACGCCGCTTCGCGATCCCGTGAAGCGGCGCTTCTTATATCTGCGGCTTATTCATGCGGCTCGTTACCGTCGTTCTGATCGCTTTGCTGGTCGTGATTCAGTACCCGTTGTGGTGGGGGCACGGCGGCTGGCTGCGGGTGCACGAGTTGCGGCAGCAGTTGAACGACCAGTTGCAGAAGAACGCCGATGCGAAGCTGCGCAACGAGCGGATTGCGGGCGAGGTGCAGGATCTGCAGAGCGGCACGTCGGCGATCGAGGAGCGCGCGCGCTACGAAATGGGCATGGTGAAGGACGGCGAAGTGTTCGTGCAGTTCGTGTCGCCGAATTCGCCGGCGCCCGCGGCGCAGAGCAACGCGCAGCCGTCGACGTCGACGCGCGGCGAGGTGTCGGCCGCGCCGATGCGCGTCGTGCCGAATCCGGTGTCGCGCGCAAAGCCCGAGAAGCGGCACGGCGGCGACAAGGCGCACAAGCCGGCGCACGGCTGACGGGCGCGCCGCCGGGCGTTGCACGGTGAAGATTTTTTGTTTCCCGTGGGTTTTCAATTCGCCGGAATTCGGCGATTTCACCACCACCAGCCCGGGTAGCCGTAGCTGAAGCCCGACCCCCAGCCATGTCCCCAGCCGCCGCCATAGTAGCCGCCGTAATAGGTGACGGGCGGCGGATAGTAGTACGACCAGGCGCGCGCCGCGTCCTCGGCCGCGATCGCCGCATTCTGCTCGCGCAGCACCTGCCGGTCGATCTCGTCGTAGCGCTTGCGCTCGTCGGGCGTGAGCGTGTGCGCCGGGGTGCCCGCCTGCTCGGGCAGACGACTCAGGACCGTCGTCGACGGCGGCGCGACGCATCCGCTCAGCGACGCGGCCGCAACGAGCGCCGCGAGCGGCGCGGCGCGAACGAGAATCGGTTTCATGCTGCTGCCTCCTGGCTTGTGCCGGCGCCGCGCTTGCCGGACGGCGGCGCGGCGCATTGCCCGCTTGCTCGTTTGTCCGTTTGCTCGCGGGCGAATCAGTGCCGTTGCGCGGCGGCGGGCGCGACGCCGGCGCCGAGCTCGGGCGTCGAGAATAGCTGGACGACGTCGACCGGATCGAATTCGTAGCGCTGATTGCAGAATTCGCAGTGGATCTCGACATGGCCGCGCTCTTCGATCACGCCGTCGATCTCGACGCGCCCGAGCATGCGCAGCATCCCGCCGACCTTCTCGCGCGAGCACGTGCACTGGAAGCGCGTGGCCGTCGGTTCGAAGTGCTGCACGTTCTCCTGCCAGAACAGACGCCGGAACACGGTCTCGGGTTCCACTTCGAGCAGCTCTTTCGACGACAGCGTGCCGCCGAGCGTGCAGACGCGCTCCCACGTATCCGTATCGGTCTCCTCGACGCGCGGCACGATGCCGCCGTCGCCCGGCAGCTTCTGCAGCAGCACGCCGACCGCGCGATCGTGATCGGCGGCGAGCCAGAGGCGCGTGTCGAGCTGCTCGGAGTGCCGCATGTAATGCTCGAGCACGTCGGCGATCGACGCGAGCTGGCCGTCCTCGCCGTTCAGCGGCACGATGCCCTGATACGGCTGCTGGCCGGGCCGCTTGTCGGCGGGATCGAGCGTGATCACGCAGCGGCCGTGGCCGCTCGCGTTGATCAGGTCCGCGAACGAAGTGTCGTCGCCGACGGCCCGCGCGGCGTCGCCCGAGAACTTCGCGGTCGCGCGCATCGCGAGGTCCGAGCTGCACTGGACGACGAGCATCTTCAACGGACCGTCGCCGAAGATCTGCATGATGAGCGTGCCGTCGAACTTGAGATTTGCCGACAGCAGCGCGCACGCCGCCATCATCTCGCCGAGCACGTTGCGCACGGGCGTCGGATAGTCGCGGCGCGTGAGCACCTCTTGCCACGTGTTGCGCAGCGAGACGATCTCGCCGCGCACCGGGGCCGCGTTGAACATGAATTTCTGTAACTGGTCGCTCACTTTTTCCCTCGACGATCAAACGGCTCGTGCGCGGCGGTTCAGCCGATCCGCACGAGCTGCTCCTTGAAATACGCGCGCCGCATCGCGTAGCTCTTCGTGTTCATGTGCATCCGCGCGACGTCCTCGTCGGACAGCGTACGCACGACCTTCGCCGGCGCGCCGAGAATCAGCGAATTGTCGGGAAACGCCTTGCCCTCGGTGATCACCGCGCCCGCGCCGACCAGACAGTTGCGGCCGATCACCGCGCGATTCAAGATCACGGCCTGAATGCCGATCAGCGAGCCCTCGCCGATCGTGCAGCCGTGCAGCATCGCCTGATGGCCGACCGTCACGTTCGGCGCGATCGTGAGCGGGCAGCCCGGATCGGTGTGCAGCACCGCGCCTTCCTGCACGTTGCTGCCGGCGCCGACCGTGATCGGCTCGTTGTCGCCGCGGATCGTCGCGCCGAACCAGACACTCGCGTTCTCTTCCAGCACGACCTTGCCGACGATCGTCGCGCTGTCCGCGACGAACACGCTTTCGTGGATGGACGGGGCGTTGTCGCCGAGCTTGTAGATGGTCACGATGTCTCCCTTGGGCCTTGTCTGGGCGGCCGGTACAATGGCGCGCGGTTGCGTCGCGCCTGGATGCGGCGCATCGAATCTTTTATTGTAAACGGTTGTCCCGGTCGTTCGCGCGCGCAGCGTGCGAGCATGTCGTCTTCTCATGTCATCCGTCTCGATTTCGTCGCCCGAACCGTTGCGCTGCGTGCGCAGCGACGCACTTGCCGCGCTTTGCGAACCCGATCCCGCGCGCAAGGCCGCGCTCGTCGTCGAGCTGCGCTCGGCGCTCATCGACGGCCGCGCGGCGGCGTTCCCCGAGCGCGAGCTGAGCGCGCCCGAGCACGGCCTGCCCGGGCGGCCGGTTCGCCCGGAGCTCGTCGAGCCGCGCCGGCTCGAGCGGCGCAGCATGCGCTCGCCGCAAGGGCGGGTCGTGCTGCTGCATGCGCTCGCGCACATCGAATTCAACGCAATCAATCTCGCGCTCGACGCGGTATGGCGCTTTGCGCGGATGCCCGCGGCGTTCTATGCGGACTGGCTGAAAGTCGCCGCGGAGGAGGCGCACCACTTCTCGCTGCTCGCCGCGCGTCTTGCCGAGTTCGGGCACGCGTACGGCGATTTTCCGGCGCACGACGGCCTCTGGGAGATGTGCGAGCGGACCGCGGGCGACGTGCTTGCGCGGATGGCGCTCGTGCCGCGCACGCTCGAGGCGCGCGGGCTCGACGCGTCGCCGCCGATCCGTGCGCGGCTTCAGCAGGCGGGCGATCATGCGTCGGCGGCGATTCTCGACGTGATCCTGCGCGACGAGATCGGCCACGTAGGGATCGGCAATCGCTGGTTTCGCCATCTGTGCGACGACGCCGGGTTCGATCCGCATGCGACCTACGAACGGCTCGCCGAGCAGTATCGGGCGCCGCGGCTGCGCGGCCCGTTCAATGTCGATGCACGGCGCGCCGCGGGCTTTACCGACGACGAATTGAATGCGCTCGTGGCGCAGGACGTCGATCCGAAGGGATGACGCGGGTGCCGGCTCAGTTTGGCTCGTTCGGCACGGCGGGGCGGGTTGCGCCACGCCCGACGCCCGCATCGGCGTGGCCCAGGGTCTGTTCACGCCCGTCATCAGCGTGAACAGACCCTGGAGAAGTGTCTCGACACGCGCCCGGCCTTGCGACTCGCCATACGCCGGACGGGCCGGATCGATATAATCGAACGGTCATTCTTTTTTGGCGGTTGCGATGCACTCCACTCAATCTGTCTCCGATTTCGTCACGGTTCGCGGCGTGAAGCTGCATGTGCGCCGCTGGGGGCGGCCCGATGCGCCGACACTCTACATGCTGCACGGCTGGATGGACGTCGCCGCGTCGTTCCAGTTCGTCGTCGACGCGCTCGCGGGCGACTGGCAGGTGATCGCGCCCGACGCGCGCGGCTTCGGCCTGTCCGATTGGCCGGTCGCCGCGCAAGGCGGCGGCCATTACTGGTTCCACGAGTACCTGGCGGACCTCGATGCGCTGATCGATCACTACACGCCGGAAGGCGAGGTAAACCTCGTCGGCCACAGCATGGGCGCGAACGTCGTGTGCCTGTATGCGGGCGCGCGGCCGCGGCGGGTGCGGCGAGTCGTCGATCTGGAGGGCTTCGGGCTCGCGCCCGCGCGCGCCGAGCAGGCGCCGCGGCGCCTCGAGCAATGGCTCGACGAGCTGCGCACGCCGCCGACGCTCAAGCGTTACGCGTCGCTCGAAGACGTCGCCGCGCGCCTCGTGAAGACGAATCCGCGCCTCGAGCCGCGCCGCGCGGCGTTTCTCGCCGCGCACTGGTCGACGCGCGATGCGGATGGCCAGTACCGGCTGCTCGCCGATCCCGCGCACAAGCTGCGCGGCCCGCTGCTGTACAGGCTCGACGAGGTGATGGCGATCTGGGCGAAGGTGCGCGCGAAGGTGCTGCACGTCGAGGCCGTCGATTCGCCGACGTTCGCGTTTCTGGCGGGCGAGATTCCGATTCCCGAGTTCAAGGCGCGCTTTGCGGCGTTCGCCGACTGGCGCGAGAAGCTCGTCGAAGACGCGGGACACATGGTCCATCACGACCAGCCGGAGCAGATCGCGGCGCTGATCGAGGCGTTCTGCGCCTGAGCCGATTTCGAGGGGCGTCGATCCGGGCGGGGCGGCGAATCGGCGAATCGGTGGGCGGCGAAAATCTGAAGGCGAAAGACCGAAGGCGACGAGCGAAGGGCGAAGGAAGGGCGGCCGCGCGCCGGCTCGCCGGGTCCGCCGCCGTTCGCGGTCCCGCCGGCTGAGCGTCTGCGGCGAATTTGCGCGTTGCAGTAGAATGAACGCTTAGCCTCCGACGCCCACGATGAACGCCGATCTCCACTGCCATTCGAACGTTTCCGACGGTCAGCTCGCGCCCGCCGACGTCGCGCGCCGCGCGCACGCGGGCGGCGTCACGCTGTGGGCGCTGACCGATCATGACGAGGTCGGCGGCCAGCGCGCCGCGCGTGAAGCCGCCGAGGCGCTCGGCATGCGCTATCTGCACGGCGTCGAGATTTCCGTGACGTGGGCGTCGCGCACCGTGCACATCGTCGGCCTGAACATCGATCCGCAGAACCCCGCGCTCGTCGACGGGCTCCGCCGCACCCGCAACGGCCGCGCGGCGCGCGCGGTCGCGATCGGCGACGCGCTCGCCGCGCTCGGCATCGAGGGGGCCTACGAAGGCGCGCTCGGCTTTGTGTCGAATCCCGATCTGATCTCGCGCACCCACTTCGCGCGCTTTCTCGTCGACAAGGGCTACGCGGCGTCGATATCCGACGTGTTCGACCGCTATCTCGGCGACGGCAAGCCGGGCTACGTCGCGCACCGCTGGGCGAAGCTGTCGGACGCCGTCACGTGGATCCGGCAGGCGGGCGGCGAAGCGGTCATCGCGCATCCGGGCCGCTATGCGTACACGAGCGTCGAGTTCGACGCGTTCTTCGGCGAGTTCATCGATCTGGGCGGCGTCGCGATCGAGGTCGTGACGGGCAGCCACACGCCCGACCAGTACCGCGAATACGCGGACGTCGCGCGGCGCTTCGGCTTCGAGGCGTCGCGCGGCTCCGATTTTCACGCGCCGGGAGAAGGGCGCACCGAGCTCGGCAGCCTGCCGCCGCTGCCGTCCGATCTCAAGCCCGTCTGGGAGCGCTGGCTGTAGCGGCGTTTGCCGGCAGCACATCCGGCCGCGGCACGCGCGCGCCGATCCATACCTTTGTCCCCATGTCCCAATTCTTCAGGATTCACCCGGATAATCCGCAGACGCGTCTCGTCAAGCAGGCGGCCGAAATCGTGCGCGGCGGCGGCGTGATCGCGCTGCCGACCGATTCGAGCTATGCGCTCGCATGCCATCTGGACGACAAGGACGCGGTCGAGCGCGTGCGCCGCATCCGCGGGCTCGACGAAAAGCAGCACCTGTCGCTGCTCGTGCGCGATCTGTCCGAGCTCGCGACGTTCGCGATGGTCGACAACCGGCAATACCGGCTGATCAAATCGGTGACGCCGGGGCCGTACGTGTTCATCCTGCAGGCGACGAAGGAAGTGCCGCGGCGGCTGTCGCACCCGTCGCGCAAGACGATCGGCCTGCGCGTGCCCGCGCACGCGATCACGCTCGCGCTGCTCGAGGCGCTCGGCCAGCCGCTTCTCGGCACGACGCTGATCCTGCCGCCCGACGATGAGCCGCTCAACGATCCGGAGGAAATCCGCGCGCGCCTCGAAAAGCAGATCGACCTCGTGATCGACGGCGGCGCGTGCTCGCGCGAGCCGTCGACGGTCATCGACCTGACGGGCGACGAGCCGCAGCTCGTGCGGGCGGGGCGCGGCCCGCTCGAGCCGTTCGGCCTCGCCGCGTGAGCGCCGCCGCGCCGTCCCGGCGCACCGGAGCGGCCGCCGTTTCGGTCCGCATGCACACGCGCCGTTCGCGCGTTTGCCGCTTGTTACAATAGTGCGCTATGGATGCTTCTTCCCTGATACAGACAATTGCCGTCTACGCACTGCCCGTGGTCTTCGCGATCACGCTGCACGAGGCTGCCCACGGCTACGTCGCTCGCCTGCTCGGCGACAACACCGCGTACATGATGGGCCGCGTGTCGTTCAACCCGATGCGCCACATCGATCCGTTCGGCACGATCGTGATTCCGCTCGTGCTGTACTTCCTGACGAGCGGCGCGTTCCTGTTCGGCTACGCGAAGCCCGTGCCCGTCACGTTCCGCAATCTGCGCAACCCGCGCTGGGGGAGCCTGTGGGTCGCGCTCGCGGGGCCAGGCTGCAACTTCGTCCAGGCGCTGATCTGGGGCTTCGTGAGCATCGGCCTCGCCGCGTTCGCGGTCGACGAGCCGTTCTTCACGCGCATGGCGGGAGCGGGCGTCGGCGTGAATCTCGTGCTCGCGGTGCTGAACCTCTTTCCGCTGCCGCCGCTCGACGGCGGGCGCGTGCTCGCGGCGCTGCTGCCGCCGAAGCCATCGATCGCGCTGTCGCGGCTCGAGCCGTACGGCTTCTTCATCGTGCTCGCGCTCGTCGCGACGGGCCTTCTGACGAAGCTCTGGCTGCGGCCGCTGGTGGGCGCGGGCTACGCCGTCGTGACGGCCATCCTGACTCCTTTCGCCTCGCTTTTCTAACGACAATCATGTTCCCAGACCGTATCTTTTCCGGCATGCGACCCACGGGGTCGCTCCATCTCGGCCACTATCACGGCGTGCTGAAGAACTGGGTCAAGCTGCAGTCCGAGTATCCGTGCTTCTTCTGCGTGGTCGACTGGCACGCGCTGACGACGCACTAC
This sequence comes from Burkholderia sp. MSMB1588, assembly GCF_001546925.1. NCBI lineage: Bacteria > Pseudomonadati > Pseudomonadota > Betaproteobacteria > Burkholderiales > Burkholderiaceae > Burkholderia > Burkholderia sp. MSMB1588. The sequence goes on along the minus strand of NZ_LNJS01000001.1, from coordinate 2,381,728 downwards.
GAAACGCCCGAGGTGATCGAGAAGAACGTCTGGGATGTGCTGATCGACTGGCTCGCCTCGGGCATCGACCCGGCGCAGGCGACGCTCTTCATCCAGAGCAAGGTGCCCGAGCATGCCGAGCTCGCGCTGCTGCTCGGCATGAGCACGCCGCTCGGCTGGCTCGAGCGCGTGCCGACCTACAAGGAGCAGATCGAGAAGCTGAAGGACAAGGATCTGTCGACGTACGGCTTCCTCGGCTACCCGGTGCTGATGGCGGCCGACATCCTGCTGTACCGCGGCTCGCTCGTGCCGGTCGGCGAGGACCAGGTGCCGCACGTGGAGATGACGCGCGAGATCGCGCGCCGCTTCAATTATCTGTACGGCCGCGAGCCGGGCTTCGAGGAGAAGGCGCTCGAGGCGGCGAAGAAGCTGGGCGGCAAGCGCGCGAAGCTCTATCACGAGCTGCGCAACGCGTATCAGCAGGAGGGCGACGACGAGGCGCTCGAACAGGCGCGCGCGATGCTGCAGGAATCGCAGAGCCTGTCGATGAGCGACCGCGAGCGCCTGTTCGGCTATCTCGAAGGCGCGCGCAAGATCATCCTCGTCGAGCCGCAGGCGCTTCTGACCGCAGCGTCGCGGATGCCGGGCCTCGACGGCCAGAAGATGTCGAAGTCGTACGGCAACACGATCGGCCTGCGCGAGGACGCCGAGACGATCACGAAGAAGGTCCGCACGATGCCGACCGATCCCGCGCGCGTGCGCCGCAGCGATCCGGGCGATCCCGATAAATGCCCGGTCTGGCAACTGCACCAAGTCTACACCGACGACGCGACGCACGACTGGGTTCAGAAGGGCTGCCGCTCGGCGGGCATCGGCTGCCTGGACTGCAAGCAGCCGGTCGTCGACGGCATCCTGCGCGAGCAGCAGCCGATGCTCGAGCGCGCGCAGAAGTACATGGACGATCCGTCGCTGCTGCGCGCGATCGTCGCGGACGGCTGCGACAAGGCGCGCAAGCACGCGACCGAGACGATGCGCGACGTGCGCGAGGCGATGGGGCTGTCGTACAGTTGAAAACGCTGACGATCGCGGTTCACGACGCGCCCGGCGCGGGGGCGCACGGCGTGGCGGCCGAGCCGTCGGCGTGGGTGCGCGAATGGTCGCATCTCGTGCCGGCGGGCGGCGCGGTGCTCGACGTCGCCGCGGGCCACGGCCGCCACGCGCGCTGGTTCGCCGAGCGCGGCCATCCGGTCCGCGCGCTCGAGCGCGAGCCGGCCGCGCTCGCGTCGCTCGGCGCGCTGCCGGGTGTCGTCGCGCAGGCGGCCGATCTCGAAGGCGCGCCGTGGCCGCTCGCCGGCGATGCGCGCTTTTCCGCCGTCGTCGTCACGAACTATCTGCATCGCCCGCTGCTGCCGCGTCTCGTCGCCGCGGTCGCGCCGGGCGGCGTGCTGCTGTACGAGACCTTCGCGCAAGGCAACCAAACGGTCGGCAAGCCGTCCAATCCGGCATTCCTGCTCGCGCCGGGCGAGCTGCTCGACGCGGTGCGCGGGCAGTTGCGCGTCGTCGCGTTCGAGGACGGGTTCGCCGCCGCGCCGCGCGACGCATTCGTCCAACGAATCTGCGCGGTGCGCGAGCGTGCCGTGGCGGAAGAAGGGGCGGGATTTCCGCGTTACGGACTGGCGGGCTAATCCGCTACAATCGACCCTTACCGATTTTTCATCGCGTTTGTTTCATGGCTAACGGCACTCAAGACGGCATTCAAATCCGCGGCAGCGTCCCCGCGATCGTCACCCCGATGCTCGAGGACGGCGGCCTCGATCTGGCGGCCTTCCGCAAGCTGATCGACTGGCACATCGAAGAGGGGACGGATGCCCTCGTCGTGGTCGGCACGAGCGGCGAATCGGCGACGCTTTCCGTCGACGAACATGTCCTCATGATCGAAACCGCCGTCAAGCATGCGGCGAAGCGGATTCCGATCGTTGCGGGCGCGGGCGGCAATTCGACGACCGAGGCGATCGAGTTGTCGAAGCATGCGAAGGCGGTGGGCGCCGACGCGACGCTGCAAGTGGTGCCGTATTACAACAAGCCGACGCAGGAAGGGATATACTGCCACTTCAAGGCGATCGCCGAGGCGGTCGACCTGCCGGTGATCCTGTACAACGTGCCGGGCCGCACGGTCGCGGACATGTCGAACGACACGATCCTGCGTCTTTCTCAGGTGCCGGGCATCGCCGGCGTGAAGGACGCGACGGGCAACATCGACCGCGCCGCGCAGTTGATCAAGGCGGCGCCCGCGCACTTCTCGATCTACAGCGGCGACGATCCGACCGCGATCGCGCTGATGCTCCTCGGCGGCCATGGCAACATCTCGGTGACGGCGAACGTCGCGCCGCGCGCGATGAGCGAGCTCTGCCGCGCGGCGCTCGCCGCCGACGTGAAGACGGCGCGAGAGATCCATATGAAGCTCCTGTCGCTGCACAAGCATCTGTTCATCGAGGCGAATCCGATCCCGGTGAAGTGGGCGCTGCAACAGATGGGCAAGATCGCGGGCGGCATTCGCCTGCCGCTCACACCGCTCGACGAGCGTTGCCACGACACCGTGCGCGGCGCGCTTCGCGAGGCCGGCCTCCTGTGAGGCCGGACGCGGCCGCTCGGGCGGCCGCACCGCACCCCGATCGATCCGACACTGACCCGGCCGCTCCCGGCGCCGTGCGTGACACGCGTTCTAGCAAGACGAAGGACTTCATGAAACATTCCGCCTTTTCCTCCCGCGCGATCCAGGTTTCGGTGCTGGCGCTCGCGCTGGGCGCGCTCGCCGGCTGCGACACGCTGAACGACTACCTCGCGCCCGACCGGGTCAACTACAAGTCGACCGGCTCGGCGCCGCCGCTGCAGGTGCCGCAGGATCTGACGGCGATGCCGCTCAGCCCGTCGTACGTCGCGCCGCCGACGAATTCGGGCCTGGGCTCCGCACCGACGCGCGCGGTGACGGCCGCGGGCAACTCGACGGAAGGGCAGCCGAGCGCGCAGGACCCGTTCGGGATGCACATCGAGCGCGACGGCGACCGCCGCTGGCTCGTCGTCGACGGCCGCACGCCCGAGCAGCTCTGGCCGCAACTGAAGGAGTTCTGGCAGGACAACGGCTTCGCGCTGAAGACGGACGCGCCGTCGACGGGCATCATGGCCACCGACTGGGCGGAAAACCGCGCGAACATTCCCGACGACTGGTTCCGCCGCACGATCGGCCGCGTGATCGATTTCGCCTATTCGTCGGGCACGCGCGATCGCTTCCGCACGCTCGTCACGCGTACGCCGGACGGCAATACGGACATCTCGATCACGCATAGCGCAATGGAAGAGAAGCTGACGGGCGCGCAGGGCGGCTCGTCGTCGCGCTGGGAGGAGCGTCCGCGCAATCCGGTGCTCGAAGCCGTGTTCCTCGCGAAGCTGATGGAGAAGTTCGGCCTGACCGACGCGCAGGCGAAGCAACTGCTCGCCGACGCGCGCCCCGCCACCGCGCCCGCGACCGTCGTCGGCGCCGGCGGCGCGTCGACGCTCGATCTGGCCGAGTCGTTCGACCGCGCGTGGCTGCGCGTCGGTCTCGCGCTCGACCGCACGAACTTCACGGTCGACAACCGCGATCGCTCGAAGGGCGTCTACTACGTCCGCTATGCGAATTCGATGGAAGAGCTCAAGCGCGACGGCCTGTTCGGCAAGCTGTTCTACGGTGGCCCGACGGCCGCGAAGCCGGGCAAGGAATTCCTCGTCAACGTGCGCGCGCAAGGCGACTCGAAGACGCAAGTGGCCGTCGTCGATGCAAACGGCCAGATCGACACCTCGTCCGACGCGCAGCGGCTCATCTCGCTGCTGCACGCGCAGCTAAATTAAGCGCACGTGCGATTCGCGAGCCTCGGAAGCGGCAGCGAAGGCAATGCGCTCGTCGTCGAAGCGTCGAATGGCGCGACGACGACGCGCGTCCTGCTCGACTGCGGCTTCTCGGCGAAGGAACTCGAACGCCGGCTCGCACGCGTCGATTTGCGCGTCGACGATCTCGACGCGATTCTCGTCACTCACGAACACGGCGACCATGTCGGCTGCGCGCTGGCGCTCGCCCGCCGTGCGTCGCTGCCGCTGTACACGAGCTGGGGCACCGCGCGCGCGGTCGGCGCGGACGAGGCCGACGTCGACCTCCGCGTGCTCTGGGGCGACGAGACGGCCGCGGTAGGCGATCTGTGCGTGCTCCCCTATACCGTTCCGCACGACGCGCGCGAGCCGCTCCAGTTCGTCTTCAGCGACGGCGCGACGCGTCTCGGCGTGCTGACCGACGTCGGCATGTCGACGCCGCGCATCAGCGCCGTGCTGAGCGGCTGCGACGGCCTCGTGCTGGAGGCGAATCACGACGTCGCGATGCTCGCGGCCAGTCGCTATCCGGCGTCGCTGAAGGCGCGCATCGGCGGCTCGCACGGCCATCTGAGCAACGACGCGGCGGCCGCCATCCTCGCCGAGCTCGATCGCAGCCGGCTGCGACACCTGGTGGCCGCGCATCTGAGCCAGCAGAACAACGCGCCGGCGCTCGCGCAGGCGGCGCTCGCAGCGGCTTTGGGAGGGCAGGCGGACGACGTGCTCGTTGCGTCGCAAGACGAGGGATTCGGCTGGCTCAGCCTGCGCTGAAGCGCGCCCTGCGGCGCCTCATGGACCCGCAGGTCATGCAAGGGACATAAAAAGGACGTAAAAAAAACCGGCCCGTAGGCCGGTTTTTTTTTAGCTGATGCTGACGCGGACTTACTGGCTTGCGCCCGAAGCCGGAGCAGCCGTCGCTGCCGAAGCAGCCGACGCCACAGCAGCAGCCGCATCGCTCGCAGCAGCGGCAACGCTCGAAGCAGCGTCCGAAGCAGCAGCGGCAACGCCCGAAGCAGCCGAAGCGGCAGCGGCGGTTGCTTCGCTAGCAGCCGACGAAGCAGCTTGCTCGGAGCTCTTGTTGCACGCAGCCAGTGCAACGGCAGCCAACAGGGAAGCTACGAGGAGGGATTTCTTCATGATCACGTCCTTTTATGGTTAAAGGTAAGCAACAGCGCGAAACAATACCGGTAATGTGCTCCAACACCGACCTGGGCCGCTGGTGGAGATGCACTTCTAGAGCGTGAATCTTCCCTACGGCTTGGGCGGAAATTATATGCACTTTCCTATCGACCGTCGACAAATGCGGGGTCAATACGTTGTCTTTCCCATACAAAAACATGCGTTCGTATGGGTATACGGCCGGGCAACTCTACCCCATGTCGCCCACCCGTATCCAGCCCGCACGATACCACTCGTGCAGCAGGCCTGTCATGGCGGGGTCCCGGGAGAGTGTTACAAACCGTTTCGCCTCCATCCGCCGCGTATCGGCCAGCTCCGGCAGCCATTTCGCCGCGGTTGCGAGCGGATGCGCGTCGCCGTTGATGAAGTACGAGCGCGCGTTATACAACAACGCCGCTTTCCTGTCGAGCCGGATGCCCCGGCGAGACGCCTGGGCGACGAACGCGGCTTCGCCAAGTCGTCGCGGCGGCGGCTCGAAAACGACGTTTGATTTGGGCTCGCTCAAATAACAGCCAAGAAAATCGCCAATATCGCGTTCGTCCCATTTGATTCCAGCGAGCATCGCGGCCGCGCGCTCGACCATCGCGGCAGGCAGCATCGCGGGCGTGTCGACCGCGGGCTGCGCCGGGTCGCGGTATCGCGTGTCGTCGCACGTGCCTGTGCGCAGGCCGCCGCGCTCCGCGAGGTGATAGAGGAACTGCGCGCGCAACTCGCCTGCGGACGGGGCTCGGAAGCCGATCGAGCACGTCATGCACTCGCCGAGCGCGATGCCGTCGTGCGCGACGTGCGGCGGCAGGTACAGCATGTCGCCGGGTTCGAGCACCCATTCGTCTGTCGGCTCGAAATTCGCGAGGACCTTGAGCGGCAAACCTTCCTGCAGCGACAGATCCTGCTGCGCGCCGATCCGCCAGCGGCGCTTGCCGTGCACCTGCAGCAGGAACACGTCGTACGAGTCGAAATGCGGGCCGACGCCGCCGCCGTCCGTCGCGTACGAGATCATCAGGTCGTCGAGGCGTGCATCCGGAACGAACCGGAAGCGCTCGAGCAGCGAGCGGGCGCGCTCGTCGTGCAGGTCGAGCCCCTGCACGAGCAGCGTCCACTCGCGGCGCTTCACGGACGGCAGATTCTCGGGCTCGAACGGCCCGTGCTCCAGTTGCCATCTGTTACGAAAATGGGTGACGAGACGCGATTCGACGTCAAAGTCGGCTGCAAGCTCGAACAGCGCATCGCGCGACAGCGGCGGCGCGATGTCGGCAATGGCCTGCCGAATCAGAAGCGGCTTTTTCTGCCAATATCGGCGCATGAATTGCGCGGGACTGAGATTGCCGAGAAGCGGGGTCGGCGCCTCGGGCAACGGCGCGCGGGTGCGTTCGAGCACACGGCCGGATGGTTCGGGTAGGGGCCGTTTGGGCATCGTATAATGGCTGTTGTACTTGGGAGAATTGGATGAAAATCGCAAAAAACACTGTCGTATCGGTCGCTTACAAGCTGTCGGATGCGCAAGGCAATCTGATCGAGGAGAGCGATGAGCCGATGGTCTATCTGCACGGCGGCTATGATGGCACGTTCCCCAAGATCGAGGAACAACTCGACGGCCAGGAGCCCGGCTATCAGACGCAAATCCAGCTTGAGCCGCAGGATGCGTTCGGCGATTACGATCCTGAACTCGTGAAAATCGAGCCGCGCGACCGTTTCCCCGAGCCGCTCGAAGTCGGCATGCAATTCGAAGGCACGCCGGAGGACGGTGACGAGGAAATCGATTCGCTGATCTACACGGTGACCGATATCGCGGAAGACAAGGTCGTCCTCGATGGCAATCACCCGCTCGCCGGGATGGCGCTGCGTTTCGCGCTGACCGTCAAGGACGTGCGCGAAGCGACGGAAGACGAAATCGAGCACGAGCATGCGCACGGCGCGGAAGGGCTCGAAATCGTCGACGAAGACGAGGATGACGACAACGAAGGCAACGGTTCAGCGCGCACCCTGCATTGAGCCCGGTGCGGCGATGCCCGGCGTTTCGCCGGGTGTCGTGCTCGATGGCGCGTGGTGATCGAATGAACCTTCGCGCGCGCCATGCCATTCACCATAGCCAGGCGGCGTCGCGCCGCTCGCGCCCGAATCGGGCAGCACCGGCGGCGCCGGGATTTCCGGCATGTCGGGCAGCGGCGTGTTCTCATGCGGCACGATGGGCAGCGCGGGCGGTTGAGGCAGATGCTTCGGTACGGTCTGCATGCTCACGTTGAACATCGGCTGCTTCGCCGAATCCACGCCGATTCGCACCCATTGCGTCAGGCGCGCATGCGGCGCGATCGCGACGCGCGTCAGATTGCCGACCAGATTCCCCTTGTCGTCGCGTAACGGGCGGTCGATCCTGAATCCGTCCGCAAGCGGCTCGCCGCTCGGATGCACGACGATGATCGAGCCGCGAAAGACGGCCGCGGCTTTCACCAACGCTCGCTTGAATTCGCGAAAGCCGTCGCGCACGCGCGGGCGGTTGAAGCGCAGCCACCCGAAGCGCTCCGAACGTTCGTAGCGATCGAATTGCGGGTCGCCCTCGAGAAAGATCACGAGCGCGCGCGCCTTGCGGCGCTTCGCATACTCGGCCGCGTGATCGATCCAGAACGCATTTGCGATGACACGATCTTCGAACTCGCCGTTGCGCCCGCCTGCTGTCAGGTAGCGATTGTTCGGCCCCGGCGCGTTCAGGCCGATGAACACCGTATCGTCGCGGACCCAGCGAACGTTTTCGCGATACGGGTGAAAGCGCGCCACTTCGCTTTCGCGCGCGAGTGGCATCGGATTCGCGCCGGGCGATGCCGGCTCGGCAAAGACGTTCTGACGCAGGAAGTCGAGCCGCTCGACGGGATCGTACGCACCGGCATCGCGCGTGCCGCAGGCTGTCCAGTCGTATTGGCCGGGCAGCAGCACGAGCGGGACGCGGGACGCTGCGAACAGCACGTTGCGCTGCTCGTACAACTGATCGCGACAGGCTTCCTTCGGCCCCTTCAGGTTGCCTTCGTAGACGATGAACGACACCGAACGGTCGCGCGCGATCGCATCGAGCAGGCGCCGGGCCTGCGGTTCGTCGTCGGCCGACGCGATCACGCCGGACAAGACCGCGAATGTGTACGGCTCGCTGCCCGCTCGCGACGATGCGTGCGCGGCCGGTGCGCTGCCGGCGAGTGCCCATGCGAGCGCGCCGGCGAGCGCCGCGGATGCGGTGACGCGCGCGCGAAGCGTCGCGCGCGGCGCGGTACGGTCAGCGTTGCGCATCCGTTGAGCCTGAGCGGGCGAGCGCGTGCAGTTCGTAGAGCAGATCGAGCGCGTCGCGCGGTTTCAAGTCGTCCGGATCGAGCCCGAGCAGGCGCTCGAGCGCCGGGTGCGGCGTCGCAGCCGGCGGCTCGTTGCATTCCGGTTCGTCGACGATCGGTTGCGCGGCGAAGAGATCGAGCTGCGGCGTTGCCTGGGCCGCGGACTGCTGCTCGAGGTGCGCGAGATGCTTGCGGGCGGCACGAATCACCGGCGCCGGAACGCCCGCGAGTTGCGCGACCTGCAGGCCGTAGCTCTGGTTCGCCGGACCTTCCTCGACCGCGTGGAGGAACACGATGCCGTGGCCGTGCTCGACCGCCGACAGGTGTACGTTCGCCGCTTGCGGGAATTCCGCCGGCAATTGCGTGAGCTCGAAGTAGTGCGTCGCGAACAGCGTGTAGCAGCGATTGTGCGACAACAGATGGCGCGCGATCGCCCATGCGAGCGCGAGGCCGTCGAACGTCGACGTGCCGCGGCCGATTTCGTCCATCAGCACGAGGCTGTGCGGCGTCGCGTCGTTCAGGATCGCGGCGGCCTCCGTCATCTCGACCATGAACGTCGAGCGGCCGCCCGCGAGATCGTCCGCCGCGCCGATGCGCGTGAAGATGCGGTCGATCGGGCCGAAGCGCGCCGCCTTCGCCGGCACGTAGCTGCCGACGTATGCCATCAGCGCGATGAGCGCCGTCTGTCGCATGAACGTCGACTTACCGCCCATGTTCGGGCCGGTGATGAGGAGCAGCTTCCGATCGGGGTTCAGCGCGCAATCGTTCGCGATGAATTGCTCGACCTGCGCTTCGACGACCGGATGGCGGCCCTGATCGATCTCGATGCCGATCTCGTCGGTGAATTCCGGCGCCACCCAGTCGAGCGTGCGGGCGCGTTCGGCGAATGCCGCGAGCAGATCGAGCTCCGCAAGGCCGCTTGCGACGCGCTGGCAACCCTCGATGTGAGGCAGGAGCGCCTGCAATACGCCGTCGTAAAGCGCGCGTTCGCGGGCGAGCGCGCGCTCCTGCGCGGACAGTGCCTTGTCCTCGAACGTCTTCAGCTCGGGCGTGATGTAGCGCTCCGCGTTCTTGAGCGTCTGGCGGCGGCGATAGTCGTCGGGCACCTTGTCGGTCTGGCCGCGCGTGACTTCGATATAGAAGCCGTGAACCTTGTTGTACTCGACGCGCAGGTTCGGAATGCCCGTGCGTGCGCGCTCGCGCGTTTCGAGATCGATCAGGAACTGGCCACAGTTCTCCGAGATATCGCGCAGCTCGTCGAGCTCGGCGTCGTAGCCGCGGGCGATCACGCCGCCGTCGCGGACCATCGCCGCCGGCTCGGCCGCGATCGCGCGCGTGAGCAGATCGAGGCAGCCGGGCGGCGGCTCGAGCGCGGCGTCGAGGCGTCCTAGCGCGGCCGCGTTCGGTGCGATCTCGGCGACGCGTTCGCGCAGCGCGGGAAGGGCGGCGAACGTGTCGCGCAGGCTGGACAGATCGCGCGGCCGCGCGGACAGCAGCGCGAGGCGGCCGGTGATCCGCTCGACGTCGGCGATCTGCCGCAGCGCCGAGCGCAGGCTGTCGAGGCCGACGTGCGCGGGCGCGTCGAGCAACGCGCCGATTGCCTGGTGGCGCGCCTGCGCGGCGACCGATGCGCGCGGCGGATGATGCAGCCAATGGCGCAGCAGGCGGCTGCCCATCGCGGTGCAGCAGGTGTCTAGCAGCGAATAGAGCGTCGGCGATTCGGTGCCGCGCAGCGTTTCGGTGAGTTCGAGATTGCGTCGCGTCGACGGGTCGAGACCGATGTACTCGGATTCGTTTTCGACCTTGAGGCTGCGCACGTGGCGAAGCTGCTGGCCTTGCGTCGCGGCCGCGTAGATCAGCAGCGCGCCCGCCGCTCCGCTCGCGCTCGTGAGCGCTTGCGCGCCGAAGCCGTCGAGGCTCGCGACTTCGAGTTGATCGCAGAGGCGTTGCGTGCCCGATGCGATATCGAAGTGCCACGCGGGCACGCGCGTGATCGCGCCCATGCCGGCCGGCACCGCTTCGATCGCGCCGTCAGCCGCGAGAATCTCGGCGGGGCGGATGCGCTCGAGCGCCGCGCCAAGCTGGTCCGGCGCGATCTCGGCGAGCCGCAGCGCGCCGCTCGCGAGATTGAGCCATGCAAGGCCGATGTTCGACGCGACGCCGCGTTTGTTGTGTCCGACGCAAAGCGCGAGCAGGAACACGTCGCTCTTGTCGGACAGCAGCGCGGCGTCGGTCAGCGTGCCCGGCGTCACGACGCGCACGACCTTGCGTTCGACGGGGCCCTTCGACGTCGCGGGATCGCCGATCTGTTCGCAGATCGCCGCCGATTCGCCGAATTTCACGAGCTTCGCGAGGTACTGCTCGACCGCGTGGTGCGGCACGCCCGCCATCTTGATCGGGTTGCCGGCGGACGCGCCGCGTTGCGTGAGCGTCAGGTCGAGCAGGCGAGCGGCTTTCTCCGCGTCTTCGAAGAAGAGCTCGTAGAAGTCGCCCATCCGGTAGAACACGAGCGTGTCGGGGTGCTCCGCCTTGATGCGTAAATATTGCTGCATCATCGGCGTATGCTGCGCGGCGGCCGTTGCCGCTGCGTCGGAGGAGGCGTCGATTTGGGTGGCCATCTTGCGGATATCTGTCTGCGTATACGGAATTGGGTGAGAGTTTACCTTGTCGCGCCGGCGCGCGAAGCTGGCCGGACGGCCAATGTATCGTCTCGGTGGCGATCCGCACGTGTCGCGCGCGCCGTTTGACGGCTCGGCGACGTGTTTCGCAGAAGGCCGGCCGTCGCGGCAAGCGATATCGAAATTCGGTATCGAACCCATCTCGCGCTCGATCGGCGCGATACGGTTCGCCCGGGCATTCGCCCGCGCATATCGAATCGATGCATCGGGCGCTTGTCGCGCATCTGCGCATGGCAAAGTCTTCAAACGACGCATTGCACGCGCGGATCGGCGACGCTGGTCGTGGGGCGCGAATTAAAAGACGCCATGGCGCCATGCAAACAAAATTCACTATCGCACTATTCAATGATTTATTTTTTGTGAGAATAAAATCTTTGCATGATGAAGTTCATATTGCTTGTTTTGTAATCGATGATGCCGAATCCTATCGAGTGGCGGGTTGGATAAATTAATACCATTTGTTTTGATGGCGGGGAGGTAATAGTCTCCGTCGAGTGCCAAATTCGAATGAATTTGAAAATCCATGATCGGTTTCGGTGCATGTGTCGAGGCGATGAAAATGGCCGATCGACGCATTGAATAAAGAGGGGTTGTACGGCGTCGGCCGAGAAGAACCCGGAATGTGACGTTGTTGGAATCTCTTCCTGAAGAAGATAATCGTTTCGAGTAGCGATGTCCGCCGATCGGCTTGAATGGCCGACACGACGCGGCAGTCGCGGAAGTCGGGGAAGTAGCGGGAAAAAGCGGACGGCATCGAACGATGCGACGCCGTCGCGGAGATCAGTAACATCCCGTGAAAAAGGGGACTCGTGATGTCTCGTCAAATCTTGTCGGCTTGGCCGGGGTTGGGCTCGATGCGTGTGTATGCGTCGGTTTGCTTTGTGCGCCGTCACGCCACGTTGAGAGATTCATGATTTTTTGATGATCGATGCGCGTTGTGCCCGCCGTCGATGCGGCCGCTGACGCGAATCTCCCCGTTCGAATCCATTGCATGCGCGTTGCGCTCCACGAAGCCGGGGCGTCAGGCGCCGTGTCCGCTTGTTTCGAATCTGGCGCGTGAGAATCGGCCGGCGGCGCATATTCGGATGTCCGAATGTTGTTGGAGTTGAGCAGACGTTGTGAAAGGGTGCATGCAGCCATGCTTTTCAATCGCCAATCCTTCTTGTTTAGGAGAATGAAATGAAAAAGACTTTTGCCGCAGCCGTTTCCGCCGTACTTCTGGCCTCGTCCTACGCGCACGCCGACACGTTGTGCACGTCCGGTACGATCACCAAGCTCGTCGTCGACAATACCGGCGTCATGGAGGTGACCGTCGGCAGCCTCGCGTATCGGAACGGAAACAAGGATACCTATTCGATCATCACGTCGGCGTTCCTCGCGAACAAGCAGTTATATATCTACGCGCCCAATTGCCAGCCGGATTCGACGATGGGGAGCTTCGCCGTGCGGTAACGCGGGCCGCATACGCGGGCGAGGGGCGCGCGACGTTCTTCGTTCGCGTCGTGAAGTCGCCTGATGGTTCGCGCTTTCGCGATGAAGAAGCGCGCGCTTGCGCGTTTCTTCTCGAAATCGGCGGGATGGCGCACGCCGGCGCGTTCGCGCAGGCCGGAAATGAAACGGCCCGCGGCGCTTCGAGTGCCGCGGGCCGCCGGAGCTTGCCCGCCGCCGCGATCGGCGTCACGCGGGCGGGGGAGTCGAGCCGCTCATTCGTCCGCCGGCCGCGTATGCGTATAGCGGTTCAGGATCGGAATCATTTGCGCATAGATCTTCGGATTCGCAGCGACGATCTCGCGCCGGTGCAGGAAATCGGAGTCGCCCGTGTAATTGCCGACGAGGCCGCCCGCCTCGGTGATGAGCAGGCTGCCCGCCGCGACGTCCCACACGTTGATGCCTTGCTCGAAGAAGCCGTCGAGGCGGCCCGCCGCGACGTTCGCAAGATCGAGCGCGGCCGCGCCCGGACGGCGCAACCCGGTGCACGCCTGCGTCATCTCGGTGAAGAGGCGCGAGTAGGCGTCGAGGCCGTCTTTTTCGCGGAACGGAAAGCCCGTGCCGACCAGCGCGTCCGCGAGGCGGTCGCGCCGTCCGACGCGGATGCGCCGATCGTTCAGGTACGCGCCGCGGCCGCGCGTCGCGGTGAAGAGGTCGTTGTGGTTCGGGTCGTAGACCACCGCCTGCGTGACGACGCCCTTGTGCGCGAGCGCGATCGACACGCAGTAGTACGGAAAGCCGTGAATGAAGTTCGTCGTGCCGTCGAGCGGATCGATGATCCACTGGAATTCGGATTCGTCGCCCGACTCACCGGACTCTTCGGCGAGGATCGCGTGATCGGGATAGGCGGTCTTCAGCGTTTCGATGATCGCGTCTTCCGCCGCCTTGTCGACTTCCGTCACGAAATCGTTCTGCTGCTTCTTGCGAATCTCGATCAGATCGAGATCGAGCGAGGCGCGATTGATGATCTGTCCGGCGCGGCGAGCCGCCTTGACAGCGATGTTGAGCATGGGATGCATGAGCCTGAATCCTGAAGCCGGCGACGCGAGGCCGCCACGAGGGTGATCGAACCAGCGAAGCGGCGCCGCGCGCGCGGGAGGGCGGCAGGCGGGCGTTTCGCCGACGGAAGACGAATTGGCAAAGAGCGGGTGCAGCGGGTGCGGGCCGAACAGCGCGAGCGCCGCATGCAAAAACGCGATTTTACCCGACTCGCGGCAGTTTTTTGCGAAACGGTCGCGCATACCGTTCGATCGTCCGTTCGGACGAGTGGGTTTGCCGGCGAGTTGGCGATACCATACCGGCATCCTGATCAGTCGAATGAACGCTTTGGAATCTCAGCAGAAACCGTCCGCGCCGTCCGGCGGCGCGGCCACATCCCGTCCGGCGCGGGCCGCGCGCGGCGGATTCACGTCGACGCGCTTCGTGCTCATCGAGCCGAGCCACCCCGGCAACGTCGGCGCGGCGGCGCGCGCGCTGAAGACGATGGGCTTTTCGCGCCTCGTGCTCGTCGCGCCGCGCGTGCCGCGCGTGCAGAGCGATCCAGAGGCGCTCGCGATGGCGAGCGGCGCCGACGACGTGCTCGCGTCCGCGCACGTCGTGCCGACGCTCGCCGACGCGCTGAACGGCGTGCAATGGTCGCTCGGGCTCACCGCGCGTTCGCGCGAGTACGGGCCGCCGCGGCTCGCGCCCCGCGCGGCGGCCGCAAGCGCGCTCCAGCAGGTGCGCACGGGCGACATCGCGCTCGTGTTCGGCAACGAGCGCACCGGCCTGTCGAACGAGCACGTCGAGCGCTGCAGCGCGATCGCGCACATTCCGGCAAACCCCGCATACAGCTCGCTCAATCTCGCGCAGGCGGTGCAGGTGCTCGCGTACGAGCTGCGCGTCGCGCTGCTCGAAGACGACGAGTCCGCCGCGCCGCCGGACGCCGCGTTCGGCACGCTCGCGCAAAGCGACGAGATCGAGCGGATGTTCGTTCATCTCGAAAATGCGCTGATCGCGCTCGATTTCCTCGATCCGCGCAATCCAAAGAAGCTGATGTCGCGGTTGCGGCGGCTCTTTGCGCGAACGGGGATCGAACGCGAGGAAGTGAACATCGTTCGCGGGATCGCGAAGCACATCCTGCTGAAGGCGGGCGGTGCGGACGCGCGCGCGGGCGCTTCGGGCGACGGCGAAAGCGGCCCGGGCGATGCGGACTATTCCGGCCGCGACACCGGGCGGGACGACTGACGCGGCGCGGCCCCGCGGCCGGCCATACCCGCGGCCGCAGCAGGGAGAACGCGGCGCCTGCTGCGCGTTCGCGGCGGCGACTCTACAATCGTCCTCGTGTCATAAGCAAAGCTGTCAAAACGATAATGCAACGACAGCGCGATAACGGCTCCGCCCGGCGGCCGCGCACCGGGCTTCCTTCTTCCATCGTCACCACCATGTTCACGAGACTTCGCGAAGACGTCGTTACGATCCGTGAGCGCGATCCCGCCGCCCGCAGCGCCTGGGAAGTGCTCACGTGCTATCCGGGGCTGCACGCGCTCGTGTTTCACCGGATCGCGCACGCGTGCTGGCGTTCCGGCTGGCGCTGGCTCGGCCGGTTCGTGTCGCAGGTCGGCCGCTTCCTGACCGGCATCGAAATCCACCCGGGGGCGACGCTCGGCCGGCGCGTGTTCATCGATCACGGGATGGGCGTCGTGATCGGCGAGACGGCCGTTGTCGGCGACGACTGCACGATCTACCAGGGCGTGACGCTCGGCGGCACGTCGCTCACGCGCGGCGCGAAGCGTCACCCGACGCTCGAGCGCGGCGTGATCGTCGGTGCGGGCGCGAAGGTGCTGGGCGGCTTTACGGTCGGCGCGGGCGCGAAGATCGGCTCGAATGCGGTCGTCGTGAAGCCGGTGCCGGCGGGCGGTACTGCGGTCGGCAATCCGGCGCGGGTCGTCGTGCCCGCCGATGCGAAACGCACGCCCGAGCGCGCGGCGTTCTGCGCGTACGGAATCACGCCAAACGCCGACGATCCGATGTCGCTCGCGATTCACGGCCTCATCGATCATGCGGCAAAGGAGGCGCAGCGCGTCGACGAAATCGTTGTCGCGCTTGAGCGTCTGGGCGCGCACCTGGATGCGCTGCAAGGCTCGGACGGCGCGCGACTCGATTTGCGTCGCCTGTCCGCCGCGTTCGAGGGCCGAGCGCTGGACGGGAAGGCGGCCGAGCGCTGAGCGGGAGCGCGCGGGTCGCGTTCGCCCGGCCGGCACGCCCGGCTGCGGCCGCCTGGTGGGCTTTTGAAAGCCCGGCCTCTTGAAAGCGCGCAACGCTCAATCGAGCGGCCGTGCGCGTATCCCTTCTGCGTCGATGCACAGATAGCCGCCGCGTCGCGGCCCGTGGTCCAGCTCCCAATCCGGCAGTACCCAGCGCACGCCGCCCGCCTCGACATGCCGCGCCGGTTTGTGCGTGTGCCCGTGGATGATCGTGCGCGCGCCGCTGCGCCTGAAGAGCGCGGCGATGCCCTTGCGCGTCACGTCGTAGCGCGGCGATGCGGGGCGCATCCGGCCGGATTCGCTCGATGCGCGCATCCGTTCGGCGAGCGCGCGGCGCCACGCGAACGGGCATGCGAGAAAGAGCCGCTGCGCCATGCCGTTGCGCGCGAAGCGGCGAAACCACTGGTAGCCGCGATCGGCCGTGCACTGCGCATCGCCGTGCGCGAGCGCGATGCGGTTGCCGAACGCGACGACGACGGACGGATCCGGAATCAGGAGCGCGCCCGCCGCCTTCATGAAGCGCTTGCCGAGCAGGAAGTCGCGATTGCCGCGCATCACGTAGAGCGCGATGCCGCGTTCGGAGAACGTGTGCAGCAATTCCGCCATCCGTGCGGCGAACGGATCGTGATCGAGGATGTCGTCGCCGATCCAGTATTCGAACAGATCGCCGAGGATGAACACCGAATCCGCACTGTCGGCCGTCACGCGCACGAAGTGCTCGAACGCGGCGACCGTGTGCGGAATCGCGTCGCTCAGATGCAGATCGGAGACGAACAGGAACGGGCGCGCCGCGTGCGCGAGCACGCGCTCGCCCGGCACGCCCGCAAACACGCTTCGCGGCGGTGTTTCCTGCAACATCCCGATGCCTCGTCGCGCCGTCTTCAGACCACGACAGCCTTCTCGATCACGACGTCGTCGTTCGGCACGTCCTGATGGAAGCCCTTGCTGCCCGTCTTGACGGCTTTGATCTTGTCGACGATATCCTGGCCCTCGACGACCTTGCCGAACACCGCGTAGCCCCAGCCCTGCGGCGTCGGCGACGAGTGGTTCAGAAAGTCGTTGTCGTTCACGTTGATGAAGAACTGCGCGGTCGCCGAGTGCGGATCGTTCGTGCGCGCCATCGCGATCGTATACGTGTCGTTCTTCAGGCCGTTGTTCGCTTCGTTTGTGATCGGCGCGTCGGTCGGCTTTTGCTTCAGGCCCGGCTCGAAGCCGCCGCCCTGGATCATGAAGCCGTTGATCACGCGGTGGAAGATCGTGCCGTCGTAGTGGCCCTTCTTCACGTAGTTCAGGAAGTTCTCGACCGTCTTCGGCGCCTTCGCCTCGTCGAGTTCGAGCTTGATGACGCCGTGGTTCGTATGCAGTTCGATCATGATGAATTCCTTCGATGGATGGGGTTTAAACGGCGCGCGGCCGCTCGGGACGACGCGGCCGCGCGAAAGAGTCTGGCTGGCTTATTTCGAGACGATCGTCGCCGATTCGATCACGATCGGCTTTTCCGGCACGTCGCGCATCGGACCGCGCACCGTCGTCGTCGTGGCCTCGATCTTCTTCACGACGTCCATGCCCGACACGACCTTGCCGAACACCGCGTAGCCGTTGCCGTCCGGATTCGGATAGTCGAGGCTCGCGTTGTCGACGGTGTTGATGAAGAACTGCGCGGTCGCCGAGTTCGGATCGCTCGTGCGCGCCATCGCGATCGTGCCCGTCGCGTTCTTCAGGCCGTTCTTGCTCTCGAGCGGGATCGGCGCGCGGGTCGGCTTTTCGTCGAAGTTCGTCTTGTAGCCGCCGCCCTGGATCATGAAGCCCTTGATCACGCGATGGAAGATCGTGCCGTTGTACTGGCCCGCCTTCACGTAATCGAGGAAGTTGGCGACGGTCTTCGGCGCCTTCTCCGGATACAGCTCGATGCGGATGTCGCCCTGCGTGGTCTTCATCTGCACGACGGGGTGCGTCGCGGCCGATTGCGCGAACGCGGGGGCGGTCGCGAGGAGGGCGGCGCTGCCGAGCGCCAGCAACAGACGTTTCATAACGGTCCTCTGGGTGGGTGAAGGAAAGACGCGGCGGCCGCCGCGCGTCATTGCGTCATTGGGACGGCGCGACGTAAGGCGGCATCGCGAGCGTGCCGCTCGGCCCGCCGAACTGGAACGTCGGAGAGAGCGGCAGCGTGGTCGTCGTCACGTTCGCGGCCGCCCGGGCCGAATAGTCACGCGCGGCCGGCGCCTGCGCGGCCGCCGATTTCGTCTTCGGCGGCGTGATGATCTTCTGCAGATCCGACAGGCGCTGCGCGGTCGCGCCCGTCGTGCGGCCGAGCGACTGCGCGCGTTTGTACGACTCGGCCGCGAGGCGCAGGTAGAGATCGCCGAGGTTCTCGTACGCGAGACCGTAGTTCGGGTTCGCATGCGTCGCCGTGACGAGCGCGCTGCGCGCGTCGTCGTAGCGGCCGTGCTTCGCGTAGAGCGCCGCCAGGTTGTTGTAGGGTTCCGGCAGTTCCGGATAGGCCTGCGTCAGCTCGACGAACTGCTTGATCGCGTCGTCGTCGCGGTTCAGCCGCGCGAGCACGGTGCCGCGCTTGAACTGCGCCTGCACGTCGCGCGGGTTCGACGCGATGCGCGCGTCGAGTTGCGCGAGCGCCTGCGCCCAGTTGCGATTCGCGATCGACGCGTCGATTTCCGGCGTGCCGTCGGTGGGGGCGGGCGCTTTCTGCGCAAGGGCCGCCGCGCCCGGAAAGAGCGCGAGCGCGGCGCTCACGGCGGCGGTCGCAACAAGGGTCGCAGCGCTCGGCGCGCGGCCGCGGGAAGGTTTCATAGGCTCAAATCGGAATGTTATACTCCGACCCATTCTAACAAAACGTCCGCGCGTTCCGGCGAGCCGCGGACAGTCTTTGCCTCTCGTGGCCGTCACCGCTTCGCTTGCGGATCGATCGCCGCATGTCATCCGAGGAAGCGCACGGCACGCGGCCCAGCCAGAAGTCCGGCCGGGTGCCGCATGCACGGCGGGCATCGCCAGGCGGTTTCCCTCGGCTCACTTTCGTCTCTATGGAATCACTGCGCATCTACAACACGCTCGCGCGTGACAAGCAAGTCTTCGTGCCGCGGCAGCCCGGCGAAGTGCGGATGTACGTCTGCGGGATCACCGTCTATGACTATTGCCATATCGGCCATGCGCGGATGGTGGTCGTGTTCGACGTCGTCCAGCGCTGGTTGCGCGCGGCCGGCTATCGCGTGACGTACGTGCGCAACATCACCGACATCGACGACAAGATCATCCGCCGCGCGGTCGAGAACGGCGAGACGATCCAGTCGCTCACGAGCCGCTTCACCCGCGCGATGAACGCGGATTTTGACGCGCTCGGCGTCGAGCGGCCGGACATCGAGCCGCGCGCGACCGATTTCATCCCGCAGATGCTCGGGATGATCGAGAAGCTCGAGGCGAACGGCTACGCGTACCAGGCGAAGGACGGCGACGTCAATTACTCGGTCCGCAAGTTCGCGAACTACGGCAAGCTGTCCGGCAAGTCGCTCGAGGACTTGCGCGCGGGCGAGCGCGTCGCCGCGAACGACGCGAAGGAAGATCCGCTCGATTTCGTGCTGTGGAAGCGCGCGAAGCCGCAGGATCCGGCCGGCGCGTCGTGGGAATCGAAGTACGGCGCGGGCCGTCCGGGCTGGCACATCGAATGCTCGGCGATGGGCTGCACGCTGCTCGGCGAGCACTTCGACATCCACGGCGGCGGCCAGGACCTGCAGTTCCCGCACCACGAGAACGAGATCGCGCAAAGCGAGGGCGCGACCGGACAAACTTTCGTCAATTATTGGATGCACAACGGTTTCGTGCAGGTCGATAGTGAGAAGATGTCGAAGTCGCTCGGCAACTTCTTCACGATCCGCGAAGTGCTGGAGAAGTTCGATGCCGAAGTCGTGCGCTTCTTCATCGTTCGCACCCACTATCGTTCGCCGCTCAATTACAGCGACGTTCATCTCGACGACGCGCGCGCGTCGCTCACGCGTCTTTACACGGCGCTGAAGGACGCGACGCCGGATGCGGCGCCGCTCGACTGGAGCGAGGCGCACGCGCGGCGTTTTGCGGCCGCGATGAACGACGACTTCAACACGGCGGTCGCGGTGGCCGTGCTGTTCGAGCTCGCGACCGAGGTGAACCGCACGCGCGAGCCGGCGCTCGCGCGCCAGCTCAAGCGGCTCGCGGGCGTGCTCGGCCTGCTCGGCCGCGAGCCGCGCGAGTTCCTGCAGCAAGCGGCGGGCGCCGCGCGCGCGGGCGCGCTCGAGCCGGAAGAGATCGAAGCGAAGATCGCCGCGCGCGTCGCGGCGAAGCAGGCGAAGAACTATGCCGAAGCGGACCGGATCCGCGCGGAACTGCTCGAAGCCGGGATCGCACTTGAAGACAAACCGGGCGGATCGACCGAGTGGCGTCGCGTATGAGCGCGCATGGTCTGTCCCGCTGATCGATTCGCCAGGTAGGAGGCTAGATGGCAACGGCCAGAAAAGCGCCGGCTAAGCGCGCGGCGACGCAGCCGCCGATTGCGGCCAAGCGGGCCGGCGCGCGTGCGCCGGCGGTGCACAAGGCGGGCGCGAAGCGCGCGGCGCCGAACGGCGCGGCCAACGGCGCCGCGCACAAGCCGAGCTTGCGCACGGCGGCTGCGAAGTCGGCGCGCGCGAAGGTCGATGGCGAGCGCGTCGCCGACGCATTGCCGCGCGAGGCCGCCGTAACCGCGGCGGAGCCCGCCGCGCGCAAGGCGCGCGTATCGGAGGCAGCCGTGCCCGTGCAGCTCTCCGACGCCGAGACGGTCGCGCGTCCGCCATACTGGGACAAGGCGTGCGCCGATCTCGTCAAGCGCGACCGGATTCTCAAGAAGCTGATCCCGAAGTTCGGTCCCGCGCATCTCGTCAAGCGCGGCGATTCGTTCGTCACGCTCGCGCGCTCGGTGGTCGGCCAGCAGATCTCGGTCGCCGCCGCGCAATCGGTTTGGGTCAAGATCGAGACCGCGTGCCCGAAGCTCGCGCCGCCGCAGATCATCAAGCTCGGCCAGGAAAAGCTGATCGCGTGCGGCCTGTCGAAGCGCAAGTCCGAATATATTCTCGATCTCGCCCGGCACTTCGTGTCGGGCGCGCTTCACGTCGACAAATGGGCGACGATGGACGACGAGGGCGTGATCGCCGAACTCACGCAGATTCGCGGGATCGGCCGCTGGACGGCCGAAATGTTCCTGATCTTCAACCTGTCGCGGCCGGACGTGCTGCCGCTCGACGATCTGGGGCTCATTCGCGCGATCAGCGTCAATTATTTCAGCGGCGAGCCCGTCACGCGCAGCGAGGCGCGCGAGGTGGCTGCGAACTGGGAGCCGTGGCGGACGGTCGCCACCTGGTACATGTGGCGCAGTCTCGATCCGCTGACCGCCGTTAACTGATCAAAGCTATTGCTTTTCTCCAATCGATAGTTGCGGCCCGGTCTTGCGTCCGGCGGGCGCGGTTAGAATACGCGCTGCCGCAAGATTCAAGGATTTCAGACACATGAAGACCACCTTTCTGGATTTCGAACAGCCGATCGCCGAGCTCGAGGCGAAAATCGAGGAACTGCGCTTCGTGCAGGACGATTCGGCTGTCGACATTTCGGAAGAGATCGAGCGGCTGTCGAAAAAGAGCCAGCAGCTCACGAAGGATCTGTACGCGAACCTGACGCCTTGGCAGGTGTCGCAGATCGCGCGCCATCCGCAGCGGCCGTATACGCTCGATTACGTGAGCGAGCTCTTCACCGATTTCCATGAGCTGCACGGCGACCGCGCGTTCGCGGACGACCAGTCGATCGTCGGCGGCCTCGCCCGCTTCAACGGCCATGCGTGCATGGTGATCGGCCACCAGAAAGGCCGCGACACGAAGGAGCGCGCCGCACGCAATTTCGGGATGCCGCGCCCGGAGGGCTATCGGAAGGCGGAGCGCCTGATGCGCGTCGCCGAAAAGTTCGGGCTGCCGATCTTCACGTTCGTCGACACGCCGGGCGCGTATCCGGGCGTCGGCGCGGAAGAGCGCGGCCAGTCGGAGGCGATCGGCCACAATCTGTACGTGATGGCCGAGCTGAAGACGCCGATCATCGCGACGGTGATCGGCGAGGGCGGCTCGGGCGGCGCGCTCGCGATCGCGGTTGCCGATACGGTGACGATGCTGCAGTTCTCGACGTACTCGGTGATCTCGCCGGAAGGGTGCGCGTCGATCCTGTGGAAGAGCGCCGCGAAGGCGCCGGAAGCGGCCGAGGCGCTCGGCCTGACCGCGCATCGGCTGAAGGCGCTCGGCCTCGTCGACAAGATCGTCAACGAGCCGCTCGGCGGCGCGCATCGCGATCCGAAGGGAATGGCCGCGCTGCTGCGCCGCGCGCTCGGCGATTCGCTGCGCCAGTTCCAGGGCATGAGTGTCGATGCGCTGCGCGAGCGCCGCTTCGGACGTCTGATGGCCTACGGCAAGTTCAAGGAAACGACGCCGCGCGCGTGAGCGCCGGGCCGTCGACTCACGAGGCGCGCCGCGCCTTCCCGCCGTGATTCCCCCGCATGAATTTTCCGCCGATCGCGTCGTGCTCGACGCGATCGGCGTCGCATTGTCCACGCTGCCCGACGATGCGCCGATCGCGATCGCGTATAGCGGCGGCCTCGATTCGACCGTGCTGCTGCACGCGGCCGCGCGCGTCGCGGGCGCCGGGCGCTGCATCGCGCTGCATGTTCACCACGGCCTGAGCGCGAACGCCGACGCGTGGCTCGCGCATTGCGCGGAAACGGCGGAAGCGCTCGGCGTGCGGTTCGACGCGGCGCGCGTCGACGTGCCGTGCGCGAGCGGGCAGGGCGTCGAAGCGAGCGCGCGCGAGGTGCGCTATCGCGCGCTCGAGACGATGTGCGCGCGGCACGGCGCGCGCACGCTGTGGCTCGCGCAGCATGCGGACGATCAGGCGGAGACGGTGCTGCTGCAACTGTTGCGCGGCGCGGGCATCGCGGGGCTGGCGGCGATGGCGCCGCAGTACCGGCCGGCGCCTGCCGACGTCGTGCGCGTGCGGCCGCTGCTGCACCTGCTGCGTGCGCAGCTCGAGCGCTACGCGCAGCAGCATGCGCTGCGCTGGATTGACGACGAATCGAATGCGGATACGCGCTATGCGCGCAATGCGCTGCGCGTCGACGTGCTGCCCGCGCTTGCGCCGCACTTTCCGGGCTTTCGCGATGCGCTCGGCCGCACGGCGCAGCATGCGGCGGCGGCCCAGCGTCTGCTCGACGATCTCGCCGCGATCGATCTGCGCGCGGTCGCGCGCGACGACGCTCGCGTGTTGTCGCGTGATGCGCTCGTCGCGCTCGACGACGAGCGCGGCGCGAATCTGCTGCGCTACTGGATGCGCTCGCTCGGGCTGCCGGGCGCGTCGGCCGCGCGCCTTGCCGAGATGATGAAGCAGTTGCGCGCGGCGCGCGACGCGCATGCGCTGCGCGTCGATCATGCGGGATGGCGTCTGCGTCTCTATCGCGACGATGTTCAATGGGAAGCGGGTGACGGCGGCGCATCGCCAGCGGCGCGAACCGCGCGCGCCGCCGCGGCTGACGATGACGCCCGCGACGACGCGGCCGATGCCGCGGGCGCCGCGCGGCGGCCGGAATGCGTGCTCGCGTGGCGGGGGCAGGCGGTGTGGCGCCTGCCTGAATGGCGCGGCACCTTCGTGTTCAGCCCGGCGGCGGCGCACGAGCACGATGCGGTGCCGGAGGCGCTGCTCGCGGCCGCCGACCTGCGCGCCTGCGCGCGCGCGGGCGGCGAGCGGATGCGCACGTGGCGGGGCGGCCCTGGGCGCACGCTGAAGAATCTGTTCCAGGAGCGCGGCGTGCCCGCGTGGCAGCGCGACGTGCCGCTGTTGTACGCGGGCGAGCGGCTGCTGTTCGTGCCGCGCATCGGCGTGAACCGCGCGGTGCACGACGGTGCCGATACGCCGGGTGGCTGGCGGCGCATCGAATGGCGGCCGGACATGCTGATCGCTTGAACGGCGCATCCGGCGCGCATCGCGGCGGATGCGCATCCCGTGTCGGCGGAAAAAGATTGCGATCCGGCCTGCCGACGTCCGCTCGGCTTGTCAAGCAGCCGTCGATCGGGTACGCTCAAGTGTTTGCTCGGCTCGACTTTCGAGCGTTTTGTGCAGGTTTTCCGCGTGACGTACCCGGTTTGCGCGGCCTGATCCGCCTTCTCCGGGCAAATCGCCACGCCCGCGTGCTGCGCCCCAGCCGTTCTTCCCGTCGTCCGTCCACAGCCACAAGCCGCGTGACCGAACGGCACCGCGGTCTGTCCAGTACGCCCGTGCGGCCCTTCTCCAGTTCTGAACGACAATGGCACTCATCGTACATAAATACGGCGGCACTTCGATGGGCTCGGTCGAGCGCATCAAGAACGTCGCGAAACGCGTCGCAAAATGGCATCAGGCCGGGCACCAGATGGTGGTCGTGCCGTCCGCGATGTCCGGCGAAACGAACCGTCTGCTCGGTCTCGCGAAAGAGATCTCGAGCCAGCCGAGCCCGCGCGAGCTCGACGTGATCGCGTCGACGGGCGAGCAGGTCAGCGTCGGCCTCTTGTCGATCGCGATGCAGGAAATCGGCGTCGAGGCGGTGAGCTACGCCGGCTGGCAGGTGCCCATCAAGACCGACAGCGCGTACACGAAGGCGCGCATTCATTCGATCGACGACGAGCGCGTGCGCCGCGATCTCGAAGCGGGCAAGGTCGTCATCATCACGGGTTTTCAGGGCGTCGATCCGAGCGGCCACATCACGACGCTCGGCCGCGGCGGCTCGGACACGTCGGCGGTCGCGGTCGCGGCGGCGCTCGAGGCGGACGAATGCCTGATCTACACGGACGTCGACGGGGTGTACACGACCGATCCGCGCGTCGTCGAAGAGGCGCGCCGGCTCGATAGCGTGACCTTCGAGGAAATGCTGGAAATGGCGAGCCTCGGCTCGAAAGTGCTGCAGATCCGCTCGGTCGAGTTCGCGGGCAAGTACCGCGTGAAGACGCGCGTGCTGTCGAGCCTCACCGATCCGCAGATTCCGCTCGACGAAGAGATGCGCTCGGGCACCCTGATTACTTTTGAAGAAGACGAGACCATGGAAAAGGCAGTCATTTCCGGCATTGCGTTCCAGCGCGACGAAGCGCGCATTGCGGTGATGGGCGTGCCCGACAAGCCGGGCATCGCATATCAGATCCTCGGCCCCGTCGCGGACGCGAACATCGACGTCGACATGATCATCCAGAACCAGAGCGTCGAAGGGAAAACCGACTTCACGTTCACGGTCGGCCGCGGCGACTACCAGAAGGCGATGGACATCCTGACGAACCAGGTGAAGGGCCACGTGAACGCCGAGCAGGTGCTGGGCGACCCGAAGGTGTCGAAGGTATCGGTGGTCGGCGTCGGGATGCGTTCGCACGTCGGCGTGGCGAGCACGATGTTCCGCACGCTGTCGGAGGAGGGCATCAACATCCAGATGATCTCGACGTCCGAAATCAAGATTTCGGTGCTGATCGACGAGAAATACATGGAATTGGCGGTGCGCGCGCTGCACAAGGCATTCGAACTCGACCAGGCGTGACGAAATTTCCGTGACGCGCTGAACAAAATGCGTCGCGGAAATTGACCTTGGCCCCGTAACCCTATAGAATTTTGGTTTCGTCGCGCTGCCTCCCTGGCGCGAGCGAAGGTTTGGGAGACGTGGCCGAGAGGTCGAAGGCACTCCCCTGCTAAGGGAGCATCTGGGCCAAAACCTGGATCGAGGGTTCGAATCCCTCCGTCTCCGCCAGGAGTTTTGAGCAAGAAAGCCCCGTAAATTCAAGGATTTACGGGGCTTTTCTCATTGTGTTTCGAGTTCTAAGTTCGATCGTCCTACCCATGTGAATACCCACGGTAGCGATGGCCTCTGTCCAAAAAACCCCGTGTACACGGACCGTGGACAAATAGAACTTTTGGGCAAACGTTCGGAGCGGTCAGCGCCATGCTCTCGTTTCCGTCGAATATCGCAAAGGTGAGAGGCGATGTAGCCGCTAGCATCTAGGCGCCTGGCTCCCCGGGTGTCTCGACCGGCGTTTCGTCTTGTGGCTTCTGACCGCGACTTCGAGGGATTTTTTGTAGCGCAGGGCCGGGGGACGGTTCTCGGTAGTAATGCTCTGACAGACGAGCAAGGCAGTAGAGAATTCGCCGAACTTTGCCCCGCCGGCGCAGTTTGCCTGCACAAGTACTTCGGATAGGCGCTGCTCTCGGCGCCTCGCCGTTCATTGCGTTACTTCGCGCTAACGTCGCCAAGCCGATGGCGCCAGCGGATATTGCCTGATTTCGCGCTATGATTCCGGCAGTGGCACATGAGCAGAAAATAAGACTCGGGAGCGTTGGTTCCCGTGGCGTATTCGGGGTAGCCTGCCGTGACTCAAAAAGAACCAGAATCAGACCAGCCGATTCCTAACAAGCGCCGTATGCGCTTGCCTGCGAAGACAAAATACGTAATCGAGGCTGGCGCTCATGCGCCAGTCGCCCAATTGCGACTGCTCAATCCAGCACAGTGGGAGCAATTCATTGAAGAGTGCTGCTTGCCCTTAGAAGGAAATGCCTACGCAAAAGTGAAGCGCCTCGGTATGCCGGGCGATAAAGGTCGCGATGTCGAGGCAATCGTTTCGCTGCCGCGCGCCAAACATGGCTGGGATCTTTACCAGTGCAAATACTATAAGGATCCAGTCTCTCCTTCGAGCTTCTTCCCGGAGATGGCTAGTTTCTTCGGTCACCTTGCCGGCAAAAGTTATCCTGAGCCGCGAGCCTATTACATCTGTGCCCCGATGGATTGCGGTGTTGATCTTCATGACCTCCTTGTTGCAGATCCTGCTGCATTCAAAGCGGTGTTTCTTGAAGCTTGGCAACAATGCAAGCGAGGATTGAAGAGCAAGCCGACCGACGACGTGAGGGCCGCAGTCGAAGCGTTCGATTTCGCTCGATTCGAGGAGATGCCCGCTCGAACTCTGGTAGAGCTGCACGCAGCCAACAAAGTTGCCCACTACAAAAGATTTGGCATCAAGCCGAAGCGAGACGAAGACGATGAGGCTCCTTCGTCCCCTACCGCAGAGGAAGACCGGTACATCGAGGAGCTGCTGGCGGTATATAGTGAGCACGCCGAATGTCCAATTGGGCGAGGCACACTGCCTGGCAGCGACTACGAAGACCACTTTTCTGGGAGTCGCTCGGAGTTCTACAGTGCGGCAGGATTGGAACGATTTAGTCGCGACATCTTCCCTGGCGAGTTCGACACATTTCTCTCCATGATGTTGAAAACTGTGAAGACTTCCGTCAGCCATCCGAAGCATAAGAGTGGATTCGAGCGACTCGACGCCGCGGTGAATCGCGCACACCAATTCAGGATGCCGGAAAGTCCTCTCAGCGAGAGCTTCCGGCAACCGGACATGCCTGGTGCCTGCCATCACTTGGTCAATGTCGGCAAGCTCAAATGGGTGAAATGAGATGACTGTTTCTCCATTCAATTCTGCATTTGAGCTTGGTATCAGGATGGCGTTCCTGCTACAGGCGTTACGTCCCAAAGTCGCCGACCTTCAAAAACTGGTGCTGCTCGACTATGCGCTTGTCTATTCGGCCGACCTTGACGGGCCGTCGAGTCTTCATACGCCGGTTCCACAGCGAAACAGCGAGATATTCACGCGTCGTGACCGCATTGAGGAAGGCCTGTACATGATGAGTGTGAAAGGCGTCGTCACAGCCGACTACGACCACGACGGGATTGTCTATCTTGCGGGTCCACGCTGCCGACAGCTTGTCCAGGCATTTACCTCGAAGTACGCGCGGGAATTGGAAGAGCGTGCACGCTGGGTTGCGGAGACGTTCGGGGATGTTACTTCTGAGGATCTGACCCGACGGTTCGACCGTGAAGGACGGCGCTGGGGCGCTGAAATTGGCGACTTGCTGAGCTGATCATGGCCTTTACACTGGAACGACTCATGGTGACGGGGCCGGGAAAAGAACCCGCCATCATCGACTTGTCCCGACCCGCCTCGGTCATTTACGGGCCCAGCGAAACAGGCAAGTCATACGTTTATCAATGCATCGCTTACTGCCTGGGCAGTGACGAAATCCCAGAGGAAATTCCACAAGCACATGGTTACCAATCGGTTTACCTCGAGATTTGTGCCGGTCGTGGCGCGGAATCGGTAGCGGATGAAACCGACAAGCAGGATGAGTTCGATTGGGACGGTGTTCAGGACGAGTTCGAATTCGAAAGAGCACTTGACCAGGTCACCGCACCGGAGAAGGTCTTTACCATCGTGCGTGGTATTCAGGGTGGCTCCGAAGCGATCTACCGTTCGACCATCGAGGGAACCGCGACTGCGCGGAAACTGAAACTCGATTGCAATGAACTCATGAAGCGTCTCGTGGGCGTTAGTGAGAACGTTGTCTTCAAGAAGGCCGGGAAGAAAGGCCATATTGCGGCCGGACCTTTACGACATTGGTCGCTGCTGTCGCAGACATCGATCGTCGCAAAAGACAATGTTCTGGGCGATTCCAACACGCGCACCGAAAGAAGCGCGGCTCTGGCGCTCATGCTGACTGGCGTGGACGATGCAGCGATCGAGACGGGTGTAAGCACGGACGAGCGACGTTCAGCAGCCGGTGGCGCCGACGCCGTGCGCGGAATGATTCAGGCGTTGCAGGCGGACATTCCCGAGGGCGCTGTCAAGAAGGATGTCGAAGAGGCTCTTTCACGGGTGGATGAGACACTGAAGGCACTGTCAGAACAGCAAAAGTCGCGAGCCCAAGCACTCGAAACCGGTCGGAGCGAGATCGCGCGAGTGAGCGGAGAGCTTCGCAAGCGTGATGTCGCGATAGCGCAATCGGCAGGCCTCGAAAGCCGATTCCGCTTGCTGCAAGCCAAGTATCAAAGCGATTTCGCTCGTCTGGTGTCGCTCGACGAAGGAGCGGCAGTATATGGCCTTCTCGAGAACGTACCATGCCCGTTATGCGGCGCAACAATGGAGAAGCATGCCAAGGAGTCGCTGACATCGCCTGGCGCGGCCAAAAAGCAGCGGCGCGCAATCATAGCGGAAGCGAAGAAGATTGAGAAGCAACAGGCCGGCCTCGATGCTGCGCTGCGATATGAGACACAACGACTGATCGATTTGAAGCTGGAACGCAAGGAACTGCAGGAGGAATTCGAGCATTATAGCGCGCAAGAAAAGCGCATGATTGCGTCCGGGATCGACGAGTTCAAGGTGTCTGCAACCGACCTTGCCCGTCGACGGACAGAGCTGTACACGCAGGTGCGCGCATTCGATGAGATCGTGCGTTTGACGCGTGAGGCAGCACGACTGCAAGCCATCAGTGTGACGAAGAACGCGCGCATCGAGCGCCAAGTGGCCGGAGACGGCTTGGAGTTATCGGCACTCATCAAGCAGTTGCTGCATGTGTGGGGCTTCGAGTCCGTGAGACAGGTCGCGTTCGACGCCTCGACTTTTGATATCACGGTTGATGGTCGTCGTCGCACTTCGTTTGGGCAAGGTGTTCGCGCGCTTTTCCTGTCCGCGTATTACATCGCACTTCTGCAATACGCGGAAACCGCCGGACGTCCTCATCCCGGTTTGGTCGTAGTTGACTCGCCCTTAAAGTCGTTCGCAGACCAAAAGCAGGAAGGAGACCCGGATGTTCCTTTGGTGACAGTCAACACCAAGTTCTACAACTGGCTTGCCGGCTGGAAGGGGCCGGGGCAATTGATCGTCCTGGAGAACGAAGAGCCACCGGCCGAGCTACGGCCAACCTTGGACGCTATCGAGTTCACAAAGATAGACGGAGTTCGTCGTCGTGGGTTCTTTCCCTGAGGATTTTGTGTGACCGTATTGCGGCTCCGCCGCCGCATGTTTCGCTAACTGCAGTGAAGCATCGGCGGTCCGGGCCCGCGAGACGACAACTGGCATTCGACCGCATCTACGGGACGGTCTACGGCAACGCGATGCGAAAGAAGATGGGAAACGTGCGCACGACGGAGCCTTGTCCTTCCATGGCGCGGTATTAGCAAAAACTAGAGGCAAAGCCACTACGTAGAGTATGTCAATCAATCTGACACCGTTCAGCCACGAATCGCTCTGCCACGGTAATACTTGGACCGTCGCAGATGAACTTGTTCTTGCCCAGCAAATTGCACGCGTTGCCCTCGGCCAGTCAAGGCATGTGCAAAAGATTCTCGCCGGAGCATCGCTTGGTGTACCGCCGACCACGAGCAACGCGGCAGCAGGGGCCATTGAGCTCCTTACTGTTGCCAAGGGCGAGGATCCTTGGCATCGGGACGGTTGGATGTTTCAGGTGCTATCTTGGGTTGCCGCTCATCGTGCCGCTCCGGGTGGCATCATTCGGGCGCCACATATGATATTGGCGCATAAAGGCTTCGACGGTCTTCAGCTCGAAGTTGAGAAGGAGAAGGTAAAGGCTGCCATAATTTTTGAAGACAAGGCGACCGAGAATGCTCGAGCCACTATCCGAGACGATGTCTGGCCCGAGTTCGCGGCGATGGAAGCCGGCGACCGCGAAAACGTGCTGACTGCCGAAGTAACCGCGCTTTTGGCGACACAGCCAAACATTGACCCAGACGTCGCAATCGAGAACGTGATCTGGAAGAACGTCCGTCAATACCGTATCAGTATCACCGTGGGCGATAGTCATTCAGATGAAGCGGGGCGGCTTCGACTTTTCAAAGGCTATGACCAGGTCGCCGCTGGAGAAAATCAACGACGCCGGGGCGAAACCCTCCATGTGAGCAATTTACGGAAATGGATGCAAGGCTTGGCCGATCAGGCGATCGCCGAAGTTCACGCGGGGGTGACGAAGAATGTTTGATGCCGACACGGTTGCTCTGATTTCGAGCGCACCTCCGCTTCCTGGGCTTAACCTCGCGGATCTTCCTCAACAATTGACAGGCGCGTATGCCACCCTTGTCGCGGCTCGCATCCGCATCCGCGAACTGGCCAATGAGGACTCATTGCCAGACGATATTACGAATCTTGTGAGGGAAACAAATCGTCTTGCGTTTTCCCAGGAAGCGCTCGTCTCCGCGCTAGGTGAGCGTGAAAATCGTGCGGCCGCTGCATTCGTAGCCGGTGCTGCACACCACGTGGCATTGCTGGCTGACAGGATACGAAAGACCGAATCACGACGGAGCAGCCTCGCGCTGGACAGCATCTCGCCTGAAGTGTCGGCGACAATTCTTTTCCTAATCGCCGAGTCAAGCGCCGATGCTGCAGAGATGGCTAAGGCGATCGTCATCGGAGCATCCGAGCCGGTCGAAGCTGCGTTGCTTGCTGCGATCGTTCATCTTGCAAACGGCCGACTGCGAAATGTCCTTGACATTGCGTTGCCAGGCACAGCTCAGATACTGGTCGGCAACCGGTATGACCAGGCCGTCAGTGCGCTCTATCTTATGCTGCTGCAGGGAGTGCGCCTGATGGCAGCCAACATGCTCGGCGGAAATAGCGAGGACCCTTTCGCCAATCAAGCCGATCCCGTCGAACTGTTCGAACGGGTGAAAGCGCTCTGCGTCGAACCGCTGAACGATATTTTGGGCGGAGTGGGTGCATTGCCCTACAGCGTTTATCCCGGGCCACGGCACCTTGCGTCCCTTCTGTCTTCTGCCTCACGAGATCTCGCTGCATCTGCACTTGTCAACACGCCTCCGCCGTCTGGCATAGATGGTGAGCAATGGCGGGGCTTATTAAAGAGGACGGCAGAGCGTCGTCCCTATTTATGGCGGAACCATCGGCAGGCGATCGCGTCGGGATACCTAGAGCCCGGGGTTTCCGCCGCCGTCAGTTTTCCAACCGGCGCGGGGAAATCGACCCTGGCAGAACTCAAGATTGCTACAGCTCTGCTAAGGGGCGTAAAAGCAGTCTTTCTGGCGCCGACCCTTGCACTTGTTGACCAGACGGCGAGCGCCCTAAAGGCGACCTTCCCGGATTCGGATGTGTTGCGAGAGCGAACAGACGAACTTGTTCTGGACGTCGAAGGCGACACGCTGCCAGCGATCTCGGTGATGACGCCGGAGCGGTGCTTGGCCATGCTCAGCTTTAACCGGGAGATATTCGCTGACGTGGGCTTGCTGGTATTCGACGAATGTCATCTTTTGCATCCGCGGGGGACGGAAACGAGTCGTCGAGCGATTGACGCCATGCTTTCGGTGCTTAATTTTGTCGCTGTGGCACCGAAGGCCGATCTGCTGTTTCTATCAGCGATGATGATGAACACGGAGGAAATGGCCGGTTGGATGAGCGAGCTCACGGGACGCGAGTCTTTGTCACTTACGTTGACGTGGAAACCAACTCGGCAGGTGCGTGGGTGCGTGGTATATGGCGATGAGGAAATCAAGGCCCTAAATCTTCGTTTGCGTCAAACTCGTGCGAAGGTGTCCAATAAGGATGCGCCGGCGGAGCTAAAACGTGGCTTGAAAATCTCGCCATTCGGGTTTTTCTGCCTACACCAAACCTGGCAATCGAAAGCCCGCAAGGACTATGCGCTTCTGCCGCTGCTCGACGAGCAGGTAACGCTTTCTACCGGATCGACAAAGAACCGGGATTGGTACCTTACGCCAAACGGAAATCAGGTTGCTGCTGCGATCGCTCAGGCAACTGCTCACCAAGGATTAAAAACACTAATATTCACTCAGACTATTCCTCTTGCCAACAGTGCTTCGAACACCCTCTCGAGGGAGCTCGGTCAACCGGACTGCTTGCTGACAGCTGACGAACGGGACCTCTACCTATCCGCTGCTGACGAGCTCGGAGGAGCAGAACATTTGTACCTGCAGGTCGAACATGAAGTAAGGCTGGTGTCATCAAGCGCATGCCATCACGGATTGCTACTACCCGCCGAGCGGAACCTTCACGAGTCTCTGTTCAGAAGGGAGGATGGCATTAATGTCCTGGTTGCGACGTCGACACTTGCCCAAGGCATGAACCTGCCCAGCGAGGTGGTCATCATCGGAGGCGACAGCCGGTTCGACCCGAAAGCAGACCGGATGGAAAAGCTTGATGCTCACGAACTTCTGAACGCTGCGGGTCGAGCGGGCCGAGCAGGGGATGCATCCTATGGGTTTGTATTGATTGTGCCAAGCAAAGTGGTCAACTTCGATGACAAGGCCAGCAAAATTCATAGCCACTGGTCCGATTTGCAAGCCATCTTCGCCCAGAGCGACCAATGTCTTACTATAGATGATCCATTGACGCGGCTGCTCGACCAAATTCACGACGAAGCAGCATCGAAATCTGAAATGGCAATGTATTTGCTCCGAAGACTACCTGTTTCGGCTCCATCGGATGCAGGCGACGACGATGCGCCAGCTAAAGCATTGCTTGTTCGTTCCTTCGCTGCGTTTCGCGCCAGGCAGCAGGGGAATGCTCAGTGGATTCAATCCAGAATTGACGCCGCGATTGCTCTCAGACGCGCGGATCCGAACACACCCTCCGTGCTGACGTGGGCCGATCGCCTGGCTGCGTCCGCAGGGATCCCTGTTGCAATCATTCGTGAGCTCGGGCAACCACTATCTGGATCAGTGAACCCCAACGCAACGACGCGCGACTGGTACTTATGGCTCGTCGGTTGGTTCACACAGAGACCAAAGTTGATACCGCAACTCATTCGTAAAGAAAGTCTCGAAGGGATGTTCGGAAACACCTACAAGAAGCTTGAGGATGACGAAGCGCGCGGAGCGTATGCCGTCGGTCGCATCTTCTCGCTGCTGGATCGCTGGATAGCAGGAGACACACTCGCGCAAATGGAGCGCGTGTTTGGTACGAAAGAAACTCGTCTCGGAAAATGCGAGGCGGCGCGGGAATTCGTTCTACGTCTATTACCAGAAATCTCATATATTTTTAGTTTGCCGGCACAGATATTCCGGGCAATCTCCGTTGAAAATGGGCAGAAGCCTGATATGCCACTTGTGCTTGACTTACTTGGTTCGTGCGTTCGACAAGGTTTTGACGATGCAGACAAGCTGGTCCTGCGACAATACCTGAGTGGGCGGCCGGCTCGTCGTGCAGTGCACCGGAAGTTCGCGGAAATTGCCTCCGTGCTACAACCCGCTTCTGCAGGTGAAGACTTTGGCCGTGCGTTTAAACGTGTCGCCCAAGCCGTTGAAATTTCCGCATTCCTGTAGCCGTTTGCTTCACGCGTCACAAGTTCATTCGCGGTCGTATACGCTTGCGCAATCACACAATCTACTTACTCGACCCTGGAAATTGGACAAGCAACTCTCCGAAAGCCTCTCAATGCTGGCCCTGTTCATAAAGCGCTTTCCGAACCAGCTTTCTATAGCAAGACGCCAACCGTCCTTTCCGGAAATAGAGACGAGGATAGTGGACGCGATTGGGGATGCTGTTTCTCCTGCCGCGGCGGCGGACGCTTATGAGCGCTTTGGCAGCATCTTGCCTAACTGGACGTTCTATGTTGCGTCAGACACAGGTGTCGCGCCCGGCGTTTCGGTAAACAGATCATTTTCCGAGGGCTCGGTCGTTCGTGGCTTGTTGCCCAAAGAACGGGTAATGCTACTAGACAGCAATATTCAGCAGACGCGGTCAACGGGGAGTTATGCCGTACTCTCATGTGACTATTCGATCGCTTTAGACACGCAAACAGTTAGTTACCTCGAACCTTACCTTTCGGGAAACCGTGGACGCCTACCTAAAGACTTCCGGGAGGTCTTCGAGTTCATTGCTCGCGACGACGTGTTTGTGGACCCGATTCCGTACATGATAGAGAACCTTCCAAACATTTTGGAGGAAGAAAACGTTCTCGGAATCAAGGAAAAACTGATTGGCTACGAACGGTTGCGAGAGCTTGATGCGAGCGCTCTCCACTCAACGGGGGACGTACGTTTCAAAAGCTCGGACGAAGAAATTGAGCGCCGCGTCGACGAGCATCTCTCGATGATGAAAGAGGACGCGGCGCAGCCGGAAATATTGGAATCGGTCTTGTATGATCACGCGGTGATGTACAGCCTTCTCCTGAAGATGACGATCATCCAATTACGTAAGCCGCAAGCGTTAGCGGTAGCTTCAAAGGTGAACGAATTTTTGGAGTTCCTTAACGACCGCTTGCATACGCTGTTTCTCAGGGAAATCGTAGTCGCAACAGAGTATTTTAAGAAGGGGCAGCAGTTGCGATTTTTTGGAAAGATTCAACGTTCCGAACCGGACTGTCTTCCGGAACTGCTTGATCAACTCAAGAACATGGCGTGGGATCTTCTGCATCTTCGAATGATGGAGGGCATGCTCAACGTTCGGCTCAGAACGACGGCCTTACGTAGCCGGCCGCGCTACTATTTTCCGTCACTGCTCACTTGCGACAGACGCTTCATCGAAGTAATCGATCTCTATCCGCTTAAGGCTTATGCTTATTGTCACGACTCAGGGCGAATTCTCACGTTCCCAGAAGCCTCGTGGAAAAAAAGACTTATCGAAACGGGAATCGTCACCGCAAAGTCGTTAGATGAAGTACTTAGCGAAGATGCAGCTCTGCGCAGAAGGGCAAATCGTGACAATTCCAAAAAATACCTAGCTTCGCTGATTCGTGAATTAGAGGAGGAATTTGCGGCAGCGGCAAAGCGAACCGGCTAAAAAGCCACGTAGACTCTCAACTACCCACGCGAGTCCCAGCGACAAGCCGCCCTCGACCGTGCCAACATTCGCACTCGTTGTTCACCTCCGCAGGAAACGTCTCAAGCACGCGACGAGGGCTGAAACATCGCTGCCCGGTGCCAGTTCGAATGTCCCTACCCGAAACGCATCCTGGAATGCGCCGTCTGCCAGCCAGTCGACGGCTCCACCTCGCGGAAGGAGGAGAAAACTGCCCGACGGACGTTCGCCGTGCCACGTGAGGCTGTCCTGATAGATGTGAGCCGACTGCATGGCGTCCAGGACATTGTCCCGACTGACTCGGTACTTTGCATCGAGCACCAGGAAGCGCCGGGCCTGAGAAGACTCAACCGTGAGAACGATGTCCGGCTCACGCTGCCGTGACAGACTTCTGAAGTCACGCACGCTCGGTTGGTCCCAGGCGTGAAACGTAGGCTGCAAATGAAGGATCACGGCATCGCTGTCCATACAGCCTTGCACCCGGGGGCGAACACGATCGGAGTCGCCAGCGGCGAATCGCCATTCGGCTTCGGGCGCGATCTCCTGGAGCAACTGCCACACCTGCAAGAAGCACCATCGCTCATAGACCTGCCACGTCGCCCCTGTCGGCAACGAGTCGTCGGCGTCATCGCCGAGCACTCCCATGTTCAAGGCCTTCCACGCCAACTGGAACGCGCGGGCATAGTCAGGCTGCGCCGAAATGGCGTTAAGACCCGCCGCGGAAATTTCCGGGCGCGTCACGGCGCTCAATACCGGAGACCGCCGGATGCTATGCAGTCCATCGTCGAGCGCAGCCAGTACACCAAGGCGGCGCGATACCCTGGTCGACAGCCGCTCATTCTGTCGGCCGGTCATGCTGGCGAACTGCTGGCCGAGTGCCGCCGCGCGAGCACTCAAGCGGTCCACCATAACCGCAATCGTCCGGTTGGCGGCATGGTCGAAGGTGGGATGCACATGGGGCACCGTCACCCGGCTCAACTCAACGGGATCGCCCTGGTCCAAGCCCAGCAGTTGCACCACCGCGGGCGTCCGGGAGAGTTCTTGCACTGTTCTGAGATCTAGTTGCCGAATCTGGTGCGGCCGTACGGTGCGTCGCTGCTCTTGCAGACGCATCAGGGGATGCAAGCAGACGGCACGCAAGGCAGCGAGGCACGCGGCGCCGTAGCGACGCATTCTGGCATAGGCCACCTCAACGGACGCGACGTCTCCGTCCTGGCCGAATCGGGGCAATGCAGCGCCGTCGCCCAGAAGCAGCTGGGGCATGGCGGACAGAATCTCGCTGACCATGCATACAAACTGAGGCTGGCCCAACTTGTCCGGCGAGGGGCCGACATCCAAGCCATAGGTAGCTATCAGCCTGCCTGCGCCGTCGAGCACCTCCGCATCAACCCTGCCAGCATAGAAACCAGGCGTCCAGACCCATATCTGCTGGGCAAGCTGCCGACCCAACGGGACTTCGTCAACCAGGACGAAAGCATGCGGCATCGCCACCCGAAACGTATAGATACCGCCCTCCACGAATCCCGTGGCAACATCGCCGGGCGGTACTTCCCATGACCGCCCCGTGGCCTCCTCGATCCAGAGCATACGCGCGTCAGCGCCAGAAGCGGGCGCTGCCCAAGCGGGCAAGATCGTCGGACAGCTGTGTTACTTTTTCCAACGACATCGGCAACTGGTTCGTCTCCAGCAGCTTCTTCGCCTCGGTCAAGGCCGCGCGCAGACGCGGGCTATCCTCGCCACGCAGCTTGGGCAGGATCTTCCCATAGACGGCATGGTCGACCGCCTGCCGGAATCCGACGACGCCGCCGGCGAGCGCAGTCCGCACGTATCCGATCACGTCACCGATCGTGCGCCAACCGAAATGCAGGCGCACCGGCCGAAGAGCCGCAGCCAACTGCCTCAGAATATCTTTCAGATCCGCAGTATGACCACTATCGAGACCGCAGCTTCCCCACCCAGGATACGCATCCGTGTCGATGTCCCAGAACTCGATGACCGATGCGCGATCAAGTACTTTGTCGCTCAGGCCATGCGTGGTTTCATCCATATTAACCGTCCCGATAATCAGCAAGTTGGACGGGTAGGCTACGCTCGGTGGAATTTCATCGACATCGTCATCCTGGGCATGCAACTCGATTTGATCTCCCGTCTCCATTGCAGACAACAACGGCGCGAGATACTGCTCCGGGTGGGATAGGTTCATCTCGTCGAGTACCACCGTATAGGGTCGCTCGGGATCGCGCACGGCGTCCAGGAGAAAGTTCAGAAAGCTCGTGCGCACATACCGCTCTGTGTTCAGGGGATTCACATATCCGAGCAGAGGGCTCGGATCGTGCCAACCGGGCTGCACCGGTAGCACATAAATACCGTCGTCGGTACCTAGTGGAGATTGACCACGCAATGCACGGCCGTAGCTGCGAGCCAACTGTGTTTTGCCGGATCCGCTGAGGCCGCTCAACACCACAAAGTGGCGCCGCTCGTGACTCCACAATGCGGCATCCAGTTGCGCAACCAGCGCTCGATTGAATACCAGTGCGTCAGGAAACTGCGCCAGGATCTGATCGACGCTTGGGCGTTCGAACACGAGCGACGGGGCTCCATCGGCCAACGGAAGTGCGGGCTCGGTCGGCGTGGTCGCCACTGCCAGCTTGCCCGGCTCCCAGTGGATTCGACTCGCCCAGTCCTTGCCTCGGGCCGTTAGCGCCAGAGTCTTGCCGGTTGTGAACTCCACGAGCTCCATGGCGCGCAACCAACCAATTAGTGACGTAGGTGCGAAGTTGGTTTTCCAGCCGGGGTTGACCTGCTGGAGGTCCGAAATCAAGGTTTTCTGCTCGCGCGGCCCTTCGCGCAGCAAATACAGCAGGTTGTCAAAGCCAAGAATCTGCGTCAGCATCCAATCGGACACCTCATCCGGATCACCGGACTCGAGAAACGCCATCCCGCGTGAGGTCAGCTTCAGGTTGTTACCGTCAGCCGTCAGCACACCCCATTCCGCGATCAGGGCATTGATGTTTGTGTTGACGGAACTTGCCGACAACTTGGGATTGACCGCGCGCACATGCTCGCGGAAGTCCTCGCGCGAGCATCCGTCCTTGACGAACTGGAGCATAGCAAGCACCGAGGACATCGATCCGGCGATGGCCAACATCCCGCGACGGCGTCGGTTTGCCGGCAAAGGCCTTAGTTGGCCCTGGCCCGCGGCGTCGCCGCTGTCCGTCGTGACTTCTTCGTCTGCCTGAGTGTTCTCCCGCTTGAACAGGAGCCATGGCAACTTCATGCGCGTCAGTTCGGGCGGTTCGTTCTGCAAAACTTCGATGCGCGGCCAGACGCTATCGAGCCGGTTAAGGATGCGTTGATTCAGTACTGCACGACCTTCGCGGAGCCTGCCGACATGCATGGCTTTGCCAACACTGTCGAGAGCCTTTCCGTCGGCGAGGCTCGTGAAATGTTCGGGCTGCAGGGCCGCAAACACGCGTGCGAGTTTGAGCCGCGGTACCCGGGATCCGCGTTGCTGGATCTTTTCAGCGACCTCATCCCACAACCGCTGCAGTTCCTGCGTGAAGGCCTCGTGCTCGGGTGAGGCACGCAAGTTACGGACCGCCCAGAGGCAATCAACCATTGCGGCGTCCGTCCAGAACGGTCGCGTCGCAATGAAGCCTTGCCCGGTCGCGGAAATGGCTTCGCTGTCCCACAGTACCTGCTGGAAGTCCTCGGTCCGAAACACATCCTCGCTTGCCTGCTGTACCTTGGCGATATGCGCAGCCAAGTCCTCCGTCCACTTCCGATAGCGCGGATCGTTTCGCCGAGCTGCCAATGCCTGGTTTGCCGCTGCGACCAGCACGTCATCCTCTTGCAGATCCATTCCCGATTCCTGAAGCGAGTTAAATTAACGGTGACGCGATATCAACGTTCACCCGCAATTGTGCAGTTGACCTCTTCGTGGCAGCAAGCTATTCCAATCCACGGATCGGA
The DNA here is from genome assembly GCF_001546925.1 of Burkholderia sp. MSMB1588. Taxonomy (NCBI): domain Bacteria; kingdom Pseudomonadati; phylum Pseudomonadota; class Betaproteobacteria; order Burkholderiales; family Burkholderiaceae; genus Burkholderia; species Burkholderia sp. MSMB1588. The sequence goes on along the minus strand of NZ_LNJS01000001.1, from coordinate 2,342,312 downwards.
GCCTTGTATCCGACGCAGACAGCCATTGGCGGTCGGCGTTGCGGCAGTTAAACCGCCATGGTTGCGTCCTCTGGCGCCAGTTCGATGATTCTGGTCGCCGGATGGATGGTGATGCGCACGACATCACCCGAGTCATAGCCCTGCGCGAGCATCTCCTGGATCAGCCGGTTAAGGACCGTCGCTCCTGAGGAACGGTTGACGCAGTCAGCGGTCGACCCAGAATCGCGCACGCGGTATTCGCCCGCGGGCACGTATGGGACAGCGCTGGCGGGAATGAGACATGCTTTGCTCTCGGCGGCGAACTCTGTGATGACGTAGGGAAAGCTCAGACTCCCATCAGGATGGCGGCGCACCTCGATCCGGTTCGGCGTTCCTTCGCGTGGCGACGCAGCTCGCGCAAAAGCGGTGGGGTCCAGCGGCCTTCCCGTAATGGCGTAAATGCCGCGGCTAACGAGGCGCACGACGGGCGTCGTCATGAGCGCTGCTGAGAAGGTTATCAGCTTGATGTCGGCAAGTGCGGACCTCAGTTCGAAACGGCTGGCCGCGCCGTCTCGTGCCTCGAGCGCCGCCACCAGTCGCAACTCCGTCTCTGACAGCTCTTCCCTTGGGTTCAATGGTGTGCTCGCGCGATAATCGTCATGCTGGACGACTTGCAGCCATGTAAGTCGCTCCAGGACCGCGCGCGCGACATGGATCGGCGGAATAAGCATCAGCGAACGATCACGGTCGAATTCTGCGGTTGCCGTCCGGCTGCGGTAGCGCATGATTGCTGCCAGCAGTTGGTCGATGTCGACACGCTCGCGCGCCACTGCGAACACCTTCCGGGCGACGCTCAGGATAATGTTGCGGCTGGGCTTTTCTGGCCCGAACCAGAACCACAGCCTGTCGGCGTCAAGCCACTCGAAGCCCTCTACTGACTGCAGCATGTTGGCCAGGCTCGCACCTTGCAGCCCGTGAGTGAGCGACGCCTCGCCAGCGACCGTAGGGAGATGTGCCACGCCGCAGGAACGGATCATGGCGTATGCGACGCTTCGGACTGCCTTGACGTCTTCGACCTGCGCGACGTCATCTTGGCCCGGACCATATGCCCATGGATCGATGCGCAAGCCGCCCGGTTGCATGACCGGATCACTCATTCGAACAATGCGTTTTCCAAGCAGGTCATTGGCAAAGAGACACGCGTCTTCGAGCGTCAGATGTTCACCTAGTTGTGTACGCACCTGGTTATTCAGTACCGACACGGGGCAGGGTAAATGTGAGGCACAGGCGAGTTGAAGGGAATCGAATACTGGGATGCCAAACTCAAATTGAGAAGAGCGTTCGGTCAATTTCTCGATGATCTGACGTGCCCGCTCTCGGGTGATTCCCACGGGTGCCGCGAGCTCGATCAAGGTGGTACCGTCCGGACCGTTCACACCGTAGCGCCTAGCAAAGAGATCGGCGTCGCGTTGTGCGCCCGCCTCGATAGGTCGATCGGGAAAGGCCAGATTCCGCCCCCGTGTGGCGAGACAGGTCGCGACCTCGCGGATTGCATCGGTTACCGTGTTGGCGACGATGGTCACCTGCTGTCGCCGAGGCGCGGGAACCGCTGGCTCATCGCCGTCCGGCGCGAGGAGCCAGCCGGATGGCAGCGCGAGCGCCATCTCCCATGCAAGCAGACGGCTGCTGTGGATCGAGCGGGGAAGCTCTCCTCTTTCCCATTTGAGCAAACTCGGGACAGAGATTCCGGCCCGCTCGCCGACCTGTGCCCGTGACAGTCCGAGACTACGTCGGCGAGAGCGGGCGCGCAGGCCCAAGGCGTGGCCGGCTGCCGCCGGAATGAGCACGCGGTCAGATTGCACTGAAACCGAAAGGGGCGCGGGCGATTCTGTAATGACCGGGTCGGGCAGGGTCTTGCTATCTGGCGACAGCAGCCACCCGGAGGGCGCCTGCAAGGCCGCCTCCCATGCGTTGACTCTCGTCGGGCGCATGCTGTCGGGTAGATTACCCGATTCCCATCGAGCGATAGTCGGCGGCGTCACATTGACGAGCGCCGCTATTTCCGGGATGGACTTTCGCATTGCCTCGCGGCGTGCGCGGGCCCGAGCTGCGAGATCGGGCGCAAGCGATCGCGGGATATATGTACGAGGTTCTGTCTTCACAGGCTAGGCGCGGGCGGCGGAGTGGTGGGTTGCTTGCTTTTTTCCGGAGCCAGGCGAGTTCGGTGTCACCCTTTGGATAGTGCAGCAGGCTGCTTGGATCCCACGTAATCTTGTTGTGCCCATTTTCATCCCCGGTCATTATTTTTTCCACGCGGAGAGTATAGCCAGGACAACAAGTGCATCGACGTTCGCTTTCCGCTCCGCCATTCGGCCCGATTTTGCTACCAGCTCAGTTACTCGAAGAAGCGCATCAGCTTGGCCCATTCCAATTCGTCGCCTTTGAAGGTTTCGCTCAATGGTCGCGATGAACCACCGAGATAACGAACCTGCTCGATGCGTCTCGGTTCACCGGCGACCCTTTGTGTCAGTAGTCGTCGCCCAGCGGGATCGACAACGAATAACCCGAATTCCGCGTTTGCTTCTTGAGCATCGCATATCGCATCGTTGATGTGGTGGTCGTTAAAGCTATAACCGATGGTCATCAAAAGGCTATTGGCCTGAGTGAGGGACTCGCTGAAATATCGCCCGTAGCTGGCCAGCAACGGATTCCGTTCGATCGCTTCCAGCTTGTTGCCGCCGATGACGATCACGGGAGCTCGGTCATTTTCCGGTCCTTCATACCAGTGCGCTGATCCGTGCAGTTTGATTATCGGCTGAAGATGCGCTTCAATCTGCAATTGTTCCTCTGCTTGCCCCACTATCCACCGCTGTCGGGGCAAACCTCCGATCGTGGCACGGGTGATGGCCCGGAACTCGGGCGGCACCACACATCCAGGCCATTGGACGCCTTGCCAGCGGCGTTGTCCGGCAAGCTCGATGCCGTGATAGTGCAGCTCGAGCAGCATGTCCTGATTGAGAGTAAAGATCGCGTCGAAGCGTGACAGAAAATCGAGAATTGAGAACTGTCGATCTTGCGATAGCTCCAGGGATGGACGTCGTGTAAAGGAGGCATTCATGGCGCCGAACGCCTCCCAGAGCGCCGTTTGAAAAGCAAGAATCTGTGGCAGAAGCCTATTGCCGTCGGGGCGGCGGAATTGCTCGTACAGGTCAAAGAACGCCGGTTCGAAGCCTTGCTCCAGGATCAGCGAGCAGATTGCTGGGTACTCCTTGAGGCGCCAAACCAGATCGTCGCAAACCTCACTGGCAAGCCAGCCACCCCAATTCCGGCTGAACCCCGCCCCCAATAGCAAGTAGCGTCGCATGGTCTGTCTCCTGGTCTAAGGGACCTCGTCGGCACTGGAGCGAGAAGAGCGCTTCGAATATCGTGTTTATCCATTACACGTCTCTTCTGTTTATCCTTCCTTCGATGTCAGCGCATGCCTGCATGAGTTCATCGAAGGTTGCAGGATCGCCGAGCAATATTGCGTCATCCAGCATGGCGGCGTAGTCGTCGGCTAGGGCTTTGCGCGCATCCTCTTCGGGAACGAGCCGTAGCTGTCCCTGCGCCGCTTTGGTGTAGTCGATGACCGCGCCATCGGTGTCTTTTTCGATGAAGAAGATGGACTTGTGCTGGGCGACCATGGTCGCGACAGCGCGATCGGAAACGACTTCGTCGAAGTACGCACTGCGCGCGATTGCAGCGAGATCATGCCAATGCCGAGCATAGCGCTCACCACGGATACGGCCTTGTGCACAGTACACGTGCGCCGCAGTCGCTTTCTCCCAGAAAGTGCGTGCGAGGCTCATGACCAGCGGCGAAGCTGTTGGAAACGACACCTCAGGTACATGTCCGTCCATGTCGCACGTGACCGACATAATCTGATGCGGTTCTCCTGTAGCACGGGCGCCAAATTCCAGGGTGACCACCGGCGCCACATAGCCAGTCCCCTCGGCGAGGGGAGGGTAACGCAAGAACAGTTTGTCGTTCTCCTGTCCGCCAATCTCGACCTGTGCGTCCAGCCGATCGTGTTCCAGCGCTGCCTGAATGACGGGTTGGACGTTCGTTTTGATCCAATCCGGAAGCCGGTGGCGTACGGCTTGCGTCCATTTGCTGGCTTGGCTGCGGCTGGATGGTAGTTCGCCACCGTCGTCAATCAAATCCGGTATCAGTTTGCGAATGTCGTAGGTCAGGTCAATGTCTTCGGAGAAGCGATCGATGATTTTGTAGGCCTTGGACAAGGAGGTACCACCTTTGAAGGTGAGATCGGCGGCTAGCGGCGACTCGAAGATCGAGCGCAGTGCCCACACGACCCACACGTCCTTTTCAAGCAGATGCGCAGGGCGCCCCGTTTGATCGCGGGCGTATTCCAGCGCTTCGCGCCGGTCGTCCGCGCTGAGACCGAAGAAGTATTCAGCCATGCGCCGCTTCCTGACCGATAGCCTGAGCCATCCACGACGGCAGGATGGCTCGGGCAGACGTCAGCGTTTGCCATTCCGTTGCCGGAAGGGTGCGGTGCAGTGCCGCTAGCGAGCTGCCGACATGTGTCGGCCCCATCCAGGCCAGCGCGCGGATCGCGGCGCCGGCCGGCCCGTTACCCAAAGCCAGCATCCAGCGGGGGGCATGTTTGACTAGCAACTCCGAGCGACCGAGTTTCAGTTTCCGGGTACGCCCCGACGTCAGATAGACCTCCCGGGTCGGCACCTGCTGGGTCAGGCCGAGCGCGTTCGCAGCACTGGCGCCGTGCGGGGCGATGGTTTCGCCGCTTTGCTCCGCCATGGCCTTTACGACCTTTCCCGGCGCAGGGGCGCGCGAGCCGAACCGGCTGGAGACGGGGGCGACATAGGTGCCGCGCGCTACGCGCATAAGCTTGCCGGCCTTGCTGAGGCGCGAAAACGCCTGGTCGACCGCAACGCGGCTTCCCAGGTGCAGGAATTCCTTGGGCGACAGCACGCCGCCCTCGGGGAGAGACTGGGCGTGGAGCAGGATCGTTTCAGGGAGCGTGTTCATGGATGCCTCTCGTGTCAGTAATTGTACACTGTTTCTGACATCCAATGCAACCGCCGGGGCTGAGGTAACGGCCCGGGCGCTTTTCACGGCGAGCTTCGAGGGGACGGGCGGTTAAAATTTCTCGGCGATGGTTGTCATCGCGACTTCGTAGCAGTCTGGCGGGAATACGAACCGCGGCGCTTCCGGCGAAGCGACTACCGATCTCGTCTCGTTTAGGCGGGAGAATGTGACCCTTATATTTGTCGCGAGATGGGATGTCTGTCGGTGAGCCCTGTGACGTTTTCTGCTGCTGGCGCGCCGGCTTCAGCGATGATGTCGGTTGCGGGAATGGACGAGCTGATCTCCGAACACGAATTGATGACCAAACTCGATGATCTGGCGGCGCTGCGGGCGGAAAATACCCGACTGATCGCATTGCTGGAAGCCCACGGCATAGAATGGCGCCAGCCGCCTGGATCTGCTGATCCACCCAAGGTCGCGGATTCGTTGCGCCTGTCCACTGACGAAAAGGTCGCGCTGTTTCGCAAGCTATTTCGCGGTCGTACCGACGTCTACCCGGTGCGTTGGGAAAGCAAGAGCACCGGAAGAGCCGGCTACACGCCAGCCTGCGCCAACGAGTGGCGCGCCGGAGTATGCGAGAAGCCGCGGGTCAAGTGCGGTGATTGCAATAATCGTCTGCTGATACCGCTTTCCGATGCCGTCATCTACGACCATTTGGCTGGCGAGCACACAGTGGGCGTCTATCCCTTGCTGGAGGACGACGGGTGCTATTTCCTGGCCGTCGACTTCGACGAGGCGGAGTGGCGGGATGATATCCGAGCGTTCTCACAATCCTGCCGTGAGCTGGGCGTGCCCGTGGCGCTGGAGATTTCGCGCTCGGGCCAAGGGGCGCACGCATGGATATTCTTCTCGACCAAGGTGTCTGCGCGTGATGCTCGCCGGTTGGGGACGGCCATCATCAGCCATACCTGCTCGCGTACCCGGCAACTTCAGCTTTCATCGTATGACCGCCTATTTCCGAATCAGGATACGATGCCCAAGGGCGGATTCGGCAACCTGATCGCCTTGCCGTTGCAGAAGCGGCCCCGGGAGGTCGACTGCAGCGTGTTTGTCGACACCGATCTATGTCCCTATTCCGACCAATGGGCATTCCTCGCCTCCATTCAACCCATGGAGCCTCTGGACATCGAGCCCATCATCCTGCGTGCTACCGGGAACACGCATCCTCTCGACATTACTTTCATTGACAATGAGGATCTCGCTACGCCATGGAAGCGGAACGGCGTACCAACGAATCAGCTGGCCGAGAAGATGCCGTCGTCGTTGACGGTGACGCTTGCCAATCAGGTCTACTTCGAAAAGGCGCAACTGCCGCAGTCGCTGGCCAACCGCTTAATCCGGCTCGCAGCCTTCCAGAATCCAGAGTTCTATCGAGCCCAAGCGATGCGGTTGTCGGTGTGGGACAAGCCTCGTGTCATCGGGTGCGCTGAGAACTATCCGCAGCATATCGCGCTGCCGCGTGGCTGCTTCGACGCCACCGTAGAATTGTTGGCGGCCAACGGGATACGCTGCGACGTGAATGACGAGCGGATTGCTGGGATGCCGATCGACGTTGACTTCGTTGGCACACTGCGGCCCGACCAGGAGGCCGCTGTCTCGGCGATGATGCATCACGATATCGGTGTGCTTTGCGCACCGACTGCGTTCGGTAAGACAGTGACGGCCGCCTCGATGATCGCTCGGCGGAAGGTGAATACCTTGGTGCTGGTGCATCGCACCGAACTGCTCAAACAATGGCAGGAACGCCTGCAAGCGTTTTTAGGCGCGGGAAAGGGCATGATAGGCACACTCGGTGGCGGCAAGGCTAAACCTACGGGCGTGATCGACATCGCGGTCATGCGGTCGGTGTCACGACAGGGCGAAGTGAATCCGTTGGTGGAGAACTACGGTCACGTGATCGTGGATGAATGTCATCACGTCGGCGCGGTTTCATTCGATGCCATCCTGAAACGAACGAAGGCGAAGTTCGTGCTCGGACTCACGGCGACGCCGATTCGCCGCGATGGGCAGCAGCCGATCATCTTCATGCAGTGCGGCCCAGTCCGGTACACCGCGGCCAAGCCGGTCGGTGCTCCTGACGACCTGGAGGTAGTGCCTCGCTCATTGACTGTGCCCATCGATTTGCCTGCAGGCGTGGGTATTCAAGACGTGTTCCGTCATCTCGCCAAGGACATGGTAAGAACGGAAGCCATCGCCGCTGAAGTCGGCGCCGCCGTCGAACTAGGACGCAAGATTCTTGTGTTGACCGAACGCACGGAGCACATCGACGCAATCCTTGCTGCGCTGGAAGGTGTGAAGCCAGCCCCATTCGTCCTGCACGGTAAGCTATCCAAGAAGCAGCGCGCAGCTTTAATCACTGAGTTGGACGCTTTGCCTCCTGATGCACCTCGCATTCTGCTGGCCACAGGCAGACTCGTTGGCGAAGGCTTTGACCATCCACCGCTCGATACATTGGTACTGGCCATGCCGATTTCCTGGAAAGGCACCTTGCAGCAGTATGCCGGTCGTCTGCATCGCGAGCATATCAACAAGACGAGCGTGCGCATCGTCGATTTCGTCGACATGGGCCACCCGGCTCTGCAGAGGATGTGGGACAAGCGGCAGCGCGGCTATAGGGCGATGGGCTACCGCATAACAGGCATCTCTACCGGTGGAGAATGAATATGCCGCGACCTGGCCGGTTCGCCGATGAGGATGGCGGGAGATAAAGCAGGCTGTCTTCCGCTGCACGCCGAGGAGGAACGGCAGCGCGGGCGTACGGTGGGCGAGCAAGCAGTTTGCGACTCGGATGCCTCGGCTCTGCGACAATAAGGCCTCGTCGCCTCATCGAGCTCACCATGAAGCATTCGGATTTTCACATCGGTCTCGAATTTCTCGGTCCGGCCGGTTTCCGTTGGCGCTGCACCGACGTCGGGACACGCACGATCCTCGCTGTACGCCTCGAGCACGACGATCCGAACTGGTATTGCGGCCCACCATACGTCGCGACGGAAGAGGTATTTGATGAGCACGAGATGGAGCGCTGCCACCTCACGCAAGAGCATGCCATTCGCGCGGCGATTGAAGAAGCGGATATGTCAGGCCATCCCGGCTATCCACATAATGTCGTCAGTCACATGTTGCATGCTCGTGTTGATGAAGCTGCTGCGGTTCCCTACCCGAACAAGGGCGTCTTGCGCTTCGACCGGTGCGCGCCCGATGGCGAAATCCTGCACCCGTTCGCTGGGCGCAAGGACGGCGAGCAATGGATCGTGCGGCTCTATCTGCCGTTCCTGCAGGCATTCCGCGAAATGTCGGAGCGGGAGTTCATTGCGTTGCCGATCGCCACGGCCGCCGACGTAAAGACACGCGCCAATCGGCAATCTGTTTGACGAGGAAGCATTACCCACGATGGCCAATATCGCGCTCGCCCGCCAAGGACGTCACGTGCGGCTGCTCCGAGAGTTCTGTGGCCGCAGCGTTGACGATGCCTGTCAGGTTATACATCACCCAGAAGCTGAACCGATCAGATGGAAGCCGCTTCTCGCAAAGGCTCGGCGCGGTCGGTCCTGGTGTTGGCAGGCTGCTGTGCCTCGGCTGGCGCCGTATTGATGTAATTGCACCAGGACTGCATCAATTCGCGTCGCTTCTCGAACATGTCGCTGCGGAAGTAGGCGGCCTCAGCCTTGTTGCTTAGCGTATGTGCAAGCGCAGCTTCAGCGAGCTCGCGAGGGTAGGTGGTCATTTCGGCGCACCAGTCACGGAACGTCGAGCGGAATCCGTGAACCGTAAGTTCTGAATAACCAGCCTTGCGCAGCAACTGAAGCATGGCCATGTTCGAAAGACCCGTTCCCGCTTTCCATCCCGGGAAGACGAAGTCGCTCTTGCGTGCTTTCTTCATCTGCCTCAGAAGTTCGACTGCGCGGTCGGACAGCGGAACCCGGTGTTCGCGCTTTGCCTTCATCCGCGTTTTTGGAATGATCCAGATCGCCTCGCGCAGATTGATCTCTTCCCAGGTGGCTGCGATGACCTCGCCCGTGCGTGTCGCAGTCAGAATGGCGAACTCGAGTGCTCGCGCAGTCACGCCGGGTTGTGCGCACAGTTCGATGACGAACGAGTGGATATCTTTGTAGGGGAGGGCTGCGTGATGTTTCTGCCGTTGTACCGAGGTGGGCCGGGGCAAAAGAGTATCAAGATGATTACGCCAGGTCGCCGGATTGTCGCCGGTGCGCAAGCTGCGGGTTTTGGCCCATGCCAACACGCGCTCGAGGCGGCCGCGTACACGGGACGCTGTTTCGTTCTTGCTAATCCAGATCGGTTCGAGGATCTGGACGATATGCTGGGTGTCGACAAGACCGACGTCGAGCTTGCCGATGACAGGCATCGCATACGTCTCGAGGGTGCTTGTCCACTGGCTGGCGTGCTTGGGATTTTTCCATCCGGGGCTGTGCATGGCAATGTATTGTTCGGCGCACTGTGCGAAGGTCAGCCTGGCCGCGGCCGCCGCCCTCGCGGCAATGCGTGCTGCGAGCGGGTCCTCGTCGCGTCCGAGCGCGTGGCGCATGGCCTCCGCTTTCTGTCGTGCCGCGCTTAGCGGTACGTTCAGATAGGAGCCCAGTCCCAACTCATGGGTACGGCCGTTTCGCGTGTACCGGAAAACCCACGATTTGCTGCCCGACTTGCTGACCTGCAGCCAGAGACCGCCGCCATCGCCGAAGTATCCGCGTTGTTTCATTTCTCGGACCATGCGGTCCGTAAGCTTGAAAAGTTTTAGGGCCATACTGTCCTCGGATGACGCTTCACCCATGTTATTACCCACGCCAATGGGGTCGATTTAAGCGTACGCCATTAAACGCGGATGGACAAGTATTTTCATTTAAAACAATGGCTTGGGTGATTTTGAGTGACGTAGAGTGACCTGCCGTGACAAGCGGAGGAGTTCTCCGTCTCCGCCAGTTAATGGCGGCGAAACCCCGCAGAGTCTAGGCTCTGCGGGGTTTTTGTTTGGCGGTCACTATCAAAGCGACTATCAAAACACTCGGCGCTTCAACAGCCCGTTCCCACCCGAAAATTCAGTCAACCTCCATCGGTTCCTGAGCGCAAGGATACCCTAGCAGGCTGTTGAAAAGCCCTCCGTCATGACAACCGGAGCGCTGGTTAAAAGGATTTCACGTGCGATCAAGCGGTGAATTACAGCAGCACCATGCAAATCTCCCGGCTGGTGGACATGCCAGCCGGCATGCCGACGCACGTCGGCCCCGCTCAGGCGGCTTATTGCGCAACTCGGGGCGACACCACCGTCAGTATTCGAGCCATGCGAGTCAGGTTACTGGCGAGCATCGTCAGCTTGAAGTGCTGATCGACGCGCCGGATGCCGCGATACACCGTCTGCCGAATCCGGCCCACCGTCTTGCCCCAACCGAAGTGCTCTTCGATGCGTTTGCGGATGACTTGGCTGATCCGGTAGCCGGCATGCCGCGAGGTGCGGCCGTCGATCGCGCTGCCGCCTTGGCGGGTGTCGTTGCGTGCCACGTGCGGCGTCACCTTGCGTGCCCGGCAATCGCCAACGAAGTCGCGCATGTCGTAACCCTTGTCGGCGCCCAGCGTCTTGGCATGGCGGCCCGGTACACAATCAAGCAAGCGCAGGGCGCTCGCGCGTTCGGCAAAGCCGTCGGCATGGCTCACCACGGCACCCACCACCAGGCCCGAGCGGTTCTCCATGAGAATGTGTCCTTGGTAAGCGAGGATGGCCCCGCTTTGCTTGCTCTTCCTGAACAGGCGTGCATCCGGATCGGTACTCGACTGGTGTGTCTCGTTGCTGCGCCGCTGGCCACGCCAGTCAGTGTCGGCGTTGCGAGCGCCACCCGCGGGCGGCTCGTCGCCCGGGCCGTCCTTGGGGCGGAAACTCTTGTGGCTGGCCCAGGCCTGGATCAGCGTGCCATCGACCGAGAAGTGCTCGCGCGAGAGCAGGCCACGCTGCTCGGCCAAGCCCATGACCTTGGTGAAGAACGCTTCGACGACCTCGTGTTCGAGCAGCCGGTCGCGGTTCTTGGAAAACGTCGAGTGGTCCCACACGGCGTCCTCGATCGCCAGCCCGACGAACCAGCGGAACAGCAGGTTGTAGCGCATCTGCTCCATCAGCATGCGCTCGCTGCGCACCGAGTACAGCACCTGCAGCAGCAACGCCCGCAGCAGCTTCTCCGGCGCAATCGACGCGCGGCCGCTGTCCGCGTAGATCACGCTGAACAATCCGTTGAGCTGCTTGAGCGCTTCGTTGACAAGTTGCCGTACCGGCCGCAGCGGGTGATCGGCCGGCACGAAGTCTTCCAGCTTGACCGTTGTGAACAGCGGTTCTTGCATCTCGTCCATTCCGCGCATCGCTCTCATTGCCCAAGGTCATGAACACGATATCCATAACGCGCGACTCTCAACGCCCGTTTACGCTGGGCCCAAATTCAACAGCCTGCTAGACAATGGATTTCGATCGTTCCGTGGCGAGATGAGCGGCGGCTATGGCTCCGGCCGCGCCATGACACAAGGTGTCCGGTGCTAGAACGGCGTGTGGCGCAGATCGCCTTGCGCGCACTGAGACCGTCCGACGCCTTCCGTATATATAGAATGGCGACTGTCGTCGTCCGCACGAAGGCCGTGAGCATTGCAATTAAGAGCCAGCCTAGAACGCTGGAACATCGAATGAGCCCCTGCCGTTGATGCGGGCGACTTTGTGCAAATGAGTACGCTGGGTTTGGGGCAATAACCAGGGAGGCGCGATGGCGGGGGCAATGCGAGAAGGCGTGATGACGGAGGCAGACACTTGCCGTGAATTCGTCACGCCGCGATTGATCGAGGCCGGCTGGGCAACAGAGGGTCATGCCATTGGCGAACAGCGCACTTTCACTGATGGCCGCATCATGGTTAGCGGGGGCAAGGTGCGGCGTGGCAAGCAAAAACGGGCCGATTACCTGCTCTTTTTCGACGCGACTTTCCGCTGGCAGTGGTGGAGGCCAAGGAAATAGGCATGCCCGCTGAAACCGGGGGGGGCAGCAGGCGCATGAGTACGCGGAAATCCTCGGCCTCAAGTTTGCGTACGCCACCAACGGCCACCGCATCATCGAGATCGACTACACCACCGGGACGGAGCGGGAAGTTGAACGCTATGACGCTCATCGAACCCTAGCAGGCTGTTGAATTTGGGCCCAGCGTAAACGGGCGTTGAGAGTCGCGCGTTATGGATATCGTGTTCATGACCTTGGGCAATGAGAGCGATGCGCGGAATGGACGAGATGCAAGAACCGCTGTTCACAACGGTCAAGCTGGAAGACTTCGTGCCGGCCGATCACCCGCTGCGGCCGGTACGGCAACTTGTCAACGAAGCGCTCAAGCAGCTCAACGGATTGTTCAGCGTGATCTACGCGGACAGCGGCCGCGCGTCGATTGCGCCGGAGAAGCTGCTGCGGGCGTTGCTGCTGCAGGTGCTGTACTCGGTGCGCAGCGAGCGCATGCTGATGGAGCAGATGCGCTACAACCTGCTGTTCCGCTGGTTCGTCGGGCTGGCGATCGAGGACGCCGTGTGGGACCACTCGACGTTTTCCAAGAACCGCGACCGGCTGCTCGAACACGAGGTCGTCGAAGCGTTCTTCACCAAGGTCATGGGCTTGGCCGAGCAGCGTGGCCTGCTCTCGCGCGAGCACTTCTCGGTCGATGGCACGCTGATCCAGGCCTGGGCCAGCCACAAGAGTTTCCGCCCCAAGGACGGCCCGGGCGACGAGCCGCCCGCGGGTGGCGCTCGCAACGCCGACACTGACTGGCGTGGCCAGCGGCGCAGCAACGAGACACACCAGTCGAGTACCGATCCGGATGCACGCCTGTTCAGGAAGAGCAAGCAAAGCGGGGCCATCCTCGCTTACCAAGGACACATTCTCATGGAGAACCGCTCGGGCCTGGTGGTGGGTGCCGTGGTGAGCCATGCCGACGGCTTTGCCGAACGCGCGAGCGCCCTGCGCTTGCTTGATTGTGTACCGGGCCGCCATGCCAAGACGCTGGGCGCCGACAAGGGTTACGACATGCGCGACTTCGTTGGCGATTGCCGGGCACGCAAGGTGACGCCGCACGTGGCACGCAACGACACCCGCCAAGGCGGCAGCGCGATCGACGGCCGCACCTCGCGGCATGCCGGCTACCGGATCAGCCAAGTCATCCGCAAACGCATCGAAGAGCACTTCGGTTGGGGCAAGACGGTGGGCCGGATTCGGCAGACGGTGTATCGCGGCATCCGGCGCGTCGATCAGCACTTCAAGCTGACGATGCTCGCCAGTAACCTGACTCGCATGGCTCGAATACTGACGGTGGTGTCGCCCCGAGTTGCGCAATAAGCCGCCTGAGCGGGGCCGACGTGCGTCGGCATGCCGGCTGGCATGTCCACCAGCCGGGAGATTTGCATGGTGCTGCTGTAATTCACCGCTTGATCGCACGTGAAATCCTTTTAACCAGCGCTCCGGTTGTCATGACGGAGGGCTTTTCAACAGCCTGCTAGGTATTGCGCGATGCCTACACGGAATGAAGGAAGCATTTCCAGAGTGGATCATTCTATCTAATTCGCCGATGTCGCGTGCACTGTGAGCGAGTTCAAAGAACGATGACGGAAGACGGCAAAATGCGCGCGAATGGATGTCGAGATGCCATGCATTTCGCTTGGCCTGTACAAGACGTTCACCTGCAATAAACGTAGTGAGGATGACTTAACGAGTATTCGTACTCGTGGATCACTCTAGATCCAATGCTCCAATTCTGACACCGTCACCACCCCTGGTTCAGCCAACGAAATCAGTTCGCGATGCACCGCTGTATCTTCACGCAAGAGCCGCCCCAGTTGCGGCAACAATGGGGGCGAGGGTGTATCACGCGATTCACGAGCGTGCTAGGCAGGAAGTAGACCGGCCGCACGATAGCCGTCGATCAATGTGTCGTAAAGGGAGACGTCCGAACGGCTCCTTGCAATGAGCTGTGCGCCAGCTACCGCAGCGAAGATGGCGCGGGCCCGTTGATCACTCCTTTTTGAGTCAACAACCTCCGCCGATGAGAGAGCCTTGCTCAGCCAAGCAATGTGCACCTCAGCGAAGGTTCGGACTTCTTTCATCACTTCATCGGGAAGGTCATCGCTTTCGGCAGCCATGAAGCTGCACAAGCAGATCCGATTTGCGTTTTCCAGCGCCTTGCGGAACGTTTCGGGATAGCGGTGCAGGCGGTGCAACGGGTCCGGGGATTCGGCCTGGAGGGCTTCAAGAACCGCTGCCGAGTCCTCCCAATAGCGTCGTGCCACCGCTGCACCGAGGTCGGCCTTGTTTGCGAAATGGTGATAGATGCTAGCGGGTCTGATACCGACGTCTTCCGCGAGATCCCGAAAATTCAACCCACTGTAGCCGTGGGCCTGAGCAATCTTCGTGGCCGCCGCCAGGATCCGCTCCCTGGAGCCTGTGTTCGATTCGTTCTTCACTTGTACGGTTCTCCGCATCGACGACTCAGTGTTGACAACCCGGATTGTAACGCATATGATAAACCTAACGAACGTTAGGTAGGCAATGTCGTTCGCCACAACACAACCGCGGAAGGAAAGCCAAATGAGTGCTACTGCAACGAGCATCAATGACCATCAATTGTCGACGATGACGATTTATGACTTCCCGCAAGGGCCGTATCCGACGCGTGTTCGCATTGCGTTGGCGGAAAAGAATCTGCAATCGCGAGTGCGTTTCGTGCTGGTCGATCTGTACGCGGGCGAGCACAAGAAGCCCGAATTCATGGCGAGCAAGAATTACTCGGGCACGCTGCCGGTGCTCGAACTCGATGACGGGACCTGCATCGCCGAGTGCACGGCCATCACGGAGTACCTTGATGGACTCGATGGCGTGCCGACACTGACTGGCATGGCGCCGCTCGAAAAAGGCGTGATCCACATGATGAGCAAGCGTGCCGAATTGGAACTGCTCGACGCGATAAGCGTGTATTTCCATCACGGGACGCCGGGCCTGGGGCCGCAGGTCGAGCTGTACCAGAACCCCGAATGGGGATTCAGGCAGCGCGACAAGGCCCTGCGCGGGATGCATTACTTCGATGCTGTTCTACGAAACCAGCCGTACGTTGCGGGCAACGAATTTTCGATGGCCGACATCACCGTAATCGGCGGCCTGGTCTTCGCTTCTATCGTCAAGCTGCCAGTGCCAGCCGAGTGCACCGCGCTGCTGGCGTGGTACGAAAGAATGCAGGAGCGGCCCAGCGTAAGTACCCAGCCGGCGTTTTCCGTACTGGCGGCCGACTGAAAAAAATTCATTCTTTCAAAGTCAGTATTCCTACCAATCGCCGAAAGATCCGCCTATTTGTTGCGGGGATTCGCGGCAGCGGCACCTCAGCGTCCATACTTTGGAGAATAATTCATGTCCGCATTACCTCAAGCAGTTCAGTCTGTTGACATTTTCCACGGCCCGTATTACCTCAGCATTGCTGGTAATCTTGTGAAGTCGCAAGATAGCTTTGATGTAATCAACCCGGCTACTGGTGAAGTATTCGCCAAGGCTCCGGCAGCCTCAGCCGAGCAGCTTGAAGAAGCCGTCGCAGCGGCCAGGCATGCGTTCAAAGCCTGGTCTGCGCTTGGCTACGATGGGCGCCAGAAGTACCTCAACGCCTATGCCGATGCACTCGAAGTACATCGGGATGAGTTGTCACGCCTGCTGACCCTTGAACAGGGGAAGCCGCTGAAGACCATGGCGGAGCCGGAGGTCGATCAATCCATCTCGTGGATTCGTCAGATTGCCGCCCGTCGAATTCCGGTCGAGATCGTCGAGGAGACCGAAGAACATATTGTCGAGTTGCACCATACGCCGCTCGGCGTGATCGGCGCCATCACACCGTGGAATTTTCCGGTGCTGCTTGCACTTTGGAAGGTGGCGCCTGCGCTGATTACTGGCAACACCATGGTGATCAAGCCTTCGCCCTTTACTCCCTTATCAGCACTGCGCTTTGGGCAGATTGCGCAATCCGTCCTGCCGCCAGGCGTGCTGTCGGTAGTTTCGGGGGGCAGTGAACTTGGCCCGCTGCTGACCAATCATCCCGACATCGCCAAGATCAGTTTCACAGGTTCTACAGAGACGGGAAAGCACGTGTTGCGCGCTGCCGCTGGAACGGTCAAACGCGTGACGCTTGAAATGGGTGGTAACGACGCAGCGATTGTGCTTCCCGACGCAGACTACAGATCGATCATCCCTCAACTCTTTTGGGGGGCTATCGGTAACTCAGGCCAGTGGTGTGTCGGTATCAAGCGTCTCTACGTCCACCGGTCGCTCTATCCCGATTTCGTGAAGACCTTCGTCGACTATGCACGGCAACAAAAGCTTGGCAACGGGCTCGATCCTGAGGTTACGATCGGACCGGTGCAGAACAGAATGCAGTATGAAAAGGTGAAAGATTTTCTCGACGACATCAAGGCTAACGGCCAGAAGATTGTTCTTGGTGGGAACGTCGACGAAAGCCGCCCCGGCTATTTTATTCCGGTTACGATTGTCGACAACCCACCGGAGAACGCGAAAATCGTACAGGAGGAGCAGTTCGGCCCGATAGTACCGATCATCGCCTACGACGATGTAGACGATGTAATCGATCGCGCCAATAACAGCCCGTTTGGCCTCGGCGGCTCAGTCTGGGGCCGCGATACCCAAGTCGCAGTTGCGGTAGCGAACCGCCTGGAAACGGGAATGGTCTGGGTGAACGAGATCCATACCCAAGGCGTTGACATTCCGTTTGGCGGACACAAGCAATCAGGCCTCGGTACGGAACATGGTGCTGAAGGTCGTCAACTCTTTACCAATCCGAAGACGGTGTTGATAAGGAAAACCGTCAGCCAGCGATGAGTGCCTGCTAATGAAGGGGGCGAGCGCGTGACTGATCAGGATAGCTACGCCTGGTCCTGGCCGCTCTCAGGAACCCGCGACTTTGAGCGTCTGGCCATCTACGGCCCGCTGGAAGGAGCGTTGATCGGAATCGCCGCTACCGGCCGGGCCATCCGAGCTTCTGTGCCCGGTCGAGCGAGGCTCGCACGACGAGGCGATGGAAAGGAGCGATAAGGCCAAGATAGACCCGACCCAGCAGACGATTGTAGAAAACAAGCGTAGTGACTGTCAGTCGCTGGGGCCGGTCCTCAGATGCAGGCAGCACGAGAACCGACACGCGGAAATCAAGATGCGTGTCGTCCTCGCCCAGAATGATCTCGTCTTTATGCCGTTCGAACACGCGAAAAATACTTAGCCGGTTGTCCTTCGCGATTTTCAGATCAATCGTTCTTTTAAGGCCGAATGGCCATACCGCAATGTCGCGAACCCCCAGCAGCATCGCGATCCACTTGGGTTGCCCTGCAAAGATGTATCGAGCGAGAGACTCTGCGTCGTTGCAGGCAGTCGCTGGCAAGTCCACCGCAAATGCGTCGACAAAATCAGCCTTGCCGTACGAGCGGCTCAGCCGTGAGGTCGCCGGCGGGCCGACCTGTTCGGTTTTCTTCGAATTCGTCTGCATGCTTATTCTCCATGCGTTCAAGTTGCCCGGCTGCCTCAGTGCGACCCAAGCGAACGCAGTCGAGAGAATTAGCGTGACATATTCCTGCGTGAGCCGAAGCCAAACTGATTGCGGCGGTCCGGCAATGGACAATGCTAAGACATTCATCCGGTGGCTGGGCGTCTGCGAACGGACATTCGCGAAAGACCGACGCTCTTCGGATGACCGGTGCCAATTTCGTCCGGCCGAGAACATTGGACCGGATCACCCCTCGGGGGCAGCCCACCTTTGGACACTAACCTCTGCCAGCGCCTCGAATATAGCCGGCGTGCGTTCCAGGCGGGCGATCGTCCGCGCGCCTTCGAGGGCGGCTACCAATGCGGCTGCGGTAGAGGACGCGCGCGCGGGAGCGAAACCGCACCCCCTAAAATGCTCCGCAATAATCTCGGTCGACTCAACAAATCCGCGCGCTACCCGTTTGGTCAGCTCAGCGTCGAGCGCGGGCAGCTCATTCGCCAGATTTTGCATTAGACATCCATACTGGAAATCAGCGGCGACCATTTCGGCCGCGAATGTCCTGAAAATCTGATGAACAAAATTCAGAGCATCACCCGTCGTATTCGCCGAGATGTCCCGTAATACGGCAATTCGATTCGCAACGTAATTATCGATTGCTTCTTCTGCGAGTTGCGCCTTACCGCGTGGAAAGTGAAAGTAGAACGATCCTTTAGGCGCACCGCTTTCTTCAAGGATCTGGATCAATCCCGTCGCAGTGTAGCCTTGGATGCGAAACAGTCGTTCGGCCGTGGCAATCGCGCGAGCACGGGCGTCAGTCTTACGTGGCATGCCGAGAACATAGCACGTTTCGCTTGATGGTTCTATGGTGATTGCCATACTATGGCGATCACCATACTAGGAGTCCGGCGATGCTCCCCGACCCAATCGCAAGCCAGGAAGGTTCGTTCAGTGATGCGCAACCTGCCCAGATTGCGGCAGGAATACTTCAAGACGAAGCACGCGGGCTTCCTCGCTCACCCTCTGCCGAGCGTCTTCGTTTCGGAGCTAATCGTCCTCGATTGCCCGGCCGCCGTGCGAATTGTTCGTCGCGTGCGCTGCCGCAGAAGCTGAAGATAGCGCTTGCACGCGGACGGCGCGCTCCGTCATGAGTCATCCACTTAGCTTCAAGCCATCGGCGTCCCGACGAGCCGTCTTAGCGATGGGCGCGGCCAGCCTGGTTGCGGCTGTACTTCGACCCGCCCGTGCAACCCCCATAGGAGAAATTGATTTGTCCACATCAACATATGGCGAGGGAACGCTTCCGAATAGGGTTCGCTCGCGCATGATCCATGGGGTCAACGGCCTCGATGTCCATATTCTCGAGGCCGGTTACGAAAGCCCCGGCCTGCCGCTCGTGCTGCTTCTGCACGGCTTTCCGGATCTGGCTTACGGCTGGCGACACCTGATCCCGATTCTGGCTGACGCCGGCTACCATGTCGTGGCGCCTGACCAGCGGGGTTTTGGCCGCACCACCGGTTGGGTGAACGACTACGACGCTCCGCTAGCGCCCTTCAGCCTCCTGAACATGACGCGTGACGCCCTCGGATTGGTTTTGGCGTTGGGGTATCGGCGCACCGCAATGCTCGTCGGGCACGACCTCGGCTCACCCGTGGCGGCCTATTGTGCGCTGGCCCGACCTGACGTTTTTCCCTCGGTGGTGCTGATGAGCGCACCGTTCCCCGGTCCGCCCGTGCTTCCGTTCAACACCGCGGAAAGCGAGGCATCGTCGGTTCAACCGAATACTGGCAATCAAAAGTTAGCGGCCGCGTTGGCGGCGCTCGGCCCACCGAGAGAGTATTACCAGCAATACCTGAGCACACGGGAGGCGAACCATGACATGTGGCACCCACCTCAAGGCCTACACGCGTTTCTTCGTGCATTTTTCTACGTCAAGAGCGCCGACTGGCCGGGAAATAAGCCGCATCCGTTAAAGGCGCTAACCGCCGCAGAACTTGCACAAATGCCCACCTATTACGTCATGGATCTCGGCAAGACGATGCCCGAGACCGTCGCTCCATTCCAACCTTCCTCCGCCGAGGTCCTGGCCAGCAAATGGCTCACCGAGCCGGAACTTGGGGTGTACACGGAGGAGTATGGCCGCACGGGATTTCAAGGCGCTCTGCAGGCTTATCGCGTCTTTTCCGATCCTGACCTGAACGCTGAGTTGCGCCTGTTTTCGGGCAAGACGATCGATGTCCCGTCGCTCTTCATTGGCGGGAAGAGCGATTGGGGCACCTATTCGGCGCCGGGCGCGCTCGATCTTATGAGGACCAAGGCGACGACGAGAATGGGGGGCATCGAGCTGATCGACGGCGCCGGTCACTGGATCCAACAGGAGCAGCCGGTTCGGCTCAGCGAACTCTTGCTCGCCTTCATCAAGGCGGTAGCTGGGGCGGATCACACCAGCGGTTAGGTTGGGGAATGGCTATCGTTGCTCTTGAAAATATCGTCCGGCCTCCAGACCACCGTCCCGTCAGGTCCGTCACGTTTCAGTGATGCGCTTTTGGCTGGATGGTCCCGGTCTGGCATCAGCTTCCGCCTCCGCTGCCCTCGATCGGGGAGTGACACATGCTCCCCGATGTTGAACGACGTCCCGGGGGCTAGATGCACTTAACGACCGAAAGACGTTCTACACTGGACACCGACTTTGCTTCGGTCCCAAGGACCGCAGTGGGTCGGCGAAATGCGTCCGCCGAGCAACGCACGGTTAGCGTGCCCAACTTCTGCGATGCAGCAGAGAACGCCAGTTTCGACGGCCTATGGCGCGACGCTGCCGCTGCGGCTCGCGCTGGCGCTGCGCGTCGCGCGCGCGATCGGCGAGCGCGCGCAGTCGAGCCGGCTCGTCAACGCATGCTATCCGGACGCATCGAACGAAGTCCTCGCGCGGCTCGGCCACGACGTGGCGTGCGGCATCGGCAACGTCGCGACGCTGGCCGCGACGTATGCCGCGCAACTGGGCGTCGAGGCGCCGCGGCGGCTGCGGATGCTCGCGCATCATCGGCAAGTCGCGGCGGCCATCGCCGGGCGGAGCCGCCTGCATCCGCCGCGGGTATGGATCGACGGCGCGGCACAGTGCACGCCGGATGCGCTGCCCGACGTGCGGCTGCCGGCCGGCCCATCGCTCGCCGGTCGCTCGATTTTCGCTCGGCCCACACACAGGTCGCGCAAGCGGTGCGGGAAAGCGTCGCGCAGGGGCGCGCGAGCCATGACGCGCTCGTCGCGCTCGATCCTGACTTCGTATTGCGCGCGCCGCTGGATTGGGCGCGCAGCCATCGGTTTCGGCGGCGGCCCGGGCGCGGCCGATCTGAATCATGGCGTCGCGCGCGCGTGCCGTGCGCTCGCCGACGACGAAGCCGCGTTTCGCCGCAAGCAGGACGTGTGGCGGGAAGCGGAGCAAATGCGGCGGCTTGCGGCGCAGCAATTGGCGGGCGACCGATCGGCCCGGCGCGTGACGGCTGCGGTCGCCGCCAGGCCTCGGCGATGGCTTGATCGTTTCCGTGCCTGTCGGTAATATACGTTTCGTGTATAAACCGTATAAAATCGTGCGATGGGAATAGTCAAGATATCCGACGCGATGCATGAATCGCTGCGTCACGCGAGCGCCGCTCTGAGCCGGTCGATCAACGCGCAGGCGGAGCACTGGCTGCGCATCGGGATGCTCGCAGAATTGCATCCCACACTGACCTACGCGGAGATTTGCCGCCTGCTGATCGAGACTGAAATCCAGGGCGACGAAGCGACGCCGCCCGTCGACGCCGCGAGGAGCGCATGATGGCGCGTTCTCGACAGGTCCCGATCCGCACGCAAGCCGAGATCGCGATGGCGCGCCGCGCCGGCACGATGGCGGCGCAGGTGTTGAGCATGATCGCGCCGCACGTGCGGGCCGGCGTGACGACGAACGAGCTCGACCGGCTATGCCGCGAGTACATCGTCGACGTGCTGCGCGCGCGGCCCGCGAACATCGGCTATCACGGGTATCCGAAGACGATCTGCGCGTCCGTGAACCACGTGGTCTGCCACGGCATTCCGTCCGATCACGCCTTGAAGGACGGCGACATCGTCAATATCGACGTCGCGCTCGAGATGGACGGCTGGTATGGCGACACGAGCCGCATGTACTTCGTCGGCGAGCCGGCCGAGCCGGCGCGGCGTCTCGTCGACGCGACCTGCGAGGCGATGCTGGCGGGCATCGCGGCGGTGCGCCCGGGCGCGACGCTCGGCGACGTCGGCCATGCGATCCAGCGCGTCGCGCATCGCGAGGGCTTCAGCGTCGTGCGCGAGTATTGCGGCCACGGCATCGGCCGCATCTATCACGACGAGCCGCAAGTGCTCCACTACGGACGGCCGGGCACGGGGCTGCGTCTTGCGCCCGGGATGATCTTCACGATCGAGCCGATGCTCAACGCGGGGCGCGCCGAAACGCGGCAGCTCGCCGACGGCTGGACGGTCGTGACGCAGGACCGCTCGTGGTCCGCGCAGTGGGAGCATATGGTCGTCGTGACGGAAGACGGCTTCGACATCCTGACGCCCTGGCCGGATGGCGAGCCCGAGCAGTCGCCGGTCGCGGCGGAGGCCGGCGGCGCGGTCGAGCGGGGCTGAATAGACGGCGCGGGCGATGGTTCGCCCGCGCGCGTCGGGCCGCGATGCGTGCGCCGCGTGACACGTCGTTCTCGCGCGTGTCCGGCACGCCGGCGTTTGCGATGCACGCATGCACGCCGAATCCGGCGCGTGCGATGCGTCCTTCACTTCTTCTGCTGCGTGTCGCCGTCGAACGATCGTATCGTGTACGCGAGCACCGCGCGCAGCACTTCGCCGCGGCGCTCGGGCGTCGCCATCGCGCGCGCGACGAGCACCGCGCCGATCGCCGCGCAGCCGAGCGTCCACGCGGCTTCGTCGTCGTCGAGCGCGCTCGCGAGCGACGCCTGGAAGCGCTTGATCAGGTCTTCGAACATCTTGCGGGTCGCGACGTCGGCGCGCGCGATCTCCGCGCCGAGCGCGGGCACGGGGCAGCCGAGCTCCGGATGATCCGCGTGCGCGGTGCTCAGATAGCTTCGCAATGCGGCGACGAGGTCGTCCTTCGAGCGGTTCTCGACCGTCGCGAGCACCTTCGACATCTCGTGCTCGACGATCGCGTGCAGGAATTCCGGCTTCGAGCGGAATTGCGAATAGAACGCACCCGTCGTCACGCCGGCCGCCGCGGTGAGCGCATCCATGCCGGTGTTCGCGAAGCCGTTCTGCTTTGCAAGCGCGGCGCCCGCCTCGACGAGGCGCGCCCGGCTTGCCTCCTTGTGTTTCGGTGAATAACGCATGTCCGTTCCGTTTTCGAGGCTTTGTTCGATTGACGTCGATGGAAGTATAGAATAACGTCCGTTACGATAACGACCGTTATTCAATATTCACCCTTCCCCGATCCCGGCGGATGCGCCGGCAGATGGAGCGTGCGATGGCAGTCGAAAAAACCGCCTGTATTTTGTGTTCGCGCAATTGCGGCCTCGTCGTCGACGTCGTGGACGGCAAGTTCGCGAAAATCCGCGGCGACGACGATCATCCGGTTTCGAAAGGCTATCTGTGCCAGAAGGCCGCGCGTCTCGCGTACTACCAGCATCACGACGACCGCCTCACGCACCCGCTGCGCCGCGAGCCCGACGGCAGCTTCACGCGCGTCACGTGGGACGAGGCGCTCGACGACATCGCGCAGCGCCTCGTCGCGCTGCGCGAGCGGCACGGCGGCGACGCGTTCGCGTTCATCGGCGGCGGCGGGCAGGGCAATCACGTCGGCGGCGCGTACAGCCGGCAATTGCTCGCGGCGATGCGAAGCCGCTTTGCGTACAACGCGCTCGGCCAGGAGAAGACCGGCGATTTCTGGCTCAACGGCCGACTGTTCGGCCGTCAGGATTGCCATACGACCGAGGACATCGAGCATGCGGACTACGTGCTCGTCATCGGCGCGAATCCCTATCAGGCGCACGGCATCCCGAACGCGCGCGACACGCTGCGCGAGCTGAAGAAGGACCCGGACCGCACGCTCGTCGTCGTCGATCCGCGCCGCTCGGAGACGGCGAAGCTCGCCGATCTGCATCTGCAGGTGCGGCCGGGCGCGGACGCGTATCTGATGAGCGCGATGCTCGCGATCATGCTGCGCGACGATCTGATCGATCGCGAGTTCATCGCGCGGCGCTGCACGGGCTTCGAGTTCGTCGAGCGCGTGCTGCGCGACGTGCCGATCGCCGAATACGCGCGCCGCGCGGACGTGCCGCTCGAGGACATCGAGCGCGTCGCGCGCGGATTCGCGACCGCGCGCGCGGCTTGCCTGCGCATCGATCTCGGCATCCAGCAAACGCTGCACACGACGCTCAACGGCTACCTCGAGAAGCTGCTGTTTCTCGTGACCGGCAATTTCGGCAAGCGCGGCGGCAACAACCTGCATTCGTTCCTGCTGCCCGTCATCGGCCATACCGACGAGCGCGCGAGCAGGAACGGCAAGCCGCTCAAGCGGACCGCGCATCACCGGATGTTTCCGATCGCGGGCATCTATCCGCCGAACATCCTGCCCGACGAGATCGAGCTCGCGGGCGAGAAGCGCGTGCGTGCGGCGTTCGTCGACAGCGCGAACCCGGTCGTCACGTATGCCGATTCGAACGCGTACGAGCGCGCGTTCGGCAAGCTGGAGCTGCTCGTCGTGATCGACGTCGCGATGACCGAGACCGCGCGCCTCGCGCACTACGTGCTGCCCGCCGCGTCGCAGTTCGAGAAATGGGAGGCGACGGGCTTCAACCTCGAGTTTCCCGCGAACGCGTTCCATCTGCGTCATCCGCTGCTGCCGCCGCTCGGTGAATCGCTGCCGGAGCCGGAGATCTACACGCGGCTGCTCGAGAAGATGGGCGAGCTGCCGCGCCGCTTCCCGCTGCTCGAGCGCATCGCGCGGCTCGAGCCCCGTGGGTCGAAGCATCTCGCCTACATGGGTGCGCTCGGGATCGCGCTCGCGGCGAACAAGAAGTGGCAGCGTCACGCGGCGTCGATCGTCTATCGAACGCTCGGCCGCGCGCTGCCGAACGACGCGGCGGGGATCGCGCCGCTGCTGCCGCTCACGATGCTGTATGCGCAGCGGCATGACGCGGCCGTGCGCCGCGCGGGATTTCGCGGCAGCCGCGCGACGCTCGGCACGGCGCTCTTTCGCGGGATTCTCGAACGGCGCTCGGGGACGTTGATCAGCGTTCACGAGTTCGACGAAATGTGGCGTTTCATTCGCCATCCGGACGGCCGCGTGCATCTGCACATTCCGGAGATGATCGACGAGTTGCGCGCACTCGAGACGGAGACGCCGCCCGGCGCCGACTATCCGTTCGTGCTGATGGCGGGCGAGCGGCGCGCGTACAACGCGAACCAGATCTATCGCGACCCGACGTGGCGCAAGGTCGATCCGCACGGCTCGCTGCGGATTCATCCGGACGACGCGGCGGCGCTCGGCGTCGCGGACGGCGGCAGGCTCGTGTGCGCGTCGGCGACGGGCAGCATCGAAGTCGTCGCCGAGTTCGACGACAGCGTGCGGCGCGGGATGGTCACGTTGCCGCACGGCTATGGCATGCGCTACAAAGGCGGGCCGCCGATCGGGCCCGAGCTCAATCGTCTGACGTCGGGCGCGCATTGCGATCCGCTGTCGCGCACGCCTTATCACAAGTACGTGCCCGTGCATTTGCGCGCCGTCGATATGCCGGTTGCCGTGCCCGCGACCCTCGAAGCCGAGCCGGCTTGATTGCGCGCGCCGCCGCGCGAGGCGGATTTCGTTCGCTTCCGATTTCTCCGCTCGGTGGTCTGCCGCCCCGTTCGCGCGTGCGGGCCGGGCTGCCGTCCGGTTCCCGGTCTTTCCCTTCCGTCTCTCCCGCCTGCCTCTTCCTCCGCGGCGCTCGTGTTGCCGCCTCTTCGCAGCCGCCGCGGGCCCGAATGTAACCAAAAGTTAGCCCGCCGATGCGGCTGCGATGCCGCGCATCAGTTCTTACAAAGTTGAAATATGCGGTGCAGACGGTTCCCGCTATAGTCGAATCCAACGAATCAACCAGAAGGGGAGTCCATGAAAACCTTGCGTGCTGCCTCGCTCGCGGCCGGTCTCGCCGCGCTGCTCGCATCTGGCGCCGCGTTGGCGGGCGTCAGCGTCGGCATCAACGTCGGCGTGCCCGCACCCGTCTACGTCGCTCCGGCGCCCGTTTATGCGCCGCCGCCGCCCCCCGTCGTGTACCAGCCGGCCCCCGTCTATGCGCCGGCGCCCGTCTACGTGCCCGCGCCGTCGATCGTGATCGGCTGGCACGGCGACCGTTACTGGGACGGCCGCCGCTACTGGGGGCGTGACGAGTGGTATCGCCATCGCGGCCGCGATTGGGACCGCGGCGGCCACTGGGACAACGGCCGCCACAACGGCTGGCGTCACTGATTCCGTCGCGTGTCCGCGGCCGGCCACGCGACGGCTGCCGGCCGGCATGCGGCGCGACGGCCGCAGCGCTGGCGCGCTGACTCTTTTACTCTTCGAGGCCAGCCATCCCGCCCACCACCGCGTTGAAGCCCGAGTCGACGTGCATGACTTCGGCCGTGACCCCGCTCGCGAGGTCCGACAGCAGGAACGCGCCCGCGTTGCCGACCTGCTCGATCGTCACGTTGCGCTTGAGCGGCGAGTTGCTTTCGACGAAGTCGAGAATCTTGCCGAAGCTCTTGATGCCGCTCGCCGCGAGCGTCTTGATCGGGCCCGCCGAGATCGCGTTCACGCGCACGCCCTTCGCGCCGAGCGACACCGCGAGATAACGGACGCTCGCTTCGAGCGCCGCCTTCGCGAGGCCCATCGTGTTGTAGTTCGGAATCGCCCGTTCCGCGCCGAGATACGAGAGCGTGAGCAGCGACGCGTCGTCCGACAGCATCGGCAGCGCGGCCTTCGCGAGCGCGGGGAAGCTGTATGCGGAGATGTCGTGCGCGATGCGGAAGTTCTCGCGCGTGAGGCCGTCGAGGAAGTCGCCCGCGATCGCCTCGCGCGGCGCGAAGCCGATCGAGTGGACGAGGCCGTCGAGCGTGTCCCAGTGCGTCTTCAGCGATGCGAAGAGCGCGTCGATCTGCGCGTCGTCGGCGACGTCGCACGGGAACACGAGCTCGCTGCCGAACTCGGCCGCGAACTCGGTGATGCGATCCTTGAAGCGATCGCCGACGTAGGTGAACGCCAGCTCGGCGCCTTCGCGCTTGCACGCCTTGGCGATGCCGTAAGCGATCGAACGGTTCGACAAGAGGCCCGTCAGCAGAATACGTTTACCGTCGAGAAAGCCCATGAATTCTCCTATGTGTGGCGCCCGCGCCCGCACGGTCGGCAGGCGGCGGTTGGCTGCAACCGGTTGCGAATGGGTAGAATTCTCTCACATCGCCATCCTCGAACGACTGCCAACACCCCCATGACGATCGGTTCGCTCCGGGCTCGCCGGCCGCGACCGCCGCGACGCGCGGCGGCATCAGAACAGGCCGCGCAAGCCGCCGCGCCGCAACGGGCGGCCCGCGTGCGCGCCGCGCTCGCGCGTGTCGCGCGCCGCGCGGCGGCAGGCGTCGCGCTCGCGCTTGCCGCCGCGCCGGCGGCGCACGCCGCCTACGCGATCGCGCAGTACGGCGAGCCGAAGTACCCGCCCGGCTTCAGGCATTTCGACTACGTGAATCCCGACGCGCCGAAAGGCGGCACGCTCGTGCTCGCGAATCCGAACCGGCTCACGACGTTCGACAAGTTCAATCCGTTCACGATGCGCGGCAACCCGGCGCCCGGGATCGACCTGCTGTTCGAGAGCCTGACGACGGGCAGCGCCGACGAGCCCGCTTCCGCGTACGGCCTGCTCGCGGACGACATCGCCGTCGCGCCGGACGGGCTGTCGGTCACGTTTCATCTGAATCCGCGCGCGCGCTTCTCGAACGGAGAACCCGTCACCGCAGCGGACGTCAAGCATTCGTTCGACACGCTGAAGAGCCCGAAGGCGGCGCCGCAGTACCCGGCCTACTACGCGGACATCACGCGCGCGGTGATCGTCGATCCGGCGACCGTGCGCTTCGAGTTTCGCAGGAAGAACCGCGAGCTGCCGCTGATCGCGGGCGGCATCCCGGTGTTCTCGCGCAAATGGGGCTTGCGCGCGGACGGCTCGCGCATTGCGTTCGACCAGCTCGCGTTCGAGCAGCCGATCGGCAGCGGCCCGTACCTGATCGAGCGCTACGACAGCGGGCGCACGATCACGTACCGGCGCAATCCCGCTTACTGGGGCGCGGCGCTTGCCGTGCGGATCGGCACGAACAACTTCGAGCGCATCGTCTACAAGCTGTACGGCGATGGCGTCGCGCGGCTCGAGGCGTTCAAGGCGGGCGAATACGACGTGCTCGTCGAATACATCGCGCGCAACTGGGCGCGGCGCGACGTCGGCAAGCGCTTCGACAGCGGCGAGCTCGTCAAGCGCGAGTTCCGCCAGCACAACGGCGCGGGGATGCAGGGCTTCTTCATGAACCTGCGGCGGCCGCTGTTCCAGGACGTGCGGGTGCGCCACGCGCTCGATCTCGCGTTCGATTTCGAATGGCTGAACCGGCAGCTCTTCTACGGCGCCTACACGCGTCAGAACAGCTACTTCGCCGATACCGACCTGCAGGCGACGGGCCTGCCGAGCGCGGGCGAGCTCGCGCTGCTGAATCCGTTGCGCGCGCAGCTCGACGCGGCCGTGTTCGGGCCGATGACCGTGCAGCCCGCCACCGATCCGCCCGCGTCGCTGCGCGCGAACCTGCTGAAGGCGCGCGCGCTGCTCGCCGAGGCCGGCTGGACCTACCGCGACGGCGCGCTGCGCAACGCGAAGGGCGAGCCGTTCGTGTTCGAGATCCTCGACGATTCGGGCTCGGCGTTCGAGCCGGTGGTCGCCGCGTACATCCGCAATCTCGCGAAGCTCGGGATCGTCGCGAAGTACCGGACGGCCGATTACGCGCTGCTGCAAAAGCGCCTCGACGCATTCGACTACGACATGACGACGGTGCGCTACCCGGGCGTCCAGGTGCCGGGCGCCGAGCAGGTCGCGCGCTTCGCGAGCCGCTACGCGGACGAGCCGGGCTCGGACAACCTGACGGGGCTCAAGTCGCCCGCGGTCGACGCGATCCTGAGGGCGCTCACGCAGGCCGAGACGCGGCAGGAACTGCTCGACGCGACGCACGCGCTCGACCGCGTGCTGATGCACGGCTACTATGCGGTGCCGCAGTGGTACAGCGCGACCCACCGGATCGCGTTCAAGCGCACGCTCGCCTATCCGTCGACGCTGCCGCTGTACTATTCGGCGGAAGGCTGGGTCGCATCGACGTGGTGGGCGAAGCCCGAGCATGGCGCGCCCGCGCGCTAGCCCGGCCGTGCGGGTCGCGCGCCGGCCGAGCCCGGTCGGGCGGCGGCGGCCCGGCTGACCCGCGTGCCGCGCGCGGCTTGGCGTGCGGCGCGAAGTACGATGTGAAGCGCGATGCAACGAGCGGCCCTCCGCCGCCGCGCCGATTGACGAAACCGTTCGAACACGCCCGAATGCGCCTATGTGGAGCTACATCCTCAAACGTCTGCTGCTGATGATCCCGACGCTCGTCGGCGTTTTGACCATCACGTTCGCGGTGATCCAGTTCGTGCCGGGCGGCCCCGTCGAGCAGGCGGTGCAGGAGCTGCGCAAGGGCGCCGAGCGGGGCAGCACGCCGTTCGGGATGCGCTCGTACACGGGCGTCGACGCGCAGCAGCTCGCGCAGCTCAAGGCGCTGTACGGCTTCGACAAGCCGCCCCTCGAGCGCTACTGGCTGATGCTCGAGCGCTTCGCGCGCTTCGATCTCGGCGACAGCTACTTTCACCATCAGAGCGTGTGGTCGCTCGTCGTATCGAAGCTGCCGGTGTCGATCAGCATCGGCGTGTGGACGTTCCTGCTCACGTATCTGATATCGGTGCCGCTCGGCATCGCGAAGGCGGTGCGCAACGGCTCGCCGTTCGATTTCGCGACGAGCCTCGTCGTGCTCGTCGGCTATGCGATTCCGGGCTTCGTGCTCGGCGTGCTGCTGCTCGTGCTGTTCGGCGGCGGCTCGTTCTGGCAGATCTTCCCGCTGCGCGGCCTCACGTCGGACAACTTCGCGCAGCTCACGCTAGCCGGCAAGATCGCCGATTACCTGTGGCACATCGCGCTGCCCATCATCGCGTCGGTCGTCGGCAGCTTCGCGGTGATCACGATGCTCACGAAGAACGCGTTCCTCGACGAGATCCGCAAGCAGTACGTGCTGACCGCGCGCGCGAAGGGGCTCGCCGAGCGCACCGTGCTGGGCAAGCACGTGTTCCGCAATGCATTGCTGCCGCTCGTCGTCGGCTTTCCTGCCGCGTTCATCGGCGCGTTCTTCACGGGCAGCCTGCTGATCGAGACGCTCTTCTCGCTCGACGGGCTCGGCCTTCTGTCATACGAATCGGTGATCCGGCGCGACTATCCGGTCGTGCTCGGCACGCTGTACGTCTTCACGCTGATCGGGCTCGCGACGAAGCTCGTATCCGATCTCTGCTACGTGTGGGTCGACCCGCGCGTTCAATTCGAGCAACTGGAGCGCTGATTTGAGCCGACTCGCCGTCTCTCCCCGGATCGACGCCGCGCGCGCGCGGGTGTCGCCGTCGCCCGCGCGGCGCGTGTGGCAGCGCTTCAAGGGGCAGCGCCTCGGCTACTGGAGCCTCGTGATCTTCGTGATCGCGTTCGCGGCGAGCCTCGCCGCGCCGCTGTGGTCGAACGACAAGCCGATCGTCGTGCGCTACGACGGCCAGTTCTATTTCCCGCTCTTCAAGAGCTATCCGGAAACGACGTTCGGCGGGGATTTCCCGACGCCCGCCGACTATCTCGATCCGTACGTGCGCGGCAAGCTCGACGCGCCGGGCAACTTCGCGCTGTATCCGCCGAACCGCTATTACTACGACACGCTCAATTACTTCTCGAAGCGCCCGAACCCGGCGCCGCCGTCGCGCGAGAACTGGCTCGGCACCGACGCGCAAGGGCGCGACCTGCTCGCGCGGCTCGTCTACGGCTTTCGCGTGTCGGTGGAGTTCGCGCTGATCCTGACGTTCATCGGCACGCTGCTCGGGATCGCGGCGGGCGCGGTGCAGGGCTTCTTCGGCGGGCGCATCGACATCGTCGGCCAGCGGCTCATCGAAATCTGGAGCTCGATGCCGGAGCTGTATCTGCTGATCATCTTCGCGTCGGTGTTCGAGCCGAGCTTCGTGCTGCTGATCGTGCTGCTGTCGCTGTTCGGCTGGATCGGGCTGTCCGATTACGTGCGCGCGGAGTTCCTGCGCAACCGCACGCAGGACTACGTGCGCGCCGCGCGCGCGATGGGCCTCACGAACTGGCAGATCATCTGGCGCCACGTGCTGCCGAACAGCCTCACGCCCGTCATCACGTTCCTGCCGTTCAGAATGAGCGGCGCGATCCTCGCGCTCACGAGCCTCGACTTCCTCGGGCTTGGCGTGCCGCCGCCGACGCCGAGCCTCGGCGAGCTGCTCGCGCAGGGCAAGGCGAACCTCGACGCGTGGTGGATCTCGCTCGCGACGTTCTGCGTGCTCGTCGCGACGCTCCTGCTGCTGACGTTCATGGGCGACGCGCTGCGCAACGCGCTCGACACGCGGATCGCGGACACGACGCGCGCCGCGGGAGGCCTCCGATGAGCGCCGTGCAAATCGCGGGCGGCGGCGCGGCGCCGTCGCCGCCCGAGCCGCTGCTGTCGATCGAGCGGCTGCAGGTGCGCTTTCGCGACGCGCTAGCCGTCGACGACGTGTCGTTCGTGATCGGCCGCGGCGAACGCGTCGCGCTCGTCGGCGAATCGGGTTCCGGCAAGAGCGTGACCGCGCTGTCGATCCTGCGCCTGCTGCGCGACGCCGACGTGAGCGGCGCGATCCGCTTCGCGGGCGAGAACCTCGCCGACAAGAGCGAGCGCGAGATGCGCGGGCTGCGCGGCGCGGACATTGCGATGATCTTCCAGGAGCCGATGACGGCGCTCAATCCGCTCTTCACGGTCGGCGAGCAGATCGGCGAGACGATCGAGCTGCACGACGGCGTGTCGAAGCGCGACGCGCGCGAGCGGGCGATCGCGCTCCTCGCGCGCACCGGGATCGACCGGCCGCGCGAGCGCGTCGACAGCTACCCGCACCAGTTGTCGGGCGGCCAGCGGCAGCGCGCGATGATCGCGATGGCGCTAGCGTGCCGGCCGCGCCTGTTGCTTGCCGACGAGCCGACGACCGCGCTCGACGTGACGGTCCGCGCGCAGATCGTCGAGCTGCTGCTCGAGCTGCAGCGCGACGCGGCCGCCGAACGCGGGATGGCGGTGCTCCTCATCACGCACGATCTGAATCTCGTGCGGCGCTTCGCCGAGCGGGTCGCGGTGATGGAGAAGGGCAAGCTCGTCGAGTGCGGGCCGGTCGAGCGGATCTTCGATGCGCCCGAGCATCCGTACACGCAGCGTCTGTTGCACAGCCGGCCGCAGCGCACGGTGTCGCCCGTGCTGCCGATCGCGCCCGTCGTGCTCGACGCGCACGGCGTCACCGTGAAGTTCAAGCAGAAGCTGCCGGGCTTCGCGGGCTGGTTTCGCTCGGGGCGCTTCACCGCGGTGTCGGACGCGAGCGTGTCGGTGCGGCAGGGCGAGACGCTCGGGATCGTCGGCGAATCGGGTTCCGGCAAGTCGACGCTCGCGATGGCGCTCCTCGGGCTGCAACAGGTCGCGCACGGCGACATCGAATTCGAGGGCCGCTCGCTCGCGAGCTTTCGCGGGCGCGAGCGCACCGCGCTGCGCGCGAACATGCAGGTGGTATTTCAGGACCCCTTCAGTTCGCTTTCGCCGCGGCAGACGATCGAGCGGATCGTGTCCGAAGGGCTGGCGCTGCATCGCCCGCAGCTCGCGGGCGATGCGCGCCGCGACAAGGTGGTCGCGGTGCTGCGCGAAGTCGGCCTCGACCGCACGGTGCTGCATCGCTATCCGCACGAATTCTCGGGCGGCCAGCGCCAGCGGATCGCGATCGCGCGCGCACTCGTGCTGGCGCCGCGCGTGCTCGTGCTCGACGAGCCGACGAGTGCGCTCGACGTGTCGATCCAGCAACAAGTGTTGAAGCTTCTGTCGAATTTGCAACGAAAGTACAACCTTGGCTACGTATTCATCAGCCACGATCTGGAGGTGATCGGCGCGATGGCGCACCGGGTGGCGGTGATGCAGGGCGGGGTGATCGTCGAGACGGGCGACGTCGAGCGGATCTTCACTGATCCGGTGCATCCTTACACGCAAAAATTGTTGAAAGCAGTTCGTTAAGTCTGATGAACCCGAATGGTGCAAGAAGTTTGATTGAAATTATCAATTCCTTTTGACAAACAAATACTTCGTGGCTAGTATCGAGCGAAATTTTTCCGCCAATCGAGCTGATTTTCCAGCGCAAATCCATCGACCAATGCAGCACCGATATCTGACCCAGGCTTGTACGCGCGTCGTCGCCGGGATGTTCATCGGCGTCCTGATCGCTGCAGCTCCCGGCGCGTTCGCCGACGAAGTCAGCAGTTCCAGTCAGAATGCGATCAGTTCGGCTCAATCCGAGCCGGCTTCCTCTTCCCAGAATCCCCAACAGGTCAGTGCCGCCACGCCCGCGAAGAGCCAGGGTGGTGCAAAGGCGTTCCTGTCGGGCATGGCCGGCAAGGCGGGCGACGTCGTCGTCGGCGCGCTGAACATGATCGGCGTGCGCTACCGCTGGGGCGGCAATACGCCGGATTCGGGCCTCGATTGCAGCGGCTTCGTCCGTTACGTGTTCCAGGACACGCTCGGCATGTCGCTGCCGCGCCGCGCGGAGGAGATGAGCCGCGTAGGCGAGAAGGTGCGCATGAGCGAGCTGAAGCCGGGCGATCTCGTGTTCTTCAACACGATGCGCCGCACGTTCTCGCATGTCGGCATCTATATCGGCGACAACAAGTTCGTGCACTCGCCGTCGACGGGCAGCACGATTCGCGTCGACGATCTCGATAGCGGCTACTGGGAAAAGCGTTTCACCGGCGCGCGCCGGATCGAGACGCAGTTCTCGACGAAACCCGACGATCTGCGCCAGCGCGTGAAGGCGACGATCGGCGACGGCGGCGTCAACGCGAGCGCGAACGGCGGCAACTGAATCGCGCACCGGTTTGCGCCGGCCGATGTCGCGCGCCGAAGCCCCGCTCCTCGATGGATGCGGGGCTTTGCTTTTGTGGATCGCGTTTTCGATGCGGCGTGACGTTGATGTGGCTCGGCGCGGGCAGGCGTCGGGCGTCAGCCGTCAGGCGGCCGCGGTCGCCGAGTGCGCGGCCGCGAGCTTGCGCTGCAGCTCCGGCATGATTCGCGCGACCGCTTCCTCGCCCGCGAGGATTGCCGCGTTGCGCTGATTGAAGTCGCTGCCGCCCATCGCGGCGAGGTTCGGGCGGATCACGACGTCGGCGTACTTGTCGAGCTCGTAGGTCTTGATCGTCTGGCCCATGATCGTGAACGTCTGCAGCAGCATCTCGATCGGATTGCCGGTCGCCGCGCCGTCGGGGCGCGAGGAGATGTCAACCGCGATCACGAAGTCCGCGCCCATCCTGCGCGCGAACGACGCGGGCACGGGGCTCACGAGCCCGCCGTCGACATACTCGCGATCGCCGATGCGCACCGGCTCGAACACCGAGGGCACGCTGCACGACGCGCGCACCGCGAGCCCCGTGTTGCCGCGCTGAAACAGGATCGGCTGGCCGCTCTTCAGATCGGTCGCGACGATGCCGAGCGGCTTCGCCATCTTCTCGATCGGCCGGTTGTTCAGCGTCTTGTTGATGAAGTTCTGCAGCGCGATACCTTGCAGCAGGCCGCGCGAGCGGAACGGCGTCGCCCAGTCGCTGATCGACGCTTCGTCCATCGTGAGCGCGAGCTTGTTGATTTGCAGCGCGTTCATCCCCGACGCGTACAGCGCGCCGACGACCGAGCCCGCGCTCGTGCCGGCGACGAGCTCGACCGGAATTCCGCGCGCCTCGAGCGCCTTCAGCACGCCGACGTGCGCGAAGCCGCGCGCCGCGCCGCCGCCGAGCGCGATGCCGATCCTGATCGGCTTCTCGCGCGGCGGCGGGTTGGCGGGCGTGGCGGCGCCCGTCGTCGGCTTCGTGCCGGTCGACGTGCAGGCGGCGAGGGCGGCCGACGCGCAGGCGAGCGTGAACGCGCGGCGGGACAAACGGGGGGACGACATCGGCTCGATCTCCAGCGACGAGCCGCGCGCGGCCTCGATGGACGCGCCGCGCGCGGCGAAATTCCGGCGGTCGCGCCGACGGAGTCGGGCGGCCGTGCGCGGCGCCGGCATGGCGGCCGCGGCGCGCACATCATAAAGCAACTGGCGGCGCGCGCACGAAAGCCGCGCGCGGCGGCGCGATCGTCGGCCGAAAGGACGACGGGCGATTCGGGCGGACATCGGCGAAGATGGTGGCGTGCCGGGTTCGCGAACGGCTCGCGGGCTGCCTCGGCGCCGGCGCGGCCCTGCTCGGCGCGACGAGGAACCGCGGCGCGCCGAGTATAATTCGTGCTCTTTCCGTTCCGGTCGCGTGCGCACCCGGCAATGCCGTGCGGCGCGCGCCGCCGCGTCGTTTCAATTGATGCGCCGCTTGAGGCGTTCGAGCTATCGTTTATGACCCGTCCTGTACGCACCCGTTTTGCGCCGAGCCCCACCGGCTTCATCCACCTCGGCAACATCCGATCCGCGCTTTATCCGTGGGCGTTCGCCCGCAAGATGAAGGGCACGTTCGTGCTGCGGATCGAGGACACCGACGTCGAGCGTTCGAGCCAGGAGGCGGTCGATGCGATCCTCGAAGGGATGGCGTGGCTCGGCCTCGATTACGACGAAGGTCCGTACTACCAGATGCAGCGAATGGACCGCTATCGCGCAGTGCTCGCGCAGATGCTCGAGAAGGGCCTCGTCTATCCATGCTACATGTCGACCGAAGAGCTCGACGCGTTGCGTGAGCGCCAGCGCGCGGCGGGCGAGAAGCCGCGCTACGACGGCACGTGGCGCCCCGAGCCGGGCAAGGTGCTGCCCGAGCCGCCCGCCGGCGTGAAGCCCGTGCTGCGCTTCCGCAATCCGCTGACGGGCACGGTGGCCTGGGACGACGCGGTGAAAGGCCGCGTCGAGATCTCGAACGAGGAGCTCGACGATCTCGTCGTCGCGCGTCCCGACGGCACGCCGATGTACAACTTCTGCGTCGTCGTCGACGATCTCGACATGGGCATCACGCACGTGATCCGCGGCGACGACCACGTGAACAATACGCCGCGCCAGATCAACATCCTGCGCGCGCTCGGCGGCGAAGTGCCGGTGTACGCCCACCTGCCGACCGTGCTGAACGAGCAGGGCGAGAAGATGAGCAAGCGCCACGGCGCGATGAGCGTGATGGGCTACCGAGATGCCGGCTATCTGCCGGAGGCGGTGCTCAACTATCTCGCGCGCCTCGGCTGGTCGCACGGCGACGCGGAGATCTTCTCGCGCGAGCAGTTCGTCGAATGGTTCGACCTCGAACATCTCGGCAAGTCGCCTGCGCAGTACGACCACGACAAGCTGAACTGGCTGAACAACCACTACATCAAGGAAGCGGACGACGCGCGTCTTGCCGAGCTGTCGAAGCCGTTCTTCGCGGCGCTCGGCATCGACGCCGGCGCGATCGCGCAGGGCCCGGGCCTCGCGGGCGTGATGGCGCTGATGAAGGATCGCGCGTCAACGGTGAAGGAGATCGCGGAGAATTCGGCGATGTTCTACCGTGCGCCGGCGCCTGACGCGGACGCGCTCGCGCAGCACGTGACCGACGCGGTGCGTCCGGCGCTTGCCGAATTCGCGGCGGCGCTGAAGACGGCCGAGTGGACGAAGGAGGCGATCGCGGCCGCGCTGAAGGCCGTGCTCGGCGCGCACAAGCTGAAGATGCCGCAGCTCGCGATGCCGGTGCGCCTGCTCGTTGCGGGCACGGCGCACACGCCGTCGATCGATGCGGTGCTGCTGCTGTTCGGCCGCGACGTCGTCGTGTCGCGTCTCGAGGCGGCGTTCGCGTAAGCGCGCGGCAAGTGTGCGACGCCGCGTCGTTCGAGGTGACGAGCCATTCGGAGCCATTCGGAGCCGTTCGAATAAGCGGGTTCGCAAAAAATTTTGCTCGAGGCGCAAATAGGGTATTTACAAACCTCAAAACGGTCTCTACAATCTCGCTTCTCTGTTGTTCAGCAGTCAACGAGACACGGGGGTATAGCTCAGCTGGGAGAGCGCTTGCATGGCATGCAAGAGGTCAGCGGTTCGATCCCGCTTACCTCCACCAGTTGAACGCAGAGTGAATGAAGTTTGCGAAGCATTGAGTGACAGAAAAAATGCTTCACAAATGGAATGAAAGAAGTTAGAATTTCGTTCTCTGCTGTTGGTGAAAATTAACAGCGAGAACAAAGTGGCAAGGCAGATCTGAAAAGATTTTGTCCCCTTCGTCTAGAGGCCTAGGACATCACCCTTTCACGGTGAGTACAGGGGTTCGAATCCCCTAGGGGACGCCAGACATGGCGTCGTTTCGACAGAAGCGAAGCGAAGCGGGTCGGCAAGAGCGTAACCGACGCTTGTCGATCAGGTGCAGGAAGTGGAGCGGTAGTTCAGTCGGTTAGAATACCGGCCTGTCACGCCGGGGGTCGCGGGTTCGAGTCCCGTCCGCTCCGCCAGATCGAGAGCCCGTTCAGGCTGCATGTGAACGGGCTTTTTCGTTAAAGGTGTAAGCAGTACGTTGTCCCCTTCGTCTAGAGGCCTAGGACATCACCCTTTCACGGTGAGTACAGGGGTTCGAATCCCCTAGGGGACGCCAAGACAAAGCGTCGTTCGGCCGAGTGTCGAGACGATGCGCCGGCAGGAAGCAACCGACGCCTGCCAGGCAAGCAGCAAGACTGGAGCGGTAGTTCAGTCGGTTAGAATACCGGCCTGTCACGCCGGGGGTCGCGGGTTCGAGTCCCGTCCGCTCCGCCAAATCGAAGCCCGTTCAGGCATGCCTGAACGGGTTTTGTTTTTGCCCCGCACGTTTTCGAGGCGAACGATGTGGCGCGCCGTTGCCGCATGCGTGCAAATCGGCATTGCAACGTGCGCCGGCTGCGCTATCGTGGCGGTGACGCAGGTTTTGCGAATATGCCATGTCCGATTCCGCCGCCGTTCCTCTCGTTTACCTGCTGCGTCCCGCCGAGCAGGGCGATTTCGAGTTCGCGGAAGCGCTCACGCACGGCAACATGAACGCGTACTACCAGCGCCACGGTCTCAGGTGGCGCGCGGATCTCTTTTTTGCGAGCTGGCGCGATTCGGAAAACTTCATCCTCGAGCTCGACGGTGTGCCGATCGGCCTGTTGAGGATTACGGAGGAAGGCGATTCGCTGCACATCCGCGACGTGCAGATCGCGCCGGGGCACCGGCAGCGCGGCGCCGGCACGTATCTGCTCGAATCCTCGCACCGTTTCGCGAAGGCGCGCGGGCTGCGCGAGACGCAACTGCGCGTGTTCGTCGACAATCCGGCTGCGCGGCTGTACCTGCGAATGGGGTATCGGCTCGCGGGGCCGCGTCTCGCGCAGTTCGGATCGATCCGTCATATGGCGCGGCCCGTGTCCTGATCGTGGCCCGAATGAGCACGCGGAACCGCCTCGGTCCGCCGGACGAGCGAGATCGCATCGTGCGGACTTCGTTCGGGCTGCATTCCTCGGGGACGGCGGACGGCATCGTTCGATCCTTCCGTTGTCATCCGGTTCTGCCGCGCCTGGCCGCAAGTGCCCCTATCCTGAAGACTTCAGCGACTTGCGCAACCGAGCTCACAGCAGCGGTTCCGCA
This sequence comes from Burkholderia sp. MSMB1588, assembly GCF_001546925.1. Classification (NCBI taxonomy): domain Bacteria; kingdom Pseudomonadati; phylum Pseudomonadota; class Betaproteobacteria; order Burkholderiales; family Burkholderiaceae; genus Burkholderia; species Burkholderia sp. MSMB1588. Next base: position 2,303,785 of record NZ_LNJS01000001.1, on the reverse strand, counting down.
TCCCCATCATCGAACGATGCAAGCTCCGTCGCCGCATGCATGTCGCCGCGCTGAATGAACGCGCGCGGGCTCGCGCCGAACGCGCGCCGGAACATCGCGGAGAACGCGCTCTGGCTCTGGTAGCCGAGTTCGCGCGCGATGTGCGACAGCGGCCGCCCCTGATTCAGGAGCGGAATCGCGCGCGCGAGCAGAGCCTGCTGGCGCCATTGCGAAAAGCTCACGCCGAGCTCCTGCTTGAACAGCCGCGCGATCGTCCGCGTGCTCGCGCCGACGCGCGCCGCCCAGTGCTCGAGCGATTCGCCCTGCGCCGGATGCGCGAGCACCGCTTCGCACAGCGCGCGCAGCCGCTTTTCGGTCGGCATCGGCACCGCGAGCGGCAACGGCTCGGCGCGCGTGAGTTCGTCGAGCACGAGCTCGGCCAGCAGCCGCTCGCGCGAGCGGTTGAGCGAGCGCGCCTCGAGCGCGACGATCAGCTCGCGCAGCAATCCCGACACCTCGACGACCCGGCACGCGTCGAGCCCGTCCGGCACCGCCGATTCGTCGACGTACAGCGTGCGCAGATACGCGTCCTCGACAATCACGACTTCGTGCGGAATTCGCGGCGGCACCCAGATCGCGCGCGACGGCGGCACCATCCACGTCGAACCGGCCGTCGCGAGCCGCAGCACGCCACGCGACGCGTACGCGAGCTGCGCCCACGCGTGCGTGTGCTGCGGCACGCGCACGCCGGCCGCGATCGCGCGGGCGCGCACGCGCATCGGATGCGAGCGCGTCGGCGCGAATTCCGACGGAACGTCGATCGTGGCGGCGGGCGGCGGCGCCAAAAGGGGAACGGACGGGCTCATCGATGATCGAAGACGGGGCGGATGGTGCGTCCGGCTATTGTAGGGCGAGCCTTCTACCCGCCGCAGCGGGAATTTTCTTCGCCGATAATGCCGGATCGACACCCTACGACTATCCAGGAGACTTCGACATGATGTTCGCCACCACCGACCTTTGCGACGCGAACGAAGACCGCCTCGCGGCCGGCACGCTGCGCGTGCTCGAGTCCGTGTTCCGCTCGTTCGGCGGTGTGCGGCGCTTCGCGGGGCCGGCCGCGACGCTCAAGCTGTTCGAGGACAACACGCTCGTGCGCGCGGCGCTCGAGCAGGGCGGCGCGGGGCGCGTGCTCGTCGTCGACGGCGGCGGCAGCCTGCGCTGCGCGCTCGTCGGCGGCAACCTCGGCAAGCTCGCCGAGAAGAACGGCTGGGCCGGCATCGTCGTGAACGGCTGCGTACGCGACTTGGACGAGCTCGCCGAATGTCGCGCGGGCGTGCTCGCGCTCGCCGCGCATCCGCGCAAGAGCGACAAGCGCGGCGCCGGCGTGAGCGACGTGCCCGTCGACGTGCGCGGCACGCGCATCGTGCCGGGCGACTGGATCTACGCGGACGCCGACGGCGTCCTCGTCAGCGACGACGCGCTGCTCGAGTGACACGGCGGCGTGCCGGTTGGATGGCGCGACTGAAACAAGGAAGGAAGATGCGATGCGCTACGTATTCTGCTACGGGACCCTGAGAGCGGGCGAGATCAACGACATCGGCCGTGCGGCGGCGACGCACGGCATCGCCGCGCCGATGCTCGTCGGCGCCGTGGCGGTGACGGGGCGGCTGTACGACTTCGGCAACTATCCGGGGATGGTCGCCGACGGCGGCCGCGATCTTGTCTGGGGCGACGTCTACGCGATCGACGAGCGGCTCGTGCCGGTGCTCGACGAGATCGAGGAGGTCTATCCGGGCATCGAGGGGCTGTTCTTGCAGCAGCAGGCATCGGTCGAGCTCGGCGGGCGCCGGTACGATTGCCTGTATTACCCGGTCGGCGCGCATTCGGTTGCGGGCAAGCCGCGGATCGAGTCGGGCGACTGGGTGCAGTATCGCCGCGCGCGCGTCGCGTGACGCCTCGCGGCGGCGCTCGAAGCCTTGACGAACCGTGCCAAGAGGCTGACGCTCGGGCGTCCAAAGGCTGCGGAACAAAAATGGATACCCGTGTCCGATGCGGAACGCGGAACGCCATACCGTCATCGCCTACGGCGGCCTGAAGCCGAGCCCGCGTGCAAGGGCGCGTCGTTCAGCCGGCCGATCCGCGAGCGGCAGGTGGCGCATCGACCCCGCCTGCCGCCCGCGTCGTTCAGATCTCCTCGTAGAGCGGCAGCGTCAGGAACTCGGTGAAGTTCTCCGACGTCGACATCTGCTCGAAGATCGCCGCGGCGCGAACGTACGGCGCCGTGTCGCCACCGACGACCTGCTTCACGTTCTCGAGCTCGACCTTCGCGTACTCGCGCACGAGCTCGGCCGTGACCTTGCGGCCGTCGTCGAGCGTGCCCTTCGGCGAGCGGATCCACTGCCACACCTGCGAGCGCGAGATCTCGGCCGTCGCCGCGTCTTCCATCAGGTTGTGGATCGGCACGCAACCGTTGCCCGCGAGCCACGAGCCGAGGTAGTGGATGCCGACGTTGATGTTGTTGCGCAGGCCGGTTTCGGTGATCGGCGCTTCCGGCTGGAAGTCGAGCAGGTTCTTGCCTTCGATCTGCACGTCGTCGCGCTGTTTGCCGATCTGGTTCGGCTTGTCGCCGAGCACCTTGACGAACTCCTCCATCGCGAGCGGCACGAGCCCCGGGTGCGCGACCCAGCCGCCGTCGTAGCCGTCGCCGGCGTCGCGCGCCTTGTCCGCGCGCACGCCCGCCATCGCGCGGTCGTTCGCCTCCGGATCGTTCTTGATCGGAATCAGCGCGCTCATCCCGCCGATCGCGGGCGCGTTGCGCTTGTGGCAGGTCTTCAGCAGCAGGAGCGCGTAGGCGCGCATGAACGGCACCGTCATCGTGATCTTCGCGCGATCGGCGAGGCAGAAGTCGCGGTCGTTCTTGAACTTCTTGATCGCCGAGAAGATGTAGTCCCAGCGGCCCGCGTTCAGGCCCGAGCTGTGCTCGCGCAGCTCGTGGAGGATCTCGTCCATCTCGAACGCGGCGAGGATCGTCTCGATCAGCACGGTCGCGCGGATCGTGCCGCGCGGGATGCCTACCGCTTCCTGCGCGACGACGAAAATGTCGTTCCAGAGGCGCGCCTCGAGATGGCTCTCCATCTTCGGCAGGTAGAAGTACGGGCCGGAGCCGCGCGCGATCAGCTCCTTCGCGTTGTGGAACAGGAAGAGGGCGAAGTCGAAGACGCCGCCCGACACGCGCTGGCCGTCGACCGTCACGTGCTTCTCGTCGAGGTGCCAGCCGCGCGGGCGCACGATCAGCGTCGCGATCTTGTCGTTGAGCTTGTACGACTTGCCGTTCTGCTCGAGCGAGATCGTGCGGCGCACGGCGTCCTTCAGGTTGATCTGGCCGTCGATCTGGTTGGCCCAGCTCGGCGCGTTCGAATCCTCGAAGTCCGTCATGTACGAATCCGCGCCCGAGTTCAGCGCGTTGATGATCATCTTGCGCTCGACGGGGCCCGTGATCTCGACGCGGCGGCACTGCAGGTCCGCGGGCAGCGGAGCAACCTTCCAGTCGCCTTCGCGAATCGATTTCGTCTCGGCGAGGAAGTCGGGGCGCTCGCCGGCGTCGAGGCGCTTCGTGCGCTCGGCGCGCGCCGCGAGCAATTCGCGGCGGCGCGGCTCGAACTGGCGATGCAGCTTCGCGACGAGTTCGAGCGCCTCGGGTGTGAGGATCGCTTCGTAACCGGGCTTGATCTCGCCCGTGATCGCCATGCCTTGCGGCAGCTTCAGCGTCGTGGTCATCGGTTTTCTCCTTGGTCGGTCAGTGACTGAGTGATGCAAATGCGTGAATCTGGTCCGCGCCGCGTCAGGCGGGCGCCGGGCGCGTGCGGCCGGCCGCTTTCGCGGCGGCGGGCGGCGCGTCGAGAAAGGCGAGCAGCTCGGCCATCCCGGCGCCCATGCCCGAGGGCGCTGCGCCGAGCTCCTCGAGCGGCGCGCCCGTGCGGTTCAGCCAGAAGGTCCGGTAGCCGAACCAGCCGGCGCCCGCGACGTCCCAGCCGTTCGACGACACGAACGCGATGTCGGTCGCGGCCGCATCGAACGCCGCCGTGCCGAGCGCATACGCGGCGGGCGACGGTTTGTACGCGCGAACCGCGTCGACGGACAGCACGCGATCGAAGAGGCCGCTCATCCCGGCGCTCTTGACCGCGATGTCGAGCATCTGCGGATTGCCGTTCGACAGGATCGCGAGCTTCGGCGGCGCGCTGCGCGCGCGTAATGCGCGCAGCGTCGGCACCGTGTCCGGATACGTCGACAGGCACGCGTATTCGTCCATCAGCCGCTTCTCGGCCGCGGCGGGCAGCGCGAGGCCGAGCGCGCGCGCGGCAAAGCGCAGCCCGTCGAGCGTCAGGTCCCAGAACGGCCGATAGCGCGCGCCCGCCGGATCGGCGAGCGTGCGCAGTTGCGAGTATTCGATCTGTTTGCGCCGCCAGAGCTGCGACAGCGCCTCGCCGCGCCCCGGAAACATCTGCTCGGCCGCGGCGACGACCGCGTGCACGTCGAACAGCGTGCCGTACGCGTCGAAAAGAATCGCCTTCGGGAAGGCGGGCGGGGTGCCGGGCATGATGTCGCGCTCCACGATCAGAGGTCGAAATCGATTCTATTAGTGATGGCATGAACTAAAAAAGACAGTAATCATCACTTGATCTTTTACTTTTTGATATCTAATCTGGAGCGACTTCGGGTTTGACGGGGCGGCCGGTTCGCGCCGCCCGCATACGGGATGGATCGCTTCAAACAGATCGAAACGTTCGCCGCGGTCGTGGCGAAGGGCAGTCTGTCGGCGGCCGCGCACGCGGAAGGGGTCGCGCCCGCGATCATCGGCCGCCGGCTCGATGCGCTCGAGGAGCGGCTCGGCGTGAAGCTGCTTGTGCGCACGACACGCAAGCTCACGTTGACGTTCGAAGGCTCGGCGTTCCTCGAGGACTGCCATCGGATCATCCACGACATGCAGAACGCCGAAGCGAGCGTGTCCGCGGGCGGCGTGAAGGCGAGCGGGCACTTGCGGGTGTCGGCGCCCGCGGGCTTCGGCCGGCGTCACGTCGCGCCGCTCGTGCCCGCGTTCACGGGCGCGCATCCGGACGTGTCGGTCACGCTTGATCTGTCCGACCGGATGGTCGATCTCGTCAACGAGGGGTTCGATTGCGCGGTGCGGCTGGGCGAGCTGCCCGATTCGTCGCTCGTGTCGCTGAAGCTCGGCGAGAACCGGCGCGTGTGCGTCGCGTCGCCTGAGTATCTCGCGCGCGCGGGCACGCCCGAGACGCTCGCCGATCTCGCGCGCCACCACTGCCTCGCGCTCGCGGCGAACGCGAACCAGCAGCGCGGCTGGACGTTCGTCGACGACGGCGAGGTGGCGTCGATCCGCGTGTCCGGCACGATGGAATGCTCCGATGGCGCGGTGCTGCATGAATGGTGCCTCGAAGGCCACGGCCTGGCGTGGCGCTCGTGGTGGGAAGTCGGCGCGGACATTGCGGCGGGCCGGCTCGTCAGCGTGCTCGACGCGTTCGCCGCGCCGCCGATCGGCATTCACGCGGTGTTTCCGCAACGCCGACACCTGCCGCTCAGGGTCCGGCTCTTTCTCGATTTTCTGAAGCACACATACGAGCGTCCAGGCTACTGGGGATGACGCCCGCACGGCGGCGGCGCTCGCCTTCGCCGCGCGCGCGCCGTCCTTGCGCATCGTTTCGGCGCGCGGTGCTTGCGCCGAATACGTACCCGAATTCGCACCCGATTGCGCGCGTTTCCGATATGAGGGCGAACCCTCTAGCGGGTTCGGCGGCGCGGATTCGCGCACTACAATCGAATCACCCAGCGTCCGCGCGGGCTGCCCGGCATCGGCTGCCCGCCGCGGGTACGCCCGCGTCCGGACGCGCCGCAGTTGCCGACGGAGGTCGCCATGTTCAAGCACATCCTGGTTCCGACCGACGGGTCCGAACTGTCGAAGAAAGCGATCGACGGCGCGATCGATCTCGCGCAGGCGGTGGGCGCGCGCGTGACCGCCTACGCGTGCCTGCCGCAATATCCATACTCTCCGTTTTCCGAGGTCGTGATCGAGCCGCCCGCCGATTTTCGCGAGCGCAGCGAGCGCGAGGCGCGCGCGCATCTGGACGAGGTCGAGGCGGCCGCGCGGCGCGCGGGCGTGGCGTGCGAGTCGGCGACGAGCGTGCACCCGTCGCCGTATCTCGGCATTATCGAGGCCGCGGAGCGGGGCGGCTGCGATGTGATCTTCATGGCGTCGCACGGCAGGCGCGGGCTCGGCAGCCTGTTGATCGGCAGCGAGACGCAACGCGTGCTGACCCATACGAAGATTCCTGTGATCGTCTATCGATAGCGGGCCGCACGCAGCCGGACGATCGGCGGCAATGCGTCGCGCAAAAAATAGGCGCGCCGGGCAGGGGCCGGCGCGCTCGAATGTCCGCGGCGTCGAAAGACGCTGCGCGCCCTGGGCAGGCATGGCGCAACCATGCGCGCGGCGGGCGGGTTCTCCCTGATAGGGTCTTGTCTTTTGCCGGGGCGCGCGCCGCGACGGCTCGTGGCCGCGCGCGGCGCGCCTGCGCCTGTCGGCGCTCAGGCGACTTTCTGGCCGTCGAAGAATTGTTCGTCTTCGGTCGAGCCGTGCAGCGCGGTCGTCGACGCTTCGCGCTCGACCGTCTGCGTCACCGCGTCGAAGTAGCCCGTGCCGACTTCGCGCTGGTGCTTGACCGCGGTGAAGCCCTTGTCGGCCGCCGCGAACTCGGCCTGCTGCAGTTCGACGAACGCGCTCATCTGCGTGCGGGCGTAGCCGTGCGCGAGGTTGAACATCGAGTAGTTCAGCGCGTGGAAGCCGGCGAGCGTGATGAACTGGAACTTGTAGCCCATCGCGCCGAGTTCCTTCTGGAACTTCGCGATCGTCGCGTCGTCGAGGTTCTTCTTCCAGTTGAACGACGGCGAGCAGTTGTACGACAGCAGCTTGCCCGGGAACTGCTTGTGGATCGCTTCCGCGAACTTCTTCGCGTACTCGAGATCCGGCTTGCCCGTTTCGCACCAGATCAGGTCGGCATACGGCGCGTACGCGAGACCGCGCGAGATCGCCTGCTCGAGGCCCGGCTTCGTGCGGAAGAAGCCTTCGACCGTGCGCTCGCCCGTCAGGAACGGCTTGTCGTTGTCGTCGATGTCGGACGTGATCAGGTCGGCCGCTTCGGCGTCGGTACGGGCGACGAGCACGGTCGGCGTGCCCATCACGTCGGCCGCGAGACGCGCGGCCGTCAGCTTCGCGACCGCCTCGCGGGTCGGCACGAGCACCTTGCCGCCCATGTGGCCGCACTTCTTGACCGATGCGAGCTGATCTTCGAAGTGAACGCCCGACGCGCCCGCCTCGATCATCGCCTTCATCAGCTCGAACGCGTTCAGCACGCCGCCGAAGCCGGCTTCCGCGTCAGCGACGATCGGCGCGAAGAAGTCGACATAGCCTTCGTCGCCCGGGTTCTTGCCTTCCGACCACTGGATCTGGTCGGCGCGCGTCAGCGTGTTGTTGATGCGCTTGACGACGAGCGGCACCGAGTTCGCCGGATACAGCGACTGATCCGGGTACATTTCGCCTGCGACGTTCGCGTCGCCCGCGACTTGCCAGCCCGACAGATAGATCGCCTTGAGGCCGGCCTTTACCTGCTGCATCGCCTGGTTGCCCGTCAGCGCGCCGAGCGCGTTGACGAACGGCTCGTTGTTGACGAGCGTCCAGAGCTTTTCCGCGCCGCGCTTCGCGAGCGTGTGCTCTTGCTGGACCGAGCCGCGCAGGCGCACGACGTCTTCAGCCGTGAACGCGCGCTTGATGCCCTTCCAGCGCGGATTGGTTTCCCATTGCTTTTGCAGTTCCTGAACCTGTTGTTGACGCGACATGATGCGTACTCCTTGAGTGGTCGTTGCCTGAAGAGAAGAAATCCTTGACTTTGCGAAGCGGGCGGCGCGGTTTGGATCAAGCGGTTCCCTTCGTTAAGTCTTGTATAAGAGTCTAGGCAAATCGACTGCGTCGAGACAGGGGCTTTTTCACAAAGATATAAAAAAATTATTCCATAAAAATCAAATGCTTGCTGCGTTAATTTCTTATTGCGGAATGTGGTTTCCCATGCTGCAACGGTCTTGGTTGTGCCACGCAGCATGACTTTTTACGACGCAAAAGATTTTTTCGCATCGTGAAATCTCGGGCGCAAACAAAAACCGGCGCGAATGCGCCGGTTTTCGAGGGGGGAAGGCGGACACGTCCGCGCCGCGAACGTGTCCGCCGATGGCCGCTTACGCGGCCGAGTTGCCGCGTCGCGGGCCGCCGCGCTGGCCGTCGCCGCGGCGCGCGCCGTAGCCTTCGCGGTTGCCGCTGCCCGGCTTGCCGCTCCAGCCGCCCGAGCGGCCGCCGCCCGGCTTGCCGCCGAACCGGCGGCCGCCATTGCCGTTGCCGCCCGGACGGCCGCGGCCGTTGCCGCGATCGTTGCGCGGCGGCGGCGCCTTGCGCGGCTCGAAGCCTTCGACGACGTTCACGGGCAGCGGCGCGCGCACGAAGCGCTCGATGCGCTTGAGCGCGCCTTGCTCCGCATGATGCACGAGGCTCACCGCGGTGCCCGAGCGGCCCGCGCGGCCCGTGCGGCCGATCCGGTGCACGTAGTCCTCGGCGAACTTCGGCAGGTCGTAGTTGAACACGTGCGTGATGCCGGGGATGTCGATCCCGCGCGCGGCGACGTCGGTCGCGACGAGCACGCGCACGCGGCGCTCGCGCAGCGCGCGGATCGTGCGGTTGCGGGCGCCCTGCGGCAGATCGCCGTGCAGCGCGGCCGACTGGAAGCCGGCATCGGCGAGGCGGCCGGCGAGCTGGTCGGCGTCGATCTTCGTCGCGGTGAAGATGATCGCCTGGTCGAGCGCGACGTCGCGCAGCAGGTGGTCGAGCAGGCGATCCTTGTGATCGCGGTCGTCGACGTAGTGCACGGTCTGCGCGATGTTCGAGCGCGATTCGATCTTCTGCGTGATCTCGATGCGCTCCGGATCCTTCAGCAGGCGGTTCGTGAGCGAGCCGATCTTGCCGTCGAGCGTCGCCGAGAACAGCATCGTCTGGCGCGACGCGGGCGTCGCGGCGACGATCGTGTCGATGTCGTCGATGAAGCCCATGTCGAGCATGCGGTCGGCTTCGTCGAGCACGAGCATCTTCAGTTCGGACAAATCGATGCGGCCGCGCTCGAGGTGGTCGAGCAGGCGCCCCGGCGTCGCGACGAGGATCTCGGGGTTCTTCGCGAGCAGCATCAGTTGCTGGCCGTACGCGACGCCGCCGAGGATGCTGACCGTGCGCAGACGGCGCAGGTGCTTGCCGTACGTCGACGCGGCCGTCGTCACCTGCATCGCGAGCTCGCGCGTCGGCGTGAGGACGAGCAGGCCCGGGCGCGCGACGGGTTGCGGGCGGCGGCCGCGGCGCTCGCCAGGCTGTCCTTCGCGCGGCGCGCGCGGCTGCAGCGCCTGCGTCTTTTGCAACTGCGCGAAGCGCTCGATCGCGGGCAGCATGAACGCGGCCGTCTTGCCCGAGCCCGTCGGGCTCGACACGAGCAGGTCGCGGCCTGCGATGCCGGCCGGGATCGCGCGCTGCTGGACGGGCGTCGGTTTCACGTAGCCGGCCGCCTGCAGCGCGGAGACGATCTCCGGCGACAGGCCGAGCGACGCGAACGTCGGTTCGTCCGGCGCGGCGTCGCCGAGGTCGCTCGTGGCAGGCTGCGCGGCGGCGGGCAGGCCGAGCGCCTCGTCGGCGATTGCGTTGAGCGGGCTGAGGGAATTGCTCGAAGTCATGTCAATCCTTGAAACACAGTGGGTCGAACGCCGCGCCAATCGCGCATACCCAAGTCGACGGATTCATCGAGCAAATCGGGAAACGTGGCGATTGTCCGCATGTCGACGACGTGCGGACAACAATTTCGTTAGAAGCTGTTTTTGGGTGCGGCGCGCATCAGGTGCGCATGCCGCCAGCCTGAGACTTGACAGCCCGCAAGGGGCCACGCAGGAAGGGACAGGTTCTAAACTGGATTGGAGCGAAACGCTATGGAACGCTGGCGAAGAGGGCTGCCGACCTTGGCAGGCAGAGCCGCCCGTCGCGAAGCGCAGCCCGCATTATACCGTTTTTTGCTGCGCCGCGCCACCGTCGATTTCGCACGCCGCGGGTGCGTTGCGGGCGATAGGCCGGCCGACGCGCGCGCCTTCAGGACGCGGTGCCGTTCTTCAGCGATTCGACGAGCTCGACGTATTGCTTCTTCGCATCGTCCTGCGACGTGCCCTTCAGCGCTTCCCACGCGTCGTACTTGTACTTGCCGACGATGTCGGTGAAGCCCGGCTTGTCGCCGTGCGCGTCGCCGTCGGTCGCCTGCTTGAAGAGCGCGTAGAGGCGCAGCAGCGTCAGGTTGCCGGGGCGCTCGGTCAACTGCTTCACGTCGACCTGCGCTTGCTCGAATTGGGCGGTGATGTCGCTCATGGGTGTCTCCGTAAGGGTTTCCAGGCTGGCTTTTCCAGGCCGACGATCTTAGCAAGCGGGGGCGGACGGCGGGTCGAGCGTTCCTTCCAAACCGATTCGCGCACGACAAGCGCGCACGAATCGGGCCCGATCGCCCGTGCGGGCGGGGCGCCGCATTACAATGTCGGCCATGACGCAAACAGTGCTCCTTGCCATCGATACGTCGACCGAGTTCTGCTCGGTCGCGCTTCTCGTCGCGGCCGGTCCGACCGCCGACGCCGCTTCCATCCGAACCTGGGTTCGCCACGAGCGCACGGGCGCCGTGTCGAGCACGCGCGTGCTGCCCGCCGTGCGCGAGGTGCTCGACGAAGCGGACCTCGCGTTCGCCGACTGCGACGCAGTCGCGTTCGGCGCGGGCCCCGGCTCGTTCACCGGGCTGCGCACCGCGACGGGCGTCGCGCAAGGGCTCGCGTTCGGCCGCGCGCTGCCCGTCGTGCCGGTCGGCACGCTCGTCGCGTGCGCGGAGGCCGCGCGCCTGAACGCGGGCGCCGCCGCGGGCCGCGCAATGCGCGTGCTCGCCGCGCTCGATGCGCGGATGGACGAGGTCTACTGGGCCGATTACGCGTGGGACGACGCGGCGGGCGATTGGCGCGAGCTCGCGCCGGCGTCGCTCGCGGCGCCCGCCGACGTGCAGGTGCCCGATACGCCGTTCGTGCTCGCCGGCAACGCGGCTGCCGCGTTCGGCGCTCGCTTGCCCGCCTTCGCGCGCGCGCAGGCGATCGATGCGGGCGCGCTGCCGCACGCGCTGCCGGTCGCGCACGTCGCGCTGCGCGCATATCGCGCGGGGCGTGTCGTGCCGGCCGATCGCGCGGCGCCCGAGTACGTGCGCGACAAGGTCGCGCAGACCACCGCCGAGCGGCTCGCTGCGCGCGCGGGCGGGGACGGGCGATGAGCGGCGTGCTGATGACCGACCGCTATCTGGCGCCGATGACGGATGCCGATCTCGACGAGGTCGTCGAGATCGAGCGCGCCGCGTACGAATTCCCGTGGTCGCGCGGCAATTTCGAGGATTCGCTGCGCAACGGCTATTTCGGCGTCTGCATGCGGCACGTGACGGGCGTGCTCGTCGGCTATTGCGTGCTGATGCCCGTCGTCGACGAGATGCATCTGCTGAATCTGTGCGTCGCGCCCGCCGCGCAGCGCGCGGGCGTCGGGCTCGCGCTGCTGCGAGAGGCGGTGCGGATCGCGCGCGCCGAGCGGCTCGACGGCGTGCTGCTCGAAGTGCGGCCGTCGAATCCGCGTGCGATCCGGCTGTACGAGCGCTTCGGCTTCGTGTCGGTCGGGCGGCGCAGGAACTACTATCCGGCGAAGCACCGGAGCCGGGAGGACGCAATCGTGATGCGTCTCGCATTGACGAAGGAGGGAGGCGCGCATGGCATTGGCTGAAGCGGCGCTCGAAGAGCTGGGGCTCGCGCCCGTGTGGGTGCGGCGCGGCATCGCGCGCGCCGGGGACGTGAACGAGGATGCAACGGGCGCGGCGCGGGAAGCCGCCGCCGCGGCGGTTGCGCAAGGGGCTCAGCCCGTGGCGTTGGATGCGTCGCGCGAGCCGGCGCATCGAAGCTCGCGCGACGGCGGGCAGGACGGGGCGCGTGGCGGCGTCGCGGATTCCGCGGCATTCGCGCGCGACGCGGCGGACCCGGCGCGCGCGTCGACGGCGCCCGCGCCGGCCGCGCGAACCGGCGGCGACGCCGGCGCGGCGGAACCCGACGAAGACATGTCGTGGTTCGATCTCGAGCCGGTGCGCGAGCCCGCGCTGCCGGATGTCGCCGCGAAGCCCGCCGCCGTCACCGCCGGCGCCGAGCCGTCCGTCGCCGAACTCGGCTGGGACGCGCTGCGCGCGCGCGTTGCCGACTGCGAGCGCTGCCGCCTCTGCGAGAAGCGCACGAACACGGTGTTCGGCGTCGGCGACGAGAGCGCCGACTGGATGCTCGTCGGCGAGGCGCCCGGCGAGAACGAGGACAAGCAGGGCGAGCCGTTCGTCGGCCAGGCGGGCAAGCTGCTCGACAACATGCTGCGCGCGCTCGCGCTCAAGCGCGGCGAGAACGTCTACATCGCGAACGTGATCAAGTGCCGGCCGCCCGGCAACCGCAATCCCGAACCCGACGAGGTCGCGCGTTGCGAGCCGTATCTGCAGCGCCAGGTCGCGCTCGTGAAGCCGAAGCTGATCGTCGCGCTCGGCCGCTTCGCCGCGCAGACGCTCCTGAAGACCGACGCGAGCATTGCTTCGATGCGCGGGCGCGTGCACCGGTACGAAGGCGTGCCCGTGATCGTCACGTACCATCCGGCGTATCTGTTGCGCAGCCTGCAGGACAAGGCGAAGGCCTGGTCCGATCTGTGCCTCGCGAACGATACCTACCGGAACGCCGCGCCCGCCGCCGATCCGCAATGAGTGCCGCGGCGTCGCCCGTGCCGCTTCGCGCGCTGCGCGACGCGGCCGTGCGCGACCTCGCGTGGCTGCTGTCGAGCGCGAGCCTGCTCGCGCCGTCGGCGGGGGCGCCGCTCGCTCAGCCCTGGGCGAGCGTTGCCGACGCGGCGCGAACGGCCGCCTGGCTCGCCGCACTCGACGCGCAGCCCGAGCCGCTGCACGACGCGCTCGCGCACGCGCGGCCGGTTCGGCTTGGCCGCTACGCCGAGTGCCTGCTCGGTTTTTTCGCCGAGCATGCGCCGTCGCTGCGGCTCGTCGCCGCGAATCTGCCGCTGAGGCTCAACGGCCGCACGCTCGGCGAATGCGATTTCCTGATCGAAACCGCGCGCGGCGAGCGCCTGCACTGGGAACTCGCGGTCAAGTGCTATCTGTGCGTCGCGACGTCGGGCGCCGCGTCGCTCGCCGATTTCGTCGGCCCGAATCTCGCCGACCGCTTCGATCTCAAGCGCGCGAAGCTCGTCGATCATCAACTGCTGCTCACGGCCCGCGACGAGTTCGCGTCGCTCGGCCACGCGGGGCCGTGGCGCGCGCAGATGCTCGTGAAGGGATGGCTGTTTCATCGCGCGGGCGACGACGCGAATGCGGGCGGCGCGATCGCCGATCCGCCGGAAGTCGACGCCGATCATCCGCGCGGCTTCTGGATCACGCGCGAAGCGTGGCCGGCGTTCGCGCCCGCCGCGCGGCAGGACGCCGCGTGGATCGTGCTGCCGCGCCTCGCGTGGCTCGCGCCGCGCGCGATCGGCGATGCGGACGTGGCCTGCGGGCGCTGCACGCTGCTCGCGCCGCAGGCCGTGCTCGACGAGGTCGCGCGACTACCGGGGCCGTCGCTCGTCGCCGCGCTCGCGCGCGACGCCGACGCGGTGTGGCGCGAAACCGCGCGCGGCTTCATCGTGCCCGACGATTGGCCGCAGCGTGCGATCGCGTTCGCCGCGCGCTGATCGGTGTCGATGCGCATCGGTTCGCGCCGATGCGCGCACCCGCGCGGCTTCCATTCGCGTACGCCTCGTTCGCTCGCTAAGCGGACGCCGCGACGCATCGCGCCAGAAACGTGTCTTGGAGGCCGACGGGGCTTGCCGCCTGTTCGACGCGGATGCCGCCGCGTTCGATGCGCGGCTCGCGCAGTCGGATGCGGCTCGTGTGGCGCGACGTGTCGACGCACGACGCGAGCGAGCGATTCGCGCGCGATATCCGCGGCGTCGGCGCACGCTGTCGCCGCCGGCAGCGTGTGACGATGCCGACGAGACACGAAGCGCGTCAAACGGCGCCACGAGTCCGGGCGGCGAACGCGAACGTCAAGGCGAAACAGAAACAGAAGCCGAAGCCGGGCGACCCGCGCCGGCGCTTGCCCGCCGGCTCACCACCATCGATAGAAGTGATGCACGGGCCCGACGCCGTGTCCGACGTCGAGCCGCCCGCTCGCGCCGATCGCGCCCGTCAGATAGATCTTCGCATCGGCGATCGCGTCCGCGAGCGTCGCCCGCTGCGGCAGCAGCGCGGCGATCGCCGACGACAGCGTGCACCCGGTGCCGTGCGTGTTCGCGACCGGCAGCCGCGCGCCCGCGAAGCGCTGCGCGCCGCGCGCATCGATCAGCCAGTCCGGGCTTTCGCGCTCGGCGCCGAGATGGCCGCCTTTCATCAGCACCGCCTTCGCGCCGCGCGCGACGAGCGCTTCGCCCTGGCGCACCATGTCCTCCTCGGTCGTCGCGGCCGCGACGCCGAGCAACTCGGCCGCCTCCGGCAGATTCGGCGTGACGAGATCGGCGAGCGGCAGCAATTCGTTGCGCAGCGCGTCGACCGCGTCGGGCGCGAGCAGCGCGTGCGTGCTTTTCGAGATCATCACCGTGTCGAGCACGACGTGGCGCGGTGCGTAGCGCGCGAGCGCCGCCCCGACCGCGCGCACGATCGACGCGTTCGCGAGCATGCCGATCTTCACCGCGTCGATGCGGATGTCGTCGAACACCGCATCGAGCTGCGCGGTCACGAAGCCCGCATCGGGCGCATGCACGCCCGTCACGCCGCGCGTGTTCTGCGCGGTGAGCGCGGTGATCACGCTCGCGCCGTATGCGCCGAGCGCGGAGAACGTCTTCAGGTCGGCCTGGATGCCGGCGCCGCCGCCGGAGTCGGAGCCGGCGATCGTCAGCACGTTGGGAATCGGTCGGGTCATGGCGGCGAGGCGGGAAAGGTTGCGGCTCAAGGGCAAGGGTGCGCAGGAGGCGATGTGCCGCTTGGCCGACGGTGGCGCGCGCTGCGGTTCAGTGCTTCGATTCGCCGATCAGCGCGACCGAATCGAAGCGGCGCTGATTCGCGACATGCAGCCGCATCACGAGCCACATCGTCAGGCACACGAACGTGCCGAACAGCACGATCACGACGCCGACCGGCACGTCGAGCCACACGAGCGCCGCGTACACGCAGAGCATCACGAGCACCGACAGGTTTTCGTTGAAGTTCTGCACGGCGATCGAATGACCGGCCGACAGCAGCACGTGGCCGCGATGCTGGAGCAGCGCATTCATCGGGACGACGAAGAAGCCGGACAGCGCGCCGACGAACATCAGGAACACGTACGCGACGAGCAGATAGAGGGGCAGGTGCAGGCGCCCGATGTGCAGCGCCCAGTGCGCGGGGAACAGCTCGCGCGAGTAGAACGCCATCAGCATCACCGCGATGCCCATCACGATGCCGACGGGCAGCACGGTGAGCGACTTGCGCAGCGGAATCCGGCTCGCGGCGATCATCGCGCCCGCCGCGACGCCGAGCGCGACCACCGCCTGCAGGATCGCGCCTTCGGACAGCGACATGCCGAGCGACACTTCCGCCCACTTGAGCACGATGAACTGCAGCGTCGCGCCCGCGCCCCAGAAGAGCGTCGTGACGGCGAGCGAGATCTGGCCGAGCTTGTCGCGCCAGAGCGCCACGAAACAGTTGGCGAAATCGGTGACGAGCTTGAGCGGGCCGTGCTGCTGCTTCGGGTAGCGCGCGCCCGTGTCGGGAATGCGCAGGTTGAAGAGCGCGGCCGTGACGTAGATCGCCATGATGACGAGCATCGCGGCCTCGGCGGGCGTGTTGATCGACGGCGGCGTGTACGCGATCACGTGCGACGCGATCTTCGGGCTGATGAGCGCGCCGCCGAGCACCGTGCCGAGGATGATCGAGCCCACCGTCGTGCCCTCGATCCAGCCGTTCGCGGCGACGAGCCGCTCGGGAGGCAGCAGTTCGGTCAGGATGCCGTACTTCGCGGGCGAATACGCGGCCGCGCCGAAGCCGACGATCCCGTAAGCGACGAGCGGATGCGCGCCGACCAGCATGATGAGGCAGCCGACCACCTTGATCGAGTTGGTGATGAACATCACGTGCCCTTTCGGGCGCGAATCGGCGAATGCGCCGACGAAGGCGGCGAGCACCACGTACGACAGGACGAAGAACAGCTTCAGGAGCGGTATCATCCAGTTCGGCGCGTGGAGGTCTTTGAGCAGGGCGATCGCGGCGATGAGAAGAGCGCTGTCGGCCAACGACGAGAAAAACTGCGCGGCCATGATGGAGTAAAAACCTTTTTTCATCTGAAGCGATGCGTTCCTCGCGGCTCGGCCGCGCGGGCCGTGCAATCGGACTTATTCCGTTCGAAATGGGTTGTGCGCACGGCTTTATATCATGAAAATACGTCAATTCGGACTAGCATGATCCCCCGATCGTTCCGCGCGTTTCCCGCGTCGCGCCCAAAAGGCGCGATAAGCTGATGATTCGCAAGCGTCTTTACTGAAATTTCCTATGCCGCGCCCGATTTCCGCCACGATCCACACCGCTGCCCTCGCGAACAACCTCACCGTCGTGCGCCGCCACGCCGCCCAGTCGAAAGTCTGGGCGATCGTCAAGGCGAACGCGTACGGGCATGGTCTCGCACGGGTCTTTCCCGGGCTGCGCGGCACCGACGGCTTCGGCCTGCTCGATCTCGACGAGGCGGTGAAGCTGCGCGAGCTCGGCTGGGCGGGGCCGATCCTGCTGCTCGAAGGCTTCTTTCGGTCGACCGACCTCGACGTGATCGACCGCTACAGCCTGACGACCGCGGTGCACAACGACGAGCAGATGCGCATGCTCGAGACGGCGCGGCTGTCGAAGCCCGTCAACGTCCAACTGAAGATGAACAGCGGAATGAACCGGCTCGGCTATGCGCCGGAGAAGTTCCGCGCCGCGTGGGAGCGCGCGCGCGCGTGCCCGGGCATCGGCCAGATCACGTTGATGACCCATTTTTCGGACGCCGACGGCGGCCGCGGCGTGGCCGAGCAGATGGCGACGTTCGAGCGCGGCGCGCAAGGTATCGCCGGCGCGCGCAGCCTCGCGAACTCGGCCGCCGTGCTCTGGCACCCGTCGGCGCACTTCGACTGGGTGCGGCCTGGCATCGTGCTGTATGGCGCGTCGCCGTCCGGGCACTCGGCGGACATCGCCGACAAGGGCCTGAAGCCCGCGATGACGCTCGCGTCCGAGCTGATCGCCGTGCAGACGCTCGCGAAAGGGCAGGCGGTGGGCTACGGCTCCGTGTTCGTCGCCGAGGAGACGATGCGCATCGGCGTGGTCGCGTGCGGCTATGCGGACGGCTATCCGCGGATCGCGCCCGAGGGCACGCCCGTCGTCGTCGACGGCGTGCGCACGCGGATCGTCGGCCGCGTGTCGATGGACATGCTGACCGTCGATCTCACGCCCGTGCCGCAGGCGGGCGTCGGCGCGCGCGTCGAGCTGTGGGGCGAGACGCTGCCGATCGACGACGTCGCCGCGCGCTGCATGACGGTCGGCTACGAGCTGATGTGCGCGGTCGCGCCGCGCGTGCCCGTGCGTGCCGAGTAAGGGCGCGCGCATGGCGAAGCAGAAGACGGTATTCGTCTGCACCGAGTGCGGCGGGCAGACGCCGAAGTGGCAGGGGCAATGCCCGTCGTGCCACGCGTGGAACACCCTCGTCGAATCGGTCGAGAGCGCGCCGTCCGCGCACCGTTTCCAGTCGCTCGCGAAGCGCGCGCCCGTGCAACGCCTCGCCGACATCGAGGCGGCCGACGTGCCGCGCTTCTCGACCGGGATCGGCGAGTTCGACCGGGTGCTGGGCGGCGGGCTCGTCGCGGGCGGCGTCGTGCTGATCGGCGGCGATCCGGGGATCGGCAAGTCGACGCTGCTGCTGCAGTCGCTCGCGCAGATCGCGAGCGAGCGGCCGGCGCTCTATATCAGCGGCGAGGAATCGGGCGCGCAGATCGCGCTGCGCGCGCAGCGGCTCGCGCTCCTCGAAGGCGGCGCGAGCGCGGCCGACCTGAAGCTCCTCGCCGAGATCCAGCTCGAGAAGATCCAGGCGACGCTCGACGCCGAGCGGCCCGACATCGCGGTCATCGACTCGATCCAGACGATCTACTCGGAAGCGTTGACGTCGGCGCCGGGCTCGGTCGCGCAAGTGCGTGAATGCGCGGCGCAATTGACGCGCATCGCGAAGCAATCGGGCACGGCGATCATCATGGTCGGCCACGTGACGAAAGAGGGCAACCTCGCGGGGCCGCGCGTGCTCGAGCACATCGTCGACACCGTGCTGTACTTCGAAGGCGACACGCATTCGTCGTTCCGGCTCGTGCGCGCGTTCAAGAACCGCTTCGGCGCGGTCAACGAGCTCGGCGTGTTCGCGATGACCGAGCGCGGCCTGCGCGGCGTCGCGAATCCGTCCGCGCTGTTCCTGTCGCAGCATACGGAGGTCGTGCCCGGCTCGTGCGTGCTCGTCACGCAGGAGGGCACGCGGCCGCTGCTCGTCGAGGTGCAGGCGCTCGTCGATACCGCGAACGTGCCGAACCCGCGCCGGCTCGCGGTCGGCCTCGAACAGAACCGGCTCGCGATGCTGCTCGCCGTGCTGCACCGGCACGCGGGCATCGCGTGCTTCGATCAGGACGTGTTCCTGAATGCCGTCGGCGGCGTGAAGATCACCGAGCCGGCTGCCGATCTTGCGGTGCTGCTCGCGATCCACTCGTCGATGCGTAACAAACCGTTGCCAAAGGGTCTGATCGTATTCGGCGAAGTCGGGCTCGCGGGCGAGATCCGGCCGTCGCCGCGCGGGCAGGAGCGCCTGCGCGAGGCGGCGAAGCTCGGCTTCACGATCGCGCTGATTCCGAAGGCGAATGCGCCGAAACAGCCGATCGACGGGCTTCGCGTGCATGCGGTCGAGCGGATCGAGCAGGCGATCGACCAGATCCGCGTGCTCGAATGAGCGCGGCGGCCGGCGGGCGCGTCCTGGTCCGCCGCCTGTCATGCGCGGATCGGGGGCGTAAAACCATGTAACGTTTTGGTACGTTGATGTAACCCTTTTGCAGCCTGTTTTTTTCTATGCTTGCCCAGGTTGTCTGCCGCATGACGCGGAAAAGGGAAGCGTGTTGAAACGATCTCATCAAGCCAGTGCGCAACCGCGCACGTACAACGTGCGCGGTTGCCGCGTGTCCGAGCCGATCGGCGAGCCGTGGGGCGGCGGTTGCCGGATCGTCGAATGGATCGGCGGAGACGGGCGGATCGCCCGCCGCGTCGCCGCCATCAACGTGACCGAGGCGGAGGTCTACGCGATGATCCGCCGGCCGGTCGAAGGTCGTCGCTATCTGATGGGCGACGACGAGCAGATGCCGCGCGACACGCTGCCGCGGCGCTGACTGCCGGGCGCGGCGCGCGGCGGCAAGCCGATGCCGGCTCGCCGCGTTCGCGTTACCCGATTTTCTCCAGTTCGTCCTGCGCGCCGAGCCAGTCCGCCTCGAGCGTTTCGAGCCGGCCGTTCACGTCGCCGAGCTTGCGGATCGCGTCGGTGAGCCGCGCCTTCAGGTCGGCCGCGTAGCTCGCTGGATCGGCGACGAACGTGTCGAGCTCCGCCTTCTCCGCGTGGAGCCGCTCCATTTCCTTCTCGATCTTCGTGATGCGGGCCTGCAGCGGCTTCTTCAACTGCGATAGCCGCTGGCGCGCTTCGGCTTCCTGCCGTTTCTGATCCTTGCGGTTCACCGCAGACGCGCCGCCGTCGGCGTCGCCCGTCGAACCGGATGCCGCCTTTGCCGCCGCGCGCTGTTGCGCCGCGTGCTGCAGCAGCCAGTCGCGATAGTCGTCGAGATCGCCGTCGAACGGCTGCAGCCGGTGCTTTGCGACAAGCATGAACTGGTCGGTCGTCGCGCGCAGCAGATGTCGATCGTGCGACACGAGGATCAGCGTGCCCTCGAATTGCGCGAGCGCCATCGTGAGCGCGTGGCGCGTTTCGAGATCGAGGTGGTTCGTCGGCTCGTCGAGCAGCAGCAGGTTCGGCTTCTGCCAGATGATCAGCGCGAGCGCGAGCCGCGCTTTCTCGCCGCCCGAGAAAGGCGCGATCGGCGCGGTCGCCATGTCGCCCGAGAAGTTGAAGCCGCCGAGGAAGTCGCGCAGTTCCTGCTCGCGCGTGTCGGGGGCGAGGCGCGCGAGATGCGCGAGCGCCGAATCGTCCTCGCGCAGCGTCTCGAGCTGATGCTGCGCGAAATAGCCGATCGTCAGGCCGCGGCCGGTGCGCACGTCGCCCGAAAGCGGCGCGAGCGTGCCCGCGAGCGTCTTGATGAGCGTCGACTTGCCCTGGCCGTTCGCGCCGAGGAGGCCGATGCGCTGGCCGTTCTGGATCGACAGCGCGACGCGCTCGACGATCGGAATCTCGTCGCCGTCGTCCGCGCGATAGCCGCAGCGCACGTCTTCCATCACGAGCATCGGGTTCGGCGCGGAATCGGGCGTGCGGAATTCGAACGTGAACGCCGACGCGACGTGCGCGGGCGCGATCAGTTCCATCTTCTCGAGCGCCTTCACCCGGCTCTGCGCCTGCTTCGCCTTCGACGCCTTCGCCTTGAAGCGATCGACGAAGCTCTGCAGATGCGCGATCGTCTTTTGCTGCTTTTCGTACGCGTTTTGCTGCAATTCGAGCTGCTGCGCGCGCAGCACTTCGAATTGCGAGTAGTTGCCGCCGTAGCGCTTCACCTGGCGATTCTCGAGATGCAGCGTCACGTTGCAGACGGCGTCGAGGAATTCGCGGTCGTGCGAGATGATGACGAGCGTGCCCGGATAGCGATGCAGCCAGTCTTCGAGCCAGACGATCGCGTCGAGATCCAGGTGGTTCGTCGGCTCGTCGAGCAGCAGCAGATCCGAGCGGCACATCAGCGCCTGCGCGAGATTGAGGCGCATCCGCCAGCCGCCCGAGAAGCTCGCGACGGGCTCGCGCGTCTGCGCGAGCGTGAAGCCGAGCCCGAGCAGCAGCGCCTCCGCGCGCGCGGGCGCGGTGTAGCCGTCGGCATCCGCGAACGCCGCGTGCGCTTCGGCCTCGGCCGCGCCGTCGTGCGCGGCGGACGCCCGCGCGATGCGCGCCTCGATCGCGCGCAATGCGGCGTCGCCGTCGAGCGTGTAGTCGAGCGCGCTGCGCTCGACGGCGGGCGTCTCCTGCGACACGTGCGCGATGCGCCACGCCGGCGGCATCGAGAAGTCGCCCGCGTCCGCGTGCAGCTCGCCGCGCAGCACCGCGAAGAGCGTCGATTTGCCGGCGCCGTTCGCGCCGACGAGCCCCGCCTTCTCGCCGGGATTCAGCGTGAACGAGGCCGCGTCGAAGAGCGGCTTCGTGCCGCGGGCGAGACTGAACTGATTGAAACGGATCACGGCGGGAAATGCTGAGGAAAACCGCTATTCTAGACTGCGCGCCGCCTTCGGGGGATCGTCCGGACGGCGGAGTGTGCGCACCGCGCCGAATTCGCCTAGACTTTCGCGGACGGCGCAACCCTATCGAAACAGGGAGGAACGAGCCGATGTCGAAACTGTATTCATTCAACGCGCAGGCGCTTTCGGGCGGCGAGGTGCCGCTCGAGCAGTACCGGGGCAAGGTGCTCCTCATCGTCAACACAGCGAGCGAATGCGGATTCACGCCGCAGTACGCGGGGCTGCAGCAGTTGTACGACCGCTTTCGCGAACGCGGGCTCGTCGTGCTCGGCTTTCCGTGCAATCAGTTCGGCAAGCAGGAGCCGGGCGACGCGTCGCAGATCGGCGCGTTCTGCGAGAAGAACTACGGCGTCACGTTTCCGATGTTCGCGAAGATCGACGTGAACGGCGCGAACGCGCACCCTCTGTACCGGTATCTGACCGAAGAGGCGCCCGGCATTCTCGGCCTCAAGGCGATCAAGTGGAATTTCACGAAATTCCTCGTGAACCGGGAAGGCGAGATCGTGAAGCGCTACGCGCCGTCGACGAAGCCCGAGGATATCGCTGCGGACGTCGACAAGCTGCTCTAAGCCAGGCGGCGCGCGGTGCGCCGCGCGCCGTCAGAGAATCGGCGCGAACAGCCGCGCGACGTGCATCGCGACGCGCCGCCACGCGGGCGAGCGCCGGTATTCGCTCAGATCGACTTCGAACGCGTCGCCGAAGTCGCGCGCGAGCATTGTCTCGACTTCGGTTGCGAAGCCTTCGTCGACGGTCAGCACCATGATCTCGAAATTCAGCCGGAACGACCGGTTGTCCAGGTTCGCGCTGCCGATGGCGGCGGCAGCGCGGTCGATCAGCACGACCTTCTGGTGCAGGAAGCCGGGGCGGTAGCGGAAGATCCGCACGCCCGCGTCGACGAGATCGCGCGCATAGAGCTTCGACGCTTCGAATACGACATAGTGATCGCGCCGGCTCGGGATCAGCACCCGCACGTCGACGCCGCGCATCACCGCGAGCTTCAGCGCGGAAATCACCGCCTCGTCGGGCACGAGGTAGGGCGTCGTGATCCACACACGCTCGCGCGCGGCGTTGATCGCCTCCGCGAAGAAGAGCGAGCCCGTCTCCTGCTTGTCGGCGGGGCCCATCGGCACGACGAGGCAGTGCATGTCGGCGTCGGGCGCGGGCGCGGGCGGCGGCGCCTGCGGCGGCAGCGACTGGGTCGCCCAGTGCCAGTCCTCGGCGAACACGTACTGGATGTTCGCGACGGCGGGGCCGCGCACTTCGATGTGCGTGTCGCGCCACGGCGACAGGCGCGGGTTGCCGCCGAGATATTCGACGCCGACGTTGTGGCCGCCGACGAACGCACGTTCGCCGTCGACGACGACGATCTTCCGGTGGTTGCGGAAGTTGAGCTGGAAGCGGTTGACGAACTGTTTGTTGGTCGCGAACGGATGCACTTCGACGCCGCCTTCGCGCAGCGCGTGCACGTAGCTCGACGGCAGATCGAAGCTGCCGATGCTGTCGTACAGCAGATAGCAGCGCACGCCCGCCTTCGCGCGCGCGATCAGCGTGTCGCGCAGCATCGCGCCGAGCGCGTCGTCGCGGACGATGAAGAACTGGACGATCACGTAGCTGCGCGCGGCGTCGATCGCGGCGAGGATCGCGGAGAACGTCGCGTCGCCGTTGACGAGCGTGCGCACCGCGTTGCCCGCGACGAAGGGCATGCCGACCAGGCGCGTGAGCGCGCGCACGCGCGCGATGCCGAGCGCGTCCTTCGGCGCGCCGAGCGTCGAGCCTTCGGCGCCCCACGGCGCGGGATGCGTGCGGGTGCGCAGCGCCGCGGTCTCGTGGCGGCGCGCGTCGACATAGCCGGAGAACTTGCTGCGGCCGAGGAACAGATACGGGATCAGCGTCAGGTAGGGCATCGCCGTCAACGACACCGCCCAGGCGATCGCGCCTTGCGACGTGCGCGTGTTCAGGATCGCATGGCAGGCGGCGATCACGCCGAGCATGTGCGCGAGGCCGATGAGGGTGCCGAGATGGAGCCAGTCGAGGGTCATGAGCGCGTCGGATTCCAGAAGGAGGCCACGCGGCGCGCGCCGACCGGGCGCCGCTTACGCGCATCTTACCGAAGCGTGCGCGCAAGCGGTCACTCCGTATGAGCCGGACATGCCGGTCCGCTTCAGCCGGCGACGGCGGGCAGGTCGCCCGCGTGGATCAGGAACACGCTGTCGTCGCCCGCGCTCGTCGGCAGCCAGACGAGATCGAGGCCGCCGAACGCCGCCTCGACGTTCGCGCGCTCGTTGCCGATCTCGACGACGAGCACGCCGTCGTCCTTCAGCCAGCGGCGCGCTTCGCCGACGATGCGGCGCACGATGTCCATTCCGTCCGCGCCGCCCGCCAGCGCCATTTCCGGCTCGTGCCGGTACTCGGCGGGCAGCTCGGCCATCGAATCCGAGTTCACGTACGGCGGGTTCGTGATGATCGCGTCGTAGCGCTGCGCGGGATCGATCCACTTGAACTGCGGCAGCGGCGCGTACAGGTCGCCGCGGTACAGCGCGATCCGCTCGTCGAGCCCGTAGTCGTCGCGATTGATCTTCGCGACTTCGAGCGCGTCGGCCGACAGGTCGACTGCGTCGACGCTCGCGTTCGGGAATGCGAGCGCGGCGAGGATCGCGAGGCAGCCGGAGCCCGTGCACAGCTCGAGCACCGAGCCGACCAGTTCGGGGTCCTCGACATACGGCTGCAGGCCGTCGTCGAGCAGCTCGCCGATGAATGAGCGCGGGACGATCACGCGCTCGTCGACGTAAAAGCGATGGCCGTGCATCCACGCTTCGCGCGTGAGATACGCGGCGGGCACACGCTCGGTCGCGCGGCGCTCGATCACGGCGAGCACCGCGTCGATCTCGTCGGGCGCGAGGCGCGCGTCGAGGAACGGCTCGAGCGTGTCGAGCGGCAGATGCAGCGTGTGCAGCACGAGATAGACCGCTTCGTCGAACGCGTTGTCCGAGCCGTGGCCGAACGCGAGCTTCGCCTGCGAGAAGCGCGACACCGCGTAGCGCACGAGGTCGCGGACGGTCTTGAACGGGGAGGGGGATGTCGTCATCGGGCGGCCTTCGTCAAGCGATCAGTTGTTCGAGCACGCGGCGGTACACGTTCTTCAGCGGATCGACGAAGCGCACTTCGATGTGCTCGTCGATCTTGTGGATGCTCGCGTTCGGCGGGCCGAACTCGATCACCTGCGGGCAGATGCGCGCGATGAAGCGGCCATCCGACGTGCCGCCCGTCGTCGACAGCTCGGGCGAGAGGCCGGTTTCCGCGCGGATCGCCGCGTCGAGCGCGTTCGACAGCTCGCCGCGCGGCGTGAGGAACGGCAGGCCGCTCACCGACCAGTTCAGCTCGTAGTCGAGCCCGTGCTTGTCGAGGATCGCGTGCACGCGCGCCTGCAGGCTCTCGACCGTGCTCGCCGTCGAGAAACGGAAGTTGAACATCAGATCCGCGTGGCCCGGAATCACGTTCGTCGCGCCGGTGCCCGCGCGCAGGTTCGACACCTGCCAGGTGGTCGGCGGGAAGTATTCGTTGCCCGCGTCCCATTGCTCGGCCGCGAGCTCGGCGAGTGCCGGCGCGAGCAGGTGGATCGGATTCTTCGCGAGATGCGGATACGCGATGTGGCCCTGCACGCCCTTGACGATGAGCTCGCCCGACATCGAGCCGCGCCGGCCGTTCTTCACGACGTCGCCGAGCGTCGCCGTCGACGTCGGCTCGCCGACGATGCAGTAGTCGAGGCGCTCGCCGCGCGCGGCGAGCGCTTCGATGACCTTCACGGTGCCGTCGGTCGCCGGGCCTTCCTCGTCGCTCGTGATCAGAAAGCCGATCGAGCCGCGATGCTGCGGATGCGCGGCGACGAACTCCTCGGCCGCGACGACGAAGCCCGCGAGCGAGCTCTTCATGTCGGCCGCGCCGCGCCCGTACAGCTTGCCGTCGCGGTGCGTCGGCACGAAGGGCGGCGAGCTCCACTGCTCGATCGGGCCGGTCGGCACGACGTCGGTATGGCCCGCGAACGCGAGCAGCTTGCCTTCGCGGCCGGCCGCGCCGCGCTTGACGGCCCAGAAGTTCGTCACGCCGTGCGACGCGATCGTTTCGCACTCGAAGCCGAGCGCGGCGAGGCGCTCGATCATCAACTGCTGGCAGTGCTGATCGTCGGGCGTGACGGACGCGCGCGCGATCAACTGTTCGGTGAGGGCAAGGGTGGCGGACATGTTTCGGACCACTTTCGATAAAAAATGCCGGCGCGACGGCCGGCAGCATGTTGGGGGCGGCGGTGCCCGGGGCTCAGGCGAAAAGCCCCGCGTACTCGTCGGCCGAGAAGCCGAGGGCCTTCACGCGGCCGTCGACGACGACGACGGGCCGCTTGATCACCGAGGGCTTGTCGATCATCAGCGCGATCGCGCCCGCCTCGGATTCGGCTGCGGCCTTCTGCTCGTCGGTGAGCGCGCGCCACGTGGTGCCGCGCCGGTTGACGAGCGCCGCGAGCGGCACGTCCGCGAGCCAGCCCTCGACGAGCGGCGCGCTCACGCCCGCTTTCTTGAAATCGTGGAACGCGAACTCGACGCCGTGCGATTCGAGCCACGTGCGGGCCTTCTTCACGGTGTCGCAGTTCGGTATCCCGTAGACGACGGTGCCGGCCGCGGCTTTCGCGCCCGCCATCAGTCGCCCCGCAGCAGTTCGTTCAGGCCGACCTTCGCGCGCGTCTTCGCGTCGACCTTCTTCACGATCACCGCGCAGTACAGGCTGTACGCGCCGTCCTTCGACGGCAGGTTGCCCGCGACGACGACCGAGCCGGCCGGAATGCGGCCGTACGTCACTTCGCCCGTCTCGCGATCGTAGATCTTCGTGCTCTGGCCGAGGTACACGCCCATCGAGATCACCGAGTTCTCCTCGACGATCACGCCTTCGACGACTTCCGAGCGCGCGCCGATGAAGCAGTTGTCCTCGATGATGACGGGGTTCGCCTGCAGCGGCTCGAGCACGCCGCCGATGCCGACGCCGCCCGACAGGTGCACGTTCTTGCCGATCTGCGCGCACGAGCCGACCGTCGCCCAGGTGTCGACCATCGTGCCTTCGTCGACGTATGCGCCGATGTTCGTGTACGACGGCATCAGCACGACGTTCTTCGCGATGAACGAGCCGCGGCGCGCGATCGCGGGCGGCACGACGCGAAAGCCGCCCGCGGCGAAATCTTCGGCGGTGTAGTTCGCGAACTTCGACGGCACCTTGTCATAGAACTGCGTGTAGCCTCCCGCCGGCATCGGCGCGTTGTCCTCCAGGCGGAACGACAGCAGCACGGCCTTCTTCAGCCACTGGTGCACGGTCCATGCGCCGTCGATCTTCTCGGCGACGCGCAGCGCGCCGCGGTCGAGCTGCTCGATCGCGTGCGCGACGGCTTCGCGGATTTCCGCGGACGCGGCCTTCGGCGACAGCTCGGCGCGGTTTTCCCAGGCGTTATCGATGATTTGCTGAAGTTGTTGCGACATGTTCGTGGCTATGCTGGACGTGGATGATGGATGAATCGGGGGCGCTTTGGCGCGCGGCGCGCGTTCAGCGGGCGAGGCCGCGGCAGAAGTCGACGATGCGCTGCGCGCCTTCGACGCATTCGGCCGTGCCGGCGACGAGCGCGATCCGGACGAAGTCGCAGCCGGGATTCGCGCCGTGCGCGTCGCGGGCGAGATACGAGCCGGGCAGGACCGTCACATTATAGTCGGCGTAGAGGCGCCGGGCGAACTCGGTGTCCGACAGGCCGGTTCGCGCGACGTTCGCCCACAGGTAGAACGCGGCGTCGGGCAGGCGCACGTCGACGACGCCGGCGAGCATCGGCGTGACGGTGGCGAATTTCTGCGCGTAGAGCGCGCGGTTCTCGCACACGTGCGCCTCGTCGCCCCACGCGGCGATGCTCGCCTTTTGCCAGACGGGCGACAGCGCCGCGCCGTGATAGGTGCGGTACAGCAGGAAGCGCTTGAGGAGCGCCGCGTCGCCCGCGACGAAGCCCGAGCGCATGCCCGGCACGTTCGAGCGCTTCGACAGGCTCGACAGCATCACGAGGCGCTCGAACCCGCGGCCCAGCTTGTGCGCCGCCTCGAGGCCGCCCAACGGCGGCTTCGCCTCGTCGAAGTAGATCTCCGAATAGCATTCGTCCGACGCGATCACGAAGCCGTGCTCGTCCGACAGCGCGAAGAGCTCGCGCCAGTCGTCGAGCGTCAGCACGGCGCCCGTCGGGTTGCCCGGCGAGCACACGTAGACGAGCTGCGTGCGCGCCCACACGCCGGCCGGCACGACCGAATAGTCGGGCGCGAAGTTGCGCGCCGGGTCGCTGTTGACGAAGTACGGCTCGGCGCCCGCGAGGAGCGCCGCGCCTTCGTAGATTTGATAGAAAGGATTCGGACAGAGTACGATCGGCCTTTCGCCGCTTTGGCTTTCACCGCTTGGTCTTTCACCGTTCCCGCACGGGCTCGAATCGATCACTGCCTGCGCGAGCGAGAAGAGCGCCTCGCGCGAGCCCGACGCGGCGAGCACCTGCGTCGCCGCGTCGATCGCCGGCAGCCCGTAGCGCCGCTCGAGCCAGCGCGCGAGCGCCTCGCGCAGCGCGTCGGTGCCCGCCGTCGCCGGATACGACGCGAGGCCGTCGAGCGCGGCGGCCGCGGCGTCGCGGATCAGCGCGGGCGTCGCGTGCTTCGGCTCGCCGATGCCGAAGCTGATCGGCGACAGATGCGCGCTCGGCGTCACGCCGGCAAAGAGCGCGCGGAGCTTTTCGAACGGGTAGGGCTGCAGCGTGTCGAGACGAGGATTCACGGGCGTGTGGCTCACGGAGCCGGTAGATGGCCGATCGGATGGGCCGGTTTAAGCGAAACGGGCGCGAAGCGGCGGCGCGGCTGGCGCCGCCGGGCGCGGGCGAAGACGGGCGCGGCGGATCGCGGCGTGGGATGCCGGCGGGCCGGCGCGTGCCGGCCTGGTGGGCGCGGCGACGGCGCTCGATTATAGCGTGACATCGGACGGCGGAACGCGCGGCGCGCGCGCCGCGATGCCGTCCGGGGAAGGAAAAAAATAGAGGTTCGGTTTGCAAGCGAATGAACGACGGAGCGCCGGCTGGCCGACGCTCGCGATTCTGGTCGGGGCGTCGGTATGGGGCCTGATCTGGTATCCGTTGCGCCTGCTCGCGGCGCTCGGCGTGACGGGCACGGCGGCGAGCGCGGCGACGAGCGTCGTCGCGTGTGCGTTCGTGCTGATCGTGCGGCGCAAGTCGATCGCGACCGTGCGCCGGCATTGGCTGCTGCCCGCGTTGGGCGTCGCCGCGGGCGTGACGAATCTCGGCTTCGTCTGGGGCACGATTCACGGCGAAGTGCTGCGCGTGATGCTGCTTTTCTATCTGACGCCCGCGTGGACCGCGATCTACGCGCACGTCATCCTGCGCGAGCGGCTGACCGCGGCGGGCGCGGCGCTCGCCGCGCTGTCGCTCGGCGGCGCGGTGCTGATGCTGTGGTCGCCGCGGCTCGGCGTGCCGCTGCCGTCGAACCCAGCCGAATGGGCGGGGCTCGCGGCCGGGATGAGCTTCGCGATGAGCAACGTGCTCGTCGTCAAGGCGAGCCGCGAGCTGCCGCAGATGAAGCCCGAGATGCGCACGGCGACGCTGTTCGCCGGCGCGGCCGCGATGGGCGTCGCCGCGTCGTTCGTCGAGGGGCTGCCGCCGTTGCCCGCGGGCGGCGAGCTCGGCCGTGCGGCGCTTCTCGTCGTCGGGATCGGCGTGACGGTCGCGGCGAACAACATGCTCGTCCAGCACGGCCTCGCGCGCGTGCCGGCGAACCGCGCGTCGATCATCATGCTGTTCGAGATCGTTATCACCGCGTTGTCGGCGTGGCTTTTTGCCAACGAAGTGCCGAGCGCGCGCGAATGGGCGGGCGGCCTGTGCATCGTTGTGGCGACCCTGCTGTCGAGCCGCGTGCATCGGGCCCGCCCGGCGGGCGACGAGCCGCGCGAGCCGCGGGACGGCGCGCGCGCGATGGTATGATTGGCCCCATCCGCGGGGCCGGCTGCTTGACAGCACGGCCCCGTTTTTCGAATCTTGGGCGTGCGGCGCGCGCGCGGGCCTTTTGGCCGAATCGCGGCGCGCAACGCAGGCTCCGAACCGTTTCACACTCTTTACCACCGATACCGCCGTGCGTCTGAGCTCGATCAAACTCGCTGGCTTCAAATCTTTCGTCGATCCCACGCACTTCCAGGTTCCAGGTCAACTGGTCGGCGTGGTGGGCCCGAACGGGTGCGGCAAGTCCAACATCATCGACGCCGTGCGCTGGGTGCTCGGCGAGTCGCGCGCGTCCGAGCTGCGCGGCGAGTCGATGCAGGACGTGATCTTCAACGGCTCGACGGCCCGCAAGCCCGGCAGCCGGGCGAGCGTCGAGCTGATCTTCGACAACTCCGACGGCCGCGCGGCCGGCCAGTGGGGCCAGTACGGCGAGATCGCCGTGAAGCGCGTGCTCACGCGCGACGGCACGTCGAGCTACTACATCAACAACCTGCCCGCGCGCCGCCGCGACATCCAGGACATCTTCCTCGGCACGGGCCTCGGGCCGCGCGCGTACGCGATCATCGGGCAGGGGATGATCGCGCGGATCATCGAGGCGAAGCCCGAGGAGCTGCGCGTGTTCCTCGAAGAGGCGGCGGGCGTGTCGAAGTACAAGGAGCGCCGCCGCGAGACCGAGAACCGGCTGCACGACACGCGCGAGAACCTGACGCGCGTCGAGGACATCGTCCGCGAGCTCGGCTCGAATCTCGAGAAGCTCGAGGCGCAGGCCGTCGTCGCGACGAAGTACAAGGAGCTCGTCGCCGACGGCGACGAGAAGCAGCGCCTGCTGTGGCTGCTGCGCAAGAACGAGGCGGCCGCCGAGCAGGACAGGCAGCGCCGCGCGATCGGCGAAGCGCAGCTCGAGCTCGACGCGCAGACCGCGAAGCTGCGCGAAGTCGAGGCGCAGCTCGAGACGCTGCGCGTCGCGCACTATTCGGCGAGCGACGCGATGCAGGGCGCGCAGGGCGCGCTCTACGAGGCGAACGCCGAGGTGAGCCGGCTCGAGGCGGAGATCAAGTTCATCGTCGAATCGCGCAACCGCGTGCAGTCGCAGATCGCCGCGCTCGTCGCGCAGCAGGAGCAGTGGCGCGCGCAGGCGGACAAGGCGCAGGGCGACCTCGAAGAGGCCGAAGAGGCGCGCGCGGTCGCCGACGAAAAGGCGGCGATCGCCGAGGACGACGCGGCCGCGAAGCACGACGCGCTGCCCGCGCTCGAGGCGCGCTGGCGCGATGCGCAGGCGGGCCTGAACGACGAGCGCGGCCGGATCGCGCAGACCGAGCAGGCGCTCAAGCTCGAAGCCGCGCACCAGCGCAACGCCGATCAGCAACTGCAACAGCTTCAGCAGCGCCACGAGCGCCTGAAGGCCGAGGCGGGCGGCCTCGACGCGCCGGACGAGGCGCAGCTCGAGGAGCTGCGGATGCAGCTCGCCGAGCACGAGGAGATTCTGGCCGAAGCGCAGGCGCGCCTCGCCGACGCGCAGGAGACGCTGCCGCGCCTCGACGCGGAGCGTCGCGCGGCGCACGAGCGCGTGCAGGCCGAGAGCGCGCAGATTCATCAGCTCGAAGCGCGCCTCGCCGCGCTCAGGCAACTGCAGGAAAACGTGCAGACGGAAGGCAAGATCCAGCCGTGGCTCGACAAGCACGAGCTCGGCGCGCTGCCGCGTCTGTGGAAGAAGCTGCACGTCGAGGCCGGCTGGGAAACCGCGCTCGAAGCGGTGCTGCGCGAGCGGCTCGCGGCGCTCGAAGTGTCGAATCTCGACTGGGTGAAGGCGTTCGCGACCGACGCGCCGCCCGCGAAGCTCGCGTTCTACGCGCCGCCCGCCGCAGGCGAGCCGCTCGCCGCGCCGGGCGCGCTGCGCCCGCTGCTGCCGCTCGTGCGGATCGATGACGCGGGCCTGCGCGCGGTGCTCAACGATTGGCTCGGCACGGTGTTCGTCGCCGACGACCTCGCGCAGGCGCTCGCCGCGCGCACGCAACTGCCGCAGGGCGGCGCGTTCGTCGTGAAGGCGGGCCACGTCGTTACGCGCTCGGGCGTGCAGCTCTACGCGGCCGATTCCGAGCAGGCGGGGATGCTCGCGCGCGCGCAGGAAATCGAGAACCTGGCGCGCCAGGTGCGCGCGCAGGCGCTGCTGTCCGACGAAGCGAAGGCGGCGGCGGTCCGCGCGGAAGCGGCGCACACGCAGGCGTCGCAGGCGCTGACCGAAGTGCGCGCGCAGGCCGAGCGCGCGACGCAGCGCGTGCACGCGCTGCAAATGGACGTGCTCAAGCTCGCGCAGGCGCACGAGCGCTACACGCAGCGCAGCACGCAGATCCGCGAGGAGCTCGAGGAGATCGGCGCGCAGATCGAGGAGCAGCGCGCGCTGCGCGCGGAATCGGAGGCGAACTTCGAGCGCCACGACGCCGAGCTCGCCGAGCTGCAGGCGCGCTTCGAGGACAACCAGCTCGCGTTCGAGTCGCTCGACGAGACGCTGACGAACGCGCGCCAGGAAGCGCGCGAGCGCGAGCGTGCGGCCACCGACGCGCGCTTCGCCGCGCGTCAGTCCGCGAACCGGATCGACGAGCTGAAGCGCTCGATCCAGGTCGCGCACGAGCAGGCGGAGCGCGTCGCGGCGTCGCTCGAGGACGCGCGCGCGGAGCTCGAGACGATCAACGAGCAGACCGCGCACACCGGCCTGCAGGACGCGCTCGAAGTGCGCGCGGCGAAGGAGCGGGCGCTCGGCGCCGCGCGCGCGGAGCTCGACGATCTCACCGCGAAGCTGCGCGCGGCCGACGAGACGCGGCTCGCGGCCGAGCGCTCGCTGCAGCCGCTGCGCGAGCGCATCACCGAGCTGCAACTGAAGGAGCAGGCGGCGCGCATGACAGGCGAGCAGTTCGCCGAGCAGCTCGCGGCGGCCGAGGTCGACGAGGCGGCGCTCAGGGAAAAGCTCGCGCCGGACATGAAGCCGTCGTACCTGCAGGGCGAGGTCACGCGGATCAATAATGCGATCAACGCGCTCGGCCCCGTCAACATGGCGGCGCTGGAGGAGCTCGCGGCCGCGAGCGAGCGCAAGGTGTTCCTCGACGCGCAATCGGCCGACCTGACGAACGCGATCGAGACGCTCGAGGACGCGATCCGCAAGATCGACCAGGAAACGCGCGCGCTCTTGCAGGCGACCTTCGACGAAGTGAACCGCCATTTCAGCGATCTGTTCCCGCGCCTGTTCGGCGGCGGCCAGGCGAAGCTCATCATGACGGGCGACGAGATTCTCGATGCCGGCGTGCAGGTGATGGCGCAGCCGCCCGGCAAGAAGAACGCGACGATCCACCTGCTGTCGGGCGGCGAGAAGGCGCTGACGGCGACCGCGCTCGTGTTCGCGATGTTCCAGTTGAATCCGGCGCCGTTCTGTCTGCTCGACGAGGTCGACGCGCCGCTCGACGACGCGAACACCGAGCGCTTCGCGAATCTCGTGCGCGCGATGTCGGACAAGACGCAGTTCCTCTTCATCTCGCACAACAAGATCGCGATGGAGATGGCGCAGCAACTGATCGGCGTGACGATGCAGGAGCAGGGCGTGTCGCGGATCGTCGCGGTCGACATGGAAACGGCCGCGGGTTTTGCCCAGAATTGACGTTTGACGAATGGCCCCGCGGGCGCGCGGCGCATCGGCGCCCGCCCGCGAGTCCGATGAAAAAGAATTGGATGGAGCTTGCATGGACGAGTTGACACTCGGGTTGATCGGCGCGGGCGCCGTCGTGGTGGGCGGCGTCGTGGTCTACAACGCGTGGCAGGGCGCGAAGGTGCGCCGGAGGATGCCGCGCCCGATGCCGACGGAGGCGGCCGAGGCCGCCGCGCGGCACGAGCGCGACGAGGACGCGCCCTTCATCGAGCCGGTGCGGCAGCCGGCGCGTCGCGAGGCCGTGGCGGGCGGCGCGGCGGGCAGCGCGTCGGGCAGCGCGTCGGGCGCGCGAAGCGGCGACGCAGCGCGCGTCGAGCCGACGTTCGGCGGCGGCGTGGCCCCCGCCGATACGCCGGCCGACCTGCAGGCCGAGGCGACCGCCGCGAACGGCGCGGTCGAGCCCGCCGTCGAAACAGCGCATGGCGACGAAGCGGCCGCCGCGCCCGATTCGGCGCGCGACGAGCCGGTCGAACCGGTGCTGCCCGCCGCGACGACGATTTCCGCGGCGCCGCCCGCGATCGTCGACCGCCGGATCGACTGCATCGTGCCGATCCGCCTCGCGAGCCCGCTTGCGGGCGACAAGATCCTGCCCGCCGCGCAGCGGCTGCGCCGCGCGGGCAGCAAGCCGGTGCACATCGAGGGCAAGCCGGATGGCGGCGACGCATGGGAGCTGCTGCAAAACGGCGTGCGCTACGAAGAGCTGCGCGCGGCCGCGCAGCTCGCGAACCGCAGCGGCCCGCTCAACGAGCTCGAGTTCTCCGAATTCGTGACGGGCGTCCAGCAGTTCGCGGACGCGATCGACGGCGCGCCGGAATTCCCGGACATGATGGAAACGGTGTCGATGGCGCGCGAACTCGACGGTTTCGCCGCGCAATGCGACGCGCAACTGTCGATCAACGTGATGTCGGACGGCGCGCCGTGGTCGGCGAACTACGTGCAGGCGGTTGCGTCGCAGGACGGGCTCTTGCTGTCGCGCGACGGCACGCGTTTCGTGAAGCTCGACGCGAAGCAGAATCCCGTGTTCATGCTGCAGTTCGGCGACACGAATTTCCTGCGCGACGATCTCACGTACAAGGGCGGCAATCTGATCACGCTTGTGCTCGACGTGCCCGTCGCCGACGAGGACATTCTGCCGTTCAGGCTGATGTGCGACTACGCGAAATCGCTGTCCGAGCGGATCGGCGCGCGCGTCGTCGACGACCAGCGCCGGCCGCTGCCCGAATCGACGCTGCTCGCGATCGAGCAGCAACTGATGAAGCTGTACGCGCGGCTCGAGGAGGCGGGGATTCCGGCCGGCTCGCCCGTCACGCGGCGGCTGTTCAGTCAGTAGGAACAAGCCGGGCGCTGCGGTTTTCGCTGCGGCGCAGCGCGGCCGGCGCGCCTCGCGCGGGCGATGGCGGTCGCGGCTGCCGATGGCGGCTTGGTGATCGCGGCTGGTGATCGCGTTGCCGCACCGCATCATCCGAACCGTCGGACGCAGGCGATTTCCGCACTCGTTCGGCCATCCAGCCGATGCCGAAACGGGCTCGGAACTGAGATAATCGTCGCCTGATTATCCTCACGAGAAAGTGCCGCCAGCATGGCCCGATCCCCTGTTGAACCGCCCGCCAGCCAGCCGGCGAAGCGCGCCGCGTGGCTGCGCGCCGAGCTCGAGCGGGCGAACTACGCGTATTACGTGCTCGATCAGCCGGACCTGCCCGACGCCGAGTACGATCGCCTCTTCGTCGAACTCCAGCAGATCGAGGCCGAGCACCCCGATCTCGTCACGCCCGATTCGCCGACGCAGCGCGTCGGCGGCGAAGTCGCGGGCGGCTTCACGCCGGTCGTCCACGACACGCCGATGCTGTCGCTCAACAACGGCTTTTCCGACGACGACGTCGTCGCATTCGACAAGCGCGTCGCCGACGGCCTCGACAAGGCGACCGACCTCGCCGGCACCGTGACCGAGCCCGTCGAATACGCGTGCGAGCTGAAGTTCGACGGCCTGGCGATCTCGCTGCGCTACGAGGGCGGCCGCTTCGTGCAGGCATCGACGCGCGGCGACGGCACGACGGGCGAAGACGTCACCGAGAACATCCGCACGGTCCGCTCGATTCCGCTGACGCTCAAGGGCAGGCATGTGCCGCGCATGCTCGACGTGCGCGGCGAAGTGCTGATGTTCAAGCGCGATTTCGCGCGCCTGAACGAGCGCCAGCGCGCGGCGGGCCAGCGCGAGTTCGCGAATCCGCGCAACGCGGCGGCGGGCAGCCTGCGGCAGCTCGATTCGAAGATCACCGCGTCGCGGCCGCTGTCGTTTTTCGCATACGGGATCGGCGTGCTCGACGGCGTCGAGATGCCCGGCACGCACAGCGGCCTGCTCGACTGGTACGAGACGCTCGGCCTGCCGGTGAACCGCGAGCGCGCGGTCGTGCGCGGCGCGGCGGGCCTGCTCGGATTCTTCCATTCGGTGGGCGAGCGGCGCGAATCGCTGCCGTACGACATCGACGGCGTCGTCTACAAGGTGAACCGCCGCGACGAGCAGGATCGGCTCGGCTTCGTGTCGCGCGCGCCGCGCTTCGCGCTCGCGCACAAGTTCCCCGCGCAGGAGGCGCTCACGAAGCTCGTCGCGATCGACGTGCAGGTCGGCCGCACGGGCGCGATCACGCCGGTCGCGCGGCTCGAGCCCGTGTTCGTCGGCGGCGCGACCGTCACGAACGCGACGCTGCACAACGAGGACGAGGTGCGCCGCAAGGACATCCGGATCGGCGACACGGTCATCGTGCGCCGCGCGGGCGACGTGATTCCGGAAGTGGTGTCGGCCGTGCTCGACCGGCGTCCCGCCGATGCGCGCGAGTTCGTGATGCCGACCGAGTGCCCGGAATGCGGATCGCGGATCGAGCGATTGCCCGACGAGGCGATCGCGCGCTGCACGGGCGGGCTGTTCTGCCCCGCGCAGCGCAAGCAGGCGCTCTGGCACTTCGCGCAGCGCCGCGCGCTCGACATCGACGGGCTCGGCGAGAAGATCATCGATCAGCTCGTCGAGCAGAACCTCGTGCGCACGCCGGCCGATCTGTTCAATCTCGGCTTCTCGACGCTCGTCGAGCTCGATCGCTTCGCGGAGAAATCGGCGCAGAACCTGATCGACTCGCTCGAGAAGGCGAAGCACACGACGCTCGCGCGCTTCATTTACGCGCTCGGCATCCGGCACGTCGGCGAATCGACGGCGAAGGATCTCGCGAAGCACTTCGGCTCGCTCGATCCGGTCATGGACGCGTCGATCGACGAGTTGCTCGAAGTCAACGACGTCGGGCCGATCGTCGCCGAATCGATCCATCAGTTCTTCGCCGAGGAGCACAATCGCACGGTGATCGAGCAACTGCGCGCGAAGGGCAAGGTCACGTGGCCCGAAGGGCCGCCCGCGCCGCGCGCGCCGCAAGGCGTGCTCGCGGGCAAGACCGTCGTGCTCACGGGCACGCTGCCGACGCTCACGCGCGACGCCGCGAAGGAGATGCTCGAGGCGGCGGGCGCGAAGGTGGCGGGCTCGGTGTCGAAGAAAACCGATTACGTCGTCGCGGGCGCCGACGCGGGCAGCAAGCTCGCGAAAGCCGAGGAACTCGGCATTCCGGTGCTGGACGAAGCAGGCATGCACAAACTCCTGGAGGGCCACGCGCGATGATTCGCGAGATTCTGAAGATGGGCGATCCGCGTCTGCTGGAAGTTGCCCGGCCGGTCGAGACGTTCAACACGCCGGAGCTGCACGCGCTCGTCGCGGACATGTTCGAGACGATGCATCACGCGAACGGCGCGGGGCTCGCCGCGCCGCAGATCGGCGTCGGGCTGCAGGTGATCATCTTCGGCTTCGGCAACAGCGAGCGCTACCCGGAGGCGCCGCCCGTGCCGGAGACCGTGCTCGTCAATCCAGGCGTCGAGTATCTGCCGCCCGACATGGAGGAGGGCTGGGAGGGCTGCCTGTCGGTGCCGGGGCTGCGCGGCGTCGTGAGCCGCTACCGGCGCGTGCGCTACAGCGGCTTCGACCAGTACGGCGCGAAGCTCGAGCGGATCGCGGAGGGGTTCCACGCGCGGGTCGTCCAGCACGAGTACGATCATCTGATCGGCAAGCTCTATCCGATGCGGATCACCGATTTCTCGAAGTTCGGCTACACCGACGTGCTGTTCCCGGGGCTCGACGCGCAAGCCGACTGACCGGCGAAGCGGCGCGCGACGGCGCCGCTCGCGGCCGCTATTGCGCGGCACCCGGGCGCACGGCCGTCGTGCTCAGAACGACTCGTCCAGCCCGAGATAGCGCCACTGGCCTTGCGGCAGCGCGCCCAGCATCACGCGGCCCATCCGCACGCGCTTCAGGCCGATCACCTCGAGACCGACGAGCTCGCACATCCGGCGAATCTGGCGCTTCTTGCCTTCGCGCAGCACGAAGCGCAACTGCTCGCCGTTCTGCCAACTGACCATCGCGGGCTTGAGCGGCGCGCCGTCGAGCTCCAGGCCGTGGCGCAGCTTCGCGAGCGACTCGGCGGGGAAGTGTCGCTCGATGTCGGCCGTGCGCTCGCCGAAGCGCACGCGCACCAGATATTCCTTGTCGATGTCGGATTGCTCGCCGATCAGTTGTTTCGCGACGCGGCCGTTCTGCGTCAGCACGAGAAGGC
The DNA here is from genome assembly GCF_001546925.1 of Burkholderia sp. MSMB1588. Classification (NCBI taxonomy): domain Bacteria; kingdom Pseudomonadati; phylum Pseudomonadota; class Betaproteobacteria; order Burkholderiales; family Burkholderiaceae; genus Burkholderia; species Burkholderia sp. MSMB1588. The sequence goes on along the minus strand of NZ_LNJS01000001.1, from coordinate 2,265,745 downwards.
CCGTCGAATCGATGTCGAGCCGGCCCGCGGGCGCGAGCGCGCGCAGGTGCTGCGGCGAGAAGCGCAGCGGCGAGCGGTCGCCGCTCCAGTGGTTCTCGCGCGTGACGAGCGTCGCGGCGGGCGCGTAGCCGTCCTCCGCCTGGCCCGACACGTAGCCGACCGGCTTGTGCAGCAGGATCGTCACTTGCGCGGCCTGCGCGGCGCGCGCGTTCGAATCGATCTCGATGCGCTGGTCGGCGCGCACCTTCGTGCCGAGCGTGTCGATGCGCTCGCCGTCGACGAGCACCCAGCCTTTCTCGATCCATTCGTCCGCTTCGCGGCGCGAGCAGAGGCCGAGTTCGGACATCCGCTTCGACAGGCGCACGAGGCCCGTTTCATCGCCCCGGTCGACTCGGTCGCCCTGGGCGGCGGTTTCATCCGGCCCGCCGATGCGGCGCTTGACCGGTTGCGCGGCTTTCAGGCGCGCGCCTGTCTTTGCGCGGGCGGCGGGGCGGCGATCGTCGGACGCGCTCGCGCGGGTTGCCGAGCGGTTGTCGAAGCGCGCCGTGCGTTCGGTACGCTCGGTGCGCGGCGACGCGCGCTTCGCGGATGCGCCGTGGCGATCGTCGGCGCGCTGCGGCGCACGCTTGCCGGTCGTCGCGCTCTTGCCCGCGAACGACGACGACGCGCCGCGCGCGCCGCGGCCGTCCGCGCGGGATGACGGGCCGTCCGTGCGACGCGCCTCGGTGCGCGGCGCACCGCCGAATTTCGCGCCCGTCGCGCCGCGCGCGCCTGGATCGGACGAGCGCATGCCCGGGCTGCGCGACGGCCGCTCGTCGCGCGCGGCTGCGCGGTCGGCCGTGCGACGCTCCGGCTTCGCATCGGTGCGGCGCACGCGCTCGCCGGCCGCTGCGCCGGGCGCGCCGGCACGCTTGGCCGCCGCGCGTTCGTCGCCCGCGCGGCCGGCGTCATGCGCGGCGCGCGGCTTCGCGACGCGCTTGCCTTCGGATGCCGCCGGACGAGCCGGCACGCCCGCGCGTTTTTGCGCGGCGGCCGCCGCGCCGCGCGGCGCCGATGGCTTTGCCGCGGACGCTGATGCAGCGGACTTCGCCCCAGGCTTCGCCGCGGCCGGCTTCGCGCCAGCCGCTTTCGGGTCGGGCCGCGCGACCTTGCGCGCGGTAAGGCTGCCGGAACGGACGGGGGCGCGGCCGGGCGTCGCCGGGCGCGGATTCTTGACGGTCAATTTTGTGCGCATAAACGCTGGAACACTCACACTGCGATCGCGCGCAGCAACTCGGTTTCGACTTGGATCTGCAGACGGTTGTCGGACAAGCCGGTGCCGTCGAGCATGAAGACGTCCTCGACGCGTTCGCCGAGCGTATTGATCCGCGCCGCATGGACGCCGACCCGGTGCTCGGCCAGCACGCGCGCGATCGAATAAAGAAGGCCTGGCCGGTCGTTCGCGGACACGGACAGAATGTAGTACTGGCCACGCTCGTCGGCCCGCAGGTCGACGCGCGGCGTGATCGGGAACGTGCGCGACAGCCGCGAGAGCCGCCCCTTCGACGGCTCGGGCAGCGGCGCCGATTCGGCGAGGCGCGCGGCGAGCTGCTGCTCGACGAGGTTCGCGATGTCGCGGTATTGCACGTCGCGCTCGGTCTGCGTGACGATGAAGTTGTCGAGCGCGTAGCCGTGGCGCGTCGTGTTCACGCGCGCGTCGAGCACCGACAGCCCGTTGCGGTCGAAGTACGCGCAGATGCCCGCGAACAGGTCCGAGCGGTCCTTCACGTAGACGAGCACCTGCAGCGCGTCGCCGACGGGCGACGGCCGCGCGCGGACGATCGCGGTGTCGGCCTCGACGTGCCGGTACAGCACGCGGGTCTGCCACGCGATGTCGGCCGCGTCGTGGCGCAGGAAGTAGCCGACGTCGAGCTGGTCCCACAGCGCGCGGTGCGCGTCGGGCGGCACGGTTTCGAGGCGCAGCAGCGCGAGCGCCTCCTCCTGCCGCGTCTTCAGCTCCGAATGCGCGTCGGGCTGCGCGCCGCCCAGCACGGCGAGCGTCGCGCGATACAGATCCTCGAGCAGCTTGCCCTTCCAGGTGTTCCACACCTTCGGGCTGGTGCCGCGAATGTCGGCGACGGTCAGCAGATAGAGCGCGGTCAGCCGCCGTTCGCTGCCGACGAGGTCCGCGAAGCGCTTGATCACTTCCGGGTCGCTCGTGTCCTGCTTTTGCGCGACCTGGCTCATCGTCAGGTGATGCTGGACGAGCCAGACGACGAGCGCCGCATCGTCGCCCTCGATCCCGTGCTCGCGGCAGAAACGCCGCGCGTCGGCCATCCCGAGCGCCGAGTGGTCGCCGCCGCGGCCTTTCGCGATGTCGTGGAAGAGGGCGGCGACGTACAGCACCCAAGGCCGCTCGAAGTTCACGATCAACTGGCTGCAGAACGGATATTCGTGCGCGTGCTCGGCCACCGCGAAGCGCCGGATGTTGCGCAGCACCATCAGGATGTGCTGATCGACCGTGTACACGTGGTACAGGTCGTGCTGCATCTGGCCGACGATCCGCCGGAAGTTCAGCAGATAGCGGCCGAGCACGCTCGTCTGGTTCATCAGGCGGAATGCGTGCGTGATGCCTTCCGGCTGCTGCAGGATCTGCATGAACGTGCGGCGGTTGCGCGGATCGCGCCGCCACGCGTTGTTCATCACGTCGCGCGAGTTGTAGAGCGCGCGCAGCGTGCGCGCGGACAGGCCCTTCACGCCGCGCGTCGCCTCGTACAGCAGGAACGCTTCGAGGATCGCGTCCGGGTGGCGCTCGAACACGTCGTCCGCGGCGATCTCGAGCATGCCCTGCTTCTCGACGAAGCGCCCGGGCGACAGCACGCGCGTGACGCCGCTCGTCGCCGGGAAGAGTTGCGCCTCGATGTTCTGGATCAGGATCGTCGCGAGCTGCGTGACCGCCTTCGCGGCCCAGTAGTAGCGCCGCATCAGTTGCTCGCTCGCGCGCTTCGCGGGCGTCGGCTGATAGCCGAAGCTCTCGGCCGCCTGAGTCTGCAGGTCGAACACGAGGATGTCCTGGCGCCGCCCGGCGATCACGTGCAGCCGCGCCCGCAGCGTCTTCAGGAAGCCTTCGTTGCGGCGCAGCTCGCGCGCCTCGCGATCGGTGATGAGCCCGCGCGTGTCGAGCTCGCGCCAGCTACTGCCGAAGCCCGCCGCGCGCGCGATCCAGAGAATCGTCTGCAGATCGCGCAGGCCGCCCGGGCTTTCCTTCACGTTCGGCTCGAGGCTGTATGGCGTGTCCTGGAACTTCGCATGGCGCTGGCGCATCTCGAGCACCTTCGCCTGGAAGAACGCGCGCGCGTCGAGCGCCTCGCGGTAGCGCAGCATGAAGCGCTCGAAGAGCGTCGTGCTGCCGACGATGCGGCGCGCCTCGAGCAGCGACGTCTGCACGGTGACGTCCTGCGACGCCTCCTCGATGCACTGGTCGACCGTGCGCACGCTGCTCCCGATCTCGAGCCCGAGATCCCACGCCATGCCGATGAAGCGCTCGATCCGTTCGTCGAGCTCGCTCGCGTGCGCATCGGGCAGCAGCACGAGGATGTCGACGTCCGAATGCGGCGACAGCTCGCCGCGCCCGAAGCCGCCGACCGCGACGAGCGCGAGCGTCGCGGGCAGCCCGCATTCCTGCCACAGACGGCGCAGCGCGTCGTCGGTCGCGCGCGACAGCGCGTGCATCAGCGGCGTGACGTTGGTCGCGGTCTTGAAGCGCGCGAGCAACCCGGCCTTCGCGGCCTTGAATTCGGCTTTGCGCGACAGCGCGTGAGGCGGCGCGGCGACGGATGCGCTCATGGGCGGCGATCGAATTGGGCGGTTGAACGGCCGCGCGCGATGACGCGGGCGGCTACCTGGCTAAATCAAGCTGAACAAGCGTCAAGCGTGCGAAGCGGACGGCGGTGCGCACAAAGCGCGCGGCAAGCCGCTCAAGCCGCTCAAGCCGCCGTCGCCGGCGAGGCGAACGTCGGGCGCGCCGGCGTGCCGGCTGACACCGTCAGCACCTCGTGGCCCGTCTCCGTGACGAGGATCGTGTGTTCCCACTGCGCGGACAGGCTGCGGTCGCGGGTCTTGACGGTCCACTGGTCGGGCATCGTGCGGATGTCGCGCTTGCCGGCGTTGATCATCGGCTCGATCGTGAAGATCATGCCGGGCTTGAGCTCGATGCCCGTGCCCGGGCGTCCGTAGTGGACGACCTGCGGGTCCTCATGGAACACCGTGCCGATGCCGTGGCCGCAGTATTCGCGCACGACGCTGTAGCCTTGCGCCTCCGCGTGCTTCTGGATCGCGTGGCCGATGTCGCCGAGATGCGCGCCGGGCTTCACCTGGTCGATGCCGAGCCACATGCATTCGTAGGTGGTTTGCACGAGGCGCTTCGCGAGGATCGAGCCCTCGCCGACGATGAACATCCGGCTCGTGTCGCCGAAATAGCCGTTCTTGATGACGGTGATGTCGATGTTCAGCGCGTCGCCGTTCTTGAGCGTCTTGTCGCCCGGAATGCCGTGGCAGATCACGTCGTTGACCGACGTGCAGGTCGCCTTCGGGAACGGCGGGTAGCCGGGCGGCTGGTAGTTGAGCGGCGCGGGCACCGTGCCCTGCACGTTGACCATGTACTCGTGGCAGAGGCGATCGAGTTCGCCCGTCGTCACGCCGGCGACGACGAACGGCGTGATGTAGTCGAGCACTTCGCTCGCGAGACGGCAGGCGATGCGCATCTGCGCGATGTCGTGTTCGTTTTTGAGCGTAATAGCCATGAGTCGATGCCTGAAATGCGGTGAATTACACGCAATTATCGCACCTTATTCCTGCCGTCGCAGCCCTTCGCGGAGCGGCGCAGCGCGAATTTTGGCGTGAATTCCGGCGCAGTCGGATGGCCGAGGGTAAGCCGTCCTGCGGCGGCCGGGCGCGCGCCCGGCCCGGCGAAAGCAGCGGGCGACTTGAGGGGCGTCACGCCTGCGTGCTATACTTATTGGCTAAGTCGACGCTGAAATCGCTATTTTTGTCTTGCGCGGGAACCGTTGGAGTTTTCGCTCGGGCGGCGGTCGCGGCGAAGGCTGGCGGCGCGAAGCTTTCGGATGGTTTCGGAGCGCGCGCCGAATCGCGAGCCGGCGCACCCAGGGTGTCGCGGCGCGAACGGAAGAGGCGAGTGCCCGCCGTCGCGCCATGATACGGCAGCCGGCTTAAGACCCAAACCCTCGTGGAGAAATACAAATGGCAGTCACGATGCGCCAAATGCTGGAAGCCGGTGTCCACTTCGGCCACCAGACGCGTTTCTGGAACCCGAAGATGGCTCCCTTCATCTTCGGCCACCGCAACAAGATTCACATCATCAACCTCGAAAAGACGCTGCCGATGTTCAACGACGCACAGAAGTACGTGCGTCAGCTCGCGGCGAATCGGGGCACGATCCTTTTCGTCGGCACGAAGCGCCAGTCGCGCGACACGATCGCCCAGGAAGCGCAGCGCGCGGGCATGCCGTATGTGAACGCTCGCTGGCTCGGCGGCATGATGACCAACTTCAAGACGCTGAAGGTGTCGATCAAGCGCCTGAAGGACATGGAAGCGGCGGTCGAGGCGGGCGAGCTCGAGAAGATGAGCAAGAAGGAAGCGCTCCTGTTCGAACGCGAAATCGCGAAGCTGCAGAAGTCGATCGGCGGCGTGAAGGACATGGGCGGCATTCCGGACGCGATCTTCGTCGTCGACGTCGGCTACCACAAGATCGCCGTCACCGAAGCGAACAAGCTGGGCGTGCCCGTCATCGCCGTGGTCGATACGAACCACTCGCCGGAAGGCGTGGATTACGTGATCCCGGGTAATGACGACTCGAGCAAGGCCGTTGCGCTGTACGCCGAAGGCGTCGCCGACGCGATCCTCGAAGGCCGCACGAACGCGGTCAATGAAGTGGTCCAGGCGGTGCGCGGCGGCGACGACGAATACGTCGAGGAAAACGCGTAACCGGCCCCGAGCCGGCGCAAAAAGGGGGCTCTCAACAAGCCCCCTTTTTTTAAGCCGCTTTTTTGTGCGGCCGATCCGGGCTGACGCGGCGCAAAAATTGCGCGGATGTCCGGAAACGAATGCCTGCCGCCTGCGTCGAAGTGCGGGCGGCGTTGTGAATACAGACTCAAGGAGCGAATGATGGCGGCAATTACCGCAAGCATGGTGGCAGAACTGCGCGCGAAGACCGACGCACCGATGATGGAGTGCAAGAAGGCGCTGACGGAAGCCGACGGCGACATGGGCAAGGCCGAAGAGCTGCTGCGCGTGAAGCTCGGCAACAAGGCGAGCAAGGCCGCGTCGCGCGTGACGGCCGAAGGCGTCGTCGCATCGTTCGTCGGCGCGAATGCCGGCGCGCTCGTCGAGCTGAACTGCGAAACCGACTTCGTCGCGAAGAACGACGATTTCAACGCGTTCGCGAAGACGGTCGCGGAACTCGTCGCGACGCAGAACCCGGCCGACGTCGCCGCGCTGTCGGCGCTGCCGCTCGACGGCAAGACGGTCGACGAAGTGCGTCTCGCGCTCGTCGGCAAGATCGGCGAGAACATCTCGATCCGCCGCTTCGTTCGCTTCGAAACGTCGAACAAGCTCGCGACGTACCTGCACGGCAGCCGCATCGGCGTGATCGTCGAGTACACGGGCGAGCAAGAGCAGGTCGGCAAGGACGTCGCGATGCACGTCGCGGCGATGAAGCCGGTCTCGCTGTCGTCGAGCGACGTGCCGGCCGAGCTGATCGAGAAGGAGCGCCGCGTCGCCGAGCAGAAGGCGGCAGAATCGGGCAAGCCGGCCGAGATCGTCGCGAAGATGGTCGACGGCAGCGTCCAGAAGTTCCTGAAGGAAGTGTCGCTGCTGAACCAGCCGTTCGTGAAGAACGACAAGCAGACGATCGAGCAGATGCTGAAGGCCGCGAATGCGGCGGTGCAGAAGTTTGCCCTCTTCGTGGTCGGCGAAGGCATCGAGAAGCGCCAGGACGACTTCGCGGCGGAAGTGGCCGCGCAGGTCGCCGCCGCCAAGCAGCAGTAACCAGTCGTAAAAGCGGTAACCAGCAGTACGCTTGACCCGCGGCGGGCGACCGTTCCGCCGCGGCCGGCAGCGCCGCCTGACGGGGCTTACAGCCAGCCCGGCCCGGCGGCGCTTGCTCGAATCAGCATTTCGCCCCTACAGTTCGTGCTTGTCATCCTCTCGTCGCTCGGAAGTCCCTATGCCCAATGCCTATAAACGCGTCCTCCTCAAACTTTCCGGCGAAGCGCTGATGGGCGACGATGCCTTCGGCATCAATCGCGCGACGATCGAGCGGATGGTCGCCGACATCGCGGAAGTCGTGCGTCTCGGCACGCAGCTCGCGGTCGTGATCGGCGGCGGCAACATCTTCCGCGGCGTCGCGGGCGGCGCGGCCGGCATGGACCGCGCGACGGCCGACTACATGGGGATGCTCGCGACGATGATGAACGCGCTCGCGCTGCAGGACGCAATGCGCCACGCGGGCATCGAGGCGCGCGTGCAATCGGCGCTGCGCATGGACCAGGTGGTCGAGCCGTACATCCGCCCGCGCGCGATCCGCCAGCTCGAGGAGGGCAAGGTCGTGATCTTCGCGGCGGGCACGGGCAACCCGTTCTTCACGACGGACACGGCGGCCGCGCTGCGCGGCTCGGAAGTCGGCGCCGAGGTGGTGCTGAAGGCGACGAAGGTCGACGGCGTCTATTCGGCCGATCCGAAGAAGGACCCGTCCGCGACGCGCTATTCGTCGATCAGCTTCGACGAGGCGATCGGCCGCAACCTGCAGGTGATGGACGCGACGGCGTTCGCGCTGTGCCGCGACCAGAAGCTGCCGATTCGCGTGTTTTCGATCAACAAGCCGGGTGCGCTCAAACGTATCGTTCAAGGTGAGGACGAGGGCACGCTCGTCCACGTGTAAACTCTCGCCGATGCGCACGGGCGGCGCGAAGCGCCGCCTTTGGCCATTGCCCGCATCGTTTTGAAGTTCGGAAGGTTCGGAGGTTGAAATGAGTGTCGCTGATATCAAGAAGGGCGTCGAGCAGAAGATGCAGCGCTCGATCGAAGCGTTCAAGAACGATCTGGCGAAGATCCGTACGGGCCGTGCGCATACCGGTCTGCTCGATCACGTGCAGGTCGACTACTACGGTTCGATGGTGCCGATCTCGCAGGTCGCGAACCTGACGCTCGTCGACGCGCGCACGATCGGCGTGCAGCCGTGGGAAAAGAACATGGTCGCGAAGGTCGAGAAGGCGATCCGCGAGGCCGATCTGGGCCTGAATCCGGCGACGTCGGGCGATCTGATCCGCGTGCCGATGCCGCCGCTCACGGAAGAGCGCCGCCGCGAGCTGACGAAGGTCGTCAAGGGCGAAGGCGAAACGGCGAAGGTCGCCGTGCGCAACCTGCGCCGCGACGCGAACGAGCAGCTCAAGAAGCTCGTCAAGGACAAGGAAATCTCCGAGGATGACGAGCGCCGCGCGGGCGACGACGTGCAGAAGCTGACGGACAAGCACGTCGCGGAGATCGACAAGCTCGTCCAGGCCAAGGACGCGGAGATCATGACGGTCTGAAGCCGCCTTGCGTCGCACTTTTTCCTGCAGCTACAGTCTCAGCGGCCATGACCTATACCAGCTCTACCGTTCGCGTGCCTGACGTCGCCGCCGTGCCGCGTCACATCGCGATCATCATGGACGGCAACGGCCGTTGGGCGACCGAGCGCCGCCTGCCGCGCGTCGCGGGACACACGCGCGGCGTCGACGCGGTGCGCTCGGTCGTCGAGGGATGTGCGCGCTCGGGCGTCGAATACCTGACGCTCTTCGCGTTCAGTTCCGAGAACTGGCGCCGGCCGAACGACGAAGTGTCGTTCCTGATGCGCCTGTTCATCACCGCGCTCGAGCGCGAAGTCGGCAAGCTGCATGCGAACGGCATCCGGCTGCGCGTCATCGGCGATCTGACGAAGTTCGAGCCGCGCATCCAGGCGCTGATCCGCCGCGCGGAGACGAAGACCGCGCGCAACACGCGCCTGACGCTGACGATCGCCGCGAACTACGGCGGTCGTTGGGATATCCTGCAGGCGACGCAGAAGCTCATCGACGAGGCGGCGCGCGAAGGGCGCGCGGCCGAGGTCGACGAGGATGCGTTCGCCCGCCATCTGGCGATGGCCTATGCGCCCGAGCCGGATCTCTTCATCCGCACGGGCGGCGAGCAGCGGATCAGCAATTTCCTGCTCTGGCAGCTCGCGTACACCGAGTTCTACTTCACCGATACATTCTGGCCGGACTTCGACGCCGGCGCGCTTGCCGAGGCGCTCGCGTCGTACACGCACCGCGAACGCCGCTTCGGCCGCACGAGCGCGCAGCTCGAACCCCAGGCCCAGGACGCCGATTCCCTTTCATGCTGAAGACCCGTGTCATCACGGCGGTCGTGCTGCTGGCAGTGCTGCTGCCCGTGACGCTGTTCGCGCCGCTTGCCGCGTTCGGCGCGCTGATCGCGCTCGCGCTCGTGTTCGCCGCGTGGGAGTGGGGGCGGCTCCTGAAGCTGGGCGGGATCGGTCCCGTCGCGTACGCCGTGGTCGCGGCGCTCGCGCTCGGCGCGAGCACGCGGCTCGGCATCGGCGCGGACGCCGCGCGGCCGCTTTTCGCGGCGGCGGGCGTGTTCTGGCTGCTGGCGGGCCCGTATGCGCTCTGGCGCAAGCCGGCGCTCGCCGAGCGCGCATGGAAGCCGTTCCTGCTCGTCGCGGGCCTCATCGTCTTTTCCGCGTGCTGGCACGCGCTCGTCGCCGCGCGCGCGCAAGGCGTACCCTTCGTGTTGTCGCTGCTGCTGGTGGTATGGCTCGCCGATATCGGCGCATACTTTGCCGGAAAGGCGTTCGGCAAGCACAAGCTCGCGCCGTCCGTGAGCCCCGGCAAAACCTGGGAAGGCGCGGCGGGCGGCTGGCTCGCGGTGACGATCGTCGCCGGCGCGGCCGTCGCGGCGCACGCCTTCGAACCGACCCTTTATTCGGCGTTCGTCGCGCATTACGGCGCGGCGGGCGCATTCGCGGCGCTCACGGCGCTCGTCGCGTTCAGCGTGGTCGGCGACCTGTTTGAGTCGCTGCTCAAGCGCCAGGCCGGCGTGAAAGACTCGAGCGGCCTCCTGCCCGGCCACGGCGGCGTGCTCGACCGCGTCGACGCGCTGCTGCCCGTGCTGCCGCTCGCGATGCTGCTGCTCGGTTAAAACTAGACCCTATTATGCAAAAACGTCTGACATTGCTCGGTTCGACGGGCTCGATCGGAGACAGCACGCTCGACGTCGTCGCGCGTCATCCGGAGCGCTTCGCGGTTCACGCGCTCACGGCCCACCGCAACGGCGACAAGCTCGTCGCCCAGTGCCTGCGCTTCGCGCCCGACGTCGCGGTGGTCGGCGACGCCGAAACCGCCGCGCGGGTCGAAGCGCAATTGCGCGCCGCGGGCTGCAAGACCCAGGTTGCGCACGGCCGGCAGGCGCTCGTCGACGTATCGACGAGCGACGGCTGCGACACCGTCGTCGCGGCGATCGTCGGCGCGGCGGGGCTCGCGCCGAGCCTTGCCGCCGCGCGCGCGGGCAAGCGCATCCTGCTCGCGAACAAGGAGGCGCTCGTGATGTCGGGCGCGATCTTCATGGACGCGGTGCGCGACCACGGCGCGATCCTGCTGCCCGTCGACAGCGAGCACAACGCGATCTTCCAGTGCATGCCGCGCGACGCGGCCGGGCACGGCGGCATCGCGAAGATCATCGTGACCGCGTCGGGCGGCCCGTTCCGCACGCGCGAGCCCGCGACGCTCGCGAGCGTGACGCCCGACGAGGCGTGCAAGCATCCGAACTGGGTGATGGGCCGCAAGATCTCCGTCGATTCCGCGACGATGATGAACAAGGGTCTCGAGGTGATCGAGGCGCACTGGCTGTTCGGCCTGCCGAGCGAGCACATCGACGTGCTGATCCATCCGCAGAGCGTGATCCACTCGCTCGTGTCGTATCGCGACGGCTCGGTGCTCGCGCAGCTCGGCAATCCGGACATGCGCACGCCGATCGCGCACGCGCTCGCGTTCCCCGAGCGCGTCGACGCGGGTGTCGCGCAGCTCGATCTCGCGCAGATCGCGGCGCTCACGTTCGAGAAGCCCGATTACGCGCGCTTCCCGTGCCTCGCGCTTGCCATCGAGGCGCTCGAGGCGGGCGGCGTCGCGAGCGCGGCGCTCAATGCGGCGAACGAGATCGCGGTCGACGCGTTCCTGTCGCGCCGCATCCGCTTCACCGCGATCGCGCAGACGGTCGACGCGGTGCTCAACGGGCTGTCCAATCGCACGCCGGGCGGCCTCGACGACGTGATCGACGCCGACGCCGCCGCGCGCCGCGCGGCGACGACGTTCATCGACAAGCTGCCCGCGCCCGGCGTCGAGCGAGCCGCCTGAATGGAGTCGATACGCTCATGAACGTGCTGGTCGAACTGGTCGCGTTTGCGGTGGCGATCGGCGTGCTGGTCGTCGTGCATGAGTACGGGCATTACCGCGTCGCGCGCTGGTGCGGCGTCAAGGTGCTGCGCTTCTCGATCGGCTTCGGCGCGCCCGTCGCGCGCTGGGTCAGCAAGCGGACGGGCACCGAATGGACGCTGTCCGCGCTGCCGCTCGGCGGCTACGTGAAGATGCTCGACGAGCGCGATCCCGGCGACGGCATTCGCGCGAACGAACTGCCGCACGCGTTCAACCGGCAACCGGTCGGCAAGCGGATCGCGATCGTCGCGGCCGGCCCGATCGCGAATTTCCTGCTTGCGATCGCGCTCTTTTCGGCCGTGTTCGCGACCGGCGTGACGGAGCCCGCGGCGATCGTCGCGCCGCCCGCGGCCGGCACGCCCGCCGCGGTCGCGGGTTTCGACGGCGGCGAGACGATCGTGTCGATCCGCGCCTCGGGCGCCGGCGACGCACAAGGCGGCGACGCCGAGCCGGTGCGCTCGTGGTCCGATCTGCGCTGGAAACTGCTCGGTGCGGCGTTCGACCGCAAGGACGTCGTGCTCGGCGCGCGCAATCGCGCGGACGGCGCCACCTACGATTTCCGCGTCGATCTGCACGGCGTCTCGAATCGCGACATCGACGACGATTTCATGTCGCGCCTCGGCTTCGAGCCGGGCGGCGGGTCGCTGACGGTGACGTCGGTGCTGCCGGGCGGCGCCGCGCAGCAGGCGGGGCTTCAGGCGGGCGACAAGCTCGTGTCGCTCGACGGCGCGCGCATCGGCGGCTCGACGCGTTTCATCGACGACGTGAAGGCCCACGCGGGCCGCGCGCTCGCGTTGCGGATCGAGCGCGCTGGCGTCGCGCGCACGGTGTCGATCGTGCCGCAGGCGCAGCGCGACGACGAGACGGGCAAGCAGGTGGGCCGCATCGGTGCGGCGCTCGCGCTGCAGACGCCGACCGTCGACGTGCGCTACGGCGCGTTCGAGAGCGTCGAGCTCGGCGTGCGGCGCACGTGGGACATCTCGGTGTATTCGCTGAAGATGTTCGGCAGGATGGTGACGGGCGAGGCGTCGCTGAAGAACCTGTCCGGCCCGGTGACGATCGCCGACTATGCGGGCAAGAGCGCGAGGCTCGGTTTGTCGGCGTTCCTATCGTTTCTCGCCCTTGTCAGCATTAGCCTCGGCGTGCTGAACTTGCTGCCGATTCCCGTTTTGGACGGGGGGCATCTGTTATATTATCTGGTTGAAGCCGCGACCGGCAAGGCCGTATCGGAGCGCTGGCAACTGATTCTGCAAAGAGCGGGGTTGATCTGCATCGTCGCGTTGTCGGCGATCGCGCTGTTCAACGATCTGGCTCGGTTAATCCATTTTTGACGCGTCGGGCGGCAGCCGCAACGGTGGTCGCCTGATCTGATGCAAGCTTAAACACTGGGGATGCATGTTGTTCAAACCTCATCGCTTCGTACCTAAGACGGTTGCTGCCGCGGCGCTCGCCGCGCATGGCCTCGCGGCACACGCAACGGCGCCCTTCGTGGTGCAGGACATCAAGATCGAAGGCTTGCAGCGCGTCGAAGCGGGTTCCGTGTTCGCCTACCTGCCGATCAAGCAGGGCGACACGTTCACCGACGACAAGGCATCCGAAGCGATTCGCGCGCTGTACGCGACGGGCTTCTTCAACGACGTGCGGATCGCGACGCAGGGCAGCGTCGTGATCGTCCAGGTGCAGGAGCGTCCGGCGATCGCGTCGATCGACTTCACCGGCATCAAGGAATTCGACAAGGACAACCTGAACAAGGCGCTGAAGGCCGTGGGCCTGTCGCAGGGCCGTTATTACGACAAGGCGCTCGTCGACAAGGCGGAGCAGGAACTGAAGCGCCAGTACCTGACGCGCGGCTTCTACGCGGCGGAAGTGTCGACGACGGTCACGCCGGTCGACGCGAACCGCGTGTCGATCCTGTTCGCGGTCGCTGAAGGCCCGAGCGCGAAGATCCGCCAGATCAACTTCATCGGCAACAAGGCGTTTAAGACGAGCACGCTGCGCGACGAGATGCAGTTGTCGACGCCGAACTGGTTCTCGTGGTACACGAAGAACGACCTGTACTCGAAGGAAAAGCTGACGGGCGACCTCGAGAACGTGCGCTCGTACTACCTGAACCGCGGGTATCTGGAGTTCAACATCGAGTCGACGCAGGTGTCGATCTCGCCGGACAAGAAGGACATGTACCTGACGGTGGCGCTGCACGAAGGCGAGCCGTACACGGTATCGAGCGTGAAGCTCGCGGGCAATCTGCTGGATCGCCAGGCGGAGCTCGAGAAGCTCGTCAAGATCAAGCCGGGCGACCGCTTCTCGGCCGAGAAGCTGCAGCAGACGACGAAGGCGATCGTCGACAAGCTCGGCCAGTACGGCTATGCGTTCGCGACGGTGAACGCGCAGCCGGAGATCGACCAGGCGTCGCACAAGGTGGGCCTCACGCTCGTCGTCGATCCGAGCCGCCGCGTGTACGTGCGGCGGATCAACATCGTCGGCAATACGCGCACGCGCGACGAGGTCGTGCGGCGCGAGATGCGCCAGCTCGAGAGCTCGTGGTTCGATTCGAGCCGCCTCGCGCTGTCGAAGGACCGCGTCAACCGTCTCGGCTACTTCACCGACGTCGACGTGACGACGGTGCCCGTCGAAGGCACGAACGACCAGGTCGACGTGAACGTGAAGGTCGCCGAAAAGCCGACGGGCGCGATCACGCTCGGCGCGGGCTTCTCGTCGACGGACAAGGTCGTGCTGTCGGCCGGCATCTCGCAGGACAACGTGTTCGGCTCCGGCACGAGCCTCGCGGTGAACGTGAACACCGCGAAGAGCTACCGCACGCTGACCGTCACGCAGGTCGACCCGTACTTCACCGTCGACGGCATCAAGCGGATCACCGACGTGTTCTACCGCACGTACCAGCCGCTCTATTATTCGACGAACTCGAGCTTCCGGATCATCACCGCGGGCGGCAACCTGAAGTTCGGCATTCCGTTCTCGGAAACCGACACGGTCTATTTCGGCGCGGGCTTCGAGCAGAACCGCCTCGACGTCGATACGAACACGCCGCAGTCGTACCAGGATTACGTGAACGAGTTCGGCCGCGTGTCGAACACGGTGCCGCTCACGATCGGCTGGTCGCGCGACGCGCGCGACAGCGCGCTGATTCCGAGCCGCGGCTACTTCACGCAGGCGAACGCCGAATACGGCGTGCCGGTCGGCAAGATCCAGTACTACAAGATGGACGTGCAGGGCCAGTACTACTACTCGTTCGCGCGCGGCTTCATCCTCGGCCTGAACCTCCAGGCGGGCTACGGCAACGGCATCGGCAACCCGTACCCGATCTTCAAGAACTACTACGCGGGCGGTATCGGCTCCGTGCGCGGCTACGAGCCGAGCTCGCTCGGCCCGCGCGACACGAAGACGAACGATCCGATCGGCGGCTCGAAGATGGTCGTCGGCAACATCGAGCTGACGTTCCCGCTGCCGGGCACGGGCTACGACCGCACGCTGCGCGTGTTCACGTTCCTCGACGGCGGCAACGTGTGGGGCAACGCGCCGGGCGGCACGAGCACGGGCGCGAACGGCCTGCGCTACGGCTACGGTGTCGGTCTCGCGTGGATCTCGCCGATCGGGCCGCTCAAGCTGAGCTTGGGCTTCCCGCTGCAGAAGCACGAAGGCGATCAGTATCAGAAATTCCAGTTCCAGATCGGGACGGCGTTCTGATCGATCAGGCACTGACTACAGCATCGAGAGGGTAATCTTGCTAACCGGTAAGTTTTCGAAACGAGTGATGTGCGCGCTGGCGCTTGCGGCCGCGCTCGGCGCGACGGCCGCGCACGCGCAGGACGTCGCGCGCATCGCGGCCGTCAATTCGGATCGGATCCTGCGCGAGTCCGCGCCCGCGAAGGCCGCGCAGACGAAGCTCGAAGCCGAGTTCGCGAAGCGCGACAAGGATCTGCAGGACATGGCCGCGCGCCTGAAGTCGATGTCCGATGCGCTCGACCGGAACGGGCCGACGATGTCGGCCAACGACCGCGCGCAGAAGCAGCGCGACCTCGCGCAGCTCGACACCGATTTCCAGCGCAAGCAGCGCGAGTTCCGCGAGGATCTGAACCAGCGCCGCAACGAGGAGCTCGCGGCGGTGCTCGACAAGGCGAACAAGGTGATCAAGCAGATCGCCGAGCAGCAGAACTACGATCTGATCGTGCAGGAAGCGGTGTACGTGAGTCCGCGCATCGACATCACCGACAAGGTGCTGAAGGCGCTCGCATCGCCTTCGAGCCTGTCGAACTGAACGGAGCGAACGTCGAATGGCATTGACGCTTGAGGCGCTCGTCGCGCGGTTCGGCGGCGAGATCGTCGGCGACGGCCGGTGCGAGGTCGGTGCTCTCGCGCCGCTCGATCAGGCGGGCCCGCGGCAGCTCGCGTTCCTCGCGAATCCGAAGTATCTGGCGCAGGTCGAGACGACGGGCGCCGGCGCGGTGCTGATCGCGCCGCGCGATCTGGAGAAGCTCGGCGCGGCCGCGAACGGCCGCAATTTCATCGTCACGCCGAATCCCTACGCGTATTTCGCGCGCGTCGCGCAGATGTTCATCGATCTCGCCGCGCCGCAGCGCGCCGTGGGCGTGCATCCGAGCGCGACGATCGACCCGGCCGCGCAGGTCGCCGCGAGCGCCGTGATCGGCCCGCACGTGAGCGTCGAGGCGGGCGCCGTGATCGGCGAGCGCGTGCAGCTCGACGCGAATGTGTTCGTCGGCCGCGGCACGCGGATCGGCGACGACTCGCACCTTTACCCGAACGTCACGATCTATCACGGCTGCACGCTTGGAGCCCGCGCGATCGTCCATTCGGGCGCCGTGATCGGCTCCGACGGCTTCGGCTTCGCGCCGGATTTCGTCGGCGAAGGCGACGCGCGCACGGGCGCGTGGGTCAAGATTCCGCAGGTCGGCGGCGTGAAGGTCGGCCCCGACGTCGAGATCGGCGCGAACACGACGATCGACCGCGGCGCGATGGCGGACACCGTCATCGACGAATGCGTGAAGATCGACAACCTCGTGCAGATCGGCCACAACTGCCGGATCGGCGCGTACACCGTGATCGCCGGCTGCGCGGGCATCGCGGGCAGCACGACGATCGGCAGGCACTGCATGATCGGCGGCGCGGTCGGCATCGCCGGGCACGTGACGCTCGGCGACTACGTGATCGTCACCGCGAAGTCGGGCGTGTCAAAATCGCTGCCGAAGGCGGGCATCTATACGAGCGCGTTTCCGGCCGTCGAGCACGGCGACTGGAACAAGAGCGCGGCGCTCGTGCGCAACCTGGACAAGCTGCGCGATCGGATCAAGGCGCTCGAAACCGCGCTGGCCGCGCGGGAAGGCGACGCCGGCGGCGCATGAACCCACGTCGGCCGGAAACGCGCGGCGCAGCCACTCGCAGGCTGCCCGCCGCGCCGGTCGACCGAACCCCGCGCGCCGCCTTCCCCGACGCGGCCCGCATCAGCACTTGCAGTCATCACCGCGCAGCCATTGCGTGAGACGAACCATCATGAGCACTGAAAAAATCAACTTCGACATTCACAAGATCCTCACGCTGCTGCCGCACCGCTATCCGATTCTGCTCGTCGATCGCGTGCTCGAACTCGAACCGCACAAGTCCATCAAAGCGTTGAAGAACGTGACGGTCAACGAGCCGTTCTTCACCGGCCACTTCCCGAAGCGGCCGGTGATGCCGGGCGTGCTGATCATCGAGGCGCTCGCGCAGGCGGCCGCACTCCTCACGTTCGCGGAGGCCGAGCCGAAGGACCCGGAGAACACGCTGTACTACTTCGTCGGCATCGACAACGCGCGCTTCAAGCGCGTCGTCGAGCCGGGCGACCAGTTGATCCTGAACGTGACGTTCGAGCGCTACATTCGCGGCATCTGGAAGTTCAAGGCCGTCGCGGAAGTGGACGGCAAGGTCGCGGCGGAAGCCGAGCTGATGTGCACGGTCAAGACGGCCGACGCGGCGCCCTGAGCGCGCGCGGCACGCAACGGCTACGCAACGCGACATAGACATTGAGAGGCAACGGCGCATGAGCAGGATTCACCCCACGGCGATCATCGAGCCGGGCGCGCAGCTCCACGAGACGGTCGAGGTCGGCCCGTACGCGATCGTCGGTCCGAACGTGACGATCGGCGCGCGCACGACGGTCGGCTCGCACAGCGTGATCGAAGGCCATACGGCGATCGGCGAAGACAATCGCATCGGCCATTACGCGTCGGTGGGCGGCCGCCCGCAGGACATGAAGTACAAGGACGAGCCGACGCGGCTCGTGATCGGCGATCGCAACACGATCCGCGAATTCACGACGATCCACACGGGCACCGTGCAGGACAAGGGCGTCACGACGCTCGGCGACGACAACTGGATCATGGCGTACGTGCACATCGGCCACGACTGCCGCGTCGGCAGCCATGTGGTCCTGTCGAGCAACGCGCAGATGGCGGGGCACGTCGAGATCGGCGACTGGGCGATCGTCGGCGGGATGTCGGGCGTTCACCAGTTCGTGCGGATCGGCGCGCATTCGATGCTGGGCGGCGCGTCGGCGCTCGTGCAGGACATTCCGCCGTTCGTGATCGCGGCGGGCAACAAGGCCGAGCCGCACGGGATCAACGTCGAAGGGCTGCGCCGCCGCGGCTTCGCGCCGGATGCGATTTCCGCGCTGCGCAGCGCGTACCGGATCCTGTACAAGAACAACCTGTCGCTCGAAGAGGCGAAGGTCCAGTTGAGCGAGCTCGCGCAGGCGGGCGGCGACGGCGACGCGGCGGTGAAGGCGCTCGTCGACTTCGTCGAGTCGTCGCAGCGCGGCATCATTCGCTGACGCGATGGCGTTCCAACCCACACCGCTGCGCATCGCGCTCGTCGCGGGCGAACCGTCGGGCGACCTGCTCGGCGCGTCGCTCCTCGGCGGGCTGCACGCGCAGTTGCCCGCATCGTCCCGCTATTACGGGATCGGCGGGCCGCGCATGACCGCCGTGGATTTCGACGCGCACTGGCCGATGGAAAAGCTCGCGGTGCGCGGCTACGTCGAGGCGCTCAGGCACATTCCCGAAATCCTGCGCATTCGCGGCGAACTCAAGCGCCAGTTGCTCGCCGAGCCGCCCGACGCGTTCGTCGGCATCGACGCGCCCGATTTCAACTTCGGCCTCGAGCAGGCGTTGCGCGGCGCCGGCATTCCGACGATCCACTTCGTCTGTCCGTCGATCTGGGCGTGGCGCGGCGGCCGGATCAAGAAGATCGTCAAGGCCGTCGACCATATGCTGTGCCTGTTCCCGTTCGAGCCCGAGCTGCTCGGGAAGGCAGGCGTCGCGGCGACGTTCGTCGGCCATCCGCTCGCCGACGAGATCCCGCTCGAGCCCGACACGCACGGCGCGCGGATCGCGCTCGGCCTGCCGGACAGCGGCCCCGTGATCGCTGTGCTGCCGGGCAGCCGCCGCTCGGAGATCGAGCTGATCGGCCCGACATTCTTCGACGCGATGGAGCTGATGCGGCAGCGCGAGCCCGGCGTGCGCTTCGTCGTGCCGGCCGCGACGCCCGCGCTGCGCGAGCTGCTGCGGCCGCTCGTCGACGCGCACCCGTTGCTGCCGGTCACGCTGACCGAGGGCCGCGCGCAGGTCGCGATGACTGCGGCCGACGCGATCCTCGTGAAGAGCGGCACCGTGACGCTCGAAGCGGCGCTCCTCAAGAAGCCGATGGTGATCTCGTACAAGGTGCCGTGGCTTACCGGGCAGATCATGCGCCGGCAGGGCTATCTGCCGTACGTCGGACTGCCGAACATCCTCGCGGGCCGCTTCGTCGTGCCCGAGCTGCTGCAGCATTTCGCGACGCCCGACGCGCTTGCCGACGCGACGCTCACGCAATTGCGCGATGATGCGAACCGCCGCACCCTCACCGACATTTTCACCGACATGCATCTCGCGTTGCGCCAGAACACCGCGCAGCGCGCGGCCGAGGCCGTCGCGCGCGTGATTGACAGCAGGAAGCCGCGCTGATGGCGACGACTCGCAAACTCCGCGGCGGCGCCGATGGCGCGGCCCAGCCCGCGCCCGATTTCGACGCGCCGGGCGAGATCGTCTGCGGCGTCGACGAAGCCGGACGCGGCCCGCTCGCCGGGCCCGTCGTCGCGGCGGCCGTCGTGCTCGATCCGGCGCGGCCGATCGTGGGCCTCGACGATTCGAAGGCGCTGTCCGCGAAGAAGCGCGAGCGGCTCTTCGACGAAATCGTCGCGCATGCGCTCGGGTACTGCATCGCATCGGCGAGCGTCGAGGAAATCGACACCCTCAACATCCTGCACGCGACGATGCTCGCGATGAAGCGCGCGGTCGAAGGGCTCGCGGTGCGGCCGACGCTCGCGAAAATCGACGGCAACCGCTGCCCGGCGCTTGCGATCCGCAGCGAAGCGATCGTCGGCGGCGACGCGCTCGTGCCGAGCATCTCGGCCGCGTCGATTCTCGCGAAGGTCACGCGCGACCGGATGCTCGTCGAGCTGCATCAGCAATTCCCGATGTACGGATTCGATGCGCATGCGGGCTACGGCACGCCGCAGCATCTCGCCGCCTTGCGCGCGCATGGGCCGTGCGAGCATCACCGCCGCTCGTTCGCGCCCGTGCGCGCCGCATTCGATCTGATTCGATGAAAGCGATCACTTCCCGCGACAATCCGCTGTACAAGCGCCTGAAGTCGCTCGCGGGCTCGACCCACCAGCAGCGCCGCGGCGGCCAGGCGCTCCTCGAGGGGCTGCACCTCGCGAGCGCCTATCTCGACGCGGCCGGGCAGCCGGAGCTCTGCGTCGTCACCGACGGCGCGCTCGCGCACGCGGAGGCGCGCGAGATTGTCGCGCGCATCGAGCCGGCGCGGGTCGTCACGCTGCCCGACGCGTTGTTCGGGCAGTTGTCGAACGTCGTCAACGGCGTCGGGCTGCTGCTGCTCGTCGCGCGTCCGGCGCCCGCGTTGCCGGCGCGCGTCGCGGACACATCGGTCGTGCTCGACGGCGTGCAGGACGCGGGCAACGTCGGCTCGATCCTGCGCAGCGCGGCCGCGGCGGGCGTGAAGCGAGTGTTCTGCGCGCCGGGCACCGCGTACGCGTGGTCGTCGAAGGTGCTGCGCTCGGCGATGGGCGCGCATTTCCTGCTCGATATCCACGAGGACATCGACGCCGGCACGCTGATCGAGCGGCTCGCGATTCCGGTCGCGCTGACCGATTCGCACGGCGCGCGCGCGATCTATGATTGCGATCTGGCCGGGCCGCTCGCGTGGGTGTTCGGCAACGAAGGGGCGGGCGTGTCCGCCCGGTGGCGCGACGCGGCGACGCATCGCGTGACGATTCCGCAGCCGGGCGGGATGGAATCGCTGAACGTGGCGGCTGCGGCGGCGGTTTGTCTTTTCGAGCAGTGCCGGCAGCAACGCGCGCCCGGCGCGTGACGCGCGCCCTTCGTCAATACGACTGCCGCTCGAGCTTGATTTCCTGCAGGATCGTCGTCGCGATTTCCTCGATCGACTTGTGCGTCGACGACAGCCATTTGACGCATTCGCGCCGCATCATCGCTTCCGCCTCGTTGATTTCGTAGCGGCAGTTCTCGGGCGCCGCGTACTTGCTGCCGGGGCGGCGCTCGTTGCGGATCTCCGAGAGGCGCATCGGATCGATCGACAGCCCGAACAGCTTGTCGCGATGCGGATTGAGCGGCGTGGGCAGCTTGCCCCGCTCGAAGTCTTCCGGAATCAGCGGATAGTTCGCCGCCTTCACGCCATACTGCATCGCGAGATACAGGCTCGTCGGTGTCTTGCCGCTGCGCGACACGCCGATCAGGATCACGTCGGCGTCGGCGAGGTTGCGGTTCGACTGGCCGTCGTCGTGCGCGAGCGAGAAGTTGATCGCCTCGATCCTCGTCTTGTATTCCTCGGTGTCCGCGTTCTGGTGAACGCGGCCCATCGCATGACTCGACTTCAACTGCAGTTCCTGCTCGAGCGGTTCGACGAAGCGCTGGAACATGTCGAGCACGAGCGCGTTCGAACGCTTGACGATCTCGTTCGATTCGCCGTCGACGAGCGTCGTGAACACGATCGGCCGGCGGCCGTCGTGCTGCGCGGCCTCGTTGATCTTCTGGATGGTGCCGTACGCCTTCTCGATCGAATCGATGAACGGCACGCGCACGAGCCGGAATTTCTGATCGAACTGGGACAGGATCGAATGCGCGAAGGTTTCGGCGGTGATCCCGGTGCCGTCGGAGACGATGAATACGGTTGGAAGCATGAATCGAAGAATGCGTCGAGCGTGTGCGTGGCGGCCGCGCGCGGCCGGAAAGCGGTCATTTTAGCAGGCGCGGGCGCGCGGCCTGGCGCGGCGCATCGCGTTGCGCCGCGCGCCCTCGCTTGCGGCGCGCAGCATCGCCGCCGGCTTCGCGCTATGCTCGTGCGGCGCCGCGCGGGCGGCGCTTCGCTCGTCGAACGACCCAGGAGCCATGACCGTGAACAAGAAACTCGTCGGCGCCGTGCTCGTCGCGCTCGCGCTGGCCGGCCGCGCGGCCGCGCAAACCCTGCCGCTGCCCGGCGGCCTGATCGACCTCGGCAGCCGCGCCGGCGAGCAGATGCTGGCCGAGAGCGGTGCGCGCAGCGCATACGCGTCGCTCGGCAGCCACTTCGTCACGCAGAAGACGCAGAGCTATTGCGGCGTCGCGTCGCTCGTGATGGTGCTGAACGCGCTGCGCGTGCCGGCGCCCGCCGCCGAGCAATATCCGCCGTTCCACTATTTCACGCAGGACAACGTGCTCAACGACGCGACCGAGAAGATTCGTCCGCGCGAACTGATCGAGCGGCACGGCATGACGCTCGATCAGCTCGGCGCGCTCGCGAACGCGCTCGGCGCGAGCGGCGACGTGCGCCATGCGTCCGACGTGTCGGTCGACGCGTTTCGCGCGGACGCGGTCGCGCATCTCGGCCGCCCGGGGCGCTACGTGCTCGTCAACTACCTGAGAAGCCGCCTCGGCCAGCAGACGGGCGGCCACATCTCGCCGCTCGGCGCGTACGACGCCGCAGCCGACCGCTTCCTGATCCTCGACGTGTCCCGCTACAAGTACCCGCCCGTCTGGGTGACGACGGCCGACCTGTACGCGGCGATGAACACGCCCGATGCGGACAGCGGCGGCCGCAGCCGCGGCTATGTGCTGATCGACGGGGCGGCAGGCGGGAGGTGATATCCGGGGCCAGACTGGAACTCGGAACCTGACGGCTGACACCGGACACATCGAGCACTCTCCTCACCGCACCGCCAAACGCCGGCCTCCTTGAGGCAGCACGGAAATCGGCGGTTCGGCGAGCGCGCCCGCGCCGACGACGCGCCCCGGCGCGCCGCGCGTCGAAACCGCGCGCTAGAGCACCATTGCGAGCGGGTTGCGCCACATCCGTTGGCCGGCACGGTAGAATAGCGGCAACCTGTTGGATAAGCCCTTGCGGCTGATGCGCGGCGCGGCCGCGTTTCGGGTCGCGATGCGCTACGGATTCCCGGCAAGTTCGGCGATTTGTCTGCTTTTTCGCCTTTCTGCCGGGATTTTTTGCAAGCGCGCCGGAATCGTCCCCGCCCCGCGAAGGCTTATCCGACAGGTTGTGCAAAGCGCGCCCCGCTTTTTGCAGGCGGCCGCGCTCCGAGCCCATTGCACGATCGAGCATTTTTTCACACTTAGGGGCTTGTATGACTAACGCAGCAAACGTCGCAAAGGATCAGGCGTATGTAATTCCGTTCGAGCAGTTGCGAATGACCGATGTCGAAATCGTCGGCGGCAAGAATGCGTCGCTCGGCGAGATGATCAGCCAACTGGCCGAGGCAGGCGTGCGCGTGCCCACCGGTTTCGCAACGACCGCGCTCGCGTTTCGCGATTTTCTCCAGCACAACAACCTCACCGAACGCATTGCGCAACGTCTCGAGTCGCTCGACATCGACGACGTGAAGGCGCTCGCCGAAGCCGGCGCCGAGATCCGCAAGTGGATCGTCGACGCGCCGCTGCAGCCGCGCCTCGAGCAGGAAATCCGCGCGCAGTTCGAGATCCTGAAGAACGGCTCGCCGGGCGAGCTGTCGTTTGCCGTGCGCTCGTCCGCCACTGCGGAAGACCTGCCCGACGCATCGTTCGCCGGTCAGCAGGAGTCGTATCTGAACGTCGTCGGCATCGAGGACGTGCTCGATCGGATGAAGCACGTGTTCGCGTCGCTGTACAACGACCGCGCGATCTCGTATCGCGTGCACAAGGGCTTCACGCATGCCGAGGTCGCGCTGTCGGCGGGCGTGCAGAGGATGGTGCGCTCGGACGTCGGCGCGGCCGGCGTGATGTTCACGATCGACACCGAATCGGGCTTCAAGGACGCCGTGTTCATCACGTCGAGCTACGGCCTTGGCGAAACCGTCGTGCAGGGCGCGGTGAACCCGGACGAGTTCTATGTGTTCAAGACCACGCTCGCGCAGGGCAAGTACCCGATCATCCGCCGCTCGATCGGCTCGAAGCTGATCAAGATGGAGTTCACGCAGCCGGGCGAGCCGGGCCGCGTGAAGACGGTCGACGTGCCGCACGAGCAGCGCAACCGCTATTCGATCACCGACGACGACGTGATCGAGCTCGCGAAGTACGCGGTCATCATCGAGAAGCACTACCAGCGCCCGATGGACATCGAGTGGGGCAAGGACGGCCGCGACGGCAAGATCTTCATCCTGCAGGCGCGCCCTGAAACTGTGAAGAGCCAGGCGCATGGCAAGATCGAGCAGCGCTTCAAGCTGAAGGGCCAGTCGCAGGTGCTCGCGACGGGCCGCGCGATCGGCCAGAAGATCGGCGCGGGTCCCGTGCGCGTGATCCAGGATCCGTCGGAGATGGAGCGCGTGCAGCCGGGCGACGTGCTCGTCGCCGACATGACCGACCCGAACTGGGAGCCGGTGATGAAGCGCGCGTCCGCGATCGTCACGAACCGCGGCGGCCGCACCTGCCACGCGGCGATCATCGCGCGCGAACTGGGCGTGCCGGCGGTGGTCGGCTGCGGCGACGCGACCAACGTGCTGAAGGACGGCTCGCTCGTCACCGTGTCGTGCGCGGAAGGCGACGAAGGCAAGATCTACGACGGCCTGCTCGAGACCGAGGTGTCCGAGGTGCAGCGCGGCGAACTGCCGCCCGTTGCGGTCAAGATCATGATGAACGTCGGCAATCCGCAGCTCGCGTTCGACTTCTCGCAATTGCCGAACGCGGGCGTCGGCCTCGCGCGCCTCGAGTTCATCATCAACAACAACATCGGCGTGCACCCGAAGGCGATCCTCGAGTACCCGAACATCGACGCGGACCTGAAGAAGGCGGTCGAGAGCGTTGCGCGCGGCCACGCGTCGCCGCGCGCGTTCTACGTGGACAAGCTGACGGAAGGCATCGCGACGATCGCGGCGGCGTTCTATCCGAAGCCCGTGATCGTGCGCCTGTCCGACTTCAAGTCGAACGAGTACAAGAAGCTGATCGGCGGCTCGCGCTACGAGCCGGATGAGGAAAACCCGATGCTGGGCTTCCGCGGCGCATCGCGCTACATCGCGGAGGACTTCGCGCAGGCGTTCGAGATGGAGTGCGTCGCGCTCAAGCGCGTTCGCGACGAAATGGGCCTGACCAACGTCGAGATCATGGTGCCGTTCGTGCGCACGGTGAAGCAGGCGGAGCGCGTCGTCGGCCTGCTCGGGAAGTTCGGCCTGAAGCGCGGCGACAACGGCCTGCGCCTCATCATGATGTGCGAAGTGCCGTCGAACGCGATTCTCGCCGAAGAGTTCCTGCAACACTTCGACGGCTTCTCGATCGGCTCGAACGACCTGACGCAACTCACGCTCGGCCTCGACCGCGACTCGGGCATGGAACTGCTCGCCGTCGACTTCGACGAGCGCGATCCGGCCGTGAAGTTCATGTTGAAGCGCGCGATCGACACCTGCCGCAAGCTCGACAAGTACGTCGGCATCTGCGGTCAGGGCCCGTCCGATCACCCGGATTTCGCGAAGTGGCTCGCCGACGAAGGCATCGCGTCGATCTCGCTGAACCCGGACACGGTCATCAAGACGTGGCAGGCGCTCGCCGCAAAGCAGTAATTCGCGGTAATCGCCGGTCCGGGCGGCCATCGGCCGATTGCCATCCGAATGAAGGCAACTTGCAAGGTTCATGCTATAAACACCCCGGTAACGCCGGGGTGTTTTTCTTTGCGCAACGGGAGGCGCGATGGTATCGGGGCAGTTTTTCTGGTGGATCGGCGTCGGTGTGTTCGTCGTCGCGGAACTGCTGACGGGAACGTTCTACCTGCTGATGATCGCGCTCGGCTTTCTCGCGGGCGGCCTCGTGCATCTCGCGGGCGCGCCCGCCGCCTGGCAGTTCGCCGCAGCGGCGCTCGTCGCGATCGTCGCCGTGATTGCGTTGAGGCGTTCGGGGCTCGGCCGCAAGCAGAAGCGCGACGCCTCCGCGAATCCCGACGTCAACATCGACATCGGCGCGACGATCGCGGTCAGGCATTGGCACGATCGCCGGGCGCGTGCGCAGTATCGGGGCGCGCAGTGGGACGTCGAGCTCGCTGCCGGCGAGCGCGAGGACGCGCATCTATACGAGGTGCGCGCGGTGCGCGGCAACTGCCTGATCGTTGCCGCAAAGCCGTC
This sequence comes from Burkholderia sp. MSMB1588, assembly GCF_001546925.1. Taxonomy (NCBI): domain Bacteria; kingdom Pseudomonadati; phylum Pseudomonadota; class Betaproteobacteria; order Burkholderiales; family Burkholderiaceae; genus Burkholderia; species Burkholderia sp. MSMB1588. Next base: position 2,239,567 of record NZ_LNJS01000001.1, on the reverse strand, counting down.
GGCTTAACCGTGCGCGTTGTCGTGCGCGTTTTTGCGCTTATATTCGCGCTCGTATCCGCGCGTTCGGCTTTCACATTCCAACCAGGAGGACTTGTTTCATGGATTTGTTGATCGTCTGGGCGGTGCTGCTCGTCATCGCTTTCGTGATCGTGTCGCAGACGGTGAAGATCGTGCCGCAGCAGCACGCGTGGGTGCTCGAGCGCTTCGGCCGCTATCACGCGACGCTGTCGCCGGGCCTGAACATCGTGCTGCCGTTCGTCGACCGGATCGCGTACCGGCACGTGCTGAAGGAGATCCCGCTCGACGTGCCGAGCCAGATCTGCATCACGCGCGACAACACGCAGTTGCAGGTCGACGGCGTGCTGTACTTCCAGGTCACCGATCCGATGAAGGCGTCGTACGGTTCGAGCAACTTCGTGCTCGCGATCACGCAGCTCGCGCAGACCACGCTGCGCTCGGTGATCGGCAAGCTCGAGCTCGACAAGACCTTCGAGGAGCGCGATTTCATCAATCACAGCATCGTGTCGGCGCTCGACGAGGCGGCGTCGAACTGGGGCGTGAAGGTGCTGCGCTACGAGATCAAGGATCTGACGCCGCCCAAGGAGATCCTGCACGCGATGCAGGCGCAGATCACCGCGGAGCGCGAGAAGCGCGCGCTGATCGCCGCGTCCGAAGGGCGCAAGCAGGAGCAGATCAACCTCGCGTCGGGCGCGCGCGAGGCGGCGATCCAGAAGTCGGAAGGTGAGAGGCAGGCGGCAATCAACCAGGCGCAGGGCGAGGCGGCCGCGATTCTCGCGGTGGCCGAGGCGAACGCGCAGGCGATTCAGAAGATTGCGCAGGCGATCCAGTCGCAGGGCGGGATGGACGCGGTGAACCTGAAGGTCGCCGAGCAGTACGTCGGCGCGTTCGGCAACCTCGCGAAGACGGGCAACACGCTGATCGTGCCGTCGAACCTGTCGGATCTGAGCACTGCGATCGCGTCGGCGCTGACGATCGTGAACCGCGGCGCGCCGGGCGCGGCCGGCCTGGGCGCGAGCAAGGGCTGAGCGCGGCGCGGATCGAGTGAGGACTCGAATGAAGAAACGGCCCGCTTCGAATCGATCGAAGCAGGCCGTTTCGATTTCGGCGCGGCTCGTGCAGTCCAGTTCGTGCGGCGCGTGCGGCAAAACGTCGCGCGTCAGGTGGCCGACCGCATGATTCGCGCCTTCTCGCGTTCCCAATCGCGCTTCTTCTCGGTTTCGCGCTTGTCGTGCAGCTTCTTGCCCTTCGCCAGGCCGATCTCGCATTTCACGCGACCGCCCTTGTAGTGGAAGTTCAGCGGCACGAGCGTGTAGCCGCGCTGCTCGACCTTGCCGATCAGCTTTTTGATCTCGTCGCGATGCAGCAGCAGCTTGCGGGTGCGGACGGGATCGGGCTTGATGTGCGTCGAGGCCTCGGGCAGCGGGCTGATGTGCGTGCCGATCAGGAAGATCTCCGCGTTCTTCACGACGACGTAGCCTTCCTTGATCTGGCCGCGCCCGGCGCGCAGCGCCTTGACCTCCCACCCCTCGAGCACGAGCCCCGCTTCATAGCGTTCTTCGATGTGGTAATCGAAGAACGCTTTTCTGTTGTCGATGATGCTCATGAAGGGAAATGGCCAACTCGTTTAAAATCACAATTTTAGCAAAGCGGGGCGGCGTTGGCCCGGCTTGCTCGTTTACCTTTGCGATGCCGCGCGATTTATGGCAGATGTCCAGAAAACCGTATTGATCCGCCATTCGGCGGAACAGATGTTCGACCTCGTCACCGACGTGGCCGATTACCCGAACTTCCTGCCCTGGTGCGGCGGCGTCGAGATTCGCCGCCGCGACGAAACCGGGATGGAGGCGCGGATCGACATCAATTTCAAGGGCATCAAGCAGCATTTCGCGACCCACAACACGCAACAGCGCCCGACCCGGATCGACATGGAGTTCGCCGACGGGCCGTTTCGCAAGTTCACCGGCTACTGGCGCTTCACGCCGCTGCGCGCGGACGCGTGCAAGATCGAGTTCGCGCTGCACTACGAGTTCTCGAGCATCATCCTCGAGAAGATCATCGGTCCCGTGTTCACGCACATCGCGAATACGTTCGTCGAATCGTTCGTGAAGCGCGCCGATCAGCGCTACGGCAAGGGGTGACGCACATGCCGAAGGTTCAGGTCTGCTATGCGTTGCCCGAGCGGCAGACGCTCGTCGCCGTCGACGTGCCGGCCGGCGCGACCGTGCGCGACGCGATCCTCGCGAGCGGCGTGCTCGCGCTGCATCCCGACGTCGACCTCGCGACGCTGAAGACGGGCATTTTCGGCAAGCTCGCGCCGCTCGACGCACCCGTCGCCGACGGCGATCGCGTCGAGCTCTACCGGCCGCTCATCGTCGATCCGAAGGTTGCGCGGCAGCGCCGCGTCGACAAGACCCGCCGCGAGGGATCGATCGAGGGCCGCAAGTGGTTGCCGAAGGATTCGCGCTGAGCGGCGCGCAGCGTGGGCGATTCGCCTGACGAAATCCGTCGCCGCCTATTCGTCAAGGCTATCGTCAACGCTATTCGTCAACGCGTTTCGCCGAGCGGTCCGGCCAAACATCCGATGAAATGCGCGGCGCCCGCGCTCAGTGCGCGCCGAGGTTCGCGTTGAGCGGATCGTCGGCCGCGCGCTTGTCGCCGTGCCGGCGCACCGACCCGTAGACGCCCGCGAGCAGCAGCACGAGCGCCGGGATCTCGAGCGCGCGCGGCAACCGGTGATCGAAGACGAAGCCGTACAGCAGCGCGAAAACGGTTTCGAACACGATCAACTGGCCCGATAGCGTGAGCGGCAGCCGCTTCGACGCCGCGTTCCACAGCCCGTTGCCGAGCCACGACGCGCCGATCGCGAGGCCGAGATTCAGCAGCCAGAACAACTGCCAGCGCGATGCGGGCAGCGCGGGCTGCAGCGCGCCGGCCGGCAGCGCGGCGATGCCGATCCAGCACAGCCCTCCGATCAGGCCCGTGACGACGCCCCACAGCACCGACCATTCGTTGCCGTCGAAATGGTGATGGCGTTGCAGATAGCGGGCGTTCGCGACCGCGTACCACGTCCAGCTCGCGAGCGCGCCCGCCGCGCATGCGATGCCGGCGAGCTTTTGCGCGAGCGTCGTTGCGTGCGCGGCTTCGGACGTGAACAGATCGACGTTGATGCACACGATGCCGGCGATGACGAGCGCGAGCGGACCCGCGAGCCGCTTGAGCGGCACCGCGCCGTGGTCGCCCAGGCCCGCGAGCGTGACGGTGACGGGCAGCACGCCGACGATCAGCGAACTGGGCGCGATGCCGATCAGGTGCACGGCGCTCGACAGCAGCATGTAGTACGCGACGTTGCCGACGAGCGCGAGCTTCACGAGCGCGACGAGATCGTCGCGCGTGAGGCGCGCGGCGAGCGAGCGGGCGGCCGGCAGCGCGGCCGCGAGCGATACGAGGCCGTACATCGCGTAGCGGCCGACGCTCAGCAGCAGCGGCGAGAAATCGGTCAGGAGCCGCGGCACGAGAAACACCATTCCCCACAAGGCGCCTGCCAATACGCCATACACCACACCGCGCCGCATCGAATTCTCCGACCATTCCACTGACGAGCGCGCATCATAGCGGTGCGGGGCGGTGTTCGTCTTGTTCATTCCTGCACTCGGCCGATGCGGCGCGTCGGCCGGGGGCGCGCATTGCCGCGGCTACTCGTCGGCCGAGCCGGCGGCGCGCCCGGTGTCGCCGCGAGTCGCGGCGTCGCGCGCGGGGCGGCGGACGGCCCGCACTTTTCCGCTGTTTCCGCCGCCGCAGTAGAACCGGTCGCCGCCGTCGGATTCGAGCCCCGATACGCCGACGCCCGCCGGCATCCCGAGCGCCTCCAGCACGTCGCCCGTTCGCGGATCGACGCGGCGCAGCTCGCTCTCGTCGTTTTCCCACGTGCCATGCCAGAGCTCGCCGTCGACCCACGTGACGCCGGTGACGAAGCGGTTCGATTCGATCGTCCGAAGAATCGCGCCCGTTTCGGGATCGATCTGATGAATCCGGCGTTCGCGATACTGGCCGACCCAGAGCGCGCCCTCGGCCCACGCGAGCCCGGAGTCGCCGCCGCCGCCGGGCGCGGGAATCGTCGCGAGCACGCGGCCCGTGTCCGGGTCGATCTTGTGAATGCGGTCCTCCGCGATCTGATACAGATGCCGGCCGTCGAACGCGGTGCCGGCGTGCGCGGCGACGTCGATCGAGCGCAGCGTCGTCCCGCTTGCCGGGTCGAGCGCGTTCAGCCTGTCGCCGGATGCGAACCATACCCGGTGGCCGTCGTATGTGACGCCGTGCACGCCGTCGACGCCCGGAAACGGGCCGTATTCCCGAATGATTTCGGCGGTCGATCGCTTCATGTCCGTCTCCCGGTTGCTCGATTACGTCATCCTAATCGCCCGGCAGCGGCGCGGGGAGTAACAAGGTCGTCGCGAATCCCGGCACGGGCGGAGTCGTCCAGCGGCGCGCGCGGCCGCGGCCGAACGACTGCGCCTTGCCGGCCGTCGCGAGCGCGTCGAGCGAGCGCTGCACGGTGCGCTGGCTCGCGCCGAGCGCGAGCGCAAGCGCGGAGCTCGACCACGACTCGCCGTCGGCGAGGAGGGCGAGCACCGTCGCGTGCGCGTCTTCGACCGGGCGCGCGAGCACGGCCACGTCGCGCGCCGTGCACGGCGTCAGCGCGAATCCCCGCTTCGTCGCGCGAATGTCGGCCAGTTCGCCGAGCAGCGCGCGCAGCCGTCCGATCTCGACGCGCAGGCGCGCGCGATGCGATTCGTCGATGCGCTTCGCGCGGAACGCGCGGGCGACGAGCGCCTCGCGCGGCACGTCGTCCGGCCAGGCTTCGCCGAGCGCGCGGGCGAGCGCGAACAGGACGGGGCGTCTCGCGAGCGGGACCGTCGTGCGCGCGTCGTGCACGACGTGACGGCACGCGTCGACGACGAGCGACGTCGACGTGCGCCATGCCTCGACGTCGTCGAGCCGCAGCGCGTGTGTTTCGCCGCGCGCGATGAGGCGCGCGGCGGGCGTGTCGAGGGCGCGAAACGCATGTTCGACTTCGGCCGCGAGCGCGGGAATGCCGGCGACGCGCGCCGCGCGTTCGGCGCGGGCGAGCGCCGCGCGCGCGGGTTTCGTCTCGATGCGCCGCAACGCGATGCCCGCGACGATCAGCTCGTGGGCGGCCTGCAAGGCGGGCGGGCAGGCGGCGGCATCGAGCGTGGCGAGCATGCGCTCGGCCTCGCCGACGCGGCCGATCAGCAACAGGCGACGGACCGCGAGATACCGCGCGTGCGCGGCGTTGACGCGGTCGCCATGCGCGTCGAGCGTCGCGCGCGCCGCGTCGAGCGCCTTCTCGGGCCAGCCGAGCTCGCGCGATGCGAGCGCTATCTCGGCTTCGGCGACGACGCATCGCGCACGGGCGAGCGCCTCCTTCGGGCCGAATGCGCGGGCCGCGCGCCGCACGAGCGCCTTCGCCCGGACGAAATCGCCGAGCTGCGCCATCGCGACGCCGCGCAGCGCGAGCGCGGGCGCATCGTCGCGCAGCGCGACGCGGTTCAGCGCGCCGAGCGGATCACCCGCCGCGAGCGCGCGCGCCGCGGCCGTGATCAGCGAGTCCATCGGAATCCCGCCACACTTGTCACTCCCACCGTTCGAAGCACGCGACTAATCTACCACCACGCGATCAAGCAGCCCGCGCGCCGGATCGCGGACCGATCGAGCGGCGCGCGGCGCAGACGAAAAGGAGGGACGAACGATGACGACACACACGATCGGCACGCGCGACGAATGGCTCGCCGCGCGGCTCGAACTGCTCGATGCGGAAAAGGCGCACACGCGGCGCGGCGACGCGCTCGCGCGGCAGCGCGCGGCGTTGCCGTGGGTGCGCGTCGACAAGGCGTATCGATTCGACACCGACGAGGGCGACGCATCGCTCGCGGAGCTTTTCCGCGGCCGCTCGCAACTGCTCGTCTACCACTTCATGTTCGGCCCCGACTACACGGCGGGATGCCCGTCGTGCTCGGCGATCGCGGACGGCTTCGACGGCTTCGTCGTCCACCTCGCGCATCACGACGTCACGCTCGCGGCGGTGTCGCGCGCGCCGCTCGCGAAGCTGCAGGCATACCGGAAGCGCATGGGATGGACGTTTCCGTGGGCGTCGTCGCGCGACAGCGACTTCAACTACGACTTCAACGTGTCGTTTACTGACGCGCAGCAGCGCGACGGGCGCGTCGAATACAACTACCGGCGCGGCGGCCACGCGATGGACGCGACGCCCGCGCCTGCGCCCGTTGCCGAATTCGCGGCCACCTGCGGGACCGACGCGCGCACGTACGCGCGCGAGCGGCCGGGGATGAGCGCGTTCGTGCTCGAGGACGGCGCCGTCTATCACACGTATTCGACGTACGCGCGCGGGCTGGACGGACTCTGGGGCATGTACCAGTGGCTCGACCGCGCGCCGAAGGGGCGCAACGAAACGGGCGTCTGGTGGCGTCGCCATGACGAGTACGACGGGCGCTGACGGCGCGCGTGAGCGCGGCCGGCGCGTTCCCGGGCGCGACGTGTCGTGCCGCGCGGCGCAAGGCGCGCGCCGGGGCGTATCGGCGGCGCTGTTGATTGCGCTGTTGGTTGCGGCGGAGGCGGCGGCGCTCGGATGGCTTGCACCGACGCCCGCGACGGGCGAGACGCCGATGCCCGGCGGCTGGATGTTGTCGGCGATGTGGACGCGGCTGTGCGGACGGACGTGGGGCGGCTCGGCGGCGTCGTTCGTCGGCATGTGGATCGCGATGATGGCGGCGATGATGCTGCCGTCGTTCGCGCCGATGCTGTGGCGCGGCGGGCGATCCGTCCTGCGGCTGGGCCTCGCGGGCGGCGCGCGCGCCGGGCTGCGGGCCGCGTCGGTCGCAGCGGGGTACGGTTTCGTGTGGGCCGTGGCCGGCCTCGCCGTCCATGCGCTCGGCGCGGCGCTGGCGGCGCTCGAGTGGCGCATGCCGGCGCTCGCCCGCGCGGCTCCGGCCGCGGGCGGCGCGATCGTGCTCGGCGCGGGCGCGCTTCAGTTCACCGCGTGGAAGGCGCGCCATCTGGCGTGCTGCCGCGATGCGGCGCGTTGCGGCGGTCCGTCGCCGGCGAGCGTTGGTGCGGCGTGGCGACAGGGCGTGCGTTTCGGTGTGCGCTTCGGCGTTCGCTGCTGTTGCTGTAGCGCGGGCCTCACCACGAGCCTCCTCGTCGCCGGGATCATGGATTGGCGCGCGATGGCCGCCGTGACCGCCGCGATCGCCGTCGAGCGCCTCGCGCCGGCGGGCGAGCGCGCCGCGCGCATGATCGGCGGGGGCGTCGCCGCGATGGGCGCGGTCATGGTCGCCCGTGCGGCGGGCCTGGGTTGACGTCGCGTGCGATGCGCGCGGCGCGTCCGTCGCATCCGGCACATTTCTGCCATTCGGCGCGAACCCGCGCGATGCCGGCCGAAACGAAACCGGCTCGAAAACGACTCGAACTGGAATCCGAACGATTCGGGGGGCAAACGGCGAGAAAGGGGGGAGAGACGGCTAAGCCGTTGTTCGTGTTGTGAAAATTAGCCGGGCATCGCGTATAATTCGCTTTTGCGCCTATAGGATTTGCCATGCGTCTGATCCAAAAAGCACTCACGTTCGATGACGTGCTCCTCGTCCCGGCGTTCTCCGACGTTCTGCCGCGCGACACCAGCCTCAAGACCCAACTGACTCGCCACATCTCCCTGAACATGCCGCTCGTGTCCGCCGCAATGGACACGGTCACCGAAGGCCGTCTCGCGATCGCGATGGCGCAGCAAGGCGGCGTCGGCATCGTCCACAAGAATCTCACCCCCGTCGAGCAGGCGCGCGAGGTCGCGAAGGTCAAGCGCTTCGAATCGGGCGTCGTGCGCGATCCGATCACCGTCCCGCCGAGCATGAAGGTGCGCGACGTGATCGCGCTGTCGCGCCAGCATGGCATCTCGGGCTTCCCGGTCGTCGAAGGTCCGAAGCTCGTCGGCATCGTGACGAACCGCGATCTGCGCTTCGAAACCCGCCTCGACGAGCCGGTCAAGTCGATCATGACGCCGCGCGAGCGCCTCGTGACGGTTGCCGAAGGCACGCCGCTCGCCGAGGCGAAGGCGCTGATGCACAGCCATCGCCTCGAGCGCGTGCTCGTCGTCAACGCGGCGTTCGAGCTGCGCGGCCTGATGACGGTCAAGGACATCACGAAGCAGACCGAGCACCCGGAAGCGTGCAAGGACGAGCACGGCAAGCTGCGCGCGGGCGCGGCGGTCGGCGTCGGTCCGGACAACGAGGAGCGCGTCGAGCTGCTCGTGCAGGCGGGCGTCGACGTGATCGTCGTCGATACCGCGCACGGCCACAGCAAGGGCGTGCTCGAGCGCGTGCGCTGGGTCAAGCAGAACTTCCCGAAGGTCGAAGTGATCGGCGGCAACATCGCGACCGCGGCCGCTGCGAAGGCGCTCGTCGAATACGGCGCGGACGCGGTGAAGGTCGGCATCGGCCCAGGCTCGATCTGCACGACGCGGATCGTCGCGGGCGTCGGCGTGCCGCAGATCAGCGCGATCGCGAACGTGTCGGACGCGCTGCGCGGCACCGGCGTGCCGTGCATCGCCGACGGCGGCATCCGTTTCTCGGGCGACGTGTCGAAGGCGCTTGCCGCCGGCGCGAACGCGGTGATGATGGGCAGCATGTTCGCCGGCACGGAAGAAGCGCCGGGCGACGTGTTCCTGTATCAGGGCCGCCAGTACAAGTCGTATCGCGGCATGGGCTCGGTCGGCGCGATGAAGGACGGCGCGGCGGACCGCTACTTCCAGGACAACTCCGCGAACATCGACAAGCTCGTGCCGGAAGGCATCGAAGGCCGCGTCGCGTACAAGGGCTCGGTCAACGCGATCCTCTTCCAGTTGATCGGCGGCGTGCGCGCGAGCATGGGCTACTGCGGCTGCAAGACGATCGCCGAGCTGCACGACAAGGCCGAGTTCGTCCAGATCACCGCGGCCGGCATGCGCGAGTCGCACGTGCACGACGTGCAGATCACGAAGGAAGCCCCCAACTATCACGTGGACTGATCGCCGATGAAACCGTTGCTGCGCGCCGTTCTCCTGATCGATGCCGTCCTGCTTGCCGCTTTCGGCGCGCTGTTCGTGCTGACCCCGTGGAAAGCGCTGTATGACGCGCTGCAACTCGTCACCGTCGATCCCGCGATGGTCGGCCAGGCGTTCGGCATCGCGCTCCTCGGGCTCGCATGGCTGTCCGCGCACGCGGCTTTCAACGGCGATCTGACTGCGGGCGTCGCGCGCGCGGTCGGGCACGTGAACTGGCTCACGGGCGTCGTGATGTTCGTGTGGCTGCTCGCGATTCGCTCGCCGCAGTTGTCGTCGTTCGGTCAATTCGTATCGGTCGTCGCGGGGGCCGTGCTGCTCGTGGTCGGTCTCGGCGGCGTGCGGCTCGCGGCCGCGGTGCGGCGGCGCGAGAAGGCGCAGGCGGCGCAGGCGGGCGAGGCGCGCGTCGCGTCGAAGCGCGCTTCGGAGCCGGCCGTGACGCCGCCCGCCGCCGCGCGGATCGAGCCGGACGTGTCGCGCGCGGATGCAGTGGCCGGATCGTCGGGCGCCGCATCGGCAACGAGCGCCGCGCCGGCCGCGGCGAGCGAGTTCGGCGACGCGGCGCGACCGCCGTCGCAACCGTGACCGGCCCGGCTTTCCCGACTGTCAGGCCACCGCGCTTCGCGGCGGCGCGATCGCCCGGATACGTGTTCGATGCAGCGCCTCGTGCGCTGCTTTTGTTATTCCATTGTTCTTTTCTCCGTCCGCTGCCATGCACGACAAAATCCTGATTCTCGACTTCGGTTCGCAAGTCACCCAACTGATCGCGCGGCGCGTCCGCGAAGCGCACGTCTACTGCGAGATCCATCCGAACGACGTCTCCGACGACTTCGTCCGCGAATTCGCACCGAAGGGCGTGATTCTGTCCGGCAGCCACGCGAGCACCTATGAGGACCATCAACTGCGCGCGCCGCAGGCGGTGTGGGATCTCGGCGTGCCCGTGCTCGGCATTTGCTACGGAATGCAGACGATGGCCGTGCAACTGGGCGGCAAGGTCGAGTGGAGCGATCATCGTGAGTTCGGCTATGCGGAAGTGCGCGCGCACGGCCACACGCGCCTGCTCGACGGCATCCAGGACTTCGCGATGCCGGAAGGCCATGGAATGCTGAAGGTGTGGATGAGCCACGGCGACAAGGTCGTCGAGATGCCGCCGGGCTTCGCGCTGATGGCGTCGACGCCGAACTGCCCGATCGCCGGCATGGCCGACGAGGCGCGCGGTTACTACGCGGTGCAGTTCCACCCGGAAGTCACGCACACGGTGCAGGGCCGCAAGCTGCTCGAGCGCTTCGTGCTCGACATCGCGGGCGCTGCGCCCGACTGGATCATGCGCGACCACATCGAAGAGGCGGTCTCGCGAATTCGCGAGCAGGTCGGCGACGAGGAAGTGATCCTCGGTCTGTCGGGCGGCGTGGATTCGAGCGTCGCGGCGGCGCTGATCCACCGTGCGATCGGCGATCAGTTGACTTGCGTGTTCGTCGACCATGGCCTGCTGCGCCTGAACGAAGGCAAGATGGTGCTCGACATGTTCGAGGGCCGGCTGCATGCGAAGGTCGTCCACGTCGACGCGTCCGAGCAATTCCTCGGCCATCTCGCGGGCGTCACCGATCCCGAGCGCAAGCGCAAGATCATCGGCCGCGAGTTCGTCGAAGTGTTCCAGGCCGAGGCGAAGAAGCTGACGAACGCGAAGTGGCTTGCGCAAGGGACGATCTATCCGGACGTGATCGAATCGGGCGGCGCGAAGACGAAAAAGGCGACGACGATCAAGAGCCATCACAACGTCGGCGGCCTGCCGGAAACGCTCGGCCTGAAGCTGCTCGAGCCGCTGCGCGATCTATTCAAGGACGAAGTGCGTGAACTCGGCGTTGCGCTTGGCCTGCCGGAAGAGATGGTGTATCGCCATCCGTTCCCGGGCCCGGGCCTCGGCGTGCGAATCCTCGGCGAAGTGAAGCGCGACTACGCGGACCTGCTGCGCCGCGCAGACGCGATCTTCATCGAAGAGCTCCGCGGGACGTTGGCGACCGAGCAGGATGCGGCGGCGGGTCTTTGCGAGCCCTCGCAGGTCGGCAGGAGCTGGTACGACCTGACGAGCCAGGCGTTCGCGGTGTTCCTGCCGGTGAAGTCGGTCGGCGTGATGGGCGACGGCCGCACGTACGACTACGTGGCTGCGCTGCGCGCCGTGCAGACGACTGACTTCATGACCGCGCACTGGGCGCATCTGCCGTATGCGCTGCTCGGCCGCGCGTCGAACCGGATCATCAACGAAGTGCGCGGAATCAACCGGGTCGTGTATGACGTGTCGGGCAAGCCGCCGGCGACGATCGAGTGGGAGTGAAATCAGGTCCTTCGGGGACTATCGTCAGCTATCGAAAATATGCCGTAACTTATTGATTTATAAGGAAATACGTCGCATCACCTATCGGTGGCTATCGCCGGCCAGCGGAACAGGTTGGCAGTAGAAGTGGCGGTAAGAACTGGAGGCCGGATTAAGACCGTCCCGTTCACTATTCAGACCAAAGCCGTCTTTGACGGTAAAAGTCTTCTCAGGAAAGCTGGTTTTATGCGGCTTACCCAAATGGCGAGGACGATGAAGCGAAGACGGTGTTTCCAGATGTGATCGTGCATCGGCGAGGTACAGACAGAACCATCTGGTCTTGGAGTTCAAAAAATCAACGAGCCGCGTTGACAGACAGATCCAGGCTGTGCGTGAATGGATTGCTGAGCTTGTCACTGTCGCGCAGATCCGGATCGAATGGCGCGAGTTCAATCATCGTGTCCTTGTGTTCAGCGAGTGCCGCAGGCAGTCTGGATTGATGATCTTGACAGTGCGCTGGCGATGATCGGCAAGCGTGGCGATGCGGCACACTTCGGCCGCTTGCTCACCCTCGTGGGCTCGCGGCAGCCGGCGCTGCTGGTATGGTTTCGCCGGCGTCCGCTGCAGGCGCTTGAGCTGGCTGACGAATGTGAACGTTTACTGGCAGTGGTCGGTTGGATCGTACGGCATCCACGTCCCGGCATTTACCTGAGACAAGTGGACATTGCCGATGTACACAGCAAGTTCATCGAAAAGTGGCGCGGTGTGTTGTCGGAATGGCTCGATCTCGTACTTCCCTTGGAGGCCGTCGCGGTAGAAAGAAACGGCGGTGCGCATTTCGCGGCCCGCTACGGCTTCCTCGAAAAGCCTGACCGTATCCGGTTTCGCGTGCTCGACGCGCAATTGCCCATGTTGCCCGGTCCTGCGCTTCCCGATATCACAGTCGATGCAGACAGCTTTGCCGCGCTGGCCGTGCCGATCCGCCGGGTTTTCATCACTGAGAACGAGACGAACTTCCTCGCGTTCCCGCCTCTAGCCGATGCGATCGTTGTCTTCGGTGCAGGCTATGGATGGGACGCGCTGTCGAAAGCGGCATGGCTTTCCCGCTGCAGCATCCACTACTGGGGAGATATCGACACGCATGGCTTCGCCATCCTCGACCAATTGCGCAGCCGCTTTGACCACGTCAAGTCTTTCCTGATGGACCGGGCGACGCTGATCGCCCACGAAGCTCAATGGGGCAAGGAGCATGATCAGGTGCTCCGCGACTTGCCGCGGCTCGACGATGCGGAGCAAGCGCTGTTCAACGACCTGCGCGATAACCGGATTCGTAAAAATTTGCGGCTCGAGCAAGAGCGTATCGGCTTTCAGTGGGTTGAAACCGCGCTCGCCACGACTGCAAGACAGTGAAGACGGTATTCGGGGGCAGTTCGAGAGGAGGCTCACTTGATACTGTCGGAGGTGTCAACGATCGTATTGACATGCCACGTTGTGGCGATGCTGCAGAAAAAGCGGCATCGATCGTCCGAGGCGGTCGGTCGAAGGCCGTTAAGTGCCGGCAGGAATCCTTGAAGCGCTATGCCGGCAACAGACCGGCAGCGCGGTAGCCCTCGATCAATGCGTCATAGACGGAGATGTCCGACCGGCTCCGCGCGATGAGCTGGGCGCCGGCGACCGCCGCGAAGATGGCGCGAGCCCGCTGTTCACTCTGCTCCGGCCTGACCGCGTTCGCGGCCGACAAGACCTTGCTGAGCCACGCGACATGCACGTCGGCAAAGGTCCGAACCTCTTTCATTACCTCGTCGGGCAGGCCGTCGCTTTCGGCCGCCATGAAACTGCACAGGCAGATGCGATTGCCGTCCACGAGCGCCTTGCGAAACGTCTCGGGGTACCGGCGCAGGCAGCGCGCCGGATCTGCGGATTCCGCCAGCATCGCGTCCAGAACTGCCGCCGAGTTCTCCCAATATCGCCGCGCCACCGCCGCACCGAGGTCGGCCTTGTTCGTGAAGTGATGGTAGATGCTCGCGGCCCTGATGCCGACGTCCTCCGCAAGATCCCGAAAATTCAGTCCGCTGTAGCCGCGGGCCTGCTCCATCTTCGTGGCCGCCGCCAGGATTCGCTCCCTGGAGCTTGGATTCGCTTCGTTCCTCACTGCTACGGCCCCCGCTTCGAAGGATCGGTTCTTGACAACAGGGATTATAACCTTTTATGTTTGCCCTAACGAACGTTAGGTAGAATGTGCGATAAGTGACGATCCTTGTGCCATCTGTTCCAGTACAAACCGTGGAGAGGAAACGCAATGACTTTCGCTGCGACGAGTTTTGACCCGACCCGACTGCCGATGATGAAGATTTATGACTTTCCCCGAGGGCCTTATCCGACACGCGTGCGCATCGCCCTGGCAGAAAAGAACCTGCAATCCCGCGTGCAGTTCGTGATGGTGGATCTGCGTAAAGGGGAGCACAAAAAGCCCGAATTCATCGCGAGCAAGAACTACTCGGGCACGCTGCCGGTGCTCGAACTCGACGACGGGACGTGCATTGCCGAGTGCACGGCCATCACCGAGTACCTCGACGGGCTTGACGGCGCGCCCACGCTTACCGGCAGGACGCCGCGTGAAAAGGGCGTGATCCACATGATGAGCAAGCGCGCCGAACTGGAACTGCTCGACGCCGTTAGCGTCTATTTCCATCACGGGACGCCGGGGCTCGGGCCTGAGGTCGAGCTGTATCAGAACCCCGAATGGGGGTTCCGTCAGCGTGACAAGGCCTTGAGAGGCATGCACTACTTCGACGCCGTTCTGAAGAGCCAGCCATATGTCGCCGGAGAGGCTTTTTCGATGGCCGACATCACCGCGATCGGCGGTTTGCTCTTCGCGTCGATGGTCGAGCTGCGGGTGCCTGCGGAGTGCCGGGCCCTTCTAGGCTGGTACGCGAGAATACTGGAACGTCCCAGCGTAAAGAACCAGCCGGCGTTTGCTGCACTGGCATCCGACTGAACGCGATCTCTGCAAATGCGTGCTTTCGTCCTTTGAAGTCAGCCTTGGCGCGCGGTGTCGTGAGGATCCTGTTCATCCGTCATGCAACCTTCGGGACCGCGCCGATCGGTCACGGCGACGGTTGCCGGCAGGCCCTTCATCTCGAAGGCAATCCCGAGGCGCGTCGTCGATACCGGGAATTCCGGCGGCGCGGGACTCGTGTTGCCACGGCCGCGCGGCAACACGCGACGTCGCTGCCGCTAGCCGGCGTCGCGCGTCGGCCCGGCCGGATGCTCGTTCAGTACCCGTAGCATCGTCTCGACGAGGACTGCCGCATCCGAGCGGCGCTTCACCGCGAGGCGCGCCTCGCCGAGCGCCCTGAATGCCGCGCCGCCGAAGTATTCCATGATGTCGGGGAGGCGGTGCACGCTGCCGCGGCTGCCCCAGCAGCCGTCGTCGACCTCGGTCGGAAAGATCCACACGCGTGCCCCGATCTCGTCCGCTGACGTGCCTTCCGCACGCGCGACGGCCGCAGTGACTTCCTTGACGAGGCCGGCTCGCGCGGCATCCGTGTACTGGCCTTCCGGCACCGACGGCACGATCCGATAGATCGGCGCGCCGGCGGGCGCACCCGCCCGATAGACCGCCGCGGGCCGATGCACGAATATCCACGTGACGTCACGCACGCGTGGATCGTCCGGATCGAGCTGCTCGTGACGGATCAGAATATTGGTCAGCTCGCGCATCAACTGCGCCTCTGCTTGCGGCGCGAGCGCGCGCTCCGGTATGAATGCATCGATCATCGGCATCGTATGTATCCTCGAATGGTGTTTGGGCGAGTCGCGCCGAGTGCGGCGCGACAGGGTTCCACTTTAGGAGCGCATACGCTGCAACGACAGTGTCTGAACTGCCATTCGACAAGGGCATTTCAGACACACCCATCGACGAAGCGGATCACCGGCGATCACCGCGCGAACCGGCGTCGATATTCGCCGGGCGATATGCCCGTCACGCGCTTGAACAACTGCCGGAAGCCGCTGACGTCGGTATATCCGACGCGCTCGCAGACCGCATCGATACCCAGCTTCTTCTGTTCGAGCAGCCGCTTCGCGACTTCGATCCTGATCGTTTGCAGATACTTGAGCGGCGGCGTGCCGACGGCTTGCTTGAAACGCCGGTTGACCGTCCGCTCGCTGAGCGCAAGATGGCGGCTCAAGCGGGGCAGATCGAACGGCTCGCGCAGATGTCGCTCCATCCAGCGCTGCGCCCGCGCGACCACGGGATCGTCGTGCTCCAGGCCGTCGGCGCGGTGCAGGTCGATGAACGAATCCTGCGACACGCGATTCAAGTCGATCAGCATGATCTTTGCCGTCGCCGCGGCAAGCTTCGGCGTCCCGAGCTTGTCGACCACACGTAGCGCGAGATTCTGATAAGACGTGACCGCGCCGCCGCAGAGAATGCCGTCCTGTTCGGTCAGCACGTCAGCCGCGCGCAACTCGACCTCCGGGTACCGCATGCGGAAGCTCGCCGCTTTCGACCAATGCGTGGTGGCTACGCGAGCGTCGAGCAGGCCCGCTTCGGCGAGCAGGAACGCGCCCGTGCAATACGTCGCGAGCAGCGTGCCGCGCGCGTGCTGCCGCCGCAGCGCGTCGACGAGCGGCGCCAGCCGCGCGGGGCGGCTCAGGATGCGATCGATATCGGATACGAACGGCCCGGTCAGCCAGACCGCATCGGCGACGCTTCTGCCGTCGATTCGACCGTCCACCTGAATGATCTGGCCCGACGCGGCGCGGACCGGCTTGCCGTCGATCGATTCGACGCGCCACGTGAACGGGCGCGCGTGCCGCTCGCCATCGGCTTGCGTGGCGAGGCGATTGGCGGCCGTCAGGATGTCGATCGGCGCGGCGACGCCCGATGCGAGGCAATGCTCGACGGCCCAAATCCGGATGAGTGGCATGGTTGGCAGAATCGTCCCTGTACAGGGACGATCCTACCATCGCGATATTCGCTACCGGGGTTGCCCGTTTGCGGTATTTCCCGACGCGGATTCGCACGGCGTCAACCGCGCCGTGGCCGCCCAGAACACGAGCGCCGCCGCGCTGACAGCCGCGCCCAGCATGCAGACGCCGCGCCATCCGGCGCTCGCGTAGACGGCCGTCGAAGCGAGCGCGCCAAGCCCGCTGCCAACCGAGTAGAACAGCATGTAGACGGCGACGAGCCGGCTGTGCGCGTCGGGCCGCGCGCGGAATATCATGCTCTGATTCGTCACGTGAATCGCCTGCCCGCCGACGTCGAGCAGCACGATGCCGAGCACGAGCGCCCACAGCGATGCCGGCATGAAAGCGAGCGGCAGCCATGCTGCGAGCAGCAGTGCGAGCGCCGCGGCGCTCGTCGGCTGTCCGAAGCCGCGATCGGCCCAATGTCCGGCGCGCGCGGCGGCGAGTGCGCCCAATGCGCCGACGAGCCCGAACGCACCGATCGCGGTGTGCGAAAACGAGTAGGGCGGCGCGCTCAGCGGCAGCACGAGTGCATTCCAGAAGACGTTGAACGCGGCGAACATCAGCATGGCGATCGTGCCGCGAATCTGCAATACGCGCTCGTCGCGCAGCAGGACGAACAGCGACGCGATCAGCCGCGGATAGCCGATGCGCGGCGACGCCGGCGCGAGGACGGGCAGCTTGCGCGAGAGCAGCGCCGCGAGCACGAGCATCGTCGCCGCCGACACGAAGTAGACGCCGCGCCATCCCGCGATGTCGCTGACGGCGCCCGCCAGCACGCGCGCGAGCAGCAGCCCGATGACGACGCCGCCTTGCGCGGCGCCGACCACGCGTCCGCGCTCGTGCGAGGCTGCGGCGCTCGCCGCGTACGAAACGAGCCCCTGAGTCATCGCCGTGCCGAGCAGCCCTGCGCCGAGCATGCCGGCAAGCAGCACGGCGGTCGTCGTCGCGAAGCCGACAACGATCAACGTCGCCGCGAGCGCGAGCGATTGCACGAGCATCAGCCGCCGCCGGTCGACGAGATCGCCGAGCGGCACGAGCAAGAGCAGCGCGAGCGCGCAGCCGATCTGCGTGGCGGTCATGACGCCGCCGATCGCCGCGCGCCCGATTGCGAAATCGGCGGCAAGCGCATCGAGAAGCGGCTGCGCATAGTAGACGTTGGCGACGCTCAGGCCGCTCGCACAGGCGAACAGCGCGACCGTGCCGCGCGGCAACGCTGCCGATGCCGTGGACGAACCGGTCGTGTGAATCGAAGGGGCGGCGGGCGCCGCTTGTGGAGCTGGCATGACGACATCTCTCTTTGTGGTTGCAAATTGAAACCAAAAGAAGAATAAATGCGCCGGTTTTAAATTGCAACTCGTTGGGCGAGCCTCGATGCCGCGATCCGGCCGGATGTGCGATGAAAAGCCGAGTGCGGGGAAGCCTCGTTTCGCGCCGAGCATCGTCGGCGGCGAGCGTGGCCGTCCGATCCGGTCTATGCTGCGGAGCCGGCGTCAACCGTAGCCGGCCATCCCGCAGACGATCCAGGAACCCGTCAGGAGAACCCATGGCACTTTCGATGTACGACGTCTCCATTCCCGTGCTCATTCGCGGCTTGAACAACCTGTTGGCCGTGCTCGACAAGGGCGACGCATACGCACGCGCGCAGGGCGTCGATCCGGCCGAGCTCGTTCGCGCGCGGCTTCGCGACGACATGCATGCGCTCGACGCGCAGGTCCAGCGGGCGAGCGACACCGCGAAGGGATGCGGCGCGCGGCTCGCGGGCATCGCGGTGCCGTCGTTCGGCGATACGGAGACGACGTTCGCCGAGCTGCGTGCGCGCATCGGCAAGACGATCGATTTCCTGAAGACGATCCAGCCCGCGCAACTCGACGGCAGCGAGACGCGCACGATCGAGCTGCCGTTGCGCGATGGCGTGATGACGTTCGACGGCAAGTCGTATCTGCTTGGCTTTGCGTTGCCGAATTTCTATTTCCATACGACGACCGCGTACGACATCCTGCGGCACAAGGGCGTGCCGCTTGCCAAGATGGACTTTCTCGGCGGGCGTTGACGTGAATGGGGCTCGCGCCGCCGTTGCCGGCGGCGTCCGCGAGCGTGCCACGTTCGGACGACAACGACCAACGCGGCAGTCGACGTGGCCGGCCGACACAAAGACGGGCGGAGCGACGCGGATTTTCGACGAGTGCATATGCGGGAAGGGGGAACTTGACGGATCGGCACATGCGGCGCGAGTCGATGAGTCGGCAGCCGGAATCCGGCGAAGGAGGCGGCGCGAGAACAATCGGAGGCCTGCGCGGCGCGGCGCCGTATGCCGGGATGGCGCGATGGGTCGATGGCGCGGAGCGCCGTCGACCGACGCCATTGATCGCGATTCCGCCGCACGCGGCCGACGTTTGCCGACCGGTTCCGCTTGCGTCTCGCGTCACGCGCAGAGGCTTTCCGCTACGGCTAGAACCTAAAATCTCACCCCGGTCGCGCATCCGCCCGCGAATCCGCCGGTCCCGCCGGCGCCGCCGCACATCATGCCGCAGCCCGACGCCAATCCGGCGACGCTGAGGGCAGCGGCAAAAACGAGGGCGCGAACACTGCGCCAAGTGACGACCGACATTGTTTCGTTGCCCTGAGCGAGCGCGGAACGGCAGGCGCCGCGCGGTTGGATGGATCGCAGCAAGAATAGCGCCTTTTCTCGCGTCCGAGCCCGGATATCGAGCATTTACTCGGGCGGGCTGGACCTGGGCGCGCCGCCTGCTAAAATCCGCATGCCGCATTGTCATGAAACCCCGATGAAACTGCTTGACGCTCTAGTCGAACAACGTATCGCTGCCGCCGCCGCGCGGGGGGCGTTCGACGATTTGCCGGGTGCCGGCGCGCCGACGGAGCTGGACGACGATCTGCTCGTCCCCGAAGAAGTGCGCGTCGCGAATCGGATCCTGAAGAACGCGGGCTTCGTGCCGCCCGCGGTCGAGCAACTGCGGGCGCTGCGCAATCTGCAGGACGAGCTGCGCGCGGTCAGCGACCGCGCGACCCGCTGCCGTCTGCAAGCGAAGATGCTCGCGCTCGATATGGCACTGGAATCGCTGCGCGGCGGCCCGATGGTCGTGCCGCGCGAATACTGCCGTCGCATCGCCGAGCGGCTGTCCGAGCGCGTGCTCGGCGACGCGCAGGGCGAAGCGGGGGTGATGTGAGGCCCGTCGACGCGCCCGCGTCTGGCGACGAACTCGACGACGAACCGCCAGCGCCGCTTCCGTCCGCCGCCGCCGAGCGCGACCGCCGCTACATGCGCATCGCGCTCGCCGCCGCCGAGGAGGCGCGCGCGGCGGGCGAAGTGCCGGTCGGCGCGGTGATCGTGCGCGGCGACGAGGTGATCGCACGCGGCTTCAACCATCCGATCGGCGGCCACGATCCGTCCGCCCACGCCGAGATGGCCGCGCTGCGCGCCGCCGCGCGCGCGCTGCGCAATTACCGGATGCCCGGCTGCGAGCTGTACGTGACGCTCGAGCCGTGCCTGATGTGCTCGGGCGCGATCATGCATGCGCGGATCGCGCGCGTCGTGTTCGGTGCGCCGGACCCGAAGACGGGCGCATGCGGCAGCGTCGTCGATGCGTTCGCCGATGCGCGCCTGAACCATCACACGACAGTCGAGGGCGGCGTGCTCGCCGACGAATGCGGCGCGGCGCTCAAGTCGTTCTTCGCGGAGCGGCGGCAGGCGATGCGCGAGGCCCGCCGCGTGCAACAGACGCCCGACGCGCCGCCGCGCGACGAATGAACCGGGCGGCGCGGAACGCCTCTAACCACGTCCGATCCTCTTCCTGCGAATTCATGATTTCCACGTTCCGCACGCCGCGCACGATTCGTCTGCTCGCCCCTTCCGGCTATCCGCACGACCCGGCCGCGATCGATCGCGCGATCGAACGCCTGAGCATCGAGCAGCATCGCATCGAGAACCTCGACGCGACGCAACGCCGCTACCAGCGCTTCGCCGGCACCGACGGCGAGCGCGCAGGCGACCTGAACCGGCTCGCCGATCCGTCGCTGCCGCTGCCCGACATCGGCCTCGCGGTGCGCGGCGGCTATGGCGCCGCGCGAATCCTGCACGGGCTCGACTACCGGGGCCTCGAAAGGCGGCTGCGCGACAAGCCGATCGCGCTGGTCGGCCATAGCGATTTCACCGCGATCCAGCTCGCGCTTTATGCGAAGGCGCGCGTGCAGACGTTCGGCGGCCCGATGCTGTCGGCCGATTTCGGCGCTCAGGCGCCGAGCGAGTTCACGCTCGCCCATTTCTGGCAGACCCTCACGCAGCCGACGACGACGATCGTCTCCGACGTACCACAGACGCAGGTCGTCAACGCGTCGGGCACGCTGTGGGGCGGCAATCTCGCGATTCTCGCGTCGCTCGTCGGCACGCCGTACATGCCGCAGATCGAAGGCGGAATCCTGTTCGTCGAGGACGTGAACGAGCAGCCGTTCCGGATCGAGCGGATGATCTATCAGTTGCATTTCGCGGGCATTCTCGCGCGCCAGCAGGCGCTCGTGCTCGGGCAGTTCACCGGCGCGCGTCCGTTCGAATACGACAACGGCTACGACATGCAGACGATGATCGAGCAGGTGCGCGGCGTGATCGGCATTCCTGTCGTCACCGGGTTGCAGTTCGGCCATGTGCCCGATCTGCTGACGCTGCCGTTCGGCGCGCGCGCGGAACTCGTCGCGAACGAGCATGGCTTCAGGCTGACGATGTCCGACTATCCGCATCTCGCGGCGTGAGCGGAGCGCGAGCCGATGCAAAAAAAGGCGGTCTCCCGCCTTTTTTTGCATCGATATGCGCAACTAACGGTCAACCCTCATCGAGTACTCGAACTGTCGCGCGGCACCAAACAAAGGCAAAATTGTCGACAAAATAGTACAGGCTTGACGGCGAGGGCTGCGGTCGAATGCGCCAGAAGCTTGGTCGAATGTACCAATTCAGGGCGATGGCACCGATGCGAAGCACGCGGCATCACTCGAATTGTGCAAAATGGCAAAACAAAATTGTTGACAATATTTATGTCCAACCTACGATGCTGTCGATAACGAGATGCGAATCATGACGAAGAAAGATTCCGCGCTGACGGGCGCGAGCCCCGAGTCGATCGCCGAGCGGATCCGCACCGCGATCCTCGAGCATCGGCTCGCGCCCGGCACGAAGCTGACGGAAGCGCAGTTATGCGAAGTGTTCGGCGTGAAGCGCGGCGCGATCCGGCAGGCGCTCGCGCTCCTCGCGACCGATCGGCTCGTCGATCTGGAGCCGAATCGCGGCGCGTTTGTCGCGAGTCCGACGCTGCAGGACGTGCACGAAGTGTTCGAGATGCGGCGCATCGTCGAGCTCGCGGTGATGGAGCGGCTCGCGACGGGACCGGGCGCGAAGCGCCTGAAGGGCGTCGCGGCGATGATCGACAAGGAGCGCCACGCATTCGAGCGGCGCGATTATCCGGCATGGATTCGGCTGTCGGGCGAGTTCCATACCGAGCTTGCGGCGCTCACCGGCAACACGGTGCTGCGCGATTGCCTGGGCGGGCTCGTCGCGCGCTCGACGCTGATGTCGGCGCTGTATGAATCGCACGGGCGCAGCCCGTGCTCGTTCGACGACCATGCGCAGATCCTCGCGGCGCTCGAAGCCGGCGACGCGAAGCGCGCGGCGCAGTTGATGGCGCGCCACCTGCAGCACGTCGAACTGAAGATGCTCGATCGGCCGGCGCAGGGCGCGGTCGATCTGCGCGAGGTGTTCGGCCATCCGGGCTGACGGCCCGGCCGCACACCGAGCGCGCTCACTGAACTGACGAAATGCCGGGCGGCCGCGCACGCGGACGCCTCGCCAGGGCGGCATCGGGCGACCACGTTCGAGCCGCGATTTCAATGACGATCGCGCGGCTCGTCCGCGGCAGGCAAGGAGATGTCATGGCTCAGTTCAGTGTGGCGCAGCAAAGCGCGTCGTATCGGCCGAACGAGGATCGCCCGGGCGATCCGGACGGCGGCGCGGCGATGCCCGCCGGCTACAGCAAACGTCTGTACAACGAAGATCTCGCGCCGCTCGCGAACCAGAGCTGGGGCGCATACAACATCTTCGCGTTCTGGATGTCCGACGTGCACAGCGTCGGCGGCTACGTGTTCGCGGGCAGCCTGTTCGCGCTCGGCCTGACGAGCTGGCAGGTGCTCGTCGCGCTGCTCGTCGGCATTTCGATCGTCAACGTGCTCTGCAACCTGATCGCGAAGCCGAGCCAGCAGCTCGGCGTGCCGTATCCGGTTGCGTGCCGCGCGACGTTCGGCGTGCTCGGCGCGAACGTGCCCGCGGTGATCCGCGGCCTCATCGCGATCGCATGGTATGGCATCCAGACTTATCTCGCGTCGAGCGCGCTCGTGATCGTCGTGCTCAAGTTCTTTCCGCAATGGATGCCGTATGCGGACGTGCATCGCTATGGCTTTCTCGGGCTGTCGGCGCTCGGCTGGGCGGGCTTCATGCTGCTGTGGGTGCTGCAGGCGCTCGTGTTCTGGAACGGCATGGAGACGATCAAGAAGTTCATCGATTTCGCCGGTCCCGCGGTCTACGTGGTGATGTTCGTCCTCGCGGGCTACATGGTGTGGCGCGCGGGCTGGCGCAATATCGGCCTCAATCTCGGCGGCGTCAGGTATCACGGCGCCGCAGCGATCCCGGTGATGGTGACGGCGATCTCGCTCGTTGTGTCGTATTTTTCCGGGCCGATGCTCAACTTCGGCGACTTTTCGCGCTACTGCGGGAGCTATCGCAGCGTGAAGCGCGGCAATTTCTGGGGGCTGCCCGTCAACTTCCTCGCGTTCTCGCTCGTCACCGTGATCACGACGGCCGCGACGCTGCCGGTGTTCGGACAACTGATCACCGATCCCGTCGAGACGGTCGGCCGCATCGATCATCCGACCGCGGTGATTCTCGGCGCGCTGACCTTCACGATCGCGACGATCGGCATCAACATCGTCGCGAACTTCGTGTCGCCCGCGTTCGACTTCTCGAATGTCGCGCCGCGCCTGATTAGCTGGCGCGCGGGCGGGATGCTCGCGGCGGTCGCGTCGGTGTTCATCACGCCGTGGAATCTCTTCAACAATCCCGCGGTGATCCATTACACGCTCGACGTGCTCGGCAGCTTCATCGGGCCGCTGTACGGCGTGCTGATCGTCGATTTCCATCTCGTGAAGCGCGGCGCGTTGCGGCGCGACGATCTGTACACGACGTCGACCGACGGCGCGTACTGGTATCGCGACGGCGTGAACCGGCGCGCGGTCGCCGCGCTGCTGCCCGCGGCCGCGATCGCCGTCGCGTGCGTGATGGCGCCCGCGCTGTCCGGGCTCGCGAACTTCTCGTGGTTCATCGGCGCGGCGCTCGGCGGCGTGTTCTACCGCGCGCTTGCGAAAGCATGACGGAGTCCATATGAAAATAAAACTGATCAATCCGAACACGACGCAGCGGATGACCGACGCGATGGGCCGCTGCGCGCGCGAGGTCGCGTCGGCGGGCACGGCGATCGTCGCCGTGAGCCCGGCGATGGGGCCGCCTTCGATCGAAGGCCATTACGACGAGGCGCTCGCGATGCCCGGCCTTCTGGCCGAAGTCGCGGCGGGCGAGCGCGACGGCTTCGACGGCTACGTGATCGCGTGCTTCGGCGATCCGGGGCTGTACGCGGCGCGCGAGCTCGCGCGCGGGCCCGTGATCGGCATCGCGGAGGCGGCGATGCACGCGGCGAGCGTGCTCGCGCCGGGCTTCTCGGTCGTGACGACGCTTGCGCGCACTTGCGGGATGGCGTGGCATCTCGCCGAGCGTTACGGGATGAAGCGGTTCTGCCGCAACGTGCGCGCGACCGATGTCGCGGTGCTCGATCTCGACCGGCCCGGCTCGGCCGCGCGCCGCGTGATCGTCGACGAATGCCGGCGCGCGCTCGACGAGGATGGCGCGGACGCGATCGTGCTCGGCTGCGCGGGGATGGCCGAGTTCGCGCACGAGATCGAGGCGGCGATCGGCGCGCCCGTCGTCGAGGGCGTGACGGCCGCCGTCAAATGGGCGGAGGCGCTGATCGCGCTGAAGCTCGCAACCGCGAAGCGCGGCGATTTCGCGCGGCCGCTCGCGAAGCGCTACGACGGCGAGTTCGCGCGCTTCAGCCCGGACGGGGCGCTCGCGCCCGTCGCGGCGACGCAAGACACGCCGTCTCCCGACGTTTTTCCGCAACCGCACATATATTCCGTCTGACATGCATTATCCGTGTGCCCGTATGGGCGCTCCGGGGTGTTTTCGCTACACTGGGTCGTCCGTCGCATCGGCCGCGCAGCCCCGGTTTCCGGGCATCGCGCGGCCGAGGCGAACCCGCTGACGGAGCATCACTTCGCACCCAACCATGGCATTCGATCCCAACTATCCACGCGATCTGATCGGCTACGGCCGATATCCGGTGCAGGCGAACTGGCCGGGCCGCGCGCGCGTCGCGGTGCAGTTCGTGCTCAATTACGAGGAAGGCGGCGAGAACTGCGTGCTGCACGGCGATCCCGCGTCCGAGCAGTTCCTGTCCGAGATCGTCGGCGCAGCCGCGTATCCGGCGCGCCACATGAGCATGGAATCGATCTACGAATACGGCTCGCGCGCGGGCGCGTGGCGCATCCTGCGCGAGTTCGAGACGCGCGGGCTGCCGCTCACGGTGTTCGGCGTCGGCATGGCGATCGAGCGGCATCCGGAGCTCGCGCGCGCGTTCGTCGAGCTCGGCCACGAGATCGCGTGTCACGGCTGGCGCTGGATTCACTATCAGGACATGACGCCCGAGCGCGAGGCCGAGCACATGAAGCTCGGGATGGAAGCGATCGAGCGCGTGACGGGCGTGCGCCCGCTCGGCTGGTATACGGGCCGCGACAGTCCGAACACGCATCGGCTCGTCGCCGAGTACGGCGGCTTTTTGTACGACTCCGATCATTACGGCGACGACCTGCCGTTCTGGATGGACGTCGAGGTGTCGGGCGGCGCGAGCGCGCCGCAACTGATCGTCCCGTACACGCTCGATGCGAACGACATGCGTTTCGCGACGCCGCAGGGCTTCAACACCGCCGATCATTTCTTCCACTACCTGCGCGACGCGTTCGACGTGCTATACGAAGAGGGCGACGAGGCGCCGAAGATGATGTCGATCGGCATGCACTGCCGGCTGCTCGGCAGGCCGGGGCGCTTTCGCGCGCTGCAGCGCTTCCTCGATCACGTCGAGCGGCACGATCGCGTATGGGTTGCGCGCCGCGTCGACATCGCGCGCCACTGGCGCGAGCATCATCCGTATCGGCCGCAACCTCGGCGCGA
This sequence comes from Burkholderia sp. MSMB1588, assembly GCF_001546925.1. Taxonomy (NCBI): domain Bacteria; kingdom Pseudomonadati; phylum Pseudomonadota; class Betaproteobacteria; order Burkholderiales; family Burkholderiaceae; genus Burkholderia; species Burkholderia sp. MSMB1588. Next base: position 2,213,803 of record NZ_LNJS01000001.1, on the reverse strand, counting down.
GGGGGACGCATGATGCAGGCGATGCACTACACGCTCGCGCAGTTGAACGCGATGTCGACGGATGCGTTCGTCGCGGCGCTGTCCGGGATCTTCGAGCATTCGCCGTGGGTCGCCGAGGCGGCGGCGGCCGCGCGGCCCTTCGCCAGCATCGGCGCATTGCACAGGACGATGAAGGACGCGGTCGAGGGCGCGGGCGACGCGCGGCAGCTCGCGCTCGTCAATGCGCACCCGGAGCTCGCCGGCAAGGCGGCGGTGCGCGGCGAGCTGACCGCAGAATCGACGCGCGAGCAGAGCGGCGCGGGTCTCGACCGCTGCACGCAGGCGGAGTTCGACAAGCTGCAGCGGCTCAATCGCGCGTATCGCGAGAAATTCGGCTTCCCGTTCATCCTCGCGGTGCGCGGCTACGACCGGCACGGAATCATCGCGAACTTCGAGGCGCGCGTCGGCCATACGCGCGACGAGGAACTGCGCGCGAGCCTCGGGCAGATCTATCGGATCGCGCGTTTCCGGCTCGACGATCTGATCGACGCGTGAGCGCCGGCTGAACGCTTCGGCCGGTTCGGCGCGGCCCCCGCCAGGTCCGCGCGCGACGACGCGCGGCGGCGGTTTTCCACTCATCAGGCATCAGGTATCACGCACCACGACAAGGACAAGACGATGACTCTTCCGCTTTTCGATCCGAATGCTCCCGAATTCACGCGGCGTTACGTGAATCTCGCCGACCCGCGTCTCGGCGCGCAGGCGCTCGAGGCGAGCGACGATTTCTTCGCACCGAAGGAGCGCATGCTGAATCCGGAGCCCGCCGTGTTCATCCCGGGCAAGTACGACGATCACGGCAAATGGATGGACGGCTGGGAGACGCGCCGCAAGCGCACGACGGGCTACGACTGGTGCATCGTGAAGCTCGCGCGGCCCGGCGTGATCAAGGGCTTCGACATCGATACGAGCCACTTCACGGGCAACTTCCCGCCGGCCGCGTCGATCGAGGCCGCGCACGTGCCCGAAGGCGCGCCGAACGAGGCGACGGAGTGGGCCGAGATCGTGCCGTCGACGACGCTGCAGGGCAATAGCCATCATTACATCGAAGCGCATGACGCGAACGCGTACACGCATCTGCGCGTGAACATCTACCCGGACGGCGGCATCGCGCGGCTGCGCGTGTACGGCCAGCCGCAGCTCGATTGGGCGGGCGCGAGCCGATCCGAGCTGTTCGATCTCGCGGCGATGGAGAACGGCGGCTACGTCGTCGCGGCGAACAACCAGCACTTCGGCCTCGCGTCGAACGTGCTGCTGCCGGGCCGCGGCGTGAACATGGGCGACGGCTGGGAGACGCGCCGCCGCCGCGAGCCGGGCAACGACTGGGCGATCATCGCGCTCGCGCGGCCGGGCGTGATCCGCAGGATCGAAGTCGATACCGCGCATTTCAAGGGCAACTATCCGGACCGCTGCTCGGTCCAGGCCGCCTGCGTGACGGGCGGCACCGACAGCTCGCTCGTCACGCAGGCGATGTTCTGGCCGGTGCTGCTCGGCGAGCAGAAGCTGCAGATGGACAAGCAGCACGCTTTCGAAGCCGAGCTCGCCGCGCTCGGGCCCGTCACGCACGTGCGGCTGAACATCATTCCGGACGGCGGCGTGTCGCGTCTGCGCGTATGGGGCACGCTCGACAAATGAAGACGCTCGCGATCGAACCGTTGACGCGCGCCGCGTTCGCGCCGTTTGGCGACGTCATCGAAACGGCGGGCGCGAAGCAGATCCCGATCAACCTCGGCACGACGATGCGCTTTCACGATCTCGCGAAGATCGACGTCGCCGACGAAGGCGGGCGGCCGCTCGTGAACCTGTTTCGCGGACAGCCGCGCGCGCTGCCGTTCGAGGTGACGATGCTCGAGCGGCATCCGCTCGGCAGCCAGGCGTTCATTCCGCTGACGGACCGGCCTTATATCGTCGTCGTCGCGCCGGCGGGCGATCTCGATCCATCGAAGATTCGCGCGTTCGTGACGAGCGGATGGCAGGGCGTGAACTACGCGAAGGGCGTCTGGCACCACCCGCTGATCGCGCTCGGCGAGGTGAGCGACTTCATCGTCGTCGATCGCGGCGGCGACGGGTTGAACCTCAATGAACAGGATCTGCAGGAATCGCTGTGGCTCACCGAAGAGGCGCTGCACGCGCTGACGGCCTGATCCGGCAAACCCCCCGCTTGACCCGGGAAGCCCGCGCAACGATGTGCGGGCTTTTTTCGTATCGGGGCGTGGCGACTGCGTAAGGACTTTGCATATTCCGTATTGTTGGTTCGTCGCGACGAACGGATCCGGTATCGTGACCGCCGCGTCAATCTATCGATCGATGCAGGTCAATTTCCCGCGATCCTGTCCCACGAACATCCCAACATGAACCGAAGAATCACGATCGCGGCAGCCGCGGCGTCAGCCGTGCTGGTGCTCGCCGCCTGCGGCGACGGCGGCATCGTCGCCAGCAACGACACCGGCACGAGCGCGGTGCGCGGCGCGAACCCGCTCGCCACGCCCGATCAGATCGCGGCGGAGAAGCTTGCGATCGAACTGGTGGCCGCACCCGCGGTCGTGCAAGCGAAGGCCGCGCTGAAGGCGCAATGGCTGGCCGCGGCGCAGGCGGTCGGCGGCGTGCCGGACGAATCGCTCGCGTATCTGCAGACCGCCGTCGATGAATCGGCGATGTCGACCGCGCTCTCGCTCACGAATCAGGATCTGAACGCGCCGAAGGTGATTTCCTGGCTCGCGGCGCCGCACTCATGGTTCGGTATGGACGTGCCGGGCTCGCGCACGACGTTCGACAATCCGGACACGATCTATCGCAGCTTCCCCGTCGACCCGGCGGCGCGTTACGTGATCCATGGCACCGTGCATCGCGACGGTCCGGTCGATACCAACGTCAGCCTGTGGGACAGCCGCCACGCGACGCTGGCGAACCTGACCGGCGATCAACTGCAGGTGAGCGCGGACGGCCGCTTCGCGATCACCGCCGATGCCGGCGCCGGAGACGGCGCCGGCAATCACGTTTCGTTGCCGCCGGCCGCCGCATCGTTCTTCATTCGCGATACCGTCGCCGCATGGGGCGAGCAGCAATTCGACGACCTGTCGGTCGAGCGCGTATCCGGCGTATCGCCGGCGGCGGCGCCGACCCGAGACGCGATGGTAGCCGCGCTGGCCGCGCAACTGACCAGCGGCGGTAGCGTGTTCGCCAGTTACAACGCACTCGCGAATGCACAGCCGGTCAATACGATTCCGGCCGTGTCGCTGGGCGGCACGGCCGGACGACTGGCGACGCAGGCGGCCACGTACAGCGCATTCCGGATCGCCGACGACGAAGCGCTGGTCGTGACGGTCGACCTCGGCGGCGCGAAATACTTCATCGCACCGGCATACGGGCGCTGGCTGATCACGACCGACTATGTGAATCACACGCAGTCGCTGAACAACAGCCAGGCGGTCGCGAATCCGGACGGCACGTTCACGTTCGTCGTGTCGCCGACCGATCCGGGCGTCTATAACTGGGTCGATACGGTCGGTATTCACGAAGGTTTCCTGAATCTGCGCTGGCAGCGGCTGCCAGCGACGTCGGGCGGTGCTGCGCCGGCCGCGCGGGCGACGCTCGTGAAGCTGGCCGAGCTGCGCTCGGTGCTGCCCGCGGCGACGCGCTACGTCACGCCGGCGGAGCGGGCAGCGCAGCTCGCCGCGCGCAAGGCGAGCTACGCACCGCGCTATTCGGCGGGTTGAGCGCCCGGGTTGACCCGGCCGCGGCGAGACCTTCGCCGCGGTCGCAGATCGCCCGCGTTCCGCAGCCGCGCTCATCGCGGGTGGTATCGTGCGTCGATCGTCATCACTTCGCGCCCGACCTGGACGCCCGCTTTCCGATGAGCCAGCCCGAAAGCGATCTCGCAATCCTGTTGCGCACGATGCAGCCCGAGCTGAACCCAGGCGCGTACGCATTCACGACCACATCTTCGTCGCATTCGTCGACGGCGCGCGGGCGCTCGACGTACTGGTCGCGCTGCAGCGCGACGCTTTGCGCGACTGACGCACGCATCCGCCGCACGCAAAAAAAACGGGCCCGTTTCCGGGCCCGCGAACGGAGAGGATGGCGCCGGCGCACCGGCACGCGGCAGCTTACTTCGCCGCGCCGCTCTCGAACCACGCGGCGATCTTCGTTCGCTCGTCATCCGTCATGTGCGTGACGTTGCCGATCGGCATCGCTTTCAGTTGCACCGCCTGCTGATAGATCCGCGGCGCGTTCCGCGCGATCTCGTCGGGCGTGTCGAACATCACGCCGGCGGGCGCGCTGCCCATCAGCGTCGGTTTTGCCGAGTGGCACGCGACGCAGCGCTGCTGCAGGATCGGCGCGATGTCCCCGATTGCGGGCTTCGGCGCATTCGGGGCGTTCGCCGCCTGCGCTTCGGGCGCGATCGGCTTGGGCATCGTCGTCACGAGCGCGAGCACCATCAGCGCGACGCCGCCGAGCGGCAGATACCAGAGCTGCTGGCCGCGATGCCGCATCACGAAGAACTGACGGATCAGCGCGCCGGCGAGCATGATGACGACGAGCACGATCCAGTTGTACTGGTTCGCATACGTCATCGCGTAGTGGTTCGACAGCATCGCGAACACGACGGGCAGCGTGAAGTACGTGTTGTGCACCGAGCGCTGCTTGCCGCGCTTGCCGTAGATCGGGTCGGGCGTCTCGCCCTTGAGCAGCGTGTCGACCATCTTGCGCTGGCCGGGGATGATCACGAAGAACACGTTGGCCGTCATGATCGTCGCGAGCATTGCGCCAACGATCAGGTACGCGGCGCGACCGGAGAACACGTGGCACGCGATGTACGCCGCCGCGATCACATACAGGCCGACGAACGCGCCGAGCAGCCTGTCGCGGCTGCCGAGCAGGCGGCACGCGCAGTCGTAGACGATCCAGCCCGCGAGCAAAAAGCCGAGCGCGGACGAGACCGCGACGACGGGCCCCATGTCGAGCACGTTCCGGTCGATCAGGTACGTGTTCGGCGCGAGCAGGTACAGCACGAAGAAGAGGCCGAAGCCGGACATCCACGTCGTGTACGACGGCCACTTCGACCAGTGCAGATCCTCGGGCATCTCGGGCGGCGCGACGAGGTACTTCTGCATGTTGTAAAAGCCGCCGCCGTGCACGTGCCACAGCTCGCCGAACACGCCGCGCGATTTCAACTGCGCGTCCTTCGGCGGCTTCAGGCTGTTGTCGAGCGCGACGAAATAGAACGACTCGCCGATCCACGCGATCGCGGCGACGACGTGCAGCCAGCGGATCGCGAGATTCAGCCAGTCGGTGATGAAGCCTTCCATGAAACTCCTCCTGAGTCGATCGTTGTCGTGTGCGGGCAGCGATGCGCGGTCAACTGCCGCGATAGGTGCTGTACGACCACGGCGACACGAGAAGCGGCACGTGATAGTGCGCGGCGGGATCGGCCACGCCGAAGCGCAGCACGACGAGATCGACGAAGCGCGGCTCCGGCAGCGCGACGCCTTGCGCGGCGAAGTAGTCGCCCGCGTGGAACACGAGTTCGTAGGTGCCGGCCGCGAGCGCGTCGCCTTCGAGGAGCGGCGCGTCGCAGCGGCCGTCGTCATTGGTGAGCGCGGTCTTCAGCAGCCGGCTGCCGTCGCCCGAGATCGCATGGAGCTCGATCTTGATCGCGGCGCCGGGGCGGCCGTACGCGATGTCGAGTACGTGGGTAGTGAGCTTTCCCATTCGCATGAGTCCTTGTGTAGTCGCGAGGATCGGCGGCGGCTCGATCCGTTGATGCTGCGGCGGATCGAGGCTCCACGTCAGTGGCTACATACCCGTCGGCGGATCGAAGCGAGCGCCGTGCAGCCATTGTAAGAAGGTTCGGGGGGCAAACCGTGAGCGATAACGAAGATAATGCGCGCCGCATGAGCGCGCGTCCATGCGCGTCGCCGCCGTCGCCAGCGGTAGCCGAACATATCGCCGGCGTGAAGACGATCATGCGCGCGGCGAAGCTTGCGCCGCGCCGCGCGTTCGACGATGCTTGGCCCGTGCGGGCGAGCGTGCCGATCCGTCGGAATCGCGCTCGCGCACCCCGAAGACGGCGGGCACGCCGGGTAACCGGGCCAGGGCGTTCGAACGGACGCGGCGGCGCGGTGCGTGCCGAGCGTCGCGTTCGAGCGTTCGGACATTCGAGCAGCGAGGCCGCTTCGGCGGCGCAACGACACGGAGATCGAACGACGATGGAACGACACCCGAGCGCGCGCGCCGGCGCGCAGTCCCTTTCCCAAAATCGGCCAAGGACGCTCGCCGTCAGGCACGCCGACGTGCTCGTGACGATGGACGGCGCGCGCCGCGAGCTGCGCGATGCGGGCCTCTATGTCGAGGACAACCGGATCGTCGCGGTCGGCCCGAGCGCCGAGCTGCCCGCGCACGCGGACGAAGTGCTCGATCTGCGCGGCCATCTCGTGATCCCGGGGCTCGTCAACACGCATCATCATATGTATCAGAGCCTCACGCGCGCGATTCCCGCCGCGCAGAACGCCGAGCTGTTCGGCTGGCTCACGAGCCTGTACCGGGTCTGGGCGCATCTGACGCCGGAGATGATCGAGGTGTCGGCGCTGACCGCGATGGCCGAGCTGCTGCTGTCCGGCTGCACGACGTCGAGCGATCATCTGTACATCTATCCGAACGGCAGCCGGCTCGACGACAGCATCGCGGCCGCGCAGCGCATCGGCATGCGCTTTCACGCGAGCCGCGGCAGCATGAGCGTCGGGCAGCGCGACGGCGGGCTGCCGCCCGACTCGGTCGTCGAGCGCGAGCCGGACATCCTGCGCGATACGCAGCGCGTGATCGAGACCTACCATGACGAAGGCCGCTACGCGATGCTGCGGGTCGTCGTTGCGCCGTGCTCGCCGTTCTCGGTGAGCCGGGGCCTGATGCGCGACGCGGCGGCGCTCGCGCGCGCGTATCGCGTGTCGCTGCACACGCACCTTGCGGAGAATGTGAACGACGTCGTGTACAGCCGCGAGAAGTTCGGGATGACGCCCGCCGAATATGCGGAGGATCTCGGCTGGCTCGGGCGCGACGTGTGGCATGCGCACTGCGTGCAGCTCGACGAGCCGGGCATCGCGCGCTTCGCGCGCACCGGCACGGGCGTTGCGCATTGTCCGTGCTCGAACATGCGGCTCGCGTCCGGGATCGCGCCCGTGCGGCGGATGCGGCTTGCGGGCGTGCCGGTCGGACTCGGCGTCGACGGCTCCGCGTCGAACGACGGCGCGCAGATGGTCGCCGAGATGCGGCAGGCGCTGCTGCTGCAGCGCGTCGGATTCGGCCCCGACGCGATGACCGCGCGCGATGCGCTCGAGATCGCGACGCTCGGCGGCGCGCGCGTGCTGAACCGCGACGACATCGGCGCGCTCGCGCCCGGCATGGCGGCGGATTTCGTCGCGTTCGACTTGCGCACGCCGCAGTTCGCGGGCGCGTTGCACGATCCCGTCGCGGCGCTCGTGTTCTGCGCGCCGTCGCAGGCGGCGTACAGCGTCGTCAACGGACGCGTCGTCGTGCGGGAAGGGCGGCTGACGACGCTCGAGATCGAGCCGCTCGTCGAGCGACACAACGCGCTTGCGCGGGCGCTTGGCGAGGCGGCGCGCTGAGCGGCGCGGCTTGCGGGCGGTTCGGCGCGGGGGCGGCCCCGTGTGTCGCGCGCGCGGATGGGTGTGCGCCCGTGCGGATTCGGCCGAGCATCCGCAAAAGCTCGTGGCGGCATGCGCGTCGGCCGATCGCGCGCCGACATCGCCGCCGACGGCGTGACGCGCATCAAGCGCCGTGACCCCCGCGCCGCGCGTCCTTACACCTCGATCAGCGTGCGGGTCGCCTCGGCGACGAGACCGCGCAGCCAGCGCACCTCGTCCGAGTAATGGCAGCGCTCATGCCAGAGCTGGTAGTACTGCATCGGCGGGAAATCGAGCGGCGCGGGCACGACCGACAGCGGCAGGAACTTCGCGTAGTGATCGGCGAAGAGCCGCGTCGTCGTGAAGATCAGATCCGACTTCACGAGCACGTAAGGCGCGAGATTGAAGTACGGCAGCGTGACGACGACGTGGCGCTTCAGGCGCTCGCGCGCGAGATGGACGTCGATCGCGCCGCGCTGCCCGACCGAGTACGGCGTCGGCGCGAGATGCGGCGCGTTCAGGTATTGGTCGAGCGTGAGGCCGCCGCGCTTGGCGAACGGATGCGTGTTGCTCATCAGGCAGACGATCTCGTCGACGAACAGGTTCGACAGGTGCAATTGCTCGGGCGGCTCCGGCCAGTTGCCGACGACGATGTCGAGCTTGCCGTCCTCGAGCGCGAGCTCGTAGTCGAACGCGGGGCCGAGCGAATGGAACTCGAGCGTCGCGTTCGGCGCGGCCTGGCGGAAGCGCTCGACGACGGTCGGCACGAACAGCACGTTCAGATAGTCCGGGCAGCCGATCCGGTAGCAGCGGATCGACGTCGCCGGATCGAAGTTGTGCTGCTGGAACTTGATCCGTTCGATTTCGCGCAGCGCGTTCTGCACGGGCTCGAGCAGGCGCAGGCCGTACTCGGTCGGCACCATCCCGGACTTGCCGCGCACGAGGAGCGGATCGCCCGTGATGTCGCGCAGGCGGCGCAGCGCGGCGCTGATCGCCGGTTGCGACTGGTTCAGCTTGACGGCCGCGCGCGTCACGCTGCGCTCCATCAGCAAAGTATGCAGGACGCGCAATAGATACGTGTCGATCGCCTCGCGTTGCTGGCTCATGCTCTCTCCGTTTATATGTCCGGGCTGATCGATGGGGGCTGGGGGTATATGGTTTTTAATATGGACATAAAGGAGCGTCAAGCGTGACGCATTCGAATCGCCGCGCGCGGCGGGGGATGATCCGCGACGGGCGGGCGGTGCGGACGGCGGCGGCGAGCTTGCGGTGCAACCGTGCGAAGGCGGCTGAAAAGGAGGTAAAGGGGACGGCAAGAAAGACGGTGAAACGAGCGGCGGGACGAGCGACGAAAAAAGGAACGACATGTCGACGTGCAAAGGAGACCGAAACGGTAACGGCAGGTCGGCCCCATCGGTAGCGCCGAGCCGATGTCGCGCGAGGCGTCACGTATCATCGGGCGCCTGAGAGGCGGACCGGACGATACGCCGCCCGACGCGCGTTCCGCGCGCGTCGCGGGGCGATCGTCGCGTTCCGCGCGAACGAGCGTTCCAAACGTTCGTTTGATGCCCGCGCGTCGTGCGCGGCGCAGCCGGCCGGTCCGCCGGGCCCGTTCAGTCCTCGATCCGCAATCCGACCTTCAGTGTCACTTGCCAGTGAATCACCTGATCGCCTTCGATGTGTCCGCGCGTGTCGGTGACTTCGAACCAGTGCAGATTGCGCACGGTCTTCGCCGCCTTGGCGATCGCGTTGCGAATCGCGTCGTCGCTCGACTGGCGCGACGAGCCGGTGAGTTCGAGCAGCTTGTAGACGTGGTCGTTCATGATGTTCTCCGGTGAGTCGTTCGACGTTCGGTTCAGCGGGCAAGACGCGCGCATCAGGCGTTCCCGCGCATGCCTTCTTGAGTGATAGGTATGATGGGCGGCAACTGCAATCGGTATTCGAACGAGAGGAAAGGGGAAGACGTGGACGTAGGATTCTGTGGGCCGGGGTTGATGGGCGCGCCGATGATCCGGCATCTGCTGTCGGCGGGCCATCGGGTGCACGTATGGAACCGCACGCGCGCGAAGGCCGACGCGCTCGCCGCGCACGGCGCGCAGGTCGTCGACACGCCGGCCGAACTCGCCGCGCGCGCGGAGACGGTGATGCTGTGCGTGCTCGATGCGCAAGCGGTCGGCGACGTCGTGTTCGGCGCATCCGGCGTGCTCGCGGGCGATGCCGCCGCGCGTCGCGCGCGGCGCATCGTCGATCATTCGAGCATTCCGCCCGCGGCGACGCGCGCGTATGCGGCGCGCGCGGCGGCGCTCGGCGCGAGCTGGGTCGACGCGCCGGTGTCGGGCGGCGTGCCGGGCGCAGAGGCGGGCACGCTCGCGGTGATGGCGGGCGGCCCGCAAGCGGATGTCGATGCGGTGCGCGCGCTGATCGGCGCTTACGCATCGCGCGTCACGCATCTCGGCGATGCGGGAGCGGGGCAGACGGCGAAGCTGTGCAATCAGGCGATCGTGACGGCGACCGTCACGGCGATCGCCGAAGCGGTGGGGCTCGCGCAGGCGAGCGGCATCGACGCGGCGCGCCTGGCCGAAGCGCTCGCGGGCGGCTGGGCGGATTCGGTGCTGCTGCAGACGTTCGTGCCGCGGATGACGGGCACGGGCCATCCGTCGATCGGCGCGCTGAGGACGTTTCAGAAGGATGTCGACGCAATCGCCGATGCGGCGCGCGATACGGGCGCGGTGATGCCTGTTGCGGCGGCCGTGCAGCAGGTGCTGCGGCTCGGCGCGGCGATGGGGCTTGCGCAAGCCGATTTCGCGGCGTTCATCAACATCGTGCGGCCGCAGGCGAAGCGAGGCGAGTGACGGGTGGATGTTTATGCGCTGGCGTCGCGGCGGCGCGTGCAGATCTCTCTGACAACGCGCCGAAAGATACGCCGAAAAACGCGCATGCCGCCGCGCGACGGCGGCGGCGTGAATGAAGAACGGGCCGTTTCAAACGGCCCGTTTCATGATGGCGAGAATTACAGCGAGCGAGGCGTGGTATCGCCGGCGTTCGGCTGTCCGATTCCGCTGCGCAGCCCGGCTTTCACGCCCGCACCAAATTCGGGCAGGATGCGCGCGCGGGCGCGGCTCGCGAACACGAGGAAGCCGAATCCGTTTGCTTCGTACCAGTAGCCGCCGTTTTCGAGCCCGTCGAGCGGCTGCTCGAGCGCATTGGCAATCGATTCGATGCAACGCTTGCGCAGCTCGGCGATCGCGGGATACGGCGGCTGCGCGCCGCGAACGCTGCAGAGCAGGACGTCGAGGCCGGGCAGCACGTGCGCGTAGAGCACGGGCTCGTCCTGCGCGCGCGCGCGCGCGATCTTCGTGTCGAGCTGGGCGAACGGCTTCGCATGGCGCAGCACTGCGAGGAACGATTCCTGGCCGTCCGGTTGCGCGCGTCGGCGTTTTTTCGGGAAGGACATAAACACTCGCCTCAAAAACAATTGCAAGAAATGCGGCATCCTCATGCGACCCACTCCCGGCTATGCGCGCCGCATGTCGATCTTTTATAGCATACGAAAATGCCGGCTTCACGAAGTTCGCCGATGCGTTTTGCCGTGCGTCGACCGAACCGGGGAGAGCCTACGATCGCCAAAGCCAGCGCTTCTGCGCCTGCACTGTCGTTGAGTCTCCATCATAGACCCGGTAGCGCCGCGCGTGCGTCAGAACGTCGCAAAAAATGATGCGGGTATTCTCTGCCTTGCGCGCGCCGCACCGCCGGAGACCGTCCGGACGACGAAAAAAAGCCCGCGCGCGGCGGGCTTCGTGGCGATCGTGCGGCGCGTGCGTTCAGCGCTGCTTCAGCGAATCGCGAATCTCGCGCAGCAGCAGCACGTCTTCGGGCGTCGCGGCGGGCGCGGCTTCTTCCGGCTTGCGCAGCTTGTTGATGAACTTGACCATCAGGAAGATGATGAACGCGAGGATGATGAAGTTGATCAGCACGGTGATGAACGAGCCGTAGCCGAACGTGGCGACGCCCGCCGCCTGCAGATCCTTGAACGATTCCGGATTGCCCTTGAACGACGCGGGAATCTGGCCGAGCAGCACGAATTTGTTCGAGAAATCCAGGCCACCCGTCAGCACGCCGATGACGGGCATGATGAGATCCTTCACCACCGAATCGACGATCTTCGAAAACGCTCCGCCGATGATCACGCCGATGGCGAGATCCATGACGTTGCCCTTGACGGCAAATTCCTTGAATTCCTTGATGATGCTCATGGGCGGCTTGCTCCTGTCGAAAGTGAATTGGCGCGTGGCGCAACGATTCGTTACGGCACATTGATGGCCGTCATCATAACGAACCCGATCCTTTATCGATAGTTCATCTGAAAAATCTTGACAAAGGGGCGCGCAAAAAAAATGGGCCGTTTCCGGCCCATTTCGTCGTTTCCGCGGCGCATCGTCAACCGTTGCTGCTCCAATCGTCGCCGCTGCTGCCGAGATCGACGCTTCCGCCGCCGTCCGAGCCGCCGCTGTCCCAACTGTCGCCCTGGCCGAAGTCGATGCCCGGATCGGCGCCTGCGCGGCGCCGCGCTTCGTCGTCGACGATCACTTCGCGCTCGATCACGCGGTCGCGGCCATGCGACATCGCCTGACCGAGCAGCACGCCCGTGAGCAAACCGCCCATGCCGCCGCCGAAGCCGCCGCCTTGCTGGATCACGACGGGCGGCTGCTGTTGCGGCTGCGGCGGATATGGCGAGTAGGGCGGCTGGCCTTGCGCGCCCGTCAACCGATCGGCCTCCTGAGCAAATACCGAGCCCGTTTGGCCGGGGGCGCCTGCTGCGGCCGCGGCCGCGTTCGGATCGGGGCGGCCCTCGACGCGCGCCTTCAGGCTCGCGAACTGCTTCTCCAACTCGTCGAGCCGGTACGGCGGCACCGGGTTCTTGCCGTTCGACAGCGTTTCGACGAACTCGCGCGCCTGCGCTTCGAGCGCCTCGATCTCGCCGTTGAGCGCGGCGGCGCCGGGCGCCGTCGACAGCCGCGCGTCGAGCTTGAGCGGGCGCACGTCGTTGAGGATGTCGGTTGCGCGCTTCAGTTGCGCGCGACGTTCGTCGTCGGCGCGCTGATCGTCGGCCGAGCGCGCGCGGCGCAGCGTTCTGCGCAGCACGAGCACGATCGCGCCGATCAGCACCGCGAGGCCGATCCACATGCCCGCCGACGGGCCGCGGTGCACGGGCGCGGCGGGTGCCGCGGCGAATTGCGATTGGGATTGGGCCTGGGCCTGCGGCGCGGCGAGCATGCCGCCCGAGGTCGCCGAGCGCGACGTCTGCGCAGCCGCCACGCGGCGCGCATCGGCGCGCACGCGCGCTTCCGTCTGCGCGAAGCGTGACGGATCGGTGAAGCGCAGTTGCGGATCGAGCGACTTCGCGCGCTCGATCTGCGCGAGCGCGTCGGCGGGGCGGCCCTCGCGGTCGAGCACCTGGCCGTACAGATAGCGGGCGCGCGCGTTGTCCGGATATGCGTCGATCACCTGCGAGAGCTGCGCGTCGGCGCGCTGCCAGTTGCCTTGCGCGATCGACTGCTGGATTTGTTGCAGCGACGGCACTGCCGCGTTCGCGGCGGCCGACACGAGGAGTAGCGACAATCCGACGGCTGCGAGAAGCTTTTTCATGATCGGTTCGGGCGCTCGGCCCGTCTCCTTGCGGATGTTCGCGGCGCGGCGGCGGAGCGAAGCGGACGCGCCCGCCGCCGCGGCTGCGAAGCGCCGGCTGGCGGAGCCGCCGTTACTGCGCCGGCGTGTTCAGTTGCTTTTTCAGCGCTTCGAGGCGGTCCTCGACGGACGGCCCCTTGTTCAGCGCCGCGAGCTTGTCGTCGAGCGCGCGGCCGCTGTTCGTATCGGCCGAGTTCAGGCGCGCGTCCGAACGCGCGTTCGACAGCGCGACCTTGTCCTCGAGCTTCTGGAAGTCCTCGGACAGGTTCTTGCCGCCGATCCCGCCGAGCGCGGTGGCCGCGACGTCCTTCGCCTGCGCGATTTCCTGCTTCGCCTGCAGGATGTTCGAGCGCGCGTTCAGATCGTTGCGGCGCGCGCGCATGTCGGCGATCTGGCCTTTGAGCTTGTCGACCGACGGCTCGAGCGTCTCGAGCTCGCGGGCGAGCGCGTCGCGCTCGGCCTCGGCGTTCGCCTGCGCGGCGAGCGCTTCGCGCGCGAGGGCTTCGTCGCCCGATTGCAGCGCGCGCTTCGCGCCGTCCTCGTACTTCTTCGCGCGCTCGTCGGCGGCGTCGCGCTTGCTGCGTTGCGTCGCGACCTGCGCCTCGATCTCGATCAGCGAGTTTTCCGCGCGGCCGATGCTGTCGTCGAGCTCCCGCACGATCTGCCGCGCGTCGCGCGACGGGTCCTGCACCGAGTCCGCCGCGTCGTTCAGCAGACCTTTGATCGTGCGCGAAATAGAGTCGAAAAGCGACATGGATTCCTCCGTAAGTGATGAACGATGCGCGCATCGCGCATCGCGGGCAATGCCTCGCCGCGGTGCGAGGCGGCTCGCGTCGGCGGATATTACACCACCGGTTCGCTTAAACGCCGCTTAAACGCAGGCCCGGGCGGGCGGCGCGCATGCCGGCCGCCGCGACCGAACATATGGCCGGCGACGGCAATTTCCAGTGCGCCGCGCGCCATTTTTTTGCGCGTGCGCGCCTTTCAGAACGAAAGGAGGCGTCGCGCCGCGTTTCGCCTTCATCATAGGAGCGTTCGCGGCGCACGACGGTGCGCGGCGCAACGAACTGGGGGATTTTTTACAAAAAATCCTGAAGGGGGGCGATCGATTTCATTAAAATGCGCTGTCACGCTGCGGACCGGACAGCCGTATGGACCGACGCGCGCCGGGAGCCGTCGACGTGATACGCTCCACGACGCTACGTCCATCGATTCCACGCACGCGCTCAGCGCGTGCTCGAGGCGCGCCTCGTGCGCCGCCCATCCGACATGCCTATTATCAAACGACCGCCTTCCTCCCGCGCCACGAACGAGCACCATTATTCGCTACGACGCTCGCCTGCCGGCGCCTATTACACCGATGACGACGATGACGGCGACCGCGCGTCGCGCCGCACGAGCCGCGACAGCGGCTCGCGCACGTTCGGCTCGCGCGTCGCGTTGTGGTTCGTCGGGCTCTTCGCGACGCTGCTCGTCGTCGGCGCGCTGATCGTGGGCTACGCGCTCGTCGTGATGGGGCCGCAACTGCCTTCGCTCGACGCGCTCACGCACTACCAGCCGAAGGTGCCGCTGCGCGTGTACAGCGCGGACCACGTGCTGCTCGGCGAATTCGGCGAGGAGCGCCGCAGCCTCGTGCGCTTCGCGGACATCCCGGACGTGATGAAGAAGGCGGTGCTCGCGATCGAGGATTACCGCTTCTACGAGCACGGCGGCGTCGACTTCGTCGGCATTCTCCGCGCGGGCGTGGCCGATCTGCTGCACGGCGGCGCGCGGCAGGGCGCGAGCACGATCACGATGCAGGTCGCGCGCAATTTCTTCCTGTCGAGCGAGAAGACGTACACGCGCAAGATCTACGAGATGCTGCTCGCATACAAGATCGAGCGCGCGCTCACGAAGGATCAGATCCTCGAGCTGTACATGAACCAGATCTATCTGGGCCAGCGTGCTTACGGCTTCGCGGCCGCCGCGCGCGTGTACTTCGGCAAGGACCTGAAGGACATCACGCTCGCCGAGGCGGCGATGCTCGCGGGGCTGCCGAAGGCGCCGTCCGCGTACAACCCGGTCGTCAATCCGAAGCGCGCGAAGGTGCGCCAGGAGTACATCCTGAAGCGCATGCTCGAGATCGGCTACATCACGCAGCAGCAGTACGACCAGGCGGTGAAGGAGGAAATCCATGTGCGCACGCCGGGCAACCAGTACGCGGTGCACGGCGAATACGTCGCCGAAATGGTGCGGCAGATGATGTACGCGCAGTACAAGGACGAGACCTATACGCGCGGCCTCACCGTCACCACGACGATCAACGCGGCCGACCAGGAGGCCGCGTACCAGGCGGTGCGCCGCGGGATCATGGACTACGAGCGCCGCCACGGCTACCGCGGGCCGGAAGGCTTCGTCGCGCTGCCGCCCGCGGGCGACGAGCGCGACGAGGCGATCGACGACGCGCTCGCCGATCATCCGGACAACGGCGATCTGCAGTCGGCCGTCGTGCTTGCCGCGTCGCCCGCGGCGGTCGACGTGCAGTTCGTCGGCGGCGCGACCGCGACGATCAACGGCGCCGGGCTGCGCTTCGTGGCGGGCGCGTTGAGCGCGCGCGCGTCGGCCGCGCTGAAGATCAAGCCGGGCTCGATCGTGCGCGTGATGAAGGACGCGAAGAGCGCATGGCAGATCGCGCAGTTGCCGCAGGTCGAAGGCGCGCTCGTCGCGGTCGCGCCGCAGGACGGCGCGATCCGCTCGCTCGTGGGCGGCTTCGACTTCAATAAGAGCAAGTTCAACCACGTGACGCAGGCGTGGCGGCAGCCGGGCTCGTCGTTCAAGCCGTTCATCTATTCGGCGTCGCTCGAAAAGGGCCTCGGGCCTGCGACGATCATCAACGACGCGCCGCTCTATTTCCCGCCGAGCGTGCCGGGCGGCCAGCCGTGGGAGCCGAAGGACGACGATCAGCCGGACGGCCCGATGCCGATGCGCACCGCGCTGCAGCGCTCGAAGAACCTCGTGTCGATCCGGATTCTCGCGTCGATCGGCACGTCGTACGCGCAGGACTACGTAACGCAGCGCTTCGGCTTCGATCCCGCGAAGACGCCGCCGTATCTGCCGATGGCGCTCGGCGCGGGCCTCGTCACGCCGCTGCAGCTCGCGGCGGGCTATGCGGTGTTCGCGAACGGCGGCTACAAGGTCGATCCGTATCTGATCGCCGAAGTCGACGACGCGCGCGGCCAGGCGCTGCAAAAGGCGCAGCCGGTGGTCGCGGGCACGAGCGCGACGCGCACGATCGACGCGCGCAACGCATACGTGATGAACAGCCTGCTGCACACCGTCGCGACGGCGGGCACGGGCGCCGGCACGAACGCGCTCGGCCGCGGCGACCTGCAGGGCAAGACGGGTACGACGAACGACGCGAAGGACGGCTGGTTCGCCGGCTACCAGCAATCGCTCGTCGCCGTTGCATGGATGGGCTTCGACCAGCCGAAGAGCCTCGGCAGCCGCGAATTCGGCGCGCAGCTCGCGCTGCCGATCTGGGTGAACTACATGCGCACCGCGCTTTCCGGCGTGCCCGAGCAGCAGATGGCGATGCCGGACGGGCTGACGACGATCGACGGCGAGCTGTATTACGCGGATCGCACGCCGGGCGCGGGCTTCGTCGCGAACGTCGACTTCAACCCTGCCGCGAGCCCCACCGTGAGCGCGAACGACGCGCTCGGCTCGGCGGGCGCCGCGGGCCTGACGCCGCCGCCCGTGACGCCGGAGGAGAAGCGGCAGATTATCGACATGTTCGAGGGCAACAAGCCTTGATCGAATGTCGATGCGTTGATCGCATCGCGAAGAAACGGGCGCTGACGGCGCCCGTTTTTTTGCCGGCGCGGATTTGGCGGCGGCGATTGCCGATGGCGGTGCGGTGCCGTTGCGCCGGCGGGCGGCGCGCTCGCCGGCAATATTCGGTCTGCTTCGACTTGGAGGGCGAATGACCGGCCGCCATGCAATGCATTCCGGAACGAGCCGATCAGAACGACGCGCAAACGCGCGCCAGCACGAGCCCGACCGATTGCTGATGAAACCGCTCGATGTACGCGCGGCGGATGGCGGCGAGGCTGTCGAGCGTCGCGGGCGAGTCGGGCGCGACGATACGGATCACGAAGCTTTTCTCGTGCACGACGCCGCCCGTTTCGCGATCGCGCCATTGGCCGCGCGTGTCCCACGTCGTGATCCCGTCGGGAAAGCGCGGCGTGACCGCGTCGGCGACGAAGCGCGCGCGCTCGGCGTCGGTGACGGGGCCGCGGCCGGCGATGTCGCGGCCGAACAGCAGGTCTGCCTGCAGTTCGCGCGTGCCGCCGGCTTGCGCGCAGCGCGCATCGCTTGACGCCGGCTGCGGCGACGTCGCGCAGCCCGGCAGCGCGGCGACGGCGGCGATCAGCGCGATGCCGCCGATCCATGTCGAATGAGTCACTCGCATCGTTGATCCTCGTCGAATGTCGTGTTTGATCGACCACGCGACCACGCGACCGTGCAAATGCGCGCCGCCGCATCCGGGAGCGCGACTGCAAAGCGCTGCGCGCTCAGGCATTTACGCAGTTGTCCGGCCGCTTATCAACAAGCCTGTCAACATAATCTGTGGAAAACGCGCCGCCCGGCCCGGCGCGCGGCCGACGCGATTCGATCGTGCAACGCTCCGCGCCGGCGCAGGCGAATCGAATCGGATCAAGCAGTTAGCGCCGCTGCCCCATGCTTATCAACAGCCCTTTCAACAAAAACTGGGGATAACCGCATCGCTTTGCACGCCCGCTGCGCGCACTATCGACGCATTTCGCGGCGCTCCCCGAAAACGTCGCGCGATCAACGCGTTAGCGCGCTTGTCCGCGGCTTTTCAACATGCTCTTCAACATGAACTGGGGATAACCGGCGTCACGGCCGCGCTGCCCGGTGCAGCCGCGCGTGCTCGAGATGCGTGGCGAGCGCCGTCGAATCGATATTGGTGCCCGACAGCAGCACGCCGACGCGCCTGCCCTGCAGCGGCTCGCGCAGCGGCCCGAGCAAGGCGGCTGTCGCGGCCGCGCAGGCGGGCTCGACAGCGACTTTCAGATGCGCGAACAGATAGAGCATCGCCGCGCGCAGCGCGTCGTCCGAGACGGTGACGATCCGGTCGACATGGCGGCGGCACAGCTCGTAGCTGTACTCCTCGGTGTGCGGCGCCATCAGCGAATCGGCGATCGTGTGCATCGCACCCATCCGGATCGGGTGATTCGCGGCGAAGCTGCGGCTCATCGCATCCGCGCCCTCCGGCTCGACGCCGTACACGTGCACGCGCGGATTCGCGAGCCGCAGCGCGGTCGACGTGCCCGCGGCGAGACCGCCGCCGCCGATCGGCACGATCACCGCATCGAGGTCGGGCGTCTGCGTCGCCCATTCGTAGCCGAGCGTCGCGGTGCCGAGAATCGTGTGATAGCCGTTGAACGGATGCACGAAGAAACGGCCTTCCTCGGCCTCGATTCGCCGGACGATCTCGAACGCCTCGGCGGGGCTCGACGCCATCACGACCTCCGCGCGGTACTGGCGGCAGAGCGCGATGCGCGCCGGGCTCGCGGTGTCGAACATCACGACCTTCGCGCTCATGCCGAGCCGCATCGCCGCATAGGCGACGGCCGCCGCGTGATTGCCCGCCGACACGCAGGTGACGCCCGCGCTCTTCCTGTCCGCGCCGAGCGCGAGCAGGTTCGTGAACGCGCCGCGCGCCTTGAAGCTGCCGCTCGCCTGCAGCAGCTCGAACTTGAAGTTCACGTGCGTGTTGTCGAGCGACGGCAGGTCCGCGCGCTCGAACACCGGCGTGCGCATGACCCACGGCGTGAGCGCGAAGTGTTGCGCGGCAATTTCGTCGAGCGTCGGAATCGGCTCGCCGTTGATCGTCAAATGAGCGGGGCGGTTGGGTGAAGTCGACATGTGCGTGCGCGTATCGATGAGGTGGCCGATCGGCCGGCCAAGACGAAGCTCGCCGCGGCGCGCGGGCTCACGCGAGCGTCATGCCCCGCACGAGCTTGCGCAGGAAGCGTTCGCACGACGCGAGCTGGTCGAGCTCGACGAACTCGTTCGGCTTGTGCGCCTGCTCGATGTAGCCGGGCCCGCAGATGACGCTCGGAATGCCCGCGCGCTGGAACAGGCCCGCCTCGGTGCCGTACGCGACCTTGCGCTTTTCCCGATCGGCGGTGAGCGTGCGCACGAGCTCCGTGACCGCCGCCTGTTCGACTGCGTCGAGGCCGGGCGCGGCGGCGACCTTCGTGAACTCGATCGCCGCGTTCGGATGCTCGCGGCGCATCCGCGGCAGCAGCGTGTCGCGCGCGTAGGCGTTGATGCGCGCGAAGATCGCATCGGGGTCGAGCGTCGGCAAATTGCGGAACTCGAACGAGAACTGGCATTCGGCGGGCACCGTGTTGACCGCGTTGCCGCCCTGGATGATGCTCGTCTGCGCGGTCGTGAACGGCACGTCGTACAGTTCGTCGAACGGGCCTTGCGCGCGGAATTCGTCGGCGAGATCGCGGATGTGGCAGATGAGGCGCGCCGCGTATTCGATCGCGTTCAGGCCCTTCGGCGTGAGCGACGAATGCGCGGCGTGGCCGCGCACGCAGCAGCGGTAGACGTTGATGCCCTTGTGCGCGATCACGGGGCGCATGCCGGTCGGCTCGCCGACGATGCAGCCGGCGGGCGCGACGCCGCGCGCCTTCAGATCGGCGAGCATCAGCGGCGCGCCGGCGCAGCCAATCTCCTCGTCGAACGACAGCGCGAAGTGGATCGGCTGCGCGAGCCTTGCCGCCTGCATCTCGGGCAGCAGCGCGAGCGCCGCGCCGATGAAGCCTTTCATGTCGCAGGTGCCGCGCCCGTAGAGCTTGCCGTCGCGCACTTCGGGCCTGAACGGATCGCTGTCCCATTGCTGCCCGTCGACGGGCACGACGTCGGTGTGGCCCGACAGCACGATGCCGCCGTTCGTCGCGCCGTCGTGCGCGGGGATCGTCGCGAACAGGTTCGCCCAGCCGTCGCGGGCGTCGTGCGTGAGCGTCGATTCGACGCCCGCCGCGGCGAGCGTGTCGCGGACCATTTCGATGAGGCCGAGATTCGGCACGCGGCTCGTCGTGTCGATCGATACGAGCCGCTCGACCCACGACAGGCTGATCGGTTCGGCTAGCGAGGTGGGCGAGGACGCGGACGGTGCCGTTGCGTCGGGAACGGACATGGCGGGGCTCCGGCAGATGGGCAGATGAATGCAAAGATCATACTCAAAAACGATGCGGCCCGTCTTCGCGCGACGCTTTGCGGCGCAGCATCCGGCGCGTTCGCGCGCTGGGTGTGCTGGCATCTGTCGGCGGAGCGATCCGCATTGTCCTGCGAATCCGTGACAACGCTCCCGGCGGGCCTGTGGCCGGATACTGTCCGTGCGACGCGCTCGTCGACGCGTGACTAAGTTCTATTTAGAAACTTAATATCGAGACAATTACATTTATCGATGTAATTGTTTTGGCGGCCGCAGCGCCGAACAGCCGAACAAGGAGACGATGACGCATCTGCACATCGAACGCAGCGCGCGCGTGCTGATCGTGAGTTTCGACAATTCACCGGTCAACTTTCTCACGATGGCGATGATGCGTGAGCTGAAGCGCCTGCCCGACGGCATCGAGCGCGGCGCGGAGATCGGCGTCGACGAACTGGGCACGTGGATCGACGGCGTGGCCGTCGATTTCTCGCGTTAGGGCGGGGGGCTTCCGGCAGCCGGTCGTGCGACGGCTGTCCGCACGCGCCGGCGGCTCGCGCGCGAAGGATGCGCTGCGTCGCTCGGCGACGAAGCCGCCAGCCGCGCCCCGCGTCCCATGCCCCGCCAACTATCGCGCCGCCGCCTGCGCGCGCGACTGCTGAGGCTGGCCGAGCGCGCGCAGCGTCTCTTTCACCGTCGACACGCGCACCGCGAGGTCCGGCGTGCGCGTCTCGATCCGCAGCTTGTCCTGGCCCGCGAGCTTGATGTGCCGGTGCTTCTGCACCATGTCGATGATGCGCATCGGATCGATCGGCGGATTCGGCACGAACTGCAGCCCGATCGCCGCTTCGCTCGCGTCGATCTTCACGATGCCGAGCGGCTTCGCGGCGAGCCGCAGCCGGTGCGTCTCGACGAGCGCGTGCGCCTGCGGCGGCAGCTTGCCGAAGCGGTCGATCAGCTCTTCCTGGATGCCGTCGATCGAATCGCCGTGCTCGCAGTTCGCGAGCCGCTTGTACAGCGACAGCCGTTCCTGCACGTCGCCGCAATAGTCGGCGGGCAGGATCGCGGGCGCGTGCAGGTTGATCTCGGTCGTCGCGGCGAGCGGCGCGGTGAGGTCCGGCTCCTTGCCGTTCTTCAGCGCCTTCACCGCGTCGTTCAGCATCTCGGTGTAGAGCTGGAAGCCGATCTCGTGGATCTCGCCCGACTGCTTGTCGCCGAGCACCTCGCCCGTGCCGCGGATCTCGAGGTCGTGCATCGCGAGGTAGAAGCCCGAGCCGAGCTCCTCCATCTGCTGGATCGCCTCGAGCCGCCGCTGCGCCTGCTTCGTGAGCGCCTGCGGATCGTGCACGAGCAGGTATGCGTACGCCTGGTGGTGCGAGCGGCCGACGCGCCCGCGCAACTGGTGCAACTGCGCGAGGCCGAACTTGTCCGCGCGGTGCATGATGATGGTGTTCGCGCTCGGCACGTCGATGCCGGTCTCGATGATCGTCGTGCACAGCAGCACGTTCGCGCGCTGCGCGACGAAATCGCGCATCACGCGCTCGAGCTCGCGCTCGTGCATCTGGCCGTGCGCGATCGCGATGCGCGCCTCGGGCACCAGCGCCTCGAGCATCGCGCGGCGGTTCTCGATCGTTTCGACCTCGTTGTGCAGGAAGTACACCTGGCCGCCGCGCTTCAACTCGCGCAGCATCGCCTCGCGGATCACGCTCTCGTCCTCGCTGCGCACGAAGGTCTTGATCGCGAGCCGCTTCTGCGGCGCGGTCGCGATCACCGAGAAGTCGCGCAGGCCCTCGAGCGCCATGCCGAGCGTGCGCGGGATCGGCGTCGCGGTCAGCGTGAGCACGTCCACTTCCGCGCGCAGCGCCTTCAGCGCTTCCTTCTGGCGCACGCCGAAGCGGTGCTCCTCGTCGATGATCACGAGGCCGAGCCGCTTGAACTGCACGTCTGACGACAGCAGCTTGTGCGTGCCGATCACGATGTCGACGCTGCCTTCGTTGATCTGCTGGATCGCCGTGTTCACTTCCTTCGTCGACTTGAAGCGCGACAGCTCGACGATCTTCACGGGCCAATCGGCGAAGCGGTCGATGAAGGTCTGCGTGTGCTGCTCGGCGAGCAGCGTGGTCGGCGACAGCAGCGCGACCTGCTTGCCGCCCAGCACCGCGATGAACGCCGCGCGCAGCGCGACCTCGGTCTTGCCGAAGCCGACGTCGCCGCACACGAGGCGGTCCATCGGCTTGCCGCTCGTCATGTCGCCGATCACGGCCGCGATCGCGGCGGCCTGGTCGGGCGTTTCCTCGAAGCCGAAGCTGTCGGCGAACTTCACGTAGTCGCGCGGATCGAGCGCGAACGCGTGGCCCTCGCGCGCCGCGCGGCGCGCATAGAGGTTCAGCAGCTCGGCCGCGGTGTCGCGGATCTGCTGCGCGGCGCGGCGCTTCGCGCGCTCCCACTGGCCGGAGCCGAGCGCGTGCAGCGGCGCGCTGTCCGGGTCCGCGCCGCTGTAGCGCGAGATCACGTGCAGTTGCGCGACGGGCACGTACAGCTTGCTGTCGCTCGCGTATTCGAGATGCAGGAACTCGGTCTCGCCTTCGCCGAGATCCATCGACACGAGCCCCATGTAGCGGCCGATCCCGTGCTGCGCGTGAACGACCGGGTCGCCCACCTTCAGCTCGGACAGGTCGCGCACCATCGCGTCGACGTTGCTCGCCTGCTCCTGGCGGCGGCGTCCCGCGCGGCGGCCGAGCGCGCCGTACAGCTCGGTCTCGGTGACGATCGCGTAACCTTCGCCCGGCACCGCGAAGCCGCTCGCGAGGGGCGCGACGCCGAGCGCGAAGCGCTCGTCGCTCTCGAGCCACGCGGCGAAGCTGTCGCTGCCCGCGGGGCGCAGATGGTGCTCGGCGAACAATTGCGCGATCGTCTCGCGGCGGCCCGCGGATTCGACGGTGAAGAGCACGCGGTTCTTCGTCGCTTCCAGATATGCGACGAATGCGGCGAGCGGCGCGTCCGCGTGGCGGTCGAGCGCGAGGTTCGGCAGCGGCGCGGCCCAGCCGCCCGCCGGCTGCGCGGGCAGCACGAGCCGCGCGAACGGCTTCGCGAGCAGATAGAAGTCGTCGTCGGACAGGAACAGGCGCTGCGGCTCGAGGATCGGCCGCTCGCGGTCGTGCGACAGGAACGCGTAGCGCTGCTTCGTGTCGGCCGTGAAGCGCTTGATCGCCGCGTCGAGATCGCCCGCGAACACGAGCTGCGCGCGCTCGGGCAGATAGTGGAAGAGCGTCGCCGTCTCGTCGAAGAAGAGCGGCAGGTAGTATTCGATGCCGGCCGACGGCACGCCGTTGCCGATGTCCTTATAGATCGGCGAGCGGCTCGGGTCGCCTTCGAAGGTCTCGCGCCAGCGGCTTCTGAACGCGGTGCGCGCGGCCTCGTCGAACGGGAACTCGCGGCCGGGCAGGAGGCGCACGTCGCGCACCGGGTAGAGGCTGCGCTGCGTGTCCGGATCGAACGCGCGGATCGAGTCGACCTGGTCGTCGAACAGATCGATCCGGTACGGCAGCGGCGAGCCCATCGGGAACAGGTCGATCAGCGAGCCGCGCACGCAGTATTCGCCGGGCCGCACGACCTGGCTCACGTGCTCGTAGCCGGCGAGCGTCAGTTGCGCCTTCAGCTTCGCTTCGTCGAGCCGCTCGCCCTGCGTGAACGAGAACGTGTACGCGGCGAGGAACGACGCGGGCGGCATCCGGTAGAGCGCCGTCGTCGCGGGCACGAGCAGGATGTCGCAGCGGCCTTCGCCCAGGTCGTGCAGCGTCGCGAGCCGCTCGGACACGAGATCCTGGTGCGGCGAGAACGTGTCGTACGGCAGCGTCTCCCAGTCGGGCAGCACGCGCACGCGCGCGTCGGGCGCGAAGTAGCGCAGTTCCTGCGCGAGCCGCTGCGCGTCGACCGCGTTCGCGCAGATCACGGCGAGAAGCGGCACCTGCGCGCGGTGCGCGGCGAGATAGCGGGCGATGACGAGCGCGTCGGCGGAGCCGTGCGCGCCGTCGAATGCGAAGCGTTGGCCCGCCTTGACGAGCGCGATGGGGGACTGCGAAGGGGAGGCGTTGTCTGACATAGCGAGCGGCTGGTTGGCGGACGCCGGATGGCGGACGAGCTCGGCGCGGCTCATCGCGGCGAAAGACGTATTATAAAATCCGTCCTTCGATTTCATCTTTCCCGGCGCTCCCTTTCCGTGACCTCCCGACTTTTTGCCCTGATTCCGTGCGCCGGCACCGGCAGCCGTTCCGGCTCGGCATTGCCGAAGCAATACCGCACGCTCGCCGGACGCGCGCTCCTGCACTACACGCTCGCCGCGTTCGACGCGTGCAGCGAGTTCGCGCAGACGCTCGTCGTGATCTCGCCCGACGACGCCCACTTCGACGCGCGCCGCTTTTCCGGCCTGCGCTTCGCGGTGCGGCGCTGCGGCGGCGCGTCGCGGCAGGCATCGGTGATGAACGGGCTGATCCAGCTCGCCGAATTCGGCGCGACGGACGCCGACTGGGTGCTCGTGCACGACGCCGCGCGCCCCGGCATCACGCCCGCGCTGATCCGCACGCTGATCGGCGCGCTGAAGGACGACCCCGTCGGCGGCATCGTCGCGCTGCCGGTTGCCGATACGCTCAAGCGCGTGCCGGCGGGCAGCGACGCGATCGAGCGCACCGAGTCGCGCAACGGCCTCTGGCAGGCGCAGACGCCGCAGATGTTCCGCATCGGGATGCTGTGCGACGCGATCCAGCGCGCGCAGTTCGAGGGCCACGATCTGACCGACGAAGCGAGCGCGATCGAATGGGCGGGCCACACGCCGCGCGTCGTGCAGGGCAGCCTGCGCAACTTCAAGGTCACGTACCCGGAGGATTTCGACCTCGCGGAGGCGATCCTCGCGCATCCGGCGCGCGCTTCCTGAACCGCATCTTCACCATCGCATCACACTCGGATCGAATCACATGGATTTCAGAATCGGACAAGGCTACGACGTGCACCAGCTCGTTCCCGGACGGCCGCTCATCATCGGCGGCGTGACGATCCCGTACGAGCGTGGGCTCCTCGGCCACTCGGACGCGGACGTGCTGCTGCACGCGATCACCGACGCGCTGTTCGGCGCGGCGGCGCTTGGCGACATCGGCCGCCATTTCTCCGACACCGATCCGCGCTTCAAGGGCGCCGACAGCCGCGCGCTGCTGCGCGAATGCGCCGCGCGCGTCGCGCAGGCGGGCTTTTCGATCCGCAACGTCGACAGCACGATCGTCGCGCAGGCGCCGAAGCTCGCGCCGCACATCGACGCGATGCGCGCGAACATCGCGGCCGATCTCGGCTTGCCGCTCGAGCGCGTGAACGTGAAGGCGAAGACGAACGAGAAGCTCGGCTATCTTGGCCGCGGCGAGGGGATCGAGGCGCAGGCGGCGGCGCTCGTCGTGCGCGAAGCGGCCGCGTGAGCGGCGGCTTTCGCCATGATCGATCGCCGTTGCGGCGAGCTCGAATGCTGGCGTCGCGTCGGCCCGCCGTGCCGGCCATCTCGCCGCCCGCACAAACGAAAACGCCACGCGCAATCGCCGCGTGGCGTTTTTCATTGAAACGACGGCCGCGCCGCGAACGTGCGCGGCTGCGGCGGCGGCCGCCGCGCTTACTTGCCTTCCGCCGCGATCACTTGCGCGGCGGCGTTGATCACCGCCGCGATCCGGCCGACGTCGCGCAACTGCGTGACCGTCATCCCTTGTTCGTTCTTGAGCAGCGCGTAGTGCGATTTCACGCAGAAGTGGCACTTGCCGACGATCGACGCGGCGAGCGCGTACATCTCGAACTTGCGCTTGTCGACGCCGCCGTGCGAAGCGTACGCGCCCATCCGCAGCTCGGCGCGCTGGGTCTTCAGGTCGGCGTCGTCGGCCATCTCGACATACGGATACCAGACGTTGTTCATCCCCATCAGCGCGGCCGCCGTCAGCGCCGCCTGGGATTCCTCGGGCGACAGCACGCCCGCTTCGCGAATCGCCTTCACGAGCGCCGGGCTCTTCGCCGCGAAGGCCGCGGCGAGCGCCGCGCCGACCGCGTCTGCGCCGTCGAGCGACGAGCGCGAGATCGTGCCGTCGAGGTTCAGGCGGATGTCCTTCGCGTAGTCGGGAATTAGCGCCTTAATCGAATCGATGAATTCCATTGATATCTCCTATGATTGGGCCGTTAAAAAAGCCCGCGGGCAACACGCAGCGCCGCGGGCTTTCGTGCATCGGACGCTTACAGCGTCGCGCCGCCGATCGCGCGGTTGCACGGGCAGAGTTCGTCCGTTTGCAGGCCGTCGAGAATGCGCAGGATTTCTTCCGGGCTGCGGCCGACGTTCAGGTTGTTCACCGACACGTGCTGGATCGTGTTGTCCGGGTCGACGATGAAGGTCGCGCGCAGGGCCACGCCCGCTTCCTTGTCGCGCACGCCGAGCTGGTCGATCAGCTCGCCCTTGACGTCGCCGAACGAGTAGTGGTTCAGCTTGTCGAGATCCTTGTGCTCACGGCGCCACGCGAGCTTGACGAATTCGTTGTCCGAGCTGCCGCCGAGCAGCACGGCGTCGCGCTCTTCGAACTGCTTCGCGAGCTTGGCGAATTCGACGATTTCCGTCGGGCACACGAACGTGAAGTCCTTCGGGTAGAAGTAGACGACCTTCCACTTGCCCGGGAACGACGCTTCGGTGACGGTCTCGAATGCCGACTGGCCGTTTTCTTCGTGATTGTTGAAGCCCGGCTTCGCGGCCACAACGGTGAAAGCTTCGAGTTTATCGCCCACGGTCTTCATGCGGATGCTCCTGTATGAGTTGGAAAAAACGGCTACCTAGGTCAAGCTACCGATGCGCTGCAACGTTTCCGTGACAGCATAGGCAACATCATAACGCTATTATATTTTTCTATCAATAGATTTTAACTAACGATCCTCATAGAAATTTTCAAAGACGTCGATAGGGTCGACCATCGGGGGAAGGGAGGCGCCGTGCGTTACGCGGCCGCACGCGCTCTTGCGCTCGGAAACTCCAGCGTGACTTCGAGGCCCGCGTCGGGCGTGCGGTTGCGCAGCCGCAGCGTGCCGCGGTAGCGGTTGACGAGGCGCAGCACGATCGCCATGCCGAGCCCGGTGCCGTCGGCCTTGCTGCGCGCGGTGTCGACGCGATAGAACGGGCGCATCACGAGGGGCAACTGATCATCGGGGATGCCGGGGCCCTCGTCGGCGACGACGAGCTCGACGCGCGCGTGCGTCACCCGCGTTTCGAGCAGGATGCGCGCGATGCCGTCCTTCTTGCTCTGCCCGTACTTGCGCGCGTTCTCGACGAGGTTGCCGATCACGCGGCGCATGTCCGTTTCGTCCGCTTCGATGACGGCCGCGGGCGCGAGGCGGATGTCGAGCTGCACGCCGTCTTCGCTGACGATCCGCGCGGCGACCTCGCGTGCGACCTGCGACAGATCGACGGGCTCCGGTGTGCGCTGCGCGGGGCGCGCGTAATCGATGAACGCGGCGATGATGCGGTCCATCTGCTCGATGTCGTCGACCATCGCGTCCTTCGTCGCCTGATCGGACGGGCTCATCTCGGTCTCGAGGCGCAGCCGCGCGAGGGGCGTGCGCAGGTCGTGCGAGATGCCCGCGAGCATCAGCGCGCGATCGGCCTCGAGCTGCTCGAGATCGCGAACCATCTGGTTGAAGCTGCGGTTCGTCTCGGCGGCGACGCCCATTCCGCGCTCGGGCAGCGGTTCCGGCGTTTGGCCGGAGCCGACCTTGCGCGCGGCGAGCGCGAGCCGCGAGAACGGCTGGTTCACGAGGCTCGTGATGAACGCCGAGCCGAAGAGCGACAGCGCGAGCGCGAAGAGGCCCCATCCCGCCCATTGCAGGCCGGTGACGGTGTCGAGCTGATCGCGGTCGAGCGCGACCCAGTAGTCGTCGTCGTCGATCTTGAAGCTGATCCACACGCCGGGAATGTCGTTGACCGATTGCGCGATCACCGTGTCGTCGCCCAGGCGGCTGCGGATGTCGTGCTCGATCAGCCGGTTCAGCGACTCGTCGGGCTGCAGCTTGAACTTGTCGGTTTTCTCGCGCGGATAGACGCGCACGCCTTCGTTGCTCTCGAGATCCTGCAGCAGCGCGCGGCGCAGGTCGGGATCGGAATAGAGCAGCGCGGTGCGCGTGAGCTTCACGATGGCGACGAGCTGGAGCGCGACGCGCTGCGCGCGCGGCTCGCGCTCGATCACCCGGAAGCTCTGGAACCACGCGGCGAGGCTGACGGCGATCAACAGCGCAATCAGCAGGAAGGTGCGCCAGAACAGCCCGCCGAACACGAGCGTCAAGAGGCGCCGGTCGATACGCATAGGGACTGGCTGTCTAACTGGCGTCAAAGGCGTGGCGTCAAAGGCGTGGCGTCGAAGATGGCGTCGACGCCACGTATTGCGTCGAAGCGGAATCAGGCGGCGCCGTCGGGGATGAACACATAGCCGAGACCCCACACCGTCTGGATGAAGCGCGGGCTGCCCGGATCGGGTTCGATCAGCTTGCGCAGGCGCGAGATCTGCACGTCGAGGCTGCGGTCGAACACTTCGTATTCGCGGCCGCGCGCGAGCTCCATCAGCTTTTCGCGCGACAGCGGCTGGCGCGGATGGCGCGCGAACACCTTCAGCACCGAGAATTCGCCCGTCGTGAGCGGAATCTCCTGGCCGGATTTCGTGAGCGTGCGCGTGGCGAGGTTCAGCGAGAACTCGCCGAACTCGAACACCTCGGTGGTCTCGGAGGGCGCGCCCGGCAGCTCGGCGGGCGCCTGGCGGCGCAGCACCGCGTGGATGCGCGCGACGAGCTCGCGCGGGTTGAACGGCTTCGGCAGGTAGTCGTCGGCGCCCATCTCGAGGCCGACGATGCGATCGACGTCCTCGCCCTTCGCGGTGAGCATGATGATCGGCGTGCGGTCGTTGCTGCCGCGCAGGCGGCGGCAGATCGACAGGCCGTCCTCGCCCGGCAGCATCAGGTCGAGCACGAGCAGATCGAAACGCTCGCGCACCCAGAGCTTGTTCATTGCCGTCGCGTTCTCCGCGACATACACGTTGAAGCCCTGCTCGCCGAGGTAGCGGCGCAGCAGGTCGCGCAGGCGCGGGTCGTCGTCGACGACGAGAATCTTGGAGGGGTTTTTCGTTTCCATGAGCGGCATCTTATCGCGATTAGGAAAAAACGCGCGGTAGCGGCTTTCGACGGGTTACAGTCAGTTACAAAATTTACCCGCGCTATTGTGCGGAGTAAAGACAGTCACGACAGACTCCTTTACTCGAAGACGACATTCGGTGGATACTCCATCCACTTAACATTTACATGGTTTGCACGCCCGATTCTCGCAGGGTTTGTTCGTGTGCCAAAGGTAGCCGGTTGCCGCGTGACGAAGGGAACAAAACGACGAAAGAGGCGAGGCCAGTGATGCGGCCGACGAAGATGGCGCTCGTGCTGGCGCTCGCGTGCGTCGGCTTCCTCGCTTCGGACTTCGCTTGCGCGCAGCGCCCGGACCGCGGCGCCGCGACGTCGCACAAGATGCCGCGCGGCAACGGCGCGGCAGGGCGTTCCGCGCCGCCCGGCGAGCCGCCCGCGCGCGCGGCCGCCGTCCCGCCCGATCTCGAGCAGCGCCGCCGCGACGGCCACATGACGCCGGAAGAGCGGCATCTCTTGCGCCAGCACATCGAAGACGCAGTGCGCGAGCTTTACAAACGTTGAATCGTTAAATCCGGCGTATCGCCGCGCGCCGTCCCTCGGACGTTGTCCTTCGTCCTTCGTCAGAAAAATTCCGTAGCAATTCGACCGTCAACTGCGCGTCGCCGCGAACCGTTGAATCGCCATCACGGACGGCTCGCGCGCTTCGCGAGCCGACG
This sequence comes from Burkholderia sp. MSMB1588, assembly GCF_001546925.1. NCBI lineage: Bacteria > Pseudomonadati > Pseudomonadota > Betaproteobacteria > Burkholderiales > Burkholderiaceae > Burkholderia > Burkholderia sp. MSMB1588. Next base: position 2,183,321 of record NZ_LNJS01000001.1, on the reverse strand, counting down.
TGGCTTGTCTCTTTCGGAGAACGGTCGACGATGAGCGATTCGAGAACGTCCGGGCGGCCCCCGGCGAAGCCGGACCGGATTCCGGCTGCCATGCAGACGCTGCTTGACGCGGACGACGCGCGCTTCCTGCTGACGCGCACCGGCTTTTCGCCGCCGCCGCGCGACGTTGTGCGCCTCGTCGGCATGACGCGCGCGCAGGCGCTCGCCGAACTGCTCGACGGTGCGCGCACGCAAAGCGTGACGCCGCCGCCCGACTGGGTGCGCGAGGCGCCGCCGTCGCGCGCGGCGCGCGCCGCGTTCTCGCCCGACGAGCGACGCGCGGAACAGCAACTGCGCAATCGCCGCTACGACGAGCTGCGCGCGTGGTGGGTGCGCGAGATGCTCGTGACGCCTTCGCCGCTCACCGAGCGGATGACGCTCTTCTGGCACAACCACTTCACGTCCGGCCAGGACAAGGTACCGTTTCCGCAAACGATTGCGGCGCAACATGCGCTGCTGCGCGCCGATGCGCTCGGCAACTTCGGCGCGATGCTGCACGGCGTCGCGAAGGACCCGGCGATGCTGCAGTATCTCGACGGCGCGAGCAATCGCCGGGGCCGCCCGAACGAGAACTTCGCGCGCGAGGCGATGGAACTTTTCACGCTCGGCGAGGGCCACTATACGCAGCGCGACGTGTCCGAAGCCGCGCGCGCCTATACCGGCTGGGGGCTCGATCCCGATACGCTCGCGTATGTGTTCCGGCCGAACGTTCACGACGACGGCGTGAAGACCGTGCTCGGCGAAACCGGCCGCTTCGACGGCGACGCGGTGCTCGATATCCTGCTCGCCCGCCCCGAGACCGCGCGCTTCGTCGTCGCGAAGCTGTGGCGCGAGTTCGTCTCCGATGCGCCGGATGCCGGCGAGCTCGAGCGCATCGCCGCGCGATTCCGGCAGAGCGGCTACGACATCAAGGCGGCGCTCGCGGAGCTGTTCTCGTCCGATGCGTTCTGGGCCGACCGCAATCGCGGCGTGCTCGTCAAATCGCCGGCGGAGTTTGTGGTCGGCACGGTGCGGCTTTTCGACGTCGACTACGGCGATACCGCGCCGTTCGCGAACACGTTGCGCGCGCTCGGCCAGAACCTGTTCTATCCGCCGAACGTGAAGGGCTGGCCGGGCGGCGCGGCCTGGATCAACAGCTCGACGCTGCTTGCGCGCAAGCAGTTCGTCGAGCAGATGATGCGAGCGACGGAGGCGCCCGGCATGCGCGCGGCGCCCGTCTCCCATGACATGGCAGGCCGGCCGGCGTCGATGCGGCGCGCGGCGATGCGCTTCGATCTCGACGCGTGGCTCGCCGCGTACCGGACGAAGCCGCAGGCGCAGCCGGATCTGTCGACGGAGCTGCAACTGCAGCACGCGGTGCTGCCGATTTCGCCCGTCGCGGCGATCGAGGCGGGCGCGACGAGCAGCGCGTATTTGCAGACCCTGTTGATGGATCCGGCGTATCAACTGAAGTGAAGAACATGAACATGACGACGACGGAATATCGCGCGATGCGGCAACGCGCGGGCCGCGTCGAATGCTAAACGAGGAAAGCAGCATGAAACGACGCGATTTTCTGGCCTTGGCGAGTCTTGCCGGCGCGGCGGGCGTATCGCTGTCGCTGCCGCGCGCGTTCGCGGCGGCGCCGGCCGCTTCGGGCGAGAAGGGGGCATTCGGCGCGATCGGCGCGGCGGGCGCCGCGCGCTACTCGAACCTGCTGATCCTCGTCGAGCTGAAGGGCGGCAACGACGGGCTCAACACGGTGATTCCCTATGCGGACCCGCTGTACCGCACGCTGCGCCCGACGATCGGCGTCAAGCGCGAGCAGGTCGTGCAGCTCGACGAGCGCGCCGCGCTGCATCCGGCGCTCGAGCCGATCGTGCCTCTCTGGCGCGAGGGGCGGCTCGCGATCGTCGACGGCGTCGGCTATCCGCAGCCGAATCTGTCGCACTTTCGCTCGATCGAGATCTGGGATACCGCGTCGCGCGCGGACGAGTATCTGCGCGAAGGGTGGCTCACGCGCGCCTTCGCGCAGGCCAGCGTGCCGCCCGGCTTCGCCGCGGACGGCATCGTGCTCGGCAGCGCGGAAATGGGGCCGCTCGCGAACGGCGCGCGCGCGATCGCACTCGTCAATCCCGCGCAGTTCGCGCGCGCGGCGCGGCTCGTGCAGCCCGTGTCGCTGCGCGAGCAGAATCCCGCGCTCGCGCACGTGATCGACATCGAAAACGACATCGTCAAGGCCGCCGACCGGCTGCGTCCGCACGCGGGCACGCCCGCGCTCGCGACCGCGTTTCCGGGCGGACCGTTCGGCGCGTCGGTGAAGACCGCGATGCAGGTGCTCGCCGCGTGCGACACGCCGCAGCGCACGCCGGCGCCGGGGCAGGGCGTTGCGGTGCTGCGCCTCACGCTGAACGGCTTCGACACGCACCAGAACCAGCCCGGCCAGCAGGCGGGATTGCTCAGGCAACTGGCGCAGGGGCTTGTCGCGATGCGCTCGGCGTTGATCGAGCTCGGGCGCTGGAACGATACGCTCGTGATGACGTATGCGGAATTCGGCCGGCGCGCGCGAGAGAACCAGAGCAACGGAACGGATCACGGCACGGCCGCGCCGCATTTCGTGATGGGCGGGCGTGTGCGCGGCGGGCTGTATGGCGCGCCGCCCGCGCTCGCTGCGCTCGACGGCAACGGCAACCTGCCCGTCGCGGTCGATTTCCGTCAGCTCTATGCGACCGTGCTCGGCCCGTGGTGGGGGCTCGACGCGACGAGCGTGCTCAAGCAGCGCTTCGAGCCGCTGCCGCTGCTGCGCGCCTGATGTGCGGGACGTGCGGCGGCATGTGTCGGCGCGTGTCAGCGGCGCCGCGCGGCGCGCCACGCGATCCACAGCTTGCGGATCGGTGTGAGCGCGATTCGCTGGTGCAGCACCTGGAAGCCGTCGCGCTCGATCTCGTCGAGCACCGCGAGCGCGAGCGCGCCGAGCGCGCGCAGCGTGCGCTGCGCGCGGCGCTCGTCGGCGGGGATGCCGGATAGCGACGCGTTGAGCGCGTCGCGCGCGCGCGACGTCTGGAAGCGCATCAGCTCGGTATACGCGGGGGTGTAGCGGCGATTGAGGAGATCGGCGGCCGTCACGCCATAGCGTTGCAGTTCGTCGATCGGCACGTAGATGCGCCCCTGCCGCGCATCCTGCCCGAGATCCTGCACGAATTGCGCGAGCGTGAGCGCCTCGCCGAGCGGCTGCGCCCAGCGCGCGTCGCCCGCGGCGGGCCGGCTCGCGCTCGCGCGCGCGACGAGCGCGGCGAACGTGCCGCCCGTATGGTCGACATAGCGGCGCAGATTCGCGAAGTCCAGATAGCGCGCCTGCTCGAGATCCATGCCGTATCCGCTCACGAGCGTGCGCAGCGCGCCGGCTTCGCGCGCGATGTCCGGATGATGCGCGGCGAGCGCCTGTGACACCGGATGCGACGGATTGCCGGCCGCGAGCGCGGCGAGTTCCTTTTGCCACCACGCGAGCTTCGCGTGGCCGACAGTCGGATCGCTGACCTCCTTCACCGTCTGCTCGATTTCGCGACGCAGCGCGAACAGCGCGGCGACGAGCGGCTGGCGCGCGAGCGGCGCCTGGCGCAGCGCATAGTAGAAGCTGGAGCCGGGCGGCGCGGCTTTCTGCTGGCAGTATTCGTCGAAATTCACGGGGGCAGGAACGAGTGAGGCGAGATCGGCTCGGACGGGGGCGGGCGTTCGACCGCACGGTATCGCGGCCGCATTGCGGGGACAACGGCGAATTCTAGCATCGCGGCAAAAGAGAGGCAGGACGCTAGAGACAAGCGTAGGGAGATCGGTTAGAATCTCGCGCTCGCGCTTTCCAGGCGGTCGCGAAAGCGTTATGCGACCCCGGCGTGCAGCCCGTTGGCTGCAGCATTTTCTCGCGTGCGTGAGTGGCGAAATTGGTAGACGCACCAGGTTTAGGTCCTGACGCCCGCAAGGGTGTGCCGGTTCGAGTCCGGCCTCACGCACCATCCACGCTTTTCCGCTTCGATCAGGCTCGAAGCCGAGATCGGTTCGATCGACGCATCGTCTGAATCATTTCGATCCGTCGTTTCGGAAAGCGCTCCCGTCATTCTTCCGCTTCTCCGTTAGCCACCGCCGAACGTCCGTCGCGCGTATCGTGGCCAGAGGCAAAAATCTTCCGTTATTCCGTCATTTTCGGGTTTCGCCGCGCGACAGTTCGTGTGGCGCGTTGTCGATGCGCGATCGAGGCCGTGCGGCGCGGCATCCGAATCGCGGCATCCAGGCGCGGCGTTCGGGCACGGCATTCGTCAGCGGCCGATGATTCCTCGATTCGTCGAACGCTTCTCCGCACGCGTTGAACCAGGCGCACAATCTGCAGTCGATTCACCTTGACGCGTGCGGCGGCGCGTTTCGCCGTGCTCGCGCGATTTCCTCCACTCATTTTCAGAAACAGAACGAAGCCATGTCCCATTCGCTTGCGCTGGATCCGGATTTCTTCGATCTCCTTGCGGTCAGCCACCTGCGGCTGATCGGCACGCCGCTCGTCGACCCTGCGGTGCCGCGCGCCGACGGCCCGCGCTGGCTCTACGAGGACGCGCCGTTTTGCGTGCTCGCCCACGACGCCGCCGAGGACCCGCGCTACGTCTATGCGAACAGGACCGTGCAGCGCTGCTTCGAGTACGACTGGGACGAGATGACCGCGTTGCATTCGCGGTACTCCGCCGAGGAGCCGAATCGCGACGAGCGCGCGCGGCTGCTCGAATCGGTGCGGACGCGCGGCTTCGCGACCGGCTATCGCGGCCTGCGGGTGGCGAAATCGGGGCGGCGTTTCTGGATCGAGGACGTCACCGTCTGGAATCTGATCGATCGCGACGGCACGTATCGGGGGCAGGCCGCGACCTATCGCCGGTGGACGGACGCGTGAGTCGCGGTGGCCGGCCGATGCGCGAACGGCGCGTGCGAGCGAGCCGGCGATCGAGCATCGAGCCTTCGCCGACCGATAGCCGACCGATAGCCGACCGATAGCCGACCGATAGCCGACCGATAGCCGATCAATAAGTCGACCGATAATCGGTCCCCTGATCGTACCGGTTCTGCCAGTGCTTCAGGTACTGCGCGGCGAGCGCCGGATTGTTCCAGACGACGAGCACGTTTTCCGAGTTGCGCGCGGCCGCGGCGGCGCTGAAATTGAACGACCCCGTCTCGACATGGCGGCCGTCGACGACGATGTACTTGTCGTGATGGATCGCGTAGCGGCCGATCGTGCGCGTCGGCACTTTCGCGTTGACGAGCAGGTTGAGCGCCTGCTTCGACGCCCTTGAGCGATTGCCGTCGTTGTCGACGACGATCGCGACGTCGACGCCGCGGCGGCGCGCGTCGAGGAGCGCGCGCACGACCTTCGGCGACGTGAACGAATAGCCGGCGAGGCGGATCGACGCGCGCGAGGTGCCGATCACCTTCAACACGAGCGTTTCCGCGCCGCCGTCCGGCGAGAACGCGGCCTCGACGACCTGTCCCGCCGGCGCTTCCTTCGCGGACGACGGCAGCGCGTCGGCGATCAGCGCGACGAGGCGCTCGATCAGTGATTCGGAAGCCGTCTTGCTGACGGCGGGCGGTGCGGCGGACAGGAAAACGGCGGCGAGACACGCGGCGGCGAGCCGCTTCGGCAACTGCATGAGAGGGTCGGGCGTTCGAAACTGACGAGGACGAGAGTGTAACGGCATCGGCGCGGTTTTCGTCGACGCGCCGGAAAGTCTCTGTCGACGCGCACCGGCGCATCGTCGACGCCCATCCACGCCCATCGACGAACGGCGCCGCGCGGCGCCGTATCGGCATGCTTCGCGCCGCCCGATCCTCGGCCGCTCGATCAATAACCGAAGCGCGCCGCCATCTCGTCGATCAGTTGCCGCTGGAACGCGTTGAAGCGCTCGCCGGGCTGCTGCGCGATCGCAAGTTCGAGCATCGGATCGGCGACGTCGGTGCGCATGCCCGACAGCGCCTCGACGATCGCCTGTCCGCAAAACGGTACATAGGCCTCCGAATAACCGCCTTCGTGCACGACGACGAGCCGCCCCGCGCAATGCCGCTGCGCGGCCTGCTTCAGCGCGTGCGTCATGAACCGGTAGCTGTCGCTGTGCAACTGCATTCGCGCGAGCGGGTCGACCGCGTTCGCGTCGAGCCCGCTCGCGACGACGACGAGGTCGGGCCTGAACGCGTCGAGCGCGGGCAGCACGATCCGCTCGAATGCGTAGCGATACGCATCGTCGCCCGCGCCAGCGAGCAGCGGAACGTTGACGTTCGCGCCCGCACCCGCGCCCGCGCCGCGCTCGTCGGCGCCGCTGTAGCCGGGCGGAAAGCAGCGGTCCTGATGCAGCGAGATCGTCAGCGTGTTGGGATCGTCGTAGTAGATCGCCTGCGTGCCGTTGCCGTGATGCACGTCCCAGTCGATCACCGCGACGCGCTCGACGCGATGCTTCGCGCGCGCGGCCTCGATTGCGATCGGAATGTTCGCGAGCAGGCAGAAACCCATCGGCTTGTCGCGCAGACAGTGATGGCCGGGCGGGCGCGACAGCGAGAACGCGTTCGCCGCGCGCTCGGCGAGCACCGCGTCGACGGCGGCGAGCGCGAGCCCCGCCGACAGCGCCGCGATCTCGTAGCTGCCCCGCCCGAACGGCGCGAGCTCGCCGAGGTCGCCGCCGCCCGCATCGCTCGCGCGCTTGAACGCGTCGAGGTAATGCGCGGGATGAATGCGCAGCAGATCGTCATCGGTTGCGGCGGGCGCGCTCGACATGTCGAGCCTCGCGGCGAGCCCCGACGCGTGCACGAGCGACAGCAGGCGCCGTTTCGAGTCGGGCGATTCCGCATAGCCCGCGCTCGACGGCGGCTGCACCCATCCGCCGACCGGAAAGAACAGCGCATGCGCGCCGCCCGTGTGCCAGAAAGTGCGTTCGTCGGTGAAGAAAGCGGTTTTTGTCATGGCGATGAGCCGAAGCGATGAAGGAGGGGAAGGAACGGCATCAGGCGTCAATGCGCGTCGCGCTCGACGCGCAGCATCGTCGCGAGCGATGCGGCCGAGACCGCGGCCGCGATCGAGAACAGCGCGCGCAGCGTGCCGCCGCCGTCGAGCAGCAGTCCGGCGGCGAGCGGCCCGGCGGCGAGCCCCGAGCCGATCACGAGATTGAGCGTCGCGATCAGGCGCCCGGTCGCATCGACGGCCGCGACGCTCGCGAGGATGAACGGCAGGACGAAGGTCCACGCGAACTTGAAGCCGAAGATCGCGATCGTGTAGCCGGTTGCGTTCGGCGCCGCGGCGAGCGCGACGAGCGATGCGGCGAGGATTCCGTAACCGGCGAGCAGCATCGCGCGCCGCGCGGCGCGGCCGCCCAGATACGACGCGAGCGCCGCGCCCGCGATGCCCATCAGGCTCGCGATCGCGAGCACGTTGCCGCTCGCCTGCGCGTCGAAGCCGACGGCCGCCGCCGCTTTGCTGGCGAAGGTCCATACACCGCCGATCGCGAGGTAGAACGTCAGCACCCCACCGACCGCGAGCGCGGCCGCCGTGCGCGCCGCGGCCGGATGCGCGTGCGACGCGTGCCGCGCCCGCGCGTGCGGCACGGCCGGAAAGCGGCTCGCGAGCGGCGCCGCGCACAGTGCGAGCGTGGCGAGCACGACGTACAGCGCGCGCAATCCGACCGCGCCGAACAGGTGCGGCAGCAGGAACAGGCCGGCCGCGCCCGCGACCAACTGGCCGACGACCCAGAGCCCGTAGACGCGATCGCTGTTGCCGCTCGCCGCGGCGCTCGTCATGCAGAGCACCATCAGCGTGCCGCCGCCGAGCGCCGTCGCCGCGCGCAGCGCGAGAAGCGGCGCGAAGCCCGGCATCCACACGGCGGTCGCGAGATTGCCGGCGCAGAACACGGCGGTCGCGCACCACGCGATGCGCCGCGCGTCGATGCGGCCGAGCCATAGATACGACGGCAGCGTCGCCGCGCTGAACGCGCCCAGCTCGACGAAGAAGTACGTGCCGATCTGCGACGCCGACAACCCGAGCTGCGCGCCGAGCTGGCCGGCCACGGCCGGCGCGACGAGCAGCAGGAGCGGCGTGATCGCCGCGAACGCGACGAGCGCGGCGAGCGTGCCGCTCGTGAAATCGGGCGCGTCGGCGGACGGCGCCGCGCCCGGCAGCGCGGGTTCTTGCAGCAATGTCTTGATGGTCATGGTCGTGATCTCGCGGGCTCGATTCAGAAGACGTGGTACATGCCGAGCATCGCGCCGAACTGCGATGCGCCGGCGAGCGGCGTCGGGTCGTATTCGTAGACGGTCTGCGAGCTGCGGTCGCTGTTTTTCGCGTAGCCGAGGTTCAGGTATGCGACGGTGCGCTTCGACAGCGAACAGGTCGCGCTCGCGATGAAGAGCGTCGGATGGCCGATCCGTGGCGTCGGCGAATCGGTGTGATAGACGCCGCCCGCGAAGCCGAAGCGGCCGCTCGTCTGGTAACGCGCGCCGCCCCAGACGATCGTGCGCGCGGGATCGAGATCGCCCGTCAGGCGCTCGACGCCGGCATGGACGGTGAGCGGCAGCGATGCGAACGCATAGCGCGCGGCGAACGTGCCGATGTCGCGCCGCTGCGCGGAGCGGTCGACGCCGCCGTCGACCGTGCCCTGCGACCGATGCAGCACGGCGCTCGCCGACAGGCCGTTGCTCGTGAACTGGCCGCCCAGCTCGAGCACGCGGCCGGCGCGCGTATTGCCCGCGATGCCCGCCGTCGCGGCGAGCGCCTCGACGTCGAAGCCCGCGAACGTCGCCGACTGGAACTTGATCGAGTGGTCGATGAAGTTCGCGGACAGCGGCACGAGCACGCCCTGGCCGCTGTACGACGCGTACCAGAGCGGGTCGTAGAAGAGCGTCTTGTCGAACAGCGTGCTGAACTGGCGGCCGAGCGTGACGGTGCCGGCGGGGCCGCCGATGCCGACGTACGCGCCGCGAAAGAACGCATGGCCGGGCACGGTCGCCGTGCCGTCGTTCAGGTTGATGCCTTGCTCGAGCTTGAAGAGCGCCCGCCAGCCGCCGCCGAGATCCTCTTCGCCCTTGATGCCGACCTGGGAAGGCAGGATTCCGTAGTTTTGCAACTGCCAGGCGGCATGCCGGCCGTCGGCGTTCGACAGATACTGCACGCCCGCGTCGGCCACGCCGTAGAGCGTGGGCGTCGACTGCGCGTGCGTCGGGCCGGACAGCGCGGCGAGCGTCGCGGTTGCGGCGAGCGCGCGTCGTCGGCGTGTATTCCTGAACCTGAACGTCTTCATCGCTTCGTTTCTCCAAACCGGGTGATCGTTTTTCTTGAGGGGGCGTGCGCAGTGTCGGTAGCGGCAAAGTCGCTGCAAAGCCGTTCAGATGAACGGTGCGGGAAACCCTCCAGGCATCCTGAATGCCGTCATGCCGCGGCGCGCGCGGGCGGCTGCGGCGCGACGGCGTCGATGACGCGGTGCGGCAGCGCGCCGACACCGTTCAAATGGATGGGACATTCGCGCGTTCGCGCACGGGCGGTTTTCAAAAAAGCCGGCGGCTATAATCAAGCGCTCAGCGAAGCGATCGAAGCGCGCAAGGCCGGCTGCGAGCGGGCAAGGGAGCGGTCAGTGGTGGCGAGCAGGGCGGGATTCCGGCAGGACATCGATGCGCTGCGCGACGTGCCGGCGGCGATCGTGCTCGACGAAGCCGCGTGGCCGCCGCTTGCGTTGCGCCGGCGCGATTTCGACGGCGTCACGCAGACGCCCGGCCCGGCGTCGCGCGAGCTGAGCCTGTTCCTGCTCGATCTGTACGCGGTCGCGAGCCGCGCGTCGATCGGCGAGTTCGAGTGCCGCTTCTTTCAGTTGCTGTCGCGCTATCTGCCGTTCGACGCCGGCTGGACAGGCGTCGCGAACCACACGCCGACCGGCCCCGTGATGCACAACAGCTATCTGTACCGGCTTCCGCACGAGTTCTTCCCCGACTGGAAGCGCGTGCGCGACTGCGATCCGCTTGCGCACCGGACCTTGCATGGCGCATACGGCCGGGCGGCGATCCTGTCCGTCGTCGAGCCGGGGCTCGATGGGCGTTTTCGCGACTGGTGCGTCAAATACGGGCTCGCGCAACTGATGTGCGTGTGCACGCTCGACCGGCGTTTCGGACTCACGACGTTTCTGTCGATCTACCGGCAGGCCCTGAATCGTCCGTTCACCGAAGACGACGCGCGCCGCTACGAAGACGTGATTCCGCACCTCACGGCCGCGCTGACGATCAACCGCGCCGCGCAGCTCACACGCCTGCGCAGCGAGGCGGCCGCATCGACGATGCGCGCGATCTGCGACAACTTCGGCGTGCTGCATCACGCGGACGCCGGCTTCGGCGCGGTGCTGCGCACCGAGTGGCCGGACTGGGCCGGCTCGCGGCTGCCGCCCGCGCTCGTCGAGCACCTGCGCCGCCACGCGTCGCAGCCGTATTTGGGCGACGCGCTGCGCATGCGGTGCGTGCCCGTCGCCGGACTGTTCCAGCTCGAGGTGCGGCCGCGCTCGCTGCTCGATCGCCTGAGTCCGCGCGAGCTCGCGGCGATCCGCTATTACGGCGAGGGGCGCTCGCACAAGGAGGTCGCGCAGCAGATGGAGATCGCACCCGCGACCGTGCGCCACTATCTGCGCTGCGCGTATCGCAAACTCGGGATGCACGACAAGAGCCAGATTTCGGGCGTGCTCGGCGAGCTCGATCGCGCCGCGGAGGGAGCCGGCGCGGCGCGCGACATCGACGAGTGACGCGCGGTGCGCGACCAGATGGTTGTGCACGCAACCATTTGGCTCTATGCTCGCCGCTTCATTGAACGAGGAGGGGGTGCATATGGATCGGGCACCGGTGCGCGCGGCGATCGTCGGGATCGGCGCGATCGGCGGGCTGTTCGCGGCGGCGCTTGCGCGCGCGGGCTGGGACCTGAGCGCGTTCGCGCGCGGCGCGACGCTCGATGCGCTGCGCGAACGCGGGCTGCGGATCGTCGGCGAGTCCGGCGACGAAGCGGCGGTCCCGCTGCGCGCGAGCGACGACGCGCGCGTGCTCGGCGAACAGGACTACGTCGTCGTCGCGCTGAAGGCGCAGGCGTTGCCGGCGCTCGCCGCGCGCATCGCGCCGCTCGTCGGGCCGCGCACGACCGTCGTCGCCGCGATGAACGGGCTGCCGTGGTGGTTTTTCGACGGCTTCGGCGGTCCGCTCGACGGCGCCGTGCTCGACGCGGTCGATCCGGGCGGCGTAACGGCCGCGGCGCTGCCGCCCGCGCGCGCGATCGGCTGCGTGGTCCACCTGTCGTCGGCGACGCGCGAGCCGGGCGTCGTCGTGCGCGGCCGCGGCAACCGGCTGATCGTCGGCGCGCCGCGCCCCGAGCTGCTCGATCCGGCCGCACGCGTCGCCGGCGCGCTTGCGGCGGGCGGCTTCGACGTCGAGCGCTCGGCCGACATCCGCACCGACATCTGGGCGAAGCTCTGGGGCAACATGAACATGAATCCGCTGAGCGCGCTGACGGGCTCGGCGGCGGACCGCCTGCTCGACGATCCGCATACGAACGCGCTCGCGCTGCGAATGATGGAGGAGGCCGACGCGATCGGCGCGCGGCTCGGATTGTCGGCGGGGATGAGCGGCGCCGAGCGGATCGCGGTGACGCGCCAGTTGGGCGCGTTCAGGACGTCGATGCTGCAGGACCTGGAGGCGGGGCGGCCGCTCGAAGTCGGGCCGATTCTCGGCGTGTTCCCGGAGCTCGGCCGCAAGCTGGGCGTGCCGACGCCGTATTGCGACGCGGTGCTCGGGCTGTTGCGCCAGCGGGCGTTCAATTCCGGGCTGTGACGCGTCGCGCGGCGGCCGGCCAGTTCGCCGATTGCGCCGGCAGGTCGACCGGCGGCAACGGGCCAGCGGGCGATCGGCCGCTCAATTCTCGCGTTCGCGCGCGCCGGCGATGATCTTGTCGAGCGCACGACTGAACGCCGCCCTTTCGCTTTCGCTCAGGCAGTCGAGCAGCGTGGCGTTCCACTTGCGCGCGATCGGCATGATTTTCCGGTTGAGCGCGGCGCCCGCCGGCGTGAGCGCGATCAGCACGACGCGCCCGTCGTCGTCGCTCGGGCCGCGCTTGACGAGCCCGCGCCGGATCAGCGCCTCGGCCGCGCGGCTCGCCTGGCTTTTGTCGAGGTTCGCGCGCCGCGCGAGCTCCATGATCGAGAACGGCCCGAACGCGCCGACCGACGCGATGATCCGCGCCTCAGGCAGCGATACGCCGAGCCTCGTCTGATACAGCTCGCCGATTCCGCGATCGGACAGCTTGTTCAGCACGTGCATCCGGTAGGTCATGAACTGGTCGAGCCCGACTTTGCTGCCTGCCATGTCGTGTCCTGAATGAGGGGTGCGGCCCGATTGTTGCCGCATCGCGGCGCGCGGTCAACGGTGCGGTTCGCGGCGCGCGCGCCGCGCCCGTCACGCGCGGCCGTAGCGCAGCCGCGTCAGTTGCTCGGCCGCGTTCTCGATGAGGCGCGCGGCGTCGCGCAGCGCGGCGTCGAGCGCGATCGGACCGGGCGCCGGCGAGAAGCAGCCGTCGAAATGTTCGGACAATTGCGGCAGCGCTGCCGTGTCGATGGCGCCCGACAGCAGTGTCGCCGGCACGCCCGCCGCGCGCGCATGCCGGCACGCGACGAACGGCGCCTTGCCGTGCAGCGTCTGCGCATCCGAGCGGCCTTCGCCCGTGATCATCCAGTTCGCGCCCGCGAGCGCCGCATCGAGCCCGATCTGCCGAGCGACGACTTCGGCGCCCGGCTCGAAGCGCGCGCCGAGCACGTGCAGCGCGAAGCCGAGCCCGCCCGCCGCGCCGGCGCCGGGCAAGTCGCGGGCGCGACGGGCGGAAGCCCCGGTGGAGCGGCCCTCGAGCGCGGCTTCGACGAGCGTCGCGAAATGGCCGAGCGCGGCGTCGAGCGGCGCGACCTGCGCGGGCGTCACGCCCTTTTGCGGGCCGAACACGGCGGTCGCGCCGTGCTCGCCGGTGAGCGGGTTGTCGACGTCGGACATCGCGACGAACGACGCGTCGGCCACGCGCGCGTCGAGCCCGGCGACGTCGACGCTCGCGACGTGCGCGAGCCGCTCGGGCGTCGGCTCGATCTCGCGGCCGTGCGCATCGAATGCGCGCAGGCCGAGGCCGGCCAGGAGGCCCGCGCCGGCGTCGTTCGTGCTGCTGCCGCCGAGCGCGACGTAGAACGTGCGCACGCCGTCGTCGAGAAGCGCGCGGATCGCGTCGCCGAGCCCGCGCGTGCTGCGCGCGGCAACGGGTAGGCGCATGCCGGCCGGATCGGTGATGCCGACGATCTCCGCCGTCTCGACAATCGCCGTGCGCGCGTCGATGAGGCCGACGGCGGCGTCGCGCGGCGCGAGCGACGCGCCCGGCACGCGCAGCGTTCGACGCGTGCCGCCGTGCGCGAGCAGCGCATCGAGCGTGCCTTCGCCGCCGTCCGCCATCGGCCGGCGCCGGACGACGGCGTCGGGGCGCGCCCGCGCGACGCCGGCCGCGATCGCGTCCGCGGCCTGCTCGGCGGACAGCGAGCCCTTGAACGAATCGGGCGCAATGACGACGACGGGCGAGGGCGGCGGCATGGTGTCTCCGGATGCGGTTCGTGATGGCGGGCGGTTCGCGCGGGGCGGCGGGCACGGCGCATGCATGCGCACGCGTGCGGCGCGAGGGCGGGCGACGACCGTGAAGGGAGCTTACCGGATGGCTGGCGCGTGCGGGATATGGCGGCGCGCATGTCCGGGATCGCGCGGCGGCATGCGGCTGGCGGCGACGCGCGACGATGCTGCGGCGCGCCACTGCCCGAACTCGCGGTGAGGGGAAAATAGTTTGCTAGAATAGCCGATTCTTCCGGCCAAAGCCGTGCTTCAAGCCGCCGACGGCTCGCATGCGGCGCACGCGCAGTCGGGCGCGGACCGCGCCCGACTGCGCCCGCATGAGCGAGACGGCGGTGCGCGACGGCGCGTCCGCCGCAAGGCTGGCACGGCAAGGAAAAACCGATTCGCTCGAATAATTTTAGGACGATTGAAGCCATGGCTAACGTTGTTGAAAACCTCGGCAAGCTCGAACGCCGCGTGACGATCTCCCTGCCGAAGGATGTCGTGCAGAAGGAGATCGACGCCCGTATCCAGAAACTCGCGAAGAACGTGCGCATGCCGGGCTTCCGCCCGGGCAAGGTGCCGCTCAAGATGGTCACGCAGCAGTATGCGGGCCAGGTCGAGGCAGAGGTGCTGAGCGACAAGATCGGTCAGGAATTCTTCACGATCAGCCGTGCGGAAAACCTGCGCGTCGCGGGTCAGCCGAGCTTTGCGCCGAAGCAGGATGCGGCGGAAGAGGGCGCGTACGCGTTCGACGCGACGTTCGAGGTGTATCCGGAAGTGAAGATCGGCGATCTGGCGGCGGCTGAAGTCGAGCGCTCGACGACGACGATCGGCGACGCCGAGATCGACCGCACGCTCGACATTCTGCGCAAGCAGCGCGTGCACTTCCACGCGCGCGGCGAAGGCGGCGAGCACGGCGACGGCGGCGCGGACACGGCCGCGCAGAACGGCGACCGCGTGACGGTCGACTTCGTCGGCAAGATCGACGGCGTCGCGTTCCAGGGCGGCACGGCCGAAGACTTCGTGTTCGTGCTCGGCGAAGGGCGGATGCTGCCCGAATTCGAGACGGCGGCGCTCGGCCTGAAGGCGGGCGAGCCGCGCGAATTCGACCTGAAGTTCCCGGACGACTATCACGGCAAGGACGTGGCGGGCAAGACCGCGCAGTTCACGGTCACGATGAAGAAGGTCGAGTGGCCGCACCTGCCCGCGATCGACGCCGATTTCTCGAAGTCGCTCGGCATCGAGGACGGCGATCTGACGAAGATGCGCGGCGAGATCAAGGAAAACCTCGAGCGCGAGGCGAAGCGCCGCACGCAGTCGATCGTGAAGAACCAGGTGATGGACGCGCTCCTGAAGATCTCCGAGCTTGACGTGCCGAAGGCGCTCATCGAGCAGGACCAGCAGCGCCTTGTCGAGATGGCCCGCCAGGACCTCGCGCAGCGCGGCGTGCCGAACGCGAAGGACGCGCCGATTCCGGTCGAGATGTTCGCCGAGCAGGCCGAGCGCCGCGTGAAGCTCGGCCTCGTGCTCGCCGAGTTGGTGAAGGCGAACGGCCTCGAGGCGAAGCCCGAGCAGATCCGCGCGGAAGTCGACGAATTCGCGAAGAGCTACGAGGACCCGAAGGAAGTGGTCCGCTGGTATTATTCGAATCAGCAGCGCCTCGCCGAAATGGAAGCGTTCGTTGTTGAGAGCAACGTCGTCGATTTCGTGCTGGGCAAGGCGAAGGTGACGGACAAGGAAGTAAGCTTCGAAGCACTGGCGAGCGCAACGGCGCAAGCGTAAGTTTCGCTCTAGCGGCGTGCCGGCTGTCGGAGCGACGACGGCCCGCACGCCGTTTTTTCATCGGCGCGGCGCCGCGCCGCGTGTGCGACGCTCCCCGGCTCGTTTCCTGCCGTTCAATACTCATTCTCGGACAAGGCTCATTGAATGATTAATCGCGCTCAATTGCTGGACACGTTGGCTTCGCAAGCCCCGCGGGATTTCGAGGCGCAAGCGCTCGGGCTCGTGCCGATCGTCGTCGAGACGAGCGGCCGCGGCGAGCGTTCGTACGACATCTACTCGCGGCTCCTGAAAGAGCGCATCGTGTTCATGGTCGGCGAGGTCAACGACCAGACGGCGAATCTCGTCGTCGCGCAGCTCCTGTTCCTCGAAAGCGAGAATCCCGACAAGGACATCAGCCTGTACATCAACAGCCCGGGCGGCTCGGTGTCGGCGGGGATGGCGATCTACGACACGATGCAGTTCGTGAAGCCGGACGTGTCGACGCTCTGCATGGGCCTCGCGGCCAGCATGGGGGCGTTCCTGCTCGCGTCGGGCGCGAAGGGCAAGCGCTACGCGCTGCCGAACGCGCGCGTGATGATCCACCAGCCGCTCGGCGGCGCGCGCGGCCAGGCGTCGGACATCGAGATCCAGGCGCGCGAGATCCTCTACCTGAAGGACCGCCTGAACCACCTGCTCGCCCACCATACCGGTCAGGACGTCGAGCGCATCGCGCGCGACACCGACCGTGATAATTTCATGTCCAGCGAAGATGCGAAGGCGTATGGGCTGATCGACCACGTGTCGACGAAGCGTCCGTAAGCTTTAGTGGGGTGCCGCCCCAATAGGAGCGGCGCCCGCCACGCGCCCCGAGCATCTGCGGCAAAAGAACATGCCGGCGTTTCCCGAGTATTTACCAGGTCATGGTGCCGGGGACAAACGGCGTATCATGTAACTCACGTGTCCGGAGGCTCTACATTCATGGCGGACAAGAAAGGTTCGAACAGCGAGAAGCTGTTGTATTGCTCGTTTTGCGGCAAAAGCCAGCATGAGGTGAAGAAACTCATCGCGGGGCCGTCGGTGTTCATCTGCGATGAATGCATCGATTTGTGCAACGAGATCATCCGGGACGAAGCGGCCGCGGCGGGTGTCGAAGCCAGCCTGTCCAAATCCGACCTGCCGAGCCCGCAGGAGATTCGCGACATCCTCGATCAGTACGTGATCGGCCAGGAGCGCGCGAAGAAGATCCTCGCCGTCGCCGTGTACAACCACTACAAGCGCCTGAAGCATCTCGACAAGAAGGACGACGTCGAGCTGTCGAAGAGCAACATCCTGCTGATCGGCCCGACGGGTTCTGGCAAGACGCTTCTCGCGCAGACCCTCGCGCGCCTGCTGAACGTGCCGTTCGTGATCGCCGATGCGACCACGCTGACGGAAGCCGGCTATGTCGGCGAGGACGTCGAGAACATCATCCAGAAGCTGCTGCAGAACTGCAACTACGAGGTCGAGAAGGCGCAGCGCGGGATCGTCTACATCGACGAGATCGACAAGATCAGCCGCAAGTCGGACAACCCGTCGATCACCCGCGACGTGTCGGGCGAGGGCGTCCAGCAGGCGCTGCTGAAGCTCGTCGAGGGCACGATGGCGTCGGTGCCGCCGCAGGGCGGCCGCAAGCATCCGAACCAGGATTTCATCCAGGTCGACACGACCAACATCCTGTTCATCTGCGGCGGCGCGTTCGACGGCCTGGAGAAGGTGATCACCGATCGCACCGAGAAGACGGGCATCGGTTTCGGCGCGACCGTGAAGAGCAAGCAGGAGCGGGACGCGGGCGAGGTGCTGCGCGAGGTCGAGCCGGAAGACCTGATCAAATTCGGGTTGATCCCCGAGCTGATCGGCCGGCTGCCCGTCGTCGCGACGCTCGGCAAGCTCGACGAAGCCGCGCTGATGAAGATTCTCGTCGAGCCGAAGAACGCGCTCGTCAAGCAATACCAGAAGCTGTTCGCGATGGAGCGGGTCGAACTCGAAATTCGTCCGGACGCGCTGCAGGCGGTCGCCCGCAAGGCGATTCGCCGCAAGACGGGCGCGCGCGGGCTGCGCTCGATCATCGAGCAGGCGCTCCTCGACGTGATGTACGAACTGCCGACCCTCAAGGGGGTCAGCAAGGTGATCATCGACGACAATGTCATCGAAGGAGACGGTAAGCCGTTACTCATCTATGAGGACACGCCGAAAGTGGCGGGTTCGAATTGACCGGCTTTGACGTTTCGTGTGCAAAAAAGCCGTTCATGGAATCGTGAACGGCTTTTTTTCGTTTATCTTGTGGGTAACTCTGACTCGTACCGTACGGTAACTTTTTTACTGAATATTTCCCACGCGCTGAAGGCTTGCAATCCGCTATGCCGGCCTTACTTACCGAACAATTGATTCCACTCATGGGGAAATGAAATGTCAGGCACCCAACTTCTCCCGCCGGAACGCACTACGCTCCCACTGCTGCCGCTGCGGGATGTCGTCGTTTTCCCGCACATGGTGATTCCGCTCTTCGTGGGCCGGCCGAAGTCGATCAAGGCCCTCGAAGTGGCGATGGAGGGCGGCAAGCACATCATGCTCGTCGCGCAGAAGACTGCCGCGAAGGATGAGCCGACCGAAAAGGACATGTACGACGTCGGCTGCATCGCGAACATCCTGCAGATGCTGAAGCTGCCCGACGGCACCGTGAAGGTGCTCGTCGAGGGCTTGCAGCGCGCGCAGGCGCTGTCGATCGAAGAGCAGGAGACGCAGTTCTCGTGCGAGGTGATGCCGCTCGAGCCGGATCACGCCGACAGCGCCGAGACGGAAGCGCTGCGCCGCGCGATCGTCTCGCAGTTCGACCAGTACGTGAAGCTGAACAAGAAGATTCCGCCCGAGATCCTGACATCGCTGTCGGGCATCGACGAGGCGGGCCGTCTTGCGGACACGATCGCCGCGCACCTGCCGCTCAAGCTCGACCAGAAGCAGCACATCCTCGAGATGTTCCCGGTCATCGAGCGTCTTGAGCACCTGCTTGCGCAGCTCGAGGCCGAGATCGACATCCTGCAGGTCGAGAAGCGCATCCGCGGGCGCGTGAAGCGCCAGATGGAGAAGAGCCAGCGCGAGTACTACCTGAACGAGCAGGTCAAGGCGATCCAGAAGGAACTGGGCGAAGGCGAGGAGGGCGCGGATCTCGAGGAACTCGAGAAGCGCATCAACGCCGCGCGCATGCCGAAGGAAGCGAAGAAGAAGGCCGATGCCGAGCTCAAGAAGCTGAAGCTGATGTCGCCGATGTCGGCGGAAGCCACCGTCGTGCGCAACTACATCGACACGCTGATCGCGCTGCCGTGGCGCAAGAAGAGCAAGGTCAACAACGATCTCGCGAACGCCGAGAAGGTCCTCGACGAGGATCACTTCGGCCTCGAGAAGGTCAAGGAACGGATCCTCGAGTATCTTGCGGTGCAGCAACGCGTCGACAAGGTGAAGGCGCCGATCCTCTGCCTCGTCGGGCCTCCGGGCGTCGGCAAGACCTCGCTCGGCCAGTCGATCGCGCGCGCGACGAACCGCAAGTTCGTCCGGATGGCGCTGGGCGGCGTGCGCGACGAGGCCGAGATTCGCGGTCACCGCCGGACCTACATCGGCTCGATGCCGGGCAAGATCCTGCAGAGCCTGTCGAAGGTCGGCGTGCGCAATCCGCTCTTTCTGCTCGACGAAGTCGACAAGATGGGGATGGATTTCCGCGGCGATCCGTCGTCGGCGCTGCTCGAAGTGCTCGATCCGGAACAGAACCACACGTTCGCCGATCACTACGTCGAGGTCGATTTCGACCTGTCGGACGTGATGTTCGTCGCGACGTCGAACTCGCTGAACATTCCGCCGCCGCTCCTCGACCGGATGGAAGTGATCCGCCTGTCGGGCTATACCGAGGACGAGAAGGTCAGCATCGCGCAGCGCTACCTGTTGCCGAAGCAGAAGAAGAACAACGGCCTGAAGGAAGGCGAGATCGAGGTCGCCGAGCAGGCGATCCGCGACATTATCCGCTACTACACGCGCGAAGCCGGTGTGCGTTCGCTCGAGCGCGAGGTGTCGAAGATCTGCCGCAAGGTCGTGAAGATGCTGCTGCTGAAGAAGGCATCGGGTGCGGTCAAGGTCGACGGCGAGAACCTCGATACGTTCCTCGGCGTGCGCAAGTACGATTTCGGTCTTGCCGCGAAGGAGAACCAGGTCGGCCAGGTCACGGGTCTCGCATGGACCGAGGTGGGCGGCGATCTGCTGACGATCGAGGCGGCCGTGATGCCCGGCAAGGGCAACGTGATCCGCACGGGCTCGCTCGGCGACGTGATGAAGGAATCGGTCGAGGCCGCGCGCTCGGTCGTGCGCTCGCGCTCGCGCCGGCTCGGCATCAAGGATGAGGCGTTCGACAAGCAGGACATCCACATCCACGTGCCGGAAGGCGCGACGCCGAAGGACGGTCCGTCCGCCGGCATCGCGATGACGACGGCGCTCGTGTCGGTGCTGACGGGCATTCCGGTGCGCGCCGACGTCGCGATGACGGGCGAGATCACGCTGCGCGGCGAAGTGCTGCCGATCGGCGGGCTGAAGGAGAAGCTGCTCGCCGCGCACCGTGGCGGCATCAAGCTCGTGCTGATTCCGGAAGAGAACGTGAAGGATCTCGCCGACATTCCGGACAACGTGAAGAACGCGATCGAGATCGTGCCGGTTCGCTGGATCGACAAGGTGCTCGAGCTCGCGCTCGAACGTCTGCCGAACGCGCTGCCCGAGGAAGAGGCGAAGGCGGCGGCGCCTGTCGCGGAATCCGCGAAGGAAGCCGGCTCGACCGAAGTCGTCAAGCACTGAGCGCCCGCGCGAGCGGTTGCGTTTCACCGAACAAGCTCACGGCCGCAAGGCCGTGGGCTTTGTTTTTGCGCGGCGGGTGGGCGTTGGTATCGGAGGGTTGGCTGCCGGCGGCGAGTGCGACTTCCTGCTTCGGGTCGAGTTTTTCTCGCGCGATGTGCCGCCGGCGTGTTTCTTCCGCACAAGTAGCGGCGGACGGGCCGGGTGCGGATCAGAATTTGGTGCTGGTAAAGAGGGGAAGGTTGCGCTAAACTAGCAGGCTCGCTGCGTGAGGGGTGCGATGCTCCGATCGAGAACGGCGTGAATCCGGAGCGGGTGCTTAGCTCAGTTGGTAGAGCGGCGCCCTTACAAGGCGTAGGTCGGGAGTTCGAGCCTCTCAGCACCCACCATTTCCGTTTCGCGACACGCGTTCGACGCAGCTCGAAGAAGATTGCAGCAGTAATCGAAACCCGCATGGCGATTGGCTTTGCGGGTTTTTGCTTTTTTGGGACGTCGCCGGCGGTGTTCTTGGTCGCGCGCCGCTACGCGGACTGTCTCGCCCGGTCGCGGCGCTTGCTCACCGCATCGTCGAGCATTCGCTCGGCATTGCCGAACGCATCGCGCAGCGCGACGTACACGTCCTCGTCGGACTCGCGATTGGACACGATCTCGATCCCCGGAATCGTCACGTCGACGTGCACGTCGAAGGGCTTGCGCTGGTGCTTGTGCTTGTCGTCGAGGATCACGCTGACCTGGCGGGCGGCGACGCCTTCATTGTTCGTCGCGGCGCGAATGGCGGTTTGACGCCGATCAACGTCGATCGGTTGCGCGGGCATGCGCATCGCGGCGCGCATTGCGCCTGCCCGGGCGCCCGGCATGGCTTCGTTGACTCAGGTCAACGTGGGCGCGAGCGGCCGCCATAGGCTGGAGCTGTCGTTGCACTCGTTCGGCATCATGCAAGGAGCGTCTCCATGAACCGTCGCACGCGGCCTTTCAAGGCAGGCAGTCACGAAGAGGTCTATCCTGGCCTCGCGCAAGATCCCTATGCGATGCGTCGCAAACTGCACGAGCCGACGGTGTGCCCCACCTGCGGCGCGGTCTTCAGCGCCGGGCGCTGGCAGTGGCTCGCGCGTCCCGACGGCGCGCACGAGCATCTATGCGGCGCCTGTCGGCGCAGCGCGGAGAACATGCCGGCCGGCTATCTCCATATCGACGGGCCGTTTGCGAGCGAGCATTGGTCCGAGCTGCTCCAGTTGCTCCGCAGTCGCGAGGAACAGGCGCGGGCCGAGCATCCGATGCAGCGGATCATGTCGATCGACACGGACGACGGCGCGACGGTCGTGACCACGACCGATGTCCATCTGGCGCGCAATCTCGGCTCGGCGCTGAAGTCCGCGTATCAGGGCTCGCTCGACCTGAAATACAGTCCGGACGAGCAGCTCGTGCGGGCGTATTGGCGTCGATAGCGACTCGCGGGCGTCGCGTGTGCGCCGCCCGGGGCCCCGGGGCGAGCCGCACGTTCGAAGGGGTTCCAACCATTCGCTGTCGGGTGTGGAGGCAACATGCCGTGGACCGTCGATCGCTATCCGGCGTCGATGCGCAACATGACGCCCTGGGTGCGCGACAAGGCGATCGAGATCGCCAATTTGCTTCTTCTTTCTTTTGGGCGGTTGCTGCGTCTCGGCGCGTTGAGTTCGGCGATTCGGCGTTCGTGGATGCCGCCTGCCGCCTCTCGCGCGATGGTTCGGCTCCAGGTGCGCCCACACGTGAACTTCCGATGCGCCGCGCCGTGTTGACATGCGTCAATCGGCAGCGCGCCCGCCCGCCGACAATCGGTTCGTGGCGAACGCATCGTCGCGATTCGGCCGTGCCGCGCAATGGTTTTGCCGGGGCTTGCCGGGCGCGCGCCGGCATCGGCGAGCGCGCGATGCGTGGCGCGGACATGCTGCGGCCGGCCTCGACGGGCCGCATGGAGACCGATGATGAGCAAGACCTATCCCGAGCAATATCACGAATTTCAACTGACGCTGGGCAAGCTGGCGAACAGCCCGCTCGGGCCGACGCTCGACGGATTCTCCCGGATGCATCAGCCGGCGCTCGCGGCCGGCGCGATCGACGAGCGCGGCAAGCGGCTGATCGCGCTCGCGATCGCGGTTGCGACGCAATGCGACGATTGCATCGGCTACTACGTGCACGAAGCATTGCGCGCGGGCGCATCCGATCACGAGATTCTCGACGCCGCGGGCGTCGCGGTGATGATGGGCGGCGGGCCGGCCGTCGTCTATGCGTGTCACGTCTACGAGGCGCTCGAGCAGTTTTCGGCCGCCGCGGCGGAGCCGCCCGTGCCGCCCGATGCGGTGCTGGCCGGCACGGCGACTGTCGACGATCCCGATTGAGCGTCACGGTTTTTCGCCCGTGTGTCTTCGTGGTCGGCGGGCCGCCGGCGCATGGTGGGCGAAGACGCCGCGAGAATGCCGAGGCGGCTGCGCGACCCGCGCCGAAGTTTCGGGCCCGAGAACCTGAAGTTTATCGATCGTGATCTGCAGGCACGTCGATATTGCGTGCAGGCGACAACTTCGGATACCATTGCAGATTGGCCGCGCTGTCGCGGTAGCTGCTGGGCCCAGCCGGGCGCGCCTTCGATCGGCGCCTCGGCGCGCCGCAAGGTTGCGCGTGCCCTGCACGCAAGCAAGACCAAGGAGCGGTAGTTCAGTCGGTTAGAATACCGGCCTGTCACGCCGGGGGTCGCGGGTTCGAGTCCCGTCCGCTCCGCCATCATCCCGAAAGGCGAACTCCGGTTCGCCTTTTTTCTTGCCTGCTGTTGTAATATCGGGCGTTTTGTCCAGTTCACGCCGTCACGCATGCTCGATTTCTTTCGCAATCACCAGCGCCTGATGATGTTCTTCCTGCTCCTGATCGTGCTGCCGGGGCTAGGGATCGTCGGCATTCAGGGTTTCCGTGGGTTCTTCGACGAAAACGCGAACGTCGCGGCCGTCAACGGGCACAAGATCACGCGCGCCGAATTCGACGGCATGCTGCGCCAGCAGGTCGACCAGGCGCGCCAGATGCTGGGCGCGCAGTTCGACGCGAAGGCGTTCGATACGCCGGAGCGCCGCCAGCAACTCCTCGACGGGCTGATCCAGCAGCGCGCGCTCGCCGACGAGACGCAGCGCCTGCATCTGACCGCGTCGGACGGCGCGGTGCGCCAGACGCTGTTGAGCGACCCCGTGATCGCGTCGCTGAAGAAGCCGGACGGCTCGTTCGACGCCGAGCGCTACACGCAGATGCTCGCGATGCAGGGCATGACGCCCGATCAATACCAGGAGCGCGTGCGCTACAACCTCGCGCTGCAGCAGATTCCGGCCAGCATCGTGGCGAGCGCGTTCACGCCGAAGAGCATCGCGCGCCGCCTGACCGAACTTGCCGAGCAGCAGCGCGAAGTGCAGCCGATGGTGCTGAAGCCGGCCGACTACGCGGCGAAGGTGCAGCCGACCGACGCACAGATCTCCGCCTACTACGACGCGCACAAGCAGGCGTTCGCGACGCGCGAGACGGCGACGATCCAGTATCTCGTCTACTCGCAGGCGGCGGCCGTTGCGGCGGCGCAGCCGAGCGACATCGACATCAAGAAGTACTACGACGACAACATCGCGCACTACCGCACCGATGCGCAAGTGCGCGTGAGCCATATCTTCATCGCGGCGGCGAAGGACGCGAGCGCGGCCGACAAGGCCGCCGCGAAGGCGAAGGCCGAGCAGTTGCTCGCCGAAGTGAAGGCGCACCCGGACCAGTTCGCGCAAATCGCCGAGAAGAACTCGCAGGACGCGCCGTCGGCGGCGAAGGGCGGCGATCTCGGCTTCATCACGCGCGGCTCGACGGCGGGCGGCGCAGCGTTCGACGATGCCGCGTTCGCGTTGAAGAAGGACGAAGTCAGCGGCGTCGTGCAGGGCGACTTCGGCTTTCACATCCTGAAGGCGACCGACGTGAAGCCGGCCGTCGTGAAGCCGCTCGCCGAAGTGAAGGATTCGATCGCGGCGGACCTGAAGCAGCAATTCGCGGCGAAGGCGTTCGCCGACAACGCGGAAGGCTTCACGTCGACCGTCTACGAGAAGGCGAAGAGCCTGCAGCCCGCCGCCGACAAGTACAAGCTGACGATCCAGACCGCGGCGGTGTCGCCGCAGCCGAACCCGGCGCTGCCGCCCGACAGCCCGCTCAACAACGCGAAGTTCCTCGCGGCCGTGTTCGCCGCCGATTCGGTGAAGAACGGCAACAACACGCAGGCGATCGACGTCGGCAACAACACGCTGATCGCCGCGCGCGTGACGAATCACCAGCCGTCGACCGTGCCCGCGCTCGACGCGATCAAGGACCGGGTGCGCGCGAAGGTGGTTGCCGACGAGGCGGCGCGTCTCGCGAAGCAGGACGGCGAAGCGAAGCTCGCGGAGCTGCGCAAGTCGAAGTCGACGGCGGGCTTCGCCGCGGCCGACAAGATCTCGCGCACGCAGGCGCACGGCTTGCCGCCGGCGGCCGTCAGCGCGATCTACAAGGTCGATCCGAAGACGTTGCCTGCCTATGTCGGCGTCGATCTCGGCAACGACGGCTATGCGATCTTCCGCGTGAATTCGGTGGTCGCGGCTGCGCCCGCCGACGATCAGCGTCTCGCGGCCGCTCAGCAGCAGCTCGCGCAGGTGTATGCGCAAAGCGAGACGGAAGCGTATCTCGCGTCGCTGCGCGCTCGCTCGAAGGTCAAGCTGTACGGCTCGACCGCCGGCGGCGCGCAGGACGGCTCGAACTGACGGCGGACGACGGCGCGCCAGCGCGCTCGTTCGAGAAGGAACAGCCCCGCCATCGCGCGGGGCTGTTTCGTTTCGGCGGGTGTGCGGGGCCGGGTGTTCGGGGTCGGGTTTCGCGCCGGGCGATGCGGGGCGCGAAGCCGAAGCGGCTGTCTGACGGCATCGGCCGGTCCGAGACGGTCGACGGACAGACGAATCGCCGCATCGACGCATCGAGCGCCGGCGCGGCGCGGTCAGCGCGCCGACGTCCGCAACAGCGGCTTGAGGGTCGGCCACACGTTGTCGAGCAACTGGCGCTGCGCGGCCTGCGTCGGATGGATCTGGTCGGCCTGGAACATGTCGGGCTTGTTTTCGATGCCGGCGAGCAGGAACGGCACGAGCGGCACGCGCATTTCCTTCGACAGCGCCGTGTAGACGCCGTGAAATTTCTGCGTGTAGTCCGGCCCGTAGTTCGCCGGCACGTACATGCCGACGAGCAGCACCTGCGCGCGTGCCTGCCGTGCCTGCGCGACGATCTCGCGCAGGTTGCTTTCGGTCGCGGCAAGCGGCACGCCGCGCAGCGCGTCGTTCGCGCCGAGCTCGACGACAACGACGGCGGGCTTGAGCCGCGCGAGCGCCGCGGGCAGCCGCGCGCGGCCGCCGCTCGTCGTGTCGCCGGAGATGCTCGCGTTCGCGACGTTATAATCGATTCGCTCGGCCGCGAGGCGCGCGCGCATCAGCGCGACCCAACCCGTGTCGCGCGGCAGGCCGTACTCGGCCGACAGGCTGTCGCCGAGCACGAGGATCACCGGCTTGCTGCCGTTGGCGTTCGGCGCGGGCGCGGCATTCGTTGCGGCGGATGCCGCGCCCGCGAGCGCCACGATCACGGCGAGCGTCGCGCCGACCTTCCAGTGAAATGTGCGTTTCATGCTCAAGATTACCGATCCGATCATCGAAGTGCGGAATGTGTGCAAGCGTGTCGCCGATGCCGCAGGCGAGCTGACAATCCTCGACGGCATCGACCTGACGGTCCGCGCGGGCGAGAGCGTCGCGATCGTCGGCGCGTCCGGGTCGGGCAAGTCGACGCTGCTCGGCCTGCTCGCCGGCTTGGACAGCGCGACCGAGGGCACGGTTCGCCTGTTCGGTCAGGATCTCGGCCGGCTCGACGAGGACGCGCGCGCGGCGCTGCGCAACGGCGCCGTGGGCTTCGTGTTCCAGTCGTTCCAGTTGATGCCGCATCTGACCGCGCTCGAGAACGTGATGCTGCCGCTCGAGCTGCAGGGCGGCGTCGGCGCGCACGAGGCTGCGCAGCGCGCGCGCGCGCTGCTCGAAGAGGTCGGACTCGGCGCCCGCACGGGGCACTATCCGAAGCTGCTGTCGGGCGGCGAGCAGCAGCGCGTCGCGCTCGCGCGCGCGTTCGTCACGCGTCCGGCGCTCCTGTTCGCCGACGAGCCGACGGGCAGCCTCGATGCGGCGACGGGCCATGCGGTCATCGATCTGATGTTCGAGCTCAATCGCGCGCACGGCGCGACGCTCGTGCTCGTCACGCACGATCCGGAGCTCGCGCGCCGCTGCGGGGCGACGGTCGTGCTCGACGCGGGGCATCTGCGCGGCGCGGACCGCGCGCGGCAGCAAGCGAGCTGACGCGGCGCGCGCCCCGAGCCGCACGAGCGCAGCGGCCGCGCTCTCGCCGCCGCCCGCGTGGGCGCATGCGTTATTCGCCCAACGCCTTCCTTGCGCGCGCGATCAGCGCCGACGTCGACGAATCGTGCTTTGCCGGATCGGCCTGCGCGGCCGTCAGGTCCGCCTCGACGACCTTGCCCAGAATCTTGCCGAGCTCGACGCCCCACTGGTCGAACGGATTGATGTTCCACACCGCCGCCTGTACGAGCACCTTGTGCTCGTACAGCGCGATCAGCGCGCCGAGCGTGCGCGGCGTGAGTGCGTCGACGAGAAGCGTCGTCGTCGGCCGGTTGCCGGGGAACGTCAGGTGCGGCGCGAGCTCGGGCTTGGTCGGGCCGGCGATCTTGCGCGCTTCGTCGAGCGTGCGGCCGAGCATCAGCGCCTCGCTCTGCGCGAAGCAGTTCGCGAGCAGCTTCGGATGATGGCTCGCGAGCGGATGCTCGGGCGTGAGCACCGCGATGAAATCGATCGGCACGAGCGTCGGGCCCTGGTGCAGCATCTGGAAGAACGCGTGCTGGCCGTTCGTGCCGGGCTCGCCCCACGTGACGGCGGACGTCGGGTAATCGACGAACGCGCCGTCGATTCGCGCGGACTTGCCATTGCTCTCCATCTCGAGCTGCTGCAGGTACGACGGCAGGTAATGCAGCGCCTCCGAGTACGGCGCGACGAGATAGCTCTGCGCGCCGAAGAAATTCCGATACCAGATGCCGACGAGACCCTGCAGCACCGGCAGGTTGCGCTCGAGCGGCGCGGTGCGGAAGTGCTCGTCCATGTCGTGCGCGCCGGCGAGCAGTTCGTCGAAGCGCTCGGGCCCGATCGCGATCATGATCGACAGGCCGACCGCCGACCACAACGAATAGCGGCCGCCGACCCAGTCCCACATCTCGAACACGTTCGCCTCGGCGATGCCGAACCTGACGACCTCGGCGGGATTCGCCGACACGCCGACGAAGTGCTTCGCGAGCGCGCTCTCCGGGCAGCCGTTCGCGACGAACCAGTCGCGCAGCGAGCGCGCGTTCGTCATCGTCTCGAGCGTCGTGAAGGTCTTCGACACGATGATCGCGAGCGTTTCCTGCGGATCGATCTGCTCGAGCACGCGCGCGAGGTCCGCGCCGTCGACGTTCGACACGAAGTGCGTCGCGATGTCGGGCGTCGCGACGTGGTGCAGCGCGTGGACGACCATCTTCGGCCCGAGGTCCGAGCCGCCGATGCCGATGTTCACGACGTGGCGGATACGCTTGCCGGTGTGGCCTGTCCATGCGCCGCTGCGCACCGCGTCGGCGAAGCGCGCCATTTTCGCGCGCTCGGCCGCGAGCTGCGCGTGAAACGGCGCGTCGGGCGCATTCGCGCGCAGCGCGGTGTGCAGCGCCGCGCGTCCTTCAGTCGGATTCACGGTTTCGCCCGCGAACATCGCGTCGCGGCGCGCCTCGACGCCCGCTTCGCGCGCAAGCTGCACGAGGAGGGCGAGCGTCGCGTCGGTGATGCGGTTCTTCGAGAAATCGGCGGCGAGGCCGCCGCCTTCGAACGTGAAGCGTTCGGCGCGCGTCGGCGCGCGATCGTTGGCGGGGGCGAACCAGTCGCGCAGATGCGCGTCGCGGATCTCTTCGTAGTGCGCTTGCAGCGCGGGCCAAACGGGGAGCGAATTCAGCGTCATGGCAATCAGGAGCGAAACAGCATGAACCGGGGGAGGGCTGCGCCTGCGCGCCGGCGCGCGGCATGCAGGCGGACGAGGAGCCCGCCTGGGCGGCGGGACGATCAGTATAGCGGCGCTTCGCCCGGTGCGGCGGGTCGCGTATAAAACAGCCGATTGACGAGCACGCGCACGGCGGCCGCGAGCTCGCCCGCGGCGAGGCCCGCGGGGCCCGCGCCAGCCGCGCACAGCCGCTCGGCGGCGAGCCCGTGCAGATAGACGCCGGCAAGCGCCGCTTCGTAGCGCGGCATGCGCTGCGCAAGAAACGCGCCGATCAGGCCGCCCAGCACGTCGCCCGTGCCGCCCGTGGCGAGCGCCGCGTTGCCGGTCGGATTGATCGCGATACGGCCGTCGGGCGCCGCGATCACGGTGCCCGCCCCCTTCAGCACGACGACCGCCGAAAAGCGCGCGGCGAGCGCGCGCGCGGCGGCGATACGGTCGCGCTGGACGGCGGCCGCGTCGGTGGCGAGCAGGCGCGCGGCTTCGAGCGGATGCGGCGTGAGGACGGCGGCGTCACCCGCGCGGCCGCGCGCGGCGAGCGCGTCGGCGAGCGCGGGCGTGTTCGCGATCAGGTTCAGCGCGTCCGCATCGACGAGCTTCGGCGCATCGAGCGGCAGCAGCGCCGCGAGCGTGCGCGCGGCCCGCTCACTCGCGCCGAGCCCGCAGCCGATCGCGAGCGCGGTGAGCGACGCGCTCGGCAGCGCGTCGGCCGGATGCAGCATCAGCTCCGGATACGGCGGATCGTACGGCGGCGCGCCCGCGCCGACAAAGCCGACGTGGACCTTGCCCGCGCCCGCGAAGAGCGCCGCGCGCGCGGCGAGGATCGGCGCGCCGCACATGCCCGTGTCGCCGCCGACGATCGCGATGCTGCCGTACGTGCCCTTGTGCGACGCGAACGCGCGCGGCGGCAGGCGCGCATCGAAGAGCCCGGGTGCGTTCAGCCGGATCGCGGGCGCGGGCGGCTCGCCGAGATCGAGGGGCGCGACGTGAATCTCGCCCGCGAGGTCGCGCCCGTCGCCGGTGTAGAGGCCGGGCTTCGCGGCGATGAACGACAGCGTGTCGGTGGCCGCGACGGCGCTCCCGCCGCCGACGCGCGTGCCGGTGTCGCTGTCGAGGCCGCTCGGCACGTCGAGCGCGAGCACGCGGCCGGTGCGCCGCGCGCGCGCCGCGATGCGCTGCGCGATCGCGGCGAACGCGCCGTCGAGCGGCCGCGCGAGCCCGATGCCGAACAGGCCGTCGACGAGCCAGCCGTAGCCGTCGAACGATTCGGGCGCCGCCTCGTCGATCGGCACGTTCGCCGCGCGCGCGCGCTCTAGCGCCCAGCGCGCGTCGCCGGGCTTCACTTCGATCGGCATCCAGGCGTCGGCCGCGAAGCCGAGCCGGCGCAGCTCGGCCGCGGCGACGAGCGCGTCGCCGCCGTTGTTGCCGGGGCCGACCGCGAACCAGACGGGCCGCGGATCGCTGACGAGCCGCGCCGCGAGCCATTGCGCGGCCGACTTGCCCGCGCGCTCCATCAGCGTGTGGGGCGGCAGCGCGGCGGCCGCCGCGGTTTCGATGTCGCGCAGCTCGGCGATGGTCAGAAGCGGCTCGCTCGCGTGAAGCGGCGGCAAGTCGAACGGTTCGGACGAATGGGGCAGGGGGGAATCGGCGGACAGGATCATGGGCGGCTCGCGATCACGCGCCGCCCGCGCGCGGCGGCAACGGCGTCAGGTGGCAAAGCGCTCCGCGCGCAGCGCGGCGAGCGTGTCGGCGGGCACGCGCTGCGCGCTGCCGCCGAGGTCATCTGCCACCACTTTAGCAGACCCGAACGCGAGGCCCCAGCCCGCCGGGCCGTGGCCGAAGTTGACGAAGACCCGCGGATCGGCGGTCGGCCCGACGACGGGCAGGCCGTCCGGCGACAGCAGCTTCGCGCCTTGCCACGCGCGCGCGGCGGAGATCTTCGCGGTGCCGGGCAGCCAGTCGTGCGTCGCCTGGCCGAGGAGGGTGAGCGCCGCCTCGGACAGCGGCTCGGGCAGCGGCCGCGCGAGATCCCGCGCGCTTTGCAGCACGGCGCCGCCGCCGATCCGCAGCCGCTGGCCGAGCCGCGTGATCGCGATCCGCTTGACCGAGTCGACGATGCTCAGATGCGGCGCGTGCTCCTCGTACGCGAGGGGCGCCGTCAGCGTGTGGATGCGCACCGGATGCAGCGGCGCGCGCACGCCGAGCGGCTCGACGAGCGCGAGGCTTTCCGTGCCCGCCGCGACGACGATCGCGTCGGCCGAGATCACGTCGACTTCCTTCGATTTCGCCGCGCGCGGATCGGCCGGGTCGGGCGCGAGCTCGACGGCCGCGCGCGTCGCGTCGGTGCGGATCGCGGCGACCGCGCGGCCGAGCCGGAACTGCACGTCGCGCTCGTCGAGCACCTGCTTGACGAGCTTCGCGAAGAGCGGGCAGTTCGCGGTGCGCTCCTGCGCGAACAGCACGCCGCCCGCGAACGCGGGATCGGCCGGCATCGACGGCTCGAGCGCCGCGCACGCGTCGGGCGCGAGCGTCTCGTAAGGCTGGCCGAGGTCGCGCATCAGGTCGAGCGCGGGCTGCGTCGCGTCCCATTCGGCCGCGTCGCGCACGACGTGCAGCACGCCGCTCTTCTGTTCGAATTCGAGACCGAAGCGCGCTTCGACGTCGGCGATCGCCTCGCGCGACAGCTCGACGAGCGGCCGCAGCCTCGCGTACTGCGCGGCGAACGCGGCGGGCTCGCGCAGCGCGTCGAGGCGGCGCGTGAAGCGCCGCAGCGCGCCGTCGAGGCCCGGCTTGTAGACGACGCCGCTCTTCTGCGCGCGCCGCTCGCGCATGAAGGTCGGGCCGAACCAGACGTCGAGCGGGGTCGGCAGCAGCGTGCCGCCCTGACCGTAGGTCGCGCCTTGCGCGACCGTCGCGTGGCGCTCGACGACGCACACGCGATGGCCGGCCGCGCGCAACTGGTAGGCGGTGGCGATGCCGGCGATGCCGCCGCCGATGACGATTACATCCATGTTCGATTCGATGTCGGGCGCCGCATACGGCCCGATTGAGGATCTTGCGTGGCGGGCCGTGCGCGGCCCGGTGAAGCGCGCATGATAGCGCCAAATGAAGCGCGCCGGCCGATGCGGCGCGCGCGGGCGGCCGTTCGGCGGGCGACTTCCGGGTATAATTACGGCCTTCCTTACGCCCCACGTCGCCAGCTTGCGCGACTCATCGACGTCAGTCCAGCCCATGGCTCACTTCTCGTGTTTTCCCGGTGCTTCGGCGCTTTCCGATTTCCGTCAAACCCGCCTGCTCGACGCGCTCAAGCAAATCGACGGCGACATCGTCGCGGTTCGCGGCCAGTATCTGCATTTCGTCAACGCACATGAGCCGCTCACCGCGGACGACGACGCGCGCATCGGCGCGCTGATGCACTACGGCGCGCCGTTCGAGCCCGCCGCGGAGAAGGGCGCGATCGAGACCTTCGTCGTGCTGCCGCGCTTCGGCACCGTCTCGCCGTGGGCGAGCAAGGCGACCGACATCGCGCAGCACTGCGGCCTCGCGCGCGTGCGCCGGATCGAGCGCGGCATCGAGTTCACGGTGACGCTGAAGGCGGGCCTCCTCGGCGTCGGCGCGAAGAAGGCGCTCGCCGCCGACGCGCGCGCGGCGGTCGCGGCCGCGCTGCACGACCGGATGACCGAAAGCGTCGTCGCGTCGCGCGACGACGCGCGGCACCTGTTCGACGAACTGCCGGCGAAGCCGCTCGCGACGGTCGACGTGCTCGCCCGCGGCCGCGCCGCGCTCGAGCGCGCGAACGTCGAGCTCGGCCTCGCGCTCGCCGACGACGAGATCGACTACCTCGTCGACGCGTTCAAGAAGCTCGAGCGCAACCCGACCGACGTCGAGCTGATGATGTTCGCGCAGGCGAACAGCGAGCACTGCCGTCACAAGATCTTCAACGCGCAGTGGACGATCGACGGCGAAGCGCAGGACATGTCGCTTTTCGCGATGATCCGCAACACCGAGAAGATGAGCCCGCAAGGCACGATCGTCGCCTATTCGGACAACTCGTCGATCATGATGGGCGCGCAGGCGGAGCGCTGGTTCCCGCGCGGCGCGAACGGCTCGAATGGGCTCGCCAATACGCCCGCCAATGCGCCTGCCGAGCGCTACGGCCGCCATACCGAACTCACGCACACGCTGATGAAGGTGGAGACGCACAACCACCCGACCGCGATTTCGCCGTTTCCGGGCGCCGCGACGGGCGCGGGCGGCGAGATCCGCGACGAAGGCGCGACGGGCCGCGGCGCGCGGCCGAAGGCGGGCCTGACGGGCTTCACGGTGTCGAACCTCGATCTGCCGGGCGCGCGCGAATCGTGGGAAAACGCGCGCGACGCCGCGCGGCCGGCAGGCGCGCGCGACGCGCACGAGCCGCACGCGCCGTACGGCCGCCCGGACCGGATCGCGTCGCCGCTGTCGATCATGATCGACGGCCCGCTCGGCGGCGCCGCGTTCAACAACGAATTCGGCCGGCCGAACCTGGGCGGCTACTTCCGCGTGTACGAGCAGAACGTCGGCGGCCAGGTGCGCGGCTATCACAAGCCGATCATGATCGCGGGCGGCATCGGCAACATCTCGGACGCGCACACGCACAAGCACGACGTGCCGGCAGGCTCCTTGCTGATCCAGATCGGCGGCCCCGGCATGCGGATCGGCATGGGCGGCGGCGCGGCGAGCTCGATGGCCACGGGCGCGAACACGGCCGAGCTCGATTTCGATTCCGTCCAGCGCGGCAACCCGGAAATCGAGCGCCGCGCGCAGGAAGTGATCAACGGCTGCTGGCAGCTCGGCGATCAAAACCCGATCCTCAGCATTCACGACGTCGGCGCGGGCGGCCTGTCCAACGCGTTCCCCGAGATCGTCGACGGCGCGGGCAAGGGCGCGCGCTTCGAGCTGCGCAAGGTCGCGCTCGAGGAGTCGGGCCTGTCGCCGCGCGAGATCTGGTCGAACGAGGCGCAGGAGCGCTACGTGCTGGCGATTTCGCCCGCCGATCTGCCGCGCTTCGAGGCGATCTGCGCGCGCGAGCGCTGTCCGTTCTCGGTCGTCGGCGTCGCCACCGACGAGCGCCGGCTTCAGCTCGTCGACGACGAGGCGACGGGCGCGGCCGGGCATCCGGTCGACATGCCGATGGACGTGCTGCTCGGCAAGCCGCCGCGCATGCACCGCGACGTGAAGCGCGTCGCCGTCGAGCGCGCGGGCGTCGACGTGACGGGCCTCTCGTTCGCCGACGTCGCGCGCGACGTGCTCAGGCACCCGAGCGTCGCGAGCAAGTCGTTCCTCATCACGATCGGCGACCGCACGGTCGGCGGCACGTCGGTGCGCGACCAGATGGTCGGCCCGTGGCAGGTGCCCGTCGCCGATTGCGCGATCACCGCGCTCGACTACGCGGGCTTCGCGGGCGAGGCGATGACGATGGCCGAGCGCACGCCGCTCGCCGTGATCGACGCGCCGGCGTCGGGCCGGATGGCGGTCGGCGAGGCGATCACGAACATCGCGGCCGCGCCGATCGCGTCGCTCGACAAGCTGAAGCTGTCCGCGAACTGGATGGCTGCGTGCGGCACCGAAGGCGAGGACGCGAAGCTCTTCGACACCGTGAAGGCGATCGGCATGGAGCTGTGCCCGGCGCTCGGCATCGGCATTCCGGTCGGCAAGGATTCGCTGTCGATGAAGACGAAGTGGGACGACAACGGTGTCGCGAAGGAAGTCGTCGCACCGGTGTCGCTGATCATCTCGGCGTTCGCGCCCGTCGAGGACGTGCGCCGCCATCTGACGCCGCAACTGCGCCGCGTCGCCGACGTCGGCGCGAGCGTGCTGATCGCGATCGATCTCGGCCGCGGCAAGCATCGCTTGGGCGGCAGCATTCTCGCGCAGGTCACGCAGCAGGTGGGCGACGAAACGCCCGACGTCGACGATCCGGAGGACCTGAAGCGCTTCTTCGCGGCGATCCAGTCGCTGAACGCGCGGAATAAGCTGCTTGCGTACCACGACCGCTCGGACGGCGGTCTGTGGGCGGCCGTCTGCGAAATGGCGTTCGCGGGGCACGCGGGCGTGTCGCTGAACGTCGACATGCTGACGCTCGATGCGCAGCACGAATCCGATTACGGCGACGCGAAGGACTGGGCGAAGCAGACGAGCGGCCGCCGCGAGGATCGCACGATCCGCGCGCTTTTCTCCGAGGAGCTCGGCGCGGTCGTCCAGGTGCGCGCGGCGGACCGCGACGCGGTGCTCGGCGCGCTGCGCGAGCATGGCCTGTCCGCGTGCTCGCACGTGATCGGCGCGGTCAACGAGACCGATGCGATCGAGGTGTACCGCGACGCGAAGAAGATTTACGAAGCGCCGCGCGTCGAACTGCAGCGCGCGTGGAGCGAGGTGAGCTGGCGCATCGCGCGGCTGCGCGACAATCCGGCGTGCGCGGACGCGGAGTACGACGCGGTTCTCGACGCCGGCGATCCGGGCCTCGCGCCGGTGCTGACGTTCGATCCGGCGGAGGATATCGCCGCGCCGTTCATTGCGACCGCGGCGGGTGCGCGGCCGCGCGTCGCGATCCTGCGCGAGCAGGGCGTGAATTCGCATCTCGAAACCGCCTATGCGTTCGACCGCGCGGGCTTCGACGCGCACGACGTCCACATGAGCGACCTGCTCGCCGGCCGCGCGACGCTCGCCGATTTCGCGGGCGCGGTAGCGTGCGGCGGCTTCTCGTACGGCGACGTGCTGGGCGCGGGCGAGGGCTGGGCGAAGACGATCCGCTTCAACGACAGGCTCGCCGACATGTTCGCCGCGTTCTTCGCGCGCCCCGACACGTTCGCGCTCGGCATCTGCAACGGCTGCCAGATGATGTCGAGCCTCGCGTCGATGATTCCGGGCGCGGATGCATGGCCGAAGTTCACGCGCAACAAGTCCGAGCAGTTCGAGGCGCGCTTGTCGTTCGTCGAGGTGCAGAGCTCGCCGTCGATCTTCTTCGCCGGCATGGAAGGCTCGCGGATTCCGGTCGCGGTCGCGCATGGCGAAGGCTACGCGGACTTCTCGCAGCAGGGCGATCAGAGCCGCGTCGCGGTCGCGATGCGCTACGTCGATCATCGCGGCGGCGCGACCGAGCGCTATCCGTTCAACCCGAACGGCTCGCCCGCGGGCATCACGTCGGTGACGACGGCGGACGGCCGCTTCACGGTGCTGATGCCGCACATGGAGCGCGTCCATCGCACGGTGACGATGAGCTGGCATCCGGAAGGCTGGGGCGAGGCGAGCCCGTGGCTGCGCGTGTTCCGCAACGCGCGCCGCTGGATCGGCTAAGCGGCGGCCCGCGCCGCGCGCATTGCCGCCGGCGCTTCGCTTTTTGCGGCAAACAAAAAACCGCTCGGGGGAGCGGTTTTTTTGCGATGCATGGCCGCGCGCGATGCGCGGCGCCGAGGCCGGCGAGCGTTACTGGATCTTCGCCTGCTGGCGCAGGCCTTCCTCGAATGTCTGCAGTTTCTGCTGGACCATCTGCTGCGCGATCTGCTGCTTGACCTGCTCGAACGGCGGCGGCGTGATGCTGCGGACGTCGTCGACGCGGATGATGTGCCAGCCGAACTGCGTCTTCACCGGCGCGTCCGTCATCTGGCCTTTCTGCAACTGCTGCGCGGCCGCCGCGAACTCCGGCACGTACGCCTTCGGATCGGACCAGTCGAGATCGCCGCCGTTCTTCGCCGAGCCCGGGTCCTTCGAGAATTGCTTCGCGAGATCCTCGAACTTCGCGCCGCCCTTGATCTTCGCGATCAGGTCCTTCGCCTGCTGCTCGTTGTCGACGAGGATATGGTGCAGGTGATATTCGCGGCCCCCGGCGTTCTTCACGAGCTCGTCGTAGCGCGCCTTCAGCTCGGCGTCGCTCGGCTGGTTCTTCTTCAGGAAATCCTCGATCAGCGCGCGCAGCACAGCGGTCTGCTGCGCGACGACGATCTGCGCCTTCACGTCCGGGCGATTCGGAATCCCGCGCCTGATCGCTTCCTGCATCAGAATCTCGCGATTGACGAGCTCCTGGCGCACCGCCTGCTCGAGCTGCGGCGTGTCCTGCTGACCTTGCTGGACGAGCTGCGCGATCATCGCGTCTGCGCGCGATTTCGGAATCGGCGTGCCGTTCACGACGGCGATGTTCTGGGCGAAAGCGGGAGCGGCTGCGAGAGCGGCTGCCGCGGCCCACAGGCGGGGAGATTTCAGGATCATCGGGAAGTTCCTAATGAGACGGACTTAATGAGAACGGGAAGACTCGGGATATTCTTCTGGCGTGTACGCAACGATCGCAAGCGCGTGAACGCCGCGCTGCAGGGCGTCGGCGAGCGCATCATACACCAGCCGATGTCGCGCAACGCGGCTCTTGCCGGCGAACGCGGCGGACACGATCGTGACCGTGTAGTGGCCGCCAGCGGCCGCGCCCGCGTGGCCCGCGTGCTGCGCGCTATCGTCGCGCACATGGACCGACGCGGGCGCGAGCGCGGCGGCAAGCCGTGCCTCGATGAGCGCGATGCGCTCGCTCGGCGTGGCGTGCAGGAAGGTGTCGCTCATCGTCACTCGTCCTTCAGGTATTTCGCGAGCCAGAGGCTTTGCAGGATCACGAAGACGACGATCGCGCCCGTCGTGCCGAACAGCTTGAAGTTGACCCACTGCGATTCTGTGAAGTTGTGCACCACGTACAGATTCGTCACGCCGAGCGCCGCGAAGAACGCGGCCCATGCGAGGTTCAGCTTGTCCCAGACCGGCTCGGGCAGCGTCAGTTGCTTGCCCATCATCTTCTCGATCAGGTTCTTGCCGAACGCGTAGCGCGCGGCCACGAGGCCGACCGCGAACAGCCAGTAGAGGACGGTCGGCTTCCACTGGATGAACTTCTCGTCATGCAGCACGAGCGTCGCGCCGCCGAACACGACGATCACGCCGAGGCTCACCCACAGCATTGTGTCGACCTTCCGATGCCGGAACGCGACCCACGCCACTTGCGCGAGCGTCGCGGCGATCGCGACGGCGGTTGCCGTGAAGATGCCCCATAGCTTGAAGGCGGCGAAGAACAGAATGATCGGGAACAGATCGAACAGGAATTTCATGGTGCTCGCGGCTGCGTGGCGGGCGCGTGACCCGCCACCGTTGTAGGGACGCCCCGTCGCGGCGCGCGGGCCGGCCGGCTCCACGGCCGGCGCGGGCTCACTTCCGCTCGGGTTTAGCCTCGAAGTTTAACGCAGCCGAGTTGATGCAGTACCGCAATCCGGTTTTGTCGCGCGGGCCGTCCTCGAACACGTGGCCGAGATGCGCGCCGCACTGGTTGCAGCGCACCTCGACGCGCGTCATGCCGTGCGTGTAGTCCATCTTCTCGTCGATCACCTCGCCGTCGATCGGCATGAAGTAGCTGGGCCAGCCGCAGCCCGAATGGTATTTCGCGCCCGACTCGAAGAGCGCGGTGCCGCAGACGACGCAGTGATAGATGCCCGCGTCCTCGGTGTCCGTGTACTCGCCGGTGAACGGCCGCTCGGTCGCCGCGCGCTGCGTGACCTCGTATTGCAGCGGCGTGAGCCGGCGGCGCAGCTCGGCGTCGTCCTCCTGATACGGATAACGCCGGTCGTCTCGATCTCCTGACATCTTCGATTCTCCTGATGGATTCATGCGCAACGCGCGCGGCGGATGCGGCTTCACGACGAGCAGCTCACTTCGAGCGTGCTCGCCCAGTCGGGCGGCAGCGCGGCGTACGCGTCGTGCTCCGGCTGCTCGTCGAACGGGCGGCGCAGCACGGCCGCAAGGCGCTCGATCTCGGAAAAGTCTTTCTCCTTCGCGCGGCGGATCGCCGTTTCCGCGAGATGGTTGCGCAGCACGTATTTCGGGTTCGAGCGGTTCATCGCGGCCGCGCGTGCCGCGTCGTCGCGCGCTTCTTCCGACAGGCGCGCGCGGTAGAGGTTCGCCCAGCGGTCGAATGCGTCGCGATCGATGAAGAGATCGCGCGCGGGCGCATCGCCGCGCGCGTCGTGCTTCGACACGCGCGCGAGATGGCGGAACGTCAGCGTGAAATCGGCGTGGCTCGCGTCCATGATCTCGAGCAACTGGTTCGCGAGCGCCGCGTCGCCTTCGCGCTCGAGCGCGAGACCGAGCTTTGCGCGCATCGCGCGCTCGAGCGCGGGGCCGAATTGCTCGGGGAAGCGGCCGAGCACCGCGTGCGCGTCCTCGACCGCGCGCTCGGCGCGCGCGTCTTCGCTCGGCGCGTCGCGATCGAGGCCGAAGAGCGGCAAGAGCGCCTGCGCGAGGCAGAAGCAGTTCCAGTGCGCGATGCGCGGCTGCATCCGGTAGGCGTAGCGGCCGTGCGTGTCCGAGTGGTTGCAGACGTGCTTCGCGTCGAACGCGTCGATGAAGCCGAACGGGCCGTAGTCGATCGTCACGCCGAGGATCGACATGTTGTCGGTGTTCATCACGCCGTGGCAGAAGCCCACCGCCTGCCATTGCGCGACGAGCTCCGCGGTGCGCCGCGTCACTTCCGCGAGGAGCGCGAGATATGGATCGTCGGCGTCGCGGCAGGCCGGGTAGAAACGGTCGATCACGTGGTCGGCGAGCGCGCGCAACTGCTCGGGCCGATCGTTCGCGAAGAAGTGCTCGAAATGGCCGAAGCGCACGAAGCTTTCCGCGACGCGCGTGACGACCGCCGACGTTTCGATTTCCTCGCGGATCACCGGCTGGTCCGAGCCGATCACGGTGAGCGCGCGCGTCGTCGGGATGCCGAGGTGGTGCATCGCCTCCGAGCCCAGGAACTCGCGAATCGACGAGCGCAGCACCGCGCGGCCGTCGCCCATGCGCGAATACGGCGTGCGGCCCGCGCCCTTCAGTTGCAGCTCGTAGCGGCGGCCGTCGTGCGCGAGCTCGCCGATCGTGAGCGCGCGGCCGTCGCCGAGCTGGCCCGCCCACACGCCGAACTGGTGGCCCGAGTAGACCGACGCGTATGGCAGCGACGCTGGCGGCCAGTCGCGCGTCGGGTTGCCGCAGAACAGCTCGGCGAAGCCGGGCGCGTCGCGCAGTGCGGGATCGAGGCCGAGCATGCGCGCCGCTTCGTCGGAGAAGCCGACGACGTACGGCGCGGGCAGCGGCGCGGCGGGCAGCCGGGTCAGGAAGGCGCCGCCGAGCTGCGCGAACGCGTCGCCGCGCGGCGCGGCGAGCGTCGCGGCGAGATCGGGGAGAGGGGCGGCCGGTGCGGCTTCGCTTGTGGAAAACGACATATTGCTGATCGGTAAGTTAGCCGATATTGTAAGTCCGCGCCGCGCGGCGCGCTCGAAGCCGTCCGCGCGCCGCCGAGCCGCTTGCAGCAGACCGTATCGGACAAATCACTTCAGGGAGAAGGAAGACGATGGGTAAGCCGTTGCTGGGCCAGATGATGGATATGCCGCTCCTCGTGTCGTCGCTGATCGCGCATGCGGCGCGGCACGCGGGCGACGTCGAGATCGTGTCGCGGCGCGTCGAGGGCGACATCCACCGCTATACCTATCGCGATTGCGAAATGCGTTCCAAACGGCTCGCGCAGGCGCTGATCCGCCTGGGCGTGGGCGTTGGCGACCGGGTTGGAACGCTCGCGTGGAACGGCTACCGGCACGTCGAGGCGTATTACGGGATCAGCGGGATGGGCGCCGTCTGCCATACGATCAACCCGCGCCTCTTTCCCGAGCAGATCGCGTACATCGTCAACCACGCCGACGATCGATACGTCCTCTTCGACCTGAATTTCGCGCCGCTCGTCGACCAGATCGCGCCGCAATGCCCGAACGTGAAAGGCTGGATCGCGATGACGGACGACGCGCATCTGCCGAAGGGCACGACGCCTTATCTCTGCTACGAGACGCTCGTCGGCGCGCAAGACGGCGATTACGCGTGGCCGCTCCTCGACGAGCGGCAGGCGTCGTCGCTCTGCTACACGTCCGGCACGACGGGCCACCCGAAGGGCGCGCTCTATTCGCATCGCTCGATGGTGCTGCACGCATACGGCGCGGCGCTGCCCGACGCGATGGGGCTGTCGTCGCGCGACGCGGCGCTGCCCGTCGTGCCGATGTTCCACGTCAACGCGTGGGGGCTGCCGTACACGGCGGCGCTCACGGGCGCGAAGCTCGTGCTGCCCGGCAAGGACCTCGACGGCAAATCGCTGTACGAGCTGATCGAAAACGAGCGCGTGACGTTCTCGGCGGGCGTGCCGACCGTCTGGCTCGGCCTGCTCGCGTACATGCGCGAGGCCGGCGTGCGCTTCTCGACGCTCGGCCGGGCGGTGATCGGCGGCTCCGCGTGCCCGCCGTCGATGCTCGAGACGTTCGAGGATGTCTACGACGTGCGCGTGATCCACGCATGGGGGATGACCGAGCTGTCGCCGCTCGGCACGCTGTCGAAGCTCAACTGGGCGCAGTCGCAGCGGCCCGTCGGCGAGCAGCGGCGGCTCCTCGAGAAACAGGGCCGGGTGATCTACGGGATCGACATGCGGATCGTCGGCGACGACGGCCGCGAACTGCCGTGGGACGGCGTCGCGTTCGGCGATTTGCAGGTACGCGGCCCGTGGGTGATCGATCGCTATTTCGGGAGCGACGCGTCGCCGCTTGTCGACGGCTGGTTCCCGACGGGCGACGTCGCGACGATCGACGCCGACGGCTTCCTGCAGATCACCGACCGCAGCAAGGACGTGATCAAGTCGGGCGGCGAGTGGATCAGCTCGATCGACATCGAGAACGTCGCGGTCGCGCACCCGGCCGTCGCCGAGGCCGCGTGCATCGCGTGCAGGCATCCGAAATGGACCGAGCGGCCGCTCCTCGTCATCGTCAAGCGCGCCGGCATGGACGTGACGCGCGACGAATTGCTCGCGTTCTATGACGGCAAGGTGGCGAAATGGTGGATTCCGGACGACGTCGTGTTCGTCGACGCGCTGCCGCACACCGCGACGGGCAAGCTGCAAAAACTCAAGCTGCGCGAGCAATTCCGGGACCACGTGCTGCCGACGGCGGTCGACGCGTAGGCGCGCAGCGCACCGCCCGCCGGACGTCCCGCGCGCACCGCCACGCACCGCGCGCCGCGCGGGCCGTCACTAAATTGAACGACCGTTCTTTTTTGTTGTATCCTGCCTCTGTTTCTCGGAAAACGGCGCATCGACCGCACGGCTTGCCCGCCGTTGGCGGACAATGACCGCATCACAAGCTGGCGCCGCCGCACCGGCCGCGCATACGCATGGAGGCAGGCAGATGGCAGTGGACTACACGACTCGCGACGGCGTGGCCGTCATCACGCTCAACAATCCGCCCGTCAACGGCCTCGGCCTGTCGACGCGGCTCGGCATCATGGAAGGGCTCGAGCGCGCGCAACGCGACCCGTCCGTCGCGGCGATCGTGCTCACGGGCGCGGGCCGCGCGTTCTCGGGCGGCGCGGACATCACCGAATTCAACACGCCGAAGGCGCTGCAGGAACCGACGCTGCACACCGTGATCGACGCGGTCGAGGCGAGCGGCAAGCCCGTCGTCGTCGCGATCCACGGCGTCGCGATGGGCGGCGGCCTCGAGCTCGCGCTCGGCGCGCACTACCGCGTCGCGTCGCCCGGCGCGCAGATCGCGCTGCCGGAGGTGAAGCTCGGCCTGCTGCCCGGCGCGGGCGGCACGCAGCGCCTGCCGCGCGCGGTCGGCCTCGAGACCGCGCTGAACATGATCGTCTCCGGCGCGCCCGTGCCGTCCGAGCAGCTCGCCCAAAGCGGGC
Organism: Burkholderia sp. MSMB1588; assembly: GCF_001546925.1. NCBI lineage: Bacteria > Pseudomonadati > Pseudomonadota > Betaproteobacteria > Burkholderiales > Burkholderiaceae > Burkholderia > Burkholderia sp. MSMB1588. Next base: position 2,141,144 of record NZ_LNJS01000001.1, on the reverse strand, counting down.
TGTTCGACGCGCTCGTCGAAGGCGATCTGCTCGATGCGGCCGTCGCGTTCGCACGCAAGGCTGCTGCTGCGAGCGGCCCGCATCCGCGCGTGCGCGACCGCGAGATCGTCCACGAGAACGCGGCGGGCTTCATCCAGTTCGCGCGCAACAGCGCGAAGGCCGTCGCGCAGCATTATCCGGCGCCGCACAAGTGCATCGACGCGATCGAGGCGGGCGTGCTGCAAGGCTTCGACAAGGGGCTCGCGTTCGAGCGTGACTGCTTCGTCGCGCTCGTGCAGACGCCCGAGAGCCGCGCGCTGCGCCACGCGTTCTTCGGCGAGCGTGCGGCGAGCAAGATTCCCGACGTGCCGGCCGACACGCCCGCGCGCGAGATCAAGGCGGTCGCGGTGATCGGCGCGGGCACGATGGGCGGCGGGATCACGATGAACTTCCTGAACGCGGGGCTGCCCGTCACGCTGCTCGAGACGAAGCAGGAAGCGCTCGACCGCGGCGTGGCGACGATCCGCAGGAACTACGACGCGCAGGTGAAGAAGGGCAAGCTCACGCAGGAGAAGCTCGACGCGCGGATGGCGCTCATCCGCCCGACGCTCGCGTACGACGACCTGAAGGACGCCGATCTCGTGATCGAGGCGGTGTTCGAGGAGCTCGGCGTGAAGGAGCAGGTGTTCAGGCGGCTCGACGAAGTAGCGAAGCCGGGCGCGATCCTCGCGTCGAACACGTCGACGCTCGACGTGAACAAGATCGCCGCGTTCACGAAGCGGCCGCAGGACGTCGTCGGCATGCACTTCTTCAGCCCGGCGAACGTGATGAAGCTGCTCGAGGTGGTGCGCGGCGAGCGGACCGCGAAGGATGTGCTCGCGACCGTGATGCAGCTCGCGAAGAAGATCCGCAAGACGGCGGTCGTGTCCGGCGTGTGCGACGGCTTCATCGGCAACCGGATGGTCGAGCAGTACATCCGCCAGGCGCTCTTCATGCTCGAAGAGGGCGCGCTGCCCGCGCAGGTCGACCGCGCGATCGAGAAGTTCGGCTTCGCGATGGGGCCGTTCCGGATGAGCGATCTCGCCGGCAACGACATCGGCTGGGCGATCCGCAAGCGCCGCTACGTCGAGCAGCCGGATCTGCATTACTCGAAGATCGCCGATCGCCTGTGCGAGCAGGGCCGCTTCGGCCAGAAGACGGGCGCGGGCTGGTACGACTACGTGCCGGGCGAGCGCCACGCGAAGCCGTCGAAGCTCGTCGACGAGATGATCGTCGCGTATTCGAACGAGCGTGGGCTCGAGCGGCGCGAGATCGGCGACGACGAGATCGTCGAGCGGCTCGTCTACGCGCTCGTCAACGAAGGCGCGAAGATCCTCGAGGAGAAGATCGCGTCGAGGGCGTCCGACATCGACATGGTGTATCTCACGGGCTACGGCTTCCCGCTCTGGCGCGGCGGGCCGATGCTGTACGCGGACACGGTCGGCCTCTACAACGTCGAGCGCGCGATGCGCGGCTACGCGGCGCGCGCGAACGGCGATGCGTGGCAGATCGCGCCGTCGATCGCCGAGCTCGCGAAAAGCGGGCGCGGTTTCAACGCGTGACGCGCGGCGGCGGCGTCGCCCATTGACGGAGCACCACGATGCAGCGCACCGACGATGTCCTTCTCGTGATCGACGTGCAGAACGATTTCATGCCGGGCGGCGCGCTCGCGGTTGCGCACGGCGACGAAGTCGTGCCGGCGATCAACCGGCTCGCCGCACGCTTCGATTGCGTCGTGCTGACGCAGGACTGGCACCCGCGCGATCACGTGTCGTTCGCGGCGAACCATCCGGGCCGCGCGCCGTTCTCGACGATCGCGCTGCCGTACGGCGAGCAGGTGCTGTGGCCCGCGCACTGCGTGCAACGCACGCAAGGCGCGGCGCTGCACGCCGATCTCGACATCCCGCACGCGCGGGCCGTGATCCGCAAGGGGCACGACGCGTCGGTCGACAGCTACTCGGCGTTCGTCGAAGCCGACCGCAGCACGCCGACGGGTCTTGCCGGCTATCTGCGCGAGCTCGGCGTCAAGCGCGTGTGGTGCTGCGGGCTCGCGACCGACTATTGCGTCGCGTGGTCCGCGCTCGACGCGCGCGCCGCGGGATTCGACGCCGCCGTGATCGAGGACGCGTGCCGCGCGATCGATCTCGACGGCTCGCTCGCGCGCGCATGGGCGTCGCTCGCGGCGGCGGGCGTCGCGCGCGTGCGGGCGGCCGACGTCCATCCCGGCGTCAATTCGTAGCCGCCGTCATTCATTTCATCGCCTATCGATCCACAGAATTCAGATTCAGAATCAGGAGACTCGGATGACCGAAGCCGTAATCGTATCGACTGCCCGCACCGGGCTTGCGAAATCCTGGCGCGGCGCGTTCAACATGACGCACGGCGCGACGCTCGGCGGCCACGTGGTCGCGGCCGCCGTCGAGCGCGCGAAGCTCGATCCCGCGCGCGTCGAGGACGTGCTGATCGGCTGCGCGAACCCGGAAGGCGCGACGGGCGCGAACATCGCGCGGCAGATCGCGCTGCGCGCGGGGCTGCCCGTCAGCGTGCCGGGGATGACCGTCAACCGCTTCTGCTCGTCGGGATTGCAGACGATCGCGCTCGCCGCGCAGCGCGTGATCGCGGGCGAGGGCGACGTGTTCGTCGCGGGCGGCGTCGAATCGATCTCGTGCGTGCAGAACGAGATGAACCGGCACATGCTGCGCGAGGGCTGGCTCGACGCGCACAAGCCGGAGATCTACTGGACGATGCTGCAGACGGCCGAGAACGTCGCGAAGCGCTACGGCATCCCGAAGGAGCGTCAGGACGAATACGGCGTGAATTCGCAGCTTCGCGCGGCGGCCGCGCAGGCGGCGGGGCGCTTCGACGCGGAGATCGTGCCGATCACCGTGCGCGCGGGCGTTGCCGACAAGGCGACGGGCCGCCTCTACACGAAGGAGGTCACGCTCGCCGCCGACGAGGGCGTTCGGCCCGACACGACGCTCGAAGGCGTCGCGAAGATCCGCGCGGCGTTGCCGGGCGGCGTGATCACCGCGGGCAACGCGAGCCAGTTCTCGGACGGCGCGGCCGCGTGCGTCGTGATGAACGCGAAGCTTGCGGAGCGCGAGGGCCTCGCGCCGCTCGGCATCTTCCGCGGCTTCGCGGTGGCGGGCTGCGAGCCGGACGAGATGGGCATCGGGCCCGTCTATGCGGTGCCGAAGCTCCTGAAGCAGGCGGGGCTCAAGGTAGCCGACATCGATCTGTGGGAGCTGAACGAGGCGTTCGCGGTGCAGGTGCTCTATTGCCGCGATACGCTCGGGATTCCCGACGATCGGCTGAACGTGGACGGCGGCGCGATCGCGGTCGGCCATCCGTATGGCGTGTCGGGCGCGCGGCTCACCGGCCATGCGCTGATCGAGGGCAAGCGGCGCGGCGCGAAGTACGTCGTCGTGACGATGTGCATCGGCGGCGGGCAAGGCGCGGCGGGGTTGTTCGAAGTGGTTTGACGGCGGCGTCGCGCCGATCGGGCGCGGCGGGTCCCTGCTGTCGCGCCGGCGCCGCATCGCGCGATGCGGCGCCCGCCGGCCCGGCACGCCGATCAAGCGGATTGCGGCTCGGCGGACTCTAGTATTTCGGCGGTTTTTTCACGAGGGGCGACTGTATGCCGGCAAGCTTGCGGTCGATCGTCCCGTCTTTGATGCCTTCCAACTGAAGCGCGCGCTGCAACGGCGACGCGGGCGTGACGGGCTTCGCTTTATTGTGCCGAGGCGCGACACCGATCCTCTTGCCGAGATGGTAGATGCCGGAAAGCGTGCGTGCTTCCCATGCCGGATACTTGCCGTTCGAGACCCAGTCCCGCGTCAGAAAATAGTGTTCGACACAGGCCATGATTTCGTCGTCCTTGTCGACGAGATTGCCGGGCAGATTCGGCGGCGGCGAAATGCCGCCAAATCCGGCGTTTCGCACCAGGTACAGATCGTGTGCAATCCGTTCGGACCGTTCGGTGGCGGACGTGACGCCCAAAACGGTCGAGTAGTGGCGATCCCAGCGCCTGATGAGCGTCCTGACTGTCGATTCCTTGGGGAACACTTTGCGCTCCTTGGATTCAGGTGGAGCATGCGCAGACCAACCGCCGACGTCGCATCGCTCCCGTCTCCGATGTATCCGGGCATCATTCGAGTGCCGGGCGGCGGCGTCTTCCTTCGACAGGATTCGACGTTCTGCGGGAATCGGCATCCGGGGGCCCGATCGCGCGGCGATGCGCGCCGTCGGCGTTCGACGCGACTATCGTCAGGCAAAAAGCAGTATAGGACGCGCGGCGCGATTAGCCAGCGTCCTGTCGGCCGCACAAGGCGGCGTCATGCCGGGCGACGCACGCCGATCTGTCGCGCGTTTCGCGGCCGCCCGCGCGCTACCGCTTCGCCGGGCTCCGCGCCAGAACCATCGGAATCGATAAGTTTGGTAGGCTTGCTGTCTGTCTCGGCTCGGCCGATGTCGGCGGCGATTTCGGGCGGCGCGGGCAAACGGCGGATGTCGCCGGACGGCCGGACCGCTGAACCGCGAACGCCGACGGCTCCGGCGAGGCGGAATTGACGAACGACTGCGAAGAACCACGGACATCATGATCAGACACATCGTAAGCTGGAAACTCAAGGAATCGGCCGAAGGCGCGACGCGCGCGCAGAACGCGCAGAAGCTGAAGGAAAAGCTCGAAGCGTGCCGCGGCATCGTGCCGGGGCTGCTCCATCTCGAAGTCGGGCTCGCGACGCCCGGCCTCGAGGCGACCTGCGACGTCGTGCTCGTCGCCGATTTCGCCGACAAGGCCTCGCTCGACGCATACCAGGTGCATCCGGTGCACGAGGAGGTGAAGAAGTTCGTCGGCGCGGTGCGCGAGAGCCGCGAGTGCATCGACTACCTCGTCGACGACGTGCGATGAGCGCCGGCTCCGCCACGGCCGGCCGCGAGCCGGCGATCGAAAGCCCGTTCGTCGACGCGCTCGGCGTGCGGCTCGTATCCGCGAAGGACGGCGCGAGCGAGATCGTGCTGCCGCTCGTCGAGCAGCACATGAACACGTGGAACATCGCGCACGGCGGCGTCACGATGACGCTCGCCGACGTCGCGCTCGCGATGGCCGCGCGCAGCCTGACCGACGACGGCGTCGGCGTCGTCACGGTCGAGATGAAGGTGAACTTCATGCAGCCGGGGCGCGGCGAGTTGCGAGCGTACGGCCGCGTGCTGCACCGCTCGACGACGATGGCGTACTGCGAAGGCGAGGTCCGCGACAGCGCGGGCAACTTCGTCGCGAAGGCGCTCGGCACGTTCAAGTACATGAAGCGGCTCGCGGTCGGCCGCGACATCGCGCGGCAGCGCACCCGCACCGATCCGGGCGCGCATCCCGGCCCGAGCGACGCGTGATGCAATCGGGCGGCCCCGCCTGTCGGCGGGGCCGTTTGCCGTCGGCACGGCCGCGCGCGGCGATGGACAGGCGGACAAGGAGGCAGGCGATGTCACAGGTCAACCGGCGGGTGCTGCTCGTTTCGCGCCCCGAACGCGAGGCGAGCGTCGAGAACTTCAAGCTCGTCGAGACGCCGCTCGCGCCGCTCGCCGACGGCGAGGTGCGCGTGCGCAATCATTTCCTGTCGATCGATCCGTACATGCGCGGGCGGATGAATGCGGGGAGGTCGTACGCCGAGCCGCAGCCGCTCGGCGAGGTGATGGGCGGCGGCACCGCGGGCGAGGTCGTCGAATCGCGCAACCCGGCGTTCGCGGTCGGCGACAAGGTGGTCGGTGCGTATGGCTGGCAGGAGTACGGCACGTCGACGGGCAAGGAACTGCGCAAGGTCGACACGACGCACGTGCCGCTGTCCGCGTATCTCGGGCCCGTCGGCATGCCCGGCGTGACCGCGTGGTACGGGCTGAACCGGATCATCCGGCCGCGCGCGGGCGAGACGGTCGTCATCAGCGCGGCGAGCGGCGCGGTCGGCAGCGTCGTCGGGCAGCTCGCGAAGCTCGCGGGCTGCCGCGCGGTCGGCATCGCGGGCGGCGCGGACAAGTGCCGCTACGTCGTCGACACGCTCGGCTTCGACGCGTGCGTCGACTACAAGGCCGGTCGGCTCGCCGACGATCTCGCGGCCGCCGCGCCGAACGGCGTCGACGGCTATTTCGAGAACGTTGGCGGTGCGGTGCTCGACGCGACGCTCGCGCGGATGAACCCGTTCGGCCGAGTCGCGATGTGCGGGATGATCGCCGTGTACGACGGCGCGCCGGCGCCGCTCGCGAACCCGGCGCTGATTCTGCGCGAGCGGCTGCTCGTGCAGGGCTTCATCGTGTCCGAGCACTTCGACGTGTGGCCCGAGGCGCTCGCGCAGCTCGCGGCGCTCGTCGCGCAGAAGAAGCTGCATTATCGGGAGACGATCGCGCACGGCATCGAGCGCGCGCCCGACGCGCTGCTCGGGCTGCTGAAGGGGCGCAATTTCGGCAAGCAGCTCGTCGCGCTCGTCTGACACGCCGTGGCATCATACGGCGCTCTGAGTCCCCGGGCTTTTTCGCCGGCGCGCTCGCGCCGCTCGCCCGCCGTTTGCCTTGCCGTTTGCCTTTGACGATGCCGCTGAACCCGAAGATCGCGCAGGTGCTCGACATGATCGAGCGCGCAAAACGTCCCGATTATCACGAACAGACGCCCGCGCAGGCGCGCGCGGCGTACGAGAAGAGCGCGCCGATCCTCGACGTCGCGCCCGCGCCGATGTTTTCGGTCGAAGATCTGCGCGTGCCGTCGCGCGACGGCGGCGCGTTCGGCGCGCGGCTCTATCTGCCCGTCGAGCCGAGCCTGGCCGAGCCGCTGCCCGCGCTCGTCTACTATCACGGCGGCGGCTTCACGGTCGGCAGCGTGAACACGCACGACGCGCTGTGCCGGATGTTCGCGCGCGACGCGCGTTGCGCGGTGCTGTCGGTCGATTACCGGCTCGCGCCGGAGCACCGGTTTCCGACCGCGGTCGGCGACGCGGAGGACGCGCTCGTGTGGCTGCATGCGCACGCGTCGCGTTTCGGGATCGATCCGGCGCGGCTCGCGGTCGGCGGCGACAGCGCGGGCGGCACGCTCGCGACGGTGTGCGCGGTGCTCGCGCGCGACCGCGGGATCGCGCTCGTGTTGCAACTGCTGATCTATCCGGGCACCACGGGGCATCAGCAGACCGAATCGCACGCGCGGCTCGCGAAGGGCTATCTGCTGTCGGCGGACACGATCCAGTGGTTCTTCGAGCATTACGTGCGCGACGCGTCGGATCGCGACGACTGGCGCTTCGCGCCGCTCGACGGCACGCGCGGCGCGCCGTCGTTCGAGTGCGTCGCGCCCGCGTGGATCGCGACGGCGGAGTACGATCCATTGGCCGACGAGGGCGACGCGTATGCGGACAAGCTGCGTGCGGCGGGCAACCGGGTGACGCTCGTCGCATACGCGGGAATGATTCATGAGTTCTTCAAGATGGGCGGTTTCGTGCCGGAAGTGCGGCTCGCGCATGCGGACGCGGCGGGCGCGCTGCGCGCGGCGTTCGAAGGCGATTGAGCGCGAACGCGCGGGCGATTCGGCGCGGCGCGGAATCCGCGAGACGGGACGTGCGTCATGGGTCGGAGGGAATGCCGCGCCGCGTGTAGCGGCTCATCGCGGCTTGCGCGGCCGCCCGGACGGCGGGATTGGCCAATCGGCCGATTGCCGGGGCATTTCATTCGGCAGACGATACGGATATGAAGCGGGCCGATGAAGTGGGGCAACGAGGCGCGCCTATCATGCGGAGCCGTTTCCGGCGGCGGACACGAGCGGCATGCGCGGCACGGGCGGCCGGCGACGGCCGGATGATCGGCGCGCGAATGCGGTGCGCCGCACCGGGCCCGGCGAGAACCGGCTGACGAGGATTCGACACATGGAAAGCATCGAAATCGAAACAGGCGACTGGTCGCGCCTTGGCGGCGATGCGTCGCGGATCCGCGACGCGGTGTTCGTGCGCGAGCAGCGCATTCCGGCCGAGCTCGACCTCGACGACGACGATCCGCACGCGCGGCACGCCGTCGCGTATCTGGTCGGCGGGGCGGCGGGCGCGCGGCGCGCGGTCGCGACCGGGCGGCTCTTGCCGACGGGCGCGATCGGCCGGGTGTCGGTGCTCGCCGACGTGCGTGGCCGCGGCGTCGGCTCGCGGCTTCTGGACGCGCTTCTCGCCGAAGCGCGGGCGCGCGGCGACGCGCTCGTGCGGCTCTATGCGCAACAGCGCGCGGTCGCGTTCTATTTGCGGATCGGCTTCCGGATCGTCGGCGAGCCGTTCATCGAGGCGGGCGTGCAGCATGTCGAGATGGCGCGCGAGCCGTGAGCGGGGCGGGACCGGGCGGGCGCGCATCCCGATCCGCCGCCGGCGCGATCACCGCCGCGCGACGCCGCTCCCGTCGACATCGAACGTGTACGCGCGCTCGAACGCGCCCGGCCGCACGATCCGGTGCGAGCCGTCGTCGTCGCAGCGCTCCTTCATGTCGAACCTGAGCCGTCCCTCGACGTCGCGCACGACCCGCAGCACGGTCGTGCCGCGTGATCCGTACTCGGGCGTCTCGATGAACGCCGCGGACAGCGCGCGCTCGCGCTCGATCGGAATGCCCGTGTGCGGCAGCGCGTCGGCGGCGGCCTCGCGAGTGTCGCGCATCATCTCGATCAGCGCGTCGAGCGGCGCCGCCGCGTCGTCGGTGAGCAGCGCGCCGAGCGCGCTGCGCTTGCCGACGAGCTTCGGCCACGGCGTGTCGAGCCGCGCGTTCGACAGCCCGTGCATGCCGGGCGCGACGGACACGGGCGCATCGGGCGCGGGCCGCGCGTCGTCCGGCCGGTTGCAGTACCACGCGAGCTCGCCGCGCGCGACGTCGCCCGCGAGCAGCGTGAAGCCGTTGTAGAACACGGCCTTCTCGGCGACGTTCGCGAGATAGTCGAGCGGCGCGACGTTCTCGCCCGTGAGGAATCCGGACACGAGCTTGCCGCGCGTCGGCGCGCCCGCGCGTATGTCGAACGGCGCTCGGTAATTGGTGAGCGCGGCGAAGCGGCCGTCGCGCGCGACGCCGAGCCATGTGCCGCCGCCTTCGAGATCGCGGCCCGCGAGCACGTGCGGCGCGTCGCTCCACCACGCGAGCGGCGCGCTCGTGCGGCGGAAGAATTCGTCGCGGTTCGCGGCAAGTGTCAGCACCGGGCCGTGCGTGGCGTCGGGCTGCCAATCGAATACGATCAGGCACATCGGGCGATATCCTCGCTGGGTGAGGCCGGCGCGCCGCGGCGCGTGCGCTCCGGCGGCGCGGCTGTCAGGCTTCGGCGGGCAGCGCGTAGGGAAGCGGCAGGAACGCGAGCGTCGGACCGTTCGCGGACGCCAGGTGGACCGACCCGTTCCCGAGCGCGGCGAGCTTGATCTCGACGAGCGCGTCGACGCCGCCTTCGGGCGCCGCCGCCGCGTTCACGATCATCCCGCACGGCTGACCGGGGTCGTCCGAATGATAGAGCTCGACGCCTGCACGTGCGGCGTCAGTGTCGGCCGCGACGTGCGCGAGCGCCGTGCGGCGCTTGATCGTGCCCCGGTACTGGCTGCGCGCGACGACTTCCTGCCCCGGATAGCAGCCCTTGCGGAAGTTGACGCCGCCGATCACGTCGAAATTGACCATCTGCGGGACGAATTGCTCGACGGCGGGCTGCGTGATGCGCGGCTCGCCCGCGCGCACGTCGAGCCAATCCCAGACGGCGGCCGACACGCGCGGCAGCGCGTTCTCGAGCGCGGGCAGGCGCGCGTCGAGCTCGGCGCGCGTGGCGATCCACAGGTGGCGCGCGCGCCCGGCCGCGTCGGGCAGCCGCACGAGCGCGCCGGCGGGCGCGTCGACTTTCGTGTGGACGCCGTCTGGCAGCGCATCGAAGATGCCCGACAGCGCGGCGCGCACGTCGCCCGCGAAGCCGACCGCGACGAGCGTGCCGCTCGCGTCGGCGAGCTTCGCCTTCGCGCGCAGCACGAACATCGACAGGCGCTTTTGCACCGCGGGCTGTACGTCCTTCGATACGAGCAGGCGCACGTCGTGGCCGGTGCGCCACGCGAGGAACGACGCGAGCAGGCGCCCCTTCGGCGAGCAGTAGCCGGCGAGGCGCGCGCTCGCGGCGTCGAGATGCTCGATGTCGTTCGTCAGTTGGCTGTGCAGGAACGTTGCGGCGTCGGGGCCCGTCACGTCGACGATGCCGAACTGTTCGAGCACCGCGAACGCGCCGCGCTCGAGCACGGCGGCGAAATCGCCGGCGCCCGGACGGGGCAGCGTCGGCGGCGCGGTGGGGGCGTCGGCCGGTGCGGCCGGAGAGGCGATCGGTGTGCTCATGGAATGAGGGAACAGTCAATCCTGACTTTGGCAGAGGCGAGCAAGTATTATATGGGTCTTACCTGATTCACGTTCCGCATGTCCCTACTGAAGAAGTGCGCCGCGCTCGCGGCGCTCGCCGTCGTATTGCTGGGCGCCGCGTGCGCGGGCGGCGCCTATTACTGGGCCACCCGGCCGATCGCGCTCTCCGCGCCCACCCTCGACGTCACGATCAAGCCCCGCAGCAGCGTGCGCAGCGTCGCGCAGCAGCTCGTGCACGGCGGCGTGAGCGTCGAGCCGCGCCTCTTTGTCGCGATGACGCGCGTGCTGTTCCTGTCGAGCCGGCTCAAATCCGGCAACTACGAGTTCAGGACGGGCGTGACCCCTTACGACGTGCTGCAGAAGGTCGCGCGCGGGGACGTCAACGAATACGTCGTCACCGTGATCGAAGGCTGGACGTTCAGGCGCATGCGCGCGGAGCTCGACGCGAATGCGGCGCTCACGCATTCGAGCGCGGGGATGAGCGACGCGGCGCTGTTGCGCGCGATCGGCGCGCCCGACGAAGCCGTCGCGCACGGCACCGGCGAGGGGCTGTTCTTTCCGGACACCTACCTGTTCGACAAGGGCACGAGCGACCTGAACGTCTATCGGCGCGCGTACAGGCTGATGCAGACGCGCCTTGCCGACGCGTGGACCGCGCGCCGGCCCGGCCTGCCGTTCAAGACGCCTTACGAGGCGCTGACAGTCGCGTCGCTCGTCGAGAAGGAGACGGGGCACGCGGCCGATCGCGCGTTCGTGTCGGGCGTGTTCGCGAACCGCCTGCGGGCCGGGATGCCGCTGCAGACCGATCCTTCGGTGATCTACGGAATGGGCGACGCATACGCGGGGCGGCTGCGCAAGCGCGATCTGCAGACCGACACTCCGTACAATACCTACACGCGCCGCGGGCTGCCCCCGACGCCGATCGCGCTGCCGGGCGAGGCGGCGCTCTATGCCGCGGTGAACCCGGCGGCGACGTCCGCGTTCTATTTCGTCTCGAAGGGCGACGGCACGAGCGTCTTTTCGGACACGCTCGGGGATCACAACAAGGCCGTGGACAAATACATACGAGGTCAATGAATGGCGCGTGGCAAATTCATCACGTTCGAAGGGATCGACGGCGCGGGCAAGACCACGCATCTGCAGTGGTTCTGCGACCGGCTCCAGGAAAAGCTCGGGCCGGCCGGCCGGCACGTCGTCGTCACCCGCGAGCCGGGCGGCACGCAGCTCGGCGAGACGCTGCGCGAGATTCTCCTTAACCAGCCGATGGACCTCGAGACCGAGGCGCTGCTGATGTTCGCCGGCCGGCGCGAGCATCTCGCGCTCGTGATCGAGCCCGCGCTCGCGCGCGGCGACTGGGTCGTGTCGGACCGCTTCACCGATGCGACGTTCGCCTACCAGGGCGGCGGGCGCGGGCTGCCGCGCGACAAGCTCGAGGCGCTCGAGCGCTGGGTGCAGGGCGGCTTCCAGCCGGACCTGACGGTGCTGTTCGACGTGCAGCCGCAGGTGGCGAGCGCGCGGCGCGGCGCCGCGCGGATGCCGGACAAGTTCGAGAGCGAATCGGACGCGTTCTTCGCGCGCACCCGCGCCGAATACCTGCGCCGCGCGCAGGAGGCGCCGCATCGGTTCGTGATCGTCGATTCGAGCGAGCCGATTCCCCAGATCCGCAAGCAGCTCGAAGGCGTGCTCGCCGCGCTGTGACGAAAGGAAGACGCGAACGATGATCTATCCGTGGCAGACCGACGACTGGACCCGCCTGCAGGCGCTGCGCGCGCATTGGCCGCACGCGCTGCTGCTGTACGGCCAGGCGGGAATCGGCAAGCTCGCCTTCGCGCAGCATCTCGCGAAGGGCTTCTTGTGCGAGACGCCGCGCGAGAACGGCGAGCCGTGCGGCGCGTGCGCCGCGTGCACGTGGTTCGAGCAGGGCAATCATCCCGATTACCGGATCGTCGTGCCCGAGGCGCTCGCGGCCGAGCTGCCGGGCGCGGCCGACGAGCCGAAGGCCGCCGACGCCGACGAAGGCGGCAAGAAAACCAGGACCCCGAGCAAGGAGATCAAGATCGAGCAGGTGCGCGGGCTCGTCGACTTCTGCGGGATCGCGTCGCATCGCGGCGGCGCACGTGTCGTCGTGCTGTATCCGGCCGAGGCGCTCAACGTCGCGGCTGCGAACGCGCTGCTGAAGACGCTCGAGGAGCCGCCTTCGGGCGTCGTGTTCCTGCTCGTGTCCGCGCGCATCGACCGGCTGCTGCCGACGATCGTGAGCCGCTGCCGGCAGTGGCCGATGACGGTGCCCGCGCCCGACACGGCCGCCGCGTGGCTCGCCGCGCAGAACGTGGCGGACGCGAACGCGCTCCTCGCCGAGGCGGGCGGCGCGCCGCTCGCCGCGCTCGCGCTCGCGAGCGACGAGAACCGGCCGCTGCGCGACTGGGCGCTCGCGCAGCTCGCGGCGGGCGCCGCGTGCGATCCGTTCGCGTGCGGCGAGACGCTGCAGAAGCTGCCCGTGCCCGTCGTGCTCGGCTGGCTGCAGCGCTGGCTGTACGACTTGCTTGCCGAACGCGCGGCGGGCGCGCCGCGCTATTTCCCCGCGCAGCGCGCGGCGCTCGCGCGCTGCGCGGCGGCCGTCGACGCGAACGCGTTCGCGCGCTTCCTGAAGACGGTCACGCGGCAGCGCGCGGTGGAAAACCATCCGCTCAGCGCGCGCCTCGTGTTCGAAGAGCTGTTTCTCGGCTATCGGGAACTGTTCGCGTCGTCCTGACCGACCGTTTCGTCCAACCGTTTCGCCCATCGGATCGCATTCATGACCCAGCTTGCCTACCGCGACGCCACACCCGCCGATCTGCCGGCGATCGTCGCGATCTACAATTCGACGGTCGCGTCGCGCCGCGTGACGGCCGACACCGAGCCCGTGACGGTCGACAGCCGCCGCGCGTGGTTCGACGCGCACAATCCGCATGCGCGGCCGCTGTGGGTCGTCGAGGAAGCGGGGCGGGTGATCGCCTGGCTGAGCTTCTCCGATTTCTACGGCCGTCCAGCATACGGCCACACGGCGGAGATCAGCATCTATCTCGACGAGGCTGCGCGCGGCCACGGGCTCGGCAGCCGGCTGCTCGACGCGGCGCTCGCGAAGGCGCCCGCGCTCGGCGTGCACACGGCGCTCGGCTTCATCTTCGGGCACAACGAGCCGAGCCTGCGGCTCTTCGCGCGCTACGGCTTCGCGACCTGGGGCACGCTGCCGCGCGTCGCGGTGCTCGACGGCGTCGAGCGCGATCTCGTGATCGTCGGCAGGCGGCTCGCCGACGCCTAAGCGCGCACGGCGCGGCGAGCGGGCGCGTCGGTCCGCCGGCGCCGGCACGCGCAGCGCAGCAAGGAATTCAACATGTTCGTCGATTCACACTGTCACATCAATTTCGAAGGGCTCGCCGACCGGCTGCCGCAGGTGCTGGACAACATGCGCGAGCACGGCGTCACGCACGCGCTCTGCGTATCGGTCGATCTCGAGACGCTGCCCGCCGTGCTCGCGATCGCACGCGATCACGACAACGTTTTCGCGTCGGTCGGCGTGCATCCGGACCACGAGGACGCGAAGGAGCCGACGGTGGCCGAGCTCGTCGAGCTCGCCGCGCATCCGAAGGTGGTCGCGATCGGCGAGACGGGCCTCGACTACTACCGGCTCGAAGGCCGCTCGATCGCCGACATGGAGTGGCAGCGCGAGCGCTTTCGCACGCACATCCGCGCGGCGCACGCGACGGGCAAGCCGCTCATCGTCCATACGCGCGCGTCGTCGGAGGATACGCTGCGGATCATGGCCGAGGAGCGCGCGAGCGTGCCGGGCGGCGTGATGCACTGCTTCACCGAGCCCTGGCCCGTTGCCGAGGCCGCGCTCGCGCAGGGCTTCCACATCTCGCTGTCGGGCATCGTCACGTTCAAGAGCGCGACCGACGTGCAGGACGTCGCACGGCGCGTGCCGCTCGACCGGCTGCTGATCGAGACCGATTCGCCATACCTTGCGCCCGTGCCGTATCGCGGCAAGCCGAATGAACCTGCGTACGTGAGCCATGTCGGACGCTTTATCGCGGCGCAACGCGGGATGACCGACGAGGCGCTCGGCGCCGCGACGTCGCAAAACTTTTTCCGGCTGTTCAAGATCGCCCGCACGGGCGGCGCCAGCCCAGTCAACCAGGGGTAGGAGCTGAAAAAAATGAAGTCGATCAAGCACTTGTCGAAACAACGCACGATGGGCGCCGTGCTGCGCACGCTCGCGGTCGCGGGCGGGCTCGGTGCGCTCGCGGCGGCGTCCGCGCACGCGGAGTCGCTCGACGGGATCGTGAAGGCCGTCAAGTTCGACGACATCAAGGACATCTCGAAGCAACTGAAGAACGGCCTCGACCCGAACACGATCGCGCCGAACGGCGATCCGCTCCTCGTGATCGCCGCGCGCGAGAAGTCCGACCAGGTCGCCGCCGCGCTCGCGGCCGCGCCGAACGCCGATCTCGACAAGGAAGACAAGGCGGGCGAGAACGCGCTGATGCTCGCCGCGCTGAACGGCGATCTGCAGCTCGCGAAGCTGCTCGTCGACAAGGGCGCCGAAGTGAGCAAGAAGGGCTGGTCGCCGCTCCATTACGCGGCGACGAACGGCAACGACGAGGTCGTCAAGTATCTGATCGACAAGTCCGCATACATCGACGCCGCGTCGCCGAACGGCACGACGCCGCTGATGATGGCCGCGCGCGGCAACCACGGCTCGACCGTCACGCTGCTGCTCGACCAGGGCGCCGACCCCGCGCTGAAGAACCAGCTCGGCATCACCGCGCTCGACTTCGCGAAGCACTACAACGCGCCGGACGCGACCGCGATCCTGTCGAAGCGCACGGTGCGCATCGGCGATGCGCCGGCGCCGAATGCACAAAAGAGTGCAAAATAAGGGTTTTCGGCGCGGCGGCCTGCCGCGCCTTTCGAAGTATCGGCGGTTTCGCCTTCTGACATAAGGAAGATTCATGTTGCGGGCTATGTTTTGCGCCGCCGCGTTCGCCGTGCCGCTGACGGCGGCCGCCTTCACGGCCGGCGACCTCGACAAGCTGTGCGCGAAGACCGACGTCAAGTCGCGGGCGTCGTGCGCGGCGTACATCGAGGGCGCGGCGGACGGCGTCTACAACACGATCGACGCGATCGGCGGCACCACGGGGCCGCGCGTCGGCCAGTACTTCTGCCTGCCGCCCGACATCAAGGCGCAGCAGATGACCGATGCGGTGCGCAAGTACATCGCGGAGAATCCGAAGCTCGCCGACTACAACGCGAGCACGGCAGTGTCGCTCGGGCTCGGCAAGGCGTTTCCCTGCCGCGGCTATTGATCCGGGCCGGCCGCCGCCCCGGCGCGGGGGCGCGTTCCCCGCGAACCTGACGGAGACACGGCGCGCATGTTGACGATCGACGACTTGTGGCGCATCGCCGATGCGCCGCTTCATACCTGGCTCGGCACGCTTGTCGTGTCGGCGCTCGTGTTGCTCGCGGTCGCGGGCATGCACCGCGTCGGCGCGCGCATCGTCGTGCCGATCGCCCGGCCTTATCCGTTCATGAGCGTGATCGTGTCGTATGTCGACCGGCCGTCGCTCGCGCTGCTGTCGTTCCTCGCGCTCGAATTCCTGTGGCTGCAGGTCGACGAATCGCTGCCGCACGCGGGCGGGCTGCGCACGCTCGCCGCGGTCGGCACGATCGCGGCGCTCACGTGGCTGTTGATGCGCCTGGCCGCCGCGGTCGGCGACGCGATCATCCGCGCGCATCCGCTCGATACGCCGGACAACCTCGAGGCGCGCCGCATCCACACGCAGACGCGCGTGCTCGCGCGGACCGTGATGGTGCTGATCGTGATCATCGGCACGGGCGCGGCGCTGATGACGTTCCCGAACGTGCGGCAGGTCGGCGCGAGCCTGCTCGCGTCGGCGGGCGTCGCGGGCCTCGTCGCCGGTATCGCCGCGCGGCCGGTGCTCGGCAACCTGATCGCGGGGCTGCAGATCGCGCTGTCGCAGCCGATCCGGCTCGACGACGTCGTCATCATCCAGGGCGAGTGGGGGCGCATCGAGGAGATCACGGGCACCTACGTGTCGGTGCGCTTATGGGATCAGCGCCGGCTCGTCGTGCCGCTGCAGTGGTTCATCGAGAATCCGTTTCAGAACTGGACGCGCAGCAGCGCCGAGCTGATCGGCACCGTGTTCCTGTATGTCGACTATCGGCTGCCGCTCGAGCCGCTGCGCGCGGAGCTCGCGCGGATCGTCGCGGGCGCGCCCGAATGGGACGGCCGCGTGCAGGTGCTGCAGGTGACGGACGCGACCGAGCGCTCGATGCAGGTGCGCGCGCTCGTCAGCGCGCGCGATTCGTCGCTGGCGTGGGATTTGCGCTGCCGCGTGCGCGAAGGGCTCATCGCGTTCATCAATGCGCATTATCCGCATTGCCTGCCGCGCGAGCGCACCGAATGGACGACGCCCGATGCGCTCGCGCACGAGTCGCGTCCGGGCGAACGCGCGCCCGAGCCGGCCGCGAGCACTGCGGCGTTCACCGCCGCGGACCCGACGACGTCGGAGACCGGTGTGCCGCGCGCGCCGCATTGAGCGCGGCGCGCCGCGCCGGGCCGTGCGTCGCGCCGGCTTGAGGCCCGGTTGGCGCACGCTTCGCTCGATGACCGCCTCGTTCGTCGCCGATTCGCCTGATTCGCCCGATTTGCCCGATTTGCCTGATTCGCCTGATTCGCCTGATTCGCCGACTCGATCCACCGATTTCCGACAACCCGTTTCCCGATGCCGCCACTCACCGCACTCGCCATCGCCAATTACCGCTCGCTGCGCGATCTCATCGTGCCGCTCGCGACGCTCAACGTGATCACCGGGCCGAACGGCAGCGGCAAGTCGAGCCTGTATCGCGCGCTGCGCCTGCTCGCGGATACCGCGCAAGGCCGCGTGATTCCGTCGCTCGCGCG
The DNA here is from genome assembly GCF_001546925.1 of Burkholderia sp. MSMB1588. Lineage (NCBI taxonomy): Bacteria > Pseudomonadati > Pseudomonadota > Betaproteobacteria > Burkholderiales > Burkholderiaceae > Burkholderia > Burkholderia sp. MSMB1588. Next base: position 2,123,797 of record NZ_LNJS01000001.1, on the reverse strand, counting down.
CGAGGGCGGGCTGCCGTCGACGCTCTGGGCGGGCCCCGAGCGCTTCTCGCGCGGGATGCTGGCGGGCGAGGTGCCGGTGACGGGCACGGTGCGCAACGAGCCCGTGAGCCTGAAGCTCGGCTTCGCATGCGAGGATTTCGGCTACGCGATCGATCTCGGGCTGCCGCCGCTCAACAGCGAGACCGAGTTCGGGCTCGATCCGGTCGTCAAGCGCGAGTGCATCTGGAGCGGACCGCTGCCGCGGCCGTCGACGCTGCTCGTCGACCGGCGCGGCGCGCAATTGCGCACGCGCGGCGAAACGGGCGAGTGGCAGACCGTGCCGCAGCCGATCGCGAGCTTCGACAGCATGATGACCGAGTTCTCGGACCCGCGCGGCGCGCCGGAGATGATCGCGGTGCGCGAGCGAATCCGCTCGTGGCGCTTCTACGATCATTTCCGCACCGACGCGCTCGCGCCCGCGCGGCTTGCGCAAGTCGGCACGCACACGCCGGTGCTGTCCGACGACGGCGGCGATCTGGCGGCCGCGCTGCAGACGATCTACGAGATCGGCGACGCCGACGCGCTCGACGCGGCGATCGGCGACGCATTCCCCGGCGCGCGGCTCGAGATCGACAATCCGGGCAAGTGCGGCCGCTTCGAGGTGCTGATGCGGCAGCCGGGCCTGCTGCGGCCGCTGCGCGCGGCCGAGCTGTCGGACGGCACGCTGCGCTACCTGCTGCTCGTCGCGGCGCTGCTGACGCCGCGTCCGCCCGCGCTCCTCGTGCTGAACGAGCCGGAGACGAGCCTGCACCCGGACCTGCTGCCCGCGCTCGGCCGGCTGATCGCGCAGGCGGCCGAGCGTTCGCAGGTGATCGTCGTGTCGCACGCGGCGCGGCTCGTTGCGTCGCTCGAACGCGAGCCGGACAGCCATTCGATCGTGCTCGAAAAGGAACTGGGCGCGACGCGGATCGTCGATGCAGACGCGCTCGAACTGCCGGCGTGGAAGTGGCCGGCGCGGTGAGGGCGGTTCGATCAGGCGCTCGACAGGAGCGGAAAGGCAAGCGCGGAAAGGCAAGCGCGGCCCGACGCGGCGGGCGGGGCTGCAAACATGCGGCTTCCATGAATGTATCCCGTCTGTAACAAGCCCCAAAAAATGCAATCGGTCCGCTGGCGCGTGCGCCGATCGCTAATAATGGCAATTTGCGGGCGTCGCCCGACGCCGGTCCGCTGGCCGGCCGCCACTGGAGATCGTACCCATGAGAATTGCGCAGATCGCTCCGTTGACTGAATCGGTGCCGCCGAAGCTCTACGGCGGCACCGAGCGCGTCGTGTCGTACATCACCGAGGCGCTCGTCGATCTGGGGCATGACGTGACGCTGTTCGCGAGCGGCGACTCGATCACGCGCGCGAAGCTCGACGCGGTATGGCCGCGCGCGTTGCGGCTCGATTCGTCGATCCGCGACCGGATCGCGCCGCACATGCTGCTGATGGAGACCGTCGCGCGCCGCGCGCGGGACTTCGATGTGCTCCATTTCCACATGGACTACTACTCATTCTCGATCTTCAAGCGGCAGGACACGCCGTTCGTGACGACGCTGCACGGCCGCCTCGATCTGCCCGAGCAGCAGCCCGTGTTCGACACGTTCGACACCGCGCCCGTGATCTCGATCTCGAACGCGCAGCGCCACCCGATGCCGCAGGCGAAATGGCTGACGACCGTCTATCACGGGCTGCCGGAGACGCTCTACACGCCGCAGCCCGTCGAGCAGTCGTATCTCGCGTTCCTCGGCCGGATCTCGCCGGAAAAGCGCGTCGACACGGCGATCCGGATCGCGCAGCGCTGCGGGATGCGCATCCGCATCGCGGCGAAAGTCGATGCGGCGGACGAAGAGTATTTCGAGCGCGAGATCAAGCCGCTCTTTGCGCTGCCGCACGTCGAATACATCGGCGAGATCGCCGACCACGAGAAGGCGGCGTTCCTGTCGGGCGCGCACGCGTTGCTGTTTCCGATCGACTGGCCCGAGCCGTTCGGCCTCGTGATGATCGAGGCGATGGCGTGCGGCACGCCCGTCATCGCGTTCAATCGCGGCGCGGTGCCGGAGGTGATCGACGAGGGCGTGTCGGGCTTCATCGTCGAGGACGAGATCGGCGCCGCCGCGGCGGTGAACCGGCTGCACACGCTGTCGCGTGAGCGGGTGCGTGCGCGCTTCGAGGAGCGCTTCACGTCACGCCGGATGGCGCAGCAATACGTCGAGGTTTATCAATCGCTGATTCGCGCGCAGAAGCGCTCGCGCTTCAAGGTGATCGATTCGGCGTCTTGAGCGAGCGGCGAGGGCGGCGGCGCGCGGTGCGTGGTCACGCCCGCGCATTGCCGCCGCGCACGCGGATCGTGCGAGCGTCAGCCGGCTGACGCATTGCGATGACGCATGAAAAAACGGCGATGCGCTTTTACGCGCATCGCCGTTTTCGCGTCGGCCGCCGCTCGCCCTCGGCGCGTCGGCCGCCCGCGCGGGCGTCAGATCTTCAGCTTCGTGACCTTCGTGCCGCTGATCGACACGTCGCCCATCAGGCCGGCGTTCGTCAGCACGATCACTTCGACGGGCGCGGTCGCCGTCGTCGTGTCGATTGCGCCGTTCGCGCCCATCTTCACGAGCGCGACTGATGCGTCGGCGCCCGCCGCCCAGCCTTCGGAGTTGCGGAATTTGTCGAGCGCATCCTGCGTCATGAACAGGAACACGATCGCCTTCGACTGCGCGCCCGCCTGCAGGCCGACCGACAGCGACGACGTGTTGTAGTAGCCGAGCGTCGCGCCGCCGACGCGCAGCGCGCCGTTGCCGGTCTGGCCGCCGATGATGAGGCCCGCCTGGATTACGTCCGGGAACACGAGCACGCCGCGCGACTTCGCGACGAGTTCACGCGAGCCGGGCACCGTCGAGTACAGGCGCGACAGCGTCGCGTCGACGCTCGCATCGATGGCTTGACGCTTCGACGCGTTGGTCGCGGCATTGGCGGGCTTGTCCGGCGTCGTCGTGCAACCGGCGAGCGCCAGGCTGCCCACGACGAGCGCGGCGGCGGCTTTCAACACGAGATTGCGTTTGTGCATCGTTTTTCTCCATCAAGTGTAGATCAGCGTGATTCCCGCGAACGGGCGTGTCACGCGGGACTTTATAACACAGCGAAACGCCTTGCCTTGCCGCTGTAAGGTGAAAGACGGTCAAATCGGCGTGTTTCATTGTGCGGCGGCGCGCGCGCATGCACGTTGTCGCGGGCCAAGGTTCGTGTCGGTGAGCGATTCGCGCGCCACGCGTCACGCATGATTTTGCGCGCGGCGCCAGCCGTCAGTGATGCGAAACGGGAGGTTCGATGGGCGGCTTGATGGGCGGACGCCGCAGCGCGCGGCGCACGAGGCCGATCACGACGCCGCACGCGAACAGGAACGCGGCGGGGACGATCCAGTAGCCGACGAACGCGTGCCACAGGTAGCTCGCGAGCGTGCGCTTGCGCACCGCGAATTCGTCGCGCGCCTCCTGCTGGCGGCGCGCGTTCGCCGCGAGCACGTCGGTGGGGCAGCCCGCCGCGCGCGCTTCGTCCGGCTCGCTGCGGCAGACCTTCGCCGCGCCCGCCGCGCGCTGCGCGTCGGTGAGCTCCCAGGTCGACAGCGCGAGCTTGAGGTCGGCGCGGTTATAGGCCATTTCCTCGCGGATCTCCCGCACGGCGACGATCGCGACGGGCACGGCCCAGAACACGATGACGATCAGCCAGCGCCGGAACCAGCGGTTTTGTCTCCATGCCATCCCGTGCCTCCGTTTGATGCGCGGTGCGCATCTGTCATGAGGGCGGCCCGATGGCGCTTCGTTTTGGTGGTGAGGGCCGCGCTGCAGCCATCATAGAAGAAATTGCGGCCAAACGCCGCAGCCGGCCGCGCGCATGCATGCGCCGCAAAAGAAAATGCCGCGCCCGTCGAAACGGTGCGCGGCATCGTGCCGATTCGCCGGAAGCGTCAGGCGGCGGGCTTCGCCGACAGGCAGTCCTTCATGAACGCCTTGCGATCGTTGCCCGTCTTGCCGGCGGCTTGCGTGTTGCAGGCCTTCATCTTTTCCTGCTGCGACATCTTCTTCGCCGGCTTCGCCGACAGACAGTCCTTCATGAACGCCTTGCGCTCGTCGCCCGTCTTGCCGGCGGCCTGCGCGTTGCATGCCTTCATCTTGTCCTGCTGGCTGTTTGCGGCGAATGCAGGCGTTGCCAGCACGCCGCCGACGAGCAGCGCGGCCATCAGCGATCGGATCTTCATTGGACACTCCCGGTGGGTGAATTGCATCTTGTTCGATAAGCGACGAATCGCGCGGCTGCGCGGATCGCGGTTTGCATTATGGCAAATCGGCGCCGAAACGACAAAATACTCGGGAAAACGAGCGGTGCGCTAATTTTCGCGTGACGCGCGCGCAACGGCCGGCCGCGCCCGAAATGCTTTCGCAAGGCTGCAAACGCCGGCGCCGCAGGCGTTTCGGGCGGCCGCCGCATGCGAATGCCGCGTGCTGTCGCCGAGGCGCGCCGCCGGGCGTCGTCACGGATTTTGTCTATTTCGGGATAACGCGGACCGGTGCGGCGCGCGCGGTCTCGCGCGTCGCGCGTGCATTGCACGGGAGTGCGAACGGTCGCCGCGCGCGCCCGCCCACTCGGGGAAACTCCGTCCTTGCCGAAGGGCGGCCGGCTGCCGTTACAATCGCGGCCATGAACGCACCGACATCTTCCCATCCCCTCCACGTTTCGAACCCGGCGCCGCGCGCGCTGCCGCGCATCGCCGTCCTCGCGACGGGCGGCACGATCGCCGGCGCTGCCCCCGACGCCGCGCAGACGGCCGGCTATCAGGCAGGCGCGCTCGGCGTCGACAGGCTGCTCGCCGCCGTGCCCGCGCTCGCGCAGATCGCGACGATCGAGGCCGAGCAGATTGCGAGCATCGACAGCAAGGACCTGTCGCCCGCGCTGTGGACGACGCTCGTCGAGCGGATCAATGCGCTTGCCGCGCGCGATGCGATCGACGGCATCGTGGTCACGCACGGCACCGACACGCTCGAAGAAACCGCGTACCTGCTGCATCTGACCGTGAAGACCGCGAAGCCCGTCGTGATGACGGCGGCGATGCGCCCGGCGACCGCGCTGTCGTCCGACGGCCCGCTGAACCTGCTGAACGCGGTGGCCGTCGCGGGCAGCGCGGCGGCGCGCGGGCAGGGCGTGCTCGTCGCGTTCAACAACCGGATTCACAGCGCGCGAGACGTCGTGAAGACGAGCACGTACGCGGTCGACGCGTTTCATTCGCCGGAGCTCGGCGCGCTCGGCTGGGTGCAGGACGGCCGCATCGAGTTCGCGCGCCGCGCGACGCGCCCGCATACGCTCGACTCGCGCTTCGCGACCGGCGCCGCCTGGCCGCAGGTCGACGTCGTCGCGAGCTATGCGGGCGCATCGCGCGTGATCGTCGACGCATGCGTCGCGGCGCGCGCGCGCGGGCTCGTCGTCGCGGGCACGGGCAACGGCTCGATCCACGCGACGCTGCAGACGGCGCTCGCCGAGGCGGCGGCGAAGGGCGTCGCGATCGTGCGCGCGTCACGCGTCGGCTCGGGGCACGTGATGCGCAATGGCGCGGCGAACGACGATGCGCTCGGCTTCGTGAGCGCAGGCTCGCTCAATCCGTACAAGGCGCGCGTGCTGCTGATGCTCGCGCTCGCGGCGGGCATGGCCGACGTGCGCGAATTGCAGCAGGTGTTCGATACGTATTGACCGGCGCGCGCCGGCATCGCGCACGGCGCGCAAGAAAAAAGCGGACTCGCAGGTCCGCTTTTTTCATGATGTCCGCTGCGCGCGCGTCGTTCAGGACTGCGGCGGAATCACGAGCTTCTGGCCCGGATAGATCTTGTCCGGGCTCGACAGCATCGGGCGGTTCGCCTGGAAGATCACGTCGTTCTTCGAGCCGTCGCGGTAGTACTTCTCGGCGATCTTCCACAGGTTGTCGCCGGAGACGACGTCGTGATATTGCACTTGCGGATCGTCCGGCTGCAGGTCGTCGTCGTTGACGCCCGCGACGCCTTGCACGTTGCCTGCCGCCACTTTGACCTTGGCCTTGGTGTCGAGATCCGCGACGCTGCCCGTGAGCGTGACGGTGCGCGACGTGCCGTCGAACGCAACCGTCAGGTTCGACGTGTCGAGGCCCTGTGCGGAGATGTAGTTCTTGATCGCATCGGCGGCCGTCTGGTTCGCGGCGGCCGGATCGGCCGCGGCTTGCTCGTCGCTCTTGCCGAGCAGTTTTTCACCCGCTTCCTTGATGAACGAAAGAAGACCCATCGCAACACTCCTTCAGGTGATTGACAAAAATGCGCCGTGAAGTCGCGAGAAGCGCCCGGGTGATGCGACGCTTCTCGAAAGGCGTCGCGAAAGTGTAGGCGTTCACGTTGCAAATTGCATGAAAAATCGCTTCGTCGAACGTAAAGAAATGTAATACGCGCCGCGACGAATCCGACAGACGGACACCCGACGACGACGTCTGACCGACCAAGGCTTCCCCGTCGGCGCCGGGTGCCGCTGCGGACCCACCTGCCGCTCTCAGCCGAAAGCGGCTTCGTTTGCCTGCCGCGCGCACGATGCGCGCGGCGAGGCGCCCCATCGACGATGCGTCGCGCACGCATCGCATTCGATTGCGTCGAATGTCACGTCGACGACTCGTTGTTGTGTTAAGCCTTGATGCGGTGGCGAAGGCGCGCAGCATCGCGGCGTCGCGATTCGCCGCGCCACGCCGCCGCGTTCGCTCACGCGACCTTCTTGCCGCTTTGCGGCTCGCCAATCTCGACGTTCGACATGATCTCGAGCGCGCGCACGATCGCCGAGTGATCCCACGCGCCGCCGCCGTTCGCCGCGCACACGCTGAAGAGCTGCTGCGCGCTCGCCGTGTGCGGCAGCGCGATGTTCATCCGGCGCGCGCCGTCGAGCGCGAGGTTCAGGTCCTTGCGATGCAGGTCGATCCGAAAGCCCGGCTCGAACGTGCGCTTCGTCATTCGCTCGCCGTGCAGCTCGAGAATCCGCGACGACGCGAAGCCGCCCATCAGCGCGCGCCGCACGCGCTCCGGATCCGCGCCGGAGCGCGCGGCGAAGAGGAGCGCCTCCGCGACCGCCTCGATGTTCAGCGCGACGATGATCTGGTTCGCGACCTTGCAGGTCTGGCCCGCGCCGTTCTCGCCGATCAGCGAGACGTTCTTGCCCATCCGCTCGAAGAGCGGCTTCGCGCGCTCGAACGCGCGCTGCGGGCCGCCGACCATGATCGTGAGCGTCGCGTCGCGCGCGCCGACTTCGCCGCCCGATACGGGCGCGTCGAGATAGTCACAGCCGAGCGAGTTGATCTCCTTCGCGAACTCGCGCGTGTCGAGCGGCGAGATCGAGCTCATGTCGATCACGAGCTTGCCGGCCGAGAGGCCCTTCGCGACGCCGTCGTCGGCGAACAGCACGTTTCGCACGTCGGGCGTGTCGGGCACCATCGAGATCACGATGTCCGACGCCTGCGCGACGGCCGTCGAATTCGCGACGACCCGTGTCTGCTCGCGCAGGTCGGCAGGCACCGGATACGCGCCGTTCACGACGAGGCGGTGGCCGCCCTCGAGCAGGTTGCGCGCCATGTGCGCGCCCATGATGCCGAGGCCGATGAAGCCGATCGTTGTCATTGCAGTGTCTCCTGTGAGTGCGTTGATTTCGAATCCGAAACGGGTGAATAGGGACGTGTGCGCGCCGGATCACGCGCCGCTGCGCGCGCGCGGCGCGTCGGCGCGCGCGATCTGCCGCAGCCAGCCGAGGCCTTCGGCCGTCGTCGTGCGCGGCTTGTATTCGCAGCCGACGTAGCCGTCGTAGCCGAGTTCGTCGAGCAGATCGAACAGGTACGCATAATGGATCTCGCCCGTGCCGGGCTCGTGGCGGCCAGGGTTGTCCGCGAGCTGGATGTGCGCGATCGCGCCGAGGTGCTTGCGCAGCGTCGCCGCGAGCTCGCCTTCCATCCGCTGCATGTGATAGATGTCGTACTGCAGGAACAGATTGTCGGCGCCGACCGCGCGGATCACGTCGAGCGCTTCGGCGGAGCGGTTCAGCGCGAAGCCCGGGATGTCGTACGAATTGCACGGCTCGACGAGCAGGCGAATGCCCGCCTGCTTCAATTCGGCCGCGGCGAAGCGCAGGTTCCCGACGATCGTCGCGAGCGCCGTGTCGCGCTCGACGCTCGCGGGCGCAATGCCGACGAGGCAGTTCAGTTGCGGCACCTGCAGCGCGCGCGCATAGTCGATCGCGCGGCCCACGCCGTCCTGGAATTCGCCGACGCGATCGGGCAGGCACGCGATGCCGCGCTCGCCCCGATCCCAGTTGCCCGCGGGCAGGTTGTGCAGCACGAGGCGCAGGCGATTCGCGTCGAGCCGCTCGGCGAGCTCGTCCTTCGCGTATGGATACGGAAACAGGAACTCGACGGCGGTGAAGCCCGCGTCGGCCGCCGCCTCGAAGCGGTCGAGAAACGGGACTTCGTTGAACAGCATCGTCAGATTGGCTGCGAATTTCGGCATGTCGGTCGTCTCACGGGGCGGTCAGTGGTGCAAGTCAAGTGTGGCGAACTGATCAGCCATGCTGATCAATCAATCGAGCAATCGAGCTGGCAAGCGAAGCGCGTCAGTCGAGCAGCGAGATCGCGGTCGGCGCGTGCTCGGCCTTGTCCGCGAGATCCTCGAACTCGTTGATCGCATCGATCTCGGCGCCCATCGAGACGTTCGTCACGCGCTCGAGAATCACCTCGACGATGACGGGCACGCTGAACTCGGCCGTCATCTGTCGCGCACGCTCGAGCGCGGGCGCGATCTCCTCAGGCTTGAACACGCGCAGCGCCTTGCAGCCGAGCCCTTCGGCGACGGCGACGTGATCGACGCCATAGCCGTTCACCTCGGGCGCGTTGATGTTGTCGAACGCGAGCTGCACGCAGTAGTCCATGTCGAACGCGCGCTGCGCCTGGCGAATCAGGCCGAGATAGGCGTTGTTGACGACGACGTGCACATAAGGCAGCTTGAACTGCGCGCCGACCGCGAGCTCCTCGATCATGAACTGGAAGTCGTAGTCGCCGGACAGCGCGACGATCGGGCGCTGCGGATCGGCCGCGCGCACGCCGAGCGCGGCGGGAATCGTCCAGCCGAGCGGGCCCGCCTGGCCGCAGTTGATCCAGTTGCGCGCCTTGAACACGTGCAGGAACTGCGCGGCCGCGATCTGCGACAGCCCGATCGTGCTCACGTAGCACGTATCGCGGCCGAACGCCTTGTTCATCTCTTCGTACACGCGCTGCGGCTTCACGGGCACGTTGTCGAAATGCGTCTTGCGCTGCAGCGTGCGCTTGCGCTGCTGGCAGTCGGCGACCCACGCGCCGCGGTTCTTCAGCCTGCCCGCGGCCTTCCATTCGCGCGCGATCTCGACGAACAGCTCGAGCGCCGCCTTCGCATCCGATACGATCCCGAGATCGGGGCCGAACACGCGGCCGATCTGCGTCGGTTCGATGTCGACGTGCACGAACTTGCGGCCCTTCGTGTAGACCTCGATGCTGCCCGTGTGGCGGTTCGCCCAGCGGTTGCCGATGCCGAGCACGAAATCGGAGGCGAGCAGCGTCGCGTTGCCGTAGCGGTGCGACGTCTGCAGGCCGACCATGCCGGCCATCAGCGGATGATCGTCGGCAATCGCGCCCCACGACATCAGCGTCGGGATCACCGGCACGCCGAGCGTTTCGGCGAACTGCACGAGCAGTTCCTCGGCCGCCGCGTTGATCACGCCGCCGCCCGACACGATGAGCGGGCGCTCGGCGTCGTTCAGCATCGCGAGCGCGGCCTCGATCTGCGCGCGCGTCGCGCGCGGCTTGTAGACGGGCAGCGGCTCGTAGGTCGCGATGTCGAATTCGATCTCGGCGAGCTGCACGTCGATCGGCAGGTCGATCAGCACGGGGCCCGGGCGGCCCGAACGCATCAGATGGAACGCCTGCTGGAACACGCGCGGCACGAGCGCCGGCTCGCGCACCGTGACGGCCCACTTCGTGACGGGCTTCGCGATCGATTCGATGTCCACCGCCTGGAAGTCTTCCTTGTGGAGCCGCGCGCGCGGCGCCTGGCCGGTGATCGCGAGGATCGGAATCGAGTCGGCCGACGCCGAGTAAAGGCCCGTGATCATGTCGGTGCCGGCCGGGCCCGACGTGCCGATGCACACGCCGATGTTGCCGGGCGCGGCCCGCGTGTAGCCTTCCGCCATGTGCGACGCGCCTTCGACGTGCCGCGCGAGCACGTGGCCGATCGCGCCCGAGCGGCGCAGCGCCGAATACAGCGGGTTGATCGCGGCGCCCGGCACGCCGAACGCGGTCTGCACGCCTTCCTTCTCGAGCACGAGCACGGCTGCGTCGACGGCTCTCATCCTGGCCATGAAATGTCTCCTTGTTCGATGCGAATCGCGGGTATCGCTGGTGTCGAGGACACTTTAGGGATGCAGGAAAGGTTTGATAAGATCAGCTCAAGTCGCTTATTCCGAGACTAAAAGTATCGAATGCCGGGCGCGCGGTGGCGCCGGGCAGGGAGGAGACAGCGGATGGACCGGTTCAAGCAGATCGAAACCTTCGTGCGGGTGGCCGACGCGGGCAGCCTCGCGGCGGCCGCGCTCGAGGAGGGCGTGTCGCCCGTCGTGCTCGGGCGGCGCATCGACGCGCTCGAGAAGCGCCTCGGCGTGAAGCTGATGTACCGGTCGACGCGGCGGCTCGTCGTGAGCGAAGACGGCGCCGCGTTCCTCGAGCGCTGCCGCGGGCTCCTCACCGAATGGGCGCAGGCGGAGAACGAGGTTGTCGCGGGGCGCCGCGCGGTGGGCGGGCACCTGATCGTGTCGGCGCCCGCCGCGTTCGGGCGCAAGCACGTCGCGCCGCTCGCGCCCGCGTTCATCGCCGACAAGCCCGACTTGCAGATGTCGTTCAACCTGACCGACCGCGTCGTCGATCTCGTGCGCGAGGGCTATGACCTGTCGATCAGGATTGGCGGCGCGGTCGATCCGAACTTCGTCGCGGTGAAGCTCGCGTCGAACCGGCGCGTCGTGTGCGGCACGCCCGAGTATTTCCGGCGGCACGGCCGGCCGACGACGCTCGACGATCTCGCCGAGCACAACTGTCTCGCGTTCAATCTGCAGGGCGGCCAGAACCGCGGCTGGTACTTCCGGCGCAACGGCAAGCTCGTGACGATGCGCGTATCGGGCACGCTCGACTGCAACGACGGCGAGCTCCTGCACCGCTGGGTGTCGGAAGGGCTCGGGCTCGGCTGGCGCTCGACGTGGGAGATTGCGCAGCAGCTCGCGCGCGGCGAGCTCGCGACGGTGCTCGACGAGTACGCGCTGCCCGATTACGACATCCTCGCCGTCTATCCGCAGCAGCGCTACGTGCCCGCGCGCGTGCGCTATTTCATCGATTATCTGCGCGACGTGTATGCGCGGCCGGGGTATTGGGAAGGCGCCGCGTGAGCGCGCCGGGCGCCGCTCGGTTAGCCGGCGGGCCTTCGCGCTACCCGACGACGAGCACGCCGTTCATCGTCTCGTGCCCGGAGCCGCAGAAGATGTCGCACAGGAACTGGACCGTGCCCGGATCGCCCGCCTGCGCGGCAAGATGGACGACCGCGCCCGGCGGCACGTCCGCACGCACGCCGTACCGCGGGATCGAAAAGCCCATCACGGTGTCCTGCGCGGTCAGCTCGAACACGACCGATTCGTGCGGCGCAAGCGCGATCCGGTCCGGCGTGAACACGAAGCGCCGTGCGTGAACCTTGATCACGCGCGGCGGTGCCGCACGCGTGCGCGACGTGTGAGCGCCCGCGAGCGCGGCGAGCGCCGCGCTGCCCGCGGCGAAGAGCCAGCGGCGGCGCGACGCGGACAATGCAGTCGCGCGAGCCCGGCCGCGAAGCGCACGCGGATCGAAGAAAAAATGGCGCATCGCGTTCTCCTCAGGCAGCCGGTTGCGTCTGCTTCGCGCCGACGGGCATCTCGGTGAGCACCGGCGCGCGCGCCGCGTCGCCGACGCGCACCTCGCGCCAGCCGAGCCCGCGATAGGGCGCCGCGGCATCCCACGGCACCGGCAGGCGCTTGTCCTGCGAGCCGGGCGCGGGCAGCGGGAACATCAGCGAGCGCGCCGCGTGATGCGCGATGTGGCCCGTCATTGCGTGGTGCTCCTGGTGGATGTGCCCGTAGAACACAGTGACGTTCGGATAAGGCATCAGCACGTCGACGACCTTCGCGCCGTCGCGCGTCGCCCAGTCCCATTGCGGCGCGAGATCGAAGAGCGGGCGGTGCGTGAACACGACGATGCGCGCGTCCTTCGGCTGCCGCGCGAGATCCTGCGCGAGCCATTCGATCTGCGCGTCGCCGACGCGGCCGGCCGGGTCCGACACGTTGTCGACGACGACGAAGTGCACGCCCTTGTGATCGAACGCGTAGTGCGTGTCGCCGAAGATCTCGCGGTACGCGGCGCCCGCGTCGAGACTCGCGTCGTGCTCGCCCGGCATCAGATGCAGCGGCTTCGCGTTCAGTTGCGCGACGATCGACTGGAACTGCCGCAGCCGCGCGCGGCGCTCGGCCGGGTCGTCGGTCGTGTGCGTGAGGTCGCCCGTGAACATCACGAAGTCGGGCGCGACGGGCAGCGCGTTGACGGCATCGATCGCCTTCGGCAGCGTGCCGCGCGCGTCCGGGTTGATCGCGGGGCCGGTGAAGCCCCAGTGTGCGTCGGAGAGCTGGACGAAGAAGAAATCGGCGCGGGCGTTCGCGGCGAAACTCCAGCCGGGCAGCGCGGACGCGAACGCGACACCGCCGCCGCACGCGGCCAGGCGCAGGAAATCGCGCCGTTTCAGGGATCGGGTGGGGTTCGGCATGGGGGCGCCTTCGCAAGTGACGGTTCGTGCATGCAATACCGCCGCGGCGGCGCGGATATTCCCGGCTTATTTTTCGCCGCCGTGCGCGGATCGCGGGAATAAACTGGATCGATGAGCGGTAAGCATCGTTGACGGCGTGCGCGGCCTCGGGCGGCATGCGCCGGACGCGAGCGGCCGGCGGGCGGCCGCGCATCCCCGGGAGGCGACGTGGGTCAATTCGGCCGGATGGTCGACGAACGTGACGCGGGCGACGAGGACAGCAAGGATGGGGCGGGCGGCAGGCGCGCGGCGGCCGACGCGGCGGCGCGCGGCGAGCGTTTTCGCACGCTCGCGCTGCCGCATCTGGATGCCGCATACAACCTCGCGCGCTGGCTGTGCGGCAATGCGAGCGACGCGGAGGACGTCGTGCAGGACGCGTGCATGCGCGCGTTCCGCTTTCTCGATTCGTGCCGCGGCGACAACGCGCGGCCGTGGCTGCTGACGATCGTGCGCCACACGTGGTACACCGAATGGCGGCGGCGGGTGAGCGCGCACGAGGTGGCCGCGACCGACGCGCTCGACGCCGCCGATTCGCCGGACGATTGGCATCCGGCGGCAGAAGATCCGCTCGCGCTGCTGATGCGCAGCGAGGACGTGCAACGCGTGAACGCCGCGCTCGCGAAGCTGCCGCCCGAGTACCGCGAGGTGCTCGTGCTGCGTGAAATGGAAGACTTGAGCTATCGCGAGATCGCTGCGATCGCCGACGTGCCCGTCGGCACCGTGATGTCGCGGCTCGCGCGGGCGCGGCGGCGGCTTGCCGCGTTGCTCGGCGGAGCGCGCGACGTGACGACGCCGGCGTCGCGTGCGGCTCGCGCGCCGGCGCGTTCGGACGATCGCGCGGCGGAGGGCGAGCGCGGCGCGCCGCCGGCCGGAACCGCATCGGAGGCCATCGATGGACTGTAACGAAGCGCGTGCGCTGCTCGGCGCGGACGTCGACCGCGAGCTTTCCGCCCCCGACGCGTGGCGGATCGAGCGGCACGTCGACGGTTGCGGCGCGTGCCGTGCCGAGCGGGAGCGGCTCGTCGCGCTCGGCCGGGCGGTGCGGCGGGCGCAATATCATCTCGCGCCGCATGCGCTGCGCGAGCGCGTCGTCGCGCAATTGGCGGGGACGGAGGTGCCGGTGGCGGAGGTGCCGGTGGCGGATGCGTCGGTCGCCGAGACGCCGGCCCCGGTCATGTCGGACAGCGGCGGGCGGGAAGGACGGACCGCCGAGATCCCGGCTGCCGATGCGTCGGCGCCGGGCGGTGACGGCCCGCCTGCGTCGCGGGCGAGGCGCTGGTTCGCGCGGCCGGGTTCGCACGACAGGCCCGCCGGGCAGGGCGCTGGGCAGATGGCCGGCGGGCCGCGGCCGCGCGCCGCGGCGCTGCCTGGCCTCGGCTGGGGCGTCGCGCTGGCGATCGCGTTTGCCTCGGCGGCGGGCCTCGTGCTCGATGCGCGCCGCGCGGCGACGGAGCGCGTCGTCGACGAAATCGTCGCGAGCCACGTGCGGGCCGGCCTGTCGTCGCGCGACATCGACGTGGTTTCGAGCGATCGCCACACGGTCAAGCCGTGGTTCAACGGGCGCCTCGACTACGCGCCGCCCGTCGTCGACCTGAGTGCGAGCGGCTTCGCGCTCGCGGGCGGCCGGCTCGATTATGTCGGGCAGCGGCGCGTCGCGGTGCTCGTCTATCGCTACCGGCAGCATGTGATCGACGTCTACGTGCAGCCGGCGGGCGAGCGCGGCGCGGCGCGTTACGCGACCGTGTCGCAGGGCTATGCGCTCGACCGCTGGGACGCGGCGGGCATGACGTGGTGGGCGGTGACGGACGCGGAGCCGTCCGCGCTCGCGGCGTTCAGGGCGGCGTTGATCGCGCGCGTCGCGGCGCCGCGGAGCCAATGATCCGAGGGGCGGGATGCGACCCCGTCATGGCTCAGCCCAGCCCAGCCAAGCCAAGCCGGCCCGGAACCGAACGGGCCAGCGACCGTTGCACGCGCCCAGCGAATGAGCGTGCCGCCCGGCGCCGCCCGCGAAGTCCCCAAGTCGTTGAAAACACGGCCGAAACACGCGGCGAAACGCTGATCAGCCTTGCGCGCGACCCATATCCGGGTTAAACTTTCCGGCTTCTCACTTGCCACACCGGTTCAGACGCCCGGGTGGCTTCTATCCATAAGGAGTGTGTAATGCGTCATTACGAAATCGTCTTCATCGTGCACCCCGATCAGAGCGAGCAAGTGCCCGCGATGATCGAGCGCTACAAGTCCACGATCACGTCGCACGGTGGCCAGATCCACCGCGTCGAAGACTGGGGCCGCCGCCAACTGGCCTACATGATCGAGAAACTCGCGAAGGCTCACTACGTCTGCATGAACATCGAGTGCGACCAGGCGACGCTCGACGAACTCGAACACGCGTTCAAGTTCAACGACGCCGTGCTGCGCCACCTCATCGTCAAGATGAAGAAGGCCGAAACCGGCCCGTCGCCGATGATGAAGGAAGTTCAGCGCGAAGAAGCCAAGAAGGCGGCTGCAGCTCAGCCGACCGAAGCGCAGGCTTAACGCACCAAGCCATCAGGGAAGGAGCGCGTCGCCTCCGTGAACAGGCTGCAATTGACGGCGAGCGTCGTCGAGCGTGAACCGGTGCGGTACACCCCCGCCGGCGTTCCGATCGCAAGCGCCACGTTGCAGCATCGCACGGAAGTCGTCGAAGCAGGCATCGCCCGGCAGGTCGAATTGACGATCCCGGCCGTGGCGGCAGGCGAGGCGAGCGGCAAGCTGGAAGCATGCGAGATGGGCGTCGAGACGCTCTTCACCGGTTTCCTGGCGAAAAAGCACCGCAACGCGAGAACCCTGGTGTTTCACATCACAGCATTGCAGGACATTGGAAAGGACTGAACATGGCCCGCCCCACTGGTAAGAAATTCGACAAGCGTCGTCAGCAACAAAACCCGCTCTTCAAGCGCAAGAAGTTCTGCCGCTTCACGGCAGCCGGCGTCGAGCAGATCGACTACAAGGATACGGAAACGCTGAAGGACTTCATCGGCGAGAACGGCAAGATCACGCCGGCGCGTCTGACGGGCACGAAGGCCCACTATCAGCGCCAGCTCGATACGGCGATCAAGCGCGCGCGTTTCCTCGCGCTGCTGCCGTACACCGATCAGCACAAGGCGTAATCAGGCGACGCAATAAGGAGAATTCGAATGCAAATCATTCTGTTGGAAAAAGTCGCCAATCTGGGCAATCTCGGCGATATCGTCAAGGTCAAGGACGGTTACGCCCGCAACTTCCTGATCCCGAACCGCAAGGCACGCCGCGCGACGAAGGACGCGATCGCTGAATTCGAAGTGCGCCGCGCCGAGCTCGAGAAGGTCGCCGCTGAAAAGCTGGCAGCTTCGCAGGCAGTCGGCGAGAAGCTGACGGGCCAGACGTTCGAAATCACGCAGAAGTCGGGCGTCGACGGCCGTCTGTTCGGCTCGGTCACGAACGGCGACGTCGCGGAACTGCTGAAGAAGGCGGGCTACGAAGTCGAGAAGGCGCAAGTGCGCATGCCGGAAGGCCCGCTGAAGATGATCGGCGAGCACGGCGTGCAGGTCGCGCTGCACACCGACGTCGTCGTCGACGTCACGATCAACGTGATCGGCGACCACGCGTAAGCGACATGCAGTCTTTGCGGGCGGCCCACGCCGCCCGACATGAAGGGCAGGGGCCCGGGCAACCGGTTCCTGCCTTTTTTCGTTTCTCGGCGTTGCCGACGCCGGGTGGCGAAGCCGCGCCCATTTCGCGATAATCCGAAGCCATGAACGCGCCGAAAGACCCCCAAATCGAATCGCTGAAAGTCCCGCCGCACTCGATCGAGGCCGAGCAGTCCGTGCTCGGCGGCCTGTTGCTCGACAACGGCGCCTGGGACCGGATCGCCGACTTCCTGTCGCAGAGCGATTTCTACCGGTACGACCATCGCATCATCTTCGAGCACATCGGCCGGCTCATCGCGGCGACGCGCCCCGCCGACGTCGTCACCGTCTATGAGGCGCTCACGACGTCCGGCAAGGCCGAGGACGTGGGCGGGCTCGCGTATCTGAACGCGCTCGCGCAGAACACGCCGAGCGCGGCGAACATCCGCCGCTATGCGGAGATCGTCCGCGATCGCGCGGTGCTGCGCCGGCTCGTGTCGGTCGCCGACGAAATCTCGGCCGATGCGTTCAATCCGCAGGGCAAGGAAGTCCGCCAACTGCTCGACGAGGCCGAATCGAAGGTGTTCTCGATCGCCGAGGACGGCGCGCGCGGCACGCAGGGCTTCCTCGAGATCGGGCCGCTCCTCACGCAGGTCGTCGAGCGGATCGACACCCTTTACCACACCGCGAATCCGAGCGACGTGACGGGCACGCCGACGGGCTTCGTCGATCTCGACCGGATGACCTCCGGCATGCACGGCGGCGAGCTGATCATCGTCGCGGGCCGCCCGTCGATGGGCAAGACGGCGTTTTCGATGAACATCGGCGAATACGTCGCCGTCGAGTACGGATTGCCCGTCGCGGTGTTCTCGATGGAAATGCCGGGCACGCAGCTCGTGATGCGGATGCTCGGCTCGGTCGGCCGGCTCGACCAGCACAGAATGCGCACCGGGCGCCTGACCGACGAGGATTGGCCGAAGCTCACGCACGCGGTGCAGAAAATGAGCGAGGCGCAGCTCTTCATCGACGAGACGGGCGGCCTGAACCCGATGGAGCTGCGCTCGCGCGCGCGGCGTCTCGCGCGCCAGTGCGGCAAGCTCGGACTCATCATCGTCGATTACCTGCAACTGATGACGGGCTCGTCGCAGGGCGAGAACCGCGCGACCGAGATTTCGGAAATCTCGCGCTCGCTGAAGAGCCTCGCGAAGGAGCTCGACGTGCCGGTGATCGCGCTGTCGCAGCTCAATCGCGGCCTCGAGCAGCGGCCGAACAAGCGGCCGGTGATGTCGGATCTGCGGGAATCAGGCGCAATCGAGCAGGATGCGGACGTGATTCTGTTCATCTACCGCGACGAAGTGTATAACCCGGACAGCCCCGACAAGGGCACTGCCGAGATCATCATCGGCAAGCAGCGTAACGGCCCGATCGGCCCCGTTCGCCTCACGTTCCTGGGGCAATACACGAAGTTCGACAATTTTGCAGGGGTGCAAAACTTCTACGGCGAGTAACGCCGGATGTAAACCCCTATTTCGCAAAACGTTGTATCTCGTCGCCGTCGTTGCGATCGGGCGCTTGGCGGCCAAGTGTAAAACAGTACAATGTCGCCGGTTTTTGTGACCGCCGTTTGACCATCTTTCAGGAATCCCATGTTCGGTCGATTCATGCCCACCGAGGGCAAGTTCTTTGAAATCTTCAATGCGCACGCGAATTACATCGTCTCTGGCGGACGCGAGCTCGAACTTCTGATCGACAATCTCGCGGACGCCGAGATTCACAAGCAGAACGTGCAATCGGCCGAGAAAGCCGCCGACAAGCTGACGCACGAAGCGATCGATCTGCTGCACAAGACGTTCATCACGCCGCTCGACCGCGACGAGATCCACAAGCTGATCACGACGATGGACGACATCCTCGATCTGATGGAGGACGTGGCAACCGCCGTGTCGCTGTACGACGTGCGGTCGGTGACGTCCGAGGCGAGCCAGCTCGCGCACATCGTCACGCAGTCGGCGCAGCACGTGCAGGCGGCCGTCGCGCTGCTGTCGGACATGAAGCAGTCGGGCCAGATCCTGAAGGCGTGCGAAGAGATTGACCGCTGGGAGTCGGAGGCGGACCGCGTGCTGCGCGCGGCGATGTCGAAGCTCTTCCGCGAGGAAGACGACGTGAAGACGCTCATCAAGCTGAAGGCGATCTACGAGCTGCTCGAGCAGATCACCGACAAGTGCGAGGATGTCGCGAACATCATCGAAGGCATCGTGCTGGAAAACGCCTGAGCGGATCACGATGCATTCGATACAACTCGCCTTGTGGGCCGTCGCGGCGCTCGTGCTCGTCGCGCTGGTGTTCGATTTCATGAATGGCTTTCACGACGCCGCGAACTCGATCGCGACCGTCGTGTCGACCGGGGTGCTGAAGCCCCAGCAGGCCGTCGTGTTCGCGGCGGCATTCAACGTCATCGCATATTTCATCTTCCACCTGAAGGTCGCGCAGACCGTCGGCAAAGGGACGATCGACGCGAGCATCGTCGATCACTATGTCGTATTCGGCGCGCTGTTCGGCGCGATCGGCTGGAACATCATTACGTGGTACTACGGGATTCCGTCGAGCTCGTCGCATGCGCTGATCGGCGGGCTCGTCGGCGCCGCGGTGTCGAAGTCGGGCTGGGGGTCGCTCAACGTCGACGGGCTGATGAAGACCGTCGCGTTCATCTTCATCTCGCCGCTGCTCGGCTTCATCCTCGGCTCGCTGTTCATGCTCGGCGTGTCGTGGCTGTATTTCCGGACCGCGCCGAGCAAGGTCGACCGGCGTTTCAGGCGGCTGCAACTGCTGTCGGCCAGCCTCTACAGCCTCGGCCACGGCGGCAACGACGCGCAGAAGACGATCGGCATCATCTGGATGCTGCTGATCGCGTCGGGCTACGCATCGGCCGCGTCCGACGCGCCGCCCATCTGGGTGATCGGCGCGTGCTATCTGTCGATGGGCCTCGGCACGCTGTTCGGCGGCTGGCGGATCGTGCGCACGATGGGCCAGAAGATCACGAAGCTCAAGCCCGTTGGCGGTTTCTGCGCGGAGACGGGCGGCGCGCTTACGCTGTTCATCGCGTCGTGGATGGGCATTCCGGTGTCGACGACGCACACGATCACGGGCGCGATCGTCGGCGTCGGCGCGACGCGCAAGCTGTCGGCCGTGCGCTGGGGTGTCGCGGGCAACATCGTGTGGGCGTGGGTGCTGACGATTCCCGCATCGGCGCTGATCGCGGCGGCCGGCTGGTGGATCGGGCACCGCGTGTTCTGATGCGCTGAGCGCGCCGGTCGCGCGGCACGACGCCGCGTTTCGCCGCGTAGAAAACAACGATGCGCCGCATGCCGACAGGCTGCGGCGCATCGTCTTTTCAGCGCCGGCGTTTTCCGGCGCTCGGATGGTCGTTCGCGTTTGGGTGTGCGTCCCGCTTTTGCCGGGTGGGTCGGGACGACGCGTCGAGCAGCCCGCACCGCGTGCGTTCGCGCGGTTCGTCCGGTTTGTCAGTAGCTGCCGTTCGCGAAGCGGGCGATCGGGTCGTCGTTCGTGCCGGTTGCGGCGGCGCGCGCCGCGCCGCTTGCTGTCGACGCGCGCAGGATTTGCACGTTGCCGGGCGCGGCGAGCTGCGCCTGGCGGGCTGCCGCGCTCGCGGCGGGCGGGGGCGGCTCGAATGCGTCCGCGGCGGCGTCGATCGGATCGGCCGGCGACGCGCCGGCAACGCTCGCCGTGCCGCCGCGCGGCGGACATCGCGGACGGCGGCGGCTCGTACGGGTCGGCGGCGGCGGTGGTGGCGACAGGCGGCACATTCGGCACGGCGGGCGTCGTCGGCGCATTGGCCGCCGCGTAGGTCGCCGCGGGGCTCACGCGCGGCACGGGTTCCGGCTGCCGGCTCGCCTGATAGGTCGGCGCGTCGAACGGCGCCGGCTTCGCCTTCGGCGCCGCGACGCGCCGGATCCCGTCGAAGCGCTTCGCCCAATACGGATTCGTCAGATAGTCGAGCCGCACCGTGCCGCCCGTGGACGGCGCGTTCACGAAGCGCAGCTTGCCGACATAGATGCCGACGTGCGAATGCGGCCGCCCCGACGTATTGAAGAAGATCAGATCGCCCGGCGCGATGCCATCGGGCTCGATCGATTCGCCGGCCGAGCTCATGTCGGCCGTCGTGCGGGGCAGGGTGACGCTCGCCGCGCGATCGACGACATAGCGCACGAGCCCGCTGCAATCGAAGCCGCTGTCCGGCGTGTTGCCGCCCCAGCGGTACGGCACGCCGACGAGGCTCATCGCCTGGATCGAGATTTCCTCGCGGCCGACGCTATGGTCGACGAAATTCGGGAAGCCGCGCGGCGGCGTATACGCGCGCGGCGTGGTGATCGCCATGCCCGACGACGAGCGCGCCGACTTCTGCGGCGCACTCGAGCAGGCGGCGAGCAGCGAGATCACGAGAACGGACAGCGAAAGACGCAGCATGAGAGGCGGGCGAACGCGCTGCGCTCGCCAATCGTATGACAACGGTTAATCGCGATAGTAGTGTGTCCGGCGGGGCTTCCGCAAGAATTCTTGAGAAATGACTTGAAGTTTCGCGCGTAAATGTTGTGCAGGAAGGACGTTTTGCTCGTCGCTGATTCGACCCTGAAATGAAAAAGCGGCGCCTGACGAATCAGGCGCCGCTTCAGGCCGGAAGCCGCTCGCCGCGGCCGCCGGCGCATCGTTACAGGATGTCGGACGCGTAGTCGGCAAGCCGCGAGCGCTCGCCGCGCGCGAGCGTCACGTGGCCGCTGTGCCCCCAGCCCTTGAAGCGGTCGACGACGTACGTGAGGCCCGAGCTGCCTTCCGTCAGGTACGGCGTGTCGATCTGCGCGATGTTGCCGAGGCAGATGATCTTCGTGCCGGGGCCCGCGCGCGTGACGAGCGTCTTCATCTGCTTCGGCGTGAGGTTCTGCGCCTCGTCGATGATCACGTACTTGTCGACGAACGTGCGGCCGCGCATGAAGTTCATGCTCTTGACCTTCAGGCGCGAGCGGATCAGCTCCTGCGTCGCCGCGCGGCCCCATTCGCCGGCCGCGTCGTCGGTCTTCTGCAGCACTTCGAGGTTATCGTCGAACGCGCCCATCCACGGCTGCATCTTCTCTTCCTCGGTGCCGGGCAGAAAGCCGATGTCCTCGCCGACGGGCACGGTCGCGCGCGTGACGATGATCTCGTTGTAGCGCTTGTCGTCGAGCACCTGCGCCAGGCCCGCCGCGAGCGCGACGAGCGTCTTGCCGGTGCCGGCCTGACCGAGCAGCGTGACGAAGTCGATCTCGGGGTTCATCAGCAGGTTCAGCGCGAAGTTTTGCTCGCGGTTGCGCGCGGTGATGCCCCACACGTTGTTCTTGTGGTGGCTGTAGTCACGCAGCGTCTGCAACAGCGCCGTCTTGCCGTTCAGCTCGCGCACGATCGCGTGGAACGCGGGCTCGCCGTTCTGCGGCTCGAGATAGACGAACTCGTTGACGAGCATCGACGCGACGAGCGGGCCCGTCACGCGGTAATACGTCGTGCCCGTCTTCGTGTCCTGCCAGCTCTCCATGCCCTTCGCATGCTTCGTCCAGAAGTCCTGCGGCAGTTCGCGCACGCCGGAGTAGAGCAGATCCTTGTCCTCGAGGACCTGGTCGTTGAAGTAATCCTCGGCGGGCAGGCCGAGCGCGTGCGCCTTGATCCGCATGTTGATGTCTTTCGACACCAGCACGACCTGCCGGTCGGGCCGCTCGCGCTGCAGCGCGCGCACGACGCTCAGGATCTGGTTGTCGGCCTTGCCCTGCGGCAGGCCCTCGACGGGCTCGATGCTCGTGAGCGTCGTCTGGAAGTACAGGCGCCCGAGCGCCTCGCGGCTGCCGAGGCGCGCGAGCGGAATGCCGGCCGAGATCGGGCCCGCATCGGCGACGAGCGAGTCGAGCGTGCGGCTCACCTGACGCGCGTTGCGCGCGACTTCCGACATCCCCTTCTTGTGATCGTCGAGTTCCTCGAGCGTCATCATCGGCAGATAGACGTCGTGCTCCTCGAAGCGGAACAGGCTGCTCGGATCGTGCATCAGCACGTTCGTGTCGAGCACGAAGAGCTTTTGCATCTCGATTTCGGCGCTCTTGCCGCCGCGCGTTTTCGCGGCCGCGCGCGGCGTGGCGGGCGCGGCCGCCGCGGGCTTCACCGCATCAGTCTTCGACGAGCGCGCGACGGGGGCGGCGGGCGACGCGGGCGCGGCCGGCACCGGTTGCAGCAGCGCGGCCGTCTGCTTCGTCTTGCGCGCGCGCGGCGCGGCGGCGCTCGCTTCGGTGGGCGCGACCGCGCGCAGCGGCGAGGTGGTGTTCGCGGCAACGACCATCGGTTCGGCTACGCTCGCCGGGCTGTAATCGGCCGCGGCAGCGTGAGCGGGGCCCCCGGAGGCGGATTGCTTCGCGGCTTTCGCGGGCCGCGCTTTCGCCTTGTATTCGTCGGGCGGCAGAAGGCTGCCGAGCTTGCTGGGGGGAGTAGGCAAAGGCATGGTGTCCCTCGGGAGGAATCGTGTCGCAGGCATGCGCCGCCGTTCGCATCCTGCGACGCGTCGTGCGTGCAGTTTGCGCGCAGTGGCGCACATGGGGTTCGAATCGCCGGTTCGCCTAGATTTCGATCGTCTCCTTGACGCGTTGGACGGCCGGCGCGCAATGGCTGGCCCGGAAACCATAAAAAAAGCCGCTCCCCCGAACAGGGGCAAGCGGCTCGGCTTTAACCGTCGTGCTGCGCGTCAGACGCGTGGGCGCATCGTTGGGACCACCGGCGCAGCTACGAGAAAAATGGGTCGGACAGGCATTCATTGCGGCCCAATATAACGCGCCTCAAAGCGCTTGTACAGCGCTCAGCACGTCGTCGACGTGGCCCGGCACCTTCACGCCGCGCCATGCGTGGCGCAGCACGCCTTCGCCGTCGATCACGAACGTCGAGCGCTCGATTCCGCGCACTTCCTTGCCATACATTTTCTTCAGTTTCATGACACCGAACAGCGCACAGAGCGTTTCATCGGGGTCCGAAATCAACGGGAACGGCAATTCGAGCTTCGCCTTGAAGTTCTCGTGCGAGCGCAGGCTGTCGCGCGACACGCCGGCGATTTCCGCGCCGGCCTTCTTGAACTTCGGATACAGATCGCGGAACTGCAGGCCCTCGGTCGTGCAGCCGGGCGTGTTGTCCTTCGGATAGAAATACAGCACGAGTTTCTTGCCCCTGACGCCCGACAGCGAAAACTCGCCGCTCGTGGCAGGCGCGGTGAAATCGGGAACTTGACGGTCGACTTCGACAGACACGTGTTTCTCCTGTTGTTATGAACGAGCGCGGACGGCGGGCCGCGCGTGGCGATGCGGGATGTGAGGCGAAAGCCGGCGACGGCGTTCGTTCAGTCGGGCTGGACGATCAGTTCGCCGGAGCGGCCGGGGATCTCGCCCCACGCGACAGGGTACGATGGCAGCGCGGCGCGGTCCAGCGTCGCGTAATAGTCGCCCATCGTCGCGAACGTGTGGCCTTGCGCGCGCCAGCCCGCGAGCAGTTGCTCGAACACGGGCGCGAGCTTCTGGCCTTCGAGCTCCGCGTGCAGCGTGAATACCTGATCGTGCGGATTGCGCTCGGTGTGCTCAAGCAGATGCGCGGCGACGTTGCGCGTGTCGATGCCGTCGATGCCGAGGATCTCGTCGAGCGTCGGCAACGTCGTCGGCATCTGCACGTGCGCGAGCGTCCTGCCCGCGACGACGGGCAGATACGGCGAATGGCCGCGGCCGTCCGACGCGTAGCGCATCCCCCACGCGTCGATCTGCTCGAATGCGGCGTCGTTCATCTGCCAGCCGGCCGCGCCGTGCGTGACGGGCGGCGCGCCGAAGATCTCGACGAAGCGCTCGCGGCTCTTGTTCATCTCGCGCACGGTCCAGTCGCGCGAACGCTGGCGGACGTTGTCCTGCCAGTACACGTGATCCCAGGTGTGGATCCCGCATTCGAAGCCGGCTTCGTGGATCGCGCGCATGTCGGCTCTCGCGCGGCGGCCGATGTCGGGGCCGGGCAGCAGCACGCCGTACAGCAACTGCCTGACGCCGTAATGCTCGACGACCGACGTGCGCGACACCTTCTTCAGGAACCCCGGCCGCAGCACGCGGCGCATCGCCCAGCCGGTGTGGTCCGGGCCGAGGCTGAAGAGGAAGGTCGCGCGCGCGGCGAAGCGATCGAAGATGCGCGCGAGGTTCGGCACGCCTTCGCGCGTGCCGCGCAGCGTGTCGACGTCGATCTTGAGGACGATGCGGGCCAAGTGGCGGCGCCCCTCTTCAGCCTTGCTGCTCGACGAGCGCGCGTGCGTCGGCGACGTGGCCGCGGTACGCCTCGAAGATCTGGCGCAGCGCGTCGTCGAACGTGAACTGCGGCGCCCAGCCGAGCTCCTGCATCGTGTTCTCGATCTTCGGCACGCGGTTCTGCACGTCCTGGTAGCCGTTGCCGTAGTACGCGCCCGACGTCGTCTCGACGAGCTGCACGCGCTTGGCCGAATCGGCGTATTCGGGGAATTCCGCCGCGAGCTCGAGCATCTTGTTCGCGAGTTCGCGCACCGAGAAGTTATTGTCCGGATTTCCGATGTTGTAGATCTTGCCTGTCGCGACGCCGTTCGGATTCTCGATGATCTTCATCAGCGCGCTGATGCCGTCGTCGACGTACGTGAACGCGCGCTTCTGCGAGCCGCCGTCGACGAGGCTGATGTTCTCGCCGCGCACGATGTGGCCGAGGAACTGCGTGACGACGCGCGAGCTGCCTTCCTTCGGCGTGTAGATCGAGTCGAGGCCCGGGCCGATCCAGTTGAACGGGCGGAACAGCGTGAAATTCAGGCCCTCCATCCCGTAGCCCCAGATCACGCGGTCCATCAGTTGCTTCGAGCACGCGTAGATCCAGCGCGGCTTGTTGATCGGGCCGTAGGTGAGGGCGGACGCGTCCGGATCGAACTGCTCGTCCGCGCACATGCCGTACACCTCGGACGTCGACGGGAACACGAGGTGCTTGCCGTACTTGACGGCCGAACGCACGATCGGCAGGTTCGCCTCGAAGTCGAGCTCGAACACGCGCAGCGGCTGCTTGACGTAGGTGGCGGGCGTCGCGATCGCGACGAGCGGCAGGATCACGTCGCACTTCTTCACGTGATACTCGACCCACTCCTTGTTGATCGTGATGTCGCCCTCGAAGAAATGCATCCGCTCGTGCTTGACGAGGTCGCCCAGCCGATCGGTCTGCATGTCCATGCCGAACACTTCCCAATCGGTGGTTTCAAGAATGCGCTTGGACAGGTGATGGCCGATGAAGCCGTTCACACCCAGGATCAGGACTTTTTTAGCTTTCATGAATGACGGGAAGAATGAATGAACTGCGCGAATTCCGCCGGGGAAACGACGGCTTCGCCGCCGTCGCGCTGCCGGCGCAGTTCGAGAATGGAGACGGCGCGGCTGTCGCCGCAAACGCCGAACAGCGCATTATCGCTTACGTGCAGGCCCGGCGGCAAATCGGCGGCCGCGCGCGCGGCCGCCGAGCCGGGCGCGGCGAGCCGCGCGCGCGCGATCACGAAGCGCGCGCCGTCGAGGTCGGTGAACGCGCCAGGATACGGCGGCGCGACTGCGCGGATCAGGTTGTATACGGTCGCGGCCGGCTGCGACCAGTCGATGCGCCCGTCCTCGGGCTTGCGCCCGCCGTAGTAGCTGCCCTGCGACAGATCGTTCGGCAGGTGCGGCGCCTCGCCCGCGAGCAGCGCGGGCAGCACGCGCCAGAGCGTCTGCTCCGCGGCGACCGTGACCTTGTCGAATACCTGCGCGGCGGTGTCGTCGGGCAGGATCGGCACCGCGGTCTGGCCGACGATCGCGCCCGCGTCAGGCTTCGCGGCCATCTCGTGCAGCGTCGCGCCGGTTTCGGTCTCGCCGTTGAGCACCGCCCAGTTCGTCGGCACGCGGCCGCGGTACTTCGGCAGCAGCGACCCGTGCATGTTGTAAGCGCCGCGCGCGGCGAGCGCGAGGAGGTCGGCGGGCAGCATGTGCCGGTAATAGAACGAGAAGATGAAATCGGGCTTCGTGCTCGCGACCGCCGCGCGCACGTCGGCGCCCGCCGGATCGGCGGGCGTGATGACCGCGATGCCGTGCTCGGCCGCGACCGCCGCGACGCTGCCGAACCAGATGTTCTCGGTCGGGCTGTCTTCGTGCGTGACGACGAGCGCGACGTCGACGCCGCGCGCGAGCAGCACCTGCAGGCAGCGCACGCCGACGTTGTGATACGCGAAGACGACGGCGCGCGGCTTCATCGCGCGGCCTCGCGGCGCTCGGCGGCGAGCGTGACGCCGGGCTTGCCGTCGCGCGCCTCGAGCACGGTGTGGATCAGGTAGCGCGGCCGCGCGCGGACCTGCTGATAGATGCGTCCGATGTACTCGCCGAGCAGGCCGAGCGCGAAGATGATCACGCCGAGCAGGAAGAACGTGATCGCGAAGAGGGTGAACACGCCTTGCACTTCCGCGCCGACGATGAAGCGCCGCACGACGAGCAGCACGAAGAGCGCGGCCGAGCCGAGCGAGAGGATCACGCCGATGAACGACAGCCATTGCAGCGGCACGACCGAGAAGCCCGTGACGAGATCGAAGTTCAGGCGAATCAGGCTGTACAGCGAGTATTTCGATTCGCCCGCGAAGCGCTCTTCGTGCGCGACCTCGATTTCGGTCGGGTTCTGCGCGAACGTGTACGCGAGCGCGGGGATGAACGTGTTCACCTCGCCGCAGCGGTTGATCGTGTCGATGATGTGGCGGCTGTAGGCGCGCAGCATGCAGCCCTGATCGGTCATCTTGATGCGCGTGATGCGCTCGCGCAGCCGGTTCATCGCGGCCGACGCCTTGCGGCGGAACAGGCTGTCCTGACGTTGCAGCCGGATCGAGCCGACGTAGTCGTAGCCTTCGCGCATCTTCGCGATCAGCTTGCCGATTTCCTCGGGCGGGTTCTGCAGGTCGGCGTCGAGCGTGATGACGATCTCGCCGCGCGACTGCTCGAAGCCCGCGAGGATCGCCATGTGCTGGCCGTAGTTGCCGTTCAGGAGCACGACGCGCGTCGTGTCCGGACGCACGCGGAACTGGTCGGCGAGGAGGGCGGCCGAGCGGTCGCGGCTGCCGTCGTTGACGAGGATCACTTCGTACGGCGTGCCGAGCGCGTCGAGCGCCGGGTAGAGCCGCGCGAAGAGCGCAGCGAGCCCCGCTTCCTCGTTGTACACGGGGATGACGATCGAAACTTCAGGATTCGTCGCGCGTGTTTCAGGGTGAGTCATGTCCGCTTATTTTCCGTATTGTTCGCAAATCTGGTTGACGGCGTCGACGACCCGTTGCACGTCCGCATCGCTCATCTGCGTGAAGAGCGGCAGCGTGACGGTCGACGCGCCGAAGCGCTCGGCGTGGGGGAACATGCCCTCCGTGAAGCCGCGCGCGCGGTACAGCGTGAAAAGATGAATGGCCGGGTAATGGACGCCCGAGCCGATGCCGCGCTGCTTCAACTGCTCCATGAACTCGCCGCGCGAGATCGACAGTTTCTCGAGCGGCAGCGTGATCTGGAACATGTGCCAGTTGCCGTGCTCGAAGTCCGCGACAGGCAGCCCGACGCCGAGCGCGAGCGCGGGCCCGCTCGCGAACGCGTCGAAGTAGCGGCGGGCGAGCCCGCGGCGCGTCGCGTTGAAACGCTCGAGATGCGCGAGCTGGCCCCAGCCAACGCGCGCGGCGACGTCGGTCAGATTGTACTTGCCGCCGAGCACGTCGCAGTCCATCCCGTCGAGGCCCGTGCGCGTGATCCCCTGCAGGCGGTACTTCTGCGCGAGCGTCGCCTCGGCTTCGTCGTTGAGCACGAGCGCGCCGCCTTCGATCGACGTGATGTTCTTGTTCGGATGGAAGCTGAACGACACGATGTCGCCGATCGCGCCGATGCGCTGGCCGCGCCACGTCGAGCCGAGCGCCTGCGCGGCGTCCTCGATCACGCGCAGCTCGTGTGCGCGCGCGATCGCGTAGAGGCGGTCCATGTCGACGGGCAGGCCCGCCAGGTACACAGGGATGATCGCCTTCGTGCGCGGCGTGATCGCCTTTTCGACGAGGTCGAGATCGAGGTTGCGCGTGGCGGGATCGATGTCGACGAACACGGGCGTCGCGCCCGTTTCGAGGATCACGTTACTCGTCGCGACCCATGACGCCGGCGTCGTGATCACTTCGTCGCCGGGGCCTGCGCCCGCGATCCGCAGGCCGATCTCGAGCGTCGCCGTGCCCGAGTTGAACACGCGCACGGGGCGCCCGCCGCAGTATTCGGACAGCGCGGCCTCGAAGCGCTGGCACTGCGGGCCGGTCGTGATCCAGCCGGAGCGCAGCACGTCGGCCACGCCCTGAATGGTTTCCTCGTCGATCTCGGGTTTGACGAACGGCAGGAAAGGAACGGAAGTCTGGCTCATGTAAGCTTCGCTCGTTGTCGTGTGAAAGGAATCGGGCGCCGCCCGACACGCGCATTTGACACTGTCCGCCGGAACGGGTGCGTCACTTTTTGTCGGCGCGGCCGGTGCGCGTCGAGCGCGCGGGCCGGGTGCGGGCGCGTCAACTGCGCGCGAGCACGAACACGCCGATCAGGATGATGCCGATGCCCACGAGGCGCTGCACCGACAGCACCTCGCCGAACAGGTACCACGCGGCGAACGCATTGACGACGTAGCCGAGCGAGAGCATCGGATACGCGACCGACACGTCGACCCGGGACAGCCCGACGATCCACACGACCACCGAGAGCACGTAGCAGCCGAGGCCGCCGATGATCGGCAATTGGGTCGCGATCTTGAAGCCGATGGGCACAATGTTCGCACGGGTGAATTCGAAGTGTCCAACGGCGCGCACGCCGGCTTTCAGCAGCAGTTGCGCGCAGGCGTTCAGCATCACGCCCGTGACGATGCAGAAGAGAGAGACGGGATTCATCGGTTCGGGTCCCTCGCGGCTCAGGATTGCGGCTTCTCGACGACGACGCGCCGGTTGTCGCGCGCGACGACGCGCATCGGCAGGCCCGCTTCCGACAACTGCCTGTAGCGGTCGGGCGACATCAGCGCGAGCGCGTAGCGATCGGCGCGCCAGCGTTGTTCCCATTCGGCGACGGTCGGAACCCACTTGTCGGGCTCGACCGAGATGCCGAACGCGAGTTCGTCCTTGCGCTCGACCATGATCATCGTGTGGCCGACGTAGAACGGCAGCGTGTGGTCGAGCGTGTCGACCGAATAGAACGGCGTGTCGGGCGGCAGCTTCGCGAGTTCCGCGCGGATCGCGGGCGCGAGGAGCGCGCCCGAGCTGTAGCGGCCGAACGCGTCGTGCCCGGTGCCGCCGATCGTGCCGAGGAGGAGCCACCCGGCGCCGAACGCGACGGCCGCCGCGGCGATGCCCGCGCGGCCCCGGCGATTGAGCCACACGGCGACGAGCGTGAGCGCGAACGCGGCGGCGAGCGCCGCGTACACCCACTTCTGGAACGCCAGGTATTGCGCATTCGGCGTGCGCGCGTCGCCCAGGCGCGCGAGGAAGAGCGCGCCGAACGCGGCGGCGACGAGGAACACCAGGTAGCCGAACAGATGGCGGCGGAACCGCTCGCGCGGCACGAGCGGCAGATACGCGCCGATCATCAGCGCGAGCGCGGGCGCGACGGGCAGCACGTACGAGATCAGCTTCGAGTGCGACGCGCTGAAGAACAGGAAGATGAACGCGCTCCATGTAGCCAGCACGAGCATCGGCGCGAAGCCGTTCGGCTGGCGCGGGATGCGCAGCGCGTGGCGCACGCTCTGCACGCTCACGGACAGCCACGGCAGGAAGCCGACGATGAGCACCGGCACGAAGTAGTAGAACGCGCCGGGGCGGTTCTGCTCGGGCGTCAGGTAGCGCCGGAACTGCTGGACGATGAAGAAGAAGTTGAAGAATTCGGGGTTGCGCGACTGCACGAGCACGAACCACGGCGTCGCGATCGCGAAGAAGACGACGAGGCCGCTCGCGAGGTGGAGGCGCTTCCACAGCGCCCAGTCGCGCGACGCGAGCGTGTAGAGGACGAGCACGGCGCCCGGCAGGATCAGGCCGACGAGGCCCTTCGACAGCACGGCGAGCGCCATCGATGCCCAGCAGAGCCACATCCAGCCGCGCTCGGCGCGCTTGCCGATGCCGGGCCGCTGTGCGAGGAGGAGGGCGCAGAGCGTGATCGTCATCCACAGCGACAGTCCCATGTCGAGCGCGTTGAAGTGGCCCATCAGGTTCCAGTACGGCGAGCTCGCGAGCACGAGCGCCGCGAAGAAGCCCGCGCGCGGGTTGAACACGCGCGCGCCGGTGTAGCCGGCGAAGAGGACGCCCGCGAAGCTCGCGAGCGCCGTGTACAGGCGCGCCTGCCATTCGCCGACGCCGAACCACGCGAACGTGAGCGCGTTGAGCCAGGTCTGCAGCGGCGGCTTCTCGAAATACTTGTAGCCGTTGTAGCGCGGCGTGATCCAGTCGCCCGTGGCGAACATCTCGCGGGCCATTTCGGCGTAGCGGCCTTCGTCGCTCGGGATCAGATGGCGCAGGCCGAGCGGCGCGAACCAGATCACGGCGAGCGCCGCGACGAGAAAGAGGAGCGTGGCGCGGCTCAGCGTCATGGGCGCGGCGCGATCGAGCGGTAGCCTGGTCGGCGTATCGTTCATAGGGTTCGTATCGAGTTTGTCAGATTCGGTCGGGTTGCGGCTGTCGTCCGCGGCGAGTGGGGTGCGGTGCGAAACAGGGGCAAACACGGGCACAAGCACAGACGCAAGCGCCGCCGGGGGTTTTAGCGCGGTGCGGCTTAACGCTCGCTTAACGTTCGATCAGCAGCGCCGCGGCGACCTTCCGGCCTTCGGCCATCAGGATGTTGTACGTGCGGCAGGCGGCCTGGAAATCCATCGTCTCGACGCCGATCCGCTGCGCAGTGAGCTGCGCGGTCAGGCGCGGGTGCGGGAAACGCAGTCTCGCGCCGCTGCCGAAGATCACGACCTCGGGCTGCGGCTCGAGCAGCATCGCGAAGAGCTCGGGCGTGAGCGCGTCGAACGATGCGACGGGCCATTCGGCGACGGGCGCGCCCGGCAGCACGATCACGCTCGTCTCGTGGCGCTGCAGATTGATGTCGACATAATCGGGGCCGTAGCCGGTGACGGTATTGAGCGCGTTGCTCGGGTCCTGATGTAATTTCAAATCGGTCTTCCGCGGTGTCGAAAAGGGCCGGAACAGCGGCCGCGCCGCTCGGCAATCCGGCCCCGAACGGGACGGGCCGCCTGCCGCGATGCGTGCGGCCGTCGTGGCGGACACTGCCGCGCGAAGGCCGCGGCCGGGTTGGTGCATTGCGAAAGTCGGCCAAAATCCGCTAAATTATAACTTTTTAGCCGCTCCCGGGCGGCGTTTCTGTCGCGCGCCGCCACAAGCCGCGCCCGTCAGCCGCATGAAGCCATTCCTAGACAGCGCGCTACCGGCCGCTCTCCAGTTTTGATCCCCGCCCCCAGGCCCGCAGGCATTACCCAGGAACGTGTCCGCCGTGAAACCGATTCAGAAGTCGAACAAGCTGCTCAATGTCTGCTACGACATCCGCGGCCCCGTGCTCGAGCACGCGAAGCGCCTCGAGGACGAGGGGCACCGCATCATCAAGCTGAACATCGGCAATCTGGCCCCGTTTGGATTCGACGCGCCGGACGAGATCATCCAGGACATGATCCGCAACCTGCCGACGTCGTCCGGCTATTCGGATTCGAAAGGCGTGTTCGCCGCGCGCAAGGCGATCATGCACTACACGCAGCAAAAGGGCGTGCAGGGCGTCGAGCTCGACGACATCTACGTCGGCAACGGCGCGTCCGAACTCATCGTGATGGCGACGCAGGCGCTCCTGAACGACGGCGACGAGGTGCTGCTGCCCGCGCCCGATTACCCGCTCTGGACGGCGGCCGTGAGCCTGTCGGGCGGCACGCCCGTGCACTACGTCTGCGACGAGTCGAACCGCTGGATGCCCGATCCCGACGACATTCGCCGCAAGATCACGCCGAACACGAAGGCGCTCGTCGTGATCAACCCGAACAACCCGACGGGCGCGCTCTATTCGGACGAATTGCTCGTCGAGCTGATCGCGATCGCGCGCGAGCACGGGCTCGTCATCTTCGCCGACGAGGTCTACGACAAGATCGTCTACGACGGCAAGTCGCACACGGCGCTCGCGTCGCTCGCGGAGGACGTGATCACCGTCACGTTCAACAGCCTGTCGAAGAGCTACCGGTCGTGCGGCTATCGCGCGGGCTGGATGTCGGTCGCGGGGCTCACGGCCGGGAACCGCCGCCGCGCGCACGATTACCTGGAGGGGCTCGGCATCCTGTCGTCGATGCGCCTCTGCGCGAACGTGCCCGGCCAGTACGCGATCCAGACCGCGCTCGGCGGCTATCAGAGCATCAACGAGCTGATCATGCCGAGCGGGCGCCTGTACAAGCAGCGCGAGCTCGCGTACGACATGCTGACGTCGATTCCCGGCGTGTCGTGCGTGAAGCCGGAAGCGGCGCTCTACATGTTCCCGCGCCTCGACCCGAAGCTCTATCCGATCGACAACGACCAGCAGTTCATCCTCGAGCTGCTGCTCCGGGAGCGCGTGCTGCTCGTGCAGGGCACGGGCTTCAACTGGCCGACGCCGGATCACTTCCGTGTCGTGTTCCTGCCGAACGTCGACGACCTGACCGATTCGATCGAGCGGATCGCGCGCTTCCTCGATGGCTACCGGAAGCGCAACGCGGTCTGACCGGGCGCGTCCCATCTTTTTCATTCAATAGACCACACGCAGCATGGAACCGATCAAAGTAGGCCTGTTGGGCTTCGGCACGGTGGGCGGCGGCACCTTCAAGGTGCTGCGCCGCAACCAGGAAGAAATCAAGCGGCGCGCCGGGCGCGGCATCGAGATCGCGCGCGTCGCGGTGCGCAATCCCGCGAAGGCGCTCGCCGCGCTCGACGGCGACGCGGGCGGCGTGTCGATCGGCGACGATTTCAACGCGGTCGTCGACGATCCGTCGATCGCGATCGTCGCGGAGATGATTGGCGGCACCGGCATCGCGCGCGAGCTCGTGCTGCGCGCGATCGCCAACGGCAAGCACGTCGTGACCGCGAACAAGGCGCTGCTCGCCGTGCACGGCACCGAGATCTTCGAGGCGGCGCGCGAGAAGGGCGTGATGGTGGCGTTCGAGGCGGCCGTCGCGGGCGGCATTCCGATCATCAAGGCGCTGCGCGAGGGGCTGACCGCGAACCGGATCCAGTACATCGCGGGCATCATCAACGGCACGACGAACTACATCCTGTCGGAGATGCGCGACCGCGGCCTCGATTTCGCGACGGCGCTCAAGGCCGCGCAGGAGCTCGGCTACGCGGAAGCCGATCCGACCTTCGACATCGAGGGCGTCGACGCCGCGCACAAGGCGACGATCATGAGCGCGATCGCGTTCGGCGTGCCGGTGCAGTTCGAGCGCGCGTACGTCGAAGGGATCAGCAAGCTCGCCGCGACCGACATCCGCTACGCGGAAGAGCTCGGCTACCGGATCAAGCTGCTCGGCATCACGCGCCGCACCGAGCGCGGCATCGAGCTGCGCGTGCACCCGACGCTGATTCCCGCGAAGCGCCTGCTCGCGAACGTCGAGGGCGCGATGAACGCGGTCGTCGTGCATGGCGACGCGGTCGGCACGACGCTGTACTACGGCAAGGGCGCGGGCGCGGAGCCGACGGCGTCGGCCGTCGTCGCCGATCTCGTCGACGTCACGCGCCTGCACACGGCGGACCCCGAGCACCGCGTGCCGCACCTCGCGTTCCAGCCGGACAGCCTGTCGAACACGCCGATCCTGCCGATCGAAGAGGTGACGAGCGGCTATTACCTGCGCCTGCGCGTCGCCGACCAGACGGGCGTGCTCGCCGACATCACGCGCATTCTCGCCGAATCGGGCATCTCGATCGACGCGCTGCTGCAGAAGGAGTCGGAGCAGGTCGACGACGCGAACGGCGAGACCGACATCATCCTGATCACGCACGAGACGATCGAGAAGAACGTCAACGCGGCGATCGCGCGCATCGAATCGCTCGCGACGGTCGTGTCGAAGGTCACGAAGCTGCGCATGGAAGCGCTCAACTGAGGACGACATGAATTACATCTCCACGCGTGGCGCCGGCATCGGCGAGCGCCACACGTTCTCCGACATCCTGCTCGGCGGCCTCGCGAAGGACGGCGGGCTCTATCTGCCGAGCGAGTATCCGCGGGTGAGCGCGGACGAGCTCGCGCGCTGGCGCGCGCTGCCGTACGCGGATCTCGCGTTCGAGATCCTGTCGAAGTTCTGCGACGACATTCCCGCCGACGACCTGCGCGCGATCACGCGCCGCACGTACACGGCGGATGTCTACCGCCACACGCGCCACGGCGGGAACGCGGCCGACATCACGCCGCTCACGACGCTCGGCGTCGAGCACGGCGCGCCCGTCGCGCTGCTCGAGCTGTCGAACGGCCCGACGCTCGCGTTCAAGGACATGGCGATGCAGTTGCTCGGCAACCTGTTCGAGTACACGCTCGCGAGGCACGGCGAAACGCTGAACATCCTCGGCGCGACGTCGGGCGACACGGGCAGCGCGGCCGAGTACGCGATGCGCGGCAAAGCGGGCGTGCGCGTGTTCATGCTGTCGCCGCACCAGAAGATGAGCGCGTTCCAGACCGCGCAGATGTACAGCCTGCAGGACCCGAACATCTTCAACCTCGCGGTGCAGGGCGTGTTCGACGACTGCCAGGACATCGTGAAGGCCGTGTCGAACGATCACGCGTTCAAGGCGCAGCAGAAGATCGGCACGGTCAATTCGATCAACTGGGCGCGCGTCGTCGCGCAGGTCGTCTACTACTTCAAGGGCTACTTCGCGGCGACGCAGTCCAACGACGAGCGCGTGTCGTTCACGGTGCCGTCGGGTAACTTCGGCAACGTCTGCGCGGGCCACATCGCGCGCATGATGGGGCTGCCGATCGAGAAGCTCGTCGTCGCGACGAACGAGAACGACGTGCTCGACGAGTTCTTCCGCACGGGCGCGTACCGCGTGCGCAGCGCCGAGGACACGTATCACACGAGCAGCCCGAGCATGGACATCTCGAAGGCGTCGAACTTCGAGCGCTTCGTGTTCGACCTGCTCGGCCGCGATCCGGCGCGCGTCGTCCAGTTGTTTCGCGACGTCGAGCAAAAGGGCGGCTTCGATCTTGCGGCGAGCGGCGATTTCGCGCGCGTCGCCGAGTTCGGCTTCGTGTCGGGCCGCAGCACGCACGCGGACCGGCTCGCGACGATCCGCGACGCGTTCGGGCGCTACGGCACGACGATCGACACGCACACGGCCGATGGTCTGAAGGTCGCGCGCGAGCATCTGCAGCCGGGCGTGCCGATGGTCGTGCTCGAGACCGCGCAGCCGATCAAGTTCGGCGAGACGATCCGCGAGGCGCTCGGGCGGGAGCCGTCGCGGCCCGCCGCGTTCGACGGGCTCGAGGCGCTGCCGCAGCGCTTCGAGGTCGTCGGCGCGAACGCTCAGCAGGTGAAGGACTTCATCGCCACGCATACGGGCGCGTGACGCGCCGGCGAATGCGGCGGGCGGCGCGTGCGATGCCGTTGTCGGTCGCCGCGTTGCGCGAAGTCACCGGGGTGCGACGCCGTGACGCGCGCTGCTGCGCCGCATGGCCATCGTGCGGTGCGATATCGGCCGATCGGCGGGACCAGCGGCAAAGGCCGCGACGTGCAATCGTCAGACCCATTCCGTGCCGACTCGCGCTGCCGTATCGGCGAGCGGGGCGGCCGGGCCGAACAGCTCGATCGGCACACGCTGATCGGGCTGTTTTTCTTTTCAGGCGATCGATTGCGCATGCGCGATCCGCCGCGCGCGGTCATCGCTGCGATCGGTCGCCCACATCCGTGCGGAGGCGTCGCTACAATGTCGCCATCCGGTCAACATATCAATCGACGATGTCCCACCCCAATCCCCAGACGCCGCGCGCGCCGATGCTGTCGACGGCCGATGCGCTGGCGGCGCTCCTCGCGGCGGCGCGCCCGCTCGCCGAAACCGGAGCCGAAACCGAAACCGTGCCGACGCTCGATGCGCTCAACCGCGTGCTCGCGGCCGACGTGGTGTCGCCGCTCGACGTGCCGCCGATGAACACGAGCGCGATGGACGGCTACGCGGTGCGGATCGCGGACCTGACGCGCGGCGAGCGGCGCCTGCCGGTGTCGCAGCGGATTCCCGCGGGTCATCCGGCCGGGCCGCTCGCGCCGGGCACGGCCGCGCGCATCTTCACGGGCGCGTCCGTGCCGGCCGGCGCGGACGCGGTCGTGATGCAGGAGCAGACGGAGGAGGCGGGCGACGAGATCGACATCCTGCATACGCCGACGGCGGGCGAATGGATCACCGCGCAGGGCGCGGACATCCGCCGCGGCTCGGTGATCCTGCCCGCCGGCACGCGGATGACGCCGCAGGCGATGGGGCTTGCCGCGTCGGTCGGCTGCGCGTCGCTCGCGGTCACGCGGCGCGTGAAGGTCGCGGTGTTCTTCACGGGCGACGAGCTGACGATGCCGGGCGAGCCGCTCAAGCCCGGCGCGATCTACAACTCGAACCGCTTCACGCTGCGCGGGCTGCTCGAGCGGCTCGGCTGCGACGTGACCGACTACGGCATCGTGCCGGATCGGCGCGACGCGACGCGCATGGCGCTGCGCGAGGCGGCGCGCGAGCACGACGTGATCGTGACGAGCGGCGGCGTATCGGTGGGCGACGAGGATCACGTGAAGCCCGCGGTCGAGGCGGAAGGCCGGCTCGCGCTGTGGCAGATCGCGATGAAGCCGGGCAAGCCGCTCGCGTTCGGCGCGATCCGGCGAGACGGCGCGGCGGGAAGGGCGGCCGCGGGCGAAGCGTATTTCGTCGGCCTGCCGGGCAACCCGGTGTCGAGCTTCGTCACGTTCCTGCTGTTCGTGCGGCCGTTCCTGCTGCGGATCGCGGGCGTGACGCAGGTCGCGCCGCGCGCGGTGTCGCTGCGCGCGGACTTCACGCAGAACAAGGCCGACCGCCGCAATGAATTCCTGCGCGCGCGCGTGAACGCGGCGGGCGGGCTCGACCTGTTTCCGAACCAGAGTTCGGCCGTGCTGACATCGACGGTATGGGGCGACGGCCTGATCGACAATCCGCCCAACCACGCGATCAGCGCGGGCGAGACGGTGCGTTTCATTCCTTTTTCCGAATTGCTCGGCTGAAGCCGGGCGGTGTAGTGACGATGAAGATCGAACTGAAGTTTTTTGCGAGCGTGCGCGAAGCGCTCGGCGTCGCGAGCGAGACAGTGACGGTGCCGGACGGCGTCGCGACGGTGGGCGACGTGCGCGCGTGGCTGCGCACGCGCGGCGGCGCATGGGCGGACACGCTCGCCGAGGGGCGCGCGCTGCGGATGGCGTGCAACCACACGATGACGGATGCCGGCACGCGGATCACCGACGGCTGCGAGGTGGCGTTCTTCCCGCCCGTGACGGGCGGCTGAGGAGGCGGCGATGGCGACGGTACGGGTGCAGGCCGACGATTTCGACGTGAGCGCCGAGATCGCGGCGCTGCGCGCGCGCAATCCAAGGGTGGGCGCGGTCGCGTGCTTCGTCGGCACGGTGCGCGATCTGAATGAAGGCGAGCAGGTCGACACGCTCGAGCTCGAACACTATCCGGGGATGACCGAGAAGGCGCTCGCCGCGATCGCGGACGATGCGATCGCGCGCTGGCCGGGCATCGACGTCGCGATCGTCCACCGGGTCGGCAAGCTCCGTCCGCTCGATCAGATCGTGTTCGTCGCGACCGTGTCCGCGCATCGCGGCGACGCGTTCCAGTCGTGCGAGTTCGTGATGGATTACCTGAAGACGCAGGCGCCGTTCTGGAAGAAGGAGAAGACGCCTGCGGGCGAGCGCTGGGTCGACGCGCGCAGCGCCGACGACGCGGCGCTCGCGCGTTGGGGCGTCGAATCGGGGAACGCGGGGAGCGAGAAGCGCGGATAGTGAGGTTTCCTGCGTTCGGGACCGTTCGGCAAATGATCGTTCGCCAATTTTGGTGTCGCCGACGCCTGCGGGAGAGCGCCGTTTGAAACAGGGCGTTCGTGAGTACATTGATTTCGACGCTGAAGCGCCGGTCGCCCGGCGCAGTCACGCGCTTACGTATCGTCGTGCGCCGTCCGGCCGACGATCTTCGCCGGAAACGGCTCGCCGCGCGGCTGGCGCGCGTGCGCGTCGTCGTCTGCCGGCCGTTTCGGCGCGATCAGATCGAGAATCGCCTGCTGCTCGGCCGGAATCCGGTAATCCCAGCCGAAGCGGCTCAGTTGCAGGCTCTGCGCGATCCGCAGCGCGGGCTCCATGAAGCGCACGGCCGCCGCGGGCTCGTAGCGCGCCTCGACGGTCTTCAGGAACAGCGCGAGCCAGCGGCTGAAGTGGACGGGTTCGAGGCCGTCGAGCGGCTGGTGCGCGGCCTGCACGTTGCCGCGGTAGCGTTTCGTGCCGAGCACGAGGCTCGACCAGAATTCGCCCATTTTCGGCAGGTGCTGGTCCCAGCGGCCGGCGAGCTTGCTTTCGAACACGGGGCCGAGGAGCGCATCGTCGCGCACGCGATCGTAGAATGCGTCGACGAGCGCGCGGATGTTCTCCGGCGTCGGTTCGGCGTCGCGCGCCGGCGCCGCAGCGGCGGATGAGGCGGAAAAAGCTTGGGTCATCTAAAAAGGGCCGGGTAATACGGCAGCACGTGGGTGCGTTTTTGTCGCACAATATTAAACGGCCACTCTCTCAATAAAAGTGCTGACGGCATGCATCTTATGACGCGGCCGTCCGATCGGCAATGGCAGACGCGCGATGTTTGCGTGAGCGCCGGTCGCACTGACACAACATCTACTTCGTAATGAGACTAACCGACTACACCGACTACTCTTTGCGCGTCATGTTGTTCCTCGCAGTCCGAGGCGAGGGCCTGTCGACGATCCAGGAGATTTCGGATGCCTACGGCATCTCGAAGAACCATTTGATGAAAGTGGTGCAGCAGCTCGGCGAGCTTGGTTGGATCGAGACGGTGCGCGGCCGCAACGGCGGCTTGCGTTTGAACGCCCAGTCCGCGACGCTGACCGTCGGCGAAGTCGTGCGCAAGACCGAAAACGATTTCGCGCTCGTCGGCTGCTTCGCGGGCGAAGCCGAATCGCACCGCAACTGCGTGATCCAGTCCGTGTGCCGGCTCAAGGGCGTGTTCGTGGCGGCTCGCGAAGCGTTCTTCGCGGAGCTCGACAAGCATACGATCGGCGAGCTCGCGCAGCCGGCGTCCCAACTCGCGACGCTGCTCGGCCTCACGCCGGTGCGGATCGTGTCCACGGCCGACGTCCGCGCGGCCGCGACCATCGTCGGCTGAAGACGCGCCGCCCGCGCTGCGTGGGCGGCTTTCCCGGTGGTCTCCTCGCGTGCGCCGGCCGCGCCGCTCGCTGCGCTTCGTTCCCATCGCCGCCACGCGTTTCGCGTGACGCGTCCCTTTGCTGTGCCTCAATAAAAAACCGGCTTGAAAGGCGGATAACCATCCTCATTTGGTTGCTATTCGCAAATTGGAGGTCTCATTCATGAGAATCGACAAGCTCACCACCAAATTCCAGGAGGCGCTCTCGGACGCGCAGAGTCTTGCCGCCGGGCGCGACAACCAATACATCGAACCCGTTCACGTGCTGGCCGCGCTCGTCGCGCAGCAGGACGGTTCGTCGCGCTCGCTGCTGTCGCGCGCGGGCGTGCACATCCAGGCGCTGCAAGGCGCGCTCAACGAAGCGATCTCGCGCCTGCCGCAGGTGACGGGCACGGGCGGCGACATCCAGGTCGGCCGCGAGCTCGCGGGCCTGCTGAACCAGGCCGACAGGGAAGCGCAGAAGCTCAACGACACGTTCATCGCGAGCGAGATGTTCCTGCTCGCCGTGGCCGACGACAAGGGCGACGCGGGCCGTCTCGCGCGCCAGCACGGGCTCACCCGCCGCGCGCTCGAATCCGCGATCGCCGCCGTGCGAGGCGGCTCGCAGGTGCACAGCCAGGACGCCGAAAGCCAGCGCGAGGCGCTGAAGAAATACACGATCGACCTGACCGAGCGCGCGCGCGCGGGCAAGCTCGATCCGGTGATCGGCCGCGACGACGAGATCCGCCGCTCGATCCAGATCCTGCAGCGCCGCACGAAGAACAACCCGGTGCTGATCGGCGAGCCGGGCGTCGGCAAGACCGCGATCGTCGAAGGGCTCGCGCAGCGGATCGTCAACGGCGAAGTGCCCGAGACGCTGAAGAACAAGCGCGTGCTGTCGCTCGACATGGCGGCGCTGCTCGCCGGCGCGAAATATCGCGGCGAGTTCGAGGAGCGCCTGAAGGCGGTGCTCAACGACATCGCGAAGGACGAAGGCCGCACGATCGTCTTCATCGACGAGATCCACACGATGGTGGGCGCGGGCAAGGCCGAAGGCGCGATGGATGCGGGCAACATGCTCAAGCCGGCGCTCTCGCGCGGCGAGCTGCACTGCATCGGCGCGACCACGCTCGACGAATACCGCAAGTACATCGAGAAGGACGCCGCGCTCGAGCGCCGCTTCCAGAAGGTGCTTGTCGACGAGCCGAGCGTCGAGGCGACGATCGCGATCCTGCGCGGGCTGCAGGAGAAGTACGAGCTGCACCACGGCGTCGAGATCACCGATCCGGCGATCGTCGCCGCGGCGGAACTGTCGCACCGCTACATCACCGACCGCTTCCTGCCCGACAAGGCGATCGACCTGATCGACGAGGCCGCGTCCAGGATCAAGATGGAAATCGATTCGAAGCCCGAAGAAATGGACCGGCTCGATCGCCGTCTGATCCAGTTGAAGATCGAGCGCGAAGCGGTGAAGAAGGAGCAGGACGAGGCGTCGCAAAAGCGTCTTGCGCTGATCGAGGAGGAAATCGAGCGGCTCGGGCGCGAGTACGCGGATCTCGAAGAGATCTGGACGGCCGAGAAGGCGGCCGTGCAGGGCAGCGCGCAACTGAAGGAAGAGATCGACAAGGTGCGCGCCGACATCGCGCGGCTGCAGCGCGAAGGCAAGCTCGAGAAGGTCGCCGAGCTGCAGTACGGCAAGCTGCCGCAGCTCGAGGCGCGCCTGAAGCAGGTCGCGCAGGCGGAGGAAAGCGAGCAGCACAATCCGACGCGGCCGCGCCTGTTGCGCACGCAGGTCGGCGCGGAGGAAATCGCCGAGGTCGTGTCGCGTGCAACGGGTATTCCGGTGTCGCGGATGATGCAGGGCGAGCGCGAGAAGCTGCTGCACATCGAAGAGAAGCTGCATGAGCGCGTGGTCGGCCAGAACGAGGCGATCGACGCGGTCGCCGACGCGATCCGCCGCTCGCGCGCGGGCCTCGCCGATCCGAACCGTCCGTACGGCTCGTTCCTGTTCCTCGGCCCGACGGGCGTCGGCAAGACCGAATTGTGCAAGGCGCTCGCCGGTTTCCTGTTCGATTCGGAAGAGCACTTGATCCGCATCGACATGAGCGAGTTCATGGAGAAGCACAGCGTCGCGCGGCTGATCGGCGCGCCGCCCGGCTACGTCGGCTACGAGGAAGGCGGCTATCTGACCGAAGCCGTGCGCCGCAAGCCGTACAGCGTGATCCTGCTCGACGAGATCGAGAAGGCGCACCCGGACGTGTTCAACGTGCTGCTGCAGGTGCTCGACGACGGCCGGATGACGGACGGGCAGGGGCGCACCGTCGACTTCAAGAACACGGTGATCGTGATGACGTCGAACCTCGGCTCGCAACTGATCCAGTCGATGTCGGGCGCGTCGCAGGAAGAGATCAAGGACGCGGTGTGGGTCGAGGTCAAGCAGCACTTCCGCCCCGAGTTCCTGAACCGGATCGACGACGTCGTCGTGTTCCACTCGCTCGACCGCAGCAACATCCAGGCGATCGCGAGAATCCAGCTCGCGCGCCTGCATGACCGGCTCGCGAAGCTCGACATGGCGCTCGACGTGTCGGAGGCCGCGCTCGAGCAGATCGGCAAGGTCGGCTACGATCCGCTGTTCGGCGCGCGGCCGCTCAAGCGCGCGATCCAGCAGGAGATCGAGAACCCGGTCGCGAAGCTCATCCTCGCGGGCCGCTTCGGTCCGAAGGACGTGATTCCGGTCGATGTGCAGGACGGCAGGTTCATGTTCGAGCGCGTCGTGCATTGAGCGCCGCGGCTCGGCTGGGCGGTTCGGCGCCCGGTCTCACGGCCGGCTCCGGCCCGTGAAAGCAAAACACCCCGCTCGCGAGCGGGGTGTTTTTTTATCGGCGGCGTATGCCGTTTCGGCGGTCGGCCGCGATCGCGGGGCGCGGTGCGGTTACGCCTGCTTGTTGCCGAACAGGCCCGTGAGCTGCGACAGCGTGCCGAGCACGTTCGACGTGTCGAGCTGGCCATTCGCCGGCACTTCGCCGTTCGGCGTCGCGCCGTTGACGACGTGCGGCAGCACCTGCGCGAGGAGGCCGGACACCTGCTGAGGATCGATGCCGATCTTTTGCGCGAGCGCGCCGACCGTATCCGAGCCGAGCACGTTCTGCAGCGTCTCGGGCGAGATCGGCTGGTTTTCGCCGGTGCCGACCCACGAGCCGATGACGTCGCCCGCGCCGCCCGCCTTGAATTTTTCGATGAGGCCGTTCAGGCCGCCCGGCTGGTTGTTGATGAACTCCAGCGCGGCGCTGACGAGCGCGTTCTGATTGCCGCCTTGGCCGCCGATCAGACCGCCAACGATGTCGAGTAGACCCATGATTCACCTGCTAGGTTGAGGCGGCGCCGCGAACGGCGCCGGTGGAACGAAGACGCCGCGCGCAACGCGCGGCGCCCGACTTATGCGCCCGATGCCGCGGACGCGGGCGT
Organism: Burkholderia sp. MSMB1588; assembly: GCF_001546925.1. Taxonomy (NCBI): domain Bacteria; kingdom Pseudomonadati; phylum Pseudomonadota; class Betaproteobacteria; order Burkholderiales; family Burkholderiaceae; genus Burkholderia; species Burkholderia sp. MSMB1588. The sequence goes on along the minus strand of NZ_LNJS01000001.1, from coordinate 2,080,238 downwards.
CGCCGCCTTGTTCTTCTTGCTCTTCCTCGAGCCCTTCGCCTTCATCGACGACGCGGCGGCAGGCGCGCTCGCTTCTGCCGCGGCGCTCGCCGCGGCGGCGGCCTTGTCCTTCTTCTTCGACGAACGGGTCTTTTTCGCGGCCGGGGCGCTCGCCGCCGTCGCCGGCGTGGTCGCGGCGGGGGCGGGCGTCGTCGCGGACGGGGCCGGCGCGGGTGCTGCGGTCGTCGCGGTCGTCGCGGTCGCGGCCGGCTTCGCCGCGCTCGTCTTCGCCTTCGCGCCCGTCGGCGGCGTCGTCGAGCCGCCGATCGTCAGGCCCGCCGCCTCGAGATTGGCGACCGATTTCGCGCCGAGACCCTTTACGCGGCTCGCGAGATCGTCGGCGTCCTTGAACGGGCCGTTCTTCGCACGCTCGTCGATGATCGCCTTCGACTTCACCGGGCCGAGGCCCTTCACCGATTCGAGCGCCGCCTGGTCGGCGGTGTTGACTTCGACCGCGGCGGCGAGCGCGGCGGTCAGCGAAAGCGACAGTGCGACGACCAGCATCAGCAGCTTTTTCAGCATGGCGGGAGCTCCCTTTTGATGGAACGGATGAATGGCTGTCGGAACGAACGCCGGCGCGCGGCGCGAGCCGGGCGTCGCGTTCAAGCATAGGACAAATGCGTGCCCTTTTTAAGACAGCGGGGGCAGTGTTGCGCATCGACGGCGACACTGTAAAGGCTGCCGCGTCGCGTGCGGGCGGGTTTTGACCATCTTTGACGGAAAAACGGGCCGGGCGACGGCGCGAAGCGGCGACGCAGGCCACCCGGACGCTGGCCATCGCGCGGCGCTTGACTTAGAGTGCACTCTAAGTCCTAACCTTGAGAACGTCATGTCGAACGCATCGAAGCCAACGTCCCCGCGCGCCTTGACGATCGGCCAGGTGGCCGCGCTCGTCGGCGTGTCGACGCACACGCTGCGCTATTACGAGCAGGCCGGTCTGCTGAGGTCGATCTCGCGCACGCCGGCGGGGCACCGGCTGTACGCGCCCGCCGATCTCGACTGGCTGCGTTTCGTGATGCGGCTGAAGGCGACCGGGATGCCGATCGCCGGGATGCAGGCGTTCGCCGAGCTGCGCGCGCAAGGCGATGCGACGTTCGGCGAGCGGCGCGCGCTCCTCGCCGCGCATCGCGACGCGGTGCGTGCGCAGATCGACGCGCTGCAGACGAACCTCGACGCGATCGTCGATAAGATCGCGTATTACGAGCGGGCCGAGCGCGACGCGATTCGACAGACAGGGCAGACGACTCAACCTCAACCGGACAAGGACGAACGATGGAACCACGAATCGCAGAAGACCGCTACGCGCGCGGCTGGAACACGCTGAAGGAAATCGACGGCGAAGTCGGCGAGCGCGTCGTCGCGGCGCTTGCGCCGATCGCGCCGGACTTCGGGCGGCTGCTCGTCGAGTTCGGTTTCGGCGACATCTACAGCCGGCCGCAGCTCGACCTGAAGTCGCGCGAGATCGCGACGATCGCGTCGCTCGCGACGCTCGGCCACGCGCAGCCGCAACTGAAGGTGCATATCGAGGCGGCGCTGAACGTCGGCTGCACGCGTGACGAGATCGTCGAGGTGTTCATGCAGATGGCCTTGTACGCGGGCTTTCCGGCCGCGCTCAATGCGCTCTTCGCCGCGCGCGACGTGTTCGAGCAGCGCGACGCCGCGCATGCGTGACGAAGCCGTCGCGTGCAGCGGCTTCGCGCGCGGGCGGCGCGCTCACACGCGATGCGGCGCGACGATGCGGTATTTCGCGATGCGCCGGTAGAGCGTCGCGCGCGAGATGCCGAGTGCGCGCGCAGCCGCGTCGGGCCGCCAGCGATGCGCGGTGAGCACGGCGACGATGCGGCTGCGCTCGTCGGTTGCGCCGGTTGCACTGGCCGCGCCGCCGTGCGCGGCGTTCGCGGGCGCCGCGTCGCCCAGTTGCGCGGCGAGCCCGGCGGGCAGATGGCGCAGCTCGACGCGCGCCGAGTCGCACACCGCGCACGCATAGCGCAGCGCGTGGCGCAACTGGCGGATGTTGCCAGGCCACGCGAACGCGCGGAGCCGCTCGACGAGCGCGGCGTCGAGCGTCAGCACGTGGCCTGCCGCCTGCGCTTCCTCGCCGAACACCGCATCGACGATCTCGCGAATGTCCGCGCGCTCGCGCAGCGGCGGCAGCTCGAACACCGCGCCGCTCAGCCGGTAGTACAGATCTTCCCGAAAGCCGCCGTCGGCGACCATCCGCGCGAGATCGCGGTGCGTGGCGCAGATGACGTCGATGTCGACGCGTACCGGCGCGTCGCTGCCGAGCGGCACGACTTCGCGATCCGCGAGCACGCGCAGCAGGCGCGTCTGCAGCGCGAGCGGCATGTCGCCGATCTCGTCGAGGAACAGCGTGCCGCCGTCGGCGAGCGCGATCTTGCCGCGCGCGCCCTGGCGGCGCGCACCGGTGAACGCGCCCGCCGCATAGCCGAACAGCTCGCTTTCGATCAGCGCCTCGGGCAGCGCGCCGCAGTTGACGGCGACGAACGGCCGCGCGCGGCGCGCGCCCGCATCGTGCACCGCGCGCGCGAACACTTCCTTGCCCACGCCCGTCTCGCCGAGCACGAGAATCGGCAGCCGTCTGCTCGCGACGCGCAGCGCGACTTCCGCGTGGCGCGCGATGCGCGGGTCCGCGCTGCGCAGGAACGGCGTCAGCGCGCCGACGCTGCGCGCGGCGGCATCGGGTGCGCGGTGCGCCGCGCGGCCCGCGTCGCGCGGCGCGCGCGCGAGCGGCGCGCGGATGCGCGCGTGCAGCGTCGCGCCGGTGGCGCGCAGCCGCAGCGCGACGACTGCATCGATGCGGCCCGCGTCGCGCAACGGCAGATCGACCGTGTCGAAGATCTCGTCGATGTGGCGCGGATGGGCGAGCTCGGGCAGCGCGTCGCGCGCCGGACGATTCGCGGCGACGACGTTGCCGCATTCGTCGAACGCGATCAGCCATTCCGGCTGCGCTTCGACGAAATGGCGGCTCGGATGCCCGAACAGCACCGAGTGCTGCGCGGTGCGATGCAGGAAGTAGCCGTTCTCGATCAGCGTCGCGCTCTGCCGCACGAGCTGGAAGACGAGCCGCTGGCTGTCGCGGTTGTCGGGCGACTGCACGGCGGACGCGTCGAGCACGCCGATCAGCTCGCCCGTCGGCGCGAAGATGGGCGCCGCGCTGCAGGTGAGCGTCGTGAACGCCGCGCGGAAATGATCGGTCTTGTGCACGGTGATCGGCGCGAGATCGGCGAGCACGTTCGCGACGCCGCACGTGCCTTCCTCGCTCTCGGACCAGCACGAGCCGATGTGCAGCCCAGCGTGGCGAAAGTCGCCGCGCCGCTCGCGGTCGATCCGGTAGTCGATCGTCACGCCGTGCGCATCCGTCAGCATCACGCAGTAGTCGGCGACGCGGATCATCTCGTGCAGCCGCGTCAGGCACTGGCCGGACGCGCGCAGGAACGCCTCCTCCCTGTCGCGCACTTCGCGCAGCTCCGCCGCGGTCAGCACGCGCGGGCCGATCGTCGACGCGGGGTCGAGCCGGTAGCGCTCGAACGAGCGCTGCCAGGACGACGCGAGGCGCGGCGAATCGGCGGGCGCGGGCAGGCGGCCTTCGAGCGCGCCGCGCACGCGGTCCGCGTGCCGGGTCTGGGAAGCGGCGTAAGGCATGATCGGCTGACTCTTCGCGGCAGGGATGTCGACGTTTTGTAGCACATCCGGTTCGCGCGATCACCCTGCATTGCAGCACGGCAAACGGTTGAGACAATTGTCTCAGCGCGCGTCTCACGCGCGTGAGACGCGCGCCGATGCCCGCGCGGCGGGCCGCGCGCGGCAGTCGAGGCGAGGCGTCGCAGCGGTCGCAGGGACGTGGAGGCGAGACGCGTCGCATGAGTCGCCCCCGGCGCGCGCATCGCCAGATCGGCCGCGAAGCCGCGCGCGGCGGCGCGCTCGCGCCGATCGTCAGGTCTGCTGCGCAATGTGGCATGCCGCTTGCAGAGATCACGGGCAAGCACGGTGCGTCCGCACCGCCGATGAAAAACAGTTCGCGCTTGACGCTGCGAACAGGAGACAAGCCCGTGACCTCGCCCGTTACCGTCGGCGTGATTGCGAACCCCGCGTCGGGGCGCGACATCCGTCGTCTCACGACGCACGCGTCGGTTTTTCCGACCGCCGAGAAGGCGAACATGGTCGTGCGCCTGTTCGCGGGCCTCGGCGCGCTCGGCGTCGAGCGCGTGCTCGCGCTGCGCGACAAGACGGGCATCGCGACGCTGATCCTGCGCGCGCTCGACACGCACGCGGCCGTCGAGCGGCGCACGCGCTGGCCCGCCGTCGAATTCGTCGATCTGCCGATCACCGACAGCGTCGCGGACACGCATGCGGGCGCCGCCTACATGCGCCGCGCCGAAGTCGCGCTGATCGCGGTGCTGGGCGGCGACGGCACGCATCGCGCGGTGGCCGCGCATTGCGGCGACACGCCGCTGCTCACGCTGTCGACCGGCACGAACAACGCGTTTCCCGATCTGCGCGAGGCGACCGTCGCGGGGCTCGCGGGCGCGCTCGTCGCGACGGGCGCGGTGCCGCCCGACGTCGCGCTCGCGCGCAACAAGCGGCTCGTCGTGCGCTGCGTCGCGGGGCCGGACCGCGGCCGCGAGGAGATCGCGCTCGTCGACGTGTGCGCGGCGCGGCAGCGCTTCATCGGCGCGCGCGCGATCTCGGCGCCGGAGGACATCGACGCGCTGTACCTGACGTTCGCGCAGCCGCACGGCATCGGCCTGTCCGCGTTGGGCGGCGCGTGGGCGCCGATCGAGCGGCGCGCGCCGCACGGGCTCGCGATGCGCTTCGCGCGCCCCGGCGAGCGCGGCGGCACGCCGCTCGTCGCGCCGATCGCGCCCGGCCGGATCGAGCGCGTCGTGATGCGCGGCTGCGAGCGGCTCGACGCGAACGCGTGGACGCCGATCGAACTCGAGCAAGGCACGCTCGCGTTCGACGGCGAACGCGAAATCGAAGTCGCGCGCGGCGAGCGCTACGAGATCGCGCTCGACTGGCGCGGCCCGCTCACGGTCGACGTCGAGCGCACGCTGCGCCATGCGGCGTCGCATCGCGCGCTCGGCGACGCCTATCCCGGCGACGCATTTCCGTATCCCGCCGCCGACTGAGCGGCGCATCCACGATTCCAACCGAGAAGGAGACAAGAAGCATGACGACACCATTGGAAGGACAGGTCGCCGTGGTCACGGGCGGCGCGCGCGGCATCGGCCGCGGCATCGCGCTCGCGCTCGCCGCGGCCGGCGCGGACATCCTGCTCGCCGATCTGCTCGCCGACGCGCTCGACGCCACCGCGCGCGACGTGCGCGCGCTCGGCCGGCGCGCGGCGGCGCTCGAGGTCGACGTGACGCAGCAGGCGCAGGTCGACGCGATGATCGCGCATGCGCTCGACGCGCTCGGCGGGCTCGACATCGTCGTCAACTGCGCGGGCGTGATCGGCATCCGGCCCGTCGCAGAGCTCACCGAGCGCGACTGGGATTTCGTGATGGACGTCAACGCGAAGGGCACGTTCCTCGGCTGCCGCGCGGCGCTGCCGCATCTGAAGGCGCAAGGACGCGGCCGGATCATCAACGTCGCGTCGATCGCGGGCAAGGAGGGCTTTGCGAATCTCGCGCACTACAGCGCATCGAAGTTCGCGGTCGTCGGCTTCACGAACGCGCTCGCGAAGGAGCTTGCGCGCGACGGCGTGACCGTCAACGCGATCTGCCCCGGCATCGTGCGCACGTACATGTGGGAGCGGCTGTCCGACGAATGGAAGCAGGCGGGCGAGACGGTCGAGGAGTCGTGGCAGCGCCATCAATTGACGCTGATTCCGCAGGGCCGCGCGCAGACGCCCGAGGACATGGGCCGGCTCGCGGTGTTCTTCGCGACGATGGACAACGTGACCGGGCAGGCGGTGAACGTCGACGGCGGCTTCACGTTTCATTGAGCGCGTCGAGGCTCGCGCATTCGACGCCGCTCGATTTTGCGACGGCGCGCCGCGACGGCGCGAGCCGTCGTCCCGCCGCCTCGCGGCACAGGCCGCGGCGCGGCTTCAACGATAACCTATCCAGGAGACAGACATGTCCGTTTCGAATCAGCTCGGCAGCGATCGGCTGCTGCACGCGTATCGCCTGATGCGCACGATTCGCGAATTCGAAGAGCGCCTGCACGTCGAGTTCGCGACGGGCGAGATACCCGGCTTCGTGCATCTGTATGCGGGCGAGGAGGCGTCCGCGGTCGGCGCGATGCTTCATCTGAACGACGTCGACTACGTCGCGACGACGCACCGCGGCCACGGCCACTGCATCGCGAAGGGCGTCGACGTGCACGGCATGATGGCCGAGATCTACGGCCGCAGGACGGGCGTGTGCCGCGGCAAGGGCGGCTCGATGCACATCGCCGATCTGGCGAAGGGGATGCTCGGCGCGAACGGGATCGTCGGCGCGGGCGGGCCGCTCGTCTGCGGCGCGGCGCTCGCCGCGAAGCTGCGCGGCACGGGCGGCGTCGGCGTGTGCTTCTTCGGCGACGGCGCGTCGAACCAGGGCGTCATCTTCGAATCGATGAATCTCGCGTCGGTGTGGCGGCTGCCCGCGATCTTCGTCGCGGAGAACAACGGCTACGCGGAGGCGACCGCATCGAGCTGGTCGGTCGCGACCGACAACATCGCCGATCGCGCGAACGGCTTCGGGATGCCCGGCGTGATCGTCGACGGCTTCGATTTCTTCGCGGTGCACGAGGCGCTCGGCGAGGCGGTCGAGCGCGCGCGCGGCGGCGGCGGGCCGACGCTCGTCGAAGTGAAGTTCTCGCGCTACTTCGGCCACTTCGAGGGCGACGCGCAGACCTATCGCGCGCCGGGCGAAGTGCAGAAGCTGCGCGACGAGAAGGATTGCCTGAAGCGCTTCGAGGAGCGCGTCGTGCGCGCGGAAGCGCTCGCGCGCGAGGATCTGCGCGCGGTCGACGCGGCGGTCGCGGAACTGATCGACGACGCGCTCGCGCAAGCGAAGGCCGCGCCGCTGCCCGACGCGGCCGATCTGCTCACGGACGTCTACGTGTCGTACCCGTGAACGCGCGATGCGCGGCGAGCCGACATCGAACAACACTCAGGAGACAGACATGGCACGGAAAATCAGCTATTCGCAGGCGATCAACGAAGCGCTCGCGCAGGAGATGGCGCGCGACGCGAGCGTGATCGTGATGGGCGAGGACAACGCGGGCGGCGCGGGCGCGCCGGGCGAGGACGACGCCTGGGGCGGCGTGCTCGGCGTGACGAAGGGGCTTTATCATAAGTTTCCGGGGCGCGTGCTCGACACGCCGCTGTCGGAGGGCGGCTTCATCGGCGCGGCGGTCGGCGCGGCCGCGTGCGGGATGCGGCCCGTCGCGGAACTGATGTTCATCGACTTCATGGGCGTGTGCTTCGACCAGATCTTCAACCAGGCGGCGAAGTTCCGCTACATGTTCGGCGGCAAGGCGGTCACGCCCGTCGTGATTCGCACGATGATGGGCGCGGGGCTGCGCGCGGCCGCGCAGCATTCGCAGATGCTCACGTCGCTCTTCACGCACATTCCCGGCCTGAAGGTCGTGTGCCCGGCCACGCCGTACGACGCGAAGGGCCTGCTGATCCAGGCGATCCGCGACGACGATCCGGTGATCTTCTGCGAGCACAAGCTGCTGTACAGCCGCGACGGCGACGTGCCGGAGGAGTCCTACGCGATTCCGTTCGGCGAGGCGAGCGTCGTGCGCGACGGCGACGACGCGACGATCGTCACGTACGGGCGGATGGTGCACGTCGCGGCGCAGGCGGCGGACAAGCTCGCGAAGGACGGCGTGCACGCCGACGTGATCGATCTGCGCACGACGTCGCCGCTCGACGAGGAGACGATCCTCGAGAGCGCGGCGCGCACCGGGCGCGTCGTCGTCGTCGACGAGGCGAATCCGCGCTGCTCGATCGCGACCGACATCGCCGCGCTGATCGCGCAGCGCGCGTTCAGATCGCTGCAGGCGCCGATCGAGCTCGTCACCGCGCCGCACACGCCGGTGCCGTTCGCGAGCGTGCTCGAGGAGCTGTACATCCCGTCGTCCGATGCGATTGGGCAAGCCGTGCTGAAAACGAGGAGCTGACACGATGTCGATTCACATGATCACGATGCCCAAGTGGGGGCTATCGATGGAGCAGGGGCAGGTCAACGGCTGGCTGAAGGCGATCGGCGAGCGGGTTGCGAAAGGCGACGAGCTCGTCGACGTCGAGACCGACAAGATCTCGTCGGGCGTCGAATGCGCGTTCGACGGCACGCTGCGCCGGCAGCTCGCGCAGGCGGGCGAGACGCTGCCCGTCGGCGCGCTGCTCGGCGTCGTCGCGGCGCAGGACGCGAGCGATGCGGACATCGATGCGGCCGTCGCCGCGTTCCAGCGCGATTTCGTGCCGGACGCCGGCGCGGACGGCGACGCGGGACCGCAGCCGGAGAACGCGCGGATCGGCGGGCGCACGCTGCGCTTCCTGCGGCTCGGCGACGGCGGCGGCACGCCCGCCGTGCTGATCCACGGCTTCGGCGGCGACCTGAACAACTGGCTCTTCAACCACGCGGCGCTCGCCGCGCGCCGGCCGGTGTGGGCGCTCGATCTGCCGGGGCACGGCGAGTCGGGCAAGGCGGTCGAGACGGGCGGGCTCGACGAGCTCGCGGACGCGGTGCTCGCGCTGCTCGATGCGCGCGGCGTCGAGCGCGCGCATCTCGTCGGCCATTCGATGGGCGGCGCGGTCGCGATGACGGCGGCCGAGCGCGCGCCCGCGCGCGTTGCGTCGCTCACGCTGATCGCGAGCGCGGGGCTCGGCAGCGAGATCGACCGCGACTACATCGACGGCTTCGTCGCCGCCACGAGCCGCAACACGCTGAGACCGCACCTGACGAAGCTCTTCGCCGACGGCTCGCTCGTCACGCGGCAGCTCGTCGAGGACCTCGTCCGGTACAAGCGGCTCGAGGGCGTCGACGCCGCGCTGCGCAAGATCGCCGGCGCGGCGTTCGACGGCGCCGCGCAGCGCCGCGTGTTCCGCGAGCGCATCGCGTCGCTCGCGCCGCGCACGCTCGTGATCTGGGGCGGGGCGGACCAGGTGATCCCCGCGCATCATGCGCGCGGTTTGCCGGACGGCGTGCGCGCCGAGGTGCTGGCGGGGTGCGGCCACATGGTGCAGATGGAGGCGGCGGCCGACGTGAACCGCCTGGTCGACGCGTTCCTCGGAGACTGACGATGGCGCGCCGCGCCCGAACCGGCCGCCGCCGTCGAATCGACGGGCGCGGCGGCGGGCCGCGCGCGCGGTTCGACGCTCGAAAGACCGAAATCCGATGCCGGGAAGCCGAACGGGCGGCGACGGGAACGACGGGAACGACAGGAAGCCGGAGGGTGTGAGCGGGGGCGTTGCGGGCCGGACGAGCGAAGCGTGACGGGCGCGCAACCGACGCCCGCACGCAAGGCTTTCACGGCCGGCCGCGGCTACTGCGGCGCGCCGCCCGACTCCCGCTTCCCGACGCGTCGCAGATAGACCGCGAGCCCGCCGCCCGCGAGCATCAGGCTCGCGGCGTTCGCGATCCAGAAGCCGCGCGCGCCCGTGAGCGACGCGGGCACCGCACCGCCGACGTCGAACCCCAGCAGGTATCCGCCGCCGAGCCCGACGCCCCATAGCGCGACTGCATAGATCGCGGTCGGCACGATGGCGACCTTGTGCGCGCGCAGCACGAACGCGGTCGTGATCTGCAGCGCGTCGAAGAAGTGATAGAACGTGACGATCGCGACGAGCGGCATCGCGGCCGCGACGACGGCCGGGTTCGGCGTGTAGCCCGCCACGATCAGCGGCCGCAGCGCGAACACGACGACGCCGTACATGCACGCGAGCCCGCACGCGAGCGCGATGCCGTGCCGGCCGGGCGCGCGGGCCTCGTCGAAGCGCTTTGCGCCGAGCGCGCGCGCGACGAGCGTCGACGACGCGACGCCGATCGACAGCGGCGTCATGTACAGCACCGCGCCGACGTTGCCGGCGATCTGGTGGCCGGCCGAGCGCCGGCATGCCGAGGCCGCCGAAAATGAACCAGACGTTGAGCGGCACCTTGACGACGATCCGGCGGATGTCGCGAACATCGGTCAGCGGGCTTTGCGGGGCGCGCGGCGCTTGACTGGCGTCTTCGGGCGCTCGATCCGCTCGTACAGGCGGAAGCGCTCGTCGCGGTCGGCGACGCGGCGGCCTTCCCACACGAGACGCCACACGTATTGCGAGATCGAGCTCGGCTCGCCGAAGTCCGCGCGATCCTGGCGCAGGATCACGTCGCAGTCGTCGGTGAACGAGAAATGCATGTCGCCGAAATACGCGAACGTCGCGATCTGCGCGTCGCCGAGCCGCACGGGCGAGATGCATTCGTAGTCGGAGGGCAGGTGCGCGGCGATCTGCTGCGCGACGTCGCGATAGGTCCGGCTGTAATTGACGATCGGCAGCCACAGCGTCATCAGCAGCACCCACATCAGCGTCGTGCCGGCGCTCGACAGCACGACGCTGCGCCACAGCACCTTCGGTTGACGCGAGATGCGCCAGCGCACGAGCATCAGCCAGCATGCGGTCGCCGCGAGCGCGCAGACGAATGACAGCACCTTGAAGTGCGGCTCGTAGCCCGGCACGAGGCGCCCGAGGTTGCGCGCGAGCGGGTGCGGGAAGCCCGTCAGCGATGCGAGCCACACGAGCCACACGAACGTGCCGAGGATCGTGAAGCTCAGCACCGCGAACCAGTCGATCGCGTTGATCGCGCCGCGCTTGAGCGTCGGCAGCGCGAACGTCGCGACGACGGCGAGGGCGGGCAGCAGCAGCATGTACATCCGGTTCGTTTGCTGGCTCTGCAGGATCACGAGCACGAGGAGCGGCACGACGACCGACAGCGGAATCGCGATGTGCGGCCGGCGGCGCAGCCCCGCCCAACTGACCCACGCCCAGATCGCGAGCGGCCACGCGGGCCACGTGAAGAGCGGCAGGTTCTTGGCCGCGTACGCGAGCACCGTCGTCGGCGGGCCGGAGAAGCGCGTGAGGCTGCCGTGCAGCCATTGGTTGAAGAACCAGCTCGCGTCGTCGGGGAACGCGACGTGCGCGGCGAGCGGCCAGATCGCGAACACGGCGACGGCGAGCGGCAGCCCGATCGCCGGCACCTGAACGCAGCGGATCTCCGGCGTGACGAGATAGAGCGCGAGCGTGCCGACCGCGAGCGCGGCGACGAGCACCGGGTTGCCCGACAGCGCGACGAGGCCGAGCGCGAGGCCCCACCAGAGCGCGCCTTGCACCGGCTTGTCGATCACGCGCACGAGCCCGTAGACGAACATCGCGATCCACGCGAACTGCGCGAGTTGCGGCGTCGTCTCGTGGCCGCGCTCGGCGAGGCCGAAGCACGCGAGCAGGATGAGGAGCGCGCCGTCGGCGAGCGTGCGCCCGTAGTCGCGCGGCTCGGGCTCGCCGCCGAACGCGTACTTGAACGGCTGGATCTCGGCGCGCCGGCCGAGCAGGTAGGCGGCGTACCAGACGAACGCGGACGCGACGCAGAACAGCACGCCCGTGTAGACGCGCGACGCGTTGCTCGCGTCGACCCACGGCAGCGCGCGGATCGCGAGGCTGCCGAGCCAGTAGCCGAGCGGCCCGTCGGACGTGACGAACTTGCCGACGAGATTCGGCAGCAGCCAGTCGTGCAGGCCGCCCTGGGCCATCGTCCACATCACGCCGAAGCCCGCCGCGTCCTCGTTCTTCCACGGATCGCGGCCGAACAGCCCGAACGCCGCATAGACGATGCAGAGCGTGAGCAGTAGCCAGCGCGGCAGCGCGCGGGTGGCGGAAGCGGTAAGGCGAACGACAGGCTTCATGCAGATGGGGGCAAGAGGATGAGCGGCATGCCGACGCGCGAGCGGCGGGCGGTTCGGGCATCCGGCATTGTAGACGCGCCGGGCGGCGCGCGTCAGCGAACCGGAAGGCCCGCGCGGCGCCCGGCGGCGACGCGGGATCGGCAGGGACAAAAAAAGGCAGCCCAGGCTGCCTTTTTTTGCGGGAACCGGCCCGGCGCGACGCCGGGTGCCGTGCGGGCGCGAAGCTTACTTCGCGGCCTTGCCGCTGGCGCGTGCGCCGAACTTGTTCTTGAACTTCTCGACACGGCCCGCCGTATCCATGATCTTTTGCTGGCCGGTGTAGAACGAGTGCGATTCCGACGACACTTCGACCTTCGCGAGCGGGTAGGTCTTGCCGTCGAGTTCGATGGTCTCACGCGTCTGGATCGTCGAGCGCGTGATGAACTTGAAGCCGTTCGACATGTCTTGGAAGACGACTTCGCGGTAATCCGGGTGAATGCCTTGTTTCATGGTTTTTCCTATGTGAGAGCGGTAGCCAGCCCGCCGCTTGCGCATCGTGGCGCGAAAGCCCGGCGCGAGCCACTTGCCTAAGGTCGAAAGCTCGTGATTATGCCAGAAAATCAGACGCTTGGCGAATTTTTCGTCAGACGTGCGCGACGAGGCGCGAGAGACACCCCGTTTGCGCCGGGTCCTGCCGGTAGTAACGGGCGAGCAGCCGGTACAGCTCCGGAAATTCGGCCTCGAACGGGCGCGGCTTGACGAAGAGCGCCTCGCTGCAGACCGCGAAGAATTCCGACGGGTGGTCGGCCGCGTACGGATCGATCAGCGAGTCGCGCTCGAAGCGCGCCCACGCGCGGTCCGGCACCGCGTCGACACGGTCGCAGAACTGATCGTACGCATGGTCGAACACGTCGGCCCAGCGCTCGGCGTCGAGCTCCGGCGCATGCCAGCGGCGAAAAAGGGGCGGATGACCGTCGGCCGCGCCGCTCATCATGTCGATCTTGTGCGCGAATTCGTGGATCACGACGTTGTACGCGTCCGAGCCGTCCGACATCTGCACGTCCTCCCACGAGAGGATCACCGGCCCGCCTTCCCATGCTTCGCCGCTCGCGTCGTGCTCGACCTCGTGCACGACGCCGTCCTCGTCCTCGACCGTCTTGCGGATCACGAATTCGCCCGGGTAGACGACGATGCCGACCCAGCCGCGATACAGGTCGAGGCCGAGGTTCAGCACGGGCACGCACGCCTGCGCGGCGATGCCGACGACGATCGCGTCGGTGAGCTCGAGCCCGTGCGCGGTCGAGAACGACTTCTGCGCGAGAAAGAGGCTCGTCGTTTCGCGCAGCCGTGCGCGGTCTTCGCCGGACAGGTACGACAGGAACGGCAGGCGCTCGAGCGTCTCGCGCCACAGTGCGTCGGGAATCGGATGCGAGCGCAGTGCGCGATTGCGGCGGCGCGCGTCGAGCCATTGGTTGAGCTTGGAGAACATCGAGGCGGAAAGGGCGTGAAGCGACAGGCGCTAAACGTACCTCAATCGATCTCTTTTTGCCAGGCGGCGAAGAGGCCGCCGCAGATCGCGACGCCCGCGAGGAAGTAGAAGCCGTCGAGCGACGCGAGGAACGACGCCTGTTGCGCGATCGTGCGGCTCACGGTGACGAGCGCGAGCGCATGCGCGTCGGAGAGCGCGTGGCCCGCGGCCGCAAAGCCGCGCGCGAGTGTGTCGACGGTCTGCTGGAACAGCGGATTGTAGACGTTCGCCTGCTCGACGAGCCGCGTCTCGTGCACGGCGAGCCGATGCCGCTCGACGATGATGACGGACGCGGTCGCGAACGAAATCGTCAGTTGCCGGACGATGTTCTTCAGCCGGTAGCCGTGCGAATACTCATCGATCGCGAACACGCGGAACGTCAGGTTCGCGACGGGCAGCACGATGAAGAGGAGCAGCAGCCCGCGCATCAGGAGCGGCGCGACGAGTGCCGCCTCGCCGGCATCGGGCGACATCCGCGTCATCCACAGCGCGGCGAACGCGGCGAGCGCGAAGCCGGGCACGATGATCCATTTCTTGTGCGTGAGGCGCTTCGCGTAGCGCAGATAGACGAAAAGCGCGCTCGCGGAGATCAGCGACATCGTGCCGACGAGCCGCCCCGAGTTCTCGACCGGATAGCCGAGCCCGGTTTCGAGAAAGCGGGAGATCAGATAGCTGTAGCCCGTCGTCTCGTAGTAATAGAACATGTAGAGCAGCAGGCCGACCTGGAACGTGCGCTCGCGAAACGCGTGCAGCCGCACGAGCGGCGCCGGATGATGCCACTGGTGATGGCCGAACCACGCAAGCGCCGCGAGGCCGCCGGCGGCGAGCAGCACGAGCTGCGGCGAGCCGGCGAAGAGCTGGAAGCGCACCTGCTGCATCACGATCTGCAGCGCGCCCTGCGCGAGCGCGAAGATCACATATGGCCAGAAGTGCGCGCCGCCGCGCTCGTCGGGCGGCGTGTGGCCGGAATCGGGCAGCGCGACGAACGCGAGCGCCGCGAACAGGATGCCCGCCGGCACCGTGCACGCGAACAGCGCGCGCCACGTGAAATGCGCGACGAGCAGGCCGCCCGCGATCGGCGCGAGCGCGCTGCCGAGCAGCAGCATGATGAGGAATGCGCGCGTCGCGGGCGGGCGATCCTTCGGCGCGAAGCTGACCTGGATCAGGATCCGGCACGCGCCCATCATCGGGCCGATGAAGTAGCCCTGGAAGCCGCGCGCGAACGCGAGTTGCAGCGACGTGTCAGCGAGTGCCGCGGCGGCCGCGCCGAGCGAGAACATCAGCATGCAGCCGGCGACGTAGCGCCGGTGCCCGAGCCGGTCGACCCACCATTGCTGCTGCAGGATGCCGAGTACGGCCGTCACCGCGTACGCGCTCGACGCCCACACGAGCTCGTCCGGCGACGCGTTGATGCCGCCCGCGATATAGCTTGCGAAGAACGAGAACGTCGCGTTGTCGAAGTAGTCGAGGCCGGTGACGATCGCGAGCACCCACGGAAAGAAATCGCCGCGCAGATTGGCGGCGTTCCATAGCGGCGGCCGGCCCGGCGTCGCGTTCATGCGCCGGGCCCGCCGGTCTTGCGGATCTCGCGGGTCTTGCGGGTCTTGCCGCCGCGCGCGGCGGCGCGGCGCTGCGCGATCAGCTCGTCGGGGTTTTCGCCGGCGAGCCGGCGCTCGACGTAGTCGATATCGTGCTGCAGCTCCTTCTTCAGCGCGCGCACTTCCTTCAGTTCGCGCTGCGCGGCGGCGATGCGCGCATCGAGCGTCGCGATCTGCTGCGACAGATCCGCGTGGATATCGCGCAGCGACGCGTCCGAATAGCGCCGCCGTCCGTCGCCCGCCGGCTCGAGCGGGCGCTTGAGCATCTCGGTGATGCCGTGCAGCGAGAACCCGATCGCGCGCAGCCGCAGGATGCGCTCGAAGCGCTCGAGGTCCGCGGCGTCGTACAGCCGATAGCGGCCTTCGCTGCGCGACGGCGTGACGAGCCCGCGCTCCTCGTAGTACTTGAGCGTGCGCGGCGTCACGCCGAGCCGCTCGGCGGCGTCGCGCACGGTCAGAAGCAGGGTGGGCGGGGCGTCGCTCATGGCGCGGAATTCTCCGGATGACGAAGGATCGATGTCCGCGATTATAGATCAACGTGTACGTTCACGTACAAGTTTGCCGATAAAAAACCGCCCGGGGAAGCGGGCGGTTTTTCGCGCTGCGGGGCGTGCGGCCGGAATCAGCCGCCGCGGCGCATCAGATCGAAGAACTCGGCGTTGTTCTTCGTCTGGCGGATCTTGTCGAGCAGGAATTCCATCGCCTCGACTTCGTCCATGTCATGGATGAACTTGCGCAGCACCCAGATCTTCTGAAGGATCTCGGGCTTGATCAGCATTTCCTCGCGGCGCGTGCCCGACTTGTTCAGGTTGATAGACGGATACACGCGCTTTTCCGCGAGACGGCGCTCGAGGTGCACTTCCATGTTGCCCGTGCCCTTGAACTCTTCGTAGATCACGTCGTCCATGCGGCTGCCGGTTTCGATCAGCGCGGTGCCGATGATCGTGAGCGAGCCGCCTTCCTCGATGTTGCGCGCCGCGCCGAAGAAGCGCTTCGGGCGCTGCAGCGCGTTCGCGTCGACGCCGCCCGTCAGCACCTTGCCCGACGCCGGGATCACGGTGTTGTACGCGCGCGCGAGGCGGGTGATCGAATCGAGCAGGATCACGACGTCGTGCTTCATCTCGACGAGGCGCTTGGCCTTTTCGATCACCATTTCGGCGACCTGCACGTGGCGCGTGGCCGGTTCGTCGAACGTCGACGCGATCACTTCGCCCGCCACCGAGCGCTGCATTTCGGTCACTTCTTCGGGGCGCTCGTCGATCAGCAGCACGAACAGGATCACGTCCGGGTGGTTCTGCTTGATCGCGTGCGCGATGTGCTGGAGCATCACGGTCTTGCCGGACTTCGGCGACGCGACGAGCAGGCCGCGCTGGCCCTTGCCGATCGGCGCGATCATGTCGATGATGCGGCCCGTCACGTTCTCCTCGCCGCGCATCTCGCGCTCGAGCCACAGCGGCTTGTTCGGGTGCAGCGGCGTGAGGTTCTCGAACATGATCTTGTGTTTCGAGGCCTCGGGCGGCTGCCCGTTGACTTTGTCGACCTTCACGAGCGCGAAGTAGCGCTCGCCGTCCTTCGGCGTGCGGACTTCGCCTTCGATCGTGTCGCCGGTGTGCAGGTTGAAGCGGCGGATCTGCGACGGGCTGATATAGATGTCATCCGTGCTCGCGAGGTACGACATTTCAGGCGAGCGCAGGAAGCCGAAGCCGTCGGGCAGCACTTCGAGCGTGCCGTCGCCGAAGATCGTTTCTCCCGTCTTGGCGCGCTTTTTGAGAATGGCGAACATCAACTCCTGCTTGCGCAGGCGGTTCGCGTTTTCGATCTCCAGGCCATTGGCCATTTCGATCAATTCGGAGACGTGCAGAGACTTGAGCTCGGATAAATGCATACGGAGATCCCGCCAGGGAGGAGATGCGACGAAAGATATAGGGAGGAGGGCGAGCGGAAGCGCTCAGAGACTTAAATGCGTCTTATCGACGTTTTTGATTCTAGCATAGGCCGATTCGGGCTTGAGCGACCGATCGGCGGATTTAACGGCGCACGTGTTGCCGGCTGACAACACGTGCGCCGCGGCGCATCTATTTAGAGATGGCTGTCCAGGAACGCGGTGAGCTGAGACTTTGACAGCGCGCCGACCTTCTGCGCGGCGACCGCGCCGTTCTTGAAGAGGATCAGCGTCGGGATGCCGCGCACACCGAACTTCGCGGGCGTCGCCTGGTGGTCGTCGACGTTGATCTTCGCGATCTGCAGCCTGTCGCCGTAGTCCTTCGCGACTTCGTCGAGGATCGGGGCGATCATCTTGCACGGACCGCACCACTCGGCCCAGAAGTCCAGCAGGACCGGCTTGTCGGACTTGACGACGTCCTGCTCGAACGATGCGTCGCTGATGTGTTTGATCTGTTCGCTCATTGGGTCAATACCTCTTTCGGTTCGGGGACTGCCTGCGCCGGCCGCCCATGGGCCTTGCCGGTCGCCGGGGCAGGAAGCTCCGCTCTTGCGAAAAGAAGGGCGTGAGCGCTGCGTACCGCGGCTCGCGGGTCATTCGGGCGTCATATTAGCCTAAATTGCTATCCGCTGTTGACGGCGATAGTAGTCGTCATGCGAACAGGGATGTGATGCGGTTTCGGGCTTGCCGCCCGAGTGTGTCCCGCGTGTGTGTCAAATGGGAGCGGCGTCGCGAATTGCAAGGGGCGCGCGACGCCGCGCGATTTGTCGTCTCGTATGCGAATAACGGTCGCGCGGCGCGCCAAGCGATGCTAGAATGCGCCGTGACGGGCCTCCTCGCATGGTGGGGCGGTCAACCTGGTCAGGTCGGGAACGAAGCAGCCACAGCCGTTTTCCGCCAGTGCCGAGGGTCGGGCTCGTCACCTTCCACTTGCTTCACCCGCATTCCGCTGCTCGCCGTCGCTCGCTATTCTCCGCTCGCGTTCTTCCGTTTTCTCTCCCTTTTTCTTCGCTTCCCTGATCGGCTCGATATGCGCGTGCTTCGCGGCGTTCAACCTGTCGGCGCGGCGCAGCGTTGCTGATACAATTTCCCGATGACCTATCAAGTTCTCGCACGCAAGTGGCGTCCGAAGGATTTCGCTTCGCTCGTCGGCCAGGAGCACGTCGTCAGGGCGCTCACGCACGCGCTCGACGGCGGGCGTTTGCATCACGCCTATTTATTCACGGGCACGCGCGGCGTCGGCAAGACGACGCTGTCGCGCATCTTCGCGAAGGCGCTCAATTGCGAGACGGGCGTCACGTCGCAGCCGTGCGGCGTGTGCCGCGCGTGTCGCGAGATCGATGAAGGGCGCTTCGTCGACTACGTCGAAATGGATGCGGCGAGCAATCGCGGCGTCGACGAAATGGCCGCGCTGCTCGAGCGCGCGGTGTACGCGCCCGTCGATGCGCGCTTCAAGGTCTACATGATCGACGAAGTGCACATGCTGACGAACCACGCGTTCAACGCGATGCTGAAAACGCTCGAAGAGCCGCCGCCGCACGTCAAGTTCATCCTCGCGACGACCGACCCGCAAAAGATTCCCGTCACCGTGCTGTCGCGCTGCCTGCAGTTCAATCTGAAGCAGATGCCGGCCGGGCACATCGTGTCGCACCTCGAGCGGATTCTCGGCGAGGAGCGGATCGCGTTCGAGCCGCAGGCGCTGCGTCTTCTCGCGCGCGCGGCGCAGGGCAGCATGCGCGATGCGCTGTCGCTGACCGATCAGGCGATCGCGTATTCGGCGAACGAAGTGACCGAAACCGCTGTATCCGGGATGCTCGGCACGCTCGACCAGACCTACATGGTGCGGCTACTCGACGCGCTCGCCGCCGCCGACGGTCCGCAGATTCTCGCCGTCGCCGACGAGATGGCGCTGCGCAGCCTGTCGTTCTCGGCCGCGCTGCAGGATCTCGCGAGCCTGCTGCACCGGATCGCGTGGGCGCAGTTCGCGCCCGCGTCGGTGCTCGACGAATGGCCGGAAGCGGCCGATCTGCGCCGCTTCGCCGAGTTGCTGAGCCCGGAGCAGGTGCAGCTCTATTATCAGATCGCGACGCTCGGGCGCGGCGAGCTCGGCCTCGCGCCCGACGAATACGCGGGCTTCACGATGACGCTGCTGCGAATGCTGGCGTTCGAGCCGGCGACGACGGGCGGCAGCGCGCCGGGCGGCGGGTTGCCCGCTCAGGCGGCCGGCGCCGCGCCGAAGTCGGGCGCGCGCGCGACGGCTGCGGTCGGCGCGGCGGCGCCCGCAGTTGCTGCGGTGGCGCAAACGCCAAGGGCGGCCGGCGCGCGTGCGGCAACGCGCGCCGAGACGCCGTCGCTCGCGCAAGCGGCGCTGGCGACGGCCGAGCGGGGCGGAGACGCGTCCGCGAACACGCGCGTGCCGGCCGACGCACGCCCCGGCGAGCACGAGCGCGACGCGCGGCTGCATGCCGGCGCGCCGCGCGCCGACTTGAGCGCATCATCGGGCACGCAGTCGGACGCTGCGTCCGAATCCGCGCCGCGCGCGGCCGAGTCGTCCGAATCGACGCCCGCTGCCGTGTCCGCAGCGCCCGCCGTACCCGAGTCGGCCACGCCGATCGCTGCCTCATCGACTGAGGCAGCGACCGAGGCCTCGACTGAGGGGGTCGCCGCGGCGCCCGCGCCCGTCGCGGCCGAATCCCGAGCGCCGGCACCCGCATCCGCTGCCGGCGCACCCGCGCCGCGCGCGACTGGCGCGGCCGCCGCGCTCGACGTGCTGCGCAACGCGGGCATGCGCGTGTCGTCCGATCGTGGCCGCGGCGCAGACGCCGCGCGCCCGGCCGCGCCGGCCACGGCGTCCGCCGCGAAGTCCGCGCCGCGCGTGCAGGTGCCCGTGCCGACGCCGCGCGCCCGCGCGTCGGCCGGCGATGCGCCGCCGGACGGCGCCGCGCGCGCCGAAGCGAGATCCGGGTCTCGCAACGCGCCGCCGCCGTGGGAGGACATACCGCCCGACGATTACGTGCCGTTGTCGATGGACGACGGGTTCATCCCGCCCGACGACGGTTTCGTCCCGGTGTTCGACGGCGGCCCCGACGACGTCCGCGTCGCGCCGAAGCCGGCACCCGCACCGCCCGTCGACGCGCGTCCGTTGCCGGAGCCGATTCCGCTCGACGCAATCGGCTACGACGGCGAATGGCCGACGCTCGCGGCGAGCCTGCCGCTCAAGGGCGTTGCTTACCAGCTCGCGTTCAACAGCGAACTGACGTCGGCCGGCGGCGGCGCGCTCAAGCTTGCCGTGCCGGTGCCGCAATACGCGGACGCCGCGCAGGTCGCGAAGCTGAAGGCGGCGCTTGCGGATGCGCTCGGCAAGCCGATCGACGTCACAGTCGAGGTCGGGCCGGCGCGCCGCACCGCGGCGGCGATCGCTGCCGCCGAGCGTGCGAAGCGGCAGCGCGAGGCCGAGCAGGAGATGAGCGCCGATCCGTTCGTCCAGCAGTTGCTGCGCGAATTCGGCGCGAGCATCGTCGAAGGCTCGATTCGGCCCGTCGGCCCGGAAACGGGCGCCGCGGACGGCGCCGCGCCGACGCTGCATTGACGCGAGCCGGACGCCGCGCACGCCCGGTTTCCCTATTCACGCGCGGGCGCTAAGATCGCGCCCGTTCGCAATCGATTACGAAGGAGCAAGTCCATGATGAAAGGCCAACTCGCCGGGCTGATGAAGCAGGCCCAGCAGATGCAGGAAAACATGAAGAAGATGCAGGAGCAACTGGCCCTCATCGAAGTGGAAGGCCAGTCGGGCGCGGGGCTCGTCAAGGTGACGATGACCTGCCGCAACGAGGTGCGCCGCGTGTCGATCGATCCGAGCCTGCTCGCCGACGACAAGGACATGCTCGAGGACCTCGTCGCCGCGGCGTTCAACGACGCCGTGCGCAAGGCCGAGGCGACGTCGCAGGAGAAGATGAGCGGGATGACGGCGGGCCTGCCGCTGCCGCCCGGCTTCAAGCTGCCGTTCTGACGATGAACCGTTCGGCCGACGCCGCAAGCGCATGAGCATCAAGCCGCCGTCCGCGCTGTCCGAGCTCGTCGAGGCGCTGCGCGCGCTGCCGGGCGTCGGGCCGAAATCCGCGCAGCGCATCGCGTACCACCTGATGCAGCACGATCGGGAGGGGGCCGAGCGCCTCGGGCGGTCGCTGCTGTTCGCGACCGAGCATCTGCGGCATTGCGAGAAGTGCAACACGTTCACGCAAGCGCCGATCTGCGAGGTCTGCAGCGATCCCGAGCGCGATCCGGCGCTGCTCTGCGTCGTCGAGACGCCCGCCGACCAGATCATGCTGGAGCAGACGATGACCTATCGCGGGCTGTACTTCGTGCTGATGGGGCGCCTGAGCCCGCTCGACGGCATCGGGCCGAAGGAGATCCATTTCGACCGGCTCGTGCGCCGCGCGTCCGACGGCGTCGTGAAGGAGGTCGTGCTCGCGACGAACTTCACGAACGAAGGCGAGGCGACCGCGCACTATCTCGGCCAGACGCTGAAGGCACGTGGCCTTGCCGTCACGCGGCTCGCGCGCGGCGTGCCGGTGGGCGGCGAGCTCGAATACGTCGACGCCGGCACAATCGCCCGCGCGATGCTCGATCGGCGCACGCTCTAGCCGGCCGCGCGGCCCGCTGGCGCCGCGCGTTCCGTTCAACGATCCAAGGAAGCAACATGAGCGCAACCCCCGGCCCGCTCGCGGGCGTCAAGGTGCTCGAACTCGGCACGCTGATCGCCGGCCCGTTCGCCGCGCGCCTGCTCGCCGAGTTCGGCGCGCAAGTCATCAAGATCGAAGATCCGAACGGCGGCGATCCGCTGCGCAAGTGGCGCAAGCTGTATCCGGAGGCGGGCGGCACGTCGCTGTGGTGGGCGGTGCAGGCGCGCAACAAGAAATCGGTGACGATCAACCTGAAGTCCGACGAGGGCAAGGAGATCGTGCGCCGCTTGGCGCGCGACGCCGACATCGTCGTCGAGAACTTCCGCCCCGGCTTGCTCGAGAAACTCGGCCTCGGCTACGACGTGCTGTCGGCCGGCAATCCGGGCCTCGTGATGGTGCGCCTGTCCGGCTACGGGCAGACGGGCCCGTACCGCGACCGTCCCGGCTTCGGCGCGATCGCCGAATCGATGGGCGGGCTGCGCCACATCACGGGCTACCCCGAGCTGCCGCCGCCGCGCATCGGCATTTCGATCGGCGATTCGATCGCGGCGCTGCACGGCGTGATCGGCGCGCTGATGGCGCTGCATCATCGCAACGTGAACGGCGGCGCGGGACAGGTTGTCGACGTCGCGCTGTACGAGGCCGTCTTCAACATGATGGAAAGCGTCGTGCCCGAGTACGGCGTCTACGGGCTCGTGCGCGAGCGCACGGGCGCGTCGCTGCCGGGCATCGTGCCGTCGAACACGTATCCGTGCCGCGATGGCAGCGTCGTGATCGGCGGCAACAGCGATCCGATCTTCAAGCGCCTGATGAAGGCGATCGGGCGCGACGATCTCGCCGACGACCCGGCGCTCGCGCACAACGACGGCCGTGTGCCGCGCACGCAGGAGATCGACGCGGCGCTCGCCGAATGGCTCGCCGGGCGCACGATCGACGACGCGCTCGCGGTGCTGAACGCGGCTGACGTGCCGGCGTCGCGCATCTACAGCGTCGCCGACATGTTCGCCGATCCTCAATTCGTCGCGCGCCAGATGATCCAGCGTTTCAAACTCGCCGACGGCGCGGAGATCCCGCTGCCGAGCGTGACGCCGAAGCTGTCCGACACGCCGGGCGAAACGCGCTGGCTCGGCCCGGCGCTCGGCGAGCACACGGACGAGGTGCTCGGCGCGCTCGGCTACGACGCGCAGGCGATCGCCGCGCTGCGCGAGAAGCGCGCGATCTGAGCGCCGAGGGCCGCGCGGCGTGCGTTTGCGCGCCGTCGCGCGCGGCGCGCCGTGCGGCCCGGGCTGTCGCTCTCGCGCAATCTTTCCTCGGTTACAATCGCCGGATGCGAATACTACTCAGCAACGACGACGGATATCTCGCGCCCGGCCTCGCCGCGCTGTACGAAGCGCTGTGCCCGCTCGCCGAGATCGTCGTGATGGCGCCCGAGCAGAATTGCAGCGGCGCGTCGAACTCGCTCACGCTGTCGCGTCCGCTCTCGGTGTCGCGCTCGGCGGCCACGGGTTTCTACTACGTGAACGGCACGCCGACCGATTCGGTGCACGTCGCGCTGACGGGCATGCTCGACGCGAAGCCGGACCTCGTCGTGTCGGGGATCAACAACGGCCAGAACATGGGCGACGACACGCTGTATTCCGGCACGGTCGCCGCCGCGACGGAAGGCATCATGTTCGGCGTGCCGGCGATCGCGTTCTCGCTCGTTCACAAGGAATGGGCGCACCTCGACGACGCGGCGCGCGTCGCGGCGGAGATCGTGCGTCATTACCTCGACCATCCGCTGCCCGGCCCGCCGCTCCTGAACGTCAATATTCCGAACCTGCCATACGACGAGCTGAAGGGCTGGCGCGTGACGCGGCTCGGCAAGCGCCATCCGTCGCAGCCGGTGATTCGCCAAACCAATCCGCGCGGCGAGCCGATCTACTGGATCGGTGCGACGGGCGACGCGCTCGATGCGAGCGAGGGCACCGATTTTCACGCGGCCGCGTCGGGCTACGTGTCGATCACGCCGCTGCAGCTCGATCTCACGCACACGCAGATGCTCGCAGCCACGCGCGATTGGGCGCGTGCCGGGAGCGGCGCTTCATGAGCGGCGAGCGCGCGAAGCGGTTTCCGCTCGCGCTCGAGGACCTGAAGCGCGAGCCGCGCAAGCCCGAGGGGCGCGCGGCCGAGCGCCAGGCGGCTGGCGACGCCGCCCGCCAGCGCCTCACCGCGGCGGCGGCAGCCGCGCCCGCAGCGGCTTCCCCGATCGTGTCCGGGCGCCGCGCGCCACGCGCGGCCGGCGCGTCGGGTATCGGCGGGTCCGTTTCGAAATCCGTGCGCGCGAAGCAGCATGCGCCCGCGATGCCCGGCGTCGCGAAGGGCGCGTTGTCCGCCGGCACGAAGAACGGCGACAAGGGCGCTGCGCCGAACGTCGCGTTGAGCAGCGCGCTCGCGCTGACTTCGGAACGGGTGCGCGAGCGCATGGTCGAACGGCTGCTGGCAAACGGCGTGAGCGATCCGCGCGTGCTTGCAGCGATGTCGGCCGTGCCGCGCCACATGTTCGTCGATCCCGGGCTCGCGGCCCAGGCGTACGAGGATGCCGCGCTGCCGATCGGCCATCAGCAGACGATCTCGAAGCCGTCGGTCGTCGCGCGAATGATCGAGCTCGCGGCGGCGGGCCGCACGCTCGAGCGCGTGCTCGAAATCGGCACCGGCTGCGGCTATCAGGCCGCGGTGCTGAGCCGCGTCGCGCGCGACGTGTATTCGATCGAACGCGTGAAGCCGCTCTACGAGCGCGCGAAACTGAATTTGCGGCCGCTGCGCGTGCCGAACATCCGCCTGCACTACGGCGACGGACGCGTGGGCCTGCCCGCCGCGGCGCCGTTCGACGCGATCGTGATCGCGGCGGCGGGGCTCGACGTGCCGCGGGCGCTGTTGGAACAATTGGCGATCGGCGGCAGGCTAGTCGCGCCTGTCGGAGAGCAGGCGGGCGAGCAGGTGCTGACGCTCGTGGAGCGTGTCGCACCCGCGCAGTGGCGCGAGTCGCGGCTTGATCGCGTTTTCTTTGTCCCTTTAAAATCCGGAGTGATTTGATACCGATGAGTATGCTGCGCGCGATGCAAAACAATCGTTCGAAGGTTCCGCTCTCGCTCGCTCAGCGCGCGATTTGCATGGCGGCGTTCACGCTGCTCGCCGCGTGCGCGACGCGGCTCGACCAGGCGCCCGTCGTCGACCGTTCCGGCTCGCTCGGCACGACCGCCGCCGCGCAGCCGCCCGCGCCGCTGCCGCCTGCGCCTCCGGGTTACTACCGGGTGAAGCCGGGCGACACGCTTTATCGGATCGCGCTCGAGAACGGCCAGAACTATCGCGACATCGCCGCGTGGAACAACCTGACGAACCCGAACCAGATCGAAGTCGATCAACTGCTGCGCGTGTCGCCGACCGCGGGCGGCGCGACGGCGGCCGCACCGGTCGCGGGCGCCGCGGTCACGCCGCCGCTGTCGAGCGGTCCGTCGAGCGGCTCCGCCGCGGTGCCGCCGATCTATGGCTCCGGTTCCAGCGCGAGCGCCGCGCCGACTGCGCCGGCCGCGACCGCGCCGACCGAAACGGGCGCGCTCGCCGCGAGCAGCAACGTGTCGTTTGCGTGGCCGGTGCGCGGCGCGCTGCTCAACACGTTCGACGATTCGAAGAACAAGGGGATCAACATCGGCGGCCCGGCCGGCGAGGCCGTGAAGGCCGCCGCGGATGGCCGCGTGGTATACGCGGGCAACGGGCTGCGAGGCTATGGCAACCTCATTATCATCAAGCACGACGCAACTTATCTCACGGCGTATGCACACAATCGCGCTTTGATGGTAAAAGAGGGGGACGCGGTGACGAAAGGCCAGAAGATCGCAGAGATGGGCAACAGCGATTCCGACCGCGTGATGCTGCATTTCGAGGTTCGCCGGCAGGGTAAACCTGTCGATCCGCTGAAGTATTTGCCGCCTCAATAAACGAGACGACCATGCCGAAATCGAAGCGCCACGATCCGCAAGCCGAGTCTGAGAAGATCAGTCGAGCCACGCAAGCATCGGCGGAGCGAGCTGGCGCTTCGACGGACGAGGACGAAGACGCTGCCGACAGCGAACGCGACTACGAGCCGCGCGACGCGGATTCGGACGATTCGGGCGAAGGGCGCAGCGACGCGGCCGACGCGTCGCCTGATCTGGACGACTTCCGGGCGCTTCTGCAGGCGGAGCTCACCGCCGACACGATCCAGCACTACCTGAACCGCATCAGCGTGAAGCCGCTGCTGACGGTCGAGGAAGAGCAGCGCTATTCGCGGCTCGCGAAGGCGGGCGAATTCGAGGCGCGGCAGGTGATGATCGAGCGCAACCTGCGGCTCGTCGTCAGCATCGCGAAAGGCTATCTGAATCGCGGCGTGCCGCTCCTCGATCTGATCGAAGAGGGCAACCTCGGGCTCATGCACGCGATCGAGAAATTCGATCCGACGCGCGGCTTTCGCTTCTCGACATATGCGACCTGGTGGATCCGCCAGAGCATCGAGCGCGCGATCATGAATCAGGCGCGCACCGTGCGGCTGCCGGTGCACGTGATCCGCGAGCTGAACCAGGTGCTGCGCGCGAAGCGACATCTGGAGAAGAACTCGCTGTCGACGGGCGCGGCGGCCGAGCGCCGCGAGGCGAGCATCGACGACATCGCGTATCTGACCGGCAAGACGGCCGAGGAAGTCACCGACATCCTCGCGCTGAACGAGCACACCGCGTCGCTCGACGCGCCGCTCGATCTCGATCCGGCGAGCAGCCTGCTCGATCTGCTGCCCGACGACCAGAGCCAGTCGCCCGACGCTGAGGTTCAGCACCGCGAACTGGAGACGCTGACGCGCGCGTGGCTGTCGCGCCTGTCCGACAAGCATCGCCACGTGATCGAGCGGCGCTTCGGCCTCAACCATATCGAACCCGCGACGCTCGAGGAGCTTGCCGACGAGATGGGGCTGACCCGCGAACGGGTCCGCCAGATCCAACAGGAAGCGCTCGTGCGGCTCAAGCGGTTTTTTGCCTCCAACGGCGTGCGCAAGGACGCCGTTCTGTAATTCATCGATGACACCGATTCTGGTTTTTGACATCGAGACGATTCCCGATGTCGACGGCATTCGCCGTCTCGAAGATCTGCCCGCCGACCTCGCCGACGCCGAAGTGGCCGAGCACGCGTTCGCCGCGCGCCGCGAGAAGACGGGCAGCGATTTCCTGCCGCACCATCTGCAACGGATCGCGGCGATCTCGTGCGTGTTCCGCGACAGCAACGGCTTTCGCGTGCGCTCGCTCGGCACGCCGGGCGACCCGGAAGCGACGCTGGTCCAGTCGTTCTTCCGGGTGATCGAGAAGTACACGCCGCAGCTCGTGTCCTGGAACGGCGGCGGCTTCGATCTGCCGGTGCTGCATTACCGCGCGCTCGTGCACGGCGTCGCGGCGCCGCGCTACTGGGACATGGGCGAGGACGATCGCGACTTCAAGTGGAACAATTATCTGTCGCGTTACCACACGCGGCATCTGGACCTGATGGATCTGCTCGCGCTCTACCAGCCGCGCGCGAGCGCGCCGCTCGACGCGCTCGCGAAGCTATGCGGCTTCCCGGGCAAGCTCGGGATGGACGGCAGCCAGGTGTGGACGGCATTCCAGGAGGGGCGAATCGAAGAGATTCGCAATTACTGCGAGACCGACGTCGTGAACACGTACTTGCTGTATTGCCGGTTCCAGCAGATGCGTGGCAGCCTGTCGCCCGCCGAATACGCGGAGGAGATCGTGCTCGTGAAGAACGCGCTCGTGCAGGAGCCGGCGCCGCACTGGGCCGAATACCTCGCCGCGTTCGGCGCGTGACGCGGCGCGCGATGCGCAACGCGTGACGGGGACGTCGCGCTTTCCGTTCATCTCGATCCGCTTGCGCATCGCCCGGCTACGCGTCGCTCAATTCGAGCACGATCGGCTGATGATCCGACGCGCGCACCGCGCCGTCGATCTCGCAGCGTGATATGCGGTGCGCGAGCGTATCGGTGACGAACACGAAATCGCAGGTCATCGGCCCTTCGTGCCATTGCACGGTGTCGTAGACGCCCGCCGTCATCGGCGGCGTCTTGCCCGGATGGCGCGCGAGCCATGCGTCGACGAAGCGCGGCGCGTCCGGAAACGGCGCGAGAAAGCGCCGGTACGCGTCACTGCGGTACGCGCTGTTGAAGTCGCCGCAGACGATCGCGTCGGCCGCGCGCGCGGACGGCGCGAAAGGGCCCGTCGGCGTTTCCGGCGGCGCGCTCTCGCGTGCGTGCGCGGCCGCCTCGCGATGCAGGCGTCGCAGCGCATCGACCTGCGCGAGCCGCTGCCGCGCCGAGTAGTACTCGAGATGCGTGACGACGACGCGCAGCGGCCCGAACGGCGCGCGCAGCGTGACTTCGAGCGCGCAGCGCGGCATCGACGGCGCAGCGGCGCTCGCGGGCCACGGCAGCGCGTGGCGCATCGCGCGCTCGACGGGCAGCCGCGTCGCGAGCGCGTTGCCGAATTGCCGGCGCGGCGCGCCCGGCTCGAGCGGCGGCAGATCGACGCCGATCGCATCGAACACCACGTAAGCTGGCAATAGCGCGCCCAGTTCGGCATACTGATCGCCGGACGGCCCGCCTGGCAGCGCGTGAAAGCCGCGCGTGACTTCCTGCACGCACAGCACGTCGAAATCGCCGAGGCCGCGCGCGGCGTCGACGGTGCGCGCGAGGTCGACCGTGCCGTTCGCGTCCCGTCCCCATTGGATGTTCCAACTGATGAGTCGCATCGTCGAATCTCCATTGCATGGCGGCCGTTCGTCTACAATCTCGCCTTTCCCCACAATCGTTCGTCAGGAAAAGCTGGTGTCAGAAGCCGTCCCTCTCTCCACGCGCCGCGCGTCCCATGCGGGCGCCGCGCCTGATCGCGCCCCGGTTCTCGATATCGATTCGCTCGACATGGAAGCGCGAGGCGTCGGCCGCGTCGTCGACGAAAACGGCGAGCCCGGCAAGGTGATTTTCGTCGAGGGCGCGCTGCCCGGCGAGCGCGTCACCTATTCGAGCTTTCGCCGCAAGCCGACCTACGAGCAGGCGCAGGTCGTCGATATTCTGCGCCCGAGCGTGATGCGCACGCAGCCAAAATGCGCGTTTTTCGGCACCTGCGGCGGCTGCTCGATGCAGCATCTCGACATGCGCGCGCAGGTCGCGATCAAGCAGCGCGTGCTCGAAGACAATCTGTGGCATCTCGCGAAGCTGCGCGCCGAGGCGATGTTCGCGCCGATTCACGGCCCGTCGTGGGGCTACCGCTATCGTGCGCGCCTCACCGTGCGCCACGTCGCGAAGAAGGGCGGCGTGCTCGTCGGCTTCCACGAGAAGAAAAGCAGCTACGTCGCCGACATGACGAGCTGCGAAGTGCTGCCGCCGCACGTGTCGGCGATGCTCGTGCCGCTGCGCCGGCTCGTCGAGCAATTGTCGATCCGCGATCGCATGCCGCAGATCGAGCTCGCGGTCGGCTCGCAGGTGACGGCGCTCGTGCTGCGCGTGCTCGAGCCGATCGACGCGGCCGACGAGGCGCTCCTGCGCGAATTCGCGGACGCGCACCGCGTGCAGTTCTGGCTGCAGCCGAAAGGGCCGGATACGGCTGCGCCGTTCTATCCGCTCGACGTGCGGCTCGACTACACGCTGCCCGAATTCGGGATCCGGATGCCGTTCAAGCCGACCGATTTCACGCAGGTCAATCACCAGATCAACCGCGTGCTCGTCGGCCGGGCGCTGCGCCTGCTCGCGCCCGAGCGCGGCGACCGCGTGCTCGACCTGTTCTGCGGAATCGGCAATTTCACGCTGCCGCTCGCCCGGCTCGCGCGCGAGGGCGAGGTGGTCGGGATCGAGGGCAGCGAGACGCTGACGTCGCGCGCGCTCGCGAACGCGAAGGAAAACGGCGTCGACGGTCATACGTCGTTCGCGTGCCGCAACCTGTTCGAGGTGACGGCGGACGATCTGCGCGCGCTCGGCGCATTCGACAAGTTCCTGATCGATCCGCCGCGCGAAGGCGCGCTCGCGGTGTCGAAGGCGCTCGCCGAGATCGCGCAGAGCAGTGAAGGGCCGCTGCCCGCGCGGATCGTCTACGTGTCGTGCAATCCGTCGACGCTCGCGCGAGACGCGGGTCTCCTCGTGCACGAGGCGGGTTATCGGCTCAAGGGCGCGGGTGTCGTCAACATGTTCCCGCACACGTCGCACGTCGAATCGATCGCGCTCTTCGAGCGCGGCTGACGCGGAATGCGGGCGGCGCGCGCATGAAAAAACCGGCCCGAGGCCGGTTTTTCGTGACGCGCGGCGACGTGTCGCCGAGCTTCAGTTCCGGTTGCCGCCGAAGATGCCGAGCAGCGCGAGCAGGTTCGTGAACACGTTGTACAGATCGAGGTAGATCGCGAGCGTCGCGCTGATGTAGTTGGTCTCGCCGCCGTTCACGACGCGCTGGACATCGAACAGCATGTACGCCGAGAAGATTACGATCGCGAGCACCGACACGGTCAGCATCAGCGCCGGCAACTGCAGGAACATGTTCGCGACCATCGCGAGCAGCAGCACGATCACGCCGACGAAGAGCCATTTGCCTAGGCCGGAGAAGTCGCGCTTGCTGACGGTTGCGACCGTCGCCATCGCGGCGAAGATCACGCCGGTGCCGCCGAACGCGAGCATGATGAGCGAAGGGCCGTTCGAGAAACCGAGGATGAAGCTCAACAGGCGCGACAGCATCAGGCCCATGAAGAACGTGAAGCCGAGCAGCACGAACACGCCGGCCGAGCTGTTCTTCGTGCGCTCGATCGCGAACATGAAGCCGAACGCGATCGCGAAGAATGCGAGGAGGCTCATTATCGGGCTCGTCGCGGCGAACCGCGAGAAACCCGTCGCGACGCCGGCCCACGCGCCGAGCACGGTGGGCACCATCGACAGCGCGAGGAGCCAGTAGGTATTGCGCAGTACGCGGTTGCGGGTCTCGGCGGTGCTGATCGCGCCGCCGCGGCCGAAGTTGTACGGATAATCGTTCATGGTTTCTCCTAGCATGGAACGTGGCGGCACCGCCGGCGGGCGACGCGCTTGTTGCGCCGCAAAAAACCGTGAAGCCGCTACCCCTATGATGGGTTTCGACGGCGGAGGTTTCAACGCCTTGGCGCCTGCGAAACACGAAGTATTAGAACCTTTCTGCCGTGTAAGGGTTCAATCGCAATGATACACGGGATCGTGTTACAATAACGGATTCATTTGGAACTGTAACCTCTTAATTTCTTGGAGTTTTTATGGCACTCGAGCGCACCCTGTCGATCATCAAGCCGGATGCGGTGGCGAAGAACGTGATCGGCCAGATCTACAGCCGTTTCGAAAACGCCGGCCTGAAGATCGTGGCGGCGCGCATGGCGCACCTGTCGCGCGCCGATGCGGAGAAGTTCTACGCCGTGCACGCCGAGCGTCCGTTCTTCAAGGATCTCGTCGATTTCATGATCTCGGGCCCGGTGATGATCCAGGTGCTGGAAGGCGAGGACGCGATCCTGAAGAACCGCGACCTGATGGGCGCGACGGATCCGAAGAAGGCGGAAAAGGGCACGATCCGCGCCGATTTCGCGGACAGCATCGACGCGAATGCCGTGCACGGCTCGGACGCGCCGGAAACGGCGCGCGTCGAGATCGCGTTCTTCTTCCCGGAAATGAACGTCTACTCGCGCTAAGCTGGTCAGGGTCCGGCGCGTTCGGCGGCAAGGCAGGGCAATCATGGCGGGCGAAACCATCGTCAATCTACTCGACCTCGACGCCGAGGGGCTCGTCGCGTATTGCGGCAGCCTCGGCGAGAAGGCGTTTCGCGCTAAGCAACTGCAGCGCTGGATCCACCAATACAACGCGGCCGATTTCGACGGGATGACCGATCTCGCGAAATCGCTGCGCGAGAAGTTGAAGGGGCGCGCCGTGATCGGTACGCCCGACATTCTGAGCGATCACCTGTCGGCCGACGGCACGCGCAAGTGGCTCATCAACGTCGGCAACGGCAATGCGGTCGAGACGGTGTTCATCCCCGAGGAGACGCGCGGCACGCTGTGCGTGTCGTCGCAGGCGGGGTGTGCGGTCAATTGCCGCTTCTGCTCGACCGGCAAGCAGGGTTTTTCCCGCAATCTGTCGACGGGCGAGATCGTCGGGCAGTTGCGGATGGCGGAATTCGCGCTGCGCGCGTCGCTCGGCCGCGCGCCCGGCCCGAACGGAAAGGCCGAGCGGGTGGTCACGAACGTCGTGATGATGGGCATGGGCGAGCCGCTTCTCAATTATTCGGCGGTCGTGCCCGCGATGCGCCTCATGCTCGACGATAACGCGTACGGCCTGTCGCGCCGGCGCGTGACGCTGTCGACGTCGGGCGTCGTGCCGATGATGGACCGGCTCGGCGCGGAGCTGCCCGTCGCGCTCGCGGTGTCGCTGCACGCGCCGAACGACGCGCTGCGCGACGAGCTCGTGCCGCTCAACAGGAAGCATCCGCTGCGCGAACTGATGGCCGCGTGCCAGCGCTATCTGAAGGTCGCGCCGCGCGATTTCATCACGTTCGAATACTGCATGCTCGACGGCGTCAACGATACGCAAGCGCATGCGCGCGAGTTGCTCGCGCTGACGCGCGACGTGCCGTGCAAATTCAATCTGATTCCATTCAATCCGTTCCCGGAATCGGGGCTCGTGCGCTCGAAGACAGAGCAGATCAAGCGCTTCGCGCAGGTTCTGATCGACGCCGGCATCGTGACGACGATCCGCAAGACGCGCGGCGACGACATCGACGCCGCCTGCGGGCAACTGGCGGGCGCGGTCAGGGATCGCACGCGCCTTGCCGAGCGGACGGGGACGACGAAGGTTATCGAGGTCCGGGCGGTTTGATGGGGATGTCCGGGCCGGTAGTGAAATGCGCGTAAAGCGATCGGGGGCGGCGCGCGGCGCCGCGCAGTGTGTGACAACGGTGGTGTTGCGGGCCCGGCCGGAGCTGGCGCGGGCGTGCAGGCAAGAAGAATCGACGCGAGGATGAGGATGAGCGAACCGCAGCCGTCAAAGGGCCCAGAGACGAACGCAGGCGAGAAACCGGCGGCGGCCGGCGGCGGCATTGCGTCGGTCGCGGCGGTGGGCGCACGGCTCGCGGCCTTGCGTGAGTCGAAGGGATGGTCGGTTGACGACGTGTCCGCGCGGCTGAAGGTCGCGGCGCCGAAGCTGCAGGCGCTCGAGGCGGGCGATACGAGCCGGTTGCCGGGCACGACGTTTGCGCTCGGCCTCGTGCGCAGCTACGCGAAGATGCTCGGCGTCGATCCGGAGCCGTTCGCGCAGGCGCTGCGCCGCGAGAAGGGCGCGCCCGAGGTCGATCTGTCGATGCCCGCTTCGGCCGGCACCGATCTGCCGCGCGGCCGGGTGTCGATCCCGCTCGGCGGCTCGTCGCGCGGCCGGCCGTGGCTGTGGGCGGTTGCGGCGGTCGTCGTCGCGCTCGTCGCGGCGGCGATGTGGCGCACGGGCGGCGAATCGTCGAACTGGCTCGCGCGCTTCAAGTCGAGCGGCGCGGGCGAGGCCGCGTCGGGCACGCACGCGCAGCAGGAAGGCACCGCGTCCGATCTGCCGGCGAGTGCGGCGGTGTCGGGCACGGTGACGCAGGCGGGCGCGATCGCGGCGCCCGCGACGCAGCCGATCGGCGGCGCATCGGCGAGCGTGCCGGCCGCGGGCTCGGCGCCCGTCGTCGCGAGCGCGGTGGTCGTGCCGCCCGCTTCGACGCCAGTTGCCGTCGCGCAACCGGCGCAACCCGCGCAGCCGGCGCAAGTGACGCAGCAGCCGGCCGCGCCGGCGGCCGACGGCGCGAGCGCAGCCGTCGCGGTCGCGACCGGCCAGTCGGTCGTCGCGCTGAAGGTCGCGCAGGACTGCTGGTTCAGCGTGCGCGACAAGAACGGCAAGGAGCTGTTCTCGGCGCTCGTGCGCGCCGGCGAGACGAAGCAGGTCGCGGGCGCCGCGCCGCTCAAGGTCACGATCGGCAACAAGGCCGGGCTCGAATCGGTCGCTTTCGACGGCAAGCCTGTCGATCCGGCAAAATACTCGACGGCTCGGGGCAACGTCGCGCGTTTCGCATTGCCCTGACGGCAAGCGCCCCGCGGCCGGCCCGGTCGCGGCGCTTTTCCCTTTCGCGCGCAGCCGGGCAGGCGGCGCGCTTGGCGTAAATTGGATCTATCGATGCAATCCGAAGCTCAATCCCCACGCAGCAGTCAGATTTGTTCAACCGAGCCGGTATTCGGCGGGCATGCGCCGCGGCGCGTGTCGCATGCGGTCGACGTCCGCTGGGGCGGCACGCTCGTGACGATCGGCGGCGCGGCGCCCGTGCGCGTGCAGTCGATGACGAACACCGACACGGCCGACGCGATCGGCACCGCGATCCAGGTGAAGGAGCTCGCGAACGCGGGCTCCGAGCTCGTGCGCATCACCGTGAACACGCCGGAGGCCGCCGCCGCCGTGCCGGCGATCCGCGAGCAGCTCGACCGGATGGGCGTGTCGGTGCCGCTCGTCGGCGATTTCCACTACAACGGCCACCTGCTGCTGCGTGATTATCCGGGCTGCGCGGAGGCGCTGTCGAAGTACCGGATCAACCCGGGCAACGTCGGCCAGGGCGCGAAGCGCGATTCGCAGTTCGCGCAGATGATCGAAGCCGCGATCAAGTACGACAAGCCGGTGCGAATCGGCGTGAACTGGGGCAGTCTCGATCAGGATCTGCTCGCGCGGATGATGGACGAGAACGGCGCGCGCGCGAAGCCGTGGGAAGCGCAGAGCGTGATGGTCGAGGCGCTGATCCAGTCGGCGATCGGCTCCGCCGAGCGCGCGGTCGAGCTGGGCCTCGGCCGCGACAAGATCGTGCTGTCGTGCAAGGTGAGCGGCGTGCAGGACCTGATCGCCGTGTACCGCGAGCTGTCGCGCCGCTGCGGCTTCGCGCTGCACCTCGGCCTGACCGAGGCGGGCATGGGCTCGAAGGGCATCGTCGCGTCGACGGCCGCGATCGGCGTGCTGCTGCAGGAAGGCATCGGCGACACGATCCGCATTTCGCTCACGCCGGAGCCGGGCGCGGCGCGCACGGGCGAAGTGGTGGTCGGCCAGGAAATCCTGCAGACGATGGGGCTGCGCTCGTTCGCGCCGATGGTCGTCGCGTGTCCGGGCTGCGGGCGCACGACGAGCACGCTGTTCCAGGAGCTCGCGCTGCAGATCCAGACATACCTGCGCGAGCAGATGCCGGTGTGGCGCGACGAATATCCGGGCGTCGAGAAGATGAACGTCGCGGTGATGGGCTGCATCGTCAACGGCCCGGGCGAGTCGAAGCACGCGAACATCGGCATCAGCCTGCCGGGCTCGGGCGAGAATCCGGCCGCGCCCGTGTTCGTCGATGGCGAGAAAGTGAAGACGCTGCGCGGCGAGCGCATCGCGGAAGAGTTCCAGCAGATCGTGAGCGACTACGTCGCGCGCACCTACGGCCGCGCCGCGGTCCAGAATTAATTCGTCCACCGTATTTCAGATGACAGAACAAAAGCGAAAGCTCGAGAAGCTGACGGGCGTGAAGGGCATGAACGACATCCTCCCGCAGGATGCCGGCTTGTGGGAATTCTTCGAAGCGACGGTGAAGTCGCTGCTGCGCGCGTACGGCTATCAGAACGTCCGAACGCCGATCGTCGAGCACACGCAGCTCTTCACGCGCGGCATCGGCGAAGTGACCGACATCGTTGAAAAGGAGATGTACAGCTTCGTCGACTCGCTCAACGGCGAGCACCTGACGCTGCGTCCCGAGAACACCGCGGCCGTCGTGCGCGCGGCGATCGAGCACAACATGCTGTACGACGGTCCGAAGCGGCTGTGGTACCTCGGGCCGATGTTCCGCCACGAGCGCCCGCAGCGCGGCCGCTATCGCCAGTTCCATCAGGTCGGCGTCGAGGCGCTCGGCTTCGCGGGCCCGGACGCGGACGCGGAAATCATCATGATGTGCCAGCGCCTGTGGGACGATCTCGGCCTCGCCGGCATCAAGCTCGAGATCAACTCGCTCGGCCTCGCCGAGGAGCGCGCCGCGCACCGCGTCGAGCTGATCAAGTATCTCGAGCAGCATGCCGAGTCGCTCGACGACGATGCGCAGCGCCGCCTCTACACGAACCCGCTGCGCGTGCTCGACACGAAGAATCCGGCGCTGCAGGAGATCGTGCAGAACGCGCCGAAGCTGATCGATTTCCTCGGCGACGCGTCGCGCGCGCACTTCGAGGGCCTGCAACGGCTGCTGAAGGCGAACAACCTGCCGTTCACGATCAATCCGCGCCTCGTGCGCGGGCTCGACTACTACAACCTGACCGTGTTCGAGTGGGTGACCGACAAGCTCGGCGCGCAGGGCACGGTCGCCGCGGGCGGCCGCTACGATCCGCTGATCGAGC
Organism: Burkholderia sp. MSMB1588; assembly: GCF_001546925.1. Lineage (NCBI taxonomy): Bacteria > Pseudomonadati > Pseudomonadota > Betaproteobacteria > Burkholderiales > Burkholderiaceae > Burkholderia > Burkholderia sp. MSMB1588. The sequence continues at coordinate 2,044,115 of NZ_LNJS01000001.1, read as the reverse complement.
AACTGGGCGGCAAGCCGACCGCCGCGTGCGGCTGGGCGATGGGCGTCGAGCGTATCCTCGAGCTCCTGAAGGAAGAGAACCTCATGCCGGAGCAGGAAGGCGTCGACGTGTACGTCGTCCACCAGGGCGACGCCGCGCGCGAGCAGGCGTTCATCGCCGCCGAGCGCCTGCGCGACACGGGCCTCGACGTGATCCTGCATTGCAGCGCGGACGGCGCGGGCGCGAGCTTCAAGTCGCAGATGAAGCGCGCGGACGCGAGCGGCGCGGCGTTCGCGGTGATCTTCGGCGAAGACGAGGTCGCGAACGGCGCGGCGAGCGTGAAGCCGCTGCGCGGCGCGGGCGCAGACGGCGAGAAGAACGTTCAGCAGTCCGTGCCGGTCGAAAGCTTGACCGAATTTCTAATCAATGCGATGGTTGCAACCGCCGAAGACGGCGACGACTGATCGCGGCGCATCCGCTCGACAAAAAGCGTGTACAGGAAGGAATCGCTAGGCGATGAGTTATCACGACGAACAAGAATCGATTGAAAACCTGAAGGCGTGGTGGGCCCGGTGGGGCGATCTGACGACCTGGATCGCGATCGCCGTTCTTGCCGCCGCGGCCGCCTGGAACGGCTGGAACTACTGGCAGCGCCGTCAGGCGTCTCAGGCGGCCGTGCTCTATGAGCAGGTGCAGCAGGCCGTCCAGTCGAACGACAAGGCGAAGGTCTCGCGCGTCGCGTCCGACATGGAAGACAAGTTCGGCGGCACCGCCTATGCGCAGATGACGGCGCTCGAGGCGGCGAAGGCGCTGTACGGCGCGGGCGATGCGGCGGGCGCGAAGGCGCAACTGCAGTGGGCCGCCGATCACGCGAAGGACGACGAGTACAAGCAGATCGCGAAGCTTCGCCTCGCGTCGTTGCTGCTCGACGAGAAGGCGTACGATGCGGGCCTCGCGCTGCTGTCGGGCACGCCTTCGGACGCGTTCAAGGGCGCCGTCGCCGATCGCCGCGGCGATCTGCTCGCCGCGCAAGGCAAGAGCGACGATGCGAAGGCGGCGTACAAGCTCGCGCTCGACGCGCTGCCGAAGGACGACGCATCCGCTCGTCAACTCGTGCAGTTCAAGCTGGACGCGCTCGGCGGCTGAGCGCCCACGCTTTCGTTTTACAACTTAACTTTGCTTCGCTATCGATGAATCTGCTGAAACGTTACGCTGCACCCGTTGCCTGCGCGGCGGCCGTCCTGGTTCTCGCGGCCTGTTCGTCAACGAAGGACGCGCGCCGCGTGCCGACGCCGCTCACCGAGTTCAAACCCGTGCTCGACGTGCAGCAGGTGTGGAAGGCGAGCGTCGGCAAGGGCGGTCGCTATTCGTTCTCGCCCGTCGCGGTGGGCGATGCGGTGTATGTCGCCGGCGCGAACGGTTCGGTCGAGAAGATCGACGCGAAGACGGGCCAGGAAGTCTGGCGCGCGAAGATCGGCTCCGACCTGTCGGCGGGCGTCGGCAGCGACGGCAACCTGACCGCGGTCGGCGCGCTGAAGGGCGGCGTGTTCGTGCTCGGCCCGGACGGCAAGCAGTTGTGGAAGAGCACCGTGCAGGGCGAGATCTTCTCGCCGCCGCTCGTCGGCAACGGTCTCGTGATCGTGCGCACGATCGACGGCCAGGTGATCGCATTCGCCGCGCAGACGGGCGAGCAGAAGTGGACTTACCGCAACCGCGCGGTGCCGCTCAACCTACGCGTGTCGGCCGGCATGACGTTCGCGGGCGACGCCGCGGTGCTCGCGGGCTTCCCGGGCGGCGGCCTCGTCGCGTTGAACCTGCAGACGGGCGAGCCGTTCTGGCAGACGCCCGTGTCGTTTCCGAAGGGCGTGACCGAAGTCGAGCGGATCAATGACGTGACGGGCGCGCCGACGCTCGTCGGCGCCGAGACGTGCGCGGTGACGTTCCAGGGCCAGCTCGGCTGCTTCGATGCGAACTCGGGCCGCCCGCTGTGGGAAAAGGCGTTTTCGAGCCGCAGTGGCGTCGCGCAGGACGATACGGCCGTCGCGGGCGGCGACGACTGGTCGGTCGTGTCGGCTTACGACGTCGCGACGGGCAAGGAGCTCTGGCGCAACGACAAGCTGAAGAGCCGCGACGTCGGCGTGCCGTACCTGCTCGGCCGCGCGGTCGTGCTCGGCGATTACAAGGGCTTCGTGCACTTCCTGTCGCGCGACGACGGCACGTTCGTCGCCCGGATGAAGACGGACGGCAGCGCGATCGCCGCGGCGCCCGTGCTCGCCGGCAACACGCTCGTCGTCCTGACGCAGGACGGCGGCGTATACGGTTTCCGTCCGCGCTAAGCGCGCGACGTTTTTCGCGCGGCCGTGCGCTTAGCCGGCCGCGCGTCGCATTTTTTGCGCGCGCGCTCGGCGTTGGCCGGGCGGGCGCGGCCCGGCGGCGCGGCATCGCGCGATCGGCGGGCAGCCGGGAGCGAATCGAAAAAAATGAGCGGCGCGACACGTATGCCGCCGCCTGCGCGCCGACGCGGCGCGAATTCGTGCTAATTTCCATCAAGCGCAGCCGCCTGCGGCATGCGGGCTCACCGCCGCTGCGTTTCACGTAGACGACATCATCAGATGAAACCGGTCATTGCCCTCGTTGGGCGCCCCAATGTGGGGAAATCCACGCTGTTCAACCGGCTCACGCGCTCGCGCGATGCGCTGGTCGCCGATCTGCCCGGCTTGACGCGCGATCGCCATTACGGCGAGGGGCGGGTCGGCGCGCGGCCGTACCTCGTCGTCGACACGGGCGGCTTCGAGCCCGTCGCGAAGGACGGCATCCTGCACGAGATGGCGCGGCAGACGCGTCAGGCGGTCGAGGAGGCGGACGTCGTCGTGTTCATCGTCGACGGACGCAACGGCCTCGCGCCGCAGGACAAGTCGATCGCCGATTACCTGCGCAAGACCGGCCGGCCGATCTTCCTCGTCGTCAACAAGGCCGAGGGGATGAAATACACGGCGGTCGCGTCGGATTTCTACGAGCTCGGCCTGGGCGACCCGCGCGCGATCTCGGCCGCGCATGGCGACGGCGTGACCGACATGATCAACGAGGCGCTCGAAGGCGCGTACGCGGGCCAGCCGGAAGAGAGCGAAGAGGACGCCGCCGCGCGCGGCACCAAGATCGCGATCGTCGGCCGGCCGAACGTCGGCAAATCGACGCTCGTCAACACGCTGATCGGCGAAGACCGCGTGATCGCATTCGACATGCCGGGCACGACGCGCGATTCGATCTACGTCGATTTCGAGCGCAACGGCAAGCAGTACACGCTGATCGACACGGCGGGCCTGCGCCGCCGCGGCAAGGTGTTCGAGGCGATCGAGAAGTTCTCGGTCGTGAAGACGCTGCAGTCGATCTCCGACGCGAACGTCGTCATTCTGCTGCTCGATGCGCAGCAGGACATCTCCGACCAGGACGCGCACATCGCGGGCTTCGTCGTCGAGCAGGGGCGCGCGCTCGTCGTCGGCGTGAACAAGTGGGACGGGCTCGACCCGCACGTGCGCGAGCGCACGAAGGCGGATCTCGCGCGCAAGCTGAAATTCCTCGATTTCGCGAAGTTCCACTTCATCTCGGCGGCGGAGAAGACGGGCATCGGCGCGCTGATGCGCTCGGTCGACGACGCGTATGCGGCCGCGATGAAGAAACTGCCGACGCCGAAGCTCACGCGCGCGCTGATCGAGGCGGTCGAGTTCCAGCAGCCGCGCCGCCGCGGCCCGGTGCGGCCGAAGCTGCGCTATGCGCACCAGGGCGGACAGAACCCGCCCATCATCGTGATCCACGGCAACGCGCTCGACGCCGTGACGGAAACGTACAAGCGCTATCTCGAGAATCGTTTCCGAGAAACTTTCTCGCTGACGGGCACTCCATTGCGCATAGAGTTCCGCTCGTCGACGAACCCGTATGCCGACAAGGACTGAGCGGCGCGCGCCGCGTCGGCCGGTCGGCAGAGCCGGGCGGGGCGGACAAAATCGGCTATAGTGTAGCGATTGGCGGCGGCTCTCTTTTTCTTCGCCCCAATCTAGTTCAACCTGCAAAAAAGATGGAGTACGCCATGAGCAACAAAGGGCAATTGTTACAAGACCCGTTTTTGAACGCACTGCGTAAAGAGCACGTGCCGGTTTCGATCTATCTCGTCAACGGCATCAAGCTCCAAGGGAACATTGAATCGTTCGACCAGTACGTCGTGTTGCTCCGGAACACAGTTACCCAGATGGTTTACAAGCACGCCATTTCGACGGTCGTGCCGGCGCGTCCGGTGAACTTCCACCCGGATGCGGAAGCAGCGTCCTAACCCATGCCGCGGCTGGCTTGCGTCGCCGCCGGCAGCCGATGCCAGCCGCCTTATCTTGACGTCCGATAATTTGATCAACGCAGCGTTAGTGGGCATCGATTTCGGCAAGACCGATTTCGAAGCCAGTCTCGAAGAACTCAGCCTGCTCGCCTCCAGCGCGGGCGCCCATCCCGCCGTCACGCTGACGGGCCGCCGCGCGAGTCCCGACGCCGCGATGTTCGTCGGCAGCGGCAAAGCCGAGGAACTGCGGCTTGCCTGCGAAGCGAACGACGTAGAAATTGTCATCTTCAATCACGCGCTCGCACCCGCCCAGCAACGCAATCTGGAGCGAATGCTTAATCGGCGCGTCGTCGACCGCACGAGCCTCATTCTCGACATCTTCGCGCAACGCGCGCGCAGCCACGAAGGCAAATTGCAGGTCGAGCTCGCGCAACTGCAGTATCTCGCGACCCGGCTGATTCGGGCCTGGACCCACCTCGAGCGGCAAAAGGGTGGCATCGGCCTGCGCGGCCCCGGCGAAACGCAGCTCGAAACCGACCGCCGGCTGATCGGCGAGCGCATCAAGATGCTGAAGTCGCGGCTCGACAGGCTGCGCCGCCAGCATCACACGCAGCGCCGGCAGCGCGCGCGCAGCGGCGCGATGTCGGTGTCGCTCGTCGGCTATACGAACGCGGGCAAATCGACGCTCTTCAATGCGCTGACGAAAGCGCAGGCCTATGCGGCCGACCAGTTGTTCGCGACGCTCGACACGACGTCGCGGCGCGTGTATCTCGGCGACGAGGTCGGGCAGATCGTCGTGTCCGATACCGTCGGCTTCATTCGCGAACTGCCGCACCAACTCGTCGCGGCGTTTCGCGCGACGCTCGAGGAGACGATCCACGCGGATCTGCTGCTGCACGTCGTCGACGCGTCGAGCGCGGTGCGGCTCGAGCAGATCGAGCAGGTCAACGACGTGCTGCGCGAAATCGGGGCGGACTCGATCCGCCAGGTTCTCGTGTTCAACAAGATCGATGCGGTGCCCGAGCTCGCGGCCCGCGGCGGCGCGGTCGAGCGGGACGAGTATGGTAATATTTCGCGCGTCTTTTTGAGCGCGCGCACGGGCCAGGGTCTGGATTCGCTGCGTGCCGCCATCGCCGAGATCGCTACCGCGGAACATCTTGTCGGCGCCGTGCCGCTCGGCGGCGCGCCGGCGCAACCACACGAAGACCACCCGGTTTCCGAACACGGGCGCTGACGGCTGCGGCCGATCGAGTTGCTCCAATCTGGTGAACAAATACAGGTGAACGATTACAACGAGCGGAGTACCTGGCGGCGAATGCGCGCCTTGCTGTCGATCAACGATCCCCGCTGGGGACGCGGCGGCAACGGCGACAAGCCGCGCGCGAACGAATCGAAACGCCCGAACGGGCGCGACGACGGCCCCCCGGATCTCGACGAAATGTGGCGGAACTTCAACCGTCGCCTGAGCGGCTGGTTCGGCGGCAAGGGCGGCGGCAACAACGGCTTTCGTCCCGACAACGGGCGTGCCGCGCGCGTCGGCGTTGGCATTGTCACGGGCGTGCTGATCGCGATCTATCTCGGCAGCGGCATCTTCATCGTTCAGGATGGCCAGACGGGCGTCGTGCTGCGCTTCGGCGAATACAAAGGCTCGGTCGGCGACGGCGTTCACTGGCGCCTGCCGTATCCGTTCGAATCGCACGAGATCGTCGACACCGCGCAGGTGCGCTCGATCGAGATCGGTCGCAACAACGTCGTGCGGCTCGCGAACGTGAAGGACGCGTCGATGCTCACGCGCGATGCCGACATCGTCGACGTGCGTTTCGCCGTTCAATATCGGGTCGGGTCCCCGACCGATTACCTGTTTCGCGCCGTCGACCCCGAGCGCAGCGTGTCGCAGGCCGCACAGGCGGCGGTGCGCGAGATTGTCGGCGCGAAGCGTGCTGAAGACGTGCTCGCGCAGGATCGCGACGCGCTGCGCGATGCGCTCGCGAAGGCGATCCAGCGCGACCTCGACCGCTATCGCACGGGCCTCGTCGTGACCGGCGTGACCGTGCAGAGCGTGGCGCCCCCCGAGCAGGTGCAGGCGGCCGTCGACGACATCGCGAAGGCGCGCCAGGACAGCGAGGCCGCGAAGAACGCCGCGCAGGCGTATGCGAGCGAATTGCTGCCGCGCGCGCAGGGCGACGCGGCGAAGATGGTCGACGACGCGAAGTCTTACGCCGAGCGCGTCGCCGCGCAGGCCGAGGGCGACGCGGAGCGCTTCAAGCAGGTCTACGCGCAGTACTCGAAGGCGCCCGCGGTGATTCGCGAGCGGATGTACCTCGAGACGATGCAGGAGATCTATTCGAACACGACGAAGGTGTACGTCGGCAACAAGGCGGGCAACAGCGTGCTGTATCTGCCGCTCGACAAGATCGTCGAGGCGGGGCGCCAGCGCGCGGCCGAGGCGGCGAGCGCCGCCGCCGCGACGCCTGCGAGCGGCGCGCAAGCGCCCACGCCCGCGTTTTCCGCGCCGGCATCGGCCGCGGCTGCCGCGAGCGCGCCGCGCGCGTCGGCGCCCGCCGCGGCGAGCCCGGCGTCCGGCAGCGATTCGCTGCGCTCGCGCGAGGCGTTCCGCAGCCGTTCGCGCACCGACGATCTGCAGTAACGAGGAGCGCTTTACATGAACCGAATCATCGCGCTCGTCGTAGCGATCGTCATCGTCGCGCTGGTGGCTTCGTCGACGGTGCTCGTCGTCGATCCGCGCCATACGGCCGTGCTGTCGTCGCGCGACGGCGACACGCCGGCGCTCGCCGGCCCCGGCCTGCATTTCAAGCTGCCGCAGCCGTTGCAGACGGCGACGCTCGTCGACGTCCGCGTGCAGACGCTCGACTCGGCCGATCCGCTGAGCCTCGCGACGAAGGACAAGAGCGACGTGCTCGTGAGCCCCGTCGTCAAATACCGGATCGCCGACGTGCTCAAGTACTACAGGGAGACGGGCGGCGCGCCGCGCGGCGAGGTCGATCGCCTGACGGCGGCGGCCAGGGGCGCGCTCGGCGCCGCGTTCGCGAAGCGCGATCTCGACGACGCGCTCGGCAGCCAGCGTGCGATCGCCGACGATGCGAAGCGCGCGCTGCAGGCCGACGCGGCGCCGCTCGGCATCGACGTCGTCGACGTGCAACTGACGCGCGTCGACCTGCCCGCCGCGCAGGCGGACGGCGCGTATCAGCGGATGACGGCCGAGCTGCAGCGCGAGGCCGAGCGCGAGCGCGCGGAAGGTGCGGCGCAGGCGGAAGAAATCAAGGCGGACGCGGCCCGGCAGCAGCAGACGATTCTCGCGGAAGGCTACAAATCCGCGCAGTCGATCAAGGGCGAGGGCGACGCGAAGGCCGCGTCGATCGCCGCCGACGCGTTCGGCCGCGATCCGCAGTTCTACCAGTTCTACGCGAGCCTGCAGGCGTATCGGAACAGCTTCAAGCCGAACGACGTGATCGTCGTCGATCCGGACAGCGAGTTCTTCCGCTTCATGCGCAGCCCGACGGGCGGCGCCGCGGCGCCGGCTGCCGCGCCCCGCAACCGTTGATGTGCAAGGGGCGTCGTCGTCTGCATGGATCTCGCTGGCTCGTTACTGCTCGCTCTCGCGCTGATGCTCATCATCGAGGGCGCCTTTCCGTTCGTGTTTCCGAGCGCATGGCGCGACACGTTCCGTAGAATAGCGGAGCGGCCCCCGCACCATATCCGGATCGGCGGGTTCATCGTGATGGCGCTCGGGCTCGCGCTGCTTCTGCTCGTCACCTGATCCGGCCGCTTGCGCCCGTTCGGCGCCGCCCGGCCATCCGCCGAGGCGCCGGGCGCCGACCCGATTCCAATCCGAGGCGCGCGACGCGCGCGCCGTGTTTCCTGTCGTAGGACCGCCACGATGTCGACCTGGTTACTTCCCGAGAATATTGCCGACGTGCTGCCGTCGGAGGCGCGCAAGATCGAGGAGCTGCGTCGCAGGCTGCTCGACCGCTTTCGTTCGTACGGCTACGAGATGGTCATGCCGCCGCTCCTCGAGTATCTGGAGTCGCTGCTGACGAGCGGCGGCAACGAACTGCGCCTGCGCACGTTCAAGCTCGTCGATCAGGTGTCGGGCCGCACGCTCGGCTTGCGCGCCGACATGACGCCGCAGGTCGCGCGGATCGACGCGCACCTGCTGAACCGCCAGGGCGTGACGCGCCTCTGCTATGCGGGCCCCGTGCTGCACACGCGTCCGCGCGGGCTGCACGCGAGCCGCGAGCAGTTGCAGATCGGCGCGGAAATCTACGGGCATGCGGGCCTCGAGGCCGATCAGGAGATCCAGCAACTGATGCTCGATGCGCTGCACCTGACCGGCCTGAAGAAAATCCGGCTCGACCTCTGTCACGCGGGCGTGCTGGCCGCGCTCTTCGCGCGCGATGCGGTCGCGGCCGAGCGCGGCGAGGCGCTCTACGACGCGCTCGCCGGCAAGGACGTGCCGCGCCTCACCGAGCTGACCGACGACCTCGGCGCCGATACGCGCGCCGCGCTGCGTGCGCTGCCGCGCCTGTACGGCGACGCGTCGGTGCTCGACGAGGCGCGCCGCCAGTTGCCGGCGCTGCCGGAGATCGCCCGCGCGCTCGACGATCTCGCGCATCTCGTCGCGCAGGTGAAGGACGCCGAGGTCGCGATCGATCTCGCCGATCTGCGCGGCTACGCGTATCACAGCGGCGCGATGTTCGCCGCGTACGTCGACGGCGTGCCGAACGCGGTCGCGCACGGCGGCCGCTACGACCACGTCGGCCAGGCTTACGGCCGCGCGCGTCCGGCGACGGGCTTTTCGCTCGACCTGCGCGAAATCGCGCGGATCTCGCCGGTCGAGGCGCGCGGCGCCGCGATTCTCGCGCCGTGGAAACAGGACGACGCGCTGCGCGCGGCGGTGGGCGCGCTGCGCGACGCGGGCGAGGTCGTGATCCAGGCGCTGCCGGGGCACGATCACGTGCTCGACGAATTCGCATGCGATCGCGCGCTCGTCGAGCGCGACGGCGCGTGGGTGGTCGAGCCCCGCTGAACGTGTTGCGCCACCGGGCTTCCGATGCGCGTCCAGCGTGCAATGTCGTTGAAGCGAAACGGAAAAATTCGGAGCCGGCGGCGAACCTAGGTAGAATACGTTTTTAACCAGCTAACGAATCAACATGTCTGCCAGCGCAGTGAACGTGACTCCCGGGCGCAACGTCGTCGTCGTGGGGACTCAATGGGGTGATGAAGGCAAAGGCAAGATCGTCGACTGGCTGACGGACCACGCTCAGGGCGTCGTGCGTTTCCAGGGCGGCCACAACGCCGGCCACACCCTCATCATCGGCGGCAAGAAAACCATCTTGCGCCTCATCCCGTCGGGCATCATGCGCGAAGGCGTTGCCTGCTACATCGGCAACGGCGTCGTCCTGTCCCCCGAGGCACTGTTCAAGGAAATCGGCGAGCTGGAAGAGGCCGGTCTTTCCGTTCGCGAGCGCCTGTTCATTTCCGAGGCGGCGACGCTGATCCTCCCGTATCACATCGCGATCGACCAGGCGCGCGAAGCGCGCCGCGGCGCGGGCAAGATCGGCACGACGGGCCGCGGCATCGGCCCCGCGTACGAGGACAAGGTCGGCCGCCGCGCGCTGCGCGTGCAAGACCTGTTCGACGCGAGAACGTTCGCCGATCGCCTGCGCGAGAATCTCGACTTCCACAATTTCGTGCTGACGCAGTATCTCGGCGGCGCGGCCGTCGATTTCCAGGCGACGCTCGATACGATGCTCGGCTACGCGGATCGCCTGAAGCCGATGGTCGCGGACGTGTCGCGCCGCCTGTACGAAGAAAACCACGCGGGCCGCAACCTGCTGTTCGAAGGCGCGCAGGGCACGCTGCTCGACATCGATCACGGCACCTATCCGTTCGTCACGTCGAGCAACTGCGTCGCGGGCGCGGCGGCGGCGGGCGCGGGCGTCGGCCCGCAGAAGCTCAACTACATCCTCGGCATCACGAAGGCGTATTGCACGCGCGTCGGCTCGGGCCCGTTCCCGAGCGAACTGTACGACGCGGACAATCCGAGCCGCCAGGATCAGATCGGGATCACGCTCGCGAACGTCGGCAAGGAATTCGGCTCCGTCACGGGCCGTCCGCGCCGCACCGGCTGGCTCGACGCGGCCGCGCTGCGCCGCTCGATCCAGATCAACGGCGTGTCGGGCCTGTGCATGACGAAGCTCGACGTGCTCGACGGCCTTGACGAAGTGAAGCTGTGCGTCGGCTACAAGATCGACGGCGAAGACGCTGATCTGCTGCCGCGCGGCGCGGCCGAAGTCGCTCGCTGCGAGCCTGTCTACGAGACGTTCGGCGGCTGGAAGGAAAGCACGGTCGGCATCAGCTCGTGGAACGCGCTGCCCGAGAACGCGCGCGCGTACCTCGCGCGCGTGCAGGAAGTGGCCGGCGTGCCGATCGACATGGTGTCCACGGGCCCGGATCGCGACGAGACGATCCTGCTGCGTCATCCGTTCAAGGTGTAAATCGCCGATGACGCAGAACCTCATGACCGCGCTCAAGATGTCCGATCCGCGCAACGACGACAAGAATCTCTGGGTCGGCTGGGACGAATACCACCGGCTGATCGAGATGCTCGCGCTCGCCGTGCACGATTCCGGGTGGAAGTTCGACAAGATCCTGTGCCTCGCGCGCGGCGGGCTGCGCGTCGGCGATCAGCTCTCGCGCATCTACGATCTGCCGCTCGCGATTCTCGCGACGAGCTCGTATCGCGAGGCGGCGGGCACGCAGCAGGGCGATCTCGATATCGCGCAGTACATCACGATGACGCGCGGCGAACTGACGGGCAACGTGCTGCTCGTCGACGATCTCGTCGATTCGGGCGTGACGCTCGCGCGCGTCCAGCAGCATCTGAAGGAGCGCTATCCGGCCGTGACGGCCGTGCGCTCGGCCGTGCTCTGGTACAAGGGCTGCTCGAAGGTGAAGCCCGATTATCACGTCCAGTATCTGCCGACGAATCCGTGGATTCATCAGCCATTCGAAGAATGGGATACCGTGCGTCCGCACAATCTCGCGGCGTGGATCAAGCGCGGCAACGCGCAGCGCGACGACACGTCCGCCGCATAAGCGCGCGGGATGTCGCACCGGAAACGGCGCCTCGATGGCGCCGTTTTTTTTTAGGGGGTGCGTTCGATCTTTTACGTCTTCTTTACGGTATCCGAAGAATCGCGCGAGAGGGTAGGCGCGGCGCCCGCGCCCGGCTATCATGACGCCCCATCGCGGCAGGAGGCATCGTGCCCCCATGCTACACTTGGCGCGCCGCAGCAAGTGGTGTGCCGACAACGTCAGTGGGCGGCATTTTTGCGTGCCCAGTTAGAGTAGCGCTCGTTTTTCCGACCCCAGCACGGATTTATCCCGCTTTTATGACCGACACGAATCACTCGTCCATGCGCCAGCATTCGCTGCAATCGCTCGCGATTGCAGCAATCGGCGTGGTTTTCGGCGACATCGGCACGAGCCCGCTGTACTCGCTCAAGGAAGCGTTCAGTCCGGCACACGGCATTCCTCTCACGCCGAGCTCGATCCTCGGTGTGATCTCGCTCCTGTTCTGGGCGATCATTCTCGTCGTCGGCATCAAGTACGTGCTGTTCGTGATGCGTGCCGACAACAACGGCGAGGGCGGCGTGCTCGCGCTGATGGCGCTGTCGCTGCGGCCGCTGAATCCGAAGTCGCGTATCACCGGCCTGATGATGGCGCTCGGCATCTTCGGCGCGTGCATGTTCTACGGCGACGCGGTGATCACGCCCGCGATCTCGGTGATGTCGGCGGTCGAGGGCCTCGAGGTTGCGACGCCGCAACTGTCGCACCTCGTGCTGCCGATCACGATCGTGATCCTGATCGCGCTGTTCTGGATTCAGCGGCACGGCACGGCGATGGTCGGCAAGCTGTTCGGCCCGATCATGGTGCTCTGGTTCGTGACGATCGCCGCGCTCGGCGTCTATCACATCGCGCGCGCGCCGATGATCGTCCGGGCGATCAATCCATACTACGCGTTCTCGTTCATGTCCGAGCACGTGCTGCTCGCGTACGTGGTGCTCGGCTCCGTCGTGCTCGTGTTGACGGGCGCGGAAGCGCTCTACGCGGACATGGGGCACTTCGGCGCGAAGCCGATCCGGCTCGCCGCATACGTGCTCGTGATGCCGTCGCTCGTGCTCAACTACTTCGGCCAGGGCGCGCTGCTGCTGCTCGATCCGAAGGCGATCGAGAATCCGTTCTTCCTGCTCGCGCCGCAATGGGCGGCGCTGCCGCTCGTCGTGCTGTCGACGGTTGCGACCGTCATCGCGTCGCAGGCGGTGATCTCGGGCGCGTATTCGCTGACGAGCCAGGCCATCCAGCTCGGCTACGTGCCGCGGATGAAGATCCTGCATACGTCCGAGCTCGCGATCGGGCAGATCTACGTGCCCGTCGTCAACTGGCTGCTGCTGTTCGTGATCCTCTGCATCGTGATCGGCTTCAAGAGTTCCGACAACCTCGCGGCCGCGTACGGCATCGCGGTGACGGCGACGATGGTGATCACGACGATCCTCGCCGCGGTCGTGATGGTGAAGGTCTGGAACTGGAACAAGCTGCTCGTCGCGGTGATCATCGGCGTGTTCCTCGTCGTCGACCTCGGCTTCTTCGGCGCGAACCTGCTGAAGGTCGAGCAGGGCGGCTGGCTGCCGCTCGGCATCGGCGCGCTGCTGTTCTTCCTGTTGATGACCTGGTACAAGGGCCGTCATATCGTCAAGGAGCGCACCGCCGCCGACGGCATTCCACTCGCGCCGTTCCTTCAGGGGCTGCTCGCGCATCCGCCGCACCGCGTGTCGGGCACGGCGATCTATCTGACGGGCAACGACACGCTGGTGCCTGTGAGCCTTCTGCACAACCTGAAGCACAACAAGGTGCTGCACGAGCGGACCATCTTCATGACATTCGTCACGCGCGACATCCCGTATGTGAAGGACGACGAACGGGTGACGATTCACGATGCGGGTGAAGGACTCTACATCGTCAAGGCGGAATACGGCTTCAACGAAACGCCGGACGTGAAGGCGGTGCTCGAGGAGGTCGCGCGTCAGCGCGGAATGACGTTCGAGCTGATGGACACGTCGTTCTTCCTCGCGCGCGAAACCGTCGTGCCGACCCATCTGCCGGGCATGTCGATCTGGCGCGAGCGCGTGTTCGCGTGGATGCATCAGAACGCCGCGAAGCCGACCGATTTCTTCGCGATCCCGGCGAACCGCGTCGTCGAGCTCGGCACGAAGATCGAGATCTGAGCGGCGAGTGCCGCGCGCCGTTCGTTGTCGACGTGCGGCGCGTTCCACCGCTTTCGCGCGACAGGAATCGATGCCAGCGCTATCGGGCGGAGATGCCGAATCGCCCCCCGTCTCGCGATCGGGCAGATCTACGTGCCCGTCGTCAACTGGCTGCTGCTGTTCGTGATCCTCTGCATCGTGATCGGCTTCAAGAGTTCCGACAACCTCGCGGCCGCGTACGGCATCGCGGTGACGGCGACGATGGTGATCACGACGATCCTCGCCGCGGTCGTGATGGTGAAGGTCTGGAACTGGAACAAGCTGCTCGTCGCGGTGATCATCGGCGTGTTCCTCGTCGTCGACCTCGGCTTCTTCGGCGCGAACCTGCTGAAGGTCGAGCAGGGCGGCTGGCTGCCGCTCGGCATCGGCGCGCTGCTGTTCTTCCTGTTGATGACCTGGTACAAGGGCCGTCATATCGTCAAGGAGCGCACCGCCGCCGACGGCATTCCACTCGCGCCGTTCCTTCAGGGGCTGCTCGCGCATCCGCCGCACCGCGTGTCGGGCACGGCGATCTATCTGACGGGCAACGACACGCTGGTGCCTGTGAGCCTTCTGCACAACCTGAAGCACAACAAGGTGCTGCACGAGCGGACCATCTTCATGACATTCGTCACGCGCGACATCCCGTATGTGAAGGACGACGAACGGGTGACGATTCACGATGCGGGTGAAGGACTCTACATCGTCAAGGCGGAATACGGCTTCAACGAAACGCCGGACGTGAAGGCGGTGCTCGAGGAGGTCGCGCGTCAGCGCGGAATGACGTTCGAGCTGATGGACACGTCGTTCTTCCTCGCGCGCGAAACCGTCGTGCCGACCCATCTGCCGGGCATGTCGATCTGGCGCGAGCGCGTGTTCGCGTGGATGCATCAGAACGCCGCGAAGCCGACCGATTTCTTCGCGATCCCGGCGAACCGCGTCGTCGAGCTCGGCACGAAGATCGAGATCTGAGCGGCGAGTGCCGCGCGCCGTTCGTTGTCGACGTGCGGCGCGTTCCACCGCTTTCGCGCGACAGGAATCGATGCCAGCGCTATCGGGCGGAGATGCCGAATCGCCCCCCGTCGATCCAGACGCCGCGTGTCACAAAAAAGCCCGCTTTGAAGCGGGCTTTTTCGTGACTGGCGCGTCGCGCTCAACGCGGCTGCTTGAGCTTCGCGAACGCGGCGGCCATCGCGCCCGCCGGCTCCGGCTCGCGCGAGCGCTGCGGCCGCGCGCCGCCGCGCTCCGCGCCACCGCGATTGCCGGCCGTGCTCGGCGCCGCGTCGTCGTCGAGCCGCATCGTCAGCGAAATCCGCTGGCGCTTCACGTCGACGTCGAGCACCTTCACCTTGACGACCTGGCCCGCCTTCACGACTTCGTGAGGATCCTTGATGAATTTCGTCGACATCGCGGACACATGGACGAGCCCGTCCTGATGCACGCCGATGTCGACGAACGCGCCGAACGCCGCAACGTTCGTCACCACGCCTTCCAGCACCATCCCCGGCGCGAGATCCGACACTTTCTCGACACCTTCGCGGAACGTCGCGGTCTTGAATTCGGGCCGCGGATCGCGGCCGGGCTTCTCGAGCTCGGACAGGATGTCGCGCACGGTCGGCAATCCGAAGCGTTCGTCGACGAATTCGGCGGGCGACAGGCCCGCGAGCGCGTCGCGGTTGCCGAGCACGTCGTCAATGCGCTTGCTGATCTTCGCGAGCATCCGCTCGACGACGGGGTACGCCTCCGGGTGCACCGACGAGCGGTCGAGCGGATTCTCGCCGCCATTGATGCGCAGGAAGCCCGCCGCCTGCTCGAACGTCTTGTCGCCGAGGCGCGGCACGCGGCGCAGATGCTCGCGCGACGGGAACGGGCCGTTTGCGTCGCGGTAGTCGACGATGTTGCGCGCGAGCGTCGGGTTCAGGCCCGACACGCGTGCGAGGAGGGCGGCCGATGCGGTGTTCGCGTCGACGCCGACCGCGTTCACGCAGTCCTCGACGACCGCGTCGAGCGACCGCGCGAGCTCGCGCTGGTTCACGTCGTGCTGATACTGGCCGACGCCGATCGCCTTCGGCTCGATCTTCACGAGTTCGGCGAGCGGGTCCTGCAGCCGGCGCGCGATCGATACGGCGCCGCGCAGCGACACGTCGAGCTCGGGGAATTCCTTCGCGGCGAGCTCCGACGCCGAGTAGACGGACGCGCCCGCCTCCGACACGACGATCTTCTGCAGCTTGAGCTCGGGATGCCGTGCGATCAGCTCGCTCGCGAGCTTGTCGGTTTCGCGCGACGCGGTGCCGTTGCCGATGCTGACGAGCTCCGCCTGCGTGTGCGCGGCGAGGCGCGCGAGCTTTGCGATCGAGCCGTCCCAGTCGCGGCGCGGCTCGTGCGGATAGATCGTGTCGGTCGCGAGCACCTTGCCCGTGCGATCGACGACGGCAACCTTCACGCCCGTGCGCAGGCCGGGGTCGAGACCGATCACGGCCTTCGGGCCCGCGGGCGCGGCGAGCAGCAGGTCCTTCAGGTTGCGCGCGAACACGCGGATCGCTTCGTGCTCGGCCGTCTCGCGCAGGTGCGTGAGCAGCTCGGTCTCGATGTGCGGCTGCACCTTCACGCGCCAGCACCACCGGCATACGTCGGACAGCCACTTGTCGGCGGGCCGGTTCTGGTTCGCGATCCCGAAATGGCGCGCGATCGTCGCCTCGCCCGGATGCGGCACCTGCGCGTCGAGCTCCTCGCCGAGGCCGAGCTTCACGGTCAGCACGCCGGCGTTGCGGCCGCGGAACAGCGCGAGCGCGCGGTGCGACGGCACGGTCTTGAGCGTTTCCGAGTAGTCGTAGTAGTCGCGGAATTTCTCGCCTTCCTCGCCTTCCTTGCCGTCGACGACGGCCGACGACACGACGCCGCGCTCGAACAGGTAGTCGCGCAGCTTGCCGAGCAGCTCAGCCGTCTCGCCGAATTGCTCGGACAGGATATCGCGTGCGCCGTCGAGCGCCGCCTTCACGTCGGCGACGCCTTTGTCCGCGTTCACGTAGGCGGCGGCCTCCGTTTGCGGATCGAGGAGCGGATTCACGAGGAGCGCCTGCGCGAGCGGCTCGAGCCCGGCTTCCCGGGCGATCTGCGCGCGCGTGCGGCGCTTCGGCTTGTACGGCAGGTACAGATCCTCGAGCGTCTGCTTGCTGTCGGCCGCGTCGATCGCCGTGCGCAGTTCGTCCGTCAGCTTGCCCTGCTCGTCGATGCTCGCGATGATCGTCGCGCGGCGTTCCTCGAGCTCGCGCAGATACAGCAGGCGCTCTTCGAGCTGGCGCAACTGCGTGTCGTCCAGGTTGCCCGTGACTTCCTTCCGGTAGCGGGCGATGAACGGAACGGTGGAGCCTTCGTCGAGGAGTTGCACTGCCGCGGCGACTTGCCGGGGCTGGACCGACAGTTCGTCGGCGATGCGCTGTACGATCTTGAGTGCTACGGTTTCCGTCATGTCGTGATGTGCGTCTACTGCCTGCAGAAATCGCCCGGTCCGGCCGGCTGCGCCCTCGAGTCGGCCCGGGCGGGTGAATGGAGCGGGGCATTTTGCCATAAATGCGAAAGGGTCTAGCCGCGGGTGTTAGAATTCGCCCCATGATCCGCAGCTTTCCTACGACGTTGCCAACCTCCCGATTTTCCGTTCTCGCGTTCGCCGCTGCGCTTGCGGCGACGCTCTCCTGCGCGCCCGTCGCCGGCATCGCGCAGACGTCCGCATCCGCCGTCGCGGCGCCTGCCGCCGCCGCATCCGATGCGGGCACGTTCGGCGCGCAGGCGAATTTCGACGCACGTCAAAAAGTGCTCAATCAACGCGCGTCGGAAAACGATTATCGTTATGCGGTGGCCCAGCACGATTGCTACAGCACGTTTTTCGTCAATCACTGCCTGAACAAGGCGCGCGAGACGATGCGGGCCGAGCGCGCGAGCGTCAGCCAGGAGCAGCTCGCGCTCGACGACGAGCAACGGGCGGTGCGCGCGCAGGAGCGGGACCGGCAACTCGCGCTGAAGGAAGCCGAGCGGCAGGCGCAGGCGCCGCAGCGCGCGGCGAACGAACAGGCGAACGCGGCCGCGTACGAAGGCAAGCAGCAGGAAAACGCGCTCAAGCGCGCGCAGCGCGACGCGCAGGCGCCGCAACGCGCGGCGAACCAGCAGGCGTATGACGCGAAGCAGGCCGAGTTCCAGCGCAAGCTCGACGCGGCGCACGCGCAGGCGGCGAAGGATGCGCAGCAGCGCGCGGAGAACGCCGGGCGCTACGAACAGAAGCAGCGTGACGCGGCGCAGCACAAGGCGGACGTCGACGAACGCCGGCGGCAGGCCGCCGAGAAGGCGAAGCAGAAGCAACAGCAGCAGTAACGGTTAGCAGCAGGGGTACACGCGGCAGCGTTGGGTGGTGGTTTCGCAAGGCAATCTCGGGCATGCAGGCGGCTCGGTCGGCATGCCGATTCAATGAGGAGGCAAGTATGCAAACCCGTTCGGCGGAAACGCAACAGGAACTGTACAACCGACTGGTGTCTTTGCAGGAGCTGCACCAGCAGCTTGCCCGCGAGATCGAGCAGAAAGAGGGACGCTCCGACATCGACGACCTGGCGCTGCACCGGCTGAAGAAGGAAAAGCTGCTGGCCAAAGACAAGATCATCATGCTGCAATCGCAGCTCGAACCGGATAAGCGCGCTTGACGCGCGGCCTGGCAAGCGCCGGCGCCGCGGCAGGCGCCGGATGATATTAGGAACCGCTTGCCTTGAATTCACCGCTTGATGCCACTCCCGACGCGCGGCGCGACGATTCGTCCGCCGCGCGCTCCCGCACGTCCGGCGGCAGCGCCGTTGCCGCCGCGGGCGCGTACACGCCGAGCGTGAAGCGCATCGTCGAGCTCGACGCCATCTTCGGCGACGGCGGCCTGTTCGCGCGCGCGCTCGACAACTACCGCCCGCGCGCGTCGCAGATCGACATGGCGCGCGCCGTTGCCGCCGCGATGGAAGCATCGGGCAAGCTGATGCCGGAGCCCGAGATCTTCGAGGCGCGCAAGCGCCCCGCGCGGCGCCTGCAAGACGGCGCATCCGCCGGCCGTGACGATGCGCACGCCACGTCGTCCGGCGACGAAGGCGCCGACAACGGCGACAACGGCGACAACACGTTGATCGTCGAAGCCGGCACCGGCACCGGCAAGACATATGCGTACCTCGTGCCGGCGATGCTCTGGGGCGGCAAGGTGATCGTGTCGACGGGCACGAAGCACCTGCAGGATCAACTGTTCCAGCGCGACATCCCGACGGTGCGCAACGCGCTCGCGGTGCCCGTGACGGTCGCGATGCTCAAGGGGCGCGCGAATTACCTGTGTCATTACTATCTGCAACGCACGGCCGACAACGGCCGCTTGCCGTCGCGGCAGGACACCGCGTACCTGCAGGACATCATCCGCTTCGCGAAGATCACGAAGAGCGGCGACAAGGCCGAGCTCGCGAGCGTGCCGGAGACGTCGCCCGTGTGGTCGATGGTCACGTCGACGCGCGACAACTGCCTCGGCCAGGAATGCCCGCATTACAAGGACTGCTTCGTGATGCAGGCGCGCCGCGAGGCGCAGCAGGCGGACATCGTCGTCGTCAATCATCACCTGTTCTTCGCCGACATCATGCTGCGCGACACCGGGATGGCCGAATTGCTGCCGAGCGCGAACACGATCGTCTTCGACGAGGCGCATCAGTTGCCCGAGACCGCGACGCTCTTTTTCGGCGAGACGCTGTCGACGACGCAACTGCTCGAGCTCGCGCGCGATGCGGTGGTCGAGGGGCTCGCGCATGCGCGCGATGCGGTCGAATGGGTGAAGCTCGGCGGCGCGCTGGAGCGTGCGGCGCGCGACGTGCGGCTCGCGTTCGCCGACGACGGGATCGTCCGGATGTCGCTCGCGCAACTGGGCGACGGCCATCCGCTTTTCGGCGCGCTCGATGCGGTCGATTCGGCGCTCGACGCGCTGTCGACGGCGCTCGCGGGGCAGGCGGAGCGGGCCGAATCGATCGCCGCCTGCCAGCGCCGCGCGCGCGAGCTGCAGGAGTTGCTCGCGGGCTGGGTTGCGCCCGGTGCGAAAGACGATGCGGCCGATGCGAAGGCCGCTGCGGAAGCGGGCGAGCGCGACGATCCGAACGAGAAAGTGCGCTGGGTCGAGGTGTTCGCGCACACGGTCCAGTTGCACGAAACGCCGTTGTCCGTCGCGCCGATCTTCGCGAAGCAGCGCGCGGGCGTGCCGCGCGCGTGGATCTTCACGTCGGCGACGCTGTCGGTGCGCGGCGATTTCACGCACTACGCGGCGCAGATGGGGCTCAATTCGCGCCGCTCGATGACGCTGCCGAGCCCGTTCGACTATCAGACGCAAGGGCTCCTGTACGTGCCGCGGAACCTGCCGCAGCCGTCGTCGCCCGCGTTCACCGACGCGGTGTTCGACGTCGCGCTGCCGGCGATCGAGGCGTCGGGCGGCGGCGTGTTCGTGCTGTGCACGACGCTGCGCGCGGTCGACCGGATCGCCATGAAGTTGCGCGAGACGATCGAGGCGCGCGGCTGGAACACGCCGCTCCTCGTGCAGGGCGATGCGAGCCGCACTGAGCTGCTCGACCGGTTCCGCGCATACGGCAATGCGATTCTCGTCGGCAGCCAGAGCTTCTGGGAAGGCGTCGACGTGCGCGGCGACGCGCTGTCGCTCGTCGTGATCGACAAGCTGCCGTTCGCGCCGCCCGACGATCCGGTGCTCGCCGCGCGGCTCGATGCGCTGACGAAGAAGGGGTTGAGCCCGTTCGCCGTCCATCAGTTGCCGCAGGCCGTCATCACGCTGAAGCAGGGCGCGGGGCGGCTGATTCGCGCGGAGACGGACCGCGGCGTGCTGATGATCTGCGACACGCGCCTCGTCGACAAGCCATATGGCCGTCGTATCTGGCAGAGCCTGCCGCCCTTCAAGCGAACGCGCGAGATCGACGTCGTGCGCGAGTTCTTCGCCGAGCGGCGCGAAGCCGAGCAGGCTTGAGCGCGCGGTAATCGTTGAGCCTGCGCGGCAGGGGCAGGCGCGCAAAAAGAAAAACCCGGCTCGACCAGGCCGGGTTTTTCTTTCATGCGCCGGTCGCGCACGAAGCGCGACGCGCGATGCTCAACTCAGAACTGCCACCACGATTTCTTCGCACCCGGCCGCGCATGGCCCGTGACGTAGGGGCTGTCCGGGAACGTCGACGCGAGCACGCGTTTCGTGTCGTCGGCGAGCTGCGGCTGATTCAGCTTCGCGTACGACAGCATCATGATGTGCAGCGCGTCCTCGATCGCCGGCGCGTTCTTGTATTCCTTGATCGCGAGCTGCGCGCGGTTGATCGCCGCGACATAAGCGCCGCGCCGGTAGTAGTAGTCGGCCGCGTGCACTTCGTGCGACGCGAGCGCGTTGACGATGTAGCGCATCCGCGCGGCCGCATCGGGCGCGTACTTGCTCTTCGGATAGCGGTCGACGACGACCTTGAACGCGTCATACGATTCGCGCAGCGCCTGCGGATCGCGCTCGCTCATGTCCTGGCCGGAGAAGCGGCCGAAGAGACCGAGGTCGTCGTTGAAGTGGATCATCCCCTTCAGGTAGTACGCGTACGCGACATCCGGGTGATCCGGGTGGAGCTGGATGAAGCGGTCGACCGCCTGGTCGGCGGAGGCCGTTTCGTTGTCCTTCCAGTTGCAGTAGGCGACGTTGATCTGAGCCTGCTGCGCGAAGTGGCCGAACGGGTCGCGCCCCTGCAGCGCCTCGAAATATTTCGCGCACTTGCCCCAGTCGCCGCCCGTCAATGCATCCTGAGCCTCTGAGTATAATTTGTTGTTCGACCAGGTTGCCGTCTCGTCGCTCTTCTGCGGCAAGCCGTGGCAACCCGCGACGAGCACCGCGGCCGCCGCCAGCGCGGCCCAGGCGGCCGCAGGTTTTGCGACGCGTTTGGTCGAATGCATCATGGTGAAAAGGGCTCGCATTGTCCTAGCTTCAAGTCTCAAGTGACCCAGTTTAAATGACCCGTTCAAGTTCGTTGAATGCCCGTGCGGGCAAGTCAAACCGCGACGATTATAGCCCAAGCGCCAGCCCCGCCGACGCTTCTGCCGGCGATTCGCTCGACGACGATCTGACGAGCGACGCGCTCGTCGCGCCAGCGGGCGCCGATGCCGGCGCCGATGCGCCGCGCGTCGTCGGCGTGCCGCCCGCGCTCGCGGGCGAGCGCCTCGACAAGGCGCTCGCGCAGTTGTTCCCCGAGTTCTCGCGCAGCCGTCTGCAGCAGTGGATCGAGTCGGACCGCGTGCGCGTCGACGGCGCGCCCGCGAAGATCCGGCAGCCCGTGCCGCTCGGCGCGACGATCGAGCTGCTGCCGGATCTGTTGCCCGAGCAACTCGCGTTCACGCCGGAGCCGGTGCCGCTTTCGATCGTCTACGAGGACGAAGCGATCGTCGTCGTCGACAAGCCGGCCGGCCTCGTCGTTCACCCGGCGGCCGGCAACTGGAGCGGTACGCTGCTCAACGGCCTGCTGCACCGCTATGCCGACGCGGCCGGCCTGCCGCGCGCGGGCATCGTGCATCGGCTCGACAAGGAGACGTCGGGCCTGATGGTCGTCGCCCGCACGCTCGCCGCGCAGACGGATCTGATCCGTCAATTGCAGGCGCGCACGGTGAAGCGCCGCTATTTCGCGCTCGTGTGGGGGCAGATGCCCGACGAGGGCACGATCGACGCGCCGATCGGCCGCGATCCGCGCGAACGCACGCGCATGGCGGTCGTCACGGGCGCGGCGGGCAAGCCTGCGCGCACGCATTTCCGCGCGGTCGACACGACGCTGTGGGAGCGTCAGCCGGTGTCGGCGATCCATTGCGATCTCGAAACCGGGCGCACGCACCAGATCCGCGTGCACTGCGCGCACGTCGGGCATCCGCTGCTCGGCGATCCGGTGTACGGCCGCGCGCGCGGCAAGCGCTCGGTCACGCCGCTGCCGGGCGGCTTCGCGCGGCAGGCGCTGCACGCATGGCGGCTCGGCCTCGTTCATCCGGCGACCGGCCGGACGATGCAATGGCGCGCGCCGCTGCCGGCCGATCTCGCGGCGCTCGTCGAGGCGCTCGGCTTCGGCGCGGACGATGCGGAATTCGGCGACGACGACGCGGTCTATGACGACGGTTACGATGAAGGCATCCCGTATGCCGACGACGATGAGGACTGACTGCCGATGACGACGTTGCGACCCCTGACGCTGGCCGATTGCGTGCAACCCGACTGGCATGCGCCGCCGCGCGTGCGCGCGCTCGTCTCGACGCGCAACGGCGGCGTGAGCGAGCCGCCTTATGGCGGGTGGAGCGGCTGGGGTGGCCGGGGCGGTCAGGGCGGCGAGGTCGCGGGCGGGATGAACCTCGGCCGGCACACCGGCGACGATCCCGCGCATGTCGATGCGAATCGCGCGCGGCTGCTCGCGTTGACGGGCCAGCCGCGCGCCGCGTGGCTCGAGCAGGTCCACGGCACGGATGTCGTGCGCGCGGAGGACGTGCTCGCCGCAAGCGCGGCGGATGCGGGCGAGGGCGGCGTCGTGCGCGCGGATGCGAGCGTCGCGGCGACGCCGGGCGCCGTCTGCGTCGTGATGGTCGCCGACTGCCTGCCGGTGCTGCTGTGCGACGAAGCGGGCCGCGCGGTCGGCGCCGCGCATGCGGGCTGGCGCGGCCTCGTCGCGGGTATCGTCGAGAAGACGGCCGAGCGCGTCGCGGCGCTGGCGGGCGACGGCGCCGGCAGCCTGCACGCGTACCTCGGCCCGGCGATCGGGCCGACCGCGTTCGAAGTCGGCGCCGACGTGCGCTCGGCCTTTCTCGATGCGGCGCCGCTCGCCGATTACGCGGCGACGGAACGCGCATTCGCGCCGCGCGCGGACGCGCCCGGCAAGTATCTGGCGGATCTCTACGCGCTCGCGCGGCTGCGCCTCGCGCGTGCCGGCGTCACGCGCGTGAGCGGCGGCACCGCGTGCACGGTGACCGAGCGCGAGCGCTTCTATTCGTATCGCCGCGATCGCGTGACGGGCCGGATGGCCGCGATGATCTGGCTCGCCGACTGACGGCCGTCGGTTGCGAGCGGCGTCGTGGCGACTGGCCGCGACGGCATGCCGGCGCTGTTCCTGCCGCGCCGCGGCGCGCGGATTGCTGCGCCGCACCGTGCGATGGTTGTCATCGAGATCGCTTAGGCTCTTGCCGGCCGAACGGGCCGGACATCCCCGCCGCGCGTCGCGCGGCGCGTCCCGCAACAATCATTCCGGTTGTCGAAGCATGTGTTGTCGGAGGTGACGGATCACATGGGGAAAACGATAATGATAAAACTACTGCACTGCGGCAGAATCTGGAGAAGCGCTCCGGAACACGACGCCCGGCCGGACGGGGCGCGCAGTGGGTGGTCGACTTCATGCGGCTCGAGCAGGATTTCCAGGGTCCCCGCAGGCAACACCGAGGAACCACCGAGGAACCACCGTTAAGGCAGGTATGACAGCATCGAAAAAATCGTCGACGTCCTCTCGCACGGATACTCCCCAGGGCCGCAACACAGCCGGATCGGCGGCCCAGCCCATGCAACAGTTGTTCGAGTCCTGGCTCGACGCATGGCGCAGCTTCGCGGAACCGGCCCGGGCGGCTGCGGGCGGCGCACCCGCGCAGTCGCCGTTCGCGGCGTTCCAGACGCCTCAGCCGTTTTCGTTCGCGATGCCGAAGATGCCGCCGATGCCGGACTGGTCCGGCGCGGCCGCGTCGCCCGCCGGGCTCGCGCCCGTCGCGTCGGTGCCGCCCGCGCGGCTGCAGAAGCTTCAGGCCGATTACTCGCGCGAGTGCATCGCGCTGATCCAGCAGGCGAACGTCGCGACGCCGACCGTTCCTGAACTGAAGGATCGGCGCTTCAGCTCGGATGCGTGGAAGGCTTCGCCCGCGCACGGATTCGCGGCCGCCTGGTATCTGCTGAACGCACGCTATCTGCAGGAGCTCGCCGACGCGCTCGAGACCGATCCGAAGACGCGCGAGCGAATCCGCTTCACGGTCCAGCAGTGGACGGCCGCCGCGTCGCCGAGCAACTTCCTCGCGCTCAATCCGGAGGCGCAGAAGAATCTCGTCGAGACGCAGGGCGAGAGCCTGCGTCTCGGGATGATGAACCTGCTCGCCGACATGCAGCGCGGCAAGATCTCGCAGACGGACGAATCGCAGTTCGTCGTCGGCGAGAATCTCGCGGTGTCGGAAGGCGCGGTCGTCTACGAGAACGATCTGATCCAGTTGATCCAGTACAAGCCGACGACGCCGACCGTCTTCGAGCGGCCGCTGCTCATCGTGCCGCCGTGCATCAACAAGTTCTACATCCTCGATCTGCAGCCCGAGAACTCGCTCGTCGCGCACGCGCTGTCGTGCGGCCATCAGGTGTTCCTCGTGTCGTGGCGCAATGCCGATGCATCGGTCGCGCACAAGACATGGGACGACTACATGGACGAGGGCCTGCTCGCCGCGATCGACGTCGTCCAGCAGGTGAGCGGGCGCGAGCAGATCAACACGCTCGGCTTCTGCGTCGGCGGCACGATGCTTGCGACGGCGCTCGCGGTGCTCGCCGCGCGCGGCGAGCACCCGGCCGCGTCGATGACGCTCCTCACCGCGATGCTCGACTTCTCCGACACGGGCATTCTCGACGTGTTCGTCGACGAAGCGCACGTGCAGATGCGCGAGCAGACCATCGGCGGCAAGAACGGCGCGCCGGCGGGCTTGATGCGCGGTGTCGAGTTCGCGAACACGTTTTCGTTTCTGCGTCCGAACGATCTCGTGTGGAACTACGTCGTCGACAACTACCTGAAGGGCCGCACGCCCGAGCCGTTCGATCTGCTGTACTGGAACGGCGATTCGACGAGCCTGCCGGGCCCGATGTACGCGTGGTATCTGCGGAACACCTATCTCGAGAACAAGCTGCGCGAGGCGGACGCGCTCACCGTGTGCGGCGAGCCCGTCGATCTGTCGCGGATCGACGTGCCGACGTTCATCTACGGCTCGCGCGAGGATCACATCGTGCCGTGGCAGACCGCGTACGAATCGACGTCGCTGCTGACGGGGCCGCTGAAGTTCGTGCTCGGCGCGTCGGGCCACATCGCGGGCGTGATCAACCCGCCCGCGAAGAACAAGCGCAGCTACTGGAGCTACGACGCGGATGCAAAGGCGCTGCCGGAATCGGCGAACGACTGGCTCGACGCGGCCGTCGAGCATCCGGGCAGTTGGTGGCCGGTGTGGATCGAGTGGCTCGATCAGTACGGCGGCAAGAAGGTGAAGCCGCGCGCGCAGCCCGGCTCCGCGCACTTCCCGGTGATCGAGCCCGCGCCCGGCCGGTATGTGATGCGACGCGATTGACGAACGACGGAAGGCGGAGCACGCTTTGCGTCGCCACCGATTTTTAACAGGGCGGTTCGCGGCGCGCCGTGCCGCGTTCGTTCGGAGGATAGTGAAATGACTGACGTAGTGATCGTATCGGCCGCGCGCACCGCGGTCGGCAAGTTCGGCGGCTCGCTCGCGAAGATCGCCGCGCCCGAGCTCGGCGCGACCGCGATCCGCGCGGTGCTCGCGCGTGCGGGCGTGAAGCCTGAGCAGATCAGCGAAGTGATTCTGGGCCAGGTGCTGACGGCGGGCTCGGGCCAGAACCCGGCGCGTCAGGCGCTGATCGCGGCGGGGCTGCCGAACGCCGTGCCGGGCATGACGATCAACAAGGTGTGCGGCTCCGGCCTGAAGGCCGTGATGCTCGCCGCGAACGCGATCGTCGCGGGCGACGCGGAGATCGTCGTCGCGGGCGGTCAGGAGAACATGAGCGCCGCGCCGCACGTGCTGCCGGGCTCGCGCGACGGCTTCCGGATGGGCGACGCGAAGCTCGTCGACAGCATGATCGTCGACGGCCTTTGGGACGTCTACAACAAGTACCACATGGGCGTCACCGCGGAGAACGTCGCGAAGGAATACGGGATCACGCGCGAAGAGCAGGACCAGTTCGCGGCGCTGTCGCAGAACAAGGCGGAAGCCGCGCAGAAGGCGGGCCGCTTCGACGACGAGATCGTGCCGATCGAGATCCCGCAGCGAAAGGGCGAGCCGCTTCGCTTCGCGACCGACGAGTTCGTGCGTCACGGCGTGACGGCCGAGGCGCTCGCGGGCCTGAAACCCGCGTTCGCGAAGGACGGCACGGTGACGGCCGCGAACGCGTCCGGCATCAACGACGGCGCGGCCGCGGTGCTCGTGATGTCGGCGAAGAAGGCCGAGGCGCTCGGCCTCGAGCCGCTCGCGCGGATCAAGGCTTACGCGAACGCGGGCGTCGATCCGAGCGTGATGGGCATGGGCCCCGTTCCGGCGTCGCGCCGCTGTCTCGAGCGCGCGGGCTGGTCGGTCGGCGACCTCGACCTGATGGAGATCAACGAGGCGTTCGCCGCGCAGGCGCTCGCGGTCCACAAGCAGATGGGCTGGGACACGTCGAAGGTCAACGTGAACGGCGGCGCGATCGCGATCGGCCATCCGATCGGCGCGTCGGGCTGCCGGATTCTCGTCACGCTGCTGCACGAGATGCGCAAGCGCGATGCGAAACGCGGCCTCGCGTCGCTTTGCATCGGCGGCGGGATGGGCGTCGCGCTCGCGCTCGAGCGCCCGTAACGCCAATCAGGAGGCACCCGAGCCGGCCGCGCCGACGGGCGCGCGGCCAGGCGAACGGGCGGATCGGCATGCAGGCGACGGAGAGGTTGCCGCTCGGCGCTTCTCAAAACGATAATGGAGTGATGGTTATGTCTCAGCGAATTGCTTACGTAACGGGCGGCATGGGCGGCATCGGTACGAGCATCTGCCAGCGCCTGCACAAGGACGGCTTCCGGGTGGTCGCGGGCTGCGGCCCGAATTCGCCGCGCCGCGTGAAATGGCTCGAGAACCAGAAGGCGCTCGGCTTCGATTTCTACGCATCCGAAGGCAACGTCGGCGACTGGGATTCGACGAAGCAGGCGTTCGACAAGGTGAAGGCCGAGATCGGCGAGATCGACGTGCTCGTCAACAACGCGGGCATCACGCGCGACGTCGTGTTCCGCAAGATGACGCGCGAAGACTGGACGGCCGTGATCGACACGAACCTGACGAGCCTCTTCAACGTCACGAAGCAGGTGATCGACGGCATGGTCGAGCGCGGCTGGGGGCGCATCATCAATATTTCGTCGGTGAACGGCCAGAAAGGGCAGTTCGGCCAGACCAACTACTCGACCGCGAAGGCGGGCATTCACGGTTTCACGATGTCGCTCGCACAGGAGGTCGCGACGAAGGGCGTGACGGTCAACACGGTGTCGCCGGGCTACATCGGCACGGACATGGTGAAGGCGATCCGTCCGGACGTGCTCGAGAAGATCGTCGCGACGATTCCGGTGCGCCGTCTCGGCTCGCCCGACGAGATCGGCTCGATCGTCGCGTGGCTCGCGTCGGAAGAGTCCGGCTTCGCGACGGGCGCCGATTTTTCGCTGAACGGCGGCTTGCATATGGGCTGAGCCATTCGGCCGGGCGGCGCATGCCGTCCGGCCGTGTGGGTCGGATGTTCCGGGAACGCCCGGTTCCGCGCGCGGCTCGCGCCCGCGTGCGGCGCCGGGCGCCGTCACTGCGCGCATCAGGCGCTCAAAGGCGTTACATGACTACTACAAAGAAAACTGGCGAACGGCTGATCAAGAAGTATCCGAACCGCCGTTTGTACGATACGGAGACGAGCACCTACATTACGTTGACCGACGTGAAGCAACTCGTGCTCGAACAGGAGGACTTCAAGGTCATCGATGCGAAAAGCAGCGAGGACCTGACCCGCAGCATCCTGCTGCAGATCATTCTCGAAGAGGAGAGCGGCGGCGTGCCGATGTTCTCGTCGTCGATGCTCTCGCAGATCATCCGGTTCTACGGGCATGCGATGCAGGGGATGATGGGCGCGTATCTGGAGAAGAACATCCAGGCGTTCATCGACATCCAGAGCAAGCTTGCCGACCAGTCGAAGAACCTGTACGAGAACAACGCGATGAATCCGGAAGTCTGGTCGCAGTTCATGAACATGCAGGCGCCGATGATGCAAGGGATGATGACGAGCTACATCGAGCAGTCGAAGAACATGTTCGTGCAGATGCAGGAGCAGATGCAGAACCAGGCGAAGACGATGTTCAGCTCGTTCCCGTTCAAGCCGGCGACGCCGCCGGGCAGCGAGCCGGAGAAAAAGTAGACGCAACGCGCGACGTCGTGCGACGTCTTTCGCCGGGACCGTGGCCGGAATGCGACCCGGCTGCGTTGCGATACCGCATGTGTCGTCGCTCCGTGAACCCGCTTGCGGCTCGGCGGGGCGGCATCGATTGCGCTCGGCGGGCGCATCGCCCGAGGGGCCGCGGCTTGCCGCGCGTCATCGGGCGGACGTCGCAATCGCATGCAGGAAACGGCGCCGCGCAGGCGCCGTTTCTTTTCGGGGTGGGATGCGCCCGAATGATGCCGCCGCGGCAGACGGGCAGGCGGCCGTTTCGTCTGCGACGCACGCGCTGCATTCGCGAACCCGACTCCTGAAGCTGTCGGCCGGCCTCGCGCGTCTGCCGTGTACGAGCGCGATGGGCGCGTGCTACGTCGGGGCGATCCGGCTCATGAGGCTCGTCACCAAGCAACTCGCAATCGGCGTCACGCATGCGGTCCGGGTGGGCGACGCGCTCGGTGTGCTCCCTCGGGGAAACGTCGCCGCGCGGAGGGTAAAATGCCGGCAAACCCAAGGCGTGCCGCCACCGGACGCCGTCCCCTCACGCATGGAAGCGATAGTTGGAAAATTCATTGAAATCACGCGGTAAGCCGCTCGCCGCGCCCAAGGTGGGCATGGTTTCGCTCGGGTGCCCAAAGGCGCTCGTCGACTCCGAGCAGATCATCACGCAACTGCGCGCCGAAGGCTACGAAATCTCCGGCACCTATGACGGCGCGGATCTCGTCGTCGTCAACACCTGCGGCTTCATCGACGAAGCGGTCCAGGAAAGCCTCGACGCGATTGGCGAAGCGCTCGCGGAAAACGGCAAGGTGATCGTCACCGGCTGCCTCGGCGCGAAGAAGAGCGCGAGCGGCTCCGGCCTCATCGAGGAAGTGCACCCGAAGGTGCTCGCCGTCACCGGCCCGCATGCGGTCGGCGAAGTGATGCAGGTCGTGCACAGCCATCTGCCGAAGCCGCACGATCCGTTCGTCGATCTCGTGCCGGCCGCGGGCATCAAGCTCACGCCGCGCCACTACGCGTATCTGAAGATCTCCGAAGGCTGCAATCACCGCTGCTCGTTCTGCATCATTCCGTCGATGCGCGGCGATCTCGTGTCGCGGCCCGTCGCCGAGGTGATGCTCGAAGCCGAGAACCTGTTCAAGGCCGGCGTGAAGGAACTGCTCGTGATCTCGCAGGACACGAGCGCGTACGGCGTCGACGTCAAGTACCGCACGGGCTTCTGGAACGGACGGCCGCTCAGGACGCGGATGACCGAGCTCGTCGGCGCGCTCGGCGAACTCGCCGCGCAGTACGGCGCGTGGGTGCGTCTGCATTACGTGTATCCGTATCCGCACGTCGACGAAATCATCCCGATGATGGCGCAAGGCCCGCTCAAGGACCACGTGCTGCCGTATCTCGACGTGCCGTTCCAGCACGCGCACCCGGACGTGCTCAAGCGCATGAAGCGCCCGGCGAACGCGGAGCGGGTGCTCGAGCGCGTGCAGAAGTGGCGCGAGATCTGTCCGGATCTGACGATTCGCAGCACGTTCATCGCGGGCTTTCCGGGCGAGACCGAAGCGCAATTCGAGACACTCCTCGACTTCATTCGCGAGGCGGAGCTCGATCGCGTCGGCTGCTTCGCGTATTCTCCGGTCGAGGGTGCGAGCGCGAACGAGCTCGACGGCGCGCTGCCCGACGACGTGCGCGAGGCGCGCCGCGCGCGCTTCATGGAAGTCGCCGAGGAGGTGTCGGCCGCGCGCATCGAACGCAAGGTCGGCAAGACGCTCAAGGTGCTGATCGACGAGGTCAACGAAGAGGGCGGCGTCGGCCGCACCGCGGCCGACGCGCCCGAGATCGACGGCGTCGTCTACGTCGAGCCGGCAACGAAGGCGTCGAAGCGGTACAAGGTCGGCGATTTCGTGTCCGTGAAGATCACGGGCGCCGACGGCCACGATCTTTGGGGCGAGGTCTGACGATGCCGGCGACGTCTCCGGACGTGCTCGCGCTCGGCGAGGCGATGGTCGAATTCAATCAGGCGCGGCCGGGCGAGCCGAACTATCTGCAGGGCTTCGGCGGCGATACGTCGAACTTCTGCATCGCCGCCGCGCGGCAGGGTGCGCGCGCGGGTTTCGTGTCCGCGGTCGGCGACGATCATTTCGGCCGGTTGCTGCTCGATCTGTGGCGTCGCGAGCGCGTCGACACGTCGTGCGTGCGGATCGACGGCAGCGCGCCGACGGGCGTCTATTTCGTGTCGCACGGCGAGCACGGCCACGCGTTCGATTATCTGCGCGCGGGCTCGGCCGCGAGCCGCTACGCGATCCGCGATCTGCCGCTCGACGCGCTCGCGGCCGCGCGCTTCGTGCATCTGTCGGGCGTGAGCCTCGCGATCAGCACGAGCGCGTGCGATGCGGCGTTCGCCGCGATCGGGCACGCACGTGCGAACGGCGCGCGCGTGAGCTTCGACACGAACCTGCGGCTCAAGCTTTGGCCGCTGCCGCGCGCGCGGGCGGTGATGACGGAGGCGCTGCGCCATACGGACGTCTGCCTGCCGAGCTGGGATGACGTGACGGCGCTCACCGGGCTCGTCGAGCGCGACGCGATCGTCGATGCGATGCTCGGCCTGGGGCCGAGCATCGTCGCGCTGAAACTCGGCCGCGAAGGCGCGTATGTCGCGACGCCCGACGAGCGGCGCGCCGTGCCCGGCTTCTCCGTCGACGCGCTCGACGCGACAGGCGCGGGCGACTGCTTCGGCGGCGCGTTCGTCGCGCGGCTCGCCGCAGGCGACGATCCGTTCTCGGCCGCGCGCTACGCGAACGCGGCGGCCGCGCTGTCGACGCAAGGCTTCGGCGCGGTCGCGCCGATTCCGTCGCGTGACGCGGTCGAGCGGCTATTGGATGCGTGATCCGATGCGTGAATCCAGAGCTGGTCCGAATGCATGACGCGCACGATCGCGGTCGCGCGCTCGATCGGTTTTCATCAAGAGAAGAGAGGGAGGCAACGATGCAACGCGAAGTAGTGGTGGTAAGCGGCGTACGCACCGCGATCGGCGATTTCGGCGGCAGCCTGAAGGACTTCGCGCCGACCGAGCTCGGCGCGCGGGTCGTGCGCGAAGCGCTGTCGCGCGCGCAGGTGTCGGGCGACGAAGTCGGCCACGTCGTGTTCGGCAACGTCGTGCACACGGAACCGAAGGACATGTATCTCGCGCGCGTCGCGGCGATCAACGGCGGCATCGCGCAGCACGCGCCCGCGCTGACGCTCAACCGCCTCTGCGGCTCGGGCCTGCAGGCGATCGTGTCGGCCGCGCAGGGCGTGCTGCTCGGCGACGCGGACATCGCGGTCGCGGGCGGAGCGGAGAACATGAGCCGCGCGCCGTACTCGGTGCCGGTCGCGCGCTTCGGCCAGCGGATGGGCGACGCGAAGCTCGTCGACATGATGGTCGGCGCGCTCAGCGATCCGTTTCAGTCGATTCACATGGGCGTGACGGCCGAGAACGTCGCGGCGAAGTACGGGATCACGCGCGACGCGCAGGACGCGCTCGCGGTCGAATCGCATCGGCGCGCGTCGCATGCGACGAAGTCCGGCTACTTCAAGGAGCAGATCCTGCCGATCGAGATCGCATCGCGCAAAGGCACGGTCGTGTTCGACGCCGACGAGCACGTGCGCCACGACGCGTCGCTCGACGATTTCGCGAAGCTCAAGCCCGTGTTCGCCAAGGAGAACGGCACGGTGACGGCGGGCAACGCATCGGGCATCAACGACGCCGCCGCCGCGGTCGTGCTGATGGAGCGCAGCGTTGCCGAGCAGCGCGGCGCGAAGCCGCTCGCGCGCCTCGTCTCGTATGCGCACGCGGGCGTCGATCCGGCGTACATGGGCATCGGCCCCGTGCCCGCGACGAAGAAGGCGCTCGAGCGCGCGGGCATCACGGTCGCCGATCTCGACGTGATCGAGGCGAACGAGGCGTTCGCCGCGCAGGCGTGCGCGGTGTCGAGCGAGCTCGGCTTCGATCCGGCGAAGGTCAACCCGAACGGCTCGGGCATTTCGCTCGGCCATCCGATCGGCGCGACGGGCGCGCTCATCACCGTGAAGGCGCTGTACGAGCTGCAACGGACCGGCGGGCGCTACGCGCTCGTCACGATGTGCATCGGCGGCGGGCAGGGCATCGCCGCGGTGTTCGAGCGTCTGTAACGAGAGGGCCGCGCAGTTGAAGCTGATCACCGGAATCCGCGGCGCGGCGCTCGCCGCCGCACTTGCGACGGCGGCGGGGCTCGCGTTCGCGCAGTCTCCCTCTCAGGGCGTGGCGGCTTCCGCGGGCGCGGCCGATGCGGCGTCCGCCGCCGCGCCGCAGGCGGACGCGCCGCCGCCCGCCGCGCCGCTCAAGCCGAATCCGGCGTATGCGCGGCTGCCGCGCTACGAAGGGACGGTCGGCGGCCGGCAGGTCGTCGTGCGTCTCGGGCCGAAGACGGACGAGCCGGGCGTGCATGGCGAGTGCCAGTATCTCGACACGGGGGCGGTCGTCCTGCTCGCGGGCGATCGCGACGGCGACACGCTCGAGATCGAGGAATCGGACGACGGCACGAACATCACGGGCGTGTGGATCGGCCGCTTCGATGCGTCGGGCGGCTTGTCCGCCGACAGGATGAACGCCGATCAGTCGGATCCGCTGCCCGTCGCGCTGCGCCCGGCGGGCGGCGCGCCCGCGCCGTCGCATGCGGCGGGCGCGCAGCCCGCGCCCGCCGCCGCAGGCGCGCCGCAGGCGGGCGTCCGGGGCAGTCGATCGACGGCGTGAGCAATCTGCGGACCGCCGAATAGCGAACGCGGCGGGTCGGCGCGGCGGCCGAGTCTCCCGGTCGCCGATCGGCGCTTGCCGGGCGGCTCAACGGGCCGGGTAGCTCAACGGTTTTGGGCGATGCGGCCGGGGCTCGGCGGTCTCTTGCCGGTCCTCTTGCCAGTCCCCCTTACCGGCCCCATCTGTTGCCCCCGCTCCCGCATCGGTCTCGGGCGCGGGCGCCTCTCGCCGGCACGGTCGCGGCCGCGCCGACTGTACCGGGCCAAACGTGTGGAATCCGGCTAAGCTAGCCGGGTTTCCAATCTTTTCCGGCTCGTTTTGCGCCGAGCCCTCCCAGTGATGACCGCATCCATTCCCAAGCGCGCGCTCCAGACGCGCGTCGTCCAGCCGGACGATCGCATTCCCGCCGGTTTCGAATCGTTCGTCGTGCCGGTCGCGCGAGCGTCGACGGTCGTGTTCCCCGATCTCGCGACGATGCGCAACCTCGACTGGCACCAGGATGGCCAGTGGCGCTACGGGTTGCACGCCACGCCGACGTCGCTCGCGCTCGCGCAGCGGCTCGCCGAGATCGAAGGCGGCACGCACGCGCTGTTGCAGCCGTCGGGGCTCTCCTCGATCACGAACGTGTACTTCGGCCTCGTCAAGGAAGGTGACGACGTGCTGATTCCGGACAACGCATACGGGCCGAACGGCGATTTCGGCAAATGGCTGGCGAAGGATTTCGGCATCACCGCGCGCTTTTACGATCCGATGATCGGTGCGGGCATCGCCGATCTGATCCAGCCGAACACGCGCATCATCTGGCTTGAGGCGCCCGGCTCGGTGACGATGGAGGTGCCCGACGTGCGGGCGATCACGGCGGTCGCGCACTCGCGCGGGATCGTCACGGCGATCGACAACACGTATTCGGCGGGCCTTGCGTTCAAGCCGTTCGAGCACGGCGTCGACATCTCGGTGCAGGCGCTGACGAAGTATCAGTCGGGCGGCAGCGACGTGCTGATGGGCGCGACGATCACCGCCGACGACGAACTGCACGCGAAGCTGAAGCTTGCGCGGATGCGGCTCGGCATCGGCGTGTCGGCCGACGACTGCTCGCTCGTGCTGCGCGGCCTGCCGAGCATGCGGGCGCGTTTCGAGGCGCACGGCCGCAGCGCGCTGTCGCTTGCGCGCTGGCTGAAGACGCGTGCGGAGATCGCGGCGGTGCTGCATCCGCAACTGCCCGATTGCCCCGGCCACGAGGCCTTCATGCGCGACTTCACGGGCGCGGGCGGCCTGTTCTCGGTCGTGTTCGACGAGCGCTACGATGCGGCGCAGGTCGACCGCTTCGTCGAGGCGCTCGCGCTGTTCGCGATCGGCTGGAGCTGGGGCGGCGCATGCAGCCTCGCGATGCCGTACGACGTTCAGTCGATGCGCACGGGCAAGTGGCCGCATCGCGGCACGCTGGTGCGTTTCTATGTCGGCCTCGAAGATGAAGCCGATTTGCGCGCGGACATCGAGCGCGCATTCGCCGAAACGTTCGCGTAACGCGCGACATCGGACCGCGGCGGCGGTTCTTTCGGCCGCGCCGCGCGCGGGCCGGGCGAGCCTGAGCGCGGCCTCAGAACAGCCGCAGCAATCCGTCGAGGCCGACGTGATCGAACGCGGCGCTCGCCGCGCTGCGCACGACCGGCTTCGCGCGAAACGCGATCGAGAAGCCGCCGGCGGCCATCATCTTCAGATCGTTCGACCCGTCGCCGAGGACGATCGCGCGTGCGGGCTCGATGCCGAGCGCCGCGCACGTATCGCGCACCGCGCGCGCCTTCACGTCCGCGTTGACGATCTCGCCGACGACCCTGCCCGTCAGCTTGCCGTCGACGATCTCGAGCGTGTTCGAGTGCGCGAAGTCGAGGCCGAGCCGCGCCTTCAGGCGCTCGGTGAAGAAGGTGAAGCCGCCCGATACGAGCAGCGTCTTCAGGCCCGCCGCTTTCACGCCGGCAAGCATCGACTCGGCGCCCGGCGACAGCCGCAGCCGTTCTTCGTAGACGCGCTCGAGCGCGCTCGCGTCGAGGCCCGCGAGCAGCGCGACGCGGCGGGTCAGGCTCTCGTTGAAATCCTTGATCTCGCCGCGCATCGCCGCCTCGGTGATCGCCGAGACTTCGGCTTTCAGGCCGCAGAAGTCCGCGATCTCGTCGATGCACTCGATCGTGATCAGCGTCGAATCCATGTCCATCGCGACGAGTCCGAAGTCGGCAAGCTTGCGGGCCGCGTCGACGAACGCGTAGTCGAGCGCGTGCGCGCCGCAGTATGCGTCGATGTCGGCGCGCTGCGCGGGGTCGGCGCCCTCGATGCGGATCGACTGCGCGTCGAGCGGAACGACGCGCGCGCCGCGCGCGAGTGCGGCGAGCGGCTTGTAATGCGCGTCGGAGAGCGGCGCAGTGCTTTGAACGACGAGATTCGTGGTCATGGAAGTGTCACGGTGGAGCGGGTGGCGGCGCCGACCAAGGGGATGCGGCGAACCCGTTATTGTAGCCGGTTGCGACGCAGCGCCAGCGGACGGGCGGTAGGGGGACAGGGCTTCCGCATGAAGGCCCCCATGAATCAAGGCTGAGAGCGGAAAAGGTTGTTGTAAACATTTGGCGTCTCAGGTTTACTCTCGATTTTTGCCGGACGAGAGATGCCAACGATCATGGACGCGTTTGCCGAACTGCGAGACCCGCGCTGCCGCGCCTGCCGTTATCCGCTGGAGGAAGTCCTGTTTGCGGCGCTGTGCGCGGTGCTGTGCGGCGTGGAGGACTGGGAAACGATGACACTGTGGGGCCGCACGCAGCTTGCTTGGCTGCGTAGCCATCTGGCGTATGAGAACGGCGTGCCGTCGCCCGATACGTTCCGGCGGGTATTCGGCGCGCTCAGTGCGAAAGCGTTTGAGCGCTGCTTCATCGACTGGGTCGGGCAACTGTGTCCGGCGCTGGCTGGCCAGCATGTGGCGATTGACGGCAAGGCGGTGCGCGGCAACCGTAGCGGCACGCATGCGGCGCTGCATTTGGTGTCGGCATGGTGCTCGAACAACGGCTTGAGCCTCGGGCAAGTGAGCACGGCCGATAAGAGCAATGAGATCACGGCGATCCCGGAATTGCTGGCCGCGCTCGATTTGCAGGGCGCGACGATAACGATCGACGCGATCGGCACGCAGCACGAGATCGCACGCACGATCGTGGAGGCCGGGGCCGACTACGTTCTGGCGGTCAAGGACAATCAGCCGCGACTGGCCGAAGGCGTGCGCCAGTGGTTTGCGGCTGCCCAGGACGGCAAGCTCGAAAGCTCGTACTGGGAGCACACCGAACATGACAAAGGCCACGGGCGGCTGGAGACCCGGGTTTGCCGGGTCAGCGATGATGTGGCGTGGCTGAGCGGGACAGGACAGCACTGGGCGGGTCTCCAGCGGCTGGTGATGCTTGAGCGCACACGCCAGATTGGCGAGAAAGTGACGACCGAGCGCTGTTACTACATCAGCTCGAAAGCGGTGAAAGCAACTGAGATGGCTCCGATCATCCGTGCTCATTGGGGCATCGAAAACCAACTGCACTGGGTCCTCGATGTCTCGTGGGGCGAGGATGCCAGCCTGATCCGCGACACCCTGGCCGCCCGCAACATGGCCAGTCTGCGCAAGATCACACTCAATCTCGCCCGGCTGGCTCAGAGTCGGCAGCCCAAGAAGGTGAGCCTGAAGAACATCCGTAACCTCGCCGCATGGGATACCGCTATGCGTGACTCCATCCTCGGCCTTGCCTGACATGCCTCTTCATGCGGAAGCCCTGGGTAGGGGGAGGGCTCGGGCGTGTCCGATCGGACGGTGGCGGGCGGGGCGTGGCTGATCGCTGCGCATTCCCGGCTGGCGATTTCCGGCTCTCGGCTCTTGTGCGGACAGCGTTTGATACCGGACGTCGCCGTCAACTCGATTCGATGGTTCGAGCAACAAGGCGTGAAAATTTGCGATGGATCAAATTTGTCGTGCGCGCGCTTGGCGTCTTCGCCGTCGACGGCTTCACGTTCCGGCAGCATGCGAGCGAGTATGACGTATCCGCGATGCATCTCGTCCATTCCGGGCGATGCCGCGCGAAGCGAGCGCCCCGAGGCGAGTATCGAGCCCGTGATCGCGCGCCACGCACGCTCGGCGCGGATCGTGCAAGCAGGGGTAACACCCGATGCGCGGCAGGCGCCACGCGTGCCGCTTCGCGTTAGACTGGCATTGCGTCATGCATCGATAACCCGGCGATTCGCGCAGCACGTCGTCATAAAAGGAGGTCAGCATGAGTCAACGCATTCTGTCGCCGCTCGTCGCGTCGTGCGCCGCCGCGGTGCTGCTCTCGGCTTTCGCCGCGCATGCGGCGCCGCCCATCAAGGGCAGTGTGCTGGGCGGCAACGACGGCCAGCTTCAATACACGGTCAAGGTCGACTCGAAGCAGTTCGGCACGATGCAGGAGACGCGCAAGATCCGCTCCGGCGAAACCGACGATTACAACTGGAAGTCGGTGCCGCCGTCGGGCGCCGTGCCGATGCCCGACGCGTGCCCGAATGCGGACACGCTGCCGCGCGACGCGAACGGCGCGATGGTCCGGCAGGCGCAGGTGCGGCTCGCGCCATCCGTCGACAGCAAGGGCGTCGCGAACGTGCAACTGAGCTTCCAGGCGAGCGCGCCGAACGGCGCGAAGAAGGTCACGGTGAACGGCAAGACGCTGCAATGCCCGAATGTCGTATCGGTGAGCCAGGTCAAATGGCTGTCGGTCCCGACGGGCGGCTCGAAGTCGATCGCGATGCGCGACGGCACGAAGATCACGGTGTCGATCAAGCGGTGAACGGGGTGGCGCGGCGGCGTTCGCGTGGCGGATGGCGGCGGCGCGGCACGCACGCCGCATGACACGCCGGATGTCGGCGCGCGACTCGATAATCACTCGGATCACTCGGATCGGCGACAAGGCTCGCGCCAATCGCCAGTCCGCCGACTCGCCAAGCCGTTACGCCCCACGCGAATCGACGAACCATCAAGCGTCCGACGAGCGGGTCCACTCCACGGGCGTGCGCGTCTCACCCGCGATTCGCGGTCTTTTCCCGCTCGACGAGCCGCGATGCCAGAAACCGGTGCTCGGCGGAGAAGAGCCGCCGATAAGTCGACAGCACCGCGCCGACGGTGCCGAGCGCGGACGCCGCCGCGATCAGGAACATGATGACGATCTGATAGCGGACGGCCTGCAGCGGCGACTGCCCGGCGAGCACTTGGCCCGTCATCATCCCGGGCAGGCTCACGACGCCGACGACGGCCATCTGGTTGAGCGTCGGCAGCATGCCGGCGCGCACCGCCTGCCGCGCCGCGTCCTGCGCCGCTTCCCAGCGCGTCGCGCCGAGCGCGAGCGCCGTCTCGACGCGATCGCGCCGCGCGGTCAGCTCCTCCATCATCCGCTCGATGCCGAGCGACACGCCCGTCAGCGTGTTGCCGAGAATCATCCCGAGGATCGGGATCGCATATTGCGGCTCGTACCACGGATGGATGCGGATCACGACGAACAGCCCGATTGCCGCGACGAACCAGCTACTCGCCCAGATCGACAGGATGCTGTCGGCGCGCTGCCCCGCGTAGGTCCGCTTGCCGCGCGCGGCGCCCGCGAAGCCGGCGATCAGCGTCATCAGCGCGACGAGCGGCAGCACGACGTACCAGCGCGGATGGCCGAACACCCAGCCAAGCACGTAGCCGATCGCGAGCAACTGCACGACGGTGCGCGCGGCGGCCCACGCGAGCTTGCGGCCGAGGCCGAGCGACAGGGCGACCGAAATCGCGCCGTTGATCGCGACGAGCGCCGCCGCGATCCCGACGTCGACGAGGCTCAGGTCTTGCAGCGGCGTGTTCATCGCATGCCCTCCGTCGCGGCATCGCCGAGCACGCCGGCGCGCATCGTCAGGCGCCGGCGGCCGACGCGCGCCGCCTGCGCCGGGTCGTGCGAAATCCACAGATACGAGCGCGCGGCGGGCGCCGCGGCGAACCAGGCGGCCACGAGCGCCTCGATCGCGCGGGTCGAATCGGGATCGAGGGCGGACGTCGGCTCGTCGAGCAGCAGCACGTCGGGGGCGAGCTGCAGCACGCGCAGCAGCGCGGCGATCTGCGCCTCGCCGCCCGACAGCTCGCTCGCGGCCTTGCGCAGGAAATCGTCGCCGCGGCCCGCCTGCGCGGCGAGGCGCGCGACGCGCGCGCGGTCGAAGTGCGCATCGCGATAGACCGCGAGCGAATAGGGGTAGCGCAGCAGGTCCTCGACCGTGCCGTCGGCCGTCGCGGGGCGCTGCCGAACGTACGCGACGCTGCGCCGGTAGCGTGGGATGGCCGCGCGCGGCACGCGCTTGCCGTGCCAGAGCAATTGACCGCCGTCGATCGGATCGAGGCGCGCGAGAACCCTCAGGAACACGCTCTTGCCGGAGCCCGACGGGCCGGTGAGCGCGATCCGCTCTCCCGCCGCGAGCGAGAAATCGGTCGGGGCCAGGAGCGTTTTGCCGCTCGCCGCGTCGCGTCGCGTGATCTGTCGGGCTTCGATCAGGGCATCGGCTGTCATAAATGCAAAAAACGCAAAAAACGGTAAATGGGGGCGGGTGGCGCCGCATCGTGCGCCATAATAACTGTCAGTGGCAGCGTCGCGCACGCTGCGCGGCGCTGCCGGTTCAGGAAGAACAACGACGGAATCTGGCATGACGCTCACCCGTACCCTCGGCAAAACGGCGGCGTGGATCGTCGGCATCTTCGCGGTCTTGACCGCGGCGGTCGGCGTGTTCATCTTCACGTTCGACTGGAGCCGCGCGAAACCGTGGATCAACGAGCAGGCAAGCGCGTCGATCGGCCGGCCATTCGAGATCCGCGGCGACATCAAGGTCGGCTGGCGGCGGCCCGACGGCGAGACCGGCTGGCGCGCCTGGGTGCCGTGGCCGATGTTCTCGGCGCGCCAGGTCGTGATCGGCAACCCGCCCTGGGCGAAGGCGCCCGACTTCGCGACGCTCGACGAAGCGCGCTTCGAGCTCGCGCTGCTGCCGCTGCTCGCCCATGAGGTCGTGATCCCGACGATCGAGCTCGTCAATCCGGCGCTCGACATCGAGCGCCTCGCCGACGGCCGCAACAACTGGACCTTCGAATTCAAGCAGTCTTCCGGCCCGTCGCCGTGGAAGGTGCAATTGCGCGACTTCGGCTTCGCGAAGGGCACGGTCGCGTATCGCGATGCGATCACGAAAGCTGATCTGAGCGTCGCGGTCGACACGCTCGGCCAGCCGATCCCGCTCGGCGACGTGCTCCGGCAGCAGGAGGAAACGTCGCGAGCGGCGTCGGCGCAGCGGGTCGGCAAGAAGGGGGCGGCGCAACTGACCGCGAAGGCGAAGGCCCAGATTGTGTCCGAGGCGTCGGCAGCGTCGGCAGCGTCGGCGGCCGAAGCGCCCGGAACGGGCGGCGCTTCGGCGGCGAGCGGCGCACCGGGCGCACCGGGCGCACCGGGCGCACCGGGCGCGAATGGCGCGAATGGCGCGGCGCCGGCCGGCAAGGCTTCCGGGGGCAGCCAGGCGGCGTCGGCGCAGGCGGCGGGCAATCGGGTTTCGGCGAATGCGGGCGGCTCGCCGAAGACGGCTGCGTCGTCGTCAGGCGGCAGCGCCGCGGCGATTGCCGCCGGCAAGGTGCCCGCGTCGAATGCAGGCGGAGCGGCCGTTTCCGCAGCGGCCTCCGCCGCCGCTGTATCGACGACCGCGGCCGGGCCCGGCACAAGCAGCGCAAGCGGCACAAACGACACAAGCGGCGCAAGCGCGGCCTCCGCCGCTGCCGCGGCGAAGCGGCCGGCCGGTCCGACCTACGCGTTCGGCCTGACCGTCAAGGGCCGCTACAAGGGCGTGCCGATCGCCGGCACGGGCAAGATGGGCGGCGTGCTGTCGCTTCGCGATGCATCGCGGCCGTTCCCGCTGCAGGCCGACGTGAAGGCGGGCGACACGCGCCTCGCGATCGTCGGCACGCTCACCGATCCGGTCCATCTCGCCGCGATCGATCTGCGGCTGTGGCTGCAGGGCACGAGCATGTCGCATCTGTATCCGCTCACGGGCGTGACGCTGCCTGACACGCCGCCCTACGCGACCGAAGGCCGGCTCATCGGCCATTTCAAGCGAGGCGCGAGCACGTTCCGCTACGAGAACTTCAACGGCCGCGTCGGTGGCAGCGATCTGCGCGGCACGTTGACGTACCAGCAGCGCGCGCCCCGACCGCTGCTGTCCGGCGAGCTCGTGTCGAATCTGCTGCAATTCTCCGATCTCGCGCCGATCGTCGGCGCCGACACGGCCGCGAGCAAGGCGCAGCGCGGGGACACGACGAAGCAGCCGCCCGGCCGCGTGCTGCCTGTCGAGACGTTCCGCACTGACCGCTGGCGCGCGCTCGACGCCGACGTCAAGTTCACGGGCCGCAAGCTGATCAAGAGCGCCGCGCTGCCGATCACCGATCTGTACACGCACATCGTGATGACGGACGGCGTGCTGTCGCTCGAGCCGCTGAAGTTCGGCGTCGCGGGCGGCTCGCTCGCGACGACCGCGCATCTCGACGGCGGCACCGCGCCGCTCAAGGGGCGCTTCGCGGTGGCCGCGCGGCATCTGAAGCTCAGGCAACTGTTCCCGACGCAGAAGGTCATGCAGTCCGCGTTCGGCGAGATCAACGGCGATGCGGCGCTGTCGGCGACCGGCAACTCGCCCGCCGCGCTCGCGGCGACGTCGAGCGGCGAAGTGAAGATGCTGATGACCGACGGCGCGATCAGCCGCTTGCTGATGGAGGCGGCGGGCCTGAACGTCGCCAACGTCCTTTACGAGAAGATGTTCGGCGGCCACGACGTGAAGATCAATTGCGCGGCCGTCGATTTCGTGGCGACCAACGGCTTGCTCGACACGAAGCTGTTCGCGTTCGATACCGACGACGCGCTGATCAACATCGACGGCCCGATCGACTTGCGCAACGAGTCGATGAACCTGAAGGTCCATCCGCATACGAAGGGATTCCGCGTGTTCTCGCTGCGCTCGCCGCTCTACGTGAAGGGGACGTTCAAGAATCCGGACGTCGGCGTCGATGCGGGCGCGCTCGCGTTGCGCGCGGGCGCGATGGTCGGCCTCGGGCTCGTGAATCCGCTCGCGGCGCTGATCCCGCTGATCGCGCCGAGCAACAACAAGGACGTGCCGTGCCCGGAACTGTTCGCGCAATTGAAGGCGCCGCAGCAGGCGGCGAATGCGCGCAAGTGACGGGGGCGCGGGCTTGACGGATCGGCGCGCCGGGCAATTTATGCCGGCCGCTGTAGGAAAAGACAGGCGAATGGCGCGCCCGTTTTCGGGGCCCGAAGGGCATGCGGCGCAGCGATTCATCGACTCCTGCTAAAATGCCCGGTTTTCCGTCGATCTATCTCTTAACGGGATCTGCCGTGCTTTCTACCGCCAACATCACGATGCAATTCGGGCCCAAGCCCCTGTTCGAGAACATCTCGGTCAAGTTCGGGGAGGGCAACCGCTACGGCCTCATCGGAGCGAACGGCTGCGGCAAGTCGACCTTCATGAAGATCCTGGGTGGCGATCTCGAGCCATCGTCGGGCAACGTCGCGCTCGAGCCGAACGTTCGTCTCGGCAAGCTGCGCCAGGATCAGTTCGCATACGAGGACGTGCGCGTGCTCGACGTCGTGATGATGGGCCACACCGAGATGTGGGCCGCGATGACCGAGCGCGACGCGATCTACGCGAACCCGGAGGCGACCGACGACGACTACATGCACGCAGCCGAGCTCGAGGCGAAGTTCGCCGAATACGGCGGCTACGACGCCGAGGCGCGCGCGGGCGCGCTGTTGCTCGGCATCGGCATCGAGGAGAAATTCCACAATGGCCCGATGCGCGACGTCGCGCCGGGCTGGAAGCTGCGCGTGCTGCTCGCGCAGGCGCTGTTCTCGAACCCGGACGTGCTGCTGCTCGACGAGCCGACCAACAACCTCGACATCAACTCGATCCGCTGGCTCGAGGACACGCTCAACAACTACGATTCGACGATGATCATCATCTCGCATGATCGTCACTTCCTGAACTCGGTGTGCACGCACATGGCCGACATGGACTACGGCACGCTGAAGGTCTGGCCGGGCAATTACGACGACTACATGCTCGCGTCCGCGCAGGCGCGCGAGCGCCAGGCCGCCGCGAACGCGCGCGCGAAGGAGCGCGTCGCCGAGCTGCAGGACTTCGTGCGCCGCTTCTCGGCGAACAAGTCGAAGGCCCGCCAGGCGACGAGCCGCGCGAAGCAGATCGACAAGATCAAGATCGAGGAATTCAAGCCGTCGTCGCGCCAGCACCCGTTCATCCGCTTCGAGTACGAGAAGAAGCTGCACAACGTCGCGGTCGTCGCGCAAGAGATCACGAAGAAGTACGAGCGCACGATCTTCGAGAACTTCAACCTGTCGGTGCAGCCGGGCGAGCGCATCG
Source organism: Burkholderia sp. MSMB1588 (assembly GCF_001546925.1). NCBI lineage: Bacteria > Pseudomonadati > Pseudomonadota > Betaproteobacteria > Burkholderiales > Burkholderiaceae > Burkholderia > Burkholderia sp. MSMB1588. Next base: position 1,999,980 of record NZ_LNJS01000001.1, on the reverse strand, counting down.
CGATCATCGGCGAGAACGGCGCGGGCAAGACGACGCTGCTGCGTTCGCTGCTCGGCAACCTGGCGCTCGAGCACGGCACCGTGAAGTGGGCCGAGAACGCGAACGTCGGCTACATGCCGCAGGACACCTACGAAGCGTTCCCGAACGACGTCACGCTGATGGACTGGATCGACCAGTACCGCAGGGAGGGCGACGACGAAACGATGGTGCGCGGCACGCTCGGCCGCCTGCTGTTCTCGGCGGACGACATCAGGAAATCGGTGAAGGTGCTGTCGGGCGGCGAGAAGGGCCGGATGATCTGGGGCAAGCTGATGCTCGGCCGCCACAACGTGCTCCTGATGGACGAGCCGACCAACCACATGGACATGGAGTCGATCGAGTCGCTGCAGATCGCGCTCGAGAAGTTCGAGGGCACGCTGATCTTCGTGTCGCACGACCGCGAGTTCGTGAGCGGCCTCGCGAACCGGATCATCGAAGTGACGACGGACGGCAAGCTGACTGACTTCGGCGGGAATTACGAGGATTTCCTCGCGAGCAAGGGTTTGCAGTAAACGAAATCGTGACGGCGGCCCGATCGAAACCGGGTCGCCTGATCATCCGATCCGGCTTCGTGCGACGCAGGGCGGGAAGGGGCCGACAAGAGGCCCGTCCTCGGTCGGCGATTGGCCCCGTCGTCGGTCCGGACGAAGACGAACGCCCCCCGCCTCCGCTCCCGCCTATTGCTTGCGTCGCTGATTGGTGTACGCCAATCGGCTCCAGGGAGATGAGCCCGAAGATGTCGTGGCGTACTGGTACAGGTCCATTTGCCGGGGGCCGCTGACGATTCCACCCACCACCGCCTCTCCCAGATTGTCGCGTCCGTATGTGCTCGGGGCGGGGCCTTCAAGATACTTGGATAGATTCCACAGGTTGTCGCGTTGGCCCGCGCGATGAAGATAGGCAATCGCTTGATCGGTGCCGATCTCCCAATCCTCCATCCATTCGTCGCTCGACATTCTGGGCCAGAACTGCTCGACCTCGACTGGCGCATCGATGTGCCAGACGGGGCCGCCGCTGGCGGCGAATACTTTGCAACCAGTCAGGTAGTAGGTGAAGAACAGCATGCCCGTGGTCGAGATCGATCCGGGTTGCAGTGTTTGCAGTTCGCCTTGCTTCCACGGTAGCCACAGTATTTTCGCCGGTTCGCCTTGATTGCCCGAATCGAGATCTATCCTTACGCCGCCTTTCGTCGAGTGAAGAAATACATTCAAGGTGCCCGGCGATTTCTGATTGAGAGCCTGATCGAATTCGATAGTGAGGGTGCCGCCTGTTTTCATTGCCTGGCGAATCTGGGTTTCGAGTGAGTTTGGCATGGTCGTACGTCCTTTCGATGAAACGGCGATTTGCAGAGCGGGCGGGAAGTCGGGTCAGCGCACGCCGCCGAAAGCCGGTAGCGGCGTCGATCGGTTTGATGACATGAGTCTGCGAACCGTTGCGGAGCGAGAAACGTCTCCTGCCGAAACGCAATTCTTCGAGTGTAGTTTGTCCGGCACATTGGACCTTCTCCGAAACGATGGGGGGATGCCGAGTGGTCGATGTGCTCGACTGGGTAGAATGACCGTATTTCCACCGGGATCAAGAGGGCTGCGATGAAAACCTGCGAACAGTTCTACATCGGCGGCACGTGGCGCCCGAGCGCGGGCAAGGGCACGATCGACGTGATCGACTCCGGCACCGAGGCCGTGATCGGCCGCATTCCCGAAGGCGCCGCCGAAGACGCGAAAGCGGCCGTCGCCGCCGCGCGCGCGGCGTTCGACGACTGGGCCGCGACGCCGCCCGCCGAGCGCGCCCGCTATCTGCACAGGATCACCGACAACCTGAAGGCGCGCAGCGAGGAACTCGCGCAATCGATCACGGGCGAAGTCGGCATGCCGATCAAGCTGTCGCGCGCGATCCAGGTCGGAGGCCCGATCTACAACTGGGGTGCGTATGCGAAGCTCGCCGAGACCTTCGCGTTCGAGGAACAGGTCGGCAATTCGCTCGTCGTGCGCGAGCCCGTCGGCGTCGTCGCGGCGATCACGCCGTGGAACTACCCGCTCAACCAGATCACGCTGAAGGTCGCCGCCGCGCTCGCGGCCGGCTGCACGGTCGCGCTGAAGCCGTCCGAAGTCGCGCCGCTCAATGCGTTCATCCTCGCCGAAGCGATTCACGACGCGGGGCTGCCCGCCGGCGTGTTCAATCTCGTGTGCGGCTACGGGCCCGTCGTCGGCGAGGCGCTCGCGAGCGACCCCGATGTCGACATGGTGTCGTTCACCGGCTCGACGCGCGCGGGCAAGCGCGTCGCCGAGCTCGCCGCGGCCGGCGTGAAGCGCGTCGCGCTCGAGCTGGGCGGCAAGTCGGCGTCGGTGATTCTCGACGACGCCGACTTCGCGGCCGCGGTGAAGGGCACGGTGTCCGCGTGCTATCTGAATGCAGGCCAGACGTGCTCCGCGCACACGCGGATGCTCGTGCCGGAATCGCGCTACGAAGAAGCGCGCGACCTCGCGAAGGCCGCGGCGCAAACCTATGTCGCGGGCGATCCGCGCGACGATGCGACGCGGCTCGGCGCGCTGGCGTCGTCAGTCCAGCAAAAGCGCGTGCAGGATTATATCCGGCGCGGCATCGACGAAGGCGCGGAGCTCGTCACGGGCGGCCTCGGCATGCCGGAAGGCATTGCGCGCGGCTTCTTCGTGAAGCCGACCGTGTTCGGGCGCGTGGAGCCCGGCGCGACGATCGCGCAGGAGGAAATCTTCGGCCCGGTGCTGTCGATCATCACGTATCGCGACGAAGACGATGCAGTGCGGATCGCGAACGATTCGCCGTACGGCCTCGGCGGCGCGGTGTGGTCGGGCAGCGACGAGCGCGCGATGCGCGTCGCGCGCCGCATTCGCACGGGGCAGGTCGACATCAACGGCGGCGCCTGGAACATGGCCGCGCCGTTCGGCGGTTTCAAGCAGTCGGGGATCGGCCGCGAGAACGGCACGTATGGGCTCGACGAATATCTCGAATACAAATCGATGCAACTGCGGCCGAAGAAGGGCGCGTAACGAGCGCGTGAAGCGCGCGCGAAGGACGCATAAGCACACATCGAGCGCGCCTCTTTTTGTGACGACACGGCACGCGTCCATGCGCACGCGTGCCGTTTTTCTTGACGACGGTCAAAGCGTTTCGCCGGCAATCGCCGATCATCGAATTTTTTCTGCTGTATCGAGAGGTTGCGATGATCGGTCCCATTCCCTTTCCGCCGCTCAGGATCCGTGGCCGCTCGCTGTTGCCCGTCGTGCAGGGCGGGATGGGCGTCGGTATCTCCGCGCATCGGCTCGCCGGAAGCGTCGCGCGCGAAGGCGCGCTCGGCACGATCGCGAGCATCGACTTGCGCCATCACCATACCGACCTGATCGAGCGCTGCAGGCTGCACCCCGATCGCGAGACGATGGAGGCTGCGAATCTCGAGGCGCTCGCGCGCGAGATCCAGCGCGCGAAGACGTGGAGCGAGGGCCGCGGCATGATCGCGGTCAACGTGATGAAGGCGGTGCGCTCGCACACGGACTACGTGCGCATCGCGTGCGAATTCGGCGCGGACGCGATCGTGATGGGCGCAGGGTTGCCGCTCGATCTGCCGGACATGACGCAGGGGCACGATATCGCGCTGATCCCGATCCTGTCGGACAGCCGCGGCATCGCGCTCGTGCTGAAGAAGTGGATGAAGAAAGGGCGCGTGCCCGATGCGATCGTGATCGAGCATCCGGCGCATGCGGGCGGCCATCTCGGCGTGACGAGCCTCGACGACATGGACGATCCGCGCTTCGAATTCGCGCGCGTCATCGACGAAACCCGGCAGACGTTCGTGTCGCTCGGCCTCGAGCGCGAACGCATTCCGCTCGTCGTCGCGGGCGGCATCAACAGCCACGAGACGGTGCGCGCGGCGCTCGCCGAAGGCGCGGACGGCGTGCAGGTGGGCACGCCGTTCGCTGTCACGGAGGAGGGCGATGCGCATCCGAATTTCAAGCGCGTGCTCGCGAACGCGCAGCCGGACGACATCGTCGAATTCGTCAGTGTCACGGGGCTGCCCGCGCGTGCGGTGAAGACGCCGTGGCTCGAGCGCTATCTGCGGCACGAGGCGCGCATCCGCGCGAAGATCGGCGCGCTCAAGCAGCGCTGCCCGTCCGCGCTCGAATGCCTGACGGTGTGCGGTTTGCGCGACGGCATCGAGCGCTTCGGTCACTTCTGCATCGATACGCGTCTTGCCGCCGCGCTGCGCGGCGACGTCGCGAACGGGCTGTTCTTCCGCGGCCGCGAGTCGTTGCCGTTCGGGCAGGCGATTCGCAGCGTGCGCGATCTGCTCGACCTGCTGCTCACGGGCGCCGCGCCCGAGGCTGCGGCAAACCGTCCCACTTTCTCGCTGTCGTGATGCTTGATGTCGGTCAATATAAGTAGGGAACCATCCCCGGAGAATGAAGCCTGTTCTTAGGGGGTCCTTATGATGCGTTGTCAAACAATCCGTACTTGCACCACCGCTATCGCCTGCGCAGCCGGTCTTGCGATGATTCCGTCGCTATCGCATGCGGCTTCGCCCGGGGAGGGCATCAATCAAGGCGACATCATCGCGCGCGTTCGCGGGATCAGCATCATGCCGGACGAGCGCACGAGCAATACGCTGTCGGCGCTGAACGTCGGCGTGAACAACGCGATCGTCCCCGAGCTCGACTTCACGTACATGATTCGCGATTACCTCGGCGTCGAGCTGATCCTCGGCACATCGCGGCATCAGATCACGTCGTCGCTCGGCGATCTCGGCGGCGTCGGCGTGCTGCCGCCGACGCTGCTGCTGCAGTACCACTTCAATCACGCCGGCAAGGTGCGTCCGTATGTCGGCGCGGGCATCAACTACACGTTGTTCTACAACAACGGACTGCACGCGGGCGGCGAGGGGATCGGGATCAACAACCACAGCTTCGGTCCCGCGCTGCAGTTCGGCGTCGACGTGCAGGTGACGAAGAAAGTGTTCGTCAACGTCGACGTGAAGAAGATCTGGATGCACACCGATGCGACGCTCGGCGGCCAGCCGCTCGGCCGGCTGAACATCGATCCGCTCATCGTGGGCGTCGGTGTCGGGATGAAGTTCTAGGAATCGGCGGAATCGAAAAGTGTTGGGGTTGGCGGCACGGCTTCATGCGTGCCGTCCTTTTTTTTGCTCCGATCGTTTCGGCATGCTGATCGAATGCGCATGCGCATACTCTGCAACCGCCGCGCGTTGCGAGTGGACAGCACTACAGCTTGTCGTACTGGAAGCGCATCGCGGTGCCTTCGCGCGTGATGCGCTCCCATACCGCCTGCTTCTCGGCGTCCGTCATGAACACCCAGTTCGCGACTTCGAGCGCCGTGCGACCGCAGCCTTTGCAGACTTCGTCGAAGAGCGTCGAGCAGACGCCGATGCAGGGGCTGTCGGGTTTGTCGTGAAGATTCGAGGTCATCGGAGCATGGAATTCGGTGATCGCCGCGCGAGCGGCAAGCCGTTATGTTAAAGCATGCGCGCGAAACGCCTGGCGCGGTCGATCGGGGCGGCCCGGAAGGAGGAGGCGTGGCGCGCCGAGGCGCATGATGCGTGCGAGCGTCGCTGCGGTTTTTCAATCGAACGGGTGAATGGCCGGGTGAATGGCTGGGTGAATTGCCGCCGCCGTCGCTGCTGCCGGCGCGCGAGCCGTGCGCCAATTTCTTCCGCTCACTCCGCCGCAACGACCTGCCAGACGAGCGCCCCGTTCAGCAGCAGGATCACGGCGGCGCACACCCACGCGGCCGCGAGCGGCAAGCCGCGGACTCGCCAGTTTCCCATCAGCGCGCGGCTCGACGCGAATACGACGAGCGGAACCATCGCGAGCGGCAATTGCAGGCTCAGCACGACCTGGCTCGCGACAAGCAGTTGATTCGATCCGTGCTGCCCGAACAGGCCGACCGCGGCGAGCGCGGGGCCGATCGCGAGCGCGCGGGTGAGGAGCGCGCGCTGCCAGCGCGGCAGCGTGAGCTTCAGGAAGCCTTCCATGATCGCCTGGCCGGCGAGCGTGCCCGTCACCGTCGCCGACAGCCCGCACGCGAGCAGCGCGGCCGCGAACAGCAGCCCTGCCCAGCGGTTGCCGACGAGCGGCGCGATGAGCCGGTGCGCGTCGGCGAGATCGGTGACGTCGTCGTGGCCGCTCGCATGGAACACCGCCGCCGCGACGATGAGAAGCGCCGCGTTGATCACGAATGCGAACCCGAGCGACACGAACGTATCGAGATTGACGCCGAACAGCGCGCGCCGGATCGACTGCTCGTCGCGCTCGCTCGCATGGTGCTTGACGAGCATCGAGTGCAGGTAAAGGTTGTGCGGCATCACGGTCGCGCCGAGGATGCCGGCCGAGAGCCACAGCATGCCGGGCTCGCGCAGCAGCCGCGGCGGCGGCGCGGCGCCCGCGAGCGCCGCGTGCCAGTCGGGCCGGGCGAGCGCGACTTCGATCACGAAGCACAAGCCGACGAAGAAGATGAGTGACGCGATCGCCGCTTCGAGCGTGCGCCGGCCGCGCCGCTCGAGCGCGAGCATCGCGAGCGTGCCGACCGCCGACACGAGCACGCCCGCCGTCAGCGATACGCCGAAGAGCATCTGCAGCGCGACCGCCGCGCCGACGACCTCCGCGACGTCGCACGCGATGATCGCGATCTCGGCGGCGATCCACAGCAGCACGGTGACGCGCGGGTCGAAGCGCTCGCGGCACAGTTGCGCGAGGTCGCGCCCGGACACGACGCCGATCCGCGCGGCGAGCCATTGCAGCAGCATCGCCATCAGGCTCGCGGCGATCACGATGCCGAGGAGCGCGTAGCCGTAGCCTGCGCCGCCCGCGAGCGCGGTCGCCCAGTTGCCGGGGTCCATGTAGCCGACGGCGACGAGCACGCCCGCGCCGACGAACGCGACCCAGCGGCGGCCGCCGCCCGGCCCGCCGGAGGCGGACGGGCGGCGCGGCGGCGTGCAGCGGGCGGCAAGCGGGCGACTGTTCATGATGGCGGTTCGGCGAACGGTTCGCTGCGCACGGCCGGGCGGCGGGCGCGGCGTTCGGACGGGCCGGTGCGCGTCCTCCTATCCGGAATGACGAACGGGCACCGCCTGAATTTAGGGTAGGTGATCCGTTCGGCCCGGGCGGGCCTTTTTCCCGGATGGACACGCGCCGATAACCCGATAAAATTGCGCCCACCCGCTGCGTGGCGGTGGCCCCGCGCTGTGCAATTGAAAAGCGCAAATGTGTTCCGTTTGTACGACAACGGCGGGAAATTTTTGTGGTGGGGCCGGATTAGTGGTAGCTTTCGGGGTTTTCAAGGGGGCGGCGCGAAACGGGAAACAAGCGCCGCCGCAGTGGCGAGGCTGACGACGATCGAATCGGTTCGATCAGGGAGAACGGGATGAAGGCAAAGGTGGCGGGCCGGTTGACGGCACTTGCGCTCTGCGCGGGCGCAACGGTGGCGGCGGCAAAGGATACGCAGCTCAACGTCTATAACTGGTCGGACTACATTGCGAAGGACACGATCCCGAACTTCGAGAAGCAGACGGGCGTCAAGGTCCGCTACGACAACTACGACAGCGACGACACGCTGCAGGCGAAGCTGCTGACCGGCAACTCGGGCTACGACATCGTCGTGCCGACGAGCAACTACGCGGGCAAGCAGATCCAGGCCGGCATCTTCGCGCCGCTCGACAAATCGAAGCTTCCGAACCTCAAATATCTCGACGCGCAACTGATGGCGCTCGTCGCGGGCGCCGATCCGGGCAACAAGTACGTGGTGCCCTGGGCATACGGCACGACGGGCCTCGGCTACAACGTCGACAAGGCGCAGAAGATCCTCGGCAAGGTGCCGCTCGACAACTGGGACATCCTGTTCAAGCCGGAGAACATCTCGAAGCTGAAGGCGTGCGGCGTGTCGGTGCTCGACGCGCCCGACCAGATGTTCGCGGCGACGCTCCACTACATCGGCAAGGACCCGATGAGTACGAACCCGGCCGACTACCAGGCCGCGATGCAGGTGCTCAAGAAGATCCGCCCGTACATCACGCAGTTCAATTCGTCGGGCTACATCAACGACATGGTCGGCGGCGACATCTGCTTCGCGTTCGGCTGGTCGGGCGACGTCGTGATCGCGAAGCACCGCGCGCTCGAGGCGAAGAAGCCGTACAGGGTCGAGTACTATGTGCCGAAGGGCGGCGCGCCCGTGTGGTTCGACGTGATGGCGATCCCGAAGGACGCGAAGAACAAGGACGCCGCGCTGCAGTGGATCAACTACATCGAGGATCCGAAGGTTCACGCGGCGATCACGAACGCCGTCTACTACCCGAGTGCGAACGCGCAAGCGCGCAAGTACGTGCGCCCGGACGTCGCGAACGACCCGGCCGTGTACCCGCATCCGGACGTCGTGAAGACGCTGTTCCTGCTCAAGCCGCTGCCGCCCGAGATCCAGCGCCTGCAGACGCGTCTCTGGACCGAGCTGAAATCGGGACGCTGACGCGAAGCGCGCAGCATCGCAGCAAACCTGAGAAGCCCCTGGTGCCCCCGGGGGCTTTGTTCGTCAAACGTAGGAGCACGGCAGCACATCATGAATAGTCAGTCGGGCGTGGCAGTGGCGGGCGCGCCGTCCTATCGGCCTCAGGCGGGCGCCGACGAGCGCGCCGAAAACTTTGTCCAGATCATCGACGTCGTCAAGAAGTTCGGCGAGACCGTCGCGGTGCGCAACGTCGACCTGACCGTGCGCAAGGGAGAGCTGTTCGCGCTCCTCGGCAGCTCCGGCTGCGGGAAGTCCACGCTGCTGCGCATGCTCGCCGGCCTCGAGACGATCACCTCCGGCAAGATCCTGATCGACGGCGAGGACCTCGCGCAGATGCCGCCGTACAAGCGGCCCGTGAACATGATGTTCCAGTCGTATGCGCTGTTCCCGCACATGACGGTCGAGGCGAACGTCGCATTCGGCCTCAAGCAGGAAGGCGTGCCGAAGGCCGAGCTGAAGGAGCGCGTGCGCGACGCGCTCGAGCTCGTGCAGATGGCCCGCTATGCGGGCCGCAAGCCGCATCAGTTGTCGGGCGGCCAGCAGCAGCGGGTCGCGCTCGCGCGCTCGCTCGTCAAGCGGCCGAAGCTGCTGTTGCTCGACGAGCCGATGTCGGCGCTCGACAAGCAGATCCGCCAGCGCACGCAGATCGAGCTCGTCAACATCCTCGAGAAGGTCGGCGTCACCTGCATCATGGTCACGCACGACCAGGAGGAGGCGATGACGATGGCGGGCCGGCTCGCCGTGATGAGCGAAGGCCAGATCGTGCAGATCGGCACGCCGCATGAAGTCTACGAATATCCGAACTGCCGCTTCTCCGCGGAGTTCATCGGCTCGACGAACCTGTTCGAGGGCGTGACCGTCGAGGACGAGCCGGATCACGTGTTCATCGAATCGCCGGATCTGTCGTGCCGGCTGTACGTGAACCACGGGATCACGGGCCCGCTCGGGATGCCGGTCGCGGTGTCGGTGCGCCCGGAGCGCATCGCGCTCACGCGCAAGCCCGCCGACGGCGCGTACAACTGGGGGCGCGGCGTCGTCACGAACGTTGCGTACATGGGCGGCTATTCGCTGTATCACGTCAAGCTCGATTCCGGGAAGACGGTGATCGCGAACGTGTCGAGCCTCGCGATCGCCGATCTCGATTCGCCCGGCTGGGGCGATGAAATCTACGTGCGCTGGAGCGCCGCCGCCGGCGTGGTGCTCACGTCATGAACGCGCTTTCGTCGTTCTTTGCGTGGCCGGTCAGGAAGTTCGGCCTGACGGGCCGCACGGCCGTGATCGCGGGCCCGTTCTTCTGGCTCGTGCTGTTCTTTCTCGTGCCGTTCATCCTCGTCGTCAAGATCAGCTTCGCCGAGCTGCAGCTCGGCATTCCGCCGTACACGGAGCTCACGTCGTTCGCCGACGGCGTGCTCGGCATCAAGCTGAACCTGCAGCACTACGCGTTCCTGTTCAGCGACAGCCTGTACTTCGCGACCTACGTGAACTCGGTCGTCGTCGCGGCGGTCACGACGCTGCTGTGCCTGCTGATCGGCTATCCGATGGCGTACTACATCGCGCGCTCGAACCCGGGCACGCGCAACCTGCTGATGATGGCGGTGATGCTGCCGTTCTGGACGTCGTTCCTGATCCGCGTGTACGCGTGGATCGGAATCCTGAAGAACAACGGGCTGCTGAACAACTTCCTGATGTGGACGGGGCTCATCAGCGCGCCGATCGAGCTGTACCGGACGAACGTCGGCGTCTACATCGGCATGGTCTATTCGTACCTGCCGTTCCTCGTGATGCCGCTCTACGCGCACCTCGTGAAGATGGACCTGCGCCTGCTCGAAGCCGCGTACGATCTCGGGGCGAAACCGTGGAAGGCGTTCGTGCAGATCACGCTGCCGCTGTCGAGGAACGGGATCATCGCGGGCTGCCTGCTCGTGTTCATTCCGGCCGTCGGCGAGTACGTGATTCCGGAACTGCTCGGCGGCGCGAACACGCTGATGATCGGCCGCGTGATGTGGAACGAGTTCTTCAACAACGCGGACTGGCCGATGGCGTCGGCCGTGACCTGCGCGATGGTGCTGCTGCTCCTCGTGCCGATGGCGATGTTCCAGCACTTCCAGGCGAAGGAGCAGGAGGGCCGCCGCCGATGAGGCCGAATCGCTATCTGCAGGTGCTGATGCTCGCGATCGGCTTCGCTTTCCTCTATATCCCGATCGCGAGCCTCGTCGTCTATTCGTTCAACGAGTCGAAGCTCGTCACCGTCTGGTCAGGCTTCTCGACGCGCTGGTATGCGGCGCTCGTCGAGGACGACGAGCTGATCGCGGCCGCGTGGCTGTCGCTGAAGATCGCGGTGATGACCGCGTTCGCGTCGGTGTTCATCGGCACGTGGGCGGGCTTCGTGCTCGCGCGGATGGGCCGCTTTCGCGGCTTCGCGCTCTACAGCGGGATGATCAACGCGCCGCTCGTGATTCCCGAGGTGATCCAGGGCATCTCGCTGCTGCTGCTGTTCATCGAGCTCGGCAAGTGGTTCGGGTGGCCCGCCGGCCGCGGGATGTTCACGATCTGGCTCGGCCATGTGATGCTGTGCATCTCGTATGTCGCGATCATCGTGCAGTCGCGCGTGCGCGAGCTGAACCCGTCGCTCGAGGAGGCCGCGCTCGATCTCGGCGCGACGCCGTTCCGGGTGTTCTTCTCGATCACGCTGCCGCTGATCTCGCAGGCGCTCGTGTCGGGCTGGCTGCTGTCGTTCACGCTGTCGATCGACGATCTGGTGCTGTCCGCGTTCCTGTCCGGGCCCGGCTCGACGACGCTGCCGCTCGTCGTGTTCTCGCGCGTGCGCCTCGGCCTCAATCCGGAGATGAACGCGCTCGCGACGCTCTTCATCGTCGCCGTGACGATCGGCGTCGTGGGGGCGAACTACGTGATGCAGCGTCAGGAAAGAAAGAGGATGGCCGAAGCCGTCTGACGCGGCCGGCACGCTCCGGCTTTTGCCGCGCCGCGTGCGCCGCGCGCGGCGTCAGAAGCCGAGCGCCGCTTTCGCGAGCAGCCCGGCCGCGACGCACACGAGCGCGGCCGCAAAGCCCATCTGCACGTGCCGCGCGGACACGAAGCGCGACACCCAGCGCCCGGCCGCCATGCCGAGCGCCGTCGTCACGGTGAACCACAACGTGACGTCGAGCGGCGCGGGCGTGCCGCTCACGATCGTCGCGATCACGCCGCCCGTGCCGACGAGCGCGATCACCATCAGCGACGTCGCGACGATGCCGTGCATCGTCACGTTCGTGAACTTGCGCAGCATCGGCACAATCACGAAGCCGCCGCCGACGCCGAGCAGGCCCGTCATCAGCCCCGTGAGCGCGCCCGTCGACGCGAGCGCGATGCCGGCCGGCCAGGACCAGACGAGGCGCCCCGTATCCGGGTTGATGCGGCCGACGCACAGCGGCGAGCGGGCCGGCTCGCCTGCGGCATGCGCGAGCGCGTGGCGCAACAGGCGCACCGCGACGATCAGCATCACGAGCGCGAAGAGCGCGAGCAGCACGCGCTGCGGGAGCACGTGCGCGAGGCGCACGCCGAGCGCCGTCAGCGGCACGCCGGCCGCGGCCATCAGGAACGCCGCGCGATAGCGCACAAGCCCGCGCCGAAAGCCTTCGAGCGCGCCGAGCGCGGCGCTGCCCGCGACCGCGACGAGCGCGACGGGCGTCGCCTGCTGCATCGGCCAGCCCATTCCGACAACGAGCGCGGGCACGGCGAGAATGCCGCCGCCCGCCCCCGTCAATCCCAGCACCGCGCCGACGATGCTGCCCAGCACCAGGGAAATCAGCATGCTTCGTTGTTCCGGACGAGGGTCATCGAAGGGCGGCGATCAGCCGACGATCTCGGGCTTCGCGAGCCATTCGCGGCCCTTGAGCATCGCCTGCCAGTAGAGCGGCGGCAGCAGCCGCTCCTTGAGCAGCCACGCGAGCCGTGACGGGCGCTTGCCGTCGATGAGCCATGCGGGGAAGGTCGGCGCGACCTTCCCGCCGTACAGGAACTCGGCGAGCACGATCTTGCCGCGCTCGACGGTCAGCGGGCACGAGCCGTAGCCGTCGTAGGTCGCGTCGCCGTGGGCCTTGCCGAGCGCGGCGAGCACGTTGTGCGCGACGACGGGCGCCTGCTTGCGCGCGGCGGCCGCGGTCTTCGCGTTCGTCGTGTTCGTCACGTCGCCGAGCGCGAACACGTCCGCGTGGCGCCGGTGGCGCAGCGTCGCCGGATCGACGTCGATCCAGCCGGCCGCGTCGGCGAGCGGGCTCGCGCGCACGAAATCGGGCGCCTTCTGCGGCGGCACGACGTGGATCATGTCGAATTCGCGCATGACGGTCTCGGCGCCGCCTTCCGGCAGCGTGCGCGCGAACGTCGCGCGCTTGCGCTCGCCGTCGATCGCGATCAGGTTGTGGCCGAAATTCAGCGCGATGTCGTAGCGCTTCACGTATTCCATCAGCGCCGGCACGTAATCGGCGACGCCGAAGAGCGCCGCGCCCGCATTGAAGAACTCGATGTCGATGGTGTCGAGGCGTTTCGTGCGCCGCCAGTGGTCGGCCGACAGATACATCGCCTTTTGCGGCGCGCCCGCGCACTTGATCGGCATCGGCGGCTGCGTGAACAGCGCGCGGCGGCCGGCGAACGCGCGCACGAGCTGCCACGTGTACGGCGCGAGATCGTAGCGATAGTTCGACGTGACGCCGTTCTTGCCGAGCGTCTCGGGCAGGCCTTCGATGCCGTGCCAGTCGAGCTTCAGCCCCGGGCAGACGACGAGCTGCCGGTAGCGCACGAGCCGGCAGCCGTCGAGCACGACCGTGTGCGTATCGGGCTCGAACGCGGCGACAGCGGCCTTGATCCAGTGCACGCCGCGCGGCAGCACGGCGGCCATCTGCCGCGCGGTCGTCTTCGGCTGGAACACGCCCGCGCCGACCATCGTCCAGCCGGGCTGGTAGTAATGGGTGTCGGCCGGATCGATGACGGCGATGTCGAGCGAGCGCTCGCGCGCGAGCAGGCTCGACGCGACCGCGATCCCCGCCGCGCCCGCGCCGACGATCACGATGTCGTGGCTTGCCTCGACGGTTTGCGTCGCCGCGCTCTGGCTGCGCTGCATGATCCGGCGGCCGAGCGCGGCGAGGTCGTAGCCGGCCGCGCGGCCCGTGGCGACGATGTCGTTCAGCGGACGCAGGCCCGCCTGCGACAGCCCCCACAGCGTCGCCGAGCGCATGCCGGTGCGGCAGTACGCGAGCGCGGGCGAGGCGAGCGTGCCGAGCAGCGCGCCGAACTGCTCGCCTTGCGAATCGGTGACTTTGCCCGAGTCGACGGGCAGATAGTGGACCGCGATGCCGAACGGCTTCGCGGCCGCGTCGATCTCGGCGACGGTCGGCTGGTCCGGGCCTTCGCCGTCCGGCCGGTTGCAGACGATCGAGAGAAAGCCGGCCTGCGCGATCGCGGGCAGATCGGCGGCGACGAGCTGGGGAGAGACCGACAGCGTGTCGGTCAGCTTGCGGATTTCCATGGTTGGCGTGTCGTATGTGTCGTGTCGTCGTTGGGGCGGGCAGGCTCAGATCGCGTCGAGCGGGATCTTCAGGTAGCGCACGCCGTTGTCCTCGGGCTCGGGCAGGCGTCCCGCGCGCATGTTGACCTGCACCGAAGGCAGCATCAGCACCGGCATGTCGAGCGTCGAATCGCGCACGGTGCGCATCGCGACGAAATCGTCCTCGGTGACGCCGTCGTGGATGTGCACGTTCTCGCGCCGCTCGTCGGCGACGGTGCTCGCGTACTGGACCGCGCGGCCGTTCGGCTGATAGTCGTGGCACATGTACAGGCGCGTCTCGGGCGGCAGGCTCAGCACCTTGCGGATCGACCGGTACAGCGTGCGCGCGTCGCCACCGGGGAAGTCGCAGCGCGCGGTGCCGTAGTCGGGCATGAAGAGCGTGTCGCCGACGAAGGCGGCCATCTCGTGCGCCTCGTGCGCCTCGTGCGCCTCGTGCGCGTGGGGTGCGTCATGTCGTGCCGCTCGCCCTTCGGCGACGACGTAGGTCATGCATGCGGGCGTGTGGCCCGGCGTGTGCATCGCGCGAATCGAGAGCGCGCCGAGCGCGAGCGTGTCGCCATCGTCGAGCAGGCGATCGAACTGGCGGCCGTCGCGCGAGAACGCGGGCCCCGCGTTGAACAGCGCGCCGAACACATCCTGCACGCGCGTCACGTGGCGCCCGATCGCGATCTCGCCGCCGATCTGCGCCTTCAGGTATGGCGCGGCCGACAGATGGTCGGCGTGCACGTGCGTTTCGAGCAGCCAGCGCACGCGCGCGCCGAGCGCCGCGACGCGCGCGATCAGTTGGTCCGCGCTCGCGGTGCGCGTGCGGCCGGATTTCGGATCGTAGTCGAGCACGCTGTCTATCAGCGCACATTCGCCGCTGCCGGAATCGAGCAGCAGATAGCTGATGGTGCACGTCGCCGGGTCGAAAAAGCCTTCGACGGTCATCGTGGACGCTGTTGTCACGAGGTTTCTCCTGGAGCCGATTCATCGAGATGGCGATCGTTCGAACAAGAACCGTGCCAAGCCGACAGCATTGCCGATCGCCGGGCGCAGGTACTTGATTCAAATCGTGTTTTGTTTCGATGCAGCGCACTGCGCGCCGCCGCGCGGACGGTATTCGTCCCGGTTCGCTGCCATGATTGGCAGTTCGATGGCAGAATTGGCAGTCAGCGTGGCCGCTGGCCGCGCAGCCGGAGCTCAACGCATGGATCAGCACGACGTCATCCCGATCGTTCCAGTCTCGCCGCCCGACGTGAGCGGGCTCGTGTCGTACCTCGAGCAGGACCCGCAGCCGATGATCGTGCTCGATCCGTCGTACCGGGTCCTCGCCGCGAACGCCGCGTATCAGCGGCAGTTCGGGATCGCCGGTGAGGCGCACGTCGGGCGGCGCTGCTATCAGGTGTCGCATCGCTACGACGTGCCGTGCGACCAGGCGGGCGAGCACTGCCCGATGAAGCAGGCGGCCGAATCGCGCAGCCTGAACCGCGTGCTGCACATCCATCACACGCCGCGCGGGCCCGAGCACGTCGACGTCGAGCTGCGGCCGATCTTCGATGCGCGCGGCGCGGTGATCGCGTACGTCGAGCGGCTGACGACCGTGCGCAGCGCGTCGGCGAAGCCGAGCGGCGAGGGGCTCGTCGGCGGCTCGGACGCGTTCAACGCGGCGCTGTCCGCGCTGCAGCGGGTCGCGCCGGCGATGCTGCCCGTGCTGCTGCTCGGCGAATCGGGCACGGGCAAGGAGCTGTTCGCGCGTGCGCTGCACGAGGCGAGCTCGCGCGCGATGGGGCCGTTCGTCGTCGTCGATTGTTCGGGGATCGCCGAGACGCTGTTCGAAAGCGAGCTGTTCGGCTACGAGAAGGGGGCGTTCACCGGCGCGGCCGCGCGCAAGCCCGGCCTCGTCGAGACCGCGCAGGGCGGCACGCTGTTCCTCGACGAAATCGGCGACGTGCCGCTGTCGATGCAGGTGAAGCTGCTGCGCCTCATCGAATCGGGGACGTTCCGGCGGGTGGGCGGCGTCGAGGTGCTGCGCGCGGATTTCCGGCTCGTCGCGGCGACCCACAAGCCGCTCAAGGCGATGATCGGCGACGGCCGGTTCCGGCCGGATCTGTACTACCGGATCAGCGCGTATCCGATCCCGCTGCCCGCGGTGCGCGAGCGGCCGGGCGACATGCCGCTCCTCGTCGATTCGATCCTGCGCCGGATCGCGGCGCTCGGGCCTGTGGCCGGGCAGCGCTTCACCGTTGCGCCCGACGCACTCGCGCGGCTCGAAGCGTATGCATGGCCGGGCAATATCCGCGAGCTGCGCAACGTGCTCGATCGCGCATGCCTGCTCGCGGACGACGGCGTGATTCGCATCGAGCATCTGCCCGACGAGGTCGCGCGCGCGGGCGATGCGTGCGCGGAGCCGGGCGCAGAGCCTGGCGCGCCGGCGAAGCTGTCCGACGACGAGCTCGCGCGGATCGCGCGCGCGTTCGGCGGCACGCGGCGCGCGCTCGCCGAGTGCGTCGGGATGAGCGAGCGCACGCTGTACCGGCGGCTGCGCGCGCTCGGGATCGCGACGCGGGACGCGTGAAAGCGGCCCGCGCCGCTCGTCGCTTGCGATGCGATACACGAATCGCGACAAATAATAAAATTTCTACAATCATTAATGATTGTTTTACGATAAAAACAACGCTAGAATCCGAGCCGTGATCCCCATCGTCGAGGAATTCCCATGCACTCCGATCGTGTCGCCCGTCTCAGCCAGCGGATGGCTGCCGTCACCCTCTGCTTCATCGTCGCGATGATGCTGCTCAACGCCGCGTGCTGGGCGTTTCCGTCGCTGAACGCGGTGAAATCGGGCGCGGGTCTCGAATTCGGCCTGACCGATTCGCTGATCGCGGGCCTGAACGCCGACGTCGCCGCGTTTCCGTGGTGGCAGAAGGCGGGCGGCATCGTGCTGTCGAGCGTGCCGCTCGTCGCGCTCGCGAGCGGCCTGCGTCATCTGCGCGAGCTGTTTCGCACGTATGCGCGCCGCGAATACTTCTCGGCCGAGGCCGCCCGCCATCTCGGCAAGACGGGGCGCGCGGTCGGCGCGTGGGTCGTGCTGAGCGTGCTGTGCGAGCCGCTCCTGAGCGTGTGGGCGACGATGCGCGAGCCCGTCGGGCATCGCGTCGTCACGCTGGGCTTCGGCCTGCCGTACGTCGTCGCGCTGTTCACCGCGGCCTGCATCGCGGTCATCGCGCACATCCTGCAGCACGCGAGCGAGCTCGACGCCGAGCACCGGCAGTTCGTCTGAGGCGCGCGCCATGCCGATCATCGTCAAGCTCGACGTGATGCTCGCGATCCGCAAGGTCCGCTCGAAGGATCTTGCCGTGGCCGTCGGCATCACCGAGCAGAATCTGTCGCTGCTCAAGCAGGGCAAGGTCAAAGGCATCCGTTTCGCGACGCTCGAGGCGATCTGCCGGCATCTCGATTGTCAGCCCGGCGATCTGCTGACATTCGAAGACGAGCCGGGCGCCGATGCGGGGTGACGCGGCACACGGGCAGCCGGCGGGCGGGATCGTCAGCGTCGTCAGCGACTCCGGACTTCGAACCGGCGCTGCGGCGCGGGCTCGATCCGCGCGCCGGCGACGAACATGAGCAGGCTGAGCAGCGCGACGAAGCCCATGCCGTAGAACATCGCGCCGCCGCCGTAATGCAGCAGCACGAGGCCGCCTAGCCAGGGGCCGAGCAGGTTGCCGACGTTGCCGAGCGAATGCGCGCCGTAGTAGATACCGCGCATCGGCTCCGGCGTGATGCTGTCGAGGACCGCGTATTCCGACGGAATGAGCAGCACTTCGCCCCATGTGAAGACGACCATCGATGCGACGAGCGCGGTCATGTTCGGCGAATTCGCGAAGCCGGCGGCGCCGATCGCGAGCAGGATCGCGCCGAGCGTGAGCGACGCGAACGGCCCGCGCCGCTCGCCGATGCGGTTCAGCAGCGGCTGGCTCGCGACGACCGTGACCGCGTTCGTGCTCATCAGCCACGCGAACATCTCGAGTCCGTCGTCGAACGCGCCGATCAGGTATTGCGAGAACGTGACCGACATTTCGCCGTGCACGGCGATCGCGAGCATGCTGCCCGCGGTGAAGAGAACGAGGCGCCGGTCGGCCCCGACGATGCGCAGCTTCACGGCGAGCGGCAGGCCGGACGCCGCTGCTTCGTGCGGCGCACGGCGACGCGCGAGCCGGGCCGTGGCGGCATGGATGGCGATCGAGAACAGCAGGTAGACCGCGCCCGTGACGAGAAACACGGGCGACTTGTCGAGCAGGCCGAGCGACGCGCCGGCGAGCGGCCCGATCGCGAAGCCGACGTTGATCGCCACGTAGCGTCGCGCGAACGCGCGCAGCCGCTGTTCGGGCGGGAGACTGTCGCTGAGGGCCGCCTTCGAGACCGGCTCGTAGAACGCGCTCGCGAGATTGATGAAGAGGTTGACGGCGAAGACCTGCCACGCATTGGCCGCGAAATGAAGCGCGACGAACGACACGCTTGATGCGAGCAGGCAGCCCGTCAGCACCTTGCGCCGGCCGAGCACGTCGGACAGATGGCCGCCGAAGAAGCCGCCGAGCGTGCCGACGAGCGCGCCCGAGCCGAGCAGCAGGCCGATCGTCGCCGCGTCGAGCCTCATCCGTTCGTGCAGATAGATGGCGAGAAACGGCAGGCTCATCGCGCGGGCCATCACGACGAAGCCGGTGCCGACAATGAGCAGCCAGACGAGGCGCAGTTGTTCGATGCGCCGTTTTGGGAATGCCTGTCGTTCTTGCATTGGTCGTTCTTGCATGATTGTGTGATGGGGCGGCAGGAGCGGGAAGGGAACCGCAAGCCGCATTGTTGCCGCCCGTCAGCGCGCCTGCGCGAGATTGCGCATCGCGTCGCGGATGAAGTCGAGCAGCGTCTCGTCGGCCCACGTGCCCGCCAGCAGCTCGGGGTCGGTCGTCTGCGCCCGGATGAACTTCGCCTGCGTGTCGGGATCGTCGCCCGCGTAGCTGCGGAACAACTCGCGCCAGCGCCGCGCGAGCGCGCGCCCCTCCGGCGAAGCGGGCGACGCGCCCGCATCGATCGCATCGCGCACGTCGGCCATCAGTTGCGGCCACTCCATCGCGTGCTTGCCGTAGTTCGCGCGCATGAAGCGGGCTTCGTCGGGCGACAGGTGGCGCTCGTAGATCCGCATCTTCGTTTCCGCAAACGCGCGCAGCACGTAATCGCGCAGCGCGGGCGAGATGCCGATGTGCGCCTGCATCGACGGCTCGCGCTCGTGCATCAGATTCAGCTTCGCGAGGAAGCGCGGGTCGCCGTTCGTGTCGCGCACGAGCATCGTCATCCAGCGGATCGACAGCGCGCGCACGCGCTCGTCCTCGGGCGCGACGCCCGCGTCCATCAGCGCGCGCACGTCGTCGACGAGAGCCGTCCATTCCGGGGCCGGTGCATGGCCGTTGCGGTACATCGGCAGGCGCGCGAGTTCCTCTTCGGAAAAATAATGGTCGTACACGGTCATTAACTCCAGGGTGTTGAGCCAGTCGGCCAGCTCGGGCTGCGCACCGTCGACGAGATCGCGCCGCAATTGCGCGAGGCGCTCGCGCAGCCGCGCCGCCTGCTCGATCTGCCGGTCGAGCATCGCGATCTGCCGCGCGACGATCGACGTGAGCGGCGTGCCGGGCTGGGCCAGGTAGGCGCCGACGTCGGCGAGCGCGAGGCCGAAACGGCGCAGCGCCTGGATCTGGTGGAGCCGGGCGATGTCGCTGCGGTCGTACAGCCGATAGCCGTTGTCGGCGCGCGCGGAAGGTTTGAGCAGGCCGATCGCGTCGTAGTGGTGCAGCGTGCGGACCGTCAGTCCGCTGTGTTTCGCCAGTTCTCCGATCTTGAGCAGCATCCTTGGCCTCCGTTTCATGCGCACCGTGGAGGATGAAACCTTACGCTACGTGAGGGTCAAGCGGAATCGGCGGCCGAGGCGGCCGAGGCCGCGCAACGGACGCAACGGGCGCGGGAGCGGCGCGAAAGAAGCGTGTGGACGGAGGAGGCGGGGCGAATCGTGCGGCCGCCGCGTGCGATGCGCGGTGCGCTTGATCGTTCGATTCGTTCGACGCGAGCGCCGCGGGTTGCGCCGCGCGCGGCGTTTGCGCGCGCGCGCGAATTTCACGAGGGACGGTGCGGCGCAGCGCGAAACATGGCGAAGCGCGCATCCGGGCGCGCTTCGCGCCAGTCCGCGAGTGCATCGAACCTGGCCCGGCCGGCCACGCGGTGCGCGCCCGCCGCGCTTATTGCGCGGCGGCCTGCGTGCGCAACGCGCGTTCGGCGCTCGCCGCCGCGTGCGCGTCGACGGTGGCCGGCGCTGCGCTTGCGGTCTCCGAGGCCTGGATCTTGCCGACCGCGTCGACGTTGCCGGGCGCGCTCGCCCCGCTCGCGCGCGCCGCGTCCTTCGCGTCCTTGCCGTCGTCGGTCGGCGTGCCCATCGCCTGAAAAAGCCGCGCGGTATCGACGAGCCGCGCGCCCGTCGCGCGGATCTCGTCGAGCCGCGCGTTGCGGTACTGCTGTTCGCTCGCGCGCGCGGCCGATGGCGGCAGCGCGCCGAGCCGCACGCGCGCCGCGGTGTCGTCGAACGCGCCGCGCGCGGCGACGGCCGAGCGGTTCGACGCGTCGAGCGCGCCCGCGTCGTTGTCGAGCGCGGCGAGCCTGTCGGCGACGTCCTGGAACGCGGCGAGCACCGTCTGCCTGTACTGGTCGACGGCCACGTCGTAGGTCGCGCGCGCCGCGCGGCGCTGCGCGAGCAGCGCGCCGCCGTGGAAGAGCGGCTGCGTGAGCGATGCGCCGACGCTCCAGATCGCGCCCGCTCCCGACAACATCGCGGGCCAGTTGAAGCCCGCGTGCCCCATCGACGCCGACAGCGACAGTTGCGGGAACATCTGCGCGGTTGCGACGCCGACTTCGGCCGCGGCCGCCTGCAATCCGGCTTCGGCGGCGCGGATGTCGGGCCGCGTCTGCAGCAGCGTCGACGGCACGACGACGGGTACGTCCTGCGGCAGCCGCATGTCGGCGAGCGCGAGATCGGCGGGCGCCGCGTCCGGCGTGCGGCCGAGCAGCACGGCGAGCGCGTGGCGCGTCGTCTGCCACTGCTGGCGCAGCGCGGGCAGGCTCGCCTCGAGCGCCGCCGCGCTCTGCTGCGCGTTCAGCATGTCGGTGCGCGACGCCGCGCCGAGCCGATGGCGCGCGGCCGCGTCGTTCGCCTGCTCGCGCGCGAGCGTGACGAGCCGCTCGGTCGTCGCGACCTGCTCGGCGAGCGCGGCCGACGTGACGGCGGCCGTGACGATGTTCGCGGCGAGCGCGCGCCGCGTGGATTCGAGCTGGTACGCGTTCATGTCGACGCGCTTCGCCAGCGCGCGGTTCGCGAAGCGCGCGGCGCCGAACAGGTCGAGCGTGTAGCTCGCCTGCAACTGGCCCGCGAACACGTTGTAGAGCACCGTCTGCGGGCCGAACGTCGGCACGCCGAGCGCGCGCTGGCGCGTCGCCTGGCCGCCCGCGTCGATCGACGGCAGCAGCGAGCCGCCGATCTGCGCGCGCAACTGCTCGCGCGCGGCGCTCAGGCTCTTTTCGGCGGCGGCGAGCGTCGGGCTGTTGCGCAGACCCTCGTCGACGAGTGCGTCGAGCGCGGGCGACCGGTAGCGCTTCCACCAGTCGGGCACCGGCTGCGCGCCGATGTCGAAGCGCTGCGCGACCCCTTGTGCGGCGGCCGTGCGCTCGGGCAGCGGCGTTGCGCCGTAATGCGCGGGCGACGGCATCGCGGGCGGCGCGTCGCTCGGTGCGAACAGCGAGCAGCCGGCCGTCGCGCCCGCCAGCGCGAGCGCGGCGGTCAGGGCGCTCGCGCGCGGCGCGACGCGGGCCGCGATCGGCAGCAGGGACGGCAACGAAGGAATCGAAACGCGCATGGTCAGGCTCCCGAAGGCGTGGCGGGCGGCTCCGGATCGCGCTCGTCCGGCTTCACGCGGAACCACGCGGCATAGAGCGCCGGCAGGAAGAAGAGCGTGAGCACGGTCGCGCTCGTGATGCCGCCCATCAGCGCGGTCGCCATCGGGCCGAAGAAGTTCGAGCGCAACAGCGGAATCAGCGCGAGCACGGCGGCCGCGGCCGTCAGCGTGATCGGCCGGAAGCGCCGCACGGTCGCGCCGACGATCGCGTCGAAGCGGCCGTGCCCGGCGGCGATGTCCTGCTCGATCTGGTCGACGAGAATCACCGAGTTGCGCATGATGATCCCGAACATCGCGATCACGCCGAGCATCGCGACGAAGCCGAACGGCTTGCCGAACAGGAGCAGCGTGCCGACGACGCCGATCATCCCGAGCGGCGCGGTCAACACGACCATCAGCACGCGCGAGAAGCTCTGCAACTGGATCATCAGGAGCGTGAGCACGGCGATCACCATCAGCGGCATCTGCGCGTTGATCGACGTCTGGCCCTTCGCGCTTTCCTCGACGGAGCCGCCGATCTCGATCCGGTAGCCGACGGGCAACTGCGCGCGCAGCGCGTCGAGCTTCGCGTTGATCGCATGCGTGACGTCGATCCCTTGCGCGCCCGCCGTCACGTCGGACTGCACGGTGATCGTCGGCTGGCGGTCGCGCTCCCAGACGACGCCGTACTCGAGCGTGTCGTGGAAGCGCCCGAGCGAGCCGAGCGGCACGGGGCCGCCCGGCGTCGGCATCGCGAGGCTCGCGAGATTCGCCGGGTCGACGCGCTGCGCGCGCGGCGCGCGCAGATCGACGGCGATCAGCTTGTCGCGCTCGCGGTATTGCGTGACCGTCGTGCCGGACAGCGTCATCGCGAGGAAGCTCGCGACGTCCTGCGAGCTTACGTTCAGCTCGCGCGCCTTGTGCTGGTCGAGCTCGAAGCGCACCGAGCGCTCGGCGGGCTCGTCCCAGTCGAACTGGACGTTGGTCGCGCGTGCGTCGGCGCGCATCGTCGCCGCGACCTTCTCCGAGATCGCGCGCACGCTCGCGATGCTGTCGCCGCTCACGCGGAACTGCACCGGATAGCCGACGGGCGGGCCGTTCTCGAGCCGCGAGATCCGCGTGCGCACCGCCGGGAACTGGTCGCGCAGCACGCTCGCGAGCCAGGCCGAGAGCTTCTCGCGTTGCTCGACCGATTTCGCGGTGATCACGAACTGGGCGAAGTTCGGCAATTGCAGTTGCTGATCGAGCGGCAGGTAGAAGCGCGGCGCGCCGGAGCCGACGAAGTTCACCGCGTGATCGATCTCCGGCCGTTTCTCGATCAGCTTCTCGAAGCGCTCGGCCTGCTTGAGCGTCGCGTCGAACGACGCGCCTTCGGGCAGCCGCAGGTCGACGAGCAGCTCGGGGCGGTCCGAGCTCGGGAAGAACTGCTGCGGCACGAGCGAGAAGCCCGCGAGCGCGACGACGAACAGCGCGATCGTGATCGCGAGCACGACGAAGCGCCGCTCGATGCACCACTTGATCCACACGCGCAGCCGCGTGTAGAAGCGCGTGTCGTAGATGTCGTGGCCGTGCTCGTGGCCGTGCGCGGCGTCGGGCGCGTGCGGCGCGCCGCCTGCGGCGTGTTTCGACGGATGCTTGCGCTCGGGCAGCATGTGGTAGCCGAGGAGGGGGATCAGCACGACCGCCGCGAACCACGACGCGATCAGCGCGATCGCCGACACCTCGAAGATCGAGCGCGTGTATTCGCCCGTGCTCGACTTCGCGAGCGCGATCGGCAGAAAGCCGGACACCGTGACGAGCGTGCCCGTGAGCATCGGAAACGCGGTGCTCGTGTACGCGAACGCGGCGGCGCGCGCGCGGCTGAAGCCCTGTTCGAGCTTCACGGCCATCATCTCGACCGCGATGATCGCGTCGTCGACGAGCAGGCCGAGCGCGAGCACGAGCGTGCCGAGCGACACCTTGTGCAGCCCGATGTCGAACAGATACATGAAGAGCGCGGTGACGGCGAGCACGACGGGGATCGAGATCACGACGACCATCCCGGTGCGCAGGCCGAGCGACACGAGGCTCACGATCAGCACGATCGCGACCGCCTCGGCGACCGCCTCGAGGAAGTCGTCGACCGAGCGCGACACCGCGTGCGGCATGCTCGACACTTCGGTGAGCTTGAGGCCCGCCGGCAGTTGCGCCTGCAGCGCCTTCGAGCTCGCGTCGAGCGCCTTGCCGAGCCGGATCACGTCGCCGCCCGGCTGCATCGTGACGCCGATGCCGAGCACCGCGCGGCCGTTCGATCGCATCTGCGTGACGGGCGGGTCGTCGTAGCCGCGCTTGATCGTCGCGAGGTCGCCCAACCGGAACGTGCGGCCGTTCACGCGGATCAGCGTGTCGGCGATCGCGTCGACGCTCTCGTACTGGCCGCTCGGCCGGATGAACACGCGATCGTGCGTGGCCGTGAGCACGCCCGGCGACGACACGTCGTTCTGCGCGTTGATCGCCTGCGCGATCTGCTGCGGCGAGATCCCGAGCCGCGCAAGCCGCGTGTTGTCGATCTCGACGAAGATCCGCTGGTCGGGGTCGCCGAAGTAGTCGACCTTCGCGACGCCCGGCACGCGCAGCAGCACGACGCGCAACTGGTCCGCGTAGTCGTGCAGTTGCGCGGGCGAGAAGCCGTCGCCTTCGAGCGTGTAGATGTTCGTGTAGACGTCGCCGAATTCGTCGTTGAAGAACGGGCCCTGGACGCCGGGCGGCAGCGTCATCGAGATGTCGCCCACCTTCTTGCGCGCCTGGTACCAGGTTTCCGGCACGTCCTTCACGGGCGCCGAATCCTTCATCGCGAAGAAAAGCAGCGATTCGCCGGGCCGCGAGTAGCTGCGCAGATAGTCGATCGCGGGCATTTCCTGCAGCTTGCGGCCGATCCGGTCGGTGACCTGCTCCTGCACCTGGCGCGCGGTCGCGCCGGGCCAGAACGTGCGGATCACCATCACGCGGAACGTGAACGGCGGGTCTTCCGATTGCGCGAGACGCGAGTAGGCGAGGATGCCCGCGATCGTCGCGAGCGCGATCAGGTAGATGACGAGCGCCTGATGACGCAGCGCCCACGCGGACAGGTTGAAGCGTCCGCCTTCTTCTCGGCCCGCCGTCATGACGCGACATCCTCCGGGTGCAGCGGCGGCACCGCGCGCACCTTCTCGCCCGCGCTCACCGTGTGCACGCCTTGCAGCACGACGCGCTCGCCCGGCTGGATTCCGCCCGACACGGTCACCGTGCGCTCGTTGTAGCGGACGATGTCGACGCGGCGCAGCTCGAGCGTGTCGTCCTGCTTGCGCACGACCCACAGCGCGGGCGCGTTGCCCGCGTGGAAGAGCGCCGTCGACGGCAGCGTGAAGCGCGTCTGCGCGCTCGCGTTGTCCGATGCGTCGGACGAGAACGCGACGTTCGCGGTCATCCCGAGCCGCACCGCGGCGTCGGGCTGCGCGAGCGTGAGCTTCACGCGGTACGTGCGGCTTTGCGGATCGGCGGCGGGCGCGATCTCGCGCACGCGCGCGTCGAACGCGCGGCCGGGCAGCGCCGGCAGCGTGACGCGCGCCGCGTGGCCCGGCGTGAGGAGGGGCAGCTCGCTTTCCGGCGCGTCGGTGACGACGTCGACGTCGCCCGACCACGCGAGCTGATAGACCGGCTGGCCGGCGGACACGTTCTGCCCGGTGTCGGCCTGCTCGGCGGTGATGTAGCCCGCGTGATCGGCGACGAGCGTCGCGTACTGCAACTGGTTCTTCGCGAGCGCGAGCTGCTGCGCGGCCTGGTCGCGCTGCGCGCGCGCGGACGCGTAGGCGTTCTCGGTCTGCTCGAGCTGGGCGGGCGCGATCAGGCTCTCGCGCGACTGCGCGCGGTCGCGCTCGAGCTGCTGCTGCGCGAACGTGAGCGCGTGCGTCGCGGCGTCGAGTTGCGCCTGCGCGCTCGCCGCGTTCTTCGCGACGTCGGACGTGTCGAGCAGCGCGACGATCTGACCTGGCTTCACGGCGTCGCCGAGGCGCACCTTGCGCTCGACGATCTTGCCGGCGATGCGGAACGACAGCGGCGTCGCATAGCGCGGCTGGATCTCGCCGGGCAGCGACACGGCGGCGGCGGCGCCGTCCGCCCGGGCCGGCACCGCGACGACGGGGCGCGGCGCGCTCGGCGCGGCTTCCTTGCGGTGACAGGCGGCAACGATGAGCGCGACGCCGATCAGCAGCGCGGCGCGAGAACCGGAACGATTCACGGTGACCCCTCGAACAGGAGAAAACGGAAAAACCGGCAAGCCGGATGCGCTTGCCCGGCGTCGTGCGCGGCAAAAACAAAACAGGCAAAACAATCGGCGCGCACGTTGCCGACTTGTTGACAAAAACTTGGCTGAATTCTAATACGGGGTTGTATCTGAATGCAAAGATGTTTTGATTCGCGAGAAGATGCTAGACTTCCCGGCCATGAAGCCAATCCGCCTGACTCGAGAACAAAGCAAGGATTTGACGCGCGAGCGTCTGCTGAGCGCTGCGCACGCCACATTCACGAAGAAGGGGTACGTGGCGACGAGCGTCGAGGACATCGCGTCGGCGGCGGGCTACACGCGCGGCGCGTTCTATTCGAACTTTCGCGGCAAGGCCGAGCTGCTGCTCGAGCTGCTCAGGCGCGATCACGAAGAGGCGGAAGCGGATCTGCAAAAGATCTTCGAGAGCGGCGGCACGCGCGAGCAGATGGAGGCGCACGCGCTCGAGTATTACAGCCAGTTCTTCCGCAACAGCCCGGCGTTCCTGCTATGGGGCGAAGCGAAGCTGCAGGCGACGCGCGACGCGAAGTTCCGCGCGCGCTTCAACGAGTTCGTGAAGGAAAAGCGCGACCGCTTCACGCACTACATCCTGACGTTCGCCGACCGCGTGGGCACGCCGCTCCTGCTGCCCGCCGACGTGCTCGCGCTCGGGCTGATGAGCCTGTGCGACGGCGTGCAGTCGTACCACGCGGCCGATCCGAGACACGTGACGGGCGATACCACGCAGCAGGTGCTCGCCGGCTTCTTCGCGCGCGTCGTGCTCGGGCGCGCGCCGGACTGACGGCGGCCGCGCCGCGTTCGGCTTGCTTTTCCGGCGCGCCTGTCGCGGGCGAGATCGATCAGCGTTCGAGATCCATGTTCATCCGGCGATACGCATCGAGGAGCGACGTCTTGTAGACGACGCCCGCGAGCGTCGGATCGTCCGCGCGCTCGACAACGGGCAGCCGCTCGCCCTGGAACTGCATGAAGTGCTCGAGCGCGGTGCCGATCGGCATGTCGGGGGTGAGGAGCGGAAACGGCGTATGCAGGTAGTTCGCCGCGCGCTTGTGCGTGGTGTCGCGCTTCTCGAGCAGATCGGACGTGATGTCCTTCAGCGCGACCGCGCCGCGAAACCGCCCGGCGTCATCCGTCACGTACAGGTACTTGACCGGATATTCGAGAAACACGCGCGTCATGTCGGCCACGCTCGCCGTGAGCGGCACGACGGTCGCGGCAGGCTGGATCAGGTCGCGCATCTGCGCGGCGCGCAGGCGCGTGCGCGCCTCGTCGTCGCGGTGGCGGCGCAGCGTGATCTCGTACATCGAGGTCTTGCCGAGCGCGCGCGCCGCGAAGTACGCGACGACGCACGACATCATCAGCGGCAGCACGACCTGGTAGCTCAGCGTCATCTCGAAGATCATCAGGATCGCCATTAGCGGCGCCTGCGTCGCGCCCGCGAGGAACGCGCCCATGCCGACCATCGCATACGCGTACCACGCGGATACGTGCCCGGGCATGAGCGCGTGCAGCGCGATGCCGAACAGCGAGCCGACTACCGCGCCGACGAAGAGCGTCGGCGTGAAGATCCCGCCGACCGCGCCGGAGCCCGCCGTCGCGGCGGTCGCGATCAGCTTGAAGACGAGCACCGCGACGAGCGCCTGCCAGGTCCACGGCGCATGCAGGATCGCGTTGACGACGCTGTAGCCGTTGCCCCAGACGTCGGGCACCCACACCGAGATCACGCCGACGACGAGGCCGCCCGCCGCGAGCCGCACGGGCAGCGGCGCGGGCAGGCGCTTGAACTGCGTCTTCGACAGGTCGAGCAGGCGCAGGAACTGCGGCGCGGCCGCGCCGCACAAGAGGCCCAGCGCGACGAAGAGCAGCACTTCCCAGCCGGCGACGGCCGGAAACACCGGCATTTGATAAGGCGGCTTGTAGCCGGCGAACTCGCGCATCACGATGTTCGCGACCACCGATGCGACGACGACGGGCCCGAAGCTCTCCATCGCGATCGAGCCGAGCACGATCTCGCAGACGAAGAACGCGCCCGCGATCGGCGCGTTGTACGCGGACGTGATCCCGGCCGCCGCGCCGCACGCGACGAGCAGGCGCAGCCGCGGCGGATCGAAGTGCGCGAAGCGTCCGACGAGCGACGCGGCGAGCGCCGCGAGCTGCACCATCGGGCCTTCGCGGCCGATCGAGCCGCCGCTGCCGATCGTGAGCAGCGACGACGCGCTGCGCCAGAGGCTCTGCCGCACCGGCACGATGCCGTCGCCGAGCGCGACGGCTTCCATGTAGTCGGTCTTGCTTTCCTTGCGCGCGCCGCGCTGCGCGACGAGCAGCACGCAGCCCGCGAGAAAGCCGCCCGCGGCGGGCAGCCAGAACCGCACCTGCCACGGCAGGCGCTTCGCCATTTCGGTGAAGCTGCCGCTCGTGCCGGAGATCGCGTGCTGGATCAGCTCGATGCCTTCGCGGAACGCGACCGTCGCGAGCGCGCCGCCGATGCCGACGATCACCGACCACACGAGCATCGTATGCGCGTCGGACAGCCGGAACAGGGTTTGCGCGCGGGTGCGCAGCTTGAGCAGGAACGAGAGCACGACGGACGAGGCTCGGCGGATGAAATCGAGCGGAAGAATAGCATCGCGCCGCGTGCGCGGGGCAGACCCGGCGCACGCGGCGCGGCGGCGCGAGGAGGCGCGCGGCGGCTCAGCCAAGCCAGCGCTCCGTCGCGACGACGATCGCATAGCCGCCGAAGATCAGCCACGCGTACAGGATGAAGCCCGTCATCAGCGCGCGGGGCCCGGCCGCGCGGATCTGCGACATCCGCGTCTCGATGCCGAGCGCCGTCATCGCCATCGTCAGCGCGAACGTGTCGAGCGCGTTGAGCGTGCCGATCGCGGCGGCGGGCAGCATCTGCAGCGAATTCACGACGACGAAGCCGAGGAAGCCGAGCGCGAACCACGGCACCGCGAGCTTGCGGGGCGCGCCGTGGCCCGTTGCCGCCGATTGGCGGCGCGCCGAGCGGGCGAGCCACGCGCCGAGCACGAGCAGCACCGGCACGAGCAGCATCACGCGGGTCATCTTGACGATCGTCGCGACGCGCGCGACTTCCGGGCCGACGTCGCTCGCCGCGCCCACCACCTGCGCGACCTCGTGGATCGTGCCGCCGAAGAAGAGGCCCAGGCCCGTGGCGTCGAGGTGCAGCCAGCCGGCGCGGTACGCGAGCGGGTACGCGAACATCGACAGCGTGCCGAACAGCACGACGCTGCCGACCGCCATCGCGCTCTGATGCGGCTTCGAGCGCAGCGTCGATTCGAACGCGAGCACCGCGGCCGCGCCGCAGATCGCGCTGCCGGCGGCGGTCAGCAGCGCGGTGTCGCGGTCGAGCTTCATCAGCTTGATGCCGGCCCAGGTGCCGACGGCGAGCGTGCTCGCGACGACGAGCGCCGACACCGCGAGCCCCGGCATGCCGACCTGCGCGATTTCCTGCAGGCTCACGCGCAGCCCGAAGAACGCGACGGCGATCCGCAGCAGCTTGCGCGCGGAGAAATCGACGCCGGCCGCCCAGCTCGCGGGCATGCCGTCGCGCAGCAGGTTGCCGTAGAGCGCGCCCGCGACGATCCCGACGATGAGCGGGCTCAGGCCGAAATGCGCGACGGCGGGCAGTTGCGCGACGCTCGTGACGGCGAGCGCGAACAGGCCGACGAACAGGATGCCGTTGAGCCGACCGCGCATCGACGGCGCGGCGGCGCTGAGCTGGGGTGAGGTAAGCGTGGACATGGCTTCGTTCGTTTTTTGTGGTGACGGGCCTAATCCTAAATTGATTATATCGATATGAAAAATCGTCATTTATCGTGTAAAGTATCCGGAAATCCGATATTTCAGGCCGATGACCCCAGATCAACTGATAACGTTCGCCGCAGTCGCCGAGCACCGGAACATCAGCCGCGCGGCGCTCGCACTGCATCTGTCGCAGCCCGCGGTGTCCGGCCAACTGCGCCAGTTGCAGGACGAATTCGGCGAGCCGCTGTACCAGCGCGACGGGCGCGGCGTGCGCCTCACGCCGGTCGGCGAGGCGCTCGCGCGCCATGCGACGCAACTGCGCGACACGTTCGCGCAGGCGCGCGCGTACCGCGACGCGGTGCGCGGGCTCGAGCGCGGCACGCTGCGGATCGGCGCGAGCACGACGCCCGCGAGCTATCTGCTGCCGTATCTGCTCGCCGCGTTCCAGCCGCTTGCGCCGGACGTCGCGATCCAGACGATGAGCGGCAACACGTCGGACGTCGTTGCGTCACTCGCGTCGCTCGACATCGCGCTGATCGAAGGGCCGCCCGGCGACGCGCTGCCGGCCGGCACGACGGTGCACGCATGGCGCGAGGACGAGATCGTCGCGATCGTGCCGGCGTCGCATCCGCTCGCCGCGCGCGGCGAGCCGGGCCGCGCGCGCGCGACGCTCGCCGCGCTCGCCGCGTATCCGCTCGTGCTGCGCGAGGCGGGCTCGGGCGTGCGCCAGCTCGTCGAGCGCGCGTTCGCGCGCGCGGCGACGCCGCTGACGGTCGCGTTCGAGATCGCGGGCGTCGAGGCGGTGAAGGAGGCGGTGCGCGCGGGGATGGGCGTCGGCTTCGTGTCCGCGATGTCGCTGCGGCACGACGACGCGGCGCTCGCGATGGTGTCGATCGCGCCCGAGCCGCTCACGCGCCATTTCTCGATTCTCGTTGCGCACGGCGCGGCGCCGTCGCGCGTCGCGACGCGCTTTCTCGAGCTGTGCGTCGCGCAGGCCGAGCCGGCCTGACGGACGGCGCGGAGTGCGGCGAGGGCGCCGGCGGCACGCTGTTTGCCCACGGTCGATGCCGAAGGTTCGCCGGCCCGTGCCTAGGGATTTCCTCTATGGTTCGCTTCAGGTGCTCGGCGCACCATTCGTCCATTAACGAATGGAACCGGTTCCATTGCCGTGTTCCGACGAAACCCCGGCCGAGGAGGAGGCAAACCAGCATGGTCGACATCGTGATCGTCGCGAGCGCGTTCGGCGCGGATGCGGTGCGCCGCGCGGGCCATCGCGCATTCGTCGCCGCGGCGGCCGACGCGGGCGCCGCCGGCTTCGAGGTGCGCGGCGAGCTGTTCGCGTCGAGCGGCGACGCGTCCGCGCCCGCGCTGGCGGAACTGGGCCGCGCGATCGTCGCGGCCGGGCTGTGGCCGGTGTACTCGACGCCCGCGACGCTCTATGCGGACGACGGCGGCCTGAACCGCGACGCGCTCGCCGCAGCGCTCGCGCAAGCCGACACGCTCGGCGCGCGCTTCGTCAAGTTCCAGTTGGGCGGCTTCGCCGCCGATCCGCACGCGGCCGAGCTCGCCGACGCGACGCGCGGCGCGCGCGCCCGCGTGCTGGTCGAGAACGGCCAACTGCGGCGGGGCGGCGCGCTCGCGCAATTCACGGCGCTGTTCGCCGCGCTGCGCGACGCGCGCCGCCCGGCGCTCGTCGGCATGACGTTCGACATCGGCAACTGGCTATGGGCGGGCGAGGCGCCGCTTGCGGCCGCGCGCGCGCTCGCCGCGCACGTCGAATACATCCATTGCAAGGCGGTCGACGGCGAGGGCGCGCGCCGCTTCGCGATCGCGCCGCCGCCCGGCGACCGCTTCTGCGACGACGCGCTCGCGCTGCTGCCGCGCGCCGCGCCGCGCGGGATCGAATTTCCGCTCGACGCGGCGCGCGTGGCCGACGACGCGGCGGCGCGCGTCGCGTGGCTCGCGGCCGCATGAAACCCACCCACCGGCGCCCGGCTCGGCTAAGCTCGACGCTTACGCCGACGCCAGGCCGTTGATCGAAGGAGTCAGCCCACACCATGCAAGCCCCGCTCGACGTCGTCACCTATGGCGAAGCGATGGCGATGTTCGTCGCCGCCGAACCCGGCCCGCTCGACAGCGCGACGCAATTCACGAAGCGCATCGCGGGCGCCGATCTGAACGTCGCGATCGGCCTGGCGCGCCTCGGTTTCCGGGTCGGCTGGGTGAGCCGCGTCGGCGCCGATTCGTTTGGCCGCTACGTGCTCGACACGCTCGCGCGCGAGCACGTCGACGCGTCGTGCGTGACGGTCGACGCGCGCTATCCGACGGGCTTCCAGTTGAAGTCGCGCGCGACCGACGGCGCGGACCCGACCGTCGAGTATTTCCGCAAGGGCTCGGCCGCGAGCCGCCTGTCGCTCGACGACTACGCGCCCGGCTACGTGCTCGGCGCGCGCCACCTGCATCTGACGGGCGTCGCGCCCGCGCTGTCCGATTCGTCGCGCGAGCTCGCGTTCCATCTCGCGCGCACGATGCGCGCGGCTGGCAGGACGGTGTCGTTCGATCCGAACCTGCGGCCGACACTGTGGCCGTCGCCGGAAGCGATGGCGAGCACGCTGAACGCGCTCGCCGCGCACGCGGACTGGGTGCTGCCCGGGCTCGCCGAAGGGCGCCAGTTGACGGGCCTCGGCACGCCCGCCGACATCGCGCGCTTCTACCTCGCGCAGGGCGCGCGCGGCGTGATCGTCAAGCTCGGCGCGCAGGGCGCGTACTTCCGCACGGCCGACGGCTGCGAGGGCACGGTTGCGGCCGAGCGCGTCGAGCACGTCGTCGACACGGTCGGCGCGGGCGACGGCTTCGCGGTCGGCGTCGTGAGCGCGCTGCTCGAGGGCCGCGCGATCGGCGACGCGGTGGCGCGGGGCAACCGGATCGGCGCGCTCGCGATCCAGGTGATCGGCGATTCGGAAGGACTGCCGACGCGTGCGGCGCTCGATCGAATCGAAAATCTGAGCAATGCGCGGGATCGCCTAGAGGCGCCGCTCGCGCGATAAACCGCCTGTCCCGTCGCAGGACGGGCACAATCGCGGCGAATCCCGCGTTTCATACGGCGCCGCTCGACACAGGAGACACACACCATGCCTGCAACGCTCGCGATTCGCCGCTGGTGGACGATCATGCCGATCGTCTTCATCACGTACAGCCTCGCGTATCTCGACCGCGCGAACTACGGCTTCGCCGCCGCAGCCGGGATCAATCAGGATCTCGGCATCGGCAAGGGGCTGTCGTCGCTGATCGGCGCGCTGTTCTTCCTCGGCTACTTCTTCTTTCAGATTCCGGGCGCGATCTATGCGGAGCGGCGCAGCGTGAAGACGCTCGTGTTCTGGAGCCTCGTGCTGTGGGGCGCGTGCGCGTCGCTCACGGGCGTCGTCAGCAACATCCCGTCGCTGATGGCGATCCGCTTCCTGCTCGGCGTCGTCGAGGCGGCCGTGATGCCCGCGATGCTGATCTTCATCAGCAACTGGTTCACGAAGCGCGAGCGCTCGCGCGCGAACACGTTCCTCATTCTCGGCAATCCGGTCACGGTGCTGTGGATGTCGGTCGTGTCCGGCTATCTCGTCCACGCGTTCGGCTGGCGCCACATGTTCGTCGCCGAAGGGCTGCCCGCCGTCGCGTGGGCGGTCTGCTGGTGGTTCCTCGTGCAGGACCGGCCCGCGCAGGCGAAGTGGCTCACCGACGAGGAAAAGCGCGCTCTCGACGCCGCGCTCGCGGCCGAGCAGGCGGCGCTCAAGCCGGTGCGCAACTATCGCGACGCGTTCCGCTCGCCCGCCGTCGTCAAGCTCTGCGCGCAATACTTTTGCTGGAGCATCGGCGTGTACGGCTTCGTGCTGTGGCTGCCGTCGATCGTGAAGAGCGGCTCGGCGCTCGGCATGGTCGAAACGGGGTGGCTGTCCGCGCTGCCGTATCTCGCCGCGACGATCGCGATGCTCGCCGCGTCCTGGGCGTCCGACCGGCTCGGCTCGCGCAAGGGCTTCGTGTGGCCGTTCCTGCTGATCGGCGCGGCCGCGTTCGCCGCGTCGTACGCGCTCGGCTCGACGCATTTCTGGCTGTCGTACGCGCTGCTCGTCGTCGCGGGCGCGGCGATGTACGCGCCGTACGGGCCGTTCTTCGCGATCGTGCCGGAATTGCTGCCGAAGAACGTCGCGGGCGGCGCGATGGCGCTCATCAACAGCATGGGCGCGCTCGGCTCGTTCGTCGGCTCGTACGCGGTCGGCTATCTGAACGGCGCGACGGGCTCGCCCGCCGCGTCCTACGCATTCATGAGCGCCGCGCTCGTCGCGGCCGTCGTGCTCACGCTGTCGGTGAAGCCGGCGGGCGCGACGCCGCCGCTCGCCCATCCGTCGCAAGGAAAGTGAACACATGAAGCATCGCATCGTCGTCTACAAGCCGCTTCCTGACGACGTGCTCGCAACCCTGCGCGAGCATGCGGACGTCGTGCTCGCCGAGGGCGCCGACGCGCTCGCGCGCGCGCTGCCCGACGCCGACGGCGCGCTCGGCGCGAGCCTGAGGATCACGCCCGGGCTGCTCGATCGCGCGCCGCGGCTGCGCGCGTGGTCGACGATCTCGGTCGGCTTCGACAACTTCGACGTCGCCGATCTGACGCGCCGCGGGATCGTGCTCGCGCACACGCCGGACGTGCTGACCGAGGCGACCGCCGACACCGTGTTCGCGCTGATCCTCGCGAGCGCGCGGCGCGTCGTCGAGCTCGCCGAATTCGTGAAGGCGGGGCAGTGGCGGCAGAGCATCGGCGAGTCGCTCTACGGCACCGACGTGAACGGCAAGACGCTCGGCATCGTCGGGCTCGGGCGCATCGGCGCGGCGGTCGCGCGCCGCGCGGCGCTCGGTTTCCGGATGCCGGTGCTCTACACGAACCGCAGCGCGAACCCGCAGGCGCAGGCGCAGTTCGGCGCGCGCCGCGTCGAGCTCGACGAACTGCTCGCCGAGGCCGATTTCGTGTGCCTGCAAGTGCCGCTTTCGCCGCAGACGCGGCATCTGATCGGCGCGCGCGAGCTCGCGAAGATGAAGCGCAGCGCGATCCTCGTGAACGCGTCGCGCGGGCCCGTCGTCGACGAGGCGGCGCTCATCGACGCGCTGCGCGCGGGAACGATTCGGGCGGCGGGGCTCGACGTGTTCGAGCGCGAGCCGCTCGCCGCGGATTCGCCGTTGCTGTCGATGCGCAACGTCGTCGCGCTGCCGCACATCGGCTCGGCGACGCGCGAGACGCGCCACGCGATGGCGCGTTGCGCGGCCGAGAACGTGATCGCGGCGCTCGACGGCACGCTCACGCGCAATATCGTCAATCGCGACGCGCTGCGGCGCGCGACATCGACGCCGTGAACGCCGAGCCGAACGCATGCGGCATGCCGCATCGCGCGGCACGTGGCGAACGCAGGCGCCGGATAAGGCTCATCGCTTCGCGCCGTGATTCGGCGGCCGAATCGTCAGCAGTCCGACAGCTTGCGGCCTGGTGCATGAGTGCGGGATTCGACGCGGAGAAAACGCGATGACAATGGGCGACGCAGCGCGCCGCGACTCGACTGACGCCGCGCGTCCCTCCACGCTAGAGGAGGCCATCTTGGTGCGGCCCGATTGCCTGCGTTATGATCGCCCGCTGATCGCCGCGCAGCCGCTGCGGCAAGATAGGCGCTCGTGCGCCGTCCTAGGCTTTGCCGGGCCGGAATCGGCCGACAGGAGACATCGTCAGTTGGCCTTTCCATCCAACAACAATGACCCGCCCGCTCGCGAGGCGGAGCGGGCCGCTCGTCACGAGGCGCCACTGTGAGCGATCCACGAACTCAGCCGTCGCGTCCCGCGACGATCAGCGACGTCGCCCGCGAAGCGGGCACCGGCAAGACCAGCGTCTCGCGTTACCTGAACGGCGAAACGAACGTGCTGTCCGCCGATCTGCGCCAGCGCATCGAGGACGCGATCGCGCGCCTGAACTACCGTCCGAACCAGATGGCGCGCGGCCTGAAGCGCGGCCGCAACCGCCTCCTCGGCCTGCTCGCCGCGGACCTGACGAATCCCTATACGGTCGAAGTGCTGCGCGGCGTCGAGGCCGCGTGCCACGCGCTCGGCTACATGCCGCTCATCTGCCACGCGGCGAACGAACTCGAGATGGAGCGCCGCTATCTGCAGTTGCTCACCACCTACCGCGTCGAAGGCATGATCGTCAACGCGCTCGGCGCCGATGAGAATGCGCTGAAATCGCTGCGCGGCGGCGGTATTCCGACCGTGCTCGTCGATCGCAGCGTCGCAGGCTTCGAAACCGACATGATCGGCCTCGACAACGCGGCGGCGATCGAGACGGGCTTGCAGCACCTGTTCGCGCAGGGCTTCCAGTCGATTCATTTCGTCGTGCAGCCGTTCGAGCACGTGAGTTCGCGGCGGCTGCGCGAGGCCGCGTTTCGCGCGCAGGTCGCGGCATCCGGGCGCACCGTGCATCCGACGATCGTGCTCGAGCCGAACGAGCCGGAATCCACGCGGCGCGCGCTCGCCGAGCTCGATGCGCGTATCGACGCGGCCGCGGGCGAGCCCGTGCGGCCCGCGATCTTCGCGGCGAACGCGCCCGTTGCGCTCGTGATCGCGCGGCATCTGCACGCGCGGCTCGGCGACGCGTGGCAAAAGCGCGTCGCGCTGATCGCGATCGACGATCCCGACTGGGCGGAGCTGATCGGCGTGACGACGATCCGTCAGCCGACTTACGACATCGGCTATCGCGCGGTCGAATTCGTTCACGAGCGGATCGACGGCGGCACGGGCGCCTTCCACGAGGCGCTGCTGGCGGGCGAGCTCTGCGTGCGCGCGTCGACGGCGACCTGAGTTGAGTATCATTCGGGGCACGCACCGCACCGGTGCGCGTTTCGAACAAGGATTGTCATGACCGTTGCCCCCGTCACGCTGGCGGCGCTTGTCATCGCCACGCTCATCGTGGCGTTGCTGCCGATCGGCCTCTATCGATTCCTGCGCCGGCCGATGGCGCTCGACCGGCGCGACGCGATCGTCGGCGTCGCCGTCTACACGCTGTTCGCGACGCTGCTCGAACGCGGCGTCTACGCGTTGCTGCTGAGCCAGCCGTCGGCCGTCATGTGGCTGTCGAAGCCCGTCACGTTCGCGGTGTTCGGCACCGCCGTCGCCGCGCTGTTCGAGGAGGTCGGCCGCTATCTCGGGCTGCGCTTTCTCGCGAAGCGCTACGGCCCGTCGAGCGGCGACGCGCGCGGCCTCGCGAACGGCATCGGCCATGGCGGCGCGCAGGCGTGGTTCGTCGGCGTCGTCGTGCTCGCGCAATGGGTCTATCTCGCGTGGCTCGCGAATCGCGGCGAGCTGAACGCGCAACTGTCGACGATGCCCGCCGATCTCGCGCTGCGCATCCAGGTGATGCTCGCGACGATGTCGCCCGTATCGGTCGCGGTGTCGGCGCTCGAGCGCGTCGCGGCGTTCGTCGTGCAGGTCGCGCTGTCCGTGCTGATGTGGCGCGGCATTCGCGCGAACCGGCGCTGGATCCTGCCCGCGATGATCGTGCTGCATCCCGTCATCGATCTGCCGTCGATCGTCTACAACGGCGGCGGCGTGCCGTTCGAATGGATGGTCGCGCTGTATCTGCTCCTCGCGGCGGGCTTCGCCGGCGCGCTGATGAAACTGTGCCGGCCCGCGCGCGCCGCACGCTGAACCGAAACCCGACGATGGACGATTATCAATACGATTGCGCGAGCGCCGAATTCGGCGAGCTCGCGCGCGTGATCTGCGATCTCTTTCCCGAGCAGACGCACTTCGCCGAGCGCGCCGACGAAGCGGGGCGCTTTCTCGCCGTGCACTGGCTCGCGATGCGCTTCGGCGCGACGCCGCGCAAGACGACGCTCGACGTGCGCTTCGCGGGCGCCGCGCTGCAGCGCTATCTCGCGCTCAAGCCGATGCAGCGCGCGCGCAGCCATGCGGTGCTGCGCGCGTACGTCGAGGCGACGCTCGGCTCGCTCGAGGAGCGGCATGCGGCGGGCGAGGCGGTGCCGCGCGAGACGACGCTCGAGCTCGGCGACGAGTTCGCGTGACAAGCGCGCGGCGCGTGCCGGCATGCGCCGCGCCGCCTGTCCGATGCCCCAATGCTTCCAATTCCGATCGCGATAAAAAGCCCGCCGTTCGGTAGACGGCGGGCTTTGTATTTGTCGTGGCGCGCTGTTTTTTTCGCAGGCGGCGCTTGCACGCGTTCCTGCGCTTGGGCGCCGCGGCGTACGGCGGATTCGTCGAGGATGCGTCGCGGCTCCGGAGCCGGCCGGCTCACGCGGCCGCCGAGCCGGCGAGCGCAACGGGCGAATACGACGCGAATGCGCCGCGCGTCAATCCGCTTTGCGGTACACCTGCGCGAAGCGCTTCGCCTGCACGACGCCGTAATCGCCGGGCGCGTACTGCATCACCCAGTCGCCCGCGTCGCCGCGCAGCGTGTCGCCGCCCGCCGAGCGCGCGATCGAGAACGCCGCGTCCATCCGCTTCGCGAGCACGACGGCCGGGCGGTTGCGGTACGCGCCCGGCGCGCCGTGCGCGGCGCCCGCCGTCGCGGGCGCATACTTCGCGTCGAAGCGCTCGCGCGACACCACCCAGCGGTCGCCCGTCGAACCGGTGACGAGCGCGTCGCCCGCCGCATAGCGGTTCAGGCCTTCGAGGCTCATCAGCTCGCCCGGCTGCGCGGCGAACTCGACCTGAACCGTCTCGTCCTTGACGACGCGCAGCGCGTCCGGATCGTTGCTGAGGTCGACGTTTTTTAGTTCGATCATGTCGATTTTCGTCAATAAAGGCGCATCACTTTAGCGCGAATCCGGGCGCGCGTGAACGCCGACCTTGCGGGCGACGAGCGTTGAGACAAAGATGAAGTGATCGCGTCTCGATTTGCCGTCCGACTGTGTCGACCAGGCCGGGCGACGCCGGCCGTGCTCGCCGTCGCCCGGCGCAGACCAAGGGGAAAGCCATGCAGATGCGCCATGCCGCCGCGCGCGCGATGCCCGCCGTCGCGCTCACGATCACGCTCGCCGCCGCGCCCGCGCCCGCGGCGCCGCCGTTGCCCGCGCTGCGCGCGGACGCGAATCGCGTATCGGTGTCCGGCTTGTCGTCGGGCGCGTACATGGCGCTCCAGTATCAGGTCGCGTATTCGGCGTCGGTGATCGGCGTCGGCGTGATCGCGGGCGGCCCGTACTATTGCGCGGCGGGCAGCCTCGCGAACACCGACCTCTGCCGAGGGCTCGTGCCCAACATGGTGCCGGATCCGGGATTGCTGGTCGCCGCCGCGCAGGGCTTCGCCGCGCGCGGGCAGATCGACCCGCTCGCGAACCTGCAGCGCGCGAAGGTCTATCTGTTCAGCGGAACGAAAGACACGATCGTCCGACAATCGGCCGTCGACGCGGCGTGGTCGTTCTTCTGGCTCTCCGGCGTGCCCGTATCGAGCATCGTCTACGTCGCCGACATCCCGGCCGGTCACGCGTTCGTCACGCCGTCCGCGGGCAACGCGTGCGATGCCAACGCCTCGCCGTACATCAGCCATTGCACGGTCGGGCAATCGGGCTACGACCAGGCGGGCGCGCTGCTCGAGACGATTTACGGACCGCTTTCGCCGCCCGCCGCGAAGCCGGCGGGGCGCGCGATCACGTTCGGCCAGCGCGAGTTCGCGCCCGCGTCGAGCGGGCTCGCGGCCGACGGATATGCGTACGTGCCGCGCGCGTGCGACGCGAACGCCGGCTGCAAGGTGCACGTCGTGTTTCATGGCTGCCTGCAGTCGGCCGCCGTCGTGCGCGACATGACGACATACGACAACTGGGCCGACGCGAACGGCATCGTCGTGCTGTATCCGCAGGTTGCGAAGACGAGCACGCCGAACGATCCGCAGGGCTGCTGGGACTGGTTCGCGTACACCGGGCAGAACTACGCGTGGAAGTCGGGCGCGCAGATGCGCGCGGTGCGGGCGATGATCGAGCGGGTCACGTCCGCGCCCTGAGTGACGGGCGGGGCGGCGCGCCTGCCGGGCGGGAGCGGGGCCAAGCGTCGATGCGCTTGCATCACGCGCCGAGCGTTGGGGGCGGACGTCGCGAACGAGCGCGAGCGCGCCGGTTGCCGCATGCGCGCGGCCGGCGCGCTCGCGCGTTCGCGTTACTGCGCGGCGCCGGCGCTCGCGGGGGGCTGGCCGTCCGCCTTGCCCGGATGCTTGCGCGCGCGTGCCTTGCCCGGCTCCGGGTGCAGCCATTTGCGGAACGTCGAGTCGGCCAGCGCCTTCTGCTCGGCCGGGAAGCTCGCGTACAGCGGCGTGAACGCGTCGGCGAGCTTTTTCGCGCCGTCCGCGTTCGCCCGCGTGAGTTCCGCGTACTGGTTCATGTCGTCGAGCGCGGACGCGGTCTTGTTCTCCATCCGCTCGCGATAAAGACGCGCCATCGTTGCGCCGTTGTCGCGCATCGTGTCGGCGAACGTCTTCCATTGCGACTCCTGCTCCGGCGTAATCTTCAACTGGTTGTGCAGGTACGTGATGCGCTCCTCGACGCGCGCTTCATGGCGCGCGGCCGCGGCGGCCGGGGCGGAGGCCGCCGCGGCGGGCGCCGACGCGCTCGTTTGCGCGTGCGCGAGCGTGGCCGCCAGCGCGAGCGCGGCAGCGAAAGTCAGCGAGATCTTTTTCATGGGAGCTCCTGTGTGGTCGTCGGACGAAAATCCGGAAGGCGGGCGCGGCGCTCGACCGCCTGCGCGGCGCGCGTCCCGCGCTATTAGTAGCACGGCGGCGGGCCGTTGGGCGGCAATGCGACATCTGCTTACAACCGAAACGAATCGAAATCGCGGCGGCGCGGGGAATGCGCCGGCCGGCGTGCCCGTCGATGCGTGTTGCGGGTCGGGGCGGGCGCGCATCGAATATGCAGGGGCGCGACGAACGGTGTCCGGTGTCGTCTGCGGCGCGGACGCTGTGCGAGGCATTGCGGGAGTCGAGCAAAGGCCGGAAGCGCGCAAGCGCCGGACGTCACGGCAGCCGCGAATGTTTCGGCAGCGCACGTCCCGGCGATATGCGGACCGGCGATGCGCCGATATCGATGCGTCAGCGCGTTGAGGAAACCCATGCGGCCGCGCCTGCGCGGCGCCGCGTTTCGCCCCCCGGGCGGCGAGCGAGCCTGCGAAATCGTTCTCGATGAAGGAGCCTGGCATGCGCACGACGAAGTCATCATCCGGCATTTCCGCGCGACTCGGCGCGGTCGCGATGTTTACCGCACTGTTCACCGCATTCGCACTCGCGGGCGGCGCCGCGCAAGCCCAGAGCGCCGTGCCGGCACCGGGTTCGGCAGTCGCGACGCCGGACAACGCGATCCTGCTCACCGTCTTTCTGCGGCACGACGAATCGCGTCCGCTCGCCGAGCTGAACGCGCAGCTCGCACGGCAAGGCTTTTACAAGGCGTTTCCGCCGGCGGGCGTCGAGGTCGTGAGCTGGACGGTCGCGATGGGGATCGGCCAGGTCGTCGTGCTGCGCCTGCCGGCGTCGCGGCTGCGCGAGGTGAATCGCGTGCTCGAGGACACCGCGTGGGGCGTGTATCGCACAGAGTTCTATCCGACATACGACTACAAGGCGATCGGCCTCGCGCAGCACGCGAAGGCGCAGTGAGCGGTGCGAACGGCGAGCAGGCGCCGAACGGGCGCGGCCGGGAAGGGCGGCGGTCGAAGCGCTTCGGCATGTGTCTGGTCGAGCTGACCAGCACACCTGGCTGCGGGAGCACGCGAGCACGTCGGCGTTCCTCGCGGGCAGCGGTGCGCGGCTGCCCGAATTCGACGAGCCGGCGCTGTGCCGCTATCTCGTGCATTCGATCGGCATCGCGCCGGCGTGACGCATCGCATCGTGGCGCGCCCGGTGCGCGGCGGGGCCGTGGCGACGGCCGCTCGAACGATGGACAGGACGACGGATAGAACGACGGATAGAACGGACGATCGGAACGGCCCTTGCGCGGCCGCCGGCTTGGGCGCACGGCCGTTCGGCGCTATCATCGCGGCACCTCCATTCGCCGATCCGCCATGCGCCCACCCCGACTCGATCAACTCGACGACCTCGACCGCAACCTCGTCGCGCTGCTGCAGGCGAACGCGCGCGCGAGCGTCGCGGATCTCGCGCGGCAACTGGGCGTCGCGCGCACGACGGTGCTCGCGCGGATCGCGCGGCTCGAGCGCACGCAGGTGATCGCGGGCTACAGCGTGCGGCTCGGACAGGACGTGCTCGACGCGAGCATCTATGCGTACGTTGGCATCATCCTCGCGCCGAAGTACGGCAAGGATGTGCTCAAGCGTCTCGACCGCATGCCCGAGGTGCAACTGCTGTGCGCGGTGAGCGGAGAGTACGACTATGTCGCGTGGCTGCGCGCCGATTCGCCCGAACGCCTGAACGACCT
Organism: Burkholderia sp. MSMB1588; assembly: GCF_001546925.1. Lineage (NCBI taxonomy): Bacteria > Pseudomonadati > Pseudomonadota > Betaproteobacteria > Burkholderiales > Burkholderiaceae > Burkholderia > Burkholderia sp. MSMB1588. Next base: position 1,957,389 of record NZ_LNJS01000001.1, on the reverse strand, counting down.
GCTCGATCAGATCGGCGCGCTCGAAGGCGTCGAGCGGACGACGACGTCGATCATCCTCGCGCGCAAGATCGATCGCGGGACGATCGGCTGACGCGCACGACGCACGACGACGGACACGACCACCCTGACGAGAGAGATCGGGATCATGACGACGAGCCAAACCTATTCGCGCCCCGAGCGGTTGCTGCAGATCGCATCGTGGGGCATTGCCGTGGCGTTCGCGCTGTTCCTCAACATGCTCGGCAGCCTCGTGATCCGCGACATGGCGTTCGCGCCGCGCGGCGGGCCGCCGACGCTCGAGCGCTACGCCGATACGCGGGCCGACGCCGCGCTGCGCGCGACGCAGCGGGAGCTGCAGCGCGAGCAGGGCGCGCTGACCGACAAGGCCGATGCGTTCGCGACCGCCCGCAATCGCGCGCAGCAGGAATACAACCAGGCGAAGGAGAGCTTTCGCAATTGGATCGCGACGCGCAGCGCGACGGGCGACGCGAGCCGCAATCCGGACGTGCTCGCGCGCACGCGCCAGCTTGACGCGCTGCAGACGGCGGTGGCTGGCTGGCAGCGCCAGCAGGACCAGATCGCCGACCAGCTCGACGCGCTGCGCAAGCGCCAGGACGACGTGAGCGCGCAGCTTTCGCAATCGCAGGCGCAGGCCGAGCGGCGCTACGAGCAGGCGAGCCGCCGCTACGAGCTCGTCGTGTTCGTGTGGCGGCTCGCGTTCACGCTGCCGATTCTCGCGCTCGCCGTCTGGCTTTTCGTCCGTTACCGGAAGGTGCACTACTGGCCGTTCGTCTATGGCTTCGGGATGTTCGCGCTGACGGCGTTCTTCGTCGAGCTCGTGCCGTATCTGCCTAGCTTCGGCGGCTACGTGCGTGTGACCGTCGGCATCGTGCTCACCGTGTTCGCGGGCATCTACATGCTGCGCGCATTCCAGCGCTACGTCGAGCGCAAGCGCGAGGAGATGCGGCGCAGCCAGCACGAGCGCGCACAGGCGATCGGCTACGAGAAGGCGATCGCCGCCTATCAGAAAAAGCTCTGCCCGTCGTGCGACAAGCCGTGGAACCTGGGCGGCGACGGCGCGACGTTCTGCATCCACTGCGGGCTCAGGCTGTTCGAGCAGTGCGCCGGATGCGGCACGCGCAACTTTGCGTTCTTCCCGTTCTGCAGCGGCTGCGGCGCATCGGTCAAGCATGCGGAAGACGGCGGCGCGCTCGCGTCCGGCGCGAAACGGGACGCGGCGGGCGGGTAGCCCAGGCGATCCGCGCCGCGCCGGATCGCAGCCGCCGTCGGCGGCCCGGCGTCCGCCCGGTCCGTCCGCGATCGCGTGCTTTGGCTTTCCGGTGTCCGATCACGGAAAATCCGACGTTTCGGAAAGCCAATTCGCATGCCGGCCGTGTGTTATGCTCGATCGCCGGTTTCATGTCGAAAAAGGCAATGTAATTGTTTTGTCGGCGCCGCGTCGGATATTTCGAATGAGGGCGCTTCGCTCGCGAAAATCGATTTCGCCGGCGTGCTTTGCCGCTCGCAGGTTTGTCGCGATCGGCGGTTTTATGAAAATCAATCAGACCTCGCGTTCAACGAGGCAATTGAAGCGATAAAAATACAGCTATCCGAGGGCCAAGATGAAAAAACTGATTTCGCTATTCGCTTTCGCGCTGATGTTCGCTTGCGGAAATGCATTTTCCTTCGATCTGGTGATATCCGGAGATATCGATAAATACACCGATCCGAAAAGCAAGAGCTATGTTTTCAGCGAAACCGAATTGATGCGGATGCCGGTGCGGGAGATCCGGACCTCGACCGCGTGGACCGCGGAAAGCCGGTTCGAGGGCGTGCCGATTCTCGACCTGCTGAAAAAAGTGGGCGCCAGGGGAAAGGTGATCACCGTCTATACGCTGGATGACTATTACGAAGATATTCCCGTTTCGGATTTTGAGAAATATGGTACAATTCTGGCCTATAAAATGAACGGAAAAATACTGTCCCTGAAGAATTTCGGGCCTTTGTTCGTCATATATCCGCGTGATACCGGAGGCGCCGAATTGAGCGGTCCGCTGTACAGCACTCGATTTCTTTGGCAGGTGTATAAAATCGTCGTCAAGTGAAATTAATGAAATCGTCGCCGATCGGCAGCATCCGGCTTTATCTGGTCCTGACGCTCCTGATGGTTGCGGCGATGTCTTCGGCCATCTATTGCTACAGCAACCTGTTTTCCGAGCGCAGCTTTCTGGCTCTCGTCGGAACGCAGGAAGACTACGCATCGTCTACCGCACAGTTTGAAACCCGGCTCGCGGACTTCGAATTGCTTCTTTACAGGAAGGATTGGGGGTGCCTCAGCGAGTGCAAGGATCTGAAATCGGAATTCGACATTCTCGAATCGAAGTTCTTCGTGCTGTCGAATCGATCGGAATCCACTCGCCTGCTTTATGCGGAGCAGGGTTATGACGAGCGCATCGAGCGGATTCGCACGCTGTTCGCGGACGTCGGGCGCATCATGGAGCTGCCCGGGATGACGCAGAAGTCGCTGACGGAGGTGGCCGAGAAGATACGGTTGATCCGCATCGAGGCGCTGAACCTGTCGGCATTGGCGGCGCACGCGGAGGCGAAGCAGCGCGACCGGACATACCGGATCTTCCTCAAGAATCGCACGATCATCCTGATCGGCGTATCGATCATCATCTCGTCGGTCGCGATCATCGGGTTCATCACGATATTCAACATCCAGCAGAGCAGAAAGACGATCCGGCAGCAGGCGCAGGCGCTCGCCGCGGAACGGCGCGCGACCGCGGCCGCCAGCGAGGCGGTGCGCGCGAAGAATGCGTTTCTCGGCGCGATCGGCCACGAGCTCCGGACGCCGCTGCAGAGCATCACGTCCGCGATCGACGTGATCTCGGGCGCGCGGATCGCGCTCGAGCACACCGACACGATCAAGCGGCTGGAACTCGCGGCGATGCAGATCGAGTCGCAGATGCGCGATCTGACCGATTACGCGCGGCTCGACAGCGGCAAGCTGGAACTGAGAAACAGCGACTTCAGGCTCGCGCCGATCGTCACCGCCACCGCGACCGAGGCGGTCTCGCTGATCGGCAGGAAACCCGTTCGGCTCATCTGCGAGAACCACGGGATCGACGACGTGTGTCTTCATTCGGATGCCGCGAGGATTCGCCAGATCATGACGAATCTGTTGAGCAATGCGATCAAGAACACCCGTGCGGGAAGCGTCAAGCTCTCCTGCGAGCTGGCGCCGGGCGCGCAGGGCGGCCGCCTGCGGCTGCGGGTCGAGGACACCGGCACGGGCATTCCCGCCGACAAGCTCGACCATATCTTCCATCCGTTCACGCAGATCGATCACGGGCAGACGAACATTCACGACGGCGCAGGCATGGGGCTGTCGATCGTGAAGGGGCTGGTCGACTTGTTCGGCGGCGGGATCGGCGTGCGCAGCGAGGTCGGCAAAGGGAGCGTTTTCACCGTCGATTTGCCGGTCCGGATATCGCGCGTCGCCGCGGGGCCGGGCGCGGGCGGCGACGATCCGGCGCAAGCGGAGGACGGCGGCGTTTTCTCGACGCCGCATCATGTGCTCGTCGTCGACGACAACAAATCCGCGTTGAGCTCGTTTTCGTCGCTGCTGGAGCAGATCGGCTGCACTTGCGAGCCATGCGATTCGGCGGAGCGCGCGATGCAGAAGCTGATGCGCCGTCCGTACGACGTGCTGCTGCTGGATCTCCACATGCCGGAGCGCGACGGCATTTCGGTGGCGAAGGAGTTGCGGCTGACGCGCGGCCCGAACTACAGGATTCCCGTGGTGGGCGTCAGCGCTCACGCACCCGAGCTTCTCACCGAAGAGCAGATGGCGCTGTTCGACGATTACCTGATGAAGCCGGTTCGGCGGGAGATCCTGTTCCGGACGCTGAAGCGGCTGGTTTCCGTCAGCGGTTGAAGTGGCGGTCGAACGCCGCCTTGATGACCGATAGCCGGATCGGCTTTTCATACGGGCCGAGAATGTCGAAAGTGCGCATCGCGCGCGCGATTTCCGATTCACGCTCGCTCGTGTTCAATTGCCCCGTCAGCACCAGAATCGGCGCATCCGGATTTTCCGATTGCCGGATCTCCGTCATGCAGCTTTCGGACGTTTCGCGGCCGATGATCCAGTCGACGACGAAGCCGTCGAACATGTTGTCCCGCACGGCTTCGTTGAACGAATCGATGTCGTAGTAGGTGTAGGTGTTGAAACCTTGCGCGCGCAGATACTTCGACAACTCGTCCGCCGCTTCCGGCGAGTCGTCCAGAATCGCGATGCTCAGCCTGCGGATCTCCTCGACGGTCGGCGCGATCCTGACCTCGCGCACGGCGTAATGCGGCGCTTCCGGGGCCTGGTCGTGAGCATGGATCGACCATCGATGGTTGATCCGCACGGCGACGAGATCCGATTTCTGATCGGCGGACAACGCTTCGCCGATATGCGCATGGCATGCGATGCGCGTGTCGCCAATGGCGAGCAGCGCGTCGACGGGATCGCCTTCGACCGGCGCGGCATCGGCGAGCGGCGCGCCGAACAACTGGCCGACATCTTCTCCGAATTCCGCGGTGATCTGGTTGACCTGATGGATCGCCCAGGGGCTTTGGCCTTTGAGCTTGCGATGCGCTTGCGAGAAGCTCAGATTGAGAATCCGGCTCACGGTGTTCGCATGCTGGCGCTTGCTGATGCCGTTCTTCGTCAGGATTTCCCGGATGCGATTGGCGATCTGGATGGCGCTGGAATGCTGTTCGTGACTGTCCATTATCGATAAGCGGTGGCTGTCTGATTTGCGTCTTCTTCGTCGCCGGCCGGTTCGCCGGGCGACGGGCAGTGAGGGCATGCGCGCTCCGGGGGCGGCATGGGCGCGCGAAGCGGACGGTCGGCATCGTAGCGCAAGTATTGCAGGCATGACACTATCGCACAGTCAATCAAAGATCGCATGTCATACCATAATTGGGCGAATAAATTATTCCTTACAGCAATTCTGGCTTAAGCATTGCATTTAAAAATCTGATAAATGCTTGACATGCGATGTTTTGTATCTAGAATGGTGCTGGATGCGATAATTTGATTGCGTTTCATGCGATAAGCGGCTGGCGGCATGCCGGAACGATGCATCCGCCATTCGGCCATGCATGACGCCCGAGCCGCATCGCCGCACTTTCCTGTCGTCAGACTCGCCCGTTTTCCCGTTTCTCCCGGTTTTTCGCCTCACCGCATTTTGCGTAGCCGATCGGCTTCGATATTCATGGTCCCTGCGAGCACGGGGACCCGAGACAATATTTAGGAAGGCTTATGAGAAGGGATAGATTCCCGAGCGGTTTTCGCGTCACCGTCTACGCCGGATCGTCGTTCGGCATGGATCCCGCATTCGCGCGCGAGACGGAGAAATTCATCGGGGACGTGGTGGCCTCCGGCGCCGAGATCGTTTATGGCGGCGGCAAGGTCGGCCTGATGGGCGTGGTCGCCAATACCGCGCTGGCGGCGGGCGGCAAGGTGACGGGCGTCATTCCGCGGGCGCTGACGAGCGGGGAGATTTCGCACACGTCGCTGACGGCGCTGCATATCGTCGATTCGATGTCGGCCAGGAAGAAGCTGATGGAGGACCTGGGCAACTGCTTCGTCGCATTGCCGGGCGGCATCGGCACGATCGAGGAGACGATCGAGGTGCTGTCCAATCTGATTCTCGGCAATCACAAGAAGCCGATATTCCTGTTGAACGTCAATCGCTATTGGGACCGTCTGCTGGATCTGATCGCGCACGTGGTCGATTCCGGCTTTGCGAATCCGCTCGAGGGCAAGCTGCTCATCCGCGTCGACAGCAACGCGGCGCTGCTCGACGAGCTGGAGCGTTGGAATCCGCCGCGCCCCAGGTGGGGCGAGGGCTGATGTCGAAGTTGCGCCGTTCGTCCGCACGAAGGATGAACATTCACTGAGAAGTCCGAATTTAACCATTCACAAGACTATGGAAAATTTACTTCTGGACGTTACTCCGAGGGCAGCGATTCATCACGGTTTCACGAACATCTACGGCGATTCGGTCGACGACCTGGTCAGGCAGGGCATTCACAACATCGTGAAGGAGGGAAGAAAGATCAAGTCGCGCGCCGGAGACGCGATGCAGGCGTATGGCGTCAACTACATCCTGAAGGACCCGCGCAGCCGCGTGCATTCGCTTCGAAACGGCGCAAAGCGATACCTGTGCCGCGAACTGCTCGCGTATTTCAGCGGCAGCCTGAAGGCCGAGAACGGCCTCGCGAACGCGTCGAAGTTCTGGATGACGCTCACGGACAAGGACGGGAACGTCAATTCGAACTACGGGTATTACGTGTTCTACGAGCCGGTCGAAAAATACGGCAACCAGTACAACTGGATCGTCAGCATGCTGAAGTCGAACCAGGACTCGCGCCGCGCGATCATCAACATCAACCAGAACTACCACAAGTCCGATACGAAGGATTTTCCGTGCACGATCGGGATGCAGTTCTTCATTCGGGAAAACCACCTGTTTTGCGAGACGATCTCGCGCAGCACCGACGTGATCACGGGGCTGCCGTACGACATGGGTTTCTTCTCGTTCGTTCACGAACTCGTGCATAGCGATCTCGTGTCGCAGGGCTACGACGATCTGCAACTGGGCTCGACCATCATGAAGACCACGTTCACGCAGATTTACGACAACGCGATGGAGAAGGCGAAGGACGCGATGAACGGCTGCGGCGACACCGAAATGATGCCGGAAATCTCGTCGGCGAAGGATACGCTGGGCGACATCTACGCCGGCTCGGCAAAAACCGATGTAATCAAGTGGATTTACGAGAATGCCGAATAACCCGACGATCCTTGCAATCGCTTCGGCAAACGAAGCAAAAGTCAATGCGCTGCGCAGCGTGGCCGGCGCGGTCTTCGAGTCGCACCGGATCGTTCCGGTGCCGGTCGACTCAGGCGTGTCCGAAACGCCCGACAGCGACGCGCAGGCGCTGGCGGGATGCCGCAATCGCCTCGTGGCCATGCAGGCGCGCTGTCGCGACGCCGTCGATTACTGGGTGGCGCTCGAAGGGCTGATCGAGCGCACCGGTTTTGGCGATTTCGTGTACGGCTGGGCCGCCGTGCTGCGCGCGGGCGAAGAGATGCCCGCCTATGGATGCAGCGGCAAGGTGATGCTGCCGCACGGCCTGCTGAACGCGTTGCCGCCGGGGGAAAGGCTGTCGGCGTTCATCAAGGAGACACTCGATGCGACAGGCGACAGCGTGATCGACGTGCTCGGCACGAACGGATTCCTGACGAACGGCCTGTACGACCGGACCATGGAGTTCGAAACGGCGATTCGCTGCGCGTTGGGCGTCGCACTGAATTCGAAACGCACCGCGAGCGCCGCGATATGAACGACGACATCCTGTATGCGGGCATCGAGTATCTCGATCCCGACACCTGCCGGCTGGCGACGGCCGACATTCGCGTGAAGGACGGCCGGTTTCACAGCATCCGGCCGGCCGGCGCGCCGCGCCCCGATGGCGTCGCGACGGCGGACGGGACGGGGCGCGTGATGTTTCCGGGGCTCGTCAATGCACACCTGCATCCGAGCAAGGAGCTGTACGGCGATCTGCACGACTTCTCGCCGATTCAGACGGTGCTCGACAGCGTGCACAAGAACAACCGGCTCGAAAGCGCGCAAACGCAGTATGCGGCCGCGCTCTACAGCATCATGCGCAACGTGCGCAGCGGCGTGACGAGCGTCGGCGTGTTCACGAGCCGCTTCGAAACGGATGCCGACGCGTGCAAGGCCGTCGGCGTGCGCGCATCGGTCCAGTTCTGCCAGAGCGATCAGTGGCTCGGCGGCGGGAGCAAGCCGTCGGCGTACGGCATCGACGAGATCATCCGCAGATACGAGCGGTCCGTCGATACGCACGCGACGCCGCTGATCGATCTGCAGCCGGCCACCGCGTCGGAGCTGTCCGCGAGCGACGATTTGATCCGGCAGTTGCATGGATTGGCGAAGGCGCGCGGCAAGACGTTCTCGATGCATGTTCACGAGGGGCGAACGCAGGTGAAATCGTTTCGCGACGCGCACGGCATCAGCGCGATCCGGCATCTTGGCGGGCTGGGCGTGCTGGACGAGCACCTCACGCTCGTTCATGCGAGCAGCGTGGATGATGACGATGTCGCCGAGATCCGTCGGTCGCGCGCGAACCTGGTCCATTGCCCGATCAGCAACAGCTTCGTCGGTGCGGGCAGGATGCCGGTGCGCCGATTCGCCGGCGCGCGGCACATGGGGCTCGGCACGGACGCGGCGATGGTCAATCCGGAAAACCGCCTGACGAACGATGCGATGTTCTGCCTCTATCACCACGGCGAGCACGATCTCGACGACAAGCTGAGCGCGGCGGAGGTGCTCGGCATGTTGACCGCGTCGGGCGGCGAGAGCATCGGATTGCGCGGGATCGGCGCGATTCGCGCCGGCCGCCGCGCGGATTTCATCGTCTTCCGGCGCGACCGCTTGACGGAGGCGTACGGCAACAGCCCGATTTCCCATTTGCGGCTGCTGCGCAACGAAAACCCGGACCAGGTATTCGTCGACGGACGGGCGATCTTCTCGGACGGGACGTTCGCGTTCGTCGATTTCGACGAATGGCGGTCGCGGTTCGAGGCGCTCAGAGAAGAGGTGACGGCATGAAGAAGATTGCATTTCTGTTTTCCGGGCGCGGATCGCTGATCGGCTCCGTCGTCGAGGGCATCGGGCGATCGTCGGTGCCCGCGGAGGTCGCGCTCGTGATCACGAACAACAAGGCGTTTCCGGCCGAGAACGGCTCGCTCGCGGGGCGGTTTCCGGTCAGCCGGGTCCTGCACTCGGATTTCGCCGATCGCGAATCGTTCGAGGCCGAAATTTCCCGGCAACTCGACGCGAACGACATCGATCTGATCGTCCTCGGCGGGTTCCGGCGCATTTTCTCGCCGGCCTTCGTCGACAAATACGGGAGCCGGACGATCAACACGCATCCGTCGATCCTGCCGGCGTTTCCGGGCGACGGCGCGCAGCGCCGCGCGCTCGAGGCGGGCGTGAAGGTGACGGGCGCGACGGTGCATTTCATCAACAACGAAGTGGATGCAGGGCCCATCATCGATCAGGGCGTCGTGCGCATTGCGCCGGGCATGACGGAGCAGGCGCTGAAGGAAGCAATCATCAAGGTGGAAGAAGTCATCATCGCGGACGCGGTCACGAACATCCTGGAAGACCGGATCGCCGTTCGCGACGGAATCGTGAGGGTCGTTCAATGAAAGAAAACGTGAAAACCGGAAACTTCGCATCGGCGGTCGTCGTTGCGCTCATTCTCTTTGTCGCGATCGTCAGCCTGGGCACGTCGCTTGCCATATTGCCGATCTACGTGAACAAGGTGTTGGGACTGTCGCCGTATTTCGTCGGCGCGGTCGTCACGGCCGAGTCCGTCTCGACGCTGCTGTCGCGCGCGTACGCCGGCCGGTTCTCCGACACGCGGGGCCCGAAGACCGGCATGATCCGCGGGCTGCTGCTGATGTTCGTCGCGGGCGCGCTGTGCGTCGCGGCGCTCGCGACGCACGGCGCGAGCGCATACCTTTCGTTTGCCGTGGTGTTCGGCAGCCGCGTGCTGATGGGCGTCGGCGAGAGCCTCATCTTCACCTGCAGCGGAACGTGGCCGATCGGGCTTGTCGGGCGCGAGCACGCCGGCAAGATCATGTCGTGGGTCGGGATCGCGATGTTCCTCGGGCTCGCGATCGGAAACTACGCGGGCGTGTGGTCGTATCAGCACGTGGGGCTCGTCGCCGGCGCGGCGGCGATGACGGGGCTGCCGCTGCTCGGAACCGTCGTCGTATGGTTCATCAAGGAGGTCAGCGTCCATGACGACGCAGGCCATCTGCCGCTCAGTTATGCGGTGAAGCGCGTGTGGAAGGCCGGCGCGGGCTTCGCGCTCGCCAACGTCGGATACGCGTCGGTCACGTCGTTTCTCGCGCTGCTGTTTCTCGACAACGGCTGGAACGGCTATGCGGCGCTCGCGCTCGCGCTGTTCGGCATCGGCTACGTCGCGGCGCGGCTGCTGCTCGGCTGGCGCGCCGATTCGTCGGGCGTCAACACGATCGTCGTCTCGCTCGCGATCGAGGCGGCGGGCCTGCTTTGCCTCGCGTATGCGAGCACGCCGCTCTACGCGTCGATCGGCTCCTTGCTGGCGGGCTTCGGCCTGTCGATGGTCTATCCGCTGCTCGCGCTTCCCGCGATCAAGAGCCTGCCCGAAAAGAACATCGGGCTTGCGCTGAGCACCTATGAATCCTGCTTCGACATCGGGATTCTCCTCGCCGGCGCGGCGGGCGGGATCATTGCGTCGCACGTCGGCTATGCGTCGATTTTCGTCTTCGCATTCGTCTGTTCGCTGCTCGCGATCGTTTGCTCGTATTTCGCCTATCAGCAGCTCTTTTCGGAGGTCGGCCGAGCGGCGACCTGACGCACGTTCGCTGACGGGGCCCGGCCGGCGAGCGCGGCGGCCGGGCCGAAACGACACCTCATCCGCGAGCGGCTCCCCGCAGCGGCGAACAACGTCGCGGGCCCGGCGCGGGTTCCGCGCGCGCGCCGGGGCGGCGGCTCGCACCAGGACGATACGGATATGCCTATCGAAATGTCTTGCGCAGCACGACCGTGGGTGATCAGCGACACGATGCGCTTCGACAGCGCCGGATGCGCGTTCGAGCGATGCGATATCGAGATCGCCGGCGGCAGGATCGCAGCTATCGTGCCGGCCGGCAGCTCGGCGCTCGCCGACGGCATCGACGGTGCGTCGCTCATCTGCACGCCGGGCGTCGTCGATATCGCGCCGCCGGACGGCCGAATCCATCCGTCGTGGGCCGCGGTTGCCGAGCCGCCCGCTTGCGTCACCACGATGGCCCGCCATTGCACGGGCGACGCACCTCTCGATGCGGGAGCCGCCGCGGCGGCCATGCGACGTGTCGCGCTGCTGCGCGTCGACGATCGGCGCCCGGAGCAGGCCGACGCGTGGCCGGGCTGGATGCCGGCCGCGCCGGCCACGTCGGCCGCGCCCGCCGGCGCTGCCGCGCCGGACGTTCCGTCGCTCGTCACGGCGCTGCCGGTGATCGCGAGCGGCGATCTCGCGTCGGCGGCCGAGATCGTCGCGTGGGCGCACCGCGCGAAGTGCGCGGGCACGCGGATCGGCATTCAGTTCTCCGCGCACTCCGATGTCGCGCACGAGTTTCGCGCGCGCTTCTGCTGCTCGGAGGCGGCATTGATCGCTTATCTGATGGCCGACGACAAGCGGGTGACGGTGTTCGGCGCAGCGCCGCTCGACGGGCGGGACATCGCCGCGCTGGCGCGCACGCGAAGCCATGCGGTGATCGACGCGTGCCGCGACGGCGAGCGCGTGCGAGGGCGGAGCGCCTATGCGCCGCTGCTCGAAACGGGCAGGGCCGCACTGCGTTTTCGCGGCGGCGCGGCGTTGCATCGCTTGATGCGCGAGACGGAGCGTGCGTCGGCTGCGCTCCTGGACCGCTGCGCGCTTGCGTTGACCCGCTCGGCCGCGGCGGCGCTCGGTCTCGACGACGTAGGCGCGATCGCGCCGGGCATGAAGGCCGACCTCTGCCTGTTCGAGCGGCAGGCCGGCGACGATCTGCGTGGCGGCGGCGCGACGCTGCTGTCGCTGCTCGCGACGCGCGCGCCGCGAGCGGTGCTCGTCGACGGACGCTCGCGCGTGTGCGCGAAGGCGGCGCTCGCCGCGACCGGCGCTGCGCATTGATACGGCGTTTACGTCAACTCGACGAAACGTATCATCAAATCGTCGAAAATTGACGTCGTTTCGCATCACTTTTCGTCTATAAAGTGTTTTTGCGCATCCGTACACTTTCCTGCAGGGCAACACGCCGTTTACAACAAACAATCACCTTGTCAGGAGAGAACGACATGAAAATCGCCATCGTCGGCGCGGGTCTCATCGGCCACACCATCGCTCATCTGCTGCGCGAAACCGGCGACTACGAAGTCGTCGCGTTCGATCGCGATGCGGACGCGCTCGCGAAACTCGCCAGCGAAGACATCGCGACGCGGCGCGTCGATTCCGCCGACGCGGCCGCGATCCGCGAAGCGGTGAAGGGCTTCGACGCGCTCGTCAACGCGCTGCCGTATTACCTGGCCGTCAATGTCGCCGCCGCCGCGAAGGCCGCGGGCGTGCATTATTTCGATCTGACCGAGGACGTGCGCGCGACGGGCGCGATCCGCGAGCTCGCCGAAGGCTCGGATCGCGCGTTCATGCCGCAATGCGGCCTCGCGCCGGGCTTCATCGGCATCGCCGCGCACGAGCTCGTGAACGGCTTCACCGAGGTGCGCGACGTGAAGATGCGCGTCGGCGCGCTGCCCGAGTATCCGACCAACGCGCTCAAGTACAACCTGACGTGGAGCGTCGACGGCCTCATCAACGAATACTGCCAGCCGTGCGAAGCGGTGCGCGACGGGCGCCGCCAATGGGTGCAGCCGCTCGAAGGGCTCGAGCACTTCTCGCTCGACGGCACCGAATACGAGGCGTTCAACACGTCGGGCGGCCTCGGCACGCTGTGCGAGACGCTCGAGGGCAAGGTCGAGACGCTCGATTACAAGTCGGTCCGCTATCCGGGCCACCGCGAGCTGATCCAGTTCCTGCTCGAGGATCTGCGCCTGGCGACCGACCGCGACACGCTGAAATCGATCATGCGCCGCGCGGTGCCGTCGACGAAGCAGGACGTCGTGCTCGTGTTCGTCACGGTGACGGGCGTGAAGCACGGCCAGCTCGTGCAGGACGTGTTCACGCGCAAGATCTTCGCGAAGGAAATCTGCGGGATGCCGATGAGCGCGATCCAGATCACGACGGCGGGCGCGATGTGCGCGGTGCTCGATCTGTTCCGCGAGAAGAAGCTGCCGCAGAGCGGCTTCGTGCGCCAGGAGCAGGTGCCGCTGCACGCATTCCTCGCGAACCGCTTCGGCAAGCTGTACGAGGGCGGCACGCTCGAGCGGATGCACGCGCTCGCATGACGCGACGTAAAAAAACGCCGGGTGGCCCGATGGGCGTCCGGCGTTTTTTCATGCATGCGGCGCCGCGTCAGGCGGGCAGCGGCGGCACCGTCGACGCGACGCGCGCGGGCGGCGGCGCGATGTGATCGAGGAGCGCTTCGACGTCGGCATCCGACGGCGCGGTGTTGTCGAACATCAGCAGGCCCTCGCATTGCTCGCCTGTCGGGATGAAGCGGCGTTGCCGGTATTCTTCCCAGTGCGCGAGCTTGTATGCGTCGTTCGGATTGCCGCGCGCGACGATCCGCGCATGCGCGGTGTCCTCCGACGTGTGGACCCAGACGATCCGCAGCTCGACGTTGGGTCCGATGCCGAGCCACGCGCGATCGAACAGACGCCGGTCGCGCACCTCGCGCGACAGCGGTCCGACGACGATCGCGCTGATGCCGAGCTCCAGGTTCTCGCGCGCGGTGTCGAGCAGCCCCTGGTATTCGGGATCGCGCAGATGCTTCAGATAGAGCGGGCTGTCGCGATCGTTCGGGTCGTGCGTGAGCGCGCCCATCGCGGCCGAGCTGTAGCGGCCGTACAACGTGTCCTTGTCGAGCAGGCAGAACGCTTCGCCCGTCGTCTTCATCAGCGGCCGGATCAGCCGCTTCGCGAGCGTCGTCTTGCCGGTGCCCGCATGGCCGCAGAAAAACACCAGATACGTCACGAACGTGGGTCCTCCGGCGGCGCGGCGGGCCCGTGCGCGTCATGCGCGTCGCCGGCGGCGCCCGTCGGGAAATTGCCGTTCGCTTCGAGCCACATCGCGTTGATGATGCCGAAGCCGAGCGCGACGCCGATGCCGAGAATCCACGAGAAGTACCACATCGCTGTCTCCTTGACGGTCAGGACGGCCGCGCGGGCCGCCGGGCGATTCGAGGGAGCGCCGCCCGCGAGCGCGACCGGCGACGAGTGCACGACGTCGATCATGACCAATATCGGCGGGCCGCGCAAGCGAACCGCGGCCGCCGGCGCGCGCGGGAGCGGCTAAACTGTGCGCCGGAATGGCTTCGAAACACGTTACTGCATGCTGATCAACTGCGCTGCATATCAGGATGGCCGCAAAGTGGCCGATATCGACATCGACGACATCGGCGACTACGTCGCCAGGCCCGAGTGCTTCGTCTGGGTCGCGCTGAAGGACCCCGAGCCGGACGAGATCGAACGGATGGGCGAGGAGTTCGGCCTGCACGAGCTCGCGCTCGAGGACGCGCGCAAGGGCCACCAGCGCCCGAAGATCGAGGAGTACGGCGATTCGCTGTTCGCCGTGCTGCATACGGTCGAGATCGACCGGCGGGGCGAGCTCCAGCTCGGCGAGCTGAACGTGTTCGTCGGGCCGAACTACGTGCTGTCGATCCGCAATCACAGCGAGCAGGACTTCCGCGCGGTGCGCGCGCGCTGCGAACGCGAGCCGCATCTGCTGAAGGAGGGCTCGGCGTTCGTGTTCTATGCGCTGATGGACCAGGTCGTCGACCGCTATTTCCCGACGCTCGAGGCGCTCGGCGCCGAGCTGGAGGCGCTCGAGGACCGGATCTTCGAGAAGACGGGCACGGCCGCCGCCCGCGCGCTGATCGAGGATCTGTACACGCTCAAGCGCCGGCTCGTGATGCTGCACCAGCACACGGCGCCCCTCGTCGAGCCGCTCGCGAAGCTCGTCGGCGGGCGGATTCCGCAGGTCTGCGCGGGAATGGACCATTATTTCCGCGACGTCTACGACCATCTGCTGCGGATCGTGCGGACGATCGAAGGGCGGCGCGAGATGCTCGTCACCGCGATCCAGGTGAACCTCGGGATGATCTCGCTCGCGGAAAGCGAAGTGACGAAGCGGCTCGGCTCGTTCGCCGCGCTGTTCGCGATCCCGACGATGATCGCCGGGATCTACGGGATGAACTTCAACAACATACCGGAGCTGCACTGGCGCTTCGGCTTTTACGTGTGCCTCGGCGTGATGGCGGCCGCCGACCTGTTCCTGTGGCGGCGCTTCAGGAAGGCCGGCTGGCTGTGAGCCGCATTCACGCGGGCGCGGCGAGCTTGCCGATGACGACCGTCCACGGCCGCACCCGCCAGCGCTTGACGAGGCCGTTCGCGACGTAAGGATCGGCTTGCGCGAACGCTTCGGCGACGGCGGGCGACGGCGCGTCGAACACGAGCACCGCTTCGTCGGCCGGGTCGGCGAGCGCGCCCGCGAGCAGCAGCTCGCCGCGGGCGGTCGCGGCCTTCGCGAGCGCGAGATGATCGGCGCGGTAGGCGCCGCGCCGATCGAGATAACCGTCGACGAGTTCGTAGGTCAGCAGGTAGTACATGAAATGCTCCTCATGCGATGGGGCGTGCCGGTCCGCCGCGGCGAACCGGCGCCGGTTGACGGGCAACGGCTAGTATAGGCCGGGCCCCGCGGGCGCCGCTTCGTGTAACAAGCGGTCGCGTTCGCCGGCCCTGCATCGTCGGCGCGACCGCTCGCGCCCGCCGCTTGGGCGCGTGCGGCGGGCCCTCGGGCGTCGGGTCGCGCCGCCGGCGCGGCTTTTGCCGCGCGTCGCGGCGAACACGCCGTTACAAATCGATACGGATCGCGGCCCGCGCACGCGTCAGACTGGCGCGCGAAACGCATGCACGATGGCGTTGGCGAAACGCGCGGCGCGCGTGCGCCGCCCCGCGCCGGATGATGCGAAACTATGCGAAACCACACGAACCGATGAAGCTCCGAACACTGTTGCTGCTGGGAATGTCGTTAGCGATGCTTGCCGCCTGCGGCTGGTTCCATGCCGGCCCCGGCGCGCGCGACATCGACGCGGCCGTGCGCCGCGCGCTCGACGCCGAGAATCGCGGGCCGCTCAATACGATGCTCGGCCAGCCGCTGCCCGTGGCGGCCGACGTCGCGTCGGTGAAGCCCGTCGGCGATTGCACGAAGGTCGCCGAGCGCGCGTATTCGTGCAACGTCGCGATCGCGTGGCACGACGGGCAGCCGAGCGACGGCGACGCGCCGTTGCGCGCGACGCTCACATTCACCGAGGACAGCGACGGCGCATGGCAGACGTCGCACGTCGATGCGGCGCTCGCCGCGGGCGCGGCGAAGTCGCTGATCGACCGGATCAGCGGCGCGGTTGCGGCAAGCGGTGCGTCGCAGGCGCAGTGAGCCGGGCCTGCGCGCGGCCCGACACGTCGTCAGTGATGCGCGTACGTCCGCGGCGCACGCACGGCGCGCGTATGCCGCGCATGATGCGCGCGGTGCTTGCGAAGGTGCGTCGTCTTCGCGGCGCGGCGCGCCGGCGCGGCATGCATGTCGCTCGACTGGCCCGACAAGCCCGACTGGCCTTCGCCGAATCGATAGGTTTGCGACGTTTGCGCGCGAGCGGCCGTTGTCAACGCGAATGCGACGCACGCGGCCGCGATGAAGATCGAAAGCTTCATGTATGGGCTCCTCTGTCCAAATGGGGCGCACGAGCATAGCGCGATTGCGGTGCGCCGACCTTTCCGCCGGCTTGTGTCGAACGCCTTTCGACGCATGCGGCCGTCGCCGGGGATCGACGCGCGGCGACGGCGTCAGTCAGTATGGGCGATTGTCGTCGCCGCGCCGGTCGTCGCGCCAGCGGCCGCCGTCGCGCCGGTCGCCGTCACGGTAGCCGCCGCGATCGTCGCGCCGGTCGTCGTCGCGACGATAGTATTGCGGCGGATGCGCGCGCTCCCATTCGTCGCGCTCCCAGTAGCGGTGGCCGTCCCAATAGCGCTCGCCATGCCAGCCGATGCCGACGTCCACGCCGACGGCGGGCTCCGTCGGATACACCGCACAGCCCGAGAGCAGCGCGCTCGCGACGAGCGGCAGAATCATCAGTTTTTTCATGGTCGCGCCATCCATTGAAGCGGGTTCGTGGTTCCCATCATAGAAAGCCGGCGAATTCCCGCGTGTAATGGATTGCAACGCGATATGACGTGGGCCCGCGGAGTGAACGGACATTCGCGCACGGCCGCATCCGCATCGGTCCACGCCGATCCGCGCCGGCTCGCGTCATTCGCTCGGCGGCGGCAGGTTCTGCACCATCAGCGTCTGCGGATTCGACAGCGGAATGCCCGCCGCGCGCAGCCGCTTGAGGATCTCGAACAGCAGGTCACTCTTCGTCGCCGCCGTGATTCGCGGACTGCCGACGTAGCCCGTCACGCTGAGCGTGATCCCGTCCGGCGTCAACTGGCTGAACGTGACGGACGGCGCGGGCTTCTCGAGGATCGACGCATGCTCGCGGTACGCGTCGAGCAGCAGGTCGCGCACCTGCTCGGGATCGGTGTTGAGCGCAAACGTGAGCGTCAGCGTCGCGACGCCCTGCGTGCTGTTGCCCATCGTCACGTTGCGCAGGTTCTGCGAGATCAACTGCGAGTTCGGCACGATCACCATCGAGCGGTCGGACAACTGGATTTCGGTCGCGCGCACGTTGATCCGGCGGATGTCGCCCTCGACGCCCGAGATGCTGATCATGTCGCCGACCTTCACCGGCCGCTCGGTGAGCAGGATCAGCCCGGACACGAAGTTCTTCACGATCTCCTGCAGACCGAAGCCGATGCCCACCGACAGCGCGCTCACGATCCACGCGAGGTTGTCCCATTTGACGCCGAGCAGCGACAGCGCGAGCAGCACGATCGCGACGTAGCCGAGATTGCTGTACAGCGTGATGAGCGACGCGCGCATGCCTTGATCCATGCCGACCGCGGGCAGCAGCTCGTTGTCGAGCCAGCGTCGCACCGAGCGCAGCAGGTAGATGCCGATCGCGAGCGCGAGCGCCGCGTTCAGGATGCGGTCGGGCACGATGTTCAGACGCTGCAGGCGCTCGCCGCCGAACATCGAGATCACGCTCACGAGCAGGTCGTTCGGCGTCGTTCCGAAGCCGCCCGTCAGCAGCGCGACGACGGCGACGAGCAGCAGCACGCTCGTGCTGAGTCCGGTCAGCACGGTTCTCGCCTGATCGAGGTGGCCGTCGTTCAGCCCGAACAGATTCTTGATCAGCCTGCCGCTCGACAGGTTCGCGGAGAACGCGCTCGCGTACGCGTCGCGGGTGAGGCGGGTCAGCAGATACGCGCTGCCGAGCACGATCTCGAACCAGACGAGCTCGTAGGTGAGGAAGCGGGCGACCGAGATGTAGCCGACGAGGAGCGCGACGAGCGCCGCGACGACGGTCAGCGTGACGCCCGCGTGGATCAGCCCCGCGAGCGTCGAGCGGGCCTCGGGCGGCTCGCCAGCGGCCGCGAGCGCGGTGCGCGCGCGGTTCGCGCGCAGCAGCGATGCGCCGATCGTCACGACGACGACGAGCGACACGATCCCGCGCCCGAACAGCGTGACCTGCAGGCTCGTGTCGGCGGTTCGGTTCAGCTCCTCGAGCGCACCCGCGACGAGCAGCAGCGCCGCGAGGATCGCCGGGAACGGCCGCATCGCGAGCGCGACTTCGTCGGCGAGCGCGGGCAGCCGCCAGCTCGGGTGGCGCGTGCACAGCAGCGCGCGGCCGAGGCCCGCGATCAGCGCGCAGGTCAGCGCGAGCTTCGCGAGTTCGTCGGCGAAATCCTGCAGCGCGCTCGTCAGCACGACGTCGCGCGTGAGCGCGAGGTAGACGAACTGCACCGCGATGCCCGTCGTCACGATGCTCGACACCGCGATCGACGTCGCGAGCGCGCTGCGCCGCACGCGGGTCTCCGGCAGCTTCGTCAGGCTGAACCACGCGAGCGCGCGCTCGGCGAGCCGCCCGCCGAGGGTCCACACGGCGAGCGCGGCGGCGAGCAGCAGCGCGGTGCCGAGCCGGCGGCCCGGCTCCCATGCCGCGCTCAGCACTTGCCCGATCTGCGCGCTGAACGCGTCGAGCTCCTGCCGGTCGTCGTCCGACGGATGAACGAGCGGCGCCCAGAATTGCGCGCCGAGAATGCTGCCCGAGCGCAGCACGAGCTGGTCGCGCAGCAGGCTGCGGCGCAGCTTCGAGTATTGCTGCATCAGGTTCGCGAGGCTTTCCTTTTCGTCGGCGGCCTGTTTCAGCGCGGCGTCGAACTGCGTCTTGCGCGCATTCAGATCCGCGCGCTGACGCGCGACGGCGGCTGTTTCGGGCGCCGCGCCCGGCGCGGGCGGCGGCCCGAGCACGTCGAGCTGCGCCTGAAGCTGCGCGCGCGTGGGCACGAGCGCGGCCGTCAGCTTGTCGACGTCGGCCGCCAGCGCCTGCGTCGATTCGTCGAGCGCGTCCAGTTGCTTGTAGGTCGTCGCGGCCGACGCCTGCTGCTTGATCCGGTCGAGCGCGGCCTGCACGCGCTTGAGCTCGGCGAGCGCCTCGTCGCGCGAGATCGTCGGCGCGGGCGGCACGGCGGCGCCCGATGCGAGGTCGGCCGCCGCCGCCGCGGGCAGCGCCGCACAGAAAAGATGCAATAGGCCAATCAGCGCGACGCGGCGCGCAAATGTCGCAAGACGAATCATCGGGAAACCTTACAGATCGGTTGCGCGAACGGACAACCGGATTGCGTCGTAGATTGCCACGGTTTTTCGGCTTGCGGATTGCCGACGACAATCCGAAACAATTGAAAGGAAAACGAAATATTTTTGCCGGCCGCGCCGGACCTTTGCGCGCCGGCGCGCCGCGCGTCAGACCCGCTCGATCGGAATGTACCGTCCATCCTTGCCGACGGGCGTGAGCGGCAGGCTGGCCTTTTCGCGGCGCTTGCGTTCCTTCGACAGCGGCGGGCAACTGTGCTCGTCGTAGTACATGACCATGCAGTCGAGGCAGAGCAGGCACTCCATCGGGTCGATCCGGCCGGCCGTGTCGATCGCCTGCGAGCCGCAGCCGACCGCGCACGCATGGCAGCTCGTGCATTCGGGCTTGCGCCGCAGCTTGAGCAGCCGCAAGCGCCCGGGCAGCGCGAGGCTCGCGCCGAGCGGGCACAGGTACTTGCAGAACGGCCGCTCGACGAAGATCGACGCGCCGACGACGGCGGTCCAGAACAGCACGAACGGCCACGAGCGGCGCGCACGCGGCCGCGTCGGCGCCTTTCAGGCGCGCCAAGAAGCGCAGCGTCTCGAGCCCGGTCAGGTTGTCGCACAGCACGACGTTTTCCGGCAGATAGCCGAGCGTGCGCCGGACGGCGCGGAACCGCGGGTCGCGGGCCGACACGCCGTCGATCCGCACGTCGCCCGCGTCGGCGGCGAGAAGGCCGAGCATCAGTTGGAACAGCGTGCTCTTGCCCGCGCCGTTGCGGCCGATGTCCGCCCGCAGGCAGGCTGCGACGCGATGCACGAGCGCGCGCCGTTTGCGAGCGAAAGCGGGGACCGCCGCGAACGCACCGTGAACCGGTCCCGATGGCACAATGCACGGCAGCGTGCCGGCCGTGCCGGTCGGCAACGAAGAGGAGGCTCGCGCACGAAGCGGATGCTCCGCATGCGCCGCATCGCACGCCGAATCGCACGCCGCATCGCACGCCGAATCGCACGCGCCCGCTGTCGTGACGAGCCGCCGCCCTCACTCACAGTCAGGAAATCGCCGCCATGAAAAAGCTCGTCAACCACCCGTCCGATGTCGTGCGCGAAATGCTGGAGGGCATCGCGCGGCAGTCGCCGCACGTCGCCATTCTCGGCGACGAACACGTGCTGATCCGGCGGCCCTTGCCGGAGCCGGCGCAGCGCCCGGTCGCGGTCATTTCCGGCGGCGGCAGCGGCCACGAACCGGCGCACGGCGGCTACGTCGGCGCGGGGATGCTGAGCGCGGCGGTGTGCGGCGAAGTCTTCACGTCGCCGTCCACCGACGCCGTGCTCGCCGCGATTCGCGCGACGGCGGGCCCGAACGGCGCGCTCCTCATCGTGAAGAACTACACGGGCGATCGCCTCAATTTCGGTCTCGCGGCCGAGCTCGCGCGCGCGGAGGGCATCCCGGTCGAGATCGTCGTCGTCGCGGACGACGTGTCGCTGCGCGAACTCACCGGGCGCGGGCGGCGCCGCGGCATCGCCGGCACCGTGCTCGTGCACAAGCTCGCCGGCGCGGCCGCCGAGCGCGGCCTGACGCTGCCGCAGGTGGCCGCCGTCGCGAACGAGGCGGCGGCGAACCTGGGCACGATGGGCGTCGCGCTCGACGGCTGCACGATTCCGGGCGTCGAACAATCCGGCTTCAGCCTCGCCGATGACGAAATCGAGCTCGGTTTGGGCATCCACGGCGAAAAGGGCGTGCGGCGCACGGCGCCGATGCCCGCAAACGCGCTGGCGGAAACGCTCGTGGCGACGATCGTCGACGATCAGCCCGTCGCGCGCGGCGACCGCGTCGCGCTGCTCGTGAACGGGCTCGGCGCGACGCCGGACATGGAGCTCGGCATCGTGCTGCGCGCGGCCTACGACAGCCTGAGCCGGCGCGGCGTCGAGGTGGCGCGCGCGTGGGCGGGCACGTTCCTGTCCGCGCTCGACATGCCCGGCTGCTCGATTTCGCTGCTCAAGCTGAGCGACGGCATGCTCGCGCTGCTCGACGCGCCGACGCAGGCGCGAGCGTGGCCCGGCGGCGGCGCGGTGAACCGGGACATTCGCGTGGCCGCGGCCGAACCCGGCCCGGGCGACCGGCTGCCGGAATGGGCGACGGGCGGCGCGGCGAGTGCCGACGGGCTGCGGCCCGCGTTGCATGCGGTCGCGGCCGCGCTGATCGACAACGAGCCGGTGTTGACCGAACTCGATTCCATCGCCGGCGACGGCGATCTGGGCGCGAGCATGCGGCGCGCGGCGAACGCGATTCTCGCGCTGCCCGCCGATGCGTATCGGGGGCCGGCCGTGCTGCTCGCCGCGCTCGGCGCCGCGCTGCGCCGGGCGATCGCGGGCAGTTCCGGGCCGTTTTACGCGACCGCGCTCGTGCGGGCGGCCCGCCGGCTCGCCGACGCGCCGGCGCCGAGCGCGCGCGACTGGGCGGGCGCGTTCCGCAGCGGCGTCGACGCGATCGGCGATCTGGGCGGCGCGAAGCCCGGGGACCGCACGATGCTCGATGCATTGGTGCCTGCCGTCGATGCGCTCGAACGCGAGCTGTCGGCCGGCAGGCGCGCGAGCGATGCGTGGGCGGCGGCCGTGCGCGCCGCGGAAGAGGGCGCGGCAAAAACCGCGGGCATGACGCCGCGCGCGGGACGCGCGAGCTACCTGGGCGCGCGCGCCGTGGGATCGCCCGACGGCGGCGCGGTCGCCGTGGCGTGCTGGTTGCGCGCGTTGCAGCCGCACGTCGCGTAGCGGCTAATCGCGTGCTGTCCGGGGGCGCGCGCCGTCGCCCGCGTCGCCGATCGAGGCCGGTCGGGCGATCCGGCGCGCCCGGCCCTTCCGGCGGCGAGCGCAAGCCCGTCGTTAGCGTGAACAGACCCTTCTAGCCCGGCATGCCGAGGATGCCGCGCGCATCCTGGCCGGGGAGCGCATCGGCGGCGTAAGAGAAATCGCCGTCGAGCTGCCGCCGGGCGAGCTGCCGCAACAGGAGCCGGTAGCGCAGGCCCGCGCGGTCGAAGCGCGAAAACAGGTCGCGGCGCTCGCCGGCTTCCTGGTAGCGGCCGTTCTGCGGGCCGACCATCCGGTTGTCCTGCGGCGCGACGACGTAAGGCGTCAACGGCATCAGCACGCGCAGCGGCCAGGGCGTGGACGTCGCGTTCAGCGCGAAGCTGAGCCGGCACCGGTCGCGTGACTCCGGCAGGCACGGGTGGAACAGCGGCAGGTCGATGCCCGGCGTATAGCGGCCGTACGCGAGCGCGACCGAGCTGCGCACGTGCACGTGAATCACCGCGTGAACGTCCTGATGCTTCGCGCGCACGCCGCCGAACCAGCGCATGATCGGCGCGACCGACTTGTGCGTGCAGCGCCGGATCATCGTCACCGTCTCGGACGTGAACTGCACGTCGATCCGGTCCTCGTCGGAACGCTCGTTGCCGAGCACGTTCGCATGCAGGAAGTCCGCATGCGTCAGGTCCAGCAGATTTTCGACGAGGAGGGGCGAGCAGCAGTCGAGCCGGACATTGCCCTGCATGTGCGGAGGCAGCCCGCCGTCGCGCGGCAGAAACGGCACGTCGGGCACGAGCGCGTCGCTCGCGTCGCCGGGGTCTCCGTACCAGATCCACACGTAGCCGTATCGCTCGAGCACCGGATAGCCGTCGGCGTCGACCGGCGAATCGGACGCCGGGCGTCGCGCGGCCGGCAGGTCGGGGTGCCGCCGCGATGCGTGAATGCGTCCGCCCGCGCGCCACAGAAAGCACGGTTGCGAGTGGAGCCGCCAGCGCGATGCGCGCGCGCCGACTTCGAACGCGTGGGCGAGCGGAAACCATGCGTTGCGCAGGCGAATCCCGCCGGGCACCCAGTCGTCGCTCGGGCGGCTTGCCGCCTCGATATCTTCGTTGTCGACGGTCAGCATCATCCTTTCCTCGCACACGGTAATCGATCGGGGCCGCGCGCGGCGGCGGCACCCGCGGACCGCGAGTACGGGCCGAGCCAGGCGCGCGAGCAGGTCACGTCGAGCCTCGACAGCGCGCGTGCGTCGATCTGCTCGCGCATCGCGAACGGCGCGCGGCGCAGCCGCGCCCACAGGCGCAGCAGCGTGGCGTCGGCGCCGCTCGCGTCAGCCGCGATGCCGCCGCGCCACATGACGTTCGTCGCGCCGCGCGCCGCGGGAACGACGGCGATCGACGCCCACAGCGCCGTCTCGCCGTCGCGCGTGTCGAGCTCGACCGACGCGAGCGCATCGTCGCGCGGCGGCGCGAGCCGCAGCGTCCACGGATAATGCGCGCCGAACCGGTGATTGTGCGCGCGCGCCGCCCACGTGACGCCGCGCTCCATCTCGATGCGGCCGCCGCGCGGCTCGGGGTCCGCGATCACGTAATCCGTGATGCGCAGGCCGGCGATGCGCATCAGCAGATGCGGGCCGTCGGCCAGCGCGGCGACATACTCGTCGCATCCGACGGCGACCGTCGCGCAACCCGCGAACCGCTGCGCGCAACGCGACGCGGGCGCGGGGGGCGCGGCCGGCTTTCGCGTGTCGGCGCCGTGGGCCGCGCGGCCCCACACGTAGCCGTCGCACTCGAACGTCTCGTAGGCGCGCACCGCGTAGTGCGGCGGCACCGGCTCGCCTTGCGACAGATTCGGGATCGCGACGCATGCGCCTGACGCGCCGTCGTAGATCCAGCCGTGATAGCCGCACTGCAGTCGGCCGTCGGGCGTCACGCGGCCGAGCGACAACGGCGCGCGGCGATGCGCGCAGCGATCCTCCATCGCGCGGGCGGCGCCCGATGCATCCCGATACAGCACGAGCGGCTGTCCCATGCAGACGACGCCGAGCGGCGCCCGGGCGCTCACCTGCTCGGACAGCGCGAGCGGCAGCCAGCGTGCGGCGGAATCGGAACGAAGCGTTGCGACGGTCTCCATCATGGGCGTTCATCGCGATGGCCGCGATGCCTCCGGCAAGTCGGGCAAGTTCGGTAAACGCGCGTCATCGCCGAGCGCGCGCATCGGCGCGGCCCGCCGCGCCGGCGGCGCATCGGCGGCGGGCATGCGTCGCGCGCGAGGCGGCTGCCGCTTCGCGAGCCGGTGGGTCGACATGGCGCTCAGCCAGGTCATCGTCAGCGTCGCGATCAGCAGGACCGTGTACAGCGAGACAGGAATGATCCTCAGTTGCAGGCCAATCGCGAGCACCATCAACTCGACGGTGCCGCGGCAGTTCATCAGCACGCCGATCAGCGTCGCCTCGGTGCGATCGATCCCGCATAGCCGCGCGCCGGCGTAGCAGCCGCCGAATTTCGCCGCCACGCCGCCGATCAGGAACGCGACGAGCCACCCCCACGCCGCGCCGCCGTCGAGCGCGGAAAACGACGCGCGAAAGCCCATGCTGACGAAGAACAGCGGGATCAGGACGAGGTCGGCCAGCCCCGCGAAGCGCGCATCCCACCACTGTCGCAGATCGTCGCGGCCCGACAGGGCGACGGCCGCGACCAGGGCGCCGAACGCGCTGTGAAAGCCGAGCCGGGAGGCGGCCCACGACGACAGCAGCAGATAGCCGAGCGCGCAAATCAATGTCGCCGATCCGCTGCGGTCCCGGCGCGCGCGATCGAGCAGCCACAGGACGATCTTGCGCACGAGCGTGATCGACGCGACGAAGAACGCGACGAGCACGCCTAGCGCATGCAGCGTCGACGCAGGCGACAGGCCGGATGTCGCGATCGCGCCGACGGCGGCGAGAATCAGCCAGCCGAGCGCGTCGGTCAGCGTGGCCGCGAGTATCGACAGCGTCGCCGCCGGGCGATGCGCGATGCGCGCGTCGGCGACGATGCGCATCATGACGGGCAGCGCCGAAACGGACAGCGCGATGCCGCAGAACAGCACGTAGGCGAGCGGCGACGCCTGCGGCTGGAACGCGTGCGACGACGCGATCGCGATCACGCTGCCGGTTGCGAACGGCAACGCCATCCCGCACGCCGCGACGACTGTCGCGACGAGCGCGGCGGAGCGTCTTTGCGGAATCGTCCATGCGATGTGCGTGCCCGTCTGGAACATCAGGAAAACGAGCCCGAGCTCGCCGAGCCGGGAGAGGATCGCGGCCGATTCCTCGCCGGGCAGCACGCCGTGCCCCGCAGCGGCGAGCGCGCCGAATGCCGATGGGCCGAGCAGCAGCCCGGCGAGCAGCTCGCCCACGACGCGCCCTTGGCCGAGCCGCTGCGCGAGCGCGCCCAGCACGAATGCGACGACGATCACGACGCACAGTTGCAGTATCCAGTCCGCCATCTTGTCCCGGCTCCTCGCGTTTGGTGCATGCCGATGAGCGCGCCGTGCGCCGGCGCATCGGCCCGGTGCGCCGCGCGCAGGGTCGGGGCCGCCGCGGCGGCGGCCGTTCGACGCATGCGCGCGGATTGCCGCCAAGCGCGCGGGCTACATCGCGGCGACGCGCTGCAGGCCGAGCCGGGGCCGGGTCGACACGTAAAGCCCGTCGAGCGCCATGTTCGCCGACAGGCAGGGCAGACCCTCGATCGCATCGAAGAAGCGCGCGTTGTCCTCGGCTTCCGGGCTGCCGATCGCCGATGCGAGCGCCTCCTTGTTCTTGCGAAGCGCGAGGTTCTGATCGATGCGGCGGGACATTTCGCCCATCAGGTGCGACGTGGCCTGCTCGACGTCGGCGATGTCCTCGAGGCCGGAGACGAGATTCAGGAACGCGCGCCGGATGTCGCCCGCCTCGATCATGTAGTGGCTCAGCTCGTCGGCCTTGCTGAAGTAGCCGAGCTTGCCGTGCGCCTCGTAGAACGTCTGCACGAACACGAGGAAGCGCAGATAGGCCTGCCGGTAGCTGTCGCGATAGTACGCGGCGGCTTCCCGCTCGGCCACCTCGCCGCGCAGGATGCTGGCGAGCGACGCGGCGGCGAGCATGCCGCTGTACATCGCGAGGTGCACGCCCGTGGACAGCAGCGGATCGAGAAAGCACGCGGCGTCGCCGGACAGGAAGTAGCCGTCCGCCGCGAACGAATCGCAGGTGTACGAATAATCCTGCTCGGTCCTGAGCGGCGTGACGAGGCGCGCGTGTTGCGTGAGCTTCGTCATCACCGGGCTCAGCGCGAGCGCCTGCTCGTAGACCTGCTCGAGCGAGCCGGCGCGCTTCGCCGCGAGGAACGCGTCGCGGTGCATGACGACGCCGACG
Source organism: Burkholderia sp. MSMB1588 (assembly GCF_001546925.1). Lineage (NCBI taxonomy): Bacteria > Pseudomonadati > Pseudomonadota > Betaproteobacteria > Burkholderiales > Burkholderiaceae > Burkholderia > Burkholderia sp. MSMB1588. The sequence goes on along the minus strand of NZ_LNJS01000001.1, from coordinate 1,930,697 downwards.
CTCGTCGGGCGATCGGCGAGCGGGATCGCCCACCACCAGCCGTCCGGAATCGAGCTGACGAGAATCGAGCCCGGCGCGCAATCGTCGGGCCAGCTCAAGCCTTCCCAATAGCCCCACGCCGCGACGTTGCGGAAGATCTCGTGAAATTTGCGGTTGTTCAGGTAGCGGGTCGACATCAGCCCGTTGCGTCCGGATGCGTCGACGAGATAGTCGAACTCGACGGTCGCCGTCTCGCCGGAATCCTGCGCGACGCACAGCGCGGCGCACGGGCGGCCGTCGTCGAACAGGATCTCGCGCACGCTGACGCCTTCGTGCACCTGTGCGCCGACCGTGCGCGCATGCTGCAGCAGCAAGTGGTCGAATTCCTCGCGGCGCACCTGGTAGCTGTAGTGATAGGTGCCGCCCAGCTCGCCGAAATCGAGTTTCCAGGTCTCGCCTTTCCAGTTGAAGTACGCGCCGGGCTTGCGCTGGAAGCCGTGGCGGTCGAACGTGTCGCGTGCGCCCATCAGCGTGAGGATTTCGAGACACGACGGCAGCAGCGATTCGCCGATGTGATAGCGGGGGAACACCTCCTTGTCGACGAGCGTGACCTCGACGCCCTCGCGGGCGAGGAATGCCGCGCCGGTCGCGCCGGCCGGCCCGCCGCCGATGACGAGGACTTGTGTGCGATTCGGAAGACGCATGCTTGTTTCTCCTTGTATGGGGGACGTCATGACCGCGAGCGCGTGCGCTCCCCGGATCGGCGATTCGATTCGGAGCGCTTGACGATTCAGCCGGACTCCGGCTTCGCGAATCATGCCCGGGCGCTGCCCGGGGCCTCGTCAGTTGGCGAGCGCCAGTTTGTTGACCTCGTACTTGTAATCGAGGAACGCGATGAAGCTGCGGAAATGATCGTCGACGATCGACTGCGCGTCCGCGCGCTTGTCGGCCGACAGCGGCTCGTCGAAGAAGACCGATTCGTTGATCGAATGATCGAGTTCGCTGTCGATGTGCTCGGCGCCCAGATAGCGCAGCGTATTGCCCGTATCCGCTTCGTAGGCCGCCGCGAGCTTGCGCGACGTCGTGAAGAAGACTTTCGACGTCGCCTCGCCGGCCTCCATCGACGCCATCTTCAGCAGCGGACAGTTTCCGCACCGGCGCGCGCGCGACACGAGCGAATACATGTACTGGCGCACGGGGCTGCCGAGATCGGCCCAGATCACATTGATCGCGCTTTCGCAATCGAACGCGCGATTGTTCACGCCGAGCGTCTTGATGTCCGACACCATCATGTGCCAATGCTCGCTGTCGACGTCGACGTGATCGTTGATCGCGTTCTGCAATTCGTCTTCCGGCTTTTCGTAGTGGTAATACATGCGATTGATGTCGCGAAAGGTCATGGCCAGGTGAATCAACAGCGGCGACCAGACGCGCATCATTTCCTTGATTTGGGGAAGTGTGACCGCTTCGAGCTGCGGGAAGACCGGGTGGTCGAGAAGCGCGGCCTTTTTTCTATGAATTGTTTCGAGAATTTCCCTCATGACGCAAACTCCTGTGGTGAACGAGTCGCATTGTTGTGGGGGGATCGAGGCCGAAAATTTCGAGCGGATTGTCTTGCCTCAGGACGGAGTCTAGGTGCATATGCGGATATGTCAATAAAACGGAGGGTGGAATTTTTTTAAAGAGAATGAATCGTTCGTGATCGTGATTTTAAAAATAAAGAGAGACCGATTGGTTATTTCATTGAATGAATGGTGTTCGATGATTTGATGGATTGTTTTTTACAAAAAGAAAGGGAGACAATGAGCTTGCGGTAAACGGTGGAATTGAGAATTTTGATTGACGCATTTCTCGCGAAAAACGAAATACGGGCGGCGAATCGGCTCGCCGGCGCGCAAATGCGTTCGGCGGCTCGGGGCCGATTGCCAAAATGAAGGGCCGCTTCGGCGCGACCGGGCGCTTTCGCCGCGCCCCGCTGTCGCATGAGCGGCTTTTTGCTCGCCAGCGACGACAAAAATCATCGTTTCGCGCACGGCGGCGTCTGCGCAGAATGTCTGCATTCCCACTCGCGCGTTGCGCCGCGCGTCGCCGCGGCGGCCGACACAGGCCGCGCCCGACAGCGGCATCGAAGCGGCGGCTGGCTTCGATCGAGCCGCCTTTCTGAAGGAGACAGCCGTAACCGCTGAAACAACGTCAATCGATACGCTCGTCGCGAACGGGCCGGCATGGCACGACCGGTTCCCGGGCCTCGGGTTCGAGGGCCTCGATCCGGATGCGTTCGCATCGAAGGATCAGGTGGCCGACTACTTCGAAGCGTATGCGAGAAGGATCGACGCGCCGATCCGCACGGGCGTCGACGTGACGCGCGTTGCGCGAGCGGCCGGCCCGGCTTCGTCGTCGACACGTTCGACGGCGTGATCGACGCGCGCCGCGTGGTCGTCGCGACGGGGCCGTTCCAGCGGCCCATCATCCCGCCCATCGCGCCGCTGGAGGCGCGCATCGCGCAGATCCATTCCGCCGGCTATCGCAATCCGGGCCAGTTGCCGGACAGCGGCGTGCTGGTGGTCGGCGCGGGATCGTCGGGCGTGCAGATCGCCGACGAGTTGCGGCGCGCGGGCCGGCGCGTCTATCTGACGGTCGGGCCGCACGATCGTCCGCCGCGCCACTATCGCAATCGCGCCTTCTGCTGGTGGCTCGGCGTGCTCGGCGAGTCGGTTCGTATCAGTCTTTCCAGCGTGAAAAATAGAGGAATATTCGCAAAATATCTGTCCATTTTGGTTAGCCGGACTTGGCCGGCGCGCCGGAGGCTGGCTGCTTTCAAGTTTTCCCCAGCAGATTTGGTATCCTTATTCGCCAAAGAAGGCGGTTCGCCGGTACCGATACTGCGCTCAATCGCCTGACAACAAGGGGCGCGACGCGCCCCATTCCGGCGAACCTGAGAAAAAAAAGGATTTGAACCATGACGTTGGGGCCACGCGGGCCGCAGGAGGCGGCGTTTGCGCCGATCTTCGAGGCGATTCATCGTGGGCTGTTGCAGCGCGAGCGGCTGCTGAAGCTCGACACGCCGCTCGGCGCGAACACGCTGATTCCGTTGCGCGCGGTCGGCGACGCCAGGCTCGGCCGCGATTACACATGGACAATCGACGCCGCGACCACGCGCGACGACCTGAATCCCGACGCGCTGATCGCGCAGCCCGTGACGCTGTGGCTCCAGCAGCCGCGCGGCGTGCTCGACCTGAATGCCGACTACCGGCCGATCCACGGCTATGTGCATACCGTGCGCCGACTCGGGGCCGACGGCGGCCTGACGTCGTGGCAAATCGGCTTTTCGTCGGCGCTGCACTTTCTCCGGCATCGCCGCGACGAGCATTTCTGGCTCGACCGCGATGCGCAGGACATCCTGTCCGACGTATTCAATCGCTATCCGCCGCTTCAGGGCGCATTCCGGTTCGCGCTGAGCGGGGCGCTCGCGAAGCGTTCGTATTGCCGGCAGAGCGAAACCGACTGGCACTTCGTCAACCGGATCATGGAAGACGAAGGGCTCTATGGCTACTGGACCCACGACGGTCGCGAGCAGAAGACGATGCTCCGGATCGTCGATCGCGTCGAGGCGCTGCCGGACGCCAAGCCGATCGACTTCTATCGAGGCCATGCCGGCGACGAGTTCGACGGGTTCACGCAATGGGCAACGCTGCGCCAGTTGAACAGCGTGCACGTCGCCTCGCGTTCCGGCGACTACCAGCGCCCGACGATGCCCTTCGAGGTCCGGCAGTCGGTGCAAACGACCCGCTACGTCGAGCAGACGAACTGGCGTACGCAGGAGCAGAAGGCGATTCCGTATCCGCCGCTCGAAGACTATAGCGCGGGTGCGTACCGGTATCCGGACTCGGATCGAGGCGTTGCGTGGGCGCGCATTCGAGCGGAGGAATACGAGTCGCGCTCGAGGCGGTACGCCGGCGTCGGCGGCTCGCGCTGGGTCGATGTCGGCGGCCGGTTCGTGCTGAACGATCATCCGGCGCACGCCGAAGCCGATCCGAAGGAGCGGGAATTCGTCGCCGTCGCGGCCCGCTGGACGATCGAGAACAACGTGCCGATCGCCCGCTCGGGCCTGCATTTCCCGTACAGCCTGCAAGCGGACATCGAGCGGGCGCGTTCGGGCTATGGCCCGGCGTTCGCGGTTGCGCCGCATCCGCAGGACGGCGCGATGGGCCTCTACGTCATCGAGGTGGACGCGCAGCGCACCGACATCGAATACCGCAGCCCGTTCGAGCATCGCAAGCCGTCCATGTCGGTCGAGATGGCGACGGTGGTCACGCCGAACGGCGAGGAGGTCTGGACCGATCCGCTGAACCGCGTGCGCGCGCGATTCCATTGGGACAGGCAGAGTCCGCCCGACGCGTTCGAGACGTCGCCGCCGTTGCTGGTCGCGCAGTCGGATACCGGGCAGCAGTACGGCGGCGTACACGTGCCGCGTCGCGGCGAGACCGTCTATGTCGATTTCGTCGGCGGCGACTGCGACCGCCCGTATATCGTATCGCGCGCGCCGGGCGGGGCGACGCCGCCGATGTGGCATTCGGACGGGCTGCTGTCGGGCTTCCAGTCGCGCGAATACGGAGGCGGCGGCGGTTACAGCGAGATGCAGCTCGACGATGCGACCGGACAGGTGCGCGCGCGTCTGCTGAGCAAGACGCGGGGCGACTACAGCCATCTGACGCTCGGCTACGGGATCGTTCAGCGGGGCAATACGCGCGGCCGCTATCTCGGCTCGGGCTTCACGCTGCATGCCGACCAATACGGCGCGGTCCGCGCGAATCGCGGCCTGTACATCGGCACGCACTCGACCCGCCATGACGCCGAGCAACTGGAGGTGGACGCGGCGCGCGATCAACTGAAGGACGCGGCCGAGGTGCTCGCGCAGCAATCGTCGCTGAGCGAGCAGCATCGCGCGGAGAGTCTGAAAGCGGGTCACGACGCGCTCACGGAACTGACCGACGCGACGCGGCAGCCGGTCGAGCCGGGCTTGAGCGGCGGGCGCACCTCGGGCGGCGGGACGGGCAGCGCGAACGGCTTCAAGGTGCCGGCGATGCTGCTCGGCAGCGCGGGCGGCATGGGCCTGACGACGTTTCAGTCGCTGCACGCGTCGGCGGATCGGCACGTGAACGTCGTCGCGGGTCAAAGCGCGTTCGTCGCGACGGGGAAGTCGTTCGTGGCAAGCGCGGGCGAGAAGGTGAGCGTGTTCGCGCAGGACGGGATCAAGCTGTTCTCGAAGGACGCGATTCAGATCGAGTCGCATCGCGAGACGCTCGACCTGATCGGCCAGAAGACGGTGCGAATCGTGTCGGCGACGGAGCGCATCGAGATCGCGGCGGACAAGGAGATACTGATCACGTCGGGGCAGGCGTACATCCGGCTGAAGGACGGGGACATCCAGATCCATGCGCCGGGCAAGATCGACATCAAGGGCAGCATGCACAGCTTCTCAGGCCCGGCCGGCATGCCGTATCCGATGCCGACGCAGCCGGATGCGGTCTGTGTGCCGTGCATGATGAAACGCGCGGCGGGGCGATCGGCGTTCGTGTCGACGGGGGGCTGATGGATACGCAAACCGTGTTCGGCGAGGCCGATTCGTTAGGGGCGCACCTATATGTGCTCGTCGACCCGTTGCAGAACGGCAGTCTGCCCGGGGCATTGTCGGTCCGGTCGGATCATGTCGCGTGCCTGATGGACGGCGGAGCGGACGTGCGGGCCGTTTCGCCACATCTCGTCTACATTCCCCCAAGTCACTTTGAATCGGCGCGCGCATGGCTGGAACGACATGGACCGTCATCGCCGTGCGCGACGCTGCTCGCATCGCCATTGCCGCTTGCGGCGCTCGCGGAGCATCTGAAGTCGTTTCTGCGCGTGCGCTTGCCGGATGGCGAACCGATCGTGCTCGCGTATTGGGACCCGGCGATTCTCGCGACGCTGGTCGGTTCGCAAGACGACGAGACGCTGTTCGTGAAAGGGCCGGTGCTGTCCGACGCGCAGCGTCAGGCATGGCTCACGCCGATTCTGAGGTGGACGTATTGGGATCGCGAAGGCGCGCTGCGTCAGATCGACTGGCGTCAGGATCGGATGCCGGCCTCCGCCGCGACGCTCAGGCCGCCGTTCAAGCTCGATCAGGGGCAGGTGGATGCGTTGATTGAGGCCAGTGTGCCGGACGGGTTGCTATTGCATCTCAATGAACGCGATCCGTCGACGTTAGCTGAAATCCCGGAAGGCGAGCGCTACGGATTCGTATGCCGGCAGATTGAACGTGCTCGGCAGCGCGGTATCGAGGGAGTCGGCGTGCTCATGGAATACTGCTCGCTTGCCGCCCGGTATGGGGATGAGTTCGAGGCATCGCCCGAAGGCGCTGCATTATTGAAACCGCTACTACCGGTAGCGATCGATCGACCCCAAGCATAATCAGGCTATTTGCCAAGAAGGACGCACAAGATGACCTTTGCTACATTCCAGCGCATGGCTTTCGCGGCGGGCTTTGCTGTCTTCACGCTGACCGCTTGCGCGGGTTCCGACATTCTTCCCGACGATCCGTTTGCTGGGGAAGGGCCGGCGCTTGCGATGGTGCCAGCCAATCATACCGATCGCTGGGCAGTGAACATCTTTGTAGAGAAGTATTGGGCGGGGGATGTGAGCCCTCGGGGAGGGGGCGCGAAGGCGGCATGCTGTTTCCCTGGCATGAAAGACTGGAGTAAGCCGGTCACAGTGACTTGGACTTGGGACGCCGTCGAAGACCCGAAAACCAAGGCCGTAACAGTACCTGAAGAAAAGCGCAGTGTTCAGGCGAACTTTCCGCCCGGCGGTCCGCATCAAGATTCCGACTGGCACAAGGCGGACGCCTACCTGTGTGTCATTTTACGAGATCGCAATACCGCTGCTTTGGCTTTTTCGCCCAGTCGATCGGGGTGCATGACGAAGTAACTACACAACGGGAGAGATTCATGACGGTTCGACAAGCGGGCGCGCCAATTACCAACGAAGCACTCAAACAAGCAGCAATCGACGGCGTAACGGAACGTATCCTTCTGCAATGCCCCGAAAATCAGGCAGAAAAAATCGCGTGCCGTCTTTACCCCGCACTATCGTTCTTTTTCGACGGTACGAACAACAACATGGAACGAGACTTGCCGCAGAACAAGCACTCGAATGTCGTCAAATTATTTCGAGCGGCAAAAGATTCCATCCAAGAAGACGCGAGGTCCATCTATCTTTCTGGTGTGGGGACGCCATTCAAATTCGTCAAGGTAGCTGGCTACACCGATCATCTGAAAGACGATGAAGGTGGGGTGCTTGGGCTTGGACTCGGCGCGGGCGGTGAGCTTCGTATTAAGTTTGCCCTCGCGGAATTTTCTCGATTGTTGGAAGTTGAATGGGGACCGGGCTCATGGAAGCACATGCGCGCAGTTACTGTCGCGATCTTCGGCTTTTCTCGGGGTGCGACGGAGGCGCGCGCATTTGCTCGTCGATTAATTGAACAAAAATGCGTGAAGGACGGGGGCAAGCTGTATTGGGCAGCCCCGAGCGGTGTGCGCGTGCCGTTACGTATTACCTTCATGGGCATTTTTGATACGGTCGCCTCGGTCGGCGGCCCCGCTCTGCATCTCGATTGGGCGTCGGAATTGGCGATACCGGCCGAAGTAGAGCGATGCGTGCACTATGCTTCGGCGCATGAAGTTCGACGCGCATTTCCGCTCGATTCGGTGCGCGTCGACAAGACCTATCCGGGCAACTGCGAGGAAGTCGTATATCCGGGCGTGCATTCCGATGTCGGCGGTGGTTACGGGCCTGAGGAGCAGGGGCGCGTTCACGATCTTTCGTTGATTCCGCTGAGGCATATGTTTGCGGAGGCGTTAAAGGCCCGCGTGCCGATGATTCCTATCGATCAGATGCCAAGGAACATCAGGAAGGATTTCGAACTGGCTGATGAGGCTCGTGTCGTGAAGCTGTACAACGAGTATATGGCTGCGCTTCCGGCCGCGTTCGGCGATGGCCTCGAAGCGCTGATCCAACCGCACCGTTACCTGAACTTCCGGTGGCGCAGCGTTCTTGCTCGCAACCGTGCGGACGATCGCGTATTGGGGCGGCTCTATCAAAAAGTCGGCGCATCGTTTTGCGCGGCCGTGTCGGCCGGAACCGACGCTGACCACCCGCCATGCCAGCCGAACGAATGGGTCTATGACGTCCCGAAGGATCCCGAAGAGCAAGCCAGACAACTATTGGGCGAGCAACGGCGGCTGGAGCGGCATATCGAGTTCCTGCGCAACCCGATCGAACGCCGCCCCGGCCCGCATAGCTACCCGCCGACCCCGCGCGAACTGACTCCATACGAAAAAATGATCCTGTCGGCGTGGGACGAGCAGGAGCCGCCTTTGCTGGCCGTCGATCAACTGCTGGCCGAATACGTTCACGATTCGGTTGCTGCATTCACGTCGTGGCCCTGTGCGCTATGGGATCAGCGGGGGATCTGGTGTGACCAGCGGCGCTATCTCGCGGAGAATGACCCGATGAATGCGGGGGATTTAGCAGTGGCGTAGGCTTTTGCCGATGTCAGAGCCATTACGGTGGCTCGAGCGGTCTTCCCGGAAAGAACGCGGGGACTTCAGCGTGGTTTGTGCGTCGATGTCTGAGGGCGAGTGGAGAGCAACCAGAGCCGCGTTGCAATTGATCTGCGATCCGGTTAGGGCCGGATACGCTAAAGCCCGCTGATCACGGGCACTTTTCCAGTGCGACAGATTTGCTACAGCACGAGGCGAGAGGCTTGTGGAACAAGACTTTTGCCTCTCATTCCATCCCCTGAACCACGTGATCCACAAGGGGAAGTACGACATCGAGTCGATCTTCGTCGCGGACGGCGGCATCTCCGGCCGCTTCAATCCGCAGGCGCTCGCGGCCTGCGCGATCGGCGTCGCCGTGCAGATTCCGTTCATGAACACGCCGATGTACGCGGGCCCGATTCCGCGCTACCTCGACGGCGCGGATCTGTCGTGGCTCGTCGGCCTGCAGGCCGTCATCTTCCCGGGCGCGGAGCCCAATCCGACCGACATCAACGTCCACGACGGCATCGAGCTCTATCAGCGCGAGGGGTGCGACTTCATCGTTTCGCTCGGCGGCGGGTCGTCGCACGACTGCGCGAAAGGCATCGGGCTCGTCACCGCCGGAGGCGGACATATCCGCGACTATGAAGGGATCGACAAATCGACGGTGCCGATGACGCCGTTGATTTCGATCAACACGACGGCGGGCACGGCAGCGGAGATGACACGATTCTGCATCATCACCAACTCCAGCAATCACGTGAAAATGGCGATCGTCGATTGGCGCTGCACGCCGCTCATCGCCATCGACGATCCGCGCCTGATGGTGGCGATGCCGCCCGCGCTGACCGCCGCAACCGGCATGGACGCGCTCACGCACGCGGTGGAGGCCTACGTTTCCACGGCCGCGACGCCAATCACCGACGCCTGCGCCGAAGAAGGCCATCGCGCTGATCGGCGAATGGCTGCCGAAGGCTGTCGCGAACGGCGAATCGATGGAGGCGCGCGCTGTGATGTGCTATGCGCAGTATCTCGCCGGGATGGCGTTCAACAACGCGTCGCTCGGCTATGTGCACGCGATGGCGCACCAGCTCGGCGGTTTCTACAACTTCCCGCACGGGGTCTGCAATGCGATCCTGCTGCCGCACGTGTCCGAGTTCAACCTAATTGCCGCGCCTGAACGCTTCGCCACCGTCGCGTCGCTCCTCGGCGTCAATACGGCAGGCTTGAGCACCGTCGACGCCGCTCGGGCCGCCATTGCGGCGATCCGCGGGCTCTCGGCATCGATCGGCATCCCGGCCGGCCTGGTCGCGTTGGGCGTCAAGGCCGAAGACCACGTCCGCCGCCTGGCTGTCTCGTCCCGACTGGAATGGTCCGTACCATTCGACACGTGTCTGCCATACGCGTCGCTTAATGTGCGTACGCGGCGCCGGCCGCGCCGGCGCGGGATGCCTCGCGTGAGCCGGCTTCTCATCCAGTACGGCGCCGGGCGACTCATCGACAGACGCAGGCCATGTGCGACGACAAAACCGACCATCACGATCGTCCGGCACGCGGCGGTTCGCGCGCGGCACGGGAACGGGAACAGGAACAGGGATTCACGCTGATCGAGGTGCTGGTCGCGCTCGCGATCGTCGCGATCGCATTGGGCGCCGTGATGCGCGCGATCGGTGCGCTCGCGTCGGACACCGATACGGCCCGCATGCGCCTGCTAGCGTTGTGGAGCGCCGACAATGCGCTCGGCGAGATTCGCATCGCGTCGAGCTGGCCGCCGGTCGGCGCGCGCACGTTCGCGTGCCCGCAGGGGCGTTATCCGTTCGTGTGCCGCCAATCCGTCGCGGCGCTGCCGAGCCCGCTCGTGCGCCGGGTGACGGTGAGCGTCTATCCGTCGGCGTCGAGCCGCAACGTGCTCGCCGAAGTCGCGACGGTGATCCAGAATGAGGCGCGGCGCTGAACCGCGCGCGCTAGCGCGCGCACGGGGCTTCACGCTGATCGAGATGCTGGTCGCGATCGCGCTGCTGGCCGTGATCGCGTTGCTGTCGTGGCGCGGGCTCGACGCGACGATCCGCGGCCGCGACGGCATCGCGTCGAATCTCGCGCAAACGCGCCTGCTCGGCCGCTATTTCTCGCAGTTGCAGTTCGACTTGCTGAACCTCGTGACGGCCGACGAGGTGTTCGGGCCGCCGCTGCGCATCCTGCCGAACGAGCTCGTGATGGTGCGTCACCTCGGCGTAGGCGGCGGGCCGACGCAGGTACAGGTCGTGCGCTACCAGTTGCGCGGGCGCGAGCTCGTGCGCAGCGCGTCCCGGCCGCTCGCGTCGCTCACCGAGGTCGAGGACGCGCTGCATCACATGGATGCGTTCGCGCGCGTCGTCGTCGGCCGCGATGCGCGGTCGATGCAGCTTTCCGTATGGATTCCGCCCGGCGGATGGACCACGAGCCAGGCCGTCGTCGAGCAGGCCTACGCGCAATTCCTCGCGCAGCACGGCGTGAGCAATTCGACGTCGCTCGGGATGCCGCTGCCGCGCGGGGTTCGCTTCGCGGTCACGATGGGCTCGCCCGCGGTCGAATACGTGCGGACGATTCCGATCGGGCAGTGACGGCGCCGCGCGACGCTGCCCATGCGCCCCGGCGGGCGCCCGGGCGCGGATCGGATCGAGCGCGGGCATGCGCTTGCGGCGCATCGGCACATCGTCTGCGCGACCGGGCCGCCCGAGCGCGAGCGCGACCGCCCCGGCGCGAAAAGCGCGCCGTCCCCCAGGGCGAAATGGTCCGTAACTTTCGTCATACGTCTGTTATCGGCCGTCCGTTAGTCTCGCCGTGGGCATGATCGCCGCGACCGCCGCTTCGGACGGTCGAGCGGCGGCGCCGGCAATCGGGAAGGGGGCGAACGTGACGGTCGAGCACCGGCATGAGGCACACGCGGGCGCGTCGGGGAACGACGCGTCCGGACAATGGCAATCGGCAGCCGTTCTGGCGCGCGCGAGGAACTGGCACAGCGCTGGAAGGCTCGACGACGCGGCGCGCGAGTATCTCCGCGTGCTTGCGAAGGCGCCCGACGATCCGCGGGCGCTGCATCTGTACGGCGTGCTGCAGTTCCAGCGCGGCGCGGCCGACGACGCCGAATCGCTGCTGCGCCGCTCGATCGCCATCGAGTCGGGCGTGCGCGCGCTGTCGGATCTCGGCGCGATCGCCGGCGAGCGCGGCCGCCTCGACGAGGCGCTCGAGCATTTTGCCGCCGCGTTGCGCGCGGAGCCGGGCGACGTGCAGACGCTCGTGCGCCGCGGCAACACGTTGCTCGCGCTGCGCCGCCATGACGATGCGCTGGCGTCGTTCGACCGCGCGCTCGCCGTGTCGCCGCTCGTGCTCGATGCGCTGTGCAATCGCGGCAGCGCGCTGCGCGCGCTCGGCCGCTTCGACGAGGCGCTCGACACGTACGATCGCGCGCTGATGGTCGAGCCGCGTTCGTTCGAATCGTGGTTCAACCGCGGACTCGTGCTTCGCGAACTGGGGCGGCCGGCCGACGCGCTGCCATGCTTCGACCGCGCGCTCGCGATCCGGCCCGGCATGGCCGCGATCGCGGCGGAGCGCGGCCGGGCGCTCGTCGCTCTCGGCCGCTACGGCGAAGCGCTCGCCGCATACGACGAGGTGATCGCGGCCGATCCCGCGCGCGTCGACGCGCTCCATGACAGCGCGGTCGCGCTCGCGCGGCTCGGCCGCGCAGACGAGGCGCTGATGCGCTGCGAGCGCGTGCTCGCGCTCGATCCGCTCCACGCCCGCGCGCTCGCGAGCCGCGGCGACGCGCTGTTGCAGCTCGAGCGTTACGGCGACGCGCTCGACAGCTATGCGCGCGCGCTTGCGATCGAGCCGCATTCGGCCGAGACGCTGTGCAATCGCGGCACCGCGCTGCGATTCCTGAAGCGCTTCGACGAAGCCCTGGCCAGTTGCAACGCCGCGCTCGCGTGCGACGGCCGCTTCGCGCACGCATGGATGGCTCGCGGCGGCGTGCTGCGGGATCTGCACCGCCACGACGAAGCGGCGGCGTCGCTCGACCGTGCGCTCGCGCTGCGCCCAGATCATGCGGCGAACTGGCTCGATCGCGGCAACCTCCATGCGGACATGGCGCAGATGGACGACGCGCGCGCCGCGTACGACCGCGCGATCGCCCTGCATCCCGGCTACGTCGACGCGCATGTCGCGCGCGCGTCGCTTCATCTGATGGCGGGCGAGTTCGCGCGCGGCTGGCCCGAATACGAATGGCGGCTGCGCGATGCGCGGCTCGCGCGTCACGATCGCCCGTTCACGCAGCCGTCGTGGCGCGGCGACGCGCCGCTCGACGGCAAGACCCTCCTGATCCACGCGGAGCAGGGTGTCGGCGACACGCTCCAGTTCTGCCGCTACGTGCCGCTCGCGGCCGCGCGCGGCGCGCGCGTCGTGTTCGAAGTCGCGCCGCCGCTGCGCACGCTGATGGCGTCGCTGCACGGCGCGGCTGACGTAATCGCGCGCGGCGCGCCGCTGCCGCCGTTCGACTGTCGCGCGCCGCTGCTGAGCCTGCCGCTTGCGTTTCGCACCGACGAAGCGAGCATTCCGCGCGCGGCCGCCTACCTGCATGCGGACCCGCAACGCACGCGCGAGTGGGACGCGTCGCTCGGCGCGCGGCGCCGGCCGCGGATCGGGCTCGCATGGGCCGGCGATCCAGCGCACCCGAACGATCACAACCGGTCGATCGACCTCGCGCGGCTCGCGCCGCTGTTCGATCTCGACATCGACTGGGTGAGCCTGCAGAAGCTCGTGCGCGAGCATGACGAAGCGCTGCTCGCGACCGTTCCCGTGCGGCGCGTCGACGACGAGCTCGGCGATTTCGCGGACACGGCCGCGCTGATCGGCGCGATCGATCTCGTGATCGCAGTCGATTCGGCGGTCGCGCATCTCGCGGGCGCGCTCGGGCATCCCGTCTGGCTGCTGCTGCCCGATCCGCCGGACTGGCGCTGGATGCGCGCCCGCACCGACAGCCCGTGGTATCCGTCGGCGCGGCTCTTCCGCCAGCCGGCGCCCGGCAAATGGGCGGACGTGATCGACGCGGTGCTCGCCGCGATCGAGGCGATGGCACGTTAGGGTCTGTAAACAGACCCTGGGGATAACGAAGCACAACGATCAGCGACCAGCGGGGGCCACACGATGACATCGAACGGGGAAGGGACGACACTCGCGAGCGCGCTGGCGGAGCCGCGATCGCCGGATCGCCGCCCGCCCGACGCCGCGCAGCTCGAACGGCTGCTCGCCCGCGCGCGCAACGCGCATCGCGAGGGCGCGCTGCAGCACGCGGAGAAAGCGTACGCCGAGCTGCTCGCGCTCGATCCCGATCACCCGGAAGCGCTGCATCTGCTCGGCGCGGTGCGCTTCCAGCAAGGGCGGCTCGACGACGCCGAGCCGCTGATGCGGCGCTCGGTCGAGCATCGGCCGGCGCCGCTCGCGCTCGCGAACTACTCGGCCGTGCTCGCAGGGCTCGGGCGCGCGTGCGACGCGCTCGCGCGCCTCGACGAAGCGCTCGCGATCAATCCCGCGCATCCGCGCGCGTTGTACCAGCGGGCCGGCCTGCTCGCGCAACTGGCGCGGCACGACGACGCGCGCGCCGCATACGATCGTTTGCTCGAACGGACGCCCGGCTTCGCCGACGGCTACGTGAAGCGCAGCGACACGCTGCGCGCGCTCGGCCGCTTCGACGCCGCGCTCGCCGATTGCGACCGCGCGGTCGCGCTCGCGGGCCGCACGTTCGACGCGATGCGCGCGCGCGGGCTCGCGCTGCGCGCGCTCGGCCGCTTCGGCGACGCGGCGGACAGCTACGGCCACGCGCTCGCGCTGACGCCGGGCAGCGCCGATGTATTGTTCCTGCGCGGCGTCGCGTATCTGGACCTGCACGAGCCCGAGCGCGCGCTCGCGGATTTCAATGCGGCGATCGCGGCGAGCCCTGGGTTCGTCGACGCGATCTTCAACAGCTCGATCGCGCTCGACCAGCTCGGCCGGCACGACGACGCGCTCGCGCGCTGCGAGCGCGCGCTCGCGATCGAGCCGCGCCACGCGCACGCGCTCGCGAATCGCGGCAACGCGGCGAGCCATCTGGGGCGCCACGGCGACGCGGTCGACAGCTACGCCCGCGCGCTCGACGTCGAACCGGACAGCGTCGGCGTGCTGTGCAACTACGCGAGCGCGCTGATGCGCGTCGATCGCCATCGCGATGCGCATCGCGCGTGCGACCGCGCGCTCGCGCTCGCGCCGCACGATCCGCACGCGTCGTTGACGCGCGCGCGCGTGAGGCTGGAGACGCACCGTTACGACGAGGCGCTCGACGATCTCACGCGCGCGATCGCCGTCGCGCCGCGCGAGAAGCTCGCGCATTTCCACCGCGGCAACGCATTGCGCGCGCTGCGGCGTCACGAGGAAGCGCGGCAGGCCTACGCGGATGCGATCGACATCGATCCCGACTACGCGCCCGCGCACTGCATGCGCGCGTTCCTGTGCCTGTCGATCGGCGATTTCGAAGCCGGCTGGGCCGAGTACGAATGGCGCTGGCGCGACAGCCAGCTCGACGGAAGCCGGCGCGACTTCGCGCAGCCGCGCTGGACGCGCGGCATGCCGCTCGACGGGCGCACGATCCTGCTGTACCACGAGCAAGGGCTCGGCGATACGCTGCAGTTCTGCCGCTACGTGCCGCGCGTGAAGGCGCTCGGCGCGCGCGTCGTGGTCGAGGCGCCCGTCGAGCTGAAGACCCTGTTCGCGACGCTCGACGGCGTCGACGCGCTCGTCGCGCGCGGCGAGCCGCTGCCGCCGTTCGACCTGCATTGCCCGCTCCTCAGCCTGCCGCTCGAATTGCGCACCGATCTGTCGTCGATTCCGGCGGACGTGCCGTACCTGCGGGCCGACCCCGTTCGCGTCGAGCGCTGGCGGATGCGTCTCGGCGCGAGCGGCCGGCCGCGCGTCGGTCTCGTGTGGTCGGGCAATCCGCTGCACGTGAACGACCGCAACCGTTCGATGACGCTCGCCGATCTGCTGCCGCTGCTCGACGACCGCTACGAATGGGTGAGCCTGCAGAAGGTGATGCGCGATGACGACCGTCCGGCGCTCGACGCGAGCCCGGTTCGCTTCGTCGGCGACGAGCTGGCGGATTTCGCGGACACGGCCGCGCTCGTCGAAGCGATGGATGCGGTGATCAGCGTCGATACGTCGGTCGCGCACCTGGCCGGCGCGCTCGGCCGGCCGCTCGCCGTGATGCTGCCGCACACGCCCGACTTCCGCTGGCTGCTCGATCGCGACGACAGCCCGTGGTATCCGGGCGCGCGGCTGTTCCGCCAGCCCGAGGGCGGCGAGTGGGCGAGCGTCGTCGAGCGGGTCCGCGGCGCGCTGCCGGCGCTCGTGGCCGCAGGCGCGCGGTGAGCGCGGGGCCGGCGTCCGGCGTGCATGCCGCATCGCTGCGGGCAGCCGTCGACGACGCGCTGCGCCACGCGCGCAAGCGGCTTGAGCAGCGCGATTTCGCGGGCGCGGGGCGGCTCTACGAAGGCGTGCTGACGATGATGCCGGACCACGTCGAGGCGCTCCATCTGCTCGGGCTCGTCCATCTGCAGCTCGGCGATCCGGCGCGCGCGGAGCCGCTGATCGCGCGGTCGATGCGGTTCGGCCTGAACCAGCCGTGGAATCTCGCGAATCATGCGGCGGCGCTGACGGGCGTGGGCCGCCATCGCGAAGCGCTCGACGCCGCCGAGCGCGCGCTCGCGGGCGACGCCGGCCACGCGCCGTCGCATGCGGCGCGCGGCGACGCGCTGCTCGCGCTCGGCCGGCACGACGACGCGGTGGCGTCGTACGATCGCGCGCTCACGCGCGAGCCGGGCCGCGCTGCCACGTGGGTCCGGCGCGGCGAGGCGCTGCGCGCGCTCGGCCGGCCCGCCGACGCGCTGATCAGCGTCGGGCGCGCGCTGCGTGTCGATCCGGACGACCCGCGCGCGCACGCCGAACGCGGCCACGCGCTGCGTGCGCTCGGTCGCGGCGACGAAGCGCTGCACAGCTACCAGCTCGCGATGGTCGTGCGCGGCAAGACGCCCGATCTCGTCTACGCATGCGGGTACGCGCTGATCGAGCTGGGCCGGCCGGCCGAGGCGCTCGCATGCATCGACGAAGGGCTTGCCCGCGCGCCGGACGACGCGCAGTTGCTGTTCGTGAGCTGCGTCGCGCTCGATCTGCTGCACTTGCGCGACGAATTGCTGAAGCGATGCGACCGGCTGCTCGCGCTGAACCGCGACGACGTCGGCGCGTGGATCGGCCGCGGCAACGCGCTGCTCGGGCTCCGGCGCCACGCGCAGGCCGCGCACGCGTATGGCGAGGCGCTCGCGCGCGCGCCGGCCGATTTCGACGCGCTGCGCAATCGCGCGGGCGCGCTGCGCTCGCTCGGCGCGTTCGACGATGCGCTCGCGCTGTACGACCGCGCGCTCGAAGCGGCCGGCCCGCATGCGGAAGTGCTGTGCAACCGCGCGCTCACGTTGCAGCATCTCGGCCGCCACGACGAAGCGCTCGCCGGTTACGCCGCCGCCGCCATCGCGCCCGGCCATTCGGCGCAGGAGATCCATGCGCGCGCGGTCGCGCACCAGCAGCTCGGCGATCACGCCGCCGCGCTCGCCGATTTCGCGCTCGCCTGCGCGCGCGATCCGAAGCACGGCGTCGCGCGTCGATCCGAGGCGTTCTGCCGCCTGCTGATGGGTGATTTCGATGCCGGCTGGCGGCAGCACGAGGCGCGCTGGGACGCCGCCGACGTCGCGCTGCACCGGCGTCATGCGGACCGGCCGCAATGGCGCGGCGACGTGCCGCTCGCGGGCCGCACGCTGCTGCTGCACGCGGAGCAGGGTTTCGGCGACACGCTGCAGTTCTGCCGCTACGCGAGCCTCGCTCACGACCGCGGCGCGACCGTGCTCGTCGAAGCGCCGCAGGCGCTGGCCGAACTGCTCGGCACGCTGAGAGGCGTCGCCGGCGTCGTCGCCGAAGGGCAGGCCGTGCCGGCGTTCGACCTACACTGTCCGCTGATGAGCATGCCTTACGCGTTTTGCACGACGCTCGACACGGTGCCGGCGGACGTGCCGTATCTGCGCGCCGACCCGCGGCGGCGCGCCGCGTGGATCGAGCGGCTCGACGCGGCCGCGCCGTCGCGCCGGCTGCGGGTGGGGCTCGCATGGTCCGGCAATCCGCTGCACGCGAACGACGAGAACCGCTCGATGACGTTCGCCGCGCTCGCGCCGCTCGTCGCGCTCGACGCGACGTTCGTGAGCCTGCAGCCGCAGGTGCGCCCGCGCGACGCCGACGCGTTCGGCGCAAGCGGCGTCCTGTCGTTCGACGGCGCGCTGACGGATTTTGCGCAGACGGCCGCGCTCGTCGACGCGCTGGACCTCGTCGTGAGCGTCGACACGTCGGTCGCGCATCTGGCGGGCGCGCTCGGGCGGCCCGCGTGGGTGCTGCTGCCGCGCGTGCCCGACTGGCGCTGGCTGCTCGATCGCGACGACAGCCCGTGGTATCCGGGCGCGACGCTGTTCAGGCAGACGCGCCCCGGCGACTGGCGCCCGGTGGTCGAGCGCGTCGCGGCGGCGCTCGCCGCGCGCATCGCGCGGGGAACCCGCGTGACGGGCCGACTGTGACAAAAGCTACGGACCTTTCGCGGGCGGCCGGAATGGTCCGTAACACCCGCCATGCCGTTGCCATCGGGCCTTCGTATGTTCTCTCGATTCCACGGCCTGTCACGGCCTGTTTCAGGCGCAGCTCGGACGCAACCCGGGCGCAACCCAAGGGCAACGACATGCGCGGCTTCGATTCGGCGTCGTTTCCGGCGCGTTTCGTCGCCATGCGCAATTTTCCAGGATTCGGAGTGAAGAATGGCAGCACGCGCGCGTATCGCACGACAACCTGACACGACGGGCTCGCGGTCGGCCCTCAAATCGGAACTGCGGCCGCTGGTTCGGGCCGTCGCCCTGATGCTGCTGACGGGCGCGTCGACGCACGCGCACGCGGCGGGCATCATGAACCTCGGGGCGGCGGCCGCGCGCGCATCGGGCGTCGGCGCGGGCGGCGTCGGCGCGGCGGGCGTGCCGAATCCCGGCGTGTCGCCGCAGCAGGCGCTGCAGGCGAGCCAGCCGTCGATCCGCAATCTCGGTTACGCGGCGCATGCGATCGCCGCGCAGATCGCCGCGCAGCAGAACGCGGCCGCGGCGGCCGCCAGGCTGCCTTCGACCGTGCCGAACGGGCTCGCGCCGGGCGGGCTGCAGGTCGCCGCGGGCGCGTCGAGCGACCCGAATTCGAACAATCCCGTGCTGTGGTTCAACGCGAACGCCCCCGCGCAGAGCGTCGACGCGAACGGGCACGTGAACGTCGACGTCAAGCAGACGGGGCAGAACGCGGTGCTGACATGGGAGACGATGAACGTCGGCCGGCAGACGACGCTGAACTTCGATCAATCGGCCGGCACGCAGACGAACGGCGCGAACAACTGGGCGGTGCTGAACCGGATCAACGATCCGAGCGGCCGGCCGAGCCAGATCCTCGGCAACCTCACCGCGCAGGGCGCGGTGTACGTGATCAACCGCAACGGCGTGCTGTTCGGCGCGGGGTCGCAGATCAACGTGCATTCGCTCGTCGCGTCGTCGCTGAACCTGCTCGACATGAAGAACCAGCTCGCGCCGACGGCGGACGGCATCGTCGCGAGCAACAAGCAGTTCCTGAGCCTGCCGGCCGGCACGACGGGCGGGCTGGCTTATCCGGAGGCGGGGAGTTCGAGCGGCGTGGCGGGGGCGCGCAATCCGAACGAAGTGCTGGGCCTCGGCAACAAGGTGCTGCTGAGCGGCGCGTATCAGGCGCCGGGCGACGTCACGATCGAACAGGGCGCGTCGATCACGACGCATACGAACGGCACGGCGAGCGACGGCGGCTTCGTGCTGGTCGCCGCGCCGAACGTGACGAACGCGGGCAGCATTTCGGCGACGGCGGGGCAGGTCGTGCTCGCGGCGGGCGTGGGGGTGAGCCTGCGGCCCAACGGAACCGGGGCGACGGGCAATCCGCAAGTCCTGCTGCCGGAGCTGAGCGGGCAGATCGTCACGACGGATCTGCAGACCGGCTACACGATCGACGTCACGCCGGCCGGCACCTTGACCAATACCGGCATCGTGCAGGCTGCGCGCGGCAACGTGAACCTGCTCGGCAGCCGCGTCGCGCAGAACGGCGTGGTCGGCGTCACGACGAGCGTGAACACGCCGGGCGCGATCACGATCTCGACCGCGGACGAGTACGCGTCGAACAATCCGCTCGGCAACCCGTACACCGGCCCGACGCCGGTCACGGGCGGCGCCGGCGGTGGCGACAACGTCAATCGCGCGGGCCTGCTGAGCTTCGGGCCGGGATCGGTGACGACGGTGCTGCCCGACGAAAACGGCCAGACGGCGACATCGACGCCGGGCACGACCTTCACGCCCGGCGGCATCGCGATGACGGCCGGCTCCGTGTGGTTCCAGGGCGGCTCGCTGATCGAGGCGCCGGGCTCGAACGTGTCGGTGACGGCCTATGCGCCGTCGGTGGTGACGAACAAGGTGGCCGGACAGACCGCGGTGCCGGGCCGGATCTACGTGGACGACGGCGCGACGATCGACGTGTCGGGGCTCGCGGACGTCCAGACGCCGATCTCGCAGACGCTCTTGACCATCGACCGGATCGGCCAGAACGAACTGGCCGATTCGCCGCTGCTGCGCAACAGCTTCCTGTTCGGGCTGAAGGGCGTCGTCGTCGACAGCACGCTCGCGGGCACGCGCAGCGACGGCGTGCAGTGGGTCGGCAGCCCGATCCTGAACCTGTCGGGGTACGTGAACCTGATTCCGCGCACGGTCGATCAACTGCTGACCAACGGTGGCACGATCACGCTGTCCGGCAACGAGGTGATGACCGCGGCCGGTTCGTCGATGAACCTGAACGGCGGTTATGTGCATTACAACGGCGGGATGGTCAACACGACACGGCTCGTCGACGCCAACGGCGCGATCGTGCCGATCGGTCAGGCGAGCCCGTACGAGCGCTATGTCGGCATCGCGGGGCAGTTCATCGAAAGCCATCCGCGCTGGGGCGTGACGAAGTCCTGGTTCAACCCGCTGTTGACGGGCGGCACTTACCAGTCCGACTACATCGTCGGCGGCAATGCGGGCACGCTTGACCTGTTCGCGTCGCAGGCGCTGGTACTCGACGGCGACATCAGCGCGCAGGCATTCGGCGGCGCGAAGCAGATGCAGGGCAACAGCCTGCCGTCCGGCGGCACGTTCAACCTCGGCGCCGATCCGAAGCTGGCCGGTGGGGCGCTGGTCGGTCTCGCATGGAACAGTGCCAGCGGCGTGGACCATTCCGTCAGCGGCATCTCGGGGCTGACGATCCTGCAGGACGAGGCGCCGCAACTCGGTGCGCTGATGCCGGGTTTCTCGATCGATACGTCGCTCGACAAGCCCGCTTCGCAGGCGCCGTCGGGCAACGATCCGAACAATCTGCTGACGACTCGGGTGATCCCGGTCGCGACGCTGAACAACGGCGGTTTCGCGAGCCTGAACGTGACCGAGGACAAGAACGCGGGCAAGGGCATCGTGGTTGCGCAGGGCACGCAGATGAACCTGCAGCCGGGCGGCTCGATCTCGCTGAACAGCCCGGCGGTCGGTGCCGACGTGAATGTTGCGGGGCGGTTGTCCGCGCCGTCCGGTTCGATTTCGATCACGAGCGGCGGCAATGTCGTCGTTGGGCCGCAGGGCGCGCTGAGCGCAGCCGGGCAGTGGGTGAACAACGATGTGCAGGCCGCGCCGGGCACGACCCTGGGCAACAGTCAGTTCATCAACGGCGGCAGCATTTCGCTGTCGGCCGATGCGACTTCGATCGGGACGCGGGGCGGTCCGATCACGGATACGACGGGATCGATCCTGCTTCAGCCAGGGAGCGTACTGGACGTGTCCAGCGGCGGCGAGATGACCGCGAACGGGCAACTGTTGATGCGCAACGGCGTGCCTGTCGGCCGCGGTGGCAACGTGACGCTGCAGACGTACGCAACGTCCGGCTCGGGCGGCTTCGGCGGCGTCAGCAGCGCCACGATCCTGCCTAGCGAGCAACCGACTGCCGGCACGATCGCGATGGGCGGCACGATCCTCAGCGAAGGCTTTTCCGGCGGCGGGACGCTGTCCCTGCAGGCGCTCGGCCTCCGGATCGGCGGCGATCCTTCCGCGGCATCGCCGTGGGACGTGTACCTGCCGGAGAGTTTTTTCTCGCAGCACGGTTTCGGCAAGTATGTTCTGAATGCGTATTACGACGCGACGGTGGCGCCGGGCGCGACAGTCGCGCTCACGCAGCGCAATCGAATTCCGGACGCGCTGGCGTTGCAGCGGACCGGTTCGGGCGCGAACCTGTCGACAGGCGGCCTGACGACGGTTGGCCAGCTCGACGCATATCATCGTCAGGCCACGAACCTCGTGATGACGGGAGGCGCCTACGTGTCGTGGGTGGGGTTATCCAACACGGTGCCGTCATATCCGGGCGTGACGGGAGCCGTGACGCTGTCGCAGGGCGCATCGATCGACGCGGATGCGGGAGCGAGCATCGGTTTTGGCTCGCCGACACAGGTCACGGTGCTCGGCTCCATGCACGCGCCGGGCGGGGCGATCACGTTGAGTGCGGATTCCTCCGGGGGCAAGTTCGCGCAGACAGGACAATACTCGGGCGGTTTTCCGAGCGGCAGCCGGTCGGTGTGGCTAGGTCCCGACGCGACGCTCGACGTGTCGGGCGTCGCACTGTCCGATCCGCTCGCTGCTCCTGTCAAGATCGGCGGAACGACCGTCGTGCCGAATACCGGCAAAGTGCTGCCGGGCGGCTCGGTGACGCTGTCGAGCGATACGGGCTACGTCGTCACGCAAGCCGGCTCGAAGATAGACGTGTCCGGCGTATCGGCGAACTTCGATCAATTGCAGGCGAACGGCACGTATGCGTCGCAACCCGTGTGGAGCGACGCCGGTTCGATCACGCTGTCGGCCGCGTACGGCCTTTTCGCGGACGGGACGCTGGCCGGTCATGGCGGTGCATCGCAGGCGCGCGGCGGCACGCTGACGGTCCTGCCGCACCAGAACAGTGGCGTGGCAGGCGCGACCGCGCTCGTCGTGCGACAGAGCGGCACGCTCGTGCCGGCCGGCCTCGCGCCGGGCGCGGATTTCTCCACCGCAATCGATCCGACGACCGGTCAGCCGATCGGACAGCCGACCGGTGTGATCCAGTTTGCCGCCGACCGCCTGAACGATTCGGGACTCTCGAATCTCGTGCTGGGCGACAGTACGCCGGCGGTCGTTCCGTCCCCGGTGCCGCCGATCGTCTTTGCCGGTAACGTGAACCTGACATTGCCGGAATCGGTGACGCTGAATACCGGCCGGATTGCCGCAATCGGGATGGACCAACTGTCCACGTTGCTGTCGGCCCCGGCGTTGCCGGCGAGCGGCAATTCGGTACTCACGAACCTGCTTGCCCATCCGCCGGCCAATCCGCTCGGCACGACGGTGACGGTCGACGCGCCTTATGTCGCGCTGGTGGGCCCGACGATGACTTCGCTGTCGCCCCAATTCGTTCCTGTCGCGACGCTCTCCGACGCAACGCTGAACGTGAACGCGTCGTTCGTCGATCTGCGCAATCAGTTCCAGCTCAACAATTTCGGCCAGACGAACCTCAATAGCAGCGGCGATATCCGCCTGAGTTCGACCAGCGTGTCGCAGCAGGTGGCGAATCTCTTGTTGCCGGGCGTGCTGTATACGCCGGGCAACGTGACGTTCAACGCGGCGAGCATTTATCCGGTCACTGGAAGCACGTTTATCGTCGATGCAGTCGGCCCCGCCGATCCGGTTACGGGCAAACTCGCTCCGACCACCGTCACGTTCGGTTCGACGGGGTCGTCCGGCACGCCGCTGTCGGCCGGCGGCACGCTGCTCGTCGATGCGACGAACATCGTGCAGGGCGGCAACGTGCGTGCGCCGTCCGGCACGCTCGTGTTCGGCGTCGGCGATCCGACGAACAGCACGACGCAGAAGCAGTTCGGCAACCTGCCGCTCGTCGCGACGGATTCAGTGACGTTCGCGAACGGCAGCGTGACGTCGGTTTCGAACGGCGGATCGATCATTCCTTACGGCACCACGATCGATGGTGTCGAGTGGCAGTTCAATCCGCTCGCGGGCACGACGGCATCCGACCTGAATGCGCCGCCTGCGAAGTACATCGGCGTGAACGGCACCAGCGTCGCGCTCGACAAGGGCGCGACGATCGACCTGTCGGGCGGCGGCGACCTGCAGGCGGCCGAATGGGTGCCGGGCACGGGCGGCACGCGCGACGTGCTTTCGCAATACAACGTGAGCTACGCGAGCGGCAAGGGTGCGACGGCGGTGCCGACCAATGCCGGCGCGGGGAATGTCTACGCGATCGTGCCGGGCGTGCAGTCGCCGGTGGCTGCTTACGATCCGGTGTTCGCGCAGTCGGTGCAGCCGGACGTCGCCGCGAACGGTACGCCGACGACCACGCCCGCAGCGCTCGGCGTCGGCCAGGCCGGAATGAACGACGCGATCGGCAAGGCCGTGTACCTGTCCGGCGTACCCGGCCTCGCGGCCGGCTACTACACGCTGCTGCCGGGCAAGTACGCGACGCTGCCGGGCGCGTACCGCGTGACGGTGTCGGCCACGACGGGCAACGTCGTGCCGGGCGCATCGCAGGTGCTGCCGGACGGCACGGTCGTGGCGGCAGGATACTTCGCCGATGCGGTGACGGGCGGGCGCAGCGCGACGCCGACGCTCTTCAACGTGCAGTCGGGCAAGGTGTGGCAGCAATACTCGCAATACACGCTGAAGGGCGCGAACGACTTCTTCACCGCGCAGGCCGCGAAGCAGGGCAACGTGACGCCGCCGCTGCCGGTGGACGGCGGCCAGCTCGCGCTGGCCGCGACGAAGGCGCTCGCGCTCGGCGCGACGCTGAACGCGGCGGCGGGTGCGGGCGGCGCGCCGGCCGAGGTCGACATCGCGTCGCAGGACATCCAGGTCACCGGCAACGGCAGCGCGGGGTTGCCCGGCTATCTGCAGATCGGCGGCGATGCGCTCGATTCGCTGAACGCGGGCAGCCTGCTGATCGGCGGCACGCGCACGGCGACGACGAAGGGCGTGACGATCACGCCGATCGCGAACAGCGTGGTGGTGTCGAACGATGCGAACTCGTCGTTGAAGGGCCCCGAGATCCTGCTCGTGACGAAGACCGACGCGAGCGGCACCGATCCGAATGCGGCGAACGGCCTGCGTGTGGACACAGGCGCGTCGATCGCGGCGGCGGGCGATTATCCGGCGGCGAAGGACCAGCCGATCGCGATCGCCGGCGACGGCGCGCTGCTGCGCGTGTCGAACGGCGCGATGGCGCCGCTCACGCGCACGGGCGGCACCGGCGCCGGGTTGCTGGCGGTTGGCGCAGGTGCGACGCTCACGGGCGGGCAGGCGCTGATGCTCGATTCGTTGGGCAACCTGAAGGTCGACCCGAGCGCGGTGCTGTCGGCGAAGGCGATTACGGCGGACGGTTCGGCGATCACGTTCACCAATGCGAGCGGCTCCGCCGCGGCGAACCTGCCGGGCTTCGTGATCGATCCTGCCGGGCTCGCGCAGTTCGCCAATGCGGATCTCGTCACGCTGCGCAGCTACGGTGCGATCGGCTTCGTCGGCGACGTGAATGCGACGTTCGGCAAGAGCGTCGATCTGAGCGCGGGCACGTTCACGAGCGACGGCGGCTACGTGACGCTGAACGGGCAGCAGATCGCGTTCACGAACGAGACGGGCGCGCCCGCCGGCGCGGCGGCGACGGGCAACGGCACGCTGGCGGTCAACGCGAAGGAGATCGACTTCGGCACGGGCACGAAGACGCTGAACGGATTCTCGTCGGCGAACATGACCGCGAGCGGCGGCATCGTCGGGCAAGGCACGGGGACGTTCGATTTCGGTGCGCTGCCGGTGACGCTGAGTGCGCCGGTGTATCTCGCCGATACGAGTTCCGCATCGACCGTGAAGACGACCGGCGCGCTGACGCTGAACGGTGCAGCGGGCACCGCATTGACGAAAACGCCGGTTGGCGGCGCGTGGAAATTCGTCGGCGGCATGCTTGCCGACAATGGCGCGACGATCGCCGCACCGGCCGGCAACGTGAGCCTGGAGGCGACCAACGGCAACCTGACGATCGGCAGCGGCTCGACGGTCAGCTCGGCGGGCGTGTCGAAGCAGTTCTTCGATGTGACGCAGTACGCGCCGGCCGGCTCGATCATCCTGACCGCCGATGCGGGAACGGTCGATGTGCAGCCGGGCGCGACGCTCGATTTCTCGGGCGCGAACGGTGGCGGTGCGGCGGGCAGCCTGACGCTGTCGGCGCCGAAACAGGTCGTGAACCTCAACGGCACAATCAAGGGCGGTGCGGCGAACGGCTATGCGGGCGGTTCGCTGTCGCTCGACACGGCCGGCGCGGCCGACCTCGATTCGCTCGCGAAGACGCTCGCGTCGAGCGGCGTGAACCAGTCGATTACGGTTCACACGAAGTCGGGCAACCTGACGCTGTCGGCCGGCAATGCGCTGACTGCGCGCTCGGTATCGCTGACGGCCGACGGCGGCGCGGGCAATGCGCTGGATACGGCGAACGGCAATGTGAACGTGCTGGGGACGATCGACGCGTCGGGCAAGGCGGGCGGGGAGATCGACCTGTATGGCCGCAGCGGCGTCGACGTGGAGGGCACGCTGCTCGCGCGCGGTTCCGATCCGACGCAGCGCGGCGGCAAGGTGAACGTTGGCACGAGCGCGGTGTTCGATCCGGGCGTCGCGAATCCGTACAACGCGACTTACGGCTACGAGAACATCGATCCGTCGCATTCGGGCGCGATCCGCGTCGGCGCGAATGCGCTGATCGACGTGTCGGGCGGGACGGCCGGCGGTTTGTCGGGCGGCACGGTGAATTTCCGCGCGCCGCTGCTCGCGGACGGCAGCGTCGATGTCCAGTTGCCGAATGCATTCAACAGCGGCAAGGGCATCGTCGGTTCGCGCGCGACGACGCTCGAAGCGTACGCGGTGTGGAGCACGACCGACGCGTCGCCGAGCGGGCAGCACTTCGACGGCATCGTCGATCCGGCCGGCTGGTACGACAGCAACGGGCATTTGCTGGCCGGCACGTTCACCGCGCAAGGCACCAATCCGCCGACCTTCACGTTCGCGCCGGATGCGAACGGCGACGGCGGCGGAACGCTGACGAACAACGCGACGGGTGCGCAGGTGACGCTGACGGGTAGTCAGGCCGACCTTGCTTCGCTGTACACCGGGATTTCATCGATCGGCTTCCCGGGCATGGACAGCGCGTACTTCGTGCCGACCACGGCGAACGCCGATCACCAGACGTTCTACGGTGGGCAGATCGTCAAGGCGAGCGACGGCACGCTGTCGATGACGCCGGGAACGCTGATGGGATTCATTCAGAACGGGCTCGGCGCCAATGGGCCGACGCTGCAGGGATCGACGGCGAACATCGCGAATTTCCGCGTCGCGCCCGGCGTGGAATTCGACAACCCGAGCACGGCGATCAACGGCGGCAATATCTCGATCCTGTCCAACTGGAATCTTGGCGCGGGGCTGCCGAACAACAGCGGGACGATCGTGCCTTCGTATCGGTACCACGGCACGGTCGCGCCGATGCTGACGTTCCGGGCGACGAACAATTTCGATGCGCAAGCGAGCATTACCGACGGATTTTTCCAGAGCGAGGTGGCGACGATTCTCGGGGCGGCGGGGAATGCGACAGCTACGGGGACGTATGCGGCGGCGCTGACGCTGTACAACAACCTGGTGTCACTGGATGATCCTGCATCAATTACCGTGCAATTTGTCGACGGGTCGAGTCAATCGCTGACTTCGATCGGTACCGATTCGACGAATCCGTTGCATGATCCGAATTACGCGCTGAGTGCGCCGCTGCAGAATCAGGCAGCTCAATATTATTCGGACTATTTGCAGTACGGTAGTTCATGGGGTACGTATTATGGGAACTGGGCAAGTGGAAAGTACGCTTTCCATATCATGCCTTATGCACCGTTACATACCCCCGCTCCCGTCTTGTCGGGCTCTTCGTCCTACGGCGACTATATTGCGGAATACCAAGGCTGGTTTTCGAATTATAGTCAAATCGGGATTACGGGATTGGTTAAAGGATCGATAGTCATTCCGAAATTCGGAACGCCAACTCCACCGATTTTGTCGTCCAGTCCGGCAGACTATGAGACGTATGTATCGGTCTATAAAAATTACCTGGACACGGTGTCCGGAATAGCTTCGTCGAATTCGCCGATCATCAGCCCGCATGGCGCATATAATTTTTTCTATGCTCCCGCCGCCCCATTGTCGATTCCGATGGCGGGCATCAATATCGGTGCATTACCCGGCAATACGCCAGCGAATGTCGCGACGGCCGACAATCCGCTGCCGATCAGCTTTGCCGCGCTGCTGGGCGGACAAAGTTCGTCGTATCGCATTGTCGGCGGCGCCGATCTCGCAAGCGCGAATCCGCTTGCCGTGCAGCCTGTTGCTGCACTCAACGCCGGCAGCGCGCCGGCGGGCAACGTGACGTTGAACCAGCACACCGCTTACGTCGATTCGAACGGGTTGACGTTGTTGCAACCGACAACGATCCGAACCGGTACCGGATCGATCGATATCGCGGCGGGCAATGATTTCACGCTGGCGGATACAACCGCACCGGGCGTCTTGTATACGGCGGGTGCGCCCACGCAGGGAAATCCTGTGTTGGGTCTCGCCTCGGCGGTCGCTCATGGCAGCCAGCCAGGTCTGCAAGACATACTGGTCACACCCACCGTGAATCCGGATTCGGCCGGCGATATTTCGCTCCATGTGCAGGGCGACATCAATGGCGTCCAGAGCGTGACCGACGCGACGGGTGCAGTGACGGGCGGGGCAGGCAACAGCATCAGCCAGTACTGGTGGCAGTGGATGCAGATCACGCCGGGAGAAACCGCCGACATCAGTGGCGCCATCCTTGCTCGGTTGACCCGGTCCTCGATTGATTTCGGCGCGTTTGGCCAAGGCGTGATGAGCGTCGGCGGCAACGTGTCGATCAGTGCCGGCGGCAATATCTCGGATCTGGCCGTGTCGTTGCCGACTACGTGGTACCTGGATGGAAACAACAAGCCCGTCACCGTTGGCGGCGGGAATCTGACAGTGCATGCCGGCGGCGATATTCTGAGCGGCGACTACTTCGTCGCCAAGGGAGCGGGGACGATATCGGCTGGCGGAAGCATCGGGTCGGATATTGCCGTGATGTCTCCACAGACTGGAGTGGCTCCGATTGCCGTATCGACGGTGCTTGCGACGCAGAATGGCATATTCGATGTCACGGCGCGTCAAGGCGCGGACATCGGCGCAGTGTTGAATCCGTCTTATGCAAGCAGTTTCGCGCCGCCCGGCGGGCAGCCTACCTCGGCTGTTCATCTGTTCAACTACGGACAGTACGCCGACAGCCAGGGTTACTCATCGACTTCCGCCGTGAATGTGCTATCCACAACCGGAGACATCCGAATCGGCGCGCTCGGTGGCTTGTTGACGGGGGCAAATGGAGTATTGCCGGCGAGCGTCAATCTGACAGCATTTGACGGCGGGATTCATGTCGAATCAGGCGGCGTGCTCTATCCGTCGGCCGTCGGCCAGTTGAATCTGGTTGCGGATCAGTCGGTGTCCCTTTCCAATGTATCGTCCAAGGGGACCGGCGCCGCATTGCCTGATACATTTGGCTTGTCCGACGCCGATCCGTCGCAGATGCCTTCGCCGACGAATCCGCAAGCAGCGATTCCGGCGTTGACGGATACGACGCTCGCTGCACATGCGCTGACTGCGCTCCATGATGGCGACATGCTGCCTGCGCGCATCTACAGCCTGAACGGAAGCATCGTCAACGGCACCGCCGATACCCCCGGTGATAGTGACGGCTTCTACCGGAGCCTCGTCACGCTGTCGGTCGACAAGCCGGCGTTCATGCAAGCCGGGCAGGACATCGTCAACCTGGCGTTCTGGGGGCAGAACTTGCGCAGCTCCGACGTAACGCGCATCGTGGCAGGCCGAGACATTTACGACACGCCGATTCCCCACAACGGTGGTGGTGGTGCAGTGCCGGTGTTGTCGGTCGGTGGCCCAGGCTGGTTCGACGTGCAGGCGGGACGCAACATTGGCCCGCTGACGAGCCAGGCCGAGTTGTACAACCAGCAAGCCGATACCGGCGGCATCGCACACGTTTTCACGGGCATCGACGCAGTCGGCAACGCAAACAATCCGAATCTGCCGCACGAGAGCGCGAACGTCAACGTGATGTTCGGTGTCGGGCCGGGCGTTGATCTGCCGGGATTCATCGCGACTTATATCGCGCCGGGCAGTGCGGTTGCCGGCGTACCGAGTGCGACACCGGCATTGATTGCGTTCATGGAGCAGTACGACGCGGGACTTGGCGTCGATACTGGATTGCAGGTGGACAAGGACAAGGCGCTGGCCAAGGTCGGCCCGTTGACGGCCGATGAAGCATGGAAGCAATTCCAGGCGTTGCCGTCTTACGTTCAGCAACTCTTTGCGGAAAAGGTGCTGTTCGACGTGCTGGCGCAAGTAGGCGCGGACTTCAACGATGCATCGAGCCCGTATCGCGGCCAGTACGCAAGAGGTTATCAGGCGATCAATACGCTGTTCCCCGCCTCGTACGGCTATACCGCGAACAATCTCGGTGGCGGTTCAAACGGCGCGAACAAGTCGGTCAGCACGGGCGATCTCGACATCCGCAGCACGACGATTCAGACGCAGCAGGGCGGCGATGTCACGATCCTCGGGCCTGGCGGGCAGGCGCTCGTGGGCAGCACGACGGCACCGCCGCAGATCGTGGACAGCAACGGCAAGGTTGTAGCGGGCCCGGGCACGATGGGGATTCTGACGCTCGAGAAGGGCAATGTCGGCATATTCGCGGATCAAAGCGTGCTGCTCGCGCAAAGCCGGATCTTCACCGAGCAGGGCGGCGACATGACGATCTGGAGTTCGAACGGCGACATCAACGCGGGCAAGGGCGCAAAGACGTCGGCCGACACGCCGGCGCCACAGTATGTTTGCGATGCGAATCATTACTGTACGGTCGATTCGCGTGGTCAAGTGACGGGGGCGGGCATCGCGACGCTACAGAGCATACCGGGCGCGCCGAAAGGCACGGTCAACCTGATCGCGCCGCGCGGCACCGTCGATGCGGGCGATGCGGGCATTCGAGCGGGCAACCTCAACGTTGCAGCGTTGCGTGTGGTGAACGCCGACAACATTCAGGTGACGGGCAAGGCGACCGGCATTCCGCTCGTGCAGGCCGTCAACACGGGCGCGCTGACGGCCGCGAGTTCGGCCGCCTCGGCGGCGAGTCAGGTTGCGCAGGATATCGCGAAGAACAATGCATCGGGCGCTGCGCCGCGCCGCTGGACGATCAGCGTGCAGGTCGAGGGCTTCGGGGATAACGGCCCGGACGGTGGGGCGAAGCGCCGCAAGTCGGAACAGGTTGGCTACGATTCGTCGAACGCCGTTTCGCTGCTTGGCTTCGGGGCGGCAGGGCCTACTCAGCGGACGTTGCTCAGCAAGGAAGAGCTTGGAAAATTGAACCGGTTCTGAATGAAGCCGGGGGATACCGCGCGACCCGGTATCTCGCGATTCAGTCCGACTGAGTGAACGAGAACTCTCCGCTTCGTCTGTTCGATGCGGAGAGTTTTCATTTTACGCATCCGAATCGGACTCGTTTGAGAGGCTGGTTCGATGGACTGTTCGGTCAACGCATCCTGACCGATTCGACGGAGGACGACCCGGAAGACGGGGAGCACGTGATACATGCAGCCCGCGAGTGTCGGCGATGGATCGCGAAGGCGTCGAGGGATGAAAAAAAACCGCCTCGAAGCGCCCGAGGCGGGTTCAGCAGGACGCGTCGAATCAGCGGTGATTCGAATTAACGGCCCACATACTGGAGGCAACTGTTCGCGTTGTTGATATCGAGCCCGTACCCGCTGGTGTTGCTCAGGAAATCGGCCGAAATCGCAGTCTTGAAGCCCGACGGCACGGTGTCGAAGCCGTTGCCATGCACAACCGATGCATAGCTGGCGTCCGTGTAGTGGTGGTTCAGGAAGCTCTGAACATTCGATGCCACCGTGGCGTCCGCATAGCACTGGCTCAGGATGATCTGGCTCGTACCCGAAACCGGATAGCCGGCAGACGGATTGGCCAGGTTGGTGTAAGGAGTGCCGGAAACCGGCACCCATTGCGTCGGATCGGCGGCGGTGGCCTTCGTCGACGGTGCCGAGATCGTGCCGATTGCCGTCGTCGCGTTCGCGTACGTCGGTGCGTAGTACTTCGTGTCCTTTGCGTTGTAAAGGCTGGCGAGCGGAAGCTGCAGCGCGCCCGACGACTTCACGACCGAGCTTTGCGATGCGATGTACGTGTTCGTGTAGTCCGGGCTCAGGTACGCGACGGCGGCCGTGCCGGCCGTCGACAGCGACGCGAGCGAGGCGCGAACGCCGCCGCTGCCCGAAGCGGCGATGAAGTTCGCCGGCACGCCGGTCGGGAACGCCGACGTATTCGCAAACGTCAGCGAATCGATGAACTTGACGCCCGAAGCCGTGTTGTTGGTCGTGCAGACTGCGGCCAGGTGGCGGGTCAGCAGTTCGGTCGTGCCGCTGCCGTCAGCGCGATAGACGACCTTGATCGGCGCGCTCGACGCATAGAACGTGCCGGTCTCGGGGTTGACCACATGGCCCCAGTCGGTGATCTTGCCCGAGAAGATGCCGCACAGATCATCGTCGTTCAGCGCGATGCTGTGCGCTTGACCCGGCGTCGTTTGCGGCGTGATCGAACTCGTCACGGCCGGGCCGTTGACGACCGGCACCGTGATCGCCGTCACGATGTACGGGATCTGGATCAGCGGACCGCTGTTCGCGCCGACCGTGCTGGCGTTGTACGACGTGACTTGTGCGGTCGTGAGTGCGGCGTCGCTGTTCGCGAAGTCGACCGTGCCCGTGACGCCCGAGCCGAAGTACGTCGGCTGGTTGTTCAGGAACGCGTTCTGGCCGGCGCCCGAGCCGACCGAGTAGTACGTGAACGTGGCGCTGGCGGTGCCATACAGGCCGAATTCGCCGGCAGCCGGCGAAGCGGTGCCGAGCGTCGGCGCGACGAGCGACGAGCCGCCGCCTTGAATCACCGGGCCCGCGGCCATCGCGAGCGATGCGCTCATGCCCGAAACGACGAGAGCCAGGACCTGACAGATCTTGCGCTTGCTGGATTTCATGAGAATTTCCTTGAACGAAGATAAACGGGAAGCCTGCTGCTGCGGACGGAATGCCGTATCGGCCGCCGAGTAAATGTAGGAGGAAATTCTCCAATCGCGTGTGAATTTTTCATAACGAATGGTACGGAACATTTTTAAATAAAAATGCGATCGATTTATTTTGGTCGACAAAAACATGATTCCGGAAAAATTCAGAACGGAAAGAAAAAACGGATGCCGGGATCGAGCCGACGAGCATCGTCGCGCATCGCCCGCCGGGAGCTTGAGCGGAGCATTCTTGCCGTAATCGATTCGATGATTCTCTCGCAGCCGTTCGTCATTATTTTGATTGGACGAACAAATTGGGGTGGCGATATTTGAACGGGAAATCGACATCGGAATAATCGATTGAATTTGGCGATCCAAAATCGTTTTTCGAGATGCGGGAATTGCGAATCGGCGTGACCGGCGAGCCGAAAAGGTAGCCCAACATTCGTCACAAATTTGCGCCGGTTCGCTCCTTAGTCTTGCCCAGCGACGCCGTTCGGCGGCATCGCAAACGGACCGCGGTCCCGCGGCCCGCGGGGCGTGTCCCGGCGTAAGGAGAACACTGACATGTCGGCATTCCGCTACGAAGCGATCGATCCTGCCGGCCGCACGCTGAAAGGCGTGCTGGAAGCGGACAGCGCGCGCGGGGGGCGCAACTGGCTGCGCACGCAGGGCCTGACGCCGCTTGTCGTCGAGGCGGCCGCGTCGCGCCTGCACGGCGAGCGCCACCAGCGCCTCGCGCTCGGGCGCAAGCTGTCGCAGCGCGAGCAGGCGATCCTGACGCGCCAGCTCGCGAGCCTGCTCGTCGCCGGGCTGCCGCTCGACGAATCGCTCGCGGTGCTGAGCGAGCAGGCCGAGCGCGAGTACGTGCGCGAGCTGATGGCAGCGATTCGCGCGGAAGTCGTCGGCGGCCATTCGTTCGCGAACGCGCTCGGCCAGCATCCGCGCGATTTCCCCGACATTTACCGCGCGCTCGTCGCGGCGGGCGAGCACACGGGCAAGCTCGGCGTCGTGCTGTCGCGGCTCGCCGACTACATCGAGCAGAGCAACGCACTCAGGCAGAAGATCCTGCTCGCGTTCACGTATCCGGCCGTCGTCACGCTGATCGCGTTCGGCATCGTCACGTTCCTGCTGAGCTACGTGGTGCCGCAGGTCGCGAACGTGTTCACGAGCACGAAGCAGCCACTGCCGACATTGACGGTCGTGATGCTCGCGCTGTCCGATTTCGTCCGCCGCTGGTGGTGGGCGGCGCTCGCCGCGCTCGTCGCGGCCGCCTATGCGGTGCGCAAGGTGCTGTCGCAAACCGGGCCGCGGCTCGCGTTCGACCGCTGGGCGCTCACCGCGCCGCTCGCGGGCAAGCTCGTGCGCGGTTACAACACGGTGCGCTTCGCGAGCACGCTCGGCATCCTGAGCGCGGCGGGCGTGCCGATCCTGCGCGCGCTGCAGGCGGCGGGCGAGACGCTGTCGAACCGTGCGATGCGCGCGAACGTCGACGACGCGATCGTGCGCGTGCGCGAGGGCTCGGCGCTGTCGCGCGCGCTCGCGCACACGAAGACGTTTCCGCCCGTGCTCGTGCACCTGATCCGCTCGGGCGAGGCCACGGGCGACGTGACGACGATGCTCGACCGCGCGGCCGAAGGCGAATCGCGCGAGCTCGAACGCCGCACGATGTTCCTGACGAGCCTGCTCGAGCCGCTGCTGATTCTCGCGATGGGCGGCGTCGTGCTCGTGATCGTGCTCGCGGTGATGATGCCGATCATCGAGCTGAACAACATGGTGCAGTGATGCGGCGCTCAGCGCACGAACGCGTTCGGCTTCCGCGCGGCGGGCCGCGCGATCTCGCGTTGCGGGCCGTCGCCGCCGATGCCGCCGATCGCGGCCGCGTGACGCGCCGGAGCAGGCGCGTCACGCGTGCTAGCGATACGGCGACGAGGGCCGCGCCGGCGGCGAACGTCGCGACGAGCGGATTTTCAGCGCGCCGGTGAATACATGATGACGCGACACGGCGAAACGCGAGCGCCGCACGCGAAGGGGCCGCGGGAACGGGCGCGGCGGCGCCGGTCGCAACGCGGCTTCACGCTGCTCGAGATGCTCGTCGTGCTCGTGATCGTCGGGCTGCTCGTCGCGGTCGTGACGCTCGCGCCGTCGCGCAATCGCCGCACCGGGCTGGCCGAGGAGGCGCAGCGGCTCGCGAACCTGCTCGAATCGGCGGGCGACGAAGCGCAGGTGCGCTCGACGTCGATCGCATGGCAGCCTGACGGCGGCGGCTACCGCTTCATGCAGCGCACCGAAAGCGGCGCGTGGGCGCCGATGACCGACGAGCTGTTTCGCGCGCGTCGTTGGGGCGGCGAGGTGACGGGCGTGTCGGTACGCTACACGGACGGCGGCGACGCGCTGTCGCGCGTCGTGCTCGGCGACGAAAGCATCGACGTGCCTGTCACGATCACGCTGTGGTCCGGCGACACGCGCATCGCCGTCGTGGCCACGGGCATCGGCAACTTCGCCGTGCGCGGGCCGTGAACGGCGCGGCGTTCCGGCGTGCGGCCGGCGCACCGGCTTCGTCGCGCACGCACGCGTGCACGCATTGACTCGCGCCGCTGCACGGTTCACCTGACTGTCATAGTGTCCACGCACAATCTGTCGTTCGCTCGCGACGGAGCCGCACACGGGATGCGCCGGCTCCGCCGGCGGCGTGCCACTTCACTTCCGTCCAGGCATTCATGACTCGTTCACGGGCGCGGACCGGTGTCCTGGCGCTCGTCGCGTGGCTTGCGTTCGTCGCGTTGTGCATGCGCGGCGCGCAGGCGCAGGAGACAAGCGCCGCCGGCCGCCAGCCGGGCAGCGTCGCGCACTTCGATCTGCCCGCGCAGCCCCTCGCGAAGACCTTGCAGGACTTTGCGCGGCTCACCGAGCTGATCGTGCTGGCGAGCGCGCCGCTGCTCGACGGGCGGACGAGCGCGCCGGTGCAGGGCGATTTCGCGCCGCGCGACGCACTCGAGCGGATGCTGGTCGGAACGGGGTTGCGCGCGGCGTTCTCGCGCCCGGACGAGGCGATCATCGTCGCGCAGTCGGCCGTTGAAACGGCGAGCGCCGTCGATGCGCAGGCGGGGGCCGCGCTGCCGGTCGACGGCATCGACGGGATCGGCGATTCCGGCGAGCGGCGCGCGTTCGCGGGCGTGCTGCAGGCGCATCTGATCGATGCGCTGTGCGCGCAGCCGGCGGCGGTGCCGGGCAGCTATCGACTCGTCGCGCAGATGCGCATCGACAACAAGGGGGCGGTGGTGGCGGTGAACATGGTGGCATCGAGCGGTTCGGCCGCCCGCGACGCGGCGGTCCTGCGCGCGCTGCGCGCGCTGAGGCTGGACGACGCGCCGCCGGCGGATCTGCCGCAGCCGGTCACGATCCTGCTGCGGCCCGCCGGCAATGGCGTGCATGCGCGCTGTCCGCAGGCGGCGAGGAATTAGGCCGCCATGTCCGACAGCACCCGCAGCGGGCTCAGGAAACTGCTGGCGTCGCGCTATGCGTATCTCGTCAGGCGCCTCGAGCGCGTGACGGGATCGAAGGACGGCGCGGCCGATGCGCTGCACGAGACCTGGCTGCGCCTCGAGAACGCGAACGTCTCCGCGCAGGTGTCCAACGCCGACGCCTACATACTCGGAATGGCGAACAACGTCGCGATCGATCAGCATCGCCGCGAACGGCGGCATCTGCACGACGACGACGTCCAGACGCTGCTGGAGATGCCCGACGAGCTGGCCGATCCCGAGCGGATCGTCGCGGCGCGCCGCAAGGTCGACACGCTGAAGGACGTGTTGCGCGGCCTGCCGCCGCGACGCCGGGCGATCCTGCTGGCCGCCCGCGTGGACGGCCTGCTGAACCGGGAGATCGCCGAGCAGTTCGGGATTTCGCTGCGGCTCGTCGAAAGCGAGCTGAGCGCGGCGATGAAGTATTGTTTGCAGCGCATGCAGGAAGACAGTGACCTGTACGCCGGTTCGCGAGGCGGACCGCGTAAATTTTGAGCATCCGGACGATGACGAAAGCCCAGGCCGATACCGCCCACGACGCGCTCGACGAAGCGAGCGCGTGGCTGCCGCGTCTGCGCTCGGGGCGCGCGAGCCAAGCGGAAGCCGACGCGTTCGAGCGCTGGTGCGCCGATCGCCCGCAGGCCGCGCATCTGCTGCGCGACACGTGGAGCGCGCTGCGCACGGCCGCCGCGGAGCTCGAGCACGAGGAACGGACGGCCGCGGCGTGGGCAAACGTTGCAAGGCGCGAGCGCGCGGTGCGCACGGGGCGGCGGGCCTTCGTCGGCTTCGCGGTCGCGGCGGGCGCGTCGTGGCTCGCGCTGCGCCCGCCGATGCGGCTCTGGCCGTCGCTCGGCGATCTCGCGGCCGACTACCGCACGGGCACCGGCGAGCAGCGCCGCATCGCGCTGTCGTCGCAGGTGACGGTCGAGATGAACACGCAGACGCGCGTCGACGTGCTGCCCGCGCGCGTCGCCGCGCACGGCATCGAGGTCGTCGCGGGCGAAGCGGAGATCGACGCGGCCGCGCCCACGGCCGATCGCGCGGCGCCGCTCGGGCCCGTCACCGTGGTCGCGGGCGGCGGCCGCATGCAGGCGACGGTCGCGCGGTTCAACGTGCGGCGCACGGACGCGCAGGTGTGCGTGACCTGCCTGTCGGGCACGGTCGCGCTCAGCCACCCGCGCGGCGCTCGCACGCTGCGGGCCGACGATCAGGTCGTCTACGACGATCGCGGCGTGCAGCCGGTGTCGCGGGCCAACCCGGGCGCCGTCAGCGCATGGCGGCGCGGGATGCTCGTGTTCAACGGCGTGCCGCTCGCGGACGTCGTCGCCGAGATCAACCGCTACCGGCCCGGCCGGGTCATCCTGCGCAACGCGGCGCTCGGCGAGAACCGGATGCAGGCGCAGTTCCCGATCGCGCGGCTCGACGACGTGATCGACATGGTCGGGCGCCTGTACGGCGCGCGCGTCACCCGTCTGCCCGGCAACATCGTGCTGCTGAGCTGACCCGTCCGCATTCTCCCCATCCTCCTTTCGGCGATTCCGCCGGCGCTTTCGGGCATCCCGCGGCCTGCGGGGCATGCGGGTTAAGGCGCGTCGATACGACCTGATCCATGAGGGCCGGCAAACGCCGGGCGGGCCGGCAGCGGCCGCCCGGTGGAGCGTCGTCGGACCCGAGGCGTGTGTGGCAAGCGCCCCGGCCCGCGCAGCGATGCGCGCAACGGGGAAGGTGCGTCGATTGAGCTTCGGGCGGTGGCGTGATCATGACCATATCGCAACGGGATGCAGATTCCGGCGCCGCGCAGTCGCGCGCCGACGACATTCGCGAGGGCGCGGTGCGCTGGCTGCTGTGGCTGCGCGCGGGCGACCCGACCGCGCGCGAGCTCGACGCTTTCCGCCGCTGGCGCGCGCAGAGCGACGAGCATGCGCGCACCGTCCGGGAGTTGATCTGGATGTGGGCGGTGCTCGAGTCGATCGGCCGGCAGGGGCCGGACGGATCGACGCGCTCGCATTGACGCGCCGCCCCGCGCCCGGAAGCGCCCGTGCGAGCGGGCGGCAAGAAAAGTCTGCGGGTTAGGCGAGCCCGTTTCGACCTTGTTTACGAGAGAGCGAGAGGGCCGTGAAGCGCGACCGGGGCTGGACGAAGCAGGCCCCGGCGCGCGGGGGGAGCGATCGCAGCCGGCGCGCCGCGAATGTCACGCGTGCCGCGCATGCCGCGCAATCGTTCGCGATCAGGACGGCGGCGCGTCCTGCGCGCCGGCGCGCGCGCCGCGCCAGGCGGCGTCGAGCCGGTCGCCGGCGTCGTGCAGGGGCTCGCGCAGGAAGGGGAAACGTTCGAAGAACGGTGCGGATTCTTTCAGGGCCACGATATGGTCGACCATCCATTGCAGCAGATCGCCGCCGTGCCGGACCTGCTCCGGGCGCCAGTGCGGCATCGCGCAGAAGAGCTCCGCGAATCCGCTCCAGCGGGACGGCCTGTCGTTGTCGCCGGGCCGGAAATACGTGTTCATCGCGATGTCGCGCGTGTCGGTCAGCGTGCCGACGAAGAGCCCGTGCGGGGTCGGCACGCCGATCTGCCGCCAGCGCTCCGCGAGCGCGAGCGCGCGCATCACGCGCGCCGCGACGAACGCGATGCGCGTCTCGTGCTCGATTTCCGTGAGCGTCATCACGCCGTTGCGCTGCATGCAACGGGCGACCGCGTGCGGCCGGATGACGTCCGACGCGAAGCTGCGCAGCACGAGGTCGGGCACCGTCAACTGAAGCTGGAATTCGCGCAGGCCGTGCTCGGCGCTCATCGTCGAGAAGTTGACGAACAAGCCTTCGAGCCGGCCGAGCGCGCCGACGTACGGTTCGAGCCCGAGGCGCGCGAGCTTCGGCGCGATCCGGCGCTCGAGCAGCCGCATCAGGTTGCGGCGATTGCGCTCGCCCGCGAAGTCGTCGATGCAGCGCGTGACGACGTCGCTGATTGCCCAGCGGCGCTCGTCGGCGACGAGGCGCGGAGAGCGGCTCAGGTCGAACCGGGCGCGGCCGTGCGCCACGCGTGGATCTACGTACATGCCGGTGCCTCGTGCATCGATTGCGGGCGGATCGGCGCGACGGCGCGTCGTCGTGCGTCTCCGGTCGCCCACGATGCTGCGGCGTCGAAAGCGGCCCGTCAAGCGCGATCGTGCCGACGGCCGGGCTGCATGCGCGGGCGTTCAACCATACAGCGCGGGGTGATCAGGTGATGCGCACGATCGTGGAACGCTTCGTCGAACAGAGCCCGATGGCGATCATGGCGCGGCTCGTGCTGCAATGCGCACTGCACGACGACTGGATCGACGCCGCCGCCGACATGGACGACGCGCCGAACGGCGAGCCGATTCGCGAGACGCTGTTCGCGCTCGCGGTCGACGCGTTCGCGGCGATCGCCGCGCGCACGCGCGCG
The DNA here is from genome assembly GCF_001546925.1 of Burkholderia sp. MSMB1588. Lineage (NCBI taxonomy): Bacteria > Pseudomonadati > Pseudomonadota > Betaproteobacteria > Burkholderiales > Burkholderiaceae > Burkholderia > Burkholderia sp. MSMB1588. Next base: position 1,890,748 of record NZ_LNJS01000001.1, on the reverse strand, counting down.
CCGGGGAGCGCCGCCGCCGGCGCGTCGCCCGAGCTCGGCGCGGCCGTGACGGCGCTGCACGACGGCATGAGCCGGCTGCGGGCCGGCTGGGGGCGCGCGCTCGTGAAGGACAGCGTCGAGCTGCTGCAGCCCCTCGCGGCGATGCGCGCCGAAGACCGCGCGCCCGCGGTCGGCGGCATGCGGCTGCGCGTGCTCGACGGCGGCGCATGCGCGCCGGGAGCCGACGGCTGCGCCTGCGACGATCCGGCGCGCGACGCCGCCGAGCGTGCGCGGGCGCTGCCCGTCTACGATCCGGCTCTCGGCATGATCGTCGATCTGTTGCCGTACGAGCGCGGCCGCGCGCACGAGCGCGCGCTCGTCGCCGCGTTGCTCGAAACGGTCCGGGCGGGCGAGCTGTGGATCGTCGACGGCCGCTTCGACACGGATGCGATCCTGTCGGGCTGGCCGCGCGGCGGCGGCGCGTTCATCGTGCGCGAATACGGCCGCACGCTCGCGTGCCGGCCGCTCGGCGACTGGCATGAAGCCGGCGTGCTCGGCGACGGACGCCTCTACGAGCAGGCGGTCGGCATCGCGGGCGACGGCGGCGTGTCGGGTATGCCGGGGATGCCGGGTATGTCGGGCGTGTTCCGGCGGATCGAGTGGCGGCGCGGCGCGGGCTCGCCCTCGCACTCGCACTCGGATTCGCCCTCGGATTCGGGCTCGGATTCCGACTCGCTCGAGCCCGGCTCGACGATCGCCGTGCTGACCGATCTGCCGGCCGCGCCGTTTGACGCGCGCGAGGTCGTGCAACTGTCCTGCACGCGCTGGCGCGACGCGCTGCCGCTGCCGATCGAGCCCGTGCTCGGCGCCGCGCGGTTCGGTAACGTGCCCGCGCGCGCGGCGCAGCTCGCGCGCGGCATCGCCGCGCTCGCGTACAACGCGCTCGGCGCGATGATGAAGGCCGTCGCCGGCGCGCTCGATCTGGACGCGCGCGATATCGAGCGTCTGCCGCCGCATATCGCGGACGGCGTCGCGGCGACCTACGCGGGGATGATGATCGCGCTGCCGCCCGAGTGGTGGCGGCGCTACGACCGGCTGTCGGCGGCGACGCTCGGCCAGATCGTGCGGCTGCTCGCCGTGCACGTCGATCCGCGCAGCGAGCGCCGCAAGCGTCGCGACAACCGGCTGTCCGCGAAATCGCAGGCGCTGCTGCGCACGGCGACGCTCGAGCGCCTGCTGCACGACGACGGCGACGATCCCGTGGCGAACGTGTTCAGCCTGCGCACGATCGCGATGGCGACGCGCGACTTCAGCAGCAATCCGTCGAAGGCGCTGCGGCACGCGGGCGAGGCGCTCGTGATGGTCACCAAGTACAACCGGCCGATCGCGCTGCTCGTGTCGATCGACGACTGGAACCGGCTGCTCGGCGAAGTGCGCGAGACGAGCCTCACGAGGCTGTCGTTCGACTGCGCGGACGCGACGCCGGGGGTGTGTCCGGTCACGCTGAGCGAGTCGTCGCTGAACTAGCGGCGTTTCCGCGGGCGGCGTGCTGGCGGCAGGTGGGCGCTCGCGCGTCGAAGCTTGCCTGCGCGCGGCGGCACGCGCCGCGTTCAGCCCGCGAGCCGGCGAACCCAGATCACCGCGGTCCAACTGAAGTTGCCGCTGCCGTAGCGCGCGATCAGCGTGTCGATGCGCGCGTTGATCCGGGCCGAATGCACGCGGCAATGCACGACGAAATAGCCGCTGTCGACGCCGACGGTCGACCCGTCCGGCAGCGTCGGGTTGCCGCCCTGCGCGGGCGTCAGATATTCGGCGACGTCGCCGGTGCTGACGAAGTACGCGGTCTGGCGGCGATCGACGAGCCGCTTCGCCTGGCTGCGCGAGAGCGTCGGAATCGCGGCGACGAGCACGGGCTCGGGCGCGGTGTTGACGTTGACCGTGGTCAGATCGGGCAGGATCGTCACGAATGGCGCGAGCGTCGCGATCGCGTGCGCGTCGTAGCCGGGGATGCGCGCGAGATCGTCGACGGACACGAGCTGCAGCGGCCAGCCGTCGGGCGCGTTCGTTTCGCGCAGCGAGCGCAGCATGTAGTCGGCCGTCTGCTGGGCGAGCGCGGGATCGAGCGACAGCTCGCCGAGCAGCCGCCGGTAGGCGAGCACGCCTTCGCCGCTGGTCTGCCACGGCTTGCCGGGCGCGACGCGCGACACGAGATTCGTCAGGTTCAGGCGCGCCTGCGCATCCTCGACGTGGCCGGAGATCCATGCGCGCGCGAGCTCGGCGTTGAGCGCCGCGGTGCCGGGCGGCAGCAGGTCCGCGAGCTGCACGTCGGCGAGCGGCGCGGACCACGTCTGACCGACGACGGTGACGTTCGACGTCGCGCTTTGCGCGCGCAGCGTCGCCCGCGCCCATTCGACCGCGGCGCGCTCGACCCACATCGTCTGGGTCGCGAGACGCTGGTTCTCGACGTCGCGCGTCGCGACCTGCTGACGCCACAGCACGCTCGCCGCGAGCGTGGCCGCCAGCGCGACGACGAGCAGCGCCGTCACGATCGCGATGCCGCGCTCGCGTCGCGCGCGCGTCGCCCCTCGCTTCTCGTATCGATCCATCGCGTGCCCCATCGTGGCGATCATGTGGCGATTCCGTGCCGATGCCGGCCGCGCTCAGCCTTCGAATGCCAGCCACGCATGCGCGATGCTCGCATGCGCGGATGACGCCACGCCGAATGTCGCCGCGAGCCCCGTCACCCAGCACGCGAGCGTCGCGGAGCGCGCGCCGCCCGTCGTGACGGCGAGCGGGCCGACGAGCCCGGCAATCGCGTGCGAGCGCCACAGCAGCAACACGAACAGCGTGCAGCCGACCGCCATCGCGACGCAGAACGCATGGAGCGCGACCGCCGAACGCCGCGTGAACGGCGCGCGGTGATGGCGCTGGTTCGTCGCGACGATCGCGGCTGCGTTCGCCACAGGCACGATCGCCATCGCGAGCATCCAGAAGAGCGGCTGGTCGCTCGACGAATTGATCAGCAGCAGCGTGCCGATCGTCCAGATCGGCGGCGCGAGCAGCGTGAGCGCGATCCATGACAGCAGTTGCCACGCGAGCCACGGTGCGCGCCAGCGCAGCGGGCGGCGCGCGGCGGCATGGCCGGCCACGGTCGGGCGCAGCCGGCCCGGCATTGCGGTGGTGCGGGACAGGCGCACGGCGAGCCACCGTGCGAGCATCGCGGCGAATGACATGAGTTCGTCCGAGTCGTTGACGTGCTTTCTCTTGGCGGGCTTTCTCAATAGCTAGGACGGATCGGGCGGCCGCAAGCCGCAGGATTTCGGCGGGCGCGGCGCCGCGGCGGCATGGATCGGGCGCGTGGCCGGCGCGCGGACTCGTGCGAATCTTCAGGAGAATGTCACAAAAAGTTCCCGGTACAAACCCGACGATTGTCGGGCTGCCCGCGGGTGCGTCGCGATCGCGCGCCGCCGACGATCCGTGCCGGCCGGGCAGACGATATGCACACGAAACGGGGCTCAGCACAGTCATGCGCAACGTCCTCGCCAACGACGCGGGGTATCCGCTGCGCGCGCATTGCGGGTCGTGCTCGATCGGCCGCGCCGTTTCATGGGCGCAGCCGAGGGGCGACATGCGCGCCGCTCGCACGCCTGCGGCGTCGAGTCGGCCGTCGCACGCAAAAAGGTTGCGGCAATGCGCGCTTCGTTCCGTCTAGGTAGATGAGCGTTGCATCGAGCGTGTCGCGCGCGGTGCCGCTCGCGATCGACGCTCGCGCGGCCGCTGCGGGTTTTTCGCTTTCGTTTCGTCCTTTCCGGTGAGACGCCGCTTGTCGCGCCGGAGCGCATCTCGCCGTCAATGCCAACCGGCGCTGTTCGTCGGCGCTCGGGGTGCGCGGGACATGATCAGGATGGCGAAGTAAGAGTCATCGAAATGAAACACGTATTTGATAGCGGGCAAGCGGGTGACGCCGTTCGCGCCGTTGCGATCCGGAACAAAAAGGGGAATGGCGCATGCCGCCGAGAGTAGACCGTAAGTCACGCGAGCCAAGGCGGTTGATGCGCCGACGCCTGACCAGCGCCGTGCTGGCCGGGGGGCTGAGCGTCGCGCCCGTCGCCCGCGCGCTGGAGGCCGCCGCCGCGCCGGCCGCGAACGCGGCCTCGACGGCGCCGCAGACGTTCGACGTCAACGCATTCATCGTGCGCGGCAACACGATGTTGCAGGCGATCGAGATCGAGAAGGCCGTCTATCCGTTCGAAGGGCCGGGCAGAACGCTCGCCGACGTGAACGCGGCTCGCGACGCGCTGCAGAAGGTCTATCAGGATCGCGGCTATCAATCGGTCGTCGTCGAATTGCCGCAGCAGCAGGTGAAAAACGGCGTGATCCTGCTGCAGGTGGTCGAGACGAAGGTCGGCCGGTTGCGCGTCGACGGCGCGAAGTACCACTCGCCGCAGCACATCCGTGACGCGGTGCCCGCGCTCGCCGAAGGCGCGGTGCCCGACTTCAGCCAGGCGCAGCAGCAGCTCACCGAGCTCAATCGCTCGGCCGACCGGCAGGTGATTCCCGTGCTCAAGCCGGGGACGATGCCGCAGACCGTCGACGTCGACCTGAAGGTCGACGATCACCGCCCGCTGCACGGCACGCTCGAGCTGAACAACGACAACAGCCCTGGCACGTCCACGCTGCGCACGAGCGCGAACCTCAGCTACTCGAACCTGTGGCAGCTCGGCCACGTGATGTCGGCCACCTATGTGATCGCGCCGCAGCACCCGAACGACGCGCGCGTCTACGCGTTTTCGTACCTCGCGCCGATCCGGGATTCGCGCTGGAGCTTCCTCGCGACCGTCGTCCACTCGGACAGCAACGTGGCGTCGGTCGGCGGCATGAACGTGCTCGGCAAGGGCACGACATACGGCTTCACCGCGATCTACGCGCTGCCGGCGACGGATACCTACGCGCAGTCCGTCAGCATCGAGATCGACCGCAAGCATTACGACGAAAACGTGATGTTCGGCCGCCAGACGTCGACGGCGCCGCTGACCTACGTGCCCGTGACGTTCTCCTACAACGGCCAGTTGAGCCTGAAGCAGTCGCAGACGTCGTTCCTGGCGTCGCTCACGACGAACATCCGCGGCATCGGCAGCGACTGGGGCGCATGGGACAACAAGCGCTACAACGCGACGCCGGATTTCGTCTACGGCAAGTTCGACCTCAATCACACGCAGCGCTTCGCGAACGACATGCAGGCCAATGCGCACGTGAGCGCGCAGCTCTCGAGCTCGCCGCTCGTGTCGAGCGAGCAGTTCGCAGCGGGCGGGATGAACAGCGTGCGCGGCTACATGCAGGCGGAGGACACGGCCGATAGCGGCGTGATCGGCTCGCTCGAGCTGCGCAGCCCATCGCTCACGAAATGGCTGGGCGGCGCGGTCGGCAGCCGCGTGAACGAGTGGCGCTTCCACGCGTTCGTCGACGCGGCGCATCTGTGGTTGCTGAGCCCGCAGGCGGAACAGACGTCGCGCTTCAATCTGCTGAGCGTCGGCGTCGGCACGCGGCTGCAGTTGCTCAAGTACGCGAGTGCGGATTTCGAGGCGGGATGGCCGCTGAAGGCGGGGGTCTATACGCGGCGCTACAGCCCGCGGTTCGATTTCTACGTTCGGCTGGGGTTCTGACGGATTTTCTTTTCGTGCCGGGGCGGCGCGACGTGCGCAACGCCCGCACATTCGGGGAGTGGATCGTGAAGCGAGTCTTGTTTTTCCTGTTGGCGGTGATGCTCGGCGCGCTGCCCGGCGTCGCGAGCGCATGGTGGCAGAGCGACTGGTCGTACCGCAAGTCGATCACGATCGACGCGAGCGCCAAGGGCGCGAACCTCACGGAGTCGGCCGGCCGCGTGCCGCTGCTGATCCGTCTGCATTCGGGCAATTTCCAGTTCGACGGGCTGGCCGACAACGGCGCCGACATCCGCTTCGTCGGATCGGACGACAAGACGCCGCTGAACTTCCACATCGAACAGTACGATCCGGTGCTCGGCGTCGCGCTGATCTGGGTCGACATCCCGAAGATGCCCGCGGGCGCCGCCGAGTCGATCTGGATGTACTACGGCAACAAGAAGGCGCCGGACGGCGGCAAGCCGGCCGAGACGTTCGACGCCGACTACACGCTCGTCTATCACTTCAACGGCGCGGCGGGCGCGCCGCCGAAGGACGCGACGGCCTACGGCAACAACGCGCAGAACGCGTCGTTCAGCACGATCGAGGACGGCATCGTCGGCAAGGGCGCGCGGTTCGACGGCAACGGTTCGCTGACGCTGCCGGCGAGCCCGTCGCTGAACGTCGCCGCGGGCGCGGGCTTCACGTTCAGCGCATGGGTGAAGCCGTCGGCGCTCGCGCCCAACGCGCTGCTCTACAGCCGCCGCGACGGCGCGAACGCGCTGCTGATCGGTCTCGACAACGGCGTGCCGTTCGCGCAGATCGACGGCGGCGCCGCGCCGGCGCGCACGCCGGCCGCGCCGCCCGTCGGCGCGAATCAGTGGGCGCATCTCGCGGTGACGGCCGACGGCAGGAACCTTACCGTCTACGTGAACGGCAAGCAGGTGGCGCAAGCGGCGGCGGCGCTGCCCGCGCTGTCGGGCGTGGCCGCGATCGGCGCGGACGTGGCCGGCGCGCCGGCCGGCTTCGCCGGGTACGCGGGGGCGCTCGACGAGCTCCGGCTGTCGAGGCTCGCGCGCTCGCCGCAGACCATCGCGGTCGACGCGCTGGCGCAAGGCTCCGAATCGAAGCTTCTCGCATACGGCGCCGACGAGAAGCAGTCCGGCTTCGGCTTCGGCTATTTCGGCGTGATCGTCCAGTCGGTGACGGTCGACGCATGGGTCGTGATCGCGGTCCTGCTCGCGATGGCGGCCATCTCGTGGTTCGTGATGTGGACGAAGGCGCGCTACGTCGGCGCCGTCGATCGCGCGAACGGCTACTTCGTCCAGCGCTTTCGAGAGGTCGCGGGCCGGCATCTCGTCGGTCTCGCGCACGTCGACGCGCGCTCGGACGAAGGGCGCCGGCTCGCGCAATCGTCGCTGTATCGCCTGTATCGCGCGGGCGTCGACGAGATCCACAGCCGCGTCGACGACAACGGCCGCACGGTGATCACGACGGAATCGATCGAGGCGATCCGCGCGTCGATGGACGCGACGCTCGTGCGCGAGAACCAGCGGCTGTCGAAATCGATGGTGCTGCTGACGATCGCGATCTCGGGCGGCCCGTTCCTCGGCCTGCTCGGCACCGTGGTCGGCGTGATGATCACGTTCGCCGCGATCGCGGCGGCGGGCGACGTGAACGTGAACGCGATCGCGCCGGGCATCGCGGCCGCGCTGCTCGCGACGGTGACGGGCCTGTTCGTCGCGATCCCGGCGCTCTTCGGCTACAACTATCTGCTGATCCGCAACAAGAACGTGACCGCGAACATGCAGGTGTTCGTCGACGAGTTCGTCACGCGCCTCGCGGAGGCGCATCGCAATCCGGACCACGCGCTGGCGGCGGATTGAACGGGGGGAACGCGCGATGCAAGTACAGGACGACGACAAGCCATACGACGACATCAACATCACGCCGATGCTCGATCTGGCATACGTGCTGCTCGTGATTTTCATCATCATGACGACCGCGTCGGTGCAGGGGATCAAGGTCGATCTGCCGAAGGCGAGCTCGTCCGCGAGCCTCGCGAAGCCGAAGACGAAGGCGATCACGGTCGCGGACTCGGGGCAGATCTTTCTCGACGCATACCCGGTGACGATGGACGAGCTCGAAGCGCGCCTGCGCACCGAGAAGGCGGCCAGCCCCGAATTCCCGATCGTGCTGAAGGGCGACGCCGCCGTGCAGTACCAGAAGGTCATGGACGTGCTCGATCTGCTGCGGCGCCTCGATCTGTCGCAGGTCGGTCTCGTGACCGGCAAGGCGAAGCAGGGCGGCTAGGGACGCGCGATGGAAATGACCTACAACGGCGGCCCGCGCGACAAGGGGCCGGGCCGCTTCGTGAAGCCCGTCGCGCTCGCGCTCGTCCTCGCGGGGCTCGCCGCGCTGATCTGGCGTTTCGCGGGCGACACCACGGGCGTGAAGCGCGCGAGCGCGCCGCAGGTGACGACCGTGATCCCGCTGCCGCCGCCGCCGCCGCCGAAACAGAAGCCGCCGCCCGAGAAGATGAAGGAGGAGGCCAGGACGCCCGTCGACAAGCCGACGATCGCGCCGAAGCCGTCGGAGGCGCCGAAGCCGTCGGACAACCAGCCCCGGCAGATGACGATGAACGCGCCCGCGCAGGCCGGAACCGACAGCTTCAACATCGGCGCGGGCGACGGATCGGGCATGGTCGGCAGCGGCGGAGGCGGCAAGTTCGGCAATTCGAGCTACGCGCAGTACATGGTGTACGTGCTGCAACGCGCGATCGAGCAGGACAAGGGCGTGCAGGAGGCGGGCGGCGCGCGCTTCTCGGGCAGCCTGAACCTGTGGATGGACCCGTCGGGCCGGATCACGAAGGTGACGATCGCGCAGTCGACCGGCGACGCGAAGATCGACGCGGCCGTCGTCGCGGCGGTCGAGTCGCTCGGCCGGGTCGACGAGGCGCCGCCGCCCGCGACCGCCTATCCGGTGCTCGTCAGGTTGCAGGGGCGCAAGCCGGCATGACGGCGCGCGCGAATGCGAACGGCGAATGAATCATGGGGCAGGTCCGTCGCACGGATGCTGCCGGAAAAAGAAACGGCAATTGTTCGGAGTGCTTTGATGATTCGGAAGATGAACGGACGGGGTGACGGGCCCCGCAGCGGCGCGCTGTCCGCGCGCCTGTCGCGCATCGGCGCGGCGGTGCTGACGCTCGGGCTGACGTGCGCGTCCGCCGCGCACGGGCAATCGCTCGAGACGCAGGCGGCATCGGGCAAGGCCGCGCCGACGGAGAGCGTGGTGGTCAACCTGATCAACCTGCTCGTCAAGCGCGGCGTGCTCACGCAGCAGAACGCGAATGAGCTGATCGGCGAGGCGCGCGCGGAAGCCGCGCAGGCGAAGGCCGCGCGCGCGTCGGGCGTGCCCGTGGTGGCGGGGGCCGCCGTGGTCAACCCGCCGACGCAGCCGGGCGACGTCGCGGTGCCGTACGTGCCGCAGGTCGTGCGCGACCAGATCCGCGACCAGGTCAAGCAGGAGGTGATCGCGCAGGCGAAGGCCGAGAACTGGGCGCAGCCGAACACGTTCCCGGACTGGGTGTCGCGGATCAGGCTCGACGGCGATCTGCGCGTGCGCGACGAATACCACTTCTACGGCAGCCGCAACGCGAACAACGTGACGAACTTCGCGGCGATCAACCAGGGCGGCGGGTTCGACATCAACCCGAACACCAACACGACGCAATTGCCGACGCAAAACACCACGCAGAACCGCAACAACCTGCTGCGTTACCGCGCGCGGCTCGGCGTGACGGCGACGCTGTCCGACGAGCTGACGGCGGGCGTGCAGCTCGCGAGCGGCAACGACAACGGGCCGGTGTCGACGACGGCCACCGCGGGCGGCGGCTTCGCGAAGAAGAACATCTGGCTGAACAAGGCGTACTTCTCGTACCGGCCGGCGGCCTGGCTGAACCTCACGGCCGGCCGCTTCGACAACCCGTTCTTCAGGTCGGACCTGGTGTTCTCCGACGATCTGATGATGGACGGCCTCGCGGCGAATCTGCACCACGCGCTGCCGTGGAATCCGGACGTCACGCTGTTCGGCACGCTCGGCGTGTTCCCGATCCAGTACACGAGCGAGAACTTCCCGTCGAACAGCACCGACAAGGCGGGCAGCGACACGAAATGGATGTTCGGCGCGCAGTTCGGCGCGGACTGGAAGATCGACGCGAAAAACCGCCTGAAGGGCGCGGTGGCGTACTACGACTTCCAGAACATGCGCGGCACGCTGTCGTCGCCGTGCGCGCTGTATCTCGGCGCGACGAACTGCAGCACCGACAACGAGGCGCCGGCGTTCATGCAGGGCGGCAACTCGCTGATCGCGCTGCGCAACATCGTGCAGAACCCGAACCTCGCGCCGGGGATGACGCCGCAGCCGCAGCTCTTCGGCCTCGCGTACAACTACCGGCTGCTCGATCTGAAGACGCAGTGGGATACGGTCGTCGCCGATCGCTTCAAGCTGCGCCTCGACGGCGAATACGTGCGCAACCTCGCGTACAACGAGAACAAGGCGTTCGCCGCGGCGTCACTGCCCGTCAACAACTACGAATCGACGTCCGTGAACGCGACGCGCGCCGATTATCGGAGCGGCCCGAACGGCTTCCTCGCGAAGGCGACGATCGGCGAACCCGAGCCGCGCACGAAGGGGCAGTGGAATTTCTCGGTGGCGTACAAGTATCTGCAACCGGACGCGGTGCTCGACGCGTTCAACGATTCGGACTTCCATCTCGGCGGCACCAACGCGCGCGGCTACGTGATCGGCGCGGCGTATGCGGTGGCGCGCGACGCGTGGGTGTCGGCCCGCTATCTGAGCGCGAAGGAAGTGTACGGCCCGCCGGTATCGATCGACGTGCTGCAGCTCGAGCTCAACGCACGTTTCTGACCGGAGCCGAGGATGAACACCACCCATCGCGCGATGCTCGCGGCCGGCCTGGCCGGCGCGCTGCTGCTCGCCGCCGGCGGCGCGCGCGCGCAAGGCATCGAGGACAAGCTGCGCAGCCAGTTGCGCTCGACCGTGCAGGAACTGCGCCAGTTGCAGGACGGCCAGGCGCAGTTGCAGGCCGACAAGGCGGCCGCCGAGAAGCAGCGCGACGACGCGCTCGCGCAATTGAAGACGGCGCAGGCGCAGCTTGCCGCGGCGCGCGGCGATTCGGGCGCGGGGGCGGCCGCGAAGCGCGCGCTCGCGCAGGAGCGCGCGCTTCGCGAGCAGGATGCGCAGTCGCTCGCGAAATACAAGTCGTCCAACGAGGCGCTGCTCGCCGCGGCGCGCGCCCACGATGCGCAGCGCGCGCAATGGCGCGACGACGTCGCCGCGCGCGACACGCAACTGACAACCTGCGAGGCACACAATGCGGCGCTGTATCGCGTGGGCCACGAGATCCTCGAGGCATACGAGCACGTCGGCTTCGGCGCGATCGTCGCGTCGCGGCAGCCGTTCGCGCAGTCGGCGCGCGTGAAGTACGACGAGCTCGCGCAACGCTACGGCGATGCGCTGTACGCGGGCAAGTATGACCGGGCCGCGCGTTCCGCCGGCGCGGCGCCGGTGCCGGCACCGGCCGCGTCGGCGGGCGTCGCGGCCGGCGCGCCATGAGCACGCGGCGCGCGGCGGCTCGTCGGCCCTGCGGCGCGGGACAAGCGCATCGCTCGGCCGGCTCCATTCATTCGTTGAACACAGGAAGAACGCACATGCAGGACAGCCTTTCGAACGCCGGCGGCGCACGCCCGGCGCAAGACGACGAGCCGATCGCGGCGATCAGCGCCGACCGACTGGCCGACATACTGCGCCGCGCCGGCTATCGCGTGACGGCGGCCGAGCAGAACGGCGCGGTGCAACTGATGAGCGCGAGCCAGGGGATCGGCTTCTCGGTGCGCTTCGGCAATCCCGCCGCCGGGCTCGGGCCGCGGCCCGCCGATGCGGGCGAGGGCCCCGCCGCCGCGCTCTACGTCGACTACACGCTCGCGTGCCTGCTGCAGGTGCAGGGCGAATTGCCGGCCGAGCTCGTCGCGAACTGGAACCGCACGAAGCGCTTCGCGCGCCTCGCGAACCACGGGCCGCTGCTCGCGCTGGAGATGGACGTCATCGTCGCGGGCGGCGTGTGCGAGCGCCACGTGCGCTCGACGATCGAGCTGTGGGATCGCCTGATCCAGGAATTCCTGCTGCATCTGCGCAACCGGCCCGCGATGACCGAGCAGGAAGCGGCGGCCCAAGCCGCGCACGAGCGCGCCGCGCAGCCGTGACCGCCGCGAGCCGGATCGGCGCTGCACTGCGGACTGCGCGCCGGATGCAATGAACGTAACGATGCCGATGCGTGCGTCGCCCGGGCGCGATGCACGCGATTCGGGAGGGCAGTCTCAAGAGAGGGCGGTCAAGGCATGATGACGAAGATGAAGATAAGGGCGATCGCGGTGAGTGGACTCTTGCTGGGTGCGCCGCTCGCCGCGCACGCGCGGGACGACGTGATCGCGAACGCCGCGCAGGCGTCGGTCACGCAGGCGGATCTCGCGACGCTGCTGAAGACGGTGAACCCCGAAGTCCGTGAACGGCTCGCGGCCGCCCCCACGGCGCTGGACCAGGTCGTGCGCTCGGCGCTCGCGCAGAAGGCCGTGCTCGCCGAAGCGAAATCGAAGGGCTGGGACAAGGAGGCGCAGGTGCAGTCGGCGATCGAGCAGGCGCGGCGCGACATCGTCGTGCGCAGCTATCTCGCGTCGATGAACGCGCCGCCGGCCGACTATCCGTCGGACGCCGAGATCCAGGCCGCGTATGACCGGAATCTCCCGGCGTTCATGGCGCCGCGCGCGCTGCACGTCGCGCAGATCTACATCGCCGTGCCGCCGAACGCGGAGGCCGCGACGCTCGACAAGGCGCGCAGGCAGGCGGCCGATCTCGCGAGCCGCGCGCGCAACGGCGATTTCGCCGCGCTCGCGAAGGCGAACTCGCAGGACCACGCGAGCGCGGCGAACGGCGGCGATCTCGGCTTCGTGCCCGAGCCGCTGATGCTGCCGGAAGTGCGGCAGGCGGCCGGCGCGCTGAAGCCGGGCCAGGTCTCCGCGCCGATCCGGACGCCGGCCGGCTTTCACGTGGTGAAGCTGATCGACGCGCGCGCCGCCGCGCCGCGCCCGCTGGCCGACGTGAAGGAGCAGGTGCGCGCGATGCTGCGCGCGCAGCGCACGCAGCAGAACGCGCAGGCGTATCTCGCGAAGCTGACCGCGAACGCACCGATCAACGAAGAAGCGCTGAAGAAGGCGCTGGCGGCCGTCCGGTAGGCGCCCCGTGGCCACCGCCCGTCCGACGCCGCGCATCGATCCGCCCGATGCGCATGCCGATGTGCATGCCGATGTGCACATGCCGAAGCGGCCGCGCCCGGCCGTCTCGATCGGGCGAGTGCGCCCGCCGAAGGCCAACCTGTGGCCGCGTCCGCCCGGCGAGCTGCCGACGCACTGTCCGCTCTGCTTCGGCGCGCTGGTGTCCGTGCCCGGCGCGAGCGGGCACGCGCGGCACCGGAGCGCGCGGTGTTCCGCGCAATGCGTGCTGACGACCCACCGCTACCAGCCCGACGAACCGATGATCTGCGGCTCGCGCGACGCGCAATGCTCGGCGCGCCATCGGGAGCGCTTCGTCGCGCAATGGGCGCGCCATTACGCGTTGATGCGGCGCGTGTGGCCCGCGCTCACGATCGAGCGCTTCGTCACGGTGATCGCGTGCGCGGACGTCGCGGATCTCTGGTCGTACCGCGCGCTGCGCGACGACGATCTCGCGGCCGTCCTGCTCGTGCTCACCGGCTTCCTGCGCGTGCCGGACGCGCCCGCCGCCGATGCGCTCGTGCCGGCGGCGCGCTGGGTGCGGTTCTGGTTCGACGCGAGCGTGCGCGAGATCGGCGACTTGTGGGCGGCGGGCGCCGCCGCGCCGCGGCTCTTTCGCGTCGACTATCGCGAGCCGCTCGCCACGCCGTATCCGACGGGCGCGCAGGTGCACGCGTGGCAGCGCATCGACGGGATGCGCGATGCATGGGCGCAGCAGGCCGACGCGCCGGCGGCGGCCGTCAGTCCGCGCGATCGCGCCGCGTTCGCGCGTTTTCTCGCGAGCCCGCCGCCGCGCGGCGGCGAAAGCGTATGAGGGCGACGCGGTGCGGTGTGATCGAACAAATCTCGAAGGAGGCTCGCATGAGGGTGCGACGCAAGTGTATCGCCGTGGGCGCATGCCTGTTGCTGATGGCCGGCGCCCATGCGCAGGGCGGCCGTGCCGACGTGGATGCGGCCGCCGTGGATACGGCCGCCGTGGATGCGGCCGGCTCGGCCGCGCGGCCGAGCCCGACGCCGAAGCCGGTGTGCGTCGACGCGGAAGTCGACGGCAAGCGCGCGCTGTCGTACGACTGTCTCGGCGCGCAGTTGAAGCCGAAGGCCGAGCCGCAGGCCGGCGCGTCGCAGACGGATTCGGAGCGGTTGTCGAAGCAGCCGTCGAACCGGCTCGGCACGTTCAACCTGTCGGCCGAGCGCAACCGCTTCGGCGCGAACTGGGGTAAGTCGGCGACGCCGCAGCGGCCCGCCGCGCCCGTCGCCATACCGCCGAAATGACGCGCGGGGCGGCGTCGCGCAATGGGCGCGCGCGAGGCCGGCGGCGCGCCGCCGGGCAACGAAGAGGAGCAGCAACATGAAATCGCGCAAACGGGCAGGCATGGCGGCGAGCCGGGCGATCGCGGGGGGCTTGGCGATCGCGATCGCGCTCGCGTGCGGCGCGCCGCGCGCCGCCGACTGGCCGGCGCGGGCCGACGGCGCGCCGACGGTCGCGCTGCCGAATTTCTCCGCGCTCGTCAGCCGGGTCGGCGCGGCCGTCGTCAACATCAGCGTCACGCGCGAGGTGACGCAGATGGGCATTCAGCTTCCGCCCGGCATCCCGCCCGATCATCCGCTCGCGCCGTTTCTCGCGCGCCGCGTGATTGGCAATCGCGACGAAGTGAGCCTCGGCTCCGGCTTCATCGTCAGCGCGGACGGCGTGATCCTGACCAACCGGCACGTGGTCGGCGACGCGGCTGCCGTGGACGTCAAGCTGACCGACAAGCGGCAATTCAGGGGGCGCGTGATCGGCAGCGATCCCGTGTCCGACGTCGCCGTGATCCGCATCGACGCGCGCAACCTGCCCGTCGTCGCGACGGGCGACCCGGCGCGCACCGAGGTCGGCGACTGGGTGATGGCGATCGGCTCGCCATATGGCTTCGCGAACACGGTCACGCAGGGCATCGTCAGCGCGAAATCGCGATCGCTGCCCGGCGAGCGCGCGATCCCGTTCATCCAGACCGACGTGCCGATCAACCCCGGCAATTCGGGCGGCCCGCTGTTCGACCTGAACGGCCGCGTGATCGCGATCAATTCGATGATCTTCTCGAAGACGGGAGGCTACCAGGGGCTTGCGTTCGCGATTCCGATCGACATCGCGCTCGACGTGAAAGACCAGTTGATGCGCACCGGCAAGGTCACGCGGGGGCGGCTCGGCGTCGCCGTGCAGGAAGTCAGCCAGGCGCTCGCGCGCTCGTTCGGCCTCGCGACGCCCGACGGCGCGCTGATCACGACGGTCGAGCCCGACGGCCCCGCCGCGCGGGCCGGCCTGCAGGCGGGCGACGTCGTGCTCGCGGTCGACGGCCGGCCGATCGCCGAATCGGCCGACCTGCTCGGCATGATCGCGGCCATGCGCCCAGGGCGCATGGCCGATCTGCTCGTCTGGCGCGCGGGGCGCGCGACGCACATGACGGCGACGGTCGGCGCGTTCGACAGCGGCACGGCGTCGAGCGGCGGCGCGCCGGGGCCCGCGCGTCTCGCGCGTTTCGGGCTGGCGCTGCGCGCGGCGACGGAGCAGGAGCAGCAGCGGCTCGGCATGAGCCGCGCGCTCGTGGTCGAACAGGCGAGCGGCCCGGCGGCCCGCGCGGGACTGCGGGCCGGCGATGTCCTGCTGTCGGTGAATGGCGCGCCGGCCGCGAGCGTCGGCGCGCTGGCGAGCGAGATCGACCTCGCGCACGGGACGGTCGCGCTGCTCGTGCAACGCGGCGGCGCGCGATTGTATGTTCCGATCGAGCCGGGGTGAGCGCCGGCGCCCGGGGCGGGAGCGCGTGGCCCGGCGCGGCCTGCCTGCCGCATCGGCGTCGTGCGAACGGGAAAGTGAAACAGGAGGCGTGATGAAGCGAAGGCGAGGAAGGGGCGTGCTCCGATGGCTGCCGGCGTTCGCCGTCGCGTGCGTGCTCGCGTCGGGCGTGCCTGCCGCCGCGCAGACGGCCGACGTGCCGCAGCCGTGGATCAGGTACGGCGAGCTGGCCGGCGGCCAGTTCCGTGCGCGGCTCGAAGCCGACGGCGAAGCGGCCGACCGGCTGCACCGGCATCTGGCGGCGCGCATGGCGAACGCGAGCGCTGACGCACCGATGCAGTCGATCGTCGTGCGCGCGTGGATGGACGCGAACGGAGCCGTCACGCGTGTCGAATTCGCATCGCTCGGCGATCCGGACGCGGACGCGACGCTCAGGCAGTTGCTCACCGCGACTCCGCTGGCGGAGCCGCCGCCGCCGGACATGCCGCAGCCGCTGCGCGTGCGCCTGCGGTTCGCGCCGAATCCCGAATCGCAAACCGGCGAGCCGGCTGAAACCGGGCATGCGCGATGAAGCGCCGCGCGGCGCCGGACGGCGATTCGCGCCATCCGGCGAGCGGCCGGGATTCGCCGGATGCGCGGGAATCGCTTCCCGGCGCGATGCTCCGTCGATCGTCGGGGCGAGCGCGGACTGGGCGGCCGGCGTTCGCGACGCACGAGGTTCTGCGGCCGGGAAGAGCCGGATGAGGGACGAAGAGTCACGAGGAAACCGAGATGCGGATAGGGATTTCGTATATTGCACGGCCTGGGCGCACGGTATGGGACGACGGGCCGGGCCAAAGCGTGTTCTTTCTGGTCAAGCTGCTGCGCGCGCTGCCGGCGATCGAGGACGTCGCGCTGATCGACTGCGGTCCGGAACCGGCGTTGCCGGCGCAGGCGAAAGCGCTGTTTCCGGACCTGCCGCTGATGGCGCCGCGCGAGGCCGCGCAGCGGGTGGACGTGGTGATCGGGATGTCGGGCGGGCCCGATGCCGAATGGCTGGATCACGTGCGCGCGCGAGGCAAGAAGGTGGTGTACCTGTGCGGCGGCGAGCCGGACGCGCAATGGCTCGGCCCGAGCGTGTTCCAGCGAGGCGGGTATGGTTCGCACGCGCCGCGCTGCGACGAGATCTGGGTGCTGCCGAAGGATCGGGCGTTCGGCCCGGTGCTGGAGGCGCTGCATCGATGCCCGGTGCACGAAGTGCCGCTCCTGTGGGACCCGATGTTCATCGATCGGCGCATCGGCGGGCTGGCGGCGCGCGGACGGCGCTTCGGCTACGCGGCGCGGCACGGTGGTCGGGGCGGGACGCGGGGGCTGCGCGTGGCGATATTCGAGCCTGACGGAGCGCAGGCCAAACGCTGCGTGATTCCGGTGCTCGCATGCGACATGGCGTTTCGCGCGGCGCCCGATGCGATCGACGAAGTGCGGGTGCTCGACGGCGCGCTGATGCAGGCGCACCCGAGCTTCTCGTTTTTGCGGAACTCGCTCGGCGTGAAGCAGGCGGGACGGCTGCATCTGGATGGCCGGCACGACTTCGCGGACTACATGAGCCGGGCGGCCGATGCGGTGGTGGCGCATCACTGGCGCGACGATCGGAACGTCCCGCACCTCGACGCGCTGTATGGCGGCTATCCGCTGATTCACAACGCGACGTGGCTCGCGGATCTCGGCTATTACTATCCGGCGTTCGACGTGTTGTCGGCGGCGCGCGCGCTGGTCGCTGCGGCGACGCGGCACGACGCGGCCCAAGCGGACTACGTGCGCCGTTCGCGCGCCTTTCTCGCCGGGCTGAGCCCGCTGTCGCCGGCGAACGGCGCGCGTTATCTGCAGCGGTTGCTGCATCTGACGGCCGCGCGTGCCGGCAGATCGGGCGATGCCGCCGCGGGGCGGCGCTCCGCGCAGGCTGCATTCGCGGATCGTGAGATGGCGGCATTCACGGCCGCACGCCGATCCGGTACTTCGTCGTCTGCCGATACGTGCCCCCGGGCCGCAGCACGGCGCCGTCCCGCAGGTTCGTCATGTTGATCTGATTCGGAAACCTGCCGGCCTCGAGGCACAGCGCCGCGTGGCGCGCACAGCGCGCGCCGTCGCGCACGCGCAATCCGTGCAGATGATTGCCCGTATAGCATTGCAGCCCCGGCTGGTCGGTCGACACGGTCAATTCGCGCCCGCTCTCGGGATCGTACACGCACGCGACGGGCCGCACGCCCCGCGTGCCGGCGCTGCCCAGCACGTAGCAGTGGTCGAAGCCTCCCGCCCGCGCGAGCTGCGCGTGCGGCCAGTCGAGCCGCGCGCCGAGCGGCGCGCCGTGCCGGAAATCGAAGGCGGTGCCGGTCACGTCGGCGGCGCCCGTCGGGATCAGCGCGTCGTCGATTTCGAGGAACATGTCGGCGTCGATCGTCAGCAGATGACCGCGCACGTCGCCGCCCGGGCGGCCGCTCAGGTTGAAATAGCTGTGATTCGTCAGGTTGAGCGGCGTGGGCGCGTCGGCGGTGCCGGTGTAGTCGATCGTCAGCGCGCCGTCGTCGTCGAGCGTGTAGCGAACCTGCACGGTCACGTTGCCGGGGAAGCCCGCGTCGCCTTCGGGCGATTCGAGCCGCAGCGCAAGGCCACCGCAGTCGTCGACGACTGCCCAGCGCTCGCGATGAAAGCCGCTCGCGCCCCCGTGCAGCAGGTTGCCGTTCTCGTTGCGGTCGAGCGCGTAGTCGACGCCGTCGAGCGTGAAGCGCGCGCCCGCGATCCGGTTCGCCCAGCGGCCGATCGTCGCGCCGAGGTAGGCCCCCGATTCGATGTATTCGGCCGGCGCGTCATGCGCGAGCACGATGTCGGCGAAGCGGCCGGTGCGGTCGGGCGCGAGCCAAGACACGACCGTTGCGCCGAGATCGCTGACGACGACGCGCATGCCGTCCGCATTGCGCAGCGTGTAGCGGCGCACCCGGTCGCCGCCGGGCAGCGCGCCCCAGGGCTCGGACGGCACGCGGGCGACGCCGGGAGCCGGGGGAAAAGCGTGAGTGTCGGTGTCGATGGGCATGGGCGGAATCGGTTCGTGGACGGTCGTCTTCATCGCGCGGACGCGGCGCGCTCCTGGTATTCGCGCGGCGTGCAGCCGAGCTCGCGCCGGAACACCGCGTGCATGTACTGCAGCGACGTGAATCCGCAGCGGATCGCGACCTCGGCGCTCGACGCGTGACGGCCCGCGAGCAGCGCCTGCGCCGCTTCGAGCTTGTGGCGCAGGATTTCCTGGTGCACGGTGCGCCGCAGTTCGCGGCGAAAGTGCTCTTCGAGCAGCGAGCGCGACACGCCGACGTAGTCGGCGACCTGCTCGGTCTTGATGCCCTGGCACGCGTACTGGCGGATGAAATGGCGCGCGCGCATCACGTGCGGGCTCGCGAGCGGCTGGTGGCGCGTCGATTCGAGCACGTTGATCCCGACGGGCGGCACGAGGATTCGCCGCCCCGGAAAGCGCGCGCCGCCCAGCATCTGATGCAGCAGATGCGCGGCGGTGCGGCCCATCTCCCCGGTGCCCTGGATCACCGACGAGAGCGGAATGCGCGTGAGCGTGCGCGTGAGCGGATCGTTGTCGATGCCGACGATCGCCACCTGCTCGGGCACCGGGATGCCGGCGATCAGGCACGCCTGCAGCAGGTGCCGCGCGCGCGCGTCGGTCACGGCGATCACGCCGACCGGCTTCGGCAGCGCGCGCAGCCAGCCGATCAACTGCTCGATCGCGTGGTTCCAGGCCGACGCGCTCGTCGACAGCCCGCGGTAGACCGGCGCATCGAGCCCATCCGCGCGCGCGAGCCGGTCGAACGCGCGCTCGCGCTGCTCCGCCCAGCGGTTCTGCCGCGCGACGGGCAGGCTGTACATCGCGAAGCGCGGCAGCCCCGCGCCGATCAGATGCGTGTAGGCGAGCGACACGAGCTTCGCGTTGTCGGTCGCGATATACGGCAGGTCGGCCGGATACTGCGCCGCGTCCTCGTACGACGAGCCGACCGCGACGATCGGCAGCGGCGAGCCGGCGAGCGCGTCGGCGACGGCCGGATCGTCGAAGTCCGCGATGATGCCGTCGCCGTCGAAGCGCTCGATGCCGGCGAGCCGGCAGCGGAAGTCGTCTTCGAGGAACAGGTCCCACGCGACGCGCGTCGAGCGCAGGTAATCGCCGATGCCGCCGATGATTTCGCGGTCGTAGACCTTGTTCGCGTTGAACAGCAGCGCGATGCGGTGCGGCGTCCGGGCGGAAGGGGCGCGGGTCATCTCGATCTCTAGCAGGCTGTTGAATTTGGGCCCAGCGTAAACGGGCGTTGAGAGTCGCGCGTTATGGATATCGTGTTCATGACCTTGGGCAATGAGAGCGATGCGCGGAATGGACGAGATGCAAGAACCGCTGTTCACAACGGTCAAGCTGGAAGACTTCGTGCCGGCCGATCACCCGCTGCGGCCGGTACGGCAACTTGTCAACGAAGCGCTCAAGCAGCTCAACGGATTGTTCAGCGTGATCTACGCGGACAGCGGCCGCGCGTCGATTGCGCCGGAGAAGCTGCTGCGGGCGTTGCTGCTGCAGGTGCTGTACTCGGTGCGCAGCGAGCGCATGCTGATGGAGCAGATGCGCTACAACCTGCTGTTCCGCTGGTTCGTCGGGCTGGCGATCGAGGACGCCGTGTGGGACCACTCGACGTTTTCCAAGAACCGCGACCGGCTGCTCGAACACGAGGTCGTCGAAGCGTTCTTCACCAAGGTCATGGGCTTGGCCGAGCAGCGTGGCCTGCTCTCGCGCGAGCACTTCTCGGTCGATGGCACGCTGATCCAGGCCTGGGCCAGCCACAAGAGTTTCCGCCCCAAGGACGGCCCGGGCGACGAGCCGCCCGCGGGTGGCGCTCGCAACGCCGACACTGACTGGCGTGGCCAGCGGCGCAGCAACGAGACACACCAGTCGAGTACCGATCCGGATGCACGCCTGTTCAGGAAGAGCAAGCAAAGCGGGGCCATCCTCGCTTACCAAGGACACATTCTCATGGAGAACCGCTCGGGCCTGGTGGTGGGTGCCGTGGTGAGCCATGCCGACGGCTTTGCCGAACGCGCGAGCGCCCTGCGCTTGCTTGATTGTGTACCGGGCCGCCATGCCAAGACGCTGGGCGCCGACAAGGGTTACGACATGCGCGACTTCGTTGGCGATTGCCGGGCACGCAAGGTGACGCCGCACGTGGCACGCAACGACACCCGCCAAGGCGGCAGCGCGATCGACGGCCGCACCTCGCGGCATGCCGGCTACCGGATCAGCCAAGTCATCCGCAAACGCATCGAAGAGCACTTCGGTTGGGGCAAGACGGTGGGCCGGATTCGGCAGACGGTGTATCGCGGCATCCGGCGCGTCGATCAGCACTTCAAGCTGACGATGCTCGCCAGTAACCTGACTCGCATGGCTCGAATACTGACGGTGGTGTCGCCCCGAGTTGCGCAATAAGCCGCCTGAGCGGGGCCGACGTGCGTCGGCATGCCGGCTGGCATGTCCACCAGCCGGGAGATTTGCATGGTGCTGCTGTAATTCACCGCTTGATCGCACGTGAAATCCTTTTAACCAGCGCTCCGGTTGTCATGACGGAGGGCTTTTCAACAGCCTGCTAGGGTCTGCTTACATACGGAACGCGCATGCGAATGCCCGGCATCGCGCGGCTCCCAAGGGGACTTCCCGCGGGGCGCGGGGCGGCGCGGCGCCGTGGCTCCCGAAGGCGCGCGGGCGGCGCCGCGCGGCTGTCGGGCGTGCGGCCATTGTAGGACGGGATGCGCGCCGTGCGCGGGCGGCTGGCAAGAAACGTTATGCGCGCTGCGCAATTTCGCAATTGCCGGCGCGAGGGTGCGCGAGCACGATCCTGCCAGACCGAATTCGGCCCCGCGCGTCGCCGCGACGCGCGTTGCGCCGCAACACGGATGGAGACGCCATGTCGTATTTCGAACACATTCCCCCGATTCGCTACGAAGGCCCGCACTCGGACAATCCGCTTGCGTACCGGCATTACGACCGCACGAAGCGGGTGCTCGGCAAGACGCTCGAGGAGCACCTGCGGATCGCCGTCTGCTACTGGCACACGTTCGTGTGGCCGGGCCACGACATGTTCGGCCAGGAGGCGTTCCGGCGGCCGTGGCAGCAGCCGGGTGAGCCGCTCGAGCGCGCGCGGCAGAAGGCCGATGCGGCGTTCGAATTCTTCACGAAGCTCGGCGCGCCGTTCTACACGTTCCACGATACCGACGTCGCGCCGGAAGGGGCGAACCTGCACGAGTACGTCGAGAACTTCACGCGGATGGTCGACTATCTCGGCGAGCGCCAGCAGGCGAGCGGCGTGCGGCTGCTGTGGGGCACCGCGAACCTGTTCTCGCATCCGCGCTTCGCGGCCGGCGCGGCGACGAACCCGAACCCCGACGCGTTCGCGTGGGCGGCGACCCAGGTGTGCCACGCGCTCGACGCGACGCGCCGGCTCGGCGGCGAGAACTACGTGCTGTGGGGCGGCCGCGAAGGGTACGAGACGCTGCTCAACACCGATCTCGCGCGCGAGCGCGAGCAATTGGCGCGGTTCCTGTCGATGGTCGTCGAGCACAAGCACCGCACCGGCTTCACCGGCGCGCTGCTGATCGAGCCGAAGCCGCAGGAGCCGACCAAGCACCAGTACGACCACGACGTCGCGACGGTGCACGGCTTCCTCACGCAATACGGATTGCAGAACGAAATCCGCGTGAACATCGAGGCGAACCACGCGACGCTCGCCGGCCATTCGTTCCATCACGAGATCGCGAACGCGTTCGCGCTCGGCGTGTTCGGCAGCGTCGACGCGAACCGCGGCGATCCGCAGAACGGCTGGGACACCGACCAGTTCCCGAACAGCGTCGAGGAGCTGACGCTCGCGTTCTACGAGATCCTGCGCCACGGCGGCTTCACGACGGGCGGCATGAACTTCGACGCGAAGGTGCGGCGCCAGAGCGTCGATCCGGAAGACCTGTTCCACGGCCATGTCGGCGCGATCGACGTGCTCGCGCTCGCGCTCGAGCGCGCGGCCGTGCTGGTGGAGAACGACCGGCTCGATGCGCTGCGCCGGCAGCGCTACGCGCAGTGGGATTCGGCGTTCGGCCGCAAGATCCTCGCGGGCGGCTACTCGCTGCAGTCGCTCGCCGCCGACGCGCTCGCGCGCGGCGTGAACCCGCGGCACGCGAGCGGCGCGCAGGAGCGGCTCGAGAACATCGTGAATCAGGCGATCTACGCGCTGCGCTGATCGCACCGGCAGGCGGGCGTCCGGCACGCGCGGCGCTGCGCTCCGACGCGGGCGGCGCGCTGCTGCGGCTGTCCGGCGTTTCGTGGGTTCGTGGGTTCGTCCAATAAAGAGGAGTGCAGACATGAGATCCGTCACGCGTCGTACCGTATTGGGTTCGCTTGCCGGCGCCGCGGCGCTGGCGCTCGCCGCGCCGCTCGCGCACGCGAGCCGGGACAAGCCGGAGATCGGCTTTTGCATCGACGACCTGCGCGTCGAGCGCTGGTCGCGCGACCGCGACTATTTCGTCGCCGCCGCGACGAAGCTCGGCGCGAAGGTGTCCGTGCAGTCGGCGGATGCGAGCGAGGCTCGGCAGATCTCGCAGATCGAGAACCTGATCTCGCGCGGCGTCGACGCGATCGTGATCGTGCCGTTCAATTCGAAGACGCTCGGCAACGTCGTCGCCGAAGCGAGGAAGGCGGGCATCAAGGTCGTGTCGTACGACCGGCTGATCCTCGACGCCGACGTCGACGCCTACATCTCGTTCGACAACGTGAAGGTGGGCGAGCTGCAGGCGCAGGGCGTCTACGACGCGAAGCCGAAGGGCAACTACTTCCTGCTCGGCGGCGCGCCCACCGACAACAACGCGAAGATGCTGCGCGAAGGCCAGTTGAAGGTGCTCAAGCCCGCGATCGACCGCGGCGACATCCGGATCGTCGGCCAGCAGTGGGTGCCCGAGTGGAGCGCGTCCACCGCGCTGCGCATCGTCGAGGACGCGCTGACCGCGAACGGCAACCGGATCGACGCGATCGTCGCGTCGAACGACGGCACCGCGGGCGGCGCGATCCAGGCGCTCGCCGCGCAGCATCTCGCGGGCAAGGTGCCGGTGTCGGGGCAGGACGCGGATCTCGCGGCCGTCAGGCGCGTGATCGCCGGCACGCAGACGATGACCGTCTACAAGCCGCTGAAGCTGATCGCGAGCGAAGCCGCGAAGCTCGCGGTGGATCTCGCGAAGGGCGCGAAGCCCGCGTACAACGCGCAATACGACAACGGGAAGAAGAAGGTCGACACGGTGCTGCTGCAGCCGACGCTGCTGACGAAGCGCAACGTCGACGTCGTCGTGAAGGACGGCTTCTACACACCGGCGCAACTGGCGAGCCAGTGAGCCAGCAACGGCGATACGCGCGCGGCCGGCCGCCGGTGCGGCTCGGCCGCGCGCACACTGCGAGGCATGCGCGTATGACCGGACCCTTGCTGACGATGCGCGGCATCGTCAAGGAATTCGACGGCGTGAAGGCGCTCGACGGCATCGACCTGACCGTGCGGCGCGGCGAATGCGTGGGCCTGTGCGGCGAGAACGGCGCCGGCAAGTCGACGCTGATGAAGGTGCTCTCGGGCGTCCATCCGCACGGCACATGGGCGGGCGAGATCCGCTGGGAAGGCGCGCCGCTCGCCGCGTCCGGCGTGCGCGACACCGAGCGCGCGGGCATCGTGATCATCCATCAGGAGCTGATGCTCGTGCCCGAGCTGTCGGTGGCGGAGAACATCTTCCTCGGCAACGAGATCACGCTGCCCGGCGGCCGGATGCACTACGCGGCGATGGTCCGGCGCGCGGACGAGCTGCTGCGCGAGCTGCGCATCGACGCGATCAACGTCGCGCAGCCGGTGATGGACTACGGCGGCGGCCACCAGCAACTGATCGAGATCGCGAAGGCGCTGAACAAGCGCGCGAAGCTGCTGATCCTCGACGAGCCGTCGTCGTCGCTGAGCGCCGCGGAGACGCGGGTCCTGCTCGACATCGTGCGCGGCCTGAAGCGGCGCGGCGTCGCGTGCGTCTACATCTCGCACAAGCTGGGCGAGGTCGAGGCCGTGTGCGACACCGTCACCGTGATCCGCGACGGCCGCCATGTCGCGACGGAGCCGATGCGCGCGCTGAGCACCGACCGGATCATCGCGATGATGGTCGGCCGCGAGATCCGCAACCTGTACCCGCGCGAGCCGCACGAGATCGGCGACGTCGTGCTGGAGGCGCGCAACGTGACCTGCCACGACGTGACGAATCCGCGCCGCAAGCGTGTCGACGACGTGTCGTTCAGCGTGCGGCGCGGCGAGATCCTCGGCGTCGCGGGGCTCGTCGGCGCGGGCCGCACCGAGCTGATGCAGGCGATCTTCGGCGCGTACCGGGGAGCGTCCACGGCGACCGTGCGGATGAACGGCCGGCCGCTCGCGATCCGCTCGCCCGCCGACGCGATCCGCGCGGGCCTCGCGATGGTGCCCGAGGACCGCAAGCGGCACGGGATCGTCCCGCAGCTCGGCGTCGGCCACAACATCACGCTGTCGGTGCTGCGGCGCTTCGCGAAGCGCGGGCGGATCGACGCGGCAGCCGAGCTCGACGCGATCCGCACCGGGATGCAGCGGCTGTCGGTGCGCGCGGCGCACCCTTTCCAGCCGATCGCGAGCCTGTCCGGCGGCAATCAGCAGAAGGCGGTGCTCACGAAGATGCTGCTGACCGATCCGCAGGTGCTGATCCTCGACGAGCCGACGCGCGGCGTCGACGTCGGCGCGAAGGCGGAGATCTACCGGCTCGTGTTCGCGCTCGCGAAGCGCGGCGTCGCGCTCGTCGTCGTGTCGTCGGAGCTGCCCGAGGTGCTCGGCCTCGCCGACCGCGTGCTCGTGATCGGCGAAGGCGAGCTGCGCGGCGATTTCGTCAACGACGGGCTCACGCAGGAACAGATCCTCGGCGCCGCGCTGAAAAGCAGCCGGCGCGCCGACGAACCCACCGCAGCGAGCGCGACATGAATACCGAACTGTCTTCCGCCGCGGCGCGCGAGCGAGCCGCAGACGGCCGCCGCGCGCACGGCCAGCCGCTGCGCCGGCTGTTCGTCCGCTATCAGGTGCTCGCGCTGCTGTTCGCGGTCGCGGCGATCTGGGCGCTCTTCTCGGCGTTGACCGACGGCGCGTTCGTCACGCCGCGCAACGTGTCGAACCTGCTGCGGCAGATGTCGATCACCGGCATGCTCGCGTGCGGGATGGTGTTCGTGATCATCGCGGGCGAGATCGACCTGTCGGTCGGCTCGCTGCTCGGGCTGCTCGGCGGCGTCGCCGCGATCCTCGACGCGAGCCGCCACTGGCCGGTCGCCGCGACGGTGCCCGCGGTGCTCGCGCTCGGCGTGCTGGCCGGGCTCTTCAACGGCTGGTGGTCGACCTACCGGCGCGTGCCGTCGTTCATCGTCGGGCTCGGCGGGATGCTCGCGTTCCGCGGGGTCCTGCTCGGCGTGACGGGCGGCTCGACGATCGCGCCGGTATCGGACGGCTTCGTGTTCATCGGGCAGGGCTATCTGCCGCGCGCGGCCGGCGACGCGCTTGCGCTCCTGTTGTTCGCGCTCGTCGCGCTGCTCGTCGTGCGGCAGCGCGGCAACCGGCGCCGCTACCGGCTCGCGGTCGCGCCGCCGTGGCAGGACGCCGCGAAAATCGCCGGCGTGGGCGCGGTGCTGTTCGCGTTCGTCGCGACGCTCGACCGCTACGGCGGCATTCCGGTGCCCGTGCTGCTGCTGCTCGCGCTGCTCGGCGCGTTCTCGTGGATCGCGACGCAGACCGTGTTCGGCCGGCGCATCTACGCGGTCGGCTCGAATCTCGAGGCGACGCGCCTCTCGGGCGTCGACACGGACCGCGTGAAGCTCGCGATCTTCGCGCTGATGGGGCTGATGTGCGCGTTCGCCGGCCTCGTCAATACCGCGCGGCTCGCGGCCGGCTCGCCGTCGGCGGGCACGATGGGCGAGCTCGACGCGATCGCCGCATGCTTCATCGGCGGCACGTCGATGCGCGGCGGGTCCGGCACCGTGCATGGCGCGCTGATCGGGGCGCTCGTGATGGCGAGCCTCGACAACGGCATGTCGATGCTGGACGTCGACGCGTACTGGCAGATGATCGTCAAGGGTGCGGTGCTGGTGCTCGCGGTGTGGATCGACGTGGTGTCCCGGTCGAACCGGCGGTGACGCCGCCCGGCCGGCCTTCGCGCGCCGGAATTTTTACACCCATACCGATAGCGATATCGCCCGAATCCAAATTTTCATTGGGCGGTTATCGGACTTGTCCCTAGACTGATCCGGGGTCTGCGCACGCCGGATCGGCCGGTGCCGCCGGCGGCGCGACCCCGAACCGCGCCCGCGTCACGGAAAAACAGAACAGCGCACGGCCGGCGCCGCGGCGAACAACGACATCATCGGAGACGACCATGACATTCATCAGGACGCTTGCGGCCGGCGCGATCGTTGCCGCGACGGCGTGGCTCGCGCCCGGCGCGTTCGCGCAGCAAAAGCCGATCACGCTCGGGTTTTCGCAGGTCGGCGCGGAGAGCGCGTGGCGCACCGCGAACACCGTGTCGGTGAAGAGCGCGGCGAAGGACGCCGGCATCAACCTGAAGTTCTCGGACGCCCAGCAGAAGCAGGAGAACCAGATCCGCGCGATCCGCTCGTTCATCGCGCAGAAGGTCGACGTGATCGCGTTCTCGCCCGTCGTCGAATCGGGCTGGGAGCCGGTGCTGACCGAAGCGAAGGCGGCCCGCATTCCGGTGATCCTGACCGATCGCGCGATCGACGTGAAGGACCCGTCGCTGTACGTGACGATGATCGGCTCCGACTTCCTCGAGGAAGGCCGGCGCGCGGGCCGCTGGCTCGAGGAGCGCTACCGGAACGATGCGGGGCCCGTCAACATCGTCGAGCTGCAGGGCACGGTCGGCTCCGCGCCCGCCAACGACCGCCGCGCGGGCCTGCTCGAAGTGATCAGGAGCAATCCGAAATTCAAGGTCATCGCGTCGCAGAGTGGCGACTTCACGCTCGCGGGCGGCAAGCAGGTGATGGAAGCGTTCGCGAAAACCTACGGCAAGCGGATCAACGTCGTCTACGCGCACAACGACGACATGGCGCTCGGCGCGATCCAGGCGATGGAGGAGGCGGGGATCAAGCCCGGCAAGGACGTGAGCGTCGTGTCGTTCGACGCGACGAAGGGCGGCTTCCAGGCGATGGTCGCCGGCAAGATCAACGTCGACGTCGAGTGCAGCCCGCTGCTCGGGCCGCAACTGATGAGCGCGGTGAAGGAGGTCGTCGCCGGCAAGGCGCTGCCGAAACGCATCGTGACCGATGAGACGGTGTTTCCGATGAGCGTCGCCGCGCAGGTGCTGCCGACGCGCAAATACTGAGGTCCGCCCGGGCGGCGGCAACACCGCCGCCGTTCGGCATTTTTTTGCGGGAGCGTGCATGACGAATCCGCCGGTGGTCGAGATGATCGACATCGACAAGGCGTTTCCGGGCGTCCGCGCGCTGCGGCGCGTGCGCTTTCGCCTGTTTCCGGGCGAGATCCACGCGCTGATGGGGCAGAACGGCGCGGGCAAGTCGACGCTGATCAACGTGCTGACCGGCGTGCACGCGCACGACGCCGGCGAGATCCGCGTCGGCGGCCGGCCGGTGCGCTTCGCCGCGCCGCGGGAAGCCGAGGCGGCGGGCATCCGGACGCTCTACCAGGAAGTGAACCTGTGCCCGAACCTGTCGGTCGCCGAGAACGTGTTCGCGGGCCGGCAGC
This sequence comes from Burkholderia sp. MSMB1588, assembly GCF_001546925.1. Lineage (NCBI taxonomy): Bacteria > Pseudomonadati > Pseudomonadota > Betaproteobacteria > Burkholderiales > Burkholderiaceae > Burkholderia > Burkholderia sp. MSMB1588. The sequence goes on along the minus strand of NZ_LNJS01000001.1, from coordinate 1,862,166 downwards.
CGATGAAGCGCGGCGCGATCGACTGGAAGACGATCCATGCGCGCTCGCGCGACGCGCTCGCCGATCTGAGGCTGTCGATCGACGTCACGCGCTCGCTCGACGCGTATCCGATCGCGGTGCAGCAGATGGTCGCGATCGCGCGGGCCGTGTCGGTCGACGCGCGCGTGCTGATTCTCGACGAGCCGACGTCGAGCCTCGACGACGGCGAGGTCGCGCGGCTGTTCGACGTGCTGCGGCGGCTGAAGGCGTCGGGCATCGCGATCCTGTTCGTCACGCATTTTCTCGAGCAGACCTATGCGGTCTCCGACCGGATCACCGTGATGCGCAACGGCGAGCGCGAAGGCGAGTATCTGGCGCGCGAGCTGCCCGTCGACGCGCTCGTCGCGAAGATGACCGGCCGCGAGCGGATGCCCGACACGCCGCGGGCGGAGGCGGCCGCGCGCGCGAGCGACGCCCGCGCGGCCGCGCCGTTCCTGTCGATGCGGCGCGCCGGCCGGCGCGGGATGATGCAGCCGCTCGATCTCGACGTGCGGCCGGGCGAGATCCTCGGCCTCGCCGGGCTGCTCGGCTCGGGCCGCACCGAAACCGCGCGCCTCGCGTTCGCCGCGGAACGCACGGACACCGGCGCGATCGAGATCGACGGCGCGCGCGCGCGGCTCGCGTCGCCGCGCGATGCGGTGCGGCGCGGGATCGCGTACTGCCCGGAAGACCGCAAGAAGGAGGGGATCGTCGCCGCGCTGTCGATCCGCGAGAACATCGTGCTCGCGCTGCAGGCGCGGCGCGGCTGGTGGCGGCTGATCGGCCGCGCGCGCCAGCGCGAGATCGCCGATACCTACATCGCGCGGCTCGGCATCAAGGCGCGCGACGCGGAGCAGCCGATCGGCCTGCTGTCGGGCGGCAACCAGCAGAAGGTGCTGCTCGCGCGCTGGCTCGCGACGGAGCCGAAGCTGCTGATTCTCGACGAGCCGACGCGCGGCATCGACGTCGCAGCGAAGTTCGACATCATGGAGCGCGTGCTCGCGCTCTGCGCGAAAGGGCTCGCGATCCTGTTCATCTCGTCGGAGATCGGCGAGGTGGTGCGCGTGAGCCACCGGATCGCGGTGCTGCGCGACCGGCGCATGATCGCCGAGCTGGCCGGCGGCGACGCGTCCGAGGAGCGGATCTACCGGCTGATCGCGGGAGGCCAGTCATGACGCGGCTCAGGATGCTGCTTCGCCATCCGCTCGTGTGGCCGGCGCTGACGCTCGCGCTGCTGTTCGCGCTCGACGTCGCGCATCGACCGGGCTTCCTGTCGATCGCGCTGCTCGACGGTCATCTGTTCGGCGCGCCGGTCGATATCCTGAACCGCGCGTCGCCGCTCGTCATCGTGTCGCTCGGGATGACGCTCGTGATCGCGACGCGCGGGATCGACATCTCGGTCGGCGCGATCGTCGCGATCGCCGGCGCGGCCGCGGCGATCGTGCTCGACGCGGACCCGTCGCGCGTCGGCGCGGCGCTTGCCGCCGCGCTCGGCGTCGGCGTGCTCGCGGGCGCGTGGAACGGCGCGCTCGTCGCATTCGTCGGGATGCAGCCGATCATCGCGACGCTGATCCTGATGGTCGCGGGCCGCGGCGTCGCGCAACTGCTGACGGGCGGCCAGATCGTTCCGATCGGCGCGCCCGGCTACCTCGCGCTCGGCGGCGGCTATCTCGCGACGGCGCCGTGCTCGGTGTGGATCGCGATCGCGGCGATCGCCGCGACGGCGCTGCTCGTGAATCGCACCGCGCTCGGCCTGTTCATTCGTGCGATCGGCGTGAACCCGGTCGCAACAAGGCTCGTCGGGCTGCGATCCGGCGCGGTGGTGTTCGGCGTCTATCTGTTTTCCGGCGTGATGGCCGCTATCGCCGGAATCCTCGCGAGCTCGAACGTGCGCAGCGCCGACGGCAACAATGCGGGCCTGCTGCTCGAGCTCGACGCGATCCTCGCGGTGACGCTCGGCGGTACGTCGCTGCTCGGCGGCCGCTTCAGCCTCGCCGGCACCGTGCTCGGCGCGCTGATCATCCAGACGCTCACCTATACGACGTATTCGATCGGCGTGCCGCCGGAAGCGACGCTCGTCGTCAAGGCGATCGTCGTGATCGTGGTGACGCTGATCCAGTCGGACGCGGCGCGCGCGACGGCCATCCGGCACGCGTCGCGGCTGCTGTCGTTCGCGCGCTCGCGCGCCGCCGCCGGAGCGACGCCGCGATGAACCGATTCCTTGCCAGGCTCGCCGACCCGCGCACGTTGCCGATCGTCGTGACGGTCGGGCTGTTCGCCGCGCTGCTCGGGTTCGGGGCCGTGATGTACACGGGATTCTTCTCGATGCAGGTGCTCACGGGGCTCTTCGTCGACAATGCGTTCCTGCTGATCGTCGCGATCGGGATGACGTTCGTGATCGTGTCGGGCGGCATCGACCTGTCGGTCGGCTCGGTCGTCGCGCTGACGACGATCTTCTGCGCGGTGGGCGCCGAGCGGCTGCACTGGCCGGTGTGGGCGATCGCGCCGCTCGTGCTCGCGTTCGGCGCGCTGTACGGCGCGGCGATGGGCGCGCTGATCCATTGCTTCCGGCTGCAGCCGTTCATCGTCACGCTCGCCGGAATGTTTCTCGCGCGCGGCGCGTGCTTTCTCATCACGACGCAGTCGATCACGATCAACGAGCCGACGTTTCACGCGATCGCGGGCATCGGCGTGCCGATCGGCGGCGGCAGGCTGAGCGCGGGCGCGCTGATCGCGCTCGCCACGCTGGCCGCCGCGGTCTACGTCGCGCATTTCACGCGCTTTGGCCGCAACGTCTACGCGATCGGCGGCAACGAGCGCTCGGCGCTGCTGATGGGGCTGCCGGTCGCGCGCACGAAGATCGGCGTCTATGCGCTGAGCGGGCTGTGCTCAGCGCTCGGCGGCATCGTGTTCACGCTGTACGTGCTGTCGGGCTACGGGTTGCAGGGGCAGGGCATGGAGCTCGACGCGATCGCGGCGACCGTGATCGGCGGCACGCTGCTCACGGGCGGCGTCGGGTACGTGATCGGCTCGGTGTTCGGCGTCGGCATACTCGGCACGATCCAGACGCTGATCACGTTCGACGGCACGTTGAGCTCGTGGTGGACGCGGATCGTGATCGGCGCGCTGCTGTGCGTGTTCTGCCTGTTGCAGCGGGTCATCGAGCGGCACGCGGCGCGACGGCGCACGGGCGGCACCGGGCTCGACGCGCAGCGCCGGCCGCCGGAAACCGGGCCCTCGCGGCCGGACGCGCACGCAGAGGGCGCGGCTCTGGTGTCGACGATGCGGCGGCTGTAGGGCGCCCGTGGCGAGCGGCGCAGGCCGCCCGAACCCCTACGCCCGCGCGAGCAGCGTCTCGACGACGCCGTACCCGATCGTCGGCGGGATCGAGCGCGCGCAAGGTGTCGAGTCGCGCGCGGGCCAGCTCCTGCTCGCCGAGCCTCACGCTGATGAACGCGAGCGCCTTGAGCGTGAACAATTTCGCCGCGCTCGTCAAACGGGTCGGCGCGGCTGTCGTCAACATCAGCGTCATGCGCGAGGTGATGCTGATCGGCATTCGGCTTTCGCCCGGCATCCCGCCCGATCATCCGCTCCGCGCTGGCGGAGCCGCCGCCGAACATGCCGCAGCCGCTGTGTAAGCGGCTTTTTATTTCATAATGTGACGCCAGAGTCATCCGGATGTCATCAATTGGTGAGCCAGGATCTCCGGTGAATAAAAAATAAATTGCCGATGCGCGCATCTCGGATCGCAATTATTCAAAAAAGTGAGGCGCGGCAGGAGGCGGTGCATGGGTATTTTGAAATAATCCAGGCCATACATTTGAGTATTTGAAAATGAATAAATATCCACTCATGGCAATTTCAACTTTCATCAAATTCTTTCTTTTTTATTGCGATAAATTTAATTTTCAATATTGCTTTTGAATTCGAGGCGATGGTGAGAGTGTGAACAGAACCAAACCACTGGACATGCGGCGCTGCAAATTCCTCAATAATAATGCGATAGCCAACTGTTCCGGTCGGCGAGCTGGAATGCATGGATTCAGGCGTCGGCACATGCTTGCTAGAGGGTCGTAATCGCATAATGTTGATCGGCAATCCTTCCGCCAAATTTCCATATGAATCGGACATCCCATATGGCGTGAGAATTCCATGCGTATGATACCCAGCAGACAAGCAGAGTATTCTTTAAGTGTGAATTAAAAAATCGAGTTCGCAGATTCCGGAGAACAAAATGGAATGGAGAGGCGCGGACGATGAAAGCGGGGAGCGATCCCGGAGATTTTCAGAAAGCGGAATGCCGGAGGGGGTGCGGAAGGTCGCGATCGTCGTTTTCGAGAACTTTTCGCTGACAGAGGTTTGCTTGATCGTCGAGATGCTCCGGATCGGGAATGAACTGGCTCTTGGCGATCCGAAAAAGCCTGCATTCAGCGTGGCGGTGCTATCGAGCCGGCAGGCCCTCGTTCCGAGCGGATCATTCGTGCAATTGTTTGCAAGAGCAACCGCTGCTCACGACGCGCGGCTATTTGAAACGGTATTTGTTGCCGGAGGAGCGGGCGCGCGTGCCGCCTCGCATGATGCGGACCTGCTGTCGTGGCTGCGCGAATTGCCAGGGCATGCTCTCGTGATGGGCCTTGCACCGGGTGCCGAGGCAATTCTGTCAATGAGTGGGCGCACCGGCAATCCGGTCGCCGGGTACAAAGTCCTTGCGGACGATAGTGCCGTGTGGCGCGCGGTAACCTGTACGCGTACGACGGGCGAGGGGCGGGGCACCGTCCAGTACGAACTGGCCGTTGACGCGGTGCTGTCGATGGTGCGCAGCGACTTTGGCCCACGGGTGGCGTTGGAACTGGAGAGACGGGTCAACTCGCATCTGCGGATGAACTTCGTCGATACGGCCGGGCCAGGCAGCAACGACAAGCGCATATTGAGCGATCGCATTGCGTGGTCGGTACGGTGGATTCACGAAAACAGCGAGCACCCGGTTTCCGTTGCCGATCTGGCCCGGCATGTATCGATGAGCGAGCGCAACTTTCTGCGCCGATTCAAGCGCGAGATCGGCCAGACGCCGAGCGAGTATCTGACGCGCGTTCGCATCTATCTTGCGCGGCGTCTGCTCGTCGATTCCGATCTGCCACTCGACAAGATTGCGCGGCGCTGCGGCCTGTTCAACGGCGATCATCTGCGCAAGCTCTTTCAGAAACATTTCCTGATGTCGCCAGCGGACTATCGAAGGACTGCCCGCAACGTACTTGAGGGGATGCACGGGAACATAGGCGCTTCCCCTTTTTGCCAGCGGACTGAGTGCAGCCACGGCTCGGATGGCTGCTCCGTGGGAGCCTTGCAGGTTGAACGGTCTGGACGGGATGTCGGGCACGGCACGACGTCGAAAAAAACCGTCGGCGTGGCGCAACGAATGACATAAACAGACATCTTCATCCGGGGAAGCACATCGTCGACTGGCTTGGCTTCTGCAATGCCTGCCGACCGCATTCGACATTGAACTACGTCAGCCCCATGACGTTCGAGAAGAATTGGGCCGCCGCTCAGCAAGGGCAAGCGGTCTGATGACCTCGGTTACGAGATTCGTGAAACAGGAGCAAGGTCAATTTGTTGTCGTGTACGCAAAATTGATTAAGACGGCGTATTTTTTAGATTGCGGTGCAACCTGTTGAAATAATCATGTGGCGTAATCTCGCATTAATGGAGAGGCTATCTTCCAGGCAAGCCGGTTAAGGCATTCTGTACTGCAAGAGTCACATGGGAAATTGTAAATGTGGCGCCAGATGAAAGCGGTTGATTGCGGATACTATTGCTGCTGCAATTTCATATGCAGAGGATGCGGCTCATTTTCGGTGATTGACGCAACCAATGCCGTGCTGTCGGGGAACGGATAGCCATTTTCCGACTGCCAGCACCTGTTGGGTTGCACTCGAGCGGAGAAATCAGTCGATGGCAAGCAATCTCCAACTGGTGGAAGACACTTTCTCCGCAATGGGCGAGGCGACGATTCTCCTGTCGACCTCTGGCATGGTCGTGCATGCTTCTGACCTCGCCAGATCGCTGCTGGGCAACCTGCACGGCCTGAGCGTCAAGCAGGGAAAGCTATGGCACCCCAGCGCTGCCGTCCTGGACAATTTATCCAAGGCCGTGGTGACGACGCTCGAGACCGGGCAACGCTCGAGGACGACGGTCCCGCTTGAATGGGGGGAGACCTTGACCCTGGATATGACGGTGGCGCACCCGCGCATCCATCTTTCCGAAGCGCCTCTTGTCTTTGTCCGGATCCGCCGGAACAGCGCGCTGAATGGGGCGGACGTCGGCAACTTGATCACCGCGTTCAGCATCTCCAGGGCGGAAGCCAAAGTGCTGGCCGGACTCGTGGCGGGCCTGATGCCATCGGAGTGCGCTATCCAGAATGGCGTCCGCGAGAGCACGGTGCGCACACAGATTGCAAATCTGAAAAGAAAGATGCAGTGCAGTCGGATCGTAGATCTAGTGAAGCTTGCGCTGCTGGCGTAAAGCTGGAGTCGTGACGCCTGACTAGTGGGGTGTCAGGTTTCGCAAGCAGTGGTGTTTTCTATCCAAAGAGCACGCTCAACAACCTATTGATCACACCGACAGAATGCAGCTCCCTCAAGATACGCTTTGCGCAACGTTCGTTTTTTTTAAACAAGCGTTGTCAAGACTTTTCGCTGACAGCAACGGGCTTGCCATCTTGATCATGGCGCCATTGCTGGCATCTTGCGCCTTTGCTCCCGGTATGCGGTTCGATCCTCAGCGGCCTTTGAATCCCGAGGATCCGAGTTCGGTGCCCAAGGTGACGCAGATCACGCCGGATCTTGTTCGTGAGCAGCAGGCGGCGATCAACTCGATCAATGCGGGGGTGAGCGCACTGTACGACAAGCCAGCGCCCTACAACGTCGGGCCTGGCGACATCCTTTCCATCGTTGTATGGGATCACCCGGAGCTGGTCTTTCCCACGCAGACATACACCATCGGCACGGCGTATGAGATTCCCAGCTTCAGTGGCGCTGCCAACGTGCCTGGCTACGTGGTCAGCGCGGCAGGGGATATCCAGTTTCCCTATGTCGGCGTGCTCAAGGTTGTGGGTAAGAATCAGGATCAGATTCGTGAGGACATCGGTAGACACCTGAAATCCGTCATCGCCAATCCACAGATCACGGTGCGCGTGCTCGCGTTCCGCAGCCAACGTGTCTACCTTGACGGAGAAGTCAAGACGCCAGGTCCGCAGAACATCGACGATGTGCCCATGACCTTGGTGGAGGCGCTCAATCGTGCCGGCGGCATCAACGTGCTCACCGGCGACAGCAGTCGCATCCGTGTTTCGCGCCAAGGTAAGAACTATGACGTCAACGTGCCTGCGCTGTTGCGGCAAGGGATTGATCCCGCGCGCATTCTGCTGCGCAATGGCGATATCGTGCGCGTGGAGCAACGCGAAGACAGCAAAGTCTTCGTGAGCGGCGAGGTCGTGAAACCTTCCACCGTCCTGCTTCGCAACGGACGCCTCACGCTGAACGAGGCGCTTGGCGATGCCGGCGGCGTGAATCCTGCGACGGCTAACGCGAAGGAAGTGTATGTGATTCGCAAGAGCCCCGAGGGTGGCGCTCAGGTCTTCCACCTCGACGGCAAATCTCCGGTTGCGATGGCGTTGGCGGAAGGCTTCGAGCTCAAGCCGAAGGATGTCGTCTATGTGGATGCCGGCGGATTGGTGCGCTGGAGCCGTGTAATCAATTTGTTGATCCCTAGTTCGCAGCAGGTGATCGGTTCTGCGTCTTTGGCGAAATGATCAAGTCGATTCTGGTTGTGTGCGTTGGCAACATCTGCCGCAGCCCCATGACGGTGGGGCTGTTGCAGCAGGCTATGCCTGAACTGACCATGTTCTCCGCGGGGCTGGGCGCTCTGGTGGGAAATCCGGCGGACTCCATGGCTGTGCAGCTTCTGTCGGAACTGGGCGCCGATATTTCGGGCCATCGCGCACAGCAAATGAATAGTGAGCTTGCCGGCCGTGCTGACCTGATCCTGGTGATGGATAACGACCAGAGGGGTGAAGTCCAGCTTTTGTATCCCCAGGCATCCGGCAAGGTGTTCCGGCTGGGTGAGTTGGTCAAGATGGATATTCCCGACCCTTACGGCGAGCCGCGCCGTGCGTTCGAGCATGCGCTGCACTTGATTCGAGAAGGCATCGACACGTGGGTGCCCCGTATTCGTGGGCTTCGCTAACCGTACAGATAGTCTCCGGTATTTCGATGAACCAGAATCCTCCGTACCTTTCTGAAGTCGAGCCCCAGGACGATGAGATCAATCTCGTGCGGTACCTGGATGTGCTTCTCTCCAATCTGTGGCTGATCGCGGCCATTACCGCTGTCGTGACGGCGCTTGGAATTGCCTATGCGCTGATGGCACGCCCCATCTACCAGGCGGACATCCTCGTTCAGGTCGAGGACAGCCCCAATAACGCCAAGAGCTTGCTGAGCGATGTCTCCAACCTCTTCGACGTGAAGACCGAAGCCGGAGCCGAGATTGAGATCCTGCGCTCGCGCATGGTGGTCGGCAAAGCGGTTGACAACCTGAACCTGTATCTCGAGGCGACGCCCAGGTACTTCCCGCTGGTTGGGCGCTGGCTGGCCGCGAGGAACAAGTCGCTGTCAGAACCGGGCTTCCTGGGCTTTGGCGGTTATGTCTGGGGGAGTGAGGCCATCAGGGTTGCCTCGTTCGAAGTGCCGCAGGAACTGGAAGGGCAAGCATTCAAGCTGACGGCGTTGGGGGCGGACCGTTTCCGCATCGAACAGCCGAGCCTCGACAAGCCAATCGAAGGTCGTGCCGGAGAGGCGCTGAGCGTGACGCAATCCGTTGGCACCATCAAGTTGGATGTGGCGGAGCTCAAGGCCAAACCAGGGGCCGGTTTTGTCCTGGTTCGTCACTCCAGGCTCAAGACCCTGGAATCTCTGCAAGGCAGACTCAACATTGCCGAGCGCGGCAAGCAGAGCGGCATCATCAGTGCCTCGCTGGAGGGTGCTGATCCCAAGTTGACCGCCGCAGTTCTCAACGAGATCGGCGAGCAATATGTCGCGCAAAACGTCAAGCGCAAAGCGGCGGAAGCGGAAAAGTCGCTCACGTTCCTGGACGATTTGCTGCCACGGCTCAAGTATGAACTGGACCAGGCCGAAAGCCGCTACAACGCGGTGCGGAACAGGCGCGGCACCTTCGATCTGGGCGAGGAAGCGAAGGTTTACCTTGAAGAAAGCGTGGCCACGCAGGCAAAGCTGCTGGAACTGAAGCAGAAACGTGCGGAATTGCTGACGCGCTTTACATCCGCTCACCCGGGCGTTGCCGCAGTGGATCAACAGATTGCCGCGCTTGAATCCAGGATCGCCGCGGTGAGCGGCAGGATCAAGAACCTGCCGGATCTGGAGCAGGACACCCTGCGCGTGATGCGAGACGTTAAGGTCGACAACGAGCTGTACGTGAACCTGCTTAACAACATGCAGCAGCTCAGGTTGGTAAAGGCCGGCAAGGTGGGCAACGTGCGGCTCGTCGACAGCGCCCCGGTACCGGAGGAACCCGTCAAGCCAAAACGGGCGATGGTTGTCGCCTTGGCGGCTTTCCTGGGGGCCGTACTGGGTGTGGTGGCTGCATTTGTGCGCAGCGCCCTCTTTGGCGGCATTACCGATCCACAAGACATCGAGCAGCACACCGGTCTTAGCGTGTATGCCACGGTACCGCTTTCGCGGGCCCAGGCAACCTTGGCCGAGAACATCAGGGCGCGCAAGCCGGGAACTCACCTTCTTGCCAGTCGCTATCCCAACGAACGCTCAATCGAGAGTCTGCGCAGCCTGCGTACCGCGTTGCAATTTGCGATGGTGGACGCCGGCAACAACCGTGTCCTGTTGACCGGCCCGACGCCAGGCGTTGGCAAGTCGTTTATTTCGGCCAACCTTGCTGCGCTGGTTGCCTCTGCCGACAAGCGCGTGCTGCTGGTGGATGCAGACATGCGCAAGGGTCATCTGAACGGGTACTTGGGCAAGGGGCGGGAACCAGGTCTTGCCGACGCGCTGACGGGCTCTGTCGCGCTGGACAAGGTGATCCAGCGGGAAGTGTTTCCGGGCCTCGACCTGATCGCCGCGGGGACGCTGCCGCCCAATCCGGCCGAACTCCTGCTCAGCGAACGCACGGGGCAATTGCTGGAATCGCTCAGCGAACGTTACGACCTGATGCTGATCGATACCCCGCCGGTGCTGGCCGTATCGGATACGGCCATCATCGCAGCGCGCTGCGGCGTGGTGTTCCTCGTGACCCGGTTTGGAGAGACCACCATCGGGGAAGTCGCGGAATCCGCCAGGCAGCTCCGGCATGCCAATGTGAATGTGAACGGCGTGATCTTCAACGCGCTGGATCCGAACGGCTTCCGTTATGGCTACGGGTACAAGTACGGCCGCTATCGCTACGCATCCTACGGATATGCAGCGCAGGTCGGGGACAAGGGCTAGCCCGGCGCGCTCCGGGCCGCGGGACGAGAAGAAGCGCCGGATGCAGCACGCTTACAGGTGTTGAGCAGAGTGAGGAGTGCAAGGGTCGCGCGTTTGAGGTGGCCCGTTTCATTGAGAAGCCTGCACGGAAAATGGCCGCATCGAGTTTCTGCTGAGACCGGAAAGATGATGAGAGGGGAGGTCTGACGACATGTGCGGCATAGCGGCAATTTACAGTTATCGTAGCGAAGGCCCCCTGGTATCGGCTGACGAGCTGGTCAAGATTCGGCAAGCTATGACCCTGCGTGGCCCGGATGGCGCAGGGCTGTGGGTATCGGAAGAGCGGAACATCGGGCTCGCCCATCGGCGGCTGGCTATCGTCGATCTCACCGAAAATGGCGCGCAACCCATGACCACCAAGGATGGCAGGCTGAGCGTCACCTTTAATGGTGAAATATACAATTATCGCGAGCTACGGGCTCGCCTGACGGAAAAAGGGCATGCATTTTTCTCCGACTCGGACACGGAGGTGCTGCTTCACGCATACCGCGAATACGGCCAGGATATGGTCGATCATTTGCGGGGCATGTTCGCCTTTGCCATTTGGGATCAAGAAATACGCGGCCTTTTTCTCGGCCGAGACCATTTCGGTATCAAACCCCTTTATTACCACGACGACGGTAAATCGATCCGCGTCGCGTCGCAGGTCAAGGCGCTACTGGCGGGGGGAGCCATTCAACCCGATCCGGAACCGGCCGGGCTGGTCGGCTTCTATTTGTGGGGCTGCGTGCCCGAGCCTTACACCCTTTATCACAAGCTCTTCGCTCTGCCTGCCGGTCACACGCTATGGGTGGACCAGGACGGGCCGCGCGCGCCGAAGCGGTACTTCGACCTCGCCGAGACGTTGGGAACAGCCGCCTCACAGCAGGCCCGCGCCCCCGTGGAGGAGGCCCTGCGAAACGCCGTGAAGGATAGCGTCAAACATCATTTGATTGCCGATGTGCCCGTGGGCGTCTTTCTTTCTGCTGGTCTGGATTCTGCCACCTTGACTGCTTTGAGTGCCGAAGAAGTGACGCATATTCAGGCCATCACGCTGGGATTCACCGAGTACAAAAATACTCTGGATGACGAAACACCCTTGGCGGGGAAAATTGCAGCACATTACGCTTGCCGGCATCAAATCGCGCATATCGATCAGCGGGATTTTGCCGAAGATCTTCCGGCCATCCTTCAGGCCATGGACCAGCCGAGCATCGACGGGATCAACACATACTTCGTCGCTCGAGCCGCGGCGCGCGCCGGACTCAAGGTGGCACTCTCGGGCGTAGGCGGAGACGAATTGCTCGGCGGCTACCCGAGTTTCCGCCATGTGCCTCAACTGGTTCGCCGCGTCCGGCCCATTGCCCGCCCACCCGGCATAGGCAAAGTCTTCCGCTGGGTGTCCGCGCCCATTCTCAAGCACACGACTTCGCCAAAATTTGCCAGCCTCTTCGAATATGGCGGCAGCTATGGCGGCGCCTATCTGCTGCGCCGGGGTCTATTTATGCCCTGGGAATTGCCGCAATTTCTCGGCAGCAAGCTTGTCCGCGAGGGTTGGGCAAAGCTGAGGCCAATCGCGCGTATGGACGAGTGGGTGTCAAGTGTCAAAGTCCCTCATGCCAAGGTGACAGCGCTGGAAACGGCCTTTTATATGCGCAACATGCTGCTGCGGGATTCTGATTGGGCAGGCATGGCCCATTCCCTGGAGATTCGGACTCCCCTGGTGGACATCGCCCTGTTTCGCACGATGGCGCCTTACTTGTGCGGCACTGGTGCGCCTCCTTCAAAGCGGCAACTTGCGCAGTGCGCGCGAATCGCGCTGCCGGACGCGGTGCTCAATCGTCCCAAGACAGGTTTTTGCATCCCGGTGGCGCAATGGCTGAACACTCAGGGGACATCGAAACAACAACGTGGCTTGCGAGGGTGGGCGACTCGCGTGATGGACGACTTCACGTTGCATGGCAGCGCGTGAAGGCGCGGTCGGGGGTGTTCGGCGTCACTCTCTGTACGGCATCAATCGAAGCAGGAGAAAGAAGTGGATAACGGGCGTAGAAAACGGATCCTGGTCACCGGCGGAGCGGGCTTTCTTGGATCGCACCTCTGTGAACGGCTGTTGTCGGATGGCCATGAGGTACTTTGCGTCGACAACTTTTATACCGGCACCAAGGACAACGTTGCCCATCTCCTGGCCAATCCTTATTTCGAGATCATGCGCCACGATGTCACATTCTCGCTCTACGTCGAAGTAGACGAAATCTACAACCTGGCGTGCCCTGCGTCGCCTATCCACTATCAATTCGATCCCGTGCAGACCACCAAGACGAGCGTGCACGGGGCCATCAATATGCTTGGACTCGCCAAGCGGGTCAAAGCCAAGATATTTCAGGCGTCCACCAGTGAAGTCTATGGAGACCCCGAGGTTCATCCTCAGCGCGAGGAGTATTGGGGAAACGTCAATGCGATCGGCTTCCGATCCTGTTACGACGAAGGCAAGCGTTGTGCAGAAACCCTCTTCTTCGATTACCACCGGCAGCATAATCTGCGTATCAAGGTCGCGCGCATTTTCAATACCTATGGTCCGCGCATGCACCCGTCGGATGGCCGCGTGGTGTCCAATTTCATCGTCCAGGCGTTGAAGAACGAGCCCATCACCCTATACGGCGATGGTACTCAGACACGATCGTTCTGCTACGTGAGCGATTTGATTGAAGCCTTTACGCGTTTCATGCAATGCCCGGATCAGGTCACAGGTCCCATGAACATGGGGAACCCGGAGGAGTTCACCATCCGCACACTGGCGGAGACGGTGATCGAGCTGACGGGTTCCCGCTCAAGAATGACCTTTCTCCCGCTGCCCCCTGACGATCCGAAACAACGCAGGCCGGATATCACATTGGCGCGAGAGTTTCTGCACTGGACGCCGACAACGCCACTGGAGCATGGCCTCAAACTGACGATTGACTATTTCGATCGGTTGCTTGGCCACGGGCGAGGATGAAATATGAGATTGCTCGTCGTGGGTTCCACTTACATTACTGCGGTTTCGCAAGAAAAGTTCGTGGCGATGAAGCGTCATGACCCGGGGCTGGAGCTGAAGATACTCACTCCCCGATCGCTTCCGCACGTCTTCAAGCGCTATACGCGCGAACTTGCATCAGGTCTCTCCAAAGACGAGGTAGTCGACATTCGCGACTACTTCTGTCGCTCGCATATGTCCTACATGCTTGATCCCCTGCACTTCGCCAGGGTGTTGCGGGAATTCCAGCCCGATCGCGTCCACATCGAGGAGGACCCCCACTCTGCCTCAGGGTTCGAGACTGTGCTTCTGACGCGATGCATTTGTCCGTCGGCCAAAATCAGCTTCTTTCTCTGGGACAACCTGGCCAGAGAGCCTCGCTTCCCACTCAACGTCATTAAACGGACACTCAACCGATATGCGCTGCGCAGCACCGAATTGGTGATCTGTGGAAACCGGGACGGTGAACGGCTATTGCGCGAGAAGAAGGGATACGCCGGGCGAGCCGCGGTGTTGCCTCAGGTGGGGCTCGATCCCGCTGGCTATACGGGGAAAAGCGACCGCCATATGAGGCGTGCGTTGAATATCCCAGAGAACGTGCCGCTGATCGGCTATGTGGGCCGCCTGATTCCTGAAAAAGGGATCATGCAATTGCTCGAGGCACTCCATCGCCTTCTGGAAATTCCCTGGCGCATTCTAATCGTGGGCGCGGGCGCGTTGGAGACGGACATCGTCGACAGGTGGAAGCCCGTCTTCGGGGAGCGTCTGGTGATGCACAACGCTGTCCCGCACGCAGAAATGCCGGCCTATATGCGGGCCTTGGACATCCTTGTTCTGCCTTCGTATGCGACCCGGAGGTGGAAGGAGCAGTTTGGTCTCGTCCTGGCGCAAGCCATGCTGGCAGGGGTGCCTTGCGTGGGTTCGACATCCGGCGCCATTCCGGACGTCATTGGACCCGGCGGATTGGTGTTCCAGGAAAACAACGTTGACGATCTCACGACTGCGCTCAAACGCCTTCTCACTGACGAAGACGCGAGGAGATCGTTGGGAGAGAGTGCCCAGGCGTTCGCGTTACAGCGCTATACCCATGCAGCCGTGGCGCGCGCTTATTTGAATCAATTCGATTGCATGGAAGGTCCCACAGCCGGCGAATTCATATCTGCTGCCGGATAGAGGAGATTCGGTTGAAATGGATGCTGATCTTGTGTATTCCGCGCATGGATCCGGGCTATGAGAATATTCGCAGTCGTTCCCGAGGCATTTGGCGGGCATGGCGGTATCGCCCGATACAACAGCGATTTGCTGCACGCGCTAGCCGCCATGCCCGACGTTGAGGAAATCGTCGTGGTGCCACGCGGCACGCCTTTTCCGGTTGAATCCGTTCCCGTCAAGATTACGTATCGATCCGCCGCTGTGGCGGGGAAATTCAAGTACGCCAAGGAAGCGTTCCTTGCGGCGAGAGGAGGCTTTGACCTTGTCATCTGTGGGCACATCAACCTGCTGCCCCTGACTGCCGTGCTCAACTTCAAGATACGTGCCCCACTTGTATTGATGGTGTACGGCATCGACGTCTGGCGGCCTCACCGCTCCCGGTGGGCTCGTCAGTTGGTCAATCGGCTTGCCAAGGTGTGGTCGATCAGTGAGTTCACGCGTGACGCCATGCGGCAATGGACGGCCATGGCCGTATCGAGGTTCACGATTCTGCCTAATGCCATTGACCTTTCTCGCTATGGGATGGTCCCCAAAAATCCCGCTCTGGCCAGACGGTACGAGGTTGGGGGAAGAAAAGTGATTCTCTTTCTCGCGCGTCTGGTGTCGTCCGAGCGCTACAAAGGGGTGGACGAGGTCCTTGAAGTCATGCCGAACCTGTTAAAGAAACTGCCCAGTCTTTTATTTCTTGTGGCTGGCGATGGCGATGATCGGACTCGCCTGCAACAGAAGGCTGAATCACTTGGCCTCAATGGCCATGTGACTTTCACCGGCTTTGTGCCGGAATCCGAGAAGCGCGACCTTTTCGGATTGGCAGATCTCTTTGTCATGCCTGGTTATGGCGAAGGATTCGGCTTTGTTTTCCTGGAGGCGCTTGCTTGCGGCGTGCCTGTCGTGGCCAGCCGTCTCGATGGCAGCCGAGAAGCTGTCCGCAACGGGGAACTGGGCAGGCTGGTGGACCCGCGCAATCGCGTCGAACTCGAAACGGCGATTCTCTCTGGCATCAATGACCCTCGCAGCATCCCGCCGGGCCTCGGCTATTTCGCGTTCCCCGAATTTCAGCGGCGCCTTGCCGCTGCCGTCCGTGAGGTATCGGGTTCATGAAACGCGCTCTGATTTGCGGTGTCTTTGGGCAACACGACGCCAATCTTGCGCGCTTCCTGCTGGATCGTGGATATGAGGTGTTCGGTACCTCGCGCGAAGCATCCACGAGTCATGACGGAAACTTGAAAAACTTGGCAGCAGCGACCGAGTCTCCATCATGTCGACGCGTGTTGACGGCACAAGCAAGTCTTGAGCACGAGTGATTTTCGGAAGGATCGTATCCATGAATGATGATTCTCTCGTTTCTCAGTCAAGCTATCGCACCCGCATCTATGCGCATTACGCGTCCGTCTTTCAGGACGCCACCGCAACTTTCGATGCTGATGCAGCATGGCGATGGGGGCGCGGCTACCGCCACTACTTGCGCGGCTGGTTACCGGATAGCCAGGAAGCCCGCGTTCTTGATATGGCCTGCGGCGGCGGCAAATTGCTGTATTTCTTCAAACGGATGGGTTATCGCAAAGTCTGCGGCGTGGATACCAGTCCGGAGCAGGTCCGACTTTCCCGACAGGTGACCGCCGATGTGATGCAAGAAGACGTGCTGGATTTCCTGGAAGATCGTCCGCAAAGCTACGATCTTGTCACTGGCCTCGACATCGTCGAGCACCTGCATAAGCCCGAGGTGTTGCGCTTGCTCGATACCTGTCATGCGGCCTTGAAGCCCGGTGGCCGGCTTGTGCTTCAGACACCCAATGCCGATAGTCCCTGGGGGGCGAGCTCTCGTTATGGCGACTTTACTCATGAGTTGGGCTTTAATCCGAATTCACTTTCCAGATTGCTTGCCCTTTCTGGTTTTTGCAACATTGAGGTCAGGGAAACCGGCCCCATTCTGATCGGCCACGGCGTCCTTTCTTCGGTGCGGTATTTCATTTGGCAGGCAATACGTGCTGCTCTGATACTCTGGAACTTGGCGGAAACGGGTGACGCGGGTAGTGGTGTATTCACGCGTGTCTTTTTGATTTCGGCGAAGAGGGCGAGCAAGTGAAGGTAAATTTTGCCGTATGTGGCCGCTTTCACTACCACAAGTACGTGAAATATCTCGGCGAATTTGGGCTGCCTCAAAGATTTTATTACTCGCATAGATTCGGCGCAAACCATGATATCGATAGGTATTATGGAAGGAATATGTGGCTAAAGGAATATTTGCTTGCTGCGCACTCGAAAGTGCTCGGTGGGCATTTGCTTGACTTGTCGTTGCCCGTGTATCACAAGATATGGGAGTCAGCGGTTCTGAGAGATTGGACGAGAGCGGACCTTAGTCACGTGTTGCTACATGGCGCCGCACCCAGGCTCATCAAGCGCTGCCAAGCGGAGGGTACGTGCGTGGTTGGTGAGGCTGTATGTGGGCACCCGGATGTCGTTAATCGCATTCTTGCTCCGGAGTATGAGCGATTGAACATGCAATATCGACGCTTCGACAAGATCTGGGAATACATGAGGCAGGAATACACTCTTTGTACCCACATTCTGGTTCCCTCGAATTGGGTCGCCAAGTCCCTTGTCGAGTTCGGCATTCATCCGGAAAAACTGATCAAGCTGCCTTATCCGTCAGGTACGGACAAAAAACAAAAAGGGAATAGGGCCGCGAAAGGAAAAGGTCGCACTATTCGGGTGCTTTGCGTTGCTGGTCTTAGTGTTATAAAAGGCCAGCACTACCTATTGGAAGCCGTTGCGCATCTTAATAGGCGAAATGCGAGAGTCAAATTTGAAGTCACCTTGGTCGGCGCTTCCGGCAAGGATTATCTTGTTCGATTGTCGAGGATCGGTGTGCCGTTTGAGCACATTGAACACATCCCAAATGCGGACATGATCGACTTCATGAGTGGCTTTGATGTGTTCGCCCTGCCAAGCCTGGCGGATGGGTTTGCGGTAGCCGTCAGTGAGGCCCTTCAGGCGGGGATTCCGGCCGTGACCACGCAAAACAACGGCGCGGCGGATGCGATTGTGGAGGGGGAAAACGGTTATGTCGTGCCAGCCCAAGACCATCTCGCTCTCGCCAACGCTATCGCGGCTGCTGTTGATGTGACACCTGATCCCGGTTTCGTTGCGCCCGATCAGGTTCTTGACTGGCAAACATACGCTGCAAGATTGGCCCAGATTTACGGCCATGCCGTAGGGCAAGCTGATGGCCTCGGTTCCGACATCGTTACCCACTCGGAAATTTGAAAGATGCACTCTTTAACACGGTAATAGCAAGCGATCGGGAAAGTCATGGACAGCACCGCCATCCACAGGATTTGGCAAACCATGCAGGCGCAGGGCTTCGCCCATGTGGCGCAGATGGCGATGCGTTTCGTCGAGGTTCCGTTGTTTCTGCACTATTGGGGAGCGGCACGGTACGGGGAATGGCTGGTGTTGTTTGCGATACCGGCCTATTTTTCGATAGCCGATCTGGGTTTCAATAGTGTTGCAGCCCATGAAATGACCATGAAGACAGCACAAGGAAAGCGGGAGGAAGCCTTAACCATTTTTCAGTCGGTTTCTTTGATTGTCTTCGGGCTTTCTGCAATATTGCTGCTTTCCATTACCTTGTTATCGCACACGCTCTTATCGTGGATGCCGAGGGCCGATGAAGCCGTGGTTGGCATCGCACAAAGTGATGTCGTTTTCTATCTCGCGCTTTACGTTATTGCCCATATACAGATCGGCACCCTTCAAACGGGGTTCTATAGTCAAGGGATGTACGGTCGCGGCATTTTGTTGTTCTCGTCTCTACAGTTCGTGGAGTTTCTGTTCGCCGCGGTCACAGTGGCGCTTGGAGGTGGTTTGTTGCAGGTCAGCCAAGTCTATGCCGGCGCGGCATGTCTAGGTTATCTGGCATATTGGGGTATCACGGCGCATTACCTGCCTTGGCTTAGGTACGGTTTTTCCGGATTTCGATGGCGCACCGTCGTGCGGCTGGGCCGGCCGGCCGTCGCGGCATTGATGTTCCCTGTCGGTCAAGCCATGAATCATCAGGGGATGCGATTGGTTGTCGGCTTTGTCGCCGGACCAGGTGCCGTCACATTATTTGTGGCGAGCAGAATGCTTACCGCCATCGCGGTGAAGTTGCAAGACGCGGTGGGTCAAGCACTTGAACCCGAATATGCGCGAGCGCACGGTAAAAGCGACCGTGCAACTGTTCAGCAACTGCTACTTCATGGAATGCAGGCCACCACCTGGTTAAGCGTCGTCACACTTGGCGCTATGCTGGTTTGTGGTGAACGCCTTTTCCCGCATTGGACAGGGGGGCAAGTGGCTTTCAACAGGATCCTGGTCCTGGTGCTGGCGGCGTCCACGATCGTCAATGCGGTCTGGTCCAATGTAATGAAAATCGCGTACGCAGCAAATCGGCACACGAAAATTGCCGTGATATTTTTCCTGGGATATTCGGCAGCATGTATTGTGGCTCTGCCACTGACAACTGCGGCCGGACCTGTCGGCGCTGCGCTGGCACTTCTTATTGCGGAGGTCGGCATCGCTCTGTGCGTTGTGCCAATTGCCCTTCGAATGGCGGAGATCGGTTTAATGACTTGTATAGGAGCGATGGGCAAACCACCTATACACCAAGCCCTTGATCTCGTGCGCCGGAGCACCTTGCGGTTTGCAAAAAAGGGAGGGGAGCAGGATGTCTGATATGCATGCGCCCCGCATCGCTCAGCGGATCTTTGTTGTACCAAGGCGCTCGCACGCGAACCGCTTGATTGTTCGAATGATCATCGCGGTTTATTTACTACTGATCTTTGAGGGGGCGATCAGAAAATGGCTCTTGCCTACGATGGGGGATTTGCTCTATTTCGCCCGTGTCCCGTTGGTTTTTCTGATTTACGCGGTTGCGTTGGGTTCTGGAATGTGGCCGCGCTCCAACAAGTACTTGGCTTTTGGACTGTGGTTCGGTGGGTTGACTGCCTGCCTGGTCGTGCTGCAAATGGTACTCGGCGGCTATAGCGAGCGTCATTTGATCATCGCGGCGTACGGCTGGATCAACTATTTTTTCTTCATCCCGTTCGCATTCATCATAGGGGAACAGGTCAGAGGAACGGATCTTGCAAAAATCGCCCGCATAACCATCTGGTTATCGATAGCCGTCATGCCGCTGGTTATATTGCAATATTATTCGCCAGCGGAGTCGATTGTTGTCAGAGGTAGTGGTGAGCTGGAAACCCAGCAATACATAGGTTTGGGGTTTTCCGGAGACAGAATTCGTCCTATGGGTCTTTTTACATCCTCGCTCGGACAGCAAGCTTTTGTGGCAAGTGGCCTCGCTTTTGTGACAGGCGCTTGGTTTATGAGGAAATCCCAGCGCCGCGTTGCAGCCGCTACTCTAGTTGCAGCCGGCGTCGCAATTTTGATTATGATCGGATTTAGCGGGCAGCGAGGGCTTGTTATTCACGCAGCTATTGTGTTCATGTTTTCCGTAGTGGGCGGCACGGCACTAAGGCGCCGTCACGCGGGCTCTGGGCTGTTCATCGCAGCCGCAGCGCTAATATTTTCCTTTCTTTATCCAATACTTTTCCCGGACGTCTATTTCGAGTTTTCAGAGCGATGGATAGACGCTGCGTGGGTGGAAAACATAAGTTATGGTGGCGGAGGCATCCTGGGCCGAATGGTTTACCAGCTCGTTCATTTCTTGAGCATGTTTGACAAAGCACCGCCGCAAGGCTATCTGCTTGGAATCGGTGGGAATGCCACCGGATCTCTTACGTGGGTTCAATTGCCTGACGTGGCCAACCAGTGGTCCGGGCCGACAGGCTGGGCGGAAGACGGACTGGCTCGCCATATTGTGGAGCTCGGCTGGTTCTTCGGTCCGTTGTTCATCATGTATCGGTTTGCCTTGGCCTTTTGGTTGATGCGTCAGGCCGTCCGATTCACGAGAAAATCCGGCCAGGTCTTGCCACTCGCGCTCGTCGCCTTCATGTTGCCATTGCTTATTTTCATGCAAATCACCGGGCAGGGGACCCTTGTGGGTTATGCGTGGATTTTTGTTGGTTTCAGCATGGCAGCGAGCCGAAACGACAATTTTATGAATGAGAAAACACCGCTACGATCGCCCGTCATTACGTCAGCCTACACTCATGAAATACGTAAAACTTAATTTGGTGCGCGGCATAAGCGCGATATTGGTCGCGGCATCGCACTTACGGGCGGCAACTGTTATTGACTATGATTCGGGTGTTGCCGGATCGATATTGGCAAAGGTCTTTTATTTTGTAACTGGCCTGGGTCATCAGGCAGTGATGGTCTTTTTTGTCCTGAGCGGATTTTTCGTCGGCGGCGCAGTGCTCAGGGCGGGGCGCGATTTTTCTTGGGCAAATTATCTGGCTGCGCGTTTTGCGCGCCTTTGGGTTGTCCTCTTGCCATGCCTGCTTCTTACTTATGGCATTGACAGAGTGATCATGGTCGTCGCGCCGGAGGTGCTCTCCGGTGCGTTTGCCGAACAGTGGCACTCTGCGCCGCATGCCGGCAATTATGATTCCAGCTTGACCACCGCTATTGGCAACGTGTTCTTTGTGCAAACGATCATGGTGCCGACATTTGGAAGCAATGGCCCGCTATGGAGTCTTTCAAACGAGTTCTGGTATTACATACTATTTCCGTTCACGACAATTGCTTTCGGTGGAATCGGCAAATCACCATCAATGTCGCAGCGCATTATATGTGCCTTTTCAGCGTCGCTGGTGATCCTGTTCATTCCTATAGCCATGTTGCAGGGATATGTGGTCTGGCTTCTCGGGTTGGCAGTCCTCGCCGTTGAATGGACGGGAGGGCGCAGGATTGATCGATATTTCAATGCTCTATGGCCTATTGCAACGGCGTTTCTCTTGATTGCATTGATCTTGTCAAAAACGGGCCACAATCAACGCGCTAATTCTGGCGTGGATGATCTCTTGATTGGATTAGCATTTGCATCGTTGTGCGCGGTTTTGGTGTCGCGTGCTGACGCAAAGAGGACGCGAGCCTGGTTTGATAATCTCTCAAATACGCTGGCGGATTTCTCATTTTCGCTTTATCTTTCTCACTTTCCTTTGGTCATTTTGATTGGAGCGCTGTTCTATACCGAGGGGCGGATGAGGCTGAGCGCAATCAGCATCGCCATTTACTTTGGGTGGTTGGCATTTCTTTTAATATTTGGTTGGATAATCTGGTGGATTTTTGAAAGGCACACGGAGGCAGTTCGGCGTCGCTTTGAAGTGTTGTTTTCAATGGTTATGGCGAGAAATCGCGGAGCGGCATGAAAAGGATAGATATGAAAATCCTTCACATCAGCCCAACCTACTACCCCGCCACCTACTGGGGCGGGCCAATCTTTTCTGTCTATGCCTTGAATAACGCTTTGGCGCAGTTGCCCGGCGTGAGACTCAGGGTATTGACCACTGATGCCGCGGGGCCGAGTGTGTCCAGCCGATTGGACGGCGCAAAGCTCGCTGGCCTTTTTCCGAACCAAGAAGTGATGATGGCTCGGCGGCTCGCAGCAGGAAGCGTATCGTTCGAATTGCTGCGCAAACTCCCATCGCTTGTGCGCTGGGCGGACGTCGTGCATTTGACGGCGACGTACTCTTTTCCAACCATTCCTACGCTTATGTTCTGCCGGCTCATGAATAAGCCGGTCGTTTGGTCACATCGCGGAGCGATTCTTGATGCGTATCAATGGCCAGACGTGCCGCGTAAGCGGCTGAAACGACTTTGGGAGTTGCTCTGCAACGTCTTGATCCGGCAGGGGCGCGTAGTAGCCCATGTCACATCGGACGAGGAGGAAAACGCAGCGCGGGTCAGGATTCCAAACGCAGCACCGGTGCTGGTTCCCAATGCCGTCGAGGTTCCCGACGGCCTACCCGAAAGAGATTGGATGCCGGACAGTAAACTGCGCATCATGTACCTCGGTCGCATCGCACCGAAAAAGGGTATTGAAAATCTGCTTGAGGCCATGAGCCATTTAAAGGAGCAGGATATCGTTCTAACCATCTACGGAGCCGGTGATGCAGACTTTGTATCAAGCATGAAGGCGTGCGCATCGGATAAGGGCCTGGCCGGCGACAATGTTTTTTTTGCCGGCCACGTGGACGGCATCGAAAAGCAGCGTGCGTTTCTCTCCGCGGATGTCTGTGTGGTGCCATCCCATAGCGAAAACTTTTGCATGGTTGTGGCGGAAGCGTTGGCTCACGGATTGCCGGTCATTGCCAGCCGCGGTACTCCATGGAGCCAAATCGAAAGGCACAATTGCGGGCTTTGGGTGGAAAACAGTCCGGAATCGTTGGCGCAAGCGATAGATCGGATACGGACCATGAAATTGGAGAGAATGGGCCGGCAAGGGCGTACTTGGATGAAAGAGGCGTTCTCATGGCAGGCGGCCGCCACGCGGATGATGGCTGTCTATCAAGCCATCCAATAGTTAGCACGCGAGGGTATTTCACCTCCGAGCATTAATGTGGGTATCGGTGGCGCCAGCGTCGATATAAGGCCAAGAATGTCACATTCTCTTTTTACTGCGCCACCTCGAAGCAACAGGCTTGCCGACTTGACGGCCATTATTCTGACCTTCAATGAGGAGAAACACATCGAGCGCTGCATACGGAGCGCCAGCGAAGTCGCACGATGCATCTTTGTCATCGATTCATTTTCTGATGACAGGACGGTGGCCATTGCAGAATCATTTGGGGCGCGGGTGAGGCAGCACGAATTCGTCAACCATGCTGCTCAGCTCGATTGGGCATTGGACAACCTGCCTTTAAACACTGAATGGGTGATGAGGGTTGATGCAGACGAAGTGATCACCCCTACTCTTGCGGAACAGATACGGGCCAAACTTCCGCTGGCCGCCAAGAACGTCAATGGTTTTCTCGTTTGTCGATATCCCACATTTATGGGTACCATCATTCGCCACGGTGGATTTCCGCAATGGAGTCTGAGGCTTTGGAGGAAAGGCACTGCGGAGATTGAGCGGCGCTGGATGGATGAACACATGGTGCTCACGACGGGAGAATCCGAGCGCCTGCAAGGTGAATATATTGATGACAACTTGAATAACATCACATGGTGGACCAACAAGCACAACGGGTACGCGACTCGGGAAGCGATTGATCTGCTCAATCGAAAATATGAGTTCCTGCCTAAACTGGCCGATGCTGGAAAGCTTGCATCTCAGGCCCGATTAAAAAGATGGCTGAAAGACCATTTTTATCTACATCTGCCTCTTGGCCTGCGCGCGTTCCTGCTATTCTTTTATCGTATGAGCTTGCGCCTTGGTTTTCTCGATGGAATGGGAGGCGGTTTTGCGTTCCATTTCCTGCAAGGGTTCTGGTACCGATTTCTTGCGGATGTGAAAGTAAGGGAAGTGGAACGTCGCATGCATTCGGATAACGTAGACTGCGTTGAAGCAATCAAACGGGAGTTGGGAATTGATCCGATTTGCGCAACTGAAAACAACTGCAAATCGGCTTGATTGGTGTGCGACGCAGGGATCAAATGGATTGTGGCGTAATTGGAGGCAATTATTAAGGTGGGTGCTATGATTTTGCAAGATAATGACCCCTTTACCGGACCATCGTTTTCATATCGCCATCGTGTTCTCCGCCAGGCATGGAGTATCGTATACGTGACGCTATTTCGACCAAGCCCCCGCCCATTTCATGCTTGGCGTGCGTTACTGTTGCGCATGTTTGGCGCGAAGCTTGGGGCACATGTCCACATCTATCCAGGTGCGAGAATCTGGGCGCCTTGGAATCTGGAAATTGGGGATAAGGTGGGTGTTGCGGATCGAGTTAACATATACAACATGGATAAAATTCGCATCGGAAACCACTGCGTAATCTCTGATGGGGCGTACTTGTGTGGCGGTTCGCATCAATACAACATGGCAAATTTTCAACTCTGCGCCGAGCCCATTACGTTGGAGGATAACGTCTGGATCTGTGCGGAAGCTTTTGTGCATCTGGGAGTGCGAATATCCGAGGGAGTTGTCGTAGGAGCCCGTGCTGTTGTGACAAAAACGATTGACGAGCCCTGGTCTGTCTATGCTGGAACTCCATGTAAAAGAGTTGGTAAGAGGACCAGGATAACTCAATCGCAATGAATAAAATATTCAACACCCAACGCTCGGCTAGAAAGTTGTCGAATGGGAAAATGGCGCTGGATGTTGATGCTGGATGCGGTTTTTCCAAATTGATTGATCAAATTTGGATTTTATGCTGAAGCTATCGAGTTAGATTTCTCGTCAAGGAGAATATTCTGCGTGATGAATGGCTTTGAGTCGAAGGGCGCGGATTTCAACTTGGACTATGCTGATATTAATAATGAAAGATATGATGTGGCTCTCTTGTCGCAAGTCCTGGAGCATCTATCCATAGACTCTAGGCACATTGATGGCATTAAGGATTTAAATTTCGTCATCTTGAATGCGCATAAACGGAGATCGGGAAATGAAAATCGCGCTTCATGGCATCAATTTTTCTCCCGAACTCTCCGGAATCGGAAAATATACCTGCGAAATGGCCGAATGGCTCGCCAGGCGAGGACACGAGGTGCGCGTTGTAACTGCGCCGCCCTATTATCCGGCATGGCAGATCGGGCAGGGATATTCGGGACGTTCATATAGCCGGGAGGTCAAGGACCTTTCACCTACCCAAAGCAACGCCCTCAACGGGGAAGGGCGTCTTTGGGTCTACCGCTGCCCGGTGTGGGTTCCGCGCCATCCCAGCGGCCTGAAACGGCTGGTGCATCTGGCAAGTTTCGCCGCGAGCAGCCTGCCGGTGATGCTGGGGCAGGTTTTTTGGCGGCCCGATATCGTGTGGGTTGTGGAGCCTCCGTTTGTATGCGCGCCTCAAGCGTGGTTGCTCGCCCGTTTGTCGGGCGCCCAAGCGTGGCTCCACGTTCAGGACTTCGAGGTGGATGCCGCTTTCGAGTTCGGTTTGTTGCCTCGCGGCATATTGAGCCGCCTGGCGTATTGGGCGGAACGGGTGATCATCAAAGCTTTCGATCGGGTTTCCACGATTTCCGAGAATATGTCGGCGCGCCTCGCTGAGAAGGGCGTCATGCACGGGACATTGTTCCCCAACTGGGTGGATACCGAAGCAATTTATCCGCTGACCGGACCGAGTTCAATGCGGCACGAGCTAGCGATTCCGCGGCACGCGATCGTTGCCTTGTATTCCGGCAACATGGCGAGCAAGCAGGGGCTGGAGATATTGATTGATGCGGCGCGGTCGCTCATTGCACGCCCGGACGTCCGCTTTGTCTTGTGTGGTGACGGACCCGCCAAATCACGGCTGCAGGAATTGGCGTCCGGTCTGAGCAACATCACGTTTCTGCCGCTGCAACCCGTCGACAAACTGAATGCGTTGTTGAACCTCGCGGATATTCATTTGCTGCCCCAACGGGCGGATGCTGCCGACTTGGTCATGCCTTCCAAGCTGACTGGCATGCTGGCAAGCGGAAGGCCCGTGCTGGCAACCGCTGCGCATGGCACCCAGGTCGCTTCCGTTGTAGCGGGACGCGGGGTGGCCGTCGAGCCCGGTGATGCGCAGGCGCTCTCGGCTGCCATTGAGCAGCTTGCAACGAACCCTCAACTGCGTTCTGAACTTGGTGCCGCAGCCCGAGCGTATGCCGTGGCGCATTTGGGGCGGGAAGCGGTGCTCGGCAAGTTCGAGCAAGCACTGCTTTCCTTGGTAGAGGGTAAGCTGGCCAGTTCCCCAGGATAGCTTTCATGAGCTTTCGACGCCATCAATATGCATTCTTTCCGCTCCAGCCCTTAAATGCTGTCCACAGAATAATTCGCAAGTCCAACAGGAACGACCAGTTCCGGATGTAGAAGAGATCATGCTCGACACGCTTGGCCATTTTTTCCAGCGTGTCGGTTTCGCCTCGACATCCGTTGATCTGCGCCCAGCCGGTGATGCCGGGCTTGACGCGGTGGCGCAGCATGTAGAACTCGAGCTGCTCCTTATAGATGTCGTTATGTGCGATGGCGTGGGGGCGCGGGCCGACCACGCTCATGTCACCCCGGAGAACGTTGATGAACTGCGGCAGCTCATCCAGGCTGGTCCGGCGCAGGAAGGCGCCGACAGGCGTGACGCGGCTGTCGCCTCGGCATGCTTGTGTGACCGTGCCGCCGTCTTCGTGATGCATTTTCATGCTGCGGAATTTGTAGACATGGATGACCCTGCCGTCGAGCCCAAGCCGCTCCTGCTTGAAGAAGACCGGCCCTGGAGAGCTGCGCTTGATCAGAATCGCAATGGTAGCGAACAGCGGGGACAGCATAAGCAGCACGAGCGCGGCAAACAGGCGGTCGAAGATTTCCTTTACGATGCAGCGCATCCCCAGTGGCGGAGGGCGATTCAGATCGATTGCCGCCATTCCCATGAACTCGCCCAGCCTGTTGTTGAACAGTTGGAAGTCAAGCGCCGGTGGCACCCACTTGATGTCGATGAAGTCGTTGCGCAACGCGTGAGCGATGGCTTGCATTTGTTTTTTTGTCATCGAGGGCATCGCAAGCCATACTTCATCCACCTGACGGCTGTGGGCAAACGTTGCGATGTCTGCCAGGCTGGTGATGCGGCTAATGCCCTCCGGGATGGGCTCATCGCCTTCGGTATAAATGGCCTTGACGGTGAAGCCAAGCCACCGGTTTGCGGTGGCACGGCGATACATTTCCTGGCCTGTATCGCCGAAACCGGCGATGAGCACATCCTTGGCATTTCGGCCGCTGTGCCGGACAATGCTGAGTGCACCGTGAACCAGAACGCGCAACAGGATCAACCCTAGCAATGCGCTTACATGCCAATACATTGCCCACAGCCGAGACACGAATCCAGCCTTGTGTATCAGAAAACACAAAGAGATGCCGATAAGCCAGATCAGGCTCCATGCGCCGGCCAGGCGCAGCAGGAGCAAAAAATAGTTACGTCCGCGCCACGATGAGTAAAGGTGGAAGTTCGGCAGTACCACAAGTGCCACGGCACAACTGAAATAGAGAACGAAGTAGTAGATGGGGGGGATGGAGGCCGCGTCATCAACGAAGCGCAGCGCGATTGCAAGCTGCCCCGTCAGCCAGATCGTAGCGATATCCAGCAATCGCGTTGCAAGCGCCGTTCCATCAGCGTGGCGGATCAACATCTCTCGATATAATCCCACTTGACGCTCCCCCTGCGAAGAACTCCATGTCGGGCGAGATTGTCTTAAGCTGTTTTTTTTGCTGTATGCAACTTATCACGGCCGCGATTGACCGACATCCTCAAAATTGGCGAAATCTGCATATCGGTGCTGCCTGAATGAAATGGGTAAATATCATTGTCATCAGAATTAATTTAATGATGAACAGTGGGCGTATCAAACTCAAAAGCCCGAAAAACGCACGCCAAAGGACGCGTAGCCGTAGTATCGATTGAGCCGTCCAGCCGTAGCACCGTTGTAGAGGAAGGGGATGGTGCCGACAAAATTGTGCATGAAGGCTTGCCCGCGCACGAACAGCTCGACGTTCTTCACCACCTCGTACGTGAGCTCCAGGCCCAATGTATGGTTGGACTTGATCGGTGACACGCCATAGTTCGACAGACCGTTGTCGACATGGCTGCGGATCAGGTACTGGAACTGATAGCCCACCTGAGCGCCAAAGTGCTTGTACCGCCAGCGCCACGAACCGCCCAGGTTGAGGAAGCCGGCCGTGTAGTTGAGGTCCTGGTTGACATTGAGGCCGAACTGCGCCGCATCGACTGAGAAGGTTGCGTCCTGCAGGGTCGTATTGCCCGCCTGGCACGGTGCGCTCAGGGTGCCATTGGCGATATTGTCCGAACCGATATGGACGTTGAAGTTGCAGTTGCCTCGGCGCAACTGGGCGTTCAAGTCCCCAACCGAGACCCGGCTCAGGCCTACGCCGGCAAATACGGTCAGCGTGTTGTTGTCGTCCAATTGGCCAGAAAAAATCGCGTCGGCCTGCGCTTGTACATCCATGGGGCCGCTGACCCGGATTTGGTTGAAGGTGGTGCGCTGTACCTGCGTCGGCGAAGTTTTGCTGAGCGTGCCGGCGTAGTCGCCCCACAGCGAGAAGCGGAAGATCGCGCGGTCGCGTGCGCCGGGCTCCGCGAGCGGGTCGTAATTCAGCGCCAACTGCCAGCTATTGATGCTATTGGTGTCCTGGCCGTAATCGATATTGCGGCGCCAGTAGGTGACGGCACCAGACCAATACGGCGAGAACTTGTAGGCGATCATGATGCGCGCGCCCTTGTAGTCGCCGGCATTCTCGGGTGCCGGTCCCTGGCGCGTGCGCAGTTTGAAAATGTCGAGCGTGCTGTTGACCGCGTCGTAGCTGGCCTCGGCACGCAAACGGGTGAACTCGCCTGTGGTGGGCTCGGCGCGCAGAAATTCATCCTCGGGCGCAGCCTCGGCGCCGCCGGCCGCAACCATGCCGAGGATCGCCAATACCGTGGCAACGCGCTGGCGCGGACGAAACTTCGACATCGTGGACTCCGGGGCAGAGTGTGGTACAGAGAAACGGGCGCCCGTAACACGCTGTCGGACCAACCGTAGCGTGCAGGCGCCCGGCGGCGCCGCCGCGCGAGGCGGGGCGCGCGACTGAAACGACAAGATCGCTTAGGGATTGACCGTGATGGCCACTGTTACACCGTCGCCGCTCACCTGGTCGGTGCCTGTCGACACCGAAGTCGTCGCTGTTTCCGCAGCGTTGCTGCCTGAGCCGGTGCCGACCTTGACCGCCGTGCCGCTGGTGCCGCTGACCGAGAGGGTGGTGTTCACGGTGCTGGTCGCTTTCGGCGTGAGTGCGTCGATCTGGCCGGCCGTCAGGCCGCCCGCGCCCTGCAGCTTGTTGAGGAATATCACGATCGGCAGATCGAGTGAGCCGCCGCCTGCGGTGGAGAACAGGTTGTCAGCGATGGAGGTCGACAGCGAAGCGGATGCGTTGACCGCGCCGTTGATGCTGAACGCGTACTTGGTGCCGACCGGCACTATGGCAGCGATCAGCGAGCTGCCGTTGAATGTCAGCACAACCCTCTCGATGATCACGTTGACCGTATTGCCGTTGAACGTGTAGCTCATGCCTGCACGCACCTCCGACGCACCCGTGCCAAACGGCGAGCCTTGCTTGGTCAGCGCGACCTGGACGTCCGTCAAGCTGCCGCCGCTGACGGACAGGCTGGGGGAGAGCGGTACCGGCACGCCGTTGTTGAGCGTCACGTTGCCCAGTTGGATATAGTTGGTCAGCGTAACCAGGTTCACGACTTGGTTGAGCGTGGTGCTGTTGACGGCGCTGCCCAGGGCGTTCGCCGCGTTCGTGATAGTCTGCGCGGTGCCGGTCGCCACCGCGTTGCCCAACGTGGTCAAATTGGCTGTCAGACTGGCGTTGCCCAGCGCAACCGGCGTGATTGCCGAGACCAGCGTCGTGGTCAGGGTCGATTCGCTGCTGTCGAAGATGCCGTTGAGCGCACCGGATTTTTGCAGCGCCGCCACGGTCGACGCTGGATCAGTGCCAAGGTTGATGGTGCCGAGTCCGGTACTGACATTGGATGCCAGTTTGGTCACCGTGGGAGCGCCAAGCGCTGCCGCATTGATGGCCACATTGCCGATATTGCTCTGCAGGCTGGTCGGCAGGCTGGACTGCACATTGATCACCGCGGCCTGGATAGCGCTCGACACGGTCCCGGTGTTCAGGCTCACTACACCGCTGCCATTGTTGATCACGTTGGCCACGGCGTTGGCGGCCGCGGCGGTGGCGACATCTGTGCTCAGCGTACCACCGGCACTATTGGCCACGCCGATCAGGGTCTTGCTGATCTGATCGACCACTTGTTGAACCACCAATGCTGCCTTGAGCACTGCGCCGTCCTTCATTGGGTCCGTGTTGAGCAGATCCTTGCCGGGCAGTCCCAGCTTGAAAGCGAGCGAGGTGGCCTGGGCGGCGCCCACTTGTGCCACGAGCGTGCTCAGCGGTGTGACCATAGGCGTGACGCCGGCGATGTTGTCCTGCGCAGGTGCTTGTAGCACGCCGGTAAACGGCAGGTTGGTGCCGATATCGGTCCCCCCCGTGGCCGACAACGCGCTCCTGGCGCAATTTGCAGGGAAGGTGAAGTCGCCGGTTGTGCTGGTGGTGGTCGTTTGGTTGCCACAATCAAGGAAAGTAACCGTGGCACCTGAGAGATAAAAGTCAACCACCTTGCCCTGGATGGTGGCCGAGGGGGAGGATCCACCACCGCCGCAGGCGGCAAGCAGGATTGCTGCCGAGGCCATGACTGCAAACGATAGCAGTTTGGGAAAGCTCGTGTGCATTACGCGCTCCTGAAAACGGTTTGATGACTTGCTTGCTTACGGCAAGGCCGCTTCCTCGCTGGAGGCAAGGCGCCAATCAGCAGGCGCTGGTGGGATAAGTTCAAAAAAAAATTAAAGGGCATTGTCGTGAATTAGGCAACCCCTTCCAAGGCGATAATGAAAAGTACCCATCTGGATTTCGTCACTATCATTAGTTTCGATGATGAATATCGTTGGAAAATGTGATAAGCGCCATAAGAAAATGCAGAATCATGACGGCTGCGCTTGTCAGTCTATATGCTGATACAGCCCGCGTTCGGCGCATTGTCGGATCGGATTGGCAGGCGGCGCTCGATGATGCTGTTCGGTTTGTCGCCGGGATTGCGGCTTGGAACCCCAACCCGGCCGACCTTCTGTTCAGAGGCCGATGAATTGAGCTCGTGAATGCGGTATCGGCCCGATACGACATCGTCCTTATCGATGCCGCTGCGGTGCCGCCAGTGTCGGGCGCCGGCATCATGGCCCCTGTTGCAGGTGCTCCCCGACGGGCGATCTGCGTGGCAATGCCGGCGGCATGCAGCGGCCTGCGATATTTATCGTGGTCGTAGCCGCGATCGTCGAGCGGCTTGCGTCCCGGGGATCGCGTCCGGCGCGGCTTGGGTGGCGGCAACAACGGTTGGATAAGCGACCACCATTCGTCATCGAGTATCGCTTTTGCCATGACCTCCTCGTCAGCGAAACAACGAAGAATCAGGCGCAGGAGTGAAGGTTGAATGCTCTGCCAGAGATGACAAAACTCCATACCAGCCAGACAGATGAAAGATTCAGAGTACTAACCGGATACGATACGAAGGAGAGGGAACGGGAGTCGATATGAGGACCGCGCTGATTACCGGGATAACAGGACAGGATGGTGCTTATCTCGCGGAGTTCCTGTTGAAGAAAGGGTACTTCGTGACTCGTTCGGGCCGTGCCGCAAAAGGAAACCACGCTCACGCGTGCACTGGCGCGAATCAAGCTCGGTCTGCAGGACTGTCTCTGTCTCGGCAACCGGGGACAGGCGCGCGACTTCGTCGACGCCGCAGCGAGAGAACTTGACATGCCGATCAGTTGGCGGGGAAAGGGGGCGAGGCGCGCGGCCATGACGAGCGCGGAAAGGTTGTCGCGGCGGTGGACTCACGCTATTTCCGACCGACTGAAGTGCCTTCGCTGCTGGGCGATGCAGGAAAGGTTCGCGAAAGGCTGGGCTGGACGCCGCGCACAAGTTTTATCGATCTCGTCACGGAGATGGCTCGAGAGAATCTGCGCTGTGCCGAGCGCGACGCGCTCGTCCGAGAACACGGCTATCTATCGCGTGTTCGAATGCCATAAGTGACTGACTGAAAGAGGAGGGTGCCAATGTCTGGAACAGTGGATAAACATGCCCCTATCTATGTCGCGGGCCATCGGGGCATGGTCGGCTCGGCGATCGTGCGGCGTCTTGATGCGGGCGGCTACGACAATATCGTCACGCGCGATCGGAAATCGCTCGATCTCACGGATCAGCAGGCGGTTCGGAAATTCTTCCGTGAACAACGACCTGCCTATGTCTTTCTGGCGGCGGCGAAGGTCGGCGGCATCTATGCAAACAACACGTATCCCGGCGACTTCATTCGCGAGAATCTGGTGATCCAGTGCAATGTAATCGACGCCGCGATGGCGGCCTCGGTCGACAGGCTGCTGTTCCTCGGCTCGTCTTGCATTTATCCGCGCGATTGCCCGCAGCCTATCCGCGAGGAGTACCTGCTCACCGGCACGCTCGAGAAAACGAACGAGCCCTATGCCGTCGCGAAGATTGCGGGGGTCAAACTTTGCGAAGCGTTCAATCGTCAGTACGGCACGCATTACCTGTGCGTCATGCCGACCAATCTGTACGGTCCCAACGACAACTACGACCTGCAGACGAGCCATGTCCTGCCGGGGTTGCTGCGCAAAACGCATGAGGCAAAGCTGCGTGGCGATTCGCATCTGGTGGTGTGGGGCACCGGCAAGGCCAGGCGCGAGTTTCTCTATGTGGACGATATGGCGGACGCCTGTGTGTTTCTGATGGAAAACGGCATCGAAGAAGGTCTTTTCAACATCGGCATGGGGGAGGACGTGACGATTCGTGAGCTTGCCGAAAAGGTCATGGACGCGGTTGGGTTTCGAGGCGAGATCGTCTGCGATCCGACCCAGCCTGACGGCACGCCGCGCAAGCTGTTGTCGGTCGAACGCCTGCGCGCGCTCGGGTGGCTGCCGAAGACACCGCTGGCGGAGGGCATCCGAAAAACCTATGCGAGTTTTCTGGCCGAGAGCGGTCGATGAGAGCCGCGCAATCGCGGTCGATGCCCGTCCGCAACCCAATGGAAGATGGCGACATTCGCAAATGAACTGGCTCATCACCGGCGGGTGCGGATTCATCGGCACCGCGCTGATCCGAAGGCTGCTGGACGAGGGGGGCCACGCCGTGCGAGTGCTGGACAACCTCAGCACAGGCACGCGCGCCGATCTTGCCCGCGTCGCCGCGTACGAAGAGCTCGTGCACTACGAGGTCCGTTCGGCACCGCGCGGCGTCGAGCTTATCGTGGGCGATATCGTCGACGCGCAACTGGCGGTCGATGTCGCCACAGGCTGCGACATCATTGTCCATCTGGCCGCCAATACAGGCGTTGTGCCGTCACTGCAGAATCCGCGCGCGGACCTTGGTGCCAACGTGATCGGCACGTTCAACTATCTGGAGGCAGCTCGCCGCCACGGCATCAGGCGGTTCGTGTTCGCATCGAGCGGCGCTTCGACAGGCGAGGTCGAACCGCCGATCCACGAGGAAATCGCGCCACGTCCGGCGTCACCCTATGGTGCGAGCAAGCTCGCGGGAGAGGCGTATGCGTCGGCCTACAAGCACGCGTTCGGCATCGACACTGTCATGCTCCGTTTCGGCAACGTCTATGGACCGGGATCTGCGCGCAAGTCCAGCGTCATCGCGAAGTTCATTCGCGCAGCGCTTGTGCAGATGCCCCTTGAGATACATGGTGACGGCTCGCAGACCCGTGACTTCATCTATATCGACGATCTCGTCGATGCCGTGATGCTGGCGTCGATCGTATCGGACATAGGCGGGGAGGTATTCCAGATCGCAAGCGGCGCCGAAACCACGATCGACGAGTTGGCCGTTCGTCTCGCGAGGGCGCTGGAACGCGCGGGTATCCGCAATCTCAGGGTGACACGCACCGACGCGTATGCGCAGGGTGTGAGACGACGTTTCTCCGACACCACGAAGGCGCGCGTGCTTCTTGGATGGCGGCCGAAAGTGACGCTCGAGGAAGGTCTGCAAGAGACGGTCCTTTACTTTCTCGATAACGTGAGGGCTTCGCCATGAATCCGCTGATTCATGGCCATTCGATCCTGGTGACGGGCGCGTGCGGCGCCGTCGGCTCCGAACTGATCGGCAGTTGCTTTCCCAATTCGTCGGACGGCCTTCGTGAACCGAGGCCGCGCGCGCTGCGGGATCAGAGCAGACACCGGGCAGCGGCCGCAATAGCGGAACTTTCCGGCCCGAAGACCCCGATGTGCTTCCATACGTAGTCGCCAATCGGCGCATTGCCGGGCGTATTCTGCCTGTTGCAGCGGGTCATCGAGCGGCATGCGGCACGGGCGAATGGCCGAATCGGGGGCACGCGGCCGGCGCAGGCCGCCCGAATCGCCCGAATCGTTTGCGATCGGGGCGACCGATATCTGTCCACCGGCGTGTTCCCCGAGTAGCGCGATGTCAGCGAGCTGACGTGCGATGCGAGGCTGATCTTCGAATCGCCCAGACATTGCTTCACGACCGACTCTCTTCGGATAATGTCCGGGTTGAACAGACAGCCGTGCTGGCTGACGAAAATGTAATCCCTGCGCAAAAGGGCAAGGGGTCAAGTGCGCAGCCGGCATCTGGCGTGCGCGGAAACTTGCCGCGGATCATTCATTCATGAAAGTGCTCGTTATCGAAGACGACGCGGCCATTGCGGCGAACGTCTATGACTATCTGGAAAGCCGCGGCTTTCACGTGGACGTTGCGAGAAGCGGCCCCGCGGGCCTGCAGTTCGCGCTCGCCGACGCCTGGGATGCGATCCTGCTGGATATTTCGCTGCCCGGCATGGACGGCCTGACGTTGTGCCGAAAACTCCGCGAGGAAGCGCATCGCGACACGCCGGTCCTGATGTTGACCGCCCGGGATGCGCTCGATGACAAGCTGAGCGGATTCGAGCACGGCGCGGACGACTATCTGGTCAAGCCGTTCTCGCTCAAGGAGGTCGCCGCGCGTCTCGATGCGCTGATCAAGCGGTATCGCGGCCGCGTCGCCGTACCGGAGCTGCGCTTCGCCGACGTGCGGCTCGATCTGGGCACGCTCGCCGTCGAGCGCGCGGGGCGTCCAATCAAGCTCCAGCCCAAATGCCTGCATCTGTTGCGCATCCTGATGCTGTCTCCGGCGCGCGTATTCACTCGCGCGGAACTGGAAACCGAAGTCTGGGGCGACGAACTGCCGGGCAGCGATACGCTGCGCGCGCATATCTACATGTTGCGCAAGGCATTGACCCGACCGGGCGAAGCGGAACTCATCGAGACGGTCCACGGACTCGGCTACCGGCTCGTGGCGGGCGACACCGATGCGGCGTAGCCTGCGCGTCAAGGTTGCGCTCGTTTTCTCGGCGCTCGCGATCGTTCTGCTGCTTGCCCAGGCGCTCGGCGTCAGGGTGCTCGCCGAAGCTCAGGAAGAAAAGCTGATCGCCGCCCTGATCCAGGACGACATGGCCAACGTGTTGCGCAGCTACGAAGCGAACCCGTCCCTGCTGCCGCCGTTCGACGAGCGCCTGCGCGGCTATGTTTCAACCCCGGACACGCCGCCGATCGCATTGCCCGCCGCGGTTGGCGGCCTGCCTGCCGGAACCCATGAAATCGTCGTCGGCGAACGGGAGATCCATGTCGCGATCGCCCCGTTCGGCGCGGCACGCCTCTACCGCGTCTACAATTTCAGCGGCTACGAAAAGCACTTCAAGCAGGTGATCAACGCGCTGATGGCCGGCACGGGGGTGTTCGCGCTGCTGACAGTCTGGCTCTCGTTCGGGGTGTCGGGCCTGCTGGTGCGTCAGGTGGCCGGCCTTGCGAGGCAGGTCAAGGCGCTCGAACACGAGCGTGCGGCGTCGATCGACCCCGGCCGGTATGACGAAGCCGAGCTCGTCGGGTTGGTCGACGCATTCAATGACTACCACCGGCGCATGGCGGACATGATCGAGCGGGAGAAGGCGTTCACAGGCAACGTCAGCCATGAATTGCGCACGCCGCTTACCACGATCAAGACCAGTTGCGAGCTGCTCGAGCAGGATTCCGCGATCACGGGCAAGTCGCGCGCGCGGCTGCTTCAGATCGATCGCGCGGCGGACGGCATGCGCGAACGGGTCGATGCGCTCCTGATGCTCGCGCGTGAGGATTCGGTGCGAGGCATCGAGCAGCTCGGACTCGCGCGCATGATCGAAACGGCGCTCACGCCGTTTGCGGAGCGGCTGGCCGACAAAGGTGTCGAAACACGGGTCGACGTGCCACGCGGCATCCATGTCAAGGCCAATCGCTCGGCTCTCGCAATCGTGCTCTCGAACCTGGTCGACAACGCCGCGCGCCACACCGATCGAGGGCACGTACGCTTCTCCTACGCGGGAGGGTGGTTGCGCATCGAAGACACCGGCTCCGGTATAGAAGCGTCGGCGCTGCCCCATCTGTTCGAGCGTTTCTACCGGGCGGAGCGCCACGATGCAGGCGGACGCGGCTTCGGTATCGGTCTCGCGATCGTGAAGAAGATCTGCGACCGTTACGGCTGGCAGATCGAACTCGAGAGCGAACCGGGACGCGGCACGCGCGTCTCGCTATATCTGCCTGCCGACATTCCTGGCGAAGCGGGGCGCGACGCCCATCCGGCACCTTCTTGACGAAAATTTCACAACCGGTTGCGTAGCATCCGGGGCTGGAGCCGCCCGAGCGGGCAGCAGCGAGACCCAAGGATGCCGCCATGCGCCGAGCGATACTGATTGCGTTTGCCCTGCTGGCGGGCTGCGCGACGTACCACGCACAGCCGATCGCGCCGGTCCGGATGACGCGGCAGTTCGAGGAGCGGTCGCTCGTGAGCGACGGGCTGCGCACGTACCTCGTTCGCGAACTCGGACATGACGTGCATCCGTGGCCGCCGGTGCGCTGGAATCGCGAGAGGCTCACGCTCGCGGCCTGGTATTACAGTCCGGCGCTGGATATCGCGCGAGCCCAGTGGGGAACGGCCCGCGCCGGCATCCAGGTCGCCGACGCGATGCCGAACCCGGTTCTGCAACTGCCGTTCCAGTATGCGACGCCCAACCCCGGACCGGGCGCTCCCTTCGTATGGGGCCCGGCCCTCGACATTCCGATCGAGACCGCGGGCAAGCGCGGCTACCGTGTCGACCAGGCTTCCCACCTGTCGGAAGCGGCGCGCCTTGCGATCGGCAATGAAGCATGGAAGGTACGCGCGCAGGTTCGCGACGCCCTGCTTGCGCTGTATGCGGCGCGCGAGCGCGGCGTGTTCCTGTCCCGCAAGGCCGACGCTGCGCAGCAGATCGCGCGGATGGTCAAGAAGCGCCGCGCAGTCGGGGAAAACTCGGGGCCGGATGTCGATGCGGCGGTACTCGCGGCGACGCAGGCGCAGGCCGCTCTGGCCGCAGCCGAGAGCGCCCGGCAGGACGCACGGGCGCAACTGGCGGCGGCGATCGGCGTACCGGTGGCCGCGCTCGACGGCATCCAGCTCGATCTCGACGGCTTTGCCGCCGCGCCACCTGCGCCTCCGGCCGCCGATGCGCGACGCGACGCCATCTTCCACCGCGCCGACCTGCTTGCGTCGCTGGCCGAGTACGCCGCGGCGGAGTCGGCGCTTCAGCTTGAAGTGGCGAAGCAGTATCCCGACCTTCACCTCGGCCCCGGCTACACGTACGACACGGGCACACACAAGATCGCGTTCGGGCTCGCCGGCATCACGCTGCCGATTTTCGATCAGAACCAGGGCGGCATCGCGCAGGCCGAGGCGAAGCGCAAGGAGGCCGCCGCGCGCGCGGCGGCCTTGCAGGACTCGATCCTCGGCGATCTGGATCGCGCGCTCATGCGTTACCGGGCCAGTCTCGATGCCGTGCGGCTTTCGGCGCGCAGCCTCGCCGCCGCGCGCCGGCAGCTCGACAGTCAGGCCGCCGGGTTTGCCGAGGGCAACGCGGACCGGTTGACCTTCACGCAGGCGAACGCCGACTACCAGGCGAACGAAATCGCGCATCTGGACGCCGTCGTCGCTGCCCGGCAGGCGGGCGGCGCGCTCGAGGATGCGATGCAACGGCCCCTGGCCCCCGACCCCGAGGCGGCGGGGAACGCATCTCTGACCGAACAGGAACCACGGCGATGAAATACCGGTTGCTCCTCTTTTTCGCCGTCACGATCGCGCTCACGGCGGGCGCGGTCTGGTACATCTACCAGACGCTTTACCCGAACCCCTCGGCATCGCCAGCGATTGCACCGACGGCGTCTCAACCGGCGGTACAGACCGTCAATGGCGAAACCGTGGTCGTGCTCGGCGCCGACGCGCAGCGCGCGAGCCACATCGAGGCCGCGCCGCTCGCCTTCGCGACCGGGCCGTCGGCCAGCACCGCGTGGGCAACGGTCGTCGACCTGCAGCCGCTCTTCGACTTGCGCAACCGCCTGTCCGCCGCGCGGGCGGACCTCGATACCCTCACGGCGCAGGCAGGCAATTCACATGCGCAGTACGAGCGCAGCCGCGTCCTGTTCGAGGACGACCGCAACGTTTCGCAAAAGAGTCTGCAGGATGCGCGAGCCGTCATGCAGGCCGACCAGGCGAAACTGAAGTCGGCGGCGGCCGCGGTCGGCGGGCTGGAGGCGACGCTGCGCCAGCAGTTTGGCGAGGCGCTCGCCAACGCGTCGATGGCGGGCGCGTCCGACCTGTTCCCGCGCCTGCTGGCGGGCCGCATGGTCGTGCTGCGTGTCACGCTGCCCGCGGAGTTCGGGGACACTGCGCCCGCGCGCATCCTTGTCGACGCCGCGAACGGCCAGCCGATATCGGCAAGGAGGCTCTCGGCTTCCCCGCTCGCCGATCCATCCGTGCAGGGAACGCCCTGGTTCTACGCAGCGGACCGCGCGCTGCCCGTGGGCACCCGGACCAGCGTGAACGTGCCGTCGCCGGGTTCCGCCGCGCGCTCGCTCGTCATTCCGGGCAAGGCCGTCATCTGGTACGGCGGACAAACGTGGGTCTATGTGCAAACCGCGCCCGATCGCTTCACGCGGCGCTACGTGGCGGCAGGCAACGAGAGCGATCAGGGCTTCGTCGTGACTTCGGGCTTTCACGCCGGAGACCGCGTCGTCACGCAGGGCGCCCAGTTGCTGCTCTCCGAGGAACTGAAGCCCCAGGGCATCGCAACCGCCTGCAAGGACCCGCCCGAGTGCGACGACTGACGGACGCCCGACACCGCCGGGCACGATACGAACCCACCTATCGCCCATGCTGAACGCAATCATCCGGTTTTCGCTGCGTTTTCGCGGCGTCATCTATGCGCTGGCCGTGATCGCGGCCGGCTACGGTCTCTATACGCTGACACGGGCGAAGCTCGATGTGTTTCCCGAGTTCGCGCCGCCGATGAGCCTCGTCCAGACCGAAGCGCCGGGCCTGAGCAGCGAGCAGGTCGAGACGCTCGTCACCCAGCCGTTGGAGAATGGCCTCGGCGGGATGGTCGGACTGCAGTCGATGCGCTCGAAATCGATGCAGGGGCTGTCGGCCATCACACTGGTATTCGACGCCCATGCGAACGTGATGCAGATCCGGCAGTTGGTTTCCGAACGGGTGAATGCGCTCGCGGCGACGCTGCCCGCCGGCGTCATGCCGCCGCGGCTCCTGCCGCTGACGACCACGACGAGCGTCGTGCGCACCGTTGGCCTCACGTCGAAGACGCGCGCCCTGACGGACCTCTACGACATCGCGCAGTGGACCATCCGGCCGCAGTTGCTGAGCGTGCCGGGCGTGGCGGACGTGATCGTGTTCGGCGGCGACGCGCGCCAGATGCAGGTCCGGATCGATCCCGCGAAGCTGATGCGATACGGTCTGTCGATACAGGACGTGATCGCCACGGCGCGCGCATCCACGGGCGTACGTGGCGCCGGCTTCGTCGAGAACGACAACCAGCGCATCGCGATCAACGCCGATGGCCAGATCACGGCGCCGGAGAAGCTCGCCGATGTCGTGCTGCGCTGGAGCAACGGCGCGGCAGTCCGTCTCGGGGACGTTGCAACCGTCGCATGGGGCAGCGCGCCGGCGATGGGCGCGGCCTCGATCATGGGCCAGCCCGGCGTGATGCTGGTGCTCGAAAGCCAGTACGGCACGAACACGCTGGCGGTCACGAAGGACATCGAGAAGACTCTTGCCGGGCTCGCGCCCGTCCTCGCGAAGCAGGGCGTCGACGTCAATGCGAATGTGTTCCGGCCGGCCAATTTCATCGACGCGTCGGTCGGCCATCTGCGCACGGCGTTGCTCGTCGGCGCCGTGCTGGTGGTCGCCGTGCTGTTTCTCTTCCTGTTGAACGTGCGCACGGCCGTCATTTCGGCCGTGGCGATTCCGCTGTCGCTGCTCGTCGCCATCATCGTGCTGACGTCGCTCGGCGTGAGCCTGAACACGATGACGCTCGGTGGCCTCGCGATTGCGCTCGGCGAAGTGGTCGATGACGCAATCATCGACGTCGAGAACATCTACCGCCGGCTGCGGCAGAACCGGAGCCTGCCGACGCCGCTGCCCGCGTTGCGCGTCGTGCTGCGCGCGTCGCTCGAGGTGCGCAGCGCGGTGGTGTTCGCCACCTTCATCGTGATGCTGATCTTCCTGCCGGTGCTCACGCTTTCCGGCGTGGCGGGCAAGCTGTTCGCGCCCCTCGGCATGGCATACATCCTCGCCGTGCTGGCCTCGCTCGGCGTGGCCCTCACGCTCACCCCCGCAATGGCGCTCGCGCTGCTCGCGCGCGGCCCGCTGCCGGCCGACGAACCGCGTCTGGTCGCGCGCCTGAAGGCCCGCTATGTCGCATTGCTGATGAAGGTCGAGCCGCGCGTGAAAACGGTCATGGCCGGGGTGGCGCTGATGTGCGTCGCGGCGCTGGGCGCGCTGCCGTTCATGAACGGCAACTTCATCCCCGAGCTGCGGGAAGGGCACTACATCGTGCACATGGGCCTCACGCCCGGCACGTCGCTCGCGGAATCGATGCGAATCGGCGCACGGGTGTCGCGGGCATTGATGCACGTGCCGGGCGTGCGTCTCGTCGCACAGCGTGCGGGCCGCGCGAACGAGGTCGTCGATCCCGCGGGCGTCCAGCTTTCCGAGTTCGAGGTCGATCTGGAGCCGATGGGCGCGTCCGGCCAAAACCGGGCGCTGCATCACATCCAGCAGGCGCTCGCGCGCTTTCCCGGGCTGACCACGGCGGTGAACACCTTCCTCGTCGAGCGCATCGACGAGACGATCTCGGGGACGACGGCGCCGGTGGTCGTCAACGTGTTCGGCGACAACCTGGACGTGATCGATCGCAAGGCGCAGGAGATCGCGCGCGTTCTCGGAACAATCCGCGGGGCGGCCAGCGTGCAGGTGGAATCGCCTCCCGGCATTCCC
The DNA here is from genome assembly GCF_001546925.1 of Burkholderia sp. MSMB1588. Classification (NCBI taxonomy): domain Bacteria; kingdom Pseudomonadati; phylum Pseudomonadota; class Betaproteobacteria; order Burkholderiales; family Burkholderiaceae; genus Burkholderia; species Burkholderia sp. MSMB1588. Next base: position 1,820,357 of record NZ_LNJS01000001.1, on the reverse strand, counting down.
GAGCTGGACGTCAGGCTCGATCCCGGCCGATTGAGCCGCCGGGGCTTCAGGCCGGTCGAGGTGCTCGATGCGATTCAGGCCGCGTATCAGGGCGCCACGGTCTCGCAGATCTATCGGGGCGGCCGCACGTATGACGTCACGGTGGCACTCGCGCCGGCCGCACGCAGGACCCTCGGCGAGATCGGCGCGCTGATGCTGCGCAACCCGGATGGCCTGGCCGTCCCGCTACGCGAACTCGCGACGATCAGTCAGGTTTCCGGCCGTTATCAGATCACGCACGACGGCGGCCGGCGCATGCAGACGGTGTCCGTCAACCTCGGCCGCCGCGCGGTCAGCGATTTCGTCAACGAAGCTCAGGCGCGCGTGAATCGTGAAATAACGATGCCCCAGGGCACGTATGCCGTATTCGCCGGCGAAAGCGAAGCGCGCGCGCAGTCGCAGCGGGATCTGCTCGTGTACGGCGCGATGTCGATCGTCGGCATCGCCATGCTGCTGTTTCTCGCGATGAAAAGCCGCCGTGGCGTGCTCCTCGTGATGGTCAACCTGCCGTTCGCGCTGGTGGGCGGCGTACTCGGCGTGGCGCTCGCCGGTGGTAATCTGTCGCTCGGCGGCATGGTGGGTTTTGTCACGCTCTTCGGCATCTCGCTGCGCAACTCGATCATGCTGATCAGCCACTACGAGCATCTCGTGCACGTGGACGGCCTGGCGTGGAATCCCGACACGGCCGTGCGCGGCGCCGCGGAGCGGCTGGTGCCGATCCTGATGACCGCGCTCGTGACCGCGCTCGCGTTGCTGCCGCTCGCGGCGACGAGCGGCGCAGCCGGCAACGAGATCGAAGGGCCGATGGCGATCGTGATCCTGGGCGGCCTGATCACGTCCACGATGCTGAACCTGATCGTGCTGCCCACGCTCGCGCAGCGCTACGGGCGCTTCGAGCGCGACGCGCCGGACGAACCGGGGCCGGCGATTGCGTAGCCCGGCAGAGGAGGCACCGCATGGACGAACTGCAACCGATGGCGGCGCTCCCCGACGGCCTCGGTTCGTCTGAAGTGACCGGGCGCAGGCAGCGCGGCGACGTCAACCGGATCGAGCGCCGGACCAGCCGCAGCCTCGCCGACATCGTGCGCGCCAACGTGTTCACGCGCTTCAACGCGCTTCTCGGCTCGCTGTGCGCCGCGGTGCTCATCGCGGGCCCGTGGCAGGACGCGCTGTTCGGCGGCGTGCTTGTGGCGAACTCGCTCATCGGCATCGTTCAGGAATGGCGGGCGAAGCGCACGCTCGATCGTCTCGCGCTGCTTCACCAGCCGCGCACGCACGTGCGCCGCGACGGGCGGACGATCGAAATCGACGTTGCCGACATCGTGAAGGACGACCTGATCGGGATCGGGCGCGGCGCGCAAATCGTGGTCGACGGTATCGTCGCGGCTTCTGCCGGGCTGCAAGTCGACGAGTCGCTGCTGACCGGAGAATCCGAGCCGCAGGACAAGGCGTGTGGGGCGCGGCTGCTGTCCGGCAGCTTCGTCGTCGCGGGGCAGGGCTGGTATCGCGCAACGGCCGTCGGACAGCAGGCGTGGGCGCACCGGCTCGCGGCGCAGGCGCGGCGCTTCGCGCCCGCGCGTTCGGAGCTCGCGGCCGGCATCAACCGCATCCTGCGCTACGCCGGGTGGGCGATCGCGCCGCTGTCGGTATTGCTGGTCGCGACCCAACTGTTGCGTCAGATGCCCTTTGCCCAAGCGGTGCTGTTTTCCGCGGGCGGCGTCGTCGGCATGGTGCCGGAGGGGCTGGTGCTGCTCACGAGCGTCGCCCTCGCGGTCGGTGCGATGCGGCTCGCGCGACGCGGCACGCTGATGCAGGCGTTGCCGGCCATCGAGACGCTGGCGCGTGTCGACGTGGTGTGCATCGACAAGACCGGTACGCTCACGCAAGGCGAGCCCGTCCTCGAGCAGGTCGAGATGCTCGCCGGCGACGGCGCGGCGCACGATGCGCTTGCCGCGCTCGTCCTCGGCGAACCCGCGCCGAATGCCACATTGCGCGCCATCGCCTCCCGCTATGCGGTCTCGCCGGGCTGGCAAGCCAACCGCACCGTGCCGTTCTCCTCCGCGAGAAAGTGGGCCGGCGCATCGTTCGGCGAACGCGGCACCTGGGTGCTCGGTGCGCCGGATGTCATGCTCGCCGGCGCCGCGATGGCCGACGACGTGCGCGCGGCCGTGTCCCGCCATGCGCACGACGGGCGCAGGGTGCTGCTGCTTGCGCGTTCGGACCTGCCGCTTGCCGATGATGGGCTACCGCGGCTGTTGACGCCCGTCGCGCTGGTGCTGCTCGCGGAGCGCATCCGGGACGATGCGCCCGGCACCGTGGCGTGGTTTGCCGCAGAGGGCGTCTCGCTGAAGGTGATCTCCGGCGATCACCCGGATACGGCGGCCGAAGTCGCCCGGCGCGTGGGCATCGCGTCTGCATGGACGGGCGTCGATGCTCGCGCGTTATCCGACGACGGGGCGCTGCTCGGCGAACGGATGGAGCGTGAGTCCGTATTCGGCCGCGTCTCGCCGCGGCAGAAGGCGGCGATGGTTGCGGCGTTGCGGGCCCGCGGCCATGTGGTCGCGATGGTCGGCGACGGCGTGAACGATCTCCTTGCGCTCAAGGAAGCCGACATCGGCATCGCAATGGGCGGGGGCAGCAGCGCCGCGGCGGCCGTCGCCCAGGCGGTGCTGACCGACAACCGCTTCGCGAGCCTGCCCGCGATCGTGAGCGAAGGCAGGAGGGTCATCGGCAACATCGAGCGGGTCGCCAATCTGTTCGTGACGAAAACGGTGTATGCGATGCTGCTCGCTTTCGCAGTGGGCATCGCCGATCTCGCCTTTCCGTTTCTCCCGCGACATCTGACGCTGGTCGGCTCGCTGACCATCGGCATCCCGGCGTTCTTTCTGTCGCTCGAACCGAGCGCCGAGCGCGCGAAGAGCGGCTTCGTCGAACGCGTGCTGCACTTCACGGTGCCTTCCGGCGTGCTGGCGGCCATCGCGACGTTCGCGGCCTACGCGATCACGCTCAGCTATCTCCACGGCACGCTCGATCAGGCGCGGACTGCCGCGACCGTGACGCTGTGCGCCATCGCGCTCTGGATTCTTGCGCAGCTTGCGCGGCCGTTCAACGCCTCGCGGCTGGGCATCGTCGCGGGGATGGCCGCCGCGTTCGCCGCCATTGTCGTCGTTGGGCGATTGCGGACCTTCTTTGCGATCGAAGTGCTGCCCGTGCGGATTTGGCTCGGCGCGACCGGCATTTCAATGCTGGCATGTTCAGGCATGCACGCGCTCACGATCCGATCCCGCGCCGGTGAAGCGCCATCGACAGACGGCGACGCCGCGGCGACAAAACCGGTCCTGCACGCACTGCTGTCCCTGTGGCGGGCGCACATCGTATTCGTCACGGCGACGCTGATGCTGATCGTCGGCAGTGTCTGGCTGTTCCTCGGCGTGCTGGAGGACGTGATTTCGCGGGACCCGCTCCTGCAGGCGGACCTCATTGTCTGGCGCGTCTTGCAAGACATCCGGCCGTCGTGGCTCGACAGCATGATGACCGGGCTGTCCGAGCTGGGCGACGCGGCAGTGGTCGTTCCCGTCGTGCTGGTCGTGCTCTCGTGGCTGATCTGGCATCGGCTCTGGCGTACGGCGCTGTACTGGCTCGCCGCGGTGGGCGGCGCCGAAGTCATCGTCAAGCTGTTCAAGCTCCTGCTGCATCGTGCCCGGCCGAATCCGTTCGCCGCGGGCATCGAGAGCTTCTCCTTTCCAAGCAGTCACGCGACGCTTGCCCTGGTCGCGTACGGGTTCCTTGCGTTTCTGCTATGTGCGGGCGCGGGCCAGCGACATCGAACACGCGTCGCGATTCTCGTCGCAACAACGATCGCGGTGACGTTAATCGCCACGTCACGCCTTTATCTGGGCGTGCACTGGGTATCCGACGTCGTCGCCGGCGCGAGCCTGGGTCTCGCATGGGTCGCGGGTCTCGCCATCGCATACTCGCTCCGGGAAAACCCGTCCATCGGGTCGAGGAAGCTCACGGGGATCGTCGTGATCACGATGCTGGCGGCCGCCGCGCTGCACATTGTTCGGCATCACGACGCCGACGTGATGCTCTACGCGCCGACCCGCCATATCGAGCGAATGACGGCCGCGCAATGGCGCGCGCATGGATGGCGTGCGCTGCCCGTGGGGCGGGTTGCGGTGGTGGGCCGGATCGACGAGCCGTTCACCATTCAGTGGGCCGGGGCCGCCACCGCGATCGGGCGCGCCCTGCAGGCCGCGGGCTGGCGAACGGCGCCCGGCGGCCCGGCCTGGGCGCCGTGGACGGGGCGTCGCGCGGTGGTCCTCAAGTTCCATGACGGCGCCCCGCCAGCCATGACATTCGTGCAAGGCGACGCGGCTTCGCCGGACATGCAGGCCGTGCTGCGGCTGTGGCGAGGCGACCACGTCATTGAACGGCCGAGCGGGTCGTCAGCCGATCGCGACGTTTCAGTCTGGGTCGGCACCGTCACGCGCGAGCACGCTTCGGCTGCCGGCTCATGGACGTTTTCCGCCCCGTCGGTCGACGAGGATTTCACGTCACCGGCACGCGCGTTCGCCCAGCAGTTCCCTGGTGCGCGCAGCGTGACGCGCGATGATGCGGCAAGCGCGCGCTTCCAGCGTTGGGACCGCCGCGTGTGGCTCATCGAAAGCGGCGAGATCCACGAAGCAGCATGCATGGGATCATGCGAGGCGGTATATCTACGACGTTCACGTCGGTCGGGCCGAGATCAGCAACGTGCTTGCCGAAAACGCCCTGCGCTGTGTCGCGCTCGGTCGGAAAAACTATCTGTTCGTCGGCTCCGACAGCGGGCGCGAGCGGGCCACGAAAGCCCCGCGGCGTTGCAGCGCATGCTGAACGGCGCCCGGACTCAAGGGCTCGCCGAAGTCGACGCGCGGGGTGAGGACAGCAACAGGCTGGCGAGCTTGCCCAGCATCGTGACCGGCGTAGGCCGATGTCGGTCCGCGCGGCTGATGGCGGCGCGCGTCGCCGCGGCCGCGATGGGCGCCGCGGCCTCGCCGGGCGAGCGATAGCGCTTGAGTACCGCGCGCACATAAAGCTGCGTCTCCCGATACGGCGGGATTTTCCGGCCGGCCTTCATCACCGCGCCTTCGCCTGCGTTGTAGCCGGCGACGGCGAGTTCGAGATTGTCGTCGAAGGTCTTCAGCAGCCATTTCAGGTAAGTCGCGCCCGCCCGCAGGTTGGTGTCGGGATCGGCGAGATCGGTGAAGCCGAAGCGGCGGCCGGTCTCGGGCATCACCTGCATCAGGCCCACGGCGCCCTTGGGGGAGCGCGCGTCGGCGTCGTAGCGCGATTCGGTTTCGATCATCGCGTGCAGCAGTCGGGCGTCGAGCTCGAACTGCCGCGCGACCGCGTCGATCAACGCATCGTAGCGCGCGCCGTGCGCGGCGGGTTGGGGCCCGGCCGGGCCGGGAGGCGCAACGGGTGGCGCAGGCGCGGCTTGCGCGTGCGCCGGGTCGCCGTCGGCCTGAACCGGTTCGACGCGGGTCCAGACGAGCGGCGCGGGCGCATCCTGCGCGGTGGCCGACAGCGCGCGCATGAGCATGAGCGCGGCGAACACGAGCCGCCCCACGCGGCGCTGGCGGTCCAGTCGCGGCGGATCAGGCGGACGGACGGGACACGTCGTCGTCATAGTGATCGGGATCGTAGTCGAGATGCATGACGAGCCGCAGGATATGCGCGACGGGCTCGAACAGGTCGGGCGGAATGACCTGGCCGACCGCGAGGCGTGCGGCGAGCGCGCGCGCGACCGGCACGTTCTCGACGACCGGCACGCCAGCGCGCTCGGCGAGCGCGACGATATGCAGCGCGCGCTTGCCGTGCCCTGTCTCGACGACTTCCGGCAGCGGGGCCGCGATGGGGTCGTAGTAGAGGCAGACGGCGACGTGGGTCGGATTGCGAACGACCACGGTCGACTTCGCCACGTTCGAGGCGAGACTGCCGCTTTGCACCTCGCGGTGGATTTCCTTGCGCTTGTGCTTCATCTCGGGATTGCCTTCCGAATTCTTGAATTCCTGCTTGATATCCTCGATCGACATCATCAGTTGCTTGGTCGTGTTGTAGCGCTGGAACGCGAAGTCGGCGAGACCGAACAGCACATAGAAGCCGATCAGCGCGGCCCACATCCAGTAGAGGAGCCGCACGCTGACCGCGAAACCGCACTCGACGCTGCATAGCGGCAGGAATTGCAGCGACGGCGCGTATTCGCGGATTAGGTAATAGAAGATGAGCGACAGCACGCCGACTTTGAACAGCGACTTCGCGAACTCGAACAGGCTCTTCATCGAGAACATCTGTTTCGCATTATTGATTGGGTTGATCTTGTCGACGGACGGCTTCAGCGCCTCGGACGCGAGCAAGGGGCCGATCTGCGCGACGACCGCGATCACGGTCACGCCGATCACGACGAGCGCGAGGCCGATCACGAAGCGCGTGACCACCGCGCCGAGAACGCCGAGCCAATGGCCGAGCGCGGTGACGAGATCGTCGTTGATGACGTCGATGGACGCGCGGGTAAGCGTCTCGAACGCTTGCATCAGATGCGGGCCTTCGAACAGGAAGTAGCCGAGCAGGACCGCCAACTGCGCGCCGCTCGTGATCTCGACGCTCTTCGCAACCTGGCCCTTGCGGCGCGCATCGGCGCGCTTCTTGGCGGTGGGCTGCTCGGTCTTCTCGCTCATCGCAGTCGGTTCGTCAGCGCGGCAGCGTGCTCGACGAGCCGAAGGCTTTCAGAGAGCGGCAGTTGGAACGCGAAGTTCGCGCAGATGATCATCAGCAGCAGCGCAAACGCGCTCTTGATCGGCATCGCGACGAAGAACACATTGAGCTGCTGCGCCGAGCGATTGACGAGCCCGAGCGCCATGTCGACCAGCAGGATCGCGACGATCGCGGGCATCGCGAAGCGCAGGCACAGCGTGTACATCAATTGCCATTGCTGGCCGAGAAAGTCGAGCGCGGCCGGTCGAAAGCGGAACGCCGCGCCGGGCGGCAGCGTCAGGTAGGACGCGTAGAGGGCTTCGAGCAGCGCATGAAAGCCGCCGAACATCATGAACAGCAGCGAGAACACCTGCGAGAATACGATGCCCATCATCGACGATTGCTGGCCGAGCAAGGGATTCAGCACGCTCGCCATCGAGGCGCCGCGCATCGTGTCGATCAGGAATCCCGCCATGTCGAGCGCCCAGAACGGCACCGCCGCGCAGAAGCCGATCACGAGGCCGATGCTCAGTTCGCCGCACGCAAGCCACAGATAGGCGGCCCACGACCGCGCGCCGTCGACGGCGGGCCACAGATCGTGCAGGGCGAGCACCGGCAGCGAGATCGCCAATACCAGCGCGTTGCGCGCGAGCGTGCCGCCGAGCGTGCCGGTACTGAACACCGGCACCAGCAGCATCGCGCCGAGCGGGCGCAGCATCGACAGCGCGACCATCGGCAGCCATTCGCCGGCCATCGCGGCCGTCATGGCCTCATCCCGCCGATCTGGTTGAAGCTCTGGGTCGCGTAGTTGATCAGCACGTCGCCCATCCAGTGATAGGTGGCGGCGAGCGTGACTGCGACGGCCAGCAGCTTGATCAGGAACTGGATCGTCTGATCCTGTACCTGGGTCAGCGCTTGCACGAGGCTCACGAGGATGCCTACCACCGACGCGACCACCACGACCGGCAGCGACAGCAGCAGCACGAGCCACATCATCTGCGCGGCCAACTGGGTAATGACGGCTTCGCTCATGGGGCAGGCGGGCGCGACGCGCTCAGTGGAACGACAGGACGAGCTGGCCGAGCAGCTTTTCCCAGCCGTTGATCAGCACGAACACGAGCAGCTTGAGCGGCAGCGCGATCGTCATTGGCGAGACCATCATCATGCCCATCGCAAGCAGCACGTTGGACACGATCAGGTCGATCGCGACGAACGGCAGGAACAGGAGCAGGCCGATCTTGAACGCCTCGATCAGTTGGCTGATCGCGAACGCCGGTATCAGCACGATCAGCGAATCGTCCGGAATGCGGTTGCGGTACGGCTCGGGCCAGGTGCGATGGCCGATGTCGGCAAAGAAGCGCACCTGGGCTCGGGCGGTGTTGCGCGCCAGAAAGTCGCGGTACGGCGCGAGGATCGTTGTCTCGACCTGCTGCGTGAACTGCTTGTCGTCGAGCTGTACGGGATGCTCGGCGAGGTTGTCCTGGATCGCGAGCCCGACGGGCGCCATGATGAACAGCGTCAGCACGAGCGCGAGCCCGTACAGCGCGATGTTCGGCGGGATCTGCTGCGTGCCGAGCGCGTTGCGTAGCAGCGCGAACACGACTGCGAGCTTGAGGAACGAGGATCCGAGCACCATCAGCAGCGGCAGGATCGACAACGCGAACAACACCACGATCAATTGAACGGGCTGGTCGAGCACGCTCATGCATCACTCCGCAGGAAATCTTCATCGGGGCCATTGTGGGGCGCACGCACCGCGAGGCCCATCCGGCGTAGACCTGAACCGGCGGCGCGCCCGCGCGACTACACGAAGTGCTCGATGCGGATCGCGAGGCGTCCGTCGATGTCGAGCAGCATCCCGCGCGCGAACGGCCTGCCGCCGATCTTCAGCGTGCACAGGCCGTCGCCGATCGCGGGGCCTTCCAGGATGTCGCCGGGCCTGAGCGCGGCGAGCCGGTCGAGCGGCACGTCGATCGCCGCGGCCTGCGCGACGATCCGCACGCTGGCGTCCAGCGGCAACACGAGGGGCAGCGTCGCCGCGGGGTCCGCGGGCTCGACGTCCAGCCAGTCGTCAAAGGTTTCCATCGTGACTCCTATCGTGTAGCCGAGCGCGTCGCGGCGGATGACGCTGGCGAGCGGCCGGTCGGTAAAAAGGCCCAGTTCGCCGTCGGCGACGGCGTAGGCGTGGTGCAGCAGCAGTGCGTCGCCGCGGTGCAGGCGCGCAAGCTGCGTGGTGTCGATGCAGCTCCAGCCCGCGATCAACGCGACGCGCAACGCGGGCGCGGGGCGGCCGGGCGCATCGCCGGGCGGGGCGTCGAGCGGATCGAGGCCGGCGGCCAGTTGCGCAATCCAGGTGCTCGGCGCATCGAGGATCTGCAGGTCGAGCGTCGCGCCCTCGCGTTCGAGGCGCAGCAGCCAGCGGTTCGTGATCGAGCAGGCCTCGGGCTCGACGGCTTCGGCTTGCGGCCACGCGAGGCCGGCCGCCGCGGCGCACGGCGCGACGCAGGCGAAGGTCCAGGCGGCCAGCGCCGCGCGCAGTTCATCGGGAACGGCGTGCCAGTCGGCGACGGGCAGCACGGGAGCAATCCAGCGGCACCATTGCGCGCTGTCGCACCAGACGCGTACCACGGCGTCGTCGGCGCGGCTGGTCAGGATGAGGCCCGTGCCGCCGCCGCGGCGAAATAGCAGGGTCAAGGCGTCCGTGTCGCGCCGATACGCGCGGCCGTGCCCGAGCGTGCGCAGGACGGGGGCCGTGCCGGCGTCAAGCGGGATCGTTCGCATCGCGCCAGGTCACGACGGTGGGGCCCGCGAAGCGGGCGGCGCAGGCCGCCTCGATTCGCGCGCGATGATGCGCGACGAGCGCGCGCTGGCCGGCGTTGGCCGGGACGAGCGTGATGGTCAGCGTGCCCTGTTGCAGGCGCGCCTGCACGACGAGCCCAGCGAAGCGGCCGCGGGTCAGGCGCCAGCTCAGCGCATCCGCGGCCACGCCGGGGCGGCCGTGGAGCCGTTCGAAGCGGGCCGCTGCCGCGGGCGCGACGGACAGGCGACGGCGGGCCGCGTCGTCGCCGTCATGCGCATCGCGCTCGTCGTGGGGTCTCGTCAGGCAATTGGCGAAGCGCCGCACGTCGGCGACCTGCACGACACGCGGCGCTCTGGCCGCGTCTGCCACGCGCGAACCGGCCGACGGGCCGGGCTTGAACTGAACGGACATCGTGTCACTCCAGCAAGGTCTTGAGTTTTTCGTGATCGATCTGCGCGCGGCGCAGCAGCGCACGCTGCTGATCGCGCTCGAGCCGCAGCTCCGTGCATTGCGCATCGACCAGCTCGACGCGATCGACGAGCGTCTGGTCGCGATGGTGATAGCCGGCCAGCTCGTGCTTGAGCAATTGCAGCGAGGCGTGGTCGTGCACCCTGTCGACGGCGCTGCAGGTACGCCAGGCATTCCATAGTGCGCGCCGTTCGTCGAGCAAGGCGGCCTTGTCGGCGAGCAGGGCGGTTTCGCGCTGGTCGAGCAGCGCGAGCGCGGCGCGGATGTTGCGTTCGCGCCGCACTTTGAGCTCCATGAGCGTGGTCAGGGTCGAGCGTCCACTGTGGTCCATAACTGTTCTAGCGTTTGATCGAAGGAGGTTTTATCCGTGACGGACTGACAGAGGAATTGCCGGATCGCCTCGCGGCGGGCGAGGGCGTCGTCGGCTTCGGGATCGGCGCCGTGCCGGTATTCGCCGACCCGCACCAGCAGCTCGATGTCGCGATACACGGCGTCTAGCCGACGCAGCCGCGCCGCGCCGTCGCGATGGCGCGTGGCGACGATCTGGCTCATCACGCGGCTCACGCTCGCGCCGACGTCGATCGCCGGATAGTGATTCGCCTCGGCGAGCTTGCGCGACAGCACGATGTGGCCGTCGAGGATCGAGCGCACCTCGTCCGCGACGGGCTCGTTCAGGTTGTCGCCCTCGACGAGCACTGTGTAGAGGCCGGTGATGCTGCCCGTGGCGGCCGGGCCTGCGCGTTCGAGCAGGCCCGGCAGGCGCGCGAAGAAGCTGGGCGGATAGCTGCCGGCCGCGGGCTTTTCGCCGGCGGCGAGGCCGATTTCGCGCGCCGCGCGCGCGAAGCGGGTCAGCGAATCCATCATCAGCAGCACGTCGCGGCCCTGGTCGCGGAAGTGCTCGGCGATCGCGGTGGCGGTATAGGCCGCCTTCAGCCGCTCGAGCGCGGGGCGGTCGGAGGTAGCCACCACGACGATCGCACGTGCGCGCGCCTCGGGCGTGAGCGTGTGTTCGAGAAACTCACGCACCTCGCGACCGCGCTCGCCGATTAGTGCGAGCACGGTCACGTCGGCGAGGCTGCCGTCGCAGATCATGCCGAGTAGCGTGCTCTTGCCGCCGCCGGCGGCCGCGAAGATGCCGACGCGCTGGCCGCGCCCGCAGGTCAGGAGGCCGTCGATCGCCCGCACGCCGAGCGGCAAGGGCGTATCGATGATCGCGCGGCGCAGCGGATCGGGCGCGGAGCGCGCCAGATCGACCCAGGTGGCGCTGTCCGGCACGTCCGGGCCATGGTCGAACAGACGACCGAGGCCATCGACCACGCGGCCGAGCAGGAACGTGCCAACCGGGATCCGGTGCGCACGGCCGAGCGGCCGCACCGCGCAGCCGGCGGCGATGCCGCGCGGTTCCGCAAACGGCGACAGCAGCGCGGTGTCGCCTTCGATCGACACGACTTCGGCGTCGATGCCAGCGGGTTCGAGGCGGCAGAGCTCCGCGAGCCCCACGTGCGGCAGCGTCGCGCGCACGAGCGTCGGGCCGACCTCGGTCACGCGGCCGAAGCGGGTGTGCGCAACGGGCGCGTCGCCGCGCGGCACGAGGTGTGCGGCGACGCGCGCGCGCAACTGGTCGGGGTCAGGCAAGCGCATCTGCTGGCTCCCCGATCAGGTCGATGGTGCCGATCACGCGGAGCTCGGCTTCGTCGCCGATCTCCTGGAACGACAGCACGGCAAGGCCGCCGAATTCCCGCTCGACCATCTTGCGGATGAAGCGGCGCACGTCGACCGCCGTCAGCAGCACGACGCGGCGCAGGTCGGCATCGGCGAGCGCGGCGCGGATCTGGCCGAGGATGGCGCGACTGGATTCGGCGCCCAGCGACGAATACGAGCCGGCGGCGGTCTGGCGGATCGACTCGCGCACCATCGCCTCGATACGGTCGCCGATCATCCAGCCGCTGATCCATGCCTGGCCCGCGCGATAGCGTGCGCCGATGTGGCGGCGCAGCGCGATGCGCACATACTCGACGAGCATCACCGGATCCTTCTCGCGCGGCGCCCATTCGATCAGCGCCTCGAAGATGCTGCGCAGGTCGCGCACCGAAATGCCTTCCTCGACGAGCCGCTGCAACACGTCCGCGATTCGTCCGATCGGCATCTGGCGCTGCACCTCCTTCACGAGTTCCGCATAGCGCGCTTCCATCGCGTCCATCAGAAAGCGGGTCTCCTGCACGCCGACGAACTGGTTCGCGAAGCGCTCGACGACGAGCGACAGACAGTGGGCGATGCGCGCCTCGTCCCGGTGCAGCACGATGCCGAGCGCAGCGAGCGTATCGGCTTGCCCCGGCGCGATCCAGTGCAGACGTAGCTTGCCGAACGGCAGCGTGTCGACGCGCTCGCTGTGCGCGACGCCCGCACCGCGCGCGTCGGCGAGCAGCAGATCGCGCGGCACACTGAGCGCCAGCACGGGTTCCTGGTACAGCAGCACCTCGACCGTGTCGGCGTCGAGATCGGCGGCGGCCTGCAGGTGGATGTCGGGCAAGGGCAGGCCCAACTGCTCAAAGGTGCGCCAGCGCAGCGCTTCGAGCGCGTCGGCCAGCTTGTCGGCGCGCGCGGCGGATTCCGCGAAGCGGATCATCAGCGGCACGGCTCCCGGCGTCATCGCGGTGTCGGCCGGGCCGGCGCCGTTCGCCGCGCCCGGCGCCGCGCCGTTCGCGGCATGCGCCGCGCCAGCCGTGCCCGCGCGGCGGCCGCGCCGCTTGAGCAGCCAGGCCCCGCCGAGCATCAGTGCGGCCAGCGCGAGGAAGTACGCCACCGGAAATCCCGGCAGCACCGCGAACACCAGCAGCACGGCGCCTGCGAGCCACAGGGCCTGGGGTTGCCGGCCGATCTGCTCGGTGAGGTCCGCCGCGAGTGACTGGCGGACCTCGCCGGGCACGCGCGTGACGATGATGCCGGCCGTGATCGAAATCAGCAGCGCGGGAATCTGGCCGATCAGGCCGTCGCCGATCGACAGGATCGCGTAGGTCGACATCGCCTCGCTCGCGCTCATGCCGTGCATGAACACGCCGACGGCCGTGCCCCCCAGGATGTTGACGAGGATGATGATGATGCCCGCGATGGCATCGCCCTTGACGAACTTCATTGCGCCGTCCATCGCGCCGTACAGTTGGCTTTCCTTCTGGACGAGGCCGCGCTGGCGGCGCGCCTCGTTGGCGTCGATGATGCCGGCGCGCATGTCGCCGTCGATGCTCATCTGCTTGCCGGGCATGCCGTCGAGCGAGAAGCGCGCGCCGACCTCCGCGACGCGCTCCGAGCCCTTCGTGATGACGATGAACTGGACGATCGTGATGATCACGAACACGATCAGCCCGACGCCGAGATTGCCGCCCACGGCGAAGCTGCCGAAGGTGTAGACGATCTCGCCCGCGTCGGCCTGCAGCAGGATCAGGCGGGTGGTGCTGATCGTCAGCGCGAGCCGGTACAGCGTTGTGATCAGCAGGACCGACGGGAACGCAGCGAATTCGAGCGGGTCGCGGATGTAGAGCGACATCATCAGCAGGATGATCGCGATCATCAGGTTGAACGCGATCATCAGATCGACGAGCCCCGTCGGCAGCGGCACGATCATCATGAACACCGCGACGAGCAGCAGCACCGCGAGCGCGATGTCCTGGCGCGACGCGACGAGCGCCAGCCAGCGGCTGATCCGGTTCACCGTGCGTCCCCCGCGTGCGTGTCGAGCAGGCGGCGCAGCGTGCGATGCGCGTCGAGCCACGCGCCGACGTCGTGCGCGGCGTCGAGCGTGCAACTGAGCATCAGGTCGCGGCGCAGCACGCAGGCCCGCAGGACCATGCCGCCGTGGCGGGCCGGATCGCAGCGTCCGACGAGTCGTCGCAGGGCGTCGTCGCGTCGCGCAGCCTCGACCGGCCGCGCGACGGACAGCACCAGTCGCGCGCCGACGGCCTCGATGAAGACGCGCAGCGGCGGTTGGGCGAATTCGAGGCGCGGCGCGATGCGCGAGCAGGGCAATTCGAGCAGTCGCAGGAACTGTTCCAGCTTGCGCTCCGTTTGCAAATCCATTCGACTCCTGAAGGAAAAGCCCTTCCGCGGCGGAAAGGCACGACGCATCTTCTATAATTGCGGTCGCACGAACCATCCGGCGAAGACCTGAAAAGGGCCTGTGCAGCCATGACTTAAGGACTGCACGCGCTGGACTCTTGATGGAAAAAAACATGCGCCCATTCTGGGAAAAATCGCTGACGGCACGCATCGTCGCGATCCTTTGCTGCGCGATGGTTTTGTTCTGGATGTTGTCCGAAGCAATCAGCTTTTACTACCGCTACAAGGGGACGCAAAGCGAACTGCGCGATGTGCTGAGCTGGGAGCTCAAGGAGGTCGTCGGTCGCGAGAATCGTCGCTTCGACGATGCGCAGCACCATACGCGTGCGCTGCTGTGGGTCTGGAAGACCCTGAACCAGCGCCTGACCACGCTCGATCCGGCGGCCGAACCGTCGCCGCACACGATGTTCGTCTCGTTTCCCGACGCGCGCGGCGACGCGGCGCTGGTCCGTCGTGCGCGGGAGATCCTCGGGATCTTCGGCGACGCGGATCCGGAGAGCCGTCGCGACGCGTTCCTGCTGCTGCCGACGGAAGGCATCGTGCTGTATCGCGCGGCGGAAGCCAGCGCCGCCGACATGCAGCGCAAGCTCACCATGCTGATGTCGCTGCGCGGCGCCGCTCAGGCGGGCGGCGACATGCGCTGGAGCGACGCGCACCGGGATTCGCACGGCTTCGTGCAGGTTGCCGCAACTGCGATCGATCGCGAATCGGGCGTGATGGCCGGCCAGAATGTGCGCATCGGCGATCTGTCGCAGTTCAGCAAGGAACTGCATCTCGATCGCGAGCCGCGTTTCGTGCTGCGCTCCGCGCAGGGCGAACTGCTGTGGTCCGACGGCGAGGTGCCCACCGACCTGAACCGGGCGCTGGACCAACTGCCGATGTGCGCGCAGAGCTATTCGCGGCGCGTCAACAACCAATACGTAGTGTGCATGCCGCTCGATGGTCCGCACTGGCAGCTCGCGGTGATTTTCCCGGCGGCGGCCGTCACCGACAAGGTGATGATCTTGCTGCGCCAGACCGTGCCGTGGACGCTCGTGATGCAGCTATGGCTCATCGTCGTGGTGTTCCAGATCCTGCAGTGGCAACTGGGACGGCCGCTCAGGCTGATCGTCGAGACCATCGACGCGCAGCGCGACGGCGACTGGGGCCGCCGGCTGCCCGCGCGCCACGACGACGAGCTCGGGCGGATCGCGCGCGCGTACAACACCTTGCTCAGCACGCTGAACGCGTACCACAAGACCTTGGAGAACAAGGTCGACGAGCGCACCCGCGAGCTGAACGAGGCGAAGCGCATGGCGGAGTCGGCGAATCACAGCAAGAGCGAGCACATCGCGAGCATCAGCCATGAGATTCGCACGCCGCTGAACGGCATCATGGGCGCGCTCGCGCTGCTCGCGCGCAGCCAGTTGCAGCCGCGCCAGCAGGAGCTGGTCGGCGTCGCGCAGCAGTCATCCGGCTACCTGCTCGGGATCGTCAACAACGTGCTCGACTATTCGCGCATCGAGGCTGGCCACCTGGAGCTGGCCTACGAACAGACGCAACTGCTGCCGCTGCTCGACCAGGCAATGCTGACGATCCACCTGCGCGCGAACGAGAAGCATCTCACGCTATCGACCTTCGTCGCGCCCGACGTGCCGCAGCAGATCTGGCTCGATGCGCTGCGGGTGCGGCAGATCCTCATCAACCTGCTCGGCAATGCGGTCAAGTTCACCGATTTCGGCAGCATCCGCCTCGTCGTCGAGCGGCGCGGCAATCGGCTCGCGATGATCGTGGAGGATACGGGCAAAGGCATCCCGCCGTCGTACCAGCTCGACATCTTCAAGCCGTTCGTGCAGGTGCGCGCGCACGACAGCGGCAACGGGCTCGGCCTGCCGATCGCATCGCGGCTCGCGAACCTGATGAACGGCGAGATCCTGATGAGCAGCCAGCTCGGGCGCGGCACCCAGTTCACCGTGCTGCTGCCCCTGCAGCGCGGCGAGGTTGCGCCGACGCCGCTCGCGGGCAGTGTGACGGCGCCCGCGACGCTGCACGCGCAATTGCGCAGTTGGGGGCTGGAGCCCGTCGACGGCGACAATCCGCTCCTGGCGATGCCGGAGCTGTGCTACCTGCCCGGCAAGCTCTACCGCAGCATCGCGCAGGTGCTGCGCGGCGAGGCGGTGCAGGACGATGCGCGGCCGACGGCGATGTGCCCGTGGACGCTCAAGGTGCTCGTCGTCGACGACGTCGCCGTCAATCGCGACATCGTCGGCAAGATGCTGCGCGAACTCGGCCACCAGTGCCAGGCGGCGGCCTCGGGCGAGCGGGCGCTCGCGCTGGGCCGCACCCAGGTGTTCGATCTCGTGCTGATGGACGTGCGGATGCCGGACCTGGACGGGATGGCGACCACGCGCCGCTGGCGTCATGCGGACGAGCGGGTCCTCGATCCCGACACGCCGATCGTGGCGCTGACGGCCAATGCGATGCCCACGGAACACGAGCGAGCGCGGCAGGCGGGAATGAACGCCTATCTGACCAAGCCCGTGTCGCTCGAACAGATGGCGGCCACGCTGAACCAGGTGGCCGCCACGCAGCTCGCGCGCGGCATGGAGCTCGCGCCCAATGCGATAGCGAACATGCCGCTCCTGGACTGGAACGACCAGATGATGCGCGATCAACTGCACAAGACGCTCAAGGAGCTGCACCAGCAGGCGGAAGTGGCGTGGCACGCGAAGGATACCGAAGGCATCCTGAACATTCTGCATTCGCTCAAGGGCTGCGCGGGGCAAGGCGGGCTCGATCTCGTGCGCGAGGGCATCGAGCAGCAGGAGCGGCAGATCCGCTCGGGCCGCTGGGTCAGCCGCCGCGACCTGAGCGACCTGGCCGAGCTGATCGCGCTTCAGTTCACCTGAAGCGGCGCGCCCCGTCTCAATTCAAGCCGAGACGGTGCGCCCAGTTCGTGAGGTCCGCCGCGTTGTGCGCGTCGAGCTTGCGCATCAGGTTCAGGCGATGCGTCTCGACCGTCTTGATCGTGATGGTCAGGCGCTCGGCCACGTCGCGATTGCGGCATCCCTCGGCGATCAGCTTGAGCACCTGACGCTCGCGCGGCGTGAGCGCGACCTCCGCGGGGGCGGCGGACGGCGTGCCGAGCTGCGCGGCGTTCAGCGCCGGATCGAGCGCGGTATGGCCGCGCCAGACCTTCCACAGCGTTTCCAGCAACACCTGCTGCGAACTGTTCTTCAGCACGTAGCCGTTCGCGCCCGCGAGCAGCGCGGCGCTCGCGCGATGCTCGGCGGTGTCGGCCGTCATCACGACGATACCGAGGTCCGACCAGCGGCGGCGCAACTGATGAATCACGTCGATGCCGCTCATCCCGGGCAGGCCGAGATCGAGCAGCACGATATGCGGCGCATGGCGCTGGCACGCCGCATAGACCTCGAGGCCGTCCTCGACTTCCGCGACGACCTTCAGCGGCGGCGCGGCGTCGAGCAGGTTCTTCAGCCCCAACCGCACGACCGGATGATCTTCGACGATCAGGATGCGGACTTCGGCGGGAATAGCGGTATGAGTGACGACGGGCATGGTGGAGTCAGCATGGGATCGAGGGGCGGCCCGCCTCGACTTATTTTGGAATTCAGGTGATCACCGGATCGATCTTATCAAGATTTATCGTAAAAATCTTGATGCATGAATGAAACGATTTTGATGGAATTTCCGCCTGCATTGTTGCGTCTGGAAACGGTTTCAGCCGGGGTCTGGCGGCAGGGTCGCTGGTCGATGACGATCGACGGCATCGCCGGCTGGTGTGTGGCCACGGCGGTGCCGCCTGGCGTATGCGTCGGCTGCCAGGTCGACGTCGCGCCCATCGACGGCTGCTGGCTCGAGCAGGCGTGTCTCTGGCTGATGTCGCTGCGCGGCGAGACAGACGATGCGCTGTGGCTCGACGCCGCGAACGCGCTGGTGTTCGTGCGCCGCCACGATATCGTGGCGGGCTCCGCCGCGCTGCGCGCAAGCCTCGAACAGCAGATCGCGATCGCGCGCTGGCTGGGCGCGCATCATGCGACGCTCAAGGAAGCGCCGCGTGCGGCATGGAGACCGGCATGAAGCGGCGCGCCAGCCGTTTTCGCGCCGCGTCGCGCGCGCTTCTCGTCGGCTGCCTGCTCGCGCACGCCGCGCCGGCGCCGGCGAAAGCGATTCCGACTGCGGGAATCGCCCCGTTTTTCCTGAGCACGCGCGGCATGAAGTTGTCCGACGTGCTGCGCGACCTCGGCGCGAACTATCGCACGCCGGTGGTGGTCAGCCCGAAGATCGACGGATCGTTCATCGGATCCGTGGACGCCCGCACGCCGGAAGCGGCGCTTGACCGACTTGCGCGCCTCTATCAGCTCGCCTGGTACTACGACGGTCTCACCCTGTACGTGTATCGCGCGCAGGAGGTGTCGAGCGCGCTGATCACGCCGGACTATCTGGCGCCGTCGACCCTGATCGAGCAACTGCGCGCGGCGGGGCTGCTCGATAGCAGGCAATGCTTCGTGCAGGCGATTCCCGCATCGAACGCCATCGAGGCGCGGGGCGTGCCAATCTGCATCGAGCGCGTCACCCAGTTCGCGAAGCGGCTCGACGAGCAGACCATCCACCACGCGCAGAATCAGGAGTCGGTGAAGCTGTTTCCGCTGCAGTACGCGACCGCCACCGATTCCCGCTACGCCTATCGGTCGCAGCAGGTGGTCGTGCCGGGCGTGGTGTCGGTCCTGAAGGACATGGCGCAGGGGCGTGCGCTGCCCTTGAAGGACAACCAGGGGCAGCAGCCGGCGAGCGACCGCCTGCTGCCGATGTTCGCTGCCGATGCGCGCCAAAACGCCGTGATCGTGCGCGACAAAGAGACGAACATGAAGCTGTACGGCGACCTGATCGCGCAACTCGATCGCAAGCCGAAGCTCGTCGAGATCTCGGTCGCGATCATCGACGTCAACGCGCAGGATCTGAGCATGCTCGGGGTCGACTGGTCGGCGTCGGCGCGCATCGGCGGCGGCTCGGTGAGCTTCAATAGCGGCGGCGAACCGGATTCCGGCAGCTTCTCGACGGTGGTGTCGAACACCGGGCAGTTCATGGTCCGGCTGAGCGCGCTGGAGCAGAACGCGAAGGCGCAGATCCTGTCGCGACCTTCCGTCGTCACGCTCGACAACATGCAGGCGGTGCTGGATCGCAACATCACGTTCTATACGAAGGTCAGCGCCGAGCGTGTCGCGAAGCTCGAATCGATCTCGACCGGTTCGCTGCTGCGGGTCACGCCGCGCGTGATCGGCGATCCCGGCAAGCAGGAAATCATGTTGACGCTGATGGTCCAGGACGGCCGACAGACCGGTGCGCTCAGCAAGCAGGAGCCGCTGCCGCAGACGCTGAACTCGGAAATCGCCACGCATGCGCTGCTCAAGGAAGGGCAGGCGTTGTTGCTCGGCGGCTTCGTGCAGGACGAGCTGAGCGAGGGTGAACGGAAGATCCCGCTCCTGGGCGACATTCCGTTGCTCGGAAATCTGTTCAAGATGCGCCAGAAGAACCAGCGCCACACGGTGCGGCTGTTCCTGATCAAGGCTGAACCCTGGCTGCAGGCATGACGACACGCAAGCTCAGATGGCTGAACGGCCCGCTCGCCGGGCACCCGTTCGTGCTGCCCGACGGGCCGCTGCGAATCGGCGGCGCCGACGCGGATCTCGCGATGGTGCTCGACGACGAGGCGAGCGCCGTGCTGAACGTGGGCGCGGACGGCGTGACGGTGTCGCCGGGCGTACCGGTGTGGGTCGCCGGGGCGCGCTGGGATGTCGCGATGCCGTTGCCGGAGCACGTGGTCGTGGATCTCGCGGGGCTGGCATTCATCGTGGGCGGCGCCGACGATCCGCTGCCGGCGGTGCAGGTCCCGCCGCGCCAAGCATCACGCGCGCGGGGACTGAATGGCGTGCATGCGGCCGGCGCGCTCGCGTGCGCCGGCCTGCTGGGCGCGCTCGCGTTGGCGCTGTGGCAGCCGGCCCAGGTGCGTGCGCCCGATCTCGACGCCTGGCTCGCCGCGCGACTGCGTGAGCCTGCGCTGCACGGCCTGCAGGCGAAGCGGGAGCCGGACGGTACGGTGGGATTGAGCGGATCGTGCGCGCGCAGCGAGGCAGTCGGGCAACTACGCGGCGAGCTGCGCGCACGCGGCGTACATGTGCGCGATACCAGCCAGTGCGCGGATACGCTGCGCGGCAGCGTCAAGGACGTGCTGATGTTGAACGGCTACCGCGACATCGACGTGCGCAGCACGGATGCGCCGGGGGCGGTCGAGATTCATGGCGCGATCGCGGCCGACGGCCACTGGCGGCGCACCGTCGCACAGCTGCAGGCGGTGCCCGGGCTGCGGAGCTGGCACGTGATCAACGATCGCGCGCAACAGTTCGAGCGCCTGCTGGACGCACTGTCGGAGGCTGATGTGCTCGACGGCATCGGCGTCTCGCTGGCCGGTCGGACGCTGATGGTGAGCGGTAAGCTTGACGCGGGCAAGACGGCCGCGCTGAATGCGGCCGTCGAGGCGTTCAATCAGGGCGGCGCGGATGGCTTCACGGCGATCTACGACGCGATTCCCGCCGTCGACGCCGCGCAGTCGCTGTTGCCCGCGCCGGTGGTGACGGTCGGCGGCCAGGCGCATTCGATCTATGTCGTGCTCGCGAACGGCATGCGCCTGCAGGTGGGCGGCGTGCTGCCGAACGGCTATGCGATCGTCCGCCTGAGCCGGCGCGCGATCAGCCTGCGCAACGGAGAACATCTGGTGTCGATCCCGTTCGATGTGTGAGACGACGAACTTTGAGGACAAGGCGATGGTGCGATTGACGCGTCTGGAAGACGAACTGGCGGCCGATACGTGCGGCGAACGGCGAGATGCGTGCCTTGCATCCCTGCGCGAGGCCGTGGCCGGAGCGCACGACCGGGCGGCGACGCCGGAACTGGACGAGGCGCGCCGCGCGGCGATCGAGGTGATCGAGCGACTGTGGGCGCGCTATCACAATCGGCCGTGATAGTGCGCGCGACGTGACGGTCGGCTCCGCGATGCGACGGCGCGCATGCGCCGCGCATCCGGCGAGACAAAGCTCCTCCGCGTCGATCGCCCGACCGCTGGCGGCACGGAGGCTGCCGGTCGGGACGCGCCCACGTGAGGTCGTGCGCGAAGGGCGGCGCGGGCCGCTGCAACGCCCATCGCGTATCGGCAGGCTGATGAATCTCGAGGCAATGGGTTGCATCGTGCGTTTCCGGTCCGGTTCATGTCGATGCGACGCATTCTGGCGAATCGATGCGCGGCGGCTTCGGAAAAACCGTCGTTTCTGTCGGAAGCGGTACGCGCTCACGTAACTGATAGAGACTGAAAAGATACAGAAGCGGAGTTGATTTGACGCAGCGACAATCGAGCCGGTACTTCATGGCTTATTACGATTGCGAGGTGAACGATGCGTACGATCCAGTCCAACCAGCCGCCGATTCAATTGCAGGCGCAGATCGAGAGCGGCGGGTTGAAGGAGATCACCCAGACGAACCAGACGGGTGAAACCACTGCGGTTTCGACGGCCAAGGGCATTACGTTGAATGCGGCGCAGCAGCTCGCGCTGACCAACGGCCGGCTGTTCGAGGCGGGCGTCAGCATGGCGGTGCTCGATCGTCCCGGCACGGTCGGCAAGGTGTTCGACACCTATGCGGCGCGCCTGGCCGACGTGCTGACGCCCGTGCTGACAGGCGGCGGCGCAGCCGCAAGCACGGTCCATTTCAACGGCAGCGAGAAGCCGCTCGTCGACGTGTTCAAGGACACGATGCTCACGCCGATGACGGATCCGAAGTCCGACCAGATCGGCCGCAAGACGACCGAGGGTGGCGACGGGGCGGCGTGGATCGTCGCGCAGTTGGGGACGCCGCTGATGTCGCCGTCGGGCGAGTACGCAGCCGGACAGGATTTCAAGAACCTGTTGACCAAGGTCAAGGCGGTGTGCGGTTTCGGCACGACCGTGTGGCAACTGATGAACCAGCAGGACGCGACGAAGCGCGCGCAGAACGAGGCCGTGCTGCGCGACGTGATGAAGCCGCTGGGCGAGGGCGTCGCGAGCCAGTTCGGCGCGCGCTTCGACGAGTTCAAGGAGGTGATGCGCACGCCGCTGTTCGATGACCCGATCAGCCGGATGCGCAGCGAACGCCAGCCGCTGGATGCGCAGGGCAAGCCGATTCCCGTCGGATATGAATCCGCGCATCTGCACGGGCTAGGTTTCGGCAATGTGGCGGTCACCGCCGCGGACGGCGATCGGCAGACGGAGCTGGATCAACTGCTGGGCGCGAAGCCCAACGCGGCGGGTACCAAGGTCTACGCCAACATCAATGGTGCGGCCCGTGACGGCGCGCCGATCGAACCCGGTGCGAGCGGCTTGCCGGAGCGGCCTTTCATGATGGCGTCCGACGAGCTTCAGCTTGCGCTCGACAGCCCGCTGATGAATTCGTACCAGAACCTGCTGTTCAGCACCCAGGGCGGCGCCGACCAGACCTTCCACGAAGCGTTGGGCAACCATGCGTTCCCCCACGGCACCGGCGTCAACCGCTGGCAGCCCACCGGCACCTTCGCGGTCGAATCCAACTTGCGCGGCTTGCCGTCCGCCGGCGCGCAGTCGGGCGGCACCTGCGACGCGCTGCTGGCGCTCAATACGCTGAGCGACGGGCCGCTCTATGACCGCTTCGACATCGTCGAGCCCGCGACGCTCGGCATCGCTGCGTTCATGAACTTCGGCGGCTATCACACGTTCGCGGAAACGGTTCCGGTCGGCATGGCGATGGCGAACGGCGCCGACGAATTCAATCCGTCGTCCGGCACCGCTTTCCGGTCGACCGAACGGCTCGTGGAAAACGTGGCCCGGCAGCCCGCGTTGCAGCAGGCGATCGAGACGCCCGGCAATCCACTGACGCTGGACACGCTGCGCGCCGATTTCTTCGGCCCGGTCGGCACCGATCTCCAGCACGAGAACCTGTATCAGCGCGTCGCCGGCATGGCGGCGAACTATACAAACGCGACCGGGGACGTCCTGGCGATCCACGATGCGTACGAGCAGAATCACGGCGCGCTATGCGATGCGCATCCGGAGCTGCTGCAGATCGGCACGGTCGGCATCCAGACGTCGCGGGTCGATCCCGATCGTCTGGCGTGACGTGCGCGTTTGCCGGCGCGCCGGGCGGCGCCGCGTTCGAACCGGCTTGCCGTTCACGTTGCGCCGTCCGGCCTCGACACACGAGTTTCATCCCCATCACGCATCGGAAGGAGCGCACACATGAGAGAAGTGTCCATGCAGGTCGGCGGGTTGCATCGCCCCTCCGTGGACGGAACCCCGACTGTCGACGCGCGTACCGCGCCGCAGGGTGTGCAGGTTGATCAGGCGTCGCGGCTGCAAGCCATGGTCGAGCGGGTGAAGAGCGAGACGGGTATCGTTCCGTCGCATCTGATCAAACTGCAGCAATCCGCCCAGGAACACCGATGCCTGATCGGCATCCGTCCCGTCGAACCGATCGCAACGAGCCTCATTGCAAGCGGTCATCCGACCAAGGGTTTTCACATCAAGGGCAAGAGCGCGAACTGGGGGCCGCAGGCGGCGTTCATTTGTGTCGACCAGCGGTGGAGCAAACTCGAAAACAACGCCGAGCGGGTCAAGAAATTCAACGGGCAAGTCGAAAGCTGCCTGCGCGACCAATATGCGAAGAAGGTTCCGCTCGCCGTATCGGGCGCGCGCCTCGATGAACTGCTAGGCATGGGGATGATCGACCGGATCAAGTACGACGCGCAGCGCAATCCGATCGCGTTCGAAGCCCGGGCGCCGAGCGGGAAGATCTATTCGTTCGAGGCGAAGCCGCACGCCACCGGCGATGGGATGCGCTACGCAATCACGCATGAGGGACGACCGATCGAGGTGCTGGCGCCGCCGAAGCCCGACGCCAAGCCGCTGACGGCCGACTACGACTTGCTCGTGATCGCGCCGCGGGTGGAGGATCTCGGGCCGCAGGACAACGTTCCCGTGCCGGATGTCGCGCATGCGGTTTTCAAGGCGCGCGTGGATCGATACGCCAACCCGGTTCCTGAACCGCTTCGAGCCGCCTATGATGATCCGGCGGCTTTCTACGCAAAGGAGGACAAGGAGATCGGCAATGCGTCACCGAGAATTCGCGCGATGATTCCGATCCTCAATCAGGCGCTGGTCGGCGACGGCGAGCCGGTGATCCATCACAATGCCGACGCGGCCAGCCCCGCGGCGGACCCGACGGCCAACTATCCCGCGACGTTCGCACTGCCGGAGCCGATCGGCCGCTTCGATGAAATCTGCATCGTGCACGATGCGGCCGAACTGGCGGAACTGATTGCCGCCGCCAAGACGCAGGGCTTCCACGTTCCCCTCAATCCGCTGTGGGAACTGGAAGTGACCAGCGTGCGCAGAGAAGCCTTTACCCAGGCGCGCGAGAGGGTGATGTCGAACCTCCTCGGCAACTGAGCCATTGTCGAGCGGGGCGCCCGGCATCTGCGTGCATGGGGCACCGGGCGCCTTGCAGGCCAAACCCACGCGGGGCCCCATCGCGCAACAGGTATTCGAAATTCGGTCAGTCCTGCGTGAGCCACGCCGTGTCCATCTCACCCCTGCGCATCGCTCAACGCCTCCAGATGTTCACCGAACGCATCGAGGATCGTTGTGCGCTGATCGGCGTCGTCGAAGCAGTCGTCCGGCAGCAGCTTCACCAGTTCCATCATGCCTTTCGCGTGGCGATACCGCAGCGTGGCGTCGGGCATCATCCGCCGTGTCTGCGCATCGAGCCACGCGGCGCTGAGCCAGCTTTGCTCGACGATCTCGAGTAGCGCGGCGATCAGCGCATCGCCGTCGACGTCCGCTGCCCGCAGGCTGTCCGCGCAGCGCCCGCAATGGTCCTCGATGCCGAGGAATTGCAGGATCCGCTTCAGGTCGGTGATCACGGCAGCCAGCCGCACGTCCATCGCGGGACCTTCGGACGACAGCTCGAACGCGAGCGCGCGGATCAGCGTCTTGAGCTTGCGGCGCCGGTCGGGCAGCCGGCGAAACTCGTCGAACCATTGCGTCAGGCGGCGCTCGCGCGCGGTGGCCCGCTGGTAGAGCTGACGCAATTGCGCGAGCCCCGCCTGGCCTGCGCGGCCGAACTCCAGATGCGCAAACAACTGCAACGCCCATTCGTCGCCGCTCAGCACGGCGGCAAGCCGCGCCTCGGCGCGTCGGCGGCGCGCGCCCGACAGCTTGCCTTCCTCCAGCATCGCGCCGAGCAGCAGCGCCATTTCACCGTCGTTCATGCCGGCCGCGCGCATGGCGTCGCCGACGTCCTCGAGTTCATCGATTCCCGGCATGCGCCGCCGCAGATCGTCGAGTTGCGCGGCCGAAACAGCGCCGATCTGCCGGATCAACTGCTGCAGCATCGCGCGCGTGCGCGGCCGGTCGGTCGAGCCGCCGGCCTGCGCGCGGCGCGTTTCGCGCAGCCGTGTGCCGACCACGAAGCCGATGTCCTCGAGCGTCTCGGCGAAGGACTCGGCGGACACGCCGGCAAGCTCGGGCGGCATGGTGTCGAAATCGTGCGGCAAGTCGGCGAGCGCCTCCTGGGCCAGATCGAGCGCGGAGCCGGCCGGGACGATTTCCCGCGCGATCGGCGTGGCGGACGGGCCGGCCGGCGTGACGGAGGGAGCGGGCCGGCCGGCCGCGGGGTCAATGCGGTTCATCATGGTTCGTGGGCGTCGGTGCGATGGCAGTTGAAGGGGCGGGCAGCAGGCGGGACAGCAGCAGATCGAGATGTCGACCGGGATCGAAGTGGACGATCGCGTACGGCGATGCGAGGCGAGCCTCGTGGGCGCTCAGCGCCGCATCGACTTCCACGCGCACGCGCGGCGCGTCCTCCAATGCGACGCGAATGCGTTCTGCGCTTGCCGCGCCGATCTGCAGCACGAGCGGCGCTGCGCCGTGGTCGGCTGCAATGCAGGCCCGCACCTGCGCCAGCAGCAGCTCGACGGCGTTGCGGTCGCGCAGATAGGGCTCCACGACGCTCGCGACCAGGACCCGCAGCCGGTCGTCGAGATGCATTGCGATCCGGGCTTCGAGGTCGGCCTCGTCGACCAGCCATTGGACCGTCTCGCCGATCAGGTCCTCGCGCGCGCGCGCCAGTTCGGCGGCGGCATCCGCCAGCCCTTGTCGATGAGCGTCCTCGCGGAGCCGGCGTGCGTCGCGTTCGGCGTCGGCAAGCGCGGCGCGCGCCTCGTCGAGCATGCGCGCGGCGTGCGCCTGCGCGCGCTCGACGATCGATGCCGCGTCGACATAAGCGGCCAGCGCCGCGGCAGGGATGAGTGACCCCGCGGGCGCGGGACCCGGAAGGTAGGTGATGGAGACGGGGAAACCGGTCATAGCAGGCGTCCCATCCTGACCAGCCAAGCGGATGCCCGGCCTTGTTGGTTGTCGATCGGTGCGGCAGGCCACGGTGGCGATGACGGCAGCGGTGGCAGCACGGTACTCAGCAGTCGCGTGGCGAGGCATACGGCAGCGTCCGTGCGCCACCAGCGCGCGCCGGCATCGCGCAGCGCGTCGACGAGCCGGTCGGGCGCGAGGTCCGGCCCGCGAACGGGCCGATCACGGCACAGCGCGAGGAGCTGCGCGCAGCCTTGCTCGCCGAGTTGCACCGCAAGCAGGGTCCGATACGGCTGGGCGAGCAGGTAGTCGGGGCGTCCGTGCGCGAGCAGGCCGAGCGCGACCACCAGCATATCGAGCCGTGGCTCAAGCGCAATCAGGGCCGCTTGGGACGCATCGAGCCGGGCCGGCAACGCCGCTCGCGGAAAACCGCGTCGCGCGACGATCAGTCGATCGATTGACGCGTGGCAGGCGGGATAAGCGTAGCTTTCCCGCCAGGCGTCGAGATCCAGTGCCGGCCACCAGTCGGGATGCATGTTGGCGCCGGGCCGCCACGCGAGCGCATGCAGGCGCGACACGGCCGGCGCAATCGCACCGATCGTCATGAGGATACGCCTCCTCGCAGCCGCATGCGTCGATACCAGCCGTAGCCGGCGCCCGCGAGCGCGGCGCAGACGGCCAGCGCGGCCAGCACGCCGGCCACGCGCAGCCGCGCCTCCTCGAAGCGCCCGACGACGCCCGATGCGGCGGCGCTGGGCTGCGCGTAGCGATAATCGGCCGCCTGCACGACGACGCTGACCCGCTCGGGGCTCAAATTCGGTACGCCGGTGACGACCAGACTGCGGATCTCCGGCACGCGCGCGGCGAAGTTGTACTCCGGGCTGTACTTGACGAAAACCGCGGCGGAAGGCGGCTCGGGATCGCGCCGGTCCTGCGCCGCGCCTTCGGCGACCGAGACCTGCGCGTTGATGACGCCGTCCATCGCACGCAGCATCTTCTCGAGCTGCTGCTCCTTGAGGAACTGGATCTTCGCCTGCTCCTGCGCGGGCGACGTCACGAGCTGGCCGGACGGGAACATTTCCTCCATGGTCGCGAGCTTGCGCGCGGGCAGGCCGTTCTGCCGCAGCAGCTCAACCGCGTTGACGAATTGACCGGGCTCGACTCGGATCGTCACGTTGCCGTCCTTGATCACTTTCTTGTCCGCATCGATGTGGCGCAGCATCAGCAATGCGAGCATCTGGTTCGCCTCCGCCTCCGGCAGATTGCTGTACAGCTCCGTCTTGCAGCCGGCCAGCGCGCACGCGAGCAGGCCGACGCCGAGCCAGTGCGTCCTGCGTGCGCTCATTGCATGTTCACCAGCTTGTTGACGCCCTGCGAGACCGCGCCGGCCGTCTTGGCCATGAGGTCGACCTCGATGATCGAGCGCAGCATGGTCGATTGCGTCGCGAGCATCTCGAGCGGACTCGCGAGCATCGCCCCGGTGTCGCGCGCCGGCGCGAGCGCGCGGTCCACTTGCTGCGACACCTGCTGGAAGCGGTCGACGACCTGTTGCTCGGGCGTTTGCGCATTCTGCCCGAACAGCGCGCGCGTGAAGGCGTTGATCTCGTCGGTGCCGGCGGGTTGTACAGTGGTCTGGGATTGCAGAGCCTGGGCGGCGGATTGGGTAGCGCTGACTTCCATCAGAATTCCTTTGAATGGCAAGGTCGAGAAGTGCCGCGCGGGGCGGCGGGTGGTGCGAGCAGAGGGGCGAGCAACCGCGCGTGCTGCGCGCCTGCGCGTTCAAGCAGCCGCGCGGCCGACTCGCTTCGACCAAGTCCGATCAGCATCACGGCTTCGAGCGCGAGCCGATCGTGCGCATCGGGGATCAACGCGGACAGCGCCGCATGGATCGCCCAGGCCTCGCGATGCAGCCCGTGATTGACGGCGGCGAGCCCGGCCTCGACGATCAGGCGGCGTGCGGCAGCGGACAGCGGAGTCATATCTTCTGGATGATGCCGGACAGCATGTCCTTGACCGCTTTGAGCACGGCGCTCTGATAGCCGACGAACACCGAGTACTGCTGAATCGCGAACTGGGCCTGCAGCATGCTGGCCGGGTTGTTGAGATCCGACGCAGACATCTTCGATTCGACGTCGTTGCCGACCTTGTCCACGAGCTGGGACAGTTGTTGATTGACCGCTTCGATATCCATGATGCGCAGAAGGTCAGGCCGCCGAGCGCTCGGGCTGCGTGGTCCGCAGCCGGTACTGGGTGGGATTGCAGAGGAAGTGCTTGCGGAAGCTGTCGGTGAAGTGCGCGTGGTTCGCGAAGCCGCATTCGAGCGCGATGTCGAGCACCCGCATCGAGGTGGCGGTGAGCAGATACCGCGCATGGCCGAGCCGGCGTTCCAGCAGCCAGCGCTTCGCGGGCATGCCGAACTTCTCGGTGAACAGGATGTTGAACTTGCGCAGCGGCAGGCCGAAGCCATCCGCGAAGCGCGCGACGGTCCACGGTTGCAGCGCATTGGCCTCGACGAAGTCGACGAACGCCGTGTCGCCGGCCATCATGTGGTGCAGCAGCCGCGAGAAATACGCGCGGTCGACGCCCAGGCAATACAGGTACACGAAGCGCAGCAGAAGCGGCGGCGACGTGCGGCTCAGCAGGTCCACCATGCGGATCACTGCGACGGGTGCCTCGACGATCCGAAGCGGCTCGGGCCAGAAGCGCGCGCGCTGATCCGGATCGACCAGCTCGGCGATTTCCGAGAAAACCTGGCGGAAATGCGCCGGATAGAAATCGACTGTCTGGAAATCGGAATCGGCGCCGGCATCGCACAGCGCCGCGTCGGCTTGCGTCACGACGACGCAGTGATCGGGCACGTGGTGATTGGTCCCGGCGGTTCGAATCTGGCCGCCGTAGCAGCCGAACATCATTCGTACAACTTGCATCAGATCTCCGGCGAATACGTCGTGTCGTTGCGTTGCCTGCATGATCGCCGATCCGTTGCTGAAATCCCCTCAGGTCATCACCTGAAACCGCACGCCGCGGTGGCGCGAGAAAAACGCAACTACAGGCCGAATTCCGAAAAACGCCCTGAACGCCCGCGCCTACGATGTGGGTGTTGGCGCTGCGGTATCACGAACGCGGCGCCGGATGCCTCGACGCACGGACAACCGGTGCGGACGAGCGATCGGAACGAAGGCGGCGGGCGTCAGTCCGCGCAACCAGGAGAGCAACCACGATGAATTTCGCTATCGAACGTCAAGGGGCGCTGCCCGACGCGGGCCGGGTATCGGCGTCGCCGGCGGACAGCAGTCGCAACGTGACGAACCCGCATCCGATCGGCGACAGCATCGCGATGATGCTGGTGATCATGGATCTGCTGAGCCGGCAGACAAGCGCGAAGCTCGACGACATGCAGAAGAAGTCGAATATCTCGCGCGATGCGCAGGACATGGCGAACAAGGTGGAAGCCGCGCTCGCGAAGCTGATCAAGGCGGACGACAAGACGCCGTTGCCTGACGACGTGGTGGCATACCTGCGCGACAACAATATTCTCGTCAACGACATGACGATCGATGATTTCCTGGCCGCGCGCGC
Source organism: Burkholderia sp. MSMB1588 (assembly GCF_001546925.1). Classification (NCBI taxonomy): domain Bacteria; kingdom Pseudomonadati; phylum Pseudomonadota; class Betaproteobacteria; order Burkholderiales; family Burkholderiaceae; genus Burkholderia; species Burkholderia sp. MSMB1588. The sequence continues at coordinate 1,790,204 of NZ_LNJS01000001.1, read as the reverse complement.
CGCGCCGGGCAACGACCCGGCAAAGTTCGCCGCAATGGTTGCCAAGCTGCAGCAGATGATCGCGCAGTCGGGCCCGGACGGGATGCAGTCGCGCGAATGGCAGGACGTCGTGAGCTACATGGATTCGGTGGGCATCAAGATCGACGGCAAGCGCGTGTGCGACTACATCTGGAGCCTGCCGGAGGTCGATTATCAATCGGGCAGGAAGATCAGTCTCGATCACATGAAGACGATTCTGAACGCGCTCCAGAGTTCGACCGGCCTGGACAAGGCGGACCTGATGTCGGTGAAGGCGGCGCTTGAATCGGTGGCGGGCCGCGCATCAGATTTTGTCCAACAGAGTCAGCTCAAGATGCAGCAACTGATGCAGAACTACAACACGGCGGTGCAGATGATCAACAGCCTGCAGAGCATGCTGGCCGAATCGACCAAGGGCATCGCCTCGGCGATCCGCTAAGCCGCGCCTGCCGCAAGCGCCGGCCGGCACCAACCTTATGACCATGACGCACTGTCGTCGAAGGAGGTATCGCATGAAAACCGTGGAGCAACTGAAGGATGCAATGGGCGACCTGCAGCGTCGCCGCTCGACCCTGCAACGGGAAATGACGGCGTTCGACGCGCTGCAGCGCGAGATCGTCAGCCTGCGCCAACGCTCGCAGGCGGAAGGCGAGGCGCGCCGCAAGCTCGAACGGCTGGACGCGCTGATGAAGAATGGCGGCCAGCACCTGATCGATGCGCTCGTCAAGCAGGCCGGGCAGGCCGAGCGCTGCATGCAGAAAATCGGCGAGGAGTTGCAGCAGTTGGCCGCGCCGGCCGAAGCCGCGCCGCGCGAGGTGCGGCAGGTCGCGAAGTTTCGTCGCGCATTCGTTTGAGTTGTTCCTGAATCAACATTTCATCCATCGAGGAAACGGTATGACCACCATCACCCATAACCCGGTTCAATTCCAGATGTCCCAGTCCGTGTCGGGCAGCGAAGCCGGCGGCCACAACGTGAAGAACTCGCATCCGATCGGCGACAGCATCGCGATGATGCTGGTGATCATGGATCTGCTGAGCCGGCAGACAAGCGCGAAGCTCGACGACATGCAGAAGAAGTCGAATATCTCGCGCGATGCGCAGGACATGGCGAACAAGGTGGAGGCGTCGCTCGCCAAACTTATCAAGGCTGAAGACAAGACGACGCTCGACGACAGTGTCATTCAGTATCTGCGTGAAAATAACATCCTCGTTAACGACAAGACGATCGATGAATTTCTCGCGGACAAAGAGGGTGGCAAGCTCGACAAGGCGGACCTGATGTCGGTGAAGGCGGCACTCGAATCGGTAGCGGGCCGTGCGTCGGACTTCGTGCAGCAGAGCCAGCTCAAGATGCAGCAACTGATGCAGAACTACAACACGGCGGTGCAGATGATCAACAGCCTGCAGAGCATGCTGGCCGAATCGACCAAGGGCATCGCTTCGGCGATTCGCTAAGACGCGTGGCGGCCGGCGCCATCGCGCCGGCCGCAGGAGACCAATGCATGTCCGCACCATCATCCGCAGCCGGAGCACCGGACGACGCTCACGAAGTGCTGCAGCAGTTCTTCGCGTCGGGCGGCTCGATCAGGATGCTTGTCGACGTTGACAAGCAAGACATGGACACGATGTTCGTATTCGCTGGCCAGTTGTTCGATGCCGGAGACTGGGCAGCCGCGCGCAATGTCTATTTCATGCTGGCGCGCATCGATCACTGGAATTTCGACTACTGGTTCTGGCTGGGGATCTGCTATCAGCGTCTTGGCCAGCACGATGAGGCGATATTCTGCCTGAGCCGCGCGGGGATGATCCACATCGACGATCCGCGCTCCTCGTACCATGCGGGAATCAGCTACCTTGTCGCAGGCAATCTCGACTATGCGCGCAAGGCGTTCAACGCCGCGCGCAACTGGTGCGGCGAGGTGCCGGACCATCGCGCGCTTAAGGCGGATATCGAACAACACTTGGCATTGTGCGATCAGGAGGGGTGAGATGACTGTTTCATTGAGCATGACTGGGCCACAAGGCAGCGTGCCGATCGCGTCACGCGAGCCGGCCGAACAGGCCGAGCGAGCGCGCGCCGCGACCCAGGCGATGCTGGGCGGCGTCTCGGTGATCGTCGACGACGTGCGCGCCCGGCTGCCCGACGCGACCGGCATCGCCTGCCGGGCGCTGGTGTCGCTGAAGGACGCCGCGCAGGCGCTCGGGCGGATCATCGACAAATTCGACAGCGCGACCGCGCCGGGTGCGAAGCACGGCGCGGCCGATTTGCGCGACTTCGGCAACGTGTCGATGGATTCGATGCTGCTCGCGACCACGCTACTGTCGTCCAAGGTGCTGGGCAATACGGCGGAACTGAAGACCAAGGCCCTCAGCATCATGTCGGCGAAGCAGGAGGAGGTGCGCCGGCAGGAAGTCCAGGAGTATCGCGAACAGATCGACAAGGCGATCGAGCAGCAGCAGAAGGCGAAGAAGGCGGGCATCTTCGGCGTGATCTTCGACTGGATCGTCGCGGCCGTCGAAGTGGTGTCGGGCGTCGCGAAGATCGTCGGTGGCGCGTTGACTGGCAACGTGACAACGGTCGCGGGCGGCGCCATGGACCTGATGGCCGGATTCGCGGGTGTGATCAAGGCGACGATGAACACGCTCGCGTTGATCGACAAGAACAATGCGGAAAAGTACCACGCGGTGGCCGACGTCGCCGCGAAGGTCCAGCTTGCGTTCGAGATTGCAGGCGCGGTGGTCGACATAACCAGTGCGGCGCGCAACATGTTGTTGACCAAGGCGATCCCGAAGGCGACCACCGCGGTCTTGCAGCAAGGCGCGGAGCAGGCGCTTGTATCGGCGATCAAGGCAGGCAGCAAGGATGCGATCAAGAGCACTGCCCAGGCGGTTGGAAAGGAAGTGGCCGCGCAGGTGTCGGACCAGATCCTGCAGGGCATAGGCAAGGCCGCGCTCGAAGCGTCGAAGAAGGCCGGCAAGGATGCCGCGCAGAAGGCCGTACAGCAGCTCGGCGTGAACCGGATGCTCGAGAGTTTCTCGCGCGAGGCGATCGAGAAGATGGTGGCGAAGAGCGTCGAGAAAGTGGCCAGCAAGGCGATCGAAGAGGGCATCGAAATGTCAGCGAAGGAATTGACAAAAGCGATCACCAGGGAGGTCAACAAGGAGGTGATGTCTGCTGCGCTGAGAGCATCGACTTCGGTTTTGCTGAATGCGACGCGGGCATCAGTCGGTGCGGCGCAACAGGTAACGGCGGGGGTGCTCGCTGTCGAGCGCGCGAAGCTGCAAAAGGAAATTGATCAACTGATTCTCGACCAGCAGTGGCTGCAGATGTGCTTCGAGTTCTATGCGCAGCAGAAAGAGGCGCAGACCAAGCAAGTCAAGGATCTGATTGAGAAATCGGGCGAGATCATTGCGGACGGCAGCAAGACATTGAAGCAGACGGCAACGGTGCAGGCGCAGATCGCCGCATCGATGGTCTGATTAACCGTAATCAAGCAGGAGGTCAACATGAGTGAAATCACGTCATCCAGTCGAGTACCGGTCAGCATGGACACGTTGGGGATCGACACGCTTGATGCGTATGGATCGGGTAACGGTGCGATTGCGACGATCAACGAGATCATCGCGCGGCTGCAGAAGATCGGTAGCGACATGCGCGATCTCGAACGGCAATTCAGCGAGACGATGCAGCGAATCGCGTTTGATCGGCAGGTGCTTGCGCTCGATACGAAGCGGCAAGCGATCGAGCACAACTTCAACGCGTCGATGGCGGCCGCGGTGACGCAGATCGTCGGCGGTACGGTGAGTGCGCTCGGCGCACTATCCGGCAGCCAGATTGCGACAAGTGCAACCGAGGGGCTGTCGAAAAGTGGCCAAGGGATCGCTGGCGTCGCGTCGGCGAATATGACTCGCGAAGCACAGGAGATCCAGTTGCAGGGCGATTTCGAGCACCAGGCGGCCGAGAACTTCAACAAGACGCTGGCAACGGCTGTCGATCGCGCCGCAGATGCATCGCGGCAGATGCGCGATGTGACACGCGACCTGGTGTCGCTGCACGACCGGATCGCGTCCGCGGTGCGCTTCTGATCGGGCGAAACGATGACGGAACAGACGGCAGACGGCGTGACGAACTTTCTGGTCGCGCATGGGATGCGCCCGGAGCCGGCCCATTTCGGACAAAGCAGCTTTCGGGTGGGTTGGCGCGTACGGGTGAACGACCTGGAGCTGGTCTATCGGCTAGACGGCGACAGCCTGATAATTTGCGATTTTGTCGCGGCCGAAGGAACGAATGGCGCGAGCGATGCCGTGGCCACCTTCATTCGCCTGATTCATCGAATCGAGCGGGGCAACGTGCCGTTGCGGGACGTGCGCGGCATGCTGTTCGAGACCGCGTCGAATCCGTCGATCAACGAGCTGCGCCGCCGGCTCGCCTCGGTACTCGAAGCGCAGGGTGCGTACTGGCGGGAGATCGACGGCGACTGGTGGCTGCACTATCCGGTCGCGGGATCTAGGCAATAGCCGACTGACCCTGCCTCGTTTTCACGTACAACGGCGATCAAGCCGGCCTCGTAGTAGACGGGGGTGAGGAAGTCGATCGAGGTACGCAGGGCGCTGCTGATTGTATAGCCCTCGAGCCAATCGACGATATTCAAGCTGGCGTGGGCATGCGTTTTGTCATGAGTCTGGTAGATTCTTTCAATTTTGAACCGGACTATTTCCTGGGTCAGGGTCACATGAAAAGTGCCCCATCAAATGAAAGACCGCGGGCGAGGAGGGGGACCGCGCAAAGACCACCGTCGGGGCTTGGCTGCGCGCCGAAGAGCCTGATCCCAAACACCCCGCCCCCCGGACGCGCCTCGACCTCATTGCGCCGCTCGTGGCGTGCGGTCCAGGTGAGCTGCCTCGCGAATGCAAAGCCGTTGTAGGCCCGTTATTCGCGCCGTCGCCAGACACACAGGGATCGCACCCAGCACGCTCGGGACAGATCGCAGATATCATTTTTCGCTAGCGCAGAGATAGCACTTTGCGCTATCATTCCAACATGAAAACGAAACACGCCGCGAACGCTCGCGGCGATCTTTACGAAGCCGACCTTGGGCGGCATCGTATTCGCTGACATCGAATCGCTGGTTGTCGCGTTGGGCGGCGACATCAATGAAGGCGCAGGGTCGCGCATCGCCTTCGAATTGAACGGGAAGCGCCGCTACCTACATCGCCCTCATCCGGGTAAAGAGGCAAAGCGGTATCAGGTGGAAGATTTGCGCGACTGGTTCATCGAATTGGGGATCAAACCATGACCAACGCAATGACTTACAAGGGATATTTCGCCCGCGTGGATTTCGACGGGCGCGACAAGATTTTCGTCGGTCACGTGCTCGGCGTGGACGACAAAATCAGTTTTCACGGCGAAACCGTCGACGAGCTGACTGCGGATTTCCACGCAGCCATTGATCACTATCTGGAAGACTGCAAGCACACGAACCGGAAGCCTCAGAAGCCCGCATCGGGTAAGTTGATGTTGCGTATCAATCCGGAAGTGCATGCGGTTGTCGGCATCGCGGCGGCCGTGTCGGGGGAGAGTGTCAATCAGTGGTCGGAAGAGGTGTTAGGGCGCGCGGCCCGAGAAGTGCTCGATCGTGCCGCGCATGCGTGACGCCTGCCACCTATGATGCCGCGATCGGCGCCGGCGGAACCTCGTAATCGTCGAACGTCGCCCAGCCAGTCGTACAGCTCGGCGAAGCGCGCCTGTAGCGGCCTGATTTCGTTGCGCCCGAACACGCGCGCGGCGAGCAGGTCGTCGCGCTGCCGAACTGCGGGACGCGCTCGCGAAAATCCTGATCGCGCACATCGACCAAACGCACGAATCGGACATGTCGTTTCTGACGCGCCTGGCGAAGCAGCTAGTGATCAAATTTGACATAATATCAATTATCGCATTATTGCATGGAATGCCCTCGTCACAATCCGACATTAGTTTCCCGTTGCTGGGAGCGTCGATGACTGTTCATGCAATGGGCAGCCGCACTGTAGCCGTGAGCCCGCCGCTGTTGCGCAGCGACAGATCGAGCCGGCCGCCGTGCTGACGGGCGATGCGTTCGGCGATCGCGAGCCCAAGGCCCGTGCCGCCCGATGGACGGTCGGGCCGCTCGACGCGCCGAAACGGTTGCGTGAGAAGCGGCAACGCGTCTTCCGGCACGCCGGGCCCGGCATCCTCGACGCGGATCACGACTCGCCCGCCTTCCACCGAGGTGTGCACCGACAGCCCGACCCGCCCGTGTATCGCCGCATTGTGCATCAGGTTCATCAGCAGACGCTGCATGCCGACCGGACGAAATCGCATCGCCGGCAGCGGCGCGAGCCGCATGTCGAACCGGTATCCGAGGCCGGTGTAGTCCGCGACGAGTTGCTCGATCAGCGCATTCAGGTCGCCCGGCAACACCGCTTCGCCGTCCCCGCTGCGCGCGAAATCGATGAACTGGTCGACGATCGCGTCGATTTCCGCGACGAAGCGCTCGGCACTCTCTCGCGGCGCATCGAATGCCTCCGGCGCGGCGATCGCCATCCGCAGCTTCGTGAGCGGCGTGCGGATGTCGTGAGAGATACCCGCCAGCATCTCGGCGCGGGTCGTCTCCATGACGGCGAGCGACGCGACCATCCGGTTGAACGCATCGGCGACCATCGCCAGCTCGGCGGGCCCCGTGACGGGCACGGCGTCGGGCCACTCACCACGCTCGATCGTCGCAGCAGCACGCGACAGGCGTCGCAGCGGCACCGTCGTATCGCGCTGGATCATCCAAGCACCGAATACCGGAAAGGTCGCGAACACCAGCAACAGGCACGCGACACCCCATGGTTGCGCATTTCCGATATGCGCCGTGACGGGCAGCGCGACCCAGTAGCTATCGCGGTCGATCGCGAGCCTGACCCAGAATCGGTGTTGCGGGCCGCCCTCCCACAGCACCAACGTACCCGGCGTCAGCCGCGCGGCGAGCTGCGTCACGAAGCGACGGATCTGGTAGTTGCGCGGCATGGCGGTCAGATGCCGCTCGGGCGGGCCCTGCAGGCCGCCGTTCATCGCGACGACTTCGCGTCGACGCTCCGGCTCCGGCCGCGCGGCCAGCAGCCGTTCGACGGCTTTCGTCTGCGAAGCGACCACCGACGCGATCTCGTCGATCCTCGGCAACTGGATCAGCAGGAAATAGAGCACGGCCGTCGCCACTTGACTCGCGGCGACGATGCAGACCAGCAACAGCAGATTGCGTCCGAGCAGCGTGCGTGGCCGCGGCACCTTCATGATTCCAGCTCCGCGACGAGCATGTAGCCGATACCCCATATCGTCCGGATATGGCGCGGCGCCGACGCATCGACTTCGATGATCTGCCGCAGGCGCAGTACCTGCACGTCGACGCTGCGCGTGTTCGCATCGTAGTTTGGCCCACGCGCCCGCTCGATCAGGTTCGCACGGCTCACGGGCCGGTTCGGTGTTTGCGCGAGCGCGCACAGGAGACGCATCTCGGCCAACCCGACCTCGACAGCGGCGCCGTTGGGCCCGCCAAGTTCCTGGCGTCCGGTGTCGAGTTGATATCCGCCGAAACGCAGTATCGCCCCCCCGCTTTCCTGCAGCGCGCCATCGCGCAGATCGCGTTGGCGCAGCGTGACTTGCTGACGACGCAGCATCGCGCGAACGCGGGCCAGCAACTCGCGCGGCAGGAACGGTTTCGCCAGATAGTCGTCCGCGCCCAGTTCGAGCCCGACGACACGATCGACCGGATCGCCGCGCGCCGTCAGCATGAGGATCGGGATCGTTTGTCCCCGCGCGCGCAGCCGTCGGCAGACGGCCAGCCCGTCCTCGCCGGGCATCATGATGTCGAGAATCAGCAGATCGTATGGCTGACGCTCGAGAAAGACGTCGAGCTGGGTGCTGTTCCTCGCCGACCGAACATCGAAGCCGTGCGATGCCAGAAAGCGCTGCAGTATGTTTCGGATCTCCGCTTCGTCGTCCAGGACGATGATGCGGCCTGACGGGATGTCATTCGGGCAAGAGGTGGCGTTCGGCATCACGACCGGGCGATTTCCTGTGCTGAAAAAGATGAACGGGCGCCGTCACGTCCGATCAACGCTGGTTGCGTGCGGCGAACTGCTTGAGATCGGCGAGCGTGATGTAACCCTTGTGCGCCGTGTCGATCTGGTCGAAATGCTGTGCGACGCGAGGCATGCCGGCCTGCGCTTCCGAGCGTGTCAGCTTGCCGTCGTGATTGACGTCAGCCGCTGCGAAGCGCGCCTCGAGCTTCTGCTGCATTGCGTCATCCTGTTGCGCCATCGCGTTCGACACGAGGACGAAAGATGTGCCGAGCGCGGCTACGAGCATCAGACTAAAACGGTTCATTCTGTTCCCCTTGGTAAAGATGATAAAAAAAGTCGCTTTTCGCCAGTGGCGAATTGCAGAACGCTAAAGTGAGCAAAGATTTCGGTCTGTTACAACTCGATGTCAAGTCATGTCACGGTACGCCGCGACGAACCTATCAGAAGCGGTAAGCGACACCCATCGAGCCGAACACGCTTGCCCGCCGCTCGACGATCGGGCTGTTGGCCGCGTCGCCCACGAGCGTGCCCGCGCCCACGCCCGCGCGTGCCGACCAGTGCGCGTCGAGCCGGTGCTCGAGCGTCACCCGCAGATCAGTGCGCTGGAAGCCCGACGACGGCGCATAAGTCGGCAGATGGGCGGCACTGGCCGCCGCCTGCGCGTCGTCGATGCCGAATTCGGTTTGCGCGGCCGAGCGGTTGGCCCAGACCGTGCTCAGCGACGCGGTCACGCGATCGCGCGGCCCGTCGAAGATCCGGTATGCGAGCGCCAGCGTCACGTGATTGCCGTAGCCTGAATGGGCCGACTGCAGGAAGCGCACGTTGGCGCTCGCCGGGCCCGCTTGCCAGCGAACGAATGCGCCGTAGAGAAAGCTGTCTGCGATGTTGCCGGTGCCGTTCAGGATCGCCGCGTCGTCCTCCTTGCGACCGAGCCCCAGGCCGACGAGCGGACCGATCGAGAGGTTCGGCGTGACCGACCACGCGGCGCCGGCCTCGAGACCGCTCGCGAAGACATGCCAGTTCGACGCGGAATGGCCGGCCAACGCCACCGCCGGCAGTGGCAGCACGTGATAGCTGCTTGCGCCCGCGTAGCGCGGCACCGCTGCCAGGTCCAGGCCGACGCTGCCCGTCGCGGAAGACTGGGCGAATGCGTGAGTATTGCCGACGATGGCCTGAAGCGCGAGCGCGGCCGCGACGGCGCCGCAACGCGCGGCAACGTGCGCCGGCCCGTCGAATCGAGTCGTACGAGTCAACATCGAATGGTGTTCCTTACAAGGAGTCAGGATGGCTTGCCAGCGGTGTCGCGCATGTCCGGGCTCGGACGCGCACCGTATTCGGCGGTAATAAAGAATGCGGCGCGACGCTGCCGTGACGGTCCGGGAACGTCCGCCTGCCGCGCCGATCGGATCGGCCGATCCGATGCTCAGGACCAGTGTCCCGTGACCCATACGCCGCCGACCCAATGTTCGGGCACCCAGACGCGCGGACGGACGACGACAGCAGGCGCCGGGGGCGGCACAACGGCAACCGCGGCGGGCGCCGCGACCACGGCGGGCGCGACGACGGTGACAGGAGGCGGTGGCGCGACGACGGCGACGCGCGGGGCACCCGCGACCACCACCCCACCCGTCGCCACTGTCCCGCCGCGCGGTCCCGTCACGCTGCTCGTCGTCGTCACGACTCCGGGCGCGACTCGCGTCGCCGTGTCCGTCCAACTGACGGAATGGCCGTCGGAGCCGGCGACACTCGCCGAATGCGTACACCCGCCGCCAGCGCAACTCGTGCTGGCCGTACGCGTATAGGTGCCGTTCGGCCCCGTGACCGTCTCGGTCGACGAATAGTGACCGGGAGACGACCGCGTGACGCTGCCGGCCGTGTCGATCGTCTGCCCGTGTGGCGTGGTCATGCTGCCGTCGTGCGTGCAAGTGCCGCCGCTGCAGGCCGTCGTCCCGCTGTGCTCATAGCGGCCGCCGCGTGGACCGACGGTTGTTCCTGTGTTGGCGAACTGCCCCGGCCCCGTACGCGTGACCGTGCCGTCATTCGTCGTCAGGCCGCCGCGCGGGCCGACGAACGCGCCACGGTGCGTACAGTTGCCGCCGCCGCAGGATGCGCTCCGGACCGACGCCTCGCGACCGTATCCGAATGCCCCGGCGAGGGCCGGCTCGATGCGGAGCGCGATCAGCAGTGAAGCGCAGGCGGCAAGATAGATCTTCGTCATGTGGACTCTCCCGAGACGGATTGGGTGATTCGATGCCTCGCAATGTAGAGAATCCGGTCCGAAAAAACTGTTAGCAATTCATGTCAGACGATGTCGTGAATCCGTTGAAACGAGATGACATGGTTTCCCAACAGATTTTCATCGGCATTGCTTCTAATGTGGCGATGTCGTCCTGGCCGCGGCCAGCCGATCCCTTTCTGATCAAGGAACTGCCATGAAACTGCATGCATCGTTTGCCGCCGCAAGCGGTCTCGCGCTCGCGCTGATTGCCCCCTCCTCATTCGCCGGTGTCGCCGTCGGCATCACAGTGCCGGTTACTGCGCCGGTCGTCGCGGCGGCGCCCGCGGTGCCCGTCTACGCCGTGCCGGCCGTGATCGCGCCACCGCCCGTCGTCGTCCCGCCGCCGGCTGTCGTGGTGACGCCCGCGTACGTCACGCCCGTGCGGCCGGTGGTCGCGAGTCCCGTCGTCACGGTCCGTACGGGATATTGGGCGCACGGCCCGGTCGTCGTACGCTAAAGATTTGCGTGCGGCGTGCCTCCCGCCCCCCTCAGCGCAGTACCGTATGCCGCGCCGCCGGACGTTGCCGCGCTCGCGCAACGCTACGGCTGCACAATATTCGTCGACGCGTTTGGCGATCCGTCCGCGCAAGCCGAGGCATTGACAATGGGAGGATGCCGTCCTCGCGCCCACCGCTGGCCGAAGTGCGAACGTCATCGTCGAGTTCATCGGCGGCGACAATGTGATGCATTCGATCGGCGCGGTCGCGGATCATGGTCATATCGTCCAGGTCGGCTTTCTGGGAAGCCCGAAGGTGCGCATCGATGCGATTCCGCTGATGCTGACGCGCGCGTCGATTCACGGTGTCTCGGTAGGCAGCCGGCAGTCGTTCGAAGCGCTCGCCCGCGCAATCGATCGGCACGCGATCAAACCGGTCGTCGACTCGGTCTATCCGTTCTCCGACGTGCGCGCTGCATTCGAGCACCTCGATCGCGTACCACGCGCTCGTGCCGGCCGTGCTCTGCTATCTGCGCTGGTACGCCGGCTCGGCGCGCACGAGCGGCACCGAGGCCGCATTGTTCACGGCCGTCGCGCCGGCGTCGGCGGTGCTGTTCGCGGTTGCGGCGTTCGGGGAGCCGCTCGGCGGGACGCGGCTCGCCGGCATCGCGATGGCGGTGACGGGCGTGCCGGTCGGCGCGATCCGGCCGCGGTCCGGCGCGATGCGTTCGGCCGCCGCCGCGGCGGATTCGCGGGAAGCGGCCTGAAGCGATCGCCCAGGCACGACGGGCGGCGTCGACATCGCCGGCGCTGCCCGCAATCGCCCTGCTCCGCGGTAACGCGGCAACGCCCGCTCAGCCGACTCGCCCGATGTCGGCCGACGCAATCAGCCGCTCGATGTCGAGCAGAATCAGCATCCGGTCGCCGTCTTCGCCCGCGATCGATCCGAGATCCGTGATGAAGCCGGTGTCGATCGCCGCGCCGAATTCGGGCGCCGGCCGCCGGTCGGCGGCCGCGAGTTCGAGCACGTCGCTCACCGCGTCGACGACGACGCCCACCGTGCGCGCCGCGACGTTCAGCACGATCACCACCGTCGACGTGTTGTACTCGGCGGAATCGAGCGCGAACTTCAGGCGCAGGTCGATGATCGGCACGATCGCGCCGCGCAGGTTGATCACGCCCTTGATGAACGCCGGCGCGTTCGCGATGTGCGTCGGCTCTTCGTACGACCGGATTTCCTGCACGCGCAGGATGTCGATTCCATATTCCTCGGTGCCGAGCCGGAACGTGACGAACTCCTGCGCATCGCGTGCCGTGTCCTGTCCGCCCATGCGCGCCGCGTGCGGCGCTTTCAGAATTGCATTCATTGCGCTGTCCTCCTCGTGTGGGGCGCGCGCCGCCGTCAGAACGCCGGCGTGGCGTGCGGAACGCCGTGCGGCGCATTACCACGTGGTAACGGCCGCCACGCCGAATGCTTGAGCAGCGTTTCGATATTGACGAGGAAAACATCGGGAAAACAAGGGCAATCGCGTCGGAGCCTACACCGCCCGACGAAGGCCGCAGCTTTCATCGCCGAAAGCAGCGCCGGGTCGCGTTTCCAGCGAAACGTTCGGCGAACCGCTTCGCCGTATTCGATGACGATCGCGTGTCACCACGCGAGGCGGCGCGGCGCACGCGATCAATGCGTTCGATTGCGCAGTGTCTCCCTCACCCGCTTCGCGACGAGCACGGTCAGATAATCCCGCACCCGTGCGCCTTCACTGTATTCGGCGAGCGTTTCTTCGTAAAGCCGCGACACCGCGTCGGCGGGCGTGTGGGTTTCGGAAGCGATTGCCTGGACGATCTCGTTGACGCTGACGCGGTTCTGAACCATGTTTGCGCTCCGCAAGGAGGAAAGACGGACAAAAACAGCTTGGGGTGGGGTGCCTATTGAATGTCGTCAAAAGCGTCGATGCAAATTGAATCCGTCTATGACCGCCGCGTCTGCGCAACCGGGGCTCTATTCGGACGAATCCGGCCGCACGTGGCGAACGCCCGGGGCGAAGGCGCGTTCCGGCGCCACGTCCTCGCCGCGCTGCGACGCAACGCAGGAGCGGGTGCCGATGGCCGGCGATCCCGCGCGCGGCACGTTACACTCTCGTCGCATTCGCGCCATTGCGTCCCGGCGCCGCCCGAACGAACCGCCGCCGCACCTTGCCTACCGGCTGCAAGGCGCGGCGGCGGTTCGCATCCGACGCACGGCTTTCACAGTCCGACAGGAGTTCATGCATGGCGGTTCGCGACATCCATGACATCGAGCAGATCGAGCGCGTTCCGCTGCACGCGCGCGCGCTGCCCGCCAACACGCTGCAGATCTTCGACGAGCGCGCGGCGAAGACGCCCGACGCGCCCGCCCTCACCTTCTTTCTCGACGCCGACCGGCTCGACCGGTCGCACACGTGGACCTTCGCCGAGCTGCGCGCCGACATCGTCAGGACGGCGAACGTACTCGCGAGCGTCGGCGTGGGCGCGGGCGACGTCGCCGCGTTCGTGCTGCCGAACCTGCCCGACACGCATTTCGCGATCTGGGGCGGCGAGGCGGCCGGCATCGCGATGGCGATCAATCCGCTCCTCGACGGCGCGCAGATCGCCGAGCTCGTCGACGCGGCGCGCGCGAAGGTGTTGATCTGCGTCGCGCCGACGCCGGGCGTCGACATCTGGCCGAAGCTCGCGCCGCATCTGAGCGCGATGCCGACCGTCGAGACGGTCATGTGGGTCGATCTGCGGCCCTATGTGCCGCTCGCCAAGCGCGCGGCGCTCGCGTGGGTCGAGCGCCGCGAGAAGGCGCGCCTGCGCGGCGAGCGGGTCCGGATCGTCAATCTGCACGCCGAGATGCGGCGGCAGCCGGGCGACCGGCTGATCCGGCCGCGCACGATCAGGCCCGACGAGCCGTCGTCGTACTTCTGCACGGGCGGCACGACGGGCCGCCCGAAGATCGCGGTGCGCACGCACGGCTGCGAGGTGTTCGACGTGTGGGCGGCGAGCGAGACGCAGGCGCGCGACGGCGAGGACGCGCGCACCATCTTCTGCGGGCTGCCGCTCTTTCACGTGAACGGCCAGCTCGTGACGGGCCTGATGGCGTGGTTGCGCGGCCATCACGTCGTGCTCGGCACGCCGCAGGGCTATCGCGGCAAGCACGTGATCGCGCGCTTCTGGGCGATCGTCGAGGCTTACAGGATCAACGCGTTTTCCGGCGTGCCGACGCTTTTCGCGGCGCTGTTGCAGCAGCCCGTCGGCCGGCACGACATCCGCTCGATCGAATACGCGGCGTGCGGCGCGGCGCCGATGCCAGTCGAGCTCGCTCGCGGCTTCGAGCGCACGACCGGCGTGAAGATCGTCGAGGGCTACGGGCTCACCGAGAGCGCATGCATCGCGTCGCTGAATCCGCTCGACGGCGAGCGGCGCATCGGCTCGATCGGCCTGCGCCTGCCTTATCAGCGCATGCGCGCGGTGATCGTCGACGACACCGGGCGCTACGTGCGCGACGCGCTCGTCGACGAGGTCGGGCTGATCGCGCTCGCGGGGCCGAACGTGTTTCGCGGCTACCTCGATCCGGCGCACGAGCGCGGATTGTGGATCGACATCGCGGGCGAGCGGTGGCTGAACACGGGCGACCTCGGCCGCCGCGACGCCGACGGCTATTTCTGGCTCGTCGGCCGCAAGAAGGAGCTGATCATTCGCGGCGGGCACAACATCGATCCGCGGATCATCGAGGACGCGCTCGCCGCCCACCCGGCCGTCGCGCTCGCGGCGGCGATCGGCCGCCCGGACGCGCACGCGGGCGAGTTGCCCGTCGCGTACGTGCAGTTGAAGGCGGGCGCGAGCGCTGACGAAGCCGCGCTGCTCGCGTTCGCCGCGGGCGCGATCCCCGAGCGCGCGGCGGTGCCGAAGCACGTGCGGATACTCGACGCGGTGCCGACGACCGCGGTCGGCAAGATCTTCAAGCCCGAGCTGCAGCGGCTGGAAATCGCGGATGTCGTGGCCGCGTGCGCGCGCGACGCGCAGGTCGCGCTCGAACGGGTCGACGTCGTCCAGGACGCGCGGCGCGGGCTCGTCGCGCAGATCGCCGTGCGCGGGGCGCACGGCGCGCTCGCCGAGCGGCTTGCGCGTTATGCGTTCGCCGTCGACTGGCGCGGCGAAGGCGAGCGCGACGGCGCGCATGCGCATGCCGCCGGGGCGACGCGCGGCGAAACCGCCGCGCGCGAGCGCGCGTCGTGAGCGCCGACCTGGGCCGCCCGCCGTTTCGTCGCCGATTTCGTCGCCGATTTCGCCGCCGATTCGTCATGCGGGCCGAATCCTGATGCGCGCCGGCAACTTCCGCGTGACCGCGGCCGTCGTCGCGAGCGCGCTCTTCATGCAGAACGTCGACAGCACGGTCGTCGCGACCGCGCTGCCGAGCATGGCGCGCGACCTCGGCGTGAACGTCGTGTTCCTGAGCAGCGCGATCACGTCGTATCTCGTCGCGCTGACCGTGTTCATCCCGGTGAGCGGCTGGATCGCGGACCGCTTCGGCGCGAAGCGCGTGTTCATCGCGGCGATCGCGATCTTCACCGCGGCGTCGGTGATGTGCGCGGCGGCGAACGGGCTCGCGGCGCTGATCGCCGCGCGCATCCTGCAAGGCGCGGGCGGCGCGCTGATGGTGCCCGTCGGCCGCCTGATCCTCTATCGCGGCGTGTCGCGCGACGAGATGCTCGCGGCGACCACCTGGCTCACGATGCCCGCGCTCGTCGGCCTGCTGCTCGGGCCGCCGCTCGGCGGCTTCCTGACCGATGCGCTGTCGTGGCGCGCGGTGTTCTGGATCAACGTGCCGGTGGGCGTCGCGGGCGCCGCGCTCGCCGCGCGTCTCATCCCCGCGTCGGCGGGCGAGCGGCGCGCGCCGCCCGACCTGGCCGGCATGCTGCTCGTGGGCACGGCGCTCGCCTCGCTGATGCTCGGCGTCGAGACAGCGGGCCGCGGCGTGCTGCCGGCCGGCACGCCGGCGCTCGGCATCGGCGCGGGCGTCGTGCTCGGCTGGCTCGCGATCCGCCATTGCCGGCGCGTCGAGCGTCCGGCCGTCGATCTGTCGCTGCTCGCGATTCCGACGTTTCATGCGGCGACGATCGCGGGTAGCCTGTTTCGCTCGGGGGCCGGCGCGCTGCCGTTTCTCGTGCCGCTGACGTTGCAGGTCGGCTTCGGCGCGAGCGCGTCGAAAAGCGGCGTCATCACGCTTGCGAGCGCGCTCGGCTCGCTCGCGATGCGGCCGATGACGCATGCGGCGCTGCATCGCGCGTCGATGCGCACGGTGCTGATCGCGGGCAGCGTGTCGTTCGCGGCCGTGCTCGTCGCGTGCGCGACGCTGTCGGCCGCCTGGCCGGACGCGGCCGTCTTCGCGCTATTGCTGATCGGCGGGCTGTCGCGCTCGCTCAGCTTCGCGTCGCTGGGCGCGCTCGTGTTCTCCGACGTGCCGGGCGAGCGCCTGTCGGCCGCGACGTCGTTCCAGGGAGCCGCGCAGCAACTGATGCGGGCGGCGGGCGTCGCCGTCGCGGCGGGCGCGCTGCATCTGGCGATGCTGATCGGCGGGCGCGGCCGGGCGAGCCAGGCGGATTTCGCGTGCGCGTTCGTGGCGATCGCGCTCGTCGTGCTCGCGTCGGTGCCGATGTTCGCCGCACTGCCGGCCGGCGCCGGCGAAGGGCTTGCGGGGCCGGCGCGCCGATCGCGGGAATGAGACGGCGCGCGCGGAAGCCCGCCGGTCACGTCGATTCGGCCGACGATCTCGGCGCAGTCCGCATCAGTCCGGATCAGGCCGCGTCGGGCGATCGCGCGCGACGAGATCGAGATACGCGCGCACGTCGCCGCCGTCGAGCGGCTTGACCATCACGTGCACCGTGCGCACCGCGTCTTTCATCGGAACGTCCTCGACGGTGCGCACGCAGGCGTAGCCTGCGCGCGCCCAGAAGCGCTCCGCGCGCGGCGCGCCGCTGACCACGCCGAGCCTCAGCCAGCGCGCCCCTCGCGCCCGCATCCACGCCTCGAGCGCCGCATAAATGCATCGCGCGACACCCTGCCCGTGCCGCACGGTCTCGACGATGAACAGATCGACGTGCCAGATGCCCGGCGCGAACATGTCGGCGAAAAGCGTCGCGACCGCGGCGAGCGGCGCGTGCGCGCCGGACGAAACGGGCGACGAAGGCGTCGGCGCATTGCAGCCGGCCGGCGCGGAAGGCCGAAAGCCGATCGTCCATTTGGCCGTGCAACCCCGGTCGGCAGGCGGCATGCCCGCGTACTCGACGGCCGCTTCGTCCGGTGCGGGCGGCTTGCCCGTCGTGTCGACGAAATACTCGGGGTTGCGCTCGAAGAACGCCTGGATCGCGGGAATATCGTCGGCGCCGAGCGCGATCGCGCACAGGTCGTCGATTTCGAAGAGCGCCGGCGCGCGGGCGGACGAAGATTCGGATTCGGTCGGAGGCATGGATGGGATTGATGGGATGGAGGCGGATCGTATGCGCGAAGAACGTGACGCCGGCCACGGCCGATCGGCCGCCGTCGGCGGGCCAATGCGCCGGCGCGCGCGGCCGCCGCTCAGCTCCCCGCCCGGATCGCCGCGAGGAACAGCATCGGCGGGCGCCGGCACTCCGCCTCGAGGTCCGGCCGCACCGCGAGCGCGTCGGGAATCGGCGCCGGCTCGCCGAGGTGCGTGAGCGTGAAGCCCGCCTTCAGCAGCGTGTTCACGTAGGTCTCGACCGTCCGGTGGTATTTGACGACGCCGTCGACGAACCAGCGCGTGTCGCGCCGCCCTTCCTGCCGGTAGCGGTCGACGGGCCAGTGCTGCTTGTGGCCGTCTTCGTCGCGCACCCAGCCGTGCGGATACGCGGTGCAGATCGGATGCTCGACCGAGAACACGAAGCGGCCGTTCGAGCGCAGCGCGTCGTAGATCCGCGCGACGACGCCCGGGTAATCTTCGACGTAGTGCAGCGCGAGCGACGACACGACGAGATCGAACGCGCGCGTCGCCGCGTGATAGGTCTCGATCGACCGCTGCAGATAGGTGATCGCGCCGTCGTCGGTGCGCGCGCGCGCCTCGTCGAGCATCCGCGACGACACGTCGACGGCCGTCACCGTCGCCGCGCCGCGCGCGCGCGCATAGCGGGCGAAATCGCCGAAGCCGCAGCCGAGGTCGAGCACGTGCAGGCCCGCCAGGTTCGGCAGCAGACGTTTCATCGCGGGAAATTCGAGTGCGCCGTTCAGGCCGGTATCGCCCTGTCGAAGCGTTTGGTAGCCTTCGAAGAACGATGCGTCGTCGTAGATGTTTTGCGGCGCGGACGGAGGCGCCGTGTTGGGATCGCTGCTCACGATGGACGCTCCTTGACGTAGACGGCAATCGGCGGGAAAGCGGCTCAAGACGATTCGAGGCGACGGGCGGCGGTGCGGCGCAATATCCGTTCCACGCGCGGCGCCGTCCGTCGCATTGTATCGCCGCGATACGGAAATGCGCAGTCCAAAACGATGGTTCGCGATGATCCGCGCCGATCCGGCCCGCGCGTGAACGCGCCCTTGTTTGCCAAAGCGCGCCCGCTCAAGTACCTTGAACCCCTGCCGCCTGCGATCGGCCCCCCGCTTCGCCCACGGCCGAGTCCCGCCGCCCGGGCCGGCGCGCGCCGTCGCATCCGTTCATCCGCTGTCCGACAGGAGTGCCAGCCCCGATGAGAGTCCCCCGTTTCAGCCGTTCCGTGCGCGCGGCCGCGGCCGCCGCCGCGCTCGCCGTTTCCCTCTGCGCCGCCGCGCCCGGCGCGCGCGCCGCCGGCGCGGTCACCGTCGCGTCGAAGATCGACACCGAAGGCAACCTGCTCGGCAACGTGATCGCGCAGGTGCTGAAGGCGCACGGCATCGCCGTCGTCGACAAGATCGGGCTCGGCGCGACGCCGATCGTCCGCCGGGCGCTGACGACGGGCCAAATCGACATCTATCCGGAATACACGGGCAACGCCGCATTCTTCTTCAACAAGGCCGACGATCCCGCGTGGAAGAACGCCGCGCAAGGCTACGCGCTCGCGAAGCAGCTCGATTACGCGGCGAACCGGATCGTCTGGCTCGCGCCCGCGCCCGCGAACAACACGTGGGGCGTCGCGGTGCTCAATTCGATCGCGCAAACGCAGCATCTGAAGACGTTCAGCGATTTCGGCAAGTGGGTCGGCGCGGGCGGCAAGGTGAAGCTCGCCGCGTCGGCCGAGTTCGTCAACAGCGCGTCCGCGCTGCCGTCGTTCGAGAAGGCGTACGGCTTCAAGCTGAAGCCGGAGCAGATGCTCGTGCTGTCGGGCGGCGACACCGCCGCGACGATCAAGGCCGCCGCGCAGCAGACGGACGGCGTGAACGCCGCGATGGTCTACGGCACCGACGGCGGCATCGCGGCCACGGGGCTCGCGGTGCTCGACGACGACAAGCACGTGCAGCCCGTCTACGCGCCCGCGCCGATCATCCGCGAGGCGGTGCTCAACGCGCATCCGCAGATCGCCGATTATCTGAAGCCCGTGTTCGCGAGCCTCGATCTGAAGACGCTGCAGACGCTCAACGCGCGGATCCAGATCAACGGCGAGCCGGCCGCGAGCGTCGCGGCGAGCTATCTGAAAGCGAAGGGCTTCGTCAAATGACGGCGCGCACGGCGGGCGGGGCCGGCGCCCCCGCTCCCGCGCCGCGGCCGCGCGCGATTCCCGGATGGGCCGCGCGCGTCGACAAGGTCGGCGCGCTGATCGCCGCGCTCGTCGCATACGCGGCGTTCGTCCAGCCTTTCGTCACGCTGCGCGCGAACCGGATCGCGGCGGGCTCGGAACTCGCGCTCGGCGCGGTGTTTCCGGCGCTCCACGCTTACGCGCTCGACGCGCTGTGGGCGGCAGGCGCGCTCTTCGCGCTCGCGCGCAGCCGCGCGGCCGCGCGCGCCGCCGTCGGCGTCGTGCTGGTGCTCGTGCTGTGCGTGGCGCTCGGCGCGGCGCCCGCGCATCTCGTCACGCCGGACACGCCGCTCGCGCGCGTGTCGCCCGCGGCGGGCGCCTGGCTGCTGCTGTTCGCGTTCGCGGTGCTGATCGCCGACGCGCTCGCCCGGATCGCGCCCACCCCGGCGATGCGCCTCGTCGCGCTCGCCGCGGCGCTCGGGGCGCTCGCCGCGTTCATCCACGGCGGCTTCTGGGACGGGCTGTCGGTGATGCAGGAATACGCGGTGCGCGCCGACACGTTCCGCAGCGAGGCGATCCGCCACCTCGCGCTCGTCGCCGGCTCGGTGGCGGCGGCCGTCGCGCTCGGCGTGCCGCTCGGCATCGGCTGCACGCGCTTCGCCGCGCTGCGCGGCGCGCTGCTGCCGCTCTTGAACGTCGTCCAGACGATTCCGAGCATCGCGCTGTACGGCCTGCTGATGGCGCCGCTCGCGATTCTCGCCGCGCGCGTGCCGCTCGCCGCCCGCCTCGGCGTGAGCGGCATCGGCGTCGCGCCCGCGCTGATCGCCCTCTTCCTGTATGCGCTGCTGCCGATCGTGTCGAGCGTCGTCGTCGGCTTCGCGCAGGTGCCGGCCACTGTCGTCGAGGCGGCGCTCGCGATGGGGATGACGGGCCGCGAGCGGCTCGTCGCGATCGAGCTGCCGCTCGCGCTGCCCGTCGTGCTCTCCGGCGTGCGCATCGTGCTCGTGCAGAACATCGGCCTGGCGGCCGTCGCCGCGCTGATTGGCGGCGGCGGCTTCGGCACGTTCATCTTCCAGGGGATCGGCCAGTCCGCCACCGATCTCGTGCTGCTCGGCGCGCTGCCGACGATCGCGCTCGCGCTCGTCACCGCCGTGCTGTTCGAGGCCGCGACCGACCTCGCGAAAGGAGCGCGCCGATGATCGAGATCGAACGCGTGAGCCGGCTGTTCGGCGATCTCGCCGCGGTCGACGACGTGTCGCTCGCCGTCGCGCGCGGCACGGTGACGGCGCTCGTCGGCGCGTCGGGCAGCGGCAAGTCGACGCTGCTGCGGATGATCAACCGGCTGATCGCGCCGACGAGCGGGACGATTCGCGTCGACGGCGTCGACACCGCGAGCGTGCCCGCCGAGACGCTGCGGCGCGGGATCGGCTACGTGATCCAGGGGCACGGCCTCTTTCCGCACTGGACGGTCGCGCGCAACATCGCGACCGTGCCGCGCCTGCTCGGCTGGCGCGCGGCGCGCATCGACGCGCGCGTGCGCGAGTTGCTCGAGCTGTTCGAGCTCGACTACGGCACATACGCGCGCAAGCTGCCGCACCAGTTGTCGGGCGGCCAGCAGCAGCGCGTCGGCGTCGCGCGCGCGCTCGCGGCCGAGCCCGCGATCCTGCTGATGGACGAGCCGTTCGGCGCGCTCGATCCGATCATCCGCGGCAAGGCGCAGGACGATCTCGTCGCGCTGCAGCGCAGGCTCAAGATCACGATCGTGATCGTCACGCACGACATCGACGAGGCGCTGCGGCTCGGCGACCAGATCGCGGTGATGGACGCGGGGCGCATCCTGCAGGCAGGCCCGCCCGCCGAGATTCTCGGCCGGCCGCAGCCGGGCGTCGTCGAGCGGCTCGTCGCGGGCCTCGACCGGCCGCTGCGCCTGCTCGCGCTCACGCGCGTCGCCGCGCTCGCCGAGCCGGGCACCGCGCCCGGCGAGCCGATCCCGGGCGCGCTCACGCTGCGCGACGCGATCTCCGAGCTGCTGTGGCGCGGCGTGAGCATGCTGCCCGTATCAAGCGCCGACGGCGCGGTGACGACGCGCATCACGCTCGATGCGATCGTCGCGCAGGCGAAGCGGCCGGAATGAGGCGCGCGATGAAAGCCGCGAGCGCCGCGCGCAATACGGGCGCGCCGGGCGCGCTCGGCGCAGCGAGCCGGCGCGCGGGCGTCACGCTTGCGCGCATCGCCGCGCTGGCGGCGCTCGCCGTGATGCTCGCGCGACCCGGCTGGCTCGAGCCCCTTTTCGCGCCGTTCGCCGACAACGGCGCGCCCGCGATCTACCGGCGCGCGAGCCTCCTCGACCTGACGCTGTCGCATCTCGCGATCGTCGCGGCGGCGAGCGCGGCGGGCGCGATCGTCGCGCTCGCGGCGGGGATCTTCGTCACGCGGCGCGCGGGCGCGGAGTTCCTGCCCGTGGCGCGCAGCGTCGTGCACATCGGGCAGACCTTTCCGCCCGTCGCGGTGCTCGCGCTCGCGGTGCCGGCGATCGGCTTCGGCGTGAAGCCCGTGCTGATCGCGCTGATCCTGTACGGACTGCTGCCGATCTTCGAAAGCACAATCGCGGGGCTGCAGGACGTGCCCGCCGACGCCGTGGACGCCGCGCGCGGGATGGGGATGAGCGGGCTGCAGCGGCTCGCGTGGATCGAGCTGCCGCTTGCGTTTCCGGTGATCCTGAACGGCATCCGGCTTGCGGTCGTCATCAATCTCGGCACGGCGACGATCGGCTCGACCGTCGCAGCGAAGGGACTCGGCGACGTAATCATCGCGGGGCTGCAGACGGCGAACACCGCGTTCGTGCTGCAAGGCGGCCTCGTCGTCGCGCTGCTCGCGGTGCTGATCTACGACGCGCTCGGCGCACTCGGCCGATGGCTCGCGCCGGCGGGCGCGGCGCGGCGCGAAGGCGGCGCGTAGCCCGGCCGCACGCGCCGCGAGCGTCGCCCGGCGTCGCTTTTGTCGCATCGCATCGCATCGCAGCCTGCCCGTGTCGGCTTCGGCATGCGCGGCCTGCAGCGATTTCAGCAAGATGGAATCGTATCGAACGAGGTCATCGCGACAGGCACCTACCTGTCCGACGAATGCCGATCCGTGCCGTTGAAACGTGCTCGCCGCGTGCGTGTACGACAGCGACACGCACACCGATCCTAGCACCGTTTGCACATGCTCCGACCGCCTTCCGGCCGCCTTCCGGCGTTTTTTGATCCATGACATGAAGTGCCGTTTAAATTGTTTCCAATCAGTAAGCCATCGGGAAGAATTGAATCGACGAAAGCGAATTCAAATGCCGAATTTGACGGATTTGGAACGCGTTCGATCGGCTCGTTTTGCACACGAGAAGCGGGATTCAAGGCCTGATTCGGTCGCGTGCGGAAATGCGGCGCCAAAAGCGCTCGTGAGCAAGGTCGAACGGAAAAGCAGGAAAGCACGATGAGAATCTGCATTGAAAATATTCAACCGGGGGTCACGCGAGAAGAGCTGCAGGCTTTTCTATTCAAATACACCGGGAAGACATTTACCGATATTCAATTCATCGGAGAGTCGGGCCCGAGGCCGGGCGCGCTGATCGACATCGACGGCGCCAGTTGGAGCGCGCTCGCGGAAATCCGCCGCCGGCTGCACGGCATGTACTGGAAGCGGCGCCGGATCGGCGTCTGGCTCTTTTCATTCTGGGACCGCAGCGACGCAGCCGAGGTGCGGCGTCAACGCGAAGCCCGGACACAAGCGGCAAGGAGCACGCCCATGACGACGCTCCGCCGATAACGCCCGAACGGGCACGCATCGACCCAATTCAAACGACGCGCGTTCCGCCGGACCGCGCGCAAGCGGCAACCGCCGTGCTCCCCCGCCCCCGGCGGACGCGCGATGGCCGCGTGCGCGCCGCGTTTTTGCGCGAACGCGATTGCGAGGAAACATCATGGCTGAAGTGACACAAGAACGAGACGTCGCGGCGCAATCCGTGACGAACAGGCTGCGGCTCGGCGCGCTCACCGCGCTCGTGGTCGGATCGATGATCGGCGGCGGCATTTTCTCGCTGCCGCAGAACATGGCGGCCACCGCCGAAGCGGGCGCGATCCTGATCGGCTGGGCGATCACCGCGGTCGGCATGCTCACGCTCGCGTTCGTGTTCCAGACGCTCGCGAACCGCAAGCCGCAGCTCGACGGCGGCGTCTACGCGTATGCGCAGGCAGGCTTCGGCGACTACATGGGCTTCTCGTCCGCGTGGGGCTACTGGATCAGCGCGTGGCTCGGCAACGTCGGCTACTTCGTGCTGCTGTTCTCGACGCTCGGCTATTTCTTCCCGGTGTTCGGCGAAGGCAACACGCCCGCCGCGATCGCGGGCGCATCGGTGCTGCTATGGGCCGTGCACTTTCTCGTGCTGCGCGGAATCCGGCAGGCGGCGTTCGTCAATCTCGTCACGACCGTCGCGAAGATCGTCCCGCTCGCCGTCTTCATCCTGATCTGCTTCTTCGCGTTCAAGCTCGACGTGTTCCGCACCGATATCTGGGGCCGCGCGAATCCGTCGCTCGGCTCGGTGATGAACCAGGTCCGCAACATGATGCTCGTGACCGTCTGGGTGTTCATCGGCATCGAGGGTGCGAGCATCTTCTCGGCGCGCGCCGAAAAGCGCAGCGACGTCGGCCGCGCGACCGTGATCGGCTTCGTCGGCGTGCTGCTCGTGCTCGTGCTCGTGAACGTGCTGTCGCTCGGCCTCATGACGCAGCCGCAGCTCGCGAAGCTGCAGAACCCGTCGATGGCGGCCGTGCTCGAGCACGTCGTCGGCCACTGGGGCGCGGTGCTCATCAGCGTCGGCCTCGTCGTGTCGCTCGCCGGCGCGCTGCTGTCGTGGGTGCTGCTCTGCGCGGAAATCATGTTTTCTGCCGCGAAGGACCACACGATGCCCGCGTTCCTGCGCAAGGAGAACGCGAATCACGTGCCGGCGAACGCGCTCTGGCTCACGAACGCGATGGTCCAGGTGTTCCTGCTGATCACGCTGTTTTCGCAGAGCACCTATCTGTCGCTGATCTATCTCGCGACGTCGATGATCCTGATCCCGTACTTCTGGTCGGCCGCCTACGCGCTCCTCATCGCCGTGCGCGGCGAGACCTACGAGGGCGACGCGCGCGCGCGCCGCAAGGACCTTTTCGTCGCCGCGCTCGCCGTGCTCTACGCGGTGTGGCTGCTGTACGCGGGCGGCGTCAAGTACCTGCTGCTGTCCGCCCTTCTCTATGCGCCGGGCGCGCTCTTCTTCGCGAAGGCGAAGCGCGAGCTCGGCAAGCCGGTTTTCACCGCCGCCGAAAAGCTGATCTTCGCGGCGGCGGCCGCCGCCGCACTCGCCGCGGCCTACGCGCTCCACCGCGGGCTCATCACACTTTGATCGAAGAGGTAATCAACATGTCCCAAGCCACTCCTCAAGTCGGTGTCCATTCCGAAGTCGGCAAGCTGCGCAAGGTGCTCGTCTGCTCGCCGGGCCTCGCGCACCAGCGCCTCACGCCGAGCAACTGCGACGAGCTGCTGTTCGACGACGTGATGTGGGTGAACCAGGCGAAGCGCGACCACTTCGATTTCATGTCGAAGATGCGCGAGCGCGGCACCGAGGTGCTCGAGATGCACAACCTGCTGACCGAGACCGTGCAGAACCCGGTCGCGCTCAAGTGGATTCTCGATCGCAAGATCACGCCGGACAACGTCGGCATCGGCCTCGTCGACGAAGTGCGCGCGTGGCTCGAGAGCCTCGAGCCGCGCGCGCTCGCCGAGTTCCTGATCGGCGGCGTCGCGGCGAGCGACATTCCGGGCGCCGAGCGCTCGAAGGTGCTCACGCTGTTCCGCGACTATCTCGGCAAGTCGTCGTTCGTGCTGCCGCCGCTGCCGAACATGATGTTCACGCGCGACACGTCGTGCTGGATCTATGGCGGCGTCACGCTCAATCCGATGCACTGGCCCGCGCGCCGGCAGGAGACGCTCCTCGTCGCCGCGGTCTACAAATTCCATCCGGCGTTCGCCGATGCGAAGTTCGACGTCTGGTACGGCGACCCCGATCGGGATCACGGCATGGCGACGCTCGAAGGCGGCGACGTGATGCCGATCGGCCGCGGCGTCGTGCTCGTCGGGATGGGCGAGCGCACGTCGCGCCAGGCGGTCGGCCAGCTCGCGCAGTCGCTGTTCGCCAAGGGCGCGGCCGAGCGCGTGATCGTCGCCGGGCTGCCGAACTCGCGCGCGTCGATGCACCTCGACACCGTGTTCAGCTTCTGCGACCGCGATCTCGTGACGATCTTCCCCGAAGTCGTGAACCGGATCGTGCCGTTCTCGCTGCGCCCCGGCGGCGACGCGCATTACGGCATCGACATCGAGCGCGAGGACAAGCCGTTCATCGACGTCGTCGCGCAGGCGCTCGGCCTGAAGTCGCTGCGCGTCGTCGAGACGGGCGGCAACGATTTCGCCGCCGAGCGCGAGCAATGGGACGACGGCAACAACATGGTCTGCATCGAGCCGGGCGTCGTCGTCGGCTACGACCGCAACACGTACACGAACACGCTGCTGCGCAAGGCGGGCGTCGAGGTGATCACGATCGGCTCGAGCGAGCTCGGCCGCGGCCGAGGCGGCGGCCACTGCATGACCTGCCCGGTCCTGCGCGACCCCGTCGACTACTGACGCAAGCGTCGCGGCGCGCGCGCATGCGCCGCTGGCCCCGACCAACCTACGGAGAAACGAGATGAGCTTCAACCTGCACAATCGCAATCTGCTGAGCCTGATCCATCACAGCGCACGCGAGCTGCGCTATCTGCTCGACCTCGCGCGCGACCTGAAGCGCGCGAAGTACAGCGGCACCGAGCAGCCGCGCCTGCTGCGCAAGAACATCGCGCTCATCTTCGAAAAGACGTCCACCCGCACGCGCTGCGCGTTCGAGGTCGCCGCGTATGACCAGGGCGCGAACGTCACGTACATCGATCCTTCGTCGTCGCAGATCGGCCACAAGGAAAGCATGAAGGACACGGCGCGCGTGCTGGGCCGGATGTACGACGCGATCGAGTACCGCGGCTTCAGCCAGGAGATCGTCGAGGAGCTCGCGCATCACGCGGGCGTGCCCGTCTTCAACGGGCTCACCGACGAATACCACCCGACGCAGATGCTCGCCGACGTGATGACGATGCGCGAGCACAGCGACAAGCCGCTGCACGACATCAGCTACGCGTATCTCGGCGATGCGCGCAACAACATGGGCAATTCGCTGCTTCTGATCGGCGCGAAGCTCGGAATGGACGTGCGCATCGGCGCGCCGAAGTCGCTCTGGCCTGCCGCCGGTTTCATCGCGCAGTGCGAGGCGTTCGCGGCTGAAAGCGGCGCGCGGCTCACGTTGACCGAAGATCCATACGAAGCGGTCAAGGGCGTCGATTTCATTCACACCGACGTGTGGGTGTCGATGGGCGAGCCCGTCGAGGCGTGGGACGAGCGGATCAACGCGCTGCTGCCGTATCAGGTGAACCGCAAGCTGATCGAATCGACGGGCAATCCGCGCACGCGCTTCATGCACTGCCTGCCTTCGTTCCACAACTGCGAAACGAAGGTCGGCAAGCAGATCGCCGAGCGCTATCCGCACCTGAAGGACGGCATCGAAGTCACCGACGAAGTGTTCGAGTCGCCGCGCTGCATCGCGTTCGAGCAGGCGGAAAATCGCATGCACACGATCAAGGCGGTCCTCGTGTCGACGCTCGGCAGCATCTGACGGCCCGGCGCGCGCAATCGAACCGGATGGCGCGCGAGGCCGCGCCGTCCGCACCGTTGGCACAGCAAGGAGAAACATGATGCGTATCGTCATCGCATTGGGCGGCAATGCGCTCTTGCAGCGCAATCAGCCGATGACCGAAGCCCAGCAGCGCGAGAACGTGAAGATCGCGGTCGCGCAGATCGCGCAGATCGCGCCCGGCAACGAGCTCGTGATCGCGCACGGCAACGGGCCGCAGGTCGGCCTGCTCGCGTTGCAGGGCGCGGCATACGCCGAAGTCGCGCCCTACCCGCTCGACGTGCTCGGCGCGCAGACGGAAGGGATGATCGGCTATCTGATCGAACAGGAAATGGGCAACCTGCTGCCGCCCGACGCGCCGTTCGCGACGCTGCTCACGCAAGTCGAGGTCGATCCGGCCGATCCCGCGTTCGAGCATCCGACGAAGCCGATCGGCCCCGTCTACTCGCGCGGCGAGGCCGAGCGGCTCGCGCGGGAAAAAGGCTGGCACATCGCGCCCGACTGCGACAAGTTCCGCCGCGTCGTGCCGAGCCCGCGGCCGCGGCGCATTTTCGAGATCCGGCCGGTCAAGTGGCTGCTCGAGAAAGGCACGATCGTGATCTGCGCGGGCGGCGGCGGCATTCCGACGCGCTACGATGCGAGCGGCAAGCTCTCGGGCGTCGAGGCGGTGATCGACAAGGATCTGTGCGCGTCGCTGCTCGCGCGCGAATTGCATGCGGACCTGCTCGTGATCGCGACCGACGTCGACGGCGCGTACATCGACTGGGGCAAGCCGACCCAAGCGCTGATCGAAGCCGCGCATCCGGACGAACTCGAGCGGCTCGGCTTCGCGGCCGGCTCGATGGGGCCGAAGGTGCAGGCGGCGATCGAGTTCGCGCGGCAAACCGGGCACGATGCGGTGATCGGCTCGCTCGCCGACATCGTCGCGATCGCCGAGGGCCGCGCCGGCACGCGGGTCAGCACGAAGGTCGACGGGATTCGCTACCGGAAGCCGCAGTAACCGCGCGGTGACATGGAACGGCGGCCGCGGCGGGCTGTCCGCTGCGCAGCCTGAGCCGCCGAACCGCGTTGGCGGCGCGATGATCGTCGACGCAGTCGCGATGCACACGGCGTCGTGCGCTCACGCGCCGCGCCGCTCGTTCTGGCGGCGCGTCCACGCCCGCGCCTGCTCGTCGCGCACGAACTGCTCGACGGCGGCGGGCAGCAGGTTGCGGAACAGCCCGCCGTCGCCCTCGGTCACGTCGACCATCTTCTCGATCATCTCCAGCGGATCGTATTGCTCGAACGGGAACGTCAGCCTCTCGGGCGTCGCCGCGGCGCGCGCCGGGTCGAGCCAGCGGCGCGGCGTCTCCATCATCCGGTCGTTGAAGCCCGTGCTGTACGGCCCCGGATTGACGACGGCGATCTGGATGCCGTGCGCGTCGAGCTCCGCGTGCATCGCCTCGGCAATCGCTTCGACCGCGTGCTTCGACGCGCAATACGCCCCCGTATACGCGCCGGTGACGAGCCCCGCGATCGACGACACGAACACGATCCTGCCGCGCCCGCGCGCGATCATCCCCTGCGCGACCTGCTGCGTCAGCGCGAGCGGGCCGAACACGTTGATCTCGAACAGCTCGCGAACGATGTCGAGTGGCAGATCGACGAGCGCGCCCGCCTCGCCCGCGCCCGCGTTGTTCAGCAGCACGTCGATCTCCCAGCGCTCGGCCTGCGCGCGGTCGCGCGCGGACGTCACGTCGAGCTTCACGGCGTCGAGCGCGACGCCGCGCCGCGCAGCCTCGGCGTTCAGCTCGGTGATCTGCGGGACGATCTGCACGCCCGCGATCACGTGATGGCCCCTCGCGGCGAGCCGCAGCGCGACCTCTCGGCCGAATCCCGAGCCTGCGCCCGTCACCAGAATGCGTTTGTCAGTCATGTCCTTGCTCCTTGTGCTGTGTCCAGAAGAGTGGCGAAAGCGTCGACGCACGCCTGCGCGATCGCGACATCGTCGTCGACCGCGCCGCCCGACACGCCGACCGCGCCGGCGCAACGCCCGTGCGCGCCGACGAGCGGCAGGCCGCCGCCGAACGTGACGAGCCCGCCGTTGCTGTGTTCGATCGTGCGGATCGGCCCGTCGGCGGCCGACAGCGCGCCGAGCGACGCGCTCGGCGTCCGGAAGCGCGCAGCCGTGCCGGCCTTGCGCGTCGCGAGGTCGATCGCGCCGATGAACGCGCCGTCCATCCGCGCGAACGCGACGAGATGCGCGCCCGCATCGACGACGGCGATCGCGACGGCGACGCCCGCCCCGTTCCGGCGCGCGGCGCGGGCGACGCCAGCCTCGACGATGCGCTGCGCGTGTTGAAGCGTGAGTTCGGCGGACATCGGCGGCTCCTTGTGCGGTTCGACTGCGAGCCAGTGTAGAGATCGGCGGTATCTGAGAGAATCGGCATTCCGCTCACAAACGTATCAAGTTTTTCTAATGACTCTGCGACGCGATCCGCTCGGCGGCCTCCACGTTTTCATGAGCGTCGTCACGCACGGCAATTTCACGCGCGCGGCGGCAGCGCTCGGCCTCACGCCCGCTGCGGTGAGCCTCGCGATCGGGCAGCTCGAAAGCGAGCTGAAAGTGAAACTCTTCAGCCGCAGCACGCGCGGCGTGAGCCTGACGGAGGCCGGCCAGCGCTATTGCGACGCGACCGCGCAGCCGTACCGGCAGGTCGTCGAGGCGCGCGACGCGCTGAACGACGCGCGCGACGAACCCGAGGGCCTGTTGCGGATCAGCGCGCTGCATCTCGCGAAATCGGTCGTGACGGCCGACGTGCTCGCCGAATTCTTCCACCGCTATCCGAAGGTGAGCGTCGAGATCCGCTACGAGGATCATCTCGTCGATATCGTCAAGGAGCGGCTCGACGCCGGAATACGCCTCGCCGACCGGCTGCATCCCGGGATGGTCGGCGTGAGGATCGCGCCCGCGCTCACGTGCGCGCTCGTCGCGACGCCCGGCTATCTCGCGCAACACGGCACGCCGGCGAAGGTCGCCGACCTCGCGCGGCACATGTGCATCCGCTTTCGCTTCCCGAAGAGCGGCCGCCTGCACAAATGGCCGCTGCGCGACGGCCGCCGCGACGTCGATCTCGACGTCGCCGGCCGCTTCGTCAGCACGGATACGGGCGCGGTGATCGACGCCGCGCGCGCGGGCGCGGGCATCGCGTTCGTGTTCATGCGCGAGCGGATCGCGGGCGACCTGCGCCGCGGCACGCTGCGCGAGGTGCTGCCGGGCGCATGCCGGACGCTGCCGCCGATGTGGCTCTACTACGCGAACCGCAAGCACGTGCCACCGAAGCTGCGCGCGTTCATCGCGGTGCTGCGCGAGCACGCGGCGGCCGACGGACGGCGCTGACGGCGGGCATGCTCCATTGCGGCGCCATTGCGCTGCGCACTTTGCATGCGCGCTGGCGCGACCAGGTTCGCCACGCCTGACGAAAGCGTTCGCGCGATGTCACGATTTCGTCATCTCGCGCCGCCGCCAGCAACAATGCGCGGGATCGGCTACATTGTGCGGACCGCGCCGCCCGCCCCGGCTTGCCCGGCAGCGCGTCGCGCGTTCATCATCGATTCATCGACCGAGTCCATCCATGTCCGATCTTTCCGAGTTCCCGATCACGAAGAAATGGCCCGCACAGCATCCGGACCGCATCCAGCTCTATTCGCTGCCGACGCCGAACGGCGTCAAGGTGTCGATCCTGCTCGAGGAAACGGGGCTGCCGTACGAGGCGCACGTCGTGCGCTTCGACACGAACGACCAGATGTCGCCCGAGTTCCTGTCGCTGAACCCGAACAACAAGATCCCGGCGATCATCGATCCGCACGGCCCGGGCGGCAAGCCGCTCGCGCTGTTCGAATCGGGCGCGATCCTGCTGTACCTCGCCGACAAGACGGGCCAGTTCATTCCGGCCGATCCCGCGCGCCGCTACGAGACGATCCAGTGGCTGATGTTCCAGATGGGCGGCATCGGGCCGATGTTCGGCCAGCTCGGCTTCTTCCACAAGTTCGCGGGCCGCGAGTACGAGGACAAGCGGCCGCGCGACCGCTACGTCGGCGAGGCGAAGCGCCTGCTCGGCGTGCTCGACGGCCGCCTCGCGGATCGCCGGTGGATCATGGGCGACGCCTATACGATCGCCGATATCGCGACTTTCCCGTGGGTGCGCAACCTGATCGGATTCTATGAAGCGCGCGAGCTCGTCGAATTCGACCGCTATCCGAACGTCGCGCGCGTGCTCGGCGCATTCGTCGCGCGGCCGGCGGTGGCGCGCGGGTTGAACGTTCCGGCGCGGCCGTAAGCGCTTCGTTCCGCTTCGTCTCACCTCTTATCGCGGCTTCGTCGCGGCTTCGTTGCATCGCGCATGCGGAGCCGCGCGCGTCCCGTCCGGGCGTTCCTTGCCCGTCGATTTTTCCGCCGAAATCCCGATGTCCGGCCGCCGCGCGCTCGCGCGTCGCATGCCTCCATTCACGACATGCCGGATGCACCTTGGTGCGGATCATTCCCCGAGTGGTGCATAAAGCGCGACGCCGTTTCAGGGCATTGCGTGGCCATTTCGCGGCCATTCGCCCGGGAAGCCGCGTCGGCCAACGATCGCGCCGGCCCTGGTCCGCTCCTTGCATGCGCACGCGGTACGAGAGGACGCGACGCACGCAATAAAGCGGTAACAGCAACGGCGGCGACTCGAATACGGGACCGGCATCCGCCGTTTTTTTTGGCTCGAATATTTTCAAAATGCAACCAATCGGCAAACAGTCGGGGGCGGCGCTGCGGCTCGACGAATGGCTTCCGTATCAGTTGTTCCTGCCCGCGCAGCACGTCGCGCGCCTGCTCGCCGAATTCTATGGGCCGCGCTACGGGATCAGCCAGCAAGCATGGCGGATTCTCGCGACGATCGTCGATCGGCCCGGCGCGAACGCGCGGCAGATCGGCGCGGCGCTCGGCATGGATTCGGTGTCCGTCAGCCGAGGGATCGCGCAGCTCGTCGCGGTCGGCTTCGCCCGGCGCGACGCGGCGCGCAACGACCGTCGCTACGCGTGCGTCGTGGCGACGCCCGCCGGCCGCGATGCATTCGACGAGATCGCCGCCGTGGGCCTCGCGGCGGAGCAACGGATGCTGGACGTGCTGACGCCCGGCGAGCGCGCGATGCTCGACGCCGCGCTGCTGAAGATCGGGCGCGAGAGCGAGCGCATCGCGATCGTCGGCTGGCGGCGTCTGCTCGACGAGCCTTGAGCGCCGGCTTTGCCGCCCATTCCGGGGGCCTGGCTTCGCGCGCGGCGTCGCCGCACCGCGCGCGGAACATAACGAGAACCTGAGAGCGCGGCGAGCTTCCGGCCGGGCGTGCCCGCTGCCGTCGATTCATGCGTAAAACGATTTGGCATCCGAATCGACGGATCTTTTCGCGGCCGCCCGGCGGATCGAAAACCGTGACGTTTTTTTCGAGCGAGGGTCGACATGAACGTTCGCATAGGGTGTCTGTCGCTGCTGGCTGCCGTCGTGTTCGACGCGCATGCGCAATCGGTCGTCCGGATCGGCGTCGCGATGCCGCTGACGGGGCCCGTCGCCCATCTGGGCAAGGATGTGCAGAACGGCGCGCAGCTCGCCGTCGACGATCTGAACCGCGCGCCGCCGGCGATCGGCGGCAAGCCCGTGAAGTTCGAGCTCGTCGTCGAAGACGATCAGGGCGATCCGCGGCAGGCCGTGCAGGTCGCGCAGCGCCTCGTCGACGCGCGCGTCGCGGGCGTCGTCGGCGATCTGAACTCGGGGCCGACGATCGTCGCGGCGAAGGTCTACGCGGCGGCCGGCATTGCGCAGATCGCGCCCGCCGCGACCAATCCCGCGTATACGCAGCAAGGCTACAAGACGGCGTTCCGGCTGATGGCGACCGACAGCCAGCAAGGCGCGTCGCTCGCCGCGCTCGCCGCCAAGCTCGCGAAAGGCGCGCCGATCGCGCTGATCGACGATCGCGGCGCGTACGGCCAGGGCCTCATCGATCAGGCGGAGAAGACGCTGCGCGCGAACGGCGTCACGCGAATCACGCGCGACTACACGACGGACACCGCGGTCAATTTCGCGTCGATCCTCACGCGCGTGAAAGGCGAGCATGCGGCCGTGATCGTCTACGGCGGCGCCGATGCGCAGGCGGGGCCGATGGTGCGGCAGATGAAGGCGCTCGGGATCGACGCGGCGTTCGTCGGCGGCGACGGCGTGTGCACCGGGCAGTGGACGGCGCTGTCGTCGGGCGCGAACGAAGGCCAGTTCTGCACGCAGGCGGGCGACCCGCGCACGAGGATGGCGGGCTACGCGGCGTTCGAGCGGCGTTTCGAGGCCCGCTACGGCAAGGTGATCGTATTCGCGCCGTACGGCTACGACGCGGTGATGCTGCTCGCCGACGCGATGCGCCGCGCGAATTCGACCGATCCGGCCGTCTATCTCGGCGCGCTCGCGAAGACCCGCTACGACGGCGTGATCGGCAGCATCCGCTTCAATCCGCAGGGCGACAACGTGAACGGCGCGGTGACGGTTTACCGCGTGCAGCGCGGCGCGCTCGTGCCGGTGCCCGACTGAGGCGGGACGCAACGGCCGCGCGTGCGCACGACGACGTCCGGCGCCGGGCGATGCGGGCCGGAGCGCGCCGCAGAACGGCCCGGACACAGACGTCGTCGTGACGAACGAGCCGAACGAATGCAGCCGGGACGGCGCGAGGAGACCAGCTCGCCTCGTCCACGCATGCGCGGGCC
Organism: Burkholderia sp. MSMB1588; assembly: GCF_001546925.1. Classification (NCBI taxonomy): domain Bacteria; kingdom Pseudomonadati; phylum Pseudomonadota; class Betaproteobacteria; order Burkholderiales; family Burkholderiaceae; genus Burkholderia; species Burkholderia sp. MSMB1588. Next base: position 1,756,167 of record NZ_LNJS01000001.1, on the reverse strand, counting down.
CCGCCCGCACCGCGCGCAAGCGCACACGCACGACCAACGCCCATTCGAAAAACAATCCCGAACGCACGGCGGCCGCGGACCCGGAGACGCCCGGCAGCCTGGAGATCTCCCATGATGGACGTCATCGAATTCGCGGGCAATCGCGCGACGCACTACAAGGACGCGCTGTCGCTCTACCCCGACGCGTGGCTGCAGGACATCGCATGCATGCATCGTTTCCTGCGGCCGTCGCCGGGCGAGACGATTCTCGAAATCGGCGGCGGCAGCGGCTACTTCAGCCGCGCGATCGCGGCCGCGCTCGGCCCGTCCGGGCGCCTCGTCGTGACCGATCCGTCGATCGAGCAACTCGACGCGCTGCGCGGCATGCCCGATTCGAACATCCGTGTCGTTCAGCAGGCCGCCGACGCGCTCGATCTCGACACGCGCGATTTCGACGCGATCTGGAGCCGCGGCGCGATCCACCACGTGCCCGACAAGACCGCCGCATTCGCCGCGAGCGCGCGCCATGCGCGGCCTCGCGCGCGCTTCGTGATCTACGACATCTTCGCGGGCACGCCGCTCGCGCGCTACTTCGACGGCTTCATCGCGAAGAGCTGCTCGACGGGACACGAGGTCGCGTTCCTGTCCGAGGATTTCGCGAGGACGCTGTGCGCGCTGACGGGCTGGGCAGAGCCGCGTTTCCACGACGTGACGGTGCCGTGGGAATTCGACAGCCGCAAGTCGATCGGCCATTTCCTGAGGCTGCTTTTCTCCGCGACCGACGCGTACTCGGACGACGATTGTCTCGCGGCGGCCGAGGCGTTCCTGAGCGTGAGCACGACGCGCACCGGCTACGCGCTGATGTGGCCGATGACGGTGATGGTCACGCAGCGGCTCGCTTGACGCGGCGCCGGCGGATGTCGCGCGCTCCGCTCAACCGCGCAGCACGAGCACGTTGCCGGCGAGCACGGCCGCCGCGCCGGCGAGGATCCGCGCATCGAGATGCAGCCCTTCGAACAGCGCGGACAGCCCGAGCGCGACGATCGGCACCGCGGCGAGCGTATAGGCGGCCTTGCCGGGGCCGAGGCGTCGCACGAGGTCGAAGTACAGCATGAACGTCACGCACGACGCGCCGATCGCGAGATACAGCAGACTGCCGACATAGCGCGCCGACCAGTCGGCGACGAACGGCACGTGCTGCGCGGCGGCCCAGGCGGCGCTCGTCGCCGAGCCGACGAGCGCGCCCCAGCCGAGGATCGCGACGGTCGGCAGTCCCGCGCGCTGGTTGCGTGCGCCGACGACAGTGCCCGCCGCGGTCGCGACCGCGGCCGCAAGCGCCCACGCGAAGCCGGATGCGGAATCGGCGCGCACCGCGCCGAGCGACGGGCCGACGATGATGCCCACGCCCGCGATCCCGCACGCGGCGCCCCACAGCAGCGCGCGCGTGAGCGGCGTGCCGAGCAGCGCGCGGCCGATCAGCGCGGCGAACAGCGACGATGTCGACAGCACGAGCGCGGCGAGTCCGCTCGGAATGCGTCGCGTCGCTTCGTAGAACGTGATGAATGCGAACGCGAAAAAGAGCGCGCCCTGTAGCGCGACGAATACGCGATCCTCACGCGGAATCGCGAGCGCGTGGCCCTTCCACCGTCCGTAGCCGAGCAGCAGCACGCCCGCGAGCGCCATGCGCATCGACACCGACCAGAGCACGGGCGTCGCGCCCGCCTGCATCGCGGTCGCGAGCGCGCCGCCGCCCCACAGCAGCGCGGTCAGGCCGAAGAGCAGCGCGGTCATCGCGCGCGTTGCCCGACGAGCGCGCGCCAGTCGCCGGCCTCGATCCGCGCGCTCGCGTTCTCGAGCTTGCGCAGCGCGGCGTCGAGCACGCGCGTTTCGTCGTTCGACAACGTCGCGAGCAGATTTCGCTCGATCGCGATGCCGAGCGCCGCGATCTCGTCGAACGCGGCGCGGCCTTTCGCGGTGATCGTGACCGATGCGAAGCGCCGGTCGTTCTTCGCGGCCGTGCGCCGTGCGAAGCCGAGCGTGACGAGTTGGCCGATGCCGCGGCTCACGGTGAACGGATCGAGCGCGCATGCGAGGCCGATCTCGGTCGCGTTCGCGCCGGTGCGCTCGGCGTTCACCGCGAGGATGCGCCATGCGGCCTGCGTGAGGCCGAAGCGCTCGGAATAGAACGCCTCGAGCGGGCGTGCGACCTGCGCGGCGACGACGAACAGCCGATACGGGAGCCAGTTGCCGAGCCGCAGCGGCGCGACGGGCTTCTGCGATCCGGACGACTTCGGCGCGCGAGGGGCGGACGGTGCGGCAGGCATGCGGGCGGCTCCCGATCAGGTACTTGCACGATGCAAGTATATGGCAATCAAAATTGCCGCAAGACTTTTTTGCATCCGTGATGCCGCGGCGGCCGCATTGCCAGCGACGGGTTTCGAGTAGGGATGGGGGGCGGTGCGACGCGCGAAGGGGCGCGCGTCGCTCAACCGGCTAGCTGGTCGAGTAGCCCAAGGGAATCTCACCCTCAGGCCCTCACGCAACCGGACGTGAATCTCTCGATTCATCCGGCTCCTATCGTCCAGCCAGACCGGCATGAGTAATAGACCAGTGGGCGAACAGCCGAGGCCACCGCGCAACCACGCGCTTTAGCCAGGCCGTCGCCCGTGAGGCGCTACCCAGTCGTTTGTATTTCCGTTTGGCCCAGCGTACGAGGGAATAGTTGAGTTGCCAACCTTGCGCCGCTCCGGTTCGCGCGCGAACCGGCAGAACTGTTCCCACGTGCACATATCGCGCCCCCCTTCAGCGGGTAAATACGTGAGCCAGTCCTCGAGCCGAGAGTGCTTCTCTGACCGATGCCGCTGATCGTTGTAGCGCAGCAGATAGCGCAACAGCCATTCATTCGCCTGTGCCTCGGTCTCCGGCTTGTGGAAGTGATACAGCGTTTCGTGCGCTTGCTTGATGTGTTGGCCTCTCTCGTCTCGTGGCTTTGGGATGAGGTCGATGGCAAGCAGACTGAGGACGGCGTTCCACAGCCAATAGCAGCGTGCTTTTATTCCCTTGCCTTGGATCACGTTTCAGCTATCGTCGAGCTGATCAAGCTCGACATGACTGCGTCGGCGTTCGCGCTCTTTCGCGCGGCCTACGAGGCATACGTAAGGGGACGATGGATTCAATCTTGCGCGAACATGGGTTGGTTGCGCTCGTTTGCGGAAGATGACACCCACAAAGAATTTCCTAGCGCGCAGAAGATGATTGATCAGTTGGAGAAGAACCCGGACTTCGAGACGGGACAGTTTTCAACGCTACATCGCGCACATTGGCCGTCGATCTGCGACTACGCGCATGGCGCGCGGTTGCAAGTGACACGGCGCCTGACGAACGCTGAAATCTCGCCGAATTTTTCTGCTCAAGATAAGGCTAGTCTGACCCACATGACTGCGGCTATTGCCATATTGATCGGAGTCGGCTTTGCACAGGTGCTGGCTGACGGCACTTCCCTTATGTCGGTTGGCGAGAAAGCAAAAGAACTGGGGTTCAAGCTCGGGAAGCAATAGTAAATTGGTAAATGCGGAGGAATCCGTGATGAATCAGACTGAGTTTGAGAGAACCTATCCAGGCTACTTTCACAAGTGTAAGGCGCCTGCCGCTAGCAAAGACCGCCGACGACTACGACGCGTTGCTGCCCTGGAAAATGCCGGCCGACCTGCGCTGATGCGCTTCGCTACCACACCTCACGCACTCCACCGATTTACTCTGAAGGACGTCGTTCGTGGATCGCATACGTTCATGGACTGCATACCGTTGATCGGGCCGGGAAAGCAATGCTTCGACGCCCCGGGGCCTGATGGATCGTCGAGATATTCGGGTGGTTTGCTGAGCATCCGCAGCGGAAGCAGGCCGCGCCCGATGTCATTGGCGTCGCAACGAACGGCGCGTTTCATCGCGGAGAATTGTTCCGTTTGACCGTGGTCTCGATCGACCCCGGTGGGTTGGCGAGCGTGCGCTTGCTTGACTGTGCGACGCGAGGTGTCCGCGCATTCGATTCGAACGCCTCGCCGTCATAGGCGAGGCGTTTATCGAAATCGTCTCCGCGCCATCCGCCAGCGACAGCGTCGAACGCATTGTGCTTGACGCCGCCAAGCGCCAACCGCATGCGCCGCGAGCAGCGACCAGCGAGCAAAGGCGTCGGAGCCGGCGGATTTTCAACTCGGAGCCGACCGTGTTTGCCCACCTACATACGATCGAGCGACAAAGCGCAAACATTCTTGTCGGGCGGGCAGTATTCGGCGAGCCGGCTCCGCGCGCTGTCGTAGTCCTTTTGCTGCTCGGGTGTCAAATTTCCTAGCCCGATTCTTTCATAGGCCTGCGTCAAGCCGAAATAGGCCCAACTGTTGCCTCTGAAACTCGTGTACGCGTTGTGTTCCGGGTCGTCGTCGCCGAGCGACGCGTGGAGCGTCTTGATCGCCTTGTCGTATTGGCCGAGGCCGATCTGGAGCGCGGCCAGGGTTTGCCTGACCGGAACCATCCAATAAGGCGGCTCGTCGTAGTTCATCTTGTCCTGCTGCTTGACGGAGCGTTCGAGAATGCGCACCCCGCGTTGCGCGTCGTCTTTCATCTGGTCGATCCGCGCGCGCGCGACCGATTGCATGATTTCTGCCGTCTGGCTGTTCATCACTTCGTCGGGCCGCTCTTTTCTGAAGGCGATCACGTCCTTTACAAGTTTCGCGTACGCACGTTGCGCACCGCGAACATCGTGTTTGCGGACGTATGCAAGCGCTTGTGCGTAGTTCCAGGAAACGCTTGCAAAGCGCCAGTCCTTTTCTGTCCCGTGCGGTGGCGGCTGCCGGATAATCTCGTCCGGCGACATGAAATACGGCAGCGATTGGTAATAGATGCCGCGATAACGGTCGGTCCGGAACGTAATGCCTTCGCCTTCCGATTTCCGCAGACGATCAGCCGCCCAGCTCATGTTCTCGACGTTGCCGGCCATGATCGCCGAAGCAAGCGCGAAATGGATATTGTGCCGGTAGTAGCCCCAGCGATAACGGTCGCCGTCCGGATGATCGATGCCGCCCGCGAGCTTGGCATCGACTTTCTTGAAGTAGCCTTCGTCGCTCAACGTTGCGTCCCGATTCGCTTCGAACGATTGCAGGTGCGCGCCGGTGCGGTAATAAATGTGCGAGGGCATGTGAACCAAGTGGCCGGCATCGGGCGCGAGTTTGGCCAGTTTGTCCGCATAAGGCCTCACGTCGTTCGGCTCGGTCGATCCCTCGCGAATATGGATGTACCAATGGATGAGACCCATGTGATCGGAATGGTCCTTCAGCCCGCCTTCGATCGCTTCGACTGCCTGGGGAATGTCACGGTAAGTGGCGTTCCCCTGACGGTCCCAGTATTCCCAAGGCTTGAGGTTCATCACGGCATCCGCGTACAGGGTTTGGATGTCGGGATCGTCCGGGTAGCGGTGGGCCAGCGCGGTCATCGCCTCGGCGTAGTCTCGGTTGCGCCGGTTCTGGCGCTCGAGTTCGCCGGGTAGTTGCGCATGAGCTTCATAGCGCGGTAGCAATGCGTCGACGAGCGAGCGTTCCTTCGGATCGGCATCACGTATGCGAAGTGCGTCCTTGAGATTCTGTTGCGCGATCCGGCGATCCGCTTCCGGCTGATCGAGTTGGTTGATGTTCACGCCCAGCGACATCGCGATCCCCCATCGGCACATGACGCAGTCGGGGTCTCGCTTGAGCGCGGCCTTGAACGCGCGGTACGCTTCGCGAAAGTTGAACGCGCAGTAGAAGCGCAAGCCTTGATCGAAGAAAGCTTGCGTTTGCGGGTTTTCCGTCTTGATTTTTTTCGTCAGTGTCCCGAGGCGGAAATCCGTCGGCGGCTCGGGATCGTCGGCCGCGATTTTCGAAAGCGAGAACGATGTGCTGCTGCCGGGCGGCGCGCTCATCATGTGCTCGCTTTCCATGTGCGGCATGCGGTGCTCAGCCGTGGCATGCGCGTCGTCATTGGGTGCGGATATCGCGCAAGTCGCGCTCAGCGATGCCACAAGGCCGATCGTTCCATACAGGCAAGCTTGCCTGAGCCGGTTCCGAAGGTTGCCGTCGCCGTAAGAACGCGAATGATTTTCGATTGTTCCCATTGCATGCTCTCCCGGAAATTGAACGCCTCGAACTGCCGTGCTGGTGAACCACTGTGCCGCGAGCCAATCTCAATGCCTCATTCGCGCGACATGCGCGCTCGCGGCGCGGACGTTGAACCAAGGCGGTGTGCCCGGACCGGTTGCGGCTGCCGTGCGAAGTCGGCGGCCCGAACGGCGCGTTCTGCGCGGTGCGGCTGCCCGTAGCGCGCGGCGCGGGCAGCGATCGCACCATGCGGGCGCGGCACGCGCCCGCGGCACGAGCCACCTGCGATGCAGCGCGCAGATCTCGACGAGGCTGAGCGCGCGAGCCGTTGGGCGCGCGTCGAACGCGCCCCGTGCATTGTCGAAGCCGATCACCGACGATGCGACCGCTCATCGCTCATCGCGCGTCACCGCTGCGGCACACACCATCCGAGCGCGAATCGAGCCTTCATCCCCGCTCGTTATTCCCCAACGGTCACTTTTCCGGTTATCGCGTCCACGAACACGAATTTCCTCGCTTGGCGGGGCCCCGAACCGAAAATATAGAGGGGGTTTCCTCGTTTGGGGCCGAGCGGATTGCGCAGCGTGACCGTATCGTATGCGCCTGTTTGCCCCGCTGCGTTCTTCGCGCGATCGGCCTCGTCCAGATCCAGCTTGACGGGCCATTCGATCACCACGTCTCCGACCCAGGGCTCTGGATAAAGCACGGGGGAACCGAATTCGTCGTAGCTTGTGGATTCGATGATGACAGTGTTGTTCTCGTCTTGAAACACGACTCGCAGTTTGTCGATTTGCTTGGGGTCAGTGGTCGGGCCGCCTGAGGCCACACCATCCGCTTCATAGAGCTTGGCGTGCGGATACTGCTTGGTCACTTTGTTGATTGCGATAGTCACCCTTCCTTTGAAACCTAGAACAGTTGTCGACATGGTGGTTTTCTCCACTGAGCGGTAGGCTGCCTCAATATCGAGGGGCGTCGCGTGTCTTCAGGTCACGCCCAGCGTATTTAAGGTATCCGACGGCTGAAGTTCAACCTGGAAAATGTAGTGGGATTGCCGCAGGTTTGCCGGGCATTGCCGTTTCCGCGAGGGCGGCCTTGCGCGCGTGGCCGGGCGGAATCCGTTCCGCTGCGCGATGGCGGGAGCGCATTTGTTTCACGCGATCCAAGCGATCGACCAACGAGGCTTCGCCATCGTCGGCAAACTGCATGGTTCATTGTTGCGGGTTGGCGCACTGACAGGCGCTGCGATGACAGACGTGCAACACTCTCTGAGAACGTGGAAGGCGCGCTTCCGCGCGACATCGGCGCTCCTCGAAATCGACGCCGCGCGGGGATTGACGATCGGCCAGTTCTACAGCCTCATCTCGAACATGATCGGCGAAGTCGGCGACAAGGCATTCATCAACCCGCCCCGCAATCAGATCGGCCCCGCTCTGATGCCGGACGCCGTCATCGTCACCAACGTCGCAACCGCGCAGCAGGCCAGGCAATCCGCACGATCGTCGAAGAAGGAGGAGGCACGTCGAAATCGCCGACCGAGGTGGTCGGGCGTTACCGCTACGCGCATTACTACCGCCTCATGCAAATCAAGCAGGGGCGAAAACTCGTGAAAGACCAGTCCGGCTATTCGTATTCAGGCGATTCCATCGTCTTCGATCCGAGCGGCGTCTATGACGTGCCGGGCAACCCGAAGGTCGCCGACTATCCTTCCGGATCCGCGCAGCGGCGTGCCTGCAACAACTTCAACTACACCTATACGAGCCTGCTGAAGACATTGCATGCGCTGTTCAACGGACAAACCCCAGGCGACCGCTTCAATGCTGTCATCGGACTGATGATGTCGTTGAAGGCGCAAGCCACCGCGATGATGTCCGGCATCCCGAATCCGGCGGCGAAGCCCCTCCCCGCGCCGAGCTTCGAGTATCAGCCGGTCGATCCGGGCAGCGCGCAAGCATTCGATGCGCAGACGATCCCTTCGGAATTGCAACCGAATCGATGAGGTCGTTGGCAGGACGAGCGGCGGCGATGATGTTCGGCATCCCGAAGTCATCGGCAAAGCGGCTCCCCGGATCGCATGGCGGGTATCGAGCTGTCGATCCGGGGAGCGCGTCCCGTCAAACACGCGCCGCCGGCGCGCGATCGTCGCGGCACGGGCCCGGCGCTTCAGCCCTGCGCCTGCCCTTGCAACAGCTTGTCGAGCAGCTTCGCGAGCTGACGCTGTTCCGCGGCGCTGAGCGCGGACAGCACGCGCCGCTGATTGTCGACGTGCGCGACGACGGCGTCGTCGATCAGCGCGAGCCCCGCGCGCGTCAACGCGACGAGCGTGCCGCGGCCGTCCGCCGGGTTCGGACGCCGCAAGACCCACCCCGCCTTCTCGAGCCGATCGATCCGGTTCGTCATGCTGCCCGACGAAATCATCGCCGCGTCGTAGAGCGCCGTCGGCGTCAGCGCGTAAGGCGCGCCGCTGCGCCGCAGCGTCGCGAGCACGTCGAATTCGCCCGGCTGCAGGCCGTAGCGCACGAAAAGCGGATTGAGCCTGTCGCGCGCGATGACGAGCGCCGCCTCCTGCAGCCGCCCGAGCACGATCATCGACGACGGATCGAGATCCGGGCGCTCGCGGCGCCATTGCTCGATCGCATGGGCTGCGCGATCCATTAACCCTCCTGTTCGTCCAAGTTATCTTGACGTAGAGACAAGTCGAATCTATCTTGATGTCGAGACAATTATACGCAACGCGCACGCCCGGCAACCGTCCGGACGCGCGCCGCATCCACGCTCATGCACAGACTCCTTTCTCCCGCATGGCGGCTCGCCGCCATCATACTAGTCGGCCTCAACCTGCGGCCGGCGCTCGCATCGGTCGGGCCGCTTCTCGACACGATCCAGCGCGCGAGCGGCTTGTCCGACAGCGCCGCGAGCCTGCTGACCACCGTGCCGGTCCTGCTGATGGGCGCGGGCGCGCTCGCCGCGCCGTGGCTCGCGCGCCGCGCCGGCGTGCGCGCGGGCGTCTGGCTCGGCGTCGCGCTGATCGGGCTCGCGTGCGCGGCGCGCGGCGCGGCGAGCGCGCCCGCCGCGCTGCTCGCGTCCGCGCTGTGCGCGGGGCTCGGCATCGCGGCCGTGCAGGCGCTGTTGCCCGGGTTCATCAAGGCGGAATTCGCCGCGCGCGCGGGCAGCGTGATGGGCTTCTATTCGACGTCGATCATGGGCGGCGCCGTATTCGCGAGCGTCGCGACGCCGTTCGCCGCGCACGCGATCGGATGGACCTCCGCGCTCGCCGGCTGGGCGCTGCCCGCCGTCGCGGCCGCGCTGCTGTGGCCGCTCGCGACCCGCGCGACAGCCCGCGACGCGCGAGCGCGCCCCGCCGCGCGCCGCACGCACGGCGCGCGTGCCTGGCTGCTCGCTGCGTTCTTCGGCCTCGGCACGGGCGCCTATACGCTCGTGCTCGCGTGGCTGCCGCCCTATTACATGTCGCTCGGCTGGTCGCCCGAAGCGGCGGGCGGCCTGCTCGGCGGCGTGACGCTCGCCGAGGTCGTCGCGGGGCTCGCCGTGTCGGCGTTCATCGACCGGCTGCCGGACCGCCGCCCCGCGCTCTTCGCGGCGATCGCGTCGCTGTTCGTCGGCCTGATCGCGCTGATCGCCGCGCCGCTCGGCTCCGCGCTGCCCGCGTCGCTGCTGCTCGGCCTCGGGATCGGCGCGCTGTTTCCGCTGTCGCTGATCGTCACACTCGACCACGCGACGAGCGCGGCCGAAGCCGGCGCGCTCACCGGCTTCGTCCAGGGCATCGGCTATCTGATCGCGGGCCTGTTTCCGTTCGTCGCCGGCGTGATCCGGCAGAACGTCGCCGATCTGTCGCCGGCCTGGGGCTTCATGGCCGCGGTGTGCGTCGTGATGGCCGCGATGGCCGCACGCTTCGCGCCGCCGCGGCTCGCCGCCACGCGAAGCGGCGCGTGAACGGCCCCCGTCCCGCCCGCTCCGGAACTCGCTCCGGGCGTGACGGTCCCTACTGGATCTCCTCATCTCAACGCGCTGATCCGGCTCAAGGACCTGCTCATGCTGTCGACTCGATTCCGTCACCTCGCCACAGCCGCGCTCGTGCTGTCGGCTGGCGCGTGCGCCGCTGCGCCGGACGCCGCGCCCGAGCCTGAAGTCGCGTGCCGACCGGACGAGACGATGCCCAAGCGCCAGTTCCGCGGCACGTGGATCGCATCGGTGACCAACATCGACTGGCCGTCGCGCCCGGGCCTATCGGTCGCGGACCAGCAGGCCGAGCTGGGCGCGTGGCTCGACGACGCGGTGCGGATGAACCGCAACGCGGTGATCCTGCAGGTTCGACCGACCGCGGACGCCTTCTGGCCGTCGCCGTTCGAGCCGTGGTCGAAGTATCTGACGGGCACGCAAGGCGGCGACCCGGGCTACGATCCGCTCGCGTTCGCCGTCGCCGAGGCGCATCGGCGCAATCTCGAACTGCACGCGTGGTTCAATCCGTATCGCGTCGCGATGGACGACCGGGTCGACGCGCTCGCCGCCACGCATCCGGCGCGCCTGCATCCGGACTGGATCGTCCGCTACGGCGGCAAGCTGTATTACAACCCGGGCGTGCCGGCCGCGCGCGCGTTCGTCGTCGATGCGATCATGGACGCGGTCGGCCGCTACGACATCGACGCCGTGCATCTCGACGATTACTTCTATCCGTACCCGGTCGCGGGCGCGGCGTTCGACGATGCGTCGGCATACGCGCAATACGGCGCGGGCTTCGCGACGCACGCCGACTGGCGGCGCGACAACGTCGATCGTCTCGTCGAGTCGCTCGCGCGGCGCATCAAGGCCGCGAAGCCGTGGGTGAAGTTCGGGATCTCGCCGTTCGCGGTCTGGCGCAACGCGGCCACCGATCCGCAGGGCTCGCAGACGTCGGCTTCGGTGCAGACCTACGACGATCTGTACGCGGACACGCGCCGCTGGCTGCGCGAGCGCTGGATCGACTACGTCGTGCCGCAGGCGTACTGGGCGCGCGGCTTCGCGCCTGCCGACTATGACAAGGTCGTGTCGTGGTGGGCGAACGAGGCGCGCGGCCGCGACGTGCACCTGTATATCGGGCAGGCGGCGTACAAGGTCGGCACGTCGAATCAATCGCCGGGCTGGTCCGATCCGGCCGAGTTGAGCAACCACCTGGCGTTCAATCGCACGGCGCCCGAGGTAAAGGGCGATGTCTACTTCTCCGCGAAGGACGTGCGCGCGGACCGGCTCGGCGCGACGTCGCTCGTCAATCGCACCTGGCATTCGCGGCCGGCGCTCGTGCCGGCGATGCCCGCGCTCGACGGAGCGGCGCCGCCGCCCGTGAAGGACCTGCGCGCGCAACGCCCGCCCGACGGCGTGCGGCTGCGATGGAAGCCGCGCTCGAAGGCGACGGCGTCATACGCGGTCTATCGTCACGAGCTTGGGCGGCAGGACATGTGCGGCAACCACGATGCACGCCATCTGCTCGCGACGGTTCGGGGAACCGAATTCGTCGACATCACCGCGCGCGCGGATCGCGGCTACCGCTACGCGGTCACGGCGCTCGATCGTCTTTGGAACGAGAGCGAGCCGGCCCACGTCGTGATGCCCGCGGCGAAGCCGTATTGACGATCCGATCGCGCATCCGCGCCACGCGCCCCGGCCTTCGCGCCTTCACGCCTTCGCGTAGAGCGTCGATTCGTCGAAGCCCTCGGCGTCGAGCACGCGCCCGATCAGGATCAGCGCGGTGCGCTCGATCCGCGCGCCCGCGACCTTGCCGACGATATCGGCGAGCGTGCCCGTCACGCGCGCCTCGTCCGGCCAGCTCGCTCGATAGATCACGGCGATCGGGCAATCGGCGCCGTAGTGCGGCAGCACGTCGTCGACGATCCGCGCGAGATGCCGCACGCCGAGATGGATCGCGAGCGTCGCGCGGTGCGCGGCGAGGCTCGCGAGCGATTCGCCTTCGGGCATCGCCGTCTTGCCCGCGTAGCGCGTGAGGATCACGGTCTGCGCGACGCCCGGCAGCGTCAGCTCGACGCCGAGCGCCGCCGCGCACGCGGCCGTCGCTGTCACGCCCGGCACGATCTCGTAAGGAATCCCGAGCGCGGCGAGCCGGCGGATCTGCTCGCCGATCGCGCCGTACAGCGAAGGATCGCCGGAATGCACGCGCGCGACGTCCTGCCCTTTTCCGTGCGCCTGCGCGAGCAGCGCGACAATCGCGTCGAGATCGAGCTCCGCCGTGTTCACGACGAGTTCGGCGCGATGCCCGTCGAGCACCGCGGCCGGCACGAGCGAGCCCGCGTACAGGATCACCGGGCAACTGCGCACGAGGCGCTGGCCCTTCACCGTGATCAGCTCGGGGTCGCCCGGACCCGCGCCGATGAAGTACACCGTCATTCAAAATACTCCGTCATTCGTTCGATGATTCGATTCGAGGATGCGCCGACGCGCGCTCGCGCGCGGCCCGTCACGGCGTGCGAAAGGCGCGAAACGGACGAACCGCACGAAACGCGCGCAGCGCGTCGACGAGCGCCGCGATATCGCCGAATTCGCGATCCGCATCCGGCAGCGCCGGTCGCTCGACCATCACGACCGGCAAGCGCCGCTCGCGCGCGACGTCGAGCTTCGCCTCCGTCGCCGCGCCGCCGCTGTTCTTGCTGACGACGACGTCGATTGCGGCCGTCGCGAAGAGCGCGCGCTCGCCTTCGACCGAGAACGGCCCGCGCGCGGCGAGCACGTGCGCGCGCGCGTTGCCTGCGTGCGCGTCGAGGCAGCGCACGAGCCAGTGCTGATGCGGCGCAATGTCGTCGAGATGCGCGAGCGGCTCGCGCCCGAGCGTGAAAAGCGGCCGCGCGAACGGCGCGATCGCGGCGAGAACGCCCGCCCAGTCCGCGACGCCGCGCCAGTCGTCGCCCGGCCGCGGCCGCCACGGCGCGCGGCGCAGCGCCCAATACGGCACGCCCGCCGCGCGGCACGCGGCGGCCGCGTTCGCGCTGATCCGCGCGGCGAACGGATGGGTCGCGTCGATAACGAGCGCGACCGCGTGCCCGCGCAGATGGCGCGCGAGCCCGTCGGCGCCGCCGAAGCCGCCGACCCGCACGTCGCACGCGAGATCGTCGGGCACCTTGCCGAGGCCGGCGAGGCTGTACACGTCGTGCGGCGCGAGCGTGCGCGCGACGCGCAGCGCGTCGCCCGTGCCGCCGAGCAGCAACACGCGGCGCGCGCTCATCGCGCGACGCCGACGATGCGGCCCTCGCGGTCGATCGCGAGCGCCTCGACGTCGACCTCGTCCGGCACGATGTCGCGCGCGACGCGGCGCGCGTGCGCGCAGACGACGTCGCCGAGCGGCACGTGATGCGCGAGCGCGAGCGCCAACGCCTGCTGGCTCGTGTTCGCCGCGCGGATCTCGTGCTGCAGCACCGTGCTCGCGCCCGCTTCGCCCGCCCATTGGGCAAGCAGCGGCAAGTCGATGCTCGAATGGCGGCTGTGCAGATCGAGGTGGCCCGCCGCGAGCTTGCTCAGCTTGCCGAAGCCGCCGCACAGCGTGAGCCGCGCGACGCGCGCGCGGCGCAGGTACTTGAGCACCGCGCCCGCGAAGTCGCCCATCTCGATCAGTGCGATGTCGGGCAGGCCGTAGCGCGCGCGCACCGCGTCCTCGCTCGCGTTGCCTGTGCACGCGGCGATGTGCGTGACGCCGTTCGCGCGCGCGACGTCGATGCCCTGGTGAATCGACGCGATATACGCGGAGCACGAGAACGGCCGCACGATGCCCGTCGTGCCGAGGATCGACAATCCGCCGACGATGCCGAGGCGCGGATTCATCGTCTTCTGCGCGAGCGCCTCGCCGTTCTCGACGCCGATCGCGACGTCGAAGCCGCCCGCATAGCCCTGCTCGGCCGCGAGCGCCGCGAGATGCTCGGTCATCATCCGGCGCGGCACCGGGTTGATCGCGGGTTCGCCGACGGGAATCGCGAGCCCCGCGCGCGTGACCGTGCCGACGCCCGGCCCCGCGCAAAAGCGCACGCCCGGCTCGTGAACGAGCCGCACGCGCGCGAACACGAGCGCGCCGTGCGTCACGTCCGGGTCGTCGCCCGCGTCCTTGATCGTGCCCGCCTCCGCGCCGCCGGCGTCCGTCGCGCGGCAGAACGCGAGACGCATCGCGACGTGCTGCCCCTTCGGCAGCACGATGTCGGCCATGTCGCTCGCGCGGCCCGTCAGCAGCAGGCGCGCGGCCGCGAGCGACGTCGCGGTCGCGCAACTGCCCGTCGTGTAGCCGAAGCGCAGCGGCCGCGGCTGCTCGGGGGTTTCGTCGCGCATCATCCGTGCTCCGGCTGCGCGCCGCGCGGCTTGCACGCGTCGTACAGCGTGACGGGCAGCGCCTGCCGCCAGGCGTCGAAGCCGCCGAGCGGCTGCGCGTGCGCGACCGACACGCGCGTGAGCGTGCCGCCGTGCCGCTCGCGCCATGCGACGAGCGCCGCCTCGCCCTGCAGCGTCACCGCATGCGCGACGAAGCGGCCGCCCGGCTTCAGGCCCGCCCAGCACGCGTCGAGCACGCCGTCGCGGCTCACGCCGCCGCCGACGAACACCGCGTCTGGGGCGGCAAGGCCCGCGAGCGCGTCGGGCGCGCGGCCGGCGACGAGTTCGAGCGCCGGCACGCCGAGCGCGTCGCGGTTGTGCTCGATGAAGCGCTGCCGGTCCGGATGCGCTTCGATCGCGATCGTCCGGCAGCTCGGATGCGCGCGCATCCATTCGATGCCGATCGACCCGGAGCCCGCGCCGACGTCCCACAGCAATTCGCCCGGCGCGGGCGCGAGCCGCGCGAGCGCGAGCGCGCGCAGATCGCGCTTCGTCAGTTGGCCGTCGTGGCGGTACGCGTCGTCCGGCAAGCCGGGCGTGAGCGCCAGGCGCGGCGCGGCGCCGCACGCGCGGCATTCGATCGCGACGACGTTGAGCGCGGCCGCCCGCGCATCGCCCCACGCGTCGGCGCGCGCGTCGATGCGCCGTTCGAGCGGGCCGCCGAGATGCTCGAACACCGTCATCGCGCTCGGCCCGAAGCCGCGCGCGGCGAGCGCGCCGGCAATCGCGGCGGGCGTCGCGCCGTCCGCGCTCAGCACAAACAGCCGCCGGCCCGGATACAGATGCCGATGCAAAGACGCGAGCGGCCGGCCGACGAGCGACACCGTGTCGACATCCTGCAGCGCCCAGCCGGTGCGCGCGGCCGCGAGCGACAGCGACGACGGCGCGGGCAGCACGCGCCACTCGTGCGGCGCGAGCGTGCGCGCGAGCGTCGCGCCGACGCCGAACAGCATCGGATCGCCGCTCGCAAGCACGCACACGCGCGCCGGAGCCCGCGCGAAGAGCGGCGCGAGATCGAACGGCTTCGGCCACGGCGCGCGCTCGGCGCCGTGCCGCGCCGGCAGCATCGCGAGATGCCGCTCGCCGCCCATCACCACCGCCGCGTCGGCGAGCGCGCGCCGCGCCGGCCTGCCGAGCCCCGCGTATCCGTCGTCGCCGATGCCCACCACCGTCAGCCACGCGCTCATCCGTCGTGCTCCATCGTGTTCCTGTCGATCCTGAAAGCGTCGCCCGCCTCGCGCATCGCGCGCTCGGGCGTCGCGAAAAAAGGCATAATACAGCGTCCGTCGACCGGCGCCCCACGGGGCCCAAGAGGGAACGCAGGGCGTGCCGCGCCGCTGCGGCTGCCCCCGCAACTGTGAGCAGCGAGTCCGCATCCGATCCACGCCACTGGCCAGGCCGCCCTTTTCGCGGCCGCCGGGAAGGCCCGCTGCGGATGACGACCTGCCAGCCAGGAGACCTGCCGGGACGTTTCGTTCGTGCCAGCCTTCATCGGGCGGGGTGTACCGATGCCGTAGCCCGCCGCTCGCGCGCTTGCCGCGCGGGAACGGCCGCCTCGGGCCGCCGCGCGACGCTTGATCCGGAGCGCTGTTGAATCCTTGCACCGCTGTTTTTTCATCCGACGCCGCGCGCGCCGCGAGCGCGTGTCCGGGACTCGTGCGCATCGTCGCCGCGCGCGACGGCGGCCTGTGCCGGATCAAGCTGCCGGGCGGCGCGCTTGCCGCCGCGCAGGCGCGCGCGGTGGCGGCCGTCGCGCGCGCGTTCGGCTCGGGCGTGATCGAGGCGACCAATCGCGCGAACCTGCAATTGCGCGGCGTGCGGGCCGGCAGCGAGGCTTGCGTGAGCCGCGCGCTGATCGACGCGGGGCTCGGGCCGCTGACGGACGGCTTGCCCGCGGCGTCGCCCGACACATGCGTCGCCGCGCGCGACGACGTGCGCAACGTGATGCTGAGCCCGACGGCCGGGCGCGACCCCGATGCGCTCGTCGACAGCGCCGCGCTCGCCGCCCGCCTCCTCGCGATGCTGCAGACCGAGCCGCGCTGCGTCGCGCTGTCGCCGAAATTCTCGGTGCTGCTCGACGGCGGCGAACGGCTCGCCGCGCTCGACCACCCGCACGACATCTGGCTGTCCGCGCTGCGCGACGCGCGCGGGAACACGCTGCTCGCGGTCGGGCTCGCCGGCTGCCCGCCCGTCGACGGCGAGCGCGTCGCACCGGGCGCAACGTTTACCGGCGCGCTCGCGGCCATCGCGCCGGCGCACGCGGTCGAGTGCGTGCGTGCGCTCGTGACGAGCTTCGTCGAGCTCGCGCCGCCGGGCGCGACGCGCATGCGCGACCTGCTCGCGACGTGCGCGCCCGACGCGTTCCTTTCGCATGCCGAATCGAAGCTGTCCGAATCGAAGCCGCCGTTCGCGCTGCGGCGCCGCGCGGATCTCGCCGGCTGGCGGCGCGCGCGCGTCGACACGGCGCTGCGTTTCGGCATCCAGCCCGAACGGGACCCGGCGCGCTGCGTCGTCGGCGCGCAGCCGCCGCTCGGCCGGCTCGACGCGAACGCGCTCGCGGCGCTCGCGGCGCTTGCCGACACGCACGGCGACGGCACGCTGCGCATCACGCCGTGGCAAGGCGTGATGCTGCCCGCCGTCGCGCGCGCGGCCGCGCCCGACGCGCTCGCGCGCCTCGCCGCGCTCGGCTTCGTGTGCGACGCGGCCGCTCCGCTCGCGCACGTCGTCGCGTGCGCGGGCTCGGCAGGCTGCGCGCGCGCGCCCGCCGACACGAAAGCCGACGCGCTCGCGCTCGCCGCGCGCCTCGCCGCCCCCGTCGACGTGCACGTCACGGGCTGCGCGCGCTCGTGCGCGTTGCCGCATGCGGCCGCGCACACGCTCGTCGCGAGCGCGGCGGGCCGCTACGACCTCTATCGGCGCGACGGCGCGACGGGCTTCGGCCGCGCCGTCGCGCGCCAATTGACGATCGACCAGGCCGCCGCCGCGCTCGCGCTCGGCGCACGGCCCACTCAGGATGACCTCGATGCTTGACTACCTTCGCGACGGCGGCGCGATCTATCGCGAATCGTTCGCGACGATCCGCGCGGAAGCCGATCTGACGGGCGTGCCGCCCGACCTCGAAAAACTCGCGGTGCGCGTGATCCACGCGTGCGGCATGGTCGACGTCGTCCGCGACCTGCGGTTTTCCGAAGGCGCGGGCGAAGCGGGCCGCGCGGCGCTCGCGGCCGGCGCGCCGATCCTCTGCGACGCGCGGATGGTCGCCGAAGGAGTCACGCGCGCGCGGCTGCCCGCGAACAACCCGGTAATCTGCACGCTCGGCGATCCGGACGTGCCGCGGCTCGCGCGCGAGATCGGCAACACGCGCTCGGCGGCCGCGCTCGAACTGTGGCGCACGCATCTCGCGGGCAGCGTCGTCGCGATCGGCAACGCGCCGACCGCGCTCTTCCATCTGCTCGACATGATCGACGCGGGCGCGCCCCGCCCCGCCCTCATCCTCGGCTTTCCGGTCGGCTTCGTCGGCGCGGCCGAATCGAAGGCGCTCCTCGCGGCCGACAGCCGCGGCGTGCCGTTCGTCGCGGTCGCGGGCCGCCGCGGCGGCAGCGCGATGGTCGCCGCCGCCGTCAACGCGCTCGCTTCGGAGGCCGAATGACGCGCAGGACTGGGCGCCTCTACGGGCTCGGCGTCGGGCCGGGCGACCCCGAGCTGCTGACGATCAAGGCGCTGCGGATGCTGCAGGCCGCGCCCGTCGTCGCGTACTTCGTCGCGAAGGGCAAGAAAGGCAACGCGTTCAGCATCGTCGAGGCGCACCTGGGCGATGCGCAGACGCACCTGCCGCTCGTCTACCCGGTGACGACCGAGGCACTGCCGCCGCCCCTGTGCTACGAAACCGTGATCGCCGATTTCTACGACACGGCGGCCGCGCTCGTCGCCGCGCACCTCGACGCGGGCCGCGACGTCGCGGTGATCTGCGAAGGCGATCCGTTCTTCTACGGCTCGTACATGTACCTGCACGACCGGCTCGCGCCGCGCTACGACGCCCAGGTCGTGCCGGGCGTGTGCTCGATGCTGGGCGGCGCGGCGGTGCTCGGCGTGCCGCTCGTCTACCGGAACCAGAGCCTCTCGGTGCTCTCCGGCGTGCTGCCCGAGGACGAATTGCGCGAGCGTCTCGCGAGCGCCGACGCGGCCGTCGTGATGAAGCTCGGGCGCAACTTCGACAAGGTGCGCCGCGTGCTCGACGAGCTCGGGCTCGCGCGGCGCGCGCTGTACGTCGAGCGCGCGACGATGGCCGCGCAGCGGATCGTGCCGCTCGCGGACGTCGATCCGATGGCGTCGCCGTATTTTTCGCTGCTCGTCGTGCCGGGGGAAAAATGGCAAGGATGACCATCGCGCCCGCGATCGTGATACTCGGGCCGGGCGCGCTCGCGACCGCGCGCCGGCTCCAGGCGCGATTCGACGGCGCGCAGGTGCACGCGCTCGCGGGGCGCGCCGACGCCGACGTGGCGTTTTCCGAGCTCGGCGCGCACCTGCGCGAGCTGTATGCGCGCGGCGCGCCGATCGTCGCGCTGTTCGCGGCCGGCATCGCGATCCGCTGCGTCGCGCCGTGTCTCGCCGACAAGGGCGCGGAGCCGCCCGTGCTCGCCGTGGCCGAGGACGGCAGCGCGGTCGTGCCGCTGTTGGGCGGCCTCGCGGGCGCGAACGTGCTCGCGCGCGAGATCGCCGACGCGCTCGGCGTCGCCGCCGCGATCACGACGAGCGGCGAGCTGCGCTTCGGCGCGTGCATGCTGAATCCGCCCGAAGGCTACGCGCTCGCCGATCTCGACGCGGGCAAGCGCTTCGTGTCCGATCTGCTCGCGGGCGAAAGCACGCGCATCGAAGGCGACGCACGGTGGCTCGACGACGTCGCGCTGCCGCGCGACGCGCACGCGCCGCACGCGATCCGCGTCACGCCGCATGCGTCGCGCGGCGACGCGCGCGAATTGCTGATTCATCCGCGCAGCGTCGTCGTCGCGCTCGGTGACGGCGATGGCGATGGCGATGGCGATGGCGACGCCAACGGCATCGGCGACGTTGCGAGCAACGCTTCGGATCACGATGCAATCGCATCCACCCCTGCAAACGCGGCGGCGAACGCGAACGCCGCATCGCCCGGCTTGCCGCCGCTCGCCGCGCGCATCGTCGCGACGCTCGCCGCGCACGATCTCGCGACGCTCGCACTCGCGGCCGTCGTCGCGCCGGCGCGACGCATCGCCGATCGCGCGCTGACCGATGCGGCGCGCGCGCTGCGCGTGCCGTTGCGTTTCATCGAGACGAACGCGCACGACGCCTCGGGCGTGCTCGATGCCGCGCTGCCCGCCACGCTCGCGCGCCGCGCCGATGCGGGGCCGTCGCCGACGCCGCGCCACATCGCGATCGCCATCGCCGGCGCGCCCGTCGACGCCGATGCGCTCGGCGCGGCGCGCGGCCGCCTGACGGTGCTCGGCCTCGGCCCCGGCCGCGCGGACCTGATGACGCCCGCCGCGCGCGCGGCGCTCGCCGACGCGACCGACATCGTCGGCTACGCGACCTACGTGAACATGGCGGGCCCGTTCCGCGCGGACCAGCAACTGCACATCTCCGACAACCGCGAGGAACTGCAGCGCGCGCGCCACGCGTTCGAGCTCGCCGCGCAGGGCCGGCGCGTCGCGGTCGTATCGTCGGGCGACCCCGGCGTATTCGCGATGGCGGCGGCCGTGCTCGAAGCGCTCGACGGCGCCGGCGACGCGCGCTGGGCAGCCGTCGAGCTCGACGTCGTGCCCGGCGTGTCGGCCGCGCTCGCGACGGCGGCCGAAGCCGGCGCGCCGCTCGGCCACGACTTCTGCCTCATCTCGCTGTCGGACAACCTGAAGCCGTGGGCGATCATCGAAAAGCGCATCGACCACGCGGCGGCCGCCGATTTCGCGCTCGCGTTCTACAACCCGGTGTCGCGCGCGCGGCCCGTGCAGTTCGATCGCGCGCTCGACATCGTGCGCCGGCATCGCGCGCCGGACACGGTCGTCGTGCTCGGCCGCGACATCGGCCGCCCCGGCGCGACGCTCGCGACGACGACGCTCGCCGCGCTGTCCGCGCAGCAGGTCGACATGCGCACGATGGTGATCGTCGGCTCGTCGACGACGCGGCGCATCGTGCGCGACGGCGCGCGCGACTGGGTGTACACGCCGCGCTGGTATCGCTGACGCCGCGGCGCAGCGACGCCCGGCACGCGCCGCGATCTCACCCGTGAATCCAATACGCCCAATCGTTTCGGATAGCAAATCAAGGCGTCCGTCAAACCTTGAATCCGAATAATAAAAAGAATGACTAACGATTCCATCATGCGGTGGATTCCTCCATGATGTGCAAGCCGAAGCGCCGACCGCCCATCGAGCGCGGCGACGCGACGGCGATATGCAGGCCAGCATATCCACCCATCAACATGGAGAGAACAATGAACTTCAGCATGTTGTCCCGCATCGTCCCGCGCGCGATCGCGGCGGGCTGTCTGTTCGCGGCGGCGGGCGCGTCGCAGGCGGCGGGCGTCTACGCGCCCTACGTCGACGTGACGCTCTATCCGACGCCGCTCGTCGACCAGATCGGCGTGCAGCAAGGCATCCAGCAATTCATGCTCGCGTTCGTCGTGTCGGGCGGCAACCAGTGCGTGCCGTCATGGGGCGGCGTGCAGCCGATCGGCAACGGCGCGACGGGCGATCTGCTCGACAAGATCGCGACATCGGTCGCGGCCTATCGCGCGAAAGGCGGCGACGTCGCGGTGTCGTTCGGCGGCGCGGCCGGCCAGCCGCTGATGCAGGCGTGCGCGAGCGTCGCCGCGCTGAAGGGCGCGTACCAGACCGTGATCGACACGTACAGCCTCACGCACGTCGATTTCGACATCGAAGGCGCGTCGCAGCAGGATTCGGCCGCCGTCGCGCGCAACTTCCAGGCGGTCGCGCAACTGCAGGCCGACTACGCGGCGAAAGGCAAGCCGCTGCACGTGACGCTGACGCTGCCGGCGATGCCCACGGGCCTCGTGCAGGACGGCCTGAACGTGCTGAACGCGGCGCTCGCGAACAGCGTGACGCTCGACGCGGTGAACATCATGACGATGGATTACGGCCCGTCCGGCATCGACATGGGCGCGGCCGCGATCAGCGCCGCGCAGGGCCTCTACTCGCAGCTCGACACCGCCTACAAGTCGGTGGGCAAGCCGCAGACCGACGCGCAGCTCAAGCAGCTCGTCGGCGTGACGCCGATGATCGGCGTCAACGACGTGGCGGGCGAGGTCTTCACGCTCGCGAACGCGCAGAGCGTGCAGACGACGGCTGCGAACAACGGCTACGGCGTCGTCGGCATCTGGTCGATCACGCGCGACAAGGCGTGCGACGGCGGCTCGCAATACGCGTCGCCGATCTGCTCGGGCGTCGCGCAGCAGCCGTATGCGTTTTCGTCGGTCTTCAAGCAACTGGGCGGCCACTGGGGCTCGGGCGTCACGCAGGACCCGAACTACGGCGGCGGCTCGGACGGCGGCGGCACGCCGCAGCCGGGCGCGCCGTGGTCGGCGACGCAGGTCTACACGGCGGGCGCGACGGTCACGTACCAGGGCACGACCTACCAGGCGCAATGGTGGACGCAGGGCGACATTCCGGGGCAGGCGGCGGTGTGGAAGCCCGTCGGCGGCAACGTGCCGGCGTGGTCGTCGACGGCCGCGTATCCGGGCGGCGCGTGCGTGATGTATCAGGGCGCGAAGTATTGCGCGAAATGGTGGACGCAGGGCGACGTGCCGACCGCGGGCGGGCCGTGGGCGAGAGCGTGAGCGCGCCGGCCGGGCCGCGCGCCGGCGCGCAGTAGCCGGCTGTCGCGGCGGGACCGGCCGCGGGCGGGCCTCTCCCGCGTGGATCGCGATGCGAGCCGCGCCGGCGGATCGGATGTCGGCGCGGCTGCAATATGACGATCGGACGATGGAGCAACGCCGCGCGGCTGCAGTATCCTGAGCGCACCGATCCTTCCGGAGCCGCCATGAAACGCTTCCTGTCACGCGTCACCCTCTCCTGCCTCGCGCTGGCTGTCGCACTCGTCGCATCCGTCGCGCAGGCTCAAAAGCAGACCTACCATTTCGACGAAGGCGGCACGACGCCGACGGGCGTCACGTCACAGCCGGCTTCCGCGCCCGCGCAGGCGCGCACGCGTCAGGCGAAACCGCATCGGCATCCCGTGCACCGGAGCAAGCATCATCGGACGCACCGCCGCGCGCGCAGCGTGCGGAGCGATAGCTTCTATTCGCATCCTTGATGCGTGCGTGACATACGCGACGCGCACGCCGTCCGCGGCGCACGCGTTCGAGGGCATCGCGCAAGCGCACTTACGCGCGGGCGGCGGCCCCGAACGGGCGTGATCATGCCGTCTGAAGCGCCGCGATCCGCGCGTGCAGCCACTGGCGCAGCGCGTCGAGTTCCTCGATGCACACCGAATGCGGCATCGGGTACGCGTGCCAGTCGACGCTTGCGCCCTTCTCGCGCGCGAAATCGCGGGCGACCTCGCCGAGACGGATCGGCAGGATGTCGTCGTCGGCGCCGTGCGCGGCGAAGATCGGCGTCGTGCGATTCGCGTCGGCGAGCCGCTCGTCGATGAAGCGCGGCGACGGCACGTAGCCCGACAGCACGATCAGGCCCGCGAGCGCATCCGGATGCGTGAGGCCCGCCGAGTACGTCATCGCGCCGCCCTGCGAGAAGCCCGCGACGAAGATCCGCGACGTCGGGATGCCGCGCCGGTTCTGCTCTGCGATCAGGCGCCGCACGGTCGCGCACGACGCGTCGATCCCCGCTTCGTCGACTTGCCGGTTCACGCCTTCGAACGACAGGATGTCGTACCACGCGCGCATCACATAGCCGTTGTTCGCGGTGACCGCGATCTCGGGCGCGTTCGGGAACACGAAGCGCACGGCCGGGCCGTTCGCGATCCGCAGCTCGGGGACGAGCGGCACGAAGTCGTTCGCGTCGGCGCCGAGGCCGTGCATCAGGATCACCGCGAACGCGGGATGGGGGCCGGTTTCGATTTCGATCGTCGGCGGGTCGTCGAGCATGCTGAGGCTCCGTGGGATGGGATGGATCGGGGACAGTGCGTCGATGATCGCATATCGAGATGGCGATCGGCGAGCGGCGCGTGCAATGGGCAGCCGAGTCCCGCCGTTCCGTCACACGCTCCCGCGCGCGAGCGCGTGGGGCGCGACGAACGTCGCGCCCCACGCCTGCGCGAGCCGCTCGCAGCGGCCGAGCCTCACGGCCGCGTCGTCGAAGTCGACGATGACGACCCGGTCGGCGAGCGCCGGCCGCGCCGGCGATTCGGCCGTTCGCCCGTCCGACAGCAGCCACAGCCAGCGCTGCTGCCGCGGGCGGCGGCGCGCGGCGCGCGCGAGCAGCCGCGTCGCAACGCCGATGCCCTGCGCGAGCGGCGTGCCGCCACCTCCGCCGACGGGCGCGAGCCAGCGCTCGTTCCACCAGCGCGGCACGGCCGGCCCGAAGCGCACGTCGGCCGAGCCGCCGCCGAAGCAGACGAGCGCCGCGTCGGTGCGCTCGCGCGCGAGCGAATCGAACAGCGCGACGACGAGCCCCTTCGCACGCGCAAGCCGCTCGGCCGTCAGCATTGACGCCGAGCAGTCGAGCACGAAGCAATGCAGCGCGCCCGGCGAGCCGGCCTGCGGCCGATAGCGCAGATGGTCGGCGCGCAGCGCCTCGCCACGCTTCGCCGCGAGCGTCGCGCGCCATGCGATGCGCGTGCCGGGGCGGCCTCGCGCATCGTCGCGGCGCATGCCTCGTTCGAGCCATCGAAGCCCGCTGTCCGGCGCGTGCGCGGCGACAGCGGCGGCATCCGTTCGATGGCTCAGCGTTTTTTTAGCGGCAGCGGGATCACGCCTTTGACGGACGCGATGCCCACCGGCTCGGGCGGCAGATAGCCCCAGTCGCTGTCGTCGGCGGCTGCGCGGCGCTCGCCCGCCGCTTGTCGGTCCGCATCGGACGACGCGGGCCCCCGCTCACGCGCCGATCCGGCCGCGTCGGCCGGCCGTGCGCCGCCTGCATCGCGCGGCGGCGCATCGCGATGCGCCGGATCGGTCGCGGTTTCGCGCTCGGCGGCATCCGTCGCCGCTTCGGGCTTCGATTCAGGCTTCGATTCGGGCCACGATTCAGACCGAGACTCGGGCCGCGTGCGCCGATGGCGCAGCACGTCGACGGCGACGCGCCCGACGTGCGCCACATCGACGCTCGCCGCCCCGTCGAGCGCCGCGAGCGCCCGCGCGGCGCGCAGCATCACGAGGTCGCCGCGCAGGCCGTCGACGGCCGCGTCGATGCACAGCTCGGCGACGCGCGCGTGCGCGGCGTCGTCGAACGCAAGCGCCGGCAGCGCTGCACGCGCCGCACGGATTTTCGCGGCGAGCGCCGCCTGCGCGTCGCGGTACTGCGCGCGAAAGCCGTGCGGATCGAGATCGAACGCGAGCCGCGCCTTGACAATCCGCTGCCGCGTCGCCGCGTCGTAGCAGTTCGCGAGCTCGACCATCAGCCCGAAGCGGTCGAGCAGTTGCGGCCGCAGCTCGCCCTCTTCCGGGTTCATCGTGCCGACGAGCGCGAAGCGCGCCGCGTGGCTGTGCGAGACGCCGTCGCGCTCGACCGTGTTGACGCCGCTCGCGGCCGCGTCGAGCAGCGCGTCGACGAGCGCGTCCGGCAGCAGATTGATCTCGTCGACGTACAGCACGCCGAGATGCGCGCGCGCGATGAGGCCGGGCGAGAAGCGCACCGCATTGTCGGCGAGCGCGCTCGCGAGGTCGAGCGAGCCCGTGACCTGCTCGTCGGTCGCCGACAGCGGCAGCGTGACGAAGCGCCCTTCGGGCAGCAGCTCGGCGAGCGCGCGCGCGGCGGTCGACTTCGCGGTGCCGCGCGGGCCGCTGACGAGCACGCCGCCCAGCCCCGGATCGACGGCGACGAGCAGCAGCGCCTGCTGCAGCGCAGCCTGGCCGATCAGCGCGGAAAACGGATAGACGGCCGGCAGTGCGCGGTCGTCGGAGGCGGCGGCCGCAGCCGCGCCGGCTTCGTTCGTTTGGTTCACCTGAGTTCCCGTGATGGTGACGGTTGCGCCGGATGCATCGGATATGCCGGGCGCGACGGTCGGCTCGACCGCGCGTTTCGCGACGCGCGCCGCGCTTGCAACGTCGTTCATGCCGTTCGCGCCGCGCGCGACACCCCCGCCGTCGATCGCCCCGCCGCTCACCGCCGCCCGCCTTCGAGCCGCTGCTCGCTCGCGAGCAGATAGCCTTCGATCGCGTCGCGGTGCGCGCCCGGCGCCTGCCACAGGCCGCGCTGCATCGCCTCGACGAGCCGCTCGCAGATCCCGTGCAGCGCGTGCGGATTGTAGCGCTCGAGGAACGCGCGCGTGTCGGCGTCGTGCAGGTACGCGTCGGCGACGAGCGCGTACTGGTGATCGGCGACGACGCGGGCGGTCGCGTCGTACCCGTACAGGTAATCGACGGTCGCGGCGATCTCGGCCGCGCCCTTGTAGCCGTGCCGCTTCACGCCGTCGATCCACTTCGGATTGACGACCCGCGAGCGGATCACGCGCGCGATCTCCTCGCGCAGCGTGTTGATCCGCGGCGCGGCCGGATTGCTGTGGTCGCCGTGATAGAGCCCCGGCTGCCGGCCCGACGCGTGGCGCACCGCGGCCGCCATCCCGCCCTGGAACTGGTAGTAGTCGTTCGAATCGAGGAGGTCGTGCTCGCGGTTGTCCTGGTTCTGCACGACGGCGTCGATCATCGCGAGGCGCGCGCCGAACGCGTCGTGCGCGGCTTCGCCGGCGCTGTTCTGCGCGTACGCGTAGCCGCCCCAGTTCCGGTACCCGTGCGCGAGATCGGCGTCGGTCTGCCAGCGGCGGCCGTCGATCAGCGCCTGCAAGCCCGCGCCGTATCCGCCCGGGCGCGCGCCGAACACGCGCCAGCCGGCGCGCCGGCGCGCCTCGTTGGCGGGCATGCCGCGCGCGACGAGCGCGTCGGCCTCGCGCCGCACGCGCGCGCGCACCGGATTCAGGTGCTCGGGCTCATCAAGCTCGGCGACCGCCTGCACGGCCGCATCGAACAGGTGCATCACGTTCGCGAACGCGTCGCGAAAGAAGCCCGACACGCGCAGCGTCACGTCGATGCGCGGCCGGTCGAAGATCTCGATCGGCAGGATCTCGAAATCGGTCACGCGATGGCTGCCGGGCGCCCACTTCGGCCGCACGCCGAGGAGCGCGAGCGCCTGCGCGACGTCGTCGCCGCCCGTGCGCATCGTCGCCGTCCCCCACACCGACAGGCCGACCGCGCGCGGGTAGTCGCCGTGCTCCTGCAGGTGGCGCTCGATCAGTTGCTGCGCCGATTTGAGGCCGATCGTCCACGCGGCCTGCGTCGGCACCGCGCGCGTGTCGACCGAGTAGAAGTTGCGGCCCGTCGGCAGCACGTCCGGCCGGCCGCGCGACGGCGAGCCGCTCGGCCCCGGCGGCACGAAGCGGCCTTCGAGGCCGCGTCGCAGTTGACGCAGTTCCTCGTCGCCGCATGCGTCGAGGCGCGGCAGCACGTCGCGCGCGATGCGTTCGAGCACCGCGTGCGTGCGCGGCCAGTGCGCGGCGACGTAGGCGGGATCTGCGAAGTCCGCTGTGCTCGGGCGCGGCGCGTCGTTCGGCGTCCCGGCGTCGCGTGACGCGTCGCTTGGGCCGATGAGGCTTTCGGTGGCGTGGTCGTGCGCGGCGCTCGACGCATGCGCGCAAAGCAGCGCTTTGCCGCCACGCCCGTGCGCATCGCGGCCGTCCGCGCTGATCCGCTCGATCAACCGGCTCGCGAGCCCTTCGAGCCGCTCGCGCGTGTCGCCCGCGTGCCGCCACGGCTCGTCGCCGACCGCGCACAGCGCGGCGGGCCGCGGCCCCGTCCACGGCGCGGCCCAGTCGGACGCGAGCGGATCGAACGATTCGCCGAGCGCGAGATCGTGCGCGAGCGCGCCGATCAGCCCCGCGTGCTCGCCGCGCCCGTCGCCCGACGGAAAGCGCGCGAGCGCCGCGAGCGTGTCGCGCCGCTGCCGCCCGCGCGGCGAACTGCCGAACGTGTGCAGCCCGTCGCGGATCTGCGCCTCCTTCAGCTCGCAGAGCCACGCGTCGACGCGCGTGAGCAGCGCATCCTCCGCGTCGCGCCCGGCAGGCGGCGCGATGCTCAATTCCTCGTGCAGCTTGTGCTCGACGATGGTCGCGAGAATCGTCTCGCGCAGCACCTTCGCACGGCGCGCGTCGACCATCAGCGCGTCGTAGTATTCGTCGACCTGCCGCTCGAGGTCCTGCAGCGGCCCGTAGTTCTCCGCGCGCGTGAGCGGCGGCATCAGGTGATCGACGATCACCGCCTGCGCGCGCCGCTTCGCCTGGCTGCCCTCGCCCGGATCGTTGACGATGAACGGATACAGATGCGGCATCGGCCCGAGGATCAGATCCGGCCAGCACGCATCGGACAGCGCGACGCTCTTGCCCGGCAGCCATTCGAGATTGCCGTGCTTGCCGACGTGGACGACCGCGTCGATGCAAAACGCGTCGCGCAGCCAGAAGTAGAACGCGAGATACGCGTGCGGCGGCACGAGATCGGCGTCGTGGTAGTTCGCGTAATCGTCGTTGCCGTGCGAACGCGACGGCTGCACGCCGACGAACACGTGGCCCGCGCGCCAGCCGGCGATCGGAAAGCGCCGCTGCCGCAGCGTCGGGTCCGCTTCGGGCGGCCCCCAGCGCGCGTCGAGCGCATCGCGCACCGCGGCCGGCAACTGCGCGAAGCGGCGCAGGTAATCGTCGAGCGGATAGCTCTGGAACGCCGGGCGCAACGCGCGCGTCGACGGATCGTTCGTCACGCCCTCGGTGATCCGTGCGAGCAGCGCGTCGCCGTCGCCCGGGAGCGCGTCGATCCGATAGCCTTCGTCGCGCAGCATCGCGAGCACCGCGAGCGCGGACGCCGGCGTGTCGAGCCCGACGCCGTTGCCGATCCGCCCTTCGCTCGCCGGATAGTTCGCGAGCACGAGCGCGACGCGCTTGCGGGCGTTCTCGAGCGTGCGCAGCCGGCACCAGCGGCGGCTCAGCTCGGCGACGAACGCGATCCGCTCGTCGTCCGGCTGGTAGCGCACGACGTCGACCTCGGTGTGCGGGCAACGGTACGCAAGCCCCTTGAAGCTCACCGCGCGCGTGACGATCCGGCCGTCGACCTCGGGCAGCGCGACGTGCATCGCGATGTCGCGCGCGTTCAGCCCGTGCGGATCGGCAAGCCACGCGTCGCGGTTGCCGCCCGACAGGATCACCTGCAGCACGGGCGCATCGCCCGCCAGCGCCTCGGGCTCGGCGGCGTCGAGCGCGCCCGCGGCGAACGCGGTCGTGTTCAGCACGAGCGACACGTTCGCTTCCGCGCACAGTGCGTCGACGACCGCGCGGCTCATCGCGTCCTTGAGCGACGTTACCGCGATCGGCAGCGGATTCAGGCCGGCGCGCGCGAGCGCGTCGGCGAGCGCGTCGAACACCGCGGTGTTCGCGGCCTGCCAGTGCGCCTTGTAGAACAGGATCGCGACCACCGGCGCATGCTCGCGCCAGCGTGCGCGCCAGTCGTCGAGGCTCGGGCTCGCGAGCGCCGGATGATAGAGCGCGGCGGCGGGCAATGGGCGCGGCGGCTCGGGCTCGCCGCCCACGCCGAGCGCGTGATGCGCGATGCTGCGCAACAGCGCTTGCGCGTTCGCCGGCCCGCCCTCGCGCAGATAGCGCCACCACAACCGACACAGCCCGGGCGCGACGGTGCTCTTCGCGATCAGGTTCGGATCTTCCTGCAGGTCGCCCGAGAACATCGCGAGCTTTTGCCCGGCGCGGTCCGCGAGCGCGACCGCCTGCTCGATCCCGTACGGCCAGTACGTCTCGCCGCCGAGATGGTCGATCACGACGACGCGCGCATGCCGCAGCACGTCGTCGACGTAGAAATCGACCGACGCCGGTTGCCTGAGGAACGTCACGTTCGCGAGCCGCACGCTCGGAAAGCCGTCGCCGAGCGTCGGCACGACGCTCGCGAGCAGCGACAGCGTGGTGTCGGCCGAGCTCAGGATCACGATGTCGGCCGGCCGCTGGTCGATCCGGACGACGCCCGCCGTATCGTCGACGAAACCGCCCGGCGTGGTGCGCAACAGATGCATCGCTCTACTCCCGCTTCAATCGCGCCCGGCTGCGCCGCGCTTCGCCCGCCGCCGCGTCACGCGGCCTGCCCGCGCGCGGCGAGCGCCGCGTCGAACGCGCGCTGCAGCGCGGCCGCGTCGAGATCCTCGCCGATCAGCACGAAGCGGCTCGCATCCGCTTCGCCGTCGCGCCAGCGGCGGTCGAAATAGCTGTCGAAGCGCCGGCCGACGCCCTGCACGACGAGCCGCATCGGCGTGCCCGGCAGCGCGGCGAAGCCCTTCACGCGATAAATCGTGTGCGCCTCGACGAGCGCCGCGAGCGCGTCGAGCACCGCCTCGCGCGAGCTCACGCGCGCCTCGACGACGACCGAATCGAATTCGTCGTGGTGATGATCGGGATCGTCGGCCGAGCCGTGGTGGTCGTGCCGCAGATGGATCGTCTCCTCGGACGCGGCATTCAGCCCGAGCAGCGTCGCGAGATCGAGCTCGCCGCGCTGCGCGCGCACGAGCTTCACCTGCGGCGGAACTTCGTCGCGGATCGTCGTCTCGACGGCCGCGAGCGCCGCGTCGTCGAGCAGATCGGTCTTGTTGACGATCACGAGATCGGCGCACGACAACTGATCGGCGAACAGCTCGTGCAGCGGCGATTCGTGATCGAGGTTCGGATCGGCGCGGCGCTGCGCGTCGACGGCGACGGGGTTCTCGGCGAACAGGCCGAGCGCGGCGGCGGGCGCGTCGACCACGGTCAGCACCGCGTCGACCGTGAAGCCGTTCCTGATCGACGGCCAGTTGAACGCCTGCACGAGCGGCTTCGGCAGCGCGAGGCCGGACGTCTCGATCAGCACGTGATCGATGTCCGCGCGGCGCTCGACGAGCTTTTCCATCACCGGATAGAACTCCTCCTGCACGGTGCAGCACAGGCACCCGTTCGCGAGCTCGTAGAGGCGGCCGTCGGCTTCGCGGCCGGTTTCGTCGCAGCCGATGCCGCAGCCCTTCAGGATCTCGCCGTCGATGCCGAGCTCGCCGAACTCGTTGACGATCACGACGATCCGTTGGCCGCCCGCGTGCTGGAGGATGTGGCGCAAGAGCGTCGTCTTGCCGCTGCCGAGAAAGCCCGTGACGATCGTCACGGGGATTTTGCGCATCTGCATGGTGGTTCCGTTGGTCGGTATCGGGTCAGTGTCGGGGCGGTGCGCGAACGCGCGCGGCTCACGAGGCAATTTCACGCGCGGATCTCATGCGGAGATCGTCACGTCGATGTCGTCGTAGCGCTTGATCCGGTAGACGAGCGCGGAGACGATCCAGCTCGCGGCGAACAGGCCGATCACGACGTAGCCGAGAACGCCGAAGTGCTCGGCCGCCATCGCTGCGAAGTCCCACAGGCCGCCCTTGAGCGCGAGCTTGCCGCCGATGAGGGCGAGCGCCTCGATGCCGCCGATCACGACCGCGACGAGCACCGACACGAACGTGATCGTCATGTTGTAGTAGATCTTGCGGATCGGCCGCACGAACGCCCAGCGATACGCGCCCATCATCATGATGCCGTCCGTCGTGTCGACGAGCGTCATGCCCGCGGTGAAGAGCACGGGCAGCGCCATCACCGACCAGAACGACAGCCCGCCGTGCGCCTGCGTCGCCGAGATGCCGAAGAGCGCGATCTCGGTCGCGGTGTCAAAGCCGAGGCCGAACAGGAAGCCGATCGGATACAGGTGCCAGCTACGCGACACGATCGCGAACAACGGCCGGAAGATCCGCGCGAAGAAGCCGCGCTGGTTGAGCAGGAGGTCGAGATCCTGCTCGACGAGCGGCTCGCCGCGCCGCACCGCGCGAAACGTGCGGTACACCGAGATCAGGATCAGCAGGTTCGCGAACGCGAGCACGAGCAGGAAGAATGCCGATACGCTCGTGCCGATCGTACCGCCCCACGCCTTCATTCCTTCGAAGCGCTCGGCGAGCGTCGCGGCCGTCAGCGCGACGGCGACCGTCATCAGCAGCACGACGCTCGAATGCCCGAGCGAGAAGAAGAGCCCCGCGCCGAGCGGGTTCTTTTTCTCGTGCATCAGCTTGCGCGTGACGTTGTCGATCGCGGCGATGTGGTCGGCGTCGACCGCGTGGCGCAGCCCGAACGTGTACGCGAGGAGCGCGGTGCCGAGCAGCACCGGCTGGCCGTGGAACGCGGCGAACGCCCAGACCCACGCGCCGACGTTGAACGTGATCAGCATCGCGTAGATTCCGACGATCTTGCTGCGCAACTCGACGGGGCTGTCGTTGAAGAGACGGAGAAACGATCTGAGCATGGCGCTCCCTTTGCGAACGGTCGACAAACACGATGAATGCCAACACGCGCGGCATCGCGCGCTCCCCGCTCCTTCCTTGCGTCGATCGCCCGCGCGCCGGTATGCGTCTGCGGCGGCGCGTTCGCGACATGCGCGGCGCGCGCCGAAGCGCGCGGGGCGGACGGGGATGAAGCAGGCAAGCCGCGTCAAGCGGCGCGATGCAGCCGTGGACGATACGCCGCATCCCCGCGGCGCTGAACCTCGGGGCCGCTCGCCGCCGCGGCCGCGCATGCGCACGACCGGCGAACGGGCCCCGTGTCTCGGCCGGTATCCGGGCTGACGAAAACGCCGCTTCACCTTCCCGGACGCGATGCGTCCAGTGGTTGGCCGCGCATGCCGTCAGGCACGCGGAGAAGCCGGCGTCGCACCGCTTGCGCGATGCCTTCGCTTACCGTTGCGGGGGCAGCACAGGTTGGCGAGCCGCGACGCGGCGACGCTCCCTGTTTCCCGTTTGACTGCGTGCGACAGAAGCCGCACGCGAGCACCGAAACGCGAGCGAGTGTAGGCCGTGCGGGCGCGGTGCGTCAAGGCGGACAAAAGCGCCGACAAAAGAGCAAACAAAAAGGAGAACAAAAGGCGCCGCCGCGATCGTGCGGCGGGCCGCCCTGCCGGCGCTGTGCTATCGTATGCGCGCGTTCGGCGCCCGCCGCGCGTCGCGCATCCCGCCCACGCGCCACTGTCTTCACGGACGGGAAGGCGGCGGGATGGCAAGCGCTCAGCCCGGATACCGGCCGACGCACGGGGCGAGCCGCGCTCGCCGAACGCCCGGTTCCGCGGGGGACGGAAGCGGGCGCGCCATCCACGCAACCCATGCGATCCGACACCCGGCCGGCAAGCCGGCTGTCGATCGCCGAGACCGCATGATCCGATCCGATTCACGCCACCGGAACCCGCGCGAGCGCGATGCGCGCGCGGCCGTCCGATGATGCGCGTCGCGCTCGGCATCGGCTGCCGCGCGGGGCGGCCCGCCGACGCGATCGAGGCGGCGATCCGCGCGGCGCTCGCCCGTTTGCCGGAGGCGTCGCTCGCCGATGTCGGCGTCGTCGCGACGCTCGACGCGAAAGCGCGCGAGCCCGGCCTCGTCGCATGCTGCGCGCGCCACGGCTGGCCGCTCGCCGCGTTCTCGCGCGACGAGATCGCCGCGCACCTCGCCCGTCTCGCCCACTTTGCGCACGTTGCGCACCTCGGCCGCGACGCGTCGCTCGCGGCGAGCGCCCCGCCGTCCGCGGCCGTGCGCGCGCGCTTCGGCATCGACGGCGTTTGCGAGCCGTGCGCGCTGCTCGCCGCGCCGAACGGCGCGCTCATCGTGAGCAAGCTCGCGCTCGACGGCGTGACGGTCGCGCTCGCCGGCCCGCTGTGACGCGCGCCGATCCCCGAACCCAACGACTCACAGGACTCCAGTCGATGAAAACCGATTCCGAATCGCATCAACGCATGACCGAGCGCCGCCGCGCGGGCCACGAGAAGAAACAGGCCGCCGCGACCGTCGAGAAGGGGCTTTTGATCGTCCACACCGGCAACGGCAAGGGCAAGAGCACGGCCGCGTTCGGGATGGCCGTGCGGATGCTCGGCCACGGGATGCGCACGGGCGTCGTGCAGTTCATCAAGGGCGCGCTGCACACGTCCGAGCGCGACTTCCTCGGCGCGCACGCGCAATGCGATTTCGTCACGATGGGCGACGGCTACACGTGGAACACGCAGAACCGCGACGCCGACATCGCGACCGCGCGCCGCGGCTGGGACGAGGCGCGCCGGATGATCGAAAGCGGCGATTACCGGATGGTGATCCTCGACGAATTGAACACGGTGCTCAAGTACGACTACCTGCCGCTCGACGAAGTGCTCGCGACGCTCGCCGCGCGCGATCCGGCGCTGCACGTCGTCGTGACGGGCCGGCATGCGCCCGACGCGCTCGTCGACGCGGCCGACCTCGTCACCGAGATGCGGCTCGTCAAGCATCCGTACAAGGAGCAAGGCGTGAAGGCGCAGCGCGGCGTGGAGTTCTGACGCGATGCCCGCCTGCCCCGCGCTCTTCGTTGCCGCCGCCGCGTCCGGCCAGGGCAAGACATCGGTGACGGCGGCGCTCGCGCGCCATCACCGGCGGCTCGGCCGGCGCGTGCGCGTGTTCAAGACCGGCCCGGATTTTCTCGATCCGATGCTGCTCGCGCGCGCGAGCGGCGCGAGCGTCTATTCGCTCGATCTCGGGATGGTCGGCGAGCGCGGCTGCCGCGCACTGCTTGCGCGCGCCGCGGCCGAAGCGGACGTGATCCTGATCGAAGGCGCGATGGGGCTCTTCGACGGCACGCCGTCGAGCGCCGATCTCGCGCAGGCGTTCGGCGTGCCCGTCGCCGCGGTGATCGCCGCGCAATCGATGGCGCAGACGTTCGCCGCGCTCGCGTTCGGGCTTGCGCATTTCCGGCCCGGCGTGCCGTTTCACGGGGTGCTCGCGAACCGCGTCGGCTCCGGGCGCCACGCGCAGTTGCTGCGCAGCGCGCTGCCCGAATCGATCCGCTGGCTCGGCCATCTGCCGCGCGATGCGCAGATCGCGCTGCCGGAGCGGCACCTCGGGCTGCATCAGCCGGACGACGTCGCCGATCTTGACGCGCGGCTCGACCGCGCGGCCGACGCGATCGCGCACACGGCGCTCGCCGAGCTGCCGCCCGTCGTCGAGTTCGCGTTCGACGGCGATGCGAATGCGGCGACGAGTCGCGCGGCAGACGGCAGCGGCGCGTCTTTCGCATCGGCCCGCGCCGCCGACGCCGGGCCAAGCCTCGCCGGCAAGCGGATCGCGATCGCGCGCGACGCGGCGTTCTCGTTCATCTATCCGGCGAACCTCGACCAACTGGAAGCGCTCGGCGCCGGGCTCGCGTTCTTCTCGCCGCTCGCCGACGAGCCGGTGCCCGACGGTTCCGACGCGCTCTACCTGCCGGGCGGCTATCCGGAGCTGCATGCGGCGCGGCTCGCGGCGAACGCGACGGCCGCGCGCTCGATCGCCGCGCACGTCGCGGCGGGCAAGCCGGTCGTCGCCGAATGCGGCGGGATGCTGTACCTGAGCGAAACGCTCACCGACGCCGACGGCGTGACGACGCCGATGCTCGGCCTCGTGCCGGGTCATGCGACGATGCAGCGCCGTTTCGCAGCCTTGGGCATGCAAACGCTCGCGACCCGTTTCGGCATGCTGACGGGGCACACGTTCCACTACTCGCGGTTTTCGACGCCGCTTGCGCCCAGGCACGGCGCGACGCGGCCCGACGACGGCGCGGCGGGCGAAGCGGTCTATCGGCACGGACCGATCGTCGCGACGTATCTGCACGCGTACTGGCCGTCGAATCCGCGCGCGGCGGCGGCGCTGTTCGCGCTCGACGCGCTGTAGCCGTCGCGCGATCGCCTCGAAGATGCGGGTGTAATTCCGTGTAATGGCGCATTGCTTCGCGCCTTTCTAGCATGGTCATATCGTCGGCGCTCATCGCCGGCGACAGCGGGCACGGGGCGGCATTCGCCCGGATCGCGATCGCGGATCGCGCTACGCAATGCTCGAAAAAAACGGATATTTCACATCAGAACGAGGTAGATCATGGTCACGGTCAATTCGAGAATCGACAGCGCGAGCGCGTCGAGCCACATCACGATCAACGTCATGACGGTGATGGACGTCGCCGCGATCATCGACGAGGTCAGGGCGCAAGAGAAAAATCTGGGGCAAACGCCGGACACGGCAACGCCGATCGGCCACAAGTACATCTACATGTCGTCGGACGACCCGCGCGGCTGGAGCGTCGGCAACGATCCCGGCAACATCACGCTCAACGCCCATGTCGCCGACACGCTGTCGTTCTACTGCACGAGCACGAGCGGCAATTCCGAATACGCCGCATTCATCTACAGGCTGACGGGCGGCGATCCGCAACTCGATCCGTCCCACGTGAACGTGATCAAGCTCCAGAACGCGGCGCAGCCGACCCCGCCCGACGGCTATCCGTTCACGACCGGACCGGTGGCGTTTTCCAGTTGCGACGCCAAGGTGGCCCAGCAAGGAGAGGCCAAGAACTTCTACGTGTGGGCTGCGCTGTTTACGCTCGACGACAGCGGCGAAAAGCAGGTGCTCGCCGGATACGTCAAGTGGGACCCGACGGTCAACGTCGCCTGACCCGTCATCCGCGCGCTCGTCGCGGTATCGTCCGAACGGATTCTCGCGAGGCGGGCGCGCCGCATCCGCGGCGCGCCCGCGCGCGCTCACGCCACGCGCGCGTCGAGCCCCGCCATCATCGCGAGCCCCTCATGCAGCGCCGGAAACAGGCTGCGGTTGAAGTTGTTCCAGCGCAGCTCCAGGATCGTGTCGTCCGGGTCGATCTCGGTGTTCAGCACGTCGTGGATCACCTCGCCGGAATCGACGCCGTTGTCGACGTAATGGAACGACGCGCCCGTCATCCGCAGCGGCTCGACCGGCACGGTCCGCTTTGTCGTCCAGTCGACGACCTTCTGCCCGCGCGCACCGAACAGCGCGTCGAGCGTCGCATACGCGCCGCGCCGCTCGTACGGCGATTCCGCGCGCGTGATGCCCGGATGGATGTTGACGACCCGCCGGCAATACGGCGCGCCCGGCCGCACGAGCTCGTCGAGGATCACGAGCAGCCCGTCGAGCACGACGAGATCGGCGCCGAGCGCGTCGAGCGTCTCGCGCAGGCGCGCTTCGAACGCGTGCTTGCCCGCCGGCCGCGCGGGCGAGCCGAGCGGCTCGCGCCGGTATCCGGACGGAATCGCGAGCAGCAGATCGTTCACGAGCCGGCCCTGCACGCGCAGCTCCGGCGGATAGAACCAGCGCTTGCCGGGCTCGTGCGCAAAGCCGTACTCGGCGAGCTTCTCGCGGTCGAGCGGCGAACCCGCGTCGTCATCGTAGATCACGCGCTCGAGCGAGTACGCGTCGCCGAGCTCGGTGTCGTTCAATGCGTCGACGAGCGATTCGAGCACCGACTTCATGTAGCGCGTGCCGCCCTTGTAGTCGATCTGCTGCCCCGCCCTGTCGGCGGCGGCGTTTCTCAGCGACCAGATGTAGACGAGCTTCTTCCTTGCCATCGCAGTGTTGTCCTCTCGTTCGGGCGGCGCGCCGCCGCGCCGCCCTTGGGATGATGAAACGCGCTTACCAGTTGTATTTCGCCGTCGCGATCACGGTGCGCTGGTTGCCGTACAGGCACACCGAATCCGACTGGCAGCCGGCCACGTAGCGGCGGTTGAACAGGTTCGTCGCGTTGAGCGCGAAGCGCCAGTTGCGCAGCTCGTAGTGCAGCGCCGCATCGAACAGCGTGTAGCTCGGCACCGTCAGCGAGTTGTCGGCCGCGCCCGCCGACGCGCTCATGTAGCGCACGCCCGCGCCGACGCCGAAGCCCGTGAGCGGCCCGTTGCGCCACGTCCAGTCGGCCCACAGCGATGCGATCTGGCGCGGGCGCGGCACGTCGACGGGCCACTTGTTCAGCGTGTCGTCGTTCGCCTGCACGTTCTTCACGTCCTGGTAGACGTAGGCCGCGATCACCGACAGCTCGCGCGACAGGTTGCCCACCGCGCTCAGCTCGATCCCGCGCGAGCGCACCTCGCCGACCTGCACGAACGTGCTGCTCGTCGAATCGTTCGGATTGCTCATCGCGACGTTCGTCTGGTTGATCTGGTAGACGGCCGCGTTCAGCATCAGGTTCCTGGCCGGCGGCTGCCAGCGCAGGCCGGCCTCGATCTGGCGGCCCTTGGTCGGCGTTGCGAGCCCGCCGCCCGCGAGCTTCAGGCCGATCTGCGGATTGAACGACGTCGAATAGCTGAGATACGGCGCGAGGCCGTAGTCGCCGAGATACGTGAGGCCGACGCGCCCGCTGAACGCGTGGTCGTTCTGCCTGAAGCTCGCCGAGTTCGCGATGTCGTCCTGCGACGTGCGTGTCCAGTCCTGCCGGCCGCCGAGCGTCAGCACCCAGCGCTGCCACTTGATCTGGTCCTGCACGTACAGGCCGAACGCGTTGAGCGTCGTCTTCGTGTCGGTGCGCGGGTACGCGTTCGGCCCGCTGAAGATGTCGGCCGGAATCGGCGCGTAGACCGGCCGGTACAGATTCAGGCTCGGCCCCTTCGCGAGCCATTCGCTGTCGGTCGTCGTCTGCCGGTTGTAGTCGAAGCCGAACAGCAGCGTGTGGCTCAACGGCCCCGTCGCGAATTTCGCCTGCGCCTGGTTGTCGACGTCGAAGCGGCTGTAGTTGAACTGGAAGAGGCCCGCGTAGCGCGTCATCGTCGCCATCGTCGGGTCCGCGTCGTCGAGGCCGCCGCCGTACACGGACGCGTCGTCGAGCGACAGGTGCATCCAGCGCACGTTCTGCCGGAACGTCCATACCGGGTTCAGCCTGTGCTCGAACTGATAGCCGAGCGACCACTGCTTCTTGCGGTAATGGTCGAAATTCGCATCGGCCGTGTACAGGTCGTTCGAGATCGTGCCGTTCGGATTCGGCAGCACGGTGCCGCGCGACGGCAGGAAGTTGGTCGACGTGTCGCCCCAGTCCTGCAGGTACGTCGCAGCGAGCGTGAGCGACGTGTCCGCGTTCGGCTGCCACTTGAGCGACGGCGCGAACGACACGCGCTGGTCGGCGAGCGGCCCCGTCTGCGCATTGCCGTCGCGGCCCACGCCGACGATCCGGTACGACAGCGTGCCGTCCTTGTCGATCGTGTCGCCGACGTCGAACATCAGTTGCTTGCGCGCGTAGTTGCCGATCTGCACGCCGACCTCGCGGATGCGCTCGCCGTTCGCGAGCTTGCTCTGCACGTCGACGATCGCGCCGGGGTCGCCCTGCCCGTACAGCACCGACGTCGGGCCGCGCAGCACGGCGATGCTGTCGATCATGTACGGATCGACGCGCCAGCTCGACAGGTTCAGCGTGTTCGGCACCTGCAGCCCGTCGACGAACACGGTCGGCGTGAAGCCGCGCAGCGCCGCGTACCAGTCCGAGCGGTTGTCCGACCCGTAGCTCGAGAAGCCCGGGATGTAGCGGAACGCCTGATTGATATCGGTCGCGCCCGTCGCCTCGATCTGCTGAGCGGTGACGATGTTGATCGTCTGCGGGATCTCGATGATCGGCGTATCGGTTTTCGTGCCCGTCGTGCTGCGCCGCGCGACGAGGCCGACGGCCGCGTCGCGCTCCGTCTGCCCCGACACCGAGATCGCGGGCAACGTGCCGCCCGCCGCGGTGCCCCCGTTCACCTGACTGCCCGGCTGCCGCAGGTCTCCTCCTGGCTGCGTCGCCTGTGCCTGCGCATGACTCGCCGCCGCCGCGTAGAACGCCACGCCTGCCGCGGCTGCGATCGCACGCACGCGCGTGCTGGTTGCCCACTCCATCTTCCTTTGCTCCAAGTTGCAAAGCGGCCGCGAGGCCGCCCCCTTCATCAAAGAGCGATGGCCAGCCGGCCGTCGCTCACCCCGTTGTTGTCATGTCGTGGCCGCGCGCGGTCTTCGCGCCGGTCGGCTGTGTCGTGTTCGGCCGCGTCGCCCCCGTCGGCGAGCGACGCGGCGATTTCGTCCGCGCGGCGCGCGAGCACCGACAGCAGCGTGTCGGACAGCCCGTGGCTGTCCTCGCAGCAGCCTTGCAGATAGATCCGCGGCTTGAAGTGCGCGGGCGTCGCGAGCCGGTAGTCGCGCGCGACGTCGCCCGCCGCGAGCGCGTCGCCCAGATGCGGCGCGAGAGCGTCGAGGAGCGGCAGATGCGTGTCGCGGCGATAGCCGGTCGCGAGCACGAGCGCGTCGAAGCGCTCGGCGCGCGCGTCGCCCGTCAGGCGGTCGCGCAACGCGAGCTCGACTTGTCCATCCGCCGTGCGCGCGGCCGATTCGATCGCGGTGTTCGCGAGCAGCCGGTGGCGCGGCGCGCCGTCCGACGCGCCGGGCACGCGCTGCAGATAGAGCATTTCGTAGATCTGCTCGATGAGCGGCCGGTCCACCACCGCGTAGTTCGTGTCGCGAAAGCGCTCGATGAGCGAGCGCCGGCCGCTCGCCGGCTGCGCGTAGACGACGTCGGTGAACGCCGGATTGAAGATCTCGTTGACGAACGGGCTGTCGTCCGCGGGCTTGAGCGCGCCCGAGCGGATCACGAGGCTCGCGTCGACGTGCGGGAAGCGCCGCGCGAGATCGACGAACACCTCGGCCGCGCTTTGGCCCGCGCCGATCACCGCGACGCGTTTTTTCACGTGGGCGTTCAGCGCACGGGCGTCCGGCACGCCGACCAAGCGGTCGATCGACGTCAGGTAGTTCGACGAATGGGCGACGCACGCCGGCCCGAGCGCGGCGAACGCGTCCGGCACGCTCGGCGCGCCGCCGACGCCAATCGACAGCGCACGCGCGACGCGGTGCCGCTCGCGCCCGTCGGCGTCCTTCGAGAACACGCGCAGCGCGTCGATCTCTCCGGGCGCGCCCGGTGCCGCGACGGGCTCGATCGCCGTCACCGTCTCGCCGTAGTGGACGCGCTCGCCGAACGCGCTCGCGACCCAGCTCAGGTAATCGTTGAACTCGACGCGCGTCGGGTAGAAGTTCTTCAGGTTGACGAATTCGCTCAGGCGCCCGTGCTCGTACAGGTAGTTGATGAACGTGAAGCGGCTCTTCGGATCGCGCAGCGTGACGAGATCCTTCAGGAAGGAGATCTGCATCCGGCAGTCGTCGAGCAGCATCCCGCGGTGCCAGCCGAATGCCGGCTGGCGCTCGACGTAGCAATGCGTGAACGCGGCCGCGTCGCCCGCTTCAGCGAGGCGCACGGCGAGCGCGAGGTTCGACGGTCCGAAGCCGATGCCGGTCAGGTCGAATACGGTATCTCTCTGCATGTCTCTGATTCCCTTAACGGTGTGGCCGGCGCGCGGACGGCGCCGGCCGGACAAAAACGCAATGCGGATCGAGCGCATCGCCGATGCGGCCGATCCGCTCCCGGCGCGGCGAATACGGCGGGCGGCGCTCAATCGGCATCGCGCGCCTCCGTGGCCGGCTGGCCCGCCGCGTGCGCGGCGCGCTCGGCGAGCGCCGCGAGGCTCGGCGCGGCGAACACGTCGGCGATTGCGAGCGCGAAGCCGGCCGCGCGCGCCGCGTCGACGAAGCGCACGACGTCGAACGATGTCGCGCCCGCTTCGAACAGGTCGTCGTGCGGCTCGGGCGCGGCGAGGCCGAGCGCCGCGCGCCACACGTCGGCGAGCGCGTGCGCGCGGCGCTCGGCCTCGCTTGCCGCGTGCGACGACGGCGACCGCGCGGCGCGCCCATCGTGCATATCGTGCATATCGAGCGGAAAGCGCGCGGCGCACGCGCCGAGCGCGCGCGCGGGCGCGTCGACGAAGCCGCGCACGACGTCCAGATAGTCGGCCGCGAGCGCGGCGACGAATGCGCCGTCGACGCGCTCGGTCGCATACGAGAACGCGCCCGTCACGCGGCCGTCCGGATGCTCGACGATGTCGAGCTCCAGCTCGAACACGACGCGGTGCCGGACGTCGTTGAATTCGTCGACCGCAAGCCCCGCCCAGTCGCGCGCGGCGGCGCCCGCCGGCCGCAGGTAGTTGAACATCACCTGGAACAGCGGATTGCCGTTGACCGCGCGCGGCGCGCGCAGCGCGGCGACGACGTCGCAGAACGGCGCGTCCGCGTGCGCATACGCGGCGAGCGCCGCGTCGCGCACGGCGGCGACGAGCGTGGCCGGCGTATCGGCGCCCGACAGCCGCGTGCGCACGACGACTGCGTTGATGAAGAGCCCGAGCGCGCGCTCGGCCGCGTCGCCCGTCAGCTCGCGCGTCGACGCGAGCACGCCGACCGGCTGATCGGTCGCGCCCGTCGCGCGGTAGAACGCCGCGTTCAGCGCCGCGTGCAGCAGCATCGGCAGCGTCGCGTGCGCGGCGAGCGCCATCGTGCGCGCGCGGCGCACGAGCGCGCCGTCGAGCGCGAACGCGAGACGGCCCGCGTCCCAGCGCGGCGCCGCCGCGCGGCCCGTGCGCGGCGGCGGCAGCGCGTGCGACGGCACGCCGGCGAGCGCCTCGCGCCAGAACGCGAGGCGCGCGCGCGGCGCGGCGGCGGGCAGCACCAGGGCGTCGCGCGAATCCGGATGCCGATCCGCCCGCGTCCCGGCCCGCGCATCCGGCGCCGCCGGCGTCCATTCGCCCGCGCGCCGCGCGACGTATGCCGCGCGAACCTCGTCGAGCCACAGATCGATCGATTGCCCATCCGACACGATGTGATGGACGACGAGCGACAACACGTGATCGTGCGCGCCGAGCCGGACCACGCGCGCGCGCCACAGCGGCGCATCGGCGGCGAGATCGAACGGCGCGAGCGCGTCGTCGTCGGTCAGCGCGACGGCGGCGGCGAGCCGCGCGTCGTCGTCCGCGGCGCGCGAATCGGCGCGCAGGTCGACGATCGGCAAATCGACGCGCCGCGCCGGCACGATCCGCTGCCCCGGCGCGCCGTCCGCCCGCGCGACGATCCGCGTGCGCAGCGCCGGATGCCGGGCGGCCGCGCGCGCGAACGCATCGGCGAGCGCATCGATGTCGAGCGCGCCGCGCAGCCGCAGCGCAACCGGAATGTTGTACGCGGCGCTGTCCGGCTGCGCGCGCCACAGGAACCACAGGCCGCGCTGCGCGGCGGACAGCGGCAGCACGCCGTCGGCGTCGGGCGCATGCGCTGCGATGCTCGCGCCGGGCGCGCCGTGCGGCGCGTGCGCCTGCGCGGCGGCGGCCACGCACTGCGCATACGGCGCGAGAATCGGCGCCTCGAACAGCGCGCGCACCGGCACGTCGCGCGCGAGCCGCTCGGCGACGCGCGTCGCGACGCGCACCGCCGCGAGCGAATGGCCGCCCAGCTCGAAGAAATGATCGGCGCGGCCGACCCGCTCGAGCCCGAGCACTTCGCGCCAGATCTCCGCGAGCGCCGTCTCGATGTCGCCCTCGGGCGCCTCGTAGGCGCGCGCGACGTGCGCGGGCTCGGGCAGCGCCGCGCGGTCGACCTTGCTGTTCGCGTTGCGCGGCAGCGCGTCGAGCACGACGATGTGCGCGGGCACCATGTAGTCGGGCAGCGTGCGGCGCAGATGCGCGTCGAGCCCGGCCGCGTCGGCGCGCCGCGCGCGCTCGCGCGCGTCGCCCGTCAGCTCGACGAACGCGACGAGCCGCGCCTGCGCGCCCTTGCCGAACACCACCGCCACCGCCTCGCGCACGTCGTCGTGCGCGGCGAGCTGCGCCTCGATCTCGCCCAGTTCGATCCGCAACCCGCGCAGCTTCACCTGATGATCGATGCGGCCGATGAAGTCGAACACGCCGTCCGCGCGGCGGCGCACGAGGTCGCCCGTGCGGTACAGCCGCGCGCCGGGCGCGCCGTACGGATCGGGCACGAAGCGCTCGGCCGTGAGCGCGGCGCGCCCCAGATAGCCGCGCGCGAGCCCGATGCCCTCGCCGCCCAGATACAGCTCGCCGATCACGCCGACAGGCAGCGGATTCAGGCGCGCGTCGAGCACGTGCGCGGTGCGCGCGCCGACGAGCGTGCCGATCGGCAGATACGCGGCGTCCGCGAGCCTGGCCGGATCGTCGCCCGGCGCGAACATCCACAGCATCGGCGTGATCACCGTTTCGGTCGGCCCGTAGCCGTTGACGACGCGCGCGTTCGGAAACGCGCGGCGCATCAGCGCGAACGCCTCGCGCGACGTCGCCTCGCCGCCCACCGTGATCGAGCGCAGCGACGGCGGCGCGCCGTGCTCGAGCGCCCATTCGGCGAGCTGCGTCGCGCAGCCGGGCGGCACGTAAGTCATCGTCACGCCCTCGCGCGCGATCAGCTCGCAGGTACGCGCGGGCGGCCACAGCGTGTCGGCCGTCACCGCGACGGCCGCGCCCGACAGGTACTGCGAGAACCAGCCTTCGTGCGCGCCGTCGAAATTGACCGACTGGAACAGCATGAACACGTCGCGCCCGGTCACGCCGTAGCGCGCGGCGATCGCCTCGCAATGGCGCGCGAACGCGCCGTGATCGACGACGACGCCCTTCGGCTTGCCGGTCGAGCCCGACGTGTAGATCACGTATGCGGCCTGATGCGGCGAGACGTCGGGCAGCGCGACGCCGTCGATCTCCGAGTCGGCGATCGCATCGTCGACGAGCCACGCGCGCGTCGCGCCCGCGAGCGGCAGCGCGTCGACGCTGCCGCGCTCGGTGATCACGTGCGCGATCTGCGCGTCGTCGAGCATCTGCGCGAGGCGCTCGCGCGGGTGGCTCGGATCGAGCGGCACGAACGCGCCGCCCGACTTGAGCGCGGCGATCAGCCCGACGAGCAGATCGACGGAGCGCGACAGCGCGACGCCCACGCGCATCTCCGCGCGCACGCCCGCCGCGACGAGGCGCTTCGCG
Organism: Burkholderia sp. MSMB1588; assembly: GCF_001546925.1. NCBI lineage: Bacteria > Pseudomonadati > Pseudomonadota > Betaproteobacteria > Burkholderiales > Burkholderiaceae > Burkholderia > Burkholderia sp. MSMB1588. Next base: position 1,711,818 of record NZ_LNJS01000001.1, on the reverse strand, counting down.
AGCCGCGCCGCGCGCGCGTCGACCTCGCCGCGCGTGAGCGCGCGCTCGACGTCGGCAACGCCGCGCGCGTCCGGGCAGCGGCGCGCATGCGCGGCGATCCGGTCGTGAACCGAGACGAATGGCTCGCCGAATGGCTCGCCGAGCCTCGCGCCGACGCCGCGCTCCGGCGCCGCCCGGCGCGCCTCGTGACCCGAGAAATCGATGAAATCATGCGTCTGCCCGTTCCACGCGGCGAGCTGACGGCGCTCAGCCTCAGGCAGCCATTGCAGGTCGCCGAGCGCCGCGCCGGGCGCGTCGAGCGCGTGCGCGAGCAGTTCGACGTAGCGCGCGGCGAAACGCTCGATCGCGTCGGCGTCGAAAATGTCGGTCGCGTAGACGAAGCGCGCGTCGAGCCCGCCGTCGTCGCGCTCGTCGAAGCTGAGCGCGAGATCGAATTTCGCATACGGCATGCCCGACGGCAGCTCGGTCGCGCGCACGTCGGCGAACGACGGCAGCACGCGCCGCGCGCCGTAAGCCGCCATCACCTGAAAGAGCGGATGGTGGCTCGCGCTGCGCGCGACGCCGAGCGCGTCGACCACCTGATCGAACGGCACGTCCTGGTGCGATTGCGCATCGATCAGGCCGCGCTGCGTCGCGTCGACGAGCGCGTCGAACGCGAGCGCCGCGGGCGTTTTCGCCGCGAGCGTCAGCGTGTTGACGAAAAAGCCGATCAGCCCGACGGTCTCGCCGCGCTCGCGATTCGCCGACGGCACGCCGATCCGGATCTCGGGCTCGCCGCTCGCGCGCGCGAGCAGCGTCGCGAGCGCGGCGAGCAGCACCGCGAACGGCGTCGCGCGGCGCGTCTGCGCGAGCGCACGCGTGCGTTGCGCGAGCGCGGCGGGCACGTCGAACGCATGGCGCGCGCCGCTCGCGCCGCGCCGCGCGGGCCGCGTCGCGGCGCCCGGCAGCAGCAGCACGTCGCGACTCGCGTCGAGCATCGCGCGCCAGTGCGCGAGCTGCCGCTCGCCCTCGCCCGCGTCGAGCCAGCGGCGCTGCCAGAGCGCGTAGTCCGCGTACTGCACCGGCAGCGGCGCGAGCGACACCGCGTCGCCCGTCGTGTACGACCGGTAGAACGACGACAGCTCGGCGAGCATCACGTCGGCCGACCAGCCGTCCGACACGATGTGGTGCGTCGTCAGCACGAGCCAGTGCGTGGCCGCATCGAACCGGATCAGGTGCGCGCGCACTAGCGGGCCGTGCGCGAGATCGAACGGCTCGGCCTCGTCGCGCTCGGCGACGGCCGCCGCGCGCGCGTCGCGCGCCGCGGCGCTCGCGCCGGCGAGATCGGTGAATCGCCACGGGCAGCGCATCGGCGCGTGCACCGTCTGCAGCACGCCGTCGGCGCCTTCGGCGAACGTCGTGCGCAGCGCCTCGTGGCGTGCGATCAGCGCGTCGCACGACAGCCGCAGCGCGTTCGCGTCGAGCGCGCCGTCGAGGTGCAGCCGCTCGGTGATGTGGTACGCGGCCGATTCGCCGAGCAGGCGCGCGTGCAGCCAGAGGCGCGTCTGCGCGAACGACGCCGGCACGCTCGCCGCGCGGTCCTCGCGCGGCGGGATCGGCAGCATCCGGAAATCGATCCCCGCGTCGCCGAGCTTCGCGAGGAACTGCTTGCGCTGCGTGTCGGGCAGCCGCGCGAAGCGCGCGGCGAGCGACAGCAGATCGGGGGAGGTCATGCGGGCTCCTTCATGCGGGTTCCTGTGCTCTTGATTGGGCGCCTTACTGGGCTTCGAACTCGCCGAGCAGCGCGTCGATCGCGCTCGCGGCGTCGTGGTCGCGGCCGGCTTCGTGCGCGCGGTCGATCGCCGCCGCGCAGCGCGCGAGCGTGCGTTCGTCGAAGATCGTGCGCAGCGGCAGCGTCAGCGACCACTGCAGATTCGCCTGCGCGTTCGCCTGCGCGGCGAGCAGCGAATGGCCGCCGAGCGTGAAGAAATCGTCGTCGCGGCCGATGTCGGGCAGCTTCAGCACGCGCTGCCAGATCGCCGCGAGCGCGCGCTCGGTGTCGGTTCGCGGCGCGTCGATGACGCGCGCGTCGAACACGGGCGCCGGCAGCGCGCGGCGGTCACACTTGCCGTTCGGCGTGACGGGCAGCGCCTCGAGCGCGACGAGCTGCGCGGGCACCATGTACGCGGGCAGTTGCGCGCGCAGCCGCTCGATCTGCGCGGCCGCGTCGAATTCGGCGGGCGCCGCGCACGCGACGTAGCCGACGAGCCGCTCGTCCCGCACGATCACGACCGCGTCGCGCACGCCGTGCGCCGCGCGCAGCAGCGCCTCGATCTCGCCCAGCTCGATGCGCTGGCCGCGCAGCTTCACCTGCGTGTCGATCCGGCCGAGATAGTCGAGCGCGCCGTCGGCGCGCCGCCGCGCGAGGTCGCCCGTGCGGTACAGGCGCGCGCCGGGTGCGAACGGATCGGGCACGAAGCGCTCGGCCGTCAGCGCCGCGCGGCCGAGGTAGCCGCGCGCGAGCCCGGCGCCGCCGAGATACAGCTCGCCCGTCGCGCCGACGGGCACCGCGTGCAGCGCCGCGTCGAGCACGTGCAACCGCACGTTCGCGATCGGCCGGCCGATCGGCACCGCGGCGGCCGCGGCGTCGTCGGCCGTGCAGCGCCAGTGCGACACGTCGATCGCCGCCTCGGTCGGGCCGTACAGGTTGTCGAGCCGCGCGTGCGGCAGCAGCGCGGCCACGCGCGCGACCAGTTCGGGCGCGAGCGCCTCGCCGCTCGCGACGATCGTGCGCACGCTCGCGCAGCGCGCGGCCGCGCCGAAATCGTCGAGATACGCGACGAACGCGGCGAGCATCGACGGCACGAAGTGCAGCGTCGTCACGCGATGCGCGTCGATCGCGGCGACGAGGCGCGCCGGATCGCGGTGATCGCCGGGCGCCGCGATCGCGAGCGTCGCGCCGACGGCGAGCGGCCACACGAACTCCCACACCGACACGTCGAAGCCGAACGGCGTCTTGTGCAGCACGACGTCGCCGGGCGTGAGGCGGTACGCGCGCTGCATCCACGCGATCCGGTTCGCGAGCGCGCCGTGCGTGTTGCCCGCGCCCTTCGGCTGGCCGGTCGAGCCGGACGTGTAGATCAGGTACGCGAGCTGGTCCGGCGCGACGTCGGCCGCCGCCGCGATGCGGTCGGCTCCGTTTTCGGTTGCGGTTGCGGTTGCGGTTGCGATTTTGCCCGGACGAGCGGCCGGCGCGCGTTCGAGCAATTCGTCGACGGTGACGACGACGGCATCCGCGCCCGCCAGCGCCGCGCCGACGCGCGCGCGCAGATGCGCCTGCGTGATCACGACGGGCGGCTTCGCGTCGCCGAGCAGGTACGCGACCCGCTCGGCCGGATAGTCGGGATCGACGGGCAGATACGCGGCGCGCGCCTTCATCGCGCCGACGAGCGCGACGACCATGTCGAACGAGCGCTCGACGCACAGCGCGACGACCGAATCGGGCCGCACGCCGCACGCGACGAGCGCCGCCGCGACGCGCCCGGCCTTCGCATCGAGTTCGCCGTAGCGCATCTGCGCGACCGTGCCGCCGCCGGCGGCATCGGCAATTTCGAGCGCGATCGCGTCGGGCCGCGCGCGCGCGGCCGCCTCGAATTGCGCGAAAAGCGGTGCGCGCTGCGCGGCGGGCCAGTCGACATCGGTCGCGTTGCTGCGCGCGATCAGCGCGAGATCGTCGGCGCCCGCGCACGAGATCGCGCCGAGCGGCGCGTCGGGATCGCCGACGAGGCCCGCGATGCACGCGGCGAACGCGCGGTGCAGCGCCTCGACGCGCGCCTGCCCGATTCGCGCGGGATCGTAGCCGTAGTCGATCGCGAGCGTGTCGCCCGCTTCGATCACGAGCGTCACCGCGAAATCGGTCGCCTCGATGTTGCGCAGGTCGCGCTTTTGCAGCGCGCGCGCATCGCGCCCCTGCCACGCTTCGTCGACCGGATAGTTCTCGAACACGACGAGCGTGTCGAACAGCGCACCGCCCAGGCCCGCCCACTGCTGGATCTCGTAGAGCGGCGTGTGCGCGTGCTCGAGCGCCGCCGCGTTGTCGCGCTGCAGGCTCGCGAGCCAGTCGCGCGCGGCGAGCTGCGGCAGCGGCGCGGCGATCACCGGCAGCGTATTGATGAAGAGACCGAGCACCGTGTCGACGTCGGGCAGCGCGTCCGGGCGCCCCGCGACCGTCGCGCCGAATGCGACCGCCGTGCGATGCGTCATTCGCTGCAGCGCAAGCGCCCACGCGCCCTGCACGATCGTGTTGACGGTCACTTTCATCCGGCGCGCCGCCTCGGCGAGGCGCGCGGTGTCCGCGGCGGGCAGCGTCGCGCGCCAGTTCGCGCGGCCGGCCGTCTCGCGCGCGGCCGCGCTGTCGTCCGATGCGTCGCTCGATGCGTCGCCCGGTACTTCGCCCGGTGCGCTGTCCGGTGCCGCGACGGATGCGCCGATCGCGCCGTGCTCGCGCTCGGCGACGCGCGTCGGCTCGTCGAGCCGCGCGACGCGTTCGAGCCAGAACGCGCGGTCCGCGTCGGCATCGCGCCGCGCGAGCCACGCGATGAAATCGCGGTAGCGCGTGCGCGCCGGCGCGGCGAACGGATTCGCGCGCGGCGGCTCGATGTAGTCGCGCAGCACGTCCGCGAAGAGGCGCGCGGTGCTCCAGCCGTCGAGCAGCAGATGGTGACGGGTCCAGACGAGCCGCCAGTCGGTCTCGCCCGTGCGGATCAGCGTCACGCGCATCAGCGGCGGCGCTGTGAGATCGAAGCCGCGCGCGCGGTCGCCGGCGAGCCACGCATCGAGCGCCACGTCGCGCTCCCCGGCCGACGCGTGCGCGCCGCGCCAGTCGATGATCTCGACCGGCATCCGCGCATGGCGGTGGACGATCTGCATCGGCGCCGCCTCGTGCGCGGCGAAGCCGGTGCGCAGGATGTCGTGGCGCGGGACAGCCGCGTCGAACGCGGCGCGCAGCCGCTCGACGTCGGGCTCGACGAGCGTCGCGACGAGCTGGTTCACGTACGTCGCGCGCTCCGGCGCAAACAGCGAATGGAACAGGATGCCCTGCTGCATCGGCGACAGCGGATAAATGTCGTCGATCGCGCGCGCGTCGAACGGCAGCCGATCGAGCGCCGCCTGCGTGAGGCCGGCCGCGCACGCGAGCGGATAGTCGCCGGGCGTCGCGCCCGCGCCGCGCTCGGCTACGCGCGCGCGACACGCGGCGGCGAGCGTGCGCAGCGCGGCGTCGAACTGCGCGGCGAGCGCGTCGATCGTCGCGCGGTCGAACTGCGTCGCGCCGTACACCCAGTGCACTTTCAGCGCGCGGCCGTCGTTCTCGTCGACATACGCGTGAATCGCGAGCGCGTTGCCAAGCGGCCCCGCCGGGTCGCGCTCGCGGCCCGCGCCGCCGAAACGCGGCACGAGCGCGGCGTCGCGCGGCGCATCGAACTGGCCAAGGTAGTTGAACGTCACGCGCGGACGCGCGACCTGCGCGAGCGCGGCGCGCGTCGCGTCGTCGCCGTCATGGCGCAGCACGCCGAAGCCGAGCCCCTTGTTCGGCACCGCGCGCAGCGCGTCCTTCACGCCGGCGAGCGTCGCTGCGGGCGTCGGCTCCACCGCGAACGCGACCGGATAATGACTCGTCAGCCAGCCGAGCGTGCGGCTCGCGTCGATGTCGTCGAAGAGCGCCTCGCGGCCATGCCCCTCGAGCTCGAGCCGGCACGCCGCCGCGCCCGTGTGGCGGCCGAGCGCGGCGACGAGCGCCGCGATCAGCAGCTCGACCGCGTGCGTGCGGTACGCGGCGTTCGCGTCGGTCAGCACGTCGCGCGTGAGCGACGCGTCGAGCGTCTGGATCACGACGTCGGCGTCCGCGTTGGTCGCCGCCGCGTCGGGACGGTCGAGCCGCAGATCGTCGTGCGGCGCGGCGAGCGCGGCCCAGTACGGCAGTTCGCCCGCGAATGGCCCGGCCGGATCGCGGGCCGCGCGCGCAAGACGCGCCGCCCATTCGGACGCGCTCGCGCCCGTCGGCCCGAGCCGCACCGCGCGGCGCTCGCACGCGGCGCGATACGCGGCGTCGAGATCGTCGAGCAGCACGCGCCATGACACGCCGTCGACGATCGCGTGATGAATCGCCAGATAGAGCTTCGTCGCGCCCGCCGGCAGCGCCGCCGCGAACGCGCACGCGAGCGGGCCGCGCGTCAGGTCGAGCGCGGCCTGCAGCGCGTCGAACTGCGCGAGCGCATCCGCCTCGTCGCGCACGGCGGCGGCGGCGAGCGGCAGCGTGTCGAACGCGCGCGGCGCGGCGCACATCTGCCATGCGCCGTTTTCCCCCGTTTGCGCGAAGCGCTCGCGGAACACGGGGTGGTGGGTCAGCAGCGCGTCGAACGCGCGCGCGAATGCGTCGAAATCGAACACGCCGGAAACGTCGAGCTCGATCGACTGGTTCCAGTGGCCGCGGCGCGGGATGTCAAGATCGAAGAAACGCCGCTGCGCGGGCGTGAGCCGCGCTTCGTCTGGTCGCGCGTCGGCGGCCGCGCCCTCCCTCGGCACCGCGACCTCGATCGCCACCGCGACGCGCGCGAGCTCGGCGAGCGTCGGGCCGTCGAACAACTGCTTCGGCGTGAACCTGACGCCGCGCTTGCGCGAGCGCGCGATCACCTGCAACACGAGGATCGAATCGCCGCCGAGCTCGAAGAAGTTGTCGTGACGGCCGATGCGCGTCGCCTTCAGCACGTCGCGCCAGACGGCCGCGAGCGTCTCTTCGACGGGGCCTTGCGGCGCGTCCTCGTCGGCGGCGGGCGCGGGCGCGGGTGTCTCGGCGAGCGCGCGCAGCGCCGCGCGATCGATCTTGCCGTTCGCGGTCACGGGCAGCGCATCGAGCACGACGAGCGCGGCGGGCACCATGTAGTCGGGCAGGCGCGCGGCGAGCGCATCGCGCAGCGCGTCGCCCGACATCCGCGCGCCGGCAGCGGGCGTCGCGAACGCGACGAGGCGCAGCCGTCCTTCGTGCCCGACCGCGAGCGTCTCTCCTTGCGCGACGCCCGGCAGCGCGCGCAGCGCGGCGCTCACCTCGCCCGGCTCGACGCGGTAGCCGCGGATCTTCACCTGATCGTCGAGTCGGCCGAGGAAATCGAGCCGGCCGTCCGCGCGCAGCCGCACGCGGTCGCCCGTCCGGTAGACGCGCGCGCGCGCCTCGTGCGGATGCGGGACGAAACGCTCGGCGGTCGCCGCCGCGCGGCCCAGGTAGCCGCGCGCGACGCCCGGCCCGCCCAGATACAGCTCGCCGATCGCGCCGACGGGCACGCTCGCGCCGTACGCGTCGAGCACGCACGCGTGCGCGTTCGGCAGCGGGCGGCCGAGCGGCACGCCGCGCGCCGGCGCGCCGCCCGCTTCGCTCGCGCTCGTCACACCCGCGCGCAAGTCGGCCTGCGCGGGCGCGGACGTGTCGCACACGAGCGCGCCGACGGTCGCCTCGGTCGGCCCGTAGTGATTGATCACGCGGCAGCCGGGCTTGAGCGCGGCGATCCGCTCGACGAGCGACCACGGCAGCGCCTCGCCGCCCGTGACGAGCGCGTGCGCGGGCAGCACGTCGGCCGCGCGCTGCGCGTCGAGCAGCGCGTGCAGATGGCTCGGCACGATCTTCAGCACGCCGACCTCGCGCGCCGCCATTTCTTGCGCAAAGCGGTCCGGATCGAACGCCGCGTGCGCGGGCAGCAGATGCAGCGTGCGGCCCGAGCACAGCGCGCCGAACAGCGTCGTGTGGCCGAGGTCGGCCGCGACCGTCGACACCATCGCCATCGATGCGTCCGGCGCGAACGCGAGCTCGTCGAGCATCCCGGCGACGTAATCGGCGAGCGAGCGGTGCGACACGACGACGCCCTTCGGCGCGCCCGTCGAGCCCGACGTGAAAATCAGATACGCGGCCTGCTCGGGCTGCGGCGGCACGCGCGGCGCGGCGGCGTTCGCGAGCGACGCGTCGTGCGCGCAGGCGTCGACGTCCTGCACGGCCACGCCGTCGAAATCGCCGAGCGCGCCGGGATCGCCCGCCGCGAGCATCCGGCGCACGCCGCACGCGGCGAGCGCCGCGGCGATCCGCTCGCGCGGCGACGCCGGATCGAGCGGCACCGCGTACGCGCCCGACTTCAGCACGCCGACGAACGCGACGACGAAGCACGCCGAACGCTCGATGCAGATCGCGACGGGCGTCTCCATGCCGGGCGTCGCCACGCCGGACGCTTTCACGCGCGCGCCGTCGCGCCGCAGCGCGAGCGCGACGCGGTTCGACGCGTCGTCGAGCTCGGCGAACGTGAGCTGCGTGTCGGCGTCCGCGAGCGCGATCCGATGCGGATGCTCGGCCGCCTCGCGCGCGAAGAGCGCCAGCACGTCGGGCGCGGTCGCGAGCGGCCGGCCCGCGAGCAGCGCGCGCGGCGCGCCGCCCTGCGCGACCGCGAGCTCGGCGATCGTGCGGCGCGGATCGCGCACCGCGTCCTCGACGAGCGCCGCGAAGCTGTCGAGCCACGCCTGCGCGGTCGCCTCGTCGATCCCGTCCTGTGCATACGCGGCGACGAATTCGATGCCGCGCGCATCGTCGGTGAAATCGAGCGCGTAATCGAAGCGCGCGGCCGGATCGAGCCCCGGCGCCATCCGCACGGTCGCGCCCGGCAGCGTCGCCGAGAGCGCCAGATCGAACTGCTGCGCGAACTTCACGCGCAGCCACTCGTCGCCGCGCCGCACGGGCGGCTTCACCGCGTCGACCACCTTGTCGAACGGCACGTCCTGATGCGCGAACGCGCCGAACGCGGCGTCGCGCACCGAAGCGACGAGCGATTCGAACGACTGCGCGGGCGACACGCGCGCGCGCAGCGCGAGCGTGTTGAGGAACAGGCCGACGAGCGGCGCGGTTTCCGGCCGCGCGCGCTGCGCGATCGGCGCGGCGACGGCGAGATCGCGCTCGCCCGTCAGGCGAAAGAGCCACGCGTCGAACGCGGCGAGCAGCACGGTGAACGGCGACGCATGCAGCCGCCGCGCGGCATCGCGCACCGCGTCCGACGCGGCGGGCGAAAGACGCCGCGCGAGCCGGCCGCCGCGATAGTCCCGCTCGGCCGCGCGCGGCCGGTCGAGCGGCAGCGCGAGCGGCCCGGGCGCGTTCGCGAGCGCGGCGCGCCAGTACGCGAGCTGGCGCGCCGTCTCGTTCGCGTCGAGCGCGTCGCGCTGCCATTGCGCGTAGTCGGCGTACTGGATCGGCAGCGCCGGCAGCTCGGGCGCCCGGCCCTCGGCGAGCGCCGCGTACGCGGCCGTCAGCTCGGCGAACGCACAGCGCGAACTCCAGCCGTCGCTGACCGCGTGGTGCGTCGTCAGCAGGAAGCGCTGCGCGCCGTCGGCGAGCGTGACGAGCAGCGCGCGCACAAGCGGGCCGTCGGACAGGTCGAACGGCGCGCTCGCGTGGCGCTCGGTCAACTCGGCCAGGCGCGCGGCGCGCGACCCGCCGGCCTCGCCGCGCAGGTCGACGGCCGCGATCCGCACCGGCAGCGCCGCGTGAATGCGCTGCACGACGACGCCGTCGTCGTTCTCGACGAGCGTCGTGCGCCATGCCTCGTGACGCGCGATCAGCGTGTCGAGCGCGCGCTGCAGCGTGCCGGGGTCGAGCGCGCCGTCGACGTCCCAGTGGAACGACACGTGATACGCGGCGCCCGCGTCCTGCGTGCGCGCGAGCACCCAGAAGCGCTGCTGCGCGAACGAGGCGGGACGCTCGAACGCGCCGGCCGTTTCGATTGCCTCGCCCGCCTCGTCCGCCCCGCCCACTTTGTCCACGTTGCCCGCGTCGATTGCATCGGCCGTGATCGCGCGCGTCGCAGGCGTCCCGATCGCGGCCGGCCGCTGCTCTTCGCGCTCGGCCGCATCGATGCGCGCGGCGAGTTCGGCGAGCGGCGCATCGTCGAAAATCGCGTCGAGCCGCAGGTTGACGCGCCAGTCGAGCCGGATCGCCGCCTGCAGTTGCATCGCGGCGAGCGAATCGCCGCCGCGCACGAAGAAGCGGTCGACGCGGCCGATCGGCGCCGGGTCGTGCAGCAACCGCTGCCACAGCGCGGCAACGCGGCGCTCGGTGTCGGTGCGCGGCGCGTCGAAGTCCGCGGCGGCCCCGGCCGGCTGCGCCGCAACCGCGTCGCGCAGCGCGGCGCGGTCGAGCTTGCCGTTCAGCGTGTACGGCAGCGTGTCGAAGCGCACGAACCGATGCGGCAGCCACGCGGCCGGCAGATGCGCGGCGACGTGCGCGCGCAGCGCGTCGTCGTCCGGCCGCGCATCGGAACGCGCATCGCCGGCCGACGTTTCGCGCTGCGCCGCCGCGAGCGCGACGCATGCGATCAGTTGCGTGCGCCCGCCCGCCGTCTCGGCGAGCACGCCCGCGTCGCGCACGCCCGGATGCGTGAGCAGGCACGCGGCGATCTCGCCCGGCTCGACGCGCACGCCGCGCACCTGCACCTGATCGTCGATCCGGCCGAGATAGTCGAACGCGCCGTCCGCACGCTCGCGCGCGAGGTCGCCCGTCCGGTAGATCCGCGCGCCGGGCTCGCCCGCCGGATCGGGCAGGAAGCGCTCGGCCGTCAGCGCGGGGCGGCCGTGATAGCCGCGCGCGAGGCACGCGCCGCCGAGCAGCAGCTCGCCCGCGTCGCCGCGCGCGACCGTGCCGTCGGCATGCTCGACGCGCGCGGCGCGCCAGCCGATCGGCCAGCCGATCGGCAACGACGCGTAGCCGTTGCCGTCGTCCAGCGCGGGCGCCGTGCCCGGATCGACCGGCCAGAGCATCGGCGAGATCACGGTTTCGGTCGGCCCGTAGCCGTTGACGAGGCGGATCGCCGGGAACACGCGGCGAATCTCGTCGAACGCGTCCTGCGACATCGCCTCGCCGCCGAACAGCAGCACGCGCAGCGACGGCGGCACGCCTTCGCGCGCGCACACGGCCGCGAACTCGCGCAGGTACGCGGGCGGCAGCGTCGTGTTCGTCACGCGCTCGCGCGAAATCAGCGCATGCGCGGCGTCGGGCGGAAACGGCGGCGGATCGCTGATCACGACGCTGCCGCCGACCGCGAGCGGCACGAGCCACGCCTCGATCGCGACGTCGAAGTTCACCGACGCGAAATGCAGCACGCGATCGCCGGGCCCGATCGGCAGCGACTCGGCGAGCGCGTCGCCGTGCGCGGCGAGCGGGCCGTGCTCGACGACGACCGCCTTCGGCGTGCCCGTCGAGCCGGACGTGTAGATCATGTACGCGGCCGCGCGCGGATGCACCGCCGCGCCGTGCTCGCGCGGCGCGGCCGGGTCCGCCGCCGCGACGCTCGCGACGTCGAAGCACTGCGCGAAGCGCGCGCGCATCGCGGCGTCGGCCGACGCATCGACGATCCCGTGCGCGAGCCCCGCGTCGCGCGCGACCCAGTCGAGCCGCGCGGCCGGATGGCGCGGATCGAGCGCGACGAACACGCCGCCCGCCTTCATCACGGCGAAAAGCGCGACGAACAGGTCGCACGCGCGCGCGACGCACACGCCGACCGGCACCTCCGCCGCCACGCCTGCCGCGCGCAGTTGCGCGGCCAGGCGCGCGGCGCGGTCGTCGAGTTCGCCGCGCGACAGGCGCACGGTGTCGGGCGTGAACGACGCGAGCGCGGGCGCGTCGGGGTCGAGTCGCGCGAGCGCGTGGATTCGATGATGCAGCGCAGTCGGAAAGCTCGTCATAGGGCGTGAAGTCCGTTGATTCCGGCCGCCTCGGCCGTTTCGTTCAAGTCGCCGGCCGCAAGCGGGCCGCTTCAACAGTGTGACGAATCGCGCGCGAAATTTTTTACCGGGCTGTTTTTACCTTCGTCGACGAACGGCGTGTCGCGCAGCGCAGCGCGGCGCCGGCGACGCGCAGATGCGCGGCTGATGCGCGGCGCGGGTCAAGCGCAAGCACCGCGCGAATGAAGCACAGGTAAAGATTCGGCGCGCCCATTCGTCTAGCAGACAGAAGAGGCGCGCCCCGCGCCTTGCCGTTCGCTTCGCCGCCGAAGCGCCGATTCGTTTCCTTCACTGACCCGTGCTCCGCCGATGACCGATGCCACCGGGCGTCTCGACGCCCCGCCCTCGACCGATTCCCGCCCCGCCGTGAAGCACGCGCGGCGCCTGATAGTCGCGCTGCTCAAGCGCTCCCGCGGCGCGTTCGCGATCGCGCTCGCCGCATGCGTGATGAACGGCGCGTCGAGCGTGCTGCTCGTCGCGACGCTGAGCCGCGCGCTCTCCGAGCCGCAAGCCGCCGACGCGTCGCTCGCATGGCGCTTCGGCCTGTGCGCGGTGATCGCGCTCGTCACCCGGATCGTCACGGGCGTGCTGTTCGCGCGGCTGTCGCAAGACACGATGGCGCAGTTGCGCGAGCACGTCGCGCGGCGCGTCGCGGCGGCCGAGCTGCAGGACGTCGAGCGGATCGGCGCGGCGCCGGTCCAGTCGGTGCTGACCGACGACGCGACCAACGTGTCGATGCTGTTCTTCGCACTGCCCAATCTCGTGATGCACGGCTCGATCGTGTTCGGCTGCCTCGGCTATCTGGCGTGGCTGTCGTGGCCCGTGTGCCTGCTCGCGGTCGCGGCGATCCTCGTCGGCTCGCTCGGCTATCACGCGGGCGACAAGCGCGCGATCGCCTGGCTCGAGGATGCGGGCCGCTCGCAGGACAGGCTGTTCGGCTATCTCGGCGCGCTCTTTTCGGGCGCGAAGGAGTTGAAGCTGCATCAGGCGCGCTCGCGCCAGTTCGTCGACGGGCAGCTCGGCGCGGCGATCGCCGAGGTGCGTGACCATCGCCGCCGCGCGTTCAGCGCGTACGCGATCGGCGTGGGCTGGATCGTGTTCCTGTTCTATGTGTTCCTGGGCGTCGCGGCGTTCTGGCCCGCGCTCGGCGTGCGCGGCGACGGGCCCGCGGCGTCCGGCTACGTCGTCGTGTTCCTGTTCATGCTGCTGCCGCTCGACGGCCTGCTCAACAACGTGCCGACGCTGAACGCGGCGCGCGTATCGCTCGAACGGATCGAGAAGCTGATGGCGCAGTTCGGCGCGCTGCGCACCGCGCCGCCGCCCGACGAGACCGCGTCGCACGTGCCGTTCGACACGCTCGCGCTGCGCGGCGTCACGCATTCGTATTTCCACGAGCGTGACGAGCGGATGTTCCGCGTCGGGCCGATCGACCTGACGCTCAAGCCGGGCGAGCTCGTGTTCATCGTCGGCGGCAACGGCAGCGGCAAGACGACGCTCGCGAAGGTGCTGACGGGCCTGTACGAGCCCGAAGGCGGCACGATCGAGCTCGACGGCAAGCCGGTCGGCCTCGCCGAGCGCGCCGCGTACCGCGAGCGCTTCTCGGCGGTGTTCAACGATTTCCATCTGTTCGACGCGCTGCTCGGCATCGTCGACCCGAGCGACGCGGCGCGCGCGCAGGCCGACGCGCGCGCGAACGCGCTCGTCGCGAAGCTCTCGCTCGACCACAAGGTGCAGGTCGTCGACGGCGCGTTCTCGACGCGCGCGCTGTCGACCGGGCAGCGCAAGCGGCTCGCGCTCGTCGTCGCGTATCTCGAGGACCGGCCGCTCTATCTGTTCGACGAATGGGCGGCCGACCAGGACCCGGCGTTCAAGGCGGTGTTCTACGAGCAACTGCTGCCGGAGCTGCGCGCGCGCGGCAAGACGGTGATCGTGATCAGCCATGACGACCGCTACTTCCCGATCGCGGACCGGGTGCTGAAGCTCGATAACGGGAAGATCGTCAGCGAAACGCACGGCGCGCGGCGCGCGGCGCTCGCGAACGGGACCGAGGGGTGATGGCGCGGCGCGCGGCGTGATCGGCGCGGCGAACCGGGTGATTTGCTGTCGAAACGGCTCGCCGCCGACATGTTTCCGCTCGCCGCACAAGTCCGCTTCACGGCCTTTCAGGCGCAGGAGCCGGTCTACCGCCTGCGCGGCGACGCGCTTCCCGAGTCGCTGCTCGCGCTGCGCCGCGCGGGATGGAATGCGGATGCGGCGCCCGGCTCGTTGCACGATGCGCAGACCTGCATCGCCGATGCACTCGCATTCCTCGGCGCGCTCGCACCGCACGCGCTCGACGAAGGCGCCGAACGGCCGATCGCGCTCGAACTGCCCGACGGCGCGGTGTTCGACATGACGGGCGAGCAATACGTCCGCGATTGGGCGCGATTGGGCGCTGCCGCAGTTCTACTTTCACGCGATCGCCGCCTATGCGATTCTGCGCAATCACGGCGTCGCACTGGGCAAGCCGGACTGCGTCTCGCACATGTTCGCGTACCTTCGGCCCGCAACGATGCCGCGGGAGCGATAGCGCGGCGCATCGGGCGAACGGGGACAATCCGAGGGCGATCGGCAGCAATCGGCGGCGGCGCGGCCGGCCTGCGTCACCGCGGCGGCGCGTCCGCCCCCGGCTTCGGCAACGCCAGCACCCGCTCCGTCATCTCGTCGGCGAGCCTCAACGCCGACATCGGCCCGCCGAACCCCCAGATGTTCCGCTCGACGAGCGCGACCCTGCCCGCCTTGCGCGCCGGCACGAACCGCCAGATTCTCGAATCGAGCTTCGCGTCGAGCGGCACGCCCGGCCCGGTTGCGCTGACGAACAGCACCGCGAGACCCGGCTGCTTCAGCAGATCCTCCGACGTCACGTATGCGGTGCCTTCGCGCGTCGGCTCGCCCGGCCAAGGCTCGAGGCCGAGCGCGCGCGCGATGCCCGCCGGCGCGCTGTTGCCCGTGAACGCCCAGTAGCGATCCGGCAAGCCCAGTTCCTGCAGCCACGCAACGCGCTCGCCGGCGTGCCCCGCCGCCGCGATCCGCCGCGCGTCGCGCGCGAGCCCCGCGTCGACGCGCGCCTGAACCGCGCGCGCGTCGCGCTCGCGCCCCGTCAGGCAGCCGATCGTGCGCAGGATCGCGCGCGCCCAGTCGTACTGCGTGACCTGCCGGCCGTCCTCGACGTAGTTCGGGCTGTACTTGAACAGCACGGTCGGCGCGATCCGCGACAGCGCGCCGAAGACGGGCGCATGCCGCAGCCCGACGCCGAGGATCAGGTCCGGCTTCGCGGCCGCGATCGCCTCGAGGCTCGGCTCCTGCCGCGTGCCGACGTCCTGCACATGCGCGAGCCGCGCGTCCTCGTAGCCGATCCAGACCGGGTAGTAGGCGGGATCGGCCATGCCGGCCGGCGTGATGCCGAGCGCGACGAGATCCTCGGCGAACATGAATTCGAGCACGACGATGCGCATCGGCCGCGCGGGCAGCCCTCGGCTGAACTGCGACACGGTCGGATCGGCGGCGAGCGGCCGGCAGACGCCGGGCGGCTCGCCCGCCTGCGCGAGCGGCGCCGCGTGCGCGACGCACGCGGCCAGCGCCACCTGCGCAGCCGCCGCAGACACGATCGCCCGCGCAACGGACAGCCGCCCCGCCGCGCATCGCCCTTGCCCCACTCGCGCCGTCAATGCGCGGCGTCCTGCTTCGCGAGCGCTTCGTCGCACATCGTCAACAACAGCGGACAGCTTCCACACAGTTGGTCTTCCCCAGGAATTTCATTGCGCAGGCAGCACACGCGGCGCGCGCGGAACGGATCGGGCAGCCGCGCCGAGCACGGCTTCACGCGGCGCACCGGCAGCCGCAGCGGGTTCACTTCGCCGCGCGCGTCGACGGGGCCGAACAGCCATGCGGCGTCGGCCGCCGCGCGCGGCGCATCCGCGCATTGCTCGAACAGGTAGTCGAGCAGGTTGCCCGCGTTCGCCCACAGCACGCGCGGCGACAGCTTCGCGAGCGCGGCGAGCGCATCGATCGTCGCCCGCAGATGGTCGACGAGCGCCGCATAGCGCGACGCCGGCTCGGCTTGCGCGGGCCGCAGCGCGTCGGCGTCGAAGATCAGCGCGACCGGCATCCCGGCGCGCAGCGCGACGCGCATCCGCGACGGCGTCATGTCGAGCGGCCGGCCGAGCAGCAGCGCGGCCGCGAAGCCCGCCGACGCGGCCAGATTGAAGTAGTGCTTGCTCCATTGCGACAAGAGCGCGCGCGCATGCGTGCACGGATCGCCGCCGTACAGCGCGGCCATCGCGTCGACGAGCGCATCGCGCCTGAGCGCGAGCGCCGCGGCCGGGATCAGGTCCGGCGGCTCGCCGCCGTCGGCCGCGAGCGCGGGCTCGTCGAGCGCGTCGGGTGCGCCGAGCCACACGTGCTCGAGATAATGCGCGATCGCGGCCGGCGCGAACGTCGAAAAGCGCGTCGCGCGCAGGCTCGCGCTCATCGGCCGCCGCGCCGCTCGCGCCGCGCTTCGGCGATCAGCAGCGCGAGCAGGTACGGCGCGCCGATCAGCGCGGTCAGCACGCCCGCCGGAATCTCGCGCGGCGCGAGCAGCGTGCGCGCGACGACGTCCGCCGCGGCGAGCACCAGCGCGCCGCACGCGGCGGCCACCCACAGGCGCGTCGCGTGCGCGCGCGCGCCGAGCATCGCCGCGAGATGCGGCGCCATCAGCCCGATGAAGCCGACCGGGCCGACCGCCGCGACCGCCGCGCATGCGGCGAGCGTCGCGATCGTCAGCACGAGCGGGCGCAGCGCGGCGATCGGCAGGCCGAGCGCGGCCGCCTGATCGTCGCCGAGCGCGAGCAGATCGAGCGGCTTCGCGAGCAGCACGAGCGCCGGCGTCGCGAGCGCGCACCACGGCAGCAGCGCGACGACCTCGCCCCAACTGCGCCCGTAAGTGCCGCCGACGAGCCAGACGACGAAGCGCGCGGGCTGCACGCTCTCCTGCGTGATCAGCCATTGCGCGAGCGTCGTCCACAGCGTGCCGATCACGATGCCCGTCAGCGCGACGGCGAGCGGCGCATAGCGATGCCGGCGATTGAGCGCGAGCGTGAGCGCAAGCGTCGCGCCGCCGCCCGCGAGCGACGCGGCGACGAGCGCGCCGTGCGCGGCGAGCGGCCATGCGACGAGCGTGGCAAGCGTCGCGAGCCCTGCGCCCTGCGTGACGCCGAGCACCTCGGGCCCGGCGAGCGGATTGCGCACGATGCTCTGCATCAGCACGCCGGACGCGCCGAGCAGCGCGCCCGCGAGCAACGCGCACAGGAGCCGCGGCGCGCGCAGGTCGAGCACCATCCGCGCGACGTCGTCGCGCTGCGCGAGCGCCGCGAGCCAGCGTCCGGGGCCGATCCACACCGGGCCGAACGACACGCCGAGCGCGAGCAGCACGGCGGCGGCCGACAACAGCAGCGCCGCGACGGCGGGCCACGGCAGCGCGGCGAGCGCGCGGACGACGCGCGCGCAGCCGCGCATGCCCGGCTGCGCGTGCGCCGCCGCCTGCTGCGCCGCGCCCGACCACGCCGCGCCGCGCCGGATCATCGCGAGCATCAGCGGCGTGCCGACGAACGCGAT
Organism: Burkholderia sp. MSMB1588; assembly: GCF_001546925.1. Taxonomy (NCBI): domain Bacteria; kingdom Pseudomonadati; phylum Pseudomonadota; class Betaproteobacteria; order Burkholderiales; family Burkholderiaceae; genus Burkholderia; species Burkholderia sp. MSMB1588. Next base: position 1,694,406 of record NZ_LNJS01000001.1, on the reverse strand, counting down.
CGCGACGCCCGTCGACAGCGTCGCATCGAGGCCGAGCGCGAGCACCGCGCTGTCGGTGACGAGCACGAGCGCGCCGCCCGCGAGCGCGGCGAGCGGCACGAGCGCGCCGAGCCTCGACGCCCTCGCGCCGCGCATCTGCCGGATCAGGTTCGGCGCGATCAGGCCGATGTACGACAGCGGCCCCGCGACGCTGACCGCGACGCTCGCGAAGCCGACCGCGACGACGGTGGCCGCGAGGCGCGTCGCGTCGACGCGCACGCCGGCCGCGGCCGCCGCGTCGTCGCCGAGCGCGAGCGGATCGAGCGGCCGGATCACGAGCGGCAGCGCGACGAGCGGCGCGACGAGCCACAGCAGCGCGTCGCGCAGCCCGGCCGCGCCCGGCTGATACAGGCTGCCGCTCGCCCACAGCGATGCACCGACCACCGTCTCCTCGAAGAACGCGAGCAACAGCGTCGTGACCGCCGAGAACAGCAGCATGCAGACGCTGCCCGCGAGAATGAGGCGCAGCGGCGTCGCGCGCCAGCCGCCCGCGGCGGCCGACACGCAGGCGGCCGCGGCGAGCCCGCAGGCGAACAGCAGCGGCACCGACGCCTGACCGGCGAGCGCCGGCACGAGCATCGCGGCGATCAGGCCGAGCTGCGCGCCGCCCGTGATGCCGAGCAGATCAGGCGCGGCGAGCGGATTGCGCGTGAGCGACTGGAACAGCGCGCCCGCGACGGCGAGGCAGCCGCCCGCGACGAGCGCCGCCGCGGCGCGCGGCGCGGCGAGATCGAACAGCATGACGTGCGCGAGCTGCGCGGCGTCGCTGCCCGCCGGCGCGGCGAGCCACGCGCGCAGCTCGGGCGCGAGCCGCATCGCGGCCGTGACGACGACGAGCGCGACGAGCGCGCCGGCAATCGCGCCGACGCGCCCGGACGCCGGCGAGCGCGAGGCTCGCGACGCCGGCGGCGTGTCCGGCGCGCGCGCGGCGCGGCGCAGCCGCTTGCGAACCGCGAGCGTCGTCATGCGGCGAGATCCCGTTGCGTGCGGGCGCCGGCGCGGCGCTCGCCGGACGCGCCGCATACCGCGTCGGACGTACCGGACGCACATGACGCGCCGCGCGCGTCCGCCGGATCGGCATCGAGCACGCCCTCGTATGCCGGCACGCACATCGGCGCGCCCGTGAGCGGATGCGCGGTCTTGAGCATCGTCACGCCGAACGCGGCCTGCAGGTGATGCGGCTCGAGCATCGCATCGGGCGTGCCCTGCGCGACGATCCGCCCCGCGCGCATCAGCACGATCTCGTCGCTGTACGCGGCCGCCTGGTTGAGGTCGTGCAGCACCCAGACGATCGTGAGGCCGCGCTCGCGATTGAGCCGCCGCAGCTCGCGCAGGATGTCGAGCTGGTGATGGATGTCGAGATAGGTGGTCGGCTCGTCGAGCAGCACGATGGGCGCCTGCTGCGCGAGCGCCATCGCGATCCACGCGCGCTGCCGCTCGCCGCCCGACAGCGCGGCGACATCACGCGCCGCGTCGCGCTCGAGGCCCGTCGCCGCGAGCGCCTCGTCGATCGCGTCGCGGTCCGCGCGCGACAGCCCGCGCAGCCAGCCGCCGTGCGCGTAGCGGCCGTACGCGACGAGCTCGCGCACCGTGAGCCCCGCGGGAATCTGGTTGAACTGCGCGAGCATCGTCAGCGTGCGCGCGAGCGCGCGCCGCCGGTACGAACCGAGCGGCGCGCCGTTGACTTCGACCGTGCCCGACAGCGCGGGCTGCAGCCCCGCGAGCGTGCGCAGCAGCGTGCTCTTGCCGCAGCCGTTCGGGCCGCACAGCGCGCTCACGCGCCCCGCCGCGATCGGCAGATCGAGGCCGTCGAGCACCCGGTGATCCCGGTAGCCGACGCTCAACGCGCGCGCCGCGAGCGCCGGCACCGCTTTATTGTTCATCGTTTCGTCATCCGCCCAATCCGCTAAGCGCCGTTCCTTTCGCGGTGGCTTCGCGCCATCGCCACCACCACCTTGCGCGGCCCCTCGAACGGATCGCGCGCGTGCGCGCTCAGCATGTTGTCGAGCATCAGCACGTCGCCCGTCCGCCACGGGAACACGATCCGCTGGCCGTCGAGCACCGCGCGGATCTCGGCGAGCGCGTCTGGCTCGAGCGGCGCGCCGTCGCCGTAATAGACGTTGCGCGGCACGTTCTCGATGCCGACCGCGTCGACGAGCGCCTCCTGCATGTCCTCGTCGAGCGCCGACAGGTGAAAGAGGTTCGCCTGGTTGAACCATACGGGCTCGCCCGTGCGCGGATGGCGCGCGACCGCCTGGCAGCGCTCGCGGGTGCGCAGAAGCGGCTCGCCGTCATCGCTCTCGCGCCATTCGCAGTCGATCCCGCGCGCCGCGCAGATGCGCTCCACTTCGCGCGGATCGTCGGCGCCGAACGCCTGCTGCCACGGCAGATCGAGCCCCTGCCCGAAATTGCGCACGTACAGCAGCTCGCGCTCGGCGAAGCGCGCGACGAGCGCCGGATCGAGCGCGCGATAAACGGCGCGGCTGTCGGCAATCGGCGTCGCGCCGCCCGTGCGCGCGGCGAGCGCGCAGTGGAACCAGATCCGCAGCGGCCATTCGCGCGTGTACGACTGCTCGTTGTGCAGCGGGATCGAACGGTGCGGCGGGTATTCGGTCGACGTGTAGACGGCGCCCTCGACCTGGCTGCGCGGCGTCGACGCGAACTCGTAGCCGATCAGCGGATCGCCGAAATCGGCGGCGAAGCGCTGGAACGTCTCGATCGACGCGACGCGAAAGCCGGTGAAAAGTACGCCGCCCGCACGCTCGAGGACGTCGTTCGCGATCTCGCGCAACAGCGGCGCGGCGTCGTGGAGCGCGATGTCCGCGCCCGCGCGCGGCGACACGACGGTCGGCAGGCCGGGCTCGACGCGCAGATCGCCGAGCGTCGGGCGGGCCGCCGCGGCCGGCATCGAAAGCTGGGTCATCCGGAAATCCTCTTGCTCTGGCGATACGAACGATGCGAACGGGGCGCGCGCCGGATCACGACGCGTTCGCCGCGTCCAGATGGCGGCGCAGGCTCGCGGGGCGCATGTCGGTCCACACGGTCTCGATGTGCGCGAGGCAGTCGGCCTTCGGGCCGCGCACGCCGGCTTCGCGCCAGCCGGCCGGCAGCGCGCGGAACGTCGGCCAGATCGAGTACTGCTCTTCGTCGTTGACGACGACCGCGTAGACGACGTCGTCGGCCTCGGCGGGCGCGCTCGCGGGTTGCTGGGCTTGCGTCATGATCGTGAAAGCTCGCTGGAAAGGTTCGAGGGACGGCGCGCCGGGCGCGCCGCGTGGGCGTCTACTCGATAGACGAATCGCGCACGCATTTTTTTACCGGCCGCGCGCGGCCGCCGCAAAACGCCGGGCACGCGAGCCCGCGCTCGGACGCGTCGACGCACGCGGCGCAGTGCCGCTCGGCGTCGCGGACCATGAAATGCACGAGCGTCTGCGACACGTTCAGCGCGCGCGCGGCGCTCTGCAGCGTCTCCTCGCGCAGCCGCACCATCTCGAACGCGGCGCGGCTGCGCGCGGGCAGTTGCGCGAGCGCGTCGTACACATGGCGCAGCGTGTCGCGCACGGCGAGCGCCGCTTCCGGCGACAGCTCGTTCGACGGCACGTCGAGGCCGTCGTCCTCGTCCGCGTGATAGGCGTTCTCGAGCGTCTGGCGGCGGCACGCGTCGATCGACGCGTTGCGGACCATCCGCGTCACGTACGCGACGGGCTGCCGGATCGCGTCCTGGTTCGGGAAATCGACGAGCTTGACGAACACGTCGTGCACGACGTCCTCGGCGCGGCTCGCGCAGCCGACGAAGCCGCGCGCGAGCTTGACGAGCATCGGCCGGTTCGCGACCAGCACGTCGACGAGCACGCCGTGCGCGGACGCGCGCGCCGCGGCGCGCGACGGCGCGCGCGGGCCGGGCGCAAACGCCGCGTTCGGATCGAGGATCGGTAACGGTTTTGCCGGCGCCGGCCGGGCGAGCGCTTCCGCCATGCATTCTCCAGATGTTTGCCCAATGGCAGGCAATTTAACGTAAACGCGAATCGTTCTCAATATGATTTATTGATACCCAAATCATCTCGCGGGATTTGCCGTTTTGCGGCACTTCGGCGGCGCTTCGTTCACCCCCCGCGCAACGATGGCGGTACGATCCCGCGTTCGCCCCGCTCCGGCGACCTTCGAATGCCCTTTTTGAATACCTTTTGATCGCCATTCGACCGATGCCCGTCATCGCCTGCCTGCACACCGCCGACAGCAACGTGCCGCTCTTCGAACAGGCCGCCGCCGCGCTCGGTTTCGCCCCCGGTTCGCTCGCGCACGGCGTGCGTGCCGACCTGCTCGCCGCCGCCGAGCGCGCGGCCGCGGCCGCCGGCGCCGCCGCTTTCGCGCTGCCCGAGCCGATCGTCGAGCAAACCCGCGCGGCGCTCGTCGCGCTCGCGCGCGATGCCGACGCGGTGATCCTCACGTGCTCGACGCTCGGGCCGAGCGTCGACGCGCTCGCCGCGCTACCGAAGCCGGTCGTGCGCGCGGACGCGGCGCTCGCCCGTGCGTGCGCGCACGCCGGCGCGCGGATCGCCGTGCTGTGCGCGGCGCCGAGCAGCGAGCGGCCGACCCGCGCGTTGTTCGAAGAGGAAGCGCGCGCGACGGGCGCGCGTCTGGAGGTGCGGATCGTTCCGGATGCGTGGGCGCGATTCCATGCGGGCGACGCGGCCGGCTATCGCGCGCGGCTCGCGCGGGCGGCCGACGCCGCGTATGCGCAAGGCTTCGATGTCGTCGCGTTCGCGCAGACGTCGATGGCGATCGCCGCGCCCGACGTGACGCTCGGGCCGCCGCCGCTCACGGTGCCCCGCGCCGCGCTCGCGCGCCTCTTGCGGGCGTGACGCGAGCGGGCGGGCGGCGAGCGCGATCGCCGACTCGCGGATCGCCGGCTCGCGATCTCCGGTGCGGCCACGGCGTGCCGCGAGCGCGCCCGAGGCCCGAGCGCGACGCCCGCGAACCGCGTGCGCGCTATCGCGCGGTGTAGCCGCCGTCGACGGGCAGCGCGACGCCGCTCACCATCGCGGCCGCGTCGCTCAACAGGAACAGGATCGGCGCGACGACGTCCGCGACGCGCGCGAAGCGCCCGAGCGGAATCGCCGCGAGCATCGGCCCGCTCGCCTGCGGGTCGCTCCACGCGCGCTCGGCCATCGGCGTGAGCGTGACGGTCGGATTGACGCTGTTCACGCGGATCCCGTGCGGCCCGAGCTCGACGCACTGCACGCGCGTCATCGCGTCGAGCGCGGCCTTCGACGCGCAATACGCGAGATGCGACGGCAGCGCGACGAGCGCCGCCTGGCTCGACACGTTGACGATGCTGCCGCCCCGCCCCGCGCCGATCATCGCGCGCGCGACGTGCCGCGCGACCAGCATCGCGCCGCGCGCGTTGACGGCCATCACGCGGTCGAACTCGGCGGCCGTCGTGTCGGTCGCCGCGGCGAGGCTCGTCACGCCCGCGCAGTTGACGAGCCCGTCGAACGCGCCGCGCATCCGCTCGCCGGAGAACGCCGCGCTCACCGATGCGTCGTCGCCGACGTCGAGTTCGAGCGGCTCGCAGCCCGTCTCGCCGGCAAGCCGCGCGAGCTCACGCACGTTGCGCGCGGCCGCGACGACGCGCGCGCCGCAGCCGCGCAGCGCGACGGCCGTGGCGCGACCGATCCCGCTCGAGGCGCCCGTCACGAGGAACGACCGGCCGTTGAAATCGAAAGCGACGCTCATGATGTCTGCAATCCGTGCATGAAGGGTTGGAGCGCCGGATAGAGCCCGGCGTACAGCGCAAAGCGCGCGTCGTGCAGCGCCGCGTGCCGCGCGTCGGGGCGTGCGCGCTCGGCGAGCGTGACCCAGCCGCGCCGCGCGGCCTCGCGCGACACAAGCCCCGCGCCGAGCGCGGCGAGCAGCGCCGCGCCCATCGCCGCCTCGACGTCCTCGGCGATCGTCCACACCGGGTAGCCGGTGATGTCGGCGATGCTCTGCATCCACAGATCCGAATGCGCGGCGCCGCCGACCACGACGAGCCGGTCGTCGAGCGCGCGCGCGCCGGCCGCGCCCGCCGCGATGTTGTGCCTGAGCGCGTACGCGAGCCCTTCGAGCACCGCGCGATACAGATGCGCGCGCGTGTGATACAGCGACAGGCCGACGAACGCGCCGCTCGCCTTCGGGTCCCACACGGGGCTGCGCTCGCCCATCAGGTACGGCAGGAACAGCACGCCGTCGCTGCCCGCGCTCACCTGCGCGGCGGCGGCTTCGAGCAGGCGGTGCGCGTCGCCGCCCGGGCTCGCGCGCGCGGCCTCGAGCTCCGCGTGGCAGAACTGCTCGCGGAACCACGTTACCGACGCGCCCGCCGTGAGCGCGCCGCCGAACACGTACAGGTCGCGCCGGCCGTCGAACACGTGCGGCATGCTGACGAGCCCGTGCCGCGCGTCGGTCGTCTCCGCGATGTAGCCCCAGCACATGCTCGTGCCGATCATCGCGACGTGCTGGCCGCGGCGCGCCGCGCCCGCCGCGAACGTCGCGACGGCCGCGTCCACGCCGCCCGCGACGACAGGCGTGCCCGCCGCAAGGCCGAGCGCGTCCGCCCATTGCGGGAGGAGCCCGCCCACTACCGCATCCGAATCGACGAGCCGCTCGGGCATCATCGTCGCCGGGATGCCGAGCATGTCGAGCGCTTCGTCGGACCAGTCGCGGCGGCTCAGATCGTAGACGCCGCCGATGTTGCCCGCCGCGCTGTGATCGACCGCGAGCTCGCCCGTCAGCCGATACGCGACATACGCGTTCGGCGGCACGAAATAGCGGATGTTCGCCCACACGTCGGGGCGCTTCTCGCGCAGCCACAGCATCTTCGTGTAGCCGTAGTAGCTGTCGACGCCGTTGCCCGTGATCGCGCGAAGCCGCGCGACGTCGACGTGCGCGCGCACCCAGTCGACTTCGTCGGTCGCGCGCCGGTCCATCCAGATGAGGCACGGATGCAGCGGCCGCATCTCGCGATCGACCGGAATCCCCGAGCCGCCGTACAGGCTGCTCACGCACAGCGCCCCGATCGACGCCGCGCCGATGCCGGCCGCGCGCGCGTCGGCCGCGACGCGCGCGATGCATTCGCGCACCGCGTCGAACCACACGTGCGGCCACTGCTCGGCCCACAGCGGCTTCGGCGTGTCCGGCCGGTACGCCACCGCGTGCTGCGCGACGATCGCGCCGTCGATGCCGGCGAGAACCGCCTTCGTGCTCTGGGTGCCGATGTCGACACCAATCACGCATTCCATGTCGCCTCCGCGATTCGGTGAGCGGCGCGCGGTCAGCCGCGCGGCTTCATCAGCACCTTGATCGAGTCGAGCGAGTTCGCGACCCGGATCGCCTCGTCCCACTCCTCGAGCGAGAAGCCGTGCGTGACGATGCCTTTCGACGTGACGAGCCCGCGCGCGAGCAGATCGATCGCGACTGGATAGCAATACGGGCCGAGATGCGCGCCGCGCACGTCGAGCTCCTTGCGGTCGCCGATGATCGACCAGTCGAGCGTCGTGTCCTTGCCGAACACCGAGAACTCGACGAAGCGGCCGAGCTTGCGGATCAGGTCCATCCCCTGCGTGACGCCCGCCGGCGCGCCGGTCGTCTCGATGTAGACGTCGCAGCCGTAGCCCCCCGTCAGCGCCCGGACGATCGCGGGCGCGTCCTCGCGCGTCGGGTCGATCGTCACGTCGGCGCCGTACTCGCGCGCGAGCGCGAGCCGTTCCTCGACGAGATCGATCACGACGAGCCGCTTCGGCGTCTTCAGCTTCGCGACCTGCGTCATCATCAGGCCGAGCGGCCCCGCGCCCGCGATCACGACGACGTCGTCGAGCTGGATGTCGCCGCGATTGACCGTGTGGATCGCGCACGCGAGCGGCTCGATGATCGCCGCGTCCTCGAGCGAGATGCCGAGCGGAATCCGGTGGACGATCGCGGTGGGCGGAATGCGCATGTACTCGGCCATCCCGCCGTCGGCGACCTCGCGCTGAAAGCCGAAGATGTTGTGCACCTCGCACATCCAGTACTGGCCCGACCTGCAGTAGCGGCACTTGCTGCACGGCACGATCTGCTCGGCGATCACGCGATCGCCGAGCGCGACGCCGAAGTGCTCGGCCGCGCCCTCGCCCAGCTCCTCGACATGGCCGAAGAACTCGTGGCCGGGAATCACGGGCGCCTTGACCCACGGGCTCGGCCCCCCCCAGAACATCTTCGCGCCGGAATGGCACTTGCAGTCGCTCGCGCAGATCCCGCACGCGCCGATGCGGATCACGAGCTCGCGCGCGTTCGCGCGCGGCTTCGCGACGCGCTCGACGCGGTAGTCCTCGGGGGCGTGGCAGACGACTGCCGTCATCTGCTGCGTTTCGTCGTTTCGATTCGTCATGGTTTCGGTTTGCCTGGCTGGGTTCGAAGAAGTGGAATGCCGGCCGTGCGGCCGCTCGCCGCGACGCCGTGCGCGGCGTGCCCGAAGTGCCCGACGCACGCGACACACGCCGCGCATATCGGCGTCGCATGCGCCGCGCAGCTCACTTGCGCCGCTCGCGGCCGATGTAGATCGCGAGCAGGATGATTGCCCCCTTGATCACGTTCTGCACGTAGGGATTCACGCCGATCATGTTCAGGCCGTTGTTCAGCACGCCGAGCAGCAGCGCGCCGACGAGCGTGCCGACGATCGAGCCGCGGCCGCCCGCGATCGACGTGCCGCCCATCACGACGGCGGCGATCGCGTCGAGCTCGAAGCCGACGCCCGCGTTCGGCTGCCCGCTCATCAGGCGGCCCGTCAGCACGATCGCGGCGAGCGCCGACGTGAGCCCCGCGAACGTGTAGACGGCGAGCTTCACGCGCGAGACGCGCACGCCCGAGAGCCGCGTCGCGTGCTCGTTGCCGCCGATCGCGTACACGTAGCGGCCGAACGGCATGCGCTCGAGCATCAGCCAGGCGAGTGCGTAGACCGCGAGCATCGTCAGCACGGGCATCTGCACGCCGAGCACCTTGCCGCTGCCGAAGAAGCGGATCCAGTCGGGCAGCCCGTCGATCGGATAGCCGCCCGTATAGATGAGCGCGAGGCCGCGCGCGATGCCCATCGTCGCGAGCGTGACGATGATGGGCGGCATCCCGGCGAACGCGACGAACAGGCCGTTCGCCGCGCCGAGCGCGACCCCGACGCCGACGCCCGCGGCAAGCGCCGCCGCGCCGTTCGCGCCCGCGACGAGAAGCCCCGCCGTCAGCGTGCCGGACAGCGCCATCACCGAGCCGACCGACAGGTCGATGCCGCCCGTCAGGATCACGCAGGTCATCCCGACGCCGATGATCGCGTTGATCGATACCTGCCGCAGCACGTTCTCGAGGTTCGCCGCGCTCAGGAAGCTGTCGCTCGCGAACATCATCGCAACGCACACGGCGACGAGCCCGACGAGCGGATAGAACGTCGTCGTGCGCCTGAGCGCGGCGAACGCGTGCCGCGCGCGCGCGTCGATGGGCAACGGCGCGCCGGCGGCGGCGGGCGCGGGAGAGGAAGACGACGGCGTCGCCGTCCGGTCATGCATGTTCATGATTCGCTCCGCGTACGTCTGAAGTCGCATAAGTCATCACCGTGTTCGGCTCGATCGCGTCGCCGTCGAGCACCGCCTCGATGCGCCCCTGCCGGAACACCGCGACGCGGTCGCACATGCCGACGATCTCCGGCAGCTCGCTCGAGATCAGCACGATCGAATAGCCGCGCGCGGTCAGCTCGCGCATCAATTGGTAGGTCTCCGCCTTCGCGCCGATGTCGATGCCGCGCGTCGGCTCGTCGAAGATCAGGATCCGCGCGTGGTGATTGAGCCAGCGCGCGATGACGACCTTCTGCTGGTTGCCGCCCGACAGCGTGTCGACGCGCGTGTGCGGCGTCGGCGCCTTCACGCCGAGCCGCCGCATCAGCTCGAGCGTCGTGCGCGTCTCGGCCGCCGCGTCGACGAGCCAGCGCAGGCTGCGGTGCTTGCCGAGATTGTTGATCGCGACGTTGTGCCGGATCGAGAACCCGGTGATGAGCCCTTCCGTCTTGCGGCTCTCCGGCAGGAGGCCGATGCCCGCGGCGAGCGCGTCGGCGGGGTCGGCGAAGCGCACCGCGCGGCCGCGCACGCGCACGCGCCGCACGCGCGCGGGCTTCGCGCCGATCAGCGCGAGCGCGCTCGACGTGCGCCCCGAGCCGACGAGGCCCGCGAAGCCGAGAATCTCGCCTTCGCGCAGCGTGAAGCGGTTCACGGGCCCGTTCTCGCGCACCTGCAGCGCGTCCACTTCGAGCACGGGCGCGGCATCGCGCGCGAGACGCGGCTTCGGCGGAAAGCTGTTCTCGATGCGCCGGCCCACCATCATCTCGACGAGCGCGCCGACGTCGGTGCGCGCGACGTCGGTCGCGCCGACGTACTGCCCGTCGCGCAGCACGGTGATCCGGTCGCACACCTCGAAGATCTCGTCGAGATGGTGCGAGATGAAGATCATCGCGACACCCTGGCGCTTCAACTCGCGCATCACGCCGAACAGGTGCGCGGCCTCGGCGGGCGTGAGCGTCGCGGTCGGCTCGTCGAGGATCAGGACCCGCGCGTCGAGCGACAGCGCCTTGCCGATCTCGACGAACTGCTGCTGCGCGACCGACAGCTCGCGCACCGGCGCCGCCAGATCGATCGCCACGCGAAGCCGCGCGAAGATGTCCGCCGCGGCGCGGCGCATCCGCGCGCGCTCGCGCAGCCCGAGCCGGCCGCGCCACTCGCGGCCGAGGAACAGGTTGTCGACCGCGTTCAGGTCCGGAATCAGGCTGAACTCCTGAAACACGATGCCGACGCCCGCCGCGATCGCTTCGTGATAGTTCGCGAAGCGCCGCGGCTCGCCGTCGATCGTGATCGTGCCTTCGTCGGGCTGATGGATGCCGCAGAGAATCTTCATCAGCGTCGACTTGCCCGCGCCGTTCTCGCCGAGCAGCGCGTGAATCTCGCCGCGCGCGACGCGCAGATCGATCCCTTGCAGCGCGACGACGCCCGGAAACCGCTTCGTGATGCCGGTGAGCGCCAGTATCGTGTCCATTGCTTCCTCGCTCGCGCGCGCCGCGCCCGCCACCGCCTCCATCGCGGCTCGGCGCGCGTCGCCCGCCTCGTTCATGCCGTCGGCCTCGTGGCCGCGCCGGCTCACCAACTGAAGGTCTTCGCGTTGTTCTTGTCGATCAGCTTCACGTCGACCGGAATCGCCTTCGGCACATTGGCGCCCCACTTCTTCGCGAGCCCGATGCCGATCGCGAGGCGAATCTGGTCGCGCGGGAACTGCGCGGACGTTTCGATGAACTTCGAGTTCGGCTTCTGCATCGCGGCGATCGCCTCCGGCGCGCCGTCGACGCTCGTGAGCCGGATGTCCTTGCCCGACGCCTCGATCGCGGACAGCGCGCCCATCGAGCCGCCGTCGTTGACGCTGAAGACGCCCTTGAGCAACGGATGCGCCTGGATCATGTTCTCGGTGACGGTGAGCGCGCTCGCGCGCTCCTGCTTGCCGTTCTGCACGTCGACGATCTTCACGTTCGGGAATTTCGCGAGCGCCGCGCGGCAGCCGCGCACGCGCTCGAGAATCGGCACGACGGCAATGCCGTCGAGGATCGCGACTTCGCCGCTGCCGCCGATCGCCTTCGCGAGGTAGTCGCACGACATCGCGCCCGCGTCGAAATTCTTCGAGCCGACGAACGCATCGACCGGGCCGTTCGCGTTCGCGTCCACCGCGACGACGACCGCGCCCGCCTTCTTCGCCGACACCACGGCCGACTGGATGCCCGTCGAATCGGTCGGATTCACGAGCAGGATGTCGATCTTCTTCTGCAGCATGTCCTCGACGTCGCTCACCTGCTTGCTGACGTCGTGATGCGCGTCGGTGACGATCACCTGCGCGCCGATCGACGCGGCCGCTTCGTTGAGCGCCTTTTGCATCGTCACGAAGTACGGGTTGTTCAGCTCCTGGAACGTCATGCCGATCTTCAGCGGCGCCGCATGCGCGATGCCTGCGGCGCCGAGCGCGATCGAAAGCGCCGCGGCGCGCAGCGCGCGGGCGGCCCGGTTGCCGGAAGCCGGCGTCGACAAAGCGGTGTCCATCATGGTTGTCTCCGTTTTCTAGGTATGAGCGCGCCCCGCGCGCCGCGAGAGCGGCGCGCGGGGCGACGCGTTTTGGGCTGGGTTGCTCGGGAACGCGGGCCGGCTTCAGCCGGACAGCAGGATTTCGGGGGGCGGCCGAGCGTTGCCGCGCGCCTGCGCGGCGGGCACGATCGCCGGCGCGCCGGCGATGCCCGCGCCGCGCTTCGCGGCCGCCTCCGACGCATCGCGGCTCGCGTCGTTCAGCGCCTGATAGCGGCGAAAGCGCGACGGCGACATGCCCTTCACCGCGAGGAACTGGCGATTGAAGTTCGACAGATTGTTGAAGCCGCTCCTGAAGCAGATGTCGGTGATGCTCGCGTCGCCGTCCATCAGCAACTGGCACGCGAGATTGATCCGCATCCGGTTCACGTACTGGACGAACGGCAAGCCGGTGTGCCGGCGGAAGTAATGCGAGAACGCGCTCACGCTCTGCCCGGCGAGCCGCGCGAGATCGGTCTCGCGCAATTCGTTCGCGAGGTTCTTGCCGATGTACGCAAGCACGTGGTTGATGCGGGTCGACGCGAAGGTCGACGCATCGGCTTCATACGCGGGGCTCGCGAGCAGCTCGCGGTCGGTCGCGTCGACGAGGATCTGCAGCATCGACAGGAACAGCACGATGCGGCGCAGCCCGCGCGCGTGGATCAGCTCGGCGAAGAGCGGCCGGATCGCCTCGCTCGTGCGCGCGCCGAACTGCACGCCGCGGCGCGCGTCGGCGAGAAGCCCCTCGATGTGCCGCCATTCGGTGAAGCTGTCCGCGCAGCGCGACACGAACGCCTGGTCGAACTGCACGACGAGATTGCGCTCGGCGATCGTCTTGCCTTCCGGCACGTCGCTCACCCAGTTGTGCGGCAGGTTCGGTCCCATCAACACGAGGTTGCCGGGGCCGAAGCCGCCGACGTAATCGCCGACGAACATCTGGCCCGTCGTCTCGACGATCAGATGCACTTCGAACTCCGGATGGAAGTGCCACCGCACGGTGCGGTACGGGTAGCCATGCGACCACGCCTTGAACGACTCGCCACGGCGCACGTCGACGACTTCGAGATCGGGCTGCACACGCTCCTCCTGTTCTCCAGACCACGGCGCGCGCGCCGCTCCTTCGATGCGGCGGAGCGCTCGGCAACGCGCTTCGCCGTTCGTTTTGTGTAGTGCGAACGATAGTCGCCGGCCATCCGGCCGGCCACTAAAAATCAGACACCGGGCTGGTATTTTTTTGAATCCGGACGAATGCGGAGGCCGGATGCGTCAAATTTGGTGCGAAGCAGCAGGTCCCGCGCGCATCCGGCGGCGCGATCCGCGGAACCCGATGCGGGCAATGCGGGATTTATTCCGCTTCCAAATTCATGAATCAAGCCGACAAATCACGATTTCACTTTTTCGATAAAGATAAATCGTTCATTCAAGATAAATTCCGCAATGCCGGGATATAAAATTACCCACGGCGAGAAAAAAATATTCCGATTGAATTTCTTTCCGGGCGATGCTATAAACCTAACGCCGGCTACCTTACTATCATGAAAGGCGGTTGGCTCACTCGATATCTTTTAGGAGATTAAAATGGTTCGACTTTTGGCGAAGCTGCTTCGTTCGACGATCCACGGCTCCAACGGCGTCAGCCTGGACGCGGTTTCCTCGACCCACGGTACCCCGGGTTTCCAAACCCCGGATGCCCGCGTGATTTCGCGTTTCGGGTTCAATTAAGTCGCGCCTCGTGCCCGACTGAGTAGCGCTTCATGAAGCTGGTGGGGCATTTTGCCCCACCAGAATAAATAGTCATGACACCAGCCAACCATTGCCATATTGCAGTATTCGATCAGGCGATCGTCGCGCTCGATATGCAACGGTCGCGTTATTTTCTTTATGACGAGGCATGCGCGAAGGCTTTTGCCGATCATTATCTGGATTTCAAGCCGCTCGATGCGCCGCACGCATTGAAGCCGTTGATATCCGACCGGATCGTCGCCGCCGAATCGCCGGCGTCCGCCCCGGGCCGCATTGCCGATTACCGCGGGTGGGCGTTCGACACGTTCGATTCGGGCGTCTGGGGAAGCCGCACGCTCGGCGAGCGAAGCGCGTCCGGCTTCGAGTGGCTGCCGTTCTGGCGCATCGTGCGAAGCGCGGTGTCGCTCAAGATCCGCGGCTTTCACGCGCTCTCGTTGCTCGATCGGCTCGATGCGCGCGCCGGGCAAGGCGCGCGTGCCGGCGACGCCCCGTCTCGCACGATCGAGCGCTATCTGCGCGCGTCGATCTGGTCGCCCATTCGCATCACGTGCCTGCAAATGTCGTTCGCGCTCGCCACACACCTGAGACGGGAGAACGTGCCCGCTCAACTGGTGATCGGCGTGAGGCCGATGCCGTTCGTCGCCCATGCATGGGTCGAGGTCGACGGGCGCGTGTGCGGCGACGAACCGGAGCTGAAAAAGAGCTATGGCGAAATCTATCGGACGCCTCGACATGACGAACGCGCCGCCCCGTTCGGGCTGGCGGCTTGAACGGCGCGCCTGGACGAACGCGCACGGGTATCGCGAATGGCTGTCCTGCGCGGCCGGCCCCGACCGGCCGATCGGCGTGACGCTGCTCGAAGCCGACGGCCCCGGCCGCGCGTACCTGCGCGACGCGCACTCGAGCCTCGTGCGCTCGCTCGCGCGCGCGCGCACGTTGCCGGACGCGCGCGACGCCGTCACACGCTCCGTCTGGGGCGCGTACCTTCTCGTGCTCGACGAGGCGGCGACCGGCCGCCGCCTGTTCATGCCCGATCCGCTGCATTCGGTCCGGCTCTATTACCGGACGGGCGAGCACGGGCGCGTCGACGTCGATCCGCAGGCGGCGAACCTGCTCGATCGCGGGCCGATCGACTGGAACCTCGATTACCTGATCGAATTCGCGTGCACGCAGTTCGGTCCGCTCGACGAAACGCCGTTCGCGTCGATCCGCGTCGTGCCGCCCGGATGCGCGCTTATCGTCGACGCCGACGGACGATGCGCGATCGAGCGCGCGTGGCTGCCGCGCGCGCCGGCCGCGGACGACATCCGCGCATCGTGCGCGGCGGCGCTCGACGACGTCTATTCGAGCATCGCGCGCAGCCACCCGAGCGTGTGCGCCGCGCTGTCGGGCGGCGTCGATTCGTCCGCAGGCGCGATCTTCCTGCGCAAGGCACTCGGCGCGAACGCGCCGCTCGCCGCCGTCCATCTGTTCTCCACGTCGTCGCCCGACTGCTACGAGCGGGACATGGCGACGCGCGTCGCCGATTCGATCGGCGCGGCGCTCATCTGCATCGACATCGATCGCCATTTGCCGTTCTCCGAGCGGATCGTGCAGACTCCGCCCGCCGCGCTGAGCCAGGACATGCTGTTTCTCGGCATCGACCGGGCGGTGTCGAACGCGATCGGTCCGTCGTCGGTGCTGCTCGAGGGCCAGGGCGGCGATCTGCTGTTCAAGGCGGTGCCCGACGCGAACGCGGTGCTCGACGCGCTTCGCGCCAAGGGATGGTCGTTCGCGCTGCGCACGGCGGAAAAGCTCGCGGTGCTTCACAACGATTCGATTCCGCGCATCCTGCTGATGGCGGCGAAGATCGCGCTGAGAAGGCGGCTGTTCGGACAGGACACGTCGGCGTCGGAGCGGGCGCTGTCCGGGCTGTTCGCGTCGCACGCGCCGCGCGCGGCGGCCGAGATCCCGCGCCGGCGCGCGCCGCTCGACGAGTCGATCTCGGTGCTCGACCGGTTCGTGTCGATCATGACGCCCGTCACCGACGCCGCGTACACGCGCCGGCTCAATCCGTATCTCGCGCAACCGGTCGTCGAGGCGACGTTCGGCCTGCGCAGCTACGACAGCTTCGATCACCGCAACGACCGGATCGTGCTGCGCGAGATCGCGTCGGCGCACACCCCCGTCGACGTGCTGTGGCGCAGGACCAAGGGATCGTTCGGCATCGGCTTCGTGAAGGGCATCGTGTCGCACTACGACGCATTCCGCGAGCTGATCCGCGACGGCGTGCTGATGCGAAGCGGCAAGCTCGACGAAGCCGAGCTCGAGCGCGCGCTCAAGGCGGTGCGCGTCGGACAGAACGCGGCCGCGATCAGTCTCGCGCTCGTCGGATGCGTGGAGATTTTTTGCGCGTCCTGGCAGAATTTCGTGACGAACCGGCGCGCCGCGGTATGCTGACGAACCGTCTCGCCGCCCTCCCGACGGCGCGCGTGCGGCCGCATCCGGTCCCACCGCGCGCCGGAACCGGGCCCTCCCCATTCGAAACGCCGGCTTGCCGGCCCGATCGCGAATCGACATGAAGCTTGCTGCGCTACGCTCGTTGGCGGACGTCGTCCGCCTGATGGTCGACAAGGAAACGAAGGCGAGAAAGCTGATCGTCGCCGGCGTGCTGATCGAGGCGCTGACATCGGCCTTCATGCTGCTCGGCCCGGTTGCGCTGAAGCTCGCGGTCGACGAGATGTCGCGCGCGCAGTTCGACGCGGCGAAGGCTTCCGTCGATATCGTGCTGTTCGCCGTGCTCTGGTCCGCGTCCGCGGTCTCGTCGGTCGCGCTGCTCGCGTACACCGGCAAGATCGTCCACGCCACGTCGAATACGCTGCTGCGCCGCGCGCTGCATGCGCAACTGCCGGCGCTCGCGAGCCGCGCGTCGTGCGACAGCGGCTACGTGCAGGGCCTTCTCGAGCGCCTGCCGTACAGCCTGCAGGTGATCATCGAAGGCGTGCTGTGGAAGATCGCGCCCGTGGCGATCCAGCTCGTCGTCGCGATCGTGCTGATCGCGCTGCTCGTGCCGCTCCGGTACGCGGCGATCCTGTTTGCCGTGCTGGCCGCCTACTTCGTGTTTTCTCACTTGTCGGCCGAGCAGTACGAGAACAGCGCGGCGGCGACGAACGAGGCGGCGGGCGCGCTGTCGGCCGCGCTCGGCGACGTGCTGGCGAATGCGCCGCGCGTCGTCTACAACGGCGCGGTGCCGCAGGAAATCGACTACGTCGCGACGCGCGCCGTCGCGCGCCTCGATGTCGACTGGCGCCGGTCGTGGCTGCTCACGCGCGCGGCCGCCTGTCAGTACGGCATCATCGCGCTCGGCATGGCGGCGATGTTCGTGCTGTGCGTGCGCGACATCGCCGCCCACCGGATCACGCTCGGCGATTTCATGCTGCTGCAGACGTACGTGCTGCAGTTCGCGCTGCCGCTCGGCGCGTACGGATTCGTGCTTCGCCAGGCGGGCGCAGCGCTCGCGAACGTGCGCGAAGCGCTCGCGATCGCGCCGCGCGCGGGCGGCGACGGCGGCGACGGCGCGCGCGCGCTTGCGCACCCGGGCGGCTCGGCCGCGCACATCGCGGTGCGCCGGCTCGCGTTTGCCCGGGCGGGGCGCTTCTCGATCGAGCCGATGTCGTTCGATCTGCCGGCGGGCAGCTACACGGCGATCGTCGGGCACAACGGCTCGGGCAAGTCCACGCTCGCGAAGATCGTCGCCGGGCTGCTGCCGCCCGACGACGGCGCCGTCGCGTATGACGGCGTCGACCTGTACAGCGTCGGCGACGACGCGCGCCGCCGCTTCGCGCTGTACGTCCCGCAGGACGTCGCGCTCCTGAACCGCTCGCTGCGGGAAAACGTCCGCTACCACCCGTCGACGCTCACCGACGTCGACGCGACCCGGCTGCTCGAGCGCCTCGCGTTCCACAAGGACGGCCGGCGCGTCGATCTCGACGGCGACGTCGGCGAAGGCGGCGCGCGCCTGTCGGGCGGCCAGGTGCAGAAGGTCGAGCTCGTCCGGCTGATGGGCGTCGACGTTCCCGCGATCGTCCTCGACGAAACGACGTCGGGGCTCGACCCGCACAGCGACACGCTCGGCATCGCGATGCTGCGCGAGCGCCTCGGCAAGCGGACGACGCTCGTGCTGATCACCCACCGGATCGCGAACGTCGAGGCGGCCGACCAGGTGCTGTTCCTGTCCGGAGGCCGGCTCGTCGCGGCGGGCCCGCACCGGCGCCTCATCGATACGTGCGACGAATACCGGACGTTCTGGCGCCGCCAGCCCGAGCACGCCGACGCGAAGGCATGACGCGCGGCCGTCCGCGCGATCCGGCGGCGCCGGCTGACCGCTTCGTCATTTCATGCGAACCAGGACGACCGGCAGGCGATCGCCGTCGATGAACACGCGCGTCGACGCGTTCACGCACACGCGTCTTCGCCGCCGCACGCGGCGCGCGACCAGCCGCCGCCGAGCGCGCGATACAGCGCGATCGCATTCGTGAGCCGCAACTGCTTCAGGCGAATCAGCTCCTGCCCGGACTCGAACGTGCTGCGCTGCGCGTCGAGCAGTTCGAGATAGCTCGCGACGCCGCTGCCGTAGCGCCGCTCCGCGAGCCGCAGCCGCTCGGCGTCCGCGCCGTAGACCGCCTGCTGCGCGGCGAGCTGCGCGTCGATCTGATCGCGCGCGACGAGCGCGTCGGCGACTTCGCGGAACGCCGTCTGAATCGTCTTCTCGTATTCGGCGACCGCGATATGCTTGCGCGCGTCGGCAAGTTCGAGATTCGCGCGATTGCGCCCGCCCGCGAAAATCGGCAGCGTGAGCCGCGGCGCGAACGTCCACACGCTCGAGCCGGCCGAGAAGAGCCCCGAGAATGCGTCGCTGACCGAGCCGACGTCGGTCGTGAGCGCGATGCGCGGGAAGAATGCCGCGCGCGCGGCGCCGATGTTCGCGTTCGCCGCGACGAGCCGCTGCTCGGCCTGCCGGATGTCCGGCCGCTGCTCCAGCAGATCCGACGACAGCCCCGGCGACACCCGCGCGACCGCGAGCTCGTCGAGCGCGGGCGCATCGGCGGGCAGCGCCGCCGAGAAGTCGCCCGCGAGCAGCTTCAGCGCGCTCGCGGCCTGCGTGTGCTCGCGCTCGAGCGCCGCCTTCGACGCGCGCGCGGCCGCGACGAGCATCTCGGCCGTGCGCAGCTCGATCGCCGTGCTCGTGCCGGCCGCGTAACGGCGCTGCGTGAGCGCGTAAGTCGCGTCGCGCGCGGCGAGCGTGCGTTCCGCGAGCTTCACTTGATCGACGAGCGCGCGCTCGGTCACATACGCGGACGCGACTTCGGCGATCAGGCTGAGCCGCGCCGCGCGCTGCGCTTCGGCGGTCGCGAAGTATTCGGCGAGCGCCGCGTCCGACAGGCTCTTCACGCGGCCGAACAGGTCGATCTCGAACGCGCTCAAGCCGACGCTCGCGCGATAGAGCGAGCTCGTCGCGCTCTCGCGCAGCACCGGGTCGTAAAGCCGCGTGCGCTCGTAGCCGAGACTGCCGTCGATCGACGGCAGCCGGTCCGCGCGCGCGACGCCGTAAAGGCCGCGCGCTTCCTGGATGCGCAGCGTCGCGATCCGCAGGTCGCGATTGTTCATGAGCGCCGCGTCGATCAGCGCGCGCAGCGCCGGATCGGTGAAGTACGCACGCCAGTCGTCGAGGCGCACGTCGTGCGCCTCGGACGCCTCGCGCACCTGGTGCGCGCCGCCGGACGCGTTCGCGGCATCGCGCGAGCCGCCGTCCACCGCCGCCGGGCGCACGGCGCTCGCTCCGTGCGGCGCGCTCGCCGCCAACGGATAGCTCACCGGCACGGGCGCGGCCGGCCGCTCGTAGCGCGGCGCGAGCGTGCAGCCCGCGACGAGCGCCGCCGCGAGCGCGACCGGCCATGCGCGCGGCCCGCGCCGCCGGGCCAGGGGTTTCATCATCGCTTTCACTTGATCTCCAGTGCCGCGTGCGCGCCGCCGCGGCGGCGCGGAACGACGTCGAACACGCGGCCGACGCACACGAAAAAGAGCGGGACGAGGAAGATCGCGAACAGCGTCGCGCTGATCACGCCGCCGAGCACGCCCGTGCCGATCGCGATCTGCGCGCCGGACGCGGCGCCCGTCGCGAACGCGAGCGGCAGCACGCCGACGCCGAACGCGAGCGACGTCATCACGATCGGCCGCAGCCGCAGGCGCGCCGCCTCGAGCGCCGCATCGGCGAGCGACATGCCCTGCGCGACCAGATCCTTCGCGACCTCGACGATCAGGATCGCGTTCTTCGCGGACAGCCCGATCGTCGCGATCAGTCCCACCTTGAAATAGATGTCGTTCGGCATCCCGCGCAGCGTGACGCCCGCCACCGCGCCGATCACGCCGAGCGGCACGACGAGCATCACCGCGAACGGAATCGACCAGCTCTCGTACAGCGCCGCGAGCGCGAGAAACACGACGAGCACCGACAGCGCGAACAGCATCGGCGCCTGCGCGCCCGAGAGCCGCTCCTCGTACGACTGGCCCGACCACGCGTAGCCGATGCCCGCGGGCAGCGCAGACGCGATCCGCTCGATCGCGGCCATCGCCTCGCCGCTGCTGTGCCCGGCCGACGCCGCGCCGTTGATCGTGAACGACGGGAAGCCGTTGTAGCGCGTCAACTGCGGCGGGCCCATCGTCCAGTGCAGCGTCGCGAACGCGGAGAGCGGCACCATCTCGCCCTTCGCGTTGCGCACCCGCAGCTTCGTCACGTCGCCCGGATCGAGCCGGTGCAGCCCGTCCGCCTGCACGATCACGCGGCGCACCTGCGAGCCGTGCATGAAATCGCCGATGTAGTCGGAGCCGAACATCACCGCGAGCGTCGCGTTGATCTCCTCCATCGGCACGCCGAGCGCCGACGCCTTCGCGCGATCGATGTCGAGCTTCAGTTGCGGCGCGTCCTGCGTGCCGGCGAACATCAGATCGGTGAGGACGGGGTCCTTGCGCCCGTCGGCGAGCAGCTTCTCGCGCGCGGCGACGAACGCGCCGTAGCCGAGCCCGGCGCGGTCCTGCAGCCGGAAGTCGAAGCCGCCCGTCAAGCCGAGGTCGGGCAGCGCCGGCATGTTGATCGCGAACACCATCGTGTTCGGCGTGCCCGCGAAACGCGCGTTGATCCCCGCGATGATCGCCTGCACCTGATCCTGCGCCTGCTTGCGCGCCTTCCAGTCCTTCATCGTGACGAAGATCATCCCCCCGTTCGGCCCCTCGCCGTACAGGTTGTAGCCGCCGAGCGCGAACGTGTACGCGCTCGGCGAATGCGTGCGCACGTATTCCTCCACGCGCCGCACGCTCTGCATCGTCTCGGCGAGCGGCGTGCCCTGCGGGCGGATCACCATCACCATGAAGTTGCCCTGATCCTCGTCGGGCAGGAACGCGGCCGGCAGCTTCGTGATCAGCAGCGCGGCGGCGGCCGTCAGCGCGCCGTAGACGGCGAGCCAGCGCAGCGGGCGCGCGAGCACCCGCCCGACGCGCCGCGTGTAGCGCTGCGTCGAGCGCGCGACGAAGCGGTTGAACCAGCCGAAGAAGCCGTCCTTCTCGTGATGGTCGTCGGCGACGGGCCTGAGCAGCGTCGCGCAGAGCGCCGGCGTGAGCGACAGCGCGAGGAACGCCGAGAAGCCGATCGACACCGCGAGCGCGAACGCGAACTGCCGGTAGATGTTGCCGACCGCGCCGCCGAAGAACGCCATCGGCACGAACACCGACGTGAGCACGACGGTGATCCCGACGATCGCGCCGCTGATCTGCTTCATCGCCTTCACGGTGGCCTCGTACGGCGGCAGCTTCTCCTCGACCATCAGCCGCTCGACGTTCTCGACGACGACGATCGCGTCGTCGACGAGGATGCCGATCGCGAGCACCATCCCGAACATCGTCAGCACGTTGATCGAGAAGCCCGCGGCGAGCATCGCGCCGAACGTGCCGAGGAGAGCCACGGGCACGACGAGCGTCGGAATCAGCGTCGCGCGGAAGTTCTGCATGAAGAGGAACATCACCGCGAACACGAGCACGCCCGCCTCGACGAGCGTCGTCACGACCTTGCTCATCGATACGCGCACGAACGACGCCGTCTCGTACGGAATCTGGTATTTCACGCCCGGCGGGAAGAACTTCGCGAGCTCGTCCATCGTCGCGCGCACGCGCTTCTCGGTCGCGACCGCGTTGGAGCCGGGCGCGAGCTTGATGCCCATGCCGGTCGCCGTCTTGCCGTTCACGAGCGACGGGTAGTTGTAGTCGTTGCCGCCGAATTCGATTCTCGCGACGTCGCGCAAAAAGAGCGTCGAGCCGTCGGCGCGCGAGCGCAGCGCGATCGCGCCGAACGCGTCGGGCGTCGTGAGCGGCGCGTCCGCGAGCACGGTCGCCGCGATCGGCGCGCTGTCGGGCACCGCGCTGCGGCCGACGTCGCCGATCGTCACGCGCGCGTTGTGCGCGCGCACGGCCGACGCGATGTCGGACGCCGTCAGGCCGAGCGCCGCCATCTTGACGGGGTCCGGCCAGATCCGCATCGCATACTCGGCGCCCCAGAACTGCACCTTGCCGACGCCCTCGACGCGCCGCAGCGCCTGCAGCACGTTCGCCGACGCGTATTCGCCGAGCTCCACGCCCGACAGCCGCCCGTCCTCCGACGTGAGCGACACGATGATCTGCGCGTTGTCGGCCGCCTTCTCGATCGAGATGCCGTCGCGCCGCACGGGCTCGGGCAGCCGCGCCTCGACGGTCTTCAGGCGGTTCTGCACGTCGACGGCCGCGAGATCGGCGCTCACGCCCTGCTTGAACGTGAGCGACAGCGACGCCTGGCCGGCGCTGCTCGTCGCCGACGTGTACAGCAGGCCGGGCACGCCGTTCATCTCGCGCTCGATCACGGCCGTGACCGATTCCTCGACGACCTGCGCGGACGCGCCCGGATACGTCGCGTAAAGGCTGACGACGGGCGGCGCGATGTCCGGATACTGCGCGACGGGCAACGCGCGGATCGCGAAGATGCCGCCCAGCATGATGAATAAAGAGATCACCCACGCGAACACCGGGCGATCGATGAAGAAACGAGCCATGATCGAATTGTGCTTGTCAGGTTTGGCGCTTGTCGGGCGCGGCGGCCACGGCGGAACCGGAGGCCGGTTGCGCGGCGCCGCCGCGCTCGACCGCCTTCACGGTCGCGCCCGCTTCGAATTGCGCGGCGTCGTCGACGACGACACGCTCGCCGCCCGCGAGCCCGCGCGTGACGATCCAGTCGCGGCCTTTCATCTGCGCAGCCTCGACCGTCACGTCGCGTATCTTGCCGTTCTGGCCGACAACCTTGACGGTCGCGCTGTCGGCCGTGCGCAGGAGCGCGTCGCGCGGCACGAGGATCGCGTCGCGCGCGATCGCGCGATCGAGCGCGATCCGCACGTACGCGCCCGGCAGCAGCTCGCGCTCCGGATTCGGAAAGAGCGCGCGCATCGCGACCGTGTCGGTCGACGGATCGACCGCGAGATCCGCGAACAGCAGCTTGCCCTTGCGCGCGTATGTGCTGCCGTCCGGACGCACGAGCGTCACCTCGATATCCTGCTGCGCGATGCCCGCCGCGCGCCCGCTCTTCACCGCGCGCCGCAGCGATTCCACCTCGGCGGCGGGCTGCGAGAAGTTCACGTAGATCGGATCGAGCTGCTCGACGGTCGTGAGCGGCGTCGCCTGATCCTGGCCGACGAGCGCGCCTTCCGTCACGAGCGCGCGGCGCGCGCGGCCGTCGATCGGCGACGTGACGGTTGCGTAGTCGAGCTGCAGTTGCGCGCGCGCGAGCTCCGCGCGCGCCGACGCGGCGGCCGCCTTCGCCTGCCGCTCGTCGGCGAGCGCCTCGGTGTGGTCGCGCTCGCTGACCGCGCGGTCGCGCACGAGTTCGTCGTAGCGGTGGCGCTTGTCGAGCGCCGCGAGATACGCGGCCTGCGCCTTCTCGAGCGCGCCCGCGGCCGCATCGCGCGCCGCCTTGAACGGCGCGGGATCGATCCTGAACAGCACCGCGCCGCGCCTGACTTCCTGCCCTTCCTCGTAGGTGCGCGCGGTCACGATGCCCGCGACCCGCGCGCGCACCTCGGCCTGCCGGTAGGCATCGAGCCGGCCCGGCAATTCAACCGACAGCGGCACCGATGTCTTCTTCACCGTGACGACGCTCGCCTCGCGCGGCGCGGCGGCGTCGTGCTCGCTTTCGTGCTTGCCGCAGCCGGCCGCGACGAACGCCGCGACCGCGAGCGCCGCCGACAAGCGGCGCACGCGTGCCCATTCGTATTTCATTTTTTCCTCGCAAGTCGCTCGACCGGGACGAATTCGGGGCCGGTCGGGGCGATCGATTATAATCAGTCACGATTGATTAAATAGTGTCGCCCGACATATTGTCGTAAGAAAGCGACAAACATTCGAAAGGGAGCAACACCCACATGGCCCGCAAGACGCGCGAAGAATCGCTGAACACGAAGAACCGGATCCTCGACGCCGCCGAGCTCGTGCTGCTGGAAAAGGGCGTCGGCCAGACCGCGATGGCGGACATCGCGGAGGCGGCCGGCATGTCGCGCGGCGCGGTCTACGGGCACTTCAACGGCAAGATCGAGGTGTGCGTCGCGGTGTGCGATCGCGCGTTCTCGCGCGCGGCCGAGGGCTTCGATCTGTCCGACGAGCGGCCCACGCTCGCGACGCTGCGGCTCGCCGCGTCGCACTATCTGCACCAATGCGGCGAGCCCGGCTCGATGCAGCGCGTGCTCGAGATCCTCTACATGAAATGTGAGCAGAGCGAAGAAAACGCGCCGCTGATGCGCCGGCGCACGCTCTACGAATTGCAGACGCTGCGCA
Organism: Burkholderia sp. MSMB1588; assembly: GCF_001546925.1. Taxonomy (NCBI): domain Bacteria; kingdom Pseudomonadati; phylum Pseudomonadota; class Betaproteobacteria; order Burkholderiales; family Burkholderiaceae; genus Burkholderia; species Burkholderia sp. MSMB1588. Next base: position 1,669,606 of record NZ_LNJS01000001.1, on the reverse strand, counting down.
TCGCGAAGGCGCTGCTGCGCCGCGCGGTCGCCGCGGGCGAACTCGACGCGTCGCTCGACGTGCATCTGGCGGGCGTCTTTCTGCTGTCGCTGCTCGAAGGCATCTTCGGCTCGATGATCTGGACGACGCGGCTGCGCGGCGATCGCTGGCGCGATGCCGAAGCGATGCTCGACGCGGGCGTCGATGCGCTGCGCGCGTCGCCCGCTCTACGGATGGCCGAAGATTGCGCGCCGCGCGCTTTGTCGCGCGCAAACGCGCGCTGAGCGCGCATCGCAGGCTTTGCGTATCCGCCCCTACATAAAATCGTCAAATTGCCCGGAACATTTGCGCGCGCCGCGCGGTCATCCTGGATGGCGTCGATGCTTCATCTGGGTTTGAACCCTCGGAAACCGAATCGCCGTTCGGAGCGGACATCGTCCGCGTCGTTGGGCCGGGCGGCGCGCAGCGGGGCGCGTTCCGTTCGCGAGCGCGCCCCGCCGCGTTGACGCCCAGGCGCTGCCGGCCCGCCCCGACGCGGGTTCCAACGCAGTCGCCGCCCACACCCTTTTCGTTCGAACCGCCCTTTTCAAGGATGTGGACACTCTTGGCCAAGCCAATCGCGCAATCCGTTTCCGTTTCTTCCGTCTCTTTCGCCGATCCCGCGTCCGTCGCCGGATCGGCGGCTCGCTCGGCCCCTCCTCGTTCGTTCAGGCGCAAGCTGCCCGCGGCGGGCGCGCTCGGCGCGCTGATCGCCTGCGGCCTCGCGGCGCTGCCGGCCGTGTCGAAGTCGCCCGATGCGTCGAGCGCGAACGCCGCGCGCACGCCGCAGCGCGTGTTCGCCGACGCGCCGTTTCCGAGCGCGCAGCGCTTCGTCACGGGCGAGCTCGAGCGCCTGATCGCCGAGCAGAACCCGCCTGCCGCGCCGCTGCGAACGCTCGGCGACGCGCAGGCGGACGTCACGCAGCCCGGCCCGGCGCAGCCGGGGCTCGCGCGGCCCGGCGCGAGCCCCGGACTCTTCGCGTCGCTCGCCGCGCACCGCAACCAACTGCTCGGCTACGACGGCCGCGCGTTCTCGCTCGCCGATTCCGTGCTCGCGCTCACGGACAGCGGCGTGCGCGCCGGGCCGATCGACGACACGCTCGCCGACACGCTGAACCGGATCGACATCCCGCCCGAAGTACGCATCCAGATCGGCGACCTGATCGCCGACCGCGTGCAGTCGCACGCGAACGCGCAACAGGGCGACCGCTACCGGATCGCGTTCGACGCCGCATCGGGCAAGCCGCGCGTGACCGCGCTCGAGCTGCGCGTCGCGGGCCGCCGGTTCGGCGCGGTCTGGTTCAAGCCGCCGGGCGCGGCGGGCGGCGCGTACTACGCGTTCGACGGCGCACCGCTCGACGCGCCCGCGCTCACGATGCCCGTCGTCAGCACGCGCATCAGCTCGTACTTCGGCGAGCGCGTGCACCCGCTGTCGCACATCCTGCAAATGCACACGGGCGTCGATCTCGCCGCGCCGGCCGGCACGCGCGTCGATGCGGCGGCGGCGGGCGTCGTGTCGTTCGTCGGCTACGATGCGCTCGGCTACGGCAAGTATGTCGTCATCGACCATCCGGACCGCACGTCGACTTACTACGCGCATCTGTCGGCGTTCGCGCCGGGGCTCGACGTCGGGATGACGGTCGCGCAGGGCCAGCGGATCGGCTCGGTCGGCGCGACGGGCGCGGCGACGGGCCCGCATCTGCATTTCGAGGTGCGCGTCGACGATCGGCCGGTCGATCCGCTCGTCGCGCTCGCCAACGCGCAGAACACGCTGTCGGCGATGCAGCTCGACGCGTTCAGGCGCGTCGCGAGCGAGGCGCGCTTCCGGCTCGCATCGGGCGGCGCGCGGCCGCTCGGCTTCGCGCAGGTCGACGCGCCGCTGTGGGCCGAGTTCGCGACCGATACGTCGACGCTGCGCGCGATCTTCAACACGCATTACGCGTCGTCGTGACGCCGCGACGCTATCGCGGCCCGCCCGACGCCGGCTGCGCGGCAGTTGCGCGCGACGCCTCGTCGCCGCGCGGCGAGCCACGCCGACGGCCCGCGAGCAGCCACGTCGCCGCGACGTCGAGCGCGGTGCAGAGAATCAGGTAGATCACGCCGACGAACAGGAAGATCTGCGCGGGATACACCATCAGCCGATTGTTGACCTGCGTCGCGACGAACGACAGCTCCGGCACGCCGACGATGTACGCGAGCGACGTATCCTTCACGAGCGACACCCACTGGTTGACGAACGACGGCGTCATGATCTTCACCGCCTGCGGCAGCAGCACGTGGCGCACCGTCTGCCAGCGCGTGAGCCCGAGCGACAGCCCGGCCTGCCACTGCCCGTCGCCCGCCGCCCGGATGCCCGCGTGCACCGAATGCGCGAGATACGCGCCGCCGACGAGCGACAGCGCGCACACGACGGCCGCGAGCCCCGGCACGTCCGCGTGCAGCAGCACGGGCAGCAGGAAGTAGGTCCAGAAAATCAGCATCAGCACCGGAATCGCGCGGAAAAAGCCGATCACGACAACGAGCGCGCCGCGCAGCGCGCCCGTCGCGAGCGTGAGCGCGACGCCGAGCGCGACGCCCAGCACGGCCGATGCGAGCGCCGACGCGAGCGCGAGCACGAGCGACAGCGCGGCGCCGCCGAGCGGGCCGTCGGGAAACGCGCCGACGAGCAGGTATGGCAGGTTGTGCGCGAGTATCGACAGATCCATCGTCAGCGCCCCGCGAACGTGCGATCGCGGCGCCGCACCGCCCATTGTGCGAACGCTTCGACGGCCGCGACCGCCGCGATGTACAGCACGGTCGACACGCCGAACGCGGCGAAGGTCCGGAACGTCTCGGTCTCGACCTGGCGCGACGCGTACGACAGCTCGGCGACGCCGATCGCCATCGTCAGCGACGAGTTCTTGATCAGATTCATGTATTGGCCGAAGAGCAGCGGCAGCGCGATCCGCACCGCCTGCGGCAGCACGACGAACCGGAACGTCTGCAGCGGCGACAGGCCGAGCGCGCTCGCCGCGTGATGCTGCGCGGCCGGCACGCCGCGCAGCCCCGCCTGGAACTCCTCGGCGACGAACGCGCTCGTGTAGCAGCTCAGGCCGACCCAGCCCGCGACGAACTCGAACGACGGCCAATGCAGCTCGACGCCGCCCAGGGCGGCCGCATGGCGCGCGTTGAGCCACGCCATCACGGGCTCGGGCAGCAGCGACGCGACGCCGAAATACCAGAACAGCAATTGCACGACGAGCGGCGTGTTGCGAAACGCGACGACGTACGCGGCCGCCGCGCGCCTCGGCCATGCGCGCTTCGCATGCCGCGCGATCGCGAGCGCGAAGCCCGCGAGCGTCGCCGCGACGGCCGCCGCGAACGACAGGCCGAGCGTCAGCAGGAAACCCTGCCATAACCACATCAGATATTTGGGAGCGAGCCAGGCGTCCATCTCGTTGCTTCGGGCCGCCGGGGCGGGCGGCCGCAGGTTGCGTGTCGCGTGATTGCGTGTCGCGCGCCTCGATCGCGCACGCGCTCGCATCACGCGCGAATGCGGGCCGCATGCGGCGTGCAGGCGGCCCGCGCGGGTTCAGCGGGCTCGGCGCTGCGTTCAGCGCTTGTCGCCGATCCGGAAGATCCGCGCGAGCGGCGTCTTCGTGTTCGGCCCGAACCATGCATCGTAGATCCGGCCCGCGCGGCCGTTCGCTTCGAGATTCGTCAGCGTATCGTTGACGAACGCGACGAGCCGCGTCTCGCCCTTCGGCACGCCGACGCCCATGTAATCATTCGAGATCGAAAACGCCGGCACTTCGTAGTTCTGCTTGTCCGGCACGTTCGCGAGCAGGCCGATCAGCTTCGGGCCGTCCTGCGTGATCGCCTGCACGTTGCCCGCGCGCAGCGCGGCGAACGCGAACGGCGTGTCGTCGTACGCGACGATCGTCGCCTTCGGGAATTTCTCGCGCAGCGTGACTTCGTTCGTCGTGCCCTTGTCGGCGCCGACGCGCAGGCCGTTCAGTTGGTCGGCCGATTTCAGCACGCCCTTCTTCGCGAGGAACTGCTGGCCGGACGCGAAATACGGAATGCTGAAGTCGATCTGCTTCGCGCGCTCGTCGGTGATCGTGAAGTTCGCCAGCACGAGATCGACCTTGCCCGAGGTCAGGAACGGAATGCGGTTCGCGGGATTGGTGGGCTGCAGCTTCAGCCTGACGCCGAGCCTGTCGGCGAGCGCCTGCGCATAGTCGACGTCGAGGCCGACGATCCGGTTCGTCTTCGGATCGACGAAGCCGAATGGCGGATTGCTGTCGAACGTCGCGACGCGCAGCACGCCGGACTTCTTGATGTCGTCGAGGCGGTCCGCGTGCGCGGCCGCATGCGCGGCGACGAGCGACAGACCGATGAGCCAGGTAGCGAATGGCTTGAGTTTCATTGGTGCGTTTCTCTTGTTCTAGGTGACGCCGGCGCGGCGCGTCCGGCTGATGAGCGACGCGGCGCGCGATGCGCCGCGAATTCGTCACCGTATCAGTGCATGCACCGTTTTCGAACCAAGAAATGCTGCTGAACTCAGCAGTTTTCATGCTATCGCGTGCGCGGGCGGCGTGCGATGCGGCGCGGCGCGTTCGCGTCGGCGCGCGCCGCGATCATGCACGTGGCCGCAGGCGTGCGTCTGCGCTCAATACGCGAGACGCGGTGCGACGTACGCGCCGTACGCGGGCCCGACGCCGCCCGCGCTCGCGGGAATCCGGTAGCCGCCGACGAAGTGGCCGGTGATCGCCTTGATGTTCGCGCCGTTGGACGCGTCGATATGAAGCGCGGCGAACGCGACGACCGGCACATAGGTCTTGCTGCTGATCTGCGTGGCGACCGGCACGACGACCGTCACGCCGACCGGCACGTCGTAGTAGATCGCAGTCTTCATGCCGGGCTCGATCCAGATGCTGTCGCCGATCGAGAGCGGCGTCGGGTTGCCGTTCGCGATCAGTCCGCGCACGGTCGGCACGTCGTTCGCGTTGACGAGAAACGTCGTCCACTGGCCGGCATAGCATGTGCCGCCGTAAGTCTGGCCGTTGCCGACCTGGAACTCGTACGGCGCGCCCGTCGCCGGATCGACGCGCGGCGCGCCCGCCTGCGCGTCCCAGTACTGGTCGAGCACGCATTGATCGATGACCATCGGAAAGAGCCCGCCCGCGCCGAGCGTCGACGGCGCGGCGGCAACCGCGACCGCCGTCGCCGCCGCGGGCGTGCCGACGAGGCCGAGGAAGCCGCCCATCAGCAGCGCAAGCGGCCCGCCGTTGCGGTTCGTCGCGCGCGTGACGGTTGCCTGCACGGCCGGCACGTCGTATGCGCCGGGCACGAGCGTCGTCGGCTCGAGGCCGGCGGGCGCGCCCGTCACGTTCCAGTAGCCCGTCTGCACCGTGCCGCTCGACAGCGTCGCGCCGTCGGCCGCGTTCAGCGACAGCGCGGCGCTTGCCGCGCTCGCGGCCGCCGCCCACACGGGCGCGCCCGGGCTCGACTCGAGCGACGCGGCGCCGGCGAGCGCGGCCGCATCCGCCGCGTTCTGCAGTTCGTTGCGCGCGGTGGCGACGTGCGGCAAGTCGATCGCGAACGCGCCGAAGAGCAGCAGCACCGGCAGGAACAGCAGGAACCACAGCACGACGGAGCCGCGCTCACGGCGGCGCGCGGCGGCGGCGCGACGCTCATTCATAGTTCATCACCGTCACGGCCGTCAGCGTGATCGGGCCCGTCAGCGCGCTCAGCGCGGAGCCGAGCACGAGGCCCTGATACGTGTAACTGACGGTCACTTTCAACGGGCTGCCGGGCGACGTGCCGGCCGACTGGTCGACGTTGACGACGGGCGCGCCGACCGTGCCGCCGCTCACGAGGCTGCCCTGCGCGTATGACAGCGCGACGTTCGCGATGTCGGTCGCGGCCAGTTGCGGCACGCGCACGACGACGCCCGCGCGCGCGGCCTCGCGGCTCGCGTTGGTGATCACCGCCTTGTCGCAGAGCAGCAGGCTCGTGTCGACGATGCCGAACAGCACGAGCATCATGAACGGAAACACGAGCACGAATTCGAGCGACACCACGCCGCGCTCGTCGCGCACCAGCCGGGAGACGCGTTTCATTTGACGATCTCCGCGCGCACGGGCGCGGGGCCGGCGTCGGCGGTCGCGCCCGCTGCCGCCGCTGCATGCGCCGCGTTCGCCTCGCCTGTCGCACTCGTCACATTCGGCGCGCCGCCCGGACTGCCCGCCCCCGCCGCCCTTCGCTCGCGCACGTTCCGGTAGAAACGCATGTTGTCCTCCGCCGACGCCGCCGGCAGATCGTGAATGAGGATGCGCTTCGCGGCATCGTCGTTGCCGAGCATCCCGTATGCGAGCGCAAGGTCCTCGCGCGCCTGCGCCGGCGCGTTCGGCAGCCCCGCGACGTCGAGCAGCACGTTCGCGCCCTCGCGCGCGCGATTCGCGAGCACGAGCGACAGGCCGAGATCGGTCGTGAGCGCGTGCGCGTCCGGATGGCGCGCGAGCGCCGCGCGATACACGCGCTGCGCGTCGTCGTGCCGCCCGAGCAGATCCAGCACCGTGCCAAGGCCGGCCGCCGCCGCGATGTTCTCCGGATGCGCGGCGTTCAGCTTCGCGTAACGCGCGAGCGCGTCGTCGAGATGCCGCTCGCGCAGCGCGACGCGCGCGAGGCCCAACTGCGCGCGCGGATCGTCCGGCGCGGCGGTCGCCGCCTGCGCATACAAGACACCCGCGCGCGCAAGTTCGCCCGTCTGGTACATCGCATCGCCGAGCCCGACCTGCGCGGGCAGCGACCGCGGGTCGGCCTTCAGCGCGCGCTCGAAGAGCGTCGCCGCGAGCTCCGCGTTGCCGGCCGCGAGCGCGCTCTCGGCGACGGTCAGATCGCTGTCGCCGACCGTGCCGCGCTGCGACAGCACTGGCCGCGGCTGAAACGCGCCGTGGCTCGCGCAGCCCGCGAGCAGCGCGGCGAACGACAGGGAGAACAGCAAGGAGAACAACGGGCAGAACACCCGCGCGGCCGGCATCGCGCGGCGCAGGCGCCCCACGCGCCCTGCCCGCCCTGCCCGCCCTGCATGCCCCTCGCGGCCGATGCGCCGCGCCGTGCATGCGCGATCGCATGCGTCGTCGAAATGTGGCTCGTTCATTTGTGGAACACCGCTATCAGTCGAATCACCGCCGGCCCCGCCGCGATCAACGCGACGGTCGGCATCACGAACAGCATCATCGGCAGCGTCATCTTCGGCGCGAGCTTCGCCGCCTTTTCCTCGAGCGCGATCATCTGCATCGCGCGCTCCGTGCGCGACAGCATCCGCAGCGACTGCGTGATCGGCGTGCCGTACTGCTGCGACTGGACGAGCGTCGTCACGAGCGCGCGCATCGACGGCAGGCCGATGCGCGCGGCCATCGCGTTGAGCGCGAACGCGGGCTCGCCGCCGATCTGCAGTTCGTTCGCGCAGACGGAGAATTCGTCGGCGAGCGGCGGGCAGATCGTCTTCAGCTCGGACGCGACGCGCCGGATCGCGACCGAGAGGCTGTTGCCCGCGTTCGTGCAGATGACGAGCAGATCGAGCGCGTCGGGCAGGTACGCGGCGATCGTCTTCTGGCGGCGCGCGACCGCGAAGCCGAGCGCGTGCTCGGGCAGCATCATGCCGATCACGAACGCGCCCGCCATCATCAGCACGCGCAGCACGACATAATCGCCGGCGCGCGGCACGTGCGCGCCGACGACGAGCGCGGCGAGCCCCGCGCACGCGCCGACGACGAGCTTGAGCCCCACCATCACCGACACCGCGTGGCACTCGCGAAAGCCCGCGCTCGCGAGCCGCGCGGCGAGCTTCATCCGCTGCGTCGCGTCGACGACGGGCACCCGCTCGCCGAGCGACGCCACCCGCTGCGCGACGCGCCGCGGCACGCTGCGCGCGCCGTCGTCCACGGGCGCGTAGACGGCCGCTGCGCGCGCGGCGCTCGCGCGCGCACGCTGCGCGACGCGCCGGCGCGCCGCGACGTCGCGCGCGAGCAGCCACGCAAGCGCCACGACAGCGGCGAGCACGAGCATGATGGCGATCGACAGCGCGGCCGGGTTCATCGCGACGTGTCCAGGTTGGCGATCTTGCGAATCATCGCGAGGCCGATCGTGAGCAGCACCGCGGCGAGGATCAGCATCTTGTGCCCCGCGCGCGTGCGGAACAGCAGGTCGATGTACGGCCGGTTCACGACGAACAGGAACGCGGCGATCGCGAACGGCACGGCCGCGATGATCTTGCTCGCGATGCGCCCTTCCGCCGTCAGCGCGCGCGTCTTCATCCGGATGTCGCGACGCGTGCGGATGATGCCCGAGAGGTTCTCGAGCGTCTCCGTCAGATTGCCGCCCGTCTCGCGCTGCAACACGAGGCACACGCCGAAGAACGAGAAATCGGCGAGCTGCAGGCGCTCGGCCTGCTGCTCGAGCACGTCCTTCAGGTCCGCGCCGACGCGCAGCGCATCGCCCATCGCGCGAAACGTCGCGCGCACGGGCTCCTCGCTTTCGCGGCCCGCGGTGCCGATCGCCTGTGCGACGGGGATGCCCGCGCGCACCGCGCGGATGATCAGATCGAGCGCGTCCGGGAACACGCCGAGAAAGCGTTGCTTGAAGCGCGCGATCAGAATCCGGTAGACGGCGCGCGCCGCGCCGGCCGCGAGCGCCGCCGCGAGCGCGATCCGCAGCCACGGCGCGACGCCCGCGAACGACGCGCCGACGAAGCCCGCGAGCGCCGCGAGCGCGGAGGCGAACGCGATCGCGCGCGCGCCGCCCGCGCCCGCCGCCGTGCGCACGCGCTCGCTGCGCGCGCGCAACCATGCGCGCAGCGCGCCGTCTTCGCCTTCGCCGTGCGGGCGGGTGAACAATTGCTGGCCGACGCGCGACGCGGGCGCGGGCGGCGCGCTGCGCCCCGCGGCGCGCAGCGCGCCGACGCGCGCCCGCACGCGCGCGGCGGGCCGCCGACGCGCGAGATCGTGCAGCGCGCGCACGACGAAGCCCGCGACGACGATCGCGAAGAACGCGCCGACGGCAACGACGTCCGCGGCGCTCACGGCTGCAACGCGCCGAGCAGCGCGCCCTCGAGGCCGTAATACGCGGCGCGCTGCGCGAACGCCGGCCGCAGCGAAGACGATTCGAACATCCCGTGCACCTGCTCCTGGAACGCGCTCGCGTCGTAGCGGAACGCGAACAGATCCTGCGTGATCACGACGTCGCCCTCCATGCCCGCGATCTCGGTCACGCGCGTGACGCGCCGCACGCCGTCGCGCATCCGCTCGATCTGCAGGATCATGTGCACCGCGCTCGCGATCTGCCGGCGGATCGACACGAGCGGCAGGTTGCCGTTGGCCATCATCACCATGCTCTCGAGGCGCGTGATCGCATCGCGCGGCGTGTTCGCGTGGATCGTCGTCATCGAGCCGTCGTGCCCGGTGTTCATCGCCTGCAGCACGTCGAACGCCTCCGGGCCGCGCGTCTCGCCGAGGATGATCCGGTCGGGGCGCATGCGCAGCGCGTTGCGCACGAGATCGCGCTGCGACACGCCGCCCAGCCCCTCGCTGTTCTCCGGACGGGTCTCGAGGCTCACCACGTGCGGCTGCTGCAGTTGCAGCTCGGCCGCGTCCTCGATCGTCACGACGCGCTCGTGCGAATCGATGAAGTGCGACAGCGCGTTCAGCAGCGTCGTCTTGCCGGAGCCCGTGCCGCCCGAGATCACGATGTTCAGCCGGCACGCGCTCGCGATCTTCAGCACCTCGACCATCGCCTGCGACAGGTTGCCCTGCTGCGCCATCCGCGCGAGCGTGATGTTGCGCTTCGCGAACTTGCGGATCGAGATCGACGCGCCGCGGATCGCGATCGGCGGCAGCACGACGTTCACGCGGCTGCCGTCCGCGAGCCGCGCGTCGACCATCGGGCTGCTCTCGTCGACGCGCCGCCCGACCGCCGCCGCGATCCGCTGCGCGACGTTGATCACGTGCGCGTTGTCGCGGAACTTCAGCGGCGTGAGCTCGAGCTTGCCCGCGCGCTCGACGTACACCTGGTCGGGGCCGTTGACGAGGATGTCGGTCACACGCTCGTCCGCGAGGAGCGGCTCGATCGGGCCGACGCCGAACATGTCGTTGAGGATCTCGTCGACGATGAGCGCCTGCTCGGCGAGCGTCACCGTCAGGCGCTCGCGCGCGATCATGTCGGCGGCCGTCTGCTCGATGCCTTCGCGCACCTCGGCGCGCGACATCATCAGCGCGGCCGACATGTTCATCGACGAGAACACGACCGCGCGGATCGTCCTGAACGTCTCCGAGCGGATCAGCGCCTCGTGGTGGTCTTGCGCGTGGCCGGAGCCGTCCGGGTCGTTTCGATCGTCGCGATCGTCGCGATCGTCGCGATTGTCCCGAGCATCGCGATCGTCCCGAGCGGCGCGCGGCGCGCGCGGATGGCCGTCGGGTGCGCCGCTTTCCCGCCGGGCGCCCGCGGGCGGATTCGCGCGCGACGCGCCGCCCGCATCGGGCGCATCGGGCGCATCGGGCGCATCGGGCGCATCGGGCGCATCGGGCGCATCGGGCGCATCGGGCGCCGACGCGTGCCCGACGGCGGGCGTCGCGCCCGGCAACGCGGCGTCGTTCGCGATCTCGCGCACGCCGACGTCGGCGCCGGGCGCGAACGAAGACGACGGGCGGCGGCCGAACATCATCGCGCGCCCCGCGCGCCGGCAAGCCGCGCGTACCACGGCCGGCGCGGCGCGCTCGCCGCGTCGGCGCCCGTCAGCCCTTGCGCGAGCGCGGCGATGCCGGCCGCGAAGCCGCCGCGCGGCGCGTCGAGCGCCGCGCCGAGATTCTCGGCGACGGCGAGCGTGAGCGGCTCGTACGGCAGCTCGAGCGCCGACGCACGCCCGACCGCGCGCGCGAAGTCGGCCGGCTCGACGCGGCCGCGCACCGGCTGCTGCGCGTTGTTGAGGATCAGCGACACGTGCGCGTCGCCGTCGAGCGTCTCCGCATGATGCAGCAGCCGCGCCACCTCGCGCGCCGCATGCACGGAGCGGTCGGCGACGATGTAGACGCTCGCGCACGCGGCGAGCGCTTCGTCGGCGAGCCGGCCCGCGCGCTCGGGCAGATCGAGCAGCACGTAATGGAACTGATGCCGGAGCGCGCCGACGAGCCCCGCCACCGCGCCCGCGCGCAACGGCGCCTCGCTGTCGTACGGCAGCTCGGCCGACAGCACCGAGAGCCGGTCGCTCTGCGCGACCATCGCGTGCTTGATCAACTGCGCGTCGAGCCGCTGCGGATTCTGCAGCAGCTCGACGAGCCCCTGATTGCTCACGACGCCGAGCATCGAGCACGCCGCGCCGCCGTGGCAATCGAAATCGACATACGCGACGCGGCGGCGGATGCGGTCCGCGAGATGGCGCGCGAGCGCGACCGCGATGCTCGTCACGCCGACGCCGCCGCGCGCGCCGACGAAGCCGATCGCCTTGCCGGTGCGCGCGGCCGCGCCCGGATCGGCTGCGGACAGCGCGCGGTGCACGAGCTCGACGGTCAGCGGCTTGACGAGATAGTCGCGCACGCCGATGCGCAGCATGTTGCGGAACAGGCCGACGTCGTTCTGCTCGCCGATCACGATCACGTTCACCGACGGATCGCAGACGTCGGCGAGCCGCGCGAGATCGGACAGCGGCATCGCCGCGCCCGACACGTCGACGAGCAGATGCTGCGGCCCGTGCGGCAGATCGCGCATCAGCGCGATCGCGTCGTCGATCGCGCCGCGCGCGACGTGCGCGCCCGTCATCGCCTGATCGACGATCAGGTTGCGGATCGCTTCGTCGCTCGCCGTGTCGGCGACGATCGCGATCAGGCGCGCGCCGCCCGCCGCCTCGCGCAGGTCCTTCGCGCGCCGCGCGCCGCCCATCAGATCGAGTGCTCCCATCTCGCCTCCGCTAATGCGTGACGGACGTCGTCGTCGACGTCGGGTTGAGCGGCGTCGTGCGGCCCTCGTCGTAACGGCGCACCGCGCTCGCGCCGAGCGCCGCGTCCGCGCCCGCGTAAGGCAGCGGCGCGACGAGATCGGCGGGCCGCGCGAGCATCGCCGCGAGGTTGCCGTAGGTCGCGCAGCCGAAGCTCACGCCGGGCCGCGCGCGGCCCGCGTCGATCATCTGCGAGCGCTGCTCGAGCGCCGCGCAGTCGGGTGCGCGCGCGAGCCCCGTGCGCGCGTCGTAGCCGATCACCGACGCATCGGGCATCCCGTACGGCGGATGGCCGGCCATGCAGCCGCCGAGCGCGGCGAGCGCGGCGAGCGCCGTCCACGCGCACGCGGCCACCGCGCGCGACGCGTGCCGGCGCAGCGTGTGTTCCAATCGAATCGCCATCGCATGCCTCCGTGTTCCTCTTGCCTTCCGTCGTCAGTAGACGAAGCCCGCCGGACCCGCGAGCCGCGGCGCATCGCCGCCGAGCGGATCGATGCCGAGCGAGCGCTGCAGCACGAACTCGATGTCGCTGCTCGGGCGCGTGACGTCGTCGAGCGCGTCGTGCAGCTCGCCCGGATTCGCCGGCTGCACGATGTACGGCGTGACGATCACGACGACCTCGGTCTTGTCGTTCAGGTAATTGCGCGACGAGAACAGCTTGCCGAGCACGGGCAGCCGCGCGAGCCCCGGCAGCTCGGCGAGCACGTCGCTGCTCTTGCTCTGCAGGAGGCCGCCGATCGCGAAGCTCTGCCCGCTCGACAGCTCGACCGTCGTGTCGACGCGCCGCACCGTCAGCGCCGGCACCTTGATGCTGCCCGTCGTCACGCTGTTGGTGGGATCGATCTCGCTCACCTCCGGGCGCACCTTGAGGCTGATCCGGTTGTCGGCGAGCACGGTCGGCGTGAAATCGAGCGACACGCCGTAAGGCTTGAACTGGATCGTGATCGCGCCCGTCGTGTCCTGCGCGACCGGAATCGGAAACTCGCCGCCCGCGAGAAAGCTCGCGGTCTGGCCGGAGATCGCGGTGAGGTTCGGCTCGGCGAGCATCGTGATGAGGCCCTCCTGATCGAGCGCGTCGAGCACGCCGTCGATCGAGTAGCGCGACGTGTGAAAGCCGCCCAGCACCGAGAACGCGCCCGACGGCGACAGATCGAACGCCTTCGACGCCGTATCGAACAGCGTGCGCCCGTTGAACAGCCCGCCGACGAAATTGCCGCTCGCGCCGAGCGCGCTCCAGTTGATGCCGAGCTGCTGCGTGATGTTGCGGTCGACCTCGGTGATGCGCACGCGCAGATGCACCTGGATCGGCCGCGCGAGCGTGAGCCGGTTGACGAGCGATTCCTGCTGGCGCAGGTAAGGCTTGAGCGTCTGCGCGACGGCGTCCGCGTCCGCGGCGCTCGGCACGCGCCCGCTCACCATCAGCGAGCCCGGCGCGCCCGCGAGCGTCAGATGCAGTTGCGGGAAGCGCGCGTCGAGGATGCGCTGCAGCGACGGCGTGTCGACGTCGACGACGACGGTCTCGCGCAGAATCGTCCGGTTGTTCGCGCCGAGCGCGAACAGCGTCGTCGTGCCGGCTTTCTTGCCGAGCACGAACACGGCCTGCGGCGTCGGCACGTGCACGTCGGCGACGTCCGGGTCCGCGACGAACACCGCGACCGCGGGCTCCGGCAGCTTCACCATCTCGCCGCCGCCGGCGGGCACGGCGAGCACCGGCGCGGGCTCGGCCGCACGCGCGAGCCGCGGCACGACCGTCATCACGCTCAGCGCAACCGCGAGCCACCCCAGCGCGGCCGCCGCCGCGCGCCGCCCGCTTGCACGCGCGCGCGAGCGCACCGCGTGCGGCGATGCCGATGCCGACGCCGCTTGCCGCACGCCGATCGCGCCAATCACGCTCCCCATTTCGACTCGTCCTCCTGATCGATCGCCATCCGTCACGCCGCCGGCCGCGCGCCGCCGGCCGGCGCCGTCGCCGCTCCCGGCAACGGCGGCAGCGTCGGAATCGGCGGCACGCCGCCCGGCAGCGGCGCGCCGGCGCCCGCGCCCGCCGCGTCGTCCTGCTTCGAGCCGTGATAGACGATCACGCGCCGCTCGGCCCCCGCACGCGCGGCGCCTCCGCGCGCAGCGCGCGCGACACGTCGCCCGCCCATACCGGCGGCGCGGGCGGCTCCGCAAACGCCACGCCGCCCGCGCCGCGATCGCTCGTCGCGAAGCTGCGCAGCGCGAGCGACAGCGCGCCCAGATGCGCGCCGACCGTGATCACCTGCGCATCGTGCGAGCTCACCTCGAACGTCACCGTGCGCGCGCGCGTGTTCGGCTGCGCGGCGTCCTCCTTCGGCCGCTGGAACGCGGAGCCGACCGCGAGCACGCGCACGCGCGCGGCGATCGTCTCCGATTCGACCGCGCGCTCCGGGTCGGCCGGCGCACCGCCCGGCGCGGCGAGCTGCTGCGTGAGCAGCACGTCGACGTAGTCGCCCGGCTCAATGAGGCCGGCATTGCCGGATACGTCGTCGATCGCGACCGAGATCGCACGCATGCCGGGCTTGAGCGCGGCCGCGAGAAAGCCGGGCGCGCTCGGCAGGATCACGTCGGCCGGGCCGAGCGGCGCGCCCGCGCGCACCGGATGGCGCAGCAGGTCGCCCTTCAGATCGCCGGCTGCGGCGACGCTCGCGTCGATGGCCACGTTCGCGGTCTTGGCGTCGCTGCGCACATCGCCTTCGATCAACGCGCCGGCGGGCGCGTCGCCGCGCGCCATCGTCTTCCAGCCGAGATCGGCGTCGCGCAGCAGCAGGCCCGCCGGCAGATCGGCGGCCGCGACGCGCACGCGCACCTGTTGCGGCGGCGCGGCCGGGCGCGGCTGCGACGCCGCCACATATAGCGCGCGAAACAGGAACGCGCCGACCACCGCGACGAGCATCAGGCCGGCGAGCTTGAGAAAATGGGACATGTCGGCCGCCTGTCATCCAAGACATGCGGGCAGCCGGCAAGCGGCCGGCGCCCACACGGCGAAAAGGCCGCCCGCCGCGAGCGCGACCCCGTACGGGACGCCGCGCGCCGGCGCGAACCACGCGAGCGCGCGCGGCGCGCGCGCGGCCGCGATGCAGACGGCGCCGACGGCGAGACCGCCGACGCCGATCGCGAACGCGACCGGCCCCGCATGCGCGGGACCTGCCCACAGAAACACCACGGCCGCGAGCTTGACGTCGCCGCCAGCGATCCAGCCGATGCGGAACATCGCCGCGCCGAGCGCGAACGCGGCCACACCGAGCGCCGCATGCGCGGCGAAGCCGCCGTCGCCCGGCGCGCCCGCGAGCGCCAGCGCGCCATACAGCGCGCCGACGATCGCGACCGCGAACGTCGCGAGCCGCCGCGCGCGCAGATCGGCGAGCGCGAGCGACGCGAGCGTCCAACTGGCGACGAGCTTGAGCGAGAGAATCATGGGCGTTCGCGAAATCGGGGAACGCGGCCGGCGCGCCACGGCGAGCGGCGCCGGCCGGTTCGTCGTCAATGGCCGTTGGTTTGTACGCTCGTCACCTTGGTGATCATGTTCTGGAACAGGTTCGGCAAGCCGGAATTGCCGCCGAAGATGGCACCTGCCGCAGCGACTGCCACCACCACGATGCCGGCCAGCACTGAATATTCGAGTGCGCTGACCCCGCGCTCGTCGCGCAAAAGCGATTGAATGAAACGCAGCATGAGAGTCTCCTGAAAGAACGGCTGCATGATCGAAGCGCCGTGGGCACGACGCTGGAAAGCTTGACTTTCCGTACCGCTTAACGGGCGCGACGCAAACGTTCCACAGTGGGACTAACCCTCGTTCCCTCAATTTGCTTTGGGATCCGATGAAAGCCTCGAAGGCAAGGCGAAATGCACCCGTCAGGTTTCACCGTTGCCCGCTCAATCGAATGAAGAAACGCGCGGGCGAACGGCGGATGATCCGCGGTTGATCATTCGGTATCCGGAATGAATGGCGGGATTCGGCTGATCGCTTTACTGCGCGTGCACGCCCCAGCGCCTGACGGTTGCGCGTTCAAGCGCGTCGAACACGCCGTGCTCGACGACGAGCCCGATCACGATCACCGCGGCCAGGCCGGCGAACACGCGATCCGTGTAGAACTCGTTGCGGTTCTGGAAGATGTACCAGCCGAGCCCGCCGCCGCCCGCGCTCGCGCCGAACGCGAGCTCACAGCAACGCGAGCGGCAACAGCAGATCGTTGTCGATCGCGCGCGCGGCGATTTCCCATGCGGCGATCAGCGCGAGCGCGATCGATGTCTTGCGCAGCCACTGCGCGTCGCGCAGGCGGTGCATACCGCGCAGGCGCGCGAGCACCGCCGCTCGCTGGTAGCGGCCCAGCCAGTCAAGCTTCTCCAGCCTCGGCCTGCCACAGCGTTTGCACCAGACCCGGCGACGGGGGACATGCAGTACCACCCGATACTCGAACAGCGGCAGATCGCGCCCCCGCCGCACCGTCGTTTCATGAATCTGCTGGCAATGCGCTGCGCATTGCTCGCAGTACATCACCTTGCTGACCGGCCTCAAGTACAGCGACAGCGTGCGGCTATCGCCCTGCGGCCACTCCACCCGCTCCAGCCGATAGCCTGTCCAGCAACCCAGTGCCTGAAGTGCCTTGCGATCGAGCAATTCTTCCTCCTGACCTCCATAAAGTCAGGCGTCAGGTTACGCAATCGCCCTACAAGGCTCCACGGTTTTCTGCGATGAACCAAAAAAAAGCCCGCTGCGAGAGCGGGCGAGAATCCCAGTCAAGGAGGTGTCACACGAACTACGGATTCAGATTAAGACTCGTCGCCGCTGTGCACAACGAAGCATTTTCGATATCGATATCGTGCGCGCCGCATTGACGGCACGTCGATGCCGCGTCGATGTCGGGGCGACTCCCGTGCCGAACGCGGCCCGCCTCGCGAAACGGGACGGCGCGCGCATCAACTGCCCTGCGCAGTCGCGGGATCGTCGAAGAAATAATCGCGCCAGGTCTTCGGCTCGTGGCGGATCGCGCCGACGCGATGCATGAACGTCGCGAGCGCAAACGTATTCTGCGGCGCGATCCTGAACTGCACCTGCGGATTCTTGACGATCTTCAGCAGCAGCGCGCGATCGGCCTTCGAGCGGTTCACGCGCAGATACGCGTCGACCGCGCCTTCCGGGTTCGCCTGCACATAGCGCGCCGCCTGCCCCAGCGCGGCGACGAACGATGCGGCGGAGAGCGCGGCTGCCAGCGCGGCCGCGAGCGAGCGTCGCCCGAAAGACGATGCGCGTGTCATGACGACTCCATGAATTGCGTCGAGACAGCGAATCTAGGGGCGCGCGCGCGCAGGTCAACGAAGCAAATCCGCTACGCTTGTCGGCCGCGGCGATAACGGCGCGCGCCAGGAAAAAACGGCGCTTCGCGGATCACGCGAAACGCCGTTCTGCATCATGCGGCGCGGGCGTCCCGCCGCGCCCGACCGGCATCGCGCGGCGCGCGCCGAACCAGACGCCGCCCGCCGCGCGGCCAGGCCGCGCTCAGGGCTCGTTGCGCAGGTAGCCGTCCTTGCTCGGATCGCGCATCCGCCACGACACGACGAGCGAGATCGCGCACAGCGCGGTCACGTACCAGTAGAAGCTCGATTCGCTGCCGACCGACTTGAACCACAGCGCGACATATTCGGCCGAGCCGCCGAAGATCGCGTTCGCGACCGCATACGACAGGCCGACGCCCATCGCGCGCACCTCGGGCGGAAACATCTCGGCCTTGATGAGGCCGCTGATCGACGTGTAGAAGCTCACGATCGCGAGCGCGACGACGATGAGGCCGAACGCCGCGAACGGGCTCGTCGCGCCGCCGAGCGCATGCATCAGCGGCACCGTGCCGATCACGGCGCCCGTGCCGAACAGGATCATCGACATCCGTCGGCCGATCTTGTCCGACAGCGCGCCGAACACCGGCTGCATCAGCATGTAGACGAAGAGCGCGGCCGTCATCACGTTGCTCGCCGTCTTCGCGTGCATGCCGGCCGTGTTGACGAGGTACTTCTGCATGTACGTCGTGAACGTGTAGAAGATCAGCGAGCCGCCGGCCGTGAAGCCGACGACTGTCAGGAACGCGCCCTTGTGCTGCCACACGCCGCGGATCGTGCCGGCGTCCTTCGCCTTGCGCGATTCGCTTGTCGACGTCTCGTCGAGCGACTTGCGCAGATACAGCGAGACCAGCGCGGCCGCCGCGCCGACGACGAACGGAATCCGCCAGCCCCATGCCTTCAGCTCCGCGCTCGAGAGCGTCTGCTGCAGGATCACGAGCACGAGGAGCGCGCAGAGCTGGCCGCCGATCAACGTCACGTACTGGAACGACGCGAAGAAGCCGCGACGGCCCTCCAGCGCGACCTCGCTCATGTACGTCGCGCTCGTGCCATACTCGCCGCCCACCGACAGGCCCTGGAACAGCCGCGCGACGAGCAGCAGCAACGGCGCGAGCGCGCCGATCTGCGCGTACGTCGGCAGCACCGCGATCACGAGCGAGCCGCCGCACATCATCAGCACCGAGATCATCATCGCGGTGCGGCGGCCGTGCTTGTCGGCGATGCGGCCGAACAGCCAGCCGCCGATCGGCCGCATCAGGAAGCCGGCGGCGAACACGCCCGCCGTGTTGAGCAATTGCGTCGTCGTGTTGCCGCTCGGGAAGAATGCCGGCGCGAAGTACAGCGCGCAGAACGAGTAGATGTAGAAGTCGAACCACTCGACGAGGTTGCCCGACGATGCGCCGACGATCGCAAGCACGCGGCGCCGTACGTCTTGCCGCGCGACGGCGGCGAAGGCGGTCTGGTCATTCATGGATGGTCTGTTCCTTGAAGTTCTCTGGATGGCTGGCGGTGACAGTTGCCGCCTTCTTGTTCAACGCGCGCGGTGATACCGGTTCCACCTTGGCGTGGCGGCGATTTTAGCGAAATGTAATGTCTCTGGATGCCCGGGAACGCCCCGATGTCGAAAAATAATTTCCGCTCGACCGGTCATCCAATGAAAACGCGAGCCCGAGGGCTCGCGTTTCGTGCAAGGCGGCGCGCCGCGCAAGCGGCGGCGGACCACGGACGACGCTCGCGACGCCGAGCGCATCGGCATGGGCGCCGTCGACTTCGGCACCAGGCGACTGCCGCGATCGCTGCGACTCGCCCCGCCGCCGTCAGAGCCGTATTTCGGGCGCCGAGTAGCGGCACTCGTAGCGCTTGCGGACCGTCCCCGTCTCGTCGACGCTCTCGAGGAACACGTCGAACTGCCAGAGCCGCGCCATGTGCTTGAGCACCTCGTCGCTGTCGTTCGACAGATGGCGGTTGTCGGTCATGAAGTGACGCAGCGTGAGGCTGCGGTCGCCGCGCGTATTGACCGACCACACCTGAATGTTCGGCTCGCGGTGATGGATGTCGTACTGCCGCGACAGCGCCTGCCGCACGTACTGGTAGCCGGATTCGTCGTGGATCGCCGACACTTCGAGCGCGTCGCGCATGTCGTCGTCGAGCACCGAGAACAGGCGCATCTCGCGGATCAGATGCGGCGACAGATACTGCGCGATGAAGCTCTCGTCCTTGAAGTTGCGCATCGCATAGTGGAGCGCGGGCAGCCACGGGCTGCCCGCGAGCTCGGGGAACCACGCGTAGTCCTCGTCGGTCGGCGCCTCGCAGATCCGGCGAATGTCGCTCATCATCGAAAAGCCGAGCGCGTACGGATTGATTCCGCTGTAGTACGGCTTCGTCACGGGCGGCTGGTAGATCACGTTGCTGTGCGAATGGAGGAACTCCATCATGAAGCCGTCCGCGAGCTTGCCTTGGTTGTACATCGTGTTGAGCAGCGTGTAATGCCAGAACGTCGCCCAGCCTTCGTTCATCACCTGCGTCTGCCGCTGCGGATAGAAGTACTGGCCGATCTTGCGCACGATCCGGATCACCTCGCGCTCCCACGGCTCGAGGAACGGCGCGTTCTTCTCCGCGAAGTACAGCAGGTTTTCCTGCGGCTCGGACGGAAAGCGGCCTTCCTGCTCCTCGTCGGCGAACTCGGGCTTCTTCGCGGGCAGCGTGCGCCACAGCTCGTTGACCTGCGACTGCAGATACGCCTCACGCTCGCGCCTGAGCTCGGATTCCTTCGCAAGCGACGGCTTCTGCGGCCGCTTGTAGCGGTCCACGCCGTAATTCATCAGCGCGTGGCACGAGTCGAGCAGTTCCTCGACGCGGTCGAGCCCGTAGCGCTCCTCGCATTCGGCGACGTAGTTCTTCGCGTAGACGAGATAATCGATGATCGCGTGCGCGTCGGTCCACAGGCGGAACAGGTAGTTGCCCTTGAAGAACGAGTTGTGCCCGTATGCCGCGTGCGCGATGACGAGCGCCTGCATCGTCATCGTGTTCTCTTCCATCAGATACGCGATGCACGGGTTCGAATTGATGACGATCTCGTACGCGAGCCCCATCTGCCCGCGGCGGTAGCTCTTCTCGGTCGAGAGGAAGTGCTTGCCGAACGACCAGTGACGGTAGTTGACGGGCATCCCGACCGACGCATACGCGTCCATCATCTGCTCGGCGCTGATCAGCTCGAGCTGGATCGGGTAGATGTCGAGCTCGTACTGCTCCGCGACCTGCGAGATGTGGGTGTCGTACTCCTCGATCAGCTCGAAGGTCCAGTCGGACGGGCACGGCAACGGTTTGCGGTCGGCAACGTTCATACGCGCTTCCTTGAGCCCGCTCGCGGGCGCCTCTGCCTCTGGGTGCTGCGCCGCCGCTTCGGGCGATGCGCCGCGCTCGCGCGCGGCGCGTCCCGACGCTTCGTCGCTCTTGCGCCGCGGCTCGTAGCCGCGCGCTTCGTTGTGCAAGTGGCGTGTCGTCATCAGGTTTCCACGTGCTTTTCAAAGAGCTCCCGGAACACGGGATAAATGTCGGCCGCCGATTCCACTTTCTTCATCGCGAGATGCGGCTGCGACAACGCCAGTTGCGCGTATTCGAGCCACAGGTTCTGCTCCTCGGGCGTCACCTGGATGTACGCGAAGTAGCGCACCTTCGTCAGGATGTCCTCGTCGAGGATCTTGCGGCACTTCGGCGAATCGTCGGTCCAGTTGTCGCCGTCCGACGCCTGCGCGCCGTAGATGTTCCATTCGGTCGGCGAATAGCGCTCCTCCATCACCTTGCGCATCAGCTCGAGCGCGCTCGATACGACCGTGCCGCCGCTTTCGGTCGAATGGAAGAACGTGTCCTCGTCGACTTCCTCCGCGCGCGTGTGATGACGGATGAACACGACTTCGATCCGCTCGTAGTTGCGCTTCAGGAACAGGTACAGCAGGATGAAGAAGCGCTTCGCGAGATCCTTGCGCTGCTCGTCCATCGAGCCCGACACGTCCATCAGGCAGAACATCACCGCCTGGCTCGACGGCTGCGGCATCTTCACGCGATTCACGTAGCGCAGGTCGAACGGATCGATGAACGGGATGCGCCAGATGCGGCCCTTCAGATGATGGATCGCATCCTCGAGCTGCGCGATCTCGACGCGGTGATCGCCCGGCTCCTCCTTCAGCGCGGCGAGTTTCTCCTCGAGCTCGTGCAGCTCGTTGACGAGCGGCGAGCCGAGCGCGATGCGGCGGCCGAGCGCGCTTCTCAGCGAGCGCACGACGTCGATGTTGTTCGGCGTGCCCTCCGCCGCCCAGCCCGCGCGAACGCTCTTCCAGCTCGGCACGGTCAGCAGGTGGGTCTTGACGAGGCGCGGCAGTTCGAGATCGTCGAAGAAGTACTGCATGAATTCCTCGCGGGACAACTCGAACACGAAGTCGTCCTGACCTTCGCCTTCGTTGCTCGCCTGGCTGCCGCCGCCTCCGGCGCCGCCGGGCGGACGCGGGATCTTGTCGCCGCGCACGTAATCGGCGTTGCCCGGATGCACGAGCTCGCGCTTGCCGCCCGGCCCGTGCCGGAACGTCGGCTCCGCGATGTCCTTGCGGGGAATCGTGATGCTCTGCGTGCCCTGGATGTCCTTGATGCTGCGATCGCGCACCGCGTCGGACACTGCACGACGAATGTAGTTCTTGACGCGGCGCAGGAAGCGCTCGCGGTTTGCAATGCTCTTGTTCTTGCCGGCCAGTCTGCGGTCGATGATTTGATGAAGCACGCCCGGTCTCCCGCTCGAATGTCGATACGCCGGGACGCACGCCGCGCACGCGGGGCTGCCGCAATGCGGGCGGCGTCTCTCAAGGTGCCCGCGCGCGGCCGCGCGGGCGTCGCGTTGCGCGCGTCATGACGACTTGCGCACGCGCAGATACCAGTCGCACAGGAGCCGCACCTGCTTGGGCGTATAGCCCTTCGCGACCATCCGGTTCACAAAGTCTTCGTGCTTGCGCTGTTCCTCCGCCGAGCCCTTCGCGTTGAACGAAATGACCGGCAACAATTCCTCCGTGTTCGAGAACATCTTCTTTTCGATCACGACGCGCAGCTTCTCGTAGCTGACCCACGCCGGGTTCTTGCCGCCGTTCGCCGCCCGCGCGCGCAGCACGAAATTCACGATCTCGTTGCGGAAATCCTTCGGATTGCTGATGCCCGCCGGCTTCTCGATCTTCTCGAGCTCCGCGTTGAGCGCCGCGCGGTCGAAGCTCTCGCCCGTGTCGTGATCGCGGAATTCCTGATCCTGGATCCAGAAGTCCGCGTACGTGACATAGCGGTCGAAGATGTTCTGGCCGTATTCCGAATACGATTCGAGGTACGCCGTCTGGATCTCCTTGCCGATGAACTCCGCGTAGCGCGACGCGAGCAGGTCCTTCACGAACGACAGATATTTCTGCTCGGTTTCCGGCGGGAACTGCTCGCGCTCGATCTGCTGCTCGAGCACGTACATCAGGTGCACCGGGTTCGCCGCGACTTCCGTCGAATCGAAGTTGAACACGCGCGACAGGATCTTGAACGCGAAGCGCGTGGACACGCCCGTCATCCCTTCGTCGACGCCCGCGTAATCGCGATACTCCTGGTACGACTTCGCCTTCGGATCGGTGTCCTTCAGATTCTCGCCGTCATACACCTGCATCTTCGAAAAGAGGCTCGAGTTCTCCGGCTCGTGCAGGCGCGTGAGCACCGAGAGCTGCGCCATCATCTTCAGCGTGCCGGGCGCGCACACGGCCTCGGCGAGCGACGAGTTGCGGATCAGCTTCTCGTAGATCTTGATCTCCTCCGACACGCGCAGGCAGTATGGCACCTTGACCACGAAGATCCGGTCGAGCAGCGCCTCGTTGTTGCGGTTGTTGCGGAACGCCTTCCATTCGGACTCGTTCGAGTGCGCGAGGATGATGCCGTCGAACGGGATCGCGCCGAAGCCTTCCGTGCCCTTGAAGTTGCCTTCCTGAGTCGCGGTGAGGAGCGGGTGCAGCACCTTGATCGGCGCCTTGAACATTTCGACGAACTCGAGCAGGCCCTGGTTCGCGAGGCACAAGCCGCCCGAGTAGCTGTATGCGTCGGCGTCGTCCTGCGCGTATTGCTCGAGCTTGCGGATGTCGACCTTGCCGACGAGCGACGAGATGTCCTGATTGTTCTCGTCGCCGGGCTCGGTCTTCGCGATGCCGACCTGCCGCAGGATGGACGGATAGCGACGCACGACGCGAAAGCGCCGGATGTCGCCGTTGTATTCGTGCAGGCGCTTGACCGCCCACGGACTCAGGATGCTCTTCAGGTAGCGGCGCGGAATGCCGTATTGCTCTTCGAGGATCGGGCCGTCTTCGTCGTAGTCGAACAGGCCGAGCGGCGATTCGTTGACGGGCGAGCCCTTGAGCGCGTAGAACGGCACGCGCTCCATCAGTTGCTTCAGGCGCTCGGCGATCGACGACTTGCCGCCGCCCACCGGACCGAGCAGGTAGAGAATCTGCTTCTTCTCCTCGAGCCCCTGCGCCGCGTGGCGGAAATAGGCGACCACCTGCTCGATCACCTCTTCCATGCCATAGAATTCGCGGAACGCAGGGTACACCTTGATGACCTTGTTCGCGAAAATCCGCGACAAGCGCGGATCGTTGCGCGTGTCGATCTGTTCCGGCTCCCCGATGGCCGCCAGCATGCGTTCGCCGGCAGCGGCGTACGCCGATGGATCGTTCTTGCAGAGCGCGAGATACTCCTCCAGCGAGAACTCTTCCTCTCGCGTTTTTTCGAAGCGGTTCGCGAAGCTGCTATAAATATCCATGCTACCTCCTCGCCTGAGTCTGAAGACGATCTTGCCTTCGTATAGATCGTGTCGAAGCAGGACCGTTCGATTTCATCCTAAACCCATTTACTTTTTTTTTCACGAACTACTTCAACGGCCTCGCAGCGGTTTTCAACATTGCGGAAAACGCTGCTTGGAAAGCACTTTCCGCTGCCCTAGAATGGTTCTCCCGCTTCGCACCAACACTGCATCGGCGCTCTCCATTCAGGCAGCGAATCGTCTCGTCCGTTGACGTTCCGGCGCTCGCCGAACCCCTCCCCGCTTCTTTCCACCGCTTCTTTCCATACACGCACGACACGCCGATTGCGACGACAGCGTGAACGCGCCGTTACAAATTTTTTTGCGGTGCGCGCAACAGCGTGATGCCCGTGACGTCGATGCGGACGATTGCGCGCGGTGGACGCGCGTAGGCGACATGCGCGTAGGCGACGTGCGCGTGGGCGACATCGCGAATCGGCGGACATCGCGACGCTTCTTAGCGCCGAATATCGAGATAACGATGCCGACCTCCTCGCGCATCGCGCAACGCCTGCTGCGTTTCGCGCGACGAATCCGCGAGCGGCCGGTCGCGATGCGAAAACGCCCGCTGGTGGCGGGCGTCGTCGTTCAATCAAATTGGGGATAGATCGGTGTCCGATACGTTTTCCCGTTCATGTCAGAAGGTCTCCCAATCGCCGTCGCTCGCGGCGGACGCCGCGGCAACCGGCGCGGCGCGCGGCGCAGGCGCGGGTTTCGGCTTGGCCGCCGCCGCGGCCGTGGGCGCGGGCGCAGCCTTCGCGGCCGAAGCGGACGGTGCGGACGGTGCGGACGACGCGAGCTTGAGCGCCGCGTGCGCCGCCGCCACGGCCGGCGCGCCGGAAGACGCGGCGGCACGCGCCGGCGCAGCCGCGCTCACCGCCGCCCTGTGCGCGACGTGCGCGACGCCGGCCGCTGCCCGCGCCGGTGCATGCGGCGCGTCATCGCGCGCATCGCCGTCTTCGACGCGGAACACCGAGACGGTCGCGCGCAGCCGCGCGGCCTGCTCGTCGAGCGATTGCGCGGCCGCCGCGGCCTCCTCGACGAGCGCCGCGTTCTGCTGCGTGACTTCGTCCATCTGCGACACGGCGCGCGACACCTGGTCGATGCCGGTGCTCTGCTCGTCCGACGCCGCCGCGATCTCGCCCATGATGTCGGTCACGCGTTGCACCGCGCCGATCACCTCGCTCATCGTGCGGCCTGCGTCGTCGACGAGCGTCGAGCCCGCGCGCACGCGCTCGACCGACGTATCGATCAGCTCCTTGATCTCCTTGGCGGCCGTCGACGAGCGCTGCGCGAGGCTGCGCACCTCGCCCGCGACGACCGCGAAGCCGCGCCCCTCCTCGCCCGCGCGCGCCGCCTCGACGGCTGCGTTCAGCGCGAGAATGTTGGTCTGGAACGCGATCCCCTCGATGATCGTGATGATGTCGGCGATCTTCGCGGAGCTCTGGTTGATGTCGCCCATCGTGCCGACGACCTGGCCGACGACCGCATTGCCCTTGTTCGCGATCTCCGACGCGCTCGCGGCAAGCGCGCTCGCCTGCCGCGCGTTGTCCGCGTTGCGCCGCACCGTGCCCGTCAGCTCCTCCATGCTCGACGCCGTCTCTTCGAGCGCCGCCGCCTGCTGCTCGGTGCGCGAGGACAGATCGACGTTGCCCGCCGCGATCTGCCTCGCCGCCGTCGCGATCGACTCGCTGCCGACGCGCACCGAGCGCACGGTGTTGGCGAGGCTCGCCTGCATCTTCGCGAGCCCTTCGAGCAGCAGCCCCATCTCGTCGCGCCGCGCGACGACGATCGGGCGGCGCAGCTCGCCCGCGGCGATCGCGTCGAAGTGGCCGAGCGCGTCGGCGAGCGGCCGCGCGATCGCCGCGCGCAGGCTCAGGAAGCAATAGAGCGAGATCGCGAGGCCGAGCACGAGCGCGACGATGCTGGCGATCCGGCTCGCCGCATATACGCTCTGCGCAGCGCTGAAATTGAGGCTCGCCTGCTTGAGCTGAAACGTGCGCAGCGCCTCGCTCGCGAGCGAGAAATCGTTGAACACGCTCTGCATCCGCTTCGCGGACACGATGATCCTGTCGTGATCGTTCGCGTTGATGAGCTCGACGAACCCGTCGAGCTCGCGCTGCAGGATCTGCCGTTTCGACGCGACGTCCTGCGCGAAGCGGTCCTCCTCCCCGTTGCGCGGCAAGTCGAGGTACTTTTTCCACCATGAATCGGAGACTCCGCGCATGTTGCGCGCGCGCTCGATCGTCGGCGCGGCGTCCGGCGTGCCCGCGAGGAGCGCCGCGCGGTCGAGCACGAGGCGCTCGCGCGCGGCGAACAACTCGGCGCTCGCAACGTCGATCGCGCTCGGCAACTGGTTCGACGAGGTTTGCTCGTTCGCGTCGTTGGCCTGACTCATGCCGATGAGGCCCAGTGCGCCGACGACGCACAGCAGGACGGAAAGGAGCGCCATCGTGACGGCGAGACGCGTCCTGATCGAGATGTTCTTCAGCAGCATGGTTCTTCCTGTGATGCGTCGCAAAGACGAAGGCGGCGGCCCGCAACGGCGAAACGCTTGCTCGGCTACGCCTGGTTTACGGCTTTCGACAGGAAGACTTGATCCGGGCGGGCGTCCGTGTGAAGAAAATCCCGTTCGCCACGGCCACCGGGTTCGACATTTTTCTTTCTTTTTCCTGACGAAGCCCGGTGCGGCGTGGCGCGCGTCAGGACGGGTCCGGCGCGAACGCGTCGAGCTCGGCGAGCGTCGGAATCGACGGCTGCGCGCCCGCGCGCGTGACCGACAGCGCAGCCGCGCGCTGCGCGAACCGGATTGCGTCGTGCGGCGCGTCGCCCGCCGCGAGCCGTGCGGCGAAGCCGCCGATGAACGTGTCGCCCGCGGCCGTCGTGTCGACGGGCGCGACGCGCGGCGCCGGGTAATGGCGCGCGGCGCCGTCCGCCGTCAGCGCGAGCACGCCCTGGCCGCCCAGCGTGACGATCACGTTGCGCGCGCCCGCCGCCGCGAGCGCGCGCGCGGCGGCCTCGGCGCCCGCCGGGTCGCGCACCGGCAGCCCGGTCAGCGCGGCGGCCTCGATCTCGTTCGGGATCAGATAGTCGACGAGCGGCAGCCAGTCGGCGGGCAGCGGCCCGACGGCGGGCGCCGGATTCAGCACGACCGTCTTGCCGAGCCGGCGGCCGGCGGCGAGCGCCGCGCGGACCGCGGCGTCTGGCGTCTCGAGCTGGCAGATCAGCACGTCGGCCGCGGCGAGCGCCGCGCCGTGCTCGGCGATCGATTCGGGCGTCACCTCGCCGTTGCTGCCGGCAACGATCACGATCGCGTTCTGGCTCGCATCGTCGACGACGATGAGCGCGACGCCCGTCGTCGCCGTCGTGCTGACCGACAGCGCGTCGCAGTCGATCCCCTCGGCGACGAGCCCCGCGCGCAGCGCGGCGCCGTGCGCGTCCGCGCCGACCCGGCCGAGCATCGCGACCTGCGCGCCGAGCCGCGCGGCCGCGACCGCCTGGTTGCCGCCCTTGCCGCCCGCCGCCTGCGCGAACGAGCGGCCGGCGAGCGTCTCGCCCGGCTGCGGCAGCCGCGGCGCGCGCACGACGAGGTCCATGTTGAGGCTGCCGACCACCATCACCCTGCCGGCGCGCGCGGGCGCGGCCCGCCCGGCGGCGCGTTCGACGGCGGCCGTCATCCTCGATATCCGGCGTCGGCCGGCTCCACGTAGACGGTCGTCGATTCGCGCAGCACGAGGCGCGGCGATACGACGCGCCGGCGCTGCGGCGCGCCCGACGCGCCGCAGCCGATCCGCTCGATCAGCGTCTGCGCGGCCATCTCGCCCAGCGCGCGCACCGACTGGCCGACCGTCGACAGCGCCGGATACGTGTAGCGCGACAGCTCGATGTCGTCGAAGCCGATGATCGAGCAGTCCGACGGCACGCGAATGCCGCGCTCGGCGGCCGCGCGCAGCGCGCCGAGCCCCATCAGGTCGTTGCCTGCGAAGATCGCGCTCGGGCGCACGGTGTCGAAGAGGCGCACGGCCGCGTGATAGCCGCCGATGCACGAAAAGTCGCTTTCGGCGATCGCGCCCGGCACGATGTCGATCCCGCGCTCGGCCATCGCGCGGATGAAGCCGTGCACGCGCATCGCGCTCACCGCGGTCGACACGGCGCCCGTGATGCAGCCGATCTTCGCGTGGCCGAGTTCGAGCAGGTGGCGCGTGGCGAGATACGCGCCGCGCTCGTGGTCGATCTGCACGAGATCGGCCGCGAGCCCCTCGATGTTCCGGTCGACGACGACGAGCGGCTCGCGCGTGTCGGCAAGCGACTGCGCGAGCACCGCGTCGTCGCCCGCCGACGCGATGATGAGCCCGTCGATGCGCTTTTCCTGCAGCACGCGCAGGTAGTTGCGCTGCTTCTCGGGATCGTCGTCCGAGTTGCACAGGAACACGCAATAGCCGGACAGCGCGCACTGGTCTTCGATGCCGCGCGCGAGCTCGGCGAAGTACGGGTTCGTGCTGTTCGGCACCACGAGGCCGATGGTGGCCGTCGAGCGCGCCTTCAGCGAGCGCGCGACGGCCGACGGCACGTAGTTGAGCTCGCGGATCGCCCGCTCGACCTTGGCCCGCACGTCGGCCGACACGGGCCGCGAGTTGTTGACCACGTGCGATACCGTCGTGAACGATACGCCGGCGATGGCCGCCACATCCTTGATCGTCGCCATTCCGATTCTCTCTGGTTCGTTGTTCTTTGCTATCCCCGCGCGCGCCGGCTGCGATACGTGTCGAGCACGACGGCCACGACGATCACGGCGCCGGTGATGATGCGCTTGGTCGGTTCGTTCGCGCCGATCTGCGCGAGCCCTGCCGCGAGCACCGAGATGATCAACACGCCGAAGAACGTGCTGACGACCGAGCCGCGACCGCCCATCAGGCTCGTGCCGCCGATCACGACGGCCGCGATCACCTGCAGCTCGAGGCCCGCGCCCGCGTTCGGATCGGCGGCTTCGAGCCGGGAGATCTGGAACAGCGCGGCGAGCCCCGCGAGCGCGCCCATCAGCGCGAAAACGATGATTTTATACGGCCTCGGGTTAACCCCGGCCAGTCGCACCGCTTCCTCGTTCGTGCCGATGCCGACGAGATAGCGGCCGAACACCGTGCGCGCGAGCACGAACTGGGCGACGGCCATCACCGCCACCGCGATCAGGAACGCGGGCGAGATGCCGAGCGCGATCGGGTTCGACAGGAAATCGAATGCGTCGCCGATGTAAGCGGTGCGCGAATTCGTCAATTGATACGCGACGCCGCGCGCCGCCTCGAGCACGCCGAGCGACACGATGAACGACGGAATCCGCCAGCCGACCGTCACCGCGCCCGTGAGCGTGCCCGTCGCGGCGGCGGCCGCGACGCCGGCGAGCGCGGCGGGCAGCGGCGGCCACTGCCAGCGCAGCGCGGCGACGCTCACGACCGACGCCGCGAGCGCGAGCACGGAGCCGACCGACAGGTCGATTCCCGCGATGATGAGGACGAAGGTCATGCCGACCGACAGCACGACGAGATCGGGAATCTGATTCGCGATCGTGCTGAACGTGTCGTACGTGAGGAAATGCGAGCTGAGCATCGAGAAGAGCGCGATCAGCGCGAGAAGCGCGAGCGCGAGCCCGACATAGTTCGACAGGCCGAGCCGCACGCCGGCCGGCTTCGCCGTGACGGCCGCCGCCTGCCCGGACGGGCTATCGGCGTGTCGGTCGATGGATCGGTCGTTCATCGTGAAAATCCTGGGTGTTGCTGTCTCGATTATGGATGAGGGAGTGGGCCGCGCGGCGGCTTCGGAGCCGCGTCGGGCGCGGCCGCTACGCGGCGCTTCGCGCGTCGCCGGGCGGCTGCAATGCCGCGTCGCGGCGCGCGTAGCCGGCGAACGCGGCGGCGAGGAGCGCGTCCTGCGTCCACGCGCCGCGCTCGAACACGGCGTGCATCCGCCCCGCCGACATTACGCCGATCCGGTCGCAGATCAGCATCAGCTCGCGCAGGTCGCTCGACACGACGACGATCGCGCGGCCCTCGCGCGCGAGCGCGTCGAGGAGCGCGTAGATGTCGAACTTCGCGCCGACGTCGATCCCGCGCGTCGGCTCGTCGAACAGCAGCACGCCCATGTCGCGGCCGAGCCAGCGGCCGATCGCGACCTTCTGCTGATTGCCGCCCGACAGCTCCGCCACCGGCTGCGCGGGGCCGCGCGCGCGGATGCGCAGCGTATCGATCCGCCGCGCGGCGAGCGCGTTTTCCCGCTCGCCGTCGACGACGCCGCCGCGCGCGACGCGCGCAAGCTGCCCGAGCGACAGGTTCGCCGCGATCGACTGCGGCAGCAGCAGCCCCTCGCCCTTGCGGTCCTCGCTGACGAGCGCGATGCCGTGGCGCACCGCGTCGGCGGGCGAGCGGATCGCCGCGGGCCGCGGCGGATCGCCGACCGACACGGCGCCGCCGTCCGCCGCGTCCGCGCCGTAGATGAGCCGCAGCAGCTCGGTGCGCCCCGCGCCGATCAGCCCGGAAATGCCGAAGATCTCGCCCGCGCGCACGTCGAACGACACATCGCGCACCGCGTCGCCGCGCGACAGCCGCTCGATCCTCAGGCGCGGCGCGCCCGGCGCGCGCGCGCCGTGCACCGCCTGCTCGGCGATCTCGCGCCCGGCCATCAGCGCGACGAGCCGCTCGACCGGCTGCGCGTCGATCCGGTCGACATGCACGAGCCGGCCGTCGCGCAGCACCGCCACCCGCTGCGCGACGCGCGCGAGCTCCTCGAGCCGGTGCGAGATGTAGACGAGCGCGACGCCGTCGGCCTTCAGCCGCGCGATCTGGTCGAACAGCAGCTCGACTTCGCGCGCGGTCAGCATCGCGGTCGGCTCGTCGAGGATCAGCACGCGGCAGTCGCCCGCGAGGCTCCGCGCGATCTCGACCATCTGCTGATGACCGATCCCGAGCGCGCCGACGGGCGTGTCGGGATCGAGCGAATCGAGCCCGACGCGCGCCATCGCCGTGCGCGCGTCGGCCGCGAGCCGCCGGCGGTCGATCACGCCGAACCGGTGCGGCAGGCGGTCGAGAAACAGGTTCTCGGCGACGGTGAGCGTCGGCACGAGGTTGAGCTCCTGCATCACCATCCGCACGCCGAGCGCCTCCGCATGCGCGCGGCTTTGCGGCGCGTACGCGGCGCCCGCGAGCCGCATCGCGCCCGTCGTCGGCGCGACGAGCCCGGCGACGATCTTCGACAGCGTGCTCTTGCCCGCGCCGTTCTCGCCCGTCAGCGCGAGCGCCTCGCCCGGATGGAGCGTGAGCGACACGTCGGCGAGCACGGGCTCGGCGTAGGTCTTGCCGATGCCGGTCACGACGAGCGTCGGCGTAGTCGACGTAGGCGGCGTATCAGGCGTCGAATCTGGGTCGGTCGAATCCATCGCGATCCTGGTGAAAAACGGTCGTCGCGATCCGCGCGAGCCGCGCGGACGTGGACGCGAGGTGGCCGCGGTCACGCTCTGACCTGATATCGGCCGCCTCGCGGCGTTCTTGAGCGGCGCGGCGCGCGCCGCCGCGCCGGATTACGGCTTCGTCACGAGATCGACGGGCGTCGCGACGACCCCCGTCATGTCGGCCTGCTTACGATGCTCGGCGAGCGCCTTGAGCGCCGTGTCGATGCCGAACACGGCCTGCTTCGCCGCGTACTGGTCGGCGGTCGCGAGCACGCGGCCGTCCTTGAGCATCGGCTTGATCGCGTTGATGTTGTCGTAGCCGACGACGTACACCTTGCCCTGGCGGCCCGCCGCGCGCACC
Source organism: Burkholderia sp. MSMB1588 (assembly GCF_001546925.1). NCBI lineage: Bacteria > Pseudomonadati > Pseudomonadota > Betaproteobacteria > Burkholderiales > Burkholderiaceae > Burkholderia > Burkholderia sp. MSMB1588. The sequence goes on along the minus strand of NZ_LNJS01000001.1, from coordinate 1,637,613 downwards.
GCGGACACGGCGCCGATCGCCATGTTGTCGTTGCCGCAGAGGAGCGCCTTCAGGTTCTGGTATTCGTTGAGCATCGCGGACGCGACCGCATTGCCCTTGTCGATCTCCCATTCGCCCGACTGCACCGACACGACCTTCGCGCCCGCCGCCTTCATCGCGTCCTGGAAGCCCGCGGTGCGCTGCTGCGCGTTGGTGGTCGTCGGCACGCCCTCGACGATGCCGACCTGGTCGCCCGCCTTCAGCCGCTTCGCAAGATGGTCGCCGACCATCCGCGCGCCCTTGCGGTTGTCCGGGCCGACGAACGGCACGTTCAGGCTCTTCGACTTGAGCACGTCCGGATCGAGCCGGTTGTCGATGTTGACGACGACGATGCCCGCGTCAACGGCCTTCTTGACGACGGGCACGAGCGCCTTCGAATCGGCGGGCGCGAGCACGATCGCGTCGACCTTCGACACGATCATCTGCTCGACGATGCGGATCTGGCTCGCGGTGTCCGTTTCGTCCTTGATGCCGTTCGTGACGAGATCGAACTGGCTCGCGTTGTGTTTCTGGTATTCCTTCGCGCCGTTCTCCATCGTGAGGAAGAACTCGTTGGCGAGCGACTTCATCACGAGGGCGACCTTCGGCTTGTGCGCGGTCTCGGCGCGCGCGACCGAGAACGGTCCGGCAGCGGCGACGGCGACGCAAACGGCCGCGGCGGCTAGCACGCGGCGGCGGAGGCTGACATCCATGCGACTCTCCTGGCAGTGGTTGTGGTCCCGGACGGATCGAGTGTCGTTTTCACGACGAGCAAACGTTTGCTCAGACCAAACCGACAAAGCGTTTCAAGCATCTGCGCCACGAAGGGAATACGTCGGAAGAGACTGCCTGCGTACGGTCGGCCGCGCAAACTGCGCATCCCGGTCCTTTTTCTTGATATCGGGAGCGCCTATCGTCAGCCTTTTCTTCGCATTACGCAACGCCGATTCGGGCATTTAAGGGTTTGTGCGGAGCCGACCCGGACAGGAAAACGACAGTCGGCGCGACGGGAAGTCAAGCGACGAAGCGCGCGGCGAAGAGCGAAGGAGGAACGGCCGACTCGAAGAAGCCGGCATGCCGGGTGCGGCAAGGCCGCGGCCGCGCGGCCCCGCCGCCCGCGCCCGGCGCTCAGGCCGCCGCTTCCCGCAATTGCCCGGCGATCTCGCTTTCGGACAGATGCGGCGCGAACATCTCGATCAACCGGTACGCGTACGCGCGCAGGAACGCGCCGCGCCGCAGGCCGACGCGCGTCGTGCTCGCTTCGAACAGGTGCTGCGTGTCGAGCGCGACGAGCCCCGTGTCCCGCTGCGCGTCATACGCCATCGCGGCGACGACGCCGATCCCCATCCCGAGCTCGACGTAGGTCTTGATCACGTCCGCGTCGATCGCCGTCAGCACGACGTCCGGCACCGCGCCCGCATTCGCGAACGCCTGGTCGATGTGCGAGCGGCCGGTGAAGTCCTGGTCGTACGTGATGATCGGATACTCGGCGATGTCGTCGAGCGACACGTTCTCGCGGCCGACGAGCGGATGCCCCTTCGGCACGACGACGACGTGATGCCACGAATAGCACGGGAACGTGGCGATGTCCGGATAGCGGTCGAGCGCCTCGGTCGAGATGCCGAGATCCGCCTCGCCGTTCAGGATCATCTGCGCGATCTGCTGCGGGCTGCCCTGGCGCAGCGCGAGATGCACCTTCGGATAGACCTCCGTGAACTGGCGGACCACCTTCGGCAGCGCGTAGCGCGCCTGCGTATGCGTCGTCGCGACGACGAGGTGGCCGCTGTCCTGATCCGCGAACTGGCGCGCGACGCGGCGCAGGTTCTCCGCGTCGAGCAGCATCCGCTCGATCAGTTGATGGACCGCCTTGCCGGGCTCGGTCAGCCCCGTCAGGCGCTTGCCGCGGCGGATGAAGATGTCCACGCCGAGCTCGTCCTCCAGATCCTTGATCTGCTTCGACACGCCCGACTGCGACGTGTACAGCACGTTCGCGACTTCCGTCAGGTTCATGTTCTGCCGCACCGCTTCGCGCACGAAGCGCAACTGTTGGAAATTCATGGGTAGCCTCTCGGGCGATGTCCTTGTTGGTCTGTGAAATCCGCATGCGCGAAGCGCTCGCCGGCCCGCCGTCAGCGCACCGGAAACACGCGCACCGCGCGCGGCACGACGGTCAGCGCGTCGCCGACGTCGAGCGCGAGCGCGCGCCACGCGTTGCGATCGAGCTCCGCCTCGAGCACGCCGCCCGTGCGCGCGGCGAGTTCGACGCGCACCGAGCCGCCGAGCGGCACGACGCGCCGCACGTCGGCCGCGATGCCGTCCGCGCGCGCGAGCGGCGCGACGAGCTCGAGATCGTGCGGGCGCACGTACGCGCGCGCCGGGCCCGCGAAATCGGCATCGACGGCGATCGCCTGCGCCGCGCCGTGCGCGACGAAGCCCTGGCCGCTCACGGTGCCGTCGAGCCGGTTCGCCGCGCCGAGGAACTCGTAGACGAACGCGCTTCGCGGATGATCGTAGACGTCCTGCGGGCTGCCGACCTGCTCGATGCGGCCGTGATTGAGCACGACGATCCGGTCGGCCACCTCGAGCGCCTCCTCCTGATCGTGCGTGACGAAGATCGTCGAGATGTGCAGATCGTCGTGCAGCCGGCGCAGCCAGCCGCGCAGCTCCTTGCGCACCTTCGCGTCGAGCGCGCCGAACGGCTCGTCGAGCAGCAGCACTTTCGGCTCGACGGCGAGCGCGCGCGCGAGCGCGATCCGCTGCCGCTGGCCGCCCGACAGCTCGGACGGATAGCGCTGCGCGAGCCAGTCGAGCTGCACGAGCGACAGCAGCTCATGCACCTTCGCGCGGATCGCGGCTTCGCTCGGCCGCTCGCGGCGCGGCTTCACGCGCAGCCCGAACGCGACGTTCTCGAACACCGTCATGTGCCGGAAGAGCGCGTAATGCTGGAACACGAAGCCGACCTGCCGCTCGCGCGCGCCGACCGATGCGACGTCGAGCCCCTGCAGCACGACCTGCCCCGAATCCGCGTGCTCGAGGCCCGCGATCACGCGCAGCAGCGTCGTCTTGCCGCAGCCGGAGGGGCCGAGGAGCGCGACGAGCTCGCCCGCGGGGAAATCGAGCGTGACGTCGTCGAGCGCGGTGAAGTCGCCGAACCGCTTGTGCAGATTACGAACGGTGATGCCCATCTGGTTTGCCTCTTTACGAAATCGACGAAGTGACGGCGGCGCCCGGGTGCGCGGCGGCGGCGGGCGCGCCGTCGCGGCCGTCCCCGAGTTCGGCGGACAGCCGCCGCTCGGCGAAGAGCTTGAGCGCGAGCGTGACGAGCGCGAGCAGCGCGAGCACCGACGCCACCGCGAACGCGGCCGCGAAGTTGTACTCGTTGTAGAGAATCTCGACGTGCAGCGGCATCGTGTCTGTCTGGCCGCGGATGTGGCCGGACACGACCGACACCGCGCCGAACTCGCCCATCGCGCGCGCGTTGCAGAGAATCACGCCGTACAGCAGGCCCCACTTCACGTTCGGCAGCGTAACGCGCCTGAAGATCTGCCAGCCGGACGCGCCGAGCACGCGCGCGGCCTCTTCCTCGTCGGAGCCCTGCGCCTGCATCAGCGGAATCAGCTCGCGCGCGACGAACGGGAACGTGACGAAGATCGTCGCGAGCACGATGCCCGGCACGGCGAAGATGATCTGCACGTCGTGCGCCTGCAGCCACGGGCCGAGCCAGCCCTGCGCGCCGAACAGCAGCACGTAGACGAGGCCCGAGATCACGGGCGACACCGAGAACGGCAGGTCGATGAGCGTCGTCAGCAGCGCGCGGCCCTTGAACTCGAACTTCGCGATCGCCCACGACGCGCACACGCCGAACACGAGATTGAGCGGCACGGCGATCGCGGCGACGGTCAGCGTGAGCTTGATCGCCGACCACGCATCCGGATCGGCGAGCGATTCGAGATAGAAATCGACGCCCTTGCGCAGCGCCTCGAAGAACACTGCGGCGAGCGGCACGACGAGAAAGAGCGCGAGGAACGCGAGCGCCGCGCCCGTGAGCAGCCAGCGCACCGCGCGCGGCTCGCTGACGGGATCGAGGCGGCGCGCTCGCGCTGGCGCGCCGGCGGCGCGGCGGGAGTCGAGGCTTGCGTCGCGGCCGGCATCGGCGCGCGCGGCGGCCGCGCGGGATCGAACGGTATCGTGGCTCATTGCGCGCCTCCGAGTGCCGTCGCCGCGTGCGCCGCCGGCGCCGGGCCGCTCGCGCCGCGGCTCGTGCGGCGCTGCAGATACCACTGCAGCGTGTTGATGAGGAGCAGCATCACGAATGACACGACGAGCATCACGACGGCGAGCGCGGTCGCGCCTGCGTAGTCGTACTGCTCGAGCTTCGTGATGATGAGGAGCGACGTGATTTCCGACTTCATCGGCACGTTGCCGGCGATGAAGATCACCGAGCCGTATTCGCCGAGCGCGCGCGCGAACGCGAGCGCGAAGCCCGTCAGCAGCGCGGGCGTCACGGCGGGCAGCACGACGCGGCGGAACGTGAGCCAGCGCGGCGCGCCGAGGCACGCGGCCGCCTCCTCCTGCTCGCGCTCAAAGTCCTCGAGCACGGGCTGCACGGTGCGCACGACGAACGGCAGGCCGATGAACGTCAGCGCGACGAGCACGCCGAGCGGCGTGAACGCGATCTTGACGCCGAGCGGCGCGAGGTGGCCGCCGATCCAGCCGTTCTGCGCGTAGACGGCCGCGAGCGAGATGCCCGCGACCGACGTCGGCAGCGCGAACGGCAAATCGACGATCGCGTCGACGAGCCGCTTGAGCGGAAACGTGTAGCGCACCAGCACCCACGCGACGAGAAAGCCGAACACGGCGTTGACGAGCGCGCCGCCCAGCGCGGCCGCGAACGTCAGCCGGTACGACGCGAGCACGCGCGGCGACGTCGTCGCGGCGACGAACTGGTCCCACGTGAGCGTGGCCGTCTTCAGAAAGGTGGCGGCGAGCGGAATCAGCACCACGAGGCTCAGGTAGGCCAGCGTGATGCCGAGCGTCACGCCGAATCCGGGCAGCGCGCTCGGCTTGCGGAAGGTGAACGTCGTCATGCGGAATGCTCTTCCAGGGTGATGCACATGGGTCCAACGGCTCGGCGGACGCGCTGCAACGCGCGTCCGCCGGCCCGATATCGTGTTGTCGCGAAACGGCGCGCCCGTGAGGCGCGCCGCCCGCCCTCGCTCATTGCGGCTTGTAGATCGAATCGAACACGCCGCCGTCGGCGAAATGCGTCTTCTGCGCGTGGGTCCAGCCGCCGAACGTGTCGTCGACCGTGTACAGCTTCAGCTTCGGGAACTGCTTCGTGAGCGCCGCCGGCACGTCCTTCGAGCGCGGCCGGTAGTAGTTGCGCGCGGCAATCTCCTGCCCTTCCTTGCTGTACAGGAAATTCAGGTACGCGTCGGCGAGCTTGCGCGTGCCCTTCTTGTCGACGACCTTGTCGACGACCGCCACGGGCGGCTCCGCGAGAATGCTCGCGGACGGCACGACGATCTCGAACTTGTCGGCGCCGAATTCCTTGATCGACAGGAACGCCTCGTTCTCCCACGCGATCAGCACGTCGCCGATGCCGCGCTGCACGAAGCTCGTCGTCGCGCCGCGCGCGCCCGAATCGAGCACGCCCGCATTCTTGTACAGCTTCGTGACGAAATCCTTCGCCGTCTGCGCGCTGCCGCCCGGCTTGTGCTGCGCGTACGCCCACGCGGCGAGGTAGTTCCAGCGCGCGCCGCCCGAGGTCTTCGGGTTCGGCGTGACGATCGACACGCCCGGCTTCACGAGGTCGTCCCAGTCCTTGATCCCCTTCGGATTGCCCTTGCGCACGAGAAACACGATCGTCGACGTGTATGGCGACGCGTTGTCCGGCAGGCGCTTCTGCCAGTCCTTGTCGATGAGGCCCTTGTTCGCGAGCGCGTCGATGTCATACGCGAGCGCGAGCGTGACCACGTCGGCCTGCAGGCCGTCGAGCACCGAGCGCGCCTGCGCGCCCGAGCCGCCGTGCGACTGCTTGAAGTTCACCGTCTCGCCCGTCTTCGCCTTCCACGCCTTGCCGAACGCCTGATTGACGTCCTGGTAGAGCTCGCGCGTCGGGTCGTACGAGACGTTCAGGAACGTCGTTTCCGCGAGCGCCGGCGTGAGCGCGCCAAGCGCCGCCGCCGCGCCGAGCGCGAATGATGCGATGAGACGGCGCGCGCCGCCTGCCAGCCCCGTGTTGCGCTTGACCATCCGTTGTTCTCCAAATGCGTGGGTCGTTCGTTGCGGTTTGTTTGCGATGCCGGGCCAGTCTAACGAACAGGTTTCATCATTAAAAATAATCGTTCCTCATTTTTTAATACTCAAAAGTGGTAAGGGGCGCCCAATCGACGACTATCGCGTCCGAAGCGCCGCTTCGACGCAGCCGGATCGCGGCGGAATCGCCGCGATAGCGCCGAACTTCAAGTAACGCTTGAATTTCCTGCGATACTGTATAAAAATACAGCTCACTGTCTATCCATACAGTCATGCCATGATCAAACTCACCGCCCGCCAGCAGCAAGTGTTCGACTTGATTCGTCGCGCGATCGAGCGCTCGGGCTTTCCTCCGACGCGCGCGGAAATCGCCGCCGAGCTGGGCTTCAGCTCGCCGAACGCGGCCGAGGAGCACTTGCGGGCGCTCGCGCGCAAGGGCGTGATCGAACTGGCGGCGGGCGCGTCGCGCGGCATCCGCCTGCTCGGCATCGACGATGCGCCGCATCAGCTAACGCTGCCGCACGCGGCGCTGATGCAGTTGTCGCTGCCGCTCGTCGGCCGTGTCGCGGCGGGCAGCCCGATCCTCGCGCAGGAACACATCTCGCAGCACTACGCTTGCGATCCCGCGCTCTTCTCGAGCAAGCCGGATTACCTGCTGAAGGTGCGCGGCCTGTCGATGCGCGACGCCGGCATCCTCGACGGCGATCTGCTCGCCGTGCAGAAGCGCACCGAGGCGAAGGACGGTCAGATCATCGTCGCGCGGCTCGGCGACGACGTCACGGTCAAGCGCCTGAAGCGCCGGCCGGGCGGCGTCGAACTGATCGCCGAGAACCCCGACTACGAGAACATCTTCGTGAAGGCCGGCAGCGCGGAATTCGCGCTCGAAGGCATCGCCGTCGGGCTGATCCGCCCGGGCGAGTTCTGACCGCCTTTCGGCCAGCCGCAGCCCCGCCCGTCTATCCGCCATTCGACTGGATCTGGAGAACCTCATGGAACGCCTCGCCCGCCTGCTGCCCTTCCGCCAATTCGGCCGTCTGCGCCATCTGCGCGGTCGCACGCCGTGCGCGCCGCTCGTCGCCGCTCATTCGCGCGACGATGCGAACGCGCAGCCGTCGCTGCTGCCGTCCGCGCTCCCGGCGTTCGCACGTGTGTCGCTGAACGGTTCGCTCCATCATGCGGAGCCCGCGCGGCGTGCGCCGGTTCGCGTCTATCACGGGCCGTCGCGATTCATCATGGTCGGCACGGTCGACGCGATCTGCCGAATGATCGATCGATGCATCGCCGAGGAACGTTCGTTGACGCAGCAAGGTCTGTAACAGACCAGGGCCCGTTCGTTTCGTCGGGGAGACCGCTTGAATTCCACTGCACGCCTGCGAGGGCGTTTCCTGAAGCCGGCGTCGGTCGTCGTGGCGCTGATCGTCGCCGCTGTCGCGGTGGTGTATGCATACGCGTCGCCTTATCTCGCGCTCAGGCAGATGAAGCAGGCAATCGACGCGCGCGACGCGCAGGCGATCAGCGCCTATGTCGATTTCCCCGCGCTGCGGATCAGCCTGAAGCAGCAACTGACCGATGAATTGATGCGGCGCATCGACGCGCAAAAGCGCGACAACCCGCTCGCGATCATCGGCGCGATGATCGGCTCGGCGCTCGTTGGCCCGCTGGTCGACGCCTATGCGACGCCTGAAGGCGTCGCCGCGCTGATGAGCGGCCTGCCGCCGCGCGCGCGGCCCGGACAACGGCCGCCCGAGTTGAATCGGCCCGGCGATCAAGCGGCCAGCCAGGCCGTGACGGCCTCAGCCGGCGCAGGCGCGCCGCCGGGCAGCGCAGGCAACGCCGACGCCGCGCGCAGCCCGTCGCCTGCGGCAAGCGGCGCGGCGGCGCAAACCGCATCGGCGCCCGCGCCCGATATGCCGGCCGCCGCGTCGGGCACGCCGTCCGGCCAATCGCCGCAAACAAGCGCCGGCTATCGAAGCTTCGACGAATTCGTCGTCACGTATCGCCGCGACGACGGCAGCGCGCGTTATGCCGCGGTCTTTCGTCGTAGCGGGGTCTTGGGCTGGAAATTGTCGGCAGTCGATTTACACGACGATTGAATCCGACTCGGGGCGCGAGCGTGTCGGCCGCGCGATCTGACGGCGACTTGCGCCGCGCATCAAAGCAAACCGCTACAAACCGCCACGCGAAGCAAACGGCCACGCGGCAAACCGCCGGGATACCCTCCCGCGGGCCCTTCACTGAGAACGGGCCGGAACCGGCGCGGGCCGTTTACCCGATCGAGCCAATACCGAGCGTCAGCGGCCAAGAAGAACCGCCAACGCCGGCCCCGACCGCTCGGCCGCCCCCTCGATCCGTCAATTCCTGTTCGCCCACCGCCGCGCCGGCGGCTCGTCAGTGTCCGGTCGTCGCGGCCGCGTCCTTCGCGCTTTCCGCTTTCTGCTCGGCAGGCGACGAACACGCTACCAGAATGCTGCACGACACGCGGTCGAGCAGTTGCGTACTGCCGGAGCCCATCCACCACCGCGACAAGCCGCTGCGGCAACGATGGCCGACCACGACGAGATCGACGTTCAGCTTCGTCGCAAGATTCGCGATCTCGTCGATCGGATAACCGAACGCGAAATGCCCCTGCGCGTGCACGCCACGCTCGGTCAGCCAGTCGACGCCCTCTTGCAGGATCTCCCGCGCGGTTTCCTCGAAGCGGCTGCACGCGACGTCGGTCAGCAGGCCGGCGCTTTGCGCAATGCTCGAGCGCATGTCGACGACCGACAGCAGGTGCGTCTCCGCCTTCAGATCGAGCGCCAGATCGGCGCCGCATCGCAGCGCCTTGCGGCCTTCGAGCGTGCCGTCGTAGCACAGCAGAATCTTCTTGTAGCTAGCCATTTCGGCCTCCCCAATGCGCGACTCGCGCACGGATTCATCATGCTGCGCCGCAATTCCAGATGCAAGCGCTGGAAAACGCTGATTCGCGTTGCACCGCGAAAGCGCGATGATGCGACGCAGGAAGCAGCGACATCTGCGCCGGGACAATGCAAACGCGCTGAAGCGATACGGCCGATGCACTAGAATGGCCCGTTCGTGTCGCACGATTCCAATTGAAAGTCACTTGCCCATGTCTGTCGCACCGATCGATTTTCAACAAGTCGAGAAACGCTATGACGACAAGCTCGTCGTCAACGGCTTGTCGTTTCATGTGCAGCCCGGCGAATGCTTCGGCCTGCTCGGCCCGAACGGCGCCGGCAAGACGACGACGCTCAAGATGCTGCTCGGCATCACGCATCCGAACGCAGGCTCGATCAGCCTGTGCGGCGAGCCCGTGCCGTCCCGCGCGCGGCATGCGCGGCGGCGCGTCGGCGTCGTGCCGCAATTCGACAACCTCGACCCCGACTTCACCGTTCGCGAGAACCTGCTCGTGTTCGCCCGCTACTTCGGGCTCGCCGCGCACGAGGCGCGCGCGCTCGTGCCGCCGCTGCTCGAGTTCGCGAAACTCGAAAACAAGGCGGATGCGAAGGTGGGCGAGCTGTCGGGCGGGATGAAGCGGCGGCTCACGCTCGCGCGCGCGCTCGTCAACAATCCCGACGTGCTCGTGCTCGACGAACCGACGACGGGCCTCGACCCGCAAGCCCGGCATCTGATGTGGGAGCGGCTGCGCTCGCTCCTCGCGCGCGGCAAGACGATTCTGCTCACCACGCACTTCATGGAAGAGGCCGAGCGCCTGTGCCACCGCCTGTGCGTGATCGAGGAAGGCCGCAAGATTGCGGAAGGCGCGCCGCGCACGCTGATCGAATCGGAAATCGGCTGCGACGTGATCGAAATCTACGGGCCCGATCCCGCGCAGCTTCGCGACGAGCTCGCGCCGTTCGCCGAGCGCACCGAGATCAGCGGCGAAACGCTCTTTTGCTACGTCAGCGACCCGGAGCCGATCAACGCGCGCCTGAAGGGCCGCGCCGGCCTGCGCTATCTGCACCGCCCCGCGAATCTCGAAGACGTATTCCTGCGGCTGACGGGCCGCGAGATGCTGGATTGACACGATGGATACACGCCACTACACGCCGTCGCAGGCGCTCGCCCCCCGCCGGCGCGAATCGGCGTTCGCACTCGCGCTGCCCGCGAACGCCACCAACTGGATCGCCGTCTGGCGACGCAACTATCTCGTCTGGCAAAAGCTGGCGATCGCGTCGATGTTCGGCAATCTCGCCGATCCGATGATCTATCTGTTCGGCCTCGGGCTCGGGCTCGGGCTGATGGTCGGGCACGTCGAGGGTGTATCGTACATCGCGTTCCTCGCGGCCGGAACGGTCGGCTCGAGCGTGATGATATCGGCGAGCTTCGAGTCGATGTACTCGGGCTTCTCGCGGATGCACGTGCAGCGCACGTGGGAAGCGATCATGCACACACCGCTGTCGCTCGGCGACGTCGTGCTCGGCGAGATCGTCTGGGCCGCGAGCAAGGCGATGCTGTCGGGCGCGGCGATCATGCTCGTCGCCGGCGTCCTCGGCTATGCGAAGTTTCCGTCGATGCTCGTCGCGCTGCCGGTGATCGCGCTCGCCGGCGTCGCGTTCGCGAGCCTCGCGATGATCGTCACCGCGCTCGCGCCGTCCTACGATTTCTTCATGTTCTATCAGACGCTCGTGCTGACACCGATGCTGCTGCTGTCGGGCGTGTTTTTCCCGCTCACGCAATTGCCCGAATTCGCGCAGCACATCGCGCACGCGCTGCCGCTCGCAAATGCAGTCGACCTGATCCGCCCGGCGATGCTCGACCGTCCGGCAACCGACGTCGCGCTCCACGTCGCCATGCTCGCCGCGTATGCGGTCGGCGGATTCTTCGTCTGCGCGCGCCTGTTCAGGCGCCGGATGATGCGCTGACCAACCGGGCCGCGCCGGCCCCGGCCGGCGCGCCGCCGCGACGGCGCGCCGCGCCGAATGCCGGACGAGCGAGCCGTTCGGACCGCGCCGCGCCGATGCGCCGCGCGGCCTCCGGCGCTGCGCTCACTCGGACGCTCACTCGTCGTCGTCGCTCCACGGCATCTCGACATCGGTCAGAAACGCGACGGTCGCGAGCGGCCCGCCTTCCTGCCGGCCGAGCTTGCCGTCCGCGCGGTGCCATTCGACCCGGAACATCGTGCCCGGATCGTCGGCGAGCAGGTACACGGTACGCAATTCCTCCGGATCGGCGTCCCCGACCGGGCCGTCGAACGACACGAGCATCTTCTGTGGCCACACGCCGTTGACCGGATCGTAGACGCGCTCGCCCTGCGGAATGTCGATGCTCGCGTCGACGCCGATCGTCGCCGACGCCTCGACGATCATCTTGCCAAGCGCGCTCAGCACCGCGGTCGCGCGCGTGGAGTTGGCCTGGCGAATCGCGAGATCGCCGCGCGTCAGTGCCTGTTCGAGGCGGGGATGTACCTTGTGTTGCGTCATGCGTTTTCCTGATTGCTTCTGCTTCTGAAAAATGACGGCCGGCCTCGACTCCGAGACCGGCCCGATCGAGTGCACCGCATGCGGACGGCCGATGCGCCGACACCCCGGCCGCACACCCGCCGAACCATCTAACCGCCGAACGGATTTCCCCGTCCGGTCACCCGGCCCGCGGTTCGGCCAACCTCGCTCAGAACCCGAGCGCGACCGCCGCCAGCCCGCCGACCACCCCGAACGCGACGACGAGCGCCGCGACGAGCGCGAGCGTCGTCGGCTTGAACGAGCGCGCCAGCATCGCGAGCGACGGCACGCTGACGGGCGGCAGCGTCATCAGCAGCGCGCCCGCGGGGCCGACGCCCATGCCGAGCGACAGCATCGCCTGAATGATCGGCACCTCGCCCGCGGTCGGAATCACGAACAGCATGCCCGCGATCGCGAATGCGAGAATCCAGCCGATCCCGTTGCCGATGTCCGGCCCGATGTGCGGAAACAGCCACGCACGCGCCGCGCCGAGCAGCAGCACGAGCACCAGGTATTCGGGCACGAGGCGCACGGTCATCCGCGCGAAAATCTTCATCCACCGCACGAACGCGTTGCCGGCCGCCGCCTGCTCGGCGACGAGCTTCGCGCGCAGCGCATCGTCGACGACGCGCGTTTGCGCGCCGGCGAGACGATTGATCAGATAACCGATGCCGAACACCATCGCGACGCCAAGCACGAGCCGCAGCGCACTCCAGTGCCAGCCGAGCACGAAGCCCATGAACACGAGCGCGGCGGGATTGAGCACGGTGTTGCCGAGCCAGAACGCGAGTGCGCCGCCCGGCGACGCGTCGCGCTCGCGCAGGCCCGCGACGACGGGCGCCGCGCAGCACGTGCACATCATGCCCGGCAGCGCGAGCAAGCTCCCCGCCGCGACGCTGCCGAAGCCCGTGCCGCCGAGTGCGCGCGCGACCCAGTGCGCGGGCAGGAGCGCCTGCACCGCCGAGCCGAGCAGCAGGCCGAGCACCATCGCCTGCCAGATCGCCTTGCCGTATGCCCACGCGTAATCGAGCGCCGCCTGCAGCGACGGCCCCGGCGCGTGCGCCGCGGCGCCCATCAGGATCGACTGGCCGATCGAATGATGCTCGGCCGCGACGAACGCCTTGTGATAGTACGGAAACCACTTCACGTAGAAGAGGCCCGCGACGGCCAGCACGACGAACGTCGCGAGGCCGAGCGCCGGATGCGGTGTGTAGGAACGGGAACTGCTCATGCTGGTCGCCGTGAATGCGTGTGATTGAACGTTATGGCGCATCGACGCAGAAAGCCGAAGACGGACGAATGCCGCGTCGCGTCATGACGCGACGGACGGCGGCTCGCCGGCGCCTCGGTTTCGGATGCGGGATGACGCGTCCGGCCTGACGAGCCGGACAGCCAACGGAAAGCGGCAATTATCGCACGCGGCGCGCGATTCTCCGATTGGGGCATTCGAGGCGGCGGCGCCTGGCGTCCTGCCGAACGGCGTCCGGTGGGCCGTCAGCGCATCCGCGAGGCCGACAGGCCAACATCTCGGCAGGCCGAGGGCCGCGCCGCCGACCGTCAGCCGTTACGGCGCAGGATTCGGCTGCTGCTCATGGAGCGCGTCGATTTCGGCGAGGATCTCGGGCGACAGCTTCACATCGACGCTCGCGATGTTTTCGCGCAATTGCTCGAGCGACGTCGCGCCGATCAGGTTGCTCGTCACGAACGGCCGGCTGTTGACGAACGCGAGCGCGAACTGCGCGGGCGACAATCCGTGCCGCCTCGCGAGCGCGACATAGCGCGACGTCGCCTGCACCGCATGCGGCCTGCTGTAGCGCTGAAAGCGCTCGAACCGCGTGATGCGGGCGCCCTCGGGACGCGCGCCCCCTTCGTACTTGCCCGACAGCCAGCCGAACGCGAGCGGCGAATACGCGAGCAGCCCGATGCGCTCGCGATGGCTGAACTCCGACAAGCCGTTCTCGAACGTGCGGTTCAGCAGGCTGTACGGATTCTGGATGCTGACGATGCGCGGCAGGCCGAGCTTTTCGGCCGCGCGGAGAAATTGCGCGACACCCCACGGCGTCTCGTTCGACACGCCGACATGACGCACCTTGCCCGCTTTCACGAAATCGCCGAGAACGGCGAGCGTCTCTTCGATCGGCACCGTGTATGGATCGTCGATCCACGGATAGGCGGGGCGGCCGAACGTCGTCGTGCTGCGATCCGGCCAGTGCAACTGGTACAGGTCGACGTAATCGGTGCGCAGGCGCTTCAGGCTGCCGTCGAGCGCCTCGGTCAGGTTCCTGCGGTCGAACTGGTTGCCCGCGCCGCGAATGTGCGTCGGGTTGTGCGGCTGGCGCGCAGGGCCGGCGATCTTCGTTGCGATCGTCAGCTTCTCGCGCAGCGCCGGGCGCTTCGCGAGCCACGTGCCGAGATACGTCTCCGTGCGGCCCTGCGTTTCCGCCTTCGGCGGCACCGGATACATCTCGGCGGCGTCGATCAGCGTGACGCCCCGGTCGGTCGCATAGTCGAGCTGCGCATGCGCATCGCTTTCGGTGTTCTGCTCGCCCCAGGTCATCGTCCCGAGACCGATCAGGCTAACTTTGACGGCTGAATCGCCGAGTGTGCGGTATTCCATGCCGAGGTTCCTGTCGCGTCGAATGCAAAAACCCAAAGCTAACACATCGGAACAATTGCTTCAGGGCATCGCCTCGACGCCGGCGCGCCACGCATGCCGCTTACGCCGGCCGCTGGATGAAGCACGTCGCCGACGCGTGCGCGACCACCTTGTCGTCCGGCGTCTTCAACGTGCCCTCGGCGACGCCGAGACTCTTCGAGAGATGGATCACACGCCCTTCGGCGACGAGATCGACGTCGCGAGGCACCGGGCGCAGCATTTTCACGTGCAGATCAACGGTGCCGTAGCCGACGCCCGGATCGAGCATCGTATGCACCGCGCACCCCGTGACCGAATCGAGCACCGTGGCGGCGAAGCCGCCGTGCACGCCGCCGAGCGGATTCAGATGGCGGCCGTCGGCGCGCGCGGTCATCTTCACGTAGCCGAGCTCGACGCTCTCAGGCCGCATCGGGATCGTCTCGGCGATCGACGCGGCGGGCAAGTCGCCCGCCGCCGCGGCGCGCAACAGTTCGAGACCGGACAGGGAAAGCGGATTCATCGACGACACTCCTCGCAGGGATGCGGAACGCGGCGCGACGCGCCATCAGTTCCAAAAAAGAACTTATATTGGCGCTCATTATTGGCAGACGCTCATCGGCTGTCAATACACAAGGGCGCGGCCGATTCGAGCATGCGTTCTATAATCGAACGCACTTTCCCTGCTCTCACGGAATCCGATCATGAAATGGGACGACGTCGGCTCGATGCCATGCTCGGTCGCTCGCACGCTCGCCGTGCTCGGCGACCGCTGGACGATGCTGATCCTGCGCAATGCGTTTCTCGGCCATCGCCGCTTCGAAGCGTTCCAGACGCAACTGGGACTCACCCGCCACGTGCTCGCGGAGCGGCTCGCGCGGCTCGTCGACGAGGGCATCTTCACGAAGCGCGCGTATCAGGACCGGCCGCCGCGCTTCGAGTATCGTCTGTCGCAGAAAGGCCTCGACCTGTATCCGGTGCTGCTCGCGCTCGCCGCGTGGGGAGACCGCTGGAAGGACGACGGCAACGGGCCGCCCGTCGTGCTTCGCCACCGTCGATGCGCTCACGTGATGCATCCGGTGATGGTGTGCTCCGAATGCGGCGAGCCGATCGATCCACGGGAAGTCGAGCCCATGCCGGGGCCGGGCTGGGCCGAGCGACAGGCGGACAAGGTCGAGTGACGGCGCGGGCCGCCGCCCGCAACGGCGACGATCGCGCCGCGATCCGGAACCCGCGTGAGCGTAGACATGCGAGCGCGAGGCGGCCCGCTCACCGCGGCACGAATTCAGCCGTGGCCGATCTGGCGGCGGTTTTCCGCATGCCGGAAAAACTTTGGATCGCGAACCGTTCGTGCAGCCAAACACATGACGCACGGCTCTTCTCCGGTCGATGCGGCAAGCCCTCGTGACATGCGAGCCGGCGAAACCGCATTCGGCGGCCTCACCCGAACGCGATCACGAGCCGCCGCAACAGCGCGCACCGCACCGCCGCCGCCGATCCGCAGGGGCGTGCGCGGCGACGGCCGCGCGACACACGTGCGACGCGATGTCCCGAGCGAACGGCTGTCATTTTTGAAAGCGGCCCGGTCAATTGAGGTACCATAGCGCCCGCTTGCGTCGAGCGTCCGCCTCCCGCCACCCGTCTCCCGCGAGCATTGTCTGGTGCGTGCCGTACCGGAAGGCGCGCGAACAGCTCAGATTCCCAGTCCACTGCTTGCACGCCGGCGAGCCGCGCCGTCATCTGCATTACCTGCCGTGCATTTGGACTCCTCATGAAGAAAAGACGCAACATCACCTCGTACATCGTGATTGCGATGATCCTCGGCATCGCGGTCGGCTATGGCTGCCACAGCGCGTTTCCGGACCCGGCGATCGCGAAGGAAATCGCCGGCTACGTCTCGTTGCTGTCCGACGTGTTCCTGCGTCTCATCAAGATGATCATCGCGCCGCTCGTGTTCGCGACGCTGACAGTCGGCATCGCGCACATGGGCGACACCGGAGCGGTCGGCCGGGTCGGCGTGAAGGCGCTCGGCTGGTTCTTCGTCGCGTCGCTCACGTCGCTGCTGCTCGGCCTGCTGGCCGCCACGGTCCTGCAGCCGGGCAGTCATCTGAGCCTGCCGCTGCCCGCCACCGATGCCGCCGTCAACCTGAATACCAGCTCGTTCACGCTGAAGGACTTCGTGACCCACCTGGTGCCGAAATCGATCGCCGAAGCGATGGCGAACAACGAGATCCTGCAGATCGTCGTGTTCTCGATCTTCTTCGGCACCGCGCTGTCCGCGCTCGGCGACGCCGGCAAGCGTCTGACCGGCGTGATCGAGGATCTCGCGCAAGTGATGCTGAAGGTCACGGGCGCCGTGATGTGGTTTGCGCCCGTCGCGGTGTTCGCAGCGCTCGCGTCGACGATCACGACGGAAGGACTCGGCATCCTGCTCACGTTCGCGAAGTTCATGGGCAGCTTCTATATCGCGCTCGCGCTGCTGTGGGGCGTGCTCACGCTCGCGGGGCTCGTGTTCCTCGGCAAGCGCACGTTCACGCTGATCCGCCTGATCCGCGAGCCGTTCCTGCTGTCGTTCGCGACCGCGAGCTCGGAGGCCGCATATCCGAAGCTGCTCGACGCGCTCGACCGCTTCGGCGTGAACCGCAAGATTTCGAGCTTCGTGCTGCCGATCGGCTATTCGTTCAATCTCGACGGCTCGATGATGTACTGCACGTTCGCGGTGCTGTTCATCGCGCAGGTGTACGGCGTCCACCTGCCGCTCGGCACGCAGATCACGATGCTGCTTCTGCTGATGCTGACGTCGAAGGGCATGGCGGGCGTGCCGCGCGCGTCGCTCGTCGTGATCGCGGCGACGCTCAACCAGTTCCACCTGCCCGAAGCCGGCCTGCTGCTGATCATGGGCGTCGACATGTTCCTCGACATGGGCCGCTCGGCGACCAACGCGGTCGGCAATTCGATCGCGGCCGCCGTCGTCGCGAAGTGGGAAGGCCAGCTCGACGACCCGCGCGACGATGTCGACTCCGACAGCGACGACGCGTCGCGCGAAGCGCCGCGGATCACGGAGCGCGTGTAGCGCGCGGCATTCGCATGCGCCGGCCCGACGGCCGCCTTGCGGTAAAATATGCGGTTATCCATGCGCCCCGGCGCTTTTCCGTACCGCCTATGTCCGCTTCGCCTGCCCTCAGTCCTCGCCGGGTGTCCGTCGCCCCGATGATGGATTGGACCGATCGCCACTGCCGTTCGTTTCATCGCACGATCTCGCGCCATGCGTGGCTCTATACCGAAATGGTGACGACGGGCGCGTTGATCCACGGCGACGTCGCGCGCCATCTGGCGTTTACGCCCGACGAAGCGCCCGTCGCGCTGCAACTGGGCGGCAGCGAGCCCGCCGATCTCGCGCACGCCGCGAAACTCGGCGAGCGCTGGGGCTACGACGAAATCAATCTGAATTGCGGCTGCCCGTCCGAGCGCGTGCAGCGTGGCGCGTTCGGCGCGTGCCTGATGAACGAGCCTCGGCTCGTTGCGGATTGCGTGAAGGCGATGCGCGACGCGGTGTCGATTCCGGTGACGGTCAAGCATCGAATCGGCGTCGACTCGGTCGACGACTACGCGTTCGTGCGCGACTTCGTCGGCACGGTCGCCGCGGCCGGCTGCGAGGTGTTCGTCGTGCATGCGCGCAACGCGATCCTGAAGGGCTTGTCGCCGAAGGAAAACCGCGAGATCCCGCCGCTCAAGTACGACTACGCGTATCGGCTCAAGCGCGACTTTCCGCAGCTCGAAATCGTCATCAACGGCGGCGTCACGACGCTCGACGAAGTCGAGCAGCATCTGCGGCATGTCGACGGCGTGATGCTCGGCCGCGAGGCGTATCACAATCCGTACGTGCTCGCCGGCGTCGACGCACGCTTCTACGGCGCGACCGCGCCGGCGCCGACGCGCGAAGCGGTGGAGGCGAAGCTCGTCGAATACTGCGCGACCGAGCTCGCGCGCGGCACCTATCTCGGCGCGATCGTGCGGCATGCGCTCGGCCTGTATCGAGGCGTCGCGGGTGCGCGCGGCTGGCGCCGCGTCCTGTCGGACAACAAGCGTCTCACGCATGGCGATCTATCGATCTTCGACGAGGCACACACACACCTGGCGAACCCGGAAGAATTTTTTGAAAAAAAGGCTTTGCAAAGCTAAACGGCCTTTGTATAATCTCGCTTCTTCATTGATGCCGCTGCTGCAGCGAATCAAACGGAGAGAAAATAGTGGTGGCTGTAGCTCAGTTGGTAGAGTCCAGGATTGTGATTCCTGTCGTCGTGGGTTCGAGTCCCATCAGCCACCCCAAAGTTTCATTGCAAAACAGGCGCTTCGGCGCCTGTTTTGCTTTCCGCGACAGGAATTCGGAAACGACGCGCATGTCTTGCCGCGATTCGCAGGCAACGCGAAATCTTCAGCGCCAATCAAACGATATTCGAAACTTCACCGGGATCGCACCGCAGCGCACTCGGCACGCAGAAGCTTCCCGGGCCTCCCCGCCCGCGGCGCCCATTTCCACTTCATGAGCCACCGTCGATCCTTCTGATCGCCGCAGGCCCTACGCCACACCGTTTCGCGCGCCGCTTTTGCGCCGACACTCCGGACGTTCGACGCCCAAAACGCGAAAGCCCCAACCGCATTACGCAGCCGGGGCTTTCTTTTGCATCAGATCCTTTGGCACGAGGAGAAGATGCTTTTGCAGTATATTCGACGCGCGACGCGCGACATGTCGATTCTTTGTGAATATTTGTATCGCGAGTTAAGCGCTTTCGTGAAAACCGATTCGCTCGATCGGATCGATGCAAGACGGCAACCGGCATGCGGCGCCGATACCCGTTCGGCCCCCGCAGCGCGACCGCTGCGCGCCGACACCGCACCCACATCCGGACCCCGCGATCCGCCGACGGATCGCCGGCATGCCGGCCAGCTCCCAGGCAAGCGTCGTCAGACGACGCCAGCGCCCAGCAATTCCCGGTCGATCGCCGATCGCGCGACGGCAAGCGTCTGCTCGATCACCCGGCGTTCACTGAGCAACAGCCCGTCAACGTGCACGAGCCGCCAGTCGATCATCACCGCGCCGCCCTGCAGCACCCGGTAATGCGCCTTCTCGCCCGCCCAGACCTGCTCGGTCTTCACTTCGATGTCGTAGCCCTTGTAGGCCTCGCCGAAGTCGCCGATGTCCCTGCCTTTCGGTTCCATTTCGTCGCCTCCCGATCCGGACGGCCGTGCCGGCGTCGGCACGGGCAAGCTCCGCCCGGCGTCCGCCATCCCCGTCAATCGTACGCTTCAGACAGGTAAGCCTTGCCGTCGTCGGTGATGTCGACCCGGTCCGGGCCGCTCTGATAGACGAAGCCGTCGTTCAGAAGCTCCTCGAGCGCAAGCCGGAAGCCCGCCGGCAGCGGGCGGCCGGCGCCGAACTGGTCGATCCATTTCAGCGCTTCGATCGCTTCGGGACTCAGGGTAGGAAACATGGCCCGCCTCCGCCGTCGGTTTCGTTCCATCCTAGCACTTTCGTTCATGCGCGGAAAAACGGCGAAGCCGGCGCCGGCGGGCGCAAAGCGTCGCCCCGCGCGGGCCGGGCGCGCGCGGGCGGCGGCCGCTCGCTCAGAGGCGGGCGATCGATACTTCGGTCGACTTGACGAGCGCCACCACCTCGGTGCCGACCTTCAGCTCCAGTTCGTCGATCGAGCGGGTCGTGATGACCGACGTGACGATGCCGAACGGCGTGTCGACGTCGACCTCGGACACGACAGGCCCGCGGATGATCTCCTTCACCTTGCCTCGGAATTGATTTCGTACGTTGATTGCCGTGATGCTCATCAGGTATTCGCTCCGAATGGTTCGTCTGATTGATCGTGGCGATCGGTCCGATCGCGCGGGCGGCCGCGCGTCGTCGCCCGCCCGTCATACCGCCCAGCGCAATCCGCTCGCCGCCGCCGCGCGGCCGCGCGGAGCGCCGTCCGGAATCGCGGCGGCCGGCGTTGCATCCGCCGGCTCCGCGCCCGTCAACACGCGTTGCAGCACGCGATCCTCGAACGCGGCGAACGCCGCCGACGCCCGCGCGCGCGGCCGCTCGAGCGGCACCCGCTGATCGAATGCGATCCGGCCCGCTTCGATGAGCAGAATCCGGTCGGCGAGCGCGACCGCCTCCTGTACGTCGTGCGTGACGAGCAGCGCGGTGAAGCGATGCTCGCGCCACAGGCGCTCGATCAGCGCATGCATTTCGATGCGCGTGAGCGCATCGAGCGCGCCGAGCGGCTCGTCGAGCAACAGCAGTTGCGGGCGGTGGACGAGCGCCCGCGCGAGCGCGACGCGCTGCCGCTGCCCGCCCGACAATTGCGCGGGCCAGTCGTTCGCGCGCGCGAGCAGCCCGACTTCGTCGAGCACCGCGCGCGCGTCGTCCTTCGCGCGTCGCCCGAGACCGAGCATCACGTTCTGCAGCACGGTCTTCCACGGCAGCAGGCGCGCGTCCTGATACATGATCCGCGTATCGAGCGCGCCGCCGCCTTCGCCGCGCTTGACGAGCGCGCCGGCGCTCGGCGTCTCGAGCTCCGCGACGAGACGCAGCAGCGTCGATTTCCCGCAGCCGCTGCGGCCGACGATCGAGACGAAGCTGCCTCGCTCGATCGCCAGATCGACATCGGCGAGCACGGCCCGCTCGCCGTAGCGCTTGCTCACGCGCGTCAGGCGCACCGATGCGTCGCCGGCGCCGGCGACGCGCCGCGCGTCAGCGTCGTCGCGCGGCGCACGGCCAAATGCGCCGCCCGACGCGAACGGCAGCACGTGCGCGCCGCTGTCGCGTTCGAGCACCGCGGCGTCCTGCGCATCGCCGTCGGCGGTGCGCGCCTGCGCGAGCTCGGCTTCGAGATCCGCTCCCGCGATCGGGCCGTATGTGGCGGCCAGCGTGGTTCCAGTCATGCGTCGGCTCCCGGTTGATACGCGGGGTGCCAGCGCAGCGTCGCGCGCTCGAGCCACTTCGCGAGCACGTCGGCGAGCTTGCCGAGTACCGCGTACAGCAGGATGCCGACCACCACCACGTCCGTTTGCAAGAATTCGCGCGCGTTCATCGTCATGTAGCCGATGCCCGATTGCGCGGAGATCGTTTCGGCGACGATCAGCATCACCCACATCAGCCCGAGCGCGAACCGCACGCCGACGAGAATCGACGGCAGCGCGCCCGGCAGGATCACGTCGCGATAGAGCGCGAAGCCCCTCACGCCGTAGCTCCTCGCCATCTCGACGAGGTCCGCGTCGACCGAGCGTATCCCGTGATACGTGTTGATGTAGACGGGAAAGAACACGCCGAGCGCGACGAGGAAGAGCTTCGCGTTCTCGTCGATGCCGAACCACAGGATCACGAGCGGGATCATCGCGAGCGCGGGGATGTTGCGGATCATCTGGATCGTCGAGTCGAGCGCGACCTCGGCCGTCTTCGAAAGCCCGGTCGCGAGGCCGAGCGCGAGCCCGACGCCGCCGCCGATCGCAAAGCCGACGAGCGCGCGCCACGTGCTGACCTTCACGTTCGCCCACATGTCGCCCGATTCGACGAGCGTCCACGCGGCGCGCGCGACGGCGAACGGCTCGGGCAGCACGCGATTCGACAGCGCCCCCGAGCGCGCGGCGAATTCCCACGCGAGCACGAGCGCAAGCGGCACGAGCCACGGCGCGATCGCGCGCGCGGCCTGGCCGGCGCGGCGAGCCGCGAAACCCGCGCCTGGATGCGTCATCGCCATGTCGGTGCCCTCCTCGCTCAGCTCTGGCTCGCCTTCGGCAGATACTGATTGCCGACGACTTCGCCGAACGGCCCCGACAGCGGCCCCGCGCGCCGCGCGCCGCCGCCGCCCTTGACGAGCGGGAACACGAGCTCGGCGAAGCGGTACGACTCCTCGAGGTGCGGATAACCGGACAGGATGAACGTCTCGATGCCGAGCGCCGCATACTCGCGCATCCGCGCGGCGACTTGTTCGGGATTCCCGACGAGCGCCGTCCCCGCGCCGCCGCGCACGAGCCCGACGCCCGCCCACAGGTTCGGATAGATCTCGAGCTCCTGGCGCGAGCCGCGCTTGCCGCCGTGCAGCGCGGCCATCCGGCGCTGCCCTTCGGAGTCCATCTTCGCGAACGCCTGTTGCGCGCGCGCGATCGTGTCGTCGTCGAGCCGGCTGATGAGGCGGTCGGCGTCGCGCCATGCCTCTTCTTCGGTCTCGCGCACGATCACGTGCAGGCGAATCCCGAACTTGATCTCGCGCCCGCGCTCGGCCGCGCGCGCGCGGATGTCGGCGATCTTCCTCTCGACCGCCGCGGGCGGCTCGCCCCAGGTCAGATAAGTATCGATGTGATCGGCCGCGATTGCATGCGCGGCGTGCGACGAGCCGCCGAACCACAGCGGCGGATGCGGGCGCTGAACGGGCGGGTACAGCAGCTTGCCGCCCTTCGCGCTCAGATGCTCGCCGTCGAAATCGACGCGGCCGTTCTCGTGCGATTCGGCGAGCAGCTTGCGCCAGATGTGCAGGAAGTCGCCGGTGATCGCGTAGCGCGTGTCGTGATCGGCAAAGAGGCCGTCGCCTTCGAGCTCGGCCGAATCGCCGCCCGTCACGACGTTGATCAGCAGACGCCCGTCGGAGAGCCGGTCGAACGTCGACGCCATCCGCGCGGACAGCCCCGGCGACGACAGGCCCGGCCGGATCGCGACGAGGAATTTCAGGCGCTTCGTCGCCGGAATCAGGCTCGACGCGACGACCCACGCATCCTCGCACGAACGGCCCGTCGGCAGCAGCACGCCGTCGTAGCCGAGCGTATCGGCCGCGACAGCGACCTGCCGGAAGTAGTCGTAGTCCGCGGCGCGCGCGCCCTCGGCCGTGCCGAGATAGCGGCTGTCGCCGTGCGTGGGGATGAACCAGAACACATTCATGCGAAGCTCCTGCCTGACTGATCGTGCAAAAAAGGGCGACGGCGACACGACGCGGCACGCGCATCGCTCGCGGATGAGCCGGGAAACACGCGTCGCGGCGGATCGCGCGATGCGCGCGCGCCGTCGCGCGGTGGGCGGCCGGGCCGTCTCTCGGGGAATCAGTCTAGGGAGCGCGGTTTCGTATAGGAACGATTTTTTTGAGCTTAGGTTTTCCGCTTTCGTGCATAGCGTGCTGCTGCAGCGAATATGCGCGCACGGGCCCCTATAATGTCGCACCAGGTCCCTGACAACCCGGCGCGCGCCGCATGGCGCCGCGCCTTCACGTGGCGCTCTCGATGCAGAAAGTGATCCTGCCGTTTCTGTCCGGCTTTCTCGCCGCTCTCTTCTTCCGCGAAGCGACGCTCGCGCTCTTGCACACGGCGGGCCTCATCGACGCGACGGGCTTCTCGACCGCGCCGTTCGCACCGCTCGGCATTCCTGAATTCGTCGCGAACGCGATCATGAGCGCGTGCTGGGCGATCCTGATGGCGTGGCTGTTGCGCGTGTCGCCCGAGCGCGCGGCGCCGTGGGTGCCGTCGCTCGTGTTCGGCGGCATCGTGCTGACCGCCGCGCGCGTGTTCGCGATCGATCCGCTGCGCGGCATCTGGCCCGCCGGCAACATGCTGCCGCCCCTCGTCGTCGGCTTCGTCGCGAATGCGGTCTGGGGCTGGGGCACGCTCGTGTTCATGCGCGCGTTCATGTCGGACGATGACGGCGGCGGCGACGCGTGAGCACCGCCGGCCCGGCGCGCGCGATGCGGCGCTCGGCTGCGCGGCCGGCCGCCCCGCGCGGAGCGGCGATCGCTCGCCATCCGCGCCGACGATCGCGCGATCGTCGGCGTCGATCGGCGCGCACGCCGACGGATCGACGCTCCCGCATCGCGCCAACCGATCATCGTTTTTCTGCGAATAGATCGTTCGAAGCGACCGTCCGGATCGATCCTGCTCGCGCCTGTCGAGCGCCGCTCGAACAACGCGAAGCGATCACGCGATGCCGCACACGCGATGCCGCGCGCGATCCGCAAAATCGTCAGTCATGCAAATTCCTGAGCGGATGCTCGTCCGCGCGCCACGGGCTCTCGAACATCGCCGCGACCGCCTCCGCCGTCACGTCGGCGATCGCAGGATAGCGCCACTTCGGCGCGTGATCCTTGTCGACGATCACCGCGCGCACGCCTTCGATCACGTCGCCGCGCGCGAACGTCGAGCGCGTCAGATCGAGATCGCGGCGCAGGCAGTCGGCCATCGTCGCGCCGCGCGCGCGCTCGACGACTTCGAGCGACACCGCCATCGACAGCGGCGACAGCGAGCCGCCGCGCATCGCGGCGCGCGCCTTGTCGGCCCACGCGGCGCGCACCGCATCGTCGTGCTCGGCGTCGAGCGACGCCGCAATCGCGGCGACGTCCGCTTGCGCGAAATGCCGGTCGATCGACGCGCGCGCGGCCGCGAGCGCCGACGCATCGGGCGCGGGCGCCGGCGCGTGCCGCGCGGCTTCGGCCGCGATGCGCGCCGTCACCGCCGCGCCGTCGCCGAAGCGCTCGGCGCGCAGCGCGTCGACGAGTGCCGGCAGCGCCGCATCCGGCAGATAGGCGTCGGCGAGCCCCGCGTACAGTGCGCTCGCCGCGTCGAGCGTCGCGCCCGTGACGGCGAGATAGCGGCCGAGCGCGCCCGGCGTGCGCGCGAGAAACCAGCTCATGCCGACGTCCGGAAAGAGCCCGATGCGCGTTTCCGGCATCGCCATCTTCGTCGAATCGGTGACGACGCGCAGCCCACCCGTGCGCTTCGCCGCCTGCGAGATGCCCATCCCGCCGCCCATCACGACGCCGTGCATCAGCGCGATATACGGCTTCGGGTACGTGAAGATCGCGTGGTTCAGCGAATACTCTTCGATGAAGAACGTGTCGATCGATGCTTGATCGCCGCGCCGGTGCGCGTCATGGAAGAAGCGCACGTCGCCGCCCGCGCAGAACGCGCGCGGATGCGGGCTGTGGATCACGACCGCGAGCACGTCGGCATCGTCGCGCCACGCGTCGAGCGCGCGATGCAGCGCACGGATCATGCCGGTCGACAGCGCGTTGAGCGCCTGCGGGCGGTTCAGCTCGAGAAAGCCGATGCGGTTCGCGACGTGCGCGCGGACGTCGGCCTTGGGCGAATCGGAATGGAATGCGTTCATACATTGAGAAGTGGGCGGGCGCGGCCGTCAATGCGCCTGCATGTTCGAAAACAGGTTGAGCACCGCGACGCCCGAGATGATGAGCGCGAGCCCGACGATCGCGGGCCAGTCCGGCACCTGCCGATAGAGCACGACCGCGACGAGCGTGATGAGCACGATGCCCGCGCCCGACCAGATCGCGTACACGATGCCGACCGGCATGCTCCTGAGCGTCAGCGACAGGCAATAGAACGCGGTGCCGTAGCCCGCGGCGACGACGAGCGTCGGCCCGAGCCGCGTGAAGCCTTCGGCCGCGCGCAGCGCCGACGTGCCGATCACCTCGGCGACGATCGCGATCGCGAGCCATGCGTAAGCGGGCAGTTGCATCGCGTCAGCTCCTCGCGAGCGCGAGCGTCTCGTACGCGTGGCCGAGCTGCGCGCA
Source organism: Burkholderia sp. MSMB1588 (assembly GCF_001546925.1). Classification (NCBI taxonomy): domain Bacteria; kingdom Pseudomonadati; phylum Pseudomonadota; class Betaproteobacteria; order Burkholderiales; family Burkholderiaceae; genus Burkholderia; species Burkholderia sp. MSMB1588. The sequence goes on along the minus strand of NZ_LNJS01000001.1, from coordinate 1,611,703 downwards.
CAGCGCCTCGACGACGAGCTCGTGGTCGCCGCGCTGCGGCAGCCCCGACACCGTGACCGAGCCGATCACGCCCGCGCCCGCGACCGTCAGCGGAAACGCGCCGCCGTGCGACGCATATTCGGCGACAGGCAGCCCGTGCTTGTCGGCGAGCGTCGCGCCCGCCTGCTGCATCCGCAGCCCGACCGCATACGAGCTGCGCCTGAAGTGCGCGGCGACGTTGCCCTTGCGGCGCGCCCAGTCGACGTTGTCGGGTGTCGCGCCGTCGAGCAGCGCGAAGAAGAGCGGCTGACCGAACGTGCGCACGTCGATTGCGACCGCGTGGCCGCGCGCGAGCGCGAGTTCGCGCAGTTGCGAGCCGAGCGCCCATGCGCGCGCGGCGTCGAACTGCGGGAACACGAGGGTCTTTTCCTGTACGGCGATCGACTGCAGATCGAGAGCGATATCCATGAAGCGTATAGGCGAACGAAAGCGGGAATACGGAAGGAAAAGGCGCGCGCCGTCCCGGATGGCATGCGCACTGCGCGGCCCTTGCGGCGCGGCCGGTAAAGCGGCCCGATGGAACGGTCCGATAAACGGTCCGATTCTAGCGCAGCACTGCTTGCGAGCTGTTCGGCGAGCCGCTCGGGCGAGTCGGCAAACGGAAATCATCAGGAAGGTGTTGCATTTGTCCGGGTAACTCCCTATAATTTCATCTTTCGACGGACGCGGGGTGGAGCAGTCTGGCAGCTCGTCGGGCTCATAACCCGAAGGTCGTAGGTTCAAATCCTACCCCCGCAACCAAGCCAGTTTTTTCGCAGGCAAGCCCCAAGCGCGAGCATGCGAAAACGGATGAATCCGCGTCGAAACCGATCAGAAAGCCCGCCCTCCACGGTGGGCTTTTTGCTTTTCCAACGCCTGCGCGATTGCGTCGCCGATCTGCATCCGCGCGCCATCGCATGCGACCGGCACAAGACGAGCTGCGATACGAGCGAAAGACGATGCGGGAGGCGGCGCGAAAATGCGAGACGAAAAGCGCGAAACAAAAATCGCGATCGCACTCGGCCCCGCGAACCGGCAGCGCCGCCGCGCCCGCCCGCTTGGCGCCGCTCGACTTCGCGCGCACGAGAATGCCCTCGCCCGGTGATACACTCGCATCACCATTTCCCATCCCCTTTCTATGAAATTCTGTTCCGTTTGCGGTCACGAAGTCGTCGCGCGCATCCCGCCGGGAGACAATCGCGAGCGCTTCGTCTGCGACCAGTGCGGCACGATCCACTATCAGAACCCGCGCAACGTCGTGGGCACGATTCCCGTCTGGGGCGATCAGGTGCTGCTGTGCCGGCGCGCGATCGAGCCGCGCTACGGCTACTGGACGCTGCCCGCGGGCTTCATGGAGATGGGCGAGACGACAGCCGAGGCCGCCGCGCGCGAAACGCTCGAGGAAGCGGGCGCGCGCGTCGAGGTGCAGAACCTCTTCACGCTGCTGAACGTGCCGCACGTCCATCAGGTGCATCTCTTCTACCTGGCGCGCCTTGTCGATCCGTCGTTCGAGGCGGGCGAGGAAAGCCTCGAGGTGCGGCTCTTCGACGAGGCGGACATTCCGTGGGACGAGATCGCGTTCCCGACCGTCAGCCAGACGCTGCGGTTCTTCTTCGCCGACCGCGAGGCGGGCGACTACGGCGTCCACACGGGCGACATCTTCCGCTCGCTGCGCAACGGCTAGGCACGCGCATGGTCCCCTGGCTCGGCCCAGACGATCCGTTTCCGAGCGTCGAGCGCGCGCTCGGCGCGGCGAGCGGCGCGCCCGGCCTGCTCGCCGCGAGCGCGGACCTGCTGCCGTCGCGCCTCATCGACGCGTACCGGCGCGGAATCTTCCCGTGGTATTCGGACGGCCAGCCGGTGCTCTGGTGGAGCCCCGATCCGCGAATGATCCTCGTGCCCGCCGAATTCAGGGTTTCGGCGACCTTCAGGAAGACGCTCAAGCGCGTGCTGCGCGAGCCGCGCTGGGAAATCCGCGTGGACTGCGACTTCGCCGGCGTGATGCGCGCCTGCGCGCAGGCGCCGCGGCGCGGGCAGCGCGGCACGTGGATCACCGCGGAGATCATCGACGCGTATTCGTCGCTGCACCGCGCGGGCGACGCGCACAGCATCGAAACCTGGCTCGACGGCCGCCGCGTGGGCGGCCTCTACGGCGTGTCGTTCGGCCGGATGTTCTTCGGCGAATCGATGTACGCGGACGTCAGCGACGCGTCGAAAATCGCGCTCGCCGCGCTCGTCGCGCACCTGCGCGAGCACCGGGTGGAAATGATAGACTGCCAGCAGAATACGTCGCATCTGGCGTCGCTCGGCGGCCGCGAGATCGCGCGCAAGGCGTTCGTCGCGCACGTGCGCCGCGCCGTCGCCGAGCCGCCGATACCCTGGCGGTTCGACAAGACCGTCGTCGCCGGATTGCTCGGCCAGGCCGCTTCGGCGACGGCAGCGGAAGCGTTCGATCGTTAGCGCGGCAAAACATCAATACATCGAGAGCTGCCCATGACTCATCCCACTGAGCTGCCGCTTTCACCGCTTTCGGCGTTGCAATTCTATGCAACGGCCCCCTACCCGTGCAGTTATCTGGACGGGCGCATTGCGCGCTCGCAAGTCGCGACGCCGAGCCATCTGATCAATTCCGACATCTACACCGAGCTCGTGAAGGCGGGCTTTCGCCGCTCCGGCGTGTTCACGTACCGCCCGTACTGCGACGGCTGCCGCGCGTGCGTGCCGGTGCGCGTGCCCGTCGACGCATTCGCGCCGAACCGCGCGCAGCGGCGCGCATGGAAGCGCCACCGCGCGCTCGTCGCGACGGTGTCGCCGCTCCACTACGACGAAGAGCACTACGCGCTCTACATGCGCTATCAATCGGCGCGCCACGCGGGCGGCGGCATGGACCGCGACAGCCGCGATCAATACGAACAATTCCTGCTGCAGAGCCGGATCAACTCGCGGCTCGTCGAATTCCGCGATCTCGATCCGGCCGAGGACGGCGCGAGCGCGCTGCGAATGGTCAGCATGATCGACATCCTCGGCGACGGCCTGTCGTCCGTCTACACGTTCTTCGATCCGGACGAGCCGCACGCGAGCTACGGCACCTACAACATCCTCTGGCAGATCGAGCAGGCGAAGAGCCTGCGCCTGCCATACGTCTATCTCGGCTACTGGATCCGCGAAAGCCCGAAGATGGCTTACAAGGCGAACTTCCATCCGCTCGAAGGGCTCATCGACGGCCGCTGGAAAGTGCTCGACCCGACGCTCGCCGTTCTGCCGCCCGTCGACGCCGCCTTCGCGCGCGCGCCGTTGCCGGGCGGCCATTCGGGCACGCGCTGAAAGCCGCGCGGCCGCATCCGCCGCCGCGCCGCCCGACGAAGGCGCGCCGGCGCTTCTCGGCTAAAATGACGGGTTGTCAATTTTTCGGCTGCCGCCGCCCCTTTTCGTGTTCAGCTCCCTCTATCCGCTTGCCCGCGCGTCCCTCTTCAAGATGGATGCGGAAGATGCTCATCATCTGACCCTGCGCATGCTCGGCGCCGCGGGCCGCACCGGTCTCGCGTGCGCACTGTCGCCTCGCGTGCCCGACGCGCCGCGCACCGTGATGGGGCTCACGTTCCGCAATCCGGTCGGGCTCGCGGCCGGCCTCGACAAGGACGGCGCGGCGATCGACGGCTTCGCCGCGCTCGGCTTCGGCTTCATCGAGGTCGGCACGGTCACGCCGCGCGCGCAGCCCGGCAACCCGCGCCCGCGGATGTTCCGGCTGCCCGAGGCCGGCGCGATCATCAACCGGATGGGCTTCAACAACAGCGGCGTCGACCAGTTCGTGAAGAACGTGCAGGCGGCGCGCTACCGCGGGGTGCTCGGCCTGAACATCGGCAAGAACGCCGACACGCCGATCGAGCGCGCGGCCGACGATTATCTGTACTGCCTCGAGCGCGTCTACCCGTTCGCGAGCTACGTGACGATCAACATCTCGTCGCCGAACACGAAGAATCTGCGCCAGCTTCAAGGCGCGGGCGAGCTGGACGCGCTGCTTGCCGCGCTGAAGCACAAGCAGCAGCGCCTCGCCGATCTGCACGGCAAGCTCGTGCCGCTCGCGCTGAAGATCGCGCCCGATCTCGACGACGAGCAGGTGAAGGAAATCGCCGCGACGCTGCTTCGCCACGACATCGAGGGCGTGATCGCAACCAACACCACGCTGTCGCGCGACGCGGTGAAGGGCCTGCCGCACGCCGACGAAGCAGGCGGGCTGTCCGGGCGGCCCGTGTTCGACGCGTCGAACGCGGTGATCCGCAAGCTGCGCGCGGAGCTCGGCGACGCCGTGCCGATCATCGGCGTGGGCGGCATCTTCTCGGGCGATGACGCGCGTGCGAAACTCGCGGCGGGCGCGTCGCTCGTCCAGTTGTACACGGGCTTCATCTATCGCGGTCCGGCGCTCGTCGCCGAATGCGTGAAGGCGATCGCTCTCGGGCAAACGCGGTGATATAGAAATAAACAAACAATATTTAGATATCGATTGTTATTTCGCTATCATCGGGCGATCGATTTCAAGGCCTCGTCGAAGGCCCTCTCCCAGGCAAGGAAACAACACGATGAAAATTGCGTCGCTGAAGAAGCTTCTGGTCGCCGGCCTGATCGGCGCGTCGTTCGTCGCCGCCACCGCGCACGCGGCGGATCTGCTCGACGAAGTCAAGCAACGCGGCACGCTGCGGATCGGCCTCGAAGGCACGTTCCCGCCGTTCAACTCGAAGAACCCGCAAGGCGAGCTCGTCGGCTTCGACGTCGACATCGCGAAGGCGGTCGCCGCGAAGCTCGGCGTGAAGCCCGAATTCGTCACGACCGAATGGAGCGGCATCATCGCGGGCCTGCAGGCGGGCAAGTTCGACGTGATCGTCAACCAGGTCGGCATCACCGACCAGCGCAAGCAGACGCTCGACTTCTCGCCGGCGTACACGTTCTCGTCCGCGCAGCTCATCCAGCGCAAGGACGACACGCGCCAGTTCACATCGCTCGAGGACCTGAAGGGCAAGAAGCTCGGCGTCGCGCTCGGCACGAACTACATGGACATGGCGAAATCGGTGCCCGGCGTCGACGTGAAGACGTATCCGGGCGCGCCCGAATACCTGCGCGACCTCGCGGCGGGCCGGCTCGACGCGGCGCTCAACGATCGCCTGATGCTCGCGTACCTGACGAAGAACTCGCAGTTGCCGCTGCGCCCGGGCGCGAACGTCGGCTCGGCGAACCCGTCCGGCATTCCGTTCAAGAAGGGCAATCCGAAGTTCGCGAAGGCGATCGCCGACGCGATGACGCAACTCGAGGCCGACGGCACGTTCACGAAGATCTCCGACAAGTGGTTCGGCATCGACGTGACGAAGCCCGTCAAGTGAGCGTGTAATTCGTAGCCTCGCCGCCTCATCCGGCGGCGAACGAGGGCGGCATTCGCAACGGTGCCGCCCTTTGCATTGCGCGCCCGGTTTATGATTGCGCTTTCATGATTGCGCTTTCGCTCACGCCTCGTCTCCGCTTCACATGCCGATCACTTCCCTCCTCGCCCAATCGCTCCCGGTTCTGCTCCAGGGCGCGCTGCTGACCGTCAAGTTCGCCGTGCTGTCGATGCTGTTCGGGCTCGTCGGCGCCGTCGTGCTCGCGCTGATGGGCATCGGCCGCAACCGGGCGCTGGCCGGCCTCGCGCGCGCGTACGTGAGCGTGATGCGCGGCACGCCGCTCCTCGTGCAGATCTTCGTCGTCTATTACGGACTGCCAAGCCTCGGCGTGTCGCTCGATCCGACGCCCGCCGGCGTGATCGCGCTGTCCGCGAACGTCGCCGCTTACATGTCCGAAAGCATGCGCGGCGCGATCAACGGGATCGACAAGGGGCAGTGGCTCGCCGCGTACAGCCTCGGGCTGTCGTGGCGGCAGACGCTGCACTATGTGATCGGCCCGCAGGCGCTGCGGATCGCCGTGCCGAGCCTGTCGAACAGCCTCATCAGCCTGATCAAGGACACGTCGCTCGTGTCGGTGATCACCGTCACCGAGCTGCTGCGCAGCGCGCAGGAAATCATCGCGTCGACCTATCAGCCGCTGCCGCTCTATCTCGCCGCGGCGGGCGTCTACTGGGTGCTGTGCCAGATCCTCGAATGGGTGCAGCGCTGGTACGAGCAGCGGCTCACGCTGCCGAGCCGGCATTGAGCGGGATCGCGCATTGCTCGGCGCGGCGGGCGGCGGCACACGCCACGCGCTAAGCGCAGCGCCCATCAATCCATCGGATAGCGCACGCCGAGCGCCGCACGCGCAGCGTCCGTCATCGCGATCATCCGCCGCGAATGATCGTGCGTCATCACCGGGCTTTCGAGCTCGCCCGCACGCAGCAGATCGCAGAAGTGCGCGATCTCGTAATTGAGGCCGCCGCCGTCGAACGGCTCGTCGAGCTCGACGATGCGGCCATCCGCGTAGCGGATCGTCGCGCGCGCCGGATTCCACCAGTTCTCGTGAATCGTCACATAGCCGCCCGCCGCCGCGAGCAGCGCGTCGCCGCGCCCCATCACGTCGAGCCCGCAGAACAGTTGCGACACGCCGCGCTCGTGCCGCGCGTTGACGCTCGCGAACACGTCGACGCCCGTCGCGCCGACGCGGCCCAGCGTCTGCACGTCGAGCGGCGCGCCGAGCCAGTCGACCGCAAGAAACATCTCGTAGATGCCGATGTCGAGCAGCGCGCCGCCCGCCTGCTCGAAACGGTAGACAGGATGATCGGCCGGCACCGTCGACGACGCGCAGCCCGCGCGCACGAGCGCGACCTCGCCGATCGGATCGCGTTCGAGATGCGCGCGCAGCTTCCGGTATAGCGGATAGAACGGCGGCTTCATCGCCTCCATGAACAGGCGCTTGCCCGCGTGCGCGGCGGCGAGCACCGCCTCGAGCTCGCGCGCGTTGACGGTCGCGGGCTTTTCGCAGAGCACCGCCTTGCCGGCCGCGAACGCCGCGAGCGCGTAATGCGCGTGGCTGTCGTTCAGCGTCGCGATGTAGACGGCATCGATGTCGGACGCGAGGAGCGCGTCGACGCTATCGCACGGCGCGCCGCCATGCGCCGCGCAGAACGCGGCGGCCGCATCGGCGCGACGCGCCCAGATGCGCGACAGCTCGGCGCCGCGCACGTGCGCGAGGCTCTGGGCGAACCGGCGCGCGATGCTGCCCGCGCCGACGATGCCGAAGCGAATCGGCGTCGGTTGATAATCGGTCATCGAATCCATTCCGTGTCGCTGAGAGAGTCCGGCGTCGGGCTCGCGGCCCGGCCGGCCGTCATGATAAACGGCCGGCCAGCGGCGTGCGACACGGCGCAGCGCTCAATTGCGTTCGGGCACGTCGACCGCGAAGTCGCGCATCTCCTCCGCCGTGTAGTCGATCAGCTCGAGCGCGGCCGCTTCCGCGTCGCGCGCGTCGCGCCGCTCGATCGCGTCGACGACGCGCCCGTGCGACTTGAGCGCGAGCGCGCGAATGTCGTTGCGCTGGCTCATCCGCGGATTCACGACACGCAGCGCGCCGCGGATGATCGCCGCCATTTGCTGGAAGAACTGATTGCCGCTCGCATGCACGATCCGCGTATGCAGCAGCTCATCCGCCTCGTCGTAGGCCGGCGTTCCCGGCTCGGCCAGTTTGAACAGCTCGTATGCCTCCCTGATCCCGGCAATTTCCGCCGCCGTTGCGCGACTCGCCGCCTGCGCGGTCGCACGCGGCTCGATCAGCGTCCGGAATTCGATCACGTCGCGGATGAACTGCCGATCGGGCTTCGCCCGGAAACGCCAGTTCACGACATCTTCGTCGATCATCCTCCAGTGGCTCATCGGCCGCACGCGCGTGCCGACCTTCGGACGCACGTCCAGCATGTCGCGCGCAAGCAACATCGAGAGCGCTTCACGCATCACGGTGCGGCTGACGTCGAACTCTTTCGACAGCACGTCCTGCGGCGGCAGCACGCCGCCATACTTGTCCTCGACAATTCCCGTGACAAGCCCATCCATCACTTTACTGACCAGTGACCGGTCCTTTCCCTGCTCCATGAGACCTCTCCCCGAACATCACCTGTGTTGGCACAATGCCCTCGCAGTCTCGCCGGCCCTCTGTATCGAAATGACACGACTATCAGCCTTTGTTCTTATGAACGATACGTTGCTGAGTTCGTCGCAATTCCGCTATCTGGTAAACACCTGACAGGGTAATCCCTCTTACTATATCCAGAAAAAACAGCCCTAAAAAAATAGGTCCAGCAAGCTTGTTGCAAGCTTGCTGGACCTCGGATCGAACGGTACGCGAAAGCGTCGGCAATCCACTTTTTTTTATGATTGGATTTAACCGACTTTATTGCTTTAGCGCATCGAATTCATTCTTGAATGATTTATTTAACGCGTCGCATAACGGAGCGTCTCTACGCCATGCTCGGTGCCGAGCAGGCAGAGATCCGCGCCGCGTTGCGCGAACAGGCCGACCGTCACGACGCCGGGCCAGCCGTTGACCGTCGCTTCCAGCGCGCGCGGATCGTCGATCCGCAGGCCCTTCACGTCGAGGATCTCGTTGCCGTTGTCGGTGACGTACGGCGCGCCGTCCTGCTTCACGCGCAGCACGGGCACGCCGCCCAGCGCGGCGAGCCGGCGGCCGATCGCGGTGCGCGCCATCGGCACGACCTCGACGGGCAGCGGGAACTGGCCGAGCACCGCGACGCGCTTGCTCGCGTCCGCGATGCAGACGAACGTTTCGGCGACCGAAGCGACGATCTTCTCGCGCGTGAGCGCGCCGCCGCCGCCCTTGATCATCGCGCCGCTTTCGTCGATCTCGTCGGCGCCGTCGACATACACCTGCAGCGATTCGATCTCGTTCAGATCGAACACCTTGATGCCGTGCGACTTCAGACGCTCGGTCGTCACCACCGAACTCGACACCGCGCCGCGATAGCGGTCCTTGACGGCCGCGAGCGCGTCGATGAAGCAGTTGGCGGTCGAGCCCGTGCCGACGCCGATCACCGCGCCTTGCGGCACGTTGTCGGTCACGTATCGGGCAGCGGCCTCGCCGACGAGGCGTTTGAGTTCGTCTTGTGTCATGAGAAGCGTCAAGCAATCGAAGTACGGAAAACGCAAGTTTACCGGAGTCGCTCCGTCCGACGGATATTTTCGTTGCGGCGGCGGCGCCGCCGCTGCCGTTGTTCAGATTGAGAATCGTTCAGCCGCACCGCCGTTCGACTTTCCGAGCGCCCGATGCGCTCACTGCGCGGCCACGCCGCTCGCCACATCGACCGCCGCCGCGTCGCGCTCGGGCGCCGGCTGCGACGGCATGTACTTGTCGAGCAGCGCTTGCGCGATCGCGTCGGTTTCCGCATCCGGATTGCCCGCGTAATCCGTCGGCCGGAAATGCATCTGGAACGCGGCGAACACGCGCTGCGTGCGGTCGTCGAGCACGCCGTCCGTCGCGATGTCATAGCCGTAGCGCGCGAGCTTCAACTGCAGTTCGCGCACGTCGACGAGCGACTTCGGCGGACGGCCGGCGAGGCGCGCGGCCACCGTCTCGTCGTCCGGCCACGCGCCGACGCCCGCCTTCGCGAGCGCGCGCCACGGGAACAGCGGGCCTGGATCGATCTTGCGCTGCGGCGCAATGTCGCTGTGGCCGACGACGCGCGTCGGCGGAATCTGGTAGCGGGTGACGATATCCTTCGCAAGCCGAACGATCGCGTCGACCTGCGCGGGCGGATACGGCGCCCACATGCGGCCGTGCGGCGTATCGATCGGGCCGCGGTTCACGTTCTCGATGCCGATCGACACACCGTTCAGCTCGGTCGTGCCCTGCCACGCGCTCACGCCCGCGTGCCACGCGCGCTCGCTTTCCGGCACGAGCTGATAGACGACGGGCGCGCCCCGCTCGGTGCGTGGCGCGTCGGGCACGACGTAATGGGCGCTGACGTTTTCCTGCGTCAGCACGCGCAGCGACTGCGCCTCGCCGATCTCGGTGTAGTGCATGACGAGGAAGCGGATGCGCGAATCGACACTGCGCGCGGGAAGGCTCGTGTCGGCGTAGTAGTCGCCGTGATTGACGAGCGTGGGCGTCGTACAGGCAGTGGCGAGCACGCTGAGGCTCGCGAGAAGCGTATGACGCAGAGAAAATTTCATGATGACGGCGGCTCGGTGAATCGACGGTCGCCGGGACGGGCGTCCCGGCACGAGCGCTTCATTCTAGACGCTTCGTCGACCCCATTCCTGCGCGTTTCGTGTCTCCTTTGCGAAAGCGGCGCGCGCTCACTGCTTCGCGCGCCGCTGGCGCACCGCTTCGTACAGGCACACGCCGCTCGCGACCGACACGTTCAGGCTCTCGACGCTCCCCGCCATCGGAATGAACATCACTTCGTCGCACGTGTCGCGCGTCAGGCGCCGCATGCCCTCGCCTTCCGCGCCCATCACGAGCGCGACGGGGCCGTCGAGCTTCGTGTCGTACAGGCTCGCCGTCGCGTCGTCCGACGTGCCGATCACCCACACGCCCGCGTCCTTCAGCTCGCGCAGCGCCCGCGCGAGATTCGTCACCGTGATGTACGGCACCGTGTCGGCCGCGCCGCTCGCGACCTTCGCCGCGGTCGCATTCAGGCCGGCCGCGCGGTCGCGCGGCGCGATGATCGCGTGCGCGCCCGCCGCGTCGGCCACGCGCAGGCATGCGCCGAGGTTGTGCGGATCGGTCACGCCGTCGAGCACGAGCAACAGCGCGGGCCCTTCGATCCCGTCGAGCAGCTCGGCAAGGTTCTGCGCGAGCGGCAGATCCTCGACGCGCGCGACGACACCCTGATGGCGCTCGGTATGCGCGAGCCCCCAGAGCCGCGTCTCGTCGGCGGCGATGAGGCGCACGCCCGCTTCCTTCGCCGCATGCAGGAAATCCTGCATCCGGCGATCGCGGCGCGTCGAATCGTAGAACACCTCCGCGACCGTCGACGCATCGTGCCGCATGCGCGCGGTCACAGCATGAAAACCGTAGAGAACCTTCAGACGTGACATGGCTGGAACAACCTTCGATCAAAACGCCCGGTGCGCGCACCGCGCGCACCGCATGGAAAACAGAAAGCGCCGCGCGCCCTTGCGGGTGCACGGCGTTTCGATCGGCGTCGCCGCATGCCGGCGACGCGCTCGATCAGTACTTCTTGCGCGAATGCGCCTTCTTCGCGGCCGGCTTCGATGCGGCGCCCTTCTTGCGGGCGGCCCGCGCTTCCTTCACCGCCGCGCTCGGCGCGCTCGCGGCCTTCTTGCGCCGCGCAGGCCCTTCGGCGGGCGGCAGCGCACGCACGCGCGGCCCGCCCGATTCGGCCGCGGCCGCCGACGCCGCCGGACGCGGCGCCTTCACGGGCGTCTCGCGCACGAGGCGGAAATCGATCTTGCGCGCGTCGAGATCGACGCGGCTCACCTGCACGCGCACGCGATCGGACAACCGGTAGCGGATGCCCGTGCGCTCGCCGCGCAACTCGTTCTTGACCTCGTCGTACTGGAAGTAGTCGGCGCCGAGCTCTGTCACGTGCACGAGGCCTTCGATGAAGAGCGCATCGAGCTGCACGAAGATGCCGAACGACGTGACGCCGTTCACCATCCCGCCGTATTCCTCGCCGAGCTTGTCGCGCATGAAATAGCACTTGAGCCACGCCTCGACGTCGCGCGACGCTTCATCCGCGCGCCGCTCGTTCGCCGAGCAGTGAAGCCCGAGCTCCTCCCAGATCGCCGCGTTCGACCGCGGGCGTCCGCGCGCCTCGTCTTCCTCGCGCTGCATCGCGCGCGCGCGCGGCGACAGCGCGGTGTTCAGCTCGACGCCTTCCGGCGACTTCGGCGTGTACTTCCTGCCGGACAGGATCGCGTAGATCGCGCGATGCGTGAGCAGATCGGGATAGCGGCGGATCGGGCTCGTGAAGTGCGCATACGCGTCGTACGCGAGGCCGAAGTGACCGATGTTTTCCGGGCTGTAGACCGCCTGCTGCATCGAGCGCAGCAGCATCGGCTGCAGCATCTGCGCGTCGGGCCGGTCGCGGATGTGCGCCATCAGCGCCGCGTAGTCGCTCGCATGCGGCGTGTCGCCGCCGCCCAGCGTGAGCCCCATGTCGCGCAGGAACGCGCGCAGGTTCTCGAGCTTCTCGGGCGTCGGGCCCGCGTGCACGCGGTAGAGGCCCGGATGCTTGTTGCGCTTGAGGAAATCGGCCGCGCACACGTTCGCGGCAAGCATGCATTCCTCGATCAGCCGATGCGCGTCGTTGCGCTGGCGCGGCAGGATCTGCTCGATCTTGCCTTGCGTATTGCAGACGATGTACGTCTCGGTCGTATCGAAATCGATCGCGCCGCGCTTCTGCCGCGCGGCGAAGAGCGCCTTGTAGACGCCGTACAGGTTCTGCAGGTGCGGCATCAGCTCGGCGCGGCGCGCGGCCTCCGGCCCCTTCGTGTTCGCGAGCACCGCGGCCACTTCGGTATACGTGAGCCGCGCGGCCGAATGGATCACGGCCGGATAGAACTGGTATGCCTTGATGTCGCCGCGCGCGTTGATGATCATGTCGCACGCGAGCACGCAGCGGTCGACCTGCGGATTCAGCGAGCAGAGCCCGTTCGACAGCTTCTCCGGCAGCATCGGAATCACGCGGCGCGGGAAATAGACCGACGTGCTGCGCTCGACCGCGTCGACGTCGAGCGGGCTGCCAGGCTGCACGTAGTGCGACACGTCCGCGATCGCGACGATGAGCCGGAAGCCCTCGCCGCGGCCGACCGCGACGGGCTCGCAGTACACGGCGTCGTCGAAGTCGCGCGCGTCCTCGCCGTCGATCGTGACGAGCGGCACGTCGCGCAGGTCGACGCGATAGCGCAGATCCGCGGGCCGCACCTTGTCCGGCAGCGCCGTGGCCTCGCCGAGCGCCGCCGCGCCGAATTCGTGCGGCACGCCGTACTTGCGCACCGCGATCTCGATCTCCATGCCGGGATCGTCGATGTCGCCGAGCACCTCGGCGACGCGGCCGAGCGGCTGCGAATGACGGCTCGGGAAATCGGTAAGCTCGACGACGACGACCTGCCCGACCTTCGCCTTCTTCACGTTCTGCGTGACGAGGATGTCGTGGCTGATCCGCTTGTCCTCGGGCGCGACGATGAGCGCGCCGTTCTCGTTCAGCAGACGCCCGATCACGCGCTTGTTCGCGCGCTCGGTCACCTCGACGACGTGCCCTTCCGGCCGCCCGCGCCGGTCATAGCCGACGATCCGCGCGAGCACGCGATCGTTGTGCATGACCTTCTGCATTTCGGCGTTCGGCAGGAACAGGTCGTCCTGGCCATCGTCGCGGATCACGAAGCCGTAGCCGTCGCGATGGCCTTGCACGCGGCCCGCGACGAAGTTGGACGGATGCGTCAACTGATAATGGCCGCGCTTGTCGAGACGGATCTGGCCGTCGCGCTCCATCGCGGCGACGCGACGGAAAAATCCTTCGCGCTCCTGACGCTTGATCGACAGCGCTTCGGCGATGTCGTTCGCGGCAAGCGGCGTGTCGCTCGTGCGCAGCACGCCGAGAATCTCTTCGCGGCTCGGGATGGGATACGGATACTTGCTCAAGGGCTTGTCGATGATTTTTCTCGTTGCGTTTGGCTTGCGCGACCGCGGCAAGCGGAGCCGAACGGGCGCGCCGCTCATGCCGCCCCATTCTAACACCCGCCGCTGCGGCGAACGGACCGCGCGCCGCGTATTGCGCCGCATGCGCCGCGATACGCGCGGCCGATCAGGGCTTCCGCATGAAGGCCCCCATGAATCAAGGCTGAGAGCGGAAAAGGTTGTTGTAAACATTTGGCGTCTCAGGTTTACTCTCGATTTTTGCCGGACGAGAGATGCCAACGATCATGGACGCGTTTGCCGAACTGCGAGACCCGCGCTGCCGCGCCTGCCGTTATCCGCTGGAGGAAGTCCTGTTTGCGGCGCTGTGCGCGGTGCTGTGCGGCGTGGAGGACTGGGAAACGATGACACTGTGGGGCCGCACGCAGCTTGCTTGGCTGCGTAGCCATCTGGCGTATGAGAACGGCGTGCCGTCGCCCGATACGTTCCGGCGGGTATTCGGCGCGCTCAGTGCGAAAGCGTTTGAGCGCTGCTTCATCGACTGGGTCGGGCAACTGTGTCCGGCGCTGGCTGGCCAGCATGTGGCGATTGACGGCAAGGCGGTGCGCGGCAACCGTAGCGGCACGCATGCGGCGCTGCATTTGGTGTCGGCATGGTGCTCGAACAACGGCTTGAGCCTCGGGCAAGTGAGCACGGCCGATAAGAGCAATGAGATCACGGCGATCCCGGAATTGCTGGCCGCGCTCGATTTGCAGGGCGCGACGATAACGATCGACGCGATCGGCACGCAGCACGAGATCGCACGCACGATCGTGGAGGCCGGGGCCGACTACGTTCTGGCGGTCAAGGACAATCAGCCGCGACTGGCCGAAGGCGTGCGCCAGTGGTTTGCGGCTGCCCAGGACGGCAAGCTCGAAAGCTCGTACTGGGAGCACACCGAACATGACAAAGGCCACGGGCGGCTGGAGACCCGGGTTTGCCGGGTCAGCGATGATGTGGCGTGGCTGAGCGGGACAGGACAGCACTGGGCGGGTCTCCAGCGGCTGGTGATGCTTGAGCGCACACGCCAGATTGGCGAGAAAGTGACGACCGAGCGCTGTTACTACATCAGCTCGAAAGCGGTGAAAGCAACTGAGATGGCTCCGATCATCCGTGCTCATTGGGGCATCGAAAACCAACTGCACTGGGTCCTCGATGTCTCGTGGGGCGAGGATGCCAGCCTGATCCGCGACACCCTGGCCGCCCGCAACATGGCCAGTCTGCGCAAGATCACACTCAATCTCGCCCGGCTGGCTCAGAGTCGGCAGCCCAAGAAGGTGAGCCTGAAGAACATCCGTAACCTCGCCGCATGGGATACCGCTATGCGTGACTCCATCCTCGGCCTTGCCTGACATGCCTCTTCATGCGGAAGCCCTGGGCGGCCGATCAGGGCTTCCGCATGAAGGCCCCCATGAATCAAGGCTGAGAGCGGAAAAGGTTGTTGTAAACATTTGGCGTCTCAGGTTTACTCTCGATTTTTGCCGGACGAGAGATGCCAACGATCATGGACGCGTTTGCCGAACTGCGAGACCCGCGCTGCCGCGCCTGCCGTTATCCGCTGGAGGAAGTCCTGTTTGCGGCGCTGTGCGCGGTGCTGTGCGGCGTGGAGGACTGGGAAACGATGACACTGTGGGGCCGCACGCAGCTTGCTTGGCTGCGTAGCCATCTGGCGTATGAGAACGGCGTGCCGTCGCCCGATACGTTCCGGCGGGTATTCGGCGCGCTCAGTGCGAAAGCGTTTGAGCGCTGCTTCATCGACTGGGTCGGGCAACTGTGTCCGGCGCTGGCTGGCCAGCATGTGGCGATTGACGGCAAGGCGGTGCGCGGCAACCGTAGCGGCACGCATGCGGCGCTGCATTTGGTGTCGGCATGGTGCTCGAACAACGGCTTGAGCCTCGGGCAAGTGAGCACGGCCGATAAGAGCAATGAGATCACGGCGATCCCGGAATTGCTGGCCGCGCTCGATTTGCAGGGCGCGACGATAACGATCGACGCGATCGGCACGCAGCACGAGATCGCACGCACGATCGTGGAGGCCGGGGCCGACTACGTTCTGGCGGTCAAGGACAATCAGCCGCGACTGGCCGAAGGCGTGCGCCAGTGGTTTGCGGCTGCCCAGGACGGCAAGCTCGAAAGCTCGTACTGGGAGCACACCGAACATGACAAAGGCCACGGGCGGCTGGAGACCCGGGTTTGCCGGGTCAGCGATGATGTGGCGTGGCTGAGCGGGACAGGACAGCACTGGGCGGGTCTCCAGCGGCTGGTGATGCTTGAGCGCACACGCCAGATTGGCGAGAAAGTGACGACCGAGCGCTGTTACTACATCAGCTCGAAAGCGGTGAAAGCAACTGAGATGGCTCCGATCATCCGTGCTCATTGGGGCATCGAAAACCAACTGCACTGGGTCCTCGATGTCTCGTGGGGCGAGGATGCCAGCCTGATCCGCGACACCCTGGCCGCCCGCAACATGGCCAGTCTGCGCAAGATCACACTCAATCTCGCCCGGCTGGCTCAGAGTCGGCAGCCCAAGAAGGTGAGCCTGAAGAACATCCGTAACCTCGCCGCATGGGATACCGCTATGCGTGACTCCATCCTCGGCCTTGCCTGACATGCCTCTTCATGCGGAAGCCCTGGGCGGCCGATGAGGAAGTGTTGACAGGATCGTTCGGCCATCTATAATAGCGATCTTTGCAGCACACACCTGCCCAGGTGGCGAAATTGGTAGACGCACTAGGTTCAGGTCCTAGCGGTGGCAACACTGTGGAGGTTCGAGTCCTCTCTTGGGCACCAGATTCAAAAGCCAGCGCAAGCTGGCTTTTTTCTTTTATGTGTGAGGCGACATGCGTCCCGTGAACACCGTCTTCAAGAAATTTTGGTCTCTCCCTAAATTTCTGTTGACAGATTTCATAAGACGTCTAAAATAGCGGTCTTGCTCGATGCAGCAGTGCCCAGGTGGCGGAATTGGTAGACGCACTAGGTTCAGGTCCTAGCGGTGGCAACACCGTGGAGGTTCGAGTCCTCTCCTGGGCACCAACATAGGGTCCAACGCGATCCACTGAAGTCCAAAGAAACCCCGCAACCCCCCGAGTTTCCGGGGTTTTCTGTTTTCTGGCATCCACTGAGAACCACCTCTAGCCAGCCTCCAAGTAGTACATTAGCCAGTACATTGAAAGTTCGAGTTCGTTCCCAATGTACTAGGAGCGCTGGCATGCCGCTAACC
Source organism: Burkholderia sp. MSMB1588 (assembly GCF_001546925.1). Classification (NCBI taxonomy): domain Bacteria; kingdom Pseudomonadati; phylum Pseudomonadota; class Betaproteobacteria; order Burkholderiales; family Burkholderiaceae; genus Burkholderia; species Burkholderia sp. MSMB1588. The sequence continues at coordinate 1,594,860 of NZ_LNJS01000001.1, read as the reverse complement.
GTCAAGGAAGTCGACGCTGCAAAGCCGTCGACCAGAGAGTACACACTCAAGGATCGCGACGGCCTGTTCCTCTTCGTTGCCCAGACCGGCATCAAGAGTTGGCACTTCCGCTACAGCTTCGCCAAGAAGCAGCGACGCATTTCGTTCGGTACGTATCCTGATATATCACTGCAACGCGCACGCGAACTTACCGGAGCAGCACGAACACAAGTTGCAAACGGCATCGACCCTTCCGTACAGCGACCACGTGATGGCAGTAACCGCGCAGCGGACGACGACACATTCAGCACTGCAGCCGAGCGCTGGTTTAAGGGCAAACAGGACGCGGGACGCTCCACCTCCACACTCGACAAAATGCGCACCTATCTCGACAAGGACATCCTGCCAGAACTGGGTAAAAAACGAGTGCCCGACATTACGCGCGCGGACTGCGTACGCGTTCAAGAGCGCTTCGAGAGACGAGACGCGCTCAACGTCGCCAAGAAGGCTCGTGGTTGGTTGCGCGAAATTTTCAGTCAAGCCATCGCCCGTGGGCAGTGCGAGTACAACCCTGCATCGGAATTGAAAGTCATCGCCAAGGAAGCGCCCAAAGCCAAGCCCTATCCTCATCTACTGGAACCCGAGCTGCCCAATTTCTTGAAAGCGCTCGACCTATCCACTAGCCGGGTGGTCGCCCGCGTTGCAGCGTGGATGACGATCTTGACCGCGAGTCGTCCCGGTATGGTTCGTTACGCCGAATGGACTGAGCTTGATCTCGACGGAGGTCTTTGGACCATCAATGCCGCCAAGATGAAGATGCGCCACGCCCATGTCGCGCCCCTTCCCAAACAATTGATCAAGGCTCTCAAAGAGCTTCAGAGGGTCACAGGCCGTCATCGCTACCTGTTCCCCGGCATCGGTACCAAAAACGAGATCATCAGCGAAAACACTATCAACCTCGTTTTTTCAAAAATCGGGTACAAGGGCCGCATGGTCGGGCATGGAGCGCGGCATACCGCAAGCACGCTGCTGCGAGAACACGGCTGGAACCGCGACCACGTAGAAACGCAACTTTCCCACCTCGAGGGCGGCGTGGCCGGCGATTACAACCATGCCATGTATCTGCCCAGGGCTTCCGCATGAAGGCTCCCATGAATCAAGGCTGAGAGCGGAAAAGGTTGTTGTAAACATTTGGCGTCTCAGGTTTACTCTCGATTTTTGCCGGACGAGAGATGCCAACGATCATGGACGCGTTTGCCGAACTGCGAGACCCGCGCTGCCGCGCCTGCCGTTATCCGCTGGAGGAAGTCCTGTTTGCGGCGCTGTGCGCGGTGCTGTGCGGCGTGGAGGACTGGGAAACGATGACACTGTGGGGCCGCACGCAGCTTGCTTGGCTGCGTAGCCATCTGGCGTATGAGAACGGCGTGCCGTCGCCCGATACGTTCCGGCGGGTATTCGGCGCGCTCAGTGCGAAAGCGTTTGAGCGCTGCTTCATCGACTGGGTCGGGCAACTGTGTCCGGCGCTGGCTGGCCAGCATGTGGCGATTGACGGCAAGGCGGTGCGCGGCAACCGTAGCGGCACGCATGCGGCGCTGCATTTGGTGTCGGCATGGTGCTCGAACAACGGCTTGAGCCTCGGGCAAGTGAGCACGGCCGATAAGAGCAATGAGATCACGGCGATCCCGGAATTGCTGGCCGCGCTCGATTTGCAGGGCGCGACGATAACGATCGACGCGATCGGCACGCAGCACGAGATCGCACGCACGATCGTGGAGGCCGGGGCCGACTACGTTCTGGCGGTCAAGGACAATCAGCCGCGACTGGCCGAAGGCGTGCGCCAGTGGTTTGCGGCTGCCCAGGACGGCAAGCTCGAAAGCTCGTACTGGGAGCACACCGAACATGACAAAGGCCACGGGCGGCTGGAGACCCGGGTTTGCCGGGTCAGCGATGATGTGGCGTGGCTGAGCGGGACAGGACAGCACTGGGCGGGTCTCCAGCGGCTGGTGATGCTTGAGCGCACACGCCAGATTGGCGAGAAAGTGACGACCGAGCGCTGTTACTACATCAGCTCGAAAGCGGTGAAAGCAACTGAGATGGCTCCGATCATCCGTGCTCATTGGGGCATCGAAAACCAACTGCACTGGGTCCTCGATGTCTCGTGGGGCGAGGATGCCAGCCTGATCCGCGACACCCTGGCCGCCCGCAACATGGCCAGTCTGCGCAAGATCACACTCAATCTCGCCCGGCTGGCTCAGAGTCGGCAGCCCAAGAAGGTGAGCCTGAAGAACATCCGTAACCTCGCCGCATGGGATACCGCTATGCGTGACTCCATCCTCGGCCTTGCCTGACATGCCTCTTCATGCGGAAGCCCTGTGTATCTGCCGCAGCGCAAGGCAATGATGCAATGGTACGCTGATTACTTAGATACTCTAAAAGATGGCCCGCTATCTGCAAACTCAGCGGCAATATTCGCGAAACGGGTTAATGTCTACGTTCGCTACCACGGTAAGCCCAGTGCTACCAAATAGTGGATTTGACCCAAGGACGTTTGGGTCGGATGCATTGGCAACTCACTCCGCTCACGCGAAAAGTCACACCATCAATCCGGGGCCCTGCCACTGACTCATCGCGCCGCCAAGCGCCGAGCCATCTTCAACGCTACGAGGGTTCTACGTCGAAGTGGATTGTTTTCAGCCGCTCGGCCCCGACATGTACGCATGGCAGAGTGACGATCGACAGCCCCATTGCTCTTGTGACCTCTCTTTTCTATGCGTTAGGGACATAAAGTGCATGCGCGACGGTACGCTCACCTGACGACGGAGCATTTGACGTCAATATCCGATTGGCAAGACTCGCGATGAGATTTCGCAGATAGCGGCACACCGAAGCGAGAGTGATTCGCGCGAGCGCGATCAGTCCCCTATTGCGCGCAACCTATTCTGTCGCAACCCTCGACCTGTCAATTCAGACAGGTAGTGCAATCATTTTTGTTGTGGCAAGTTTCATTATTTGTCTAATGATTTGTGGGGGTTAATTGGCAAAGCGGGCCATCATCCGTAAGGGCGATACCACGTCGCACGGCGGCACTGTGCTTGAGGGAACGGAAAACGCCACCATCGACGGCCGAGAAATCGCCGGCGTCGGACACAAGGTCACGTGTCCGCTCTGCAAGGGCGTCTTTACTATTTCGCCGGACCTGCTAGGTCGGCGCTTCCCACACCGAATTCACCACCGCGATACGGCTGTCGAAGGGATGCGAACGACCTGCGGCGCGGTGCTCATCGCCTCGCAGTTCAACTCCACGATCGACGACATCGGCGAGGCTGATCCAGGCCAAGGTATCGGCACCGCGGCCGCTGTCTTGCCGCTCGCTCCGAGCCCCACACTGTGTCTCGAATGCCTGAAGGCTGCGGCCGAAAGCGGCGCAACGACTGTGATGCGAGAGTAAGCCGTGCAGCTCTCAACGATCGAAAACTATCTCGCGCAGCGCCAAGCTCAAACCTCGATACCCGTGCGGCTCTATGCGCTCATCGATGCGCTCCTGTACACACGCGTGCCGAACGCGGCTCCGCTGGAGCGCTCAGCCGCTACCGCTGCCCTATTCGATGGCACGCCCGACGCCTCGCTGGCTGATGCCGGCCCGTGGTTAATCGACATCGACCAGGCCTCGATCACCATGCATCGCATATTGCATGAGCTGGCCGGTGGTGCGGATGGCGTGTCGTGGCTCGTCAGTGCGTACCCGTTCCCGTCGCTCGCCCAGGAATTGCGCGAGCGGCTGAACGTGCGGATGCCCGACGGCCGCACGGCGCTGCTGCGCTTCTACGATGCGCGCCTCATCGGCGACATCGCCAGATTGCTGTCGTTCTCGCAGCGTGCGGAGTTTTTCGTATCCACCTTCGACTGGCTGATCGAGATCAACGGCGCGCTAACCAGGGTGCATCCGCATGCTTGAACTGACGATCGAACAAGTTGCTGCACTCGCCGAGATCGATGCCAAAGGCTTCGTTGCGCGTGTGTGCGAGGATCTGGTCGGAGACGATGCAAAGCTCGCCGATGACCCCACCCTCACCAACCGATTGTGGCATGCATTCACTGCTGCGCGCGCGGTCGGCATCCACGACGATGACAACCTCGTCGCGTTCCTGCGCGTCGAGGCCTATGCACCCAGCTTCTATGAGAAGCCGGCGACGCGCACCTGGCTCACACGGCCCGGCCACTCGGCCGACGAACGGTTTCACGACTATCTGCGCGTGATGCGCAGGCGAATTGAACACCCTGAGTTTGTGGGAGGATTAACGTATGGCGGGATTGCTCGCGCCGGTAGTGGAAGCAGCGGTCACGGAGCTTGGGCCAGTCTTGGCACGCACTGGCGCCGCCTTGTTGGGCGGAGCAGCGACAGCGGGAACAGCTAGTCTGTCGGGCGACACGACGAAGGATGGCAGCAAGGCAACGCCTGCCGTCCGTTCAGTGCCACGAACCGGCGAGAGCTGCAAGAAATGCCCGCCCGAGGAATCTGGACGCGCTATGCGCGCCAATCACTCCATGTCCCCGCGCTCCCGCGAGTATCAGGGACGCATCACGGGCCGCCCTTATAGCGTAGCGGAGGAGTGGAGCGAAGAATGGAAATGTACCGGCGTCGCCTTGCGTCGGCGTGAACGCAAAGATCGCCAATTGCCCGGCAGAAAGCGGTGCACTAATCGAGCCTACGTACCCCAAGGCATCGTAGCCGTACTGAGTCGTGGTGCCGCTGCTTTGGGTGACCGCGACAACGCGACCATTGGCGTCGTACACATAGCGCGTGGATTGCGCATGCACAATGCCCCCTGCCAGCAGCATGAGGCAGAGCAGTCCGACGAGACTTGCACGAAACCCTCGATCGAGCCGGCTTCGAAGACGCTCCCTTACGCTCGATCCCTCCAGGCCACCTTCCACCCACTGCCCGCCCTTATCCAGCGACTCCATTGCACAGTCCTTTCCGCCGCTCCTTGGGAAACGGCCAGCCTGATCTCAACGCATAAACCCCTGAACCCAGACACCCCACCACGACGTGAACGAGGTGTGAAACTACCCGCTGATCGCACCAGAAACCCTGTGAAGAGTTTGTGAAGAAGCTCTCAGTAGGCAGACGTCCCTTCGTTGTGGTGTGATGATGCGGCTCCGCGGCGGGCTCAGCCTATCGACGCGCTTCACATTCACTGCATCACGAGGGGACCATGTACCGCTTAGGACGTCTGACGCTCGCCGTCACGCTGGGAGCACTGCTCGCCGCTTGCAACCATCCCGCCACGCCCGCCGCGTCCAACACCTCAACGGCAGTCAACGGCCCCGCTAAACCGGCCTCCACCGCTGACGAAAACACCTGGGGCAACTACCTCGCCGAGCAGGGCAAGCTGCACGGCAAGGACGTCGGCATGCGCCCGTACATCTACGTGATTCCCGCGGGTGACAGCGTCGCGGCAAATGCCCGTCGCCAAAACGAAACCGATTCGGTCGTGCATAGCATCGGGCCGATCCTCATGCCCGGCGGCATGCTGATCGTCGGTGGTCCCGATCCCAAGCAGACCACGGCCTTCCTCGGTGACGTCGCGAAGCAGGTGAAACCCGGTGCGCTGAAGGGCATCGTGGTGATGGTGGTCAGTGACGGCTCCGAACGGGCCACGGTGGCGAACACGTTAAGAGCAAGCGGCGCGACCGTGCGCTTTGTGACCATGTGATGCGGGACATCGCAGGAGCTCGGCGCAGGATGTCGCGGATACGTGGGTTCGGATGGCTCGTTACTGGCGTGATGGTGAGCACGCTTGTGATCTTCGTGCTACACCATACAGCACACGGATCGCCTGATGCCTCCTTGCTTGCGCAACGCATCGCGCTGGGCCAGCAGCTCTTCAATGACCCGTCGCTAAGCGACGATGGCACTATGCGCTGCGCGTCCTGCCACATCCCCGAGAAGGCTTATGCCGACGGGCGAACGGTAGCCATCGGCGTCTACGGGCGCGCCGGCACACGCAACACCCCCAGTCTCCTCTCCGTGGAACTCGCCAAGGAAGGCGCCTTTTTCTGGGATGGGCGGCGCACCGCGCTCGAGCAAGCCGTGCTCGATCCGCTCACCAATCCGATGGAGATGGGGCTGCACGATCAAACGGAACTGATGCAGCGGATCGTACAAAATCCAGCGTACCGCACGGCGTTTACGCAAGCCTTCCCTGACGACCAAGGCCATCTGGCTCCGACCGAGATCGGCGCGGTGCTCGCGACCTATGTGCGTTCGCTTCATCCGTCTGACAGCGCCTCCGATCGCTATCTTCACGGCGATCGAACGGCCTTGAATCCGCGTGCGCAACTCGGGCTGGCCCTGTTCCAGGGCAAGGCCGGTTGCACAGAGTGCCACCGGCTCGACGGTTCCCCGCCGGCGTTGACAGATCATGGTTACCATCGCACCGGTGTCGGGCTCGATGGCATCACAGCGAATCTGCCCGCACTCACGGAAGGTGTCATCGCGCGCTCACTGCAAGGCAGTGCGATCGGCGATCGCATAGCGACGCATGCCGACGAAGCGCAGCTTGGACGCTTCAACGTGACGCAAGATCCCGCGGATATCGGGCTGTTTCGCACACCGTCACTGCGTGGTGTCGCGCACACCGCGCCGTATATGCACGATGGCAGCGTGCCGACACTCGAGGACGCGATCAATCGCGAGGTGTATTACCGCAGTCTGCAAGCCGGGCGCCCGTTGAATCTGAGCGTGGAAGAACGCCTTGACCTCGCCGAATTCCTGCGCGCGCTTTGAGGGCAACGAACACCGCCCCTCTCAATGTGCGGAGCGCTGACGCGCCTCGGCCAACAGCGCTTGCGTGGCTCGCCACGCATGACGCGCCGTGCGTGGATCACGAAACGCGCGCGCGTGGGACGTCGCGCCATCGATCAGCATGAGGATCACGCCGGTAAGCCGCTTCGTTTCGCTGGCATCAAACTCATCCTGCAGGACGACTTCGAGCAAGGCGAGAAGCGCCTTCTTGTGACGCACCGCGACCTCCGATAATTCTGGTTCGCTCATGCCGTATTCGCCAATCGCGCGCTCGAACAAGCAGCCCGTAGAGGCATCACTGGTAAACCACGCTTCGTGCCAGTCAAAGAATGCCTTGAGTTTCGCATCGACACCCTCGACGGTAGCGATGCGCGCAGTGAGTTCCTCGATCACGCCACGGTGCCTCCATTCAAGCACTTCCTTGGCCAACGTCTCCCTTCCCTCGAAGTTGTTGTACATGGATTGGAACGCCACACCGGCCTCCCGCGTAATCTGACGCACGCTGACCGCATGAAAGCCATAGCGGCCAAAGAGCTCCGCGGCTTTACCCAGTACCTTGGTTCGTGCTCTGCGACGGGCGAGTTCGTTTTTTTCGTGGGTGATGGTCATGATCGTCCCCGGCCGGTGGGCTCGTCGTCGACGACAACTGACGACTCAAGGCATCGTAGTAGTCGCCGCAACTGGCAAGCCGGAGCATACATCCTGCCCACACGGCGGACATGGCACGTGGTTCACGCTGCGCGAGGGGACGGATTACGTTGTCGAGCCAGCCTTCACCGTGTACATCGTCGACCGTGACGTGTTCGTCGTAATAGCGTGTCATCGACGGCCCGAGACCAAGGCGGCGGCATCCGGCGATGAGCTTGCGGTACTGCGGCGGGTCGAGCAGTTCCGTCGCGGCCATCACGCCCAGAAGTTTGAAATAGTGCTGCCGGTTCAGGGCGCAGAGCATGAAGAGGTTGTAGCCGCGCAAGCCCTGCCAGCCCAGTTCCGACGCGAAATCTGTGCTTGAGGGAGCGATACCCACGTCCGTCAGGAGATGTCGAAACAGGTTCACGTGACTGTGCTGCGGATCGCCCCGCCCCACTTCGTCCCAGAAGTTCGAGGCCAGTTCCTTGCGGGCCTCGGGATGCGAACCGATCATCGCCATCACAATCAGATCAAAAAAACGGACGTTGAGCGCCGTGTCGCTGCGAAAGAACGCTTCGAGCTGCGCGCGCGTGGCATGCATCGCAAGCAGGTCGAACAAGGGGTGATGCGAAGCTGGATGCGCCTGGACAGCGCTGCGCAACGCCGTGATCAACGCGTCCGGTGATTCGAAGACAGGGGCGGCGCCGATCCGCTGGTATTCGGCCGCCAGCCAATGCTGCTCGATAGTCCCGCGCACAGCCATCAGAAACGGGGCGAACTGGTTGACGACCGCCGGCATCGCCGGATCGGCCACGTGCAAGTCGTACAGCGCGAACAACACGCGATGCACGTCGATCAAGGCCGCCTCGTCCCCCTCGACGAAGGCACGACGCAGCCAACCTACCAGACGCGCCTGCCATCGCGCCGCGAACCGGTCGTCGACGTGCACGGACCGCTCAAAGCGGGGCGTGCCTATCAGGGCGAGAATCGCGTCGCCAATCGGCATGGCCAACAGGTCAGCCCGCGTCGCCGGTGCCGCTGCTGCCTTCGTTCCGGTTTGCATTCCCCAATCCGTGAACATCGCGTTATGCCCTCCTAGGTGATCGCCCCCGATTGCACGATATGGATCGATTGATCCAGTCGACCCTTGAATCGTGCCCCGTTATATCCCTCACACGCAGCCGCTACCCCTGCAAAACCAGGGCTCACGTGCCATCGCGACGGACCTTGCCGCATCTTTGCGCAAGGAAATACGGCACCTGTCACAAAAATGACATGTCCCGATTGACACCGATCTAATAAAGTCCTGACATGCACCCCGCAAAACTGGATCAATCGCTCTATCTCCTTACAGGCTTCTGAACGAGGAAGCCAGCGCCTTCACACGGGGAGCATGCAAGTGGCGACCGTCGGGCGTCGCACAAGCCATGACGCCTCGTCATCGGCTTCACCGCGGCAGCACGGCTCGCCGGATGGCATGTGGAAGAACGGCAGCCTGCTGCACGACATGGCCTGCGATGCTGCAGGGGACAGATCGCCGAATACGACTTATGCGAGGTTTCTTGCGTTCGTGCGACGGCCAATTGCACTTTCTCACCGCGGTACTTGCCCAACGAATATTGGCGCCGAACGCTTTCGGCATCGGGTGTGCGCGATCATCCACGCTGTTTTCAAGTTCCTAACAAAGCGAAAGGAGGCCTCGATGAAAGGCATGGCATGGCTGCTGTCGGTTGTCACCCTGTCGGTGGCATGGACCGGCGTCAACGCGGAAACGTTCAAGACCATCCGCTTCGGCGTGGAACCCTCGTATCCACCGTTTGAGTCCAAAGCCCCGGACGGCAAGCTCGTGGGATTCGATATTGATCTGGGTGAAGCGATCTGCGCAAAACTTCATGCCAAATGCGTCTGGGTGGAAAACACCTTTGACGGCATGTTTCCCGCCCTCCAAGCGCGCAAGTTCGACGCCATCAACTCATCGATGTCCGTCAACGAAAAGCGTCTGAAGCAAATCGACTTCACCGACAAGCTCTATCACCCGGCCGCGAGGCTCGTCGTCCGTGTGCCGTCCACGCTGTTGACGACACCCGAGTCGCTGCGCGGCAAGCGCGTGGGTGTGCAGCAAGGCACCACCATGGAAGCCTATGCGAAAACCTATTGGGCACCGAAAGGCATCGACGTGGTGTCCTATGCTACCCAGGATCAGGTCTGGGCGGACCTGACCAGTGGACGGCTCGATGCCGCGTTGTGCGTCGCGGTGCAAGCCGACCAGGGCTTCCTCAAGACGCCGCAGGGGCGCGACTTCGGCTTTGCCAAGGGACCGACGCTCAATGACCCGGCGATTTTCGGTGTAGGCATCAGCATCGGTGTGCGCAAGGACGATCCGGCGCTGCGTGACGCGTTGAATGGCGCGATCCGGCAGATTCGCGCCGATGGAACGTACGATCGGATCGCCAAGAAGTATTTCAGCTTCGATATCTACGGCGGTTAAACGCATCGATCGGGCGTGGCGGGCAGGATGCCTGCCGCCCGTCGCTTCATACAGGAAATCAAGGATGATCGACCTGAGAACCGATGCGGCCAGTCTTCCCCCACCGGGTATGCGCCGGGCCATGGCTCGAGCCGTGATGGGAGACGACGCCGTGGGCGAAGACCCGTCCGTCAATGCCTTGCAGGCGCACATGGCCGCACTGCTCGGCATGGAGGCCGCGCTATTCCTGCCAACCACCACGATGGCCAACCTCGCCGCCGTCTGTGTGCATGGCCGACCGGGGGATACGGTGATTACCGATACGTTGTGCCATCTGCACGTCGCCGATGACGGTGCGCAACGGTTTGCCGGCGTCCGTTTTCATGCACTGCCCGGCGATGCGGGCCGATTGGCGGCGACCGACGTGGCGCGCGCGATTCAAGCCGTGCGCGCCCAGGGAGAACGGCCGTGCCTGATCGCACTGGAACACCCACACAATCGGGGCGGCGGCGCGCTGTACGCGCTCGATGCGCTGCGTGACGTGATCGCCGCAGCGCATCGCCATGACGTACCGGTGCATCTGGATGGCGCGCGGCTGCTCAATGCGGCGATCGCCACGAACCGTCCCGTGCACGAGATCGTCGAGGGGGTCGATACCGTCGCGGTGTGTCTTTCCAAAGGGCTCGCCTGCCCGGCTGGCGCCATCCTCGCTGGCAACACGGAGGTCATCGATGCAGCGCGGCGCGTGCGTCATGCGTTGGGCGGTGGCATGGCCCAGGCGGGCGTGCTGGCCGCCGCGGCACGCTGGGCGCTGCGCGATCCTTTCGGCCCCTTGGTCGAGGACCATCGACGAGCCGCGCGGTTACGGGCAGCCCTGCACCATGTCGACGGACTGGAGGTGATCGAGATACCGCCTTCCATCAACCTGGTGTTCGCCACGCTCACCCGCGAAGGCCTCCGCGCCGAGGGCGTTGTCAAAGCCATGGAACACCACGGCATCCGCATCGCGGCCTTTGGCCCCCAACGCGTGCGCATGGCGCTCTATCGGGGTGTGACCGATGCCGATATCGATCAGGTCGCCGCCGCTCTCGCCGACGTCATGGCCGTGTCAGCCGTCACGCACGAACGACCACAACCGGTTCGGCGCACGAAAGTGCAAGGCGGCCCCTTGGAGGCCACATAGCGCGCGCGGCACCGACTCGTATTCATACTCACGCGGGATGCACGGTGCGGTCATGCGTGCGATGAATGCCTGGATCGCCTGGGGGCGTTCACTGGCGACGATGGTAGAGAAGTTGCCGCTGTTCCACGTGACCGCGGCGTGGGCGAACGTCTGGGCGATGGCGCGTGCCATGTCGGACAACGACACCTCATTGCGGTTCATCGTGTCGAGAATGTCTCGCTGTTTTCGTTCGATGTCGGCCCGGTCGAAGAAGCGCGTCTTGAAGCCGAAGTCCTTTTGCCTTTCGCGTTCCATGTAGGCATCGCGATCGTCGTCGAGAAACTTCTCCACGAACACAAACAGGCCCCCGGGTTTGAGCACCTGCGCGACGAAGGCAATTTGCTGCGTCCGGTTGGGCGAGACCATCTGAAACGTCGTGTCCTCCAGAATCACGTCAAAACCCGACGCGAAGGGTCGCAACTCGCTATCGCGATCGAGCACGGTACGATCGAGTTCATGGAACGCACCGAGAAAAAACCGGGCATGCGGTGGTTCCCCATAACGATAGAAACTGTCGCGGTTCTCGCGCGTGGCGCTGCTCGACAACGTTTCGATCGCACCGTTGGCCAGCTCCGACATCGTCCGCGCCATCGTGCCCTCCGCGGTCCCAAGCGAGTACACCTTGAACGGCTCGCCCGGACGAGCCGCCTGCATGCCGTAGCTCAGGATGGCTTCGCCAAGGCGGATTTCCTCTTCCAGCCGGTACGGAATGCTGGCGTGATAGTGCAGATCGAAATGCCCCCAACGCCGCCGATGAAGATCCGCGAAGCGTTTGAGCGTCACATCGCCCTCGAACAAGCGCTCGTCCACCGTAGGTGGCTTGCGCGGCATGCCACCTCGCCCGGCGGCGGTGTTCGCAAAAAAGTCGGCCATGCTGTGCAAGCGCGGCGCCGCTTTGCATTCCTCGAGAAACTCAGAGTCCCATGCCATTGTCGCCCCCTACGTTCACATTTAGATCAATGTGTCTAAATTATTTTTGGATCAAGTGATCTCATTTTTTTGTGAAGGCGTTCTTATTGGACGCAGTCGACGAGTCAAAGCTGGGGCGTGACGGTGACTTCATCGTCGCGCTCGACCGGCTTATCAAAGCGTTAGGGCTGGACACACCCTCCCTCTCGTGCGCCCTCTCATCGCGATGCGGCTTTGGCCAGCGCGCACCGCGCGCGGCTCAGGAGGGGCGAACTAGCCCCATCCTTCCGCAAGAAAACACGATGTCCATCACAAAAATGACATGCAGCCATTGACAGCCCCGGCATGAAGGTCCGAACTGGCGCCTCAAAAAAATGGATCAATCGTTCTAGTCTTTAAAGGCCCCTCTCGGGCCTTTCCGGAGGCGATGCATGAGCGAGACATCGGCAGTCGAGGATGCGGGAGCGATGCACGGATCGCTGGTCGAACCACGCGGTCCGCTGTCGCGTGTGGCCGCGAGCCGCGTGACGGTCGCGGCGTTGGCGCCCCGCGTCGTGGGGCAGCGTGTACGGGCCGCGTTGCGCGCGCTTCGCGACGGCGAGGCCTACGGCACGAAAGCGGTGCTGGAACCGACGCGCAACGAATTGCGCGCGCTGCTCGGCGACGCGGCGGATGCGGCGTATGCCGCAGGCGAACGCCCGAACTGGAAACTCAGCGCCCTTGTCAGCATCAACCCTTCGTACGGCGCGGTGAAAATCGTCGGCTCGCACAGCTACAACCGCCAGCACGGCGACCCGCGATCCACCTCGACGGTACTGCTCTACGACAAGCTCACCATGCAGGCGGTGGCGATCCTCGATGGCTCGACGTTGTCGGCGCAACGCACCGGTGCGTATGCGTCCGTCGTCATCGATCGATTGCTGCCCCATCGTGCACGTTTTTCAGTGTTTCTATTTGGCGCAGGCCGCGTGGCGCAAGCGGTCGTCGAGGATCTGCACGCCCATCATCCCGAGCGCATCGACACGCTGTACATCCGAAGCCGCACGCAACCCAGTGCCGAAGCGTTCGTCGCACAGCTCGCGCCGCACGTGTCGTTTCCACTCGTCGCCGCACCCGCGCTCGACGCGCTCCCCGATTGCACGTTGATCGTCACCGCCTCGAACGCCAGCGCGCCGCTGTTCGAAGCCTGGCAGGTCGGCGACGAATCGATCGTGTTGCACCTGGGCGGCGATGAAACGCCGGACGAACTGATCCGCTACATGCTCGAAGCCGGCACGGTGATTTGCGACGACATCGACACCGTCGCGCATCGCCGCTCGCAGAGCTTGCCGCTGTTCTTCGCGCGCACCGGACGCTCCCTAGAGTCGATGGCTAACGCGTATCAGGTGCGCAACCTCTGGCAGATCCTGGACGAGAACACTACGTATCGCATGCCCGCACTCGTGACGTGCGTGGGCCTACCGGTGCTGGATCTGTATCTCGCCCAGCACGTCTACGAGACGGCACGTGACGCCGAAGCATGTCGGGGCTGACGCGTGCCGTGTTCATCGATCGATGGTCGCGTTCAGAAGCGATGCCGCACGCCGGTCGCGACAGTGAACTGCGTGTTGGTCGAGGACGCACCCCCGGCCGTCGTCATCGCGGCGATCGGCCGATAGTGCCCGCCGACCAACGTCGTGCCATCGCCCAGCGCCTTCTGATACCCCGCGGTGACGTAGAGCTCCGTGCGCTTGGACAGCAGATAATCGAGGCCTACGTTGATCTGGTGCCAGGTGGGCTTGAGGTCCGCGCCGCCCGTGCCGGGCAGTCCGGTCGCGCGGCCATCCGTGTAGGTGTAATCGGCCACGATCATCCACGGCGCACTGAGCCGGTAGCGCAGGTTCGCATCGATGTTGGTGAGCTTGCGCGTCGCGCCGTCGTTGTAGTCGAGCTGCACGTGACTGACGCCGAGTCCCACGGTCGCCGGTCCCCACACCACATTGCCGCCGACCGCGGCAATGCGCTGACGCGCCACGCCGCCGTCAAGCCCGTAGAAGAAGCCCGAGCTGTAATCATCCCCGGTTGTCGATGACGCGCCGCCCACGGCACCATTCGTATTGCTGATGGCGTTCGGGTGATTCAACTGCATGTAACCGCCGCCGGCCGACACCGGCCCCTGGGTGTAGTTGATGGCGAGCGCCCACGCGTTGTTGTTGGCGAAGCCTTGCGATCCGCTGCTCGCGGCTTGGTTGCTGAAACCGTAGAGTGCATCGACGCGCCAACCAGCGAATGCGTCGGAACGGAACTTCACCGCGTTGTTGATGCGGAACGACTGATCGAGGTTGTCGTTGTCGCCGACGTGCGTGGACGGTATCCAGAAACCGGACCCGAAATACGGTGCAACGAGATCGGCCAGCGGATCGTACTGGCGCCCGAACGTCAGCGCGCCGACGTCCCGCTTGGCGAGCCCCACGAAGGCTTGTCGACCGAACTCGCGCCCACCTTGTCCGAGCGTGCCGTTGGTCGAATAAAAACCGCTTTCGAGCGTGAAGACGGCCGAAAGTCCACCGCCGAGGTCCTCATAGCCTTTGACGCCCCAGCGATTCCCGCCGAGCTTGCCGGAGCTTTCCTGCCACAGCGAACCGCCCTTGACGTTGTTGGTGTACGAGATGCCCGCGTCGATAATGCCGTACAACGTGACGGTGCTTTGCGCCATGGCGCTGGAGGCAAGCAACGAAAATGCGCTGCCCGCCACGATGAAACGTCCGTGTTTCATGGTGGTGATGTCCCCGTAATGAGGTGGTTGATGAACCGTTCGTCGCGCCGCGATACGCGTGGCGCGATCTCCTGTCATTCGCATGCCTAATCGATAGGCATTCGCGCCATGCTGGCGTCCATCCGTGCGGACGCTGCGGCGTTACGCGGCAGCGCCGGTCATGCCTAGTGGCGCCGTGGCGTGTCCCTCTTCATAGGTGCTCGCTTCGTCGAAGCGATCAATGCGAAACGCCTCGATAGGCAACGACGCACGTCCCTCGCTGATGAGCTCCGCCAGGAGCTGCCCGACGATCGGTCCGAGCTGAAAACCGTGCGCCGAAAACCCGAACGCATGGAAGGCCGCAGGTGATCCGCGGCTCGGCCCGATCACCGGCAACCCATCGGGCAAAAACCCTTCGATGCCCGACCAAAAACGCACGGCGCGTGCGGTGCGCATCACGGGAAAGAGATCGATCGCCGTGCAGGCGGCCTGCGCCAAACCGTCGAGCGCGAGCGACGTGCCGTTCGACTCGAGATCGACCGCCGCGCGATGACCGCCGCCGATCAGCACGGTGCCGTTGGGAAATTGCTTGAACGACAGTGACCGGCCGGCCGCGCCCACCACCGGTCCCACGAACGGCGCCATGCGCGCCGTCACCATCAGCATCGAGCCGTTGGGCTGCAGCGGCACGGCATCCCCGAGCGCCGCGGCCAACCGACCGCCCCAGGCACCGGCCGTATTGACCAGCGTGGGCGCGCGATAGCACATCCCGTCCGAGGTGCGTACCGTCCACTGTCCCTGCGCGTATGTCGGGTTCGCCGCGGTCACGCCTTGATGGATCAGCGCACCGCAGCGCTCGGCCTGACGCTGGAACGCCAGCGTGGTCGGATACGGCGACGCATAGCCATCGTCCTCCACCAGCAAGCCGCCCACACAGTGCGGGGCCAGCGCCGGCAAGCGGTCGTAGAGTTCATCGACATCGATCACGTGTTCGCGGTAGTCGAGTCCCAAGGCCGCGACGGTGCGGCTACGCGTGCGCAAACGTTCGAGTTGTTCCGCGTTTTCGGCAACGCGGATCTGCCCCACCGCCTTGAAGCCGCCGTCACTCCCGACGAGGTCGGGCAACGTGCGCCACAGTCGTTTCGCCGCGATCGACAGCGGCAATTCGGGCAACGCACGGCCGAGCGTGCGTACGCCGCCAGCATTCACGCCCGACGCATGCCGTGCCACGTAATCCTTCTCGATCACACGCACGGTGATGCCGCGCCGCGCCAGGTGCAAGGCGGTCGAACAACCGATCAGGCCGCCGCCGATCACCACCACATCCGTCGTTCGGGTCATCGCGTTGCCTCCGGCACATCGAGCAGTCCCGCGAGCTCGCCCAGCGGCACCGGCACGAGGGGAGGACGCGGGCGCAGCGGCAACGGTATCGCTTCGCCGCACGCCGCATCCGCCATAAGATTCGCCAGCGTCGGCGCACAGAGTCGCCCCTGGCACGGTCCCATCCCGCAACGTAGGGCGCTTTTCACCTGATTGGGATCGCGGCTTCCGCCGTCGAGGACGTGCTGCACGTCGCGCACCCGCACCTCCTCGCAGCGGCAGATCAGCGTGTCGTCGTCCGTCGGCACGAGGCATTCGTCGGCGGGGCGATACAGCGTGTCGAGGAACGGCCGCACCGCCGCGTCGCGCGCGAGATCACGCTGCAAACGCCGGCTCGTTGCGGCGAAGGCGTCTTCGCCCACCTTGCCCAGGTCATGCGCGATCGCGAGCGCCGCCAAGCGACCGCGTGCCGGCGCCGAGGCCGCGCCGGTGATCGCCGCCGCATCACCGGCGACGAATACGTGCGGCTGCGAGGTTCGCCCATACGCATCGGCCACAAGATGCCAGCAGGCCGTGCGAGCATCCCAGCGGCGTTCACAGCCCGCGGCGAGCGCGGCATGGATATGCGGCACCACGCCTTGATGCAGGAACAATCCTGTCACGCCCTCCAACCGCCGACGCCGTCCCCGATGCTGGAATTCAACCGCCTCCACCGTGTCGCGACCGAGCGCGCGCAGATCGCGCACGCCGGTGAACACCGGGGTCCCGGCGCGACGCACCTGCCATAGCAAGCCGAGGCCGCGACGCAGGTACGCGGGTGTACGCATCGCTGCCGGGAGATGGGGCACGGCCTGCACGTAGTGCATGAACGGTGTGGTGTCCAGCACCGCACGCACCGGTACCCCCGCACGCCGATACTGCAGGGCGACGAGGTACAGCAAGGGACCGGAGCCGGCGAACACCGGCTCGCGATGCACGAGGCCTGCCGTCTTCATCAGAATCTGCGCGGCACCGGCCGTCATCACGCCGGGCAAGGTCCAACCGGGCAACGGCCACGGGCGTTCCATCGCTCCGGTGGCGAGCAGGAGACGACGGGCGCGCACGCGATGCGCATGTCCCTCCACCGAAAACGCCACCTCGCCGTCCGCCGCCACCCACCACACCGACGCACCGGGCCGATACTCGACGCCGCACGCACGAAACCGCGTCACGAGTTCGCGTCCTGTCACGGAACCGGGATCAAGCCGCGCATGGCGCTCGGCGTGCTGCTCGATGCCGCGATAGATTTGCCCACCCGGCGCGGGTTGCTCGTCGAGCACGAGCACCGAGAGATGCCACTCGCGCGCTGCCACCGCCGCACCCATGCCGGCTGGCCCCGCGCCAACGATCACCAGGTCATACGCGGTCATGCGAGCCTCCCAACGTGATGCGCATGCCCGCGCGCACCGGCGTCAGGCACGTGCGGCACCCCGATTGACCGTCGATCTCCGCGACGCACTCGAAGCACACACCCATCAGGCAATACGGCGCGCGCGGCGTGTGCGACACGGCCGAGCGTCGCCACGGATATGGCAGTTGCACGGTGAGCAGGGCGGCGGCAACCGTGGAGCCATCGGGAACCGCGACCGGTACGTCGTCCACGAAGATCGTGACCGTCCGCATCGCCGCAGTCGGTGTCGAAAACAGCGGCGCGCTCATCGTGACCCCGCAAAGAGACGTTCCAGCCCGATCAGGCGATCGATCACGAGGATCAGCCCCAGCGCCCCGACGATCAGCAATGTCGAGATGGCCGCCACGGTGGGATCGATGGAATCCTCGATGCGCAGGTACAGGCGCACCGGCAGCGGCGTCATCGTGGGCGAAGCGATGAACACGCTCATCGTCAACTCGTCGAAGCTGTGGATGAAGGCGAGCAGCCATCCGCTCGCCAGCCCCGGCACCAGCAGCCGCAGCGTGATGCGCCGGAACACGATCCAGGTGGAAGCGCCCAACGACATCGCCGCCTGTTCGAGCGAGTGGTCGAGATCGCCCGCCGAGGTGAGGCACAACCGCAACGCATACGGCAGCACGATCAGCGTGTGCGCGACGACCAGGCTCGCGAAGCGGCCGTTGAGGCCCAGATCGGTGAAGAAGCGCAGGAACGCTACGCCCAGCACGATGTGCGGGATCAACAACGGCGACATCAGCACGCCGTGGATGGCGGTGCGTCCGGGAAACGACCCGCGCGTCAACGCCAACGCGGCCGGTACGGCGAGCAGCAGGGCAAGGCTGGCCGAGGTGACGCCCAAACCGAGACTGGTGCGCAAGGCCGTGACGAATTCCGGCACGTGCGCCAGCGCGCGATACCAACGCAGCGAGGCGCCATCGAACGGCATCGCCAGATACCCCTTCGCGGTGAAAGACACCAGCACGATGACGATCAGCGGTGCGGCGAGAAACAGGAGGAAGAGCGCGTGGAAACCAAGCGCCAAGAGTCCGTTCTTTCTCATGGCGTCACCTCCTCCATCGTCACCGGCAGAGGTCGATGCGATCGCGTGCCGCGTCGCTCGCCGAGGCGTTGCCATGCGGCAAGGATCGCGAGGTTCGCGATCAACAACGCGAGCGCGAGCGCGAGCGCCGCGCCTTGCGGCCAATCCATCGTGCCGAGGAACGCGTCGTATATTGCGGTGGCGACGACCTTGAGACGACGCCCGCCGATGATCGCGGGCGTGGCGAACGAGGTGGCGGCGAGCGAGAACACGACGACCGCGCCCGAGGCGATGCCCGGCACGATCTGCGGCAATATCAGGCGCTGGAAGATCCACCACTCGCTCGCGCCCAGCGAAGCGCCGGCCCGTTCGACATCCGGATCGCAACGCTGCAAGGCCACCCACACCGCGATCACCACGAACGGCACCAGCACGTGCACGAGGGCGATCACCATGCCGGTCATCGAATACATCAGCACGACGGGGCCATCCGCGAGCCGCAGTGCCTGCAACACGCGGCTGACGAACCCATCGCCGCCCAGCAACACGGCCCAGCCCAACGTGCGCACCACGACCGAAATGAGGAACGGCGCGAGGATCGCCACGAGACAGAGGCTTCGCCACGGCGCGCGCATGCGCGAGAGGATGATTGCCTCCCACGTGCCAAGCAGCACGCACACCAACGTCACGGTCGCGGCGAGCGCGAATGTACGCGCGAAGATGACGTGGAAGTACGGGTCGCCGAGGACGGCGACGTAGTTCATGCCGCCGAGCCTCACCCACGTTGCATGCGCGGTATCGGCCACCCGCAGACTCAGCAGTAGCGTGGCCGCGAGCGGCACGGCGAGCAGACCTCCGTAGAACACCAGTGCCGGCGCGCTCAGCGCATACGCCGGCCAACGACGAGACGCGTCATGCATGGGAACCTCCTTCGACGATGCGCAGATCCTCTGGCTTCCAATGCAAACCGACGCACTGCCCTTCGTCGATCGGCGCCGCGCCGTTCTGGCAGCGGGCGAGCAACGTCCCCAACGGACTCTCGACCTCGTAGAGCCAGTGATCCCCGCCGAACAGGCGCATGCGCACGGTGCCGGTCAGGTCGCTGGCCGCCGTGGCGATGGGACCGGGAATCAGCGCGATCTTCTCCGGACGCAGGCTGACGCGAATCGGCCCCGCGGCAGAGGCCATCGACGCCATCGCAAACCGATGCCCGCGTGTGGCGACGATGGCCGCACCGTTGGCGTCCTGTTCGAGCTGCGCATCGAAGAGATTGGTTTTGCCGAGGAACGTCGCGACGAATGCGGTGTCCGGACGATCGTAGACCTGCCGTGGCGGGCCCACCTGTTCGAGGCGTCCCGCGTTCATCACGGCAATGCGATCGCTCATCGCCATCGCCTCGGCCTGATCGTGCGTGACCATGATCGTCGTCGTGCCGACCGTGCGCTGGATGCGGCGCAATTCCACCTGCATGTCTTCGCGCAGTTTCGCGTCGAGGTTGGACAAGGGCTCATCGAGCAGCAGCACGGGCGGCTCGATCACCAAGGCACGCGCGAGCGCCACGCGCTGTCGCTGGCCACCGGACAACTGCGCGGGATAGCGATCACGCAGGCTGCCCAGGCGCACCAACTCGAGGGCGTGCGTAACGCGACGGGTGCGCTCGGACGCCGGAACACGCCGGGTTTCCAGGCCGAAAGCGATGTTCTCGCCCACGGTCATGTGCGGAAAGAGCGCATAGGACTGGAACACCACGCCAAGACCGCGTGTACTCGGCTTCGTGCCGGCGAGGTTGCGCCCATCGAGCTGGATCGCGCCCGACGTGGGTGCGATGAAACCGGCGATCATTTGCAGCGTCGTGGTCTTGCCGCAGCCGGAAGGCCCGAGCAGCGAGAGGAACTCGCCACGTTCCACCGCAAGCGACACCTCGTGCACCGCGGTCGCGTGCGGGTAGCGCTTGGACAGCGCCTGAAGTTCAAGAAAAGCCATGATGGTTATCGCAAAGCATGCCGACACCGCCCGCGTCCGCGAACGTCGTCGGCCGGTTGGCCCGCGCGTGGGCAATCAGCGTTCGATCTCGCGCATCCAGCGCGCGGTCCAGACCGCACGCTGCGCGTTGACGGTTTTCCAGTCGACGGGGACGAGATGCGCCACGGCGTCGGCGCCGTACACGACGGTTTTCGCCACGGCGGGATCGAGCGTCACGGTTGTGTTGGTGGGTCCCCAACCGGCTTGCGCGGCCAGGATGCGCTGCACACGGGGCGAGACCAGGTCCTGCACCAGCGCCTGCGCAAGTGCTCCGTGCGCGCTGCCGTTGACCACACACGCGGTCGTGAGCAGCGCCTGCGCGCCCTCCTTCGGCGCGACGAACGCGACCGGGAAACCCGTGCGCGCCAGCGCCAGCGTGCGGCCACTGCCCCACACGCCCAGCACCACCGCGCCGGTCTGGAAGAGTTCGGAGATCGTGCCGGAGGCCGTCTCGAAACTCAGCACCGACGGCGCGACATACCGGGCCATGTATGCGAAACCCGGATCGATGTGCTGCGCGTCACCACCTTCGACCCGTGCCAACGCCAGCAGCGTCTGCAGGCCGTAGGTGTTGCTGATCGAGGGCACCAGCACGCGCCGATGAAAGCGCGGATCGCCAAGCGCCGCCCACAACGTGGGTGGCGACCAGCCATGCTCGGCGAACACCTGAGTGTTGTACGCCAAGCCCGTGGCGACGATGCCGATGCCCACGGACTTCCCGTCGCCGTTGACCTTGGCAATGCCGTAGAGGTCCGCATACACAGGGGACGGCGTGAGCGGTTGGCACAGGCCCATCGTGACGGCCTGCTGCATCGGACCATCGTCGAGCACCGCGACGTCGATCTGCGGATGCGCGCGCTGCGCCTGCAGGCGCGCCAGGTTGGTGGCCGACGTACCGGCCACATAGGTGATCGACACACCGTGTGCCTGCGTGAACGGCGCAAACACCTGCGTGCGAAACATCGTTTCGGACGAACCGCCGTAACCGGCGACGACCAACGTCGGCGCTGCCGCGACGACGCCTTGCCATCCGGTGACCGCGAGCGCACCGATCGCCACGAACCACCGGCGACAGTACGCGCGACGCGGCTTCCTTGCCTCCTTGCGCATGATCTTCTCTGACAGAAAAAGCTATGGAAATCAGAGCATAAGAAGCCAAAAACGATCGCGTCAAAGTCGAAAAATGCGACAATTCATGCAAAAAATCTATGAACTACCATGTCCTCCGTCAGTGTTCGGCAACTGGAAGCCTTTCGCGCGGTCATCCTCACCGGCTCGGTCACGGGCGCGGCGGAACTGCTGCATCTGACGCAACCCACCGTCAGCAAGCTGCTCGCGGAGCTGGAGTACCGCACGGGCCTCGCACTGTTTGATCGCGTGCGGCAACGACTCGTGCCGCGACCGGAGGCGCACAGTCTGTTTCAGCGGGTCGACAAGACCTTTGCGGCGCTGGAAGAAGTGACGCGCGATGCGCGGCGATTGGCACACGGGCAAAGCGGTCACTTGCGCATTGTCGCGATGCCGGCGTTTGGACTCAGCGTACTGCCGCGCGCCGTGGGTGCATTTCTGCGTGAGCGACCCGACGTCACGGTGGACTTCAACATCCGCGCGTCGACCTACGTCACCGAATGGGTGGCCAATCGCCAGGCGGATGTGGGATTTGCGACGGCGACGCCGGTCAGTTCCGGCGTGACGTTGCAACCGTTCGAACGCTTACAGGGTGTATGCGTGCTGCCGGCCGATCATCGGCTGGCCGGGCAAGCCATGATCAAGCCGAAGGACCTGGAGGGCGAGCGGTTCGTGTCGTTCGGGCGCGAGTCGGCGTTTCGGCATCTGATCGATGAGGTGTTTCGCGTGGAAGGCGTCGCACGTCGGATCGTGATCGAGGTGGGTTACGCCGCAGCGGCATGCGCACTCGTGGCCAACGGCGCGAGCGTCGCGATCGTCGATCCACTCTCCGCGCTTGATGCGTGGCGTACCGGTGGCATCGTGCTCGCACCGTTCGACGCCGATGTGCCTTTCGTAGTGGATACGGTGTCTCCGTCCGGGGTTGCGTCTTCGGTACTGGCGGAGCAATTCTTGGATACAGTAAAAGGCACGCTGCAGCAGCTAAGCAAGGATGTTGCGAACGCATGCGACGCTCGAAGCGGGAAGGCGGTTTCGTCGTAACGACAAGACGGGGCAATAACCATGGAAGAAAGCCGACACAACGCTGCCGAACAAGAAGCCATCGGACTCTGCGTCAGCGTCGAAGCCATCGACGACATGGTCAACCACGCACTATTGCTGTTGATTGATGTCTCGCAATTCCCTGGCGAATGCGAGACCCGCTTTCACAGCCGCATCCACCAACAGTTGTTTCTCATACGCCTCCTCGACTTCGTAAAGGAGCCCGGTGACAAGGCTCTGACCGGCATCAAAGGATCATGCCTCGACATGCTTGAAGCGGCGTGCAACAGTCCTGCACTTTGTCCGAATGGCGACACTCGGTCACTCGGTTTGGCAGTCTCGAACCTCAGGGACTGGCTGAGCAAAGATCGGGAAGTAAAGCTGTGGCTGCCCACGCTGAATATCGAAGCACGCGTCACAGTCTCGTGCATGGACCTGCTCACTATTGCCGGCAATCAGTCCAAGCACAATCTGTCACGCCTTACCGGTGTTTGCCGTCGCATCGCCCAAATACTCGGCGATCAGGACTATGCCGTTACCTTGGACATGATGCCTCTTGCACTGGACGACTTCCGTGAACATCTCAATGAGAACTTCTTCGTTTACCATGGAACATGGTTGGCGGAGCTATTGAACAATGTTCGATGGGGCATTCAGACGTACCTGGCTCCCACGTTCCGTTGGTCGTACCGCGAGCAGATCACCGAACTGCCGGGTATCTATCGGTACGAGTACCCTGTAGCCATTCAAAGCAAAATCGCGCAACACTGGTTCTGGCGGCTCATGAACAACGTACGATCCGGACCGATCTTCAAGAGGTTCGATGGCGCTCATTACTTGAAAACCCAGAGTTCGCTCGAATGGGTCGATGGCAATCGAGACCACGAAGCGTTGCCCTAGCGCGGCACGACGTATCAGGTCGCCGCAACATCTATCGCTTTTCGTGGAGTGACTGAGAGACGGTGCGGCATAGAAAGAGGTGGAACACCAACTTGATACGACATAATGAGTGCCGCTCCTGAATTGAGCTTTTTTGGACTGCCACGTTCACTGCCAGGCCTCAGGATCACACCCTATGCGCGCAGAATTCGAAGAGAAAACGTACGAACAGCACCTCACCTCTGAGCTAGTGCATAGCCGCCGACTCTTCTTTCCTCCAGGCCAAGTTCTTGAAGATATCGTTGGCTTTGATGTAGCACTACGAACATCAAGCCATCATTTCTGGAAACTGTTTCCACACATGTACCGGTGGTGGCATAGGATGCCTTTTATGTACCCGCCTGGGGTCGAGTTGAGGCACGACTGGTGGCAAGAACTCGAACGCGAAATTGAGCATTTCCCGAAGTTCAAGTTCAACTGCTTCATACAGGCGAAGCGACCGAGTCGAATGATCCGCTCCGACGCCGCTGAGTATTCGTCCTGGAAGCAGCCGTACTTTCGCTACGACACATTTTCAAGTCAACAGCAGGCTCTCGAGTCGCTTGCCCACAAGACATCTGGTAAAGCCGTCGTGGTCTATGCCTGCCCCGCTTTTCACACGTCTCGCGAGCTTTGGGCGGCAATCCAATCTGGCGAGCTCGTAAAACAGTCCAACTTTTGCGAGATTGCCAAGCTCAACGGACACGCCAGATACAGCTTCGTATTACCTGGAAGCAGTGGAACCGCACACTCAGAACCTACGCCTTATTGAGAGCCAGCCTTTTGAGCAGGCCCTTGATGCGCTGCAAGATCAGAATCATCAAGAGAGCAATTTGGCATTCCTCTCGGAGACCGCCGAGGCAGTAGCCAGCGCATCAGAACAACTTGGCACCTTGCGCGGAACTTATGATGCTTTGACCGGAACCCTCTTCCAAGACGCAAATAGCAAGTTGGCAAAGTCCCTCGCGAAGATTTATGCCTTCCAGTTCGTTTGCAACGTACAGCTTCTGATTGGGTGCGAGGACTAACCTGACGTCCAAGTGGTTCTGCGCGAAAGCCGAACGGGTCGACTGCCTCGAACAATCAAGGTTCTCAACCGCCAAAGATGTTATAGGGCCGCAATGTCCTCTTACGCGCCGGAACTTCGACCCCGAACTTTGCCTATAGGTTATTTCACATCCTATGCAACGACGACTCCGCCAACGGTTCCACCGCTATGCTCGATACATTCGTCGACCGATGGACACCCTGCTACGTGAAACCGATCAACGTATGACGGGCGGTCTATGGATCGGAGATCCACCGGCACTGCTTCAAGTGGAAGACCTCACTGAAAGCATGCTGGTATTTGGTGTTGGCACTTCGGAACAGCGTGGCTCGAAAACGGCGCAAAAAATGCGCGCACTGATTGAGTACGGCTCGTCGGGTCCCTATGTCCATGTAGGCGTTATCCTGTTGGACAGCGAAACGAACTGCCTGAAGGTGTTCGAAGCTGGGGCATCCGGCGTACAAGCCTGTCCTCTCGATACGTTTCGCGGCCGCTATCGCTACATCGCGGCCTACGAACAACCCGCGCTGCTGCCGAGCGGATCGATCGAGGCAGCACGTCGCTTCGCGCGCCGCGCGGTCGATGTCAAAACGCCCTACTCGCGCCTGGGTGCCTTGCTCGCGCCGCTACGACAATGGCGCCACCAACGACGCGTATGGAAGTGGCCGGATCATGATCCGACGTGGTCGAGTCGGCCACATGGCGCAGGCCCTCATAGACGCAGCCATTACTTCTGTTCGCAGTTCGTGATCGACACCATCCGGGCCGCCGGCGTGCGTGGCTTTGAAACGAATTTTCTGAAGTCCACCTGCTACACCCCCATGATGCTCGCCGAAAGCCCCGGGCTCCTTCGATTCGTCGGATTTGTCGCCGAAGACTACATGTTGCTCGATCCACGAGACCCCGTCATCGCCGGAACCGTCTATGCGCGCCATCCCCACTTGCGCGCCAAATGGGGCGAGCCCGCGTGATATGCCTCCAAGACGGATGTCAGGGAGCGATGACGGCATTCGTCGAAAAACCCGCCTTGCGCGGAAACGGTCATACGGCAGGAGTTATGCGCGACCGTTGCAGAAGACCGCCAACACCTTATCGGCATCTACATCGTATTTTAGGTTCACCACGTCGCATCCGCCCTCGAAGATCGCAGGCGCCTTTTCCTGCGATGTAATGTGTACCGTAGACGTACCACCACCCCGCACAAAAATACCAACCAACAATCGATGGCGATGCTGAAGCAGGCCGTAGTAATAGCGCGTATAGCTGCTCAACAGCGTGCCAGGTGGCATGCTGATTTTCGATTCGACTTTACTTATCAAGGAAGCGGTTGGGGTCCACTCATGGATGGGTTGCGCGCGACTCTGCATGCCGACCGACAGGCTTGCCAGCACAACGATTCGCAGCAAGCGCGTTCCGAAACGCATGCCCGTCATGGCTGACCGTCCTGTTTTGCCGGTGCGGGATCGTAATAGGCCGGGCGTAGCGGCAAACCCTGCTCGCTACGCACCATGTTTTCATTGGCCATCGCCTGAACCTCACTCGGTGGCGTTGTTCCCGGTTTGCCATCGCCTTTGTCGTAGCTCTGCACGCCAAGGTCGATGGCGCGCGCATGCCCGAATTCGTGCGCCACGCCCACGTATTCCGGGCGCGACGTGTTGCCGTGGACATCCGTGCCCCCGGTGGTCTGCATGGGATTGATTCGGACGTCGGAACCGGTGCCCTTGTGATTGGCCGAGATTCCCGACGGATCGGCTTGTGTCTCATTGCCCTTGCCAGCGACCTGCTGGACGACGTAGATGATGTTGGGCGTGTGCTCGAGCTTGGAAACCAGCGCGGCACCACCGGGTTTGGATTTGATCTGCTGGATATCCTTGTTGATGCGCTTGACGAAAGCCTCGTCCCCCGCGATCTGAATGATGCGCCCTGTCGGATCGATGTATCGGACGGGATTGTCGCTGCCGTATGCGTAACGATTGAAGGTGAAGGCATCGCCCGGCTTGGGCACCTCCGGATCGACGCTCAGGAACCGTCCGGTGACCGGATCGTAATAGCGCGCCTGCATATAGATGAGGCCGGTTTCCGGATCATTGACATGTCCGGTGTACCCAGGACCATCGGGCGACGTTCCCATGGCGATCGAGCCATACGGCGCGTAATCGAACGTCTTGGTGATGTTTCCGTGCTCGTCCGCCTCGGCCAGTGGTGTGCCTTGCGGATCGGTATAGACGTAGGTAACGGTTCCGTTCTGTTGCGCATACGACATGCCGCTGCCAAGCAACGCCAACCCTATGCAAGCCATACGTATCTGCATCCATCGTGTGCGCTGCATCTCGGTGTTTCCGTTCTTATCGTTGCGCATGAGCGTCCCCCTATTGCTCGCCCCGTTTTTGTCGCCCAGGGTACCAAAGGACACACCGAATGAAACAGGTCACGCGTGCCTTGTCATGAAAAACAGCGGAGGCTGTGCGGATGACATGACGATGTCCTTTTCGCTTCCCTTTTCAAACGTAACGGGCCCGCCAGTGTGCCGCAGGAAAAGCGGACACCGTGTGCTTCCGATTCTTGATTTCGCAGCAAGCAATACGCCTGTTTACTGACGGCTCGACTTCGCTTCCGGCCTTCCCTCATGCGCATCCTCCGCCTGCGGCCTCCATCGGTCATGAGCATGGCGATCGGATTTCTGATTGCGATGCCACTTTGCACGATGACCTACGCCGCGGCAACCAACGCCGTGTGGGTCGTCACGGACCGTCTGCACCCGGTGCACAACGTCGATGGCGCACGTGTGATCGAGGTGGACACCCCGGCGCGAGTGGAAGCGATGCTGTCCGCCAACCTGCCCGCCAGTCCACGCCAGGCCGAGATACTGGTCCAGCAACGCCTCAATGACGACAACGGCAAACTCGCACGGCAACTCACCACTGCCTATCAAGGCATGGTGGACGCATGGAATCTCGGCGTAGTGACGGTTCCTGCGGTGATCATCGACCGGCATTACGTGGTCTACGGCGACCCGGATGTGGCCCATGCGGTATCGCGCATTCAGGCGTATCGCGAGGTGCATCCATGAAGCATTCGTTGCGTCACTGGGTACGCAGGAGTGCAGCGATCGGCCTGCTCGGCACCACCGTTTCCGCGCTCGCGATCGATACCGCCTCGTTCATCGCGTCTGTGCTGTCACCGGATTGTCTCGCCTGGCGCGTCGTCGGTATCTGCTACTGGCTGTCGTGTTCGACCTTCGGCTGTACTGTGCAGACCTCCGTGAAAGTGCGCCATTACGTGCCGGATGCCGTGGTGTCGAGCTACAGCCACACTGGGGCCAACCCGTGGACCGAAGTGTCCTTCATGAGCGCACCACTGCCCTTCGCGCAAGACGGAGGCAACGGCACGACAAACCAGACTCACGAAAACAATCTCGCTGTCTTCAAGAATGCAGACGTGATCGGCCATCCGGGCATGGCGGCCTTCAGCCGTTTCGCGAGCCAGTTCGGCATGACGTGTTCCGGCGCCGGCGTGCCGTTCGATCCCTATCTGCTCAGCACCTTCGATACGATCGCGTGGCGTTATGGCATCCCCGAGAGCATTTATCCCGAATCGCTGTCACCCGGCGTACGTGAGATCGGGAGCCGCATGAGCGCCGATCTGTGGGGCAATGTCTATCCGCGCGAAGGCTTTCTGCATCAGGTCGACGATTTCAAAAGCGCCGCCGTGGTCGCGCAGCGCGCGGGCGATATCGTCACGCGCCCCGGCCAGCCGCACGTGTACCAGTCCTTGCTCGCCCAACCCTACGACGGCTACTGGCCAGCCGGCGCGCTGGTGGAAAGCGACATCCGCACCGGCAAATGGCAAGCCCTGGTTCCGCAACTGTCGATGACCTGCGCGGTGTTTCCCAACACACGGCCTGCGACGCAAGCCACTGACGGCGGTTACGCCTGGACGCTGTGGCGCCCCTACGCGTGCTGCAAGCGCATGGGCCAGACCTTTCTTGGCAGCACTGACGTGGAGTGATCGCCCATGAAACGACCGCCGATGTTCCCGCGTCGCCTCTCCTCCGCTCGCACGGTTGCATTCGGTGCAACATTGGCGCTCGCCATGGCACTCACCAGCGATGCGGTTGGCCAGAGCAACCCGTCCATCGGCACGTCCGGCAGCGTGCTGGGCGATGACGTGCTGTACACCATCGGTGGCGGCAGTGCGGTCGCGATGAGCCCGAGTGCGAACATGCAGAGTCTCGGTGTGGGCCTCGGCTGGAACAACAACCTGATCTGCGGAAACCTGAGCCTGTCGAACACGCTGCAGAACCAGTTGAACGGCATCACCAACGGCTTCCAGACCATCATGAGCCAGGTGATCCAGAACGCCACCAGCGCGGTCTCCTCGTTGCCGGCGCTGATCATCCAGCGCGCCGATCCGGGACTCTACAACCTGCTCACCAACGGCATCCTGCAGGCCCGGCTCGACTTCGATCGCTCAAAGGCCACGTGTCGCGCGATGGCGAACAAGATGGCCGATCTCGCCGGCGGCACGCTCAGCTGGGACCAACTCGCACAAGGCCAGGCACTCAAGACCGCCGTCTCGAACACGCAAGATGCCGTAGCCGCGACCGAACAGGCCGAAAGCCAACGCGGAAATGCGGGCGTCCCGTGGGTCGGCGGCGGCAACGCGGGCGGTGCGGGCCAATCGTCGATCAAGGTGGTCGGCGATGTGACGCGCGCGGGTTACAACCTGCTGAACGGCCGCGCCATCACCGACACCTCTTCCATCGATACCAGCACCTGTGGCAACCGGCTCACCTGCACCACCTGGAGCTCGCCCGATGCCGCCGCGGCCTGGGCGACGCGCGTGCTGGGCGAGCAGGAGGAACGCACGTGCGACGACTGCACGAGCGCGCAGACCACGCCCGGTGTCGGCCTCACACCGCTGATCCAGGAGGAATACGACGCGAAGCTGAAAGCGCTGCAGGATTTGATCTCGGGCGCCAAGGCTACGACGCCCGACAACTTGCAGGCGGCCGGCAGCGACGCGTTGCCGATCACGCGTGGTGTGATCGAAGCGCTGCGCGATGAACCTGATCAGTCGGTACTGACGCAACGTCTCGCTTCGGAGGCTGCGCTTTCCAGCGTGCTGGAAAAAGCTCTGCTGCTCCAGCGCACGCTGCTCACCGGCAGCAAGGAACCGAACGTCGCCGCGAACCAGTTGGCCGACCAGGCGATCACGCAGAACAACGACACGCTGGAACGGGAGATCACCAACCTCAAGACCGAACTGGAGTTGCGACGCAAACTCGCAGGCAACGCCACCGCGTGGATCGTGGCGCGGCAATACACGCGGGGCGAAGGATCGCGGGGCATTTTCCAGGGCGATACAGTGCCGAACCGGCTTGATCGACTGCAGAAGCCAACCAGTAGCTCAAAGGGTACGGGGCCGTGATCATGCCTCGTTGGCCACGCTCTCCCCGTCCGCTCATCATGGCGCTGGCCATGCTGGCCGCCATGACGACCGTCGCCATTCTCGTGCATGCCATCGGCATTCGGATGATCGGTAGCATCGCCGCCTGGCAAACGTGGCTGCATCGCCACGCATGGTGTTTCGTGATCTGGCGAGTGGCGCTTTATGCGCTGATCGCGCGGGGCTGGTGGTGGATGCGAAATCGAGTCCGGCGGCGCGACGTTTCCCTCGACGCACGACGCCGGCTGCTTCACGCGGAAGCCATGGCGCTGCTCGCTATTGCGCTTACGGAAGGCCTCGCGTGGCTCCATCCGCTGTGATCCCACCGGCTGCACTCATATCGTTCTAGTCGTCACGCCAACTCATCGGGGAATCGGACTCGATCAAAACTGTCGCGAAGCACTCACCCCGGCCTCGTGCGACACCCCGCTCCCGCATGGATCACGCTCCAAGCCCCGACGATCTCAGGCATCGATGCGCGCACCTTGAGCGGAAGGGTGTCCCCTTTCGAGCTAACGCAACGGCTCCACCGACGGTTAGAAATCGCTAAGAGACGGTTTCATAAAGACTGCTGGGCTCGCCGCAGGGTATTCCAGCAGATCAGGCAGCAGCCGAGTTTGAGGAACGCTTCGTGAATGTCGGCGCGACGTTCAAAGCGAATACGTAGACGGCGGAAATGATGCAGCCAAGCATGAGTACGTTCGACGACCCAACGGACTTTTCCAAGGCCACTACCGTGCGGCTGACCGCGCCGCGCGATGCTGGTGGGGATGTTGCGCTCGTGAAGGATGCGTCGGTATTTGTCGTGGTCGTAACCACGGTCGGCGTAGACGCGGGCAGGACGGCTCAGAGGCCGTCCACGCACGCCGCCGATCGGCACAATGGCCTCGATCAGCGGAACCAGTTGGGTGACGTCGTTACGATTGGCGCCGGTCAGGATTGCCGCGATCGGCGTTCCGTTGGCGTCGGTGGCGATGTGGTGCTTCGACCCGGGTCGAGCTCGATCGGTGGGGTTCGGGCCAGTTTTTCGCCCGCCCCAACCGCACGAATCGACGATGAGTCGACGACCACACGGGAGAAGTCGATCTTCTCGGCTGCTCGCAGTTTCGCCAGCAGCACCGCGTGCAGTCGATCCCACACACCGGCTTGCTGCCAATCGCGCAGCCTGCGCCAACAACTTACGCCTGAGCCGCATCCCATTTCGGACGGTAAGTCGCGCCAACGAATGCCCGTCTTCAGCACAAAAAGGATGCCCGTCAAAGCCGCACGGTCCGCTACCGGCTTGCGACCGGGGTACTTGAAGCGGCGCGGCTTTGGCGGAGGTAGCAGTGCTTCGATCAGTGCCCACAGTTCGTCATCAATGATTGGCTTACCCATCTCCTTGGCCCGTCTGTCACGACGGCCAAGGTTAACAGGATGCTGAAAAAGTTAACAGCCCCTTGGACTCTTTTTGAAACCGTCTCTTAAGCACGACCATCGGATTGTCATGCCGTTGAGACCTCACGTGCAAGGCCGCGGTAGCTCGCTCACCCGATCCCGGCGTCCTTAAGAAAGCCCGCGTATCGGGCGCCATACCCAATCGTCAGCACATGGCAAAAAAAGCGGGATACGCCCGAAGCGTATTGATCGATCTGGACGATGTCCGGACGTGGCTCAATGCAAGGCGTCGCCTCCACCCCGGCATGACCTTGCAATCCCTCACTGTGATGCGGGCACATCGGCCGGCCATGTGATCACACATCGTCATGACCCTCTACACCACGGACTACCTCGAGTATTACCTCACCTTGGTTGGCTGGCTGGTCAACAATGGCATCTGGAACGTGCTGGTGGCCAGCGGCGTGTTTGCCCTGCCCTTCGCCGCCATCGTGATACAGGAATGGCTGCGCGCACGTGGCGAAGGTGCGGACGAAGGCAACAAGGGCGTACTGTCGGCGCTGCGCATCGAGAACCGGGTGTATGTCGCGATTGTCGTGACCGTGTTTGCGGGCATGCCTTTCATCCCCGTCAATCTCAGCACTCTCCAGTTCGATCAGACGCGTTCGCAGCAATGCCAGGTCGATGCGCCGAAGCCGACCGATACCGGCTGGAATACGGTCTTCACGTCGCTCAACAACCAGAGCGCCCGCGTGCCGGTGTGGTGGTTCTTCATGCACGCACTATCGAAAGCGATCACCGGCGCCGCCGTCGCATCGATTCCCTGCGGCGTGGACCTGCAGCAGATCCGCATGGACATCGATAGCACACGCATCAACGATCCAGTGCTGACGCAGGAAGTAGCGGACTTTACGCACGACTGTTACGGGCCAGCACGTGCGAAGCTGTTCATGAATCGGCCCACGTTGAACGACGCGCAGATGGATGATGTGAACTGGATCGGTTCAAACTATTTCGTAAATACGGCGGGCTACTACGACAATTACCATTCGAGTACGCCGCGCACCGCGTGGCCCTACGATGCAACCCGTGATGCGGGGCTCGCGCAAGTCGCCTCCGGCGGCGGCTACCCGACGTGCCGGCAATGGTGGTTGGATGCCGGAATCGGCTTGCGCGCGCGATTGCTCCAGCAGGTCGATGCCGATCTGCTGACGCGAATCGGCCAATGGGCAGGATTTCTCAGCGCCGCACAGGTTGACGACGATGTGATTCGCACGATCGTCGCGCCGCGTCAGCAGGTGCTCAGCCAGGGACAGGTCTACACGGATTACGGCGGACAGATCGGCAAGACTTTGCCGAATGCCGTGACGCGCGGCGCGGGTGATTTGGGCCTCACGGTCGGCTCGTTAGGATTCTTCCCGGCCATGGACGTCGTGCGCCAGGCATTGCCGATGGTGCTGTCGTTCCTGAAGATGGCGTTCGTGATCTGCCTACCGCTCGTGCTTGTCATCGGTACATACAATCTCAAAGCGGTCGTCACAGCAAGCTGCGTGGAATTCGCGCTGTTCTTCGTGGACTTCTGGTTCCAGCTCGCGCGCTGGATCGACAGCACGATTCTCGATGCGCTCTACGGTCACGGTTCGCCGCACGAATCCTTCAATCCGCTGATGGGGCTCAACAACGCGATGGGCGATATGCTGTTGAACTTCGTGATGGCAACGATGTTTCTTGTGTTACCGGCATTCTGGATCGCAGCATTGGGTTGGGCCGGCGTCAGTGTCGGAAATGCGCTACGCGCTTTGAACGACTCTACGGTTGACGCCAAGAATGCGGGAAAGTCCGGTAGCAGCGTTGCGATGAAGGCGTTGAAGTAAATTCAACTCGCTACTTCTGATCGTCATCGAACAAGCGGCCGTAATCAGTTCGCGTCCCGTTCTCATAGTAGCCATAGCCTTCTTGTCCATTGCGCCATTCACCTTGGGCGGAATCATGGTCCGCGTGCCGAGCAAGCCAAGCTGCCGCGAGAACAAATATGGCGATCAGCGTCAGCCAGAATGCGACATACAGGAGAACCCCCAATACAAGCAGCTTCACAGCCAACGACACCATTTTCGCCGCGCCGACGGGCAGTCCCTGCCTGGTCAGCCATGCCAAGGCGCGACGATCCTGTTGTGCCAGCCCGCGCCACGTGTGCCCAGCCCA
This sequence comes from Burkholderia sp. MSMB1588, assembly GCF_001546925.1. Taxonomy (NCBI): domain Bacteria; kingdom Pseudomonadati; phylum Pseudomonadota; class Betaproteobacteria; order Burkholderiales; family Burkholderiaceae; genus Burkholderia; species Burkholderia sp. MSMB1588. The sequence continues at coordinate 1,561,139 of NZ_LNJS01000001.1, read as the reverse complement.
CTCGCCGAACCGGTGAGCCCGGGATGGTCTCGATGGGGTCGTCATGGTGGTTTCCCTCCAGGAATGGGGCCGTTCCGCTGTGGGTACAACCGGCCATTTCATCATAGGTTATGAACTGGAACGGCGCGTGACTGGCTCCCAACAACCTGATTAGATTACGTCGTAAAAATATAGTTTCCTTGGATTTATCCGTCAACTTCCAATCAACCCATGCCCACGCGATTAGAATCTGTCGTAAAATTCGCTCATGGAGCGACTTCCTCGACACCAGCTAATCAAGCGCCTGCAGGCCGACGTGCCCCGCGGGGGCCCGTTCGATCTTGCCGCGCTGAACCAACTCGGGGTGTCGAACCAGCTCGCCGCCCGGTACGTGAGCAGCGGCTGGCTGGTTCGGCTGGCATCCGGGGTGTACGCCTTTCCCAACGATGATTTCAATCTCCACGCCACGCTCCGCTTCCTGCAGCAGCGTGCTCCTGGCCTGCACGTCGGCGGCAAGACGGCTCTCGCCTGGCAGGGAGTGCGGCATCAGCTCGGACGGCGCGAACCCTTGGTGCTATGGGGCGATGAGCGCTTCGCGCTGCCGACATGGTTCACCAGCCGCTTTCCGGCGCGCTACGTGTACGCCCGCCTGTTCGACTGGGCCGATCCCTCCCTCGCTACCCGAACGCTTGTCACGCCGCCCGATGTGCCGGACGGTGTTCAGGTCGCGGTACCCGAACGTGCGGTGCTCGAACTCCTGTATGACGTGGGCGTTCGCGAAGGACTGGAGGACGCCCATGCAGTATTCGAGGGCCTACGCAGTCCGCGCAAGGAACTGCTCGGCCAGTTGCTCGCCTGCTGTACCAACGTGAAAACCGTTCGGCTGTGTCTGACCTGGGCGCGCGAGACCAATCTGCTCGATGTCGATGCATTGCTTGCTCAGTTCCAGCTTCCCACCGGTAGCGACCGGCGTTGGATGAGCCGGCTTCCCGACGGCACGCTGCTCGTACTGAAACCCCATGGATAAATTCTTTGCCGACACCGTCCGGCTGCTGCTGCGCATCGCACCGGACGTCTTTGCCAACGATCTCTTCGCGATGAAGGGTGGCACCGCTATCAACCTGTTCGTGCAAAACATGCCGCGTCTGTCCGTCGACATCGACGTCGTCTATGTGCCTCGGCAAACACTCCGCGACGAAGCGCTCGCGGCCATTCAACGGGAACTGGCTGCCATCGAACAACGGCTGGCTCCGCAAGGATTGCGCACGCGCCTTGTCGGTAGCAAGGATCTCAGCGATACCAAGCTCATCGTCGAAAACGAAACCAACCAGGTCAAGATCGAAGTCAACACCGTCTTTCGCGGCACCGTCCTGCCGATCGAACGGCGCGCGTTGTGTGCGCGAACGACCGAGCAATTCGCCACGGAACTGGCGTTGCCCGTGCTCGCGCCCGATGAACTTTATGGCGGGAAACTCGTTGCGGCCCTCGATCGCCAGCACCCGCGTGATCTGTTCGATGTCTGGCAGCTTTATCAATCAGGCGGGCTGACCGCGGGCATGATCGAATGCTTCGTCGTATATCTCGCTGGCCACAATCGACCCATCCATGAAGTGCTGTTTGGTCGCGACAAGAACATCACGCGGGACTACGATGGCGGCTTCGTCGGCATGACCGAGGTACCTTGCAGCCTGGACACCCTGCTGGAAACCCGCCAGCGACTGCGACAGGAACTGCCGGCGCTCCTGACGCCCGCCCAACGACAATTCCTTCTTGGCCTGGCGCGCGGTGAGCCGGACTGGTCTTTTCTCGCTGTTCCTCACGTTGCCGAACTGCCTGCGCTACGCTGGAAGCTCGCGAATCTCGACACCTTTCGTCAACGACGCCCGGCCGTCTTCGCGCAACATGTCGAGGCACTCGAAGCCGCCTTTGCCCGCCATTAAGATCGAGGGGAAAAGGCATCAGCGCGCAAAAAAATGTGTAGCGCACGTGAAGCATGTGATCGGCATCGATCTTCGCCATCGTGGCTAACGAAAACACTGAGAGGAGTGATATCAGCCTCAACATGCCCCCTGGTACAGTCAGCGCTCCCGGTAGGCAACTACCATTCCACCAAGAAGGGGAAGCGCATGTCCTGTACTCACGGAAGCCTTTCACGCACGCTCGCACTGGCTGGATGCATGGCGATCAGCATGACCTCCGCTGCATTCGCACAGACCATCACGCCTGCCACGGGCTTGGGGCAATCCTGGCCCAACGCGACGGATCAAAGCCGCAGTCCCCACTGGCACGTTTACGTGTTTCGCTTGAATGGCATCAAGTATGTCCAGATCAACGATCTGAACGGGACCGTGCATGCCGCCGTTGGCACGGCGGGAGGGACTTCGGTGGTATTGCCCATGGGCACCGACGCGCCCAACGTACGCACGGATGCTGCGCCAGCATCGAGCGCCACGCAGACCGTTTTTCGCGATAGCACGACCACGGTCACGGCGACGCCTCAGAGCAGCGGCACGACCGTGTTCACGGTCGCAACGATCTGCCAGGACCCGTATAACTGCGGTGGCGGCGGTAGTCCGTAAGAGTGTTCAGTGAACCCACAAGCGCAGCGGCTCCGGTTCACCCCCGGAGCCCTCGACATCCTGCTGCACGTCGTAAAGCAGCATGGTCATGCGGACACCGCTCCTCATCGCGCGTTCGTGCAATGTGCCATCGAAGATGCGCGCATGCGCGTGCAGTTGGTCGGCGTCCAGTACGCTGGCGCCGAGCTTCGTTGCAATCTGCTTGCGTTCCGTTGACCGCACGGCCGCATTCGCAACGCGGTCGTCGTCATGCAGACCTTCCACGCGCAGCACCAGCCACCGCTTTCCGCGCGTTTCACCACCCCGCAACGTCACATTGACACGCGAGCACGCCAGTCGCCTCGTGATCAGCACGACCCCTTCGCAGGCACTTCGATACGCAGCACCCAGCACCGACGTCGACATACGAGCGAAGCCACGTCCGCTGATCACGCAGCGGTAAGCAATCCCCGCTTCGTCCAAGGCGCGTGCAATCGTTTGACTCAGCGCCGCGGGTAATCCCCTGTCTCTCCATGCCACCGGATGCAAACTTTCCGCGAGGGCGTATACGCGTTGCTGCGTGTCGGCCAGTTGCCGCTGGTATGCATCCATGTCCGAACTGGGCACCACCCGGCGCAGTTGCTGCGTCAGACGGCTGTTGGTCAGATACAAACTGCCGGCAAGGTATTCCAGCGCCTCGGACGTCTGTCGCCGTCGTTGCTCAGCCACCCGCAGGCCCTGTCTCGCCATCCGCTGAAGATGGATGCCCTCACGTCGCTTGAGCTCATCCTGCCGCAACTGAACGCTGATCCGCGCGCCCGTGGCCATGAGGCAAGTAATCGCGAGCGCAATGAACGCTTGCGCTTCCAGGATCTGCGGATCAGGACGTGACTCCGTCGTGAGGCACGTACTGACAACAGCAAGGACTCCACCGACGACCGCCGCACGCCAGCCGTATTTCAGGGTGAACCACGCCACCGGAAGAAACATCGCCATCCGGGCGATCTGCCGCATATCGTTGTCACCGTGAAGACTCACCACCGACAACACGGCAATCGACGGCACGACGAACAAGGCCACATCGATCGCCATTCGACTGGAGACGACGCGGTGCAGTCGGCTCATCCATCCCTCGGCACGGGCATCCAGCTTCATCATCAGTACCACCGGCACCGTCCCGAGAATGGCGATGTAATTGCCGATGAAATACCCCAGCGCCATCACGGGTCTCGCGTGGAACGATGCCGTGTGAATAAACGAAATCGCCAGGTAGCTGTAGACCGTCCCGATCATCGTCACCATCAGCACACATAGCATCAGGACTTTCATATCGACGAGATGCGGCGCCGGGAACAATCGCAGCTTACGGCGACACCACGCCACGACGGGCATCGCGAGCAGGATCGGCGGAATGCAACGGACGCTCACGAACGCGAGTCCATACTGGTCCCGGCAGGGCCACACTTCGTACGCGTTCGGCAAGGCCTCGGCGAGAAGAAGCGCCGGCCAGTAGCGGTACGGCATCACCAACAGACAGGACAGACGCAACCCGGATCGAAGTGCCCAGTGACCATCCGAGATAGGATGCATGGCGATGTAGATCAACGCGTATCCGACCGCAACGGCAAGCTGTTTCAGCCAGTCGCGTCTCCACCCTCCATTCCCCATTCCGTGCCCCTTTGGCGAGATGTGGTGATGCCTGAAGTGTTCCCCGGTCAGGCCGTCCGGATATCGGCCCATTTTTCAAATCTTTGAATGGAGAGCGTGAAATTTTCGTGGTGATGCCACTTGAAGCGACGGTAGCGCCTTCCCCAGCAGCACGCATCCGAATCAGTGATCCCGAACAAAAAGGGAGTCCCCGATGCCGATTGTCTGCGGCATGTCCTACCGGTTCGGATGTATCTCCAAACGGTTGCGGCAAGGGTGAAAAGGCCAAGGGCGTCAAGGGAATGGCACACAAGGGGAATGGCCCTACCCGAAACGGTGAAAAGGCAAAACGCACACCGGCTACCAGACCATCGATTCGATCATGTTCTCGCTGTTCCATCGTCAAAAGGAAAAGGCTCCGGCGCCCTCCCCGACTTCCGCCCCTGCGGCAGCACCGAAAGAATTGCTGCGGCCGGAGCTGGCGGCGACGCTGCTTGCGACACCGCGCCGGCAGAAACTGCTGGAACATATCTGGCAACGCACGTCGCTGTCGCGCGCGCAATTCGCTACGCTCTATCGCGCCCCAATCGAACGGTATGCCGCGCTGGTCCAGCAGTTTCCAGCATCCGAGAGTCATCATCACGCCTATCCCGGCGGCATGCTGGACCATGGACTGGAGATCGTCGCCTATGCGCTGAAGCTGCGACAGTCGCGGTTGCTGCCGGTGGGTGCGCAGCCCGAAATCCAAGCAGCGCAGGCCGAAGCCTGGACGGCGGCAACTGCCTATGCGGCGCTGCTGCACGACATCGGCAAGATCGCCGTCGATTTCGATGTCGAGTATGCGGACGGCGAACGCTGGCATCCATGGCATGGGCCACTCACTCGCCCTTATCGCTTTCGCTACCGCAAGGACCGCAGCTATCGCTTGCATGAAGCAGCCGCCGGATTGCTCTACGCGCAGATGCTCGATCGTCACATCATGGACTGGCTCAGCGGCTTTTCCGAACTGTGGTCTGCACTGCTCTACGTGCTTGCCGGCCACAAGGAGCAGGCCGACGTGCTCGGCGACCTCGTCACGCAGGCCGACCAGGCGTCCGTCGCGCAGGAACTGGGCGGCAATCCGCGGAAGGCGTTGCTCGCGCCGAAGCAGGCCTTACAACGCAAGCTGCTCGACGGGCTGCGGCATCTCGTGCGCAACGAATTGAAGTTGAATCAACCCCAAGCGTCTGATGGCTGGTTGACAAGTGAAGGCTTATGGCTCGTGAGCAAGACCGTCGCCGACAAGCTGCGCGCATCGCTGCTGGCCCAGGGCATCGAAGGCATTCCCGAAAGCAATCCGACTTTGTTCGATGTGCTGCAAGAACACGGGATCGTGCAATCGACCTCCGACAACAAGGCAATCTGGAAGGCTACGGTAGCAAGCTCGAACGGCTGGACGCAGAGCTTTACCTTCCTCAAGATTGCACCCGCGTCGATATGGGACATCGATAGCCAACCTTCATCGTTTGCGGGTGCGGTGCATATAGAGCAGGACGCTGGTAATGTCGGCGACGCTGCCACAAAGACGCCAGCGACAACTACTTCTGCGCCCACTGGCGACACGTCGCAGTCGCCGACAACGAGTTTTCAGGCATCTAAGGTACCCGCCCGCACATCCGATACGATCGATGCGTTACTCGATCTGCTCGGCAGCCCGGTGCCGACACCAGTCGAAGACGCTGGCAACGACGCATCGACAGCACCGCGAGCAACTGCCGACAACGACGTATCGAAACTGCCATCAAGTGGCATCGCTGAAGCACCGCCGTCGACCGAGCCTTCTTCAGCCTCCACACCATCTGATGAAACGACAATCTCCGGGGAGCATTTCATCGCTTGGTTGCGCGAAGGCATCCAGACCCGGCGCCTGATCATCAATGATGCGAAAGCGTTGGTGCATACCGTCGCCGGAACAGTCTTTCTCGTGAGTCCAGGCATTTTTCAGCGCTATGCTCAAGGACATCCCGAAGTCACACGGTTCGCCAAGCAGGAACAGCAAACCGATTGGGCGTGGGTGCAAAAACGCTTTGAGCGTCTCACCCTCCATCAAAAACAAGGTAACGGATTAAACATTTGGACATGCGAGGTGACCGGACCCAGGAAGAGCCGGCAATTACATGGATACCTGCTCAACGACGCCGCGCTCCTTCTTGGTACCGTCTCGCCCGATAACCCCTACTTGCGGCTTCGGGATTGAGGAGACTGCCGGGTCAAGTAAGCCGATGCAACGCGATCAAAAACTCGTTGTCGCAAACTACCTCAGATCGCCCATATGGCCCTCCATTGCGCGCATGCAGAATGGAAGACTACCGAAATCACTCCACGCATTGCTCGGACAAGCACATCGCACCGGTGGCGAAGCGCATTACAATCGTTGTTTCGCCGACGCCTGCGGAGCACGAAAGCACGCATTTTATGGCTGCCAGGCTTTGCGCCATTGCAACTTCATAGGTACGTCTCATGTCGCTGCTAAGCATCCCTCTCGACAAAATCGCCGAAGCCGATCTTCGCAATCTCATCGCGATGAAGGTCAGTGAGTCGACCTATCTCGACTATAAGAGAGAACCTTACGGTGCCAATGACAGGGCACACTCTGAATTCCTCGCGGACATCTCGTCCTTCGCCAATACTTTAGGTGGCGACATCGTTGTTGGGATGTCCGAACGGGCTGGTATTCCCGTCGAACTGCTGCCACTTGAGGTCGATGCTGACAAAGAAATAATGCGTCTGGAACAGATCGCCAGGAGCGGCCTCGAGCCCCGCATCAGCCAGCTTCGCCTTCGCGCAGTTCCCATCGCAACCGGAGGGAACGTGCTCGTCATCCGGATACCTCGAAGCTTTCTTCCGCCCCATCGCATCATCTACCAAGGCAAGAACAAATTCTTCGCTCGAGGAAGTATGAATAAGTATGAGCCCAACGTGCAGCAGCTTCGTCATCTTTTCAATGATGCACCGCACGTCGCCGAGCACATCCACTCATTTCATGCCGATCGGCTCGTCAAGATTACGGCTGGCGACACGCCGATTCCACTCAATCAGTTCGGCAAGGTGGTCGTCCACGTAATTCCCGCACCATCATTTGCAGAAGGCCGTCTAGCCGACATCATCCAGGTGATGGCTTCTGGGACGCACGTTCCCCTCCCCTTCGGCCAGATCAACACCACCAATCAAGCCGGAGTCAACCTCGACGGATTCTTCAACTATACATCCCAACACGAGGGGTCCCGACAAGCCTATGCCCAGTTCTTCCGTAATGGAGCAATCGAAAGCGTTGCTGAGCTTCCCTACGACGCCGATGGTAAATCACACTTCACCGGCCGGAGTCTGACCTCGCTGCTTATTGATGCGGTCAATCAATATCTCGGCGTGCTGAAATCCTACGATACTGGCTTACCGATCTACGTGTTCCTGTCGCTTTGCAACGCCGAGAAGGCCGTTTACAGCCATTCGTCCGAAGGACTTGGATGGCATGAAACAAAGGCCATCGGGCGTAACATCATCGCGCTGCCCAATGTCTATCTCGAAGGTTATGACGTAGACGTTCCCGCCGTCCTTCGACCGATCTTCAATGTCTTGTGGAATGCAGTCGGTCTTCCCCAATGCGACATGTACGACAACCATGGACAATGGCGAAGAAACGATGCCAGGAGCTGACCGAGTTGAACCAAACAATCGCGCTACTTCGGGGCGATGCCTCTCGAGACACCATCGTCAATCGACTCAAACGATAGAGAAATTCCAACGCCTTGTCCGCTCGCCACCGACCAATCAATTCGCCTACGCCGGCCTTAACAGCCTCTCAATAGCGGTGGCCACTGCCCCCAAGGCATTGATGACGCCGTCCATGACGAAATCGAGTGCCCGTCCATAGCCTGCGTTGACGTTTGCTGTATCGAAACCTAGACGCTGCAGAGTCGTCAGGCATTGCTCCATGGTCTCGTGCGCATCGGCGATTCTCAGATCGTTGTTCAGGAACAAGGGCGCCATGGTCTCATTGCGATCGCTCCAGCCCTCCGGCTCGCTACCTGATGCGAAGGCATCACTTGCCTCCTCGTGAGCATTTAACCTTTCAATGATGTTTAGGAGCGCCTGCAACAACTTTAAGCTTCCGAGGTCTCGAATAGCCGCCCGCGGACACCCAGCATGCTCCAGCAACGATTTTAGGTAGCCATTTGGGACACGCTGCAACACCTCGTGCAAGCTCTTGCAACGGGCCAGAAACATCTGTTGTGTCATGTCCAATGGTGCAACCTGTGCTAAGCGACAGAGCGCCGGATAGGATAACCAGCCATTGGCCACTACTTCCGCGCGATCAAAGCCGATCAATTCTACCGCCGGCTTGTTCACTCCAACTGTTGCGCCCAGTGCAGCAAGGCCATCTCCCAGGCGTAGTAGCACATCGAGCAGCCGCTGGACCTTGGCGACCACATGCTCTTCATTCAGATCGATATGTGCCAAGTCTGCCGGATCGACCGCAAAAGATCGGGCATGCGCGATCTCGCGATCCGGCTTCGGCTAAGAGACGGTTTCAAAAAGAGTCCAAGGGGCTGTTAACTTTTTCAGCATCCTGTTAACCTTGGCCGTCGTGACAGACGGGCCAAGGAGATGGGTAAGCCAATCATTGATGACGAACTGTGGGCACTGATCGAAGCACTGCTACCTCCGCCAAAGCCGCGCCGCTTCAAGTACCCCGGTCGCAAGCCGGTAGCGGACCGTGCGGCTTTGACGGGCATCCTTTTTGTGCTGAAGACGGGCATTCGTTGGCGCGACTTACCGTCCGAAATGGGATGCGGCTCAGGCGTAAGTTGTTGGCGCAGGCTGCGCGATTGGCAGCAAGCCGGTGTGTGGGATCGACTGCACGCGGTGCTGCTGGCGAAACTGCGAGCAGCCGAGAAGATCGACTTCTCCCGTGTGGTCGTCGACTCATCGTCGATTCGTGCGGTTGGGGCGGGCGAAAAACTGGCCCGAACCCCACCGATCGAGCTCGACCCGGGTCGAAGCACCACATCGCCACCGACGCCAACGGAACGCCGATCGCGGCAATCCTGACCGGCGCCAATCGTAACGACGTCACCCAACTGGTTCCGCTGATCGAGGCCATTGTGCCGATCGGCGGCGTGCGTGGACGGCCTCTGAGCCGTCCTGCCCGCGTCTACGCCGACCGTGGTTACGACCACGACAAATACCGACGCATCCTTCACGAGCGCAACATCCCCACCAGCATCGCGCGGCGCGGTCAGCCGCACGGTAGTGGCCTTGGAAAAGTCCGTTGGGTCGTCGAACGTACTCATGCTTGGCTGCATCATTTCCGCCGTCTACGTATTCGCTTTGAACGTCGCGCCGACATTCACGAAGCGTTCCTCAAACTCGGCTGCTGCCTGATCTGCTGGAATACCCTGCGGCGAGCCCAGCAGTCTTTATGAAACCGTCTCTTATACAACTCACGCATTGGCACCTGGATCAAATTTCTTCCGACCCGCCGGCATTCAGTGAAACTCCATTGCCCCCTGTATGAAGGACTGCAATACCATCGCCCCCGAACATTAACTGATGTCGAACTGTAGAAGGTGCTTTGTTCGTATTTCTGAAGGAACCGATCGTCGAGATAGACGGGATCATGCCCTATCAGAGCATCCGCACGTGCGTGGGTCATGGGCTGCCCGTCGCCCGGCCATAGGACGCCCTCGGCGGTCTGCTCCGGACAGAGTTGTGGCATCACCGCCTCGACCGAAGCCCAGAGTTGGAGCAAGAGTCCACCCTCGTGCTCGCGAACGTCCAATTCATACCAAGCCACCCCCTCCTCAGGTTTGCGGGCCACATGAGACTCGCCATCCATGATCGCGCGGACCTCCGGGATGTCTGCCAGTTGTGCTGAGTAGTAGAAGACTCGCACCCCTCTGGCACCGCGCAGCCAAAGATAGCGTCGAAGGTATTCATTCGACATCTGCCAACGAACGGCTCTCTTTAGGTTCCAGTGATATTCACTCGAAACCTCTCCTTCGGCCACACCGAACTCGGGAAGCCCCAAGTCATCGTAGACCAGACGTTGCTGGTCGTTGCCAACACATCGGGGCGTCAACCCGAGAGTCATCCAGACCTTCTCGGCGAGATTGAAAGTGTAGAACAAGCCATCGCCCCATGCCGCGACGATGTAGTCGTGACCCGATATCGACGGAGAAAATTCCGCCGATCTGCCGCATTTGTCACCTACGGGAACCGAGTATGCAACGACGCCATCGCCTGCCTCGGATAGAACTTCGATCGGATCATCATTTACGCCGGGAACCACAGCCATCAACAAATGGAGGTGTTCGGCTTGCTCTCCATACGGGTCGGATTCCTGCATGGAGGCAACCTCCACAAGTTGGCTTGGCGACAAGCCGACAGGCTCCAGCAACTCGCGCAGTCTTGGCGGAATGGCATCAACCGGAATGGGAAATGCTGCTAGATAGTCAAATGGCATGGTTCATCTCGAGGTGCTCTCACCAGCGGTCAAATGAACGCTGCTGTGACACTCCATGGTGGACAACGTGAAGTCGCTCCGGCGGAATCGGGACAGTGGACTACGAACTCAACTCGTCCGAAGCGGCCAGCCTACGCATCGACCTGCTCGGTACTACCCTTCAAATCACCGAAGCGATCTCGATACCGTTCCCGCCCGAGCGCCATCACTTCTAAGTCATGCTCTCCTATCGGGCAGACCGCAGTTTTCATGCGAGTTTGAACAAAGGGCTGGGGTTTGCATCAGGTACAACCAGCGTCAAGGAATTTCTTGCCCGGCTCAGCGCGACGTACATCTTGCTCCTTGCATAAAGCGTCCTTGTGAACTGGATCTTGTCGCACGCCATCACCAGCACGTTATCGCATTCCAGACCTTTGGCCTTGTGAATACTACTGAGAACACGTTGCGGTGGTGACAGCCGGGAGTATGAACGCTTGCGAGAAATCTCCGCGAAAGCCTCATCGGCATCGGCGAACTGGCCGATACGAATGGCGTCGTTGAACTCCGCACGAAGGTCGACCTTCACTGTATCGAACCCGGCAGCATTCGTCTCAATGAATGTCCGAATCAAATTGAGCGCCGACGCCACGCCTAAGTGCGAAGGATCTGCCAGTAAGCACCGCGCGATGGCTTGGATATTGGCGGGCTTGCCAGTTGTCTGTCTTGTCGCCTCGTTGCGAATCTCCTCAATCAGCCGATCTCCGTGACTGGACCTGCTGAAACCGACGGCGACGCTTCCGACAAACCCGATCAACCCCTCGGCCAGAGCTTCGGCATCCCCCGACTTCTTTCGAAGAGCGTCGACCAAGGCCGCAAATGCCTCGCGGGTATGCCCCTCCCAAATGGGAATCACTCTCCCCCAGAAGGCACGTAGCGCGGCCACCAGATCGTTCTGCGAAGCAAGAATCATCAGTTGGCCATTGCCGCGAACCAGCTTGTCGATGGGCTTTCGCTGCTCCCTCGACAGCTGGTAGCCGGTACGCGTCCGCGCGATGTTGTTGCCGATAAGTATCCGAAGCGATGCCGGCAATGAGCCAGTAAGGTCAATAGGCTGCCCACTCTCCAGGCACACCCGTGCTTCAAGAATCCATTCACCCAGCGTCCGGCATCCGTCGCGCCAGCGATGCGGGATATTCAACTTACCAGTAACGCCAGCGCTTTTGAGTGCATCCCACCTCTCACGATCAATACGCGCGGCCTTGTCCGTCTTCGCCCCATAAATACGTTGCAACGGGTCGCCAAAGACACGCAATAGGGCACCTCCGCCGTGCAAGGCCATGACTATCGCGTGTTGATCGACACTGGAATCTTGATGCTCATCGCAGATGATGATGGGGTACCGTTGCGCTAGTGCGCGGGCAATCATTGGTCGCAAGCGAAGAAACTCAGCCACCTTCGCTGCCATGATGTCGAAACCTTTTCCATTGTCGTGCCAAGCCCAGGCAGAAAGATCGCAGGGCAAGCCAAGGGGCTTGTAATAGGCCGTAGCGATCTGCGCGATCAGCGCATCAATGGTCTTAATCTCAACGCGAGAACCTGCGCTTCGTGTTCGATCAGCAAAGACTGCGCAGGCCGCGTGCGTATGCGTCAGGATCAACAGTCGGCCTGAGCCAACGGAGCCGATAGCCTCCCTTGCGTAAGAAGCGCCTTGATAGGTTTTACCGCACCCCGCAGACGCCTCGATGACAACCAGAGGTTCGCTCGATCGCAGAAGCCTGGCGACTACGTCGTCACTCATAGCTTGAGCATGGTAATCGAAGATCTTCCCGCCGCGACCAAGATCGCGTTGATCAATGGAAGCAGTTGCGATTGAAGTCCGTCCCAGGCACCGAGTGCCGCCATTTTTTCAGCCAGTTCACGACCACCTGCTTCCGATTTGAACCAGTAGCGTGAGTGGCTCTTCCAGCTTTTTTCTTCGCTCTCCGGTGCTCCAACCTTGTTTCCTGTCGCCGCATCGATGATGAGTTCCCGCCAGGTTTTGCCAGCGGCAGTCAGAGCTTCTTCTATTGCAGCAGGCCGCTTGTCTTGAATTCCGAGCCGAATCGCGAGGGTACGGAGGCGATCACCATCCATCTCACCATCACTGCCCTTGAGCAGTTCATGCAACTTGGCCTCCGGTATAGCGCCTATTACGTGTTGCTCTGTGCAACCCGTCGGCCACTGAAGCAATCGATCGCCCAACTTGCTCTTCAAATCCTTCCAGCGACTCGGTGCAGTACCCTCGTCGTCCGCGAGCCCTGCGAAAAGTAGTCCCGCAGACGCGAGCGTTTCCAGCAAATCCAAGGTAGCGGGATTGCCCTGACCGTCGCAGACACGTACCCCATAATCAAGCGGTTCGGTGCCGAAGGCCTTCTCCAGCAAGAATTGGAGAAAACCAACCTCCGTCGGCCCCTCGGCAATCACCGCAACGCGCGCGAGGAAGGTCTCCGGGTCTCGCTTCTGTTGCGCCTTGATCTTCTCCTGCGGCAACTTGCCTATGTCACCTTTGCTGTCCAAGTACCACAAATGGGCCTGTCCCGCGCACGCAATCGCCACGGGACTATGAGTCGTCAAGAACGTCTGGCCATGCTGCTCCTGCAAGACGTTGATTAGTTTGCGCAGACGATAAGGCTCCAAACCACGTTCGATTTCGTCGATGATCGTGACGCTAGCCTCTTTCTCCGTAGATGACGCGATTTCCAACGCCGCCATCCGGCGAGTTCCAGCGCCCCAACTGGCCAACGGCAAACTGATGCCGTCCTTGATTGCAAGCAACCCGATCAGCGCTCCGATCGAAAGCCCCTGACTGCTCGTTAAGCCGAGCTTGAGTTCATTTGGAAGTGCAGCGCTGGCCATCCGTGTATCAAGGCTCTGGATCGCTTCTTTGCCCTGCTCATTCAATGAATCGTGCAAATTCAGATCAGAAACCTGCTTGCCGATGCGCGCTCGCAAAGCATTATCGGCAAGCAAGCGATCGAGCGCCGAGCCGAACACCAGACGCAAGTCTCGATCATTTCTCTCATCGGCACTCATGCGGACAAGGCCGATTTTTCGCCGGACCGCAGTTGAGAAGTGGTCAACATCATCGTGCGGTTGAACAATCTCCCAGACCAACTCGAGTTCGGTCGTACCTCTAACGCGGACCCGATAGACAGGATCATCTGGAACCGGCAGATCGTCGTCCTCCGATGCAGACGGCACCACGGCATCTTTCCCGTCCCATGCCCAAGGCCACGAAAAGTTGTGCTGCGAACTGATGCCTGTAGATTCAGGCAAAGTCATGACCGCCTCAATCACGAACTCTTGCGTACTGTCGCGTCTCCAGTAGTCAGATTCCGATACCACTGCTGCATTTGACGGATTAAGCAGCAATGCAACCGCTTCCAGCACCGTGCTTTTCCCGACATCCCCACCGCCGAGAATGAGGTTCATTCCCGGCGCAGGGCGCCATTCGAACGCCGCCAACCCTCGAAATCGTTTGATGGTCAATTTGCGAATCGCAGCGGTTGCCCTCATCCCCTCCCCCTCAGATCTATCGCGTTGCTCACGCTGAGCTCGGATGACTCATTGCCAGTTGAATTGATGCGCCACCAACTGCGGCCCAGCGAAACGACACGGCTGGCCAAGCACAGCATCGCGAGGCGTTGGGCGTAGGCCGAGCGCAAACAGCCGTCGTCGCCCACACCGTTACCCGCTGAACGCGCCAAACACGCTGGCCGGCCCGCTACCTCTCAAAAATCACTTGACCCCGGGCCATTTTATAGCAAACATAACAAACATGACAAATCATCTTGAAATTCCTGAGCTCCTTCGGAGCATCCGAGCGCAGCTCAACTTGACCCAGGACGAGCTTGCGACACGTTTGGGCGTCTCTTTCGCCACGGTCAATCGGTGGGAAGGCGGCCTTTCACAACCCCAACGGGCTCCGATGGCCGCGATTCGGGCGCTCGCACAGGAGGCACAACTGGAAAATACACCGGCATCCGTCGCGAACAACAACACGCCTGCCCGCCGTCGCGGTCGAGGGATGACGGCGACTCCCACGACCAAACCGATGGAACAAATGCTGTGGGACGCTGCCTGCTCGATCCGTGGCGAGAAGGACGCAGCAAAGTTCAAGGATTATCTGCTGCCGCTGCTGTTCCTGAAACGCCTGTCTGACGTGTTCGATGACGAGATCGAGCGTCTGGCCGAGGAATATGGTGATCGCACTACAGCATTGGAGATTGCTGAGTCAGATCACTCGCTCCTTCGCTTCTACCTGCCATCGGAATCGCGCTGGGCTGTTATCAGCGGACGTGAGGCCTACGAATGGCCGCTTGACGAGCGGCGGCGCCCAACCGCACCCAAGGATATCGGGGAGCATCTAACCAAGGCCGTGCGTGCGGTGGTCAAGCAGAATCCATCGCTCTCCGGCGTGATCGATGTTGTCGACTTCGGCGCCGAGCGCAACGGCGAGCGCGACATCAACCCCGCCAAGCTGCGCGGCGTGGTGGAGACCTTCTCCGATCCGCGCTACCGCCTGGGACTGGCGGATGTACAGCCGGACTTCCTGGGGCGCGCCTACGAATATCTGCTGCGCAAGTTCGCTGAGGGATCAGGCCAGAGTGCCGGCGAATTCTTCACACCAACCGAGGTGGGCTTCCTGATGGCCCACATCATGCGACCGAAGCCCGGCGAAACGTGTCATGACTATGCATGCGGCTCGGCGGGATTGCTCATCAAACTGCAGCTCGTCGCCCGAGAACTTGACCCGATTAGTAAGGTGCCGTTGAAGCTTTCCGGTCAGGAACTCCAAGCCGAGAGTTACGCCGTCGCGCAGATGAACGCGATCATCCACGACATGGAGGTGGAACTCGCACGTGGCGACACAATGATCAATCCCAAATTCCGGAATAGCGACAGCACGATTCGCCAACACGACATCGTCGTCGCCAATCCGATGTGGAATCAGCCGTTCGCGTCTGATCTGTTCGCCAACGACCCGTTCGATCGCTTCCGCACTGCCGGTGGTATTACCAATGGCAAAGGCGACTGGGCCTGGCTACAACACGCGCTTGCCTGCGTGGACGACGACGGCCGGGCGGCCGTGGTGCTTGATACCGGCGCCGTCACGCGCGGCTCGGGTTCGAAAAATGATGACAAAGAGCGAAACATTCGCAAGTGGTTCGTCGACCGCGACTTGATCGACGGCGTGATCCTCTTGCCCGAAAACCTCTTTTACAACACCACGGCTGCCGGCGTGATCGTGGTGCTGCGCAAGAACAAGCCATCCGATCGGCGCGACAAGATCGTCTTACTCAACGCAAGCAAGCGCTTCAGGAAAGGGCGACCCAAAAACTACCTGCCCGAGGAAGACCTTCGATCGCTCGCAGCGATGTATCTCAAGAGCGAGCCCGTCGAGGGCGAGCTAACCGTCATCACCAGACAACAGGCCGAGGAGGCGGACTATAACCTCAGCCCAGGACGTTGGGTCGCGCAAGGCGGCAACGCGGATCATCGACCCATCAAGAGCATCGTCACAGACATGCTGGCGCTCGATGAGATGGCCAGGGAGATCGACCAAACACTAGCAAAGTTGCTCGCTCCGCTATGATGAACTCGAACTGGAAATGGCGCCCCTTGGGCGAGCTGTTTGACATTGCCGCGGGAAAGACAATGTCGGCCGCCGCACGCGCGGGCATTGACAAAGTACCCTTTCTGCGCACGTCAAATGTGCTCTGGGACGAGATCGATCTAACGGAGGTCGACGAAATGTCGATCTCTGAAGACGAACTGGTGGACAAGAGCGTTAAGGCAGGCGATCTGCTGGTTTGCGAAGGCGGAGAGATCGGTCGCGCGGCCGTATGGGATGGGAGCGTGCCGATAATGTCGTTCCAGAACCACCTCCACCGCCTACGCCCAATTCACGATGACATCGACGCGCGGTTCTACGTTTACTTCCTGCAGAGTGCGTTCACGCAATTGGGTATCTTTGAAGGTGTGGGCAACAAGACGACGATCCCCAACCTTTCGCGCAACCGGCTCGCGTCACTGGATGTTCCCCACCCACCGCTAGTAGAGCAACGGTCGATTGCGCAGTCGCTGGCCAAGGTGCGCGAGGCAATCACTATTCACGACAAGGCGACCTCGACCGCATGGGAACTGAAACAAGCAGTGATGAACGACCTGTTCGCGCGCGGCCTGCGCGGCGCAGCACAGAAGGAGACCGAGCTCTGTGTAATGCCAGAAAATTGGGATGCAGTGCGTCTTGGCCAAATTTGTGCCCTTAGCACGGGAACAACACCTGCAACAAAAGACAAACACTACTATGAAGGTGAAATCCCATTCATCAAAACCGCTGACATCGTCAACAACCGAATCTCTACAGCAAACACCTTCATTTCTCAACAAGCTGTTGATGACTACAGTCTGAAACTCTTCCCACCTGGCACTATATTGATGGCAATGTATGGTCAGGGTAAAACAAGAGGTCAGGTGTCGTTGCTGGAGATCGCTGCTGCTACAACACAAAATGCGGCCGCGATTCAGCCATCGAATGCGATGGACTCTACGTTTCTTTGGCACTACTTGATGAGCTGCTATGAGCGGCTCCGTGGCATGGGCTCCCTCGGACACGTTTCGCACCTGAACCTTGGGTACCTTCGCGATCTGGTTGTCGTAATGCCACCCTTGGCAGAACAAAAAGAAATTGCGGAAATTCTCAACGCCCTCGACCGGAAGATTGATCTGCACCACAAGAAGCGGACAGTGCTTGAAGAGATCTTCCAGGCCATGCTGCACAAATTGATGACGGGCGAAATTCGGGTCGACGAACTGGATCTGTCAGTGCCCTTAAGCGCCGAGGCCGATTTCAAGGAAGTCGCAGCATGAGTAACCTCAAGATCAGCGAAGCGGGCACGGTGCAGTTCCCGATGGTGAAGCACGCCGTCGAAATCGGCTGGACACCCATCACACCGGAGGACGCTCGCATCAAGCGAGGTGGTGATGCTGGAACGTTCTTCCGCGATGTACTGGAAGCCAAGATCGCGACTTTCAACCCGTGGCTCACCACGGACGCGGTGCGCTCCGTTGTGGAAACGCTGGACGCGCTGCCAGCCAGCATCGAGGGCAACCGTGAGCTGCTGTCATGGTTGCGCGGCGAACGGCAGTGGTACGACGAGGCAGAGAAGCGCCATCACGCCGTGATGCTGATCGATTTCGAACACGTCACGGATAACGCATTTCATGTGACGTGGGAGTGGAAAATCAAGCCGCCGGCCCGCAAGGGCAACCGGGCCGACGTGATGTTCCTCGTCAACGGCGTCCCAGTGGTCATCGTCGAGCACAAGAACCCGAAGGACGGCGACGGCATCGAGCGCGCGATCAAGCAGTTGCGCCGGTACGAATTAGAAACGCCGGAGCTGCTCGCCACCCCGCAGTTGTTCAACGTCACCCACCTGATCGACTACTGGTACGGTGTGACGTGGAATGCTAATCGGCGCGACATGGCTCGCTGGAAGCAAGCGCCCGAAGAGAGCTATCGCTTCGCTGTGCAGGCATTCTTCGAACGCCATGACTTTCTTCGCACCTTGCAACACTGGATACTGTTTTATGTGCAGGACGGCGAGACCCGCAAATCGGTGCTTCGCCAACACCAGCGCCGGGCCATCGGTGCCATTCTTGATCGCTGCGCCGACCCCGCCAAGACACGGGGCTTGGTGTGGCACACCCAGGGTTCCGGCAAAACGTTCACGCTGCTGACCGCCGCGCGCCTGATCCTCGAAAACAAGCCGCGTTTCGCCAACGCGACAGTGATCCTGGTCGTGGACCGCACCGAACTGGAAGGTCAGCTCAAGGGCTGGGTCGAACGGTTGCTTGGCGAAATGCAACAGGAGGACATCGCCGTTGCCCGTGCGAAGAACAAGGCCGAGCTGCAATCCCTGCTGGACGCCGATTTCCGCGGCCTGATCATCTCGATGATCCACAAATTCGAAGCGATCCGCAAAGACAGTTGCCCGCGCGACAATGTGTATGTCTTCATCGACGAAGCGCACCGTTCGGTCGCCAAGGATCTTGGCACCTACATGATGGCTGCGGTGCCCAAGGCGACCATCATCGGCTTTACCGGCACACCCATCGATCGCACCTCGCAGGGCGAAGGCACATTCAAGATTTTCGGCGCGCAGGACGAACAGCGGTATCTGGATAAATACTCGATTGCCGAGAGCATCGCCGACGAGACGACGCTGCCCATCAAGCACGTGATGGCACCCAGTGAGATGACGGTGCCCGTCGACCAATTGGACAAGGAGTTCTTCGCATTGGCCGAGAGTGAGGGCGTCACCGACGTGGAAGAGCTCAACAAGGTGCTCGACCGTGCGGTGGGGCTACGCACCTTCCTCACGGCCGATGATCGCATCGAGAAGGTGGCCGCGTTCGTGGCCGAGCATTTCCAGGAGAACGTACTGCCGCAGGGCTACAAGGCCTTCGTCGTAGCGGTGAACCGGGAAGCCTGCGCCAAGTACAAGAAGGCGCTGGACCAGCTGTTGCCGCCCGAATGGACGGCGCCCGTCTACACGCAGAATGCAGCCGATGCGGTGGATCGGCCGTTGGTCGCTAAGCTCCAACTTTCGGACGAGCAAGAAGAGCAGGTCCGCCTACTGTTCAAGAAGCCTGCCGAGGACCCCAAGATTCTAATTGTCACGGACAAGCTGCTCACCGGCTACGACGCGCCGCCGCTGTACTGCCTGTACCTCGACAAGCCGATGCGCGACCATGTGCTGCTGCAGTCGATCGCACGCGTAAACCGTCCGTACGTCGACGCCAATGGCGTGCAAAAGCGCGTCGGACTCGTGGTCGACTTCGTGGGGGTGCTGCGTGAGCTGAAGAAGGCCCTGAAATTTGACTCTGACGATGTCAGCGGCGTCATCGAGGACCTCGATGTGCTGCTCGTCGACTTCCAGCAAAAGATCAACCGGGCTGAGAAGGATTACCTCGACGCAGGTGAAGGCGGCGGCGCTGACGAACGCCTCGAGCGTCTCGTCTATGGCCGTTTTCTGGCCCCCGAAGCGCGTAAGGCCTTCTTCGAGGCCTACAAGGAAATCGAGACGCTCTGGGAAATTCTCTCCCCTTCGCCCGAATTGCGCGACCATATCGCAACCTACAAACAGCTTAGTCAATTGTATGCCGCGGTTCGCAACGCCTACGCAGAAAAGGTGGGGTTCGTGGCCGACCTCGCCTACAAGACGCGCCGCTTGATCGAGAGCAGCGCGACGCAAACTGGTTTGGGTCGCCTCACCAAGAGCGTCACCTTCGACGTCCAAACGTTGGAGTCACTGCGCGGCGAAAAGGGTTCGGATGAAGGCAAGGTCTTCAACCTAGTCCGAGGCTTGCAGCAAGAGATTGACGGGAACCCCGCAACCGCCCCAGTGTTGCAGCCGCTCAAAGACCGCGCGGAGCGCATCCTCAAAGACCTGGAGGAGCGCAAGACAACTGGGCTGGCTGCCATGGATATGCTGGCCGCTCTCGCGACGGAAAAAGAAACAGCGCTGAAAGCCGCACGGGACAGCGGACTATCACCGCGAGCCTTTGCAGTTTATTGGGTTCTTCGCTCGGAAGCCTATCTTCAGCAAGCCAGCCTCGATCCGATGGACATCGCCCGCGAAGCGGAGAATCTGCTTGCCCGCTTTCCCAATGCGGCGGCCAACACCGACGAACTGCGGCGTTTCCGCGCCTCGCTCTACAAGCCGCTGCTTGCTTTGTCACAGGAGGATCGCGCCCGGGCCGTCGACTTGATCGTCAAGTTGATCCTGAAGGAGGAGAACAATTGAAGTCGTCGCTTTATCCGAGCGAACAACTTAGGCAACGCGCCCTGGCGTGGTCGGTGAAGCTGCGAGTTCGTCCCCGTGTCATCCGTATTCAGGAAATGAAGCGCAAATGGGGATCGTGCTCGTCAACGGGCATCATCACGCTCGCGATGGATCTCGTCGAGCGAGAGCAAGCGTTTCAAGACTATGTAGTCGTGCACGAGTTGCTTCATCTTCGATACGCCACTCATGGACGTGTGTTCAAGGCACTGATGAGCGCACACGTACCGGGTTGGCAACGGTGGGAGGAAACCGGCCGCAGTAAGGTCACATCACATGCTGGGTGAGGACGGCTCCCGACGACAAGACCCCCTCGCGGGACGCGTTGTATTCGCGGCGGCGCAGCGCTGCGTTTTGGCCGACGACTGCGGGCACCGAGAACGGCCATTCTCACGCCCCTCCAGCACCTGCAGTACCCTTGTGCCTAGGAACCCATGGGGGTTGACCGGATTTTCGGGTGGGAACGGGCTGTTGAAGCGCCCGCGGTTTTGATAGTCGCTTTGCTAGTCGCCAAAGAACAAAAACCCCGCAGAGCCTAGGCTCTGCGGGGTTTCGCCGCCAGTAACTGGCGGAGACGGAGTACATCGTTGTTGTTTTGCCGGCTCCAACATCGCCGACTCGTGCAACTCGACGGCGCTACATTGACGCAATCTGATGTGACCCCTAATACCTTCCCCCGACACAAGTCCAGGCAGCGCCACCATTCGCTAATTCAATCCAGCATCTTTACGTATACACCAGCGTATACAGGCGTAATTTCATTCAAGCAAAATAATCATTATCAATGACTTACCTTACTTATTCGAGTCCTCTCCTGCACCACAAGGCTGTTTAGCGTAGTACAGAGAAGTCCAGAAGACCCCGTAAATCATTGAATTTGCGGGGTTTTTTTATTGCCGCCCAAACCGGAACACGGCAAGCCACGTGCAGACGAGTACGTTTTTGAGTACATCGACATCGAAAGTTCGAGATGACGCCGGGAATGCACGCCCTGTCGTGCTTCGCCAGATAGTAGGCAACGCATGCGTTCTTTGCATGCGCGCCAGCGGGTGCGCTACGCTCGATCCGGCCTCGTATCGAGGCTTGAAATTTAAGCGCTTAAAGTCTTGAAGACGACAACTCCTCACCCGACGGGGTCCATCACATGGAGGACGACGATGAACAGACGATCGATGTTGCGCTGGAGCGTTACAACCGCGGCGCTCGCGTGCCTCGACCTGGCCGGCCCGCTGCCGGCCCTCGCGCAACGCACTGCGCGCGGTGCGGCAGCGAGCCCGTTCGCGATAGGCGCCGACGTCTCGACGCTGCCGGAACTCGAAGCCCACGGCGCGAGTTTCTTCGACCGCGGCGGCGCCTCGCGCGACTGCCTGAAGATCCTGCGCGCGCACGGCGTCGACGCGATCCGCATCAAGGTCTGGAACGATCCCGGCAACCCGGACTTCTTCCCCGCGAACCAGAGCGCCGCGGCCGGCTACAACGATGCGGCGCACGCCATCGCGCTCGCGCGACGCGCGGCCGCGCTCGGGATGCGCATCCTGATCGACTTCCACTACAGCGACTGGTGGGCCGATCCGGGCAAGCAATACCCGCCGCATGCGTGGGCCGGCAAGAACCTCGCGGACACCTGCGCGCTGCTGTCCGCATACACGGCCGACGTGCTGCGCTGGCTTGCACGCGCCGGCGTGCGGCCCGAGTGGGTGCAGATCGGCAACGAGATCACGGGCGGCATGCTGTGGCCGCTCGGCCGGTACGATCAGTGGGACAACCTCGCGCAATTGCTGAAGACGGGCCACGACGCGGTGAAGGCCGTCGATCCGCGCATCAAGGTGATGCTGCACATCGACAGCGGCGGCGACAACGGGAAAAGCCGCTGGTGGTTCGACAGCGCGGCGCAGCACGGCGTCGCGTTCGACGTGATCGGCCTGTCGTACTACCCGCAATGGCAAGGCTCGCTCGACGACCTGCGCAACAACGCGAACGATCTCGCGGTGCGCTACGACAAGGAGCTGATCGTCGTGGAGACCGCGTATCCGTGGACCACGAGCGATGGCGATTCGGAGCCGAACTCGATGACGAATACCGGATCGACGACCTTCCAGCCGTCGCCGGCCGGTCAGGCGCAGTTCCTCGCAGCCGTGGTCGACATCGTCAAGGGCGTGCCGGGTAATCGCGGCTCGGGCGTGTTCTGGTGGGAGCCGGAATGGATTCCGACGCCGGGCGTCGGGTGGAAGCTCGGCGCCGGCGATCAATGGGACAACAACACGCTGTTCGACTTCCACGGCCATGCGCTGTCGTCGCTCGACGCATTCCGGCGACGCTGACCTGCCGCCGCACGGGCGCGCGCTGCGCGTCAGTGCGGTGCGTCGAAGCGGCTGCGCGGCCGTTCCGACGCATCTGTCGCACTTGTCTCACGTGTCGCGCCGGCCCGCGGATCGCGCGCATCGTAACCGAGCAGCGCGAGCGCCACGAGTGCGAGCGCGCCGCAATTCGCGAACGTCGCGCGATAGCCGAACAGGTCGACGAATGCGCCCGACAGCACACCCGCGACGATCGAGCCGACACGCGCCGTACTGAAGAACATCGCGGTCGCTGTGCCGGAACGTGTCGGCATCAGGTCGCATACGCGCGTCATGCCGAGGCACGACGTGATCGCGACCACGCACGCGCTCAGCAGTTGCAGCGGCAGGATCGCCTCGACGCGCGTCACCGCCGCGAGCCCCGCGAAATACGCCGCATGCACGGCCGCGCAACCCGTCAGCCAGCGCGCCTTGTCCAGCCGCGTGGAACGGACGCCGAGCCACAGCATCATCGGGATCTCGAGCAGCGCGGCGAGGCCGAGCGCAGCCGACACGTTCGTCGGCGTGCCGCCCAGCCCGCGCACGATATATAGCGGCAGCACGATCATCGTCGCGTTCGCCGCGAGGCCGATCAGCATGAGCGCGGCGAGCGTGCGCAGCACGACCGCACGCGGCGCGACCGCGCCCGGTGCCGCATCGACCGACTGCGCCGGATCGCCGCCGGCTGCGCTCGTCATGGCGGACCTGCCCGCTTCGGCCGCCGCCGGGCGGCGCGTGGGCTCCGGAATGCGCGCGACGATCACCGCGCACGCGACAAACCCGGCGGAGGCCGCGAGAAAGAGCCCGGTGAAGCCCGTCTGCGCGAGTATCAGCGCGCCGAGCGCCGGGCCGAACACCCAGGCGACCGACAACATCGTACGCAGCGCGGCCAAGGCCAGCTCGCGCTGCGCGTCGCTGTCGGCCGGCAGCACCGCACGCGCGAACGAGAAGATCTGCGACAGCGACACGGCGCCCGCGCCGAGCAGGATCGTGCCGGCTGCGATCACGGGCATGGGCGCGCGCAGCACGCACAGCAGCGCGAACCCGAGCGCGGCGGCCGCGAGCGACACGACGAGCAGCGGCCGGTGGCGATCGCGGCGATCGGACCAGCGGCCGGCCCACGTACTCGCGACGACTCCGCTCGCCGCGATCAGCGTCATGAACACGCCCGCGAGGAACGGCGACATTGCGGCCGCCTCGACGCCGAACAGCGACAGGTACGGCGCGGTAAACGACATCGCGACGCCCAGCATCAGCGCCGCGGCGGACAGCGGAACAAAATGCGCAATCCCGGCCAGCCCCGCGAAACGCGATCGCAGCGCCCGCATCGCGTCAGTCCGGCTCGACCCATGCGGCGACATCGACCGCGCCGAGCTCCGGCCCGCCGACCACGAAGCGCGCACCGGCCGGCGCGGACAGCGTGCACGGCGCGTCGCCGTAGTTGAGCGCGAACACGACGCGCCCGCGGCGACGCAGTCTCAGGCCGTCGGGCAGCGCCGCCGCCGGCAATCCGGCGTCGCGCGCGCAGCGGCCGACGATCGTACGCAACAACGCACGATCGAAGCACGCGGTCGCCATCGTCACGTGAGCACGCCGCACCAGCGCCGGCACGCCGTCGTCGAACGTCGCGAGCACGTCGACTCCGGCCGCCGCATCCGCGTCGACGTGATCGCGCCATTTCACCGCGTGGCCATCGACGCCGTCGAACGCGACACGCGGCGCAAGCGACGGCCGCAACGATTCGACCTGTGCGATCCGCATCGGCAGCACGTCGCGCAGCTTGCCGGGCGCAAGTCCCGGCACGATCGAGAAGTCGGCCGTGCGCGAGCCCGTGCGCGGCCCGAACAGCCAGTGCGTGCCGCCGCGCGCGACCTGGGCGGCAACACGGTCCGGAACGACCGGCAGCGTCGGCGCGACCGCCAGCGCATAACGCGACACGTCGGCATCGGCCGCGACGATGTCGACGTCGAGCCCCAGCTCACGCAGCGCGCGATACCAGTCGAACGCGTGCTGTTGATAGTCGAAATCGACGCCGTGCGGCTGGATCCGGATCATCCAGTCGGCCTCGTAGTCGAACAGCAGCGCGACGCGCGCCGGAGCGGCTGCGCCCTCGACCAGCGCGCGGTCGAATGCCGCAAGCTCGCGCGCAACGCGCGCCGCTTCATGCCCGCCCGCCGACAGCCGGTCGTCGGGTGCGTTCAGGCCCGAATGCAGTTGCTCCTGCGCGTGCGGATACTGCCGCCAGCGGAAATACGATACAAGCTCCGCGCCGTGCGCGAACGCTTCCCACGTCCACAGCCGCACCGCGCCGGCATGCGGTACCGGATTGTGCGGCCCCCAGTTGACGGGCCCAGCCTGTTGCTCCATCACCCACATCCGGCCGTTGCCGACCCCGCGATACAGGTCGTGCGAAAACGCCGACACGTCGGGGTGGCCCGTGCGGGCCCAGCGATGCTTGTCCTGCTCGTCGAGTGGCAGCACTTCGGTGCGCGGCACCGGGTAGCTGTCCCACGCGGCGACATCGAGACCGCCGCGCGCGAACGCATAGTGATCGAATTCGGTGAAAAAGCCCATGAAGTTGTGCAGCACGTCGCGCCCCGGCGCATGCGCGCGGATCGCATCGACCTGCACCGCATGAAAACGCGCGACCTCGTCCGACTGAAAGCGCCGGAAGTCGAGCACGTGCGCGGGATTCGCGTCGGTCGGCGTATGGCGCGGCAGTTCGATCTCGTCGAAGCTGCGATATTCCATGCTCCAGAACACGTTGCCCCACGCGCGGTTCAACGCGCCGACGTCGCCGTAGCGCGCGGCGAGCCACGCGCGAAAACCCGCCAGCGCCGCGCGCGTATAGCTCGGCAGCGTGTTGTGGCAGCCGAGCTCGTTGTCGGTCTGCCACGCGATCACGGCCGGATGCGTGCCGTAGCGCCGCGCCATCGCGCCGACGATCCGCACGCAATGCTCGCGATAGACGGGGCTCGAGATGTCGTAGTGGCGACGCGAACCGAACTGCCAGGCGGCGCCGTCCGCGCCGACCGGCAGGATCTCCGGATGACGGTCGACGAGCCATTTCGGCGGCGCGGCCGTCGGCGTGCCGAGCACGATCTTCAACTGCCGGCGCGCGAGCGTGTCGATCGCTTCGTCGAGCCACGCCCAGTCGTAGCGGCCAGGCTCCGGCTCCATCCGGCTCCACGCGAATTCGGCGATTCGCACACGGCTCAGGCCCAGTTCGGCCATCCGCCGAGCATCGCTGTCCCATTGTTCGCGCGGCCAGTGTTCGGGGTAGTAGCAAACGCCGAGGTGCATCATGGATTCCCTGCAGGAAGAAAGAGGATTGGACGGATCAGCCCTTGGTCGCGCCGAACGTGAGCCCCGCGACGAAGTGCTTCTGCATCGCGAAGAACATCAGGACCGACGGCAGCGCGGCGAGCACCGAGCCGGCCGACACGATGTTCCAGGCGGTCGTCCACTGCCCCTTGAGCGCGGCGACGCCGACGGTGATCGGCGCCGCGTCGTCGCCTTGCGTGAGGCACAGTGCCCAGAAGTAGTCGTTCCACACGAACGTGAAGACGAGGATCGCGAGTGCCGCGAGCGCCGGCCGCACGAGCGGCAGCACGACGCGCCGGTAGATCGCCCACTCGGACGCGCCTTCGACGCGCGCGGCCTCGATCAGCTCGAACGGCAGCTCGCGGATGAAGTTGCGCAGGAACAGCGTGCAGAAGCCGGTCTGGAACGCGGTATGGAACAGCACGAGCGCCCACACGGTGTTGTAGAGGCCGACGCCTAGCATGATCTGCCGCACCGGAATCATCAGGATCTGGATCGGCACGAAATTGCCGGCGACGAACAACCCGAGCAGCACGAGGTTGCCGCGGAACCGGTAGTTCGCGAGCGCATGACCCGCCAGCGACGCAAGCAGGATCGACGCGGCGACCGACGGCACCGTGATCAGGATGCTGTTCGCGAAGTAGTGGAGCATCGGCGTCTGCGTGAGCGCGGTGCCGTAGTTGTCGAACAATGCGAACTGCTTCGGCCAGCTCCAGTAATGACCGGCCATGATCTCGTCGGTCGAGCGGACCGACGTGACGAGCACCGCGAGCAGCGGCACGAGCCACAGCGCGAGCGCGCACGGCAGCGACAACCGGTACAGCCAGCGGGCAGGACGTCCCCAGCGGGACACGGGCATCGGGTACATGTTGGCGATCCTTATGATTCCACGCGCACCAGCTTGCGCAGTTGCCACACGATATAGACGAGCATGATCGCGAACAGCACGACCGCGATCGCGGCCGAATAGCCTTCGCGGTAATACTTGATCGCCTGGTCGACCATGAAGTACGCGAGCACGGTCGAGCTGTCGAACGGGCCGCCGCCCGTCATCACGGAGATCAGGTCGAAGCTGCGCAGTGCGCCGATCACGGTCAGCACCACCGCCATGAAGGTGGCGGGCCGCAACTGCGGCAGGATCACGTGCCACAGCAGCGTGAAGCCGCGCGCGCCTTCCATCCGCGCCGCCTCGACGATTTCGCCGTTGATGCCGGTCAGCCCGGTCAGATAGAGGATCATGCAGAACGGAACCTGCGGCCACAGCGCGGCGGCGATCACGCCGTAGGTTGCATAGCGCGGATCGCCGAGCACCGGAATGCCGTGCCCGACGATGAGCTTGAGCAGCCCGAAGGTCGGGTCGTAGAACCACGAGAACACGAGGCCGACGACCACGCCCGGCAGCACGAACGGCGCGAAGAACAGCGACTTGACGAGCCGGATCCCGAACACGTTCTGGTTCAGGTACAGCGCGAGCGCGAGGCCGAGCGGCGGCGCGGCGAGGAACAGCGCGAGCCACAGCACGTTGTTCTTCAGCGCGACGTAGAACGTATCGGACTGCAGCAGCTCGCGATAGTTGTCGAGCCCCGCGTACGTCATCGGCGTCATCCCATCCCAGTGATGAAAGCTCAGCCAGATGCTGCTGACGATCGGATACAGCACGAACATGGTGAAGAGCGCGAAACCCGGCAGCACGAACAGCAGCGCCGCGCGGCGGCGCCGGCGCGCGAGCGACGCACGTGCATGCCGCCGCGGACCGGCCTCGCAGCGCGCGGCACTTTCGGACAGGCTGGTTGACATGAGATGACCTTCGACGAAACGGACGAAACGGACGCAACGGGCGTGACGGTGACAACGAAGCACCGGACCGGCGCAGCCGGCCCGGCCCTGCTGCGCTACTTCCGGTAGATGCGCTTGCGGGTCTGCTCGAGACGCTGCAGGATCGCATCGAGCTGCGTCGGGTCGGACAGGAACTGCTGCATCGCCTTCATCCCCTCGTCCGCCATTTCCTTCGTCATGTCGCGATCGTAGAACTGCGCGATGCCGCCCGGCGTCGCCGCGAGCGTGCGGAAGCCGATCTTCGAGATCGGGTCCTGCGGCTCGGGCGCCTTGTTGTTCGACGGCAACTGTCCCATGCCCTTCGCGAACTCGCCACTGATCGCGGGTTGCCCCATGAACGCGAGCAGGCGGCGCGCATCCGTCTTGTTGCGGGCTTTCGCCGGGACGATCAGCACATTGACCGGGCCGTCCTCGGCAAGCGGCACCGACGCGTCGAGCACCGGGAAGCGGAAAAAGCTGATCGGGTTGCGCGTTGCGCTCAGCAGGCCGGCCGAATACCAGGTGCCCATCAGCGTCATCGCGGCCTGACCGTTGACGATCAGCGGGCTCAGCGAATCGACGTCGTAGGACAGCGCGTTGTCGATGAAATACTTGTCGTCGATCAGCTTCTTCCATGCCGCGTACACGGCGCGCACGCGCGGATCGGTATAAGCGACGTCGCCCGCCATCAGCTTCTGGTGGAACGCATAGCCGTTGATCCGCAAGTCGAGGTAGTCGAACCACGCGGCCAGCGTCCATGCATCGCGCGCAGCCACCGCGATCGGTGCAATGCCCGCCGCCCTCAGCTTGCGACAGGCGTCGAGAAACTGCGCCCAGTCGGCCGGCTCGCCATGAATGCCCGCCTTCTCGAACAGATCCTTGCGGTAGAACAGGCCGTACGCGTCATAGCCGAGCGGCAGACTGTAGAGCTTGCCGCCGTATGTCGACGACTGCTTCACGGCCGCATACGTGTCATTCCAGCCGTTCTTCTGCCAGTCCGCGCTCAGGTCCTCGATCAGCCCGCGCTTCGCGAAATACGCGAGCCGCTCGCCGTTGTTCCAGCTCAGCACGTCGGGCGGATCGGTCGCGAGCCAGCCGGACATCTGCACCTTGTACGCCTCCTCGCCGACGTAGCTGACCTTCAGGTCGATGTCCGGATTCGCCTTGTGGAACTGGTCGAACACCGCTTGCCACGTCGCGCGCTGGTTGCCGCGCGCGGCGACGTTCACCTTCAACGTGCCCGCGTCGGCCGTTGCCGCGGCGAACGCAGCGGCAGTCGTCAGGGCAAGCAGCAGTCGGCTCGCACGAAGTCTCATCGTTGTCTCCTGGTATTGGTGTGATGGGTGCCGCGCCGCGCGCGGCGGATCGGCGCGGCGCCGCTACGCGAACGCCGCTTCGGCGTGTGCGGCCGGCAACGCGATGCCGGCCTCGTCGAACAGGTGGCAGCACGACGGCGGCACGCGGAACGCGCGGCGCTCGCCGCGCCGCAACGCGACCTGGCCCGGCAATTTCGAGAGCAGCGGTACGCCGTCCGGCTGGTCGAGATGCACGTACGCCGCTTCGCCCAGTTGCTCGACGAGCGCGACGTCGCGGACGATCGCGGGCATATCGGTGTCACCGGACGGCGCGACCGCAAGATGCTCGGGACGGACCCCCAGCGTCACGCGCGCGCCGCTGCCGGTATGGCGCGGCAATGGACGATCGCGCAACGTCAGCGTCTCGCCGGTGCTGTCCAGACGCAGGCGGCATCCGTGTGCATCACTCGATACGACGGCCGCCGGCAGGAAATTCATCCGCGGCGAGCCGATAAAGCCCGCGACGAAGCGGTTGGCCGGCCGGTGATACAGCTCGAGCGGCGCGCCGGCCTGCGCGATGCTGCCGAAGCGCGCGACGTCGTCGCCCGCGTGCAGCAGCACGATCCGGTCGGCCAGCGTCATCGCCTCGATCTGGTCGTGCGTCACGTAGACGGAGCTCGATTGCGTGAAGCGTGCATGCAGGCGCGCGATCTCGACACGCGTCTGCCCGCGCAGCGTCGCGTCGAGATTCGACAGCGGCTCGTCGAACAGGAACACACGTGGCTCGCGCACGATCGCGCGGCCGATCGCGACGCGCTGCCTCTGGCCGCCCGACAGTGCCTTCGGCTTGCGCTCGAGCACCGTGTCGAGCTGCAGCACGCGCGCGGCCTCGGTCACGCGGCGGCGGATCTCGTCCTTCGGCACGCCGGCGATGCGCAACCCGAAACCGATGTTGTCGAACACGGTCATGTGCGGAAACAGCGCATAGCTCTGGAACACCATCGCGACGCCGCGCTCGGCAGGCGGCGTGTCGTTCATTCGTGTGCCGCCGATCTGCAGTTCGCCTTCGCTCACGTCCTCGAGCCCGGCAATCATCCGCAACAGCGTGGATTTGCCGCAGCCCGACGGACCGAGAAACACGCAGAACTCGTGCGACGCGATCTCGAGGTTCACGTTGCGCAGCACCGGCGCATGGTCGCCGTAGCGCTTCGAGACATCCTTCAATGAAATGGCGGTCATCGCACTCTCCTCTCCTGAATCACACGCGTCGAATCCATAGATTTAAACGCTTAAATTTTGATGGTGCGATCAGCCCGCTTCGCCGTACCATGTCGTCTCCTTCATGTGATGCGTTCAGAAATTAGCGTATCGCCTGTCTCTGCGCAACTTGTGGGACGCACTCCCAGAATATGAGCAAACACGCCCCCTCTTCATCCTTCCCGCACGACGCTGCCCGACCGGCCGGAGGCCTCGCATGGTGACGCTCGCGCAAGTCGCGCGGCGCGCGAACGTCACCGCGGCGACAGTTTCGAACGTGCTGCGGAATCCGCAGAAGGTGAAGCCGGCGACCGTCGAACGCGTGATGGCGGCGATTCGCGAACTCGGCTATCGACCGAACCTCACCGCGCGCGCGCTCGCCGAGGGCCGCACGTCGACACTCGCGCTGATGCTGTCGAACATCACGAACCCGTTCTATCCGGAGTTCGTGCTCGCCGCGGAGCGCGAGGCGCGCAAACGCGGCCATTATCTGCTGGTGTCCAACACCGACGACGATCCGGCGATCACGCGCAATTATCTCGAGCGGATCGCCGGCACGCTGGCGGCCGGCGCGATCGTGATGAACACCGACCTCGCCGAGGCCGAACTCGCCGACATCGCGCGCCGCGGGGCGGCGATCGTGCTGTGCATGTGGGAGCATGTGCACGCGTCGCGCACACTGCCCTGCGTGACCGTCGATTTCGCGGCGGCGGGTGCGCTCGCCGCCGCGCACCTGTCCGAGCTGCGGCATCGCGCATTCGGCGCACTCGTCGGCAAGGGCTCGGGCGGCCCGCAGTCGTTGCGGCTGCGCGGTTTTGCCGACGAACTCGCAGCTCGCGGCCATCCGGTGGATGCGCTGACGACCGTGTCGACGCACGATTCGATCGAAGGCGGTTACGAAGCGGCCGCCGCGCTGCTCCGGGCGAAGCCCGACCTCACCGCGCTGTTCGCGACCAACGACCTGATGGCGATCGGCGCGATGCAGGCGGCCGCCGATCTCGGCCGGCGCGTGCCGGCCGACCTGTCGGTCGTCGGCATGACGGATATCCAGCTCGCGCACCAGTTCCGCCCCGCGCTGACGACGGTCCGATTCCCGACGTCACTGATCGCCGCGCGCGCGATTGCACTGACGCTCGACATGATCGACGGCTTCGAGCCGGCCGCGGCCGTGCATACGATCGGTGCGCCGGAGCTGGTCGTGCGGGAGTCGACGGGTGCGGCGCGGGGTTGAAGCCGCCCGGCAGGCGCCGCGGCGCCGGGCGGCGACGCCGGTCTGGCGCGGTAAAGCGGCGGCGGGCGCCGAGCGACTCAGGACATCGGCGCCCGCAAGCGGCCCGAAGGCCGGTCAGACGGCGTCGGCCTTCATGCTCCCTTCCCGCCGAACGCCTCACACTCCGCCTTGTCCCACCGCGTCTTCACGACGCGGTTGTCCGAATCGAACTGAACCTGATACCGGCAGGTCTCGACCTTTCCAGCATGACGGAACTGGAACAGGTAGTTCCACGTCCGCACATGGAAAATCCACTCGTGGAAATGCGGCGGCCCGAGCAGTTCGTACAACTGGTTCTTCGTCACGCCCGGCTGGACCTGCGCGAGGTTCGCGAGATTCGGATACGTGCCCTCGGGCAGCGTGGCCGCATCGGGCGACGGGAACGGCGGATCGCCCTGCTGCGTGGCGCATCCGGTCAGGCCGGCGGCGAGCAGGGCCGCGGCCGCGAACTTTGCAAGATTTGCGTTCATGTTTGCCATTGTCTGAATGGAAGGGAAACGGCGCGGGCCGCGGCTCACCACTGATATCCGGCACCGACCACCGCGCCGTACGTGCCGCGCGTGTTGGTCGAGACGGCCGCCTTGTAGATCCAGTGGTTGTTCTCCGAAATCGTCGAAATGCCCAGCGCCTGTCCCGACTGGCCGCGATACACGCTGCCGGCCAGCGCGACCATGCTCTTGCCGGGGCCGGACGGTTGCGGCAGGCCGGCCACGGCCATCGCCGTCGCCGTGCCGCCGTCCGCATCGCGGCGGTAGCTGTCGAGGCTGTTGCGCAGGCTGGCGACCTGGCCGTCCGTATAGCTGTTCGCCTGCGCCAGCGTATTGGCGACGCTGGCGTTCAACTGGTTCACGTTGACCGCATCGGTCCCCTGCGTACCGGCCGCGACGTTGACGACCTGGCGCGCCGAATTCGCCGAGCCGACCGCGACGACGTCCGACCGCCCGCCGTCGTTACTGCCCGTGCCGATCGCGGCCGAATTGCTGCCCGTCGCGGTGGACCCGACGCCGATCGCGGTCGATCCGTTGCCGGACGCCAGCGCCCCGTTGCCGACCGCCGTGCTGTTCGAACCCGATGCGACCGCACCCGAGCCGCCCGCCGACGAGTTCGACCCGGTCGAGCCCGGCGGCACGTTCGTGCTGCTCGGATTCGTCGTGTACGAACCACCGAGGTTCGACGTGCGCTGGTTGATCAACGTCGTCAGTTGGCTGGCGACCGAATCGAGCTGCGACACGTTTACCGCATCGGTGCCGTTTTTCCCTGCGGCGAGACCTGTGATCTGCCGGTTGCCGACGTTGACCTCGCCGGCCGAGGACTGCGGGCTGCTCAGGCCGTACGCGATGTAGTTCGTCAGCGCGCCGACCGTGGTCAGCGAACCCGCGCCGAGCGCGACGCTGTTCGCGAACGTCGCCGATGCGCCTGCGCCGAGCGCGAGCGCGTCGGTCGCATTGCTGCGCGCACCCGAGCCGAGCGCGACGCTGCCCACACTGACCGCGACCGCGTTGGCGCCCTGCGCGACCGACTGCGCGCCCGTCGCCGTCGCGCCGCTGCCGAGCGCGATCGCGTCGGCCTGCGCGGAACTCGCGGCCTGGCCGATCGCGACGCCGCCCGGCGCGGTCGCATCGACGATCGCGCCGTTGCCGATGCCCACGCCGTTATCGCCGTTGACGACCGTCGTGGGCCCCACCGCAACCGATTCCGCGCCGACCGCGAGCGAATCCCCGGACGTCGAGTTCGCATGGAAATACTTCTGGCCCGTCACCGCGAACGACTGTAACGCGCCGGCCAGTTGCCGCACGGTCACCGCATCCTGCTGCCCGGTGCCGTCCGCGACGTTGGTGATCTGGCGATAGGTCTTGCTGGTCGCGTCGCCGACCGATACCGCGCCGAGCAGCGTCTGGTCGGTCGTGTCGAACGGAATCGACGCGCTGCCGTTGCGGATGATGCCCGAGGCCGGCACCGTCGCGCGGTCGGCCACCGAACCGGCGCCGAGTGCGATGCTGCCATCCACCTTCGATACCGCGTTCGGGCCGATCGCGACACTGTCGACGCCAATCGCCTGGCTGTCCGGCGCGGTCGAGTTCGCATGAAAATACTTGATTCCGTGTGCGTTGATGTTGTCGATCGCCGAACCGACGTTGTTGTTGATCGTCGTCGAGCCGTCGCCGTTGTACGTCACGTACGACGGCGCCGAAATCGTTCCGGTCGTCGGATCGTAGGCGGCCCCGCCGCCGATCGCGCCCGCCGTGCTGTTGCCCAGATTGTTGTTGTTCGTCGCGATCGAGCTGAGACCGGTCGACAGCGAACTGATGCCCGTCGACGTCGCGGAGGACAGCGACGTCAGGTTGCTGTTCGTGCTCGACAGGCCGGTGGACAGCGAGCCGACGATCGTCGACGTCGCGGTCGACAGCGACGTGATCGAACTCGTCGTCGAGCTAAGGCCGGTGGACAGCGAACCGATGCTCGTCGACGTCGCGGTCGACAGCGACGTCACACTGCTGTTCGTCGTGCTCAGGCCGGTCGACAGCGAAACGACGCCGGTGGACAGCGAACCGACGATCGTCGACGTCGCGGTCGACAGCGACGTCACACTGCTGTTCGTCGTGCTCAGGCCGGTCGACAGCGAAACGACGCCGGTGGACAGCGAACCGACGATCGTCGACGTCGCGGTCGACAGCGACGTGATCGAACTGTTCGTGCTCGACAGGCCGGTGGACAGCGAGATGATGCCCGTCGACGTCGCCGTGGACAGCGAGGTGATCGTGCTGTTGGTCGAGCTCAAACTGGTCGACAGCGAGCCGACGACCGTCGACGTGGACGTGGACAGCGACGTCACTGAACTGTTCGTCGAACTCAGGCCCGTCGACAACGAACCGACGACCGTCGACGTCGCCGTGGACAGCGAGGTGATCGTGCTGTTGGTCGAGCTCAGCCCCGTCGACAACGACGACACGCCGGTCGACAACGACGTGACGCTCGACGCCGTCGACGTCGACAGCGAATTGACCGCCTGGTTCGTCGCATCGAGCTGCGAACCGTTGATCGCGTCCGTGCTCGCCGAACTGATGCGCCCGGCCGCGACGTTGGTGATCTGGCGCTCGGTGCCCGACGCGCCGACGCTGACGACGCTGGTCGGCGTCGTGCCCTTGAAGTTGTACGTGACGCCGCCGATCATCGCGCTTGCCGTCGGATTCGGCGCGGCGGTCGTCGAACCGGAGCCAAGCGCGACATCGCCCGCGTTGTTCGCCACAGCCGACGCGCCGAACGCCACCGCGCCCGCCGCCGCCGCGGTCGACGTATTGCCGAGCGCGATCGAGCCAGTGCCTTGCGCGTTGTTCGTATTGCCGATCGCCACCGCGCCGTCGCCGTTCGCCGTGTTGTTCGAGCCGGCGGTGACCGCGCCGGTGCCGATCGCGGTGCTCGGATCGCCGATCGCCACCGCGCCGTTGCCGCTCGCCGTCTGACCTTCGCCGAGCGCGACGGCGCCGGTGCCGCTCAGCACCTTCGAGTTGTTGCCGCCGGCGATCGAGCCGGCGCCTGCTGCGGCGGCGACCGAGTTGGTGTCGCCGATGGCGACGGTGGAGCCCGCCGCCGCCACGCTGTTGATGCCGATCGCCGTCGCATTCACGGCCGATGCGGTCGCACCGGAACCCAGCGCGGTCCCCGATATGCCGGTCGCGAGCGCGAGATTGCCGAGCGCGACGCCGAACTCCTGTGTCGCGTTCGACTGCACGCCCATCGCGATCGAACTGATGCCCGACGCGTTCGCGCCCAGGCCGTATGCCATCGCCTGATCGGCACTGGCCGTCGTGCTCGAACCCAGTGCGATCGAACTGATGCCGAGCGACTGCGTGCCCGATCCGGGCACGCCGGCGGTGCCGCCCCAGCCGATCGCGATCGACGACGTGCCCTTCGCGCCGCTGTTGACGCCCATCGCGACGCCGGAATTCCCGGAAGCCAGCGCGCCGCTGCCGACCGCCACGCCGGCCGCGCCGGAACTCGTCGCCTGGTTGCCGAGCGCGACCGTTCCGGTATCGGTGGCATGCGACGCATAGCCGAGCGCGACGCTTTGAGCTCCGGACGCAATCGACCCGAGACCGAGCGCGGCTGCATATTGGCCGGAGGCCAGCGCATTGTTCCCGAGCCCGATGG
Organism: Burkholderia sp. MSMB1588; assembly: GCF_001546925.1. Classification (NCBI taxonomy): domain Bacteria; kingdom Pseudomonadati; phylum Pseudomonadota; class Betaproteobacteria; order Burkholderiales; family Burkholderiaceae; genus Burkholderia; species Burkholderia sp. MSMB1588. Next base: position 1,525,141 of record NZ_LNJS01000001.1, on the reverse strand, counting down.
CGGAAACGCCGGTCGCGGAAGCGCCGCTGCCGATCGCCACCGTGCCGCTTTGGGTCGCACTCGTAAGGTTGCCGATGGAAACCGAGTAGTCGCCGTTAGCGATAGCCTGCACGCCGAGCGACGCGCTATTAACGCCGTTCGCCTGCGCGTTGATACCGACAGCGGTAGACCCGCTGCCTGTCGCGTGCGCACCTGGGCCCAACGCCGTGGCGGAAACACCCGTCGCCGTCGACAGGTTGCCAAACGCGGTGGCATTCTCCTGCGTGGCAATCGAACCGAGGCCGATCGATATGGAACTGGGGCCGCCAGTGGCGGAACCGCCATCCTGCGAATACTGCGCATGAGCGCCTGTCTGGAACAACCCGAGATACGCAGACGCCGTCAGCACGGCCAGCCGCCGCCGCGACATCAGCGAAGGCGTTCCCGCGCTTGCCCCGGTCCCCGTGTTCGTGGCGGGCGTCGACGCGCTCCGCGACGATGCGACACGCTTGCCGCGTGCCCGATCATGCTCCGACGCTGCAACCCAGGCCCCCAATGCTTCGTTCCAGATCGACTTGAACGACTTGTTCATCTTGTCTTCCCTCGGTTCCCATGTGCTGGATGACGCAACAGCGAACGCGGCGGCCGGCAAAAAACGCACCCTTTCCGTTTTCGCCCGCCTCGCGACGCCCCGTTATTTGATTCGCATTACCAATAAAACTGACGAACAGCGCTGCCCGACACTCACGATGAATATCGCGATCACGCGACCGCACGCCGCCCGTGCCCTTCGGCACGATGCGCGACGGCGATCGCCGGTTATCGGATCATGGAAGTCGACGTCGCCGCCGAAACGGCGGCGCGATGCGCAGCGCGCCGCAAAAAGACGCACGCGTGCGCCGTCGCGCCGAACGAAGGGCGACCTCGAATCTCATGGGAAAGCGGCGTTCTGACGCCGGATGGACGGTTGCCGGCCCGCACCGCAGGCGGCCCGTCATGTTTCATTCGGGAGGAGGATGAAGTCGTTCAGTCCCCGGGGCTGAAGCATGCGTCGCCGGATCGCTGACGCTGACAGCCGACCCCGGTTCGAGCGAACCGGTGCCCTGACCTGCCATGCTTGTCGTGCTCATATTTATCGTGCCCGCCTGATTCGATAGAGCGCCACGCGCGACCGCCCCCGAATGGATCGAACTGCCGGCGGCCAACGCGAAGTCACTCACTCTTTCCGTTCGACTACCGGACGAACTTTCCGGATTTCCGGAAAAATCGATGGCTTGCCGAACGACCCCTGCACCGAATTAATTGCTTGAATTTCCTCGACAATTTCTTCTTGCTAGACGCTCATATCTTTACAGGCCTCATAATTCCCAGCTTGCCTTATATATCAACACATTCGAGAAAATATGAAGCTTTCGTTACCTTCGCGCTGGTCAGCAACCTGTCGCCATGCCCTCGGATCTGAAAGAACCGATTCCAACCCCACCTGGCCTAGTGTGCAGGCATTCGTCCAAACAAACCTTTTCCAGAGCGGAAAAAATATTTTCCAGAGCGGACGACATTTACATTCATACGATCCGGCTGAATATTTTATTTAAACATGAAGAAAATTTTGGCCGCCCACCCAAAAATCTCAATCAGATTGGCAATGAATTGCCCCCATTCGATCAACATCAAATTTCATATGGCACTCCGATGCCGTACGCGTGAATTCGTCGTCCATGCCAATTCGAGTTTTCGCGAATTAACCGGGAATAACGACCGAAAATCAAAGCGCCATCCGGCAGATTTTTCCACCTCTTTTCCGTCGCCCGGCCACCTGCCGCGATGACGCAGCCATATCCCGTCCGCCATGCCCCCACCGGTCGCACGGAATCCACACAAACGGCGCTGTTGTCGGCATATAATTTTTCGCAACAATCGTGCACATTGCGATGCTTTCTGTCCAACAGACCATCCTCCCCACGCGTTCGCAACCATGTCATCCCGTTCGTCCAGTCCGGTGTCGCTTCGCACCACGCCGGATCTCGTTGGCGCACATATTCTTGTCGCCGACGATCGCCCGAACGACCTGCGGCTCCTGACCGAGATCCTGCGTGCCGCGCGGTGCCGGATCAGCGTCGCGTTCGACGGCCTGCAGGCCTATCACCGTGCGCAGGCGATCTCTCCCGACCTGATCCTGATGGATGTCCGCATGCCGCGCATGGACGGTTTCGCCGCGTGCAGGCTGCTGGCGTCGACGCCGTCCACGCAGTCGATACCCGTGATCATCCTGACCGCCGCGGGCGATCTCGAGGACCGCATCGCGGGACTCGAAACCGGCGCGATCGACTACATCGTCAAGCCGTTCGAACCGGCTGAAGTGATTGCACGAATCCGCAATCACCTGAAGCGCGCGCGCCGCAGCCAGCCCTTTGCGCATCTGCCCGAGCTTCCCGACCATCCCGACGCCGCGCTGGTGCGCGCGGCGAGCGAGGTCCTGCTGCGCGACCTGCGCTATCCGCCCGCGCTAGAGGATCTCGCCCGGCAGGTCGGCACGCACGAAAAGCGCCTGTCGCGCGTGTTCCGCGACCATCTCGGCCAGACCGTGTTCGAGTATCTGCGCGACACGCGCCTGCGCGCCGCGATGCACTTTCTCGCGGAAACGTCGATGGGAATCGGCGATATTGCCGAGGAAATCGGCTTTTCCACGCCGGGCAATTTCGCGACGGCCTTTCGCGAACGCTTCGGCATCACGCCATCCGACTGGCGGCGCCAGCGCAACGCAGTCGATGCGCGCGCCACATCTGATGAGCATCACCGCGATGCATAAGCAATACGCGGCATGGGCAGCAGGATGTCGTGCATTGCTGCTGCTTCTGATAGCGATGGCCGTCGCCTGCGCCACGGTCAATCGGAACAGCCGGTAGATCACGTGCTGGCCGCGATGGCGCTGAGCACGACGCTGTTCGAGGCGGCGTACCGCAGCCATGCGGCGACGGCGTTGCGGCCCGCCGCGCGCGAGTAGTGGTCGGCGCGCGCTCGATCGCCTTTCCTGCGCATTGCATTTGATCTCCTGCACCGGCATTCGTATAACGATCACATGCCCGGCGTATTTTCAGCACACGAATCCGAGGCCCGGCGCAAGCCGGGAAGCCCACCGCCCCCCGTCATGCGCAACCGCCCGAATGCACGCCGGAGGCCCCCGAACGGAGTCCACTCGTGGCGAATCCACTCTCCAGGATCGAACATGTCGTCTATCTGATGCTAGAAAATCGTTCGTTCGATCAGATGCTCGGCTTTCTCTACGCTGACGACGGCAACCGCTCCCCCACCGGCCAGCCGTTCGACGGCCTCACCGGCAGCGAATCGAATCCCGACGATCTCGGCCGCCCGGTCGGCGTCTACCGGATTCGCGCAACTGATCCGCATCCGTATCTGATGCCGGGCGCCGATCCCGGCGAAGGCTGCATGTACACGCCCGAGCTGCTGCCCGTGCTGTCCGGGCTCGCGAAAGGCTATGCGGTGTGCGACCGCTGGTTCACGTCGGCACCGACGATGACGATGCCGAACCGCGCGTTCGCGCTCGCCGGCACGTCGCAGGGCCATCTCGACGATCACGTGAAGATCTTCACGTGCCCGAGCATCTTCGGGCGGCTGTCGGACCAGGGCGCCGACTGGGCGATCTTTGGTTACAACCGCGATCCGCTCACGCGCCACGATTTCCCCAACACGCAGAACGCCGACGACAGCCACTTCGGCCACTTTCGCGACTTCCAGACGCGCGCGGCGAACGGCACGCTGCCCGCGTTCACGTTCCTCGAGCCGAGCTGGGACGCGAGCGGCAACAGCCAGCATCCGAACTACGACGTCACCGCGGGCGAGCAGTTGATTCACGACGTCTACTACGCGCTGCGCAACGGTCCCGGCTGGAACGGCACGCTTTTCATCGTCACGTATGACGAGCACGGCGGCAACTACGATCATGTCGCGCCGCCATCCGGCGCGACGCCGCCCGGCGACGGCACCGTCGGCGAATTCGGCTTCGACTTCACGCGCTTCGGCGTGCGCGTGCCCGCGGTGCTCGTCTCGCCGCTGATCGCCCCGCGCACCGCTCTCGAGGAAACACGAATGGCCCAGCTCAAATCATGGACGCGCCGCTTGTTCGGCGCTTCGGGATGCGCGCTGTTGCTCGCGCTGTCGGCGCTCGACGCGGCGCATGCGGATTCCGAGCCCGACGCATCGCCGAGCGGCGCATGGCCGAGCGCCGCGCTGCCCGATCGCGCCGCCGTCGACGTGGACGCGTCGCAGTTGCTGCCGACGCCGCAGCTCGTGCAATGGCAGATCGACCTCGATCGCCGCGGCCTGAGATCGACCGGCTCGCCCGCGCACGAACGCTACATCGACGTGTTGCGCCGCCGCCTCGCGCGAGCCGGCGTGCCACAGCTCCATACCGAGGCGGCGACGCTCACGCGCTGGACCGCGCGGCACTGGCGGCTCGACGTCGCCGACGGCGCGCCGCGCGAACGCATCGACGTCACGGGCTACCTGCCCTATTCCGGCGACACCGGCCGCGACGGCGTCGTCGCGCCGATCCGCTATCTCTCAGCCGGACAGATGCCCGATGCGGACGTGGCCGGCAAGATCGCCGTCGTCGAATGGCCGGCATCGCCGCTATCGGGCGCGTTCTTCCACGAGCGCGCGCTGCGCGTGTTCGATCCGGACAACGCGTTTCCGCCGTCGGCGCCCTATGTCCGCACGAGCTTCATGCTCGGCACGCTCACCGCGATGCTCGACAGGCTGCAAGCAGCGGGCGCGGCGGGCGTCGTGATGATCGCCGATACGTCGAGCGCCGAGGCGACCGATCTGTACGCGCCGTACGACGGCCGGCTGCGGCGCGTGCCCGGCCTCTTCGTCGATCGTGCGACGGGCGCGAAGCTCGTCTCGCTCGCGGAGCGCCGCGCGACGCTGCGGCTGTCGCTCGACGCGAGCGTCGAGCGCGTGCAGACCCGCAACCTGATCGGCATCATCCCCGGCATGAGCGACGAGCTGACCGTCGTCAACAGCCACACGGACGGCCCGAACGGAATCGAGGACAATGGCCCGAACGCGATCGTCGCGATCGCGCAATACCTGAGCCGCCTGCCCCGCGCGGCGCTGCCGCGCACGGTCATGATCCTGCTGTCGAGCGGGCATTTCGCGGGCGGTGTCGGCGCCGAGGACTTCATCGCGCGACATGCGCGCGACGGGCTCGTCGCGCGCATCGCGTGCATCGTGACGATCGAGCATCTCGGCGCGCAGGAATGGCTGCCGAACGCGCACGGCGCGCTCGCGCCGACGGGCCGCGCGGAGCCGACCGCGCTCTTCATGCCGCCCGTGCCGGCGCTCGTCGATGCGGCCGACGCACTCGTGCGCCGCGCAAACGCGGCGCCCGCATTCGCGATGCCGCCGCTGAATCCGAACGGAGACGGCAGCGCGGACGACGCGGTCTGGCCCGGCGAGGGGCAGTACTTCTGGGGCCGCGCGCGCGTGCCGACGATCAATCTGATCACGGGCCCCACGTATCTGCTCAACTACGGCGTGACGACGGCGGACAAGATCGACTATGCGCGCCTGCGTCGCGAAATCGCGGCGACGGCGCAGGCGCTGCTCGATCTGTCGCGGGTGCCGTTCGCCGCGCTGCGCGCGGTGCAGCCGGCGATGCGCGCAGCGACGCCGTGACGCGCGCGCCGCGCGCACCCCGCCTCCCCGGCGCGGCGGCGCAAACCGAGCGGCACGATCGCGGGCGAACCCGGCAGCCGCCGATATCGACGATGCGAGAAACGAAGCGGCTCGACATCGATACGTCACGCGCGCGACAGCTCGCCCGCCGCCAGCGACTGCAGGCTTTCGTCGACGCTCAACTCCGACAGCGCGTCCGCCCGCAGCGCCCCGTCCGCCGCGCGCTGCAGCACGCGCAGCACGTTCGGCTTCAGGCGCACGAGCACGAGGCGCCAGCCGCGCGCGCCGCACTCGGCGCCGAACGTCTTCAGCGCTTCGATCGTCGTGCCGTCGACGTCGGGCGACTCCTCGAGACTCAGCATCACCGTGTGCACGGGCGGCTGCGCGTCGCGCGCGAGATGCCGCGTCATGGTCAGCACGCGCTCCGCGTTCGCGAAGAAGAGCTGCGCTTCCGGCCGCACGATCAGCACGCCGGAAATCGGCTTTGCATCCTCGTGCATCGACACGTCGACGAAATCGTGGCTCTCGCGCAGCCGCCCGAGCACGCTCACGTTCGGCTCGGACAACTGTCGCAGCGTCAGCAGCAGGCTCACGCCGATCGCGGCGAGCAGGCCGTGCAGCACGCCGAGCACGATCACGGCCGCGAGCGCGGCGATCACGACGATCCGGTCGCGATGCCAGCTCCAGTACGGCCTGAACACTTCGGGGTGCAGCGAATGACTGACCGCGAAGATCACGATCGCCGCGAGCACGGGCTCGGGGATGCGCGCGAGCTGCGGCAGCAGCAGCCAGACGATCAGCGCGATCACGGCGGCCGCGAACAAGCCCGCCATGCGCGTCTGCGCGCCCGCCGCCTCGTTCGCCGACGTCGCCGAATAGCCGGCGCCGACGGGCATTCCGTGCAGCAGCCCCGATACGAGATTCGCGCAGCCGAGCGCGACGAGATCGCGGTTCGGCGAAATCGTGTCGCCGTGCTTGAGCGCGAAATTGCGAATCGATCCATACGATTCCGCGTACAGGATCAGCATCAGCGCGAAGCCGAACTCGGCCGTCTGCATCCAGTCGGAGCGGCCGAGCACCGGCATGCCGAACGCGAGATTTTCCAGATCGATCGTGCCGACGACGGCGATGCCGTAGCGATGCCAGTCGATCCAGTAGCCGGCCGCGATCCCGAGCACGATCACGACGAGCGTCGCCGGCACGCGCGTGCGCCTGCCGAGCGCGAACAGGATCGCAAGCGCCGTCGCGCCGAGCGCCGCGCTGTGAACGTTGGAGTTCGGTATCCCGAGCACCAGGTCGAGCGCGACGCGCAGCGTGTCGCCGTGACGGATCGGCACGTCGAGCATCTTCGGCAACTGCTTGATCACGATCGTGAGCGCAAGGCCGAACGTAAACCCGCGCAGCACCGGCCGCGCGATGAAATCCGACATGCCGCCGAGACGCGCGGCGCCCGCGAGGATGAACACGATGCCCGTCGTCGCGACGAGCGCCGCGGCGAGCATCAACTGCGTGCCGGCGCCCGGCCCGGCCTCGGAGATCACGGTGGCCGCGAGCACGACGGCCGACGACGACGTCGCCGACACGATCGCGAAGCGGCTGCTGCCCGCGATCGCATAGACGACGAGCCCGGCGACGAGCGCGATGAGCCCCGCCTGCGGCGGCAGGTTCGCGAGCCCCGCGTATGCGACCGCCTCGGGTATCAGGAGGCCCGCGATCGACAGCCCCGCGAGCGCGTCGAGCGCCGCGCGGCGCCCTCGCGGCGCAGGCGGCTCGTCGAGCGGCGCGAAATGCGCGGCCTGCTGCGGCGGCGCGTCGATGTGCTTCGAGCGGAGGTCCATGCGCGTTCCGTGGTCGTTGCCCGTCGTGCACACGAGGACGCGGCGCTCAGCGCGGCGCCGCGATCACGCCGGACCAGCCCGGCAGATAGCGCGCCTCCTGCGTGTGCGCGTAGCCGAGCGCCGCTTCGAGCGCCTTCGCGAAATCCTTGCGGATCTGCGTCAGCGCGATTTTCGGGCGCAGGAAATCGGCCCACAGGAACTCGCTGAACGGCGTCGCGTCCTTCGCGTAGCCGCCCGCCGTGCGCAGCTCGCCCGCGAGGCTGCGGTAGGGATCGTCCTTCAGGCCGACGAGCGATGTCGGCAGGCGGGCGTAGTCGTGGCGCGCGCCGTTCGCGCCGAACGGATGCACCCATTGGTTGTGCTCCATCATCCGCCAGAAGATCGTCTCGTCGAGCCACGACAGATCCTTCAGCAGCATCGCCTTCACCTGGGTCACGCCCTCCTCGATGAGCGCGAGCCCGAGATGATGGTGATCGGTGATGAAGTATTCGCCGCCCGGCCCGAGCACGGCCGGGAACCAGTGCGACTCGATCGCCGCGCGGCGCGCCCTCTTGCCGAGCGACTTCCAATGCTTGCGCTTTGCCTTCACTTCGCGATAGCCGACCGTGATCTGCGTCGGGCGCAGCGCGTCGAGCTTCGCGGGAATGAGATGGACGTCCTGGCCGATCGTCATGATGGGGCTCCCGAATAGGATGTCGGCAACGATACATGGGATCGGCGTTCGCGTTAATACCGCGTTGCCCTCGAAGTTTGCGCAAAGCGCACTGCCGCACGCTGCGCGGCCGGCGGTGCGCGCCTTCCGCCCGCGCGCGCTCAGCCGCGTGCGGCCAGATCCGCGCGCTCGAGCCGGTGGCGAACGTACGGGATGCCGTCCCGCACGATGCCGACGCGCCGCATCCCGAGCTTGCGCGCGACGTTCAGCGACGCGCCGTTGGCCGCGGCGATGTCCGCGACGACGCGCGGCAGCCTGACCGTCTCGAACGCATGCCGGACGACGCGCCGCGCGGCTTCGCTCGCGATCCCGCGCCCCCATGAGGCGCGCACGAGCCGCCAGCCGATCTCGACGTCGCGGCCGCCTTCGACGTAGTCGGGGATCAGCAGCATCCAGCCGACGAACCGGGCGGGCTGCGCCTTCTCGAAGATCGACCAGTAGCCGAGCCCCGGCGGATACGCGCACGTGATCCGATGCTCGACGAAGCGGCGGTGCTCGACGGGGTCGTCCCACGGGCCGGCGATGTGGCGCGTCACGTCCGGATCGCGATCCATCGCGAGGCATGCGTCGAGATCGGCGAGCACGCGCGGACGCAGCCACAGGCGGTCGGTTTCGAGTGTCGGCAGCGCCGGGCGAGCTTGCGTATCCGGATCCATCCGTCAACCTGTAAGCACATGAAAGAAGGAAAACGGCGCTACCTTAGCACCGCTTGCCGCGTCGCGAAAACCGGTGCGAATCCTGTCCTGTCGAAGCCCGTTGAGTCCCGCCGAGTCGCGTGCGATCCGCTCGATGCGCGTGCGACTTCGCCCCGGTATCGCGCGACTCGCATGCGGCGCGCGGCGCACGCGCATCGCAGCGCCCTGCGATTGCGGGACGCGCAACAATCCATTTCATAGGGATAAATCCGGATCGGCCCGCTCGGGGCCTTCACGCGCGCGGCGAGCGGCGTACACTCGCGTTACCGCCCGCGCGCCGCGCCAGCCGGGCGGTGCGGGGCACGACGGCGCTTCCCTCTCGAGGAGACTGCGTCATGGCCATAAGCTGGACCCGGGAACAACGCAACGTCACGATCGCCGCCTACCTCGGCTGGACGCTCGACGCATTCGATTTCTTCCTGATGGTCTTCGTGCTGAAAGACATCGCCGCCGAATTCAACACGAAGATTCCCGCCGTCGCGTTCGCGATCACGCTGACGCTCGCCGCGCGCCCGATCGGCGCGCTGATCTTCGGCCGCCTCGCCGACCACTTCGGCCGCCGGCCGACGCTGATGATCAACATCGCGTGCTACTCGCTGCTCGAGCTCGCGTCCGGTTTCGCGCCGAGCCTCGCCGCGCTGCTCGCGCTGCGCACGCTGTTCGGCGTCGCGATGGGCGGCGAATGGGGCGTCGGCTCCGCGCTGACGATGGAGACGATTCCGCCGCGCGCGCGCGGCGCCGTGTCGGGCCTGCTGCAGGCGGGTTATCCGAGCGGCTATCTGCTCGCGTCGGTCGTCTTCGGCCTCTTCTACCAGTACATCGGCTGGCGCGGGATGTTCATGATCGGCGTGCTGCCCGCGCTGCTCGTGCTGTACGTGCGCGCGAAAGTGCCCGAGTCGCCCGCGTGGCGGCAAATGGAAAAGCGCGCGCGCCCGAGCCTCGTCGCGACGCTCAAGCAGAACTGGAAGCTGTCGATCTACGCGGTGGTGCTGATGACCGCGTTCAACTTCTTCTCGCACGGCACGCAGGATCTCTACCCGACCTTCCTGCGCGAGCAGCATCACTTCGATCCGCATACGGTGTCATGGATCACGATCGTGCTGAACATCGGCGCGATCGTGGGCGGCCTCACGTTCGGCTGGTTGTCCGAACGCATCGGCCGCCGCCGCGCGATCTTCATCGCCGCGCTGATCGCGCTGCCCGTGCTGCCGCTGTGGGCGTTCTCGGCGGGCACGCTCGCGCTCGCCGCGGGCGCGTTCCTGATGCAGATCTCGGTGCAGGGCGCATGGGGCGTGATCCCCGTGCACCTGAACGAGATCTCGCCGGACGAGATTCGCGCGACGTTCCCGGGCTTCGTCTATCAGCTCGGCAATCTGCTCGCGTCGGGCAACGCGACGATGCAGGCGCAGCTCGCGGTCGATCACGGCAACGACTACAGCATGGCGCTCGCGACGGTCGCGGGCATCGTCGCCGTCGTCATCTGCGTTTTAATTGTGTTCAGCCGCGAACGACGCGGGATCGACATGACGCAAACGGCCGCGATGGGCTCGACGACCGGATGACCTCGCGCGCGGCGGCGCACCATCGCGCAAGCGCGCGTCGCGCTGCGCGCGGCGCACCGTTCATGCTGCATCGCACTGTATGCTCTAGAGGATTTTGTCCATAAAGAACGCTTGCCGCCGCCCCGCGCCGCTTTTTATCTTAATGAAAACGGCTGTTTCAATTACAGATTTGAATCGCTTGTTCGCGTACCGGGAAACCGGCAAGGGAGGCGGAACATGGCAGTTCGACAAGCCAGCCGGCAAGCCGGCGGGACGAAGGCGCGCATCCTGGATGCGGCCGAAGATCTTTTCATCGAGCATGGCTTCGAAGCGATGTCGATGCGGCAAATCACATCGCGCGCCGCGGTGAATCTCGCCGCGGTCAACTATCACTTCGGCAGCAAGGAAGCGCTCATCCACGCGATGCTGTCGCGACGCCTCGATCAACTGAACGAGGAGCGCCTGCGCATCCTCGATCGGTTCGACGCGCAACTCGGCCCGCACGTCACCTGCGAGCACGTGCTGGGCGCGATGTTCATTCCGGCGCTGCAGGCGTCGCGCGATCCGCAGCGCGGCGGCCGCGCGTTCCTGAGGCTCATCGGCCGCGCGTACACCGATCCGTCGGCGTTCGTGCGCAACTTCCTGACCGCGCACTACGCAACCGTCGCCGGCCGCTTCTTCGACGCATTCCAGCGCGCGCTGCCGAACCTGCCGCGCGCGGAGCTCGGCTGGCGGCTGCACTACGCGATCGGCGCGCTGTCCGGCGCGCTCGCGGGCGCGGAGACGGAGAGCCTCATCGACGAATTCACGCAAGGCCGCACGATGAACGACGTGCAGATGATCGCGCGGCTGTCCGCGCTGATCGTCGCGGCGCTGAACGCGCCGATGCCCGACGCGACGCAGCTCGCGATCTTCGCATCGGTGCTCGACGGCGCGGCGGCCTCGGCCAGCGCGACGATGCAGCCTGCCGGACCGCTTGCGCCCGCGCCCGCCGCCGCGCCGTCCGCAGCCCCCGCACTCGTGCCGGCTGCCGCCGTGTCGGCGCTCGCGCCAAGCGCCGTGCCGCCGGCTCCGGTCGCGCCGGCGTCCGCCGCGCCGATGCCGGCGGCCCCCGCGGCGCCGGCGTCACCCCGCACCGAGGCGTTCGCGGCCGAACCGGTCGGCGCGGCCGCGCACGAGACGCACGCGACCTGAGAAGGCTCGCGCACCGCGAGCGCCGGCCGCGCGGTGCGCGACTGCACGGGGCGGCGCTGACATATCGCGACCCGGCGCCCGCCTTTTCGGCGCCCACCCCGGCACGCGCATCGCGCGGCGAGTTCGCGCAACGCGCCGCCGACGCCCGCGCGCCGGCCCATACCAACGATTCAGGAGACAAGCGATGACCGCCCCCGTTGCGCCCGCCCACGCCCACACGCAAGCGCCGAACACCGACGGCATCTGGTACGCGTCGTACCCGAAAGGCGTGCCGCACGACATCGACGTCACGCAGTACGAATCGCTTGCTCAGTACTTCGACGAATGCACGACGCGCTATGCGCAGCGCATCGCCTTCATCAGCGCGGGCGCGCGGATGACCTATGCGGCGCTCGCGCACAAGGCGGCCGCGTTCGCGTCGTATCTGCAGAGCCTCGGCGTGAAGCCGGGCGACCGCGTCGCGATCATGCTGCCAAACACGTTCCAGTATCCGGTCACGCTGTTCGGCACGCTGAAGACGGGCGCGATCGTCGTCAACGTGAATCCGCTCTACACGGTGCGCGAGCTTGCGCATCAACTGAAGGACAGCGGCGCGCAGACGATCGTCGTGTTCGAGAACTTCGCGAAGACGCTGCAGGACGCGCTGCCCGAGACGCAGATCAAGCACGTCGTCGTGACCGCGCTCGGCGATCTGCTCGCCGACGGCCTCAATCCGAAAGGCCGGCTGATCAACTTCGTGCTCAAGCACGTGAAGAAGCTCGTGCCGGCGTATCGGCTGCCCCAGGCCGTGCGCCTGCGCGCGGCGCTCGCGGCCGGCGCGAGGAAGGCGCCCGCGCCCGTTGCGATCAAGCGCGACGATCTCGCGTTCCTGCAATACACGGGCGGCACGACAGGCGTCGCGAAAGGCGCGATGCTCACGCACGGCAACCTGATCGCGAACCTGCTGCAGGCGAAGACGTGGATCGAGGATCAACTGACGGGCGACGTCGAGACGGTGCTCACGCCGCTGCCGCTCTATCACATCTATTCGCTGACGGTGAACGCGTTCATCTTCCTCGGCCTCGGCGGGCGCAACATCCTGATCGCGAACCCGCGCGACACGAAGATGATGATGAAGATCCTGCGTCACGAGACCTTCACGGGCATCACCGGCATCAACACGCTCTACAACGCGTTCCTCGACAACGAGGAATTCCGCAAGCGCGACTTCTCGAAGCTCAAGCTCGCGATGGCGGGCGGCATGGCGATGCAGCGCGCGGTCGCCGAGCGCTTCGAGCAGGTGACCGGCTGCCCGATCGTCGAAGGCTACGGGCTCACCGAGTGCTCGCCGATCGTCACGATGAACCCATACGACGCGAACGAGAAGCGCGCGTTCAGCGGCTCGATCGGGCTGCCCGCGCCTTCGACGATCGTGCGCTTTCGCAAGGAGGACGGCGCATGGGCGAACGTCGGCGAGCCGGGCGAGCTGTGCGTGCACGGCCCGCAGGTGATGCGCGGCTACTGGCAGCGCCCCGACGAGACCGCGAAGGTGATCGACGCCGACGGCTGGCTCGCGACGGGCGACATCGGCGTAATGGACGAGCAGGGCTTCATCCGCCTGATCGACCGCAAGAAGGACATGATCCTCGTGTCGGGCTTCAACGTGTATCCGAACGAGATCGAAGACGTGCTCGTGTCGCATCCGGGCATCCGCGAAGCGGCGGCGATCGGCATTCCCGATCCCGTGCATGGCGAGCGCATCAAGGTGTTCGTCGTGCCTCGCGATGCGTCGCTGACGGTCGAGGACGTGCTCGCGCACTGCCGGAAGAACCTGACGGGATACAAGATGCCGAGGGCCGTCGAGTTCCGCGACGCGTTGCCGCAGACCAACGTCGGCAAGATCCTGCGCCGCGCGCTGCGCGACGAGGAACTCGCGAAGCTCGCGAACGCGCCTGCCGATCCGTCGGCGAAGCACTGATCCGGGCGGACCGCGAAAGCCCCTCAACAGGATTCTTGATCGCGTTCTGGGAGGAATGCATGTCGTACGCGTCACCACAACACCCGTCTTCGTCGTCGCGAACACGATTCGCACGGCGCCGTCTCGCCGCCGCGTCGGCCGTGGCCGCGCTCTCGCTCGTGCCCGTGCTCGTGCTCGGCCAAGGCGCCGCGCACGCGCAGGCCGACGCCGAGGCGAGCGCCGCCGTCGAACCCGGCGCGCCGGGCGCGGCGCTGCCGCCCGAGCTCGCGAAGGTCGCGAAGCTGCCCGCCGACCAGCAGGCGCGCTGGCTGCGCACGGCCGCGCGTCAGGGCACGCTCGAAAAGCTCGACGACGCGACGCTCACGGCGCTCTTCGAGTCGCTCGATCCGCAGACCGTGCCGGATTACGTCGCGGCGGGACCGATCGGCCATCCGTCGTACCAATTCACGATGCTGCGCCAGGAGCGCATCAGCGGCAAATGGTCGGATACGCCCGACCACATGTTCGTCAAGGTGACGCGCGGCCCGCTGCGCGTCTACGCGAAGTGGCTGCCGGACGGCGCGCATTCGGGCCAGGAAGTGATCTACGATTCGACGAAGCGCGCCGACGAAATGTACGGCCACCTGGGCGGCCTGCTCGGCAAGCTGCCGATGTGGACGGCCGTCGACGGCACGCTCGCGCGCGCGCAATCGAATCACCAGGTGCGCGATCTCGGCACCGAGTTCGTCGCGAACCTGTTCCTGAGCGAGGCGAAGAAGTACCGCGACGCGGGCGTGCTGAAGCCGACGCACGTCGAGGCGAAGACGATCAAGGGCGTGCGCGTCGTCGCCCTCACCTACGAGACGCCCGGCGGCCGGCCGCAGTTCTACGCGAAGAAGGAAACGCTCGGGCTCGACTTGCGGCAACCGTACTTCCGAACCGTCGAATCGTACGACAACGACGGGCGCCTGTTCGAGAAGGTCGTGTTCGAGAAGATCACGCCGAAATCGCTCGACGAAACGGCGTTCGATCCGAAGAATCCCGATTACGCATTCTGATTCGTCATCGCCGTGTCATGAACGGCGGCGGCGGGCTGCGATGAAAAACGCCGCGCGGACCATCACGGCCCGCGCGGCGTTTTTTTCGTTGCGGCGGCGCGACGGGCCCGTCGCGGCGGCAGGCCGGATCGCGTGGTCAATCGTCATCGTCGTCGTGATGGCGGTGCCACTTGCGCCAGTGCTTGCGATAGTGCTTCCAGTAGTCTTCGTCATCGTCGCCGCGCCAGCCGCCGTAGTACGCCGGGTAGCCGACGACCGCGGGCTGCGGCGCGACATAGACGGGTTCCGGCGCCACATACACCGGCGCGACAGGCACGCCGACGCCGATCGACAGATCGACGCCGCCCGCCGTCGCGGCGCCCGATGCCATGAGCGCCGCGACGCCCAGCATCGTGCTCGTCAGTAATTTTTTCATGTTCGTCACCTCACCTCGTTTCGCCGGCATGGCCGGCCTTCTGCACGCACTCTATCGGACCTGCGCGGCGGCAGGTGCAACGGCCGTGCGAGACCTGTAACCCGACGTAACGAAAATGCGCGCCAACGCGCATTGGCCGATCGGACGGATCGCGCAAACGCGCGGGACCGTCTATAGTGGGTAACGGTTGGACACAAACGCTCGCGCGCGCATCGGGTTCGAACAGGGTAAAATCCCGCCAAACGCTGTGTAAGTTCGCATGCGGCGAAACGCATAACTCTTAATTGACGCCGGCACCTGCCGCTTTTTAATGGCCAATCCTGCAGAATCCCATCCGCAAAACGACTTCATCAATGCCGCGCGCAAGGAACGCAAGCGCGTCGAAATTTATCTCGTCAACGGTATTCGCCTGACGGGATGCATCGAGTCGTTCGACCAGTACCTGGTGATGCTGCGCACGCCCGTCGGCCTGCAAGGCATCTATAAACGCGCCATCTCGACGATCCAGCTCGACACGGGCGGCTCCCGTCCGGGCGGCGGCCGCGGCCCGCGCGCGGGCGGCCCCCACGGCGGCGGTGGTCGCCCCGGCGGCCGCGAAGGTGGCGGTCACGGTCCGTACGGCTCGCACGGCGGCCCGCGCGGCGAAGGCGGCGGCTATGGCGCTCGCGAATCGCGCGGCGATGGCGGCTATGGCTCCCGCGAACCGCGCGGCGACGGCGGCTACGGCTCGCGCGAACCCCGCGGCGACGGCGGCTATGGCGCGCGCGAACCGCGCGAGCCCCGCGAGTCTTACGGCGCGCCGCAAGAAGGCGCATCGGCGCCCTCCGGCACGCAGGAGCGCAACGGCAACGGCCCCGTGATCGTCACGCGCCGCCGCCGTTCGCTCGGTCCGACCGACGGCCAATAAACCGGCCCCGCCAAATCGAAAGGGCAAGCCATCACCGGCTTGCCCTTTTTTGTCTCAGGCCCGTTCCCGGCGTGAACGGGCCTCAGTCTCGCGAGCCCGCGCCACGGCGAATCCCGGGGCCTGCGCGAAGCGGGACCGTCCGATCCCGCCCCGTCCGTGGTGCGATCACCGCATCTTCGGCAATCCTGCGTCGGCTTGCCGCTGCAACGAACGAACCTGCTGCTGCAGCTTGCGCAGTTGATCCTGCCGCTCGTTCTTCTGCTCCCGCAGCGCGGCCGCCTCGTCGAGCTTGTCCTTCTGCCGGCTCGCGACGGCCGCGCGCTGCTCGCGCGCGATGCTCAGATCCGCCTGCAGCCGGCTCGCCCGCTCCTGCACGGCGGCGATCTGCCGATCGGTCTGCGCTTTCTGCGATTCGAGCTTCGCGGCCTGCAGTTCATTGACCGCGAGCGTCTCGGATTGCTTCGCGAAATCGCGGTAGACCGCTTCCGCGCGCGCCTCGCTCGCCGTCCTGATCACGCGCCAGAACGCCCTTTGCTGGAACAGCGCGACAAAATACGTGCCTTCCTGGATGTTGAGCAGCAAGCTCGCGCCGTAGCTCCCGTTGTACGTCGTGCGCATTTCGGTCAGCTCGCGCGCCTGAATCTGGCGCTGCAGCTCGTCGATCGTGCTCCTGCCGTTCGCATCCGCGCTCGCGGCCGCCGCCGGCGCGCCGCCGGGCGCCGACAGATTGACGACGGCCGGCGCCGAGACGCCCGGCGCCGCCGCCGCGGCAGATGCCGTCAACGCCGGCGACGCAGCGCCGCCTTCGCCTTCCAATGCCTGCGCATGCGCGCCGCAGAGGCCGCCCGCCGCCGCGATCGCGACGAAGACGCGCCCCATTCCCCGTATGTGGCTCATTCTGTTTTTCCTGCTTCGAAGTGTTGTAGTTTTTCGAATGCATGTTCGTCGGCTGCGTCGCAGCCCTTTTTCATTCGCTTTCCCGTGCCTCAGGCTCCTCGTCGAAAATCTGGTATTTGCGCATCTTTTCCCACAGCACCTTGCGGCTGATCCCGAGATGCTGCGCGGTATCCTGCCGACGCCAACCGTTGGCGTCAAGCGCGGCGATCACGCGGTTGCGCTCGGCCATGTCCCACTTGCTGCGATCGGCGAACACGTCGGGCGCGCTCTCCGCCGGCACCGGCTGCGCGGCGCTGCGCGCGCGCGCGACGAGCCGCTGCAGCCGCGCCGTGTCCCAGCCGCCCGTCTGCCGCACCGTCACGCCGACGCGCTCGGCCAGGTTGCGCAGCTCGCGCACGTTGCCCGGGAAGTACGAATCGGCGACCGCCTCGGCAAGCCAGTAAGGCAGCTCCGGCAGCGCGGCGAGCCGGTCCTCGCCGACGACCGACGCGACGAACGATTTGAAGAGCGCGATCTTGTCGACGGGCCCGCGCTCCTCGAGCGACGGAATGCTCAACTCGATCACCGCGAGCCGGTAATACAGGTCCGCCCTGAACAAGCCGTCCTTGACGAGCAGCGGCAGTTTCTTGTTGCTCGCCGCGACGAGCCGGAAGTCCACCTTGACGGGCGCGGTTGCGCCGATGCGCAGCACCGCGCCGTCCTCGAGCACGCGCAGCAGCTTCACCTGCTGGTAGAGCGGCAGGTCGCCCACTTCGTCGAGAAAGAGCGTGCCGCCCGCCGCCTGCTCGAAGTAGCCCTTGTGCGTGCCGACCGCGCCCGTGAACGAGCCCTTCGCGTGCCCGAAGAAGAGCGACTCGAACAGGCCGTCCGGAATCGCGCCGCAGTTGACGGGCACGAACTCCCCCATGCAATAGCGCGAGTGCTTCTCGTGCAGCAGTTGCGCGACCCGCTCCTTGCCGACGCCCGTCTCGCCGTGCAGCAGCACGTTCGTGTCGCAGTCGGCAAACGTGTCGACTTCCTGCAGCAGCGCCTGCATGCAGTCCGAATGCGCGACGAGCGTGCTCGGCTCGAGCGTTTTCGCCGCATGCGCGCGCAGTTGCACCGCGAGCTTCGAGATCATGCCGCGCAGTTCCGCGCACGTGAAATCGAGCGGCAGGATGTGCGAATACTCGGGCGGATACTGCGACGGATCGTGATCGCGCGCCGCGCCGACCCAGACCACCGGCATGCCGATGTCCGCCTGCCAGGTGCGCAGGAACGCCGCGCCGCTCTCGATCATCGACACGCTGATGATCGCGAGCGACGGCCGCATCGCAGTTCGATCGGGCGACAGCGCCTCGTTGTCCGCGCGGATCACTTCGACGTCGAAGCTCGACATGCAGCGCGCGACCCGGTCGACGATGTCGGCCTTGCCCTCCCAGACGTACAGGTCGAGTCCTTCGATTGCGTTCGTGTTTCTCATCGTTATGCGTGAATCTTCAATAAACCGTTTGCGCGGCGCCGCAGGTCAGCGCCAGGTTGTGAACCGTCGCCGCGCCGAGCTGCACGCCGAGCAGGCTCAAAAGCGGCACGACGACCTGGTCGAGCGAGCCCAGCACGGGGCCGAGCAGGTTCAGCAGCACGGAGACCACCGGCCCCAGCGCATCGCCGACGGGCACCGGCATTTGCAGCACATAGAGCGTGAGGCCGTTCGGCCCCGTCAGCGATTGCGCGGCGCCCGACAGCGCGTTCGAGATCACCGAGCCCACCGCGTTCGAATTCGTCGTCTGATAATCGTCGGCGTCGCCCGTCACGCCGTTGAACGTGAGCGTCGCGGCGCTGGCCTTCGGCACGACCGCCGGCAGCGCGACGGCCGACTTGACCTGCAGGAGCGGCGCGTTCGCCAGGCCGATCGATGCAATCGTCGCAGGCGCGTCGCAGGCGAACGTCTGCTGCGCGGAAAGATCCGTCGGCGGGTTGCCCACGCACAGGTTCGCGAGGCCCGGCTGCACGACGATCGTCGCGCGGCTCGCTGCGGCGGTTGCAGCGCAACTCGTCGACTGCAGCCACGCGGAGCCCGTCGCGACCTGCAGCGCGATCGGCAGGCTCAGATCGACCTGTATCAGGTTCTGCACGAGGCTCACGAGCGGCGCAAGCGGCAACAGCGCGCTGGTGGGCGACAGCCCCGTGGTGCCGAGACTCACTTTCACATACAACCGGATCTGCGCATTGTTCGCCTGCGTGCGCCACGCCCCCGTCTTCGGGTCCGTTCCCGCCTCGCCGATCACGATCGTCGGCGGCTCGATGACCTGCAGCTTCAGCGTCGCACCCTGGCCCGCCGCGAGCTGCAGCTTCGTCGCGACGTCGACGGCCGGCTTGCCCGCCGCCGCCACCTCGGCCGCGACCATCAGCGCATCGAGCACGTCGATCTTCGCGTCGGCGGCCGCCTGCGTGTCGGACAGCCCGAGCGCGAACACGCCGGGCCCGCCCGACTGGCCGCCGAGGCTGAATTTCCCGCCGCCGGGATTCGCGCCGGCGATCGCCTGCAGCGCGGCGACGCTCGCCTGCAGGTTCGCGTTCACGACTTGCGTGCGCGACAGCGCGGTCAGCATCAGATCGACGAACTGCCCCGCCGTCACCTGCGTCGCGAGCAGTTCGTTGACGGTCAGCACGTTCGCGGCCGCCATCAGGTCGCCGACCTTGATCTGCGTCGACGCGAGCGCCTGGTACGACAGCGCGCTCAGGCCCAGATTCGTGCCGAGCAGCGCATTGAGCACGCCGTTCACGAGGCCGCCCTGCAAGCTCGCGAGCGTCGTGCCGATCGTGAACTGGTCGACGTTGGTCGCCTTCGCGGTCGACGTCGCGCTCACCGTGCGCGACGGGCCGAGGAAGAAATACGGCACGGTCTGCGTTGCCGTCACCTGCACCGCGTTGAGCGGCGTCGACGCCGTGTTGAAGTAGCTCGGCCCCACGTTGCTTTGCGTGTCCCAGCGCCCGCACGCGACCGTCAGCGTGTTGCCGCCCGCCGACGGATCGAAGCCGTTCGAGCTCGCGTTCGCGGCGGCGGCCGCGTTCGGCTGCGCGCATCGATCGTCCATTCTCTGCGCGCCGGCGAGCGCGGCCACGTCGGCGACCCGCTGCAAGTCGCGGCGCACGAAGAACACGTTGCCGATGTCGACCGCGCCGAGCGCGGCGATCGCGACGAGCATCCAGATCGCCGCGACGACCGCGAACGAGCCGCGCTCGCGCGCGATCGCCGCGCGTCCGCGGGCGGAAGGCCGATGCTCGGCGCGACGGCGGGCCAATGGCATGCGATCGCTCACTGCGAACGCGACGCCGGCGTGAGGAGATAGTCCGCGCCACCGCCTCCTCCGCCGCTCATGCCCGCGGCCGATCCGTAGAACGCCGGGATCTTCGTCTTGAACGACTCGAGATAGCGCGCGTACGCGAGCGACGCCGCCTCGCCGATCATCGGCTGCGCCGGCGCCGCCTCGCGGTTGCTGGCCTGCAACGCAAACCATGTCTGTGACGCGTGGCCGATTTCCGATGCGGGCGGCGCGTCGTGTTGCGGCTGCGGCTGCGACGATTGCGCGCGGGCGGCGCCCGCCGCGCACGCGAGCGCGGCCGCGAGCGCGAGCGTCGCCGCGCAAAGCGCGCGGCCGCGCCCGGAGCGGGCAGCGGCGGTCTGGGTATGGTCATGCGTCGTCATGTCGACTCCGTATCACGTCTGTCATTGCGAGAATCGCTGCAAGAGCGGCACCGTCGGCTCGAACGCCGGCGCCGTGGCGGCCGCGACGGGCGCGGGCGCGGCCGCGCCGGCCACGGCGCCCCTGCTGGCCGCCGCCTCGCCGCTCGAACCCGCCGCGCCGCCCGCCGCCGCGTTCGCGGCGATCGCCATGCCCGCGGCAGCGGCCGCGCCCGGCGCGCCCGGGCGCGCGAGCGCCCGCTGCCGCGCGCGCGACGCGGCTGCGATCTTCGTCGCGTCGTTGCGGATTTCCGTGCGCACCGCGGGCGCGAGCTTCAGTTGGTTCATCAGGCCGAGCGCGTCGCGCGTCTGCCCCGTCGCGAGCAGAAAGAGCGCGAGATTGCTGAGGATCTTCGGATTGTTCTGGTCGAGCTCCGCCGCCTTCATCAACGGCACGCGCGCGCCCCCGACATCGCCGCTGCGCATCCGCGCATACGCGAGATCGGACAGCGTCAGCGAATCGGTCGGCGCGAGCGCGCTCGCCTGCGCGAGCGCCTGCGACGCGGCGTCGAAATCGCCCGACGCGCCGGCCAGCAAACCGAGCCCGCGATAGCCGCGCGCGGCAAGCGGCGTGCCGAGCAACTGCCTGTACGCGACCGTGCTCGCGGCCGGCTGGTCGGTCGCGCGCAGCGCGTCCGCGCGCAGCAGGATCGTGTCCGGCGACGCGCCGTACTGCTTCTCGTAAGCGTCGATGTGCGCGAGCGACGCGTAATGGAGCCCCTGCGACTGCATCCGGCCGATGAGGCCGAGATACATGCCGGGCGTGTCGGGCGTCGCGTTCCTGTCGGCCGCGGCCTGCATCAGCGCCGCGCGCTCGGCCTGCGCGCCGATCCCGTAGCCCGACTCCTTGAACGCCCCGCACGCGGCGAGCGACAGCGCAAGCGCCGCGAGCGCCGCCGTCGTCATCGGTGAAAAGCTGCTTCGTCTCATGTCGTTCCTTCCTTCGTTGCGCGGCGGCAAACGCGGCTAGCGGCGCGCGGCCGTGAGCGCGTGCGTGACGGCGAGCATCCCCGGCCCCGCGGTCACGATGAAGAGCGCGGGCAGCAGCGTGAGAATCATCACGCCCGTCATCTTCACCGTGAGGCGGCCGATCCGCTCGCGCAGCATCGCGCGGCGCACTTCGCGCAGCCGGTCGCCGAACTGCTTGAGCGGCTCCTGCACCGCGCCGCCGTGCTTGTCGACCTGGATCAGCAGGCGCACGATCGCGCGCAGATCCTCGTTGTCGAAGCTCGTCGCGAGGCGCTGCAGCGACTGCTCGCGCGTGCGCCCCGCGACGAACTGCCGCTGCGCGATCCCGAGCTCCGACGACAGCACGGGCAGCATCCCCTTGAAGTCGTTCGTGACGACCTGGATGCTCTGGTCGAGCGACAGCCCGACGCCCTGCAACAGCCGCAGCATGTCGACGAGCAGCGGCATCTCGTCGACGACGGACTGGCGGCGCGCCGCCGCGCGGCGGCGCACGTAGATCTTCGGCAGCATGAAGCCGGCGATGACGCAGAGCGCGACCCAGGCGGTCAGATGCGTGCGGACCGTCTCGCCGCCGGCGAGCGCGACAGCGGCGGGCAGCGCGATCGCGCACGCGATCCGCGCGCTCAGGAAGACGCCGCGCGTGTGCGCGTCGACGTAGCCGCACTGCTCGAGCAGCATCCGGTCTTCTTCGGCGACGATCTGCTTGCCGAGCCGCGTGTCGAGCAGGCGCATCCCGAACTTGCCGGCGCGATCGAGCAGCGTCGCGAAGCGCGGACGGCACTCGTCCGGCGCCGCGTCCGCGGCGCTCGCGCGCGCCGCGCCGAGCGCCGACGCCGCACCCGCCGCCGCACGCGCGGCGGCCGCCTCGAGCGCAGCGGCGCGCTGGTCGAGCGCGTCCGCAAGCGTGCGGCCGGTGCGCCGCGCGAGCACGGCCTGCATGATCGCGAGCCCGGCGAGCATCAGCACGCCGATTGAGCCGAGGACGAGCGCGATTGCGCCAAGACGGCTGGGGTCCATCGTGATCACCTCAATCGGGCGAGCCGGTACAGCCAGTAGCCGCCGGCGACTTGCAGGATGAACGCGAGATACACGAGCTGGCGGCCCATCGGATCGAGCCACATCGCGCTGAAATACTTCGGATTCGTCGCGATCACGAAGCTGCCGATGCCCACGGGCAGCGCGCCGAGTACCCACGCCGACAGCCGCGTCTCCGCCGACATCGCGACGAGCTCACGCTCCGCCTGCTCGAGGTCGCGCATGAAGACGGCCATCCGGTCGAGCATCACGTCGGCGCGGCCGCCGTACTTGACGGACAGCCGCAGCACCGAGCCGACGAGCTCGAACTCCTTGATCCGGTAGAGCGTTGCGACATAGACCATCGCGCGATCGATCTCGACGCCCGAGCGCAGCATCCGCGACACGTGGTCGAGGCAGCCGCGCAGCGGCGCCTCGGTCGTCTGCAGCGTCGCCTGGAACGCGGCGGGCACGCTGTTGCCGAGCGTGACGAGGCGCACGATGCCGTCGAGGAACGACGGCAACTGGCGCACGATCCGCAGCCGCCGCTTCTGCATCCGCGACACGAGCCAGAAGACCACGAGCGTCGCGCCCGCGACGAACGCCGCGACGGCGGCGAGCAGCCCGCCGCGCAGGCCCGCCCACAGCGTCGCGACGGCCGTCGCCGCAACGAGCGCGATGAGCGGCGTGCGAATCTCGGACACGCCCGCGCGGTTCGACACGTTCAGCCACGCATCGGCCGCGCGTTCGCGCCAGCGCGCGAGGCCCTCGGCGGGCTTCGCCGCGGGCGCGCCCGCCGCCGGCACCGCCGCCGCGCGCTTCGGCTCGGCCGCGGCCGGCATCTTCGGCGGCGCGCCCGGGCGCGCGCCGGGCTCGAGCCGGCTGTCGATGTAGCGCGCCGCGTGCGCGCGCTCCTTGTTCGCCGCGCCGCGCCGCCATAGTGCGAGCGCCCCGGCGACGCACAGCAGCGCGAGCGCGAGCGCCCAGAGCGCCGCGCTAGACATTGAAGCCCCCGCCGCGGCCGTACGGCTCGCCGCCGAAGCCGCCGCCCGCGAGCGCCTGCCTGAAGCGCGCGAGCTTCGGCGAATGCGGATGGATGCCGAGCGATTCCCACGCGTCGGTCTCGTCGCCGTCCACGTTCACGCGCGGCTCGTAGCGATAGAGCTCCTGCGTCGCGATGATGTTGTCGGACAGCCCCGTCACCTCGGTGACCGACAGGATGCGCCGCCGCCCGTTCGACAGCCGCCCGATCTGCACGATGAAATCGACCGCGTTCGCGATCTGCCGGCGCAGGCTCGATTCGGTGCCCTGGAAGCCCGCGAAGCCGGCGAGCATCTCGAGTCGGTACAGGCACTCGCGCGGCGAGCTCGCGTGGATCGTGCCCATCGAGCCGTCGTGACCGGTATTCATCGCCTGCATCATCTCGAGCACTTCGCCGCCGCGCACTTCGCCGACGATGATCCGGTCCGGGCGCATCCGCAGCGTGTTGCGCAGCAGGTCGCGGATCGACACGACGCCCGTGCCGTCGAAGCCGCCCGGCCGGCTCTCGAGCCGCACCACATGCGGGTGGTTGAGCGACAGCTCGGCCGTGTCCTCGATCGTCACGACGCGCTCGACTTCGGGAATGTGGAACGCGAGCGCGTTCAGAAGCGACGTCTTGCCGGAGCTCGTGCCGCCCGACACAAGGATGTTGCAGCGCGCGGCGACCGCGGCTTCGAGCAGCGCGCCGATCTCGTCGTTGAACGTGCCGTTCGCGAGCAGATCGGCGGGCTTCAGCGGGTCCTTGCGGAACTTGCGGATCGACACGACCGGGCCGTCGATCGACAGCGGCTCGATCACGACGTTCACGCGCCCGCCGTCCGGCAGCCGCGCGTCGACCATCGGATTCGACTCGTCGAGCCGGCGGCCGATCGGCGCGAGAATGCGCCGCACGATGCGCAGCAGGTGTGCGTTGTCGGTGAAGCGCACGGGCAGCTTCGTCAGGATTCCGTGCTTCGACACGTAGACGTCGCTGTAGCCGTTGATCAGGATGTCCTCGACGTGCGGATCGGCGAGCAGGTCCTCGATCGGGCCGAAGCCCGCGAGCTCCTTCGTCAGCGCCTGCGCGACCGCGCGCACCTCGTTCTCGTTGAGCGGAATGCGGCGCAGCCGAACGAAGCTGTCGATCTCCAGATCGACGAACTGATTGATCGCCTGCCGCGACCAGCGCCCGAACTCCGCGCCCAGCTCCTCGATGCGCGTCAGAAGGTGCTCGTGCGCGGCGTTCTTGATGTCGTGAAACTGCTGCGTTTGCGAGAACGGCGTCGCCCCGTCGGCAAATTGAATGTCGTGTGCCATCTCTTACGACCGCTTGGAGGTGGGTTGAATGAAGCGCCTGAGCGCGGAAAAGCCGCCCGCCGGGCGCGGCGCGGCGGCCCCCGTGCCGCCCGTCGCGCGTTCGACGAGCGGCTCGAGCGCGCGCACGTAGGGATCGCGCTCGGCCGCGTCGACGATCAGCTTGCCTTGATTGGCCGCATGCCCGATCGGCACGCGCCGCGACGGCAACGTCGCGGCGAGCGCGAGGCCGAGGCGCTCGGCGATCTGCGCGGGCGCGAGGCCGAGCGCCGGATCGTACTGGTTCACGACGAGGCGCACGTTGTCCGTGTCGACGCCCGCGTCGCGCAGCGATTCCAGCAGCTCGGCGGCCGACACGACGGACGCGACGCCCTGGTCGCACAAGAGCCACGATTCGTCGGCCGCGTTCGCGGTCTGCGCGACGAAGTCGCGGTTCGAGAAGCCGCCCAGGTCGACGATCTGGCAGTCGAAGAACGCGCGCAGGCGGTTCAGCAGGCCGACGCACGACGCGTACGACACGTCGCGCAGCCCGGTCAGGCTCGGCGGCAGCGACGTCAGCGCGACGCCGCTCGGATGGCGCGCGAGCGCCGTGTTCACGAAGGTCCGGTCGAAGCGGCGCAGGTTGCGCACCGCCTCGACGAAATCGAATTCGCAGCGCGTGTTCAGGAACAGCGCGCCGTCGCCCGCCGGCAAGCCGAGATCGACGAGCGCCGTCTGGCGGCCGAGCGCAGCCGAGCGTTTTTGCACCAGCACCGACAGGTTCGCGGCGAGCGTGCTCGCGCCCATCCCGGCGCGCGCGCCGAGGAGCGCGATCAGCCGGCCGTGGCGGCTCGGCTGCTCGCCGACGTGATCGAGCAGCCCGCGCGTGATCCTGAGCGCGTCCTCGGCGGGCGCGGAAAAATCGATGAAGTCGCGCACGCCGGCGCGCAGCGCGGCGAGCGCGCTTTCCGGCTCGCCGAGCGAGCCGAGCGCGACGATCGGCAGCCCCGGATGCGACACCCGCACCGCGGCCGCCGCGGCGCTCGCCGCCTGCGCGCGGCCGCCCGAGAAATCGACGAAGACGAGCACCGGGTTGAGCCCGGCGATCCGCTGCGCGAGCGCCGCCGGCTCGAGCGGCGCGGACTCGACCGCGCCCGCCGAGACGAGCGTCTGCGCGAGCCAGCGCACGTGCTCGCCGTGAGGCGACGCGCAGACGAAGTAGTCGGTGACGGCGGGCTCAGCCAAGGATTGTGTTCTCGCGTTCATGGTGATGCATCCCGGTTGCGCGCCGCATCGCGGCGCTCGCGCGTGCGCTGTCGTGGCGTCGCGCGCTCATTTCGAGAACCCCGGCCCTGCGTCCGGCGACAGCGCGCCGCCGAGATACGACCGCCACACCGGCCCGTCGCGCTGCTCGGACAGTTCACCGGGCGTCGCGGGCAGCGACGCGTTCTTCGCGATCGGCGCGACGAGATGCGGCGTCACGATGATCACGAGCTCCTTGTCGTTCTGCTGATAACTGAGGTGCTTGAAGAACGTGCCGATGATCGGCAGATCGCCGAGGAACGGCACCTTGTCGACGTTCGACGTCGTCTCGCGGTCGATCAGGCCGCCGATCACGAAGCTCTCGCCGTCGCCCAGCTCGACCGTCGTGTCCGCGCGGCGCGTCGTGAGCGCGGGCACCGTCACGCCGTTGATCGTGATCGAATGGACGAAGTCGAGCTGGCTCGATTCCGGCGCGACCTTCAGCGCGATCCGGCGCGGGCTCAGCACAGTCGGCGTGAGCGTGAGGCCGACGCCGTACGGCTTCCAGTCGATCGAGATCGTGCCGAGCGACTGCGGCACCGGCACCGGGATCTCGCCGCCCGCGAGGAAGCTCGCGCTCTGCCCGGACAGCGCGACGAGCGTCGGCTGCGCGAGCACGCGCGCGAGGTTGTTCGCCTCGAGGATCGACAGATCGGCGAAGAGGCCGCGCGTCGCGGAGCCGACGACGAGATTGAACGCGGACGCGATCGGAATGTTCGCCGACACCGACATCGACGACGTGCCGCCGCCCGTCACCGACGCGAGGCCGGCGGGCGCGAACGAGCCGAACGTGAAGCCGTTGTTCTGCTTGAAGAAGTTCAGGCCCGCCTGCTTGAGCACCGAGCGGCTGAACTCGACGACGCGCACGTCGACCTGCACGACGTTCTTGCCGCCGACCGTCGATGCGTCGACGACGCCGCCCTTGCCCGCCATTCCCTTGCCGACGGCGAGCGCGCGCGCATGCGCATCGAGCGTCGCGGCCGAGCCGGACACGACCGCCGTGCCGTCATACGCCCTCACGCCCGGCGCGCCGCCGTCGAGGAGCGCGCGCGCCGAGCCGCTCACGACGTCGACCGTGTAGACCGCGGGCTCGTCGCGGCCGCGCTCCCACACCATCAGGCTCGTCGAGCCGGCCGCCTTCGCGACGAGCAGCACGCCGCCGCGCCCGCCCTTGATGACGAGCACGTCGGCGACGTTCGGATCGCCGATCGCGACCCGCTGCACGCCGCGCCCGACGGCAATCTGCCGCTGCGCGCCCGTCGTGAGCTCGATCGCCCCCATCTCGGCCGCCTGCGCGGCGAACGACAGCAACACGCCAAACGCCATCGCCCATGCAATCAGTTTATTTTTCATCGTGTCGGAGACCGGCGCGAGCCGGCCTTCCCCCTGCCGTCACTGTTCGAAACTGCTCGTCGATCAATAGGCGACCGTCTCGGCCCGCCCCCCCCGGATTACCTCGATGCCGCCTCCCGCACGCGGCGCGGCCGCCGCCGTCACCCGCGCGGGCGCGGGCGCCGCGCGCGCCGTCTGCGCTGACGCGCCGCCGCCCGACAGCGCGCTCAGCACGAGCCCCGCCGCCGCCTGGTTCGATGCCCCCGCGCCGCCCGGCGCGCGGATCGCCACCGTCTGGGCGGCGACATCCTCGTCGCGCGGGCTGCGCAGCGCGAGCACGAGCCGGCCGCTCGCCTCGGCGAGCGTCAGCGCGTCGACCTGCGCGGTCGGCACGGCGAGCACTGCGGTGCGCGCGCCCGCGCCCGTCGGGCCCGGCGTGCCGTCGCGATCGGCCGTCGCGTCGCCGAACGACAGCACGCGCACCCGCGACAGCAGCAGCCGCGCCTGCGTTTGCGCGATCTCGGCGCCGGTCGCGCCGAAGCCGCCTTCGCGCTTCAGGTTCACGAATACATCGACGAAATTGCCGGGACGCAGCCGGTTGCCGACCGCGTTCGTGTCGTCGACCTTGATCGCGACCGCGCGCTCGCCGGGCGCGATCTGATCGGCGAGGCCCGACATCAGCTCGCTCTCGAGCACCGGCGCCTGCGCGACGATGTCGCTCGCCGGGATGCGCCCCGTGACGAGCGTCGGATTCGGGAAGGCGCCGGCGATCGGCGTCGGCGTCTGCTGCACTTTCAGCGCATCGGCGGGAATGGGCTGCCCGGCGGGCAGCGCGCGCGCCGCGACGACGACGGGCACCATCGCCGTCGCGGCAGCGGGCGCGGCGGCAGGCGCGACGGGCGCCGGCTTGCGCCCGAGCAGCCACGCGTATAGGCCGAGCAGGATCGCGATCCCGATCAGCAACACCGCGATGATCTTGGTCAGATGATTGGCCATGATTGTTATCAGTGCAGCGGCAAGAAAAAACGTTGGAGAAAACCGGTGGCGCGCGGCGCGTCGGTCCGGCCTAGTCGATCGTGTTCTTCATATGATGTTCGTCGGATTGATCTGCACCGTCGCCCGGCTCGTCAGCGTGGTCGGCAGCACCGCGTCGAACAGCGCGACCGCCGGCACGAGCGGATTGGCCGCGTACGGATACGTGACCGTGACCTGGATGCAAAACATCGTCGAATCGTACGAGCACGTGTAGTTCGACGAAGTCGTGCACGTCGCGCCCGACAGCCAGCCCGTCAGATTGTTCGCGGCCGTGCACGCGGCCGCCGCGCGCAGGCCGAGCGCCGCCGCCTGGGTCTGCGCGACCTGATAGTTGAGCGCGGCGCGCGCGCCCTCCGTCGCGGCGAGCGTCAGGCTCTGCTGCGCGGCGAAGATCATGCCGTATGTCACGATCCCGTAGAGGATCAGAAAGAACAGCGGAAACAGGATCGCGAATTCGATCGCGGTCGCGCCGCGCTGGCGGCGCGGCGAGCGGAATCGGCCGAGCGCGCGCATCATCGCGTGCCTCCGGTGTGAATCAGATAGGCGAGCCACGCGGCGGCGGGCGCGACGAGAAACGCCGCATAAGGCGCGGAGCGGCGCGCGCCGAGCGCGAACGCGGGCGCGCCGTTGCGCCCGAGCGAGCCGAGCGGCGTGCGGGTCACGAGCATCAGGCCAAGCGCGTGGATGCCCGCCGCGACGCTCGCGACGATCCATAGCCGCGGCAACGCCGGCAGCCCGCACCACGCGCCGAGCACCGCGAATACCTTCACGTCGGCGGCGCCCATCACGCGCAGCGCGAAAAACGGAAAAAGGGAAACGAGACCGACTGTTGCGCCGACCAATGCGCCGGTCAATGTCGTTTCGAACGGATTTTGTCGGCAGGCTGTAAAAATGATAACGGCGGCGAAACCGGCGAGCACCAATTCATTGGGAATACGGCGATTGCGACAATCTGCAATTGCAACAGCCGCAGCCCAGGCGAAAAAGAATCCAATACTGAAGAGACGAATCATCTCAGCCCCAGCCGCCCAGCGACGTTTGCGGATTGCCGAAGCAATCCGCAATTCGTGGTCATGCGTAATTGGATGTGAAAGTCAGGCCGCCGGCAATTTGCTGGCGATCGTGCTGAACAGCGAGCTCAGATCGGTACCGACCGTGCCGACCGTCGTCGCGATGGCCACCGCGATAAGACCTGCGATCAACCCGTATTCGATCGCGGTCACCCCGGCCTCTTCCTTGAAGAAGCGATGCATCAGTTGTTTCATGTTGATCCTCGTGCCTTGAGTCTTCATTGGCCTTGCTTTTCGCTATCGGCCGACCTTGCCCCCGCCAGTCCGACTTTAATGCCGGCTCGGGCGGTTTCGTTATAACTCCTTTTTTCAAGAGTTTCTAACAATTTGATACAAGTTAACATTTATGTCGGCGGCGTCCCCCTCGTATTCCCTGATGTACTAGGTCGTACAAATAGCGCACGAGCGCATCTTATATCCGAACCCTTTTTTGTTCCACATTTTTCATCGATTTTGATCAGACACTATGACCGTGCGCACGCTTATTTTTACGATCTGTCGGTAGTCCTTACACATAAGGACTTACGATAGGTTAGATCTACATACCTAATTCATCAGTAAAACGCAGGGTTCAAATGTCGATGGCGCGCGACGCGTTTCTGTCGCACGTTACGCCGCATCCGTAACGCGCGCCATGCGGCGTTACGTTACGAACGCATAAAAACACGCCCTCGCCGCACCCGCCCCATCGTTTTTCCCGCGCCATCCCGCTCCGCCAAAACCCTTGTCTGACAAGGGTTTGCCGGATCTCGCCGCGCGCACCGAAAAGATCGTCCAACGAAATGGCACGCCAGTTGCAGAGTAGTCGTGCGCAAGTGCGGCAAATCAAGCAACAGACAACACACCAATGCGAGGACGATGATGAACATCAGCACGATTTCCCATGGCACGCTCCGGACGACTTTGATCGCGGCCACCGTGGCAGCCATGCTCTCCCTTTCCGCGTGCGGCGGCTCCGGCTCGATCAGCAAGGGGCTCGACGGCTCGGGCTCCGGTAGCGGCAGCGGCAACGCGATTTCCACGACGGGGGACGGCGGCTCGGGCTCGGGTGGCACGAGCGGCTCGGGTTCGGGCGGCTCCGGCGGTTCCGGCTCGACGGGCGGCCTGTCGGGCGGCGGCGGCTCGACCTCCGGCGGCAGCTCCACGTCGGGCGGCGGTTCGACCTCGGGCGGCGGCTCCACGTCAGGCGGCGGCTCGACGACGTCGAGCATCAACGCACTCGGCACGATCGCCGGCAACACGGGCGGCATCGTCAGCGGCGCCGGCTCGACCGTGTCGGGTCTCGGCACCGTCGTCGGCAGCCAGACGCTGCCCGGCGTGAACCCGCAGACGACGCAGGCGCTCGGCGGCGTCGTTCAGAGCCTCGGCGGCGCGGTCAGCGTGCTCGGCTCCGGCGTGACGAGCGGCATCGGCCAGCTCGGCTCGTCAACCAACCCGATCGGCACGACCGTCGCAAGCACGGGCGGCGTGGTCAGCCAGTTGGGCGGCGCCGTCACGCAGACGGGCAAACTCGTGACGAGCCTCGGCAGCGGCCCGCTCGCGCCGCTGTCGCCGCTCACGTCGCCGCTCGGCGGCGCGGTCAGCACGCTCGGCAACACGATCACCGCGGGCGGCACGACGCTCACCACCGCGCTGTCGACAGGCCCCGTCCAGCAACTGACGCAGACGGTCAGCTCGGCGATCACGCCGATCACGTCGATGGTCACGGGCACGACGCAGACGGTCGGCAACGTGACGGGCCTCGGTGCGCCCGCCAACACGCTGCTCGGCACGATCGGCGGAGGCCTGAACCAGGCCGGCGCGCTGATCACGAAGACGGGCAACAACCCGGTCACGACGGGCCTCGGCCAGACGGTGTCGGCAACCGGCAACACGATCACGTCGGTCGGCGGCCTGCTGACGGGCGGCACCGGCTCCACGAATCCGCTCGCGCCGATCACGGCCGCCGTCGGCGGCCTGACGGGCACGCTGAGCGGCGTCGGCGGCGCAACCTCGGGCACCCCGCTCGCGCCGCTCACGAACGTCGTGTCGACGGTCACGGGCGCGCTCTCGGGCGCCGCTGGCAGCGCAGGCTCGAGCTCGCCGCTCGCGCCGCTCACGAACATCGTGTCGACGGTCACGGGCGCGCTCACGAGCGCCGCGGGCAGTACAGGCGGCAGCAGCCCGCTCGCGCCCGTCACGGGCCTCGTGTCGACCGTCACGGGCGCACTCTCGGGCGCCACCGGCGGCGCGACGTCGACGAGCCCGCTCGCCCCCGTCACGAACCTCGTCTCGACCGCGACGGGCGCGCTCGGCGGTGCAACCGCCGCGCCGGCGACGGGTTCGACGACGACCGCGACGAACCCGGTCGCGAGCCTCACCGCGCCGCTGACCGGCGCGAGCAGCGGCACGGGCGGCTCGACCAACCTGCTGTCGCCCGTCACGTCGCTCGTCGGCGGCCTGCTCGGCGGCATCAAGAAGTAAAAGGGCCGGCGCCCATCCAGCATCAGAGAAGACAGCGAGGAGCAGCATCATGAACCAGCAACGTTTCGTCCCGTCATTCGCGCTCGCGGCCTGGCGCGTTCCGCTCACCGCGCTCGCAACCGCGTGCGTGCTCGCCGCGTGCGGCGGCAGCGACGTCACCGCGCCGCCGTCCGCCGGCGGCGGCACCAGCGGGACCAGCGGCACGAGCGGAACCAGTGGCACGAGCGGCACCAGCGGCACGGCGGGCACGTCGGGCGTCGTCAACACGCTCGGCAAGACCGCGACCGATCTCGGCAACACGATCGGCTCGACGAGCGTGCCGGGCCTCGGCAGCGGCGTCACCCAGGGCGTCGGCGCGACGGTCGGCAGCACGGGCGGCATCGTCAACGCCGCGGCGGATGCGCTCAGCAACGGCCTCGGCCAGATCGGCTCCACGCAGAATCCGGTCGGCACGACAGTCGCGGGCCTCGGCAACGTCGTGAGCGCGGCGAGCAACACCGTGCAGGGCCTCAGCCAGACCGTCCAGGCGCTCGGCACGGGCCCGCTCGCCCCGCTCTCGCCCGTCACGACGCCTGTCGCGGGCGCGCTCGCGACGGCCGCGAACGGTGTGAACGCGGCCGGCACGATGCTCGGCAACGCGCTGTCGACGGGGCCTGTCCAGCAGATCACGCAGCCGATCAGCTCCGCGGTCACGCCGCTCGTCATCACGGCGGGCCAGGTCACGCAGACGGTCGGCACGACGACGGGCGTCGGCCAGCCGGTGTCGGGCCTGCTGCAGCAAGTCGGCGGCGCGATCAGCTCGGCCGGCAAGCAGATCGCGGGCACGTCCCCGTCGCAGCCGCTCGTCGGCGACGTCGGCCAGCTCGTGTCGGCGGTCGGCAACACCGTGACGAACGCGGGCGGCCTCGTGAACCCGGCCGCACCGAACGGCGCGGCGCCGATCCCGGGCCTCATCACGAGCCTCGTCGGCGGCTCGACGGCAACGGTCGCGACCGGCTCGGGCACGAGCTCGGGCTCGACGCTCGGCAGCCCGCTGAGCGGCCTGCTGTCGAGCCTCGGCGGCGGCGCGCTGCCGACCAGCTCACTCGGCGGCAGCGCGGTGTCGGGCGGCGCGAGCAACCCGCTCGCGCCGATCACGAGCCTCGCGAGCGGCGGCACGAGCGCTGGTGCGAACCCGCTCGCGCCCGTCACCGGTTTGCTCAATCCTCTCACGGGCACGCTGTCCGGTTCGACGTCGTCGACGGGCGGCGCGACGGGGCTCCTCGCCCCTGTGACGGGTACGCTCGGCACGCTGGGCAGTTTCGGCAAGTGATGCGACATACCGCGCGCGCCTTCCGGCAAGGAGCGCGCGGCGCAGTGGCAGTCGCATAGAACAACGGAAGACCACGTTGCGCGGCCCGCCAGGCGCCGCGCAACGGCATTAGAAGATCACAAGCACAAAGAGGCCCACGAGGAATCACAATGAAATCCAGACACGATTCTTGGATGCTGCTGCTCGCGCTCGTCGCGGCCGCCGGTGCCGCGCATGCGCAAAGCCGCTCGGGCGGCAATCCGCTCGAAGCGCTGCCGCAGATCAACACGCCGAGCAAGCCGAGCGTGACCGTGCAGGTCGCGCCGCAGGAAGTCCAGGTGCAGGCGCTCCTCGCGCGCCATCTGACGCCGACCTCGTTCCAGGTCGAGGGCGTCAGGTCGATTCCGTTCGAAGAGATCTCGCAGCGCTTCACGCCGCTCGTCGGCAAGGACATCACGATCGGCCAGTTGATCGAGACGGCGAACGGCGTGACGAAGCTGTATCAGGAGCGCGGCTATGCGCTGTCGTTCGCGTTCGTTCCCGCGCAGACGTTCGAAGGCGGCGTCGTGCGCGTGACGGTCGTCGAGGGCTATGTCGCGAACCTGAAGATCACCGGCCGGCCCGGCGCGATGGAGCCGAAGGTGCGCGCGATCGCCGCGCACATCATGGACGACCGCCCGCTGCGCCGCGCGACGTTCGAGCGCTACGTGAACACGTTCGGCCTGCTGCCCGGCGTGACGGTGAAGGCAAACGTGCCGCCGCCGCAGAACACCGACGGCGCGACGACGCTCGAGCTCAACGTCGATCGCAAGCCGATCAACGTGAGCGCGGGCCTCAATACGAACAACCCAGGCGTACAAGGGCTTTTCACCGTGACCGAGAACGGCCTCACGTCGCTCGGCGAGCAGATGAGCATCTCCGCGCTGTTCCCGAAGGGGCCGAACAATCAGACGTACGTATCGTTCAGCGGCGCCGTGCCGATCGGCAGCAACGGCCTCGTCACGCGCCTCGACGCGAGCCACTACCGCGGCAATCCGTCCGTCGACCAGACCGTGCTGCCCAACGTGCAGCGCACCGTGATCAACGACAAGCTCGGCCTGTCCGCGTCGTATCCGCTGATGCTGAGCAACCAGCGCAGCCTGCTCGGCACGGTGTCGGGCTACGCGTCGCACAACGAAGACCGCTACCAGAACCGGAGCACGGGCGCGATGATCGGCATGCGCTCGCAGGTGCGCGTGCTGCAGATGCAGCTCGACTACACGAGCGTGCAGCCGAAGCAGGTGCAGAAGCTGAGCTTCAATGTGGCGAAGGCGTTCGACATTCTCGGCGCGTCGAAGTCGGGCTTCACGAACCTGCCGGGCGTCACCACGACGAACCCCGCCTCGACGACGTTCGTGCGCACGGGCGCGACGTTCGCGCAGACGAACGAGTGGCCGTTCAAGATCGGCTCGACCGTGCAGCTCACGGGCCAGTACAGCCCCGATTCGCTGCCGACCACCGAGCAGATCTCGTTCGGCGCGCAGCGTTTCGCGCTCGGCTATCAGCCGGGCGAGACGTCGGGCGATTCGGGATGGGGCGCGTCGTTCGAACTCAATCGCGCATTCACGCCGGGCTTCACGTACCTGAAGAACATCACGCCGTACATCGCGTACGACATGGCCCGCGTGTATCTGCATTCGGGCACGCCGGTGCCGCGCCGCCTGTCGTCGGTCGGGCTCGGCGTGCGCCTGACCGATAGCCGTTTCTACAATCTCGACGTGTCGATCGCGAAACCCGTCGGCGACGCGCCGATCGAAAGCGCGTCGCGCAGCCCGCGCGTGAACGCATCGTTCTCGTATCAGCTCTACTGACGTCCGCCCGCCCCGCTCGTTTGCGCTTCGCGGCCCGTCGCACGGCGGGCCGCGCGCGTTTGCATTTTTTCATTTTTGCATCGCACGTCGCCACTTCGATTAGAAGCACTTGTATCAAACGCCGCGCGCGGATTCACGTATTCTGCGCAAAGCTCGCATCCACCGCCGTCCGACGCAGACGGCCCGCGGGCTGACGAAAACGACATCGTGCGATCCAAGGAGGAAGACATGTTTCAAATGACTCGTTCACTGCGCTCGATCACCGTGGCAGGCGCACTTCTCGCATGCGCCGCGAGCGCGTTCGCTCAGGCGGACAGCCCGATCGGCACGTGGCAGACGATCGACGATCACACGGGCAAGCCGAAGGCGCTCGTGCAGATCACCGCAGACTCGGCCGGCGAGTTGTCCGGCAAGGTCCTCAAGGGCCTCGGCGAGCACGACACGCCGGACCGCCGCTGCACCGCGTGCACCGACGAGCGCAAGGATCAGCTCATCAAGGGCATGACGATCATCAAGGCGATGAAGAAGGACGGCGAAGGCTGGGACGGCGGCAACATCCTCGACCCGGAAAACGGCAAGGTCTACAAGTGCAAGATGAAGCTCGAGGAAGGCGGCCAGAAGCTCATCGTGCGCGGCTACATCGGCGTATCGCTGCTCGGCCGCTCGCAGACGTGGATGCGCGCTCAATAAGCCAAGCGCCCGTCTCCCGATGCACCGGTCGCCGCTTGCGCGCCGCGTCCCGCGAACGCCAGGCGGCAAAAGCGGCAAAAACAAAACCGGCCTCGCGCATCTGCGCGAGGCCGGTTTTTTCATGCGTGCGAGACGCCGCGCGCCGTGTCAGGCGATGTGCTCGAGCGAGTGTTCGTGACGCGGCGCGGGCGAGGTCGCCGTCGATGCCGCGCCGCTGCGCGCCTGCGCGGCCTTCGAGCGCGCATGCGTGCGCATGCGCATCGCCATCAGCTCGCACAGATCGTCGCTCTGCGTGCCGAACAGCTCGACGAGCACGCGCTTCAACGCGCCGGATTCGTGCCACGCCTTGAAGCGGCGATGGCAAGTCTGATACGCGGGAAAGCGGCGCGGCATCGCCGACCAGTTCGCACCGCTGTAGATCACCCAAAGCACGCCATTCAGCACCGCGCGCGTGTCCGCGAGCGGCCTGCCGCGCAATTCCTTGCGCGGACGCAGCTCGGGCAGCAATGGAGCAACGCGCTGCCACTCCTCATCGGTAATATCGCGATACGGCGTCATGTGCTTCTCCGTTCATGAAGAACATGACCGCAACGATATCGAGACGAACCGGCATTGGATACACGACGCGCGCCGATTTAAGAATAGTTAATACCGAATTAACCGAAGTTAACCGTCTGCGCGCGTTTTCGAATTCGGGTCGGGTCGTTCGCGGCGCACGGCGCGCGAACCGGATCAGGTCAGCGACGTATCGATCAGGCGCCGCGGCGCCTCGAGATATTCCTTCGACTGCATCTCGACGATCCGCGAAACCGTGCGGCTGAATTCGTTCGCCATCGGTCCTTCGACGTACAGATCATCGGCCGCCACCGCGGCCGACATCAGCAGCTTCACCTTGTGGTCGTACAGCACGTCGATGAGCCACGTGAAGCGGCGCGCCTCGGACGCCATCCGCGGCGACATCTGCGGCACGTCGGACAGCACGATCGCATGGAAGCGGCTCGCGAGCTCGAGATAGTCGTTCTGCGAGCGCGGACCGCCGCAGAGCGTCGCGAAATCGAACCAGACGACACCGTCCGCACGGCGCAGCGCCTTGATCTCGCGCTTCTCGATGTGCAGGATCGGGTTCTCGTCCGGCACCGCGGCGAGCTGCGCGAACGCGTGGCGCAACTCGCGGTCGGCTTGCGCGCCGAGCGGCGTGTGATACATCCGCACCTGCGTGAGCGTGCGCTGCCGATAGTCGACACCCGCGTCGACGTTCAGCACGTCGAGCCGCTCCTTCAGAAGCGCGATCGCGGGCAGCATCCGGTCGCGATGCAGGCCGTCCGGATACAGATCGTCCGGATCGTAGTTGGACGTCATCACGAACTGCACGCCGTTCGAGAACAGCCGGTCGAGCAGCCGGTACAGGATCATCGCGTCGGCGATGTCCGACACATGGAATTCGTCGAAGCAGATGAGCCGGTAGCGTTTCGCGATCCGGCGCGCGAGCTCGTCGAGCGGATCGGCCTGCCCTTTCAGCTCCTCGAGCTCGCGATGCACTTCGCGCATGAACTCGTGGAAGTGCAGCCGCGTCTTGCGCTGCACCGGCACGACCGCGTAGAAGCTGTCCATCAGGAAGCTCTTGCCGCGCCCGACGCCGCCCCACATGTAGACGCCGCGCGGCAGATCCGGGCGGATGACGAGTTTCTTGAACGCGTTCGAGCGGCGCGCCTTGTAGGCGACCCATTCGCCGTAGCAGCGCTGCAGGCGTTCGACCGCGGCGCGCTGCGCGGCATCGGACTGATAGCCGCGCGTCTTCAGCTCGTGCTCGTAGTATTCGGTGACATTCATCATGCAAGCCGGCAAAAAACGAAGGCGAGCGGAAAATCCCGCCCGCCTTCG
Source organism: Burkholderia sp. MSMB1588 (assembly GCF_001546925.1). Taxonomy (NCBI): domain Bacteria; kingdom Pseudomonadati; phylum Pseudomonadota; class Betaproteobacteria; order Burkholderiales; family Burkholderiaceae; genus Burkholderia; species Burkholderia sp. MSMB1588. The sequence continues at coordinate 1,487,338 of NZ_LNJS01000001.1, read as the reverse complement.
CCGAGAAACTGCGCGGCCGGCCGCGAAGGCCGGCGCGCGGTGCTGCGCCGTCGCGCTTAGCTGTTGAGCGAGCGCTTGTCGACGGCGAGCGCCGCTTCGCGCATCACTTCGGACATCGACGGGTGCGGATGGCAGATGCGGGCAACGTCTTCCGACGCCGCCTTGAACTCCATCGCGACGACGGCTTCGGCGATCAGATCCGACGCGTTCGCGGCGATCACGTGCACGCCGAGCAGCTCGTCCGTCTTCGCGTCCGCGATCATCTTCACGAAGCCGTCCGGCGCGTTCATGCCGAGCGCGCGGCCGTTGATCGAGAACGGGAACCGGCCCGACTTGATCTCGCGGCCCTCGGCCTTCAGTTGCTGCTCCGTCTTGCCGACCCACGCGATTTCCGGATACGTGTAGATCACCCACGGAATGCAGTTGTAGTCGATGTGCGGCTTCTGGCCGTCGATCACTTCCGCGACCAGCACGCCTTCGTCTTCCGCCTTGTGCGCGAGCATCGGGCCGCGCACGACGTCGCCGATCGCGTACACGTTCGGCACCGCGGTGCGGCAGTGGTCGTCGACGTCGATGAAGCCGCGCTCGTTCGCCTTCAGGCCGATCGCCTCGAGGCCGAGGTTCTCGGTGTTCGGCACGCGGCCGACCGACACGATCAGGCGGTCGGCGTCGAGCGTCTTCGCGTTGCCGTCCTTGTCCGTGTAAGCGATCGACACGCCGTTCGCGCCCGTCTTCACTTCGTCGATCTTCACGCCGAGGTGGATGTCGAGGCCCTGCTTCTTGAACAGCTTCGCCGCTTCCTTCGCGAGCGCCTCGTCGGCCGCGCCGAGGAACGCCGGCAGCGCTTCGAGCACCGTCACTTCGGCGCCGAGGCGCCGCCACACCGAGCCGAGCTCCAGGCCGATCACGCCCGCGCCGATCACGGCGAGCTTCTTCGGCACCGTGTCGAACGTCAGCGCGCCTTCGTTGTCCGCGACGATCTTGTTGTCGACCGGCACGTTCGGCAGGTGACGCGCCTTCGAGCCCGTCGCGATGATCACGTTCTTCGCGGTGACGACTTCGGTCTCGCCTTCGCCGCTCACTTCGATCGTGACGCCGGCGTCGGTCTTGCCGGTGAACTTGCCGTGGCCCTTGAGCCACGTGATCTTGTTCTTCTTGAACAGGAACTCGATCCCGCCCGTCATCTTCTCGACGATCCCGTCCTTGCGCGCGAGCATCTTCGCGACGTCCATCTTCACGCCGTCGACGCTGATGCCGTGGTCGGCGAGATGGTGCTGCGCGTTCTCGAATTCCTCCGACGACGCGAGCAGCGCCTTCGACGGGATGCAGCCGACGTTCAGGCACGTGCCGCCCAGCTTCAGCGCGCCGGCCGGGTTCTTCCATTTTTCGATGCAGGCAACCGTTTTGCCCAGTTGAGCGGCGCGGATCGCGGCGATATAGCCGCCCGGGCCCGCGCCGATCACGACGACGTCAAATTCCTTCGACATGACAATCCTTTGATTTGGCTCCGGCAAGCCGAGCAGGCGCCTCGCGATGGGCGCCCGCGCGGCCCGCCGAAGCGGTTCGATACGGTGAGAAAAGCGTGCTTACAGGTCGAGCAGCAGGCGCGCCGGATCTTCGAGCGCGTCCTTCATCGCGACGAGCGACAGCACCGCTTCGCGGCCGTCGATGATCCGGTGGTCATACGACAGCGCGAGATAGTTGATCGGACGGATCACGATCTGGCCGTTCTCGACGACCGGACGTTCCTTCGTCGCATGCACGCCGAGGATGGCCGACTGCGGCGGGTTGATGATCGGGGTCGACAGCATCGAGCCGAACACGCCGCCGTTCGAGATCGAGAACGTGCCGCCCGTCATTTCCTCGATCGACAGCTTGCCGTCCTTCGCCTTCTGGCCGAATTCGGCGATCTTCTTCTCGATGTCGGCGAGGCTCATCTGATCCGCGTTGCGCAGGATCGGCACGACGAGGCCGCGCGGCGAACCGACCGCGATGCCGATGTCGAAGTAGCCGTGATAGACGATGTCGTTGCCGTCGATCGACGCGTTCACGAGCGGGAACTTCTTCAGCGCGTGGACGGCCGCCTTCACGAAGAACGACATGAAGCCGAGCTTCACGCCGTGTTCCTTCTCGAACTTGTCCTTGTACTTCGCGCGCAGATCCATCACGGGCTGCATGTTCACTTCGTTGAACGTCGTCAGGATCGCGTTGGTCTGCTGCGATTCGAGCAGACGCTCGGCGATACGCGCGCGCAGGCGCGACATCGGCACGCGCTGCTCCGGACGGTCGTTGAGCCACGTCGTCGCCGACGCCGGCACCTTCACTTCCGGCAGCGACGGCTTCGCCGCGGCCAACGCCTGCGCGGGGGCCGCCGCGGCCTTCGGCGCGCTGCCCGCGGACAGCACGTCGCCCTTCGTGATGCGGCCGTCGCGGCCCGAGCCTGCGACGTCGGCCGCGCCGATGCCCTTCTCGGCCATCAGCTTCGATGCGGCGGGCGATGCGGCCGCGGCGCTCGACGCGGCGGCGGCAGCCGGCTGCGCGGCGGGCGCCGGCGCGGCGGCGGGAGCGGCGGCCGGCTTGACTTCGGCGGCGCCTGCCGCAGCTTCGGCCGCGCCCGCCTTCGCTTCGGTGTCGATCGTCGCGATCACCTGGTCGGCGACGACCGTGTCACCGTCGTTCTGCAGCACTTGCGCGAGCACGCCCGCGGCGGGCGCCGGCACTTCGAGGACGACCTTGTCGGTCTCGAGCTCGATCAGGATTTCGTCTTGTGCGACGGCTTCGCCGGGCTTCTTCTTCCACTGCAGCATGGTCGCTTCCGAAACCGACTCCGAAAGCTGGGGGACTTTGACTTCTACGATAGCCATGTGAATTTCCTGGATGCTTAATCTGGGTAATGACGAGACGTCCGCATGCGCTGCCGGGTATCGCGGCGCGCGTCGCGCGCAGGAAAGCGCGCCGCGCCTTCCCGCTTCGCTACGTCTCTTTATTTCGCGACCGATGCGCTCTTCAAGCGGCCGAATGCGCCTTCGATGAGGGCCTTCTGCTGCTCGTAGTGCTTCGCGTAATAGCCGACGGCCGGCGAGGCGGAAGCCGGGCGGCCGCTGTACGCGAGCTTCTGCCCTTCCTTCATGCCTTCCTTCAGGTGGTGTTCGACATAGAACCACGGCCCCTGATTTTGCGGCTCGTCCTGCACCCAGACCACTTCCGTCGCGTTCTCGTACTTCTTCATTTCCGCTTCGAACTGCTTGTGCGCGAACGGATAGAGCTGCTCGATCCGCACGATCGCGGCGTCGTTCGCCTTCGCTTCACGGCGATGCGCGACGAGGTCGTAGTACACGCGGCCCGAGCACGCGATCACGCGCTTGACCTTCTTCGCGTCGATGCCGCCGTCGACTTCGCCGAGCACCGGCTGGAACGAACCCTTCGCGAGCTCCGACAGATCCGACACAGCTTCCTTGTGGCGCAGCAGCGACTTCGGCGTCGCAACGATGAGCGGCTTGCGGAACAGGCGGATCATCTGGCGGCGCAGCAGGTGGAAAATCTGCGCGGGCGTCGTCGGCTGGACGACCTGCATGTTGTGCTCCGCGCACAACTGCAGATAGCGCTCGATGCGCGCCGACGAGTGCTCCGGACCCTGGCCTTCATAGCCGTGCGGCAGCAGCATCGTGAGGCCCGACACGCGGCCCCACTTCACTTCGCCCGACGAGATGAACTGGTCGATCACCACCTGCGCGCCGTTCGCGAAATCGCCGAACTGCGCTTCCCACAGCACGAGCGTGTTCGGCTCGGCGGTCGAGTAGCCGTATTCGAAGCCGAGCACCGCCTCTTCGGACAGCACCGAGTCGATCACGTTGAACTTCGCCTGGCCTTCCGAGATGTTCTGCAGCGGCACGTACGTGCCGTCGTTCCAGCGCTCGCGGTTCTGGTCGTGCAGCACCGCATGACGGTGCGTGAACGTGCCGCGGCCCGAATCCTGGCCCGTCAGGCGCACGGCGTAGCCGGACGCGACGAGCGATGCGTACGCGAGGTGCTCGCCCATGCCCCAGTCGAGGGGCTGATCGCCGCGCGCCATGTTGCGGCGGTCGTTGATCACGCGCTCGACGAGCGGGTGGACCTTGAAGTTTTGCGGCACCGTCGTGATGCGTTCGCCGAGGCGCTTCAGCTCGGCGAGCGGCACCGCGGTGTCGGCGGCGTCCGTCCACTTGCGGTTCAGGAACGGCATCCAGTCGACCGCGTACTTGCTCTTGTAGTTCGACAGCACCGGATCGACCGTGTGGTGGCCGTCGTCCATCGCCTTGCGGTACGCCTTCACGAAGCCGTCGGCGTCCTCGGCGCTGATCACGCCCTGCTGCGCGAGCTTCTCCGCGTACAGCGCGCGGGTGCCTGGGTGCTGAGCGATCTTCTTGTACATCAGCGGCTGCGTGACGGCCGGCGTGTCCTGCTCGTTGTGCCCGAGCTTGCGGAAGCAGACGATGTCGATCACGACATCCTTGTGGAACTGCATCCGGTAGTCGATCGCGATCTGCGTCGCGAGCACGACCGCTTCCGGATCGTCGCCGTTCACGTGCAGCACCGGCGCCTCGATCATCTTGACGACGTCCGTGCAGTACAGCGTCGAGCGCGCGTCGCGCGGGTCCGACGTCGTGAAGCCGATCTGGTTGTTGATGACGATGTGCAGCGTGCCGTGCGTGCCGTAGCCGCGCGTCTGCGCGAGGTTCAGCGTTTCCATCACGACGCCCTGGCCGGCGAACGCCGCGTCGCCGTGGATCTGCACGGGCAGCACCTGCAGGCCGTCGGCGTCGCCGCGGCGGTCCATCCGCGCCTTCGCGGAGCCCTCGACCACCGGGTTCACGATTTCGAGGTGCGACGGGTTGAACGCGAGCGACAGGTGGACCGGGCCGCCTTCCGTCGCGATATCGGACGAGAAGCCCTTGTGGTACTTCACGTCGCCCGCCGGCAGGTCGTCGACGTGCTTGCCCTCGAATTCGGCGAAGAGATCCGCCGGCATCTTGCCGAGCGTGTTCACGAGCACGTTCAGACGGCCGCGGTGCGCCATGCCGATGACGATTTCCTGCACGCCCTTCGAGCCTGCGCGCTGGACGACTTCGTCCATCGACGCGATGAAGCTCTCGCCGCCTTCGAGCGAGAAGCGCTTCTGGCCGACGTACTTCGTGTGCAGATAGCGCTCGAGGCCTTCGGCGGCCGTCAGGCGGTTCAGGATGTGCTTCTTCTTGTCGGCCGAGAAGTTCGGCGTCGCGCGGCTCGACTCGAGGCGCTCCTGCCACCAGCGCTTCTGCTCGGGATCGCTGATGTACATGAATTCGACGCCGATCGTGCCGCAGTACGTGTCGCGCAGCCCCTTGACGATGTCGCGCAGCGACGCCTGCTCGAACCCGAAATACAGGTTGCTCGCGCTGAACGTCTGGTCGAGGTCGGCTTCGGAGAAATCGTAGAACGCGGGTTCCAGCTCGGGAATCGCGGGGCGTTCGCGGCGCTTCAGGGGATCGAGGTTGGCCCATTGCGAGCCGAGGAAGCGATACGCGCTGATGAGGGACTGAACGTGGACTTGCTTGCGGGCGGTGGCGAGGTTGCCGCCGCTTTCGCGCGGGATGAAAGCGTTGGCTTTCGCGCGCTGGGCGAACGACTCTACGATCGGGTTGTGGGCCACGTCGCTCGCGCTCGAACCATCGGTTGCGGGGACGTTTTGCAGCGCATCGAAATATTCGCGCCAGTTGTCCGGCACCGACGCCGGGTTATCCAAATAGGCTTCGTACAGTTCTTCAACATACGAAGCATTGCCGCCGAACAGATACGAGTTCAGCTGGAATTGCTTCATTACATCTGACATTTGACGCTCACCTTTCTTCGAGCTTCTCGAGAAATAGCGGGTTACTCAACCTTCCGCGACACGGCCTGACCGTTTAGCGGATTGCGCGAATCAAGTCTTGCTTGGAAGGACCTAAAACTTGCGTGCGCGCAGCATAGCACAGAAAACCCTGCGGCGAGCGGGCGATAGCGCCCTGAAAGCCCGCTGCGACGGGCTTTCGCGGGCATCGCGCGCATTCCCGAGCACGCATGAAACACAGTTTTTCAATCGGCGCGCCCGCCACCCGTCGGCGCATGCAAAAAAGCCGCCCGAAGGCGGCTTTCGAGATGCGCGGCGAATGCGGCGCGACGCCCGGACGATGCCCGGCGCACGCTCAGCCGGCCTCGGCCTCGCGGCTCGCGCGGCGGCGCTCGTGCTCCTTCAGGTGGCGCTTGCGCAGGCGGATCGACTGCGGCGTCACTTCGACGAGCTCGTCGTCATCGATGAATTCGACCGCGTATTCGAGCGACATCTGGATCGGCGGCACGAGACGCACCGCTTCATCGGTGCCCGACGCGCGCACGTTGGTCAGTTGCTTGCCCTTGATCGGGTTCACGACGAGGTCGTTGTCGCGGCTGTGAATGCCGATGATCATGCCCTCGTAGAGCGCGTCGCCCGGCTTCACGAACATGCGGCCGCGATCCTGCAGCTTCCAGAGCGCGTACGCTACCGCCGCGCCGTCGTCCTGCGAGATCAGCACGCCGTTGCGGCGCTCGCCGACCGAGCCTTCCCTGACGGGCGCGTACGAATCGAAGATATGGCTCATCAGGCCCGTGCCGCGCGTAAGCGTCAGGAATTCGCTCTGGAAGCCAATCAGGCCGCGCGCCGGAATCCGGTACTCGAGACGCGTGCGGCCGCGCCCGTCCGACACCATGTCGAGCATTTCGCCCTTGCGGCGCCCCAGCTCCTCCATCACGCCGCCCTGATGCTCGTCCTCGAGGTCGACCGTCAGCAACTCGTATGGCTCGTGCTTGACGCCGTCGACCTCCTGCATCACGACGCGCGGACGCGACACCGCGAGCTCGTAGCCTTCGCGGCGCATGTTCTCGACGAGGATCGTCAGGTGCAGCTCGCCGCGGCCCGACACTTCGAACACGGTTTCGTCGCCCGTATCCTTCACGCGCAGCGCGACGTTGTGGTTCAGCTCCTTCATCAGGCGATCGCGGATCTGGCGGCTCGTCACGAATTTGCCTTCGCGGCCGGCGAGCGGCGACGAATTGACGAGGAAGTTCATCGTCAGCGTCGGCTCGTCGACCGTGATCATCGGCAGCGCTTCAGGCGCTTCGACCGCGCAGATCGTCGCGCCAATGCCGACGTCCTCGATCCCGTTGATGAGAACGATGTCGCCCGCCTCGGCCGACTCGACCTGCACGCGCTCGAGCCCCTTGAACGACAGCACCTGGTTGATTTTGCGGTTGAGCACCTCGCCTTCCGGGCCGAAGCGCATCACGACCGGCTGGCCCGGCTTGATGCGCCCGCGCGTGATGCGGCCGACGCCGATCCGGCCGACGTACGTCGAATAGTCGAGCGACGTGATCTGCAGTTGCAGCGGCGCCTCCGGATCGGCCGGACGCACCGGCACGTGCTGGAGGATCGCCTCGAACAGCGGACGCATGTCGCCGTCGCGCGCGGCCGGATCGAGCGACGCGTAGCCGTTCAGGCCCGACGCGTAGACTACGGGGAAGTCGAGCTGCTCCTCGGTTGCGCCGAGCTTGTCGAACAGGTCGAAGGTCTGGTTGATCACCCAGTCGATCCGCGCGCCCGGGCGGTCGACCTTGTTGACGACGACGATCGGCTTCAGGCCGAGCGCGAGCGCCTTCTTCGTCACGAAGCGGGTCTGCGGCATCGGGCCCTCGACCGCGTCGACGAGCAGCAGCACCGAGTCGACCATCGACAGCACGCGCTCCACTTCGCCGCCGAAGTCCGCGTGCCCGGGCGTGTCGACGATGTTGATGTGCGTGCCTTCGTACTCGACCGCGCAGTTCTTCGCGAGGATCGTGATCCCGCGCTCCTTTTCGATGTCGTTCGAGTCCATCACCCGTTCTGCGACCTGCTGGTTCTCGCGGAAGGTGCCGGACTGGCGAAGCAGTTGGTCGACGAGCGTCGTCTTGCCGTGGTCGACGTGGGCGATGATGGCGATGTTGCGAAGGGCGCGGGTCATAGAAACCTGAAAACGGATGGAACGCGCAAGCGCGCGCGCACCGTTTTGCCCGATGCGCGCGCGATTTGCAGCTTGGAAAGCCTGAAATTATAGCACGCCAAGATGTCGCGAGCGGCGCACTCCGTTGCAGCGCGGCATCGACGTCACCCTGCGCGCGAGGCCATCGATGAGCCCACTCGCGTCAGGGCCATTTTTGCAACTCTGCAACCAAATCGCGCTTCAATTAACATTTGCCGCAGCAACTATTCGCGTTATACTGCTGCCTAGTCAACTATTGCAGCCTCAGAGAATTTATGTCGGATCCCTCTTCCCCGCGGCCCGATCAGGATCTGGCCCTGTACCAGATCAACGACAGCGTCGGCTACCTGATGTCGCGCGTGAAATCGCTGATGACGAACATGGTCACGCAGCGCACGCAAACCGAGCTCGGCATCACCGGCACGCAGGCGACGATGCTGTTCATGCTCGCCGTCGGCAAATGCTCGACGGCGGCCGAGCTGGCGCGCGAGTACGGCATCGACGCGAGCGCGATCACGCGGCTGCTCGATCGCGTCGAGAAGCGCGGCTTGCTGCAGCGAGTGCGCAGCAGCGAAGACCGGCGCGTCGTGCGGCTCGAGCTGACCGACGAGGGACGCGAACTCACGAGGCGCATGCCGGTGATCTTCCGCAGCGTGCTCGATCAGGTGCTCGACGGCCTCACGCCCGAGGAAGTCGGCTTCCTCAAGAGCATGCTGCGCCGCATTCTCGTGAATTCGGGCGAATGCCCTGGCGCGACCGGAAGCCCGTCATAAATATTGCCGCAACAATCAATTTAGACAGATAAATGTAAGGAAATCCTTGCAGTGTCCATTATTCATTCCGAGTCAGATTCCGAGTCAGGAAACCCAGCGATGAAAACCTTCCCGTTATCCGCTTGCCGGACCGCCACGGCCGTCGCGGTCGCCGCGCTGGCGCTCGCGGGATGCGCGAACTATTTCGGCATCAAGAGCGACAAGACGATTGCGCCCGCGGCGCAGTTCGAAAGCGCGCAGAGCCTGCCCGCGCAGGGCGGCCAGTGGCCGTCGCTCGACTGGGCGAGCCAGTTCGGCGATCCGCAGTTGCCGAAGCTGATCGACGAGGCGCTCGAAGGCAATCCGACGATCGCGCAGGCGCAGGCGCGCCTCGCGAAGGCGTCGTCGTACATCGAGTCGTCGCGCTCGACGCTCCTGCCGAAGGCGGACGCTCAATACTCGTGGACCCGCGAGCTGTATTCCGGCAACGCCCTCGTTCCGCCGCCCTTTGGCGGCCAGTGGTACAGCGAGAACAACGCGCTCGCGAGCGCGTCGTGGGAACTCGACCTGTGGGGCAAGAACCGCGCGCGCCTCCATGCGGCCGTGTCGCGGGAAAAGGCCGCCGAAGCCGACATGCAGCAGGCGCGCGTGACCCTCGCGACGTCGGTCGCGCGCACGTACAACCAGCTCGCGCAGCTATACGCGCTGCGCGACATCGCCGAGCACGAGATCTCGAACCGGCAGACGGTCGGCAAGATCACCGACGGCCGCGTCGGCGCGGGTCTCGACACGAACGTCGAGCGCCAGACCGCGCGCGGCAACATCGCGACGAGCCAGTCGACGCTGTCCGATCTCGACGGCCAGATCACGAACGTCCGTTATCAGCTCGCCGCGCTGCTCGGCAAGGGCCCGGACCGCGGGCTGCAGATCGCCGCGCCCGTGCTGAGCCCGGGCGGCGCCGTCGCGCTGCCGGACAGCCTGCCCGCCGATCTCGTGTCGCGCCGCCCGGACCTCGTCGCCGCGCGCTGGCAGGTCGAGGCGGCGATGCACGACGTGAAGGAAGCGAAAGCCGAGTTCTTCCCGGACATCAACCTCGCGGCGGGCTTCGGCTTCGACGCGTTCGGCTGGGGGCGATTCCTGAACTTCGCGAGCCGCCAGGCGCAGTTCGGCCCGGCGATCCATCTGCCGATCTTCGACGGCGGCGCGCTGCGCGCGCAGTTGAAGGGCCGCTACGCGGACTTCGATCTGTCGGTCGCGAACTACAACCAGACGCTCGTCAATGCGCTGAACGACGTCGCGACGCAAGTCGCGTCGATCCGCTCGGTCGACACGCAGATGGGCGACGCGCAGCGCGCGCTCGACGCATCGACGCGCGCATACGAGCTCGCGGTGATCCGCTACAAGGCGGGCCTGTCACCGCAGTTGCAGGTGCTGAACGCGGACAGCAACCGGCTCGCCGCCGAGCAGACGGTGACGAACCTGAAGATGCGCCGCCGCGACCTGCAGATCGGCCTCGTGAAGGCGCTCGGCGGCGGTTTCGACGCCACCGGCACGCCGCTCGCCGCCCCCGCGTCCGCATCGGCGCCGGCCACGGCCGCGCAGCACGCGTCGAACTGAACCGAATCATTCCCGGCACGCCGCCGGATCATCGCTTTAATCGCCTAGATACAAGACGGAGAAACTCGCCATGAGCGACCCTCAACAAAACGCAGCGCCCGCGCAGCCGCAGAACAACGGCAAGCGCAAGCGAATGATGACGCTGCTCTTCGTGGTGATCGCGATTGCCGCGATTGCGTACGGCCTCTATTACCTGCTCGTCGCGCGCTTCCACGAAACCACCGATGACGCATACGTGAACGGCAACGTCGTGCAGATCACGCCGCAGGTGACGGGCACCGTGATCGCAGTGAAGGCGGACGACACGCAGACCGTGAAGGCAGGCGATCCGCTCGTCGTGCTCGATCCGGCCGATTCGCAGGTCGCGTTGCAGCAGGCCGAGGCGAATCTCGCGCAGACGGTGCGCCAGGTGCGCGGCCTCTACGTGAACGACGACCAGTACCGCGCGCAGGTCGCGCTGCGCCAGTCGGATCTGTCGAAGGCGCAGGACGACTTGCGCCGCCGGCTCGCCGTCGCGCAGACGGGCGCCGTGTCGCAGGAGGAAATCTCGCACGCGCGCGACGCGGTGAAGGCCGCGCAGGCATCGCTCGACGCCGCCGACCAGCAGCTCGCGTCGAACCGCGCGCTCACCGCGAACACGACTGTCGCCGATCACCCGAACGTGCTCGCCGCCGCCGCGAAGGTCCGCGACGCGTACCTGAACAACGCGCGCAACATGCTGCCCGCGCCCGTCACGGGCTACGTCGCGAAGCGCTCGGTGCAGGTCGGCCAGCGCGTGTCGCCGGGCACGCCGCTGATGTCGGTCGTGCCGCTCTCCGCCGTGTGGGTCGACGCGAACTTCAAGGAAGTGCAACTGAAGCACATGCGGATCGGCCAGCCGGTCGAGCTGACGGCCGACATCTACGGCTCGTCGGTCAAGTACCACGGCAAGGTCGTCGGCTTCTCGGCGGGCACGGGCGCGGCGTTCTCGCTGCTGCCGGCGCAGAACGCGACGGGCAACTGGATCAAGGTCGTCCAGCGCCTGCCGGTGCGCGTCGAGCTCGATCCGAAGGAGCTGAAGGAGCATCCGCTGCGCATCGGCCTGTCGATGCAGGTCGACGTCGACATCAAGGACGAAAGCGGCAACCAGCTCGGCAACGTGCAGAACACCGTCTACGAGACCGACGTGTTCGCGAAGTACGGCGACGATGCGAACGCGGAGATCGCGCGCATCATCGCGCAGAACGCGGGCAGCGGCGCGCCGGCCGGCGCAGTTGCGCCGACGCCGGCGGCGAAGGTCGTCGGCGGCCGCGCGTCGAACCTGATGTAAGCGCCCCCCGGCCGAACCAGCATGGCACAGCCACACGCTCCCCTTCCTCCGCTCAAGGGCGGACAACTGATACTCGGCACGATCGCGGTATCGCTCGCCGTGTTCATGAACGTGCTCGATACGTCGATCGCCAACGTCGCTATCCCGACGATCTCGGGCGACCTCGGCGTATCGTCCGACCAGGGCACCTGGGTCATCACGTCGTTCGCGGTCGCCAACGCGATCTCGGTGCCGCTCACGGGCTGGCTCACCGATCGCATCGGCCAGGTGCGCCTCTTCCTCGCGTCGATCACGCTGTTCGTGATCTCGTCGTGGATGTGCGGCCTCGCGCCGACGCTGCCGTTCCTGCTAGCGTCGCGCGTGCTGCAGGGCGCAGTCGCCGGACCGATGATCCCGCTGTCGCAAGCGCTGCTGCTGTCGAGCTATCCGCGCGCGAAAGCGCCGATGGCGCTCGCGCTCTGGTCGATGACGACGCTGATCGCGCCCGTGGCAGGCCCGATTCTCGGCGGCTGGATCTCGGACAATTACTCGTGGCCGTGGATCTTCTACGTGAACATTCCGGTCGGCATCGCCGCCGCGGCCGTCACGTGGATGATCTATCGCAGCCGCGAGTCGGCCGTGCGCCGCGCGCCGATCGACGGCGTCGGGCTCGCGCTCCTCGTGATCTGGGTCGGCTCGCTGCAGATCATGCTCGACAAGGGCAAGGACCTCGACTGGTTCGCGTCGACGACGATCGTCGTGCTCGCGCTCACCGCGCTGATCGCGTTCGCGTTCTTCGTCGTCTGGGAATTGACGGCCGAGCACCCGGTCGTCGACCTGTCGCTGTTCCGGATGCGCAACTTCTCCGGCGGCACGATCGCGCTGTCGGTCGGCTACGGCCTCTACTTCGGCAACCTCGTGCTGCTGCCGCTCTGGCTGCAGACGCAGATCGGCTACACGGCCACCGACGCGGGGCTCGTGATGGCGCCCGTCGGCTTCTTCGCGATCCTGCTGTCGCCGCTCACGGGCAAGTACCTGTCGCGCACCGATCCGCGCTACATCGCAACGGCCGCGTTCCTCACGTTCGCGCTGTGCTTCTGGATGCGCTCGCGCTATACGACGGGCGTCGACGAATGGTCGCTGATGGCGCCGACCTTCGTGCAGGGGATCGCGATGGCGGGCTTCTTCATCCCGCTCGTGTCGATCACGCTGTCCGGCCTCCCGGGCCACCGGATTCCGGCGGCGTCGGGCCTGTCGAACTTCGTGCGGATCATGTGCGGCGGCATCGGGACGTCGATCTTCCAGACCGCATGGGACCATCGGAACAACTTCCACCACGCGCAGCTCGTCGAGCAGGCGACCCCGTACAACCCGACCTTCAACCAGGCGGTCACGCAGATGGGGCAGCTCGGGCTCACGCGGGACCAGGCGCACGGGCTCATCAACAACATGGCGACGCAGCAGGCCGCGCAACTGGGCGTGAACGATCTGTTCTACATCTCGGCCGCGATCTTCGTGCTGCTGATCGCGCTCATCTGGATCACGAAGCCCGAGCGCGCGGGCGGCGGCAACTCGAGCGCGGCGGCGTCGGCCGCGCACTGAGCAGCGTCCCGCGCCGTTCGCGGCGCGCGAAGCGAAACGCCCGGCTTTCGAGCCGGGCGTTTTCGTTGTGTCGACGCGATGCGACGCGATGCGATACGCGGCGCGAATGCGGCTACGCGCCCGTCACGACGAGCCGCTCCGGCGCAAGCACGCCTTCCGACGCGCGCGCGACGCCGAGCAGCCGGTCATCGGCATCATAGACGCGCACGCGCTCGCCTTCGTTCGCCTCGGGTCGCGCCGCGAGCTCGGAGAGCTTCAGCCGCTGTCCGTGCAGAAAACGCTTCGCGAGCGCCGCGTCGAGCGTCACGAACGGGAACGTCGACAGCAGCGCGTCGACGGGCGCGAGCCGCGCGTCGCGCTCGTCCTGCGTCGCGGCGTCGAGCGCATCGAGCGTCACCGCATGCTCGAGCGTCAGCGAGCCGACGCCCGTCCGCCGCAACATCGTCAGATGCGCGCCGCAACCGAGCGCCGCGCCGATGTCCTCGGCGAGCGTGCGCACGTATGTGCCCTTGCTGCACGTCACGCGAAACGTGACGTCGGGCAGCGCGCACGACAGGAGCTCGAGCGAGCGGATCGTCACCGTGCGCCCTTCGCGCTCGACCGTCTGGCCGGCGCGCGCGTATTCGTAAAGCGGCTTGCCGTCGCGTTTGAGCGCCGAATACATCGGCGGCACCTGCACGATGTCGCCGACGAAGCGCGCGAGCACCGCGCCGACCGCTGCTTCGTCGCAGGTGACGTCGCGCGTGTCGAGCACGTCGCCTTCGGCGTCGCCCGTCGTCGTGCGCACGCCGAGCCGCATCGTCGCTTCATAGGTCTTGTCGGCGTCGAGCAGATCCTGCGAGAACTTCGTCGCCTCACCGAAGCAAAGCGGCAGCAGCCCCGATGCGAGCGGGTCGAGCGTGCCCGTATGGCCCGCCTTCTTCGCAAGATACAAACGCTTCGCGCGCATCAGCGCGTCGTTGCTCGAAAGCCCGACCGGCTTGTCGAGCAGCAGTACGCCGTCGAGCGCGCGGCGGGCAATCCGGGGGCGGGGCGAAACAGTCGTCATGGTCAGCGCGCAATGGCTCGTGCGATGCTCAGTCGTCCTTCGCGCGCGTCGCGTTCGCCTCGTCGATGAGGCGCGACATCGCGACGGCCTTCTCGATCGTCTGGTCGTAGTGGAAATGCAGCGTCGGCACCGTATGAATGTGCAGGCGCTTGAAAAGCAGATTGTGCAGATGGCCGGCCGCATGGTTGAGCGCTTCCTGCGTGTCCGCAGGATTGCCCGTGAGCGCGGTGAAGTAGACCTTGGCGTGCGCGTAGTCGGGCGTGAGCTCGACCGACTGGATCGTCACGATCCCGATGCGCGGGTCCTTGACCTCGCGCATGATGAGCTCGGACAGATCCCGCTGGATCTGATCGGCGATCTGCACGTTGCGATTGGGAGAACTGCGTTTTTTCGACATGATAAATCCGTCATCCGGTTGATCGGCGAAGCGCGCGACACCGTTCATGAAAATGGGCGGGGCGGGCCCAAGCCCGACCCGCCCATTCAAGCCGTCACGCCGGCGTTACAGCGTACGCGCGACTTCCGTGACCTCGAACACCTCGAACTGGTCGCCTTCGACAATATCGTTGAAGTTCTTGATCGACATACCGCATTCGAAACCCTGCTTCACTTCCTTGACGTCGTCCTTGAAGCGCTTCAGCGAATCGAGCTCGCCCGTGAAGATCACGACGTTGTTGCGCAGCACGCGCACCGACGACGAGCGCTTGACGATGCCGTCCGTGACCATACAGCCGGCGACCGCGCCGACCTTCGGCACCTTGAACACCTGGCGAACCTCGACCATGCCCGTCACGACTTCGCGCTTCTCCGGCGCGAGCATGCCCGACATCGCCGCCTTCACCTCATCCACCGCGTCGTAGATGATGTTGTAGTAGCGGATGTCGATGCCGTTCGCCTCGGCGAGCTTGCGCGCCTGGGCGTCCGCACGCGTGTTGAAGCCGATGATGACGGCCTTCGACGCGGTCGCGAGATTGACGTCGCTTTCGCTGATGCCGCCCACCGCGCTGTGCACGATCTGCACGCGCACTTCGCTGGTCGACAGCTTGAGCAGCGATTGCACGAGCGCTTCCTGCGAGCCCTGTACGTCCGCCTTGATGATGAGCGGCAGGTTCTGCACTTCGCCTTCGCCCATCTGCTCGAGCATGCTTTCGAGCTTCGCCGCCTGCTGCTTCGCGAGCTTGACGTCGCGGAACTTGCCCTGGCGGAACAGCGCGATTTCGCGCGCCTTGCGCTCGTCCGGCAGCACGATGACTTCCTCGCCCGCGCCCGGCACTTCGGACAGGCCCTGGATCTCGACCGGAATCGACGGGCCGGCTTCCTTCGTCGGCTTGCCGTTCTCGTCGAGCATCGCGCGCACGCGGCCGTAGGCGGTGCCAGCGAGCACGACGTCGCCGCGGTTCAGCGTGCCGGACTGCACGAGCACCGTCGCGACCGGGCCCTTGCCCTTGTCGAGCTTCGCTTCGATCACGATGCCCTTCGCCGGCGAATCGACGGGCGCCTTCAGCTCCAGCACTTCCGCTTGCAGCAGCACGTTCTCGAGCAGCTCGTCGATGCCCGCGCCCGTCTTCGCCGACACCGGCACGAACGGCGAATCGCCGCCGTACTCTTCCGGCACGACGCCTTCCGCGACGAGTTCCTGCTTGACGCGATCGGGGTTCGCGTCCGGCTTGTCGATCTTGTTGATCGCGACGACGATCGGCACCCCGCCCGCCTTCGCGTGCGAGATCGCTTCTTTCGTCTGCGGCATCACGCCGTCGTCGGCCGCCACCACCAGAATGACGATGTCGGTCGCCTTCGCGCCGCGCGCACGCATGGCCGTGAACGCCTCGTGGCCCGGCGTATCGAGGAACGTGACGACGCCGCGCGGCGTTTCGACGTGATACGCGCCGATGTGCTGCGTGATGCCGCCCGCTTCGCCCGCCGCGACCTTCGCGCGGCGGATGTAGTCGAGCAGCGACGTCTTGCCGTGGTCGACGTGACCCATGACGGTGACGACGGGCGGCCGCGGCAGTTGCTCCGCATCACTGCCGACTTCGCCTTCGACGAGCAGCGCCTCCGGATCGTCGAGCTTCGCGGCGAGCGCGCGGTGGCCCAGTTCCTCGACGACGATCATCGCCGTTTCCTGGTCCAGCACCTGGTTGATCGTGACCATCTGGCCCATCTTCATCATCACCTTGATGACTTCCGATGCCTTGATCGCCATCTTGTGCGCGAGATCCGCGACGGAGATGGTCTCCGGCACGTGCACTTCACGCACGATCGGCTCGGTCGGCGCCTGGAACGACGACCCGTTGTCCTGATGCTTGCCGCGCCCCTTCGGGCCGCCGCGCCAGCCACGGTCGACGCCGCCGCTCGAATCGCCGCGCGTCTTGATGCCGCGGCGCTTCGCAGCGTCGTCCTGCCAGGGGCCCTTGCCTGCGCCCGGCTTCTTGTTGCGGTCGCCCGCGGGCGCGGTGGCGGGTGCCGCCGCGCCGCTTGCCGGCTTCTTCGCCGCAGGACGGGCCGCAGCCGCCTCGCCGGCGGGCTTCGCCGGCTTGTGCAGCGTGCCCTTCGCCTCGGCCGCCTTCGCAGCCGGCTGCTCGGCCGGCTTCGGCGGCTCGACCGCCTTGACCTGCGCGCGGCGCGGCGTGTTCATCATTTCGCGGATCGCGCGCGCTTCGGCCTCGGCAGCTTCGCGGCGCTTGCGAATCTCTTCCTGCTCGGCGCGCGCCTTGTCGGCCGCTTCGCGCGCAGCGTCCTCGGCCTTCTTCGCCGCTTCGCGCTGTGCAGCGCGCTCGGCAGCCGCGCGCGCTTCGTCCTGAGCGGTCTGCTCGCTCTGCTCGCTCTGCGCGCGCTGCGCTTCCTCGCGAGCCGCCGCGGCCTGCTGCGCGGCTTCCGCCTGCGCTGCCGCCGCGCGCTTCGCCGCAGCCTCTTCTTCCGCGCGGCGGCGCTCAGCCTCGGCCGCTTCCTCGCGCGCGCGGCGCTCGGCTTCCTCGCGCTCGAGACGCTCCTGGCGCTCGCGCAGTTCCTGCGCCTGCTTCGTGAGCAGTTCGGCCTCGCGGCGCGCTTCTTCCTCGCGGCGCTTCAGCTCGGCTTCCGCCTGCTCGTCGGTCTGCGCCTGAGCCTGGTCGGCGCCCGTCTCGCTCACGTCGTCGCGCTTGACGAACGTGCGCTTCTTGCGCACCTCGACCTGAATGGTGCGAGCCTTACCCGTTGCGTCGGCCTGCTTGATCTCCGACGTGTGCCGGCGAGTCAGCGTGATCTTGCGCTTGTCGCCATCGGACGCACCGTGCGACTTGCGCAAATGATCGAGCAGACGCGCCTTGTCCGTCTCCGACAGCGCATCGTCCTCGCTCGCTTTCTGGACGCCCGCTGCCTGCAGTTGTTCGAGCAGCACACCAGCAGGCATTTTCAGTTCCGCGGCAAATTGGGCTACGTTGTTACTCGCCATTCATTCCTCTTAGTGCAAGGACCGATTCCTTGCGGTTAGCATCGGGTCAGGCCTTCCGGCCGCCAGCAAATCAGTGCGCCATGGTCATTTCTCACTGGAACCAGTGTTCACGCGCCTTCATGATCAGCGCCTTCGCGGCTTCCTCTTCCATGCCGGTCATGTCGACCAGCTCGTCCACGGCGAGCTCCGCGAGATCGTCGCGCGTCTGCACGCCCTGCTCGGCCAGCTTCGTGAGCAGTTCGGCCGTGACGCCGTCGAGGCTCTTCAGATCGAGGGCGGCCGTCTCGACCTTCTCCTCGTTCGCGATCGCCATCGTGAGCAGCGCGTCGCGCGAGCGGTTGCGCAGCTCGTGGACGGTATCCTCGTCGAATGCCTCGATTTCGAGCATTTCGTTGAGCGGCACGTAGGCGATCTCTTCGAGGCTCGTGAAGCCTTCGTCGATCAGGATGTCCGCGACTTCCTCGTCGACGTCGAGGCGCGCCATGAACAGGCCGCGCAGCGCGTCGCGCTCTTCATTCTGCTTCTGGGCGGATTCGTCCGGCGTCATGATGTTGATCTGCCAGCCGGTCAGTTCGCTGGCAAGACGCACGTTCTGGCCGCTGCGGCCGATCGCGACAGCCAGTTCGTTCTCGTCGACGACGACGTCCATCGAATGCTTTTCTTCATCGACGACGATCGACTGGACGGCCGCCGGCGCGAGCGCGCCGATCACGAACTGGGCAGGATCCTCCGACCATAGCACGATGTCGATGTTTTCGCCACCGAGCTCGTTGCGCACGGCCTGCACGCGCGAGCCGCGGATGCCGACGCACGTGCCGATCGGATCGATCCGCTTGTCGTACGCGACGACGCCGATCTTCGCGCGCACGCCCGGATCGCGGGCCGCCGCCTTGATCTCGAGAAGCCCCTGCTCGATTTCCGGCACTTCCATCTCGAAGAGCTTCATCAGGAATTCGGGCGCGGTGCGCGACAGCTCGATCTGCGGGCCGCGGGCGGTGCGGTCGACCTTCGCGATGTACGCGCGCACGCGGTCACCCACGCGCAGGTTTTCCTTCGGAATGAGCTGGTCGCGGCGCAACAGCGCCTCGACGCGGCCCGACTCGACGATGAAGTTGCCCTTGTCGAGGCGCTTCACCGTGCCCGTCATGATCTTCTCGCCGCGCTCGAGGTAGTCGTTCAGGATCTGCTCGCGCTCCGCGTCGCGCACCTTCTGCAGGATCACCTGCTTCGCGGCCTGCGCGCCGATCCGGCCGAACTCGATCGACGGCACCGGCTCCTCGATGTAGTCGCCCACCTCGACTTCGGGCTTCTGCTCGCGCGCCTCGAACAGCAGGATCTCGCGATCCGGCTCCTGCAGGCCCGCCTCGTCTGGCACGACGAGCCAGCGACGGAACGTCTCGTGTTCACCGCTCTCGCGATCGATATGCACGCGGATCTCGGCGCCTTCGTCGAACAGTTTCTTGGAAGCCGACGCGAGGGCCGCTTCGAGCGCGCCCAGCACGACGTCCTTGTCGACGTTCTTCTCGCGCGCCAGCGCATCCACCAACATCAACACTTCGCGACTCATTGTTTGCGGCTCCTAAAGTCAACGTGCGGAATCAGGCGGGCTTTGTCGATGTCCGCCAGCGTGAAATCCAGCATGGCCGCCTCGCCCTTCTTCCTCTCAAATTCCAAACCGATCGTCTCGCCGTTCGGCGCGTGCAGAATGCCCCGGTACGTCTTGCGCCCGTCCAACGGCTTTTTCAAGGTGATGACGGCCTCGCTGCCCGCGAAACGCGTGAAGTCAGCCAGCTTCTTCAACGGCCGGTCGAGCCCCGGTGACGAGACCTCGAGCCGTTCGTAATCGATGTTTTCGACCGTCAGTACGTGCTGGAGCTGACGCGTGACCTTTTCGCAATCGTCGATCGTAATGCCGGCGGGCTGATCGATGTAGACGCAGACCATGCCGCGCCCGGTGCGCTCGAGATCGACGAGCTCGTAGCCGAGCCCCGTGACCGTAGTTTCTATCAGTTCCGTCAGTTGCACAGTGTCCTCTCAGGTGTCCGCGCCCGCCCCTCGCGATTCACCCGCTGAACGCGCGCCTTAGCCGGCGCAGGAAGCGCTACCCGAGATGCCCAACCGTTTCGGCAAAAAAAAATGGGCGCAACGCCCATCTTGTTACCGGTGGTCGCACCTGAGCTACACATCGAATCCGTACGCCCAGCGACTCCGCGATTATAGCGATTTTTGGCCCGAACGCAAAGCTCGGCCCCGCAAAATCAGCCGAAAACGGCGATTTTGCGGGGCACTCGCAACGCGCGCCGCGGTTGCGAATGCCGTTCTCACCCGCTCAGCGGCTGCGCGAACGATTGCGCTGCTGCGGCGTACGCTGGCCGCCGCGTGCGCCGCCTTCGGCGCGATTGCCGTTCGGGTTGCGGCCGCCCTTGCCGGCGCCGCGCTTGTTGGCGCCCGCGCCGCCGTAGGACGCGCGGTTGCCGTCGACGTCGCGGCCGCCCTGGCGCGGCGCGCCGCCGCCGTAGCCCGGCAGGCCCGCGTAGCCGCCCAGCCCCGCGCCGAAGCCGCCGCCCGCCGGGCCGCGGCGGCCGCGCCGCGGCTGGTCGAGCTGGCCGTGAGTCGTCAGCACGGGTTCGCGATTGATGAAGCCCATCGACGTCTGCATCGGATCGGGCTGGCGGCGCTCGGTCGCGCCGCCGCGCTTGCCCTTCTCCTCGGTCGGCGCTTTCAGGCCGACCGTCGACATCAGGCGCCGCACCTGCGCCTCGTCGAGCTCCTCCCAGCGGCCGCGCTTCAGCCCGCGCGGCAGCGGAATCGGGCCGTGGCGCGTGCGGATCAGGCGGCTCACCATCAAGCCGACCGCCTCGAACATCCGCCGCACCTCGCGGTTGCGGCCTTCGGCGAGCGCGACGTGATACCAGTGATTCGTGCCTTCGCCGCCGCCGTCGCGGATGCGCAGGAAGTTCGCCGGGCCGTCGTCGAGCTCGACGCCGTGCAGCAGCTTCTGGCGCGACGCCTCGGACAGCTCGCCGACGACGCGCACCGCATACTCGCGCTCGACGCTGTAGCGCGGGTGCATGAAGCGGTTCGCGAGGTCGCCCGACGTCGTCAGCATCAGCAGGCCCTCGGTATTGAAGTCGAGGCGGCCGACCGCGAGCCATTTCGCGGTCTTCATCGGCGGCAGCCGGTCGAACACCGACGGGCGGCCCTCCGGATCCGCGTGGCTCACGATCTCGCCCGTCGGCTTGTGGTACAGCAGCACGCGCGGCGGCTTGTTCGGCAGCTTGCGCTTGACCGGCTTGCCGTTGATCCGGACCTGATCGGTCGGCATGATCCGCTGGCCGATGTGCGCCGGCTCGCCATTCACCGACACGCGGCCGGCGACGATGAGCTCTTCCATCTCGCGGCGCGAGCCCATGCCGGCTTCCGCGAGCACCTTGTGCAGCTTCGGCGCGTCGTCTTCCGGCGACAGCACGCGCTTCGGCTGATTCTGGCGGCCCCGGCGCAGCATCGGCGCGCGCACGCCACCGCCCGACGCGTTGTTGTCGGCGTCGAACGCGGGTGAAATCACGTAGGCAAATACATCGTCCTGGGCCGCCTCGGCGGACGACGGGGCCGGCGCAGCCGGCGCGCCCCGCTTCGCCTGGCCGCCTTGCCGCGCCGCGCCTTCGCGCTTGCCTGCCGCCTTGCGCGGCGCCTTCGCCGCGGCGTCCTTGCTGCGCGGCGCGCGAGCCGGTGCTTTCGCTGCGTCGGCGCCCGCGCCCGCACCGGCGTCGGCCGCCGGTGCCGCTTCAGCGCTTTCCGCCGCGTCGGTATTCTTCGACTTCGCGGCCGCGCGGCGGCGCGCGATCAAGCTGCGCGGCCCGCGCCGCAAGCCGCGGCGCGGGCGGTCTTCGCCGCCCCCGTCCGCAGCGGACTGCTCGGGTGCGCCGTCGGCGCGCGCCGTCGCAACGGCATGCGCAGATTCGGACGAATCGATGTCGTGGGTATCAGTCAAAACAACCTCAAAATGTCAGGTCTCGCGCCCGTCGCGGGCACGGCTGGGGTTCGGCCGCCCGTCTCAGGCGCGACGCTTCGCAGGCTCTTCTTCTTCGTCCTGCTGCGCGCGCTCGGGGACCGCCTCGCTTGCACTGCGCACGGCGTCGGCGAGACTGTTGGACGTGTCGTCCAACGCCTCCTCCGCGTGCGCCCGGACCGGCTCGGCATCGTGCGGGATGCCGCCGATCGCGCCGTGGTCTTCCTTCGTCGCTCGGCCCGCCGCCGGGTCGGCGGCCGCCTCGCGGGTTGCTGCGTGTGCCGCGTCGGCAGGCTCCGCGCCCGGCCGCGCGACGGGGTTTGCGCTTTCGTTCGCCCGTGCGGGCGATTCGGCGCGCTCGCCGCCGCCGGCGGCAACGCCGGCCGCTTCTTCGGCATGCGGCGCCATGACGGCGTCCGCTGCATCCTGTGCGACCGCGTGCTCGTGCGACGCAGTCGTGTCGGCTTCTTCACTGCCCGCCGACGCCGGCTCGGTCATTCCGCCCGATTCGATCTCGCGAGCGGCGTGGCCGGCCGCCTGCCCGGATGCGCTGTCGCCGCACGGCGCATCGACGTCCGCATCGGCGCCGGCTCGGTCGTCATTATCGGCCGGATCGACGATCCGTGCTGCCGAACCGCCCATCCCTCCGGATCGCGCAGCGCCCGCGCTCGTCGATGCGGCATCCGCTTGCGCCGGCTCATCGCCGGCCCGCGTCGCGCCTTCGCGCGGCGAAACCGTCGGATCGGCTGCCAGCCCAGCGAGCTCGCCCGCTTCCGCGCCGGGCACGTCGGCAAGCACCTCGCCGACGCCGCGCACATCATCGGGAAAGTCGATCGCCTGCTGCGCGAGGAGGCTCGCCTCCAGATGCGCGGCCGGCTCCTCGAGCGCCGGCAGATCGTCGAGCGCCTTCAGGCCGAGGTCGTCGAGAAACTGCTTCGTCGTTGCATAGAGCGCCGGACGGCCCGGCACGTCGCGATGACCGATCACCTCGATCCAGCCGCGGTCCTCGAGCTGCTTGACGACCTGCGTGTTCACCGTGACGCCGCGAATTTCCTCGATGTCGCCGCGCGTGACCGGCTGCCGGTACGCAATGATCGCAAGCGTCTCCAGCACGGCCCGCGAATATTTCGGCGGCTTCTCCGGATGCAGCCGGTCGAGATACGCGCGCATCGCCGGCTTGCTCTGGAAGCGCCAGCCCGAAGCGAGCGCGACGAGTTCGACCCCACGTCCGGTCCATTCCCGTTTCAGATCTTCGAGCAGTGTTCGGACTGTGTCCGCCGACACGCCGTCGGCAAAGAGCTTGCGCAAATCGCCGAGTTTCAGCGGCTCCTGCGCGCAGATCAAAGCAGTCTCGAGGACGATTTTCGCCTCTTGGGTATTCATGCAGCTAGGTCAGACCCTGTGGTCAAACGAACCGGATCAATCGAACAGACGAAAGGAACGGAAGACGCGCTCGCCCGATTCTGATCGGTCATATTGATGGGAGCACGAACCGGGGGCGGCGAACCAACTCTCAAGCCCAACCCGAACCGGACGGAACAGCGCGGAACCATGCCGGAACCGCGTGACTGAGCGCCATCTTACGCAAAATTAACCGGTGCGTAAAGACAAAGAACGTACGGCAAAAGACATATCCCCGGCGCGCAGCCGGCCACGAAAACGGCCTCCGGCGCCGCCTTTGCCGCGCCCGCGAATCGCCGCTCCACGCCGGCAAACGGCGATCCGCCCCGAAACCGGGCGCCCCGCGCGAACGACGCGTCGAGACGCCGGAAAGTCTGTGTACGACACATCGTCAGCCCAGATCCTCGACACGCGCCGGCATTTCCTTCACGAGCCCCCAGACCGCGTCCGCCGCCGGCGACAGCGAGCGGTCGCGCCGCCGAACGAGCTCGACGGTGCGCTCGGCGCGAGGCGTCAGCGGCCGCGCGACGAGCGACGAGCCGGCCGGCAGCGGCAGCGACAGCCACGGCAGCACGCTCACGCCGACGCCCGCCTCGATGAGGCCGAACACCGTCGCCGAATGGCCGAGCTCCTGCACGACGCTCGCTGCGACCCGATGCGCCGCGAGCGCCGCGTCGATCAGTGGCCGGCTGCCCGATGCGTAGTCGAGCAATACGAGCCGCTCGCCCGCGAGAGCCGTCCACGGCACGCGATCGCGCGCGGCGAGCGGATGATCGGCGCGCGCGACGAGGCAAAACGAATCGGTCATCAACGGCTCGCTGATCAAATCGTTCGTCGCGAGCGGCCCGATCACGACGCCGAAATCGACCTCGCCCGATTTCACCTTGCGCAGCACGTCGCTCTGCACGTCGTCGCGCAGACCGAGCGTGACGAACGGAAAGCGTCGCTCGCACGCGGCGACGATGCGCGGCATCAGCCGGCACGCTATCGTCGGGCTTGCCGCGACGATCACGCGCCCGCGACGCTGCTCGCCGATCTCGCGGATCTCGCGCAGCGTATCGTCGAGATCGCCAAGCAGACGCGACACGCTCGCGATCAGATTGGCGCCGACGTCGGTCAGTTGCACGTCGCGCGTGGTTCGGTCGATCAGCTTGAGTCCGATCTCGCCTTCCAGCTCGCGCACCGAGCGGCTCACGGCCGACTGCGTGAGACCGATCTCGTCGCCCGCCCGGCTGAAGCTCTTGAGCCGCGCGACCTCGATGAACACGCGCAACTGCCTGAGCGTGATATTCATGGGATTCCCTCATCAATCGGACGCATCGATGCGCGATTGTATTGCGTCCTGACTATCTCGTGCCGTGTGTCGGTGCGGTGCAGCACTCGGCTGAAACGCACGTCTCACGGGCCGGACTGCACAAGATTGGTGATTGTCCTTATTTGCTCGACGGTCATTTTGGCGTCTTATACGCCCCTAGCTGACGCGGCTGTCAGCTAGCTGCCAGGCGGCTTTGGGACGGTCGTCGCCAACATGGCACGCTTCCTGCGTTAGCAGGCGCACAGGGCTGCGGGCGTTCGGACTTCTCGCGGCGGATCGCGCAACATCCGCCGCCTCATGGAGCCGATGCCCTCACCCGGCACTCGCTGGACGAGTGCTCGACGAGTGCGCGGCGCAGGGCGGCGCACCGGAGTTAGCTTCGCTGAGGTGAGGACATGATGCTGTTCGACGATTTGAGAGACAACGAATGGGCGCTGCTCGAGGGACTGTTCTGCTCCGAGCCCGCACGCAGTGAGCGCCGCGGTCGTCCCCGCGTGGAAGCCCGCTCGGTGGTGAACGCCGTTCTCTGGGTGCTGTCGACGGGCGAAGGCTGGTCGAAGCTGCCCGGCCGCTATCCGTCGCCGCCGACTTGCCGTCGACGCTTCGACGAATGGCAGGCCGACGGCACGCTCGCCGAAGTGGTGAAGCGCCTCGGGACGAGCGGCCGCCAGATCTCGCTGCGCGGACGCATCGGCGCAAGCGCGGTCAAGCCGCCCGCGCCGCCGAGCCGCGATCGACTGCGCGGCGCCTTCTGGACCAATCCGGAATCCTGGCGCGCTCCCGTCAAGATGGCATGAATTCTATTTCTGGGCGGCACTGGCCGCCCAGAATCGTTTTCGGCGCCCCTTCGGCACACGGCCGCCTGTTCGCTCGGACTCCTGACGACGCGATCCTGCGAAACATCTATTTACTAATATTTACAGCGCGCCTTCGCTCCCCCGCTTAACTTAGCGATATATGAACGAGCCGTTCGACGGCTTGAAAGGGAGCTTCCAACGATGAAACCCATGTCACTGCTCACGGCATGCGGCGTTGTCGTTTCGCTGGCGCTCGCCGCTCCTTCACGCGCCGACTCATTTCCACCCAGACAACACGGTCAGCAGGAGCAAGTCACCCGCTCGCAGGCCCGTGCGGCCGTGCCAAGTGCGCGACCCAATGCGCCGCGCGGCGATCTGCGCGGTGACATCGCGAGCAACGCACGCGCGCACAACGACGCGCAACGCCCGCCCAACGATTCGAACCATCACTGACGCCGCGCCAGGAAAAATCCGCGCGCCCGGGAACTGCGCGACGCACGCCGAGTCAGATGGTTGCCATGAGCACAGCGTGGCAGCAGCAATGTACCCGGTACCGCCCGTATCCTCGCGATACGGGCTTTTTTTCGCGCGAAAGAGGCGGTGCGCGGCAGTGCTATAAGCGGCTTTCGAGAATCGACACGGCGCTCGCTTCGCTGAGCGCGTAGTCTTCGATTCGGCGAGCCTCCCAATCGGGCTGCCTCTCGTCTCGTTCGAGCCGAGCAAATTCGACTCGCCCGTTATCCGTCAAAACGGCAATATCGACGGGCGCGTGGAAACCGGGCGCGGGCGCGACAGTCTTCTGCCGAACCGTATCCATCAAGCCGAGCGCACGCAGGTATTCGAATACACCCGGACGCCTCGCCCACGGAACCTGACGGTACTGGACGCGCCTGAGCGCGTCGAGCACTGCTTCGTTGGAATACGTGGCCATCTCGATTCTTTCTTAAAGTGCGGCGACATTGCAAAGCAGCCCCGCCGAGCGAGGTCTCCGCCCACCGGCGCCGCCACGCAGCTCAAGAGGGGTCCTTATAATCCCTCCACCCCATCCGACCCGATCCCTGGCGCTTCGTTCGCGCCTTACGGGGACAGATCAACAATCGCTCCCGCAAAAAGCTACCTTACCCCAATCAAATTGATTCTGTTTAACTCATTTGGACTTCTCTTCGTCGTTTTCCTGCTCTGCCGCAAACGGCGCGCCGCGTTCGCGATACTCGCGGCCGGCGCCGCACTCTTGTGGCTGATCGCTTCCGGCTGGCTCGCCGCGCCGCTCGTCGCGCTCGCGGAAGCCGGCGTGCGGCCGGTCGCGCATCCGGTGATGACGGGCGACACGACGATCGTGATGCTCGGCGCGGGCATCAGGCGCCGCGACGGCGCCGCAGTGCCGCCGCGCGACGCACTCGCCCGCATCGACAAGACCGCCGAACTCTATTCGGCATGCCAACGAACGGCGAAGCGCTGCACGGTCGTCGTGTCGGGCGGCGATCCGCAGATGCGCGGCATCACCGAAGCGGACACGTATGCGCCCTATCTACTCGCGCGCGGCGTTGCGCACGCCGACCTGATCCGCGAGAGAAGCAGCCACACGACCTATGAAAACGCGCGCTTCACCGTTCCCATATTACGCGCCCAACATTACGATGATCTGATTCTCGTCACTTCGTCATATCAGATGAAACGCGCGCTCCTCGATTTCGAGCGGTTCGGGATCGTGCCGCAACCCGTCTACGCAAACCGCAGGGACGCGCGGCTCGGCTGGCTGCCGCGCGCGGCCAACCTCGTCAACGCCGAGTTGGCGCTGCACGAGATCGTCGGTGTCGCGCAATTTCATGTGTACCGCCGCCTCGGCTGGTTTTAGCGGCGCACGCCACTTTGTCCGCGCCGGATCGTCGCGGCCTCGGTGCCGCCGATGCTCGCCGCAACCGCGCGAATGGCGCAGCGATGACGGATTGCGCCACTGTTGCGCTCGATCCACGCGACGCAGCGCCAAGACGCAATCGAATGCACTGATCCGTCACTTTTGATAAACTCGGCTCACTCGATTGCAGACGCCAGACAAATCGGCAACACTCGGGTCCATCACCACTTAGCGGAGGTAAGCAATGAAGAAGATGACCATGGCTATCCTGGTTTCGATGTCGGCTCTGGCTGGCGCGGCCCATGCGCAAGAGAGCACGGAAATCAAGACGATCATCGATCCGGCGAAGATCGCTGAAATCGAGCAACGCGCGCAAGCGCTGCAACAACAGCAGGCAGCCGAACCGGCCGCCGAGGCGAAGCCGATGCACGAGCACAAGCATCACGCGAAGAAGGCTCACAAGGGCGCGAAGAAAGCAGCCAAGGCGGCTCCGGCAGACGCCGCCAGCCAATAAAGCACGGCACGTCCCGCTTGCGCGAATGCCGAATCCGGCCTGCCGGGTTCGGCTTTTTCATTGGCGCGCCCGAATGAGCACGCAGCGCATTGTGCTAAAGTCGCGCACCGACTTTTCCAACCGTGCGCACTCCGGTGCGGAGGACTGAATGAGCAACATCCAACTGGACATCGAATGGACCGAAGCCGCGACGCGCAAGATCAAGCAATTGATGCCGCGCGGCTCCGATGACGCGTTCCTCGCGCTGCCGCCGATCGAATGCCTGCCGATGGAAGGCGACGTGCTTTTCCTCGGCCCGCAAGGCAAACAGCAGCCGTTCATCGTCGCGGAGCGGCAATACCACCACGATGGCGACGCCGACTGGACGATCATCCTGATCCTCGACGTTCCGAACGCATCGCACTGACCGTCGTTGCACTTACTGGGCTGGGCCGGGCCGCGCACGGCCCCTCGCTTCGCTACGCGATCTTCGACGCGACGCGAATTTCCGAATGCTCGATCCAATCCGCTGCGGCGCGCTTGTACGCGTCGATATGCGCGGAGCGCGCATGGGCGGCAAGCGCGGCTTCGCTGGCCCACCGCTCGATGAAAATGAAACGGCGCGGCTCCTGTAAGTCGCGATGCAGATCGTATTGCAGCGCGCCCTCTTCGTTGCGCGTCGGCCCGACAATCCCCTCGAGTTGTTCCAACAGTTCCGCTTCTGCGCCAGGCTTGGCGACGATGAGCGCGACCACGGCGACTTCGGACATGCAGATCTCCTTTGCTTCGTGACAAAGGGGTCAGCATACGCGAATCGAAGCAAGCAGGCTTTCGCGTTTCGACGCTCACCCGCCTCAAAAAAATAGCCCGCGCTTCACGGGAAGCGCGGGCAAAACCGTCGCCCTACGAGGATAGGCGACGGGGCCACCGAGACCCGCGCGAACGCGCGGGTCATCGTCCAGTACGGCAGCTTCGCCGGCAACGGCGACTGCCCGAAACGTCGATATCCACACTAGGCGGGAGGCACGCGTAATCGAACCTGGCTGTTTTTGGGCGTCCTCCCTGATTGCTTGTTGACGATAGAAGGAGCAGCTTCCGTGCCAGCCAGAAGTGAATTATCAAGCGATTGATTTTTAACGATTAATTCTCAAATGGCGGGCAGAAATGCGCATTCATTCCAGTCGTTACGAGGTGACGTTACGTAACACGACGGGCGTGTGACGGGCGCACGCGCGTGCGCCCGGGCCGGCATTGACGTCCGACGCAGATAAAAAAAGCCCGCCGAAAGGCGGGCTTCGCTGGTTCGGCGGCGAAGTGCCGCGCGCAGCAACCTCAGCGCAACTGATTGACGAGAAGCGACATGATCTGCCGCGCGGGCGCCGACGCATCGACGTTGCCCTTGTCGTCGACGACCGCGATGCGCGTCTCGCCTTCCGTCACCGCCTTCACGTTGACGACGTATTGCTTCGCCTTCTTTTCCTTCTTGCCGTGGAAAAGCTGGCTCCAGAAGCCCTGCTCCTCGACGCTCAGGTCCTTCGGATCGACGTAGCGGACGTAGTACAGCCCCTTCGTGCGATCGCGATCGTCGACCGTGAAGTTCGCGCGATCGAGCGCCAGGCCGACATGCAGCCACGAACGATCGTACGGCTCGGCAAGCGTCACTTCAGGCGGCACGTCCGGCACGGCCGCTTCGCTCGGAGTGCTCGACGTCGACGCGCTCGCGACGTTCTTCGCAGCGATCGCCGCGGCCGCCTCCTTGCTCTTGCTGCTCGACGCCTTCGCGCGCGACGGCGCCGCATCGTCGACGATCGGCACGCCGCCCGCCTTCACGCGCGCGTCGTTCTGTGCGATCACGGCCATCAGGCGCTTCAGGTATTCGGTTTCGAGACCGGGATCGTTCGGCTTCGGCTCCCACTTGCTCGAATCGTTGTTCGCGCCCGTCAGCGCCTCGCGCATCCCCTTCTGACTGATGAACACGTACGTGCCGCCGTTCGGCGCGGTGTCGAGGCGCGTGCGGTACTTGTTGCGCTCCGCCGTCACGTACGAGTTGCCCATCGCCTTCGAGATCACCCCGCGAATCAGGCCATCGTTGATCTGCGGATGGGTTTCGTTCCAGTCGGTTTCCATCACGCCCTTGTCACGCTGCTCGACGACGAGCAGGAAGCCCTGCTCCTGCCAGAAGCGGCGCACCTGGGGCCAGATTTGCGCAGGCGCCTTGTCGTCGATCACGAGCCAGCTCTCGGTGCCGTCGCGCTGAATGCGCATGCCCGGCACGGCGGGCGCGACCGCATCGGTGGGCGGCGCGGCCTGCTGCACCTGCTGCAGGCTGGAAAGCGACGTCGCACCGCCCTGCGGCGGCAGCGAACGTTGATCCGGCGTCTCGTCGAGCATGTTGGGCGGCACCGCGAGCGACACCCCCTTCGATTTCGAATCGCTCTTGTAGTCGATTTTCGTAGGCGACGGCGAACTGCAGCCGGCCACGAACGCGCCGGTTGCAAGCAGTGCTGCGAACCGCTTGGTAAGACGAAGATCAGTCATGTTCTGGGAATCCTTCCACTAGACTAGGTCACGGCGACTTTTCCGTGAGTCAACTTTCTATTTTACCGGTCCGGCGGCAGACCGTGCAAAAAGCGCACAGTCTCATTCGCGCTCATTTGCCCGCCCGCATTCCCGTTTGTTCGCGCGCGGGCCGCGCTCGCCCGAAACGTCAGCGCGATGCCCCGCGCCCCCGCGCCGCCGACTAGGGATAACGAGCATCCGCTTCCCTCGATTTCGGGCGCGGCACGCACCGGGACTCACTATCATTGATTGAACAGTGACCCCACCCGTATCCACCTGCGGAGGGCAGTCGCATGAACGACAAGAAATCATTCCCCCTGACACGGCGCCGCCCGGCGCACGCCCTTCTCGTTGCCGCCGCCGTCACCCTCGCCCCCGTTACCGCACACTCGCAGCTCGGCGGCACCGTCACGAATTCGCCGGCACGCGCGCTCGCGCAAACGTCGGCCACGCTGCTCGACGGCGCCGTCACGATGCGAAGCTATATCGATGCGGGCGGCACGACGATTCGCGAATACGCGACACGCGCCGGACTCGTCTTCGCTTACACGTGGGACGGCCCGACATCGCCCAACCTGCGGCAGTTGCTCGGCGAACGCTTCTCGACCTACCAGAGCCACGCTGTCTCGACGGACGCGCGCACCCGCGCGGGACTCCATGCCGGACGCGTCGCGCAATCCGACTTCGTCGTCGAGGCCGGCGGTCGCATGCGCGCGTATGTCGGCCGCGCATGGCTGCCCGGCGCGGTGCCGTCCGGCGTGTCGATCGACGACTTGCGGTAAGGAGGCGGCCATGACCCTCAAGATCGCGTGGTGTGTCGCCGCGCTCGCCGCGACGCTCGCCGCATGCGGCGGCGGCTCGACGACATCGAACTCGAACGGCACTGGCGTCACACCGTCCAATGCGGCGAACGTGCAGTCCGTTACGGTATCCGAGGGCATCACCGGCGCCGCGAACATGCTCATGACGACCGTCACTGTCTGCGCCCCGAATACGAGCCAATGCCAGACGATCGACAACGTGCAGGTCGATACCGGCTCGGACGGCTTGCGCATCCTCGCGGCCGCGCTGCCGTCGAGCGTCGCGCTGCCCGTCGTGCCGGCCGCGAATGCGCCGATCACGGGCGCCTGCGCGATATTCGGCACGGGCTTCACATGGGGCGCGGTGCGTCGCGCCGACGTGAAGATCGCAGGCGAAGTGGCGGCGAACATCCCGATCCAGGTGATCGCCGATCCCAGCACGCCGAGCGCGCCCGCCGGCTGCACGCAGAGCGCCGGGCCGATGCAAACGCAAGGGGCGCTGCGCGCGAACGGCATTCTCGGCATCGGCCTCTTCGTCACCGACTGCGGCGCCGCGTGCGCGAACAACGCGCTGCCCGGCTGGTATTACGGATGCACGGCGGGCGGGGCGTGCGCGAGCACGTCGCAGCCGATCGCGCAACAGATCGCGAATCCGGTCGGCGCATTCTCGAGCGACAACAACGGCGCGGCAATCATGCTGCCCGCGATTCCGGCAACGGGTTCTGCGACGGTCAACGGCTCGCTGGTCTTCGGCATCGGCACACAGGCGAACAACGGGCTCGGCGCCGCGACGCCGCTCGCAACGATCGCATCGGGCGCCTACGTGACGAG
Source organism: Burkholderia sp. MSMB1588 (assembly GCF_001546925.1). Lineage (NCBI taxonomy): Bacteria > Pseudomonadati > Pseudomonadota > Betaproteobacteria > Burkholderiales > Burkholderiaceae > Burkholderia > Burkholderia sp. MSMB1588. The sequence continues at coordinate 1,455,496 of NZ_LNJS01000001.1, read as the reverse complement.
CGTGCTCAACGGCAACACCAACGCGCGCACGTTCTTCGACAGCGGCTCGAACGGAATCTTCTTCGCGGATGCGTCGCTGCCGCAGTGCGGCTCGTGGTTCTGCCCGGCGAGCACACAGACGTTCGGCCTCTCGCTGAGCAGCGGCGACGGCGCATCGACAAAAGCGACGACGTTCCAGGTCGCGAGTTCGCAAGTGCTGTTCTCGACGTTCAACTTCGCATTCAACGACCTTGCCGGCCCGATCGGCAACGTCGTCGATCTCGGACTGCCGTTCTTCTATGGACGCAGCGTCTATACCGCGATCGAAGGAAGAGCGACGCCGCTGGGGCCGGGACCATACTATGCGTACTAAACGAACGAGCGGAATGTGTGATGACCCGGTGAAGGCGGCAGCGCAAAGCTCGGCGGCACGCGAAGTGTTGACTCGTGTTGATCTGCGTTGACTGATTCGCGTTGATCCGCGTTTCGACGGTGTCGATCCGCGGCGGACAGCGTCCCGCCGAAACGAGCGGCGCATGAGCGCCGAACAGAATTTGCATCGGGGCAGTTCTATTTACGAAAAGTGTCTGTTATAATTTCACGCTTTCGGGGCGTAGCGCAGCCTGGTAGCGTACCTGCATGGGGTGCAGGTGGTCGGAGGTTCAAATCCTCTCGCCCCGACCAGATCAAAACCCGCATGGCGTGAGGCTGTGCGGGTTTTTTAACTGGCGCTCATTTTTTGGGCAAATTGGACACCATATTAGACACTGTCCAATATTTGACTCCGGACGCACGCGGAATTCGGCGTAACGTCAGCATATGCATTCTTCCCCGCATGCTGAAAAAGAAAAGCCCCGCGAGTGCGAAAACTCGTGGGGCCTATTCGGCGATCCCATCCAAAAATTGACCTTCGCGCGCCCTGCACGCCTTCCACCTATTTCTGTCGGCCGCCGCCGTCGCCGCGCTCCTTCAGGCGCTTCTTCAACTTCCCGTTCTGCATGGCGAGTAACGCGGGGCGCGATCAGCGCCGCAACAGGGAAGAACCACTCTCCCGAATAATGCAGAAGCGCCCATGCAACGGCCACCACCCCAACGGCGAAGGCGACCAGGGCCAACCCGTCCGCGATCCGACATGCCGCCGTCCTCCCCGCGACTTTCGCGCAGAAAGCGTACGCACGCTGCCGGCCCGGACTGAAAGACTTCAGGGCATCGCTGAATCGTGAGGCAAACACTCGAGAGCAACGAAATTCGGTTGGCATCGCCCACTGGCGAACCGGCTTCGCTAAGGCAACGGGTAGCTGCAACTGGTCGAAGCGTCGAGCACGACCGTCAGGCTCCGAATGACTGCACCGGCGTAGAACGCGGCATCGCATGCGGAAACGACGGCGTGCATCTCAATCCCGGTCGTCGCGCCGGTCAACTAGACGACGGTCGCGTTCGTGCCCCGTGACCTCGGCGTGCCGAGGCAGAAGGACAGAGAACTGGCATACGACGCGATCTTTCAGCCACGACGTGGCCCTCCGGCGGCCGCCCCATGCAGCACACGGCGTCCACATGAATCGCCTCCGATATCGACGAGCACCGCGCCAGGACGAAACCATCCGCCAATTTTCCGCCTCCCGGCTCGCCGCGCCCCGTCATACAGGCGTTTGATTCGTATCATCGACATCGCGACATCCGCACTGCGATATGCGTTCTCGCACCGCAGCACGATGTGCCGACGTTTGGTGCCGTCCCTCTAGCGCGGCTATGCCACACTGCCCCCAAACATCGGCGCCAGCCGACGCGCGCGCTCGCGCGCCAGTCACGACAAAGATAGGGAGACATCAACGATGTGGACACCGGTCCAGCGCGTCCATTGCACGCCATCTCATCGCGCGCCCGGCGCATGGCGCGCCATGCGCACGGCCGTTTCGGCTTCGCGCTGGTTCTTGCGCTCGTGCGCGGGAATGGCGGTCACGCTCGCCGTTCTGAGCGCGGGATGCGCGGAATCGACACCCAAATCCGACACCGGCGGCGGCGCATCGACGACGATCGAGCGCACGAAAGCCGAGCGCCTCGCGCGCGAACAGCAGATCGCGCGGACCGTGCCGACGCTCGCGTCGATCAAGGTCGACCAGCCGCGCCCGCTCACGCTGCGCGATTCCGGCCAGAGCGGCACGCTCGCGTTCCTGCGTGAAGTCGATTTCCGCATCGTCGGCGATCTCGGTTTCCTCGTCCACGAGCTGTCGGCGACGCTCGTGCCGACGCATCCCGGCGCCCCCGCCGTGTTCGACGACCCGACGAGCTTCGACATCGCCGTGCACCACGGCACCGTGACGCTCGACAACACGAAGCTCAACGCGCTGTTCGGCGGCTATATCTTCGGCTATCGCAACGCGCCACTGCGCAACGTGCGCGTGACGGCGGGCGACGGCGTCCTCGACATCCGCGGCGAGATGCAGCGCGACGGCTGGGTGCCGTTCTCGCTGAGGGGCAAGCTGGAGATCCGCGGCGGCTCGACGCTCGTGTTCCGCCCGACCGACGTGCACGTATCGGGCATCGACGCGGGCCCCGTGATGCGGGCTGCGAAGGTGCAGGTGTCGGATCTGCTGAAGATCGACACGCCGATCGTGCGGCTGAACGGCAACGATCTCGTGCTCAACGTCGACAAGCTGCTGCCGCCGCCCCATCTGAAGATCAGCATCGTCTCGCTGAAGCTGACGCCCGTCGGGCTCGATCTCGTGCTCGACGACGGCACGAAGGCGGGCTTCACGATGCCGGAGAGCGCGCCGAAGCATGCGATGTATCTGCGCGGCGGCGACGTGAAATTCATGCGGACGATGCCGATGAACGCGGACATCGTGATCTATCCGCCGCGCGAGGCGTCCCCGGACGACGCGTTCATATTCGACATGTATCACTATCGCGATCAGCTCGTCGCCGGCTATTTCAACTTCGAGCCGAGCGGCGCGCTGTCGATCCTGATGCCGTCGTATCGGCAGGTCGCCCGCCCCGTCGCGGCGAGCGTCGGCAGCGCATCCGCGCGCTTGAACGACAGCCTGATCGACGCGCAGCAGTCGAGCCTCAACGAAGCGCGCCGCCAGTGGGAGGCGTTCGCGATCGTGCCGAACAGCGGCACGCCGCAGTCGAACTTCCGCAAGGTGGCCGCCAAGCGTGGCGGCGACGTATCGGCGTTCGGCCCGCGCCATATTTCGAACGGCACGACGACGATCCACCTGCACAACGCGGACTTCTACATCGCGGGCAACATCGGCTTTCGCGTCGACGATCTCGTCGTCCAGCTCGTCTCGAAGCGCGCGGGCGAGCCCGTCGATCTCGACGATCCGAACCAGTACGACATCCGCATCCTGAGCGGCTCGGTGCTCGCGCCCTGGAGCGCGATGTCCGACCTCTTCAATCGCCATCTGCTCGACTATTCGCCGCGCTCGCTGAACGATCTGAAGCTGAGCCCCGACGGCAACGCGCTGCGCGTGCAGGGCGGCATCAAGCTGTGGAACCAGGTGCCGCCCGGCGTCTGGCTGCCGGCCGACATGAAGGGTTCGCTCACGCTGCTGGACGACCGCCATCTCGCGTTCACGCCGACGCAGGTATCGGTGCTCGGCATACCGCAGGCGAAGCTGCTGCGCGCGCTCGGCATCGAGCTGTCGTCGCTCGCGCCGCTCAAGCGCCGCGGCGCCGAGCTGCGCGGCGATTCGCTCGTGCTCGACCAGCACACAGTGTTCCCGCCGCCTGTGCTGATCGGCCGCATGTCGCAGGCGACGGTCGAACCGGACGGTCTGCGCCTGACGTTCCGTCCCGCGCCGAATTCGCCCGCGCCGCGGCCGCCCGCGAACCTCCCGGACAGCTACCTGTGGCTCGAAGGCGGCGACACGAAGATGTTCAACGTACTCGTGCTGAACATGCGCATTCTCGTTCTGGACACGGCGAAGCAACGGGTGCGCTTCGACCTCTACGACTACCGCGACGTGGTCTCGCGCGGCTCGGTGCGGATGGTGCATGACGGCACGCTGTACGTCGACGTCGGCAAGAAGGACCCGCTCGTGCCGTGATCCTCGCCGCGCGCGCACGGCCGCGCCGCGGCGAAGGGCGGAGCAGTCCGAAAAAGCCCGGGCGAACCAAGGGTTCGCCCGGCTTTGTCCACGCTTTTCAGCCTGCCTGCCAGTCGAACAGCACTCGGCCCGGCCCGGCGCTCAGCCGCGCTTGAGTCCGTCGATCACGTCGATCAGCGCCTGGCGCAATTGCGCGACATCGACCGTCTCGCGTGCGGCGGGCTCGGCCGCTTGCTGCTCGAGCTCGTGGGGCTCGGGAGGCGCGCTCCGCTCGCTGCCGACTGCGTCGAGCCGGTTGCGGGCGCCGTTGATCGTGAACCCCTGCTCGTACAGCAGCTCGCGGATCCGCCGGATCAGCAGCACCTCGTGGTGCTGATAGTAGCGGCGGTTCCCCCGCCGCTTCACCGGGCGCAACTGCGTGAACTCCTGCTCCCAATACCGCAGCACGTGAGGTTTCACGCCACACAGTTCGCTCACTTCCCCGATCGTGAAATAGCGCTTCGCGGGAATCGGGGGCAACACGACTTTCTCAACCGTCGACGCCATCGTCAGTTAACCGTCGGTAAGGGGCGCGGGCGCTGCGCGCAGAAGCGAAGCGCCGGCTTAACGCACGAGATCCTGCTCGGCGCCGTTTTCGACGAGCGCCTTCAGCTTCTGGCTCGCATGGAACGTCACGACACGGCGCGCGGCGATCGGAATCGCCTCGCCCGTCTTCGGATTGCGCCCCGGCCGCTGCGGCTTGTCGCGTAGCTGGAAATTGCCGAAGCCCGAGAGCTTCACGCTCTCGCCGTTTTCGAGCGCGTCCCGGATCACCTCGAAAAACGCCTCGACCATGTCCTTCGCCTCGCGCTTGTTGAGGCCGACACTGTCGAACAGCAGTTCGGCCAATTCGGCCTTCGTGAGCGTCGGCGTATCGCCGGCGGGCGACGACGCCGGAACGTCGCGGGACATGGCGCTGCGCTGCGCCGTCAGAAGGGCTTCAAATTCACTCGAGTTCATGTCGTTCATATCTGCAAAACCAGCGCGTCAAACTTGGACAAAAACACTGACAAAAGCGGCGGCTTCCACCGCTTTTGCGCCCTATCCGCGCAAACGCGCGCCATAGACTCGAGCCATGCGGTCCACGAGGGTCTGAATCGCCTGATCGACCGTCTCGTCCTGCAAGGTTCCGGCCGCATCCTGCAGCGTGACGCGGAACGCAAGGCTTTTCTCGTGGGCTGACAACCCACTGGAAGTATTTGATTTTGCACGAAATTCGTCGAAGAGCGCAACTTTCTGGACGAATTTGCACGCGTCCTCGGCGAGCGCCTTCTTCATTTCGTCGAAAAGCGCCTGCACTTCGACCTTCTGATCGACGACAACCGCGATGTCGCGACGCACCGGCGGGAACTTCGACACCTCCGACGGCGCAGGCAGCGCGCGCGCGACGAGCGCATCCGCGTCGATCTCGAACATCACGGGCGCGTGCGGCAGTTCGTACTGCTGCATCAGGCGCGGATGCAGCTCGCCGATCCAGCCGACCGCGCGGCCGTCGACCTCGATCTGCGCACTGCGGCCCGGGTGCAGCGCCGGATGCTCGGCCTTCACGAAGCGCGCGACGACGGGCGCGAGCAGCGCCTCGAGGTCGCCCTTCACGTCGAAATAATCGACCTGGCGCGTCGCCGCCGCCCATTGCTCGTCGACGGCGGGCCCGTACGCGAGCGCGCCGACGCGCTTCGGCTGCGCATAGCCCTCGACCGCGAGCTCGCCCGCCTTCACCGCCGGGTCGGCGATGAACACGCGCCCCGTCTCGAATACGCGCACGCGATCGGCGCGGCGGTTCAGGTTATGGCGCAGCACGCCGACGAGGCTGCCGAACAGCGTCGTGCGCATCACCGACAACTGGCTCGCGATCGGGTTCAGCAGGCGCACCGGGTTGTCGTTGCCGGCGAAATCGCGCTCCCACTCGGCATCGACGAAGCTGAAGTTGACCGTTTCCGCGTAGTCGCGCGCGGCGAGCGCGTGACGAATCGCGTGAATCGAGCGGCGCGTCTCGTCGGTCGCGCGCATCTCGCTTTTCGCAACGGGCGGACGCGCGGGAATCTTCTCGAAGCCGTGAATCCGCGCGACTTCCTCGATCAGATCCTCTTCGATCTCGATGTCGAAGCGATGCGGCGGCGGCGTCACGCGGAACACGTCGCCGTCGCGCTCGAACGCGAGGCCGAGCCGCGTGAAGATCTGCGCGACTTCGTCCTCGCCGATCTCGACACCGATGATCCGGTTCGCGCGCGACACGCGCATCGTGACCGCCGCGCGCTGCGGCAGGTTCACGACCTGATCGTCGACGGGGCCCGCCTCGCCGCCGCAGATGTCGAGGATCAACTGCGTGATCCGCTCGACGTGCTCGACCGTCGTCGAATAATCGACGCCGCGCTCGAAGCGATGCGCCGCGTCGGTCGAGAAGTTGTACTGGCGCGCGCGGCCGCGGATGCTGTCCGGCCACCAGAACGCCGCTTCGAGATAGATGTTGGTCGTGTCGAGGGTCACGGCCGTGCTGTCGCCGCCCATGATGCCCGCGAGACTCTCGACCTGGGCATCGTCGGAAATCACGCCCACCGTCTCGTCGAGCTCGACCGTGTTGCCGTTCAGGAGCTTGAGCGACTCGCCGCGCTTGCCCCAGCGCACGTCGATGCCGCCGTGGATCTTGTCGAGATCGAACACGTGCGACGGGCGGCCCAGCTCGAACATCACGTAGTTCGAGATGTCGACGAGCGCCGATACGCTGCGCTGGCCCGCGCGCTCGAGGCGCTCGACCATCCATCGCGGCGTCTTCGCGCGCGCGTTCACGCCGCGAATCACGCGGCCGGAAAAGCGCCCGCACAGATCGGGCTCGGAAATCCTCACGGGCAGCGTCTCCGTCAGCTCGGCAAGGACCGGCCGGATGTCGGGCGCGACAAGCGGCGCGCCCGTGATCGCGGCCGTCTCGCGCGCGATGCCGAACACGGACAGGCAATCGGCCTTGTTCGGCGTCAGCTTGATTTCGAAGACCGTGTCGTCGAGATTCAGCGCGTCACGGATGTCCTGGCCGACGGGCGTGTCTTCCGGCAGGATCATGAGGCCGCTGTGATCTTCGGAAAGCTTCAGCTCGCGCGCCGAGCAGAGCATCCCCTGGCTCTCGACGCCACGCAGCTTCGACAGCTTGATCGCGAACGGCGCGCCGCCTTCTTCGGCGGGCGGCAGCTTCGCGCCGACGAGCGCGACCGGCACCTTGATGCCCGGCGCGACATTCGGCGCGCCACAGACGATCTGCAGCGTCGCGCCGGTGCCGGCGTCGACCTGGCAGACGTTGAGCTTGTCGGCATCCGGATGCTTGACCACCTCGAGCACGCGGCCGACGACGATCTTCTCGGTCGGCGGCGCGGCCGGGCGCAGCGACTCGACCTCGAGCCCCGCCATCGTCAGCGCGTGCGACAGCTCGTCCGTCGTCAGTTGCGGATCGACAAAGGTTCTCAACCAGGATTCAGGGAATTGCATGGATATCCACGTTCGAAACAGGTTAGATCGAGGCCCGGCGCGCCGCCTCGACAGGCCGGCCGGGCGCGGAGCGAGACGGTCGCGCCGTTACGCGAACTGCCGCAGGAAGCGCAGGTCGTTCTCGAAGAACAGACGCAGGTCCTGCACGCCGTAGCGCAGCATCGTCAGCCGCTCGAGGCCGCTGCCGAACGCGAAGCCGATATAGCGCTCGGGATCGAGCCCCATGTTGCGGACCACGGTCGGGTGCACCTGGCCGGAGCCGGAAATCTCGAGCCACTTGCCGGCGTTCTTGCCGTGCTCGAACATCATGTCGATTTCCGCCGACGGCTCGGTGAACGGGAAATACGACGGACGGAAGCGCACGAGGATGTCGTCGCGCTCGAAGAATTTCTTCAGGAAATCGGTATAGACGCCCTTCAGATCCGCGAAGCTCACGTTCTCGTCGATCCACAGGCCTTCGACCTGGTTGAACATCGGCGAGTGCGTCGCGTCGCTGTCGACGCGGTACGTGCGGCCGGGGGCGATCACCTTGATGGGCGGCCGGTTCATCCGCGCGTAGCGGACCTGCATCGGGCTCGTATGCGTGCGCAGCAACAGCGGACGGCCGTCCGCGTCCTTGCCGTCGACGTAGAACGTGTCCTGCATCGAGCGCGCCGGATGGTTCTCCGGGCTGTTCAATGCGGTGAAGTTGTACCAGTCGGTTTCGATCTCCGGGCCGTCGGCCACGTCGAAGCCGATCGAGCGGAAAATCTGTTCGACGCGCTCCCACGTGCGCATCACGGGATGGAGGCTGCCCGTCCCCGCTCCGCGGCCGGGCAGCGTGACGTCGATCGCCTCGGCGGCGAGACGCTGGTTCAGGAGCGCGTCGGCGAGCGCCTGACGGCGCGCGTTGAGCGCGGCTTCGACCTGCTGCTTCGCGACATTGATGCGCGCGCCTTCCATCTTGCGCGCTTCGGGATCGAGCTTGCCGAGGCCCTTCAGCAGCTCGGTCAGTGCGCCCGACTTGCCGAGAAACCGCGCCTTCTCGTTCTCGAGCGTGGTGATATCCGCAGCCCCTTCGAACGACTGCTGCGCGTCGGCGACAATCTGGTCCAGATCCATTGATCCCATCACTTCCAACGTCAGTTGTGCATGTCGAGCGAAACGCCCGACCCAACAAAAAAGGGGCTCGGAAGAGCCCCGTTTTCGCTGCAGCGGCCGCGACTACCGGAACATCGCTGCAGCTCACCACGCAGTGCTAATTTCGCAATTAGGCTGCAACGGCGGCCTTCACCTGCTTCACGATCGCGGCAAAGGCTGCCTTGTCGAACACCGCCATGTCGGCCAGCACCTTGCGGTCGAGTTCGATCGACGCCTTCTTCAGGCCGTTGATGAACACGCTGTAGGTCATGTCGTGCTGACGCACGGCCGCGTTGATACGCGTGATCCACAATGCGCGGAACACACGCTTCTTGTTGCGGCGGTCGCGGTACGCATACTGACCGGCGCGCATCACCGCCTGCTTGGCGATGCGGTAGACGTTATTGCGACGGCCGCGATAACCCTTGGCCAGGTTGATGATCTTCTTGTGACGGGCCCGTGCGGTTACCCCACGTTTGACTCGAGGCATGTTTCTCTCCTGTGAGTATCGGTTGAGGGGTTACGCGAACGGGAGCATCGCGCGGACGGAGTTCAGATCGGAATCATGAACTGCCGTGGCGCCGCGCAGGTGACGCTTGTTCTTCGTGGTTTTCTTGGTCAGGATGTGGCGCTTGAAGGCTTGACCGCGCTTGACGGTGCCGCCCGGACGCACCACGAAGCGCTTCGCAGCGCTCTTCTTGGTCTTCATCTTAGGCATGACGAACAACTCCAGTTTATTTGATGGAGGTGGGTGTGCGGTTGGCTTGCGCCCTCAACCCGCCCTTCGGAACCCAGTCCACTTGTGTACGGCGCGTGCGCTCGCGCGACCGCCGCTGTTTCGGGCGCGCCGCCCTGACCGGGCGACGCGCCGAACCACTTCATCGAACCGCCGCGCTCGCGCGGCACGCTCGTTACTTCTTTTTCTTCGGCGAGAGCACCATGATCATCTGGCGCCCTTCCATCTTCGGCATCTGCTCGACCTGACCGACTTCGTCGAGATCGCCGCGCAGACGCTCGAGCATCCGCATGCCGATTTCCTGGTGAGCCATTTCACGGCCGCGGAAACGCAACGTGATCTTCGTCTTGTCGCCTTCCTCGAGGAAGCGCATCAGATTGCGAAGCTTGACGTTGTAATCGCCGTCATCGGTCCCCGGGCGGAATTTCACTTCCTTGACCTGGATGACCTTTTGCTTGAGCTTCGCCTCGTGCTGCTTCTTGGCTTCCTGGTATTTGAACTTGCCGTAATCCATCAGACGGCAAACCGGCGGAGACGCCTGCGGCGCGATTTCCACCAGGTCAACATCCAGTTCTTCCGATTTACGGAAAGCCTCGGCGAGTTTCACGATGCCGATGGGCTCACCATCGACCCCGACCAGACGCACTTCCGGCGCAGTGATTTCACCGTTGATGCGATGCGACGACTTATCAGTAGCGATGTTACGTTTCCTCTAAAAATTAAAAAAACGAGCCGCGCTGCCAGGGCGGTTACTTGAACGCCTGGATGTCCTCACGCAGACGCTCAACGAAGGCTTCGACGGGCATGACACCCAGATCGACGCCGCCACGGGCACGCACGGCTACCGTTTGTGCTTCACGCTCCTTGTCGCCTACGACGAGCAGGTAGGGAACTTTTTCGAGCGTGTGCTCGCGTATTTTATAGCTAATTTTCTCGTTGCGCAAATCGGCCGATACTCTAAGCCCTTGTTTTTGCAACGATTGAGCAACAGTCTGAGCATATTCAGCCTGACTTTCGGCGATATTCAGCACAACCGCGTGCGCCGGCGCGAGCCAGACCGGCATTGCACCAGCGTGGTGCTCGATCAGAATCCCGAGGAAACGCTCCATCGAACCGACGATCGCCCGGTGAAGCATCACCGGCCGGCGGCGGCTGTTGTCCTCGGCGACGTACTCGGCGCCGAGCCGCTCCGGCAGCATCATGTCGAGCTGCAGCGTGCCGCACTGCCACGAGCGGCCGAGCGCATCCTTGATGTGGTACTCGATCTTCGGACCGTAGAACGCACCCTCACCCGGCAACTCCTCCCACTCGAGGCCGCATGCCTTCAACGCGTTGCGCAGCCCTTCCTCCGCGTGATCCCACGTCTCGTCCGAACCCATCCGCTGCTCGGGACGCAGCGACAGCTTGATGTCGATGCGATCGAAGCCGAAATCCGCGTAGACGCTCATCGCGAGCTTGTTGAACGCGATCGCCTCGGAGTTGATCTGGTCTTCCGTGCAGAAGATGTGCGCGTCGTCCTGCACGAAGCCGCGCACGCGCATCAGCCCGTGCAGCGCACCCGACGCCTCGTTGCGGTGGCACGAGCCGAATTCGGCGTACCGCAGCGGCAGGTCGCGATACGAGCGCAGCCCGTGCTTGAACACCTGCACATGGCCCGGACAGTTCATCGGCTTGATCGCGTAATCGCGCTTCTCCGATTCCGTCGTGAACATGTTCTCGCGATAGTTCTGCCAGTGACCGGACGCTTCCCACAGCGAACGATCCATGATCATCGGCGTCTTGATCTCGAGATAGCCGGCCGCATCGAGACGTCGGCGCATGTACTGCTCGACCTGCTGCCAGAGCGTCCAGCCCTTCGGATGCCAGAACACCATGCCGGGCGACTCTTCCTGAAGGTGGAACAGGTCGAGCTGCTTGCCGAGCTTGCGGTGATCGCGCTTCTCCGCCTCTTCGAGCATGTGCAGATACGCGTCCTGGTCTTCCTTCTTCGTCCAGGCGGTGCCATAGATCCGCTGCAGTTGCTCGTTCTTCGAGTCGCCGCGCCAGTACGCACCCGCGACCTTCATCAGCTTGAAGACCTTCAGCTTGCCCGTCGACGGCACGTGCGGGCCGCGGCACAGATCGGTGAAGCCGCCGTGCGAATACAGCTTGATCTCGTCGCTCACGGGAATCGATTCGATGATCTCCGCCTTGTACTTCTCGCCGATGCTGCGGAAGTACGACACAGCCTCGTCGCGCGACACGACGCGGCGCGTGACGGGCTCGTCCCGCTTCGCGAGCTCCTGCATGCGCTTTTCGATCTGCTCCAGATCCTCGGGCGTAAACGGGCGATGGTAGGAGAAATCGTAATAGAAGCCGTTGTCGATCACAGGCCCGATCGTCACCTGCGCGTCCGGATGCAGTTCCTTCACGGCGTAGGCGAGCAGGTGGGCGGTCGAGTGGCGAATGATGTCGAGACCGTCGGCGTCCTTGTCGGTGACGATCGCAAGCGACGCATCGCGATCGATCAGCGCGGACGTATCGACGAGTTCGCCGTCGAGCTTGCCGCCGAGCGCAGCCTTCGCAAGACCAGGGCCGATCGACGCCGCCACTTCGGCGACCGTCACCGGATGCTCGTATTGGCGAACCGAGCCGTCGGGCAAGCGTATCGAAACCATATAGCAATCTCCGTGATGCCGTCAGTGACCGGCAGACTATCAACGCGCGAACGCGGCAATGAAAACGCGCGACAAAAAAAATGCGGCCCCGCTTTCGAGGGGCCGCATTCCGATACTCCAAAACCACAAGGCGAAAACGTTCCTCGACTAGCGTCGCTCCGAATAGGTTTCGGTCAACGTTCGCGGTGTCATAACCGTATTCGCCTTTTGCGTAGAAATTTTCTACTGCCGCCGATGCCCGGCGAACCAGGCATTCAGCCGAATGTCGTTGGTAGGCTCGATTGGATTCGAACCAACGACCCCCACCATGTCAAGGTGGTGCTCTAACCAACTGAGCTACGAGCCTGAAGAAGCTGAAATTATATGGAGCTCTTTTCGTCTTGGCAAGTGTTTTCGTGCATATTGTTCGGGGAAGTTCGCAAGCCGTTGCCGCATCGCCGCCCGCGGGCGGCGCTCACGCCTTGCGGGCCGCCCGGACGACGCCCTGAACCTCGCCGAGCAGCGTGCACGCGCGCTGCACCTGCGACGCGCTCGACACCTCGACCGTGAATTGCATGAAGGCCGCGTTGCGGCGACTTTGCGTCTTCACGCCGATCACATTCATCTTCTCGCGCGCGAATACTTCGGAGATGTCGCGCAACAGCCCCTGCCTGTCGGACGCCTCGATCATCAGATCGACCGGATAGACGGACGCGCCCCGCCCGCCCAGCACGTCGGCGGACCAGGTGGTTTGCAGCACGCGCTCGGGCGCGCGCTCGGCCATCCGGCGGAATGTCGCGCAATCGCTGCGGTGGATCGACATCCCCTTGCCGCGCGTGACGAAGCCGCTGATCGGATCGGGCGGCGCCGGGCGGCAGCAGCGGGCGAGTTGCGTGAGGAGCGCGTCGACGCCGACGACGAGCACACCCGTCGACGCGCCGCGCGCGACGTTCGCGCCGCTCGCGCGCTTCTCGAAGTTCGCGGGCGCCTCCGGTTCGGGCTCGGGCGCCGGCGCGTCGGATAACGCCTGCTCGACGTTGCGCAGGCTGAACTCTTCCTTGCCGACGACCGAAAACAGATCGTCCGGCGACTTGAAGCCGAGCTTCGCCGCGAGGTGCTCGAGATTCACCGACGTCTTGCCTTCGCGCTGCAGCGTCTTTTCGACGAGCGCGCGGCCGTGCGCGACGTTCTCCTGCTGATCGATCGCGTTGAACCACGCGCGCACCTTCTGGCGCGCGCGCGAGCTGCGCAGATAGCCGAGCTGCGGATTGAGCCAGTCGCGCGACGGGCCGCCCTCCTTCACCGCGACGATCTCGACCGTCTGACCGTTCGCGAGCGGCGTGTTGAGCGGCACCATCGCGCCGTCGACGCGCGCCCCCCGGCAGCGATGGCCGAGTTCGCTGTGCAGGTGGTACGCGAAATCGACTGGCGTCGCGCCCTGCGGCAGCGCGATCACGCGCGCCTGCGGCGTCAGCACGTAGATGTGATCGTCGTCGAGCGTCGTCTCGCGCAATTGCGCCCACGCTTCATGGCCGCTCACGTCCGAGCCGCCGCTGTCCGCGATCTCGTCCTTCCACGCGAGCAACTGACGCAGCCACGCGATCTTCTCGTCGTATTTCTCGCTCGCGGCGAACTGGCCGCCGTAGCCGCGCGCGCCCGCCTCCTTGTACCGCCAGTGCGCGGCGACGCCGTATTCGGCGAAGCGGTGCATTTCCTGCGTGCGGATCTGCACTTCGAACGCGCGGCCGTCGTCGCCGATCACGACCGTATGCAGCGACTTGTAGCCGTTCGGCTTCGGCCGCGAGATGTAATCGTCGAATTCCTTCGGTACCGGCTGCCATAGGTGGTGAACGATGCCGAGCACCGTGTAGCAATCCCTGATGTCCGGCACGATCACGCGAAACGCGCGCACGTCGTAGAGCTCGGAAAAGTCGAGCTCCTTGCCGCGCATCTTGCGCCAGATGCTGTAGATGTGCTTCGGCCGGCCGCTCACTTCGGCCGGGATGTGCACGGCCGCCAGCTCGCGTTGCAGCCGCTCGATCGCGCCGGCGACGTAAGCCTCGCGCTCGACGCGCTTCTCGTCGAGCAGCTTCGCGATGCGCTTGTAGGTGACGGGATCCTCGAAGCGGAACGCGAGATCCTCGAGTTCCCACTTCAATTGCCAGATGCCGAGCCGGTTCGCGAGCGGCGCGTAGATTTCGAGCGTCTCGCGCGCGACGTCGGGCGGCGGCTCGATTTTCGCGGCCGCATAGTAGCGCAACGATTGCAGCCGCGACGCAAGCCTGATCAGCACGACGCGGATGTCCTGCGCGAACGCGAGCAGCATCTTGCGCAGCGCCTCGATCTGCGCGCGCCGCTCCGCCTGCGCGTCGCGGCTCGCATCGGCGGGCGCGCTCTGCGCGGCGCGCAGGCTCACGGTGCCGAGACGCAGCAGCTTGCGCACGTCGGTGACGAGGCGCGCGACCTCGTCGCCGAAGCGCCCGGCGATCTGCTTTTCGGGGTCGCTCAGATACGGCGCGAGTGCGAACAGCGCCGCCGCCTGCGTCGCGGGCGGATCGACGTTCAGCCGCTGCATGATCGCCGACGTGCCCGTCGCATGATCGGCGAGCAATTCTCCCGACGACAAGCGCGCGTCGCCCGCGTGCTCGCGCACGAACGCGAGAACGTCGTCGAGCGACGGCGCCGCGGCGGTAGCGGAGGATGCGGAACCGGCTGTCATCGTCGAGTATTGCAAGCTGCCTGAAAAAACGTGTCGTGCGTCGGCTCAGTTGCGTTGCGCGGCGACCACCACCACTTCGACGAGGCAAGCGGGATTCGCGAGCTTCGCCTCAACAGTCGCGCGCGGCGGCGTAGCGCCCTGTGCGACCCATGCGTCCCACACTTCGTTCATGCCCGGGAAGTTCGCCATGTCGGAGATGAATATCTGCACCGACAGCAGATGCGACTTGTCGCTGCCCGCCTCGCCGAGCAGGCGGTCGATGTGGGCGAGCACTTCGCGCGTCTGGCCCTTGATGTCCTGCGCCGTGTCCTCGGCGATCTGGCCCGCGAGGTAGACGGTGCCGTTGTGAATCGCGATTTCGGAAAGGCGGGGACCGACGTGGTGACGAGTAACTGCCATGAGAATTCCCGGTTGAATGGTTGATCGATGGGCGGCGCCGCACGCGGCGAACGCACGGTGCCGAACCGCGTATTATGACGCGAGCGGCGCATCCCTGACGAAAAATTGGCGAGCGATCGCGATCTGCTCGACGCTCACGAACGCGGGCGCGTGGCCGGCTTCGGGGATCTCGACGCTCGACACCGCCCGCCCGCGCGCCTTCATCGCATCGAGCGTTTCGCGCGACAGCAGGTCCGACTGCGCGCCGCGCACGACAAGCAACGGCCCCGCGAACGCCTCGAGCGCATGCCAAAGCCACGCCTCGCCCTGCGCGTTCGTCTCCGGCGTGGCCGCCTTGAACGGCTCCGCGATCCGCGGGTCGTAGCGTGCGCGCCACGAGCCGTCCGCATCCTGCACGAGGAGCGGCCGGTTCAACGCGCGCCACTCGTCCGGCGTGAGCGGGCCGAACGACAGCGACAGCGACGTCAGGTAATCGACGCCCTCCTGCTCGGTCGCGAAGCGCTTGTCGAGCCCGACGTACTCGCTGATGCGCTCGAGCGCGGCGGGCTCGATGCGCGGCCCGACGTCGTTGACGAGCATCCTGCCGATCGGCGTGCCCGGCAGCCCGCCGAACGCGAGGCCGATCAGGCCGCCCATCGACGTGCCGAACCAGTCGACGCGCTCGACGTCAAGACGCGCAATCAGCGTGACGACGTCGGAAACGTATTGCGGCACCCCGTAGAACTTCGGATCCGGCAGCCAGTCCGACCGGCCGCGCCCGGCCACGTCGGGGCAGACGACGCGATAGACGTCGGACAGCGCGGCCGCGAGACGGTCGAAATCGCGGCCCGAGCGCGTCAAGCCATGCACGCAGACGAGCACGCGCGGATTCGCGGGATCGCCCCATTCGGTGTACGCGACGTGATGCAGGCCCAGCGGACTCGCGCATTGCACGCGACGCTCGCGCGGGGAGACGGAAGTGGCAAGGTTCGATGACATCGGCGCTCCTGACGAACGATCGATCGGCACGGTCGAGCGCTCGGCGCTCCGGTTGCGACGAAGCGCCGAACAGATGAAGCGATTGTAAACCGCTTCGTTGCAGGCGGCCGGTCGGCCAAACGGACGGTCGAGCGACGCAAGACGGCCCGTGCGACCTATGTCAAGACAGAAACGGTCGATCGATCCGTTCCGGCAATCGCACGCCAGGAAAGCCTGATTCGCACCAGATCGATCGGCGTTGCGTGCGTTCGACGAATCGCCGCCCTTTCCGCTCGCGCGACGCATCTCACCCCGATGCCCGACGCAACCAATCAAAACGCCCCGCGTCTTCGCAAACGCGGGGCATTCTCTTTCACTGCCGCATGCGCATCGCGCGCGGAACCCACATCGGATTCCCCCAGCCGACGAAGCGCGGCAGCCGTGCGCCCCGCCGCCCGCGCGCCTTCGCGCCGCGTTACACGACCGCGCTCACGTCGAGCGGCGCGCCCGTCTTCGCCTTGATCTCGTCGACGGTGACGCCATCGGCAAGCTCGAGCACCTTCAGGCCTTCCGGCGTCACTTCGATCACGCCGAGATCGGTGATGATCAGGTCGACGACGCCGACGCCCGTCAGCGGCAGCGCGCATTCTTCGAGGATCTTGTGCTGATCGCCCTTCGCGACGTGCTCCATCAGCACGACGACGCGCTTCACGCCCGCGACGAGATCCATCGCGCCGCCCATCCCCTTGATCATCTTGCCGGGGATCATCCAGTTCGCGAGGTCGCCGTTCTTGCTAACCTGCATCGCGCCGAGGATCGCGAGGTTGATGTGCCCGCCGCGGATCATCGCGAACGAATCGGCCGACGAGAAGATCGACGAGCCCGGCAGCGTCGTCACAGTTTGCTTGCCGGCGTTGATGAGATCCGCGTCGACTTCGTCCTCGGTCGGCGACGGGCCAATCCCGAGCAGGCCGTTCTCCGATTGCAGCCACACTTCGATGCCCTCCGGCACGTGATTCGCGACGAGCGTCGGCAGCCCGATGCCGAGGTTCACATAGAAGCCATCCTGCAATTCCTTCGCCGCGCGCGCGGCCATCTGGTCACGATTCCAAGCCATCTCAGTCTCCTTTCGCGCGCACGACGCGTTGTTCGATGCGTTTCTCCGGCGTCGCATTGAGCACGAGCCGCTGCACGAAGATGCCGGGCGTGTGGATCGCATCCGGATCGAGCTCGCCGTTCTCGACGATCTCCTCGACCTCGGCGACCGTGATCCGGCCCGCCATCGCGCACATCGGATTGAAGTTGCGCGCGGTGCGGCGGTAGATCAGGTTGCCGGACTTGTCGGCCTTCCACGCCTTCACGAGCGCGACGTCGGCCGTGAGCGACGGCTCGAGCACGTAATGCTTGCCGTCGAACTCGCGCGTCTCCTTGCCTTCGGCGATCACGGTGCCGTAGCCCGTCTGCGTGAAGAACGCCGGAATGCCCGCGCCGCCCGCGCGCAGCTTTTCGGCGAGCGTGCCTTGCGGCGTGAACTCGAGCTCAAGCTCGCCCGACAGATACTGGCGCTCGAACTCCTTGTTCTCGCCGACGTACGACGAAATCATCTTCTTGATCTGCCGGGATTCGAGCAGAAGGCCGAGGCCGAAGCCGTCGACGCCCGCGTTGTTGCTGATGCAGGTGATGTCCTTCACGCCCGAGTCGCGCAGCGCCGCGATGAGCGCTTCCGGAATGCCGCACAGGCCGAAGCCGCCGACCGCGAAGGTCTGTCCGTCATGGACGACGCCCTCGAGCGCGGCAGCCGCGCTTGGGTAGACTTTGTTCATCTGAATGTCCCTTCCTCAATGGAAACCGGCTCGACGGTCCGCGCGGCTCGCGCGCGCGACGAACCCGTCGCACCATTCTAAGCACGCGCCGCGAATGCTGCCGCGACGCCGCACTTTTTTCTATTGTCCGTTCGCGGCATGAGCCGCGACACGTGTGAAAGGGTACGATGCGCGCCGGATGCGGCACAATACGCAAAACTACATAAGCATTCGCCGCCGCTTGCGCGGCGCCCGATCACCGCCCGCCAGCATCCATGCCCGCCATCGACTACAAGACCGCCTTCCATCTCGCGCCGATCGGCCTCGTGCTGTCGCGCGACCGCGTCATCGAGGATTGCAACGACGAACTCGCCGCGATCTTCCGCTGCGCGCGCATCGATCTGATCGGCCGGTCTTTCGAGGTGCTCTATCCGTCGTCGGACGAATTCGAGAGGATCGGCGAGCGGATCTCGCCCGTGATGATCGCGCACGGCAGCTATGCGGACGACCGCATCATGAAGCGCGCGGGCGGCGAGCTGTTCTGGTGCCACGTGACGGGCCGCGCGCTCGACCGCACGGCACCGCTCGCGGCGGGCGTGTGGACGTTCGAGGACCTGAGCGCGACGCGGCGCGTCGCGGTCGAGCTGACGCCGCGCGAGCGCGAAATCGCCGCGCAGCTCGTGACGGGCAAGACGAGCAAGCAGATCGGCCGCGTGCTCGACATCAGCTCGCGCACGGTCGATATCTACCGCGCGCGACTGATGCGCAAATACGGGACGGGCAACACGGCCGAACTGCTGCAGCGCCTGCTCGGGCAGTGAAAACGCACATCGCGGCGGCAGCAGGGAAACCGGGCACGACAATGAACCGGGCGCTTGCCGCCCAAGCCGAATCATTGCCGCCCAAAACTCAACAAATTCCATTTCCCGATATCGATTAGATCGAATTTCAGCCCTACACTTTTTCGGGAAAATTATTTACCCTTGAGCAACACCATCCAACTCAATTCAGGAAATCGGCAATATCGCGCAAAAAGCAGTACATTCGCATTTTACCAAGCAATAAAACTCACCTCCGCAACGAGAATATCGGCATCTCGTCCGGACGCCCCCATGTCGCCCTGATCGAATCGGGATGATCGTGCGATTTCGCGCCGCGCCTCGATCGATCGACGCCGTATCGCGACAGCTTCATGAAACCGACTACGAGAACGCAGCCGTTTCCGGCACATGCATCAGGAATCCGAAAGATCTGACGGCGGGCCGTCGCGCAGCCCGCCCCGCGCCGGCAGCGCCGTCAGCCTGTCAAATCGCCCATTCAATCCATCAGGCCAAGTTGAATCATGATTAACGCAAGAGCAGGATTTTTATTTTTCATTTTCATGATCGGCCTGACCGGATGCCGGCCGACATTCGCTCAAACCAATACGCCGGTTACCGGCATCGATCTGGGCGGAGAAATCATCGAAATCATCAAGCAGAATCCGCAAAATCCGACACAAGCGATCAACAACTACATGTCGGGCGTCGCCGCGATGAACGTGCGCTGGGTGCGCATTCATCTCGACTGGTCGGCCATCCAGCCGGCGTCGACGTGGATCTTCACGAGCGACCCCAATCCCGGCCAGAGCAGCGGCCTCACCTGGGGCGCGACGGACATCGTCGTTCGGGCGGCCAGAAATTATGGAATACGAATTCTCGGCGTGATCACGTCGACGCCGCGCTGGGCGGTCAATTCGCAATGCCCGAGCAACTACCGGCAATCGAATGGCGACGCCTACACGCTGTGCGCGCCGAATCTCACGTCATACACGAACTTCGCGCGAGCCGCCGCCAAGCATTACGGCAACGACAGCTACGGCGGGAAAATCGACGCGTGGGAAATCTGGAACGAGCCGAATTGCGGCCCGAACTTCATGCCTCACGATCCGGTCCTTTATACGCGGCTCCTGAAGAGCGCCTATCCGGCGATCAAGCAGGCCAATCCGTCGGCGCTCGTCTATGCGGGCGGCAGTTCGGGGTGCTTCACGTCCCCGAACAATGGAACCGGCGCGCTCCCGACGACCGGCGTGGCCGGCCTCGTGAATTCGACGGACGCCCGATACCCCGCGCCCACGCAATGGGAGCCGCGCGACTGGCTGGCCGTGATGTACGCGAACGGCGCACGGGGGTATTTCGACGGCCTCGCGCACCACCCCCACTGCCACAGCGACGACTGGCAACTGCCAGGCGACCAATGCCCGAGCACGACAGTCAACACCGCATACCCGGATTACTCGAATCCGTTCAACATCATGTGGCACACGTTTGCGTCGCCTTCGTACGGCTGGCCGTCCCCGACCGGCAAGACATTCGCCAGCTACACGGGAACGAGCCTGCGCGACCAGATGAACGCGAACGGCGACGGAGGAAAGCCGATCGTGATCACCGAGTTCGGCGTCGCGACGACCACGTCGGACGGCGCAACCGATTTCACTGGCCAGTTGGGCGGCAGCGCGCAGCAGTACGCGAACGCCAATTTTCAGACGATCGCGCCAGCGTACCTGACGCAGGCGAATCAGGAACGTGAGTACAAGGCGCTGATCGCATGGATCGCCAACCAGCCCTATGGCCAATACGGACCGGTTTACGCGTACTGTTACTCGGACATGGCGCTGGCGTCGCCGTATAGCGCGAACATCTACGAGCCGTACTTCGGCCTGGTGACGATCACCGCGTCGACGGGATCCTCCGGCACGGTGGGCGCGCCCAAGATCGCCGGCACGTATCAGGCCCCGTCGGGGCAGTACTACCCGGCCTGGCCCAACTTCGGCGTGGCCGCCGCCGCGGCGGCCAATCAGACGCCAGGCTATGCGCCCGTCGGCCCCGGCTGGTGACGCATCGGGCAAGCAGCCGGGAAGCACCGCAGCCGTTGCGTCGAACAACGCGGGGACTTTCTTGACGGAAACAGCCCGACTGTGGCGGCTCAGTCGCAAGAGGAGCCGATTCGGCGCGGGATGCCCGCGGCGAATCCAGAGCTTGCCCTGAGCCACACCCCTGCAAATTCAAAATCCGGCAACGGTTTCGCTCAGCGAATCAAAACTTGCGTCGCAAGCAGCGATGAAGTCACTTGTCGTGAACAAAACACTGACTACCCGACATCGCGATGCCCGGCGAGCGCATCAAAAATAATTCATCGAGTTTTCAGCCAATTTCCAACCTGTTTACCTACTATGCTGCTTGTATAAATGGAATCAAACGAGACATACCAAGGCTGCCCTAAAGCAACAAACCTCGATCGAGAAACCGATTCCAGTCAGGCGGAATAAACATCACGCGCATCTCCGCCGTCACTGGAAGAGTGGAAGATGGCCACGCACGCACCGCACATGCAACGCGCACGCGCGCATTCGATCGCCCTGCGGAACGGGTTCATGCGGCTGCCGGGTTGCCGGACATAACCACATTGTCATGGCGGCGCCCGCCGTGACTGAACGACTTTCAGCACCCTTTGAAAGCAGGAACATGTTCTCGACCCGCGAATTCCGCCACATCAAGATTACAGGCCGTTGATATTCGGCTCCTTGTTCATCGGACATTACAAAGGAGGCCAAATCGCCAATCATTTAATAAGAACCATGCTTCCGGTTTCAAGAAAATCCTTTCCATCCATTGAAAAGGTGAAACAAAATGGCAAAATTAGCAACTTCAAATCAATTCGGCATTCCCAATCAGACTGACGTATTTTCCGTCGACGGCGGCGGCTCGCTGCGCGTTTCCTGGGTAGTCAGCGCCGGAGCCTGGAACGGCCCCGCTCAGATCAGCCCGGCCGCGCTCTTTCCTCCCCGCGCGGCCGTTGCGGCGTCGAACCAATTCGGCATCCCGAATCAGACCGACGTGTTTGCCGTCGGCAGCAACGGCGCGTTGAACGTTGCTTGGGTCGTCAGCGCCGATCGCTGGAACGGACCGACCCCGATCAGCGCGGCGGGCCTGTTCCCTGCGGGTGCGGCGGTCGCGACGTCGAACCAGTTCGGCATCCCGAACCAGACCGACGTGTTTGCCGTCAGCAACAGCGGCGCCTTGAATGTTGCGTGGGTCGTCAGCGCCGATCGTTGGAACGGACCGATTCCGATCAGCGCGACGGGCCTTTTCCCTGCGGGCGCGCCGATTGCCACATCGAACCAGTTCGGCATCCCGAATCAGACCGACGTGTTTGTCGTCGGCAACGACGGCGCGTTGAACGTCGCGTGGGTCGTCAGCGCCGGCAGTTGGAACGGCCCGACTCCGATCAGCGCGGCCGGCCTGTTCCCTCCAGGTGCGGCGATTGCCACGTCGAACCAGTTCGGCATCCCGAATCAGACCGACGTGTTTGTCGTTGGCAACGATGGCGCGTTGAACGTCGCGTGGGTCGTCAGCGCGGATCGCTGGAACGGACCGGTTCCGATCAGCCCCCCTGGGCTCTTCCCTCCCGGCGCAGCAATCGCCACGTCGAACCAGTTCGGCATTCCGAATCAGACCGACGTGTTTGCCGTCGGCCGCGACGGCGCCCTGCGCGTAGCGTGGGTGGTCAGCGCCGGCAATTGGAATGGACCCGCGTCGATCAGCTCGACCAACCTTTTCCCTCCCGGCGCGGCGGTCGCAGCGTCGAACCAATTCGGCATTCCGAATCAGACCGATGTGTTTGTCGTCGACAGCGACGGCATTCTGCACGTTGCCTGGGTGGTCGGCGCCGGCAACTGGAACGGGCCGATTTCAATTGGATGATGACCGCATCCGGGCCGGGTTCTCGCAAGATGAGACGCGTCCAGGAACGGCCGACCGATGCGACTTCGGTCGGCCATACGAAGGCGCAGAGAAAAACGGCCTGAATACTTGATCAATTTCTCAAGACGAAATCCGGCAATGCAGTGTCCGTCAAGCACTGCATTGCCTACTTCCGCAAAAAACCATCAGTCTGCGCAAAAAGGGATGGAATCAGGGACGTCCGTGACGCGTGTCGCCACTTAATCGATCTTCGCTTGCAGCGCGCTTTCGATCGTGCTCCGAAGCAGGTCCGGCAGCGGCGCCGACTTGCCGAGCGCGTAGTCGACCCACACGCAGCGCGCGGCGCCGCGCGCGTACACGTGCTCGGGGTCGTCCGAGCGGGTCAGCTCGAACGCCGTGTCGAAGCTGCTGCGGCCCGGCTTCGCGGCCGACAGACGCGCGATCACGTCGCCCGGATAGTGCAACTGGCGCAGGAATTCCATCGACGCGTTGACGACGACGGGCCCCTGCCCCTCGCCGTTGCCGCCCGCGATGCCGAGCTTGCCGAACCACGTGACGCGCGCTTCCTCCATGTAGCGGAAGTAGACGGTGTTGTTCACGTGGCCGAACGCATCCATGTCGCCCCAGCGGATCGGCATCGACATTTCGAAAACAGGGGTGTAATCGTTCATCGCACTCATCTTTTCTGCAAGGTGAAACCGTTCGGCGCGGCCGCTCACGCGAGGCCGAGGCCGTCGTCGGCCGACACGATCGAGCCGTTGATGAACTGCGACTCGTCGGCGGCAAGGAGCAGCAGCAGCCCGTCGAGATCCTGCGGCTTGCCGACGCGCCGGCGCGGCAACATCGCCTGCAGCTTCTGGCCCTGCTCGGTTTCCCATAGATAGTGATTGATCTCGGTATCGATGTAGCCGGGGCAGATCGCATTGACATTGATGCCGTGGCGGCCCCATTCGAGCGCCATCGCCCGCGTCATGTGGACGACGGCCGCCTTGCTCATCGCGTAGAGGCCGATCTGCGAGAACGGCCGCAGCCCGGCGACCGACGCGATGTTGATGATCCGGCAGGCCGGCTTCGCGTTGCCGTTGCCCGCGCGCATCATCATCCGCTTCGCGACTTCCTGCGCGACGAAGAACGCGCCGCGCGTGTTCGTATCGAATACGTATTCGAAATCGGCGGGCGTCACGTCGACGAGCTTCTGCATCGTCGACACGCCCGAATTGTTGACCAGGATGTCGATCGTGCCCGCTTCCGTTTCCGCGTGCGCGACGGCCGCCTTGATGCTCTGATAATCGGTGACGTCGAGCGACACCACGTGCGCGGCGCCGCCCGCCGCCTCGATTTCCGCGCGCAGCTCCTTCAGGCGCTCGACGCGCCGGCTCGCGAGCACGACCTTCGCGCCCGCCTGCGACAGCACCTGCGCGAAGCGCTGCCCGAGACCGCTCGACGCGCCCGTGACGAACGCGACCTTGCCCTCCAGATTGATCGAACGGCCCATGCCGACTCCTCTTTATTCCGATGGCAACATGCCGCACCAGTATGAACCGTTCCCGCGTGCGACCCAATCCCAAAAATAGAACGATCGTGCTAATCTAGGGTCCCGCAGTTGCGGCAAGCGTTTTATTTCGCCGACAATACGGTCCCGAATATAAGCATTCTAATGGTTAGAGGAGCGTCCATGACCCCCGCAAGCCTCATCGAGCAATACGGCCCGCGCGAATCGATGGAATACGATGTCGTGATCGTCGGCGGCGGCCCTGCAGGCCTGTCGGCGGCCATCCGGCTCAAGCAGCTCGCCGCCGAGAAAGGCACGGAAATCGGCGTCTGCGTGCTCGAGAAGGGCTCGGAGATCGGCGCGCACATCCTGTCGGGCGCCGTGATGGACCCGCGCGCGATCACCGAACTGTTCCCCGACTGGAAGGAAAAGGGAGCGCCGCTTACCGTCGGCGTCACCGAAGACCGCTTCCTGTTCCTGACCGAGAAGAGCGCGTTCCAGGTGCCGAACTGGGCGCTGCCGGACAACTTCAAGAACCACGGCAACTACGTGATCAGCCTCGGCAACGTCACGCGCTGGCTCGGCCAGCAGGCGGAAGCCCTGGGCGTCGAGATCTTCCCCGGCTTCCCGGCCGCCGAAATCCTCTACAACGACGACGGCTCGGTCAAGGGCGTCGCGACGGGCAACATGGGCATCGGCCGCGACGGCGAGCCGACCGAGAACTTTCAGCTCGGCATGGAGTTGCACGCGAAGTACACGCTCTTCTGCGAAGGCGCGCGCGGCCACCTCGGCCGCCAGTTGATGGACAAGTTCAAGCTCGCTGCGAACAGCGATCCGCAGACGTACGGGATCGGCATCAAGGAGCTGTGGGAGATCGATCCCGTCAAGCACAAGCCGGGCCTCGTGATCCACACGGCCGGCTGGCCGCTGTCGTCGGACACGTACGGCGGCTCGTTCCTGTATCACATGGACAACAACCAGGTCGTCGTCGGCTTCGTCGTCGGCCTCGCGTACTCGAACCCGTACCTGTCGCCGTTCGAGGAGTTCCAGCGCTACAAGACGCATCCGGCGATCCGGCCGTTCCTCGAAGGCGGCAAGCGCGTGTCGTACGGCGCGCGCGCGATCGCGGCGGGCGGCCTGCTGTCGCTGCCGAAGACCGTGTTCCCGGGCGGCGCGCTCGTCGGCGACGACGCGGGCTTCCTGAATGCGTCGCGGATCAAAGGCAGCCATGCGGCGATCAAGACCGGCATGCTCGCCGCCGAAGCCGCGTTCGACGCGGTGCAGGCGGGCCGCCAGGCCGACGAGCTGACCGCGTACCCGGACGCGTTCAAGACGTCGTGGCTGCACACCGAGCTCTACCGCGCGCGCAACTTCAAGCAGTGGATGAGCAAGGGGCTGTATCTCGGCACGCTGATGGTCGGCGTCGAGCAGAAGCTGATGAACGGCAACGTGCCGTGGACGCTGCATCATCAGCACGGCGACCACGAGATGCTGAAGCCCGCGTCACAGTGCCAGCCCATCGACTATCCGAAGCCGGACGGCAAGCTGACGTTCGACCGTCTGTCGTCGGTGTTCATCTCGAACACGAACCACGAGGAGAACCAGCCCGCGCACCTGACGCTGAAGGACGCGAGCGTGCCGGTGAACGTCAATCTGCGCACGTATGCGGGGCCGGAAGCGCGCTTCTGCCCAGCCGCCGTCTACGAGTTCGTGAAGAACGACGACGGCAGCGACCGCCTCGTGATCAACGCGCAGAACTGCGTGCACTGCAAGACCTGCGACATCAAGGACCCGACCCAGAACATCGTGTGGGTCACGCCGGAAGGCGGCGGCGGGCCGAACTATCCGAACATGTGACCGGGCATCCGCGCATCGCGCGGACCGGTCGCGCCGCGCGACGCACTGCCGCGCGACAAAGCGAAACGGGCGCCTCGGCGCCCGTTTCCGTTTCGATCCCGTTTCGATTTCGGCGCGTCGCGCCCGCCTGAGTATCGGCCGCGCGACGCCCTCAGGCAGGGCTCATTCCGCTCCCGGCGCGCGCGCGGCGATCTTCGGCGTCGCGGTCGACACGTCGCCGCACTGCGCGCGATGCCGCAACGCGTGATCGATCAGGACGAGCGCGAGCATCGATTCGGCGATCGGCGTCGCGCGAATCCCGACGCATGGGTCGTGACGGCCGAACGTTTCGACGACGGCGGGCGCGCCCGCCGTCGTGATCGAGCGGCGCGGAGTGCGGATGCTCGACGTCGGCTTGATCGCGATCGACACCATGATGTCCTGCCCCGTCGAGATGCCGCCGAGCACGCCGCCCGCGTGGTTGCCGACGAAGCCGTCCGGCGTCAGCTCGTCGCCGTGCACCGAACCGCGCTGCGCGACGCTGGCGAAGCCCGCGCCGATCTCGACGCCCTTCACCGCGTTGATCCCCATCATCGCGTGCGCGATGTCCGCATCGAGACGGTCGAAGAGCGGCTCGCCCCAGCCGACCGGCACGCCCGACGCGACGACGTCGATCCGCGCGCCGATCGAATCGCCGTCCTTGCGCAGCGCGTCCATGTAGCCCTCGAGCTGCGGCACGATGTCGGCGTTCGGCGCGAAGAACGGGTTCTCGCGCACGTGCGACCAGTCGACGAACGGAATTTCGATTTCGCCGAGCGCGCTCATGTAGCCGCGCACCTCGACGCCGAAGCGCTCGCGCAGCCACTTCTTCGCGATCGCGCCGGCGCCCACGACGGGCGCCGTCAGCCGCGCCGACGACCGGCCGCCGCCGCGATAGTCGCGCACGCCGTACTTCTGCCAGTACGTGTAGTCGGCGTGGCCCGGACGGAAGGTTTCGGCAATGTTGCCGTAGTCCTTGCTGCGCTGATCGGTGTTGCGGATCAGGAGCGCGATCGGCGCGCCCGTCGTCACGCCCTCGAACACGCCGGACAGGATCTCGACCTGGTCGGGCTCCTGACGCTGCGTGACGTGGCGCGACGTGCCGGGCTTGCGGCGGTCGAGCTCGAGCTGGACGTCCGCCTCCGTGAGCGCCATGCCCGGCGGGCAGCCGTCGATCACGCAGCCGATCGCGGGGCCGTGCGATTCGCCGAAGGTCGTGACAGTGAAAAGCGTGCCGAGGGTGTTGCCGGACATAGGGCCGTCCAAAAGAGAAGTCAGTCGGGGGAAACCGATATTATGCCAGCCCGTTTCGGGCGATGCGGCGATGCGGCGCGCGAGACGATCGGCGCAGATCCAGCTCGCCGGCAAGCGGGCCGCCCCATGCTCCGTCCGATGCCGCAGGGTCGGAGCGCGCCACTCTGCCCGAGCCGCCTACTTGCGCGCGCCGCGCAGCTCGGTGACGACGGCCTGCAGCGCCTCCGGCGTCGCCGCCACGGCCGGGATCGGCTCGCCGACCGCGAGCGTCAGGCGGCTCATCACGCCGCGCTTCACGGGGCGCGGCCAGCGCGCATCCTCGTGCCGTGAGAACACGCTGCCCCACAGTCCGCGCAGCGCCATCGGCACGACGGGCACGCTTGCGCGCGTGAGGATCTCGGTGACGCCGTGATGGAACGTGTTGACGTCGCCCGTCTTCGTCAGCTTGCCTTCCGGGAAGATGCAGACGAGCTCGCCTTCGCGCAGCGCGGCCTCGCACGCGTCGTACGCGCGCGCGAGCATCTCGGGATCTTCGTGGCGCGGCGCGATCGGGATCGCCTTCGCGTGGCGGAACGCCCAGCTCGCGAAGCGCGTGTTGAAGATCCGATGATCCATCACGAAGCGGATCGGCCGCGGGCTCGCCGCCGCGAGCACGAGCGCATCGACATAGCTCACGTGGTTGCAGACGAGGAGCGCCGCGCCCTCGTCCGGAATCCGCTCCGCGTGCACGAGGCGGACCCGGTAGAGCGTGTGCACGAGCGCCCATGCGATGAAGCGCAGCAGGAACTCGGGCACGAGCGAGTAGATGTACGTCGCGACGACGGCGTTCAGCAGCGCCGTCACGAGGAAGATCCCCGGAATGCTGACGCCCGTCTTCGTGAGCAGCATCGCCATCAGCGCCGACACGATCATGAAGAGCGCGTTCAGGATGTTGTTCGCGGCGATGATCCGCGCGCGGTGCGTGGGCGCGCTGCGGCTCTGGATCAGGGCGTAGAGCGGCACGCTGTAGAAGCCGCCGAACATCGCGAGCAGGAACAGGTCGGCAAGGATCCGCCAGTGCGCCGCATGGCCGAGGAATTCGCCGACCGTCAGCAGATGCGTCTGCGCGGGCAGCGCGTGGCTCGCGAAGTACAGCTCGATCGCGAATGCGCTGATGCCGAGCGAGCCGAGCGGCACGAGCCCGATCTCGACGCGCCGCCGCGACAGCCGCTCGCACAGCAGCGACCCGAGGCCGATGCCGAACGAGAACGTCGCGAGCAGCACGGTAACGACGTCCGGATTCGCCGACAGCACGTCCTTCGCGAAACCGAAGAACGACGTGAGGAACGTCGCGCCGACGAACCACAGCCACGAAATGCCGAGGAGGCTCAGGAACACCGTCCGGTTCTCGCGCGCGAGCTTCAGGTTGCGCCGCGTCTCGGAAAACGGATTCCAGTTGATCGCGAGATTCGGCTGCGGCGCGGGCGTCGCCGGCACGCCCGCCGCGGCGACGCGCCCGACGAGCGCGATGCCGACGCAGCAGACGGCGAGCAGCAGCTCGCCGCGCCCCGAGATGCCCGCCGCCGCGCCACCGACGATCGTGCCGATCAGGATCGCGACGAACGTGCCCATCTCGACGAGCCCGTTGCCGCCGACGAGCTCATGGTCGTTCAGATGCTGCGGCAGGTACGAATACTTGACGGGCCCGAAGAGGGTCGAGTGCATGCCCATCATGAACGTGCACAGATAGAGCAGCGGCGCGCCGTGCGTGACGAAGCCCGCCGCGCCGACCGCCATCAGCGCGATCTCGAAGCTCTTCACGAAGCGCGTGAGGCGCGCCTTGTCGTACTTGTCGGCGATCTGTCCGGCCGTCGCCGAGAACAGCACGAATGGCAGGATGAAGATCGCCGAGATCAGGAACGCCGCCGTCTTCGGATCGACGCCGCTGAATTTCGCCGTCTGGTAGGTGACGAGAGACGTGAAGCCGATCTTGAAGACGTTGTCGTTCAGCGCGCCCATGAACTGCGTCGCGAAGAACGGCGCGAAGCGGCGCTCGCGCAGCAGATCGAACTGCGACGGATGGGCGTGGCGCTTCTCGCGCCGCGAGGTCGACGTAATGGATGGGTCGCTCATGCGTGAGTGCGCCCGCGTGTCGCGTCGGCACGATCGCGCACGCAGGCGAAGGAAGAGTTGACGGAGAGCGCCGGGGCGGACGCGGCACGCCCGGCGGCGTGCGCGCAGCCGCGCGCGGGCTCAGCTTGCGAGCGGCTTGCGTTCTTCGCTGTCGGGTTCCGGCCAGTCTCGGATGTACGCCTTCAGCATCCGGTTCTCGAAGCTTTGCGCCTCGACGACCGTCTTCGCGACGTCGTAGAACGAAATGACGCCCATCAGCACCTTCTTGTCGAGCACCGGCATGTAGCGCGCGTGCCGCTCGAGCATCATCCGGCGCACTTCGTCGATGTCGGTCTCCGGCGTGCACGTGAGCGGCTCATCCATCACGGTGCGCACGAGCACATCGCCGATGCTGCCGCCGTTCGCCGTCAGGCGCAGGATGATCTCGCGGAACGTCAGGATCCCGACGAGATCGCCGTACTCCATCACGACGAGCGAGCCGATGTCGTGTTCCGCCATCGTGTCGACCGCACTGCGCAGTGGCGTATCGGGCGTCACGGTGAACAGCGTATTGCCTTTGACTTTCAGAATATCGCTGACGCGCATCGTTGTCCCCTATTGCAACCTGTGCATAATCGGCTTTCGATCCTAACGGAAAGCCCCGCAAAAGGAAAGCGCGCGGCGGCCTGCGGTGACGGCGGCTGCCGCGGTTGCGGCGGGCGGCGGCCCGCCGCACAATGAAGGGCGTGACGCGCCGCGCGGCCGCCGCCGGCGCCAAGGAGACTGTCATGGCACATTCCGCGCACACCGAGCATTTCGCGAGCTTCGCCGAGTTCTACCCATTCTATCTGGAAGAGCACCGCAACCTCGTGTCGCGGCGGCTGCATTTCGTCGGCTCGCTCGGCGTGATCGGCTGCATCGCGATGGCGCTCGCCACCGGCCTCTGGTGGTGGCTGCCCGCCGCCGTCGCCTGCGGCTACGGCTTCGCGTGGACCGGGCACTTCTTCTTCGAGAAGAACCGGCCCGCAACGTTCCGGCACCCGATCTACAGCCTGATGGGCGACTGGGTGATGTTCAAGGACATCTGCACCGGCAAGATTTCGATCTGACCCGCTCGGGCGGGGCGCAGAATGAGCGCCGCAGGCAAGGCCCGCGCCCCTCTCGCGCGTAACGCCGTGACGGCACGGCCCTCGTCCGCCTCGGCCTCGCGTCACGCGGTGCGCGGCGGCAGCGCGGACGTCGAACGCGCCGCGTCCTGCGCGCCGCGCGACGTGCGCTTCCTGCCGCGCGCGATCAGCTCCGCGAGCGACAGATCGAGCTTCTCGCTCACGAACGCGTCGAGGAGCGCCGCGCAGTCGACCTCGGTCTTGCCGCGCTGCGCCTGGTAGACGAGCTCCGAGCGGTCGATCACGAGCACGTCGAACAGATTCGCGACCGTCAGGCGCTCCGGGTTCGCTAGCATCACGTAGCGCGGCGCGGCGTCGCTGCCGCTTTGCAGCCGCGCGACCCATTCGCGCTCCTCGAGCGTCGACAGGAGCCGCTGCGCGGTCTCCATGTCGCAGCGCGCCATCAGCGCGAGCCGCGCGGCCGTATGGCCCGGCTTGCCCGCCTGCTGCGCGTCGGCGAGCCGCGCGAGCAGTTCGAGCGAATCGAGCAGGTCGCTGCCCGGATAGTGGATCCTGTGGAACTGCCCGACCCGGATCGCCGGCAGCGCCGACGCGATCATCGCGCCCGCGAGCGTGACGAACCAGCTCAAATACAGCCACAGCAGGAACATCGGCACGGTCGCGAACGCGCCGTACACCGCCGTATAGGTCGGAATGCGCCGCACGTAATAGCCAAAGCCGCGCTTTGCGAGCTCGAACGCGACCGCCGCGCACACGCCGCCCACCACCGCGTCGCGCCACGCAACCGTGCAGTTCGGCAGATACACGTAGAGCAGCGTGAACGCGAGCACTGTGAGCGGCAGCGATGCGGCCGCGAGCAGCCATTCGAAGATCGGCGGCATGCTCGTCGACCCGGTGAACGCGAGCGATTTCGTGAACAGATATGACGAAATCGACAGGCTCACGCCGAACAGCAGCGGCCCGAGCGTGATGAGCGCCCAGTACGCGAGCACGCGCTGCGCGAACGGGCGCGGCTTGCGCACGCGCCAGATCAGGTTGAACGCGGATTCGATCGTCATCATCATCATCACCGCGGTGACGACGAGCACGATGAGGCCCGCCGTGGTCAGTCCCTTCGCCTTCGACGCGAACTGGTTCAGGTACTTGAAGATCTGGCTGTTGAACTGCGCGGGCATCAGGTGATCGGCGAGAAAACCCTGCAGCGAGTTCTGGAACGAAGCGAACATCGGGAACGCGGTGAAAAGCGCGAAGGCGACCGTCACGAGCGGCACGAGCGCGAGCATCGTCGTGAACGTGAGGCTGCCCGCGACCTGCGGGATGCGGTCTTCCGCGCTGCGCTTCGCGGCGAAGCGCGCGAGGCGCTTGATGGTGTCGAGATCGACGCTCAACTTCGGCAACGGCTTTCTCCTTTTGCTGCGCGCGCCGCGCGCGCGTCGCGGCGCGACGGGCCGAGCCGCGACGCTTCGCGGCGGCTTCAGCCCCTATAATAGCCGCTCACTCAAGAAGCCTATGAAAGACATCCTCGTGCTCTACTACAGCCGCCACGGCGCGACGCGCGAACTCGCGCTCGCGATCGCGGCGGGCGTCGACAGCGTGCCCGGCATGCAGGCGCGCATCCGCACGGTGCCGCCCGTGTCCACCGTCTGCGAGGCGACGCAGCCCGACATCCCCGACGACGGCCCGCCGTACGCGGAGCCGCGCGACCTCGACGAATGCGCGGGGCTCGCGCTCGGCTCGCCCACCCGCTTCGGCAACATGGCCGCGCCGCTCAAGTACTTCCTCGACGGCACGACGCCGCAATGGCTGTCGGGTGCGCTCGCCGGCAAGCCCGCGTGCGTGTTCACGTCGACGGGCAGCCTGCACGGCGGCCAGGAGTCGACGTTGCTGTCGATGATGCTGCCGCTGCTGCACCACGGCATGCTGATCGTCGGCATTCCTTATACCGAGACCGCGCTGTCCGTCACGCAGACGGGCGGCACGCCATACGGCGCGTCGCACTTCGCGCGCACGGCCGACGCCGCGCACGAGCGCATTTCCGCCGACGAGAAGATGCTCGCGCACGCGCTCGGCGCGCGGCTCGCGCACACCGCGTCGCTGCTCGGCGCCGCATCCGCATGAGCGCACCCGTTGCCGCGAAGCCGCTCGCCGCGCGCGCGGCCGCGCTTTGCCTCGTCGCGCTGATCGCGCTGTGCGCCGCTTGGGAGACCTGGCTCGCGCCGCTGCGGCCGGGCGGCTCCGCGCTGATCCTGAAGGCCGTGCCGCTCGCGCTCGCGCTGCCCGGCGTATGGCGGCGCAGCGTGTACACGCTGCAGTGGGCGTCGATGCTGATTTTGATTTATCTTGCAGAAGGCATCGTGCGCGGCATGACGGACGGCGGGCCGTCCGCGCGGCTCGGCTGGATCGAGGCCGCGCTCGCGCTCGGCTTCTTCTGCGCCGCGCTCGCCTATGTCGCGCCGTACAAGCGCGCCGCGAAACAAGCGGCGAAACAAGCGGCGAAGCAGGCGACAAAGCACCCGCAAGACCGCGCGAGCGCATCCGAGCGCTCCCGCTCCTGATTATTTCGATTGCCTGACCTCCGAACGAACGCCATGACCTCCTCTTCCGCTTTCGTCGACGCGTGCCGCCAAGCGATCGGCGCCGACCACGTGCTGACCGATCCCCACGATACCGCCCCGTTCCTGACCGACTGGCGCCGCCGCTACCAGGGCGCCGCGTGCGCCGTGCTCAGGCCCGCGAACACCGAAGAGGTCGCGGTGCTCGTGAAGCTCGCGCTCGAGCATCGCGTCGCGCTCGTGCCGCAAGGCGGCAACACGGGCCTCGCGGGCGGCGCGACGCCCGACGCGAGCGGCGCGCAGGCGGTGCTGAGCCTCGCGCGCCTGAACCGCGTGCGCGCGCTCGATCCGCACAACAACACGATCACCGTCGAGGCGGGCGTGATCCTCGCCGATGTGCAGGCGCGCGCGCTGGAAGCCGACCGGCTCTTCCCGCTCAGCCTCGCCGCCGAAGGCAGTTGCACGATCGGCGGCAATCTCGCGACGAACGCTGGCGGCACCGCGGTGCTGCGCTACGGCAATGCGCGCGAGCTGTGTCTCGGGCTCGAGGTCGTCACGCCGCAAGGCGAGATCTGGGACGGCCTGCGCGGGCTGCGCAAGGACAACACCGGCTACGACCTGCGCGACCTCTTCATCGGCGCCGAAGGCACGCTCGGCATCATCACGGCCGCGGTCATGAAGCTGCATCCGCGTCCCGCCGCGAAGGTCACGGCGCTCGCCGCGCTCGAATCGCCGCACGCGGCGCTCGATTTCCTCGCGCTCGCGCAGCGCGCGGCCGGCCCGCTGCT
The DNA here is from genome assembly GCF_001546925.1 of Burkholderia sp. MSMB1588. Taxonomy (NCBI): domain Bacteria; kingdom Pseudomonadati; phylum Pseudomonadota; class Betaproteobacteria; order Burkholderiales; family Burkholderiaceae; genus Burkholderia; species Burkholderia sp. MSMB1588. The sequence goes on along the minus strand of NZ_LNJS01000001.1, from coordinate 1,421,663 downwards.
GACCGGCTTCGAGCTGATGTCGGATTTCTGCATGAAGCTCGTCGGCAAGCACTATCCGCAATTGCGCTACCCGTTCGACGCCGCGCACGCGCAGACCGTGCTGCTCGAATTGTCGGACAACGAAAGCGAGGCGCACGCGCGCGCGCTCTTCGAAAAGATGATGGAGGAAGCGTTCGAGGCGGGGCTCGTCGTCGATGCGGTCGTCGCCGGGAACCTCGCGCAGTCGCGCGCGTTCTGGGAGCTGCGCGAGCACATCCCGCTCGCGCAGGCGGACGAAGGGCTCAACATCAAGCACGACATCGCGGTGCCGATCTCGTCGATCGCGCACTTCATCGACGAGACCGACGCGGCGATCCAGGCGGCCGCGCCCGGCGCGCGGATGGTGACGTTCGGGCATCTCGGCGACGGCAACCTGCACTACAACGTGCAGATGCCCGAAGGCGGCGATCCGAAGGCGTTCCTCGCCGCGCACCAGGCGCCCATCAACCGGATCGTCTACGACAGCGTCCACAAGCATCGCGGCACGATCAGCGCCGAGCACGGCATCGGCCAGTTGAAAATCGACGATGCGCAGCGCTACAAGGCCGCCGTCGAAATCGGGCTGATGCGCGCGCTGAAGACGGCGCTCGATCCGCTCAACCTGATGAACCCCGGCAAGGTGCTGCACTGACGCCGATGACCGAGACATGAAGGAGGAGGAGCCGCCCGTGAGGATTCGCGTGCTGTCCGACCTGCATCTCGAATGCAACGAGCCCGATGCGATCCCGCACGCGCAGGCGGATCTCGTCGTGCTCGCGGGCGACATCCACAATCATGCGGAGGGCTTGCGCTGGGCGGCGCAGACGTTCGATCCGGCCGTGCCCGTCGTCTACGTGCCCGGCAATCACGAGTACTACGACGGCGAGTTCGGCGCGCTCGAAGCCGCGATGCGCGACGCCGCCGCCGCGCTCGACCACGTCCATTACCTGAACAACGACGTCTACGTCGATCCGGCCGGGCGTTTTCGCGTGCTCGGCACGACGCTCTGGAGCGACTTCGAGCTGTTCGGCAGCGACGCGGCGGCGCTCTCGCATTCGATCGCCGCGTGCGAGCGCGTGATGCTCGATTTCAAGGGCTTGATCCAGGTGGACTGGCCGGGCGACGCCGGCGGCGAATCGACGGAAGAACCGGCGGCCGACGCGAACGCGCCCGCCGCCACGGCGTCCGGCCCGGGTCCGCGCAACTTCGCGCCGCGCGACGCGCTCGCGCTGCATCGCACCGCCCGCGCCTGGCTCGAGCGCGAGCTCGCGAAACCGTGGCCGGGCGCGACGATCGTCGTCACGCACCACGCGCCGCTTCGCGCGAGCCTCGCCGCGCGCTACGCCGACGATCTCGCGTCGGCCGGCTTCATCAGCGACCTGAGCGCGCTCGTGCGGCCGCCCGTCTCGCTCTGGATTCACGGGCACACGCACACGTCGTTCGACTACGCGACGGCGGAAGGCACGCGCGTCGTCTGCAATCCGCACGGCTACATTCGGCGGCGCACCGGCGAGCGGGAAAATCCGTCGTTCGAATGGGGCAAGGTCGTCACGCTCGCGTGACGCGAGCGCGCGACGAAGCGAGTGGAGCGGAGTACCGCGTCCGCAGCGTTCAGAGCACGGTGCGGCGGCCGTCCCGATGCGGCCGGTGCGTGCGCACGCGCACCGGCACCGGCGCGCGGCGCTGTTGCGCGTCGATCGCGCGCAGCAGCTCGCGCGACGCGGCGATTCCGATTGCGCCGAACAGCGCGAGCGCGCCGAAACCCAGCAGCAGAGGCGTATTCATCGATTGCTCCCCGATCCGTCGATTGCATCAAGCGATTGCATGGGAAGACAGTAGCAAACCCGGCACGGCCTGAGCGTAAGAAAGTGTTGCGATAGCGTCAAAATGCGTCAATTCCGTCGCTCGCCGCGCGCGCATCAGGTCTGCACGGTGAAGCGCTCGAGCGCCGCTTCGTCGGCTTCGAGGATCGACGGCAGCTCGTCGCGCAGGAAATCCACCCATGTGCGGATCTTCGCGTCGAGATACTGGCGCGACGCATAGAGCGCGTAGATGTTCATCACGTGCGACCGGTATTCGGGCATCACGCGCACGAAGTCGCCGTTGCGCAGCCCGGCGATCGCCGAATAGAGCGGCAGCACGCCGATCCCCATTCCCTCGCGGATGCCGGCCGCGAGCGCTTCCGCGACGTTCACGCGAAACGGCGGCGGCGCGAGCGTCACGCTCTCCTCGCCGTGCGGCCCCATCAGCTTCCATTCGTCCCAGTACAGGCCCGGCGCGACCATCCCGAGGCACACGTGGCTCGCGAGATCCTGCGGCCGCTGCGGCGCGCCGTGCGCCTCGATGTAGCCGCGCGACGCGCAGACGACGCTGAACGTCTCGCCGAGCCGCTGCGACACGAGCCCCGAATCGGGCAGCTCGCGGCCGACGACGAGCGACACGTCGAAGCCTTCGTCGAGCAGGTCCGGCAGCCGCTGCGCGAGCGTCAGGTCGACCTGGACTTCCGGATAGCGTTTCCGGTAGCGCGACACTGCGGGCACCGTGTAGTGCTGGCCGAGGCTCGTCATGCAGTGCACCTTCAGCTTGCCGGACGGGCGCGCGTGCGCGTCGCTCGCCTCGGCCTCCGCCTGCTCGACGTACGCGAGGATCTGCTCGCAGCGCTGCAGATAGCGCTCGCCCGCCTCCGTGAGCGCGATGCGCCGCGTCGTCCGGTTCAAAAGGCGCGTGCGCAGATGCGCCTCGAGATCGGACACCGCGCGCGACGCATACGCGGTCGTCGAATTGAGCTGCTGCGCCGCCGCCGTGAAGCTGCCCGCATCGACCACGCGGGCGAACACACGCATGTTTTGGAGCGTATCCATGCTGTTTCCCTATTGAATCCGGGAGGATTGTTGCACAAATATCCAACAATATTATCTCAATTCCCGTAAGAATGCGTTGCACCATTGTCGGTTTATTTGGCAATTCGCAAAAAAATATAATCGCATTCGACTCATCTTTATCCGAAAGGGAGAAAATCGTGCAGTCTCCGGCAACAAGAGGGACGTTTGCACTCGCGGTTCTTGCAATCTCATCAATAATGGCCGGATGCGCAAGCATGGGCGATGTTGCACCGCAAGCCAAGCAGATCGATCCGGCGTCGCTCGACGCGGGCGCGGCGATCGCGGCGGCCGACCGCGACGCGGGCTGGCCCGCGGCCGACTGGTGGCGCGCGTATCGCGATCCGCAGCTCGATGCGTGGATCGCCGCGTCGCTCGCCGGCAACCCGTCGCTTGCCGCCGCGCAGGCCCGCGTGCGCGAGGCGCAATCGCTCGCGCGCATCGCGCACGCCGAGGAGCTGCCGCAGGTGAACGGCAACCTGTCGCTGATGCGCCAGCACTGGCCGGACAACGTCTACTACGGCCCGGGCCCGCTCGCCAACGCCGACACCTGGAACAACACGGGCACGCTGAGCCTGTCGTACCACCTCGACCTGTGGGGCAAGGACAAGAACAACGCCGAGCGCGCGCTCGACGCGGCGCGCGCCCGCGCGGCCGACGCGCGCGCCGCGCAGCTCGAGCTCGAGGCGAACGTCGTGCGCGCATACATCGATTTCGCGAAGAATTACGCGCTCCTCGACATCGCGCACGCGACCTACGACCGCCAGAACGAGCTCGCCGAACTCGCGCGCAAGCGCTTGCGCGCGGGCATCGGCACGCAGCTCGAAGTCAGCCAGGCCGAGGCGCCTCTGCCCGATTATTCGCGGCAGATCGATTCGTACGAAGAGGCGATCCAGCTCGGCCGGCATCAGCTCGCCGCGCTCGCCGGCAAGGGGCCGGGCGCGGGCGCGTCGCTCGCGCGGCCGAAGCTCGCGCTCGACGCGAACGCCGGCCTGCCGTCCGCGCTGCCCGCCGAGCTGATCGGCCGCCGGCCGGACATCGTCGCCGCGCGCTGGACGGTCGACGCGCAGACGCGCGGCATCGACGTCGCGAAGGCCGCGTTCTATCCGAACGTCGACCTGATCGCGTCGCTCGGCGGCTTCGCGGTCAGCGCGCCGTTCGCGACGTTCCTGCGCGCGATGAACGGCGGCTGGTCGGCGGGCCCCGCGCTCACGCTGCCGATCTTCGAGGGCGGCCGGCTGCGCGCGCAACTGGGCGTCGCGTCGGCGGGCTACGACGAGGCGGTCGAGCACTACAACCAGACGATCGTCGGCGCGCTCAAGGACATCGCCGACAACGTCGTGCGCCTGCACTCGCTCGACTCGCAGCAGAAGGACGCGGCGCGCGCGGTCTCGCTCACGCGGCGCTCGTATGATCTGTCGCACACGGGCTTCAGCCGCGGGCTCACCGACTACGTGAACGTGCTCATCGCGCAGAGCCAGTTGCTGAGCGCGCAGGAGAGCCAGACGCGCGTCGAGGCCGCGCGTCTCGCCGCGCATGCGTCGCTGATGGTCGCGCTCGGCGGCGGGCTCGAAACCGCGGGCGACGCGCCGCATGACGCGCCTGCGGGCGATGCGCGGCGTGCGGGCGCTTCGGGTGCTTCGGGTGCTCCGTCCGCATCGGCGAGCGCCGTCCGCTAACCGAGGAGCCGATCATGTCCGCCGCCTCCCCCGCTTCCGCGCCGCCGCCGCAGTCGGCCGGCGCCGCATTCGTCGCGTCGATGAGCGACTGGGCGCGCACCGACGGCGCCGCGTGGCTCTATCTCGCGAAGGCGCTCGCCGCCGCGTTCCTCGCGCTCGGCGTATCGATGGTGCTCGACCTGCCCGCGCCGAAGACCGCGATGACGACCGTCTTCATCGTGATGCAGCCGCAAAGCGGCGCGGTGTTCGCGAAGAGCTTCTACCGGCTCATCGGCACGTTCGTCGGCCTGACCGCGACGCTCGCGCTCGTCGGCCTGTTCCCGCAGCAGCCGGTGCTGTTCCTGCTCGCAGTCGCGCTGTGGGTGGCCGCATGCACGGCGGGCGCCGCGCGCAACCGCAACTTCCGCAGCTACGGCTTCCTGCTCGCCGGCTACACGGCTGCGCTGATCGGACTGCCCGCGTCGCAGGCGCCGAACGACGCGTTCATGACCGCGATGACGCGCGTCTCCGAGATCTCGGTCGGCATCCTGTCGGCGGGCGTCGTGAGCGCGTTGATCTTCCCGCAATACACGGGCGAGCAGATGCGCACGACCGTGCGCCGGCGCTTCGGCGCGTTCGTCGATTACGTCGCGGACGCGCTCGCGGGCGCGCTCGACCGCTCGAAGATCGAGAGCGTGCACACGCGCTTCGTCGCGGACGTCGTCGGCTTCGAGGCCGCGCGCAGCATGGCCGTGTTCGAGAACCCGGACACGCGGATGCGCAGCGGCCGGCTGTCGCGGCTGAACAGCGAGTTCATGACCGCGTCGAGCCGCTTTCACGCGCTGCACCAGTTGATGAACCGGCTGCACGCGACAAGCGCGCAGGCCGTGGACGCGCTCGAACCGTATTTCCGCGAGATCGCGCCGCTGTTGTCGAACGACGGCGAGCACGTGCGCACGTCCGCCGACGCGGCGCGCGCGGCCGAGCAGTTGCTCGCGTATCGCGACGCGCTGCCGCGCCGGATCCGCGCGACGCGCGCCGGGCACGAGACGCAGCCGGACTTCCCGCTCCTCGACTTCGACACCGCCTCCGAGCTGCTGTACCGCTTCATCACCGATCTGCATGCGTACGCGGCGACCTACGCGTCGCTCGCCGCGAGCACGCACGAGCGCGAACACTGGATCGAGCGCTACGAGCCGCGCACGAACGCGACGGCCGCGCTGATCGCGGGCATCCGCACCGCGAGCGTGATGCTGCTGCTGAGCGTGTTCTGGATCTACAGCGCATGGCCGAGCGGCGTGATGCTCGTGCTGAACGCGGCGGCCGTGTGCGCGCTCGCGTCGTCGTCGCCGCAGCCGACCAGGATGGCCGCGCAGATGGCGCTCGGCACCGCGTTCGCGGTCGTCACGGGCTTCGTGCTGATGTTCGGCGTCTATCCGCATATCGACGGCTTCGCGCTGCTGTGCGCGGCGCTCGCGCCGTTCCTCGCGCCCGGCGTGTTGATGTCGCTGAAGCCGAAGTACGCGGGCTGCGGCGCGGGCTACCTGATCTTCTTCTGCACGCTCGCCGGCCCGGAGAACCTCACGCATTACGACCCGATCGGCTTCATGAACGACGCGCTCGCGCTCGTGCTGTCGATGATCGTGTCGACGATCGCGTTCGCCGTGCTGTTCCCGCCGAGCGCGCCTTGGCTCAAGAAGCGCCTGTTCGCCGACCTGCGCCATCAGGCGGTCGCCGCGTGCCACGCGAGGCTGCCGGGGCTGCGCACGCGCTTCGAGAGCGGCGCGCGCGATCTGATGTTCCAGGCGCATGGCCTGTCCGCCGACCAGCCCGACGCGCAACGCGACGCGCTGCGCTGGATGTTTGCCGTGCTCGAGACCGGCAACGCGGTGATCGATCTGCGCGACGAGCTCGCGGCGCTGCCGCGCGATCCGCGCTATGCGGCGACGATGCCGTGGCGGCGCAAGATCGAAGCGGCGCGCGACGCGCTCGCCGCGCTGTTCGGCAAGCCGGCGCCCGCGCGCTTTCACGCGGCGCTCGCCGCCGCGGTCGACGCGATCGCGGCGACGCAGCAGGCGCTCGTCACGTTCGCGCCGCCGCGCGAGGAGCGCCACCAGATGCAGCGGATCCTGTCGCACCTGCATTTCGTGCGCACCGCGCTGCTCGATCCGGAATCTCCGCTCGCCGCGCTGAACGGCGCGCGCGTGCCGCCCGACCGACAAGGAGTTTCATCATGATGCCGCGCGACCTCGCGATTCTCGACGCATACGTGCCGACCGTCGTGCTGATGTTCGTCATCGGCGCGTTCGCGACCTGGCTGATCGACCGCCTGCTCGCGTACACGGGCCTCTATCGCGTCGTCTGGCACCCGTCGCTGTTCCGGGCAAGCCTTCTCGTGTGCATTTGCGGCGGGCTGAGCCTCGCCGTCTACCGTTGATATGAATCGAACCATGCTCTTGCGAAAACTTTTCGGCTTCGTCGCGACAGCCGCCATCCTGATCGTCGCGATCCTGATCGGGCGCACGCTGTGGGTCCACTACATGGACGAGCCCTGGACCCGCGACGGCCGCGTGCGCGCGGAGATCGTCAACGTCGCGCCGGACGTATCGGGCGCGGTGGTCGACTTGCCGGTGCGCGACAACCAGTTGGTGAAGAAAGGCGATCTCGTGCTGCAGATCGATCCGTCGCATTACCAGATCGCGGTCGAGCAAGCGCAGGCGGCCGTCGCCGCCCGCCGCGCGGAGCTGCAGATGCGCCGCGCCGACGCCGCGCGCCGCGCGGATCTCGACGCGCTCGTCGTGTCGAAGGAAAGCCGCGAGAATTCGGCGCAGACCGCGTCGAGCGCCGAGGCGCAGTACCAGCAGGCGCTCGCCGCGCTCGACGCCGCGCGGCTCAATCTCGAGCGCACGCGCGTGGTCGCGCCCGTCGACGGCTACGTGACGAACCTGCAGGTCTTCAAGGGCGACTACGCGAGTGCCGGCCAGGCGAAGCTCGCGATCGTCGACAGCCATTCGTTCTGGGTCTACGGCTATTTCGAGGAAACGAAGCTGCCGCGCGTGAAGATCGGCGCGAAGGCCGAGATGCGGCTGATGAGCGGCGGCGTGCTGAAAGGCCATGTCGAGAGCATCTCGCGCGGCATCTACGACCGCGACAATCCGCAGAGCCGCGACCTCGTCGCCGACGTGAACCCGACGTTCAACTGGGTGCGGCTCGCGCAGCGCGTGCCGGTGCGCATCCATATCGACGAGGTGCCGAAGGAACTCGTGCTGTCGGCGGGCACGACCTGCACGGTGATCGTCGAGCCCGACGGCGGCAAGCGCAAATCGTAGCTCGCGACGCGGATGCGGGCGCGGGCGCGCCGAACCGCGGGCGGCGCAATCCGGATCGCGTGCGCTCAATCCACCGCGCCCACCGCGCGCGCGGGCAAGTGGAAGCGCCCGACCATCGCCTTGAGCATCTGCGCCTGCTCGTCGAGCGAGCGCGCGGCGGCGGCCGCCTCCTCGACGAGCGCCGCGTTCTGCTGCGTGCCGGCGTCCATCTGCGTGACCGCGCGCCCGATCGCGTCGATGCCCGAGCTCTGCTCGTTCGACGCAGCCGAGATCTCGCCCATGATGTCGGTCACGCGCTTCACCGCGCGCACGACGTCGTCCATCGTGCGCCCGGCGTCCTGCGCAAGCACCGCGCCGTTCGCGACCCGCTCGACCGATGCGCCGATCAGCCCCTTGATCTCCCTGGCGGCTGTCGCCGAGCGTTGCGCGAGCGAGCGCACCTCGCTCGCGACGACCGAGAATCCGCGCCCTTCCTCGCCCGCGCGAGCCGCCTCGACGGCCGCGTTCAGCGCGAGGATGTTGGTCTGGAACGCGATGCTCTCGATCACGCCGATGATGTCGCGGATGCTCTTCGCGCTCTCGTCGATCTCGTTCATCGTCGCAACCACGCGGCCGACCACCGTGCCGCCCGCCTCGGCGACCGACGACGCGTTCGCCGCGAGCGCGCTCGCCTGCCGCGCGTTCTCCGCGTTCTGGTGGACAGTCGACGTCAGTTGCCCCATGCTCGACGCGGTGCGCTCGAGCGCGACCGCCTGCTGCTCGGTGCGTTGCGACAGATCGAGATTGCCCATCGCGATCTCGCCCGCCGCGGACGCGATCGCCTCGGCGCTCGCGGAAATCTCGCGCACGGTGCCGGCCAGGCCCTCCTGCATGTCGCGCAGCGCATGCAGCATGCTGTCGTGGTCGCGCGCGTCGAGCCGGATCGCGTTCGACAGATCGCCGCGCGCGATGCTGACCGCGATGTCCTTCGCATACGCGGGCTCGCCGCCCAGTTGCGCGCCGAGCCGCCGCACGACCCACGCGGCGATCGCGAACGCGAGCACGACGAGCGCCGCCGTCATCGCGGCGAGCATCGCGAACGATTCGCGGAATATCGCGCCGGACGCATCGAGCGTCGCCTTCGACGCATCGCCGCGCGCGTCGACGAGCCCGTCGACGAGCTTCTCGAGCTTGCCCGTCTCGACGAGCAGCGACACGTCCTGCGAGCCGACCTGCCAGCTCATCTGCGACAGGTCGAGCGGCTGCTCGCGCACGAGCTTCACGAAGTCGCGCAGATGCGCGCTCCACGCGGCCACGGCCGCGCCGAACGCCTTCAGGCGCGCAGCGCCGTCGGCCGCGCCGTCCGCGTGGCGCTGCAGCGTCGCGAGCTCGGCGCCGATCACCGCGAGCCCCGTGTCGATGTCCGCGCCGAGATCGTCGCGCTCCTTCGCCGTCGTCGCGGTGATCAGCATCTTCTGCGCGCGGCTCGCGCGCAGCACCGACGCGCGCACCTCCTCGGCCGCGCGGCTCGCAACGTGCCCCTGCTCGTACACGGACTTGATCGAGCTGTTGAGCCGGCTGATCTGCGCAAGCGAAAACAGGCCGACGGCCAGCGTGCCGACGAGCAGCATCGCGAACGCGGCGCGCAGCGTCGTCTTCACCGACCATGCGCGGCGCGGGCGGTGGGGCTTGCCGGGCTCGGGCGGGCGCCCGGGGTTCCCCGTCGCGTCGTCGGCCAGGAAGTGCTTGCCGGGCAGCGATACTCCTTTCATCGATGGATTCCCGTTCTGATGCTGCGGCCGAAAAGGCGGTTTCGGCTTGACCGTCGGCGCTCGCGCGATACGTCTCGACAGCATCTACGGCAGGCGCTTTTTTTTCTTGAGTGGGGTATTACCCGTCGTTCCGGACGCAACGCCCGGCCGCCGGCCGCGCAAACGCTAAACACGCGGCCGGCGTGCGAACGCGCGCAACGGTCGCGCGCGGGGTTGTCCGATTTGCAACAAAAGTTGGCCGGACATTGCCGAAGTGACACATTACACTTCGTTGACCCATCAAAGAAAAACACGTGCCGCGCCCTTACGGGCACGCCGCGCCCCTTCCGAGACACTCGCATCCGTATGGAAACCAGCCTCGACAACCGCCCGCCCGTTGCCCGTCCCGCCGCATCGCCCGCGCCGGCCGCCGCCGTCTCGCGCACCGTCTACCCGGTGCTCGGCGCGATCAGCTTCTCGCATCTGCTCAACGACATGATCCAGTCGCTGATCCTCGCGATCTACCCGATGCTGAAAGCGGAATTCGTGCTGTCGTTCGCGCAGATCGGCCTCATCACGCTCACGTACCAGATCACCGCGTCGCTGCTGCAGCCCGTGATCGGCCTGTATACGGACAAGCGTCCGCAGCCGTTCTCGCTGCCCGTCGGCATGGGCTTCACGCTCGCGGGCCTGCTGCTGATGTCGTTCGCGCCGACGTTCCCGTTCCTGCTCGCCGCGGCGGCCCTCGTCGGCTGCGGCTCGTCGGTGTTTCACCCCGAATCGTCGCGCGTCGCGCGAATGGCGTCGGGCGGCCAGCACGGGCTCGCGCAGTCGCTGTTCCAGGTCGGCGGCAACGCCGGCTCGTCGCTCGGGCCGCTGCTCGCCGCGCTGATCGTGATCCCGCACGGCCAGCGCAGCATCGCGTGGTTCTCGGTCGCGGCGCTCGTCGCGATCTTCGTGCTCGTGCAGATCGGCCGCTGGTATCAGCGTCATCCGGCCGCGAAGAAGAAGACCGCGCACGCCGCGCATCCGACGCTGTCGCGCCGCCAGGTCGGGCTCGCGCTCGGCGTGCTCGTGCTGCTCGTGTTCTCGAAGTACTTCTATCTCGCCAGCATCAACAGCTATTTCACGTTTTATCTGATCGACAAGTTCCACCTGTCGGTGCAGGCCGCGCAGATCCATCTGTTCGTGTTCCTCGCGGCCGTCGCGGCGGGCACGATCATCGGCGGGCCGGTCGGCGACCGGATCGGGCGCAAGTACGTGATCTGGGCGTCGATCCTCGGCGTCGCGCCGTTCACGCTGCTGCTGCCGTATGCGAACCTGTTCTGGACCACGGTGCTGACCATCGTGATCGGCGTCGTGCTCGCGTCCGCGTTCGCGGCGATCATCGTCTACGGGCAGGAGCTGATTCCGGGCAAGGTCGGCACGGTCGCCGGGCTCTTTTTCGGGCTGTCGTTCGGCCTCGGCGGCGTCGGCGCGGCTGTGCTCGGCCAGCTCGCCGACGCGACGAGCATCGCGTTCGTCTACAAGGTCTGCTCGTTCCTGCCGCTGATCGGCGTGCTGACGGTGTTCCTGCCGAACGTCGAGGGCAGGAAGAAGCTCGGCAGGCAAGGCGCCTGAGGGATCGACAAGACCGAAGCAGCCGACGCGCGACGCGCGAACGCGCGCCGGCCGCGCCGAACGCCATGCTTCGGATCAGGCCGCGTTCGCCTTCGCGTGCGCGGCCAGAAACCGCTTCAGGATGCCCGACGAATAGGCGCCGGCGATGTCGGTGAGGAACGTCGTGAACGACGTGCTCGCGTGGTCGTCGGCGGTGTCGGAGATCGTGCGGACGATCGCGCACGGCACGCCGTACTCGTGGCACACCTGCGCGAGCGCGGCGCCTTCCATCTCGACCGCGAGCGCGTCCGGCAGCGTGTCGCGCAGCGCGATCACCTCGCGCTCGCTCGACACGAAGCGGTCGCCGCTGACGATGAGACCTTCGTGCACGCGCGCGCCGTGCAACCGGAAGCGCGCGTTCAGCGTCGCGCCCTCGTCGTCGACGAAGCGCACGCAGGCCGCCTTCAACTGCGCGGCGAGCGCCGTGTCGGCGGCGAAGCGTGTGAGCCCGAGCAGCGGCACCTCGAAGCGCGGAAAGAGCGGCGACGCATCGAGATCGTGTTGCAGCAGCGCATCGGCGACGACCACGTCGCCGATGCTCACCTCGCTCGCGACGCCGCCCGCGACGCCCGTGAACACGATCGCGCGCACGTCGAAGCGATGAATGAGCGCGCTCGCCGTCGCGGCCGCCGCGACCTTGCCGACCCGCGCGAGCGTGACGACGCACGGCACGCCGTGCGCAACGCCGACGTGGTAGTCGCGCTGGCCGAGCGTGATCGTGTCGACGGGCCCGCCGTCGCGCATCGCGGCGACAAGGTCGCCCAACTCCTCCGGCAGCGCGGCGAGGATGCCGAGCGGCCGGTCGAAAAACGTCTGCTGATTCATTCGACCGCCTGCAGTTTCGCGACCGCGAGCGCGAGCCATTTCTCGCCGTGCCGCTTGAATTTGACTTGCGCCTTCGCGTCGGTGCCACTGCCTTCGAGCGCCGTCACCGTGCCTTCGCCGAACTTCGTGTGGAATACCTGCTGGCCGATCCGAAAGCCGTTTTCGGCCTCGCGCTGCTGGTTCGCGAACGCGGGCAGCGGCGCGGACACCGCCGCGTCGACGACGCCCGCGCGCGCGCCGCCGCCACCGCCGCCCGGCCGCGCGAACCAGTCGCGGCCCCACCCGGCATTGTCCGAGCGGCCGCCCCAGCGCGCGCCCGCCTCGACCTTCGGCGTGAGCCACTTGAGCACGTGCTGCGGCAGCTCGTCGAAGAAGCGCGAGCGGATGTTGTAGCGGGTCTGGCCGTGCAGCATCCGGCTCTGCGCGAACGACAGGTAGAGCCGCTCCTTCGCGCGCGTGATCGCGACGTACATCAGCCGGCGCTCTTCCTCGAGGCCGTCGGATTCGAGCGCGCTGTTCTCGTGCGGAAAGAGCCCTTCCTCGAGCCCGGTGATGAACACCGCGGCGAACTCGAGCCCCTTCGCCGCGTGGACCGTCATCAGTTGCACCGCGTCCTGGCCCGCCTGCGCCTGGTTGTCGCCCGCCTCGAGCGACGCGTGCGACAGGAAGCCGGCAAGCGGCGTCATTGCATCCGGGTTCTGCGCGGGATCGGCGAGGTTCGCGGGCGCGAGCACCGCATCGGCCGGATCGGCGCCGCCCGCCGCGAGCTCCGGCGCCGCGCTCGCGCGCGCATGCAGCGGAATCGAGCGGGCGGGCGTATCGAGCCCGTAGCCTTCCTCGGAGACGAACGCGGTGGCCGCGTTCACCAGTTCCTGCAAGTTCTCGAGGCGATCCTGGCCCTCGCGCTCGCCTTGATAGAAATCGGCGAGGCCGCTCGCGCGCACGACGTGCTCGACCGTCTCGGGCAGGCTCATCTGCGCGGTTTCCGCGCGCATCTTCGCGATCAGGTTCGCGAACGACGAAAGGCTCGAGCCCGCCTTGCCCGTCACGTACGGAATCGCGGCCGCCATCGAGCAGTCGTACAGCCGCGCGGCGTCGGCGAGCTGCTCGATCGAGCGCGCGCCGATGCCGCGCGTCGGGAAGTTGACGACGCGCGCGAACGCGGTGTCGTCGTTCGGATTGTCGATGAGGCGCAGATACGCGAGCGCGTGCTTCACTTCCTGGCGCTCGAAGAAGCGCAGGCCGCCGTACACGCGGTACGGAATGCCCGCCGTCATCAGCGTGTGCTCGATCGAGCGCGACTGCGCGTTGCTCCGGTACAGCACCGCGACCTCGCTGCGCGCGAGGCCCGTATTCACGAGCGAGCGGATCTCCTCGACGATCCACGCCGCCTCCTGCGCGTCGGTGGCCGCTTCGTAGACGCGCACGGGCTCGCCGTGGCCCGCGTCGGTGCGCAGGTTCTTGCCGAGCCGGTGCGCGTTGTTCGCGATCAGGTGGTTCGCCGCATCGAGGATGTTGCCGTGCGAGCGGTAGTTCTGCTCGAGCTTGATCAGGTTGCGCACGCGGAATTCGTTCTCGAAGTCGCGCATGTTGCCGACGTTCGCGCCGCGAAACGCATAGATCGACTGGTCGTCGTCGCCGACCGCGAAGATCGCGTTGTGGCCGCCCGCGAGGAGCTTGAGCCACGCGTACTGCAGCTTGTTCGTGTCCTGGAACTCGTCGACGAGGATGTGCCTGAAGCGCGCCTGGTAGTGCGCGCGCAGCGGCGGGTTGTGCGCGAGCAGCTCGTGGCAGCGCAGCAGCAGCTCGGGGAAATCGACGACGCCCTCGCGCTGGCACTGCTGCTCGTACGCCTGGTACAGCTCGACGAACTTGCGGTTGAAGCTGTCGGTCGCGTCGACCTTGTCGGGGCGCAGCCCCTGCTCCTTCGCGTTGTTGATGAAGTACTGGACGTTCTTCGGCGGGTACTTCTCGTCGTCGACGTTCGCCGCCTTCATCAGCCGCTTGATCGCGGAGAGCTGGTCGGCCGTGTCGAGGATCTGGAACGTCTGCGGCAGCCCCGCGTCGCGGTAGTGCGCGCGCAGCATCCGGTTGCAGAGGCCGTGGAACGTGCCGATCCACATGCCGCGCGTGTCGATCGGCATCATCGCGGACAGGCGCGCCATCATCTCGCGCGCGGCCTTATTCGTGAACGTGACGGCGAGCACCGTCGCGGGCGACGCATAGCCCTGCCGGATCAGCCACGCGATCCGCGTGATGAGCACGCGGGTCTTGCCGCTGCCCGCCCCGGCGAGGATCAGCGCCGGCTCGTTCGGCAACGTGACGGCGGCGAGTTGTTCGGGGTTCAGGTTCGCGAGCAGATCGGGCATGGAGAGAAAGCGGTCGAGCGGGTGGACGCGGACCCGACATTATAAATCGCGCGCGGCCGGCGCCGCCCGGGCGGATGCGCATCCATTTATAATTGACGGTTTCCGCATCAATCACCCCATCTTTCGGCGAATTTCCTACCATGAGCGACACCACGCTTGCGAAGAGTTTCGAGCCCCAGACCATCGAATCCCAATGGGGGCCGGAATGGGAAAAGCGCGGCTACGCGACCCCCGCGCTCGACCCGAGCCGGCCCGACTTCTCGATCCAGTTGCCGCCCCCGAACGTGACGGGCACGCTGCACATGGGCCACGCGTTCAATCAGACGATCATGGACGGCCTCGTGCGCTATCACCGGATGCTCGGCCACAACACGCTGTGGGTGCCCGGCACCGACCACGCGGGCATCGCGACGCAGATCGTCGTCGAGCGCCAGCTCGATGCGCAGGGCGTGTCGCGCCACGATCTCGGCCGCGAGAAATTCGTCGAGCGCGTATGGGAATGGAAGGAGCAATCCGGCTCGACGATCACGGGCCAGGTTCGCCGCATCGGCGCGTCGCCCGACTGGTCGCGCGAATACTTCACGATGAACGACAGGATGTCGGAAGTCGTGCGCGAAGTGTTCGTCCGCCTCTATGAACAGGGGCTCATCTATCGCGGCAAGCGCCTCGTGAACTGGGACCCCGTGCTGCTCACCGCGGTGTCCGATCTCGAAGTCGCGAGCGAAGAGGAAAACGGCCACCTGTGGCACATCCGGTACCCGCTCGCGGACGGCCCGGGCCACCTGAGCGTCGCGACGACGCGCCCCGAGACGATGCTCGGCGACGTCGCGGTGATGGTGCATCCGGAAGACGAGCGCTACAGGCACCTCGTCGGCCGGCACGTGAAGCTGCCGCTTTGCGACCGCGAGATTCCGATCATCGCGGACGACTACGTCGATCGCGAATTCGGCACGGGCGTCGTGAAGGTCACGCCCGCGCACGACTTCAACGACTATCAGGTCGGCCTGCGCCACCAGCTCGCGCCGATCGAGATCCTCACGCTCGACGCGAAGATCAACGACAACGCGCCCGCGGCGTACCGCGGCCTCGACCGCTTCGACGCGCGCAAGGCCATCGTCGACGAGCTCGACGCGCAGGGCTTCCTCGAATCGGTGAAGCCGCACAAGCTGATGGTGCCGCGCGGCGACCGCACGGGCGTCGTGATCGAGCCGATGCTGACCGACCAGTGGTTCGTCGCGATGACGAAGCCCGCGCCGGAAGGCACGTTCCATCCGGGCAAGTCGATCACCGAGGTGTCGCTCGACGTCGTGCGCCGCGGCCAGATCAGGTTCGTGCCGGAGAACTGGACGACCACCTACTACCAATGGCTCGAGAACATCCAGGACTGGTGCATCTCGCGCCAGCTATGGTGGGGCCATCAGATTCCCGCGTGGTACGGCGAGAACGGCGAGATCTTCGTCGCGCGCAGCGAGGAAGACGCGCGCGCGCAGGCCGCCGCGAAGGGCTACGCAGGCGCATTGAAGCGCGACGACGACGTGCTCGACACGTGGTTCTCGTCCGCGCTCGTGCCGTTCTCGTCGCTCGGCTGGCCGGACGACACGCCTGAGCTGAAGCACTTCCTGCCGTCGTCGGTGCTCGTCACCGGCTTCGACATCATCTTCTTCTGGGTCGCCCGGATGGTGATGATGACAACGCACTTCACGGGCAAGGTGCCGTTCGAGACGGTCTACGTGCACGGCCTCGTGCGCGACGCCGAAGGCCAGAAGATGTCGAAGAGCAAGGGCAACACGCTCGACCCGATCGACATCGTCGACGGCATCGGCCTCGACGCGCTCGTCGCGAAGCGCACGACGGGCCTGATGAATCCGAAGCAGGCGGCGACGATCGAGAAGAAGACGCGCAAGGAATTCCCGGACGGCATCCCCGCGTTCGGCACCGACGCGCTGCGCTTCACGATGGCGTCGATGGCGACGCTCGGCCGCAACGTGAACTTCGATCTCGCGCGCTGCGAAGGCTACCGCAACTTCTGCAACAAGCTGTGGAACGCGACGCGCTTCGTGCTGATGAACTGCGAAGGCCACGACTGCGGCTTCGACAAGCCGGAAGTCTGCGGCGCGGGCGATTGCGGCCCGGGCGGCCATCTCGATTTCTCGCAGGCGGACCGCTGGATCGTGTCGCTCATGCAGCGCGTCGAAGCGGACATCGCGAAGGGCTTCGCCGACTATCGCTTCGACAACATCGCGAACGCGATCTACAAGTTCGTCTGGGACGAATACTGCGACTGGTATCTGGAGCTCGCGAAGGTGCAGATCCAGAACGGCGCGCCCGAGCAGCAGCGCGCGACGCGCCGCACGCTGCTGCGCGTGCTGGAAACGGTGCTGCGCCTCGCGCACCCGATCATTCCGTTCATCACCGAGGCGCTGTGGCAGAAGGTCGCGCCGCTCGCCGGCCGCTATCCGGCGGGCCACGCGGACGGCGAAGCATCGCTGATGGTGCAGGCCTATCCGGTCGCCGAGCCGAAGAAGCTCGACGAGGCGGCCGAACAGTGGGCGGCCGAACTGAAGGCGGTGGTCGACGCATGCCGTAATCTGCGTGGCGAGATGAACCTGTCTCCGGCGACCAAGGTGCCGCTCCTCGCGGCCGGCGACGCGGCGAAGCTGCAGGCGTTCGCGCCTTACGTGCAGGCGCTCGCGCGCCTGTCCGAAGTGCGCGTGCTGCCGGACGAGGCGGCGCTCGACGCCGACGCGCACGGCGCGCCGATCGCGATCGTCGGAGGCAACAAGCTGGTGCTGAAGGTCGAGATCGACGTCGCGGCGGAACGCGAGCGCCTGTCGAAGGAGATCGCGCGCCTCGAAGGCGAAATCGTCAAGTGCAACGCGAAGCTCGGCAACGAGGCGTTCGTCGCGAAGGCGCCGCCCGCGGTGGTCGAACAGGAGCAAAAGCGGCTCGCGGAGTTTCAGAGCACGTTGGCGAAACTCCACGCGCAACTCGCGCGGCTGCCGGCGTAACAGTCCGTAAGGAATCTTGCGTTCACTATAATGCTGCAATCACCATTTGTTTCGATCGAATCGATACGAGGAGCAAGGGTTCAATCATGTTGAAAGTCACCAAGGCGGTTTTCCCGGTCGCGGGCCTGGGCACGCGGTTCCTGCCCGCCACCAAGGCGAGCCCGAAGGAAATGCTGCCCGTCGTCGACAAACCGTTGATCCAGTACGCGGTGGAAGAAGCGATTGCAGCGGGCATCACCGAGATGATCTTCGTGACGGGCCGCAGCAAGCGCGCGATCGAGGATCACTTCGACAAATCGTATGAAGTCGAGGCGGAACTGGAAGCGCGCGGCAAGGAAAAGCTGCTCGATCTCGTGCGCAACATCAAGCCGAGCCACGTCGACTGCTTCTACGTGCGCCAGCCGGAAGCGCTCGGCCTCGGCCACGCGGTGCTGTGCGCGGAGAAGCTCGTCGCGGACAACCCGTTCGCGGTGATCCTCGCCGACGACCTGCTCGACGGCAATCCGCCCGTAATGAAGCAGATGGTCGACGTGTTCGACCACTATCACAGCTCGGTGATCGGCGTCGAGGAGATCCCGCCCACGGACACGAAGTCGTACGGGATCGTCGACGGCAAGGAATGGGAAGACTCGATCATCAAGATGTCGGCGATCGTCGAGAAGCCCGAGCCCGACGTCGCGCCGTCGAACCTCGGCGTCGTCGGCCGCTACGTGCTCAAGCCGCGGATCTTCGATCATCTGCGCGCGCTCAAGCCGGGCGCGGGCGGCGAGCTGCAGTTGACGGACGCGATCCAGGCGCTCCTCGCGGACGAACAGGTGCTCGCGTACAAGTATCGCGGCACCCGCTTCGACTGCGGCAGCAAGCTCGGCTATCTGAAGGCGACGGTCGAGTTCGCGCTGCGCCACCCGGAAGTGAGGACCGAGTTCGAAGCGTATCTGCGCGCACGCGACGGCAGCGCGGCACAGTCCTGAACCGGCGGGCACGGCGAACGGTTTCGCCCGCTGCGCCGGCTACCGACGGCCGGCCTCTTCACCGCTTCATCGACAGCTTGCCTCAAGCCTCGGCGGCATGCGTCACTGCGTGCGGCTGCGCCGGCTGGCTGCTCGTGCTCATCGCGAATTGCACACATCCCGCGCCGACCAGCAGCGCGCCGAGCACGTTCTCGAGATGGTTCTTCGCCGTATCGTCGAGCGACGTCTGCGACAGCAGATGCGTGGCGACCGCGCTCAATCCATAGACGTTGAGAAACAGACTGGCGCGCGCGATGCCGGCGCCCGCTGCCTTGTCCGCCAGTTGCGAAGTGAAGCTCTGTTCCGACGTGTCGATCTTCGACCAGCGAATGCGCAGATCGCGGATCTGGTGGAACGCGTGCTGCGTGAGGCCATGCGTCGTCAGTTCGTTGACGAGCCGCGAACCGATCGCATCGGTAGCTTCGCCGGCAACGTTGGAGCCGACATATCCGGTCAACTCGCGCATCCCCTCTGGGAGGGTCAGCTTCCCGTCACGCAGCGCATCGACGAAGCCCGCGCCGGACGTCCCGAAAAAACCCTGACCGTCGTTGACGAGATACTGGTTCGGCACGTAGGGGATGTTATTGAGCGCCTGCGCCCGAACGGGGTGTTCGTAGTCGTCGTCATGGTTGCTTTCGAGCGGCAGCTCCAGATTGAACAGGTCGCGCGCGGTGTAGACGAACGACTTCACCGCGTTCGGCAACTGCGTCGCCAGCAGGCCGAACTGGCCGTTGCCGTTCTGGCCGCGGCCCAATGCGCCGGCGGCGACCACCGTGCCGAGCAGCGTCAGCATCTGCATCGCATGGCCCTTGTAGGTGTCGCTCGTCGCGACGCCCTTGTGGTGCTTGTGAATCATCGCCATCAGGTTGCCCGCGCCCGCAGCCGTGTACAGCACCGCGACGCCGAGCGCGCGGCTCTCCGGCGATACCTCGTAGTGCTGCAACAACGCCTCGGTGCAGGCGCCCGCGAGTTCGCGCAGGATGGTCGCGCCGCCCGTTCCGGCGAGCTCGTGGCTGGCCGCGTTGATGAAATTGGCCACCCATCCCATCACGGCCTGATTGTCGCCGTAGGCGTTGGTGACGATTCGTCCGCCCTCTTCGAGCGCCGCGTCCTTCGCACGACCGAGTCCGGCGCTCGCCTGCCCGTATGCATGGCTCAATCCGGCGCTCGTCCGGTCGTACACGGTGCTCAATCCCGTGCTTGCCTGCGCGTACGTCGTCCGCGCGAATCGGGAGCCAGCGCTCAACGCGTCCTGCGCGCCGCTCGCAACCGAGTTGCCGAACGCACTGGCCTGCCTGGACGCTGCCGTTCCCCAACCGCCGATCGCATTGACCAGGCTGTTCGCGACCTCCGCGGCCGTTATCCGTCCCTGGCTCGCCTGCTGTAACGTATTCACCACCGCCGCCATTTGCTGCGGGGTCGGCGCGGGCGCGTCGCGATCCGGTCTTGTTTCAAGCGGATCGATTTGTATCGCGATATACGGCACCGATTCGGTCGCCTGCGGCTGAACCGGCGTGATCGCATCCTGCTGGGAGACGGTCTCGCTCTGCGTTTCGCGCTCCCGCAGTTCGATCTCTTCAGCCACCGACGACGACTCGACGCCCGCCCGTCTGCCCTGCCGCAGGAACGTCCGCAACGCGCCGGGGTTCGTCGTCTGCGAGCTACTGCGCAGTGCGGGCGGCTGGTGCAACGATGGCGAGCCAGGCATGCGCGCCAGGATCGATGGCGTGCGACGCGTATCGCGCGCATGCGGCGCTGTCCGTGTCGACGGGCCGGCAACCGGCTCCTCCGCCTCCATGCGCTGCGCGCCCAAGCCGTGCGTATTCGATGAAATCGATCCCGGACCGTCCATGGCGTTTCCTTTCAAGGGTTAGGAAATCGTGACCGCCGCATGAAAACGATCCATGTCGGCACTGTGTCGGCAGTATGGGAAGACCGGTCGTGCGCGCCGCCCGCGGACGCGAAGCGGGCGCACGAAACGCGAATGAAGAGGCGCGAAGGAAACGGAGGGGCGATGCCTGATGCGTGACGGTCGCGCGTTACGGCTTGGCGCTGGCGGGTTTCACGGACACGACGCCCGGCGTCGCCCCCGCTTCGCCCTGCTTCGTCTTCACGAGCCAGCCGCCGCCGTCCGAAAACGGCACGCGCGCAAGCGCGCTTTTCACGAGCACGGGCGTCGCCCGCAGCGCGTCGGGATGGCGGTCCTGCACGGCCGCCGACACGCGATACGCGTCGTTGCCGCTGCTGCGCTCGACGAAGCGCAGCGTCAGCACGTGCCGGTAGACCGTGCCCGCGAACGGCAGCGCGAACGGCGCCGGCCCGTCGACCGCGACGCACGCCGGCTGCTGCGCGCCGCCGCAGCCCGGCATCGTCAGCGCGACGGACGCCGGCTGCGTCGCATAGGCGATCGTCACGCGGTAGCGGGCCTGCGCGCCGTCCGCTTCGTCGAAGCCGCGCTGCGCGAGCTCGCGGCGCACGAGCGTCTCCATCTGCCGGTAATCCGCGTTGTCGGCCTGCGTGGCCGTGCGCGCGAAATCGTAGGTTCGCGCGCCCGCCAGCGCCCCCGGCGCCGCCGATGCGCTGACGCCCGTCGTCACCGACGCGCACCCGGACAACAGTGCGGCCGCCAGCGCCGCCCCCGTCCACAAGACTTTCATAGCTTCTCCCATATCGCTGTTCGCCCCCGTCCTAGCCATCCGCCCGCGCGCGAGCCCCACTCGCGCCGGGCGGTCGAATGCCTGCGTCGTCACGCCGACGGCTCGTCGAGCGTCGGCAGCGACACGGTGATCGCGGTGCCGACGCCCGGCGTGCTGTCCACGCCGATGCCGCCGCCATGCCGCACGACCACGGTCTTGACGAACGCCATGCCGAGCCCGGAGCCGGCGACCTCCGGCCGCTCGTTCGTGTGAAACCGCTTGAAGCGCTCGAACAGATGCCGCTGATCGTCGAGCGAAATGCCGTAGCCCTGGTCGCGGATCGTGCAACGCATGCGCTTCGTGCCCGGTTCGACCGATAGCGTACACGCGATCACCGTGTCCGTCGGACTGTATTTGACCGCATTGTTCAACAGATTCACGAGCGCGCGGGTCATCAGCGAGCGGTCGGCGCCGACCCAGCACGGCTCGTCGCCGAACAACGTGTCGATGCGGATGCGCTTCGCCTGCGCCTGCGGCCAGACTTCGTCGCTCGCGTCGATCAGCAGGTCGGCGAAGCTCACCGCTTCGAGCTGATACGTCTGCGATTCCGCGCGCGCGAGCTGAACGAACTCGTCGGCGAGCATCAGCGCGCGCTGCGCGTAGCGCTCGATGCGCGCGAGCAGCCCGCGCGTGTGCTCGGATTCGGCCCGCTGCCGCTCGATCTCGACGAGCGCGAGAATCGACGACTGCGGCGAGCGCATGTCGTGCGACAGCAGATGCAGCGCCTCCTCGCGCTGCCGCTCGGCCGCGTGCAGCGCGGTCACGTCGACGAGGCCGGCGATCCAGCCCGTCACGTTGCCCTGCGCGTTCGTGCACGGCGCGTAGCGTAGCAGATGGTCGAGGCCGCTGCGGTCGCGGACCTCGATGCCGCGCTCCATCACGTCGTTGCCGTAGTCGCGCGTCGGGTCGAGCGCGGCCGGCCAGTGCGTGCGGATCTCGACGTCCTGCTCGGCGTTGCCGTCGACCGTTTTCGTGAACGCCAGCTCGCCGAACGCGACGCGCAGCGGCCGCCCTTCCGGCGCGGGCGCGTTCAGCCGCGCGCAGTAGCGCTTCGCCGCGTGATTGGCGATCAGCACGGTGCCAGCGAGATCGGTCACGACGACGGGCTCCGGCATGCTGTCGAGGCTGTCCCAGACGAAGCGCTTCATGTCCTGCACGCGCTGCGCGGCCTGCGCCATCAGCGCCATCTGCCGCTCGAGCACGTCGCCGCCGAATTCGTTGCGCTCGCGCGGCGCCTCGGGCAGCAGGTGCGGCTCGTCGGCAAGGCGCTGCAGCTCGTAGCGCAGGTACGACATCGTCATCTCGAGACGCCGCCAGTTCCAGATCGGATACGCGGCGATCAGCCCGAAAATCGCCGGCGCGGGCGACAGCCACAGCCGCGCCTCGTAGAGGAGCGCCGCGCTCGACGCCACCGCGAGCCCGGCGAGGCTCAGCGTGAGGAGCAGCGAGCGCCACGGCGACAGCATCAGGAAGCCCGCGAGCAGCACGACGAGCGGCAGCAGCGACGCGCTGAACACGAGCCAGCCGGACACGGGCGAGATCGCGCGGCCCGTCATCAGCGTGTCGAGCACGCTCGCATGGATGTAGACGCCCGGCAGCGGGCCGAACTCGCCCGAGATCGGCGTCGCGAAACGGTCGTAGAGCCCCGACGCGGTCGCGCCGACGATCACGATCTTGCCGCGCAGCTCGTCGGGGTTCACGCGGCCCGCGAGCACGTCGACGAACGAGATCGCCGGATAGTTCTGCGACGCGCGGCTGAACGGGATGAAATAGCGGGACTCGCCGTTGTCGTCCTGTGCGATGTCGTGCGCGCGTCGCGCGATCGGCGCCGGCTGCGCGAGCTTCAACTGGCCGTTCTCGAGCGCGTGAAACACGGGCACCATCAACTGCGGCCAGCGGTGCCGGCCGTCGCTCTCGAAGAGCGCGACGCTGCGCACGATGCCGTCCGGATCGACTTCGAGATTGATGTGGCCCGCGCCCGCGACATGCCGCGCGAGCACCGGCACGGGCGGATTGACGGTGCGCGTGCCGTCGCGCTCCTCCGGGCTCAGCAGCACGGGAAGGAACGTCGGCGCGAGGTCGAGCGCCTTCGCGAGCGCCCGGTCGTCGGCGGACGGCTCGGTGAACAGCACGTCGTAGACGACGGCCGCCGGATGCGTCTTCGCGAGCGCGTCGAGGAATTCCGCGTGGATGCTGCGCTGCCACGGCCAGCGGCCGAGCGTGTCGAGGCTGCGATTGTCGATCTCGACGATCACGATGTTCGACTCGATCGGCAGCTTGCGCAGCGTGAGCAGACGGTCGTAGATGATCCGGTCGACGCTCGCCGTCATCTGCCCCGCGACGCCCGAGAGGATCACCGCGACCCCGAGACAACCGATCGCGATCCACTCGACGAGAAAGCGGCGGCCGAGCAGCCGCCGCCGTTGCGTGCGGTCGAATCTCATCCGCCGCCCATCAGCGCGCGATCGTGAACGTGTTGACCGCGCCGGCCTTTTCGTAGAAACGGCCGCCTTCGTAGCGCTCCGCGATCACGGTCCAGTAGTAGTCGCCCGGCTTCAGGTTCGCCACGGCGATCCGCCCGCCCTGCGCGTCGACCTGGTCGACGATCGGGTTGCCCAGGTCCTTCGAGCGCGACAGCACGAAGCGAAAGCGCGTCTTGCCGGCCGACGGGCCGCCTTCCGTCGTCGACCAACGGAACGCATAGCCGCCGTCGGCGGGCGCCGCCGACGCGTCGATGCCGAAGCGGCGCCGCTCGAACGCGTAGATGCGCGGCTGGCCTTCGAGGCCATGCGAATCGGTCGCCGAGATCCGCACGAAATAGGTGCCGTCCGGCACGTCGGCGAACGTCGCGTGCGGCGCCGTCACTTGCACTTCCTTGAAGAGGTCGTACAGGCCCGCGTCGCGCGCGATCTGCACGTGGTAGTGCTGCGCGCCGCCGAGCGGCACGAGATCGAACGCGACCTGCGGATCGTCCTGGACCTTCGCCGGGTTGACGAGCCGTGGCGCGTCGAGCAGCGCGATCGGGTTGCCGACGACGCCGCTCGCACTCGTCACGTTGCCGAAGTTCGCGTGGACGAGCGTGTCGGCCGCGCGCTTCGCGCTCGGCGCGACGCCCACGGTGCCGTCGAGCACTTCGACCGTCGTCGACGCATGGCCGTCCTTGTCGTAATTCACGCGAAAGCGCGTGCCGCGCACGCCGGCGACGACCGACGGCGAGCGGATCTGGAAGCGGTCGTCCTTCTTCTTCAGATGGGTGACTTCACTATCGACCGAGCCGCGGCGCAGATCGATCACGCGCTCGAGCGTGCCCGTGAGCACCGTGCGGCGCAGCGTCGCGAGATCGATCTGGCTGTCGGGCGGCAGGCTCAGGTGCGTGCCGTCCGAGAGCTCGAGCGTGACGAACGCGTTCGCGCCCGTGCGCAGGCGGTCGCCTTCCGTCAGCGTCGCATCGACGGCCACGGGCGCGAATTGCACGGCACCGCGCCCCGCGCTCTCGACCGCGCCGTGCGCGGCGATCACGCGCGCCGACAGCGGCTCCTTGCGCAGCCGCGCGGCGGGCAGCTTCAGCACGATGCCCGGCCGCAGGTGCTTCGGCACCGGCACGTCGTTCAGTTGCGCGACGAGCGGCCAGTCGTCCGACCCTTGCAGATAGCGGGCCGCGACGTCGTACAGCGTGTCGCCGCCGCGCGTCGTGTAATCGACGGTCTGCGCGGACGGATTCTTCGGCGACTGCGCGGCGGCGTGCTGCGCCGCGAGAGCCGCGGCTGCGGCGCAGCACGCCGTCAGCACGGACTGCGTCACGATCCCGCGTGCGCTCACTCGGCGTCCCCCTGCATCACGCGCTCGAGGCGGTAGCCGTAGCCGTAGATCGGCGCGAGCCGGTAGCCGTTCTCCGGGCGCAGGCCGAGCTTCGTGCGCAGCATCGAGATGTGCGTGTCCATCGTGCGCGACGGGATGTCGGTCGCCTGCTTCCAGACGAGATCGAGGATGTGCGCGCGCGACAGCGGCCGGTCGAGATGCTGGAACAGCAGCAGCGCGAGCTCGAACTCCTTCTGCGTGAGGCTCACCGGCTTGTCGCCGACGTATGCCTGCTTCAGGTTCGCGTCGAACTTGTAGTTGTCGAACTCGCGGATCGACGACTCCGCGTTGACAGGATACGCGCGGCGCAGCAGCGAGCCGATCCGCGCGCGCAGGATCGGACCGGACACGGGCTTCACGACGTAGTCGTCGGCGCCCGCGTTCAGGATCTGCGTGATGCCCGCCTCGTCGTCGCGGCTCGTCATGAAGATGATCGGCAGGCGATGTTCGACCTGGTTCGCCCGCACCCACTTGAGCACTTCCTCGCCGGACATGTCCGGCACGTTCCAGTCGAGCACGAGCAGGTCGAAGGTCTCGCGCTGCAGCCGCTTCTTCAGCGCCTTGCCTTCCTTGAAGGCATAGCATGTATGGCCCGCGGCCGTCAGCGTCTGACTGACAAAGTCCGTCTGAGCCTGATCGTCATCCAGTACAGCAATTCTCATAGCACCCCGCAAAACGAAATCCATTCAGGCTCCCGCAACCGCCGAGCGGCAATGGGCAGGCCCGCACGAGCCCCCGATTCGTTGTAACTTGCCATTATCGGCTGAATGGTGAAGGTTGTCCGGCGCGCCACGCGCGAACCGGTATTCTATGTGATCGATCACCCCATATCTCAAAAACGGGGCACGCCTGATCGGCGTTTTCATGATGGTAGTATGAAAACGCCCGGAGAAATGTGCGTATCGCCGCGTAATTATGTCAACGCGATGACCGCGCTGCCGGCCGCACGCGCGGCCGGCAGCGCGGCGAAACGAAACAATCGTCAGACAGGATCGGTTTCGAGCGCATCGGGTGCGATCGCACGCGGCGCGTGCTGCAATGCTTCATGCAGACGGCCGCGCACGTGCTCCCATGCGGCGCCCGCGTAATCCGGCTGCCCGGCCGCCCACGCGTGCGCGAGGTCGAACACGCGCTCGATGGTGGCGGCGCACCGCGTCAGATCCGGCTGCGGGCTGCCGAGCGCTTCGCGCATCCATTCGGCGAGCCACGGCATCTCGTTCGCGCTCGAATCCGCATACGCTTCCAGCGCGGCGCGCGCATGGCGGTCATGCTCGGGATCGAGCTCGACGCGCTGGATCGGCCGCGCCCGCTCGCGCGCCCTGCCGTTCGGCTCGAACGGTATCCGAATCGTTCCCGACCTGAACAGCATGACCTCCCCCAGTTAGCCGCGGCGACACGCACGAGCCTGTTCTTTGCGATACGTCCCGCTCGCAGCCGCCGTGCGACACGGCGCGATTCCGCAGACGAGACTCGACAGCGCAGTATAGGCAACGCGCGCAGGAAGGTGGTTTAAGGATTGTCAGACACGACGCGGCGCGCCCAGGGCAATTGCATGAAGGTCCTTACCAGCCAAGGAGTTGAGCCCGGTAGTTGTCGCTGGTGGCGGCCTTGAGTCGACGGATTTTGAGGCCGGCCTTGGTCTGAGTATCTTTGCGCAGCAGGTTCATCGTGATGCGCCGCAGGATGGCAAAGTTCTGCGCCGCATTCTCGACCCGCACCCGGCACAGGTCTTCACCGAATGCCACGTCGAGCGCCCAATGCATCGAATTCTCGATGCCCCAGTGGGAACGCACGGCGTGCGCCACGCGCACCGCATCGGGCGGTAGGCTCGTCACGTAATACCGGCGTTCAACCGACACCGTGCCGCCGATCTCGCGTGTGGCCTCGACCATTGCGATCGAGCGCATGCCCGGCCACAGCGCCGCCGCGCGCCATGTGCTCATCACGTTGCCGACGAGGCAGCGACGCGTTTCGATCCGGCCGTGGTCCTTTTCGACGGCTCGATGCTCATTCGAACCGTCCCAGCGCTCGCCGGGCGGAAGACGGTCGAGCGCGTCGAGCGTTGTGCGAATCTCCACGAGCAGCGTCGGCTGGTTCTCCTTGACCGCCAACAATCGTGGGCCGGCGTCCGGCTACGCGGATCGCGCAACTCGCCGAACGCGTCTTCGATGCTCAAGGCTTGCGTTTCCGTCATCTGATGCCTCCGCAAAAGATGGTAGTAAACGCTTGATTCGCCTCGGTTTACAACCCCGCTCGTCACTCCTTGATTGTTAACGCCCATTCATGCGATTGCCCTGCGCGGCGCGAGCCGGCGGACCGCCGCTTCCGGCGCCCGCGCGCGTCAGCGGCGGCGCATCAGGAAGACGAACGTCCTGTCCTGCGTCGTCGACGATTCGACGATTTCATTGCCCGTCTGCTTCGCGAACGCGGCGAAATCGCGCTGCGAGCCGGGATCGGTGGCGAGCACCTTCAGAATCTGGCCGCTTTCCATGTCGGCGAGCGCTTTCTTCGCGCGCAGGATCGGCAGCGGGCAATTGAGCCCGCGCGCGTCCACTTCCTTGTGAATGAGCATCGGCTTTCGACCTTCGAATGGCGCGCCGTCGCGGCGCTATCGGAACGACAGATTCTACCGCATGCGCTCCCGTCCGCCCCCGCGCGAGCGCACGCGCGCCGCCCGCCGTGCGGCGCGCGTGCGTCGGGCTACAGCTCGATCGCCCGCCCGGTTCGCAGCGATTCGCGCAGCGCATGGCCGATTCTCGTCGCCTCGAGCGCGTCCGCGAGCGTCGCGCCGCCCGTGCCGCCCTCGCCGCGCACCGCCGCGACGAACGCCTGCGCCTCGATCAGGAACGCCTCCTCGAAGCGGTCGAAGAACGTCGGCGTGCAGGTGTTGCGAATGCCCGCCGCATCGTAAATCTCGACGCGGTTCGCGCGCGGGTTGCGGCCGATCGCGAGCCCGCCCGCCGTGCCGATCACTTCCGAGTGCGTGTCGTTGCCGTGCGCCATCGTGCGCGATGCGTAGAACATCGCAAGCCGGCCGCCTTCGAACTCGCAGATCGCGACGCCGTTGTCGACGTCGCCGCACGCGCGCAGGCCCTCGTGCAGCGCGACCGCGCCCGCCGCGTACACGCGCGTCGCGCGCGGCGCGCCGAGGAGCCAGCGCGCGACGTCGATGTCGTGCACCGTGCAGTCGAGGAAGATGCCGCCCGAGGTCGGCGCGAAGCGCACGAAGAAGCCTTCCGGATCGTTCCGGTCGCAAGTCTGCGAGCGCACGAGGAACGGCCGGCCGATCTCGCCCGCCGCGACGCGCGCGTATGCGTCGCGATAGCTCGGATCGAAGCGGCGCATGAAGCCGATCGTCGCGACGAGATGCGGCCGCGCGCGCGCCTCGGCGAGCACCCGCTCGCATTCGCCGAGATCGAGCGACAGCGGCTTCTCGCAGAACACGTGCTTGCCCGCGGCGAGCGCCGCGACGATCTGGTCCGCATGTAGCGCCGACGGCGTGACGAGCCAGAGCGCGTCGAGCTCGGGGTCGGCCGCGAGCGCATCGAAATCCTCGTAGACGCGCGGCACGCCGAGCGCATCGCGCGCCCACGCGCATTCGTCGGCGACGGGACTGCACGCGGCCGCGAGCCGCGCGCCCGCGACACGCCGCGCGAGGTTCTCCGCATGGCGCCGGCCGAGCCGCCCGAGCCCCGCGATGCCGATCCGCACGGGTGCGGAGCGGTGGCTGATTGTCATCGCATCGCTCCTTCAGGCCGCCGTTTCATCGAGCTTCACCGCGCGCCCTTCCCGCCACGACAGCGTCGCCGCCTCGGCGAGCTCGAGCGCCTTCACGCCGTCGGCGATCGTCGTGCGCACCGGCTCGCCGCTCGTCACCGCCGCGAAGAAGTGCTCGATCTCACGCGCGTACGCCGCGCGATAGCGTTCGAGGAAGAACGCCTCGGGCAGGTCCGTCGACACCGCCTGCGCCGAGTAGCCCGTCACCTCGGTCGGCCGCACGTTGCCCGCCTGCAGCATCCCGGCGCTGCCGAGCACTTCGAAGCGCTGGTCGTAGCCGTACGCGGCGCGGCGCGACGTGTTGATCTGGCAGAGCCGGCCGCGCTTCGTGCGGATCGTGACCGCGGTCGAATCGACGTCGCCCGCGTCCGCGATCGCCGGGTCGGTGAGGCAACTGCCCTTCGCGTGCAGCGTGTCGGCGTCGTCGCCGAGGACCCAGCGGAAGATGTCGAAATCGTGGATCAGCATGTCCTTGAAGATCCCGCCTGAATGCCTGATGTAGTCGAGAGGCGGCGCGCCCGGATCGCGGCTCGTCACGACGAGCATCTCCGGCGTGCCGATCTCGCCCGCGTCGACGCGGCGCTTGAGTGCCTCGAACGTCGGATCGAAACGGCGCTGGAAGCCGATCATGCAGACGACGCCCGCCCGCGCGACGGCCGCCTCGCATGCGCGCGCCCGCGCGAGCGTCAGGTCGACGGGCTTCTCGCAGAACACGTGCTTGCCCGCGCGCGCGGAGCCGACGATCAGATCGGCGTGCGTGTCGGTGCTCGAGCAGATCACCGATGCGCCGATCGACGCGTCGCCGAGCGCGCCCTCGACGTCGGCAACCTGCGCGCCGTGCTGCGCGGCGAGCGCGGCCGCCGCGTCGCGGTTCACGTCGACCACGTACTTCAGCCGCACGCCGGGCCGGCGCGCGAGATTGCCCGCATGAATGCGGCCGATGCGCCCGGCGCCGAACACGGCGACGTCGATCGTCGGTACTGCATTAGTCATCGTATCCTCCAGTGTCCTTGACTTCTTCCACGTTCAACTCCAGCCGGTACGCGAGCGCGATGAAGAGCGCCTGGCACAGGCAGATCGTGCTCGTGAGCGAGCGGAACGCGAACGCGCTCCCCTCCTTCACGAGCAAATGGGCGCTCGCGTCGCGCGCGAGCGGCGACAGACGGCTGTCGGTGATGACGAGCGTCTGCGCATGGTTGTGGCGCGCGGCGCGCAGGCAGTACTGCGTTTCCTTGCCGTACGGCGCGAAGCTGATCGCGATCACGACGTCGCCCTTCTTCACGCTGCGGATCTGCTCGCGGTACATCCCGCCGAGGCCGGACACGAGATGCACGCGCTTGGCCGTATGCTGGAGCGCGTAGACGATGTAGCTCGCGACCGGAAACGAGCGGCGCACGCCGACCACGTAGATGTTCTCCGCGCGCTCGAGCATCGTGACGGCCGCGTCGAACTGGTCGTCGTCGAGGCCTGCCGCGAGTTCGTCGAGCCCCGCGCGCGACGCGTCGATGAACTGCCGCGCGACCGCGCCGCCCGTCATCTGGCCCGACTTGCCGTCGATCAGGTTGCGAATGCGCTGCTGGTAGCTCTGCACGGTCGGGTTCTGGCCCGTATAGGCATCCTTGAACACCGCCTGCAAATCGGAAAAACCCGAAAAGCCGAAGCGCTGCGCGAAGCGCACGACGGCGGACGGATGCACGCCGCAGCGCTCGGCGATGTCGCTCGTGCGGTCCATCATCACGCTCGAGCGGTGCTCGTCGATATACGACGCGATGCGCTTCAACTGGCGCGGCAGCGTGTCGAAGGCGTCGGCGATCCGTTGCAGCAGATCGTCGACGGCGGGCGTCTCCGGTTGTGTCGTGTCGTCCATGTGCGTTCCGTCCGGCGCGCCCGGCCACGCGCACCGTGCGCGTGGCGGCCAGGCGCCGGACGCCTTGTCCGTTGTCTTGTCGTCGTGCACCGAGTATAGGCACTGCGCCCACAAAATGGAACAAATTTTCCAACACACCAATAAATAAAATTTTCTTTGCAATTCACGGCGAGTTGACCTAACCTTGCTCGTGAACGCGGCCCGATCTGCGTTCGCCCGAAAACGACAGATAGAGAAAGGTGGAGACATGAGACTTTGCACCGGCAAGGCCGTCCTGCGCGCATGCGTCGCCGCGATCGCCGTCGCGGCGGGCGTGGGCGGCGCGGCCCCGGCCGCCCAGGCGGCAGGCGCGCGCTTCGCGCTGATCAGCCACGCGCCCGATTCCGATTCGT
Source organism: Burkholderia sp. MSMB1588 (assembly GCF_001546925.1). Taxonomy (NCBI): domain Bacteria; kingdom Pseudomonadati; phylum Pseudomonadota; class Betaproteobacteria; order Burkholderiales; family Burkholderiaceae; genus Burkholderia; species Burkholderia sp. MSMB1588. The sequence continues at coordinate 1,390,588 of NZ_LNJS01000001.1, read as the reverse complement.
GGTGGAACACGATCAAGAACGCGATCAAGCAGGCGGACGAGGACTTCGACGTCACGACCGACTACCGCAATCCGCCGAACGGCGACATCGCCGACATGGCGCGCCTGATCGAGCAATCGGCCGCGCGCGACTACGACGGCGTGATCACGACGATCGCCGATTACGACGTGCTGAAGAATTCGCTGAAGAAAGTCACCGCGAAGAAGATTCCGCTCGTGACGATCAACTCCGGCACCGAGGAACAGAGCGCGCAACTGGGCGCGATCATGCACGTCGGCCAGCCCGAGTACGTCGCGGGCCGCGCGGCGGGCGAGAAGGCGAAGGCGGCCGGCGTGAAGAACTTCGTCTGCGTGAACCACATCGCGACCAACAGCGTGTCGTTCGACCGCTGCCGCGGCTTCGCCGACGCGATCGGCGCCGACTACAAGAGCTCGACGATCGACTCCGGCCAGGACCCGACCGAGATCCAGTCGAAGGTGAGCGCGTATCTGCGCAACCACCCGAACACGCAGGCGATCCTCACGCTCGGCCCGGTGCCCGCCGCGGCGTCGCTGAAGGCGGTCCAGCAGATGGGCCTCGCGAACAAGCTGTTCTTCGCGACGTTCGACTTCTCCGACGACATCGCGAAGGCGATCCAGAGCGGCGCGATCAAGTTCGCGATCGACCAGCAGCCGTACCTGCAGGGCTACATCCCGGTGGCCGTGCTCGCGATCGCGAAGCAGAACAAGACCACCGATCCCGCGAAGATCCGCCAGATCCTCGAGGCGAACCCGAAATTCCAGGCGCGGCTCTCGACCTACGGGCTGCAGCCGTCGTACGGGCCGAAGAACATCCGCTCGGGCCCGGGCTTCATCACGAAGGAGAACCTCGACAAGGTGATCAAGTACGCGGGCCAGTACCGCTAACGTCCATCGCATCGATTCGCACGACGCGCGGGCGCACGCCCGCGCGCTTTACCGGCGAAGCGGAGCCGAACGCGCCGCGCGCCGGGCATCAAGGAGACATCATGGGTGTAGTCGGCAAGCACATGTCAGCGCACGCACACGAAAAGCCGCAGCCGGGCGCGGCGTCCGACGAGCGGCTGCGCGGCGAAGCGTGGTTCCAGCGCTTTCTCAACCGTCCCGAGTTCGCCGCGATTTCCGGCGCCGTGCTCGTGTTCGCGGTGTTCGCGTTCGGCGCGGGCGGCTCCGGGATGTTCAACCTCGACGGGATCATGAACTGGTCGCAGGTCGCGGCCTACCTCGGCATTCTCGCCGTCGGCGCGTGCCTGCTGATGGTCGCGGGCGAGTTCGACCTGTCGATCGGCTCGATGATCGGCTTCGCCGGGATGATGGTCGCGATCCCGACCGTCTACTTCCACTGGCCGATCTGGCTCGCGGTGCTGTTCGCGTTCGCGGGCTCGATGGCGCTCGGCGCGCTGAACGGCTATCTCGTGATGCGCACGAAGCTGCCGTCGTTCATCGTCACGCTCGCGTTCCTGTTCATCCTGCGCGGCCTGACGCTCGCGCTGTCCATCATGTTCGCCGACCGCACGATCGTCTCGGGCCTCGGCGACTACGCGCACGCCGACGCCGTCGTGCACTTCCTGTTTCAGGGCGTCGCGTTCCACGAGCTGTTCCGCTGGCTCGCGCACGCAGGCGTCGGCCAGTTGCTCGACAACGGCGAGCCGCTCGTGCCCGGCGTGCCGAAGGTGATCCTGTGGTGGTTCGCCGTCACCGCGATCGGCGCGTTCGTGCTCGCGAAGACGCGCTACGGCAACTGGATCCTCGCGGCAGGCGGCGACGCGCACGCGGCGAAGAACGTCGGCGTGCCGGTGCGCCGCGTGAAGATCTCGCTGTTCGTGCTGACCGCGTTCTGCGCGTGCCTGTTCGCCGTGCTGCAGGTGGCCGACATCGGCTCGGCCGCGGCCGACCGCGGGCTGCAGAAGGAATTCGAGGCGATCATCGCCGCGGTGATCGGCGGCACGCTGCTCACGGGCGGCTACGGCTCGGTGATCGGCGCCGCGTTCGGCGCGCTGATCTTCGGCGTCGTGCAGATCGGCATCACCTACACGAACATCAGCTCGGACTGGTTCCGCGTGTTCCTCGGCGTGATGCTGCTCGTCGCCGTGCTGTTCAATCACTACGTGCGCCGCCGCGTGTCGCAGTCGTAACGGAGTTCAAGCATGTCCACGCCAGCATCCAACGATACGATTCTCTCGCTCGAGAACGTCAGCAAGTATTTCGGCAAGGTGATCGCGCTGTCGGGCGTCACGCTGCGCGTCAAGCGCGGCGAGGTGCATTGCCTGCTCGGCGACAACGGCGCCGGCAAGTCGACGCTCATCAAGACGCTCGCGGGCGTGCACCAGCCGTCCGACGGGCAGTATCTCGTCGACGGCAAGCCGGTGCTGTTCGATTCGCCGAAGGACGCGCTCGACCTCGGTATCGCGACCGTCTACCAGGACCTCGCGCTCGTGCCGCTTTTGTCCGTCGCGCGCAACTTCTTCATGGGCCGCGAGCCGCAGAAGAAGCTGTTCGGCCTCGTGAACGTGATGGATCTCGATTCGAGCGCGCAGATCGCCCGCACGAAGCTCGCCGAGATGGGCATCAACGTGCGCGACGCGCACCAGCCGATCGGCACGATGTCGGGCGGCGAGCGCCAGTGCCTCGCGATCGCGCGTGCGATCCACTTCGGCGCGCGCGTGCTGATCCTCGACGAGCCGACCGCCGCGCTCGGCGTCAAGCAGAGCTTCAACGTGCTGAAGCTGATCCACACCGCGCGCGCGAAGGGAATCTCGGTGATCTTCATCACGCACAACGTGCATCACGCGTACCCGATCGGCGATTCGTTCACGCTGCTCAACCGCGGCCGCTCGCTCGGCACGTTCACGAAGGACACGATCAGCAAGAACGAGGTGCTCGACATGATGGCGGGCGGCGCCGAGATGCAGAAGATGATCGCCGAACTCGACGGCGCGACCATTTGATCCAGGACTCGCGATGACTTTCCCTACTCCCCCCTTTGCGCAGAACCGCCCGCTCGACGTGATCTGCATCGGCCGCGTCGCCGTCGATCTCTACGCGCAGCAGATCGGCGCGCGGCTCGAGGATGCGTCGAGCTTCGCGAAATATCTCGGCGGCTCCTCGGGCAACATCGCGTTCGGCTGCGCGCGGCTCGGCCTGAAATCGGCGATGCTCTCGCGCGTCGGCCACGACCACATGGGCCGCTTCGTGCGCGAGACGCTCGCGCGCGAAGGCTGCGACACGAGCCGCCTGCGCACCGATCCCGAGCGCCTGACCGCACTCGTGCTGCTCGGCCTGAAGGACCGCGACACGTTCCCGCTCGTCTTCCATCGCGAGAACTGCGCGGACATGGCGCTCGACGAAGACGATTTCGACGAGGCGTTCATCGCGTCGTCGAAGGCGCTCCTCATCACCGGCACGCACTTCTCGACCGAGCAGGTGATGCGGGCGAGCCGCCGAGCGCTCGACTACGCGCGCCGCAACCAGGTGCGCACGGTGCTCGACATCGACTATCGCCCCGTGCTGTGGGGCCTGACCGGCAAGGCCGACGGCGAGACGCGCTTCATCGCGAACGAAGGCGTGACCGCGCACCTGCAGCGGATCCTGCCGCTCTTCGACCTGGTGATCGGCACCGAGGAGGAATTCCGCATCGCAGGCGGCAAGGACGCGCTCCCCGATGCGCTCGCGATGGTGCGCGCGGTGACGAGCGCGACGCTCATCGTCAAGCGCGGGCCGCTCGGCTGCTCGATCGTCGACGGCGACGTGCCCGCGGCGCTCGGCGCGCTGCCGATCATCGGCGGCGTCGAGGTCGACGTGATGAACGTGCTCGGCGCGGGCGATGCTTTCGCGTCGGGATTCCTGTCGCAATGGCTGCGCGGCCGGCCGTTCGCCGACGCCGCGCGCGCGGCGAACGCGTGCGGCGCGCTCGTCGTGTCGCGGCACGGCTGCTCGCCCGCGATGCCAACGCCCGCCGAGCTCGCGTATTTCCTCGCCGAGGCGAGGCGCGATCCCGCGCGGATGCGCCGCCCCGATCTCGACCCGACGCTCGCGCGGCTGCATCGGGTGACGCCCGCGCGCACGCCGCGCGACGAGGTGCTCGGCTTCGCGTTCGATCACCGCAACCAGTTCTTCGAGCTCGCGCGGCAAACGGGCGCGAGCGTCGCGCGCATCGATGCGCTCAAGCGCCTGTTCGTCGAGGCGGTCGCGCAGACGGAGGCGCAGCTCGGACTCGCAGGCCGGATCGGCGTGCTGATCGACGACCGCTACGGCCAGGACGCGCTCAACGACGCGACGGGCCGCGGCTGGTGGATCGGCCGCCCGGTCGAACTGCCGGGGTCGCTCCCGCTCGAATTCGATCACGGCCGCTCGATCGGCACGACGCTCGTGTCGTGGCCGCAGGAGCACGTCGCGAAGTGCCTCGTCCAATACCATCCGGACGAGGCCGCCGAGCCGCGGATCGAGCAGGAAACGCAGTTGCGCGCGCTGTACGACGCGGTGCAGGCGAGCGGTCACGAGCTGCTGCTCGAAGTGATTCCACCGCACCGCGCGGATCTGCCGCAGGCGGCCGACACCGTGTACCGCGCGCTCAAGCGCCTGTACAACCTCGGCATCCATCCGGAATGGTGGAAGCTCGCGCCGCTCGACGCCGCCCAATGGCAGGCGATCGACGCGCTGATCGCCGAGCGCGATCCGTACTGCCGCGGCGTCGTGCTGCTCGGGCTGTCGGCGCCCGTCGGCGAGCTCGCCGACGGCTTCAGGGCGGCGGCCGCGTCCGCGACGTGCCGCGGCTTCACGGTCGGCCGCACGATCTTTCACGAGCCGAGCCGCGCGTGGCTCGCGGGCGAGATCGACGACGCCGGGCTGATCGCGCGCGTGCGGCAGACGTTCGAGACGCTGATCGACGCGTGGCGCGCGGCCAGCGCGGACGCCCGCGCGCACGGCCGGCACGCGGCCGCGCCGCGCGTGGCCGCCTAGGAGCGCGCGCATGAACCGCAGAGCAATGGATGACGAAATCCTACGGAACCCGAGCGTGAACGACCTCATCGACGATCCGGCCGCGAACATCCGCGGCACCTTCCGCCTGACCGCCGCGCAGGCGCTCGTGCGCTATCTGGCCGCGCAGCGCGTCGCGGCGGGCGGCGGCGGCAGCGACACAGCCGACAGCAGCGCGCCCCTGTTCGGCGGCGTGTTCGCGATATTCGGGCACGGCAATGTCGCGGGCCTGGGCGAAGCGCTGCATCAGTACCGCGACGCGCTGCCGACCTACCGCGCGCACAACGAGCAGGCGATGGCGCACAGCGCGATCGCGTACGCGAAGGCGCACATGCGCCGCCGGATGATGGCCGTGACGACGTCGATCGGCCCCGGCGCGACGAACCTCGTCACCGCGGCCGCGCTCGCGCACGTGAACCGGCTGCCGGTGCTGCTGCTGCCGGGCGACGTGTTCGTGTCGCGCGCGCCGGACCCGGTGCTGCAGCAGATCGAGGATTTCCACGACGGCGGGATCTCGGCGAACGATGCGTTCAAGGCCGTATCGCGCTACTTCGACCGGATCGTGCATCCGGCGCAGTTGCTCACCGCGCTGCCGCGCGCGCTGCGCGTGCTCACCGACGCGGCGCTCTGCGGCCCCGTCACGCTCGCGCTGCCGCAGGACGTGCAGGCGATGGCGCACGACTACCCGGCCGAGTTCTTCGCGCCGCGCGTCGTCACGTTTCATGCGCCCGCGCCCGTCGAGGCGGAGCTCGACGCGGCGCTCGCGCGGTTGCGCGCGGCCAGGCGGCCGTTCATCGTCGCGGGCGGCGGCGCGCTGTACAGCGAAGGCGGCGCGGCCGCGCTCGCCGCGTTCGCCGCGCGCCACGGCATTCCGGTCGGCGAGACGCAGGCCGGCAAGAGCGCGCTGCCGTGGGATCATCCGCTGAACGCGGGCGCGATCGGCGTGACGGGCTCGCCCGCCGCGAACGCGCTCGCGCACGACGCCGACTGCGTGATCGCGGTCGGCACGCGGTTGCAGGATTTCACGACGGGCTCGAACACGCTGTTCGCGCACGCGCGCGTCGTCGGCATCAATGCGAATGCGTTCGATGCGCTGAAACACCGCGCGTCGGTCGTGCAGGCCGACGCGCGGCTCGCGCTCGACGCGCTGGGCGCACGCCTCGAAGGCTGGCGCGCCGACGCCGCGTGGACCGCACGCGCGCAGGCGCTCGCCGGCAACTGGCGCGACGCCGTGACGGCCGTCACGCACGCGCCGCCGCGCGCGGGCGCGCTGCCGTACGACGCCGACGTGATCGGCGCCGTCCAGCGCTCGGCGCCCGATTCGGCCGCGCGCGACATCGCCGTGTGCGCGGCGGGCACGCTGCCCGCCGAGTTGCACAAGCTCTGGCGCGCGGCGGTGCCGGGCGGCTACCACGTCGAATACGGCTATTCGTGCATGGGCTACGAGATCGCGGGCGGGCTCGGCGCGAAGCTCGCGAAGCCCGAACGCGACGTGATCGTGATGGTCGGCGACGGCAGCTATCTGATGATGAACAGCGAGATCGCGACGTCGGTGATGCTCGGCGCGAAGCTGATCGTCGTCGTGCTCGACAACCGCGGCTACGGCTGCATCAACCGGCTGCAGCAGGCGTGCGGCGGCGCGCCGTTCAACAACCTGTTCGACGATTGCGCGCAAGGCCCGCTCGGCGCGCCGCGCATCGATTTCGCCGCGCACGCGCGCGCGCTCGGCGCGCACGCGGAGCACGTCGCCGACGTCGCCGCGCTCGAGGCGGCGATGGCGCGCGCCCGCGCGTCCGATCGCACGTACGTGATCTGCATCGACACCGATCCCGCCCGCACGACGCCCGACGGCGGCTGGTGGTGGGAAGTCGCGGTGCCCGAAGTCTCGCCGCGCGACGCGGTGCGCGGCGCGCGCGCGGACTACGAGCGGCACGTCGCCGCGCGCGCGGGCGCCGCTTGCGCTTCGTCTTCAACCTCTACCCCGGAATCATCGACATGAGCGCACCCGAGATCCGTATCGGCATCAATCCGCTGTCGTGGATGAACGACGACCTGCCGTCGCTCGGCGGCGAAACGCCGCTCGCCGTCGCGCTGACCGAGGGCCGCGAGATCGGCTACGAAGGCTTCGAGCTCGGCAACAAATTCCCGCGCGAGCCTCAGGCGCTGAAGGCGCTCCTCGCGCAATACGATCTGTCGCTCGTGTCCGGCTGGTACTCGGGCCGGCTCGCCGAGCGCGGCGTGCAGGAAGAGATCGATGCGGTCGGCCCGCATCTCGAGCTGCTCGCGAAGAACGGCGCGACGGTGATGGTCTACGGCGAGGTGGCCGGCTCGATCCAGGGCTCGCCCGCGCCGCTCTACCAGCGCCCGCGCTTCGTCGACGGCGCGCAATGGGACGCATACGCCGAGCGCGTCGATGCGTTCGCGCGCCATACGCTCGCGCGGGGCGTGCGGCTCGCCTATCACCATCACATGGGCGCGTACGTCGAATCCCCCGCCGACGTCGACCGCCTGATGGCGAGCACGAGCGACGCGGTGGGCCTGCTGTTCGACGCCGGCCACATGACGTTCGGCGGCGGCGATCCGGTGGCCGAGCTCGCGAAGCACATCGGCCGCGTATGCCACGTCCACTGCAAGGATGTGCGCCCGGCCGTGATCCGGCTCGCGCGCAACCGCAACTGGAGCTTTCTCGACGCGGTGATCGCGGGTGCGTTCACGGTGCCGGGCGACGGCTCGATCGATTTCCCGACGATCGTCGACATGCTCAAGCGCCACGGCTATCGCGGCTGGCTCGTCGTCGAGGCCGAGCAGGACCCGGCCGTCGCGCCGAGCTACGCGTATGCGCAAAAGGGCTACCGGACGCTGCGCACGCTCGTCGACGCGCCGCTTTCGCCCGTCGGTCATCAGGAGGCGGCTTAAATGAGTCTGCTCGTCAAGGGCGCGGGCGACGGCACGTCGATCGCGCGCGTCACGCCGGAATCGGCGCACTGGAAACACGTCGGCTTCGCCGCGTATCGGCTGAAGGCGGGCGAGGCGCTCGAGCTCGCCGAGGCCGCGCGCGAAATGTGCATCGTCGTGCTGACGGGCACCGTCGATATCGAAGCGGGCGACGGCACGCGCTGGACCGAGCTCGGCTCGCGCGACAGCGTGTTCGACGGCGTCGCTCCGTACGCGCTGTACCTGCCGCCGAAGCTCGCCGTTACCGTGCGCGCGTCGCGCGACGCGGAGCTCGGCGTCGCGAGCGCGCCCGCGACCGGCCGCTACCCGGCGCGGCTCATCAAGCCGTCGCAGATGCAGCGCTCGGTGCGCGGCAGCGGCGCGAACACGCGCTACGTCTGCGATATCCTGCCGCAGACCGAGCCCGCGGAGTCGCTGCTCGTCGTCGAGGTGCGCACGCCGTCCGGACACTCGTCGAGCTATCCGCCGCACAAGCACGACACCGACAACGTGCCCGCCGAAAGCTCGCTCGAGGAGACGTACTACCATCGCGTGCATCCGCCGCAGGGCTTCGTGTTCCAGCGCGTGTACACCGATTCGCGCGACCTCGACGAATCGATGGCCGCCTGCGACCACGACGTCGTGCTCGTGCCGCGCGGCTATCACCCGGTCGTCGTGCCTTACGGGTATGAGTCGTACTATCTGAACGTGATGGCCGGGCCGACCCGCGTGTGGCACTTCAAGAACGATCCGGCGCACGAGTGGATGCTGAGCGGCGGGCGGTAATGGCAGTCATGGCGGCGACGGCGGAGGCCGGCTCGCCCGTCAGCCGACGCTGAGCCAACGCTCGACGACGCCCGCATCGAGCGCGTTCGCCGCGCCGTCGTAGACGATCCTCCCCCGCCCCATTACCGCGACCCGCGACGCGAGCGCCGGCGCGAGCCGCATCCGCTGCTCGATCAGCAGCAGCGCGACGCCTTGCGCCTTCGCGCCGGCGAGACACGCGCGGATCTGCTCGACGGCGAGCGGCGCGAGCCCTTCGGCCGGCTCGTCGACGATCAGCACGCGCGGCGCGCCGATCAACGCGCGCGCGAGCGCGAGCATCTGCTGCTCGCCGCCCGACAGCACGCCCGCCTTCGTGCGCCAGCGCTCGGCGAGCATCGGATGGCGCTCGCGCGCGGCGGCGAGCGCCGCGCGCGCGGCCGCGCCCGACACGCCGCGCAGGCCGAGCCGCAGATTGTCCTCGACGCTCAGGAGCGCGAACACGTCGCGGCTCTCGGCCACATAGCCGACGCGACGCCGCGCGATCGCGAACGTCGGCGCGCCCGCGACGTCGATGCCGTCGATGCACACCGTCCCCGCCACCGGCACCATTCCCATGATCGCCTTCGCGAGCGTCGAGCGGCCCGAGCCGTTGCGGCCGACGAGCGCGACGGCCTCGCCCGCCGCGATCCGCAAGTCCACGCCGTCGAGCACCGGCAGCGCGCCGTATCCGGCGCGCACGCCGCGCAATTCGAGGAGCGCGCTCATCGCTCGAACGCCTCGCCGAGATACGCGGCGCGCACGGCCGCGTTCGAGCGGATCGCCGCGGGCGAGCCGGTCGCGACCAGCTCGCCGCGCACGAGCACCGATACGCGATCGGCGAAGCCGAACACCGCGTCCATGTCGTGCTCGATCATCAGCACCGTCTTGCCCGCCGTCGCGCGGCGGATCAGCTCGATCGTCTCGCGCGCCTGCTCGCGGCTCATTCCCGCCGTCGGCTCGTCGAACAGGAACACCGACGCGCCGCTCGCGAGCGCGAGCCCGACGTCGAGCGCGCGCTGCTCCGCGTAGCTCAGACTGCCCGCGAGCGCGTCGCGGCGCGCGGCGAGGCCGATCGACGCGAGCGCCGCGTCGGCCGCGCGATCGAGCGCGGCGGCGCCGGCAAGCCGGCTGCGCCAGCGGCGGCGCTCGCGCGGCGCGTGCAGCGCCGCGCATCGCAGGTTGTCGAGGACGGTCATCCGCGCGAACACGCTCGTCTGCTGGAAGCTGCGCGCAAGCCCGAGGCGTGCGACCGCGTGCGGCGGCCGCCGCCCGAGCTCGACGCCGTTCAGCGCGATGCGGCCGTGCGTCGGCGCAAGCGCGCCCGCGATCAGATTGAAGAGCGTCGACTTGCCGGCGCCGTTCGGGCCGATCAGCGCATGGCGCTCGCCGTGGCGGATCGTCAGATCGATGCCGGCGAGCACCCGCGTCGCGCCGAACGACTTGCCGACGTTCGTCACGCGCAACGCGGGCGGCGCGCTCGCCGCGTGCACGCCGTCGCGGCCGGGAACGGCTGCGGCGGCTCCCGCGGCGGCGATCGTCGCGAACGATGGCGATGACGCGTCGTCGCGCACGCCCGCCGCACGACGCGCGCTCGTCACGTCGGCCGCACTTGCCGCATCGGCCGTGTTGCATGCGCCCGGCGCAACCGATCCGCCTGGCACGCCGCTCGTGTCCGTCCCATCGGCGGCCGACGGATTCGCGCGATGCGCGCCGCGCCGCCGCGCCGCATACGCGAGGCCTGCGGCGAGCGCCGCCGCGACCGCCGCGATCCCCCAGCCGAGCGGCGCGAGCGCATCGAATCGCCAAGGTCCGATCACGGCGCGCCGCCCGTCGTCCTGCGCGAACTGCAACGCATACGCGAGCTCGACGACGAACACGATCGCGACGCCGCCGGCGAGCGCCGCGCCCGCGCCGAAGAGCGCGCCGACAGGCTCGCATCGCCCGCCGAGGCGCGCCGCGCGCCGCCGTCGCGCGCGCCACCAGCCGCTCGCGCCGCCCGGCGCGGCGAGCACGACGGCGACGAACAGCAGCCCGAGATACAGCAGCCACGCGCGCGACACGCTCGCGACGAACACGCTGAAGAAGGTCAGCAGCACCGCGCCGACGACGGGCCCGAAGAACGCCGTCGCGCCGCCGATCACCGTTGCGAACAGCACCGCGCCCGAGCGCAGCATCCCGACGCTCTCCGACGTCGCGACCTCGACGTCGATCAGCGTCAGCGCGCCCGACACGCCGGCGAAGAACGCGGCCGCGATCGCCATCGCGTAGCGCACGCGGCGCGGATCGGTGCCGAGCGCGGCGACGCGCGCCGGATTGTCGCGCACCGCGTTCGCGAGCCGCGCGAATGGCGTGCGCACGAGCATGCGCATCGCGACCGCCGCCGCGACGCACCAGGCGGCGATCAACGCATACGCATGCATCGGCTTGCCGAAATCCCACGCGGCAAGCGCGGGGCCGGCCGCGCGGTCGATCGACACGCCGCCCGCGCCGCCGAACCAGTCGGGCACGCTCCACGCGGCGGCCGCGACGAGCTCGCCGAGCCCGAGCGTGATCATCGCGAACGCGGTGCCCGCGCGGCGCGTCGCGACGAAGCCGAGCAGCGCGCCGAACGCCGCGCCCGCGACGCCGCCCGCGAGCGGCACGAACGGCAGCGGCAGGCCGTAGCGATTGAAGCCGTGCGCGGCGGCGAACGCGCCGAGCCCCGCAAACGCCGCGTGCCCGAACGACAGCAGCCCCGTCGTGCCGAGCAGCAGGTTGTACGACAGCGCGAGCACGATCATCGCGGCCGTCTGCGCGAGATAGCCGAGCATCCAGCCGCGCGGCCACGCGAGCGCGGGCACGACGAGCAGCGCGACGAGCGCGAGCCACGACAGCGCTTCCGGCAAGCGGCTTCTCACGGCGAGCGCGCCGCTAGACATCGGCGCGCTCGCCGAGCAGGCCGCGCGCGCGGCACGCGAGCACCGCGACGAGCAGCAGATACGGAATCAGCGGCGCGAGCTGTGCGAGCGTCAGCGCGCGCCACGCGCCGGGCAGCGCGATGCCCGCCCACTGCGCCACGTCGCTGAGCGATGCGCGGCTCGCCGTCGCGAACGTCTGCGCGCAGCCGACCGCGAGCGACGCGACGAGCGCGCCCGCGAGCGAGCCGAGCCCGCCGATCACGACCACCGCGAACACGACCGAGCCGAGCGTCTGCGCCATCGCGGGCTCGATCACCGCGAGCGGCGCGCCGATCACGCCGGCGAGCGCGGCGAGCGCGGTGCCCACGGCGAACACGAGCGTCATCACGCGCGGCACGTCATGGCCGAGCGCCTCGACGGCCGCGCGATGCGTGAGCGCCGCGCGCACGACGAGCCCCGTCTGCGACACGCGCAGCACCGCCCACAGCGCGCCGAGCATCGCGATCGACACGATCATCATGAACGCGCGATAACGCGGGAAAACGGCGCCGTAGACGGTGAACGCCGCGCCGTCGAGCACGGCGGGCACGGGCGCGGCGAGCGGCGCGAGCCCCCAGACGAGCTTCACGCCTTCGGCGATCAGATACGCGAGCCCGAACGTGAGCAGCAATTCGTCGAGATGGCCGCTCGCCCTCACCCGCCTGAGCAGCGTGCGCTCGCACAGCGCGCCGAACGCGCCGACGACGAGCGGCGCGGCGACGAGCGCGACCCAGAAGCTCGTGCGCGCGGCGATCGCGTAGCCTGCGTATGCGCCGAGCATGTAGAAGCTCGCATGCGCGAAATTGAGCACGCCGAGCATGCTGAAGATGAGCGTGAGCCCCGCGCACAGCATGAACAGCAACAGCCCGTAGCTCAGGCCGTTCAGCAAATCGAGAACGATCGACTGCACCGCGTCAGGCCGCCTGCCCGGCGAGCGGCGCGAGCGCGGCCCGCAACGGCTCGGGCAGCGGCACCGGACGGCGCGTCGCGCGATCGACGTACACGTGCACGAAGTGCCCTTGCGCGGCAGCCGACGCTTCGCCGTGGGCAAAGAGGCCGACCTCGTAGCGCACGCTCGACGAGCCGAGCCGCGCGACCCGCAGCCCCGCCTCGACGCGCTGCGGAAACACGAGCGGCGCGAAGTAGCTGCACTGCGTCTCGACGACGAGGCCGATCGTCTCGCCGCGCTCGACGTCGAGCACGCCGCGGCGGATCAGGTATTCGTTGACGACCGTATCGAAGTAGCTGTAGTAGACGACGTTGTTCACGTGCCCGTAGACGTCGTTGTCCATCCAGCGCGTCGTGATCGGCAGGAAGTGGCGATAGGCGCTGCGCGGCAGCGGAACGGGTTTGGTCGAGGACATGTCGGCGCGATGCGAAGAAACGGTTGCTTGACGATGGGTTGAGAATGGCCGGTCGGTCGCGCGGCGACGGCAATGGCGGCGGCAATGGCGACGGCGGTGATAGCGGCGATGGCGGCGGCGCGCCCGCCGCCGTCACAGCGATTCGACGAGCATGCGCCGGTAATCGTCGGCCGACGCGATGCGCGGATTCGTCTTGTGGCAATGATCGGCGAGCGCGCCTTCGATCACGTGGTCGAACACGCGCGCGTCGACGCCCATTTGCGCGAGGCCCGTCGGCAGGCCGAGGCGCGCGGTCATGTCGTGCAGCGCCTGCGGCAGGTCCGCATTCTCCGGCAGGTTCATCACGCGTCGCATCCGCGCATAGCGGCGCTCGGCGACGACGGTCGGCGCGCTTTCGTTGAAGCGCAGCACCGCGGGCAGCACGACCGCGTTCAGCGTGCCGTGATGCAGCGACGTCCTGCCGTTCACCTTCACGCCGCCCAGCGGATGCGACAGCGAATGCACGCAGCCGAGCCCTTTCTGGAACGCCATCGCGCCCTGCATCGATGCGCTCATCATCGCGAGGCGCGCGGCGCGGTCGCCCCCGTCGCGCGTCGCGCGCTCGATGTGCGCCCACGCGCGCTCGAGACCGTCGAGCGCGATGCCGTCGGCGGGCGGATTGAACGCCGGCGCGAGGAAGGTCTCGATGCAGTGCGCAATCGCGTCCATGCCGGTCGCGGCCGTGAGCCCCGGCGGCAGGCCGAGCGTGAGCGACGGATCGCAGATCGCCGCCTTCGGCAGCAGATGCCACGAATGGAAGCCGAGCTTGCGGCCGTCGGTAAGGATCAGGATCGCGCCGCGCGCGACCTCGCTACCCGTGCCCGACGTCGTCGGCACCGCGATGAGCGGCGCGACGCCTGCGCCGATCCGGTCGCTGCCGCCCTCGATCGTCGCGTATTGCGTGAGCGGCGCCGGATGCGTCGCCGCGATCGCGACGCCCTTCGCAAGATCGATCGCCGAGCCGCCGCCGACCGCGACGAGCCCGTCGCAGCCTTCGTCGCGATAGCGCGCCGCGGCGGCGAGCACGGCCGCCTCCGTCGGGTTCGACGGCGTGTCGTCGAACACCGGCAGCGCGCCCGCCCCGAGCGCCTCGAGCGCGCGATCGACGAGCCCCGCCTCCGCGACGCCCTTGTCCGTCACGACGAGCGGCCGCGCGATGCCGCTGCGCGCGCACTCGGCGCCGAGCATCGCGAGCGCGTCGTCGCCGAGATGGATGTGCGTCAGGTAATGGATGTAGGCCACGGGAAGTCTCCTTCGATCGCGCTCGTTCGAATCGCCCCGCCGCCGCGCAAGCGCGGCCGGCGCGCGGCCCGGCGCTGGACAAGCGGCCGCCGTCCGGGCGAACATGCGACGCCGGGCGCGGCGCACGCGGGGCGTGCCGCACAGAAAAGCATAGATTGCGGCAAATTCCAAGAGGCGCGGCGCAAGGACATTTTCACATCGACGAGGACACATCATGGCAGATCCGCAGCTCATCACGACCGCTTTCGACCTCCCGGGCTACCGGATCGAACGCTCGCTCGGCGTCGCGCGCGGCATCGTCGTGCGTTCGCGCTCGATCGTCGGCACGTTCGGCGCATCGATTCAAACGCTGTTCGGCGGCCACATCTCGCTCTACACGTCGCTGTGCGAGCGCGCGCGGCAGGACGCTTACGAGCGGATGGTCGACGAGGCGCGGCGGCTGGGCGGCAACGCGATCGTCGGGATGCGCTACGACGCGACCGAGATCGCGTCGGGCGTGACCGAGGTGCTGTGCTACGGCACCGCGGTGCAGGCGGCGCGCGCCGGCTGACGCGGGCATCGCGGGCAGCGGGCGGCGCGACGCGCCCCGCCGGCTCGTCACGTTGCTACGTCGTCATGGCGGGTTCCCGCCGTCATCCGTTATCGTTCGTTATCCGTTGTTCGCGGCGGCCCCAGGGAAATCGACGAATTCGAACTCGAGGCCGCGCGCGCGCATCCAGTCGGCGACCGCCTGGCCGGTGCCCGCCCGCCACGGGCGCAGCTTCGGCGGGTCGATGAGCCGATACTCGAGCAGCTCGGGCGACAGGCGAATCGTCCCGTTCGCACGCACGTGATATGCGATGATCAGTTCGTTCTTGCGGATGAATTCGTAGACGCCGACGAGCGTCACCGATTCGGCCTCGAGCGACGTCTCCTCGCGCACTTCGCGCGCGATGCCCGCCTCGGGCGTCTCGCTGTGCTCGAGGAAGCCGGTGATGAGCGCGAACATTCCCTCGGGCCATGCGGCGTTGCGCGCGAGCAGAATCCTGCCTTCGTACTCGACGATCGCCGCGACGACGGGCACCGGGTTGTTCCAGTGGACGTAGCCGCAGGTTGCGTCGGGACACGCGCGGCGCACGCGGCCGCCCTCCTCGACGGGATCGGCGCGCTCGGCGAGCGCTCGCGCGCAGCGAGGACAGAAACGGTAGTCTGCGGTGGTCATTGTCGGGGGCGAGTCGATTCGTTCTTCCGAACGCGTCGGGCGAATCCGGCCGGCTGTTCGGGTCGTGAAGACCTCATTCTAGCGAGTTCGAACGGCACGGACGCGGGCGGCGAACCGCGTTCCGGCCTTGACGACGCCCCCCGGCCACAACCCGGCAACCCGGCACCGACCATCGCGCGATCGCTCCCCGCCGGCGCCCACTCGCGCCTCCTCTTCAGCGCGCCTTCACCGATACGAACTTCCGCTCGCTCCCCCGCTGAATCAACACCGCGACTGTCTTCCCCGCCTTCGCCTCCAACGCCGGCACCATGTCCGGCGTCTCGATCAGCGTATCGTCGAATTCCAGCACGACGTCGCCCGGCCGAATGCCCGCGCTCGCCGCCGGCCCGCGCACCGCGTCGACCACCATGCCGACAGGCAATCCCGTCGAGCGGCGCTCGTCGTCCGTCAGCGGATGCATCGTCAGGCCGAGGCGGTCCGCGCCACCCGCCTCGCTGCGGCCCGCGCGCGCGTTCCCCGCCGCCGACGACACGCCCGCCGCCGCACTCGCACCGAGCATCACTGTCATCGGCATCCGGTTGCGGATCAGCGTGATCGGCGTGCTCGCCGCGGGCGGCAGCGCCGCCACGTCGCCGGTGAGCTCGGACGAGCCGCCGACGGGCCTGTCGCCGATCTGCACGATCACGTCGCCCGGCTTCAGGCCGGCCACGGCCGCGGGCGACCCCGGCTCGACCGCGTTGACGAGCGCGCCCGCCGGCCGCGGCAAGCCGAACGCCGCCGCGAGCCCGGGGCCGACGTCCTGCACGTCGACGCCGAGCCCGTTCTGCGCCGCCGCGCGCTGCGCCGGCTGCGTCCGCGTCGCCGGCGGAACCGGCGGCTGCGCCTGCTGCCGCGCTTGTTGCTGTGCTTGCTGCTGCGCTTGCAGCACCTGCGCGCGCACCTTGGCCGCCATGTCGATCGGAATCGCAAACGTCACGGCCGGATTGCGATCGCCGCTTCCGTAGATTTGCACGTCGATGCCGATCACCTCGCCCGCGCGATTGAACACCGGCCCCCCCGAGTTGTCGAGGTTGCCGGTCACGTCGGTCTGGAAGAACGGGAAGCTGCCGCCGTCGGGCAGCGTGCGCGACGTCGCGCTGACGATGCCCATCGTCACCGTGTTCGCCGAGCCGTCTGGCGTGCCGATCGTCAGCACCGGCTCGCCTGCGCGCACCCGGGACGAATTGCCGAGCCGCACGGTCGGCAGCCTCGTCGCGTCGATCTGCAGGATGGCCACGTCGCTCTGGTCGTCAACCGCGAGCACCCGCGCCTTGAATTCGCGCCGGTCGATCAGCCGGACCGTCGCTTCGCTCGCCTGGCCGACCACGTAGGCGGTCGTCAGGATGATCCCGTCGGCGCTGACGATGAAACCGGACCCGGCGCCCGCCATCGCGCGCGGCCCGTTGTCCAGCGACACGGGCGGCTGCGCGGCGGACTTGAAGTACGCGAAGAACGGATCGTCGGGATCGAGCGCCTCGAGACCGGACGCCGACATCTGCGGCTCCTGCGCGGGCACGCTCACGCTGACGACCGCGGGTCCGTATCGTTCGACGAGCGTGGGAAAATCGATCGGCCCCGCGGGACCGGTCTGCGCGATTCGCTTCGCCTTCGCGGACGGCGACAGCGTGCCCGCTGCGATCTGCGTCGGCTGCAGGCAGGCGAAGCCGGCAAGCACTGCCCCGAGCGCTGCAGCGTGAATCAGGGCGCGGCCAAGCGTTTGACGAAACACAGTGCACCTCCAAGGCAGTCGTTATGCCAGGGGCCCGTCGCGCGACGCGCGAAGGACTAGCACGCACTGATGAATCAATTATTGCATAGCGGCCGACGACCGGAAGTCCGTGCTTTCACGAAATACGCCGCATCGCTTCGATGCGCGCGGCGCGCGTCGACCGACACGGCGCGCGCCCGGCGACGACCTGGCGGTCCGCGCCGGAGGTCGGCCGGCATCGTCATCGTGGAGGATCGCGAAACGCCGCCGTGTCGTGTCGGCGATCCGCGCATTCGAAACGAAAGCGCGGCGGCGCGTGCGGCGTGTCGGCTCGCCCGACGCAAAGTTCGACACGTCGACGTGCAGTCGGCATCGACTCGGCCGGCACGCTCACAGCCCGCGGCCGCTCCGCGATCCGGCCGTCCGTCGAGCGCTCATCCGATCCCGCGGTCGCGCGTCGCCGTACGCGAGGCGCTCGACGCAACGGCTGCGAACCCCGCCGCCCCCGCCGCCAGCACCGCCGATGCAAGCCAGAGCGCCGGCGTGAACGATCCCGCGTGCGCGGCGAGCGGTACGGCCGCGAGCGGCCCGACGATCTGTCCGACGCCGTATGACGCCGTCGCATAGCCCATCAGGCCCGCTGCGCGCTCGCCGCGCAGGCGGCGCGCTTCGCGCATCGCGAACAGCGTGATCGCGTTGAACGGCAAGCCGACGAGCGCGCTGCCGAGCGCGAATCCGGGCGCCGTCGGCCAGACGATGCCGAGCGCGACGCCAACCGCCTGCACGACGCAACATGCGGCGAGCAGCAGACGGTTGTCCCAGCGGCTCGGCAGCCGCGCGCCGGCCAGCGCGCCGACGATCAGCGCCGCGCCGAACATCGGCCAGAACAGATCGGGCCACGGCGAATGCGCGGGCAGCGCCGCGCGGGCGATCACCGGCAGGAAGGTCGCGGTGATGATGTAGCCGAAGCCCGGCAGGCCGTAGAGGAGCACGAGCCAGAACGCATCGCGGCGGCTGGCGGCCGGCGATGCGTCCGGCACGGCGACCGCTCCGCGCTGGCCGCCGATGCCCGCCGGCGTGGAATGTCTTGGGGTTGCCGCTGTCGCTTCGTCGACTGCGTTGGCCGAGTCCGCCGCACGCCCCGCATTTGCTGCGCCGCGCCCACCGGCTGCGGCACCCGCATCGCCGCCGGCATGCGTGCCGCCCGCATCGCGCCTCCACTCGCGCGCCGCCGGCGCGAATGCGCGCCACACGAGCGCCGACAGCACCGCCGACGCCGCCGCGAACCCGATCCACCCGAGCGCCGCATGCCGCCCCGCCAATGCGAAGCCGATCAGCCCGGTCGCGACGATCCCGATCCCCGGCCCCGTATAGATCACGCCGCCCCACGCGGGCGCGCCGTGCTCGACGACGCGCCGCAGCCCCCACTGCGACGCGAATACGAACGTGCACGCGCTGACCGCGCCGCCGACGAAGCGCACGAGCGCCCACAGCCAGAACGGGCTTGCGATTCCCATCGCGAGCGTCAGCGCGACCGTCGCCGCGAGCCCGATGCGCACCATCCGCGCCGGATCGACGGCGATGCGCGCGCATGCCATCGCGCCGACGAAATAGCCGGCGTAATTCGCGGACGCGAGCCAGCCGCCGTGCCGGATGTCGAGCTCGCCGCCCGCGAGCATCAGCGGCAGCAGCGGCGTGAATGCAAAACGCCCGACGCCGAGCGCGACCGCGAGCGCCGCCGCGCCCGCAAGCGCCGCGTCGCGCGCCGCGCGTTCGCCGGACAACAGATGGTTCGGCGCACCGGCCACGCCGCGGGAAGAAGGAGGGGAGCTCATCGTTTCGAGGGCGATGCGGCCGCCCCCATAGGGCCGGAAGCGTCGCGGCAAGGTCAAGGTCATGGCCAAAGTCGACTCGATGCTAACTTGACCAACCGTTCTCGAAAAATGAATAATTCAGATTCGATCCATCCCACGGAGAGAATCATGGATCTGGCGGCCCTGGCGATCTTCCGCGCGGTCGTGCGCGAGAACGGCGTGACGCGCGCGGCGGCGAAGCTCAATCGCGTGCAATCGAACGTCACGACCCGCATCAAGCAACTGGAGGAACAGCTCGGCGCGCCGCTTTTCGTGCGCGACGGCCGCCGGCTCGTGCTCACGCCCGCCGGCGAGACGCTGCTGCCGTACGCGGAGCGGCTGCTCGCGCTCGCCGACGAGGCGCGCCACGCGGTCACCGAAAACAGGCCGCGCGGCCGGCTGCGGCTCGGCGCGATGGAAAGCACCGCGGCAAGCCGCCTGCCCGCTTTTCTCGCCCGCTACCACCAGGCATGGCCCGACGTCACGCTCGAGCTCGTCACCGGCACGACCGGCAAGCTGATCAGTCTCGTGCGCGATTTCGAGCTCGATGCCGCGCTCGTCGCGACGCCGGCCGGCTCCGAAGCGTTCGGCGAGCCGTTCGAGACCGCTGCCGCGTTCACCGAGGAACTCGTGCTGCTGACGCCGCGCGGCCACCCGCGCGTGCGCACGCCGCGCGACGTGCTGCTGCCGACGCTCGTCGCGTTCGAGCGCGGCTGCGCGTACCGCGGCTGCGTCGAGCGCTGGTACGCGGCATACGGCTTGAAGCCCGAGCGCGTGCTCGAACTCGGCTCGTACCACGCGATCGTCGCGTGCGTCGCGGCGGGCGCTGGCGTCGCGGTCGCGCCGCGCTCGGTGCTCGCCGTCCAGCGCGAGCCGGACAGCCTCGGCGTGCATCCGATCGTCGGCATGCCGCCGATCGATACGATGCTCGTCTGGCGTCAAGGGCATTTCTCGGCGGCGCTCGCCGCGCTGCGCGACGCACTGCGCGACGCCGCCGCGGCGGCGAACGCGACCGACGTCGCGGCGAACGAAGCGGCGAAGGTCGCGCGCCGGCGCGCGCGGCGCGGCACGGCGCGCGAGGCGCTGCCCGCCTGACGCGCGGCCGACGAAGCGCGCCGCGGGCTACGCGATCCGTGCCCCCGCCGCGAACGGCACGAAAACGGCACGCCGATTCCCGGCGCGCCGCCCGGCCGCGTTACAGCCGCGCCTCGACCCAGCCCTTGACGCCCGCGAGCGCCGCCGGCAGGTTCGCCGGCTCCGTGCCGCCCGCCTGCGCCATGTCCGGCCGGCCGCCGCCCTTGCCGCCCACCTGCTGCGCGACGAAGTTGACGAGTTCGCCCGCCTTCACCTTCTTGCTTGCGTCCGCGGTGACGCCGGCGATCAGGCTCACCTTGCCGCCGTCGACCGCCGCGAGCACGATCGCCGCGCTCTTGAGCTTGTCCTTCAGCTTGTCGACGGTTTCGCGCAGCGTCTTCGCATCGGCGCCGTCGAGCGTCGCGGCGAGCACATGCACGCCGCCCACCTCGACCGCCTGCTGCGCGAGCTCGTCGCCCTGGCTCGACGCGAGCTTCGATTTCAGCGCGGCAAGCTCCTTCTCTAGCGACTTGACCTGATCCTGCACCTGGCCGATCCGCTGCAGCAGCTCGGACGGCTGCGCCTTCAGCGCGGCCGCCGCCGCGTTCACGCGCGCGTCGAGCGCCTGCACGTAGCGCACCGCGTTGTCGCCCGTGATCGCCTCGACGCGGCGAATGCCCGCCGCCACGCCGCCTTCGGCGACGATCTTGAAGAGGCCGATATCGCCCGTGCGGTGCACGTGCGTGCCGCCGCACAGCTCGCGCGAGAAGCCGAGATCGAGCACGCGCACCTCGTCGCCGTACTTCTCGCCGAAGAGCGCCATCGCGCCGCCCTTCACCGCGTCGTCGTACGGCATCACGCGCACGATGCCCGGCGCGTTCGCGAGCACCTGCTCGTTGACGATGTCCTCGACGCGGCGGATTTCATCGTCGGTCAACGGCGCGTTGTGCGCGAAGTCGAAGCGGGTCTTGTCCGCGTCGACGAGCGAACCCTTCTGCTGCACGTGCGAGCCGAGCACGTCGCGCAGCGCCTTGTGCATCAGGTGCGTCGCCGAATGGTTGCGCGCGGTGCGCGCGCGGCGCCCGGCGTCGATCTCCCCGCGAACCACGTCGCCGACCTTCAGCACGCCCTGCTCGAGCTCGCCGTGGTGGCCGATCACGTCGGCCTGGACCTTCAGCGTATCGGCGACCGCGAAACGCGTGGCCGCGTTCGCGAGCACGCCCTGATCGCCGACCTGGCCGCCCGATTCCGCGTAGAACGGCGTGTGGTCGAGCACGACGACCGCGCTCTCGCCCGCCTTCACCTCGCCGACCGACGCGCCTTCGACGTACAGCGCGACGACCTTCGCGTCGTCGAACGCGATTTCCTCGTAGCCGTGGAACGTCGTCTTCGCGCCCGTGTATTCGAGGCCCTGCGTCGCCCTGAACTTGCCCGCCGCGCGCGCCTGCTCGCGCTGGCGCGCCATCGCGTCGTCGAACGCGGGCTCGTCGACCGTCACGCCGCGCTCGCGGCACACGTCAGCCGTCAGATCGAGCGGGAAGCCGTACGTGTCGTGCAGCTTGAACGCGAGTTCGCCGTCGAGCGTCTTGCCGCCCGCGGCCTCGAGATCGGCCAGCGCCGCCTCGAGGATCGACATCCCGTGCTCGATCGTCTCGAAGAAGCGCTCTTCCTCCTGGCGCAGCACGTCGGTCACGCGCGGCTCGGCTTCCTTCAGCTCCGGATAGGCGGCGCCCATCTCGGCGACGAGGTCCGCCACGAGCCGGTGGAAGAACGGCCCCTTGCGGCCGAGCTTGTAGCCGTGGCGGATCGCGCGGCGCACGATCCGGCGCAGCACGTAGCCGCGGCCCTCGTTGCCGGGAATCACGCCGTCGACGATCAGGAACGAGCACGCGCGGATGTGATCGGCGATCACCTTCAGCGAGTTGTTCGCGAGGTCGGCGACGCCCGTTTCGCGCGCCGACGCCTTGATCAGGTTCTGGAACAGGTCGATCTCGTAGTTGCTGTGCACGTGCTGCAGCACGGCCGCGATCCGCTCGAGGCCCATGCCGGTGTCGACGCACGGCTTCGGCAGGCGCGTCATGTTGCCCTGCGCGTCGCGGTTGAACTGCATGAACACGAGGTTCCAGATCTCGATGTAGCGGTCGCCGTCTTCCTGCGGCGAC
Source organism: Burkholderia sp. MSMB1588 (assembly GCF_001546925.1). Taxonomy (NCBI): domain Bacteria; kingdom Pseudomonadati; phylum Pseudomonadota; class Betaproteobacteria; order Burkholderiales; family Burkholderiaceae; genus Burkholderia; species Burkholderia sp. MSMB1588. The sequence goes on along the minus strand of NZ_LNJS01000001.1, from coordinate 1,368,238 downwards.
CCCGGCGGGCCGCCCCACACGTCCGGGCCGTGATCGTAGAAGATTTCCGAGCACGGGCCGCAGGGGCCCGTGTCGCCCATCTGCCAGAAGTTGTCCGACGCGTAGCGCGCGCCCTTGTTGTCGCCGATCCGGATGATCCGCTCGGCGGGCACGCCGACTTCCTTCGCCCAGATGTCGTAGGCCTCGTCGTCGTCGTGGTAGACGGTGACCCAGAGCTTGTCGGCGGGCAGCTTGTAGACGGCCGTCAGCAGCTCCCAGGCGTAGTGGATCGCGTCGCGCTTGAAGTAATCGCCGAACGAGAAGTTGCCGAGCATCTCGAAGAACGTGTGGTGGCGCGCGGTGTAGCCGACGTTCTCGAGATCGTTGTGCTTGCCGCCCGCGCGCACGCTGCGCTGCGCGGTGGTGGCGCGGGAGTACGGGCGCGTCTCCGCGCCGAGGAACACGTCCTTGAACTGCACCATCCCCGAATTGGTGAAGAGCAGCGTGGGGTCGTTGCCGGGCACGAGGCTCGACGAGCGGACGATCGTGTGGCCCTTCGATTCGAAGAACTTGAGGAATTTCTCGCGGATTTCGGCGGCTTTCATAGCGTGCGGGGACGGTCGGGCCAAAACTGGGTTGAGCGCCGGCCGCTCCGGCTCAAGCGGGCGGCGGCGGGTTTCTGAAACGGTCGATTATACGGGATAGATCCGCCGTCGCGGCCGGCGGGCGTCCCGGGCGGACGGCGGCCCGCCCGGGGCGACGGGCCGGGCGGCGGTTCAGCGAGACTTCCGCGAAACGTCTCGCCGGCATTTCGTCGGAGCACGTCGCGCTCACGTCGTCGCGCCGCGCAGGTTCCGCCCGATCCGATCAATTCGCGCGGATCGCGCCGCGATCCGCGCGCCTGCGTCGAACCGCCGCCGCGCCTGCGCCGCCCCGCTCGCGCGACAGCCGCGCACGAATCGCTTTAAGATGCGGCGGGAGACACAACCGGGCCTCGCCCCGCGCGATCGCGCCATGCCCGGCGCGACGCCCGCGGGCGCAGGCCGGCCGACAGCGCAGCCAACAGAGGAGACTGATCGAAGATGGGAGCCCTCAGCCATATCCGCGTCCTGGACCTGAGCCGCGTGCTCGCGGGCCCGTGGTGCGCGCAGACGCTTGCCGATCTCGGCGCCGACGTGATCAAGGTCGAGCGCCCGGAGCTCGGCGACGACACCCGGCACTGGGGCCCGCCCTACCTGAAGACGCCGGACGGCGCCGACACCCGCGAGGCCGCGTACTACCTCGCCGCGAACCGCAACAAGCGCTCGGTGACGGTCGACATCGCGACGCCCGAGGGCCAGCGGATCGTTCGCGAGCTCGCCGCGCAATGCGACGTCGTGCTCGAGAACTACAAGGTCGGCCAGCTCGCGAAATACGGGCTCGACTATGCGTCGCTCGCGGCCGCGAAGCCCGGCCTCGTCTACTGCTCGGTGACGGGCTTCGGCCAGACGGGCCCGTATGCGCACCGCGCCGGCTACGACTTCATCATCCAGGGGATGGGCGGCTTCATGAGCATCACGGGCGAGCGCGACGGCCTGCCGGGCGGCGGCCCGCAGAAGGCGGGCGTCGCGATCGCCGATCTCGCGACGGGCCTCTACTCGACGATCGCGATCCTCGCCGCGCTCGCGCACCGCGACCGCACGGGCGAAGGCCAGCACATCGACATGGCGCTCCTCGACGTGCAGGTCGCGCTCCTCGCGAACATGAACACGAACTTCCTCGCGAGCGGCAAGCCGCCCGTGCGCTGGGGCAACGCGCATCCGAACATCGTGCCGTACCAGACGTTCGAGACGAGCGACGGCTGGATCATCGTCGCGGTCGGCAACGACGGCCAGTTCCGCAAGTTCGTCGAGGCGGGCGGGCGGGCGGCGCTCGCCGACGATGCGCGCTTCGCGACGAATCCGGCGCGCGTGCGCCACCGCGACACGCTCGTGCCGATCATCGCCGAGATGACGAAGACACGCACGAAGCGCGAGTGGCTCGACGCGCTCGAGGCGCTCGGCGTGCCGTGCGGGCCGATCAACGATCTCGCCGAAGTGTTCGACGACGAGCAGGTGCGCGCGCGCGGCATGCAGGTCGAGCTGCCGCATCCGAGCGGGGCGACCGTGAAGCTCGTGCGCAACCCGATCCGGATGAGCGAGACGCCGCCCGATGCGCGCAGCGCGCCGCCGCTGCTCGGCGAGCATACGGAAGCGGTGCTGCGCGACATGCTCGGCTACGGCGACGCGGCGATCGCGGCGCTCAGGGACAAGCGCGTCGTCTGAACGCGACAAGCGGGCGCGCGGCTGCGTTCGGCCGCACGTCCGCTTGCCGTGCCGAGGTTGTCGCGGCGCCCCGCGGCGCCCTCTTCGCCGATCCGGCGATCCGCTGCCTGTCGCGCGAACGCGCGACGACATCGCGCTGTCATCACCAAACGGTACAAAGTGGGCTTTCCCGCTTTTTCCGCCGAGGTTGTGCATGCCGTCACGTCGCAAGTTCCTGCTGTCCACATCCGCCGCCGCGACGCTGCCGCTCGTCAGCGCAGTCCTCACCGCGTGCAACGACAGCATCGCCGAGCCCGCGATCGGCGATGCCGAGCTCGCGCGCCAGATGGTCGGCAAGCTGACGGCCGAGCTGAACGACGCGTCGACCGCCGCCGCCGTCGAGCCGTACCTGATGGACGTCGGCTTCACGTGGGATCTGCCAACGATCGCCGCCGCGCAGATCGACCGCATCGTCGCATACAGCTTCGGCAACCGCGCGAACGCGGCGAGCGGCAACACGCCGACGAACGGCACGAACCAGACCGCGCTGCCCGACCCCGGCCCCGTCAACGAGGCGCTCGCGGATGCGGTCTACCGGATTCGCCAGTTGAAGCCCGTCAAGGTCTACGCGCAGTGGGAAATCGCGCGCTTTCTCGCGTCGAAGTATCAGATGGCCGACGTCCGCTCGATCGAGCCCGTCGTCGCCGCGAACGGCTCGATCACGTACCTGAGCACCGACGGCGTCGCCGCCGCGATCGTCGCGCTGGAAGGAAGCGGCGCGGCGATGGGCAACGTCGCGGTCGTCGGCCACCGCGATCATGCGAAGCGCTGCATCCAGACCTCGCGGGCGCGCGGCATGAAGGCGGCCGCGGCCGCGGAAGTCCCGCTGCCGACGCTGTACGATCCGCAGTCCGGCCAGGCCTGGACGCGCCGCCGCGACCTCTACCTCGTCCACGACATGTATGCGCAGCTCGCGACACTGCGCGCGAACCTGATCGCGGCGGCCTACCCGAACGGCTGATTCTTCAGCGCTCGCCCGAACGCGCGGGGGACACCAAGGGAGTCAAGGCATCAAGACGCTCGAACGCACTCAGGACCGTCATGCGCCCAAAACGCAACGTCCTGAAACCCGGCTCGCGAGGACGCCGACGCGACGGCGAGCGCCCCGCCGCGAAGCAGGCGGCCAGACGAACACGCCCTGCCGTAAAACGAAACGGGGCGCGCCTGTGGCGCGCCCCGCTGCCCGGCCGTAGCGGACGGAATGACGAGTCAGGTTCGCAAAGGACGCAGCGAACGGCGAAGCAGTGAAGCGGCGGAGTGGCGAAAACGCAACCGACGCGCCGCTTCAGCGCACGCCGGCGCCGACGAGGCCGCCTGCCGCCGCACCCGCGACCGTGCCGATCGGCCCGCCCGTGATCAGGTAGCCGAGCGCGCCGCCCGCCGCCGCGCCGATGCCGGCGTTGCGCTGCGTATGGGTCATCGCGCACGCGCTGAGGCTGGCGAGCGCGACGGCGATGACGGTGGTGCGAACGAGAAAGCGGGTCTTCTTCATCATCATGATGCAGTCTTCGAGAGCGTTGCCGCGCATGGCACGGCGCGGCGGCATGAAATCCGGGCAAGAATCCGGGTGAGCGCATCTTAAAAAAGCGCAATCGGGCCGGCAAGGCGATTTACCTCCCGTTACAGCGGCAACACATGCCGCACAAATGCCGGAAAAACGCGCCGCACCGCCCGCCGCAAGGGGCGGCGCTCCTCAGGACGGTCGTCCGTCAGGTAGAATTGACGAATTCGGGCGGCGCGGCACGCGCCCCCTCCCCTTTTCTTTCCTGTTCCGCATGAGCACCGATCGCAACGACGCCACCGCGCCATCCAATTTCATCCGCAACATCATCGACGACGACAACCGCACGGGCAAATGGAGCGGCCGTGTCGAAACGCGCTTTCCGCCCGAGCCGAACGGCTATCTGCACATCGGCCATGCGAAGAGCATCTGCCTGAACTTCGGCGTCGCGCGCGCCTACGGCGGCGTGTGCCACCTGCGCTTCGACGACACGAACCCGGAAAAGGAAAGCGTCGAGTACGCGAACTCGATCGTCGACGCGGTGCGCTGGCTCGGCTTCGACTGGCAGAAGGACGGCGTCGCCCATCAGTATTTCGCGAGCGACTACTACGACAAGCTCTATGAATTCGCCGAGCTGCTGATCGAGCGCGGCAACGCATACGTCGACAGCCAGAGCGCCGACGAGATGCGCACGAACCGCGGCTCGCTGACCGAGCCGGGCACGCCGTCGCCGTTCCGCGACCGCGCGCCCGACGAAAGCCTCGACCTGTTCCGCCGGATGAAGGCGGGCGAGTTCGGCGAAGGCGAGCACGTGCTGCGTGCGAAGATCGACATGAGCTCGCCGAACATGAACATGCGCGACCCGGTGATCTACCGGATCCGCTACGCGCATCACTACCGGACGGGCGACAAGTGGTGCGTGTACCCGATGTACGACTACACGCACTGCATCTCGGACGCGCTCGAGGGCATCACGCATTCGCTGTGCACGCTCGAATTCGAGGATCACCGCCCGCTCTACGACTGGGTGCTCAACGAGCTCGCCGACGCCGGCGTGTTCGCGCGGCCGCTGCCGCAGCAAATCGAATTCTCGCGCCTGAACCTCACCTATGCGATCACGAGCAAGCGCAAATTGCTGCAGCTCGTGACGGAAGGCCACGTCGACGGCTGGGACGATCCGCGGATGCCGACGATCGTCGGCGTGCGCCGCCGCGGCTTCACGCCGGAGAGCATCCAGCTCTTCTGCGAGCGGATCGGCGTGACGAAGGTCGATTCGTGGATCGACATGAGCGTGTTCGAAGGCGCGCTGCGCGACGACCTCGACGACAAGGCGCCGCGCACGGTCGCCGTGCTCGATCCGCTCAAGCTCGTCATCGACAACTATCCGGAAGGCCAGACCGAGGAATGCACGGCGCCCGTGCACCCGCACCATCCGGAGCGCGGCCAGCGCACGTTCCCGATCTCGCGCGAGCTGTGGATCGAGCGCGAGGATTTCAACGAGAACCCGCCGAAGGGCTATTTCCGGCTGTTCCCGGGCAACAAGGTGCGGCTGCGCTACGGCTACGTGATCGAATGCACGGGCGCCGACAAGGACGAGCACGGCAACGTGATCGCCGTCCACTGCAACTACTACCCGGACAGCAAGTCGGGCACCGACGGCGCGAACAACTACAAGGTGAAGGGCAACATCCACTGGGTGAGCGCGGCCCACGCGTGCCCGGCCGAAGTGCGGATCTACGATCGCCTGTTCAAGGAGCCGCATCCGGACGCGGGCGGCCGCGACTTCCTCGACGCGCTGAATCCGGATTCGAAGAAGATCGTCCACGCCTATCTCGAGCCGGGCGCGCGCGACGCGCTGCCGGAAGCGCGCTATCAGTTCGAGCGGCACGGCTACTTCGTCGCCGATCGCGTCGACTCGAAGCCCGGCCAGCCGGTGTTCAACCGGATCGTCGGCCTGCGCGATAGCTGGGGCAAGCCGGCCTGACCGCCGCGGGCGCGCCATCGCGCATCGCCGCATTCAGCCCGGCAGCGTCCGGTGCAGTTCCGCGAGCGACAGCGTCGTGCCGAAGAGCCGCGCGAGGCTGCGGCTCGCATACGCGTCGACGTCGGCGGGCTCCGTCCAGCGGAACGCGTCCATTTCGGGAATCATCGTGCCGTCCCGCCGGCTCGGGAACATCGACGTGCACGTGCAGCGCGACAGATCCGTCTCGCCGGCGGCGGCGCGCGCGGCGAACAGGTGCAGGTCCTTGTCGTGCCGATAGGCGAAGAGGCCCAGATCGACGAGCCGGGCGGGATCGAGCACGATGCCCGTCTCCTCGACGAGCTCGCGCAGCGCCGCCTGCCGCGCGGTCTCGCCCGGCTCGCCCTGCCCTTTCGGGATGTCCCAGTGCGTCGTGTCGGTCGCGTGCGCGAGCAGCACGCGGCCAGCGGAATCGAGCAGCACGACGCCGCACGACACCGTGCGCGCGCGAGTGCGGCCGTGCGGCTTCATCGCGCTCATCCGCGCGTCACGCCCGCGTCAGCGCTTCTGCAGTTGCCATTTGCCGGCCGCGGTCTTGCAATAGAGCGGCCGCAGCGTCATCGACTGCCCCTTCGCCTCGACCTCGGTCCTGACCTCGCGGCACGTGCGGCCTTCCTGCTCGGTCGTGGTCGGCGTGAGCTTCGCCGCGAGCTTCGTGCCGCGGCCGTCGTTGACCCAGTCGACGGTCTCGCCATCCTTGCCCTCGTCGCGAACCTTCTGCACGGCCTTCGCGAGCGACGCGGTGTCCGCCTTGCTGAAATAGCTGATCGGCGTGTCGTTCAGGAAGCTCAGGTTGTTCTGCGCATGCGCGGCAAGCGCCGCGGCCGCACATGCGGCGCCCGCCAGCGCGCGCGACAGGATCGAGACACGAGCTCGCATCGTCATGTTGTCCTCCTTTGGAAGCGATCGAATGTCCCGGCGCACGGCTTCGATCACGCGCCGGGAGAGCACTCAAGGATAACTGCAACGAACGGTATTTGAAACCGATCGTGCAACGGTACGGCGTGTCTCGCGGACTTCGGCGACGAAATCGCGACGCGCCGGCAGACGAGGCGCGGCGATCGGTCGCGCCGGCGGCGCTCGGCGTCAGTATTGCAGCCCGAAGCCGCGCGGATAGCGCAGCGGCCCCGTCGATCCGTCCGCGTTCAGCGCGTGGATCGCGACCGGCAGCCTGCCGACCGGCCGCTCGACGCCCAGCATCGCGTCGACGGCCGCGGGCAGCGACGGGCCGCGCCATCCCCCTTCGTAGCCGTAGTACGCATACGTCGCGAGCGTCGCGTCCGCCACGTCGTCGTAGCTGATCGCGTCATACGGCGCGCGCATCGTCACGTGAATCACGGTCTTGCGCCGCGCCTTCGCGTAGTCCATCGCGTCGCGCATCTGCTGCGCCTCGCTCGGCGCCGCGGCCGCGGCGAGCGCGCTTCGGCGCGCGCGGACGTCCGTCGCCGCGTCCGCACGCTCGACGTGGTCGAAGATCACCGAGCCTTCCTCCTCGCCGTTCGCGGGCGCGGCCTGCCGCATCAGCGCGGCCGACGGCGCGGGCGGGCTCACGCGCGCGTTCGGGTCTCCGTTGTGCTCGACGGGCGTGACGCCCGTCGACAGCGTGCCGACGATCACGATGTCGGCCGCATCGATCGCCTGCTGCTGCTCGGGCCATGCGATCTCGCCCAGCTTCGCACCCGTGACGAGCGAATGGCCGAGCTCGACGAAGCGCCGCCGCATCGCCTCCGCCTGCTCGCCCCACGGCGTCAGGATGAAGATCCGCCGGCCGGCCGCCTTGAGCGGCAGCGTGCCGCGCTCGTTGCGCAGCACCGTGATCGACTTGCGCGCGATGTCGCGCTCGACCGCGCGGTGCGCGGGCCCGCCGATCGACGCCAGTTCGTCGGCCGGCCGGCCGTGGTCGGCCGCAACGATGCCGTGGCGCAGCTTCGTCAGCACGATCCGGCGCACCGAGCGGTCGAATTCGGCGCGGTCGATGCGGCCCGAATCGACGGCCGCCGCGACGCGATCGACGAGCGCCGTCAGCCGGCCGGCGTCGGCCGCCGTGCGGAATTCGACGGGCATCAGCGCAATGTCCACGTCCGCCTGGAACACCTTGACGACCGCGTCGTCCTCGTCGAAGAAATCGGCGATGCCCTTCATGTCTAGCGCGTCGGTGATCGTCACGCCCCGGTAGCCGAACTCGCCGCGCAGGATGTCGTGCTGGATGCGCCGCGACATCGTCGCGGGCGCGATCATCTGCTCGCCCGTGCGCGTCGCGACGCGCGTGTCGTCGAGCGACGGATACTGGATGTGCGCGGTCATGATCACGTCCGGCGCCTCGCCCGATTCGATCGCCTGCCGGTACGGCGCGAGATCGATCGCGTAGGCGTCGGCGCGCGACTTGATCACGACGGGCAATCCGTAGTGCGAATCGGTGTCCGTATCGCCGTGCCCCGGAAAATGCTTGAACGTGCCGATCACGCGCTCGCTCTTCATCCCCTGCGCCATGCGCCGGCCGAGCAGGCCGATCGTCGCCGGGTCGTCGCCGAACGCGCGCACGTTGATGACCGGATTGAGCGGATTGCTGTTGACGTCGACGTCCGGCGCGAAATTCACGTTGAAGCCGACCGCCGCGATCTCCGCCGCGAGCACGCGGCCCATGTCGTATGCGAGCCGGTCGTCCTTCGTCGCCTCGTACGCCGCGCCGAGCGCCATGTTGCCGGCGAACGCGGTCGCCTCGGCGCGCGGCAGGCGGAACACGTTGCCGCCCTCCTCATCGATGCCGATCAGGAGGCCGAGCGGACTATCGGCCGCGGGCGCGGCCCGGATGCCGTCGATCAGCCGGCGCGTCTGCTCGATGCCCGTCAGGTTGTTCGAGAACAGGATCACGCCACCGATGCCGTTCTCGCGCAGCGCGTCGCGCGCGGCGTCGGGAAATTCGGTCATGCCGGCCGTGCAGGCCGGCTGTCCGTCCGGGCACCAGTAGCGGAACGCCATCATCAGCTTCTGGCCGACCTTCTGCCGGGTCGTCATCCGCTCGACGATCGCGTCCGCGCGTGACTCGATCGTCGCGTCGTCGTCGCCCGAGCACGCGCCGAGCACCGCCGTCACCGCCAGCGCGACGGGGAAATGAACCAAGCTTCTCTTGCGCATCTTCACCGAATCCTTGCCGCGCGCATTCCCGCGGCATTCACGTCGTTTCATTCGTCATCCGGCGTCCCGATCGGCTTTCGGTTCATCGGCACTCCGGAACTTCACGCGCATTCATTCACTCAGAATGCCAATTCATCGAATTCGCCAAACGAGTGACCGATATGCGACTTCTGCCGCGAACATTCGCGCCGATTCGGCAGTGCGCGCAGCATAGCACGGGGCTTTTCATGCTGCTCTCGATTTTCGGCGCATCGAATGCGCAGGCGGAAATCAATCGAATCACGGCCGAGCAATGCGCGAATATGCATGCCGAATCCGTCATCCACGACGATTCGCCGGTTCAATGCGAGCGATTGAGAAACGTGTCGTTCGATTACGTGAATTTCGACGGCCGGATTCAAAAAGGTGAAATCGTCGTGCTCGATGCGCTCGCCGAGCGCGTGCAGACGATTTTCGGCACGCTATGCCGAATGCGTTTTCCGTTGAGCAAGGCGGTGCCGATCGAGCGCTATCGCGGCGACGACGATGCGTCGATGCGCGACGACAACACATCGGCGTTCAATTCGCGGCGCAAGACGGGCAGCAGCGAATGGTCGATGCATGCGTACGGCGTCGCGATCGACATCAATCCCGTGCAGAACCCGTACGTATCGTTCGACAGCGACGGCACCGCGCGCGTGCTGCCCGCGACGGCCGCGAAGGCGTCGATGAACCGGCTCGACGAGCGGCCGGGCAAGCCGGCGCGCCCGGGCATGGCGGAGCGCGTCGTCGACGTGTTCGCGGACAACGGCTTCCTGCGCTGGGGCGGCTATTGGGACGATCCGATCGACTATCAGCACTTCGAAGTGGGCTCGCGCGCGCTCGTCGCGCGAATGGTCGACGCGTCGACCGACGATGCGCGCCGGATGTTCGAGCGATATGTCGCGTCGTATGCGGACTGCGTCGCGCGCACGCGGCGTGCGAGCCACGCGGCGGCACGCGCCGCGTGCGTTGCCGACGCGCTGCGCGAATGACGCGCGGCGGCCGCGCCGGGCCGTCCGTGCGCGCGGGCGTCTTCAGCGATTGCCGCTCGCCGGTTTCGCGCGCGGATCGTAGCCGTCGGTGAGCGTGCCGAGGAACGCGATCACGTCCTTGATCTCCGCATCGGTCATCGCGGGCGGATCGCCGCGCTTGCGGTCGAACGGCGGCTCGTCGTTCAGGTTCTTCCAGTAGCGCTTCGGCAAGTCGTCGAACTTCTGGACGACGCCGTGCTTCACCGGATAGAACTTCTCCGGATGCGTATCGCGCTCGGCGTAGAAGCGCAGCACGTCGTCGAGCGAGTGATAGATGCCGTTGTGGAAGAACGTCTTCTTCAGCGCGACGTTGCGCAGCGTCGGCGTGCGGAACAGCCCGCAGAACTCGTCGCGCCCCTTCAGGTCCTGACGCTCGGGCCCGCATGCGCCGAGGTCGTGGAAATTCGGATTCCGGTTCACCGCGAGCTCGCGGTTGCGCGGCACGCCGATCGCGATGAGGCCGAAATCGCTGAACTGCGGCGGCGTGCCGTCGAGCCCGCGCCGGCTCACGTGGCAGCTCGCGCAGTTGCCCTTCCTCTCGTCGTTGAAGACCTGCAGCCCGTGCAGCTCGGCGCTCGTCAGTTGCGCGCGGCCCGCCAGATACGCGTCGTACTTGCTCGTGTACGGATAGAACACGTCGGGCCTCTGCTCGAACGTGCCGAGCGCCTGCAACACCGCCTCGAACGTCGCGCGATCGTCGTCGAGCACGCGCGCGCCGAACGCCGCGCGAAACGCGCCGGCGTATGGCGCGGCCCGCACCGCGCGCGCAACCTTCGCGGGCGTGCCGTTCATCTCGAACGGCGACGTGAGCGGCGTGCGCGCCTGCTCCGCGCCGCCGTCGACGCGGCCGTCCCACGTGAGGCCGCCCGTCGGGCCGGCGTCGACGCTCTCGTCGCCCTCGTCGTCCGATTCGTGATAGTGCTCGCTGAACGCAGGCACCTTCTGCAGGTACTTGAGCGTCGGCACCGCGCGAAAGCCCTGCTGGCGCAGATCGTCGCCGCCGAATTGCGCGGGCAGCGCGTTCGGCGGCCCGAACGCGTGCTGCGGGCTGTGGCACGACGCGCACGCGAGCTTGCCGCTGCCCGACAGCGACGGATCGAAGAACAGTTGCCGGCCGAGCGCCGTCATCTGCTTCACCGCCTCGTATACCTGCGCGCGCGTCTGCGGCTGATTGTCGACGACGGCGGGCGCGCTCGACTGCGCGGCAGGCGCGGCGGCGGACGCGGACGTCGCGGCCGGCCCGTTCGCGTCGCAGGCGGCGACGCCCGCCGCGAGCGCGATCGCGGCAGCAGTTGCGCCAAGCGCGCGCGGCATGAAGAAAGTCGAACGATTCGGGAAAGCGTGTCGCAGCGGGCGGCGCATCATCGATCCGGCGGTGTCGAGTGAGAAAGGCGCGAGCGTATGTCACACGCATGACAGTTCGATGACGGATGACCGACAGCTTAACGAAAGCGTTACAACATGTTGCTGTCAAACGTTCCTTACACAATCCGCGCAACCGGCTGTCAATGGACATTCACACGACGCGTCACTTCGCGCGACGCAATCGGCCGGCCCCTCGATACCCACATACCTCGTGCGACAAGAGAGATAACGGATGAACAAGCATTGGATTCGCGTGACGCCGATCGCGCTCGCGGCCGCGATCGGCCTCACCGCGTGCGGCGGGGACGACGTCACGTCGCCCGGCCTGTCGGCAGTCAAGAACGTCGTCGTGATCTACGCGGAAAACCGCAGCTTCGACAACCTGTATGGCAACTTCCCGGGCGCGAACGGCCTGCAGAACGTGACGGCCGCGAGCGCGAAGCAGGTCGACCGCGACGGCACGCCGCTTGCGACGCTGCCGAAGATCTGGTCCGGCCTGACCGCGGCTGGCGTGACGCCCGCGGTGACGGAGGCGATGACGGCGAACCTGCCGAACGCGCCCTTCGCGATCGACGATCCGAACGGCTTCAACACGCCGATGAGCGTGACGACGCGCGACCTCGTTCACCGTTTCTACGAAAACCAGATGCAGATCGACGGCGGCAAGAACGACCGGTACGCCGCCTGGTCGGATGCGGGCGGCCTCGTGATGGGCCACTACACCGCCGATCCGTCGAAGCTGCCGCTCTGGAAGCTCGCACAGCAATACACGCTCGCCGACAACTTCTTCATGGGCGCGTTCGGCGGCTCGTTCCTGAACCACCAGTACCTGATCTGCGCGTGCGCGCCGATCTATCCGAACGCCGACAAGAGCCCGGCGGCAAGCCAGATCTCGGTCGTCAATCCGGACGGCGTGACGCTCACGACCGCGTCGAACTCGCCTGCATCCGCGCTGTCGGGCCCGCCGAAGTTCGTGAAGTCGGGCGGCCTCACGCCGGATTTCTACGCGGTCAACACGATGCAGCCGCCGTACCAGCCGAGCGGCAACGCGGCGGCGGCGGGCGGCGATCCGAACCTCGCCGATCCGTCGAACCCGTCGACGCTGCCGCCGCAGACGCAGCAGAACGTCGGCGATCTGCTGACGAGCGCGGGCGTCTCGTGGGCATGGTACGGCGGCGCGTGGGGCGCGGCGCTGCAGGCCGCGCAAAGCGGCACGTCGGGCGTGATCTACGGCCCGAACATGACATCGCCGAACTTCCAGCCGCACCACCAGCCGTTCAACTACTACGCGAACCAGGCGCCCGGCAGCGCGAACCGCGCGCAGCACCTGCTCGACGCCGGCACGAACGGCGCCGCCCTCATCCAGGCGATCGACGCGGGCAAGCTGCCGCAGGTCACGTTCTACAAGCCGCAGGGCAACCTGAACGAGCACCCGGGCTACACGGACGTCGCCTCGGGCGACCAGCACATCGCGGACGTGATCGCGCACCTGCAGAAGAGCCCGCAGTGGAACAACATGGTCGTGATCGTCACGTATGACGAGAACGGCGGCTTCTGGGATCACGTCGCGCCGCCGAAGGGCGACCGCTGGGGCCCGGGCACACGCATTCCGGCGTTCGTCATCTCGCCGTTCGCGAAGCAGGGCTTCGTCGACCACACGCAGTACGACACCGCGTCGATCCTGCGCTTCATCACGCGCCGCTTCTCGCTGCCGAAGCTCGCGGGCCTCAAGCAGCGCGACGACGCGCTCGTCGCGAACGGCTTCAAGCCGATGGGCGACCTGACGAACGCACTCACGCTGTCGACGGGCAACTGAGCGCCGGGCCGATTCACGAACGCAACATCGCTTCTTCGGGCGGCTTCGGCCGCCCTTTTTTTATCGATCGCGAGCATCCGGCCGGCCGCCCCTGCGAACGGACGGCCCGCGCGCGCCTCGTTTAGAATGCGCACTGCCTTTTTTGACCGCCCCGCACTCAGAGCGAGACCGCCATGATCATCAAACCGCGCGTACGCGGCTTCATCTGCGTCACCACCCACCCCGCCGGCTGCGCGGCGAGCGTCCGCGAGCAGATCGCGTACGTCGCCCGCCGTGGGCCGCTCGAGCACGGCCCGAGGAAGGTGCTCGTGATCGGCGCGTCGACGGGCTATGGGCTCGCCGCGCGCATCGCGGCCGCGTTCGGCGCGGGCGCAGCGACGCTCGGCGTGTTCTTCGAGCGCGCGCCGCTTGACGCGAAGCCCGGCACGGCGGGCTGGTACAACAGCGCGGCATTCCACGACGAAGCCGCCGCGCGCGGCCTCTACGCGGCGAGCATCAACGGCGACGCGTTCTCCGACGCGATCAAGCAGAAGACGATCGACGCGATCAAGCGCGATCTCGGGCAGGTCGATCTCGTCGTCTACAGCGTTGCCGCGCCGCGCAGGACGCATCCGAAGACGGGCGTCACGTTTCAGTCCACGTTGAAGCCGATCGGCCACGCAGTGCGGCTGCGCGGCGTCGACACGGACAACGAGGCGATCAAGGAAACGCTGCTGCCGCCAGCGACGCCCGACGAGATCGCGGGCACGGTCGCCGTGATGGGCGGCGAGGACTGGCAAATGTGGATCGACGCGCTCGACGCGGCGGGCGTGCTCGCCGACGGCGCGAAGACGACCGCGTTCACGTACCTCGGCGAGAAGGTCACGCACGACATCTACTGGAACGGCTCGATCGGCGAAGCGAAGAAGGACCTCGACCGCACCGTGCTCGCGCTGCGCGAGAAGCTCGCCGCGCGCGGCGGCGATGCGCGCGTATCGGTGCTGAAGGCGGTCGTCACGCAGGCGAGCTCCGCGATTCCGATGATGCCGCTCTATCTGTCGCTGCTCTTCAAGGTGATGAAGGCGCGCGGCACGCACGAAGGCTGCATCGAGCAGGTCGACGGCCTGTTGCGCGACAGCCTGTACGGCGCGCGGCCGCACGTCGACGCCCAAGGCCGGCTGCGCGCGGACCGGTTCGAGCTCGATCCGGCCGTGCAGGCGCGCGTGCTCGAGCTGTGGGACCAGGTGACGGACGACAACTTGTATGCGCTGACCGATTTCGCGGGCTACAAGACCGAATTCCTGCGCCTGTTCGGCTTCGAGATCGACGGCGTCGATTACGATGAGCACGTCGATCCGAACGTACAGATTCCGAATCTGATCGACTGATTCGCGAATCGTGCGGCCGCCGCACGCGCCCCGCCGATGCGCGTCACACGAGCCCGTTCTCCGTCGCGTACATGAACAGATCGACGTCGGATTTCAGCCCGAGCTTGCCCATCGCGTTGTGCTTGTGCGTGCTGACCGTCTTGATGCTGCGGCCATAGCGGTTCGCGATGTCGGTCATCGTCATCCCGGTCGCGCACAGCCGCACGACCTCGATCTCGCGCGGGCTCAGTTGCGGCGGCGCATCCGTCGCGCGCATCGCGAGCCCGCTCGCCGCGCCCGCGTGCGTGCCGACGAACGGCCGGCCCTGGCACACCGCGCCGACCGCGCGCGGCAGTTCGTCGAGGTCGCCGCGCTTGCTCAGCACCGCGAGCGCGCCCGCCTGGCGCATCGTGTGCATCAACACCGGATTGTCGAGCATCGTCAGCACGATCACGCGCACCGAAGGATGGCCGTCGCGGATCGCGGTCAGCATCGCGAGGCCGTCGGCGGCCCGCTGGTCGGGCATCGCGAAATCGGTGATGACGATGTCGCACGGCGTGGTCGCGAGCAACGCGAGCAGCCCCGCCGGATCATGCGCCTCGCCGACGATCGACACGTCGCCCATGCCAGCCAGCATGTGACGCACGCCCAACAGCACGAGCGGATGGTCGTCCGCGATCAACACTTGAACGCTCATTTACCTTCCTCCTTTTGGATCGCCGCGATCGCGCGATTGCGCCGGATGCGCAACGCAACGCAGCAAATGATTCACCATCGCGAGGATTTCCCGGACTGCGCCGCGAATCGCGCGCGCGTCGCCCGCCGTCAGCAGATGGTGGAATTCGTCGAGCAACGCATCGACGTGCGCCTGCCCGAACAGGCTGTACGTGCCGCGCGCCGTGTGACACCACGTGCGCAGCTCGCGAGCGGAGAGGCCGTCGCGCAGATCGCGCATCAGCGTGTCCCGGTCGCGCTCGAGCGCGCGGCGGCACGCGCCCAGGATCGCGTCGCGCGCCCCGCCGTGCTCGGACGACGCGCCGAAGCCCGCGAGCAGGCGCGCCGCGTCGATGCGCGACGGATCGAAGCGTAGCGCGGGCGCGGGCTCGATCGCATCGACGAGCACGCGCTCGAGCGCATCGAGCGTCGTCGGCTTGCCGATGCAGAACGTCATGCCGGCCGCGACGCAGCGCGCGCATTCGGCATCCGACACGAGCGCCGTCACGCCGACGACGGGCGTCGCGCGCACGCGCGCATCCGGATGCGCGCGGATCGCCGCCGTCAGCGCGACGCCGTCCATGCCCGGCATCCGACAGTCGGTGAGCACGACGTCGAACGCGCCCGTCTCGAGCGCGCGCAACGCTTCGTCGCCGCTCGCGCTGAAGCGCGCGCGGTGGCCGAGCGCATCGAGCTGATAGCGCAGCACGATGCGGTTCATCTCCTGATCGTCGACGACGAGCACGCGATACGCGCGCGACTTGCCCTCCGCCGCCGCGCGCGCGCACGTCGCGTCGCGCGCATCGAGCGCGGCGCGCAGGCTGTCGACGAACGCGCGCCAGCCGAGCGGATTGCCGCTCAGGCGCACGTGCGAGCCGTCGTCGGTCCAGCCCGCGGGCTCCGGCACATCGGTCACGCCGACCCAGCCGACCTGCGGCCGCGACGCATCGACGCGCGCGTCGTCGCACAGCACCGCATCGACGTGGGCCGCGCCGCGCGCGGCCACCCGCACGCCCGCCGTGCGCGCGTAGGCGGCAAGCGTCGCCGCGAGCGCGGCGTCGCCGACGTCGATCGACACGACCCGCCCCGCAAGCGCATCAGGCGCGTAGCCGCGCGCCGCGACCGCGCAGCGGATGCGCGCGGTCGCCGTCGTTCCCCTGCCTTCATCACTCGTCAACGTCACGTCCCCTCCCAGCAATCGCGCGAGCTTGCGCGCGATCGCAAGCCCGAGCCCCGTTCCCGATTCCGTGCGCCGCGCGCCGCGCGCCGCGCGCACAAACGGCGTGAAGAGTCGCGTCAACTCGTCGGCGGCAATGCCGATCCCCGTGTCGACGACCGTCGCGACGATCTCGACCGAACCGTCGACGTCGTCCGCCGCGCGCACGCGCACCGACACGCTGCCGTGCTCCGTGTACTTGATGCCGTTGCCGATCAGGTTGACGAGAATCTGCCGCAGCCGATTGCCGTCCGTCAGCACCGCGGCCGGCACGTTGGCATCGACGTGCAGCCGGATCCGCAAACCCTTGCGATGCGCGTGCACCGCGAGCATCGCGCTCACGCTGTCGACAAGCTCGCGCACGTCGACGCGCGTCTTCTCGATCGCGAATTGCCCCGCCTCGATGCTCGCGTGATCGAGAATGTCGTTCAGCACGCGCGCGAGCGACTGCCCCGAGTCCTGCACGAGACTCAGCAGCCGCTGCTGCTCCGGCGCGAGCAGCCCCTCTTTCACCAGCTCGACGAGCGCGAGCATGCCGTTCACGGGCGCGCGCAACTCATGGCTCGCGGTCGCGAGCGAGCCCCGGCTCGCTCTGAGCGCCGCCTGCAGCCGCTTCAGATCGCGATGCGCCCATCCGTAGCTCAACAGCGCGACGAGCACGTGGCTGCCCCACAGCAACGGGTGCACATGCGTCCACTTGCAGGGCTCGGTCGCGATCAGCATGCTCTCCTGCATTCGATTGGCGACCTGCGGCAGCGTCAGGAACGCGAGCGCCGCAGCGGAGATGCACACCAGTATGCGTCGACAGAATTTGCCTCCGCAAAAGCCGTCGCTTTTCATACCCTCATCCCATATGGAACCTCGCCAGAATACGCATCTCTTCCGTTGCCGGAAAAAACTCGCACATCCTTTTCTCGCGACGTTCCATTTATGGGTACGGTCGTTTATCCCATCGCACGTGCGCTTTCTCCGATTCTTCGATTCGATGGCGCGCAGTCGCGAACGGCGGCGTCCGCGCTTCGGCCGTCCCGCACGGGTGCGGGACGGCCGGCAAGCGAAAGTCGACGATCAACGCATGCGCATCGCGATATTCTCGCGCCCGATTTGGCCATGTCGGGCTTCGCACCTCGTCAAATCCACGCTTCGTTCGAAAATGAAAAAACTGATCCGGCTTTCTCGTTCACCTCCCTCTCTCCCATCCGATTCGATTCGCATGCCCGATACGATTTCAGAAAAGCGCCGATTTTCGGCTAATAGCGCACGTCCACGACCACGCTGTCCGTATACGTTCCGACGGCGGGCGTCTGCTGATCCGGATAGAGCCGCGCGGTATACGGAAACTGCTGCGCCGACTGGCCGTCGGCCGCCGCGCCGCTGCCCGCGCGGTTCGCCGACTGCCCCCACACCGCGCCGCCGCCCGGGCCGAAGATGTCGTACTGCAGCCGGCTCGCGCCGTTCGCCATCTGCCGGCGCCCGCTCGCGTGCGGATTCGCGCCGCTGGAGAGGCCCACCGTGTAGACCATCCCCTTCGTGCAGGTGAGCGACACGCTGCCCGTCACCGGCGCGAAGCTCGCAACCGTCGGCGCCGCGCCGAAGTTCACGTCGGGCGCGGCGATCACGCAGTCGTTCGTCACGGTGATCGTCACCGGCACGACCGCCGTGCCCGAGCCCCGGTCGCGGCCGAGGCAGATGCCGAGCACACCGATCCCGCTGCAGTAGTCCCAGTTCCAGGCGATCGTCAGCGTGTCCGTGTACGTGCCCGCCGCGACGTTGCTGCCCTGGATCGTGCGGAAATACATCGGCAGCGTCTGCGCGGGGCCGCCGAAGATCCCGAGCAGGTTCAGCAGTTGGCCGCTCGCCCAGTTGTAGGTCATGCCGAGGTTGAGCTTGATCGAGTAATTCTGGTCGGCGAACACCGAATATGGCACCGCGTCGCCCGTCGGGCCGACGAGCTTGCCGCCGTTCGCCGACGTGATCGTCGCGTTGATCTGGTCGCCGATCACGAAGAGGCCGAGCAGCGCGCCCGAGCATGACAGGCCGCTGCTCGTCGTCGACGTCGATTGCGGCTGGCTCGCGACGACGAACGACGTGACCGTGCCGAACGACGCGGGAGCGGCGCTCACGACCGAACACGTCGCATGCGCGTGCAGCGCCGGAAAGAAACCGAGCGCGAGCGTCGCCGCGACGCGCACGAGGAATTGTCGGAATGGCTTCATCGAGGAATCCTGTCGTTATTCGCCGCACGCGAGCGGACCGATGCGGCTCATCTGCGCCGCGTCGACGTCGGCTGCGAACGTCGCGCGGCAGGTTCGGCCGTCGGGCGTCCTGACGCGCAGGTGATTGACCGCGGACAAGCCTTCGAGATACGTCTCGCCCTGCCAGCCGACGAGCGCGGTCTGGCCGCTCTCCTCGTGCAGCACGCGCGAGCCGACGCCGATCGGCCGACCCGCCGCGTCGACGAGCGCGATCTGCGCGGAGACGATCTTCTGGATCGGGAACGTGACGAGCGCGCCGCCGTGGTCGCGCACCGCGACGCGACGCTCGACGATCGGCACGCGCACGTTGCTCGGCAAATCGAGCGGATCGATCTCGTACTTGCCCGCGTAGTAGGACGGCGCCCACGGCACGAGCAGATGGCCGCCGCCGTCGGTCCTGCCGACGAGCTGGTTCTCGTAGCGCACCGGCACGCCCTTGCGGCCTTGCGTGTCGATCAGCGCGAACGCATCGTCGACGCGATTCGCGGGCAGCACCGCGCCGTCCATCACGACGACCGAGCCCTGCGCCTCGCCCCAGCGCGCGTAGCCGCGCCCCGCGCCGTAGCCGTAGGCGCCGCCCTGCACCTGGACGTAGCGGTTGCGCCACGTCGCATCCGCCTGCTGGTAGTGCGAGCCGCCGCCCGCATACGCGAGATTCCAGCCGAAGCCGCCGTCGCTCGGCACGCTGCGGCTGTACTGCACGCGCTCGCTGAAACTGTTGCGCTCGTCGCGCGCGACCGAGCCCGTCACGACGCCCTTGTCGCCGAGCGGCACGATCAGTTGCAGTTGCGCGGCGACACCGTGGTCGCCGATCGTCTTGTTGACCGACGCGTAAAGCGTCGCGCGCCGGAACAATGGCCGCGTATACGACAGGTTCGCGATCCGCGTGTGCGTGCCGTCCGCGCCGCGCACGTCGAAGTAGCCGGCGCCGAGCGTGCCGCCGATCGCGCCGAGATTGAGCGCGGCTGTCGCCTGCGTGCTGCTGCGCACGAGCCGGTACGTGACGTCCGCGGGCAGATCGTAGACCGACAGATCGCGAAACCCGTCCGTGCGCTGGATTCGCTGCAGCGACACGCTGAACCGCTGCGACGAATAGCTGTAGCCGAACGCGTATTGCCGGCCCGACGTGCCGGCGAGACTGCTCTGCGTCGCCGCGACGTTGAGCACGCCGAACATGCCGACACCCAGGTCGAACCCGAGTCCGCCGAGCGCGAAGCGCTCGCCGCCCTCCGCGTGCCCCTCGATCGTCAGGTAATCGGCAAGGCCGTAGCGCGCGGTGCCCGACGCCGCGAACTTGCCGTACGAGAACGAGCGGATCCCGTAGTCGCGCCGCATCGCGCCCGCCGACAGCGAATAGTCGGAGAGCCCCTTTTGCAGCAGCGTGTTCGCGACGTAGAACGGAATCGTCGTCGCGACCTGGCGGCCGAGCGCGTCGGTCGTGACGACGGTCGCCTCGCCCGCGCCGTTGATGAACGGCACGTTGTTCATCGCGAACGGGCCGGGATTCACCTGCCCCGTCGTCGTCTTGCTGCCGTTGATGAACAGATCGACGGCGGTCGGCACCGCGGCCTGACCCGCAAACTGCGGCAGCGGATACGTGACGATGTCCGGCCGCACCTTGAAGTCGCGCTCGACCGACACGCCCCCCAGGCGCACGGCGCTCGACCACGACAGCGCGCCCGTGATCACGTCGCCTGCGGTGTACGTGAGCATCCGGTCCTGGTCCGAGTAGCGCCAGAACGTGTCGTAGCGCAGGTAGCGGTTGCTCCCGGCGCCGCCGATGCTGCCGCCGTAATCGCGCCGATAGACGCCCGTGTTCGTCACGGTGCCCCACTTGTCGAACAGACGCTGTTCGGTCCACGCGGACGTGTAGCTCGTGCCGAGCGTCGGCGAGTTCGTGTACACGTCGTAATTGAACAGGAGCCCGAAGCTGACGGCCGCGGGCGTGCGATCGTACAGCCGCCGCGAGCCGACCGTCTGCTGCGGCAGCCAGTCGGGCGGCACGGTCAGTTTCAGGCGCTGCTCGGTGCTCTCGTATTCGACCTGCACGCCGTCGAGCTTCGACAGATCGACGAGCGCGTCGGGCTCCGCGCCGGTGCGCACCGACGCCTGCGCGAGGTCGCTCGCCCGCGCGTAGTAGACGCCGTCCCGATAGCGGATCGGCACGATGCGCCCCGTCGACAGCTCATTGACGACGAGCTCGAGATACAGCGTGCCCTGCGCCGCCGCGCCCCCCGCGGGCGGCAGCGCGCGGCCGAAGCTGTCCGCGAGCGTCATCGGCTCGTTCGCGCGCGCGCCCCCCGCCGCCGCGAATGCGATGCCCACCGCCCACGCCGCCGCGCGCCGCCGCGGCAGCCCTCTCGTTCTGTATTCGTTGTACCGCTTCAAGGCATTTCCCCGTCGCGACATCGTCGCTTGTGTCGTGATGCGGATTACCGGTTCGAAGCGGCGCCGTCCACGTCGATTGCGAGATCGGCCACGCCGTTGACGGTGGCGATCAGCTTGGAATTGGAATTGAGCTTGATGGTCTCGGGCAGCGCCCAGCGCATCTGCGCGCCGGGCAGCACGTAGCCGAGCAGGCCCCGCGCGAAATCGGCGCGCGCGCCGTTCGCTTCGAACCCCGCATGCGTGATCCGCGCATGCACGGGGCCGCGGTTCGACACGACGAGCCAGCGCGTGCCGCCGTCGTGCGCGACGTGCCAGTGAAGCAAGGGCCGCCCCGCCGTCGCCGGGTCGCGGCGCCTGTCCGGGTTCTCTTTCGTCCACAGGCCGTCGCCGTAGACGAAAAGCGGCACCGAGTAGTGCATCTGGAACTTCACGCCGAGCGACGCCTCGCTCGCGGATTGCTGCGCGCCGTCGTCCGGCTGCGGGATCTCGTCGATCAGCACGCGATACGCCTGCTCGGTGCCTGGCGCCGCCTCCGCGAGCCGCGTGAGCCGGATCAACTGGCGCTTGCCTGGCGGCACCGTCGCCATCGGCGGGCTGCCCGCGATGCGCTGCTGGTTCTCGTCGTAGAGGTCCTCGCCGTTCGCCTCGCGCCAGCCGAGCACGCGCACCTGCAACGTCACCGGCCGGCGATCGCGGTTCTCGAGCCAAAGCGCCGCTGCCCGCTGGTCGCTCTCGATCACGGGATCGATCGGCCAGATCATCACGGACGCCGCCGCATGCGCATGCTGCGCCGCGAACGACGCCGCGGCCGCCGCGCCGAGCAACGCGCGACGCATCCGCGCCGCGCGCGCCGGCGCGCCAGGCGATCTCGAAACTTTCATCACGGATTCCTGATTGATTAATAACTGAGCGTGACCTGCGCGGTGTCGGTGTACGTGCCCGCGGGCACGCCGCCGCCCGGCAGCGTCAACGCGCCGTAGACCGGCAGCGTGATCGTCCCGGACACGGGCAGCGACACCGCCTGCCCGATCGCGATCGCCTGCGTGCGCCCGGGGTCCGAATACAGTTGGTACGCCACGCGCGCGCCGCCGCTCGCCAGATTGCGCTGCGTGTTGCCCGCGCTCGCGTTCGCGCCGCCGTCGATCGTCATCTTCAGCGTCGAGCCCGGCGAGCATTCGATCTGCAACGCGCCGCCGCCGACCGCCGCCTTCGCCTGCCCGGTCGCGACGGCCGGATGCGCGCCGAAGTCGAGCGTGCCGAAGTTCAGGCCGCTCGTCGGCCCGCCGCCCGCGACACCGCAACCCGCGACGATCTGCGCGCTGACCGTGAAGGCCTGGGTTCTGGGCAACAGCGTGTCGGCCCGGCCGGCAGCCGGCAACGCCGCGACGCCCAGCAGAAAAACCACTCGATGTAAGGTCGACATGACGATCGGAAATCTGGGATCGCCTCGCGGCCCGCTTGCGCGCGAGCCGCGAGGCCGGACTGAACGGAACCGACGCGTGCGCTTACCAGCCGAGCGTGACGTTCAGCACGTCGGTGTACGTGCCGGCGGCGAGCGCCGACGAGCTCGTCTTGTTGATGACGCCGTACAGCGGCAACGCGAATGCGGCGCCCGGCGTCGGCACTGCGACCGATTGCGGCGTGCCCGACACATATTGCTGCGAATGCCCCGCATCCGAGTAAACCTCGTATGGTACGAAGCTGCTGCCGTTCGCGAGCGCGCGCGTGCCCGTGCCGACGGCCGAGCCCTTCGATACGTTCTGGCCGCCGTCGATCGTCACCTGGATCGACGTGACATCCGGCGAGCACGTCACTTGCGTCGACGTCGAGCCGCCGCCCTTCGCCGCGCTCGTGAGCTGGCCCGTGAAGCCGCTCGGCTGCGTGCCGAAGTCGAGCGTGCCGAAGTTCGCCGAGCCGACCGAGCCGCCGCCCGTATCGACCGCGCAGCCCGTCGTCAGCACGAGCTGCGAGTTGACCGTCCCCGTGAGCGGGCTGGTTTGCGCCTGCACGCCCGCGCAGGCGGATACGCAGGCGAGAGCCGCCCAGACTTTCCAGTGAGCCTTCATTTTGTTTCCTTCTGTGTGGTGAAAAAGAACTGTTGCTGCTTACCTGCCCGGATCACCAGTCGAGCGTGATCCCGAGCAAATCCTCGTAGGTCCCGGACGGCACCGCGCGCGTCATGCCGTTGACGATGCCGTAGAGCGGCAGCGTCACGTCGTCCTGTCGCCCGTCGACGAGAAACGATTGCGGCATGAGCGGCACGTACGGCACGCTGCGCGCCGCGTCGCGGTACACGTTGTACGGAATCCGGCCGACGACGCGCCCGTCCGCGCCATGCTTGACCAGATAGCGGGTCGACTGGTCCCCGTTGCGACCGCTGTCGATCGAGACCAGAAAGCCGTTGACGTCCGGACTGCAAACGACGCGCACCGCACCGTT
This sequence comes from Burkholderia sp. MSMB1588, assembly GCF_001546925.1. Taxonomy (NCBI): domain Bacteria; kingdom Pseudomonadati; phylum Pseudomonadota; class Betaproteobacteria; order Burkholderiales; family Burkholderiaceae; genus Burkholderia; species Burkholderia sp. MSMB1588. The sequence goes on along the minus strand of NZ_LNJS01000001.1, from coordinate 1,344,670 downwards.
CGACGTCGCGCGGCCGTCGGCCATCAGGTAGTCGGACCAGAGCGGTCCTTGCGCGCCGAAATCCAGCCGGCCCAGATCCACGCTTCCGGCGACGCCCGCGACCTCGCATCCGCGGCTGACCTGCAAATTCACCTGCATCGTGCCGGTCAACTGCCCGGCCGAGACAGTCGCGAAAAACAGCATGAATGCCGCCCCGCTCATCATCCGCACCACACGCTTGCGCATTTCGCTCTCCACACGATCGCCCGTTGATCTCGTTGTTGTTTTTCGATGGCCCAATCGCCGCGCACGGCGGCCCCGTCGCCTCGCGCGCACCACGCATGCACCGACACTCGCCGATCCGCGCCGTGATTGCAGCGGACGAGCGCGGACGAACGGCAGCGCATCGCGCGCCGCCGTCGCGGCAGGCAAAGTCGGAATTCGAATTCGGTCGACCCGGTTTTTAATTGGTTGGGGTCGACCCGATTGGTCTACTCGATTGCGGTTATTTCTGAATCACGCCCCGGTTTCATCGAAAATATAATTGAATAGATGATGAATGCCCGACGTAATTGTTACTATCAGAATAATCCGAGTTTTGAAAAATTTGACAATGTTTAAAGATTCTTTCGAACGCTCGAGCACAGCCATTCGAACATGATCGACACGGCAAAATCCGTCATATGATCGTCACCCGCGCATCGTCGCAGGGATTCGGCCAGGAAAATCAAAAGCGGAAATTATCGACAGGAATAGCGGAATTCCGCCATTCTGACCGCGCATCGCCCGGGAATGGCGGCTGGACGAAGCGGTTCAATTTCGATGCGATTCGCGCGGCCGCCCGCCCGACTCTCATTGCGAGAGCGATATTCCATTTATCGTCATTTACTCGCCTGCACGCATTGTTCGAATGACGAATTATCTCGCGGCGCTTGGCTGTGCGATTCCAATCATTCGGCATCCGGACGATCGACGGCGCGGCATCCGGCGCATGCGGTCCAGGCGAAGACGCGCGTGCGTGCCGCCCGTCGCCCGCCCTTGCCCGCTCAGTTCGGCTGAAACCGGGGCAATAGCGCCGCGAACCGATCGGCGAGCGTCCGGCGCGACCGCTTCGGCCAGATCGCCGTCAACGGAAATTCCGGCAGCGCTTGCCCGTCGGCCACCGGGCTGAAATCGACGCCTTCGAACGTCAGCGTCCGGATCGACGACGGCAGCAGCGACACGCCGCAGCCCGCCGCGACACAGGCGATCACGGTCAGCGTGCGATTCGCGTCCTGAACGACCTCGATCGGATGGCCCGCGAGCCGGAACGCGCTGAGGATCGCCGCGCGAATCGACGGCAACTGCTCGTGCGGAAACCAGATGAGCCCCGCGCGCGACAGTTCCCGCAGCGTGATCGAGCCGTCCGGCTGCCGCGGAAACGACTTCGGAATCACGGCGATCAGCGGATCGCGCCGGATCAGCTTCTCGTGGACGGGGCCACCGATCGCGACGGGCGTATGCAGAATGCCGATGTCGATCTCGCCTCGCTCGAGCGCGACGACCTGCTCCGCATTGCTCATCTCCCGCATCACGAGATCGACGCGCGGCGCCGCCGCGCGCAACGCGCACACCGCGGCGGGCAACGTATCGAACAGCGCGGCCGACACGAAGCCGATGCTGAGCCGCCCTGCCCGCTGCGCGCCGATCTCGCTCGCGCGCCGCGCGGCGGCGTCCATCCGAGCGAGGCTCAGGCGAATGTCGTCGACGATCGCTTCGCCCGCCGTCGTCAGCGTCGCGCCGCGCCTCGAACGGTCGAACAGCTTCACGCCGAGCTCGCGCTCCATTTTCGTCAGCGCATGACTGAGCGCGGGCTGCGCGACGCCGAGGCGAATCGCCGCATGCGTGAGGCTGCCGGTATCGGCGATGGCCAGGAAATAACGTAGATGCTTGGATTCCATCTTCACTCTGCGCAATGAGACTGCTTTTTCGACGATCGTCGGCTTGCCGCTTCGCCACCGAATAGGCGGGCTGATTCGCGAATCCGCGCTTTCATTCCGCACTCGCTCCGGACAGACGAATTTGACTCGTGAATTTTCAATTTATCGACCATTCAATCAAATAGAATTATCCGATCAATCATTTCGAATATTCGCCGCCACGCATCGCGTCGAACGAAAATTGCCGCACCCCACGCAACGCAAACGTTGCCGAGCCTTTCCGCCCTGCACAAGCGGGTTCGACACGAAGCCCGTCATCATAATTTTCTTTTATCGATAATGCCCGGTTTCGTGATGCATTTATCGTTTGCCGCTCGATAAAATATGGCGATATGATGCGGAATTTTTCTCAATCGCTTATTGCGAAATCATTCTGGAGAGTGCGAGTGAGCTGGTACAAAGAAATATCGCCCGTGGAAAGACGCACGTTCAAGGGATGCTTTTCCGGCTGGGCGCTCGACGGCGTCGATACGCAGATGTTCAGCCTCGTGATTCCCGCGCTGCTCGCGTCGTGGAGCATCGGCAAGGGACAGGCGGGCCTGATCGGCGGCGCGACGCTCGCCGCGGGTGCGATCGGCGGCCTGCTCGCCGGCATGATCGCCGATCGCTTCGGCCGCGTGCGCGCGCTGCAGATCACCGTGTGCTGGTTCTCGCTGTTCACGTTCCTCAGCGCATTCGCGCAGAACTTCGAGCAGTTGCTCGCGCTGAAGACGCTGCAAGGGCTCGGCTTCGGCGGCGAATGGACGGCGGGCGCCGTGCTGCTGAGCGAAACGGTTCGCGCGCGGCATCGCGGCAAGGCGATGGGCATCGTGCAGAGCGCGTGGGGCTTCGGCTGGGGCGGCGCGGTGCTGCTCTACACGCTGGTCTTCTCGTGGCTGCCGCCCGAATGGGCGTGGCGCGTGCTGTTCGCGATCGGCGTGCTGCCCGCGCTGCTCGTGCTGTACATCCGGCGCGCCATCCCCGAGCCGCCGCGCGACGACGCGCGCGCGGCCGCGGCCGCGTCGGCGCGCGCGTCGGCGAAGAGCATCTTCGATCCGGCGGTGCTCCGGATGACGATCGTCGGCGGCTTGATCGGCGTCGGCGCGCACGGCGGCTACCACGCGATCACGACCTGGCTGCCGACCTACCTGAAGACCGAGCGTCATCTGTCGGTGCTCGGCACGGGTGCATATCTCGCCGTGATCATCGTCGCGTTCATCGTCGGATGCATGACGAGCGCGTACCTGCAGGACCGCATCGGCCGCCGCAGGAACCTGATGCTGTTCGCCGCGTGCTGCGTCGTGACGGTCAACCTGTACGTGCTGCTGCCGCTCGACAACGTCGCGATGCTGCTGCTCGGCTTCCCGCTCGGCTTCTTCGCGGCCGGCATCCCGGCCACGCTCGGCGCGCTCTTCAACGAGCTCTATCCGAGAAACGTGCGCGGCCGCGGCGTCGGTTTCTGCTACAACTTCGGCCGCGTCGCGTCGGCGATCTTCCCGGTGCTCGTCGGACACATGGGCACATCGATGCCGCTCGGCGTCGCGCTCGGCATCGACGCGGGCATCGCGTACGGGCTCGTGTTCATCGCCGTGTGGTTCCTGCCCGAAACGCGCGCGCGCGATTTCCAGACAGCGCAACCCGACGTCCGGGGCCGCGAAGCGGCACTGTAGACGCGAGGCGGCGCGAGGCGGCCTATCGGGCGCCCGTCATTTCGTGGATTTTCATGGATCAGGCATCGAACGATCCGGCAGTCGAAACGATGGGCCGCCCCTTCGCAACGCGCGCGCGCGACGCACGCGATCCGCTCGTCGACGCCTGGTACGGGAACGGGCTCGCGCCGATCGAGGCCGTCGATTCGCACGCGCACGTGTTTCTGCGCAGCCTGCCGCGCATCCCGACCGCGCGGCATTCGCCGGAATACGACGCGACGCTCGAATCGTACGTCGCGCATCTGAGCGCGTGCGGCGTCACGCACGCCGTGCTCGTTCAGCCGAGCTTTCTCGGCACCGACAATCACTTCTTCGTCGACGTGCTCGCGCGCTATCCGCAGCGCTTTCGCGGCGTCGCGAGCGTGAATCCGTGCACGGCCGAGGACGAATTCGCTCGGCTCGAAGCGACGGACGTGGTCGGCATCCGCCTGAATCTCGTCGGCCTGCCGATTCCGGATTTCGCCGCGCCGCGCTGGCGCGCGCTGCTCGCGCGCGCGAACGCGCTCGGCTGGCATGTCGAGGTGCACCGGCGCGCAGCCGATCTGCCTGCGATCATTCCCGCGCTGCTCGATCAATCGTGCCGCGTCGTGGTCGATCATTTCGGGCGGCCGGCGCCGCATCTCGGCACGCGCGATCCCGGCTTCCGGTTTTTGCTGTCGATCGCCGGCACCGGGCAGGTCTGGGTCAAGCTCTCCGCCGCGTATCGCAACATCGTTTCGGGCGATGGCACTGCGTTCGGCACGCGCGCGGCGCGCGCGCTGCTCGGCGCGTTTGCGCCGAACCGGCTCGTCTGGGGCAGCGACTGGCCGCATACACAGCACCGCGACCGGACCGACTACCGGACGACGCGCTCGGCGCTCGACGACTGGGTGCCCGATCCGCTTCTGCGGCGCATCATCCTCTGCGATTCGGCGCGCGCGCTGTTTCGCTTCGATCGCTAAACGACCGCGCGCGATGTGCCGACGCGCCGTCTCGTACGCCGCCTGCCCCCCGATGTATGCCAAAAATTTATGAATAACTCGGTCCGATCCGCTGGTTCGCGTCGACGCCGGCCGCTAGAATTTTCATCTCGATGACGATGACCCGGGCCCTTGTTCGACGGGCTCCGTGCTCGAATGCGTGCCGAACCGGCGCGCGATCGCGCGGACACCGGACGTCGCCGCGGATTTCGATTTTTCATCCCCGCACGCAGGCCTCACTCGCGCTGCGCCCGTTTGCGCGATGCCATCGCTTGACGGCGGATGGCATCGCGATCGACGCCGAAACGGGATCGTGATTGTTCGTTTCACCCGCCGGCCGCCGCATCGGGCTTCGCTTCTTTCGATCGGCGGTCGACTTGCCGTCATTCGTCCAACACACAACTCTACATTTGCCGGCCGATACGGGACGCGATCGAATCCCGACAGGCAAGGGAGCTTTTTTTCGATGGAAACCTACCTCGACCTTCTGGTGGAACGAGAAGCCCTGATGATCAAGCTGGATGCGGCGCGCACGCAGGCGCGCAGCGCCGCGCTATCCGAAGTGAAGCGAATCGTCGAGGAATTCGAACTCACGACGCAGGAAGTGTTCGGCCGTGCGGGCGTGTTGCGCCGCCGCGGCAAGCTCAAGCCGAAGTACCGCGATCCGAAGACCGGCGCGACATGGAACGGCCGCGGCCGCCCGCCCTCATGGATCGCCGGGAAGGATCGCGCCGCGTTCGTCGCGTGACGCCGGCGAGGCGTGGCGCAACGGGGCGCGACGTCAAGCGGCAACGTTTGCTCGCACCGCGTGCGCTGCGCGCAGGCCGCAGCAAGAAAGCCCACACCGCTCGCCCGAACCGTGTGGGCTTTTTCGTTGCATTCGGCTCGGCCCGACAGACAGACGCACAATCGACGATCCCGCCGCGTGCGACGCGCAGCCGCAACGGCGTCCGGCCGTCAGAACGCCGGATGGCACTCGAACGCGAGTTGCGCGCGCCCCTGCGAGCCGCTGCCGCGATCGACGGATTCCCGCTTCACGCTCGCCTGCATGCCGCGCTGCGCGCAGTAGTTCGTCGCTTCGTTGACGGCTCGCTCGTGCGCGCCCGCCCACGACAGCAGAATGCCGCGCGAGTTCGAATCGACGGTGTAGACGTTCGGGGTTTCAGTCGCGCTGATGTCGGATGCGCTCGAGCATGCGGCAAGCAGCAGCGCGCAGAGCGCGATTGATAAGGACGACGATTTGAGAACGCGTGGTTTCAATTTTGCAAGCGTGCTCTTCGAGCAGACTGGGAATAATGAGACACGTGAAAGTATGCCGCGCTCCGCCCGATAGATCATTCCCGTTACGCTTAACAGTCCGTTTCGCTGATGCAAACAATGTGCGGCGCCTGCGTGGCGCTTCGTCAGCCTCGCCGGCTTTTTTCCTGCTTGCGTGCGCGCCGGACATCGACCACGCAACGGGGCGCAGCGGCCGGGCTGCTCACGATGTGGGACGAATCGCCCGCCTCGCGACGCAATACATGCGCGGCACTCCATAGGCATGGCCTATGCCGGGCAGAGGAAGCCCGTTCTATCGCTTCGTTCGCAGGACAGCGAAAATAGCGACATCGGCCATGCTCCACGCCTCGAACGCACCCGACGCTCGCGCTTCGGATTCCGCTCGCCCGAACGCCAAACGCACTCAACCCCACTTTTATCGCACACGATGGACTTCTTCAGTCCGAATACGACGAGCACGATGCTTCATGGCGATGCCGGCCGCATCGACGCATTCGTCGACGCGCCGCCCGGCGACGTGCGCGGCATCGCCATCGTCACGCATCCTCACCCGCTACAGGGCGGCGATGCCGGACACAAGATTCCTCGCGCGCTCGCCCGCGTCTTTCAGCTATATGGCTGGCTCGCGATCCGGCCGAATTTCCGCGGCGTCGGCGGCAGCGAAGGCACGCACGACGCCGGCAACGGCGAAACCGGCGATATGCTCGCGATCGTCGAGGCCGTGCGCCGCGCGCATCCCGGCAAGCCCGTCGCGCTCGCGGGCTTCTCGTTCGGCGCGTTCGTGCAGGCGCGGGTCGCGCGGGCGCTGATCGACGCCGGCGCACCGCCCGCGTGCACGGTGCTCGCGGGCGTTCCGTTCGGCACCGTGCAGGGCGAGCGCCAATACGACACGCCCGCTGCGCCGGACGGCACGCTCGTCGTTCACGGCGAATCGGACGCGGTCGTCCCGCTTGCGAGCGTGATGGCGTGGGCGCGTCCGCAGCGGCTGCCGGTCGTCGTCGTGCCGGGCGCGAACCATTTCTTCACCGGCTGCCTCGGCATGTTCGTGTCGGTCGTCGAGCGGCACGTCGCGTCGTTGCGATAGCGATTCGCGGCCCGCGGCCGGCCGTCACGCGGCCGAATCGGTGCGCGCACGCAACGCGATGCCGGCCCACACGCCGCTGTCCGCGAGTTCCGCGATCAGTTCGACGATCGTCTCGCGCACCGCGAGCGCGGCCGAGCTCACGGGCGACGTGTTCGACCAGCACAGGCTCGCCGGACGCCGGACCTCGGGATCGACCAGGCGGCGCATCTTCGGCCGGTTCGCCGCGTCGCGCAGCGCCAGCGCCGATGCGGGCAGGATCGTGCACGCGGCGCCCGATTGCGCGATCGACAGCAGCGTCGGCAGCGAATCGATGTCGGCGACGATGTTGAGCGGCACCTCCTCGCGCGCGAAGATCCGCTCGAGCAGCAGGCGCAGCCCGTTCGACACGCTCGGCGCGACGAGCGGCACGCCCGCGAGCGCAGCGAGTGCGCACGTGCGGGCGCGCGGCGCCACGGCGCCGCCCGGCTCGCCGAGCAGATACAGCGCCTCGTCGAGCACGGGCATCGCGGTGATGCCCGTCGTGTTCGATTCGCGAAACAGGATCGCCAGATCGAGCCGGCCGTTCGCGAGCAGTTCGTTGATGTAGCCGCTCATGCTTTCGAAGAGTTGCAGGCGAATGCCCGGATAGCGCACGCGCACCCGTTCGAACACCGGCATCGCGAGCACGGACGCCATCGTCGTCGGAAAGCCCACGGCGACGGTCCCCGATTCCGCGCCCGCGCCTTCGCGCACTTCCTGCCGCAATTGATCCATCTGCCGCAGCACGAGCCGCGCGTGACGATAGAGCGCCTGCCCCGCTGCCGTCGGCTTCACGCCCTGCGGGCTGCGCACGAGCAGCGCGACGCCGAGATCGTCCTCGAGCTTCGCGACCTGCTGGCTCAGCGAAGGCTGCGCGACGTACAGCTTCTCCGCCGCTTTGCCGAGGCTGCCGTACTCGACGATACTGACGAAATAACGAAGCTGACGGACGTCCATCGCGCTGCCTGTCGGTCGAAAAGGCATAGGATACGCCTATGTCCGGCACATTCAATTGGTATTTCCCGTGCGCCGCCGGTTCCCCTAAAGTCGTCTCCATTCCAAGCCAATCCGCCCGGCCCGCCGGGCGACGGAGACGGCCATGCGCGCCACCCCAGCCGAGCGCCGCGACGACGCGGTCCAGATCGTCACCGACCTCGTTTCCCCCGCTCCCGCCGCCGCGCTCGCCGCCACGCTCGATCGCGACGCGCATCCGCGCGCCGGCGACCCGCTGCCGCCGCTATGGCACTGGCTGTACTTCTGGACGGCCGCGCGGCAATCGTCGCTCGGCAGCGACGGCCATCCGCGCACGGGAGGCTTCCTGCCGGATCCAGGCTTGCCGCGCCGGATGGCGGCGGGCGGACGCGTGCGCTTTATCGCGCCGCTCGCGATCGGCTCGAGCGCAACGCGCACGTCGCGCGTCGCATCACTCGAGCGCAAGGCCGGCCGCAGCGGCCGGCTCGCGTTCGTCACGGTCGAGCACCGGATCGAGTCGAGCGGCGCGCTTGCGATTCACGAGGAGCAGGACATCGTCTATCGCGAACCCGCCGAGCCGGGCGCACCGTCGCCGCCGCGTCAGGCCGCGCCCGACGGCGCGCACTGGCAACGCGAGATCGCGCCCGCCGAAACGCTTCTCTTCCGCTATTCGGCGCTGACCTTCAACGGCCACCGCATCCACTACGACCGCGCATACGCGCAGCACGCGGAAGGCTATCCGGACCTCGTCGTTCACGGCCCGCTGATCGCGACGCTGCTGCTCGATCTCGTGTCGCGATCGATGCCGGATGCGGTCGTCACGGACTACGCGTACAAGGCCGTGCGCCCCGCCTTCGTCGGCCGCGCGCTCACGCTGTGCGGCCGGCTTGTGCCCGACGGCCGGTCGGCCGAGCTGTGGGCGAAGGATCACGAAGGATCGCTGACGATGTCCGCGCGCGCGTCCCTCGTGCGATAACGCATTTCGAAGATCGAACGAACCACTCATGAACCCATCCATCGATCCCCATCAGGACATCCGCGAAGCGGTCCGCGATCTTTGCAGCCAGTTTTCCGCCGACTATTTCCGCAAGATCGACGAGGAACGCGGCTATCCGGAAGCGTTCGTCGACGCGCTGACGAAAGCCGGCTGGCTCGCCGCATTGATTCCGCACGAATACGGCGGCTCGGGCCTCGGCCTCACCGAAGCGTCGATCATCATGGAGGAGATCAACCGTGCAGGCGGCAATTCGGGTGCGTGTCACGGCCAGATGTACAACATGGGCACGCTGCTGCGCCACGGCTCGGACGAGCAGAAAGCGCGCTACCTGCCGCGCATCGCGTCCGGCGCGCTGCGCCTGCAGTCGATGGGCGTCACCGAGCCGACGGCGGGCACCGACACGACGAAGATCAAGACGACGGCCGTGCGGCGCGGCGACCGCTATGTCGTGAACGGCCAGAAGGTCTGGATCTCGCGCGTTCAGCACTCCGATCTGATGATTCTGCTCGCGCGCACGACACCGCTGTCGGACGTGACGAAGAAGAGCGAAGGCATGTCGATCTTCCTCGTCGATCTGCACGACGCGATCGGCCACGGGATGACGGTGCGCCCGATTCCGAACATGGTGAACCACGAAACGAACGAGCTGTTCTTCGACAATCTCGAGATCCCCGCCGAGAATCTGATCGGCGAAGAAGGCCAGGGTTTCAAGTACATCCTCGACGGGCTGAACGCCGAGCGCGCGCTGATCGCCGCCGAGTGCATCGGTGACGGCTACTGGTTCATCGACAAGGTGTCGCGGTACGTGCAGGAGCGCGCCGTGTTCGGCCGCCCGATCGGCCAGAACCAGGGCGTGCAGTTCCCGATCGCACGCGCGTACGTGAACGTCGAGGCAGCGAGCCTGATGCGCTACCGGGCGTGCGCGCTCTTCGATGCGCAAGAGCCGTGCGGCGCGCAGGCGAACATGGCGAAGCTGCTCGCCGCGGACGCGTCGTGGGAAGCGGCGAACGCGTGCCTGCAATTTCACGGCGGCTTCGGCTTCGCGTGCGAATACGACGTCGAGCGCAAGTTCCGCGAGACGCGCCTGTACCAGGTCGCGCCGATCTCGACGAACCTGATCCTGTCGTACGTGGCCGAGCACATCCTCGGCCTGCCGCGCTCGTTCTGACGAAGGACCGCCATGCGCCCGCTCACCGGCATCACTGTCGTCGCGTTCGAGCACGCGATCGCCGCGCCTTTCTGCACGCGCCAGCTCGCCGATCTCGGCGCGCGCGTGATCAAGATCGAGCGCCCTGGCGTGGGCGATTTCGCGCGGCAGTACGACGAACGCGTCTGCGGCCTCGCGTCGCATTTCGTGTGGGCGAACCGCTCGAAGGAAAGCATGACGCTCGACGTCAAGCGGCCGGAGGCGGTCGGCATCGTCCACGGCTTGCTCGCGAGCGCGGACGTGCTCGTGCAGAACCTCGCGCCGGGCGCGATGCAGCGACTGGGCTTTGGCTACGACGCGCTGCGCGAACGCTATCCCGCGCTGATCGTTTGCGACATCTCCGGATACGGACTCGACGGCCCGTATCGCGACAAGAAGGCATACGACCTCTTGATCCAGAGCGAATCGGGCTTCCTGAGCATCACCGGCTCGGACGACGCGCCCGCGAAAGCCGGCTGCTCGATCGCGGACATCGCGGCCGGCATGTATGCGTACTCGAACATCCTCGCCGCGCTGTTCGAGCGTGAACGCACGGGACGCGGACGACACATCGATCTGTCGATGCTCGAGAGCATGATCGAATGGATGGGCTATCCGCTCTACTACGCGATCGACGGCCAGACGCCGCCGCCGCGCACCGGCGCGTCGCACGCGACGATCTATCCGTACGGCCCGTTTCCGGCGGGCGACGGCAAGACCGTGATGCTCGGCCTGCAGAACGAACGCGAGTGGCAGCGCTTTTGCGACACCGTCGTGCGGCTGCCCGAGCTCGCCGCCGACGATCGCTTCCGCACGAACAGCCTGCGCTCGAGCCATCGCGATGCGCTCGCGCACATCATCCGCACTGCGTTTTCGACGCTGAGCGCCGACGAAGTGATCGCGCGCCTCGACGAAGCCGGCATCGCGAATGCGCGGCTCAACGACATGCATCACGTGTGGCAACACGGCCAGTTGAAGGCCCGGCATCGCTGGACGCACGTCGATACGCCGGCGGGCCCCGTGCCCGCGCTCTACCCGCCCGGCGTCGCCGCGCGGGACGAACCCGCGATGGCGCCCGTGCCGGTGCTCGGCCAGCACACGGACGCGATCCTGCGCGAGCTCGGCTACGACGATGGCCGCATCGCACGCTTGCGCGACGAAGGCGCCGTCTAGCGGCGCGAGACATGACCGGACCTTCCCCTCGAAGCAAGGCCGGCACGCATCGTTCATATCAGGAGACACGCATGACCCCGATCGTCAACGCGGCCGGTCGACTTGACCGCCTGCCCGTTTCACGTTTCCACTGGAAGATCCTCGGACTCATTGCGGCCGGCGCGTTCCTCGATGCATTCGACCTCTATCTCGCGAACGGCGCCGTCGCCGCGATGGTGAAGACGGGCTTCGCCGATCTGCGCAGCGGCGCGACGTTCGTGTCGGCGACCTTCGTCGGCATGATGATCGGCGCGGCGCTCGCGGGCTACGTCGGCGACAGGCTCGGCCGCCGCTATTCGTATCAGCTCAATCTCGCGGTGTTCGGACTCGCGTCGCTCGCCGCGTGCTTCGCGCCCGACATCCGCTGGCTGATCGGCCTGCGTTTCGCGATGGGGCTCGGGCTCGGCGCCGAGCTCGTCGTCGCGGCCGGCACGCTCGCGGAATTCGTGCCGCCCGCGACGCGCGGCAAATGGGTGTCGCTGCTCGCGATCATCATCAACAGCGGCCTGTTCTTCGCGCTCGCCGTCGGCTACTGGGTCATTCCGAATCTCGGCTGGCGATACATGTTCGCGATCGCGGGGCTCGGCGCGCTCGTCGTCTGGTTTCTGCGGCACCGGATGCCCGAATCGCCGCGCTGGCTCGAATCCGTCGGGCGGCTCGACGAAGCGGAAAAGACGCTGCGCGACATCGAGCGCGAAGTCGCCGCGCAAGCAGGCGAGCTGCCGCCCGTTGCGCGCGTCGTCGATCTGAACGTCGGCTCGGCGCCGCTCGGCGCGCTCTTCAAGGCCGGCATGCGCGGCCGCACGATCGTCGCCGCGATGACCGCGATCGCCGTCAACATCGGCCTGTACGGGTTCATCGCGTGGCTGCCGACGTTCTTCGTGTCGGAGGGGCTGTCGGTCGTGAAATCGCTCGGCTTCGTGCTGCTGATGTCGATCGGCTCGCCCGTCGGCGGCGCGTGCGGCTATCTGATCGCCGACAGGATCGGCCGCGCGAAGGGCATCGCATACGCGGCCGTCGTCAGCATCGTGCTCGGCTGGATCTATGTTTCGCTGCGCGACGCCGCGGCGATCATCGTCGTCGGCTTCTGCCTCGTGACGAGCATCTACACGATCACGACACTCGGTCTGTTCGGCTTCATTCCCGAGCTGTTTCCGACCGAAGTGCGGCTGCGCGGCACGGGCTTCGCCGGCATGACGGGACGCGCGGCGTCGATCGCGACGCCGTATCTCGCGCTCGCGCTCTATCGGCATGTCGGCGTGGGCGGCGTGATCGCGATGGTCAGCGCGGTCTTCGCCGCGCTGTGCATCGGCATCGGGATACTGCGAATCGAGACGAGCCGGCATGCGCTCGAGGACATCTCGCCGACGGCCGGGGACGGCGATCGGGATGCCGTGCGAACGGCCGCGCCTTGACGCGCGGCGCGGTCGTGAGCGCAAGACACGTGGCGGCATTTCATGTGCGCGGCAGCTTGTCGGGCATCTGCGCGCCGAAGCTGTCCGCGCCGGCAAGGCGCACGGACGATACCCCGGCGCAAGCGATTCGTTTTCTCGACGCGATGATCGTCGTCAGGCCAACGCGATGACGCGGGCGACGATATTCTCTGGCATCGCCTTCGTTGATCTGTCGTGTTCGCGTCGATTATCGGCGTGTTCGAATCTTGCGGGAACGCGAACGACACCCGCCCCGAACCGCGCGATGGTTGTGTTCGTTGCGCCGCATCCGCGCAGCGTGCCCGCCGTCACGCCTGCGCCCCGCCGCGGCGGCGCGCGGCCTGCGCGAGCAGCCGCTGCGCACGCAGCACGACCGGGCGATCGACCATCTTCCCGTCGACCGCGATCGCCCCCGCTTCGGCACGCGACGCCGCGTCGACGACGCGCGCCGCCCAATCGAGTTCGCGCTCGCTTGGACCGTAGCACGCATGCACGATTCCGACCTGCGCCGGATGAATGCAAAGCTTCGCGCCGAAGCCGTGCCGCTTGCCGTTCAGCGCATCGGCCGTCAACCGATCGGCGTCGTGAACATCGGGCGTCACGCCGTCGACGGGCGCATCGAGCCCGGCAACGCGCGAAACGAGCGCCAGTTGCGCGCGATGCGGATTCAGCGGATCGCGATCGTCGTCCATCCCCATTTCGGCGATGAAATCGAGCGTGCCGAACATCAACCGCTGCACGCACGGCGCTTTCGCGATATCCAGCGCCGCCCACATGCCGCGCGCAGTCTCGACGAGCGGATAGACCGGCAGTTCGCGCCGCGCGTGCGCGACCACGGCCGCGACATCGTCCGGGCCTTCGGCTTTGGGGATCACGATGCCCGCGACGCCGTCGAGCGCGGCGAGCTTCGCATCGCGCTCGAACCACGGTGTATCGCGGCCGTTGATCCGCATGAGCACCGGCCGGCTGCGGGACACCCATGCGGCGACGGTTTCGCGCGCGGCGTCCTTCGCCGCCGGCTCGACCGCGTCCTCGAGATCGACGATCACCGCGTCGGCGCCGCTCGACAGCGCGCGCTCGAACCGCTCGGGCCGGCTGCCCGGAACGAACAGATAGGACTGCGGGGAAATCGCGGTGTCGATCGGCATGTGGGTCTCCTGCTTCGGGTGTCGACAATATCGGCGAGGTCCGGCCGGCTCATGCAATGAGTCAGCCGAGTTCGTTCAGGAGTTCCGGCGCGAGCGTGAACCGATCGCCGACAAGACCGGAATCGGCCACGCCGAGGATCGGCGCGTCCGGATTCTTTTGATCGCGACAATCGCCTTCGAGTTCTTCATCCCCGTCAGATGCTGGATCGCGAGCGCCGTGCGAAGCGTTTCCCGAGCCTGCACGACGCCCATCGACACCGCGATCATCTCAGTCGCCGCGCCCGCTTCCTGCGGGCGCACCGCTTCTTCAACGGTGACTTCATCGGAACGCGCGTCGCACAATCACGTCGCTCATTACACGCGGATACGGCGCGCACGGCAACTATCGATTGACTCTGCCTGTCATAGCCCACGCCTATCGCCTCACGGCATGCGCCGGACGCGCAAGAATTCAGCCCGCGGCCGGAAGACCGGCTCGATGCGACGCGCTCAATGGATGGCGGGTCTGCGAGACGTCCGCGCTCGCTCGTCCAAAACACCGAGGCTCATCGGCTCACGACAATGCGATTCGCGTCAACCGACGAAACCCGTCACGAGCAACAGATTCGTTCCGCCGATCAGGACGAAGAGCGTCCATGCGATGATTTTCGCGCCGCGCCCGATCGCGTAATCGCGCATGACCGATCGGTCGCCGGCCGAACGGATCAGCGGCCACATCGCGAACGGCAATTGCAGGCTCAACAGCACCTGGCTCCAGACGAGCAACTGCCCGACTGCGCCGTCGCCGAGCCACAACACGCCGACGAGCGCGGGCACGAGCGCGAGCCCGCGCGTGATCAGCCGACGCTGATAACACGGGATCTTCATGTGCAGGAAGCCGTCCATGATGACCTGGCCGGCGATCGTGCCCGTCAGCGTCGAGCTCTGGCCCGACGCGAGCAGCGCGATGCCGAACAGCCACGCGGCCGCGCCGCCGACGACCGGCGTGATCAGCGTGTAGGCCTGCTCGATGTCGACGACGCCCGTCCGGCCGGTCGCATGGAATGCCGCGCCGGCGAGCACGAGGATCGCCGCGTTGACGAGCATCGCAACGACGAGCGAGATCCACGTGTCGATGCGAACCATCGCGAGCGTTTCCTCGATTGCGTCTTTCGTGCCGCCGACGACGCGCCGCGTCTGCACGACCGACGAGTGCAGATACAGGTTGTGCGGCATGATGGTCGCGCCGACGATGCCGAGCGCGAGCACGATCGCATCCTTGCGATCGTGACCCGGCACGCCGGGCGCGAGGCCATGCAGCACGGCCCGCCAATCGGGCGGCGCCATCGCGACCTGCGCGACGAAGCAGAACACGATCGTGCCGATCAGCCCGAGCACGATCGCCTCGACCTGCCGGAATCCCTTGCCTTGCAGGCCGAGGACGATCATCGTGTCGAGCGCTGTGAAAACGATGCCCCACGCGAGCGGCACGCCGAGCAGCAGCTTGAACGCGAGCGCGCAGCCGAGCACCTCGGCGATGTCGCACGCGATGATCGACACTTCGGCCGTGATCCACTGAACGACCCGGCCGAATGGCCCGTAGCGCTCGTAGCTCGCCTGCGCGAGATCGCGGCCGGCGGCGAGCCCGAGCCGCGCGGCGAGCATCTGCAGGAAGATCGCCGCGAGGCTCGAGAACGCGACGACCCACAGCAGCGCGTAGCCGAACTGCGAGCCGGCCTGAATGTCGGTCGCCCAGTTGCCGGGGTCCATGTAACCGATCGCGACGAGCAGGCCCGGGCCGGCGAAGCGGCGCAGTCTGGTGAAACGGGAGACGTTGGCGTCGATCGTGATGCTGCCTTTGACTTCTGCCGGGCAAAACGGCGCTGTGGGGACGGTGGGAAGCGGCATGGGAGATGCTTGGGGGCCTGTGTGCGTGGCGGTCATTTTACGCATTCACGGCAGCGGCGCTTCCGGGCCGTTTGAGGCGCGGCGAACGGGGTTGGCTTCGGTGTTGCGCGAGTGGAATTCGAAGCTAGTCGTTTACCGGCTGGCGCAAATGCCCGTTGAACGCGCGCGCTCGAATGAGTTCATGCACGGTGCGGCGTCCGCAAGGCTTGGCCTGCTTGCTCATTTCGTCCATCTGCGTGTAAAACTCGGCCAACTTCTTCAGTTTCTCGGATGCCTCTTGGAACCGGGTCGTGCCCGGTCGTTGGGATTGGGTCCCGGTTTTGACCCGATCCCACTGCGCGAATGGAGGACGAATCGATGCTCGACCAGCTCGGCCTGATTCCGCTCGGCGAAGCGGGGACGCGCGGGCTGCTCTACGCGTGGCTGATGGTCGCGATTCCGATCGGCATCGCGGTGGTCGTTCACCTGCTGATCGCGCCGTCGCCGCGCACGCTCGCGTGCAAGCGGCTCGCCGCGCGGCAGTTATCGGCCGCGGCCGCGGATCGCGCCGCGCTCGACGCCGCGCTGCGCGAAGGCAATCACCCGATCGATACGTGGCTCAAGCGGCCGAAGCCCGAAGGCTCGTCGTCGCGCGCCGATTGCGGGGCGCTCGCGCAGGCCGCCGCGTCGAGCACCGCGATACTCGTCGCCGTCGATCTCGCGACTCGCGAGCCCGATGCGCGGCTGCCCGAATCGTACGTTGCACTCATCGACAAGCCCATCATCACGATGCGCTCGCATTTCTGTCGCAACGCGTCGAGCGCCTGGTCGATGCTTTCCACCCAGTCTATCGCCGACGTGCGGTCCATCGCTTCCGGGCTGATTCCGTGCCCCGCGAGCCGCGGGCCGAGCACCGTGTAGCCGACGCGGCGATGAAGCTGCTCGCCGACGTACCGGACGCTCTGCGTCGAGCCGGTATAGCCGTGGGAAATCAGGATGCCGGTGGCGTTGCCGTCGAACAGGAACGGCTCGGCGCCCTCGAGGACGGGAGAGGAATCCATGAGTATTCTCGTGCGGGTGAAGTGGCTCGGATCGAATTTCGGGGATCCGCTTCGATGGGGCTTTGGCGGGATACGTTCGCATTCGAACACGAATATTCGATATGATATTAATTTTTGTTCGCTCGTTTCGTTTTCGAATCTATCGTAAACCCTCAGCCCTTACTGTCGGACTCTCGTCGCGTGCGATCCGAATCAAGCGCCCCGCGCCCTCTTCGCCCGCCGCGGCCAATCCGTAACGCACGATCCATTCGGACGCGCACTTCCAGGCATCCGAAACGAAAAGCGCCACATGGTCGCCCCACAGCGTTTCATTCATCGCCATTTTCACGAGATCAATTCATTTGACAACCTCTAGAACCAATCGAATTCCAAAAGATTCGATTGAATTGAATGATTGGCGAATTCATTTCTAAAAATGAACTCGGCGGCGAATCTATCCGGTGGCCAAGGAGATCGGCGAAGAACGGAGCGACAGACGGCTCCGGTAGAGCGCGCCCTAACATCGGGCCTCTCGTGCGCGGCAAAAGGCCGGCGAAAATATTGATGCAGTCCGATGCGTCGACATCCGTCACGCATTTTCCGATCGGGGCCGCCGCGCATCCGGCTCAATGGCGTCAAACGCGCCAGGACTTTTTAATAGGTCTCTAAGGTAAACCTTAAATTGACCGACACCGCGCGACATGCTGTATTTCTCAACGCGCAATTGCCCTCATCGACAAAAATCGAAACGCGGCGGATGAACGACGCCGCCGCATAAAAAGGCAGGACTGGGAAGCAAAACGGCCGTGGGTATCGACAACATTCCCCATTCAAGGAGAGCCAGCATGACCAGGAACGCAAGACGCACATGGCAACGAATCACCGCTCTGATCGCACTATGCGCGGCCGCGCTCTCGGCTCATCCCGCGCGCGCCGACGTTACCGCGGGACCGGGCGCATGGAGCAGCCAGCAAACGTGGGGCGCGGATACGGTCAATGGCGGCAATCTGACCGGCTACTTCTATTGGCCCGCGACCCAGCCGACGACGCCCAACGGTGAGCGCGCGCTCGTGCTCGTTCTGCACGGTTGCCTACAGAGCGCATCGGGCGACGTCATCGACAATTCGCAAGGCGCGGGCTTCAACTGGAAAAGCATCGCCGATCGATACGGCGCGATCATCCTGGCGCCCAACGCAACCGGAAACGTCTACAGCAACCATTGCTGGGACTATGCGAACACGTCGCCGAATCGCACGAACGGCCACGTCGGCGTACTGCTCGATCTCGTCAGCCGCTTCGTCGGCGACGCGCAATATGCGATCGATCCAAACCAGGTGTACGTGGCGGGCCTGTCTTCCGGCGGCGGCATGACGATGGTGCTCGGCTGCATCGCGCCGGACGTCTTCGCCGGCATCGGCATCAACGCCGGGCCGCCGCCCGGCACGACCACGCTGCAAATCGGCTACGTTCCGGCCGGCTACACGGCGCAAACGGCGGCCAATCAGTGCAAGGCGTGGGCAGGCTCGAACGCGGGCAAGTTCTCCACCCAGATCGCAGGCGCCGTATGGGGCACGTCGGATTACACCGTGGCCCAGGCGTATGGCCCGCTCGACACCGCCGCCTTCCGGCTCGTCTACGGCGGCGCGTTTACGCAGGGGTCCAAAGTATCCATTTCCGGCGGAGGCACGAACACGCCCTACACGGACAGCAACGGCAAAGTGCGCACGCACGAGATCGTGGTCTCCGGCATGGCCCACGCGTGGCCCGCCGGCGCGGGCGGCGACAACACCAATTACGTGGACGCGACGCACATCAACTATCCGGCCTTCGTGATGGACTACTGGGTCAGATACAACCTGCGCGCGAGCACCGGGTCGACGCAGCCCGGCACGCCGCCGGCGGGGCTGACCGTCACGGGCGCGACGCAGACGAGCGTGTCGCTGTCCTGGAACCCGGTCGCCAACGCGAGCAGCTACAACGTCTATCGCAACGGCAACAAGGTGGGCTCGTCGACGTCGACGGCCTACACCGATTCCGGCCTGATCGCCAGCACGACCTACTCCTATACGGTCACCGAGGTCGATCCGAGCGCGGGCGAGAGCGCGCAATCGTCCCCGGTGTCGGCGACGACGCAATCGAGCTTCGCCTGCACCGAGACGACGGCCACGAATTATGCGCACGTGCAGGCCGGCCGCGCGTACGATTCGTTTGGCATCGCCTATGCGGCCGGATCGAACCAGAACATGGGGCTCGACAACGTGTTTTATACGAATACGCTGGCGGAGACGAAGGCCGGCTATTACATCATCGGAGATTGTCCGTGAGTCTGGCGTTCATGCGAGCTCGGCACGCATTGCCCCTACGGGCCACGCCCTCAGCACCAATGCGTGCCGGCACGAGAAACCCGCCACGGCCGGCTTTAGTCCAGTCCACCGCCGCCCGGCTTCAACGGTGGCGGCGTCTTCCGGAATCCCCGGTCACCGGACATGCTCGCTCCGTCGTCCCGTTCGCGTTGAGTGGCATCAGTGTCGAGACTTGATGCATGTTCCTGCTTGCCGGTCCGACGCACCACCGCTGCCGCATCAAACAATCGCTCTGCAGCGATCCGAGCTGAGCGTGCGCTCGGCGCCAACTCGGTATCGAATGTCCGGCCCAGTGAACCGGCGGATTTCGTCGCCGCGTCGAAATGATGTCCGACCTCGTCAACCGGAAAATGGCCTAGCCGATCGCCGATACCAGCGAGTTGATTGCGCAATGAATCGAACATGTTCGGTACGGTCGGCAGCTCGACCATCGCATGATGGGTGTCGATATTGACCGGTGTGGCGTGCGGAAAAAAGTCGAGCGCGATGTAGCGCTTTTCGGTCAACTGATTTCCGACACGCAACTGACCGCGCAGCCCCTGCCTGACCAGGTCGCGCAGCAGGCCCCTGCCGGCTGCGTTATCGCCGTTACCCAACGCACGCCTGTAGCCTTGGCCGAGTCGTGCCGGATATATGTTCGTCGTGACGACTGTCTCCGAGCGCTGACGAGCGATATCGAAAGCAACCGCAATCCCCGTGATCTCGCCAATTTCGACACCGTGGAAGTCGACTGGAGCGCCCACGAACAATCCTCGAGATGACGCTGCGAACCGCATTAGAACAGATGCGGCAGGTCCGTCACCCGCTCGGCGGAGCGCGTCGGCTCGGCTGGCAAACAAAGTGAACGGCTCGCCATCCGACACGCGACGGCCGCCCTCATCCGATGAGTCCGGGTTATCGAATCCGATCCCGCCCGACCAAAGCGCCTGCAGCGACGACACGTCCAGCTTGAAGCCTTCGGAACCGAGCCGTGCATCAATGCCGCTCGCATGCCACCAACGTGTGTTCGCCGTGACGTAGCGGTCGAACGGCTCGGCAATCCAAGCGCTGATGTCGACACCGCCACCCTGCGCGGGCAGTGACGTGGCGAGCACGCTCCCAGCTCGCATCTGCTTGAAATAAACAGGCGACCCAACCCTCAACGAGCCCATTGACGCGGCATGAAGAGCGAATCGCGTACCGTTGGAGTCATGCAGTGCTGGAGGTGGAGCCTCGCGTCCGTCGAAGTCGCGACATTGCCGGGGCGCGCTCCCTATGTCGACTCCAATGTACGGACCCGAGAATGCCGTATCGAGACGAGATACGCCCGTCAGGTCGACGCTCGGGCGAACGATCCAGAACCTCGCGTCACACGCGGTAAAGCGAGTTGCGTTGCCGTCGAGACGGAGCACGGCAAGCACCCTCGTCCGGTCCGCGGATATGTTCAGCGCGGTCAGTCGGCCAATTTCGACGCCGCGGTAGCGCACAATTGTCTTGCCCGGCTCGAAACCTTCCGCATTGACGAAGCGGACCGTGACCGCAGCCTCCGACTGGGGCCACATTTCGGTCAGCAGGACGACGAGCAGCGCTGCGAGCGGAACACAACACGCAACCAGAAGCCAGCGCGCGCCCACCGCTATAGCGTCCCGGTGACGACGTTGCGTACGCTCTTGGCAATCCGACGAACACGAATCAGGTACGGCCTCAGACACCGCAGGATGCCATTCGTCATGCTGCCCCGCTGGCGATGCGTGGCCCCACAACCGCTCGTTGCAAGGCGGCAACGACGTTGTCGTCGCGGTTCTGAATGAGCTGTTTCCATCGCTCGCACGCCGCTGTCGAAGCGCCGCGCGCGATCATCGGGACAGGTCCTGGATGTCCGCCGGAAAGCCCAACACCAGCGTCAGATAAAAGAGCGCGGCAAACACGCCAGCCATCGTGCCGAATATGTCCCGCGCAATCGCACCGCGCATCAGATGAGCAGGAATCCCGATGATCAGATAGGCCGCCAGGAACACGATTGAAACCATGAGCGGAGGTGGCGTGACAAGAACGAGATGGGCGATTGCGCGCATGTTCATACTCCACATCAGTAGTGGTCGGCTCAGCGAGGCGCGTGAGCGCCGGCTCGTCGCCTCGTGGCGTGCGGCGCATCCCTATTGCAATTGACTGACGAGCGCGTCCGCGCCCTTGTCGATTCCGGTCCGGGCCGCGCTGAGCGAGCCGAATGCAGCGGGCAGATTCATCGCGTTTGGATATTGCTTCGTCACATAGGCGATCAGCAGCCGACCGCTCGTGCTGTCGTAGACCTCGACCGCATAGGAGACCGAGCCGCTGAACGCCCCCTTGCCACCCCGGATTGCCTGCACGCCGTTATAAAGGTTGCCGGCGATGTCGAAATGCATGGCTTGCCCGACCACCGCCGTCGTCTTTTCTGCACCCGTGAGCGTGAGCCGGACGCGCAGCGCCGCAGGCGACGGCTGTGGTGCAATCTGGAAGCGTTTCGCGAGTTTTTCGGTGAACGTCTTGCCCATGTAGTCCGCGAGCGTCGCCCTGTCCTGGGCATTCAAGTCGCCGAACTGATTGTCCTGGCCAGCGTAGATAACGACCGGGTCGACAATGACCTGCCGATATTTCGACCAGTCCACCTGTGCTGCGTACCGATACGGCACCTTTGCGGCGTCGCCGGTCCGGTTCTGCGTCAGTTGCGACGAGGATGACAGACCGGAATACGCAACGGGCTGCACACCGGCGCACGCCGTCAGCGTGAGCGCCGCGGCGCTCGAGACGAGAAAAGAAATGAATCGGGTCCTGTTCATATCGGATTCCTTGAGAAGGCGCTTGGCGCCGCCAGCGATGAAATGTCGAAAGGCTTGACGTGGCCGAAGCGTAACATCGCCTCGCTCAGATGTAAACCGTCTACCCGGTTTGTTTTTAACGAATGATCGACAAGGTACAATAAGTTGTTTGCGGTCCGGGGCGTTGCCTGCGGGCTCGCTCCGCCCTACTGCCCCGTCACCGCGCGCGAGCGCGCGACGCCATCACGCCCCGTAAATGGACAACCAGACCCGCTCGGAAATTTCCCGCAAGAAGGCCATCGACGCCGCACTCAGCATCCTGACGCGCGACGGCGTTGGTGGATTGACGTTTGACTCGCTGTCGCGCGAAAGCGGCATCAGTAAGGGCGGCTTGCTGCATCAGTTTCGTAGCAAGCAAGGCGTGCTCAAAGCGTTGCTGGAATTCCAGCAGCAGCAATTCGAACAGTTTGCACACGATTACCTCGTGAACGAGGGGGTGTCGAAGGCTGAACCGAACCTTTCTGCGCAGATTGCCATCTTCCGTGAGGCCATCAATCAACCGAACTCGGTCGCGCGTGCAGTGCTGGCGGCGATCATTGAAAGTCCGGAACTGCTGGAAGACCGAAAGGGAACCGATGCCGCCAGGCTGAAGGCACTGGATAAAGAATCCACCGATTTCGAACTCACGCTGCTGCGTTACTTCGCGGCGAGCGGCATTGCGTTCAGCGTATTGCTCGGCTTGACGCCGCTGACGGGCGCCATGCGGAATCGGCTGTTCACTCGCCTGCTCGATGACGAGAGCTGGAAAACGCTGACGGTCAAACGAAAGTCGCGGTGATGCGACGATGCCTGGCTGCCCGCATACTTCGATCGATCAGGCGGCCGGCGCATCGTACGTGTAACGACTTGCATTCGAAAACGACCGTGCTTGAAATCAGCGGCGTTTTCTGCTCGAAATAGCTGCAACTGACGGAACTCAGATCGGCAACCCGGCCGCCTGATCGACCGTAGCCGCGGTGACCCCGTTCGGCCCGATCTGTGCCGGCAAGCTCCAAAAGGGTGACAAGGAAGACCAGTATGTCGATGAGGCAGAGGCGCGTCGACGTGGCTGGGGCTCGGTGTACCGCTCGAGCTATCAACCGGTGCTGGCATGGCTGGAGAAGCAGTTGAACGAAGCGATGCACCTGAACGAGATGCAGGGGCAATGGATCGACACCGGCCCCGACGGCAAGAAGTGTACGCTCAAGCCCCTGCTGGATACCGAACCGGCCGACTATGGGGCGACCGATGCCGGAGCGCAAGGCCGGGGGCAGAAGATCACGAAAGATTCAGAGGCTTTCAAACACTTCCTGAAATACCGATACCGGGTGTATGCGATCGGTTACAACTGGCTGCAATCGAATGAGAAGTCGGCTCAGGACGTGATCGAGGGCATGGATTTCAAGGACAAGAAGTCCGGCAAGTCGATGCGGCTAATGGGGTCAAGGAGATCATCGCGGAGAACGACAGCGGCAAGGCGATCATCCTCGCAATGGCGAACAAGCTACGTCGCACAAACCCACACTGGATGCGGCATACGCACGCCGCGCACGCGCTCGCGCGCGGGGCTGAGCTGATCATGGTGCGCGACAACCTGCGGCACGCGTCGATCTCGACGACATCGACGTATCTGCATGGTGACGAGGTCAAACGGGCCCGCCAGTTTGACCTGGCATTCGAGGGGATATCCAAGTAGTCAGTGCCGTCTCCTCGACAAGCATCAGTGGCAGATAATGTGAGCAGGCGGAAATGGAATGCAAGCACAGTTGCAGTTAATCCAAGCACGCGTGATTCGTCAGTTGCAGCTATTTCGAGCAGAAAACGCCGCTGATTTCAAGCATGGTCGTTTTCAAATGCAAGTCGTTACAGCTAGCCATCCGGATGAATCCGGTCGGAACCTTTGCGAGCACCCGGTTATCTCGTGCCGCTTTCACGCTGTCCGATGATCAGAAACGAATCTCGATTCCTGCCCGCGATCCACTGAGGCGGCCTCCCTCGACCGCTCCACGTCGCGCCCGTTTCCGGGTCGCGGTATTTTGGGGCGATCGGACCACGAAGGAGTTTCCCGCGTCCTCGATTCGGCTTTGCTCGACCGAAGATGTCCTCTGCGGAAATTCCATACTGAAGGATGGTTTGTCGTATCGCCTTGATCGCGTCCGCTGCTTCCCTTTTTCGCGCAATCTCGGCCTCCTCCGCAATCGATTTCAATCTGGCCCGGAGCTCTTGAAAGGATTCAGAATTCAGTTCGCTCATTTTTATACCATCTATATATATTTACACCTCAAATCATCAGATTCAAACAAGACACCATGTCCCCGAACACAATCGACCTTCACATTTACTTACGCAGAATAAAAAGGCTGGGCACCGCATTTAGCTTAACAAGGCAGCACACAGCAAAGCCATCTGCACCGAGGGCCAACTCAACTTTTCGCAGATGGAAAACAAGGAAAAATGTGAGCTCCCTAAAAATGGAGCTCACATCAGCTTTCAATTAATTGCAATCAAATCGATTCGTCAAGACAATAACTACACCGGCACGACTGACGTTTTTTGCGGAGACCAACAGGCCGCCGCGATAAAGCTGAGGGCCGCAGTTCCCATCACGTAAAATGCAGGAGCAAGGTTGTTCTGTGCCGCCGCAATTGCCCAGGTAAGAATCGCCGCCGAAAATCCACCAAACGTAATGACAGCGAGATTGTACGAAATTGAAATTCCCGTGGAAACAATTTGACGTGGAAACGTATCGCTCAATGCCGCCAGGATTGGCCCTTCATAGCTCGCAATGACGAGCCCGAAGATGATCTGGAACAGCAGCAGCGAATGCAAACCGGGATTCACATTCAGGAGTCTGAACATGGGGTACGCAGCCACGACGGCAATGACGAGCGCCCCCATGAGAAATCGGCGCCGCCCGTATCGATCAGACAGATGACCAAAAATGGGCGTTACAAAGAGAACAATCGACGCCCCGACGAGAACGGCGATAAACCCTGTCGATGCCGGCAAATGCAAAACCTTTGTCGCATACGTGGGGATATAGAAGAGCAGTACATATGAGCAAACGGTCCAAAATATCACAAGACCAAATCCTATCAAGGTTTCACTCTTCCACCGACGCACGATCTCGAACACCGGCGTGCGCTCTCGGATACGAGAAGCCTCCTCCGTAGATTCATGCACCTGGTTGCGAATATAGATCCCGAGCGGACCAAGACACAAGCCAATCAAGAATGGTATGCGCCACCCCCATGACTCGACTTGCTCAGCGCTCAGATACTTGACAAGCACAACCGCAAGAACCGATGCAAGGATAATCGCAAATCCGATGCTCGCCTGAATCCAACTGGTGTAATAGCCCAGCCGTTCGACGGGCACATGATCTCTTAGAAATCCGGTAGCACCGCCCATTTCCCCTCCAGCGGAAAACCCTTGCAATAGGCGTGCGCATACGATCATCAATGGCGCCAAAATACCGGCATCCTTGTAAGTTGGCGCAAAAGCAATCAAGGCCGTACCGATGGTCATCAACGTTATCGTCATAACCAGGGTTGCGCGGCGCCCGATTTTATCCGCCATCCCCCCCAAGACAATACCGCCCACCGGCCGCATAAAAAATCCGACGCCAATCGTGGAAACAGACAGCAACAGGGACAGATTGTCGTCCGATGTCGGAAAGAATATTTTTGCAATGATGACAGAAAAGAAACCATAGGAAATAAAATCGAACCACTCGAACCCATTTCCTATGATCACGGCGACGACTGCCTTGGTCCTCTCCTGTACGGCGATGTCTCGCTTTCCCCCGCGCAAGCCAACAACGGTTTCCATATTCTTGTGCCCTCGGATTTTGATGTTCTGGCGCCTTTGGCAACGATCAACGGCGCAGCCAATGGTACGAGTTTTTCTCGCCTCCTTACTCTGAATTTTTTTCTGGCGAGGCTGAGTTTCTGGAATGCCCGGTCATCTCTTCAATGGCACCCGCTTCAGCAACCACTCCCGGAAATGCGCCACGGCCGCCGTATCGCGGCGGTCGTCGGGCCAAACCAACTGGTACGCTCCGCCGAAGCTCGCGCTTGCGTCCGATGCAAGCACCAAATCGGAGCTTTCAACCAAGGGCGTGATCATTTGGTTCCATCCGAGGAGGACACCATGACCTCGCAGCGCAAGCTGTAGCAATACGGGATAGCTATTGGCCGTTATTGTGCGCGATGGCTTGTACGCGATCTCGCTATCGCATAGATGGAACCAGTCGCGCCAGCTCATCCATTGACGCTGCTGCTCCTCTGCGACGAGCAACGTCGCACTCGTCAATTCTTGCGGCGATACGCGCCGGCGCCCCAGGTAGCCGGGCGCACAATAAGCGTGTACCTCTTCTTCGATAATACGGACCCCGCTCATGCCGGGAGGCGGGACATCGCGAATGTAATAAACGCCGATGTCGAATTCCGCGGTGTTCAGATTGAAAACACCCTCTCGAACCAAGATTCGAATTGCCACATTGGGATACTCTCGGCTGAAATCGGCGATGATGGGTGTCAAAAACATGCCGGCCGTGCCAGACGCACACGCGATCGTAATGCTATGTGGCGAGGGCTCCTTCATGACAAACGCAGTGGCTTCCGCGCAGCTTGTGAGCATGTCGTGAATCCGGTCGGCATAGGCCTGTCCGGCGCGCGTCAAATGAAGTGCTTTTGCGTCTCGCACAAACAACTGCATGCCAAGAAAACTCTCCAACTTTACAACCTGCTTGCTGACCGCACCTTGCGTAACGTTCAGTTCCTCGGCTGCACGCGTGAAGTTGCCATGCCGAGCAGCAGCATCAAAGAAAACAAGGCATTGCAGGGGCGGAATCGGGTGAATTTTCATGCTCGCTCCATATGGCTCTGACCCACCGGCACGGGATCACGAACGCATACAAACACTTGATGACACATCTTTCGGTGATCGAAGAGATGATCCAAACGAAGCTTCCCTTGAAAGAGCTTCCTGCCACCGTCAACGGATGACATGCCATCCTTCGAACTTGGTATGTCGCGGCGAACGAAACAGCCGAACTATGCGTTCCCGGACGATGCACGGCACGCTATCGACACAGGCCCGAAAAATCAAGAGCCATTCGTGCATCCCGGTGCGAATCTTCCGAAGGAGCACTCTACGCCGGGATCTCAAAGTACTGACGCAGTGCATTGACGACCGCAGTCAATGGGCTAGAGATACGGAAGAACGCCAAGAAGCCTGAATATTTATCGCCATAGTTCCATAATGTTGAATTATCGTGATGCCATAAAGAATGGTGCTGTGGCGCCATTTCCCACACTGGAAAGTTCTTCGAATGCATCCTGAAAACTGCTCTCTAGAAAATCCAGGCTCTGCTTCGCGGAATGAACACCGGACTTACCGAGAAACCAAGAAACATGCAGATGCATCGCGATCAGGAAAAAATGGACTTCAGCCGACCGGGACAGCCGACAAACACTTGCCACATTGAGATCGTTTAACGAATCATTCCGCAACGAGCGCTTGAACCTATATTGCCTATATTGGTTCGAAACGTTGGGTGACGCGAAAATGTTCGGCAAGGTGCGGCGTAGCGGATACGCTTTCGGAGAAAGAACTGATTGCTCTGGCTACTACGCTCGACAAGTCCAGATTGCGCCGTGCTCGATCACAACTAGCGACACCGGGAAGATGACAGCACGTTGACCGATTTGGTTACATCTTGGCTAACATGAGCCAACGAGGAGAGAATCGGAGCGCGAGGAGCGTTCTCGCAAATGCCTGATTTGACTGGCCCGCCCTACACGATTCGAACGTGTGACCTACGGCTTAGAAGAACGGCAGTTTGAAAATAGAAGGGAACGAAAGCGCAGTCAAATCAACGACTTAAAGCGATAGCCACCCCATAGCCGGCTACGCTTTCGCGACCATTTTAGTCAATTCTCAGGTATTCGGGGCACACCTTGGGCACACCCAGGCACCCTACTTCGCCGCCGTCAGCGCGTCGTAGTCGCGCTCGCACTGCTGGCCGGCGATGCGGGCACGGTCAGCGTACTCTGCCAGTTCGCCCGCGCGCTGGTCAGCGCGGCCGAGCACGTCGGCAAGCAGATCGAGGGCGTCGCCGGCTGCCGGGCTTCCGGCGGTAGCGGCAGGATGGCGGGCGGCTGCGACGAGCTGATCGACGCGCTGCTGCAGGCTGCCAGCGGCAGCGCGAGCAGCAAAAGCATCCGCGAGCGCGGCAGTGCGTTGTTGGTTCGCATCGTTTGCAATCTCCTGTTGAGCCGCGGTGCGGCGTTGTTCCTCGGCGCGCGCCGCCGCGACGGCGTCGAGCTGCGCCTTCTGCGCGGCGGCCGCCGTCATGCGCACACCGTCGGCGTGCCCCTTGAAGTACCCGCCGGCGAGGCCGACGAAAGCCGCCACGACGACGGCAAGCCAGACACGGGGATCGAACCAAGTCATTTCCGCTCCTTCGCATGCAACTGCTTCAGCTCGTCCGGCGAGTAGACGAAGCCCGGCAGCAGGAACGCCTGCACGCTCCATACCGGGTCGCTTTCCTCGTGCCGGCCGTGGTCCTTGCCCCGGTGATGGAGCGCGCACAGCAGCAGTTGGTTGTAGGTCGAGTCGACGAATGTCTCGGGCCGCGCCGGGTCGAACGCCTCCCAGTCGAATCCCTGCGTCAGACGAATCACGTCCCAGACCGGGTGCTGGCGCGGGATCGGGACGATGCACTGCAGCTTGTGGCTGAACATCGTGTCGACCTTGTTCAGAGCGACGCCGCGGATCCACTTCCAGTCGATCGCATGCGAGAACGCCCACTCGAAGAACCGGTGATGTGACTCGACCGCCTGGTCGTCGCCGCAGACCGCGCAGATGTAGCCGCCGGCCGCCTTCATCGCGCGCTTACTTGCGCGGAACGTCGCCGACTCGGTGCGCGGCTCGTGATCGGGATAGAACACGTCCTCGGCGAGCGTGCGCCGCGTTTCATGGGTATTCGTGGTCGTCATAGGCCGCGCTCGCACAATGCGCGCTCTTCCGCGCGGCGTTTCACCAGACCGGGCAGCACGCGGCCACCAGCGGTCACCCATTGCGGCCGCCCGTTGTCCGCCTCGTTCAGCGCGCGGCACGCGCCCTTCCAGTCACCGGAGTTGAATCGCTTCGCCGTCGTGCTACCGCAGTACGCGCCGCCGCCGACGTTGTAGGCGAAGCTCACGGCGGCGGCGAGCTGGTACGTGTGCCCCTTCAGCACCGGCGTGCACTTCAGCACCGGCTCGGCATGCTCGATGAGGCGCTGCTCGAGGCGCGCGCGGCACTCGTCGGGCGTGAAGCGCTGGCCGGCGTGCACGTCCTTCGTGTCGCCGTTGCAGGCCGTGATGATCCCGATCGGGTCCGGCCGCGCAACGAGCTCGAGCCCCTCGAACTTCGGGACTATGGAAAAAAGAAGGGCTGCCGCAGCAGCCCCCACAACACCAGCGAGTGTCTTCTTCGGTACGTTAGCCATCGAGCAGTGCCCTCTTCCCCTTGTTTTTGATCAGGTAGTACGCCTGCAGCCCGATGTACGCGATCGTCGCGACGGCTACCCACCAGTTGATGTCGTGGCCGGTCAGCCACAACCAGAAATTGCTTCCCACCGCCGGCGCTGCCTTGGCTGCGCTCACCGCGAGATCGTTCTTCATCGAGTCCCCGAAATGAAAAAGCCGCGCGGAGGCGGCAGTAAGTATTCTTGACATATAGGCCCATTGGGCCTAGATTAACGACTAGAGGAAGCGCTACCGCGCGGCCCACACATCCGAGAGGACTCCATGCATACCACGCTCGTTGCGGCGTTGCGCCGCCTTTTCCCCTATGCGATACGAACCGCCGACCCCGAAAGACCTGGAGCAGCTCAAGCACGACCTGCAATTCAGCAGCGCGCAGATGGCGGACCTATTCGGTGTGCAGGGTGGCCGGCAATGGCGCAAGTACACGGGTGGCGAAGAACCGCGCGACATCAGCCCGCATATCCTCTTCTTCGCAGCGGCACGACTCGAACTGTCGCCGGCGGACATCGAGCGGGTGCTGGCACGCATGAGATCGATCGGCGCCACGATCGACTTGAACGACGAGCCGGAAGCGTAGGCGGCGCCTC
Source organism: Burkholderia sp. MSMB1588 (assembly GCF_001546925.1). Taxonomy (NCBI): domain Bacteria; kingdom Pseudomonadati; phylum Pseudomonadota; class Betaproteobacteria; order Burkholderiales; family Burkholderiaceae; genus Burkholderia; species Burkholderia sp. MSMB1588. The sequence continues at coordinate 1,314,527 of NZ_LNJS01000001.1, read as the reverse complement.
TATAACGGCCACTTCAGCCGTTGCGGGTATCATCCCGCGTTGGAATCACACCACCATCAAAGAAAAAATGGCGAAAGGCGTAATTGCATCGTTTCTCGGGATGATTGTGATGGCATGCAGCGCATGCGGGGGCGACGGCAACAATCCCGGCGTCAACCCGCCCACTCAGTCGGCGTCGAAATCAGTAACTCCCACGTGTTATGTCGAAGGTGCGAAAGCTGGATCGTCCTGCATCCTGGACGATCAAGCCCTCGCGCGCTCGGTCGTACAGTTCGGCGATTCGGCGCGTCTCAAGCAGGTGTTTGAGAAAGCGCGCTCGGGGCAACCGATCACCGTCGCCGCAATTGGTGGATCGATCACTCAAGGTGCATGGGCGACGGCTCCGGAAGATCGCTACGTGAATCGCATGTTCGGCTGGTGGCAAGCCACCTTCCCGCAGAGCAAGATGACGCTCATCAACGCGGGGATCGGGCAAACGAACTCACTGTACGGACAGCAGCGCGCTCAACGCGACCTGTTTCAGTACAACCCGGATTTCGTGATCGTCGAGTTTGCGAACAACGATGCGATCACTCCGGAGATGCAGAACAGCATGCGTTCGCTGATCCGAATGATCCTCGACTCACCGTCGCACCCCGCCGTGATGATGCTCTTCACGATGGCGCGTGACGGAACGAACTCCGAGGACAATCAAATTCCGGTCGGCAAAGAATTCAATGTGCCGATGGTCGCCGTTCGTGAAGCGATTCTCCCGCTCGAGAAAAGCGGCCAGCTCGACCCGGTCGACATCACGGCCGACCCGATTCACCCGAACGATCTGGGCCACAAGATTCTCGCCCAGATCGTTGCATATCGGCTCCAGTCGTCCCTGCACGACTGATCACTTGGTCGGCGGCGGCATGAATGTGCCGTCGCTGTACGAATACCCTGCGCTGACCGATACCCCTTCCTCGACCGGGATTGCCTCGCTATCTTCAGGCGGCTGCCACGTCTCCGTATCGCCGTCCCACAAGACCGTGTTGTCGACGACCCCGTCCTTCACGATCGCATACATGCCCGTCATGACCATTCCTCCACGGTGAAATAAGCATTGCCTCCGGCACCTCCAGCAAGTGCACCGCCGGTGTTTCCTTGGGAACCTCCGCTAGCGCCCGTCCCGGAAGACTGCGCGGGTGTTCCGGGTTGCCCTTGAATCCGACCGCCAGGGCCCGGACGTCCATCACCCGATGCCCCACCATCTCCACCAACGCCTGCACCCGATGCGAACACCTGGCCGACGGCACCGGGGCCGCCAACGGCCGAATCGAGGATCGTGCCGCCGCTTGCGGTCGGAGGCGAGCTGATGGTTCCGGCACCAGCGATGAGAGGCGGAACTCCCGCTGCCGTGGCAGCGCTTCCCACTCCACCAGGAAGCGTAACGAGACTGCCGAACGTACTCGTGCCGCCGTTGCCTCCGTTGTTTAGTCCAGCGGCACCGGCGGTTCCAGGTGCACCGATCGTCACCGGGATTCCTCCGGTAAATCCTGACGTGAACCACACGTCGATATACGGGCCGCCACCGCCGCCGCCGGCGGCGGCAACTTGAGTCGAGCTTGTCGACGGAACTCCGGCCGAGCCGCCGCCGGTTCCACGCCCACGCACACGAATCTTGTTCGTGCCCGGGGTGTTGGTATAGGTCCCACTGGAAGAGAACGTCTGAACGTTCAACAGCCGGCCCGAATTCACATTCGCCTGTACAAATGCCGTCGTCGCGAGCTTCGTGCTGTTGTCGCCGGCGGCCGGCGTCGTACCCGTGATTCGCGCCCCCAGGGTGATCGCTTCATTCGAAACAATCCACGACCCGCCGGTGACATCCCATTCGTTTCCGCTTCGATTCGTCAGCTCAACCGTGTCGTTTGCGTTCAGCGTCAGCGTCGTATTCGAGGACCCCATCCCGGCGCCCGGCGCATAGATGAACGCACCGCCAACGGCTTGAATGGTGTATGTCGCGCCTGCCCCTCCTTGCGCGTAGAAGCGAATCGTTGAGCCAGGCTGTGCACCGTTGCCGGACGGCAAAGTGATCGTGCACGATGACCCATTAATCTGAATCGCCGAGCCGAATGCAGTTGCGTCGAGAATTGTGTTGGTACCCTGAACAAGCTTGATGCCTGAGAAGCTGCCGAGCGCTCGTTGCACGAATGCATTTGTTGCCAGCCTCGCAGTACTGTCGAACTGCGGGGCCGTCGTCCAGTTCGCACTGGCCATTACCCCAGCAAACGGCAATTGAGCGCTGCCGCCAATCGCGACCCACTGAGTTCCGCTAGCCTGCGCGATGATCAAGTTGTCGCCTGGACTCAGGACGATGCTCGTACCACCGCTGCCTGCAAGGATCGTGTCGCTGCCTGCTCGCGTAATGGTGACAGTAGCAACAGCAGATGTGTTGCTAAACGTGAAGGCGCCCCCCACCGGCATCGTAGCGGCAGACGGAAGCGTGAATGTCGACGCGGATCCACCCCAGAAATTGATCAACGACCCGGACTGCAAAGCCGTAAGGGTTTGGCTCGACGTGTATGCTGCGAAGGTTTGGAAATTACCCAGCGCCCGTTGAACGAACGCGGTCGTCGCTTGCTTGGTGCTGTTGTCGAACTGCGCGGCCGTGATGCCCGCCGCGTTGATCGCGGCCTGCAGGTTCGCCAGCAGCGTCGCAGTAGTGCCGTCGTCGACCGAGTTCTGCCCGGAGAAATTGGCCGTGAACTGCGCAAGCACTGCCGCCATAATCGAGCTCTGGCGCCATACCTTGTTGAGCTGCGCCGACAGCGCAGTGCCGGATTGAAAGCCCGACAACCGAGCCGCGAGCGCGGCGTAGGTCGCCTGGTCAATAACGTTCGGCGAGCTGCCGCCGCCGAATACGAGAAAGTCATTCGTTGCCATCAATGCTCCGAGCATAAAAAAAAGCCACCCGAAGGTGGCTTGAAGACAATGCGATTGGCGGTTAGACGGGCCTGCTCCAGGCTCCGACGTCGAACCCGGCCACTAGCTGATTGCTCATGTCGAAGCCGAACAGCGGCGAGCCGTCGACAGTCGTCACGATCGTGTAGTTGACGCGAACGCCTTCAGGTTTCAGCGGGATATAGCCGCCAGACAGCAGCGCGAGAAACGTCGCCGGCGGTACCTTCCCCGCGATGCCGATCGTCATCGACATGTCCTGATGGTCTTCGATGAATACGTGCGTGTCGGCGTCGAAGATGCTGTTCAGAATCGCCGCACTCGACGCGAGCGTGCCGTCCCAGTGGTTCGCCCCGATCTTGGCGCGAATGACGAGCCGGTACGTGTCGTCGTCGAGAATGGTGAGCCCCGTATCGGGATCGAACGGCCCCTTCCATGTGCCTTGATCGAAGCCAAGGCCCGCGATGTCGAACGAGAAGTAGATGCCCGTCAGCGGCGTACGGATCTTCCGCGACACGCCGACCCAGATCCCGATCGTGTCGAGTTGATCGCCGACGGCGACGTCCAGGTCGAACTTGCCCGGCATGCTCGCCAGCAGATTCATCTGATCGACGAATGGCTGTACAAGCGCGCCGATCGTCGCCATGAATCGCGGCTTGTCGCTGTGCTCCGAGGTGATCAGCGCGGTGTAGTCGGTCAAATCCGCCATCAGGTCACCACCAATGTCACGTTCGCAGGCGTGCAAGACGCTGCCTCGTTGAACAGCAGCGCGACGTCCGGCACGCCTGCGCCGCGCGGCCCGATGAGCGTCAGGCCGGACAGCTTGAACGTGACGCCGCCGCCCACACTGTTCGCCGCAGTCAGCGCGTCACCCCATTCGACGCTGCCGGACAGACCACCGCCTATCTGGACTCCGTTGATATAGTCCGACACGGCCTGCTGGATCTGCTGGCCCGTCTGACTCGTATAACCAGCGAGTGCCTTGATGGTCACGGTAGCTGAAGTCGGGGCCGAGGCCGGCCGGAAGAAGCTGATCGTGATCGGCCGACCATAGATGTCCGTGACGACGATGGCCGTCGTGCCGTACGTGCCAGCGCCGGGTGTCTTCTTCGCTGCTATCGCGTTCGCGATCGCCGTCGCGTCGCCGCCCTCGACGACGAGCGAGATCGAATGCGACGGGATGCCGTTCGCGTCCGTCGCGCTCGTGTCGTTCTCGTATGCCACGTACCGCGTGACACCGGCAACATTCGCAACCGCGCCAATGATGCCGTCGAGCACGGTCAGCGAGGGCAGCGCCGTCGACACCGTCTGCCGCTGCCGCAGGGCCGCATCTTTCTCGACCGGCGCACCCTCGGCGGCGTCGGCCGGGTTCGTCACCGACTGCCAGCCGAGCGCCGGCGTCGCGATCTGGTTGATCGTGCCCGCGCGAGCGGACACGTCGCCGATCGTCGCGCACGTCGCCGTGACCGTGATCGTGCCGCTCGGAAGAATCGTAACGGTCGCTGGCAGCAACCATTGCGCGCCGTTCGCGTCCTTCGCTGCGCCGTTCGTGATCGTCGCGCCGGCCTGCCCGACCAGCACCAGGTCGGCGCTCGAGTACGACGCGACCTTTCGTGCGATGCCGTTGATCTTGACGTTGCTGGACAGGGCATCGTCCTGCGCAGTTGCCGGGCTGAACGACCGATAGATCGCGATCGCGACCGAGTTGACGTCGCTGATTGCCTTCGCGAACACGCCGAGCAGTTGGCCGTCCTGGCTGTCGGGCTCAAGGTACGTGTCGGCGCCGTAGATCGAGCGGTACTGGTCCTGCAGGAACGCGAGCACGTCCGCGTATGTCGGCGCGGTGATGCCGTTAGCGTCGATGGTGGGTGCAAGGGTCGTGAGGGTCACAATGTCGCCTGTACCGTGGTGGTGCCGTAGATGGTGTTGATCGTCGCGGTGACGGTCAGCACGCGCGTATCTGAATCCACCGCGCTCGAGTAGCTCGTCAACTCGGTCACACCCTGTGTCCCGAGGATGCACGTCCGGATCGCCGCGTCGTACTTGCCGCTCGTGTACTTCCCGAGGACGTCGGTCGCCCACGGCATGCCGGCCGTCGTGTCGAGGAACCATTCGCCGCGCAGCAGTCGCAGGCGCGTCAACACGGCCTGCGCTACTGTCTCCGGCGTGTTCACAAGGAAGTCGGCCGCTCCCCCGCCGAAGACGTAATCGCCGTCAGCGTCGAGTTTTCGGTATCGCATGGAGCCCCAGAAACGAAAAACCCGGCTCGGGGCCGGGTCAGTTAAGCAGCGACGGCTGCATCTGGCTTTCGAGAAGCGTGCGCTCGGCATCGAGGCCGGGCAGCTCCCGTTTTCGGGCTAGCATCAGGTGCGAGCCGAATGAGGCACGCACTTTCGACTCGACCTCGCGGGCGATCAACGCCTGCATCTGCTGCCAAAGCGTCTGCTCACGGCGGCCGAGCACGTCGCGCATCCGGAAGAACTCCTTCACCAGAGCGATCTTGAAGGCGATCACCGATGGCGAATTGCGCATGAACGTGATCAGCAGCGTCGCCTGGTGCTCGTTCAGCATCGCGTACTCGGTCGCTTTGGCGAAACCGCCTTGCTCGAGCGCTCGCCCCTTCCGGATTTGAAATTGCAAAGGGCCAAGCTCTTGAAAAGAAACGGAATGTTTCCGGATCAACTGCATCAAACCGCGATGCCCTTGTCCCACGCCTCGCGCAATGATCTCGGACGAAGCGCGCGCCTCGCCGTCGACCGGCACAACCAAGGGAAAAGGAAGATCTTTCATGGGAACCTCCCGCAGATGCCCGGGAATGAGGGACCACGGCAGCGCGCCCGGGAAGCGCGTTTTCGACTGGCCGGCCTATCCGTGGTCATGAAACGAAAAAGCCCGGCGCGCGGCCGGGCTTCGTGATGGGTTACTGGTACGTCAGTTGACCGGGCCGGTGTTACCGCCCTGCGGGTCAGAGTGCGTGTGCGTGTCGTCGACGCGCTTGCCGTTTGCGGTGATCTGGCCGATCACGTTCAGGATGCCGTTGAACACCGCCGCGGCACCGCTTGCCGCGCTGCCGACCATACCGCCGACGAACGTCAGCAGGCCAGTGATCGTCACGGCGGCCGAGAACGTCGACAGAGGCGCGACCACGTCGAAACCGCCGGGCGCCACGATTTTCACCTTCTGCAGTGTCGGGTTCAGGTCGATGTACGTCACGCCGTCGTCGCTGCGCAACTGCGTCGACGCGCCACTGACGCCGGCGAGCGCGCGCGGCCGAGATCGAAAGCCAAGCAGGACGAAGCCATCCGACAGGTCGTGCATGCGCAGCTCGGCCTGCTCCTGCACACCGCCAGACTGCCACCAAGCGTCGATGCAGCGTGATGCGAACACGACGAGGCACTCATCACCCGGTGCCACGGGGAACGTCAGCGTACAATTTCCGCCGGCCGGAAACTGGACCGGGCAGTCGACCAGTAGCGGGAGCGCGACGCTCTGGATCGTACCGTCGATGCCGCGCACCTGCGCCTTGATGGCGGGCTGCACGCTGCATGTCGGCGGCCGGTCGGCGGCGCTTTCGAACGACTGGATGATGCCGGGCAACGCTGTCCAGATGCCCGCGCGCACGCCGTCGAACGCTTCACGCAGGGCGACCTCCGGGTCGCCTACTCTTTCACGTCGATCCATAGGATGAAAATGAAAAAACTGCTGTTGACCGCTGCGCTGCTTGCGCCGCTCGCCGCCGTCGCTGACGACGCCTACGTCTACCCGTTCGCCGGCATGAAGGTCGGCGTGACGGTCGAAAACGACTTTCCGACTATCCTGTACACGGCGAAGAAGTGCGACCTGCCGCTCGCGAACGCGAAGAACATGCGGCGCTACGAGTCCTATCGCGGCGTGTGGGATATCGGCTGCTGGGGCGAGACGATCGACGGCGACGCCGTGATCATCGTGCCGAAGATGCCGATGAAGTCGATGCCTCTCAACGTGCTCGCGCGCGCAGATGTGAAGCGCAACGGCGAGAACACGACGATGACCATCAAGGCACTGCCGACGTACGGCCGCTAGCCGAACCTCTTGATTACGTCGGCGGACGGTACCGCCGCCTTGTCCTTGAACGAGTCCGGCAGCACCGTGACGTCGGCCGCAAGGCAGATCACGCTCGTGTACCACTCTTCGCCGCGCGTATCGCCGCTGACGTCCGCGAGCATCACGTAGTAGAAGCCGTCGTCCTGCAGCTTCGCCTGCATCTCAATCCGTTCGTTCTCGGCCTGCTGGTCGACGTTCAGGCTGTACTCGTACTGCTGGATGCTGGCGTTGTCGAGCCAGATCAGTCGGCCGATCTTCACGGTCGGGTTCAGCAGCATCTTCACCTCAATGCCGTTCGCCGTCTGCTGCGGCAGACCGACCATGCCAGTCTCCGAAGTGATTACCGGGATGTCGCCGGGCATGTACGCTGTCTCAGGCACCAGTACGACCTTCCCATCCTGGATGCTCCAGACCGTCTGAGTCGTCTTGGCGATCCCTCGCAGGAAGTCGCGCGCCATGCCGAACATCACCTTGCCGCGCGGCAGCGGGTTCGATGTCACCTGCGGCATGTAGCCGAGCGACACGCCGTACGGATTCATGGCCGCGGTCGCCACTGAGACGTGGTCCGTCGCCACCGAACCGGCCGCGAGCGTCGCGTTCACCACGGAAAAGTTATAGGCAGAGTCGCCGTCCGCCGCAGTGATGTCGAGGAACGTGTCGGTCTGGCTCTCGCGCCCGCGCCGCGCCTGCTTGATCTGGCCGTCGAAGATGATCCCGTAGTTGCCGTCGTAGCCGGCTTGCAGCACGACGCGCGTGAACTCCTTCTGCGCGCGCCGCGCCGTCGTCGCGGAGACGTTGTAAACCCGGATGCGCGCCGAGTTCGGCGTCTGCAGGTCGCCCCGCTGCACGCGGAACACGATCCGCAGCTCGGACAGGTCGAGCGCTTCGCCGCTGTCGAAGCCGATGATCAGCGATACCTTGCGGCCGAACTGCTGAACGCTCATTGATCCGTCACCCAGAAAACGTGCGAGCCGATACCGAGATCCTCGTACGTCGGAACGTCGTCCGGATCAGCGGCGCCCTGCACCCACAGCCGCCCTTTAAAGCCCAGGTGCTTGTACTGCGCGAGCAAGTCGATACCAGTCACCAGCGGGATGCCGGAAACCAGCGGATTGTCCGACGCGTCCGCGATGTCGAGCACCCATCCCGCGCCGCCGGCCTTGCGGTACTGGACCGTCAGGCGATAGTCGGTCCCGCTCAGCGTCACGGTGAAGCGCTCGGGACGTGGCGAAAACGGAATCTCGAAGAAGCTCGGCATCACATACTCCCCGGCGGTACCGCGCCGCCTGGCGCTGGCGTCGCCGGCATGGCGGCCTTCGTGCCGCCGTTGCCGGTCTCGGCCGTCGACGCCGGGTCGGCCTGGTTCTCGCGCAGAGGCAGCTTCGTCACCTGCGTCGACACGATGCGGATCTGCTTAAGCGTCGCCGTCAGGATCAGCGCGCTCGACGTCTTCACGTCGATCGTGAGCCGCAGCCCCTGCAGAAGCATGTTCTGGTAGGTTCGGCGGCTCGTCGTGACGTCGAACGGCGTGCGCGCCTGCTGCAGCGCGAGTAGCTGCGAGTAGATCGCGTTGATGTACTGTGCCGACGGCAGGCCACCGCCGTCGAACGTCGCCTCCGCCGCGCCGAGCAGCGCTTCGTAGTCGGCGTTGCTCCAACCGCAGCGCATCGCGAGATCCGGCTGGCGCTTGAAGGCGTGATCGGTGATCTGCGCCCCTTGCTCGACCGGATGCTCCGTGATGGTCAGCTCGTCGTTGTAGACCTCCTCGATCGCGACCTGCACCGTGATGCCGCCGATCTTCTTCGGCGAAATCAGGATCATGTCGAGGATCATGCGATCACCCCCTGCAGGTTGCGGACCATGTCGGCATTCACCGCGCGCTGCTCGCGCTCGACTGCGCGACCGGCCGCGTTCGGATCGCCGGCGCCGCTCACGTGGATCTGTGTGGACTGGTGCAGCTCGACCTTCGCCACGTCACCGCGCGCCGCAGACTGCGCCGTCAGTGCGGCCGCCGGCTGGTACGTCGCGCGGGTGTTGCGCAGCGCGGCCTCCATCTCGGCGGCCGTTATGCTGGCGCGGTTGTTGCCTTTGCCGGCGTAGTAGCTGCGGCCGGTGTCGGGGTCCGCGACACTCGCCCACTCACGCGACGCCGCGCGCAGCGCGCCACGCAGATCGTCACTGCGCCCTTCGACGTAGTCGGCGATCGCGCGCCGCTTGTTGCGCACCAGGTACTGCTCGAAGATCCGGTCCTGTAGCCGGCGGTCGAACATTTCGTCGCCTTTCAGCTTCAACCCGCGCGCGGCCTCGGCCAGGGTGCTACCGATGATCTGGTAGCGGCCCGCCGCGTTGAACTGCCCCGCGCGCTGCGCGGCCATGACCTGCGCCAGCGTCATGCCTTCGAGATTCTCGGTGCCGGCACGGTAACCGCCGCGCGCGCCGCGGTTCACGCTGTTGTAATCGCCTTCGCCGCGTGCGATCAACTTGCCGAACGCCGTATCCGCGAGCTGGCCGAGACGGTCGGCGAGACCACCGTCGTCGGGAGCCGAAACGCGCTCGATCCGCGGTGCCAGCACCGGCGTCGGAACGACTTGCGGTGTCGGACTCTGCGCGCCGGACGGTTGCGGCACCGGTGCCGACGGCTTTTCGCCGCCTTGCGTCAAAGTGGGTTCCGGTGCGGCCAATGACGGCGCAGTGGCCCGTGGCTGCTCGGCGCGCGGTGGCGTCAGTTTCGCGCCGCCGCCGTCCTTCACGCTGTCGATTTCGGCCTGTGTGTATCCGCCGGTAGCGTTGAGGCCGCGGCGATCCTTCAGCGTGAGGATGTCCCACAACGAGCGGAAGCGGCCGCCCGACAGCTTCGTGATCAAACCGTCGATCTGATCGCGTAGTCCATCACCGATCTTCCAGCCGAGGAAAGCGGCGCCGACGGCGGCCGCGCTCGAGGCGAGCGCGGCAAGTTCGACTCCCATTGCGGAGAGCAGACCTGTTGCGCCGCTGGCCGCCGCGCCGCCCGCGCGCAGCGCACTCGCGATCTTCCAGATGCCGCCCGCGATCTTGAATACCCCCAGCGCCTTCAGCACCACGCCGAGCAGCAGGATCTTTGTCGACCAGCCGTTCGTTGAATGGTCGAGCTCGATGAACAGATCCACCAGCTTCCCGAGCGGCGGCCCTGCAGCTTCTGCCACTTTCAGGATGGCATTCGCAATATCTGCGATTCTGTTCGCGACCTCGTCGCCGTGCTCATCCATCCAGTGCTGGAACCGATCTAGGCCCGGGCCAACCTTCCCCAGCATCGCGCCCTCGACGCGGATGCCGAGGTTCTCGAACGTCGTTCCGAGACCGCGCACCTGCGTCATGAACTTGTGCGAGTCGTCGGCTGCCTTGTCGAGGCCCGTCGTCTGCGACATCTCGCGGTACTGCGCTAGGAGCTTCTCGAAGTCCCCGTTGCGCATCGCGAGCATCAAGTTCTCATCGATGCCGAGAATGTTGCCGTACTGGCTGGCAAGCCACGTCGGCTTGTTCGCCAGCGACTTCCCGAGATCCGACATGATGTCGACCGTATCGCGCAGCTCGCCGTTCGCATTGCGCGTCTGCACGCCCAGCGTCGCGAGATAGCCCTCGCTGGCCGGGTTGCTGCGCAAGAAGCGCGCGAGGTTCTCGATCGTGCCGGTGGCCGCCTCGGCCGAGATGCCCATATTCCGCGCCGCGAACTCGAAGCCGCGCAGATTGGCGGCCGACGCGCCGGTGCGTTGCGACACGAAGTACAGTCGCTCGAGCTTCGACGCGAATGCCGCGACGCCCGCGCTCACGGCGAGCGCGGCGCCGGATACGGTCGCGACGAGCTGCTTGACGCCCTTCGTCGTGCCTTCGACGCCTTCCTTGAAGTTCTTCAGACCCTTCTCGTCGACCTTGAAGCCAAGAGCCACGAGAAATTCGCGGATGACGACCGAATCAGCCATTTTCTCTTTCCATCTTGCGGCGGAACGCCGCGTCGTTGTCTGCCCGGACGGCGAGTGAATCGTTCATAAGCGCGATGTCGGCTAGGTCGAGCGTTCCGTCGAGCAGCGACTCGTACCGGCACATCTGCGCATGTACTGGAGCGAGCAGCCAATCCTCGCCGCCGGGCAGCGTGCGGATCCAGCCTACGTCGCCGCCGGGCTGCTCGCTTGGCTGGTAAGGAGCCCGGCGATAAAAGGGCCGAGGTTCGCCACCACGGCGCGCACGACGAGCGGCAGCATCACGTCGATGCCGATGTCGTCGAACATCGACGTCTTGTGAGCGGTGTTCCAGACCTTCGCCCAGCCGGGCCCCTGCCAGCGCTCGACAACGGACAGGCACGTGCCGAAGACGTATTCCGCGTCCTCGTCCTTCAGGTTGGCCAGCGCGTCGGCGAACGGCTGCAGCACCGGTGCGATTGAGTTCACAAGGGCCAAGACGCCCTGCTTCTCGTCGGCCGAAACTCCCTCCGTCTTGTCCATTTCTTCGTAGAACTGCAGCAAGACTGGGATCATCGGCGGGATGATCGGCGCGATGCGACGCGACACGTGAAACTGCTGCATCGCGCTCAGCTTGCCGATCGCGTACCGCGCACCGTTGAGTTCGATTTCGGTAGCCATGTTCAGTACGTCCCGAGGATGTTGTCGATCTTGATCGCGTCGAAGACCCATTCGACAATGTCGCCGTCCTTCGCGTACTTCAGGTCGGGCGCCTTCTTGAACGCGCAACTGCGCGCGGTCGTGACGTCTCCAGCGGCCGTCTGCCGAACCTCGATCAGGTTCTTGCCCCACAGCCGGCTGTCGAGCGACTGCGCGTCGTACAGCGCCATCAACTTCGCGTTGATCGGCGCGGTCTTCAGATAGCGCAACGTCACTTGCCCGGACTTGTCGGCGTGCAGACTATGCATGCCCTCGCCGTCCGAGCCGATCGTCATCGTGTTCTTGTCGCCCGCACGGACGATGGTGATACCTTCTTCGGCAGTCGCTTCGCCGTAACCGAGCGAGAACGCGCCGCCCGGGCCCACGATCGTCGCCGCGACGTCCTGAAAGCTGTAAGTCGTCATGTTGAGATGCCCCTGTTACCGATTGACGTTGACGAGGATGTCGACGCTATGGATCGCGCCGGCTTCCTTCGCCGCGACCTGGAACGTGACGGACTTGCGCGCCTCGCGGTCGGCCTGCGACTGCGTCGCGATCGGCGGTGTGTAGACGTAGTAGCCCTTCGCCAGCGTGTCGCCCTGATTCAGCGCGCCGAAGCCCGTCGAATTCCAGACGCCCGGCGCGAGATAGCCGTTGTTCACCGCCGCCTCACACGCCGCCGAGATGGTCGCGGCGATCAGCGCATTGCCGCCGTCGGTCTGCGGAATCTTCGTCGGGCTCTGGTACAGCAGGTTGTAGACGTCCGTCTCGATGCGGTTGCGGAACCAGATCGCGTTGTAGACGGAGTCGGCGAACAGGCCGCTCGGCGTCACGCCGTACTGAATGATCGACGTGTCGTTGCTGTAGTTCACAAACACGTTGCAGTTCTTCGCCTGCAGCGAATTCGCCTGCGTGCTGGTCAACTGCTCCGCGGCGACGCTCGGCTCCTGCTTGAACATCAGCGTGATCGTCGTGTTATTTCCGTCGAAATTGACCGTCAGCAGGCGCCCGAGCAGCGACGAAACCGCGTACGGCGTCGAGCTCGAGTACTGCACGATGGAGTACTTCAGATTGAGCGCCTTCAACTTGCTCGCGATGTCGGTCGATACCGTCGAGTCGAGCACCTGCGGGTTCTGCGTCGTGATGCCGTAGAGGTGCCGCTGGTCCGCCTCGATGAGATTCGCGACCGCGATGTGCTGCGCATCCGTGATGGATGCATCGGCGAAATCGAGGCCGAGGAACTGATTGGCGAATCGGTCGAGGAACACCGCGGCGGCGTCGACGGGTTGCTCGGGCGCGATGCCGGCCGCCGGCGTGCCGGCGAGACTGCTGGTCAGGCCGAGCATGGACGAAACGTCCGTACCACTGCCCGGCGCTGTCGCATACCCGACAGTCGAGCTGGTACCGGACGTGCCCGACGTCACCACGAACTGCGAGCCATTCCACGCAATCGTCGCGCCGGTCAACTTCGCGTTGATCACCGTCGCGACGCCGTTCAGATTCGTCTGCGCGGAAAAATCGAGCGCCGTGACCGTCTTCGCGGTACCGTCGATCGTGATGCTGAATGCGCCCGCCGTAACGGCGTTCCAGACGGTCATGTCCTGCTGCGCAGTCGACAACACGCCACCGCGCAACGAACCGGACGTCGCGGTCTTCGCCCAGCGTCCGATGCACACCGTCTGCGGTTGCGGCACCTGGTTGAAAGCCAGCGCCGCCGCAAAATACTCGGGCGAGTTCGTGCCAGCATCGGCCGCGACCGCATCAATACTCCCGTACGAGCGCAGTCGCTCGTTCGTGTCGATGAACGAAGAGGCCCCGAGAATGAGCAGTGTGTTCAGGTTCGCGCCCTGCGCCGCGAGCGGCGACATGTTGATCGTGACGTTGATCAGACGCGATACCGGCAATCCGTTGGACATGCTGATCCCCTACGAGTGGATGTTCGAAACGCCGTCCACGGGCGTCGACGAGTCGGTCGTCGTCGCCACCGTGGCCGATTTGAGGTTGAGGACCAGATAGGTCCGGGTGATCTTGCGGCGCAGCGTCACGGTCATGTCGTAGCGCCGTACCCACTGCTGGTTGACGAGGTCCGGCGCCGCGCGGATCGGCCCCACGCCGACGAAGGCCATGTCAACTTTCTGGAGCTGCTCACGGTTCTGCGGGATCGCGAGGCCGTCGGCGAGGCGCTGCGCGTAACCCTTCGCGCGCGGCCCGTAGAACGTGCACGGGACGTCGATGTCCTGGTGCCGGATGTACGTGTCGTGGCCGTCGCCGGCGCCGTCGTGCTGGATCGCCGGGCCGGCGTCCGGCTCTTGCTCCTGCACTCCAAATGCGCACCAGTCGACGGACGGTTCAGGTTGCTTCGGGACGGTCGGCTGCCAGCGCGGCCGCACGAGGTCGCCGGGCAGCGCCGTGACGCCCGCGATCAGGTCGTGGACCAGATCGTCGAGATCATCGTCCTCGTCCGGCGGCGCATCGACGGCTGGCGCCAGGTATCCGCCGGTCGAGCTGTCGTTCATGGGGTCATCCGGAAAGAGGCTTCAAGTCGCACGTCGCGCAGACGAAGCCGCGGCCGAAGTGCGAGTAGTCGTTCACGTTGACGACGGTGTAGGTGCGGCCCGCCCATACGACCTCGTCGGCGTCCTGACCCGTGCTGCCGTCCGTCAGCCGGAACATCGTGTGCAGCGTGATCGAGCCGATGATTCGGCTGCCGTCGGCGTTGCGGTGCAGGATGTCGCCCTTGTCGCTCGTCACGACGGCCGCGAACGATGTCGACGTGGGCGTGTTGTGCGCGCGGCCCTTCTCGTTCGTGACCTGCGTCATGCGGTTGCAGATCAGACCCATGTCCATGAAATCGGGATCGAGCAGGACGTCGGTGACATCGAGGAAGGCCATTGCTGGCTCCAATACAAAAGGGCCGCGCGAGGCGGCCCTTGGGATGAGGAAAGCAGGGTGCTACTTCTTACGGACCACATACGTGATCGAGTTGCGGTACTGGGTGGTGTCGACCAGCGTGTTCTCGCGCGTGACGCCACGGCGCCGACGCGCGGCCAGCGTAGAGTCGGCAAGTTTGGGTTGGATGTTGCTGTTGATCTTCGCGCGCACCGAGTTCTGTGCGACGAGGCCGGCGCGATTCAGGCTGCGGTCGACCTTCTCAAGGTCGCCGTCGAGCGCCGCTTCGACGCCCTTCTGCAGTTGCGGCTCGAACTTCGGCCGCGCGTCCTGCACGCCGGGTACCAGGTGCGGGCGCGCCGGGAGGTTGTTCGCCGGCGAGCCGTTCTCGAGGATGTAGCCGATCTCGGCGTTGCTCAGCGGCTCGCCCTGGTCCTTGCGGCCCGCGGTGCTGTCGGGCACACCGACGAGCACTTCTTTCTGCACGAGCCCGCTGATCGACTTCAGGATCTCGTCGAGGCGGTCGATTTTCATGCTGCCCATGGGATTCTCCCGACGGGCAGCGGCAGCGTTATAGCTGAATGCCGCCCGAGCCCATCATCAGCGCGAGGCTGAGATAACGGACGCCGTACATCGTGGCGTTCCAGAAGCCGCCGTCCTTGATGGCGACTGCATCGGTGTTATAGCTCGCGCTCACCTTATCGACCGCCTTCGACGACTGCGGCCCGGTCACCTGCCCGGGCACGCCGCCAACTGCGGCCGTCTTCTGGTCCTTCAACGCGAGCGCGAGATGGTGCGCAGTAACCAGTGCGACGCCCAGATCAGTCAGTTCGCCCCAGCGATCAGCATTGACGAGCGAGACCGCCACCGTCAGCCAAAACTGCACGAGCGAATCCGGATACGTAGTTGCGTCGAACTCAGGGAACGACTGGCGGAACTGAGTGATGTCCACGTGTCACCTTGCCAATAAGCGGATTCCCGGCGCGCGCCGACAGGGCGCGGCGCCGGGAGGCCATTATGCCTTCTTCCCGCTACCGGACTTCTGGGTCGTACCGTCGGCTGCGCCATCCTTCGCGGCCGCCGCGGCATCCTTCTGGGCTGCCTCGAAGGCGGCGACCCGCGCGGCGAGATCCTGCTCGCTCGCGGCAACCGCCGCTTCGCGCGTGTCGAGTGCTGCCGCGCGTTCGTCCAGACCTTTGCTGAACGTGTCGAGCTCGACCCGCAGCTTGTCGAGGCGGTCCGATTCGGACTGCAGGTCGGCCTTCGCGGCGGCCTGATCCGGCGCGCCGCCTTGCGAGCCGCTCGAATCGCCGGATTTCTCCGGCAGCGGGCCGGTGTGCGCCTTCGCGTACCAGTGCTCGGCGATGAAGTCCTCGACCTCCTGCACGCCGGCCTCGACGCGACGAACGACTTCCTCGCCCTCGTGGAGCAGCCGGATCGTGAACGCCGTCAGAACGTTGATCTTCGCCATGTCAGATCCCGTCCCGGTAAGCGGCCGTCGTACCGTAGCGCCATTCGACGCGGCCGATACGCGACCAGTAGGTCGTGATCTGGAACAGCGAACGGTACTCGAGCGGCGTACGCTGCAGGTCCGTCATCGGGAACTGGACGTACTTCTTGTCGCTGTTGTACGCGACCATCCTGTCGACGGTGCCGAGCTGGCCCTGCGTGCCGCCGGCGCCCGCGCCGATCAGCCACTTCAGCTCGAGGATTTCGAGCGGCGTGCCCTGCTGCGTGCAAATGTTGTTCTCGAGCAGGTACGTGAGGATCGACTTGTTGCCAGCGTCGCTCACGATCTGCGATGCAACCCAACCGAGTTTCGCGGGCGGCAGCATGAGGCGGTTGGGCTTCACCTTCCAGCCGGACGCTTGCCATGCCGACGTAAGGATCTCGTTGACGTCTTTGAGGATCTCCTTCGGAGTCTTCGTCTCCCATTGCGGGGTACCGGCCGCACCGTTCGCGACGTTCGAAACGCTCCCGACGGCGCCGATCGAGTTCACCAGTCCGGTGAAGCTCATCTGCGGATCGCCGTAGTAGACGATCTGGTCGAGGTCCATGTTGCGCTTCATGTTCATCGCCTCGACCTTCTGCGAGTCGATGGGCATGCCGAGCGCTTGCGACTTGATCAGCTCGGGTACCGTGTACTTGACTTCGGCACCCCAGAGCAGCATCGGCTGTGCGGTCTTGCCGATGTCGACCGACGGGCCCGCCAGCGCGTTGCCTTCGTTCGAGATCCAGTTCAGACCGTTCGGGTTGATGCCGCCGCTCATCCCGAACGCCGAGTTCGTGAACGACGCGACTTCGTCGGCCGCCGACACGTCGCTGCGAATGTAGATGTCGCGCGACCAAGTGTATTCGACGAGCGGCTCGTTGAGCGTCTGGTCGAGGCGTTCCAACTGGCCGACGAGGAACGCGCCCGTCGAATCGATCGTCGCACGATCGTAGGTGTACTGCTGGTCCTGCGTACGCGCGCGGATCAGTCGGCGCGTCGCATCCGCGACGGCCGCCGACATCGGGAGCGAGGCCCCGGCCCGGCGCAGGTGCTTCAGTTCGGACATGTCCATGTAATGGCTCCAGAAATGCAAAAGCCCCGCAATTGCGGGGCTTCGGGTGAAGCGCTGTTCAGCGCCGGATCAGATGTTGACGGCGATCTCGACGGTGCCGTATGCGTCAGCCGGACCGGTGAAGTACCAATTCGCCGGCATCGCGACGGTGTTGGTGCCGTCGGCCGCCGCTTCGAAACCACCGAGCGGCTTGCCGGCGGCGGCCGCCGCGACGCGCACGTACACCGTACCGTTCTTCGTGGCCGGCGCGGTGCCGCCCAGCGCGGCGTTGAAGTAGCCACGCTTCAGGATGTCGGTCGGGCCGCTCGTCGGCGGCGTCGAAGTCCCGAGCGGATCGGTGCCGTTACCCTGAATCGGATACGCGCGCAAGTTCACGCCGTAGACGAGCGCCGCGGTGTCGGCCGCGTTGTTGATCGGCTGAATCTTGCCGTTCACCATCTTCACCGGCACGCCGAACGCCGTCGGCGGTGCAGCCGGATCGATCAGCTGCGTCTCGATCGTGGCGACTTCGGCGCGCTGGAGATCGCCGGCGAAGCCCGCCGGCATGCGATATTGATAAGCTTGCAACGAGGGCATGTCGGCTCCTTTACTTGCGGACCTTCCAGAATTCCGCGTGGATTGCGTTGATGTCTTTCCGCTCGGCCTGAGCGGAATCGTTCGTCCGGCGCTGCGTGACGCCGGAGTTCTTGCTGCGCACGACCTCCGACGCTGCATTGAAGAACGCCGTCACGGAATCGCAGGTCATGCTCGCGACGTTCGCGGCGCCGACCACGGACTTGACCAGCTCAGCGTTCTCGTTCTCCATCGCGGCGCGCAGCGCCCGGCGGCGCAGCACGCAGATAGCGTCGACCGTCTTCTTGCGCGCGACCTTCGCGTCGAACGTCGGCAGGCGCACGCCCGGCGCGAGGATCTCGGCGCGCGAGAGTGCGTCCTGGAACTGATCGCGCAACGCGGTGCTATCGCCGGTCCGCGTACCGCCCTTGTCGTCATTGCCTTCGCCGGCACCGTCGTTGTCCATCGTGCCGGTGCCGTCCAGATCGTCGTCATCGCCATCACCGTCGCCGGTCGGCGTGCCGCCGCCTTCAAGCTTCGTCACGCGGTCGGCGAGTGCGTCGATCTTGCCGTTGGTGGCTTGGATCGCATCGAGCACCTGCTTGAGCGGATCGCCTTCACCACCGCCCGCGCCTTCGTCGCCCGTCGCGGACACACCCGCCTTCGGATCAGCGCCGGTGCCGGGCATGTGGATGTGAATCTGCGGTTGGCCGTCGCCACCCTCGCCGCCTTCGTCGCCGGTCATCTCGCTCGCGACCTTCTCGAACGCTTCGGAATCGCGCGTCATGAACGCCTTGCGCAACGCGTCGACGAACTTGGAGCCTTTCTTGGTTGCCATGCTTGCATCTCCTGTCGGGAGTAGGTTGGAACTGCTATCCCCGATCGAACACACGGGGCCACAGCGGGCGCTTTTCACGAGGGCGACGTGGTTGCCCACGATCACCACCTGTCGCGCCCGCCCAGGCGCAATCTGTTCGTAGTCGGCGTCGTAGCCGTTGCTGACCTGCGTGAGCGCGTCCGCGCCCTTGCTCTGCACTCGGCGAATCGCCTCGGCGTCAGTGATCAGCAGGTCGGCGAGCATCAGCTCGGCCTGGTCGCCTTCGCCTTGCCGCACGTTACGGACCGTGCCGCGCGCCACCGACATGTAGTTCGCCGGCGTCACGAAATCCGGCGGATGGTCGATCGTGATCGGCTTGCCCTCGAAGCTCGCGAGCGTCTCGGGGCTGAAGAGCACGTCGGCCGTACGCTCGGCGACGATGACGCCGTCTTTCGCCTCGATCTCCGGCAGCTCGAAATAGGCGTAGTCCTGCGCGCCGACGCGGGCAATCGGCACGGCCTCGCAGAGCAGGAAGCCCTCCGGCGTGATCGACTGCCGCTCGCCGAGCTGCTCGGTCGCGTACACGCCGGACGCCGTAATGCCGTCTCGGGTATGTGCGCGAGCGCGCGCCGCGTGCGAGCCGCAGGTGCATGCGTGGTCAGTGGTGAAAATGCGCATATCAGTCTTCGATACTGGTTCGGACACCGCGCGCGATGACGCCGCGGATTCGCTCGTAGTCGGGCTCACTGCGCGTGAGCCGGCACCACACGGCCAGGGACCGGACATACAGCGGCAACCACCATGCAGTGCGCACTCGCACGCGCAACGTCGTTCGATGTGTCGGCATGCTCAGTCCACCCAGTCAGGAATCTCGACCGTCTGCCCGGCGAGTTCATGTGTGCAGTCACCGCAGAACTGGATTCGACCGTCCGTGATGAACGAATGGCAGACGTTCTGTCGATCGCCTGGCCCGGGCCACGACACGAGGATCGACGGCGACAACGTCGGGGCTTCGACGCTGCCGTTCCAGCTCCATCGCACCGGGTTCGGAGAATCGCAACCGTGCGGATAGACGACGTGCAGCTCACCGCACGGGCACACGAACAGCAGCGATCCGCTGCTGTCCCGCTTCATCTTCGCCATATCAGTCCTTCGGGAGCACGACTTCGGCCCAGCACCGGCAGTTGTAAATGCAGCCTGGGTGCGCCCGCGCGCCCGACCGCTTATCCGCGACCGGCGGCTTGTCCCACGTGAAAAACTTGCCTTCCAGCTCGCGATGGTCCTCGCGCACATCCGAGTCGCCCGACGTCCGCCAGAAGTAGCCGGGGCTGCCGACGTCGAGCGCGCGCGCCTCGGTGAGCGTCGCGGCCGTGCGACTGACCTCGGTTCTCGCGATCGTGTCGGCACGGCTTTTCGCGACCTGCCCGGACTCCTGAATCGCTTTCGAGATCTGCGCGGCGCGCGCGCCGTCGACGATTCCTTCCAGCGTCAGGCGGTGCACGCGCTCGGCCGCGTCGAGCGGGATGGACTTAATCAGCCGCACCTGCTCGGATAGGAGCGCGCGCATCGTCTCGCCGGTGGCCGCCCCGCGGATTTCGTCGCGAAGCGCACGCGACATGTCGGCGGCCTGCTTCATCCACATCTGCTCGTCGCGTCGATTCAGGTCGGCGATCATGCGCGCCGCAGTCGCCTCGGCCCACGGCGCGAGCGTCTCGGCATACCTACGAAGCAGTTCCTCGATCGTGGGCGCGTACGATGGGTCATCGGGCGGAAAGCCGCCCACCAGCACGCCGACCTGATGGGCGATTTTTCGCAACTGGCCGCCGTACTTCCGCTCGGCGCCGCTCAGCCGGACGGGGTTCTTGCGCCGGTCGCGCTTTCGATCGAGGGTGAGGATCATCGACGTCGGAAAAGCCTGCGAAGCAGAGAATCGTTCGTGCGCGCGGCCGCGCCCGGCGCCGGGTCGAGCGGAAGTGTCGGATCGATGTCCGGCGGGTCTTCGCCTCGCTCGTCCTCTTCGGCCTGCTCGATCGCTTCGTCAGGGATGTCGCCGAACATGCCGGTGTCGGGCGACGACGCCTTCAGCTCGCGCATGCCTTGGCTGCGCGGAATCAGATCGGCGTCGACGGCCTTCGTCACCGAGTCGACCGTCTTGTTGCCGATCTCCGCCTTCTCGGCGGCCGACATCTCCTGCAGCGGGTTGAACTCGTACGAGAAGTCCTCGGGCAACGGCTGCCCGATCTCCGACCGACACATCACGTCGAGCAGCCCGTGCAGCGGATTTCGCAGCCGGCGCTCCTGCCGCGTGTGCACCTTCTCGTGATACAGCAGACGCGACCCTTCACCGGTGTCGCTCAAGCCGGCCGGCTGCTGGCCGAACAGGCGATCGAGCGGAATGCCCGTCGCGCCGCTGAGCTGCATCGCGAACTGGAGCAGGACGTCCGAGAGTCCGCTGAACGCGTACTGGTGCGTCTCGAACTTGTCGGTCGAGTCAATGAGGGTGATGCCCTCGTTCGACTGCCCGAGCCGGATCATTTCGACCTGCTTCAGCAGCCCGTTGAGCGCCGGGCCGCCCATCGCGATGATCTCGCGCAGCTTCTCGACGCTCAGCGTGCGCAGATGCGCCTTGTAGACGAGCTGGCCGGCGCCGACCGTCGCACTGTCGAATGCGATCAGCCGGTCCCACATCGGCTCGAGGATCGACAGCCCCCAGCCGTTCTCGCTGATGCGTTGGTAGAACGGCAGCGCTTCGCCATCCATGCGCAGCACGCGCGAGTGGTGAATGCGCCCCTGCGGCAAGCCGATCGCCGTCGGCAGCACGTCGTAGTACTTCGGCATGCCGAGATCGGGGCCGAACTCGATCACGACCTCGCCGACCGGCGGCGCAACCATCCAGCGGTCGAGCACGAGCAGGCCCTTGAACTGGCCTTTCCCGATGGTCTCGCGCCGAAGCGGCTGCGACATGTCCTGGCCGTCGATCAGCATTACCGCGATCGCGCCCCCGTACAGTTGCGCCCACTTGCCGGTATCGCAGAGTTGGTCCCAGATCGCCTTGCGCGTCAGCGCTGTCTCCATCTTCGACACGTCGGTAGGATCGAGGCCGGACATTTCGATGCCCTTGCGGGTCATGTCCTCCGGGATCGCGTCTACCGCGGCGCGCACAATCCACGATCCGCGATAGGCGGCTTCCAGCCAGACGCGGTTGCGGCTCTGGTACGTCAGCGTGTACTGCGCCGCGGACGCCTGGTTGTCGGCCCCCCATCCGAGCCGCGCTTCGAAGTTGGCGAACGAGTCGACCGTGCGATGGGCATGCGTCGCCGCCGGTGCGCGCGGCGGCCGGGTCTGTTGCTTCCGTTTCGACATTCCGGGAAATCCTGTCGTGCTCAACCGGCAAGCCGCTCCCAGACCGACAGGTCTTTCGCGCCTCCCAGCATGTCGTTGATCGCGTCGACCATCGGGTCAATCTGGTCGTCGTGCATGTGCGTGTCGTCAGCCGTAAACGAGTCGCACTCGGTCAAGAAGTCGCTGACCCACGGGGCATCCAGCGGGACGCCGACGTTGCCGGCGTCGATGTGGCTGACGACGTCCATGACGCGCGTCAGCTTGTCCTTCACGCGCTCGATGCCCTCGATCGGGATGCCGCCGTCAGCCTGGATGTCCTGAATCAGGCCGGTACCGCTGGACTTGTCCTCGACCTTCATCTGGCGCAACACGGGTGCGCCCGGGTCGTCGGTACCAATGGCCGCATGCTTGTTCCAGAAGTCGATCGCGCGGCGCTTCAGCTCGGGCGCCTTCCACTTCCCGCGCACCAGGTCGATCAGGTACAGACGGTTGTCGTACCCAAGGCCCCAGCACTCGAACACGCTGTAGTCGTTCCGCTCAGCGGTCTTCTGCGCCGTGTCCGCGAAGATCTTCCGGTACTGAAGCTGCGGCAGCGCGCCGTAGCGCAGGAACTTGCCGCTCTGGATAATCCCGCCGCCCAGCGGCGACGGACGCTGCATGTACTGGCCGTTGAACACGTACGCGTCGGCCTTCTCGGACGCGAGCAGCTCCTGCAGCGGTTCCTTATACGGCCAGTAGCTGTACCGGCCGTCAGCGTCCCGCTCGTCGCACTCGACGCGATCGCGGATGTGCGCCGGCAGCTTCGCGACGTACTCGTCCGTGATCAGCGCCGGGATCTCGATGAACTCCCACTCGCCCGGCAGCTTGCGCGCCTTGATGAAGCCCGTCGGGTCTTCCTCGGCGAGCCGCTGCATGATCACGATGATCGGCGTGTCCGGACTCGCCTTTCGGCTCTTCACGGTCGACTGCAGCTTGCGGTTGGCTTTGTCCCGGTTCGTCTTGCTGTACGCGTCCTCGACCTTCAGCGGGTCGTCGATGATGATCGCGCCCTGCCAGCCCTCGGCCATGTGCCCGGCCCGGAAGCCGGTGATCTGACCGCCAAGTGAAACGGCGTACACGCCGCCGGCTTTCTTCCCATCGACGAGCACGTTCCAGCGCTTCTTCGACTTCGCGTCGTCAGCTACCTTCAGCGGCCAGAGCGCCTGGTACTCGTCGGATGCGACGATGTCGCGCGCCGTCTCGCTGTTCAGCAGCGCGAGGTCGTCCGAGTAGCTGATGTGCAGGAACCGCGCGCGCGGGTTCAGCGCGAGGCCGCGCGCGATCAGGTTGATCGCGACCAGCTCGGTCTTCGACGAGCCGGGCGGCACGTTGATGACGACATTCTTCAGCGTGCCGTCGATCACGCGCTGCACCGTGTCGGCGATCAGCACGTGGTGCCAGTTGACGCGAAACTTGATCGCTTGGCGATGCTTGAAGAAGTACCGGCTGAAAAACAGGTGGTCCCGCTCGCACTTCGCCTTCAGGACTGCCCGCTCAATGGCGGGGTCAATACTCGTCTTCGAGCTTGGCGACGGCGGCTGCGACTTGGCTTTCATCGACGACGACCGTCCTGTTCTCGATCGGGCCGCCGTTCTCCCCAGTGAGTTCGTGGCGGCGCTTGTTCGTGAACGCGTCGCCGGATTCCTTCGCAGCCTGTTCGAGCAGCTGCGCCATCAGCGGCAAGTTGTTGCGCCGCTCCGCCTCCGCAACGGCTCGGTCGAGCGCGCGCAGGCGCACCGCGCGGTGCGACACGCCGATGCCGGACGTGTCGTTGAGGAACTTCTCGCGCGTGCGCTCGAAGATCTCGCGGTACTTCTTGCTGAGCGTCTCGCCCGCCCGCTTCGTCGGGTCGTAGCGCTCGCACTGCTGCGGCGACACCTCAACGCCGAATTCCTCGCGCACCGACTTCGCCGCGCGCGACGGCGTATCGAAGCAGGCGAGCGCCTGCGTTACGAACACCTTGATGGGTTCGGGAAGTGCTGCCATAGCGGGAGACGTTCAGAAAGGGCTATGCGGACGGTCAGATGTGCAACCAGGTACGGCCGCTCAAGATGTCGCGGATTGCAGTCTCGGACACGCCGAACTGCCGTGCAATCCTCGTTTTCTCGCCTCGTCGGCCCACAGCCAAACCACGAATTTCACGCACCGCGGCATCGGTAAGTTTCGCTTGACCGTTTGCCTCGCCCTTGGCGTCAGCAAGCCCGGTCTCATATGCATGCAGCGAGTTTCCCGATGACGTAACCCATTCCAGATTCCTGAAGTAAGGATTCCCCTTGTCGCCGTCAATGTGGTTCACCTCGGCTCCGACGAACGGCGCTGGCCCGAGAAATGCGCGTGCAACCAGAATATGAATCATCTGGGTGCGCCGCTTACCGTCCCTACTCAGATCCACTGATGGGTACGGTCGATCCTTACTGCGATTACATGGCCTCAAGATGGCGCCGGCCTTCGCACGCGTCCGCGTCGTCAGACGCTTCACACGACCATAGTCGCTGATGGCGTAGTCCGGGAAGTCCGGCACGGTTTGCCATCGCTCGGCGTCTAAGCAGCCTTCAATATGCAAGTTCCGCATGCTTGTGCTATCGATGCGTGAGAGATGGTCGGTCCGGCATTTGCCGCCCTGACCATCTTGGAAATGTCGCTATCGGGACCGCCAGTTCCGTAACGCGCCACGATCCCAACGAACTCGCTGACGTCATGCGCCCGGATACCCAGCTTGGGAAACCCATCCTTCGTGAAGGCTGGGGCACCGAACTCATCCGTCTTCTGAGCGATGTGCATCAATTCGTGCTCGACGAGCGCGCACCACTGCAGGTCGTTGCACTCGCGCGCGTAGTGCGCGTCGAGCGTGATCAAGTATGCCGGCACGCGGCCGAACCATTCGAGGTACTGCTGTTCCTGCCGGGCCCGCTGCCAGCCGCCGGCGCGGATCATCACCTCTTCGCATTGGCCGATGACGCGCCGCATCTGGCGCACGTTCTCGACTGCCGCCCAGAGGTAGGCGACGTCGGCGTCGACTAGGTGCGTGTGGTCCGGGTTGTGCAGCGGCGCGCCCTCACGCAGCAGCGTCTCGTTCACCCACTCAGCGACGCCGTCGGCAGGCACGATGCGCCTGGTCCAGTTCGAATCGCTGAAGAGGATGTCGGGCGGCGCAGGCCGAGACGCGTGCGCTACCTTCGCGACATCGGTTCGCTTCGAACGAGACATGTTTTTCGTGAGCCCGGAAAGGCCATGCAGCCGGCGTAGAATTACCGAGCCGGAGTCCGCCGGCTCACGCTACGGGAGTGAATCTATGGCAGGAATGGAAGCAAAGAATCGAGCGACCGAACTCGTAAAGGCTGCACTCCAAGCTGGCCTTTTTCAACCGGGTTCGCCGAATGCATGGCTGACCGAACCTGAGAAAAATGGAGACGCGCTCGGAAAACTCATAGCCGCTGCAGTGAAGGCCGCGACAGACGAGCTCGACAAGCTGTAACGAAAAAGCCCGCTGGCTTTCGCTCAGCGGGCTTGGAGCAGCTCGAAGTAACTCAGATCTGGCCCAATCCGATGGTCGGAAGATGACGACCGGTGATGGCGATACCAGGACCACCAAACGGCGAAGGCCCAGTAAGCGAGAATCCGCCCGGCTGAACTTGTCCGGTCAAATTCAACGAGAACTGACCACCCGGCGTCCCGAAGACTGAAACCGCATTCGGCGCATAAGCCGAAATCGTCAGCCGCGCAGTAACCTGCGTCCCGACGACATCGTAAGTGCCCTCGTAGCGATACTGGTCGTCGCCCCCGGTGATGACGCCATCGTCCAGCTTCACGTGGCCACCCACCCCAGGCAGCGATGCGCCGAAGTCGACTTTGTAATGTCCGTTCTGAAGCATCTGATCTCCTTTCGCGGTCCCACCCGCACGAAGATCTTACCGGAAACGGACGCCAGAAACGCCGAAGCCCGCTTTCGCAGGCTTCGTTTCTCCGGACGCACGTATGACGTGTATCGAATATTGCGGATTATTGTGCATGCTCCGCAAAAAAGTCAAGCAACTTCGCTCGACCTCAACAATCCGATCTCGTCGAAGCGTCGTTCGATCACGGACCACGCGAGCCCTTCGACTCCCCTATCACCCGCCTTCTTGTCGCCTTCGATCCAGAGCCGGACCGCCTTGTTGTGATTGCCCACCGTGTTGCGGTGCGCGTCGCAGTCCTCGGCGATCTGCGACAGATCGCACTTCACCCCGAACAGCCGCTCGATGATCGCGCGCCGCACGCGGTAGTGCGAAAAGCCCGAGCAGTAGGCGGCAGACGCCTGCGTCAGCCACCCGATCGCCGCCTTCCATTCGAGATTCGGCGTCCGGCCGCTGCAGCACGCCGCGCCGCATGAGCACGACAGATCACGCGGCGCTGCGCGCGCGACGATCACCGACAGGTGCAGATCGGGCAGTTCCCAGAGATGCCGGCGGATCTGCCCGGCCTGCCCGGCACCGTCGAGCCCGACCAGGCCCATGCCAGTGCCGATCGACTCGCCGCGCAACC
The DNA here is from genome assembly GCF_001546925.1 of Burkholderia sp. MSMB1588. NCBI lineage: Bacteria > Pseudomonadati > Pseudomonadota > Betaproteobacteria > Burkholderiales > Burkholderiaceae > Burkholderia > Burkholderia sp. MSMB1588. The sequence goes on along the minus strand of NZ_LNJS01000001.1, from coordinate 1,288,164 downwards.
GCTTCGCCAGCATCGTCTCGCCGTACTGCTGCGACGAGTAGCAGAGCGCGAACCGCACGGCGTCGAACGCCGACTTGAATTCGACGACTTCGCTCATCGTGCACCCCGCGTCGTCATGGCCAGCGCCTGCACGCTGCCAAGCCAGCTACCGTACCCCGTGAGGTGGCTCGTGAAGTCCGGCCGGACCCGCGTGTCGACGTGCGCGTCCGGCGCGCGGCAGGTTCCGGCGATCGAGTACTCGCGGCCGCGGCGCGTGCTGCTCGAATCGAGCCGCGCGAGCGCGACGTCGGTCGCCAGCAGCTGCCGCATCGACGACAGCGGCACCTCCAGCTTCTCGGCGAGACGGGTCGCCGTGTACCGGCTGCCCGGCCTCATGGTCTTCAGCACCGCGTTGATGGTCAGCTTTCCGTTTTTCGTTTTCAAGGCCCGCTCCTATGCTCGCTGCAAATTCAATTCGATGGCTTCGATGCGCACGCCGGGCACGCGCGCGTAGCGCTTCGAGATCCAGAGGTCGACGACCTGGCCGTCGTCGGCGTACACAACCCCGTTCATGCCGTCTTTCAACGCCTTGACAACGTTGTCGGCGTAAGCCGCGCCGTTCATGCTCCGATCTGCGCGTTCGGTGACGCAAAGTCACCATGCAATTTTTTCGCTTCCGCGTCGTATGCAGCTGCGGCTTGCTCGCGTGTGTCAAACAGGCCGATAAACCGTTCCTGACCATCCACCCAGATCCGTGCCCGCCATTTCCCGTGGGCAGCTCGCGAAACGCCCTTGAAGCCGCTCGAATTGTTCTTCGCAAGACTCGTGTTCTGTGCGTTTCCGTTGGTGGTTGCTTGCCGGAGGTTCGCGTGTCGGTTATCCAATCGATTCCGGTTGACGTGGTCGACGATCAGTTGCCCCTTTCCGCCATCGAGCAGCAGCCAGCGATGGAGCGTGACGCTGTTGGCGAATCCCGGCGGCCGGCCGACAACGTACCCGCGCCGGTCGACCGTCCAGGCGATATGGCGAGTTTTCTCGACATCCGTAACGTCGATCAGCGCCCAGCCGTAGAAAACGCCGCGCTGGCCATGCAACGGAAGCTTCGCGACGACGCCGTCCGTTTCGATTTCGCGGCGGTCAAACGGCGCACCGAAGTGTCGAACCTCTGCGGCGATGCGGGCCGCTTTCGCCTCTTCGAAAGTGCGCAACCATCCGAGATAGACGCGCTTCCCATTCACGCCAATACCCGCGACGAAACCACCATCCTTGTGCGCGCTAACGCCACGGAATTTCTCTTCACTCACTCGAAATCCTCCTGCTGCCAGCCGCCACCATCTCGCTTTGCCTTCGGTTTCACGGCAAGGAACCGGAACGGGTACATATCGGCCGCGACCTTGATCTTGACGCGGGCATCGTCTTGCCAGTGCCCCTTCACCTCGTGCATCTCCATCGCGCCATCGGCCCGCATAACCGCGAAGTCGGGGGAATAGAACGTATTGTCGGCAAGCCGCAGCTTCACGCCCTCGAAGCGGTACCACGCGATCATGCCTGCGACGCGGAGCGCCTCCAGGAACGTCGCGTACTGCTGCTCGGTCTTGTTCATCGCACCGGCCTTGAGCCGGCCTAGTGCCTGAATGCGGCGCTTAGCAGACTGCTGCGCGAGAAGCGATTGCTGTTGCGTCATCGTTGACCCTCGAGGATGGCGCCGGCCGCGACGGGCCCGGCGGTGTTGCGAAATGTGCGGTTGTGCTCGTCCCACCACGGGCCGTCGCCGGCCGCTTCGAACACGCGCAGCTTGAAATCGAACGGCGGTTCGTCGGAGCCTTGCTCGAGGCCGAGCCTGCGGCCGTGCTCGACGATGCCGGTCCACGAGCGCCACCAGTCGCCAACCGTATGCGTCGACGTCCCGGACTTCGCGGTGCGCGCAGCGAGCAGATCGCCGAGGATCGTCTCGAGGAATCCGACATTCAGCGGCTGCTCGGAGCGCTCGCGCTCACGGCGCTTTCGGCCCGTGGCGATTGCCGCTCGCAGGTCGTCGACCGTCACGCCTCGCCCGGGCCAACTCACCAACCGCGTGTCATCGGCGGCGAAGCCGACGCCCGACGAGCGAAGGATTTCGACGAAAGCGGCGGCGGCGTTCAGCGCATCGTCCGCTACTGCCTGTGTTGTGCCGCCGCCGCTATGGTTTACATATTGGTTATTGGTTCTTGGTTCTTGGTTAGTTTTAGAACTGGTTATGTCTGGGGGGGCACTGGCAACCGGATCGGAACCCGATGAAAACCCACCGGGTTTTTCTTGGGTTTCCGTTTGGTTCTGTTTGGTACCCACCTCGGTAGCTGCGCGCTTTTTCGGCCGACCACCCTTTTTCCCGTTCTCCTGGGCGGTTTCGGCGCGCAAACGGTAGGCCGCGATCTCGATTTCGCATCGTTCGTGGACGTATCCGGCGTCCGTCTGCGTGAACTTGAAACGCAACAGGTTCGCCACCGCGCGCCGCTCTTCCTCGGCGCTCACGCCGACGGCGTAGCACACCGCGTCCAGGTCCAGCGGGAGAGGTTTCTCGGTGTCGTAGTAGACGTCGATCAGGTCGCGGTAGATCCATCGCTCGACACGGCTCATGTTGACCGTGCCGGACCTGAAATCGCCGATGTGATGGGGGTAATAGTTCACGGCGCCCTCCGTTCAGAGGGCACCGTGCGTGCGCACCTTACTTGCTGCGCTTCAGGCTGTCGCGTTGCATGCGCTCGAGCACGCGCTTGCTTTCCTTGCTGTCCTTCTCGGATTGCTTGATTAGGCCGTCCCAGTACGCGCGTTCCGCGCCGCTGCGGCCCGGAGCTGGCTGACGTGTGTCTTTCGTTTTCATGCCGATCCTTGCCGCCTGCCGAATAGAAGATTCGAGCGCACGCGGCATGACAGGAGAACGCCGCGCGCCGGTGCGTGCCGGCTGCCCGAAGCAAGGTTCCATAATACGACATCGAGCACTGCAGCTCGACGTTCGAAAGGGTGAGAGGATTCGGGAGTTCGTTCATCGTGCTTCCCAGAGATGCTTTTGCCCGCGCAGGTGCGCCGCGGTGTCGACGCGCGGTCGCGCGGGCATGTTCCAGTTGCCGCCGCCGCGCGCGCCGACGAGTCGCCAGCCAGCGCCGCGCAGGCCCCAATACGGCGGCGACGTGACGATCGTCTGCGCGCGCACGCCGTCGGCGATCATGGCGCGCATCAGGTCGCGGCAGTCGCCGCGGTGGGAATGGCCGAGCCAGTTCACGCCGCCTCCTGCGCAATATGCGGCAGCGGTTCGGCGGCCGACTCAATCGCAATCTGAATGCGCTCGAGCTGCTGACGGAGCCGCTTGACTTCGGAATTAGCGTTGAGCCGGCGTGCAGCTTCCTTGCAGGCACTGGCAATTTCCCATGCCCCTGCGCTCTCCCTCAGTCCAAGCGCTCGCGCGAGCTCGATGCGTGCGCCGTCGACCTGCGCAGCGTCACGCTCGGCGTGCTCTTTCGCGCGATCAAGGATCAGATGACGCTCGCGTTCAGCCTCCTCGGCAAGGTTCTCGAGCCGCTCGGTGGCCGTCTTCAGGCGACGCTCAGCATGTAACCGGTCGCGCATCGCGTCCGCAACGATGTCGCCGAGGCGCTTCCGGAGCGTTTTCTCGATCGACCATTCGCTATGCAGGCCGACCCGCACCTGTTCAAGGTTCGTGTTCGCGAGCCGCGCCATGCCGTCGATGATCAGCTTGATCCATGCGTCGCGCGGCAGGTTCTCCATGTTCTTCAGCGTCGGGCCCTTCAGCGAGCGCCAGCCGTCCGGGCCGCGCACGATCAAGCCGCAGCCAGCGGGGATGTCTTCTTTCTTCAGCAGCCCGGCCGGCGCGGCGAAGATCACGCCGGCGGCAAAGCGCAGGTACGACGTCCACTTGCCGGCTGTCACGTCACGCCGGAAGTCGGCGACGCTGATCTTGCATTCGTACGCGACCGGCTGGAAACGCGCGAACGAGCACGGCACGGTGTAGACGTCCGGCCGTGGCGAGCCGGCCGGCCCGAGTTGCATGTCGGTCCAAACGAGGCGATCGGACGCGCCGCGAAGATGCGCGGCGAGATCCTTGGCGAGGTCGTCGTGCGCCCAGTTCATACGAACTCCCACCGCACGCAAGCTTCCGCCGCGAGTGCGCTATGATGGTTTCGCCGCGGGCGTGCGCGGTCTATTTGAAGACGGGGAATCAGATGGCGATCTTGACTGTAACGGCAGCTATTGCCGGCCTGAAAAATACAATTGACCTTGCAAAGGCGGCAGTCGCCGCGCGAGATGAACTGAAGCTCGCCGAAATGCAGCAGTCGATCAACGATCGCGTGATTGACGTCCAAAACGCAGCTCTTGCGTTGCAGGAAAAGCAAGCGGCCGCGCGCGACGAAATCGATGAGCTGAAAGAGCAGCTTCGTACAGCCAATGCGAAATTGGGTGACCTCGAGCGTGCGCTCGGCGAGCGCGCCGAGTACAAACTGCATGCAGTATCCGAAAGGGGCTTCGTGTATCGATTTGTCGGCCAGGACGAGCCCGAACATTTCATCTGTCAGCCTTGCTACGACGGACCTGAACGCAGAAAGACCGTACTCAGGTTCACTCCGCGCGGCCAGTACAGCGTCGCATCCTATTCCTGCCCGACGTGCCGGAATATTGTGCGCCTGTGAGGTATACGCGGTTGTCGAATTGGCCAGCAGTTTCATGCTGCCTCCCGATACGGTTCAACCGGCGTCGCGCAGACGACCTGTTCCCAGTCGTAGACGCTGTACGGCCGCGCGCAGTCGTTCGCCGCGGCCCAGCCACGCTCCCACTGCTTCGCGAACTGCGCGAGCGCGCCGCGCAGGGGGCTCTCATGGAACGGGACGCCGGCGCGCGCCGCGCGCCAGCCTGCGCGGAACGCCGCGCGCTCGAATAGTTGGGTCAGCACGAGCCGCCCTCCTGCGTATAGTTGATCGGCGCCGCCTCGGGACGCACGCGCTCGAGCATCCAGAGCTGGTCCGGACGGAACGCGAGGTAGTCCTGCGGGGGATCTCGGAAGATGAAAAGGTGCTTTTCCTCGACGAGGCCGAGGTACGTCATGGGGCGCCCGAGCTTGCGGGCGAAGTGCTTGCCGACGTCGCGGTGGCTGAGCGTCAACGTCATGCCGCCGCCTGGCGCTGGCCGAACGCCTGTTGGACGAATTCGCCGATCGCCTGCTGGCTGAGCCGGCGGTATTCCTCGATCGCCTTGCGCTCCTGGATGGCAAGCCACTGCCGCGGGTAGTCGCAGCCGGTGAACATGCAGAAGCGGTCAAGCTTCGTAGCCGGGAACGGCCGGCGGCCGGCGATCAGGTCGCCGAAGTGCGGATAGTGAATGTCGCAGTAGAGCGCGAGCGTCTTGCGATCGAAGCGCCGCAGCCCGAGCTCGAGCGCGTGCGCGAGGCAGTCCTCGAAGCTCATCGCCTCGATCTCCCCGTCCGGCAGTGTCGCCGCCTGCACCCACGGCGCGAACATCCTGAATTCGGTCTGGTTCATACGAAAAATCAATCGTTACCCAGTTGATTACCCACTTGCTTACCCAGTTGGCGCCGGGGCGAAATAACGGCCAGGACGTGCCTGGCCGGTTGAACAAACAGGACCAGCGCGAACCGTTACAAGGGAGGTGCCTCAAGCAGCTCCGGCCATACGCGCTTGATTACCTCAACGGGAAACATCTCCGCGCGCGTGACTTGACCACCTGTCTCCTGCTCGATGGGCCGGCCAAACGGAATCGGAATGGGACGCTCGCCGCTTGCCCAGCGACTAACGTCGGATGCGTGAGCGTCGATTGCTCGGCTGAGAGCCGTGAGCCGGCCGCGCTCGGCGGAAAGGTAGGTTTTCAGGTCCATGCACGGACTTTAGCGAAACGCGAAAGGAATGTCTATAGCGTTTCGCGCATATACGGTTTTAGCGTTTTGCTATTGAATGCGAGACATGAAGGAAATTGACGAAATCCGTCGAGACAATCTCCGGATCATCGAGGCAGAGCACGGCGGCCCTGCGGCCGCCGCGGCGGTTCTTGGGATGTCCCATTCCCAGTTCTCGAACCTCCGTGACGGAGCCAAGGATTCGAAAACTGGGCGTCCGCGCGGGATGCGCACTGCTACTGCTCGCAAAATCGACGCACTTGCGGGGAAGCCAGCCGGTTGGCTCGATACTGACCACTCCCTTGTTGCGAGCGACGCGACGACCGGCGCCGAGCCGGCCGGCTGGAACAAACTCAACCAAGCTCAGCGGGCGCAGGTCGAGTCGTTTATCGGTTGGCTCATCAGCCAGTCAGCTACGCAACCTGACGCTACGCCGTCAGAGGGAAAGCGCTTCGGCAAAGGCGACTGACGACTCCGACCGGACGACTGCTCGCGGTTCAAGCGACGCGTCCGAAAAAAGCCAGTCACGCGTAAGAAGCAAGCCCTCCCCGTCATCAGCCAATCCCAATACCGGGTCGCCGACCAGCTCGCACTCCCAGCGACCGTCACCATGTGATTGGTCGACCCTCACGATCCTGCCAACCAGCGCGCGGTTCCGCGAGCGGACTACACGCGCCAGATCTCCAGGTTTGCACTTCGTCCTGCATGCCCTCGTCTCTCGATTCACATTAGCCCCGCTCGTTTGTCGCCCAACTACTGTATGGATATACAGCAGTGTAGTCCCACAATTGGGGAGCTTTCAACTCCCCACTGTCACAACTGACATCGAATCCCCGCCGCCCTCCCAGCCAGGCCGTCTCCGCGGCACGATCCTGCGGCGCAAACACGATTCGCGAAAATTTTCGCGTTTCGCTATAGACAAACATTTCGCGTTTCGCTAAAGTCTGTTCCAACGCGGCACCGATGCCGCGCCACCGCCCCAGGCGGATCGCTCTCTAACAATCGAAGGTAAGCCGGGACCGCGCAAGCGGAGCAACCGGCCGGCGCGATCAGCGTCGTGAGTCAGGACAGGCGCAGCGCGCTAGGCCGATGTACGGCTACCGCTTGCAGGCTTGAACGGACCTGACACAAGACAGCCAGCACCACGTGACCGATGGCTTTGTAATCGGCACAAACCTCGCGCGGCCCGGAGCCGGCACGGCCGGGAGTAGCCGGGCGCGCGAGTGATGCAGTCCCATGGAGCCGGAATGCGCAGGCTGATGCGCACCTGGCGTAGTTGTCAGAGTCCCGAAGCCGGAGATCAGCGCCGGCCCGGCTCCATGAGACTGTCCAGAAACAGCTCTGACCGGTGGCGGTTCTTCTTCTGAGGCGTCACCAGTGAGAGCTGCACACGCAGCATAGCAGTTCAAGACTCGAATTTGATTAGTAATCCTACTTTCAATGGAGGGCGCGATGCACAACCCTCGAACCCATCAGCACAATCTCCTCGTCCTCGCGGCACGTGTCGAGCAACGCGCCGACCAGCTGCAGGCCGCGGCCGACGATGCCGCGCTGGCGCGCGACGAGCGCAACGAAGCAATCGCCGAGCGCGTCACGTTCGACGTACTGCCGTTCTCGACCGAGCAGATCGCCGTGCTCGATGCCGCACTGCGCCGCGGACAAATCGAGGACGTGTACGAGGTCTGGAACATCTGCACGGCCGCGCTCGACGACGAGATCGCGCGGCGTATCGCGGACGCCGACGTCGCCTCCGCTTCGCCGCGTTTCGCGCACACGTACTGCTCTTCCTGCGGCGTGGAACTCGGGCCAGGCAACGCCGGCGCGAGCAGCTGCACCGATCACCGCATACACGCGCTCCGTGTCGTGTGAGCCGCCTGACCAACCTCGCCCGCTACAGGAGAACGACATGTTTATCGCCCACGAAATCAATTTTGCAGGTCGCCCGTTCTACTTCAACGGCCTGTACGAAGTCGGCGCGGGTAGCCCGTACATCTGCCACGCCAAACGCTATGAATTGCGTGAAGACGCCGAGCGCGCTGTTGCGCCCTGGAACCGGCTGGGTCGAGCGTTCAAGGTGCGCGAAGAAACTCCTGACGAAGTAGCGCAGGCATAACCACCGGAGCCAGACATGAGCGAAAAAGCCAAGGCGGCAATCACCGCAATGATGCGCAAGTTGAAAGACGATCCGCGTGTCGCGTACTACATCTGCCCGATGACGCACACGTACGACCTGCTCGTCGCGGCGCATTGCGAACTGAACGGGCTCGACGAAACGCAGTTCCGCGCCAAGTTCGAACGCACGCTGCGATTCGAAAATCCGGCCGCGCGCGACGACGCCTGACCAACCCCGCCCGCTACAGGAGAACGACGTGACCACCATCGACATCGCCACGCTCACAAAGGTCGAGCGCAGCATCATTCTCTACGCGGAATCATGCAGCGTGGACTACGGCGGCCTGCTCGAAGGCATGCGCATGAATGACGATGATCTGACCGCGCTTCGCAAGTTTCAGGACGCCGGCCTTCTGTCCTTCGGCCGCATTCCCGCAAAGCTCCTCGGACCGCTTTCCGATTTCGGCCGAAAGCCGACCTACTGGATCACGTTCACCGACGATGCGTGGCAGCTCGCGTATGCGCTGCGCCGCCAGCGAGCGGCCCGTGGATCGGCATCGCGCACGAAAGTCGACGAAGTGCTCGCCGAACGCGAAGTCGCCTGACCAACCGCGCCCGCTCTGCGGGCAATCACACCACACCGAGAGACCACATGGGACAGACCATCCACACGCAAGGGCCGTGGGAAGCATGCGAGCCCGGCGACTACCTCGACTACGACGGGAACTGCATCGTCGTGCTCGGCGAAGACATCCGCATCTGCGTGGTGCTCGGCACCAGCGACGCATCGAAGGCGAACGCGAAGCTGTGCGCTGCGTCGCCCGATCTCGTGACGGCACTGCGCCTCGTCGCCTCAAAGACTGTGCTCACGTCGGGGATCCGCGCAATCGTCGACGCCGCACTCGCAAAGGCCGGTCACAGCGCGCCGGAGCCCGTGCGGCACATCACCGTCGCGGGGGTGGATCGATGAGCGCGCGGAAGCAAACGCAAGGCACCTTCGACGGCGACGAACGCGTGCTGATCGAAGATGCTCAGGCCGATCGCGACGAATTCGACGCCGACTACCGCGATCGCGGTTGCTCGTGTTTCATCAGCCCGCCGTGCAGCTTCTGCACCCATCCGGGTAATCCACGCAACCAGGACGAAGACGAGTCCTGCTGGAAGGAGGCCTGATATGTCATCCCTCAAGTCCCCCGCCCAATGTGGCGATCTCGCCGAAAAGCTGATCGCCGATTACGTGCGCAACTGCGGCGCATACGGCAACCCTCAGGCACTCGCAAACGTGATCGAGATGTTGATCAGCAAGGCGGCACTCGGCATCGCAATGGTCGGCAGCGAGACGATCGCTCAGCAGATCCTCGACCGGACGAAGCACAACGTCGCGACGTACGCCGAGCGAAACCTGCGAAGGGGTCATTAATGCGTGCCCTCTCCCTCCACCGGTCGGCAGCCGACAACGCACTGCTGCGCGCCGCCGCGCGCGGCCCGCGCATGCGCTACGTGATCGAGGGCGCCGTCTGGGCTGCGGCCTACGGCGCCGCGGTCGGCGCGCTCTGGTTCGGCGCGCACCTCGCCGGGCCTTATCTCCGGAGCCTCGGATGAGCGACTTCTACGTCATCGCAGTCTGCCACACGATCCGCGACCACCACTACATCACGCTTTGGCGCCCGGATGACTGCGGCTACACGCCCGTGCTGCCGCGCGCCGGCATGTACGAGCGGCAGCGGATTGAATCGCACCTCGACTACTACAACACCGGCGACCACATCGCGGTACCGGTGAGCGCGGTCGACCAACTGGCGACGTCGATCCCGGCCGGGTTCTTCGACCACGCGGGAGACGGCGTACCGAACACGAAGGCAAGTTGGGACGCGATCCGCGCCGCGGTGACGTATCCGACCGAATGGCCGATCAAGCCCGAATGGCACGGCAAACGACGCAGGAGAACGCGATGACGCCCTTCGACTATCTCGGCGCGCTGCTCGACCGGATTCACGAATGGAATCCCATAGCCGGGTACCTTGCGGCGCTCGCGATCGCTGCAGTCTGCACGCTCGTGTTGGCGCGGTTGAACGCCGACGGCTCGGCTGTCACCCCAATCGTCGCGAGGTCGGCATGAGCCGCTTCACTGATCACGCCGACCGCTTCGAGCGCCGGCACCCGCGCGCCGCACGCGCGCTCGTCGTCGCGATCCTCGTTGCGGTCGCGCTACTCGCTGTCGCCGTCGACAGCATCGTCAAGCGCCACGGAATTCTGTAGGTCCGCCCGCCCATGCCGCCCTGCATCCAGCGAGGGCGCAGCCACTGCCGTACATATCGAATCCCGGCGCTGCCGCGCCACGCGCTCGCGCGCCGCCAGCGCGCATCCCCGTCGTCGTCCCAGGAGCACCTCGAGATGAAAACCATCGACACACAACCCGTCGAGTCGTCGCAGATCCACAGCATCGGCTACGACGCCGAAACCGAAACGCTCGCGGTCCGTTTCAAGGGCCGCACCGGTGAGCCGACGTCGCTGTACCACTACTCGAAATTCACGCAGGCGAACTTCGACGCGTTGAAGACGGCTGACTCGATCGGATCGCACCTCTACAAGCACATCAAGCCGTTCCCCGAGCGCTTCCCGTACGAGTGCATCGAGAAGATGCCGGCGGCCGAGCAGCCTGGGGCCGTAGGTGCCGCATGACCGACTCCGTCTATGCGGTGCGCGCCTCGAGCTGGGGCGCGCTTTTCGAGTGCGCCTATCGGTGGGAGGGGATCCACCTCCTGAAGATGCGCAACGTCGTCGGCCTGCGCGCCGCGCTGGGCACCGCCATCCACGCCGGCACGGCCGCCTACGACCAGAGCGTGCTCGACGGCTCCGGCCTGACGGTCGATGACGCGGCCGGCGCGTTCATCGACAAGCTGCACGACCCGTCGAACGAGTACAACCCGGCGAGCGACGATCTCAGCCTGAAGGAAGCCGAGCGAATCGGCATCTCGCTCACAACGAAGTACTGCCTCGAGATTACGCCGCGCTACGACTTCGTCGCGGTCGAGATGGAGACGAAGCCACTCGACATCGAGTGTGGCGGCGGGATCGTCATCCGGCTGACGGGAACGCTGGACCGCGCGCGCGTGCGGCGCACGGCGCTGGGCCCTGGAATCGCGGACCTGAAAAGCGGTTCGAAAGCGGTCGCCAATGGCGTCGCTGTCACGAAAGGCCACGGCCCGCAGATCGGCACCTACGAGATGCTCTATGAGCACACGACCGGCGAACTGATCGCCGACACCGCCGAGATCATCGGCCTGAAAACGAAGGGCACGCCGGAAGTCGCGACCGCGCCGATCGCGAACGCGAAGCGCGTGATGGTCGGCACCGAGGAAACGCCCGGACTGATCCAGTTTGCGGCCGACATGTTCCGCTCAGGTCGCTTCTACCCCAATCCGAAATCGCTGTTGTGCGACAAGAAGTACTGCCCGCGCTACGGCACCTGTCAATTCCACGAATAACGAGAGTTCATCGACATGAGCACCCCCGTTCAAATGAAAGACGTCAAGAGCGCCGGCGGCGTCCCTTCCCTGACACCCGACCAGGCAGTCGACATGTTCACCGAGCGAGGCTTTTCGCTCGCGAACCGTATCGCAAAGGCATATGCAAGCAGCGATGCCGTTCCCGCGCAGTTCCGCTCGCACAACCTGAAGAAGGCCGGAATCGAAGAGCACTGGGTCGAAAACCCGTCTGCAATCGGCAACTGTCTCGTCGCAATCGAGGTTGCGCGCGCCGTTCGCATGTCGATCACTGCCGTGATGCAGAACGCCGACATGATCGAGGGCAAGCTGCGCTGGTCCGGCAAGTTCGTGATCGCGGCGATCAATGCGTCGGGGCGCTTCACGCCGCTGCGCTTTCAGATGATCAACCGTGGTCGGATCACGGCCAAATACAAGGAAAAAACTGGCTGGAATAAGGAAGCCAGGAAACCGATTTTCGAGGACCGTCAGGTAGAAGTCGACGACATCGAGTGCATTGCATGGGCGCTTCCGAAGGGGACTCCCGAGCCTCGCTTGTCGCCCGACGACCTCCGCAAGTATCCCGGTCGAATGCTCGACTTGTACCGTGACATCGGCATGCCCGTCATCGAGTCGGCGCCCGTCACGATGCAGATGGTCGTCGAGGAAGGCTGGTTCGGGAAATCCGGGTCGAAGTGGCAGACCGGCCTGCGCGCGCTGATGTTCCAGTACCGCGCCGGCAGCTTCTTCGGCAACATCCACGCCCCCGACATCGTCATGGGTATGGGCCGCTCTTCGGAAGAAGAAGCTGACGTCGTCGACGTGTCGCCGGACGGTTCCTATACGGTCTACAGCACCACCATCGACGAGCTGCGCGGCGGCCGCGCTCAACCGGCAGAGGAAGTCCCGCGCGGTGCATCGCAGGCGCAAACGGGGCCCGCGACGGAATCGCACGCGCACGGCGCAACGCCGGCGGCCACGCAAGCAGATCCGGTCAACGACCAGGACAGCCCACAGGAGGATGGTGGTCACGGCCAAGGCGGTTTCGACTTCGACGTCGCCGGCCTCGTGCGCGGCATCCGCGAAGACATCGAGTCGGCGAAGACCCCCGAAGACCTCGACCTCGCCCGCAGCGCGATCAGCGGCGTACCGGATGAAACCGCCAAGGCCGAACTGAACGCCCTCGCCTCGGCGCGTATGCGCGCCATCACCGCCGCGGCTGAACAATCGGCCGCCGGCAAGGCGACTGCCCAAACGACCGCGCCGGCCGGCCGCCGGACGCGCGGCCCGATCAGCGCCGACTAACCCAACCAATTCGCCGCCTAGGATTTCGACATGACCGACAAGAACGTCCTCCATATGACCGCCGAGACGATCGGCAAAGACCTGCTGTCCGCGCTCGTTACCGAGATCAAGCTGTTGCCGGACCTCTGGGTCAAGCTGTCCCAGAACAAGCAGAACGACGTCATCGACAGGCTGCGTGCGCGCGTCGAGCACAACGTCAAGATGGCGACGCACCTGATCGCGAGCGACGGCCGTGTCGTTGTCCAAGGCGATCTCGTGCAGATCACGATCAAGGACGGCGTCAAAGCGGCGGTGGAATTCAGCAGCGCCGCACCGAATCTCCATGATCTGTATGACGCACAAGGCAAAGCCGTCCTGCTCGTCGTCGCGAACGCTGCCGCGCACACCGGCGGCATGGATGAGATCCGCGGCGAATCGGATCAGCGCGGTCTCGATCTCGGTCGCGAGTACACGGACAACGACGGCGACGGGATGGAGGGCGACAAACCCGATAGCGACGTCGTCGACGCCGAGTTCCGCGAAGTGCCGAAGCTCAGCGACGGCCCGACGCAGGCGCAGCTCGACGAACAGTGGCAGGCTGGCCGGCAGGCGGCCGCCGAAGGAAAACCCGAAAGCGAATGCCCGGTGATGGTCGGCGAGCTGTGCATTGCATGGGTGAAGGGCTGGAAGGAATGGCACGAGGAACAGGCCGCCGCCAGTGACGGGGACCCGCTGTATCCCCAGGTCGAGGCGTTCGTGATCGAGCAGCAGAAGGTCACGATTTCAAGCGTGCAGCGCCAGTTCAAGATCGGCTACAACCGCGCCGCGCGGCTGGTCGAGCTGCTCGAAGCCAAGGGCATCGTCAGCGCGATGGATTCGGACGGCGGCCGCACAGTGCTGCGGCCACGCGGACCGCAAGGAGAGGCAGCGTGAAAATCACCGATATCTACGTGGCGAACGTGCTCGGCATCCGCACAGCGGATATCCGGCTCGCGAAACCGGTCACCCTCTTCACCGGCCCGAACGGTGCCGGCAAGAGCAGCCTGCAGGAAGCCGTGCGAATGGCTCTCACCGGCGACACCGTGCGCGTCGCGCTGAAGAAGGAATACGGCTCGCTCGTCACCGAGGGGGCCGACGGCGGCCAGATCGTTGTCGCGTGCGGCGAGCAGGCGAACAGCGTCATGCTGCCGTCCGGGAAGCTCAAGCGCGAGCTCGCCGAGGATCCGCGCTTGCCGCTGGTGCTCGACGCGCAGCGGTTCGCACACCTCGGCGCGGCCGAGCGCCGGACTTTCCTGTACGACCTGATGGGCGTGAAGATCGGCGTCGACGAAATGCGCGCCCGGCTGCTGGACAAGCTCGGGTTCCGTGGCGATGCGGTGCCAGCCCCCGCCGCCGCGCGGCTCGCAGCCATCACACCGATGTTGCGCGCCGGCTTTGAAGCGGCGCAGAAGGAAGCGGCCGACCGCGCGCGCGGCGCGAAGCAGTCGTGGCGCAACGCAACCGGCGAGACGTACGGCAGCCAGAAGGCAGCTACTTGGCGCCCGGCGCCGGTCGAGTTCGACGAGGCGGCATTGCGGAAGCTCACGGGCGACCGCGCTGCGCTCGACGACCGGATCGGCGAACTGCAGCAGCAGATCGGCGCAGCCGACGCGGCGGACACCGCGGCACGCGCGCGTGCATCGAAAATCGCCGACCTGCGCACGCGCGCCGCCGGTTACGCGAAAGCGGCCGAGCTCGCACAGCTCGCCGACGAGCAGGTCGCCGAATTCCTGCCCAAGGTCGAAGCGCTTCGTGTGCGCGCCGGCGCGGCGCCGGCCGGCACCGAATGCGCATGCCCGGAATGCGGGGCGCTGCTGCGCTACCTGAACGGCGTGCTGTCGGCCGCGGCCGCCGCCGGCGCACGCGACGATGAGGCAGCCGCGAAGCTCCCCGAGTACGAGCAGGGTTTGAAGACGCTGCAAAACGCCGCTGCGAACCGCAAGCGCGACCTCGAGGCGGCAGATGCCGCCGCGACGCAGTTGCGTGCGCTCGAAGACGATGCAGAGAACAGCGGCGCGGCCGCCGCGCGCGAAAGCGGCGACGCCGCGCGGTCGGAGCTGGCCGACCTGCAGCGCCGCCGGAAGCAGCTGGACACCGACATCACAACGCTTCGCGAGATCGAGCGCCGCGCCGCCGGCGCCGCTGATCTGGCCAAGCAAGCCGCCGCGCTTCACGACGACGTCGCCGCGTACGAAGCGATCGCCGACGCGCTCGCACTGAACGGCATTCCTGCCGATCTACTGCGTGAAGCGCTGACGCCGTTGAATGAGCAATTGACGGCGCTGGCGGAAATGTCCGAATGGGCCGACGTTACGATCACGCCGGAGATGGAGATCCTCGCCGGTGGCCGCGTGTACGCCCTGCTGTCGGAGTCGGAATGCTGGCGCGTCGACGCGCACATCGCCGCGGCGATCAGCCACTTCTCCGGCCTGAAGCTGCTCGTGCTCGATCGCGCCGATGTCCTGGTCGGGCCCGAGCGCGATCGCCTACTGTACTGGCTCGACGATCTCGCCTACGCAGGTCAGATCGATACGGCGCTCGTGTTCATGAGCCTCAAGACGCCGCCGGGTGGCCTGCCGGATGCCATCGAGACATTCTGGGTCGAGGGCGGCCACGTCGCGCCGATCGGCGCGCCGCGCACGCATCGGGAGGCAGCATGATCGAGCAGATCGAACGGCACCTCGCCGTGGTGGAGGACGCAACCGCGAAAGCGATCTCTGCCGCGCTCGGCTTGCCCCAGGTCGAGGTATCGAAAACGCTGCACAAGATGGTCGGTGCCGGCACCATCGAGCGCGAGAAGCGTGCCGGCGGCGGCAACGAGTACGTGTACTGGCTCGCGGGCGCATCGCAACCGGCGCATACGTCAGTTGCCAATGTCCCGACAGCGATTGGTCTCGGCGGTGAGCCGGCATATCCGAATGCTGCCTCCGCGATGGACCGCACGACATCACCGCAGCTTCCGCCTGCTCAGGGCGTGATCGATGCCGCTCACGACCTGCTGATGACCAGCGCGCCCAATGAGGTTCTTCAGCGGCTCAGGACCCTTCATCGCGAGCTGGTCGCATACGAGTCGAGCGGCAATCCGGCCTATATCGAGCCTGGCTCGCATGCGATCACGTCGCTCGACATGACTCTCCAACTGCTGTCGGACACGCGAATCGCGCGCGACGAGTTTGCCGCCGAGAACGCGTCGTTGAAAGAAGTGAACACGCGCCTCAAGACGAACAACGCGCAGCTCGAGCAGCGCATCGACTCGCTCAGCGGTGATGTCCGCCCGATCGGGTCGGTTTTCGTCACCGTCGGTCGGTCATCGAAGCCCATGCGGCACGCCACCATCGAGAAAGCGCAAAAGCGTGGCCGCGCGCTCGTGCGCAGCGAGAAGGAATCCGAGGTTCTCGTGCTCGAACCGGTCGGCCGGATCGTGCGCGGAACGGAGTGGCGACCTCGATAGCAGCACCGCCGCGCGCCTTCCGTGCCCCGGATTGCGCGGCGCATTCGAGCGGCTCGCACAGCGCCCATTTTTTCGAACTGACCATGCACACGACGAAAACTCCGTGGAATCCGTCGCGCCGCGCCACCGCGCGGGTGAAGAATCCGTTGCCGGCCCCGACCGCGTGCCCCTTCGACGGCGGCACGGTCGAGATCGTGAACAACTCCGAGATATACGGCCGCGAGTACGGCGAATGGCCGTGGGCGTTCCTCTGCCGCACGTGCCGCGCGTACGTCGGGCTGCATCCGTTCACCGGCATTCCGCTCGGCACGCTGGCCGATGCGCCGACCCGCGAGGCACGGAAGCGCGCGAAGGCAGCATTCAACCCGATCTGGCAGTCCGGCTCGATGACGCGCACCGACGCGTACGTCTGGCTGGCCCAGCAGCTCGGCATCGAGAACCACGAGGAATGTCATATCGGATGGTTCGACATCGAAACTTGCGACCGCGTGGTCGCCGTAATCCGCGAGAAAAATCACCAATGACCGATACCCAAGATTCGCTCTGGCGCGCGCTCGCGCGTCTTGAGCACGCCGAGCTGCTGGAAGACGACCGCAACCTGCTGCGGCCCGCGTTCGCCGCGTTGCACGGCAGTCACGCGATGCGCATCTCCGACACGATCGTCGCGCGCATCCGTCATCTGGACGCGACGCTGCCGAAGACGACGGAGGCCTGACATGCTGCTCGACAAGATTGGCGGCGCTGACACCGCGTTCCGCGTTCAGATCGAAGGCATCTACTGGGGCGGCAAGATCGGCTGCGAGCCGCATCTGAAATACGGATACGGATGCGACACGGTACCGAACGGCTGGACTGAGATCACGTGGGAAGTGTTCGCGAAGTCGAAGTTCTTCTGGTACACGCCAATCGCGACCGGCTGGCTGCGCACGACAATCGGCGATGCGCGGCTGTTCTTCATGCATGACCGCGTCAGCTTCGCGATGATCGGCGACCGCCGCGTCGGCACGGTGCAGGTATTCCGGTTTGGTTGCGAACACGACATGAAGAGCGAAACCGTTGGCAACTGCCTGCACCGCTACACGTGCACGAAGTGCGGCTTCAGCGAAGTCGTCGATTCGTCGGACTGACGCCAATCAAGCCAAGGAAGTGCATACCGCGACGCCCGATCGCGCCGCAGTGATCTAGATCGCGCCTTCACACCTCAACGGCGGGCGCTCGGGTGACGGGTGGGCGCCGTCACAACGTGCACTTTGGCCTGCAGCCGCCGCACAGCGCTTTCATGCTACCCCGCTGCCATATGCGAGCCGAGCACCCGCCATTGAGGTTGATCGGAAGCGCCACTATCAGGTCATTTATAAGAGCACTCCCCCAGATATAATTCTGCGCATAGAAAATTAGTGATCCGACAAGTTGCGTGTCTCGACCGCATTGCAGTGTTGCATTTCACGATCTGCCACGAAATTCAGATTGAAGGCGGCAAGCGCAAGCCTGCCGCACAATAAAGAACCAATCGCTCATCCCTTGCGGATCACCGATTCATTTTTTAATTGCATTGGCACGATCGCACTATAATACGGCCAAATATAAGGACCACCTGCACCTTGATTCAAATCCTGATGGATTGCGGTATAACCTTCAATCGCAGGCGGAGAAGAACTATCAATCACAAGCAGCATGATTGCGGTGATAGGCTTTTTGCTCGCCTCTCCGTTCTTCCATGTCATGTAGATGTATTTCCCGCCCGCACCCGCATTCAGATCTTGCGGGCTCCAATTCCAACCCGACGGTGGATTGGATTGAGCTTGGTCATACGCAACGAAATTCAGTGACGTGACCGGGTTGCTATCACCGCATTGATAACCAAGATAAATATATTGACCGCCCACGCCGGTGTTTGTGTCAACAGAAATGAAATCCCAAGGCGGCTGGTACTGTGGCCCCGGAGTGCTTCCTGCTTGAGTCGTGAGGGCATTAATCGGACTTGTCATTTTTCAACCCCTCTCTATGTCTAAGAGACAAATCCAGTATATAAAAAACCTCCGAATACGCAATCAGAAATTTTTCCATACCCCTCACCTGATCGAGATTTATTTCGCCTTCTTCAATTATCTTTTAATTTGATTATGATTTTAATCATCCCCATTTATAAGCACGCGCCACCTTACAATGACTTTCAAGTGCTTTTGCCCCTCATGTTCTCGTAGTCGATTGCGAATTCGTCATCAAACATATACATCGTTGCAGTGATATGCATCTTCATCGTCAAGTGATCTCCCTTTAGCTCAAAGCGCATCTTCACGCGCGTAGGTGAATCGCTATGCATAGCGTGCCCGGCCGCTATCAAAATGCCAATCACCTGAATCGAATGGGACGGCTTCGAAGAGGGCTCGCGTTCGCGTTGTCACCTCCGGATCGTCGACTTCGAAACCGCCAGCCGCAACGGCGAACCGTTCTCGCGCCTCAATGAGGTGCTCGGCATCCTCCCGAATCCGGTCATGCGCACCTGCACTGCGAATCTGAAGGTAAAGGCCGGTCGAGCGTTCATGCAGTCACGGGGATACGGCGAATGGCAAAACGTGATGGGCATTCGTGCAGACGAACCACGGCGCGTCACTCGTCTTACATCACCTGGACGAGACAACAGCGGCGGGGAGTCGAATCTTCCACTCGCACGCGCCAACGTCCGCGAGGCTGACGTTCTCGCCTTCTGGCGTGCTCAGCCGTTCGACCTCGCGCTCGATCCGGAAGGCGACTTCGGGAACTGCGACGGACGCTTCCTGAAAGCGCGGCACAAGATCGTGCGCGCGTTCGTTACACGGCCCGAGCTGGCCACCTGGTGGATCAACGAAGAATCACGCCCGTCAGGCGCCACATTTCGAAACGACCGCCCACGCTATTCCGAACTGCTGCGCGGGCCGAGTTCTACGCGAAGCAAATCCCGCTTGCATTTCCCGAGCACGAAGAGGACGACGCCCTCATTGACTGCATGTGCGGCGACTGAACCACAGAGCACACCACCATGCCCCATTCCAATAGCCGCGCTGATGCGTCCTACAGCGACGCCGAGAAGGCTGAGGACATGGCTCCGGCGACGGCTAAGTACATCAACCCCCACTCGCCGCGCGCACATGTGGTCCTCGGATAGCGCGGCGACTTTAGGGCGGCCAGCACGAGCGCCCGTTTTTTCGGAGTTCATGGGGCAGGAATGCGCAGGCTGATGCGCAGCGAGTGGAAACAACTGAGCGGATAGACATCCTAGGCCGGAGTCCCGGCTGCTATGAAAACATGCGCGCCGCCCTGAGCCGGAGAAAGATCAGCACCGGCCCTGCCCCATGAGCTTCGAGACAACGAAGATGACGAACGAAATTCACTTGCCATTGAGGCTTTATCTGTAGAGGAAGCGATGACCGTACCGACCGCAGTGTTCCTGTTTGACAAGACGGGGAATATGGCGCGGCCTTGGGCCGAGGCCGGATACCGCTGTATCTGTTTCGACATCCAGCACGTCGGCCGCACCGTTCGCGACGGGATCATCTTCCAGCAATGGGATGCCCTGATCGGGCCGCCATCTCTGCCGCCCGACTCGCTCGTCGTGTTCGGCTTCGCGTTTCCGCCGTGCACGCATCTGGCTGTAAGCGGTGCGCGCTGGTTTCAAGGCAAGGGCCTGCGCGCGCTGTCGCAGTCGATCGAGATGTTCGCTGCTGCTGCTGAGTTCCTAGAATCGCTTGGCTGCCCCTACGGCATCGAAAACCCGGTGAGCGTGATCTCGACGCACTGGCGCAAGCCGGACTACACGTTCCATCCGTACGAGTTCACGGGCTTCGAGCTAACGGACAACTACACGAAGAAGACTTGCATCTGGGCCGGAGGCGGATTCGAGATGCCGACGCCGAACTGCGCTGAAGGACTCGGCGCGCCCGACAACCGGATTCATGCTGCCCCCCCCATCCGATGACCGCGGCGACATTCGCTCGGGGACGCCAATGGGATTTTCGCGCGCAGTTTTCGCGGCGAATGCGAAGCAACTGACCATCTGAGGACACCACCATGAACGACCAACAACAGAGCCGCGCTGATGCGCTGACGGATCGAATCGATTCTGCGATGGATCTTGCACATCGATGGGCAACCGCCACCTATTACAAGGGACTTTCGAAGCCATACGAGAATTTTGACAAGATTCGCAGACAACTGCGTTCGACGCTTCGCGAACTCGCCGCATCCTCTATCGACCAGCCCACATCGCTCACGGCGCAGGCTGGACAGCCTACAGATTGGCGCGGAGATTTCGAGCGTCAGGCGAACGCGGCGGGTTTTGACCTATCCCGCGAGGAATTTGGAGGAGAGTATTGCCATCCCGATTCAGCGGACGCATTCCGTTGGTATTACACCGGTCGTCTCGACGAAGCGTGTTCGGGCACCCCATCTTCGCAGCTCGCAGCAGCGCCGATCGGTTATTGCGAACGCGCTGGCGGTTGCGTGTGCGGCGGCGATCTGCCGCGAGTGCGTGAGGGTTGTTCGGAGTGGGTGAAGGTCGAATCACAAGCCGCCCGCGCCACCTCTGCCAATAAGACAGGTGCGGAAGGGACGAAGACCGAAGCCGAGATCCGCAAGACCATGACGTCTGAACAGATCCAGCTTGAACGCAAGCTGACGTGCGAGGCGATCGACGGTGCCATCGCATTCGGCTACCAGAACACGAATCCACCGCCGGCCGACGATCACTGGCTCGCGCCATACTGGCATGTTGGCCGCAAGCAAGCAGAGCTTGAATCACGCGCACACACGCCAGCAAAGGGATCAATAAAAACCCCGGAATGGGCATTTGCGCGCTCTGGAGAATTTCGAGACGAGTCAGACGCCGAAAAAATGGCACTTCGCGACTATGGCCTAACAGGCGGCGATTCCGGCAGATTCGATTTCAGTGCTGGCTTTACTCGCGGCGCTCAGTACGGGCGAGCAGAGATGCGTGTAGCGCAGAATGCGCTAGCTGACATTGACGCCGTGCCTCGCTCCCCCTCTACGGCGGCAGAATCGCCGGCCGACCATATTTCCCAAGCGGGAAAAATGGTGAGCGCGGAAGGGACAGCCGACGAGCGGGCGGCGTTCGAACGGTATGTGATCCTTTCTACGGATCAATCAATCGAGCGAGATTCGCGAGGCGAATACGTAAGCCAACTCACGCGCGAGTGGTGGCGAGTCTGGCAAGCCCGCGCGGCAGCATCGCCCGCTGCGGAATGGCCGACGCACGACGAGGCGATAGGCATTTATCGGCGGATTCGGGCGCAGGCGCACAGAAATCCAATCGGCTATATCGAGGCGGATGAACTCGAAAAGCTCGGCTCGCCAGAATTCGCGGACGTTCCGGAGAACCACGTGCGGCTGTGGCATCCCGCCAACCCGCCATCGCGCGCCCTGATCCCCGTCTACTGCGCTCCCCAGCAGACAGGTGAGCCGTTTGGCTGGATCAGTAGGCATGACTTCGAGATCGGCGATGGCGTCGCACTGGTTGGCGCAAATACCAAGGCAGATGATGTGCCTCTCTACACCGCCCCGCAACCCGCGCAGGCCGACGCACCAGCGGCGTGCCTGACTGAACAGTCGATCGTCGACGCCGTGAAGAAGTGGTTTCCAGATCGAGCATATCAAGCGCGATTTTTCGCCCGCGCCCTTCTCAATGGAGCCGAAAAATGAAAATCACCAAAGGACAAATCATCGCCTTCACCGAAGGAGTGTATTCAGACTATTGTCTGCGCGATCACATGCGCGCCTTGGATGAGTTCGAAACCGATGACAAGTTTGCAGAATTCAAACTCACGCCCGAATTCAAGGCTTCTAGCTTTCGGGAACGAGAGGACTTGTTTATGGCATGGCTAGTGAAGACTGGCGCTGTCGAGCCGTTAGATGACGAGGTGACGGAGTGGCACATCACTTCGCATAGAGGATTTTATTCGGAATAGGAGCCGACCATGAGTGAAATCCGACAGTTGCCGGTTCCTCAGGAAACCAACCGTCCCGTGCCTAAACGTATCGTGCGTCCGTGCGAATGGGGTCTTTGGGGTGCGGTGAACGACCTCGAAACGCAGCTCGGCTCTGTCGAGGCGTACAACCGCCTCTGCATCGCTGCCGAGCAGTTGAAGGCAAAGATCGACCGAGGCGATGGGAAGTCTCAGCATCCGATGTGGGCCACTGACCCGAAGATGATCTATCCGGCAGGAACCAACCATGACTGACCTCGAACTGCGGTTCTATATATCACTCAAGCTAATCGCCAAGGCGTATCAGACGCCCGCGCAGATCCGGCGCAACAGCGAGAAGCAATTCGGGCTGCCCTACGAGGAAGCGCTCGAATATGCCTACGAGAACATCCAGCAAGAGGCTCGCAACGCGATCAGAGGCGTGCGCATGCCGAAGCCGAAGAAAGGAGCCGACCATGACTGACAAGCTGACGGCCGGCCAGATCGTTGAAATCTGGAATCACGTCGAATGGAAGGATCTCAATCCGCTCGTGACTGATTTCCAGCGCTCATTGCTGATGCGCTTCGCGCGCGACATTGAGAGCGCCCTTCTCGACCTCGACGCCTCCCGGCAAGTCGAAATCGACGCCTACAAGCGCGAGGTGCGGGAATATCAGGCCGCGCTTGAGTCGATGGGAGCGCATCTTAAAGGGATGCTATCGATGCTATCGGATCATCATCGAACCTTGATCGAACAAGCCGAGGACCGTCTCCGTGGACGGTCCGCCGAAGATACGGTGGCCGCAAATGGGTTACTCGAAGTCCTAATCGCACATCCGATCACGCAACAGCCGAGCTATTGCGATATCCACTGCAAGAAGTTTTGCCAGAACTCGGTTCATGGAATGTGCGATGGGCCTCCCCCTCAGCAGTCGAGCGATGAGTGCCCGCATGGCATTGACGACGGAGCATGCAAGCATTGCTACCAAGAGGCGACGGAGCCGAGGGGTGAAGTGACGGACTGGTGGCCGATCGAAACCGCGCCGACTGATGTACTCGTTGCGGTCTTCTGGCTCGACAGTGAAGATGAGAAGAACCCGGAGCGCTACGACTTCGACATGCTCGAAGACGGATGTTGGCGCCAATGGACGGACCACTATGAATGGGCGCATTCGGTCGCGCCTGCCGGAAGTCTCATACCGCGTGAACGGCCGCCATATACGCATTGGAAACCGCTCGGCGTGCCGACTGATGCCCGCCCCCAAGGAAGCGAATGAAATGAAGATCACCGATGACATGCTGACGGAGTGGTTTCCGGCTGACGAATACGCCCCGGTTCACGAAGGCGAGTATGAGACGCGCACAACGTTATATCCGGTACCAGAACAAAGGTTGTTCGCTAATGGGCATTGGTGGAAGTTTTTGTCTGGCATTGGAAAATGCGAATCTGCATTCATCTCTTTTATCGGTGCCGAATTTCGCGGCCTGAAGGAGAAGTACCATGGATGAGCGAGAGATGAAGAAATGCGCGGAGTGCGGCATGTCGTACCGCGCTGGCGAGTATCACCCTTACGCAGCCTGCCTGATGTTCATGGCATGCCACAACGGCGATACCGTGCGCGGGAATCTTCAGGACGTGCTCGACACCGCCCTCCGCACCATTCCCGACAGGGACGCGGGCCTTGAGGATGCAGCCGTGCTCATGGAACAACGCGCGGCCGAGATTGAGGCGTGCGGAAACATGACCGCACACACGATGGCCCTCATCTATCGCGACGAGGCCGAGAAAATCCGCGCCCTGAAGACCACGCCGACCGCCGCATCGAGGGAGAAAGGAAATGGCTGAGATCGACATGAAGAAGCTGCGGGAGTTGGCGCAGAAGGCGACGCCCGGACCGTGGACCGTTGACACTGAATGCCTTGATGGTCATGGCCGTCTTTATGTATCCAAGGGGCAGCCGGACAATTTGCTCGGACGCATCCTCGAAGTATTCCAAAACTGCCTTGTGCGAAGTAAGCAGCGTATGGCGAATGCTGAATATATTGCTGCCGCCAATCCAGCAACCATCCTCGCCATTTGCACCCGCCTAGAAGCAGCGGAAAAAGATGCGGCAGAGAAAAAACTGAATTTGCTAAAGCTCCAGCGCTCCGGTCAGATGGCCGCAACAATGTCGCACAAACACATTGTCGTGATGCAGGCAGCTTGGATCGAATGGCAGTACGGCGAAGGTGCCGAAGGCGCGATGGAATGGATCGAAAACACGCTTGAAGGCCCCGGACTCATCCCGAATCCGGACGAGCCGCACTATCGCGAGGCCCAGGCGTATTTCGATATAAATCGAAGCCTGAAGCTCTACGACGAATCTCTCGACGCGGCTATCGACGCAGCCCTCGCGCAACGACAGGGTGAAGGATCGTGAGCGAGAAAACGAATATTGAGTGGTGTGATTCTACGTGGAATCCATGGGAAGGCTGTCAGAAGGTCGGTCCGGGCTGCGATCACTGCTACGCCGAAGCCCG
Organism: Burkholderia sp. MSMB1588; assembly: GCF_001546925.1. Taxonomy (NCBI): domain Bacteria; kingdom Pseudomonadati; phylum Pseudomonadota; class Betaproteobacteria; order Burkholderiales; family Burkholderiaceae; genus Burkholderia; species Burkholderia sp. MSMB1588. Next base: position 1,263,438 of record NZ_LNJS01000001.1, on the reverse strand, counting down.
CAATGCACGCTTCGGCGGCGGCTCGGCCGTGAACTGGGGGCCGGGCGCACCGCGGCGTCGCACGTCGGCCACGAATTGGCGTAAGCCACTCGCATGGAACGCCGCGCACGAGCGGTTCTTCGCCGCGCACGGCCGGCGCCAGCGCGTCTTTTGCGCGTCGCTCGCGGACGTGTTCGACAACGCAGTCGACCCGGCGTGGCGGAGAGACCTGTTCGACCTTATTGTAGACACGCCGAATCTCGACTGGCTCTTGCTCACGAAGCGCATTGGGAATGTTCAGCAGATGGTTCAAACGGCAACCCTATGCGACTTTCTTCCGTCGAACATCTGGCTCGGCGCGACGATCGTGAATCAGGCCGAGGCCGACCGCGACATTCCGAAGCTGCTCGCGGTGCCCGCGCGCGTGCGCTTTCTGTCGATGGAGCCACTGCTCGGCCCCGTGGACCTGCGGTTCCATATCTACAGCGAGCCAACCGGCAACTTTCGTACGCACGGCGACAAGCGCCAACTCGAACTACGCCGGCCGGCCGATGGCGGCCTGCATTGGGTGATCGCCGGCGGCGAAAGCGGTCACGGCGCGCGTCCGATGCATCCCGACTGGGCTCGAGCACTGCGCGACCAGTGCGCGGCCGCGGGCGTGCCGTTCATGTTCAAACAGTGGGGTAAATGGCGTCCCGGACTCGGAGCCTCGAATGAACAGATCGACACGGCGCGCACCGGCGGATGGGTGTCGCTCGACGGATCTTTTCACGACGGCAATGATGAACGTGCGTTTCGGCGTGGCGACGAGAACGTCATCCATCTCGCCAAGCATGCCGTCGGCCGCCTGCTCGACGGCCGCACGCATGACGAATTTCCTGCTACCGCTGGTCTATCTCTTGAGCGGCAACCATAAATCCATGCTCGAACGCTTCCTCCATTCGGTCGGAAAGCCATCGCCCGACAACTTTCGTTCCATCGATATAGACGTGCACGGGCCACTTGTCGGACATGGGATCGTATCCGGTCACCACCTCAACCTTGCAGCCCTTGTACTCGTCAGTTTGAACGTTTCGCACTCCGCTTTCCGTCTGGATCCGAGCCATGGTTGCCTCCATTTTTTGCGAAGGAAATCGTAGCATGAAGGAACGCCCTATCCTTTTCAACGGCCCGATGGTACGCGCGCCCCTCGACAACTGCGCGACTCAACGGAAGAGTTATCGAACCGTCGCATCATCTACCCGTCTTCGAGCCTCGTCTCTTCGGTACTCGATCGCCCGTTCGGGCGTGATGGTCACGCCGGCCGGCAGCATACGAATCGGCGACTCGCGAAACAGCACCTCGCCATCGCGCACGCGGACGATCGACATGCCGACCAGCACGCGCGGGCCGAGCGCATCGCCCTCACGCTCGATCGCCCCGATCTCAACGTCGTAGCCGCGGTACGTGAATCGCTCGAGCATGATCGGCCTCAACCGTAACGCGCGAGCCATTCAACGGCGAACGACCGCGCCCGTTCGACGGCCGCCTCTTCGGTTTCGTAAGCCCCGAGATTCTTGAATGATGCCTCCGGGTTGTAGCCGATGTAGGTGAATGTCACCTGTGATGCGAACTGGCCGTCTTCGGTCGCGCGCGGCATGCAGTCGACGTGGTAGCCGCGCATCGTGAACAAATGCTTCATTTGAATCAGATCATGAAACTAACCGGGAGATCGTAGCACTCCCGGGTTTCATGAATCTGACGGCGCGACGCGCGCGGGCGTCAGTGCTGGATTGAATTCACCGCAAGCCATACGCGGGACGCTGTCTCGCCCGTCAAAACACGAGCAAACGCAGCACCGCACGTCGAGCACTCGTAGTGCTCTTCCCGACATGCGCCTTGGAACACGCCGGCGCCGACCATTACGAGGTGCTTCGGCTTAACGACTGACGGTTTCCCGTGCAGGTCGACGCACTCTGCGCAAAGCGCGATCGTCTCCAGTTCCATGGCCACCTCCGTACTTTTTGAATTCGAATTGCAAGGGATCCTAGCATGCACGATCTCGCGACAACGCCTGGCCGTTCGGACAACGAGGCCAATAAAGAAATCGCGCTCACGCTTCATCAGGTGGCCGAACGCCTCCAACTGTCCTACAGCACGGTATTCGCAATGCGACATCAAATCGGATTTCGCCTTCCCGGCTCACGCCTCTGGCGCGTCTGGCCGTCTCGACTTGCCGGACTTGGAGAAAAACGCAACAATTTGACCCGGCTATCGCTACGGGTCGGTGGAGAAAATGGATGTCAATCCGTAGACGTAAAGGCTCCGGGGTCTGGTTTATCGACCTCCGCGCGCCAAGCGGCGAAAGAATTCGCCGCTCTGCTGAAACAACGGACAGGAGGGCAGCGCAGGAATACCACGACCGGCTGAAAGCCGATCTGTGGCGACAAGACAAGCTCGGTGAGGTGCCCGACCGCATTTTCGAAGAAGCGGCAATGCGGTTTTTGAAGCTGTGCGAAGGGCAACGAGACTATGCCGGCAAGGTTCGGCACGTTACATACTGGGGAGAGCAGTTCCTCGGACGATCAATCCGAACCATTACGGCTGACGACATTTTCGATGCTCTACCCACGCATCGCCTGATCAAAGGGAAGCCGGCGCGCCCGCTGGAGCCTGGGACACGAAATCGATACATCAACACCATTCGACGCATGTTGAATTTGTGCGTCGAATGGGAGTGGATCCATCGAGTTCCGAAGCTCCAGCGGTTCGAGGAACCGGACGTGCGCGTGCGCTGGGAGCCGCCGGAAGTCATCATGAAGATGATCAATGCGTTGCGCATCCCATGGATGCGCGATGCCGCGGTCGTCGCGATGGCGACTGGCATGCGTGAGTCTGAGTTGTTCGGTCTGCGGGTATCGCAGATCGATCTGGCTCAGTGCAATGCTTGGATCACGCACGAAGGGGCGAAGTCGAGACGGGCGCGCTCGGTGCCGTTGAACCAGGACGCCATGAGCGTGCTCAAGCGGCGCATGAAGACGGCGACGGATCTCGTGTTCACGCGGGAGTTCGCGCGGGGAGACGGGCCACCGAAGCTGATCGGGCAGATAGACAAGCGGGACTTCGCGCGGGCGTGCGAGGCGGCCGGAATGGAGGACTTCCACTGGCATGACCTGCGGCACACGTGGGCAAGCTGGCATGTTCAACGCGGGACGCCGCTGATGGTGCTAAAGGAACTGGGCGGATGGGAGACGATCGCGATGGTGCAGAAGTATGCACATCTGGCGCCCAGCCACCTGGCGCAGCACGCCGGCACGGTCACGTTTTGGGCACAGTCGGAAGGCGAGAAACAAAAAGCGCCGCTGTCGGAAGCGGCGCAAAGCCTTGCTGCATAAGGCTTTATACTGGCCCGCCCTACACGATTCGAACGTGTGACCTACGGCTTAGAAGGCCGTTGCTCTATCCGACTGAGCTAAGGGCGGTCGCCAAGGAAGAAAATCACGGCAAGCGCCGCGCTTTACACTGCGGGAGGCTGCCGGAGACCGCAGACAGCCATGAAAAACGTCCCGCCACGAACTCGGCAAAAAACCGAGCCAGTAATTATACCCGATCGCTTCGCGGAAGCGATCGGAAACGCCAATTGCAGATCAAACCGGCTGCGCGTGGAACATGAACCAGCCGAGACAGAACAGCCCCGCGAGCACGCAGTACAGGCCGAACGACGCAAGCCGCCCGCGCCCTTCGAAATAACGCATCAGGAAACGCACGCTCAGATATGCTGCAATCGCCGTCAGCACGCCGCCCAGCAACGCGTCGGCGAGCTGGTCGGGCGCATGGAAAAGCTTCGGCAATTCAAGCAGCCCCGCCGCGAAGATGATCGGCGTGCCGAGCAGGAACGAGAATTCCGCCGCCTTTTCCGCAGTGAGTCCGGCCGCGTTGCCGGCGATCATCGTCAGGCCGCTGCGCGAAAACCCCGGAATCAGCGCACCCACCTGCGCGAGGCCGACGAAAAACGCCTGCTTGAACGTCAGCTTTTCGGGCGGCTGGTGCGCGCGTGCGCGCTGGATGCGGTCGCCGAGCCACAGCAGGATACCGTTGACGATCAACGCGAACGCGACGATCCGCAAATCGTGAAACACGCGCTCGATGCGCTTTTCGAGCAGCAGCCCGACGAGCCCCGCCGGAATCGTGCCGATGATGAGCGCCCACATCAGATGGCCCTCGTCGTTCTTGCGCCCGTTCAGCGATGCGAAGAAACCGGCGATCAACGCGATCCAGCGCTCGCGGAAGTACCACAGCAGCGCGAACGCAGTGCCGAGGTGCAGCGCGACGAGGAACGGCAGCAGTTGCGGCGCGTGCTTGTCGATGTGCATGCCGAACAGCGCGGGCACGAGGAGCGTATGCCCCAGGCTGCTGACGGGAAAGAGTTCGGTGACGCCCTGCAGGACGCTCAGAAATACCAGAAACCAGAGGCTCACGCGTCGGTCCTTTTATCGGAGAGGGTTAAGCGAGGAGAATCGACGGAAACGGCGTCGCGCAGATGGCCGCGCCGCCCGAAAAAACCGCGCCCCGATTATGCCGAGCGAGAATGACCGCGCCAAGGCGTTTGGCGCGAATCGGGCACCTGGCTAACAGCCAGATACACTTTTAATGCAAATGAAAGAAAAACGAAAGTGAACTGCTGCGCATCGCGACAGTGCTTTCAGGACGAAAGGCGGCGAATCAGCGGCCGACTTTGTAAAAGAACAACACGGTGCTGCCCGTAAACATGCCGAACAGCGTAAGGGCCATCGCAGTTGCCAGATCCATGTTCGCTCCTTGTTGGGACAGATCCGGCGCTATCAACATGACCGGTTCGCGTCATTGTCCTTACGGTTTGCCGTTTTTGACATTCTCGATTTCCCGCATGCGCACTTTCCATTCGCCGCGCGCGGGTCACCTCTGCCGCACCGATGCGCACGCCCCGCGCCACGGCGATTCCGCTATCCTTGACGACCTATCTTGGAGAACATCGACGCCTGCCACCATGCCCTCTTTCCAGAATCAGGACATCCTCGAGCTCATCGACGGCGCGTCGCTCGCGCGCATCGCACCCGAAGCGGGCGGCCGGCTGCTGTCGTGGAGTATCGGCGACGCGAGCATTGTCTTCTGGCCCGATGCCGCAGACTGGTCCAATCCCGCGAAGATCCGCGGCGGCAATCCGCTGCTGTTCCCGTTTCTCGGCCGGCATCGGGCCGACGGGCGAATCGGCTTCTGGCGCGACGGCGCGGGCATCGTCCGCGAGCTGCCGATGCACGGCTTCGCGCGCGATCTGCCGTTCGATGCGCAAGCGGATGCCGACGGTCGCGGCGTCACGCTGACGCTCGGCAGCAGCGATCGCACGCGCGCCGGCTACCCGTTCGATTTCCGCTTCGCCGCGCGCTACCGGCTCGTCGACGAGCGCACGCTCGACGTCGCGCTGACCACGACCAATCTCGGCGACACGCCACTGCCGCACTACGCGGGACACCATTTCTATTTCGCGCTGCCGCACGCCGAGCGTGCGTCGACCGTGCTCGAGCTGCCGCCGACGCAGCGGCGCCGCCAGCTCGACGACGGCTCGATCAGCGCGCCCGAGCCTGGCTCGTCGCGCTACACGCTAGACGATCCGGCCATCCTCGACCGCTTCCACTGCCTCGACGGCATCCCCGCCGAGCCGGTGCGCGTACTGATGCCCGGCCGCCGGCACGCGATCGACATCGACCTGAACCGTCCTGGCTCGGCGCCGTGGTACGCGGTGACGACCTGGACGGAGGCGCCCGGGTCGGACTTCTATTGCGTGGAGCCATGGCTCGGCCTGCCCGACGCGATTCACAACGGCCTCGGCTTGCGGCGCGTCGCGCCGGGCGCGACGGAAACCGCTGCGCTGCGTATCCGCGTGACGCCGCTCGCCTGACGCGCCCCCGACGTCGGCTTGCCCGCAAGACGCGGCGCGGCGGCCCGCGCGAGCGGCTGCCGCGCCGCCCCGCTCCACCCGCACGCATCCTTCCGGGCAAGCGCGTTCGGCGCCCTTGCCGCCCCGAAACGGCGAGCCCGCCGCCGAACCCGTTAAAATCAGACGTTTTTGTACCCGCCGCCGCGCACTGCCGCGGCGGCGCCTTGCGAGGTTCAATGTTGCTGAAAACAACGAGACGGCTCGTCGTCGCATCGCTAGCCGCGCTGCTCGCCGCGTGCGGCTCGGCGCCCGTCGGCCCCGGCTTCTACCGGGTCGAGCGCGGCGACACGCTCTCCCAGATCGCGCGATCGAACCGCCAGTCGGTCGCGAACATCGTCCGCTGGAACCAGATCACGAATCCCGACGCGATCGAAGTCGGTCAGGTGCTGCGTGTCGCGCCGCCGGCCGGCTCCGCGTCGACGTCGGGCGCGACGGGCACGACGGGCGCGTCGCGCAGCCCGAGCCGCCCGGCGCCCTCATCGCCCTCGTCGCCCGCGCCTTCCGTGAAACCCGCGTCGAGCATCTCGCTCGTCTGGCCCGCCGCCGGCAACGTGATCCGCTCGTTCGACGGGGCGAAATCGAAGGGCATCGACATCGCAAACACCGCCGGCACGCCCGTCATCGCGGCGGCGGCCGGCACGGTCGTCTACGCGGGCAACGGCCTGCGCGGCTACGGCAACCTGCTGATCGTCAAGCACAACGCCGACTTCCTGACGACGTACGCGCACAACCGCACGCTGCTCGTGAAGGAAGGCCAGACGGTCGCGCAGGGACAGAAAATCGCGGAGATGGGCGATACCGACAACGATCGCGTCGCGCTGCACTTCGAGCTGCGCTACGGCGGCCGCTCGATCGACCCCGCGCGCTACCTGCCGTCGCGCTGACGCAGCGCGACGCGCCCCGCGCACAACGCGACGTGCGCGTTCCGGCGCGAGCCGGGCAATCGGATCAAGAGAACGATCAGCGTTTGCGCAGCCGGCCGTGCAAACGGCCGGACAGCGGATCGACGTGGCATGCGAACGCCACCAGCGCGCCGATCCCTATCACGCTGAGCCCCGTAGCTATCAGAAGCAGGTCCATGGTCGTATCTATCGTTGGTGAAACGATCATACGCAGCATTTGTGGTTTACGCATGAACGCGCCTTCTAGGATCGACCCTAACGGGCAAGCGTGCGCCCGGCGATTCGGTGTACTGTGCATCGAAACGGCGCACGAAAAAACGATCGGAGACGCACGATGCTGCCCCATGCCGCCCATTACGCCGAGCTCGTCGACCGCTTCGCATGGCGCATTCCCGCGCGCTACAACATCGGCGCCGACGCATGCGACAAATGGGCGGACGGCAGCGGCCGCGTCGCGCTGATTCACGAACATGCGGACGGCGTCATTGCGCGCTACACGTTCGACGAACTGAGGAGCAGCTCTAATCGGCTCGCGAACAGCTTCGCGCGCGCAGGCGTGAAACGCGGCGACCGGATCGGCATCCTGCTCGCGCAAGGCCCGGAAACGGCGATCGCCCATCTGGCCGCCTACAAGCTCGGCGCGGTCGCGGTGCCGCTCTTCACGCTGTTCGGCGCGGACGCGCTCGAATTCCGCCTCGGCGACAGCGGCGCCGTCGCGGTCGTCACCGATCGCGCCGGCTACGAGAAGATCGCGCCGCTGCATGCGTCGCTGCCATCGCTCGCGACGGTCTACTGCACCGGCGGCGCGCCCGATCTCGCCGAGCCCGGCGTGCTCGCATTCGAAGCGGCGCTCGCGGCCGAATCGGACAAGTTCCAGCCAGCGGACACGTCGGCCGACGACCCGGCGCTCATCATCTATACGTCCGGCACGACGGGCAAGCCGAAGGGCGCGCTGCACGCGCACCGGGTGCTGCTCGGCCATCTGCCGGGCGTCGAGATGTCGCAGAACCTGTTTCCGGCGCGTGCGCGCCTGTTCTGGACGCCCGCCGACTGGGCGTGGATCGGCGGGCTCCTCGACGTACTGCTGCCCTCGCTGCATCACGGCGTGCCGGTACTCGCGCGACGCTTCGAGAAATTCGATGGCGCGGCCGCGTTCGAGCTGCTCGCGCGGCACGGCGTCACGCACGCGTTCCTGCCGCCGACCGCGCTGAAGCTGATGCGTGCGGCCGTCGCGCAGCCTCGCGAGCGCTATGCGCTCGCGCTCGAATCGGTGGCGAGCGGCGGCGAGTCGCTCGGCGCCGAGCTCGTCGCATGGAGCCGCGACGCGTTCGGCGTGACGATCAACGAGTTCTACGGTCAGACCGAATGCAACGTCGTGCTGTCGTCGTGCGGCGCGCTGTTCGAGCCGCGCGTGGGCACGATCGGCAAGGCGGCGCCCGGGCATCGCGTCGCGATCGTCGACGATGCCGGCAACGTGCTGCCGCCCGGCGTCGCGGGCAACATCGGCGTGCGCGCGCCCGACCCCGTGATGTTCATCGGCTACTGGCACAAGCCCGATGCGACGCGCGAGAAATTCGCCGGCGACTTCCTGCTGACGGGCGACGTCGGCATTGCCGATGCCGACGGCTTTTTCCGCTTCGTCGGCCGCAACGACGACGTGATCACGAGCGCCGGTTACCGGATCGGCCCGGGGCCGATCGAAGACTGCCTGCTCAAGCACCCGGCCGTGCGGATGGCAGCCGTTGTCGGCGTGCCGGACCCGACCCGCACCGAAATCGTCAAGGCGTTCGTCGTGCTGAACGCCGGCTACGAAGCGAACGACGCACTCGCACGCGAGCTGCAGGCGCACGTGAAGACACGGCTTGCCGCGCATGAATATCCGCGCGCGGTCGCATTCGTCGACAGCCTGCCGATGACCGCGACGGGCAAGATCATCCGCCGCGCACTGCGCGACGCGTGACGCGTGCGATACGTGACATGCGCGGAGCGACCGGGCCGCGCTCCGCGCATGCCGCTCGAACGCCCCATCGGCACACGCACGCCCTGATCCTCGCACGCCGCCGCCCGCCGCGAAACTCGTCCGAACGGCCGAGTCTCGCCGGCCGTTCGAATGGTTTATAGTGGCGCTCACTGTCGGTTCCGTCACATCACACCATGTCTTCGAACACCCCATCCCCCGACTCGCCCAGCCCGCTCTATCTGAACCTGCTCGGCGAAACCGCGAAGATCGACTGGTGCGATCTCGAGCGTTTTTTTGCGCAAGGCAAGCTGCTGTCGGTCGCGCGCGATCTCGATCTCGTGAGCGTCGCCGAAGCGATCGCAAGTGACGACAAGGAGCAGGTCACGCGCTGGCTGTCCGCGGGGCATGTCGAGCGGATGCAGGCCAGCACCGCGCAGGATTACTCGACGCGCAATCCCGAGCTGTGGGCGGTCGTCGTATCGCCGTGGGTGTGCGTGCAGGAACGCGCGTAACGCAGCGATGCACGCCTCCTCCACTTCCGCGCAAGCGGGCGAAGACCCCGAGCCGCGCCAAGCCGCGAACCGGCATCGGCGCGTTCTCGGCCTCGCGTTGCCGATCATCGCCGCGAACCTCACGCAGCCGATTCTCGGCGCGGTCGACACCGCCGTCGCCGGTCACCTGAACGGCCCGCAATATCTCGGCGGCGTCGCGCTCGGCGGCCTCTTCTTCAACTTCGTGTACTGGGGCTTCGGCTTCCTGCGAATGGGGACGACCGGGCTCGTCGCGCAGGCGTTCGGCGCGAACGACCTCGCCGGAATCCGCATCAACGTGCTGCGCGCGCTTCTGCTTGCGTTCGCGCTCGGCGCGGCGGCGCTCGCGCTGCAAGCCCCGCTTCTCGGCATCGCATTCGCCGCGCTCGGCGGCAGCGATGCGGTGCGCGCGACCGCGCTCGAATACGCGCACGCGCGGATCTGGGCTGCACCGTTCGCGCTCGCGAACTACGTCGTGCTCGGCTATCTGCTCGGCGTGCAGCGCGTGCGGCTCGCGCTCGTGATCCAGATATTCGTCAACGTCGTCAACATCGGCGCCGTGCTGCTCTATGTGTACCGCTTCAATTGGGGTGTCGCGGGCATCGGCGCCGCGACCGCGACGGCCGACATCGCGGGCTTCGCGGCGAGCGCGCTGCTGCTGCGCTGGCTGAGCCCGCGCGGCCTCGCGAAGGTCGGTCGCGCCGAGCTCCTCGATCGCGCGGCGCTCGCGCGTCTCGTCGCCCTCAATCGCGACATTTTCATCCGCACGCTGTGCCTGCTGTCGGCGTTCGGCTGGTTCGCGCATCTCGGCGCGCGGCAAGGCGACGCAACGCTCGCGGCCAACGCGCTGCTCCTCAATTTCCAGACCTTCATGGCGTATGCGCTCGACGGCTTTGCGCATGCGGCGGAGGCACTCGTCGGCGCAGCGGCCGGCGCGCGCAATCGCGATGCCTTCCGGCAAGCGCTGCGCACGACGTTCTTCTGGGCGGGAATCGGCGCGCTCGCGTTCGCGCTCGCCTATTGGGGCGCAGGCAACTGGATCGTCGCGCAGCTCACCGATCAACCATCCGTCCGCAGCGTCGCCGAGCGCTATCTCCCGTGGGCCGCGCTCTCTCCGGTGATTTCCGTCTGGGGCTTCATGCTGGACGGCGTGTTCATCGGCGCGACGCACACGCGCGCGCTGATGCGGGCGATGGCGACATCGTTCGCGCTGTTCGTCGCTGCAACGCTCGCGCTGGTCGGCCCGTTCGGCAATCACGGGCTCTGGATCGCATTGCTCGTGTTCATGGCCGCGCGCGGCGCGACCCTTGCGCGCCATCTGCCGGGGCTCGAGCGAGCCATCGCGCAAGACGCGACGCCGGCAGCGCGCACCGCCGGCTGACGCGCATCTCGCTCCCGCCCGGCCCAAAGGCGCCAATCCGCGTCACGCATCGGCCGACGACGACGGTCCGCGCGGCGGGCACGCGCTATTAGCCGAATCGCGCCGCCACCGCGGCACGCTCGAATACGGGCAAGGGCGGGCACATGCCATCCGCCCGGCTGAAGGCAAACGCGCTCACAACGCGCCTTCCGCTTGCCTCCACGTACGCCGCCGCGATCGCGGTTATTTCGCTGGCGTCGCAGCGGCTCCGCCCACGCCGGGCTCGCCGAGCATCGGCGGCGGCGTCATGTCGGTCGGCACGCCCTGATAGTCGGGCGGATCTTGCGGCGGCGTGCCGCGGCGGCCCTGTCTGGGATCGTTCGCGCAACCGGCAAGCACGGCCGCCACGAGCGCGGCGATGACAATGCGAGTCATGGATTTCCTCGGAATGATCGGTCGATCGCGCCCCGGTTCTCGCCGGATAGCGCCCGGCGAGTCTACCGGAAATCGGCGCGCGATGATGCCGACGCGCGCCTTCGTGTCCGCGTCGGCATGTCCTACTATGTAGACGTGGCGCTATGTCCGTTTGAAAGGAGGGCTGCCATGGATGCCGAATCGATTGCGGGCCTGATCGGCCTGGGTATCGGGCTGCTGGTGCTCGTCAGCTTGTCGGTGTACGAATCGCGCGAATACAAGCGCGCGCACAACGGCGAAGGCATGATCCATCACTGGATGGCCGAACATCACCTGCTCGACTGGCGGCGCAAGCACTGACCGACCGCCTCACTTCCGCCGTCTCACGGATGACGAACGCAAACGCGACGCCGCGCGTGAAAACGCGCGGCCCGCTTGCGTGGGGTGCGAATGCGCCCGTTCGAAATCGCCGCCGATCTTCACCCGCAGCCGGCGGGAAAGACGCTGTTTGCGCACCGGAATGCGCGCAACCGCAGCGCGCGCTGTCGTTTCGATTCGATGAACGGTTGCCGATAAAAAACGGCACATCGATACAATCGCCGTGCCGTCTGACGTGCGGACCGATTTCCGCTCGCGCCGGGCAGCGTCAGCGCGGCAGCGGATCGTTCAGGAAGTGGCGCGCGTAACGGGCGTTGATGTCCGACAGGCGGAACAGCGTGAGGAAGTCCGCGCAATTGAAGTCGGGATCCCACGCGGGCGCGCCGCAGATCTTCGCGCCGAGCCGCAGGTAGCCCTTGATGAGCGGCGGCGGCGCGACCCTCACACCGGTCTGCAACTCGTCGACGGGCAGCGGCGTGTGCGGAAACGCGCGATACTCGGGCGCCGTCAGCGCATCGCCAAGCGATTGATAGAGATTCGCCGCATAGTGGCCGCCGTCGGCCATCGACACGCTCGCGCAACCGAGCATCGTCTCGTAGCCGTTTTGCAGCATGTAGGTGCCGAGCCCCCCCCAGAGCGCCATGATCACGGCGCCGCTGCGATAGTCGCGATGCACGCACGAGCGGCCGACCTCGACCATCTTCGAGCGCAGATGCGTGAGACGCGACAGGTCGAACTCGCCCTCCGCGTACAGGCGGCCGACACGCGCCGCCTGATGCGGCGGCAGCACGCGGTAGGTGCCGACGACCTTCAGCGTGTCGAGATCGCGCACGAGCAGGTGATCGCAGTACGGGTCGAACGGATCGACGTCGAGGCCCGCCGGGCCGCTCACGTGCGCGCCCATTTCCTCGGCGAACACGCTGTGGCGCAGCCGCTGCGCTTCGCGCAGCTCGTCTTCGGTGCGCGCCCACGCGGCGCGCAAGCGGAACTCGGCGGTGACCGTCTCGGCCGCGCGCGGCAACCGGCGGCGCGGCAAGTCAAGGGGTAGCGAGGCAAATGGGAGCGTAGGCGTCGGCAGTTCTCGCATTAGGCTTTCCTGGTCGTAAGGAAGAAGACGACATGCCCGCCAATGTAGTAACCGGCCGTGACGCTTACGTGGCAAAACGGTGTCCATTCGGTGACGTGTCGCCGATTTGACTTTAGCAGAAAGCAGGAAACGGCGTTTGATTGCGACCCAATCAGACTAGATCGGGCGAAATGGCCGCGCGCAGCACGGTCTGCCCATTGCCTTCCCGCGCGCGGCTCGAAAGCCACAGCAGCCCGCCCTTCTTGACGCTCCAGCTCTCGTCCGAGCCGGCGAGCAGGTGCGCGGCCACGCTGCCGAGCGTCGGCTGATGCCCGACGACGACGACCGTCGATGCGATCCCGTCCGGCCAGCCGGCCGCAGCGAGCACGTCGTCGGCATCGCAGCCGGGCGCGAGCTCGTTCGCGGTCCGATAGTGGTCGGTCAGCGCCTCGGCCGTCTGCACGGTGCGCGCGGCGGGGCTCGCGAGCACCGTCGCATGGCGCTCGATGCGCGCGCGCAGCCACTTCGCGACGGCCTGCGCGTCCTTGCGGCCGCGCGCGGTCAATTGGCGCGCGAGGTCGGTGCTTGCGTAGTCTTCGGCTTCGGCATGTCGCCAGAGAATCAGGTTCATCACGAGACGCCTCCAGAATGAGCGGAGCCGCACGCTGCGGCTTCGCGACACGGCGGTCGAGATGCCGCGACATTCGCCATTGTTGCGCAATCTGCACGCATGCGCGAACGATTGCACGCGGAGATTGACCCGATTTAGGCAAGAGCGATACAATTGTTGATTCCTCGGAGCGTAGCGCAGCCTGGTAGCGCATCTGATTTGGGATCAGAGGGTCGTAGGTTCGAATCCTATCGCTCCGACCACTATACGAAAAGGGTTCCACTGCGGGGTTCCGCTGCGGAGCTTCTTCACGAAAAAAGCCCGGCCGGCGTCCAATCAAGACGCCTCGTCAGCCACGACAAAGCCCGCGCCCTGCGGGCTTTGTCGCGCCTCGGCCCGGCGCGACGCCTCCATCGCCAGTTTCTGAGTCAAGTCAATTTCCCCCGCAATGCAATACGCCAACATTAAGGCGAGCACGAAGGGAGAACACAGGAATGAGCTGGCATTGCCATGTAGCGCGTGAATTGGCGCATATCGAGGCAGCGATCGGGCTCCTCGAGAAAACGAGAAAGGAATTCGCCAACAACACGGTGGTGTGCGATCCCGCATACTGGCGGCTCAGGCTCAATACGATCCGGGGACGCCTTGACGAAGACCGCGCGCTAGAACGCCGGATGAGCGAACTCCTGGCTCGCGTCGATCGACTCGAAGCGAGGAACCCGCATCGAGAAAGCGACGACGCGCTGGCATGAAACGCCGGATGCGGCTCGCGGGCGAATAGCGAAAGCGTCTCGTGCAGCTTATCAGACATGAAACGGCACATCGAATGTCCTCGTCGGTCACTCGATCACGCTGTTGCGATCCCCCTTCAACAGCATCTGCGGCACCTGGCCGAACCGATACGTGCCGCTCGCGGCGTCGAGATCGAACACCCAGACGAGATCGAAGCGATCGTCGGGCCATGTCTGCGGCACCGTCTGCTTGCCGAGTGGAAGCGCGTCAGCGATCGCCGGAATGTCCTCGTGCTGCCACGCGATCAGCACGCATCCGCTGCTCGCGACGGCCGCCTGCGCCAAGTCCTTTTCCTGACCTTTCGTATAGGCATCGCTGATCGCGAGCCCGAGCTTGTGCGCGAGCGGCGTGATCGTGTCGATCGGACGCTTGCTCTTCGCATGCTTCGCGACCGCCGCCGCGAACAGCCAGTCGGGCGTCGCGAGATCGGCGTGCTGCAGCGGGCCGCGGCTCGGCGCAAACAACACCGCGAGCGCGCCCGCGCGTTGCCAACCGGGCACGGTGAGCGCCTCGACGTCCTGCTCGCCCTTTGCGTTCACGCCGTATGGCGCGCCGTCGCCGGTCGGTTTCTCCGCATGCCGGATGATCATGATCTTGTGGGCAATCGGGCTGGCCATTGCGTGTCCTCCTGGTCGTTGTTCGTGGACGGCGGGCGAACGTCGCGCGATGAGAACGTCCGCCGTCATCTGTGATAGCAAGCGAATCCGGCAAACGCAATGGAATCCCGCCGCTCGCGGGCTGCTCACGGCTCACGCGTCGCCGCGCGACCGGGAGGCGCGCGCGGCGCGTCGTGCGAGCGTCGGATCGCCATCCGCCGCCAGTCCGGCCATCGGCCGCCGCCGCAAGCCGCGGAACATGGCAGCGGCAGCGGCGCTCGCGCGTGCGTCGGCCGCGTAGCGGAGCGCGGCGATCGCCGCGAGCGCGACGAGCAATCCGGCCAGCACGTCGACGAGATAATGACCGCCCTGCGTCGGCGTCGACGCGATCATCCCGCCGTTGAGAAACAGCGCGAACGGCGCGACCACGCGCACGCGCCGCAGCGCATATGCGAACAGCACGCCGAGCACCGTGTGAAACGACGGCAGCGACACCATGCCCTGCAGTGCGGCCAGATCGATGACGCGCAGCGTTCCGTCGCGCAATCGCACGAAATCGCTCACGCCCGACAGCGCGACCGGATCGATCACCCGGAAATGCAGGAACGCGCTCGCCGCCGGAAACGGCGTCGAAATCAGCAGCACCACCATGCTCGTCAGCATGAAGAGCGTGACGAACTCCGACAGCTCGGCGTCGCGTCTCGTCAAGCCCAGCCAGATCGCTATCCCGATCAATTGCCACTGCGCGCTGTCGTACGCGAACGCGAGCGCGCGCCGCAGCGCCGGATGCGCGCGAATCCGCTCATAGACGGCGGGCCAGTCGAAGCCGAGACGGGCGTCGAGGCGGATCAGCGTGCCGTCGATCAGCGGTGGCCGCAAGGTCACGCACAGGTAGGACAGGATGCCCGCCGCCGCGACGAACGCGGCAAGGAGTGCGAGCCACGCGAACGTTCGGGCGGCCTCGCGATAGCGAAAACGCGCTGCGACGTCCGCGTAGCGCGGCACGCGTGCGACGCCGCCCAATACGAGCGAGAACGCCGCGCAGACGGCAATCGCCCGCGCGGCCACGGCGGCGCCGGCCCCTTGCAACGCGTAGCCGCCCGCGCGCAGCCACACAGCGTCGACGAGCGCCACCGCCGCGCACAACGCTGCGCCGACGCCATAGCGGCCCATCGCGAGCGTGCGGCGGCGCGAGTTGTCGAAGGGGGCGGTGTCTGCGCGATGCGTCATGAATTCACTCTCGTCGGGCGGCTGGCCGCGCCCGGCGGCTCCCGGCATGGCTCCAGCGGTTCGCCGCGCACGGCGTGCCCGAAGCGGGTCCGATGCCGGCGAAAAACGGCCGCTCAGGCGGGCGCGTCGCCCATCATAGATCGTCGGTCGCATGTGGGTCGATCATCGCCTACGCGCATGTCGCCTACGCGCATGTCGCCTACGCGCACACGTCACCCAAGCGCAGCCCCCGCCTCGTCGCGAGCCGCCGCGCCCGCATAATGGTGCGCCCGCCCAGCGCACGTGCATCGGACGCGTCCGCGCCACGCCGCCTGCGCATGCCGGGCGTTTTCGCTATCATCGGGCAAACGGCGCCGGCAAGCCGCGCCCGAACCGCAAGGTTCGAAAGAAAAGCCGTTCGAAAGGACCGCGCCTGCAATGCCGCGCCTTTCCCGCCCGACTCCGACCGAACGGCCCGCCTCGGGCCGTCGACAACCCGCCGCCTGCCCGGCGAGCGCCATCGCATGAACCACTCACTCCGCCCGATTGTTCGATTGCTGATCCCGATCGCGACGCTTGCGACCGCGTCGTCCGCGTACGCCGACTCACAAGCGCTCGACGCCGCACTCGACTGCTCATCGACAGGCCACGCGTTCGTCGCGCCGCTCGTCGCCAGCGGCGCGATCCGCTCGCAGCCGATGCACGTCGAAGCGAACTCGATGAATGCATTCCGCACGAACCGTTCGCTGACCGCCTACGGTTTCCCGATCTACGTCGTGCTCGGCTATCAGGAGAACGACCCGCTCTTCACGCATGGCGACGGCGAGCCGATCGGCGACTGGGCATATGGCGTCGTCGTCCGGGGCTCGATGCAAGCGGTGGAGGCGAAGGTGCGCGAGGCGGGCAGCCGGGCGGTCGTCAAGGATGCGTTTCCGTTTCTGACGGCGATCGTCTGCACGTCGCCGTGAGCGCGCCGGCATACGACGGCCGACAGCCCAATGCGCGGGCCGGCCCGCCGCGCGGCCTGGCCGCGCCGCCCGCCGTGCGGAGGCGCCGCGGGCGGCGCAACCGGATCACGCGCCCGTATAGACGACGCGATACGGAATGCCGACCTTCTCCCACTCGGCAGCCTCCTGACTGAGGCTGTAGTCGGTGAGCGGATTCTGCTGGACCCACGCGCTCGGCAGGTGCACCTCGTAGCCGCCCTTTTTCATCTGCGCGACGCTGATGTCGGGCAGGCCGGCGTCGTTCCGGCGCCGGCACAGCAGCGACGCGAGGCGCAGGCAGAACAGCAGCGGCCATTCGACTTCGCGCGACTGCGACAGCTTGCCGAGCTTGCCCGCGTGCCCGAGCACGAGCGCGGCGAGCCGCGCCTGGTCGGTGCGCGAGAAACCCGGCATGTCGGCGTTGCTCGCGATGTACGCCGAATGCTTGTGGTACGCGCTGTGCGAAATCGACAGCCCGATCTCGTGCAACGCGGCCGCCCAGCCGAGGAACGTGCGGCTTTCGTCGCGAGCCTCGCCTTCGGGCTCGTCGAGCTGGTCGTAGAAACGCGCGGCGAGCGTGCCGATGCGCGCCGCCTGCGCGCGATCGACGCCGTAGCGGCGCGTGAAGCCGTCGACCGTCACCGCGCGCATGTCCTCGTGCTGCGTGCGGCCGAGCAGGTCGTACAGCACGCCCAGGCGCAGCGCGCCGTCCGTCGTGTCGACGTAGTCGATGCCGAGCTCCTCGAACACCGCGAGCATGATCGACAGCCCGCCCGCGAGCACCGGCACGCGATCGGGCTTCAGCGCGACGAGCTTCAGCCGGTTCACGTTCTCGGCCTTGATGAGCGCGCGCTTCAGGCGCTCGAGCCCGCCGCGCGAGATGCCGTGCGACACGCCCGCGTCGTTGAAGCCGTTCGCCTCGACGAGCTCCGCGAGCGCGCGCGCGGTGCCGGACGAGCCGATCGCCTGATCCCACCCCGCCTTCTTGTATTCGCCGGAAATGATCTGGATTTCGCGCTTCGCGGCGAGCTCGGCCTGGCGCATCGTGTATTCGTCCACGTTGCCGGCCGGAAAGAACGCGCGGCTGTGACTCACGCAGCCAATGTAGAGGCTCTCCATCACGAGCGGCATGTAGTGCTGGCCGATGATGAACTCGGTCGAGCCGCCGCCGATGTCGACGACGAGCCGCTTGCCGGTGTTCGCCGGCACCGAGTGCGCGGCGCCCGCATAGATGAGGCGCGCTTCCTCGCGGCCCGCGATCACCTCGATCGGAAAGCCGAGCGCCGCCTCCGCCTCGGCGAGAAACTCGCCGGCGTTCTTCGCGACCCGCAGCGTATTGGTCGCGACCGCGCGCACGTGATCGGGATGAAAATCGCGCAGCCGCTCGCCGAAGCGCTTGAGCGCCTCCCACCCGCGCTCCTGCGACGCGCGATCGAGCATCTTGTCGCGGGACAGGCCCGCCGCGAGCCGCACGGGCTCGCGCAGCGCGTCGACGGGATAGATCTGGCTGCCGGCGGGCGTCTCCTCGACGCGCCCGACAATGAGCCGGAAGCTGTTCGAGCCGAGATCGACGGCAGCCAGTAGATGCGGGGATGTAACCATCGAGGGGGCTCCGTTCTCGCCTGGTGCGTGCAGGCGATGCTGCGCGCACCGAAAAGATCAAAGGCGCCATTTTAAGCGCTGCGCGCCTTCCGGTGTCGGCCGCGAGCCGGCCGACACATGCTTTCATTGTATCCAGAGGACGCTTTTATGAAATCCCAGGTTTTCGAGCGTATGATTTGCCGACAAACATCAAACTGTCATCAGCACGTCATCGCACCGTGAGAATTTCCGAGCGACCTTTCGAGTCTGCGCCTGACCTTCCGTATTCTCTGCCGATGTCCCTTCGTTATCCGCTTCTGAATCGCGAGCTCGGCATCCTCGGCTTCAACGAGCGCGTGCTCGCCCAAGCCGCCGATCCGCACGTCCCGCTCCTCGAACGCCTGCGCTTCATCTGCATCACGAGCAGCAACCTCGACGAATTCTTCGAAGTCCGGATGGCCGGCCTTCAGGAGCAGATGCGCGACAATCCGGGCGCGCTCGCGCCGGACGGCATGTCGCTGCAGCATGTGTACGACCTCGTCGTCGAGCGCGCGCAGCGGCTCGTGCACCGGCAGTACACGATGCTGCACGAAACGATCCTGCCCGCGCTCGAACAGGAAGGCATCTATTTTCACGGCACCGAGACATGGAGCGACGCGCAGATCGAATGGGCGCGCCGCTATTTCTTCGACGAGCTGCTGCCCGTTCTCACGCCGATCGGCCTCGATCCCGCGCATCCGTTCCCGCGCGTGCTGAACAAGAGCCTGAACTTCGTGATCGAGCTCGAAGGCCGCGACGCGTTCGGCCGTCAGGCGGTGATGGGCATCGTGCAGGCGCCGCGCGCGCTGCCGCGCCTCGTGCGCGTGCCGCAGGAACTGTCGGGCTTTCAGCACGGCTTCGTGCTGCTGAGCTCGCTGATGCAGCGCTTCGTCGGCGAGCTGTTTCCGAAGCTCGTCGTCAAGAGCTGCAACCAGTTTCGGATCACGCGCAACAGCGAGCTCTTCGTCGACGAGGACGAAATCACGAACCTGCGCGTCGCGCTGCAGGGCGAGCTGCCCGCGCGCCATCTCGGCAATGCGGTGCGGCTCGAGGTGTCGGCCGACACGCCGCCGCATCTCGTGCGGCGCCTGCTCGACGAAAGCGGCCTGACCGAGAAGGATTGCTATCGCGTCGACGGCCCCGTCAATCTCGTGCGGCTGATGCAGTTGCCGGATCTCGTCGACCTGCCCGAGCTCAAGTTCACGCCATTCCTGCCGGCGATCCCGCCCGCGGTCGCGAACGCGCCGTCGATGTTCGACGCGATCGATCGCGGCGACATCCTGCTGCACCACCCATACGAGAGCTTCCAGCCGGTGCTCGAACTGCTGCAGCAGGCGGCGCGGGACCCGAGCGTCGTCGCGATCAAGCAGACGATCTACCGCACGGGCACCGATTCGCCGCTGATGGACGCGCTGATGGAAGCCGCGCGCAACGGCAAGGAAGTGACGGTCGTGGTCGAGCTGCTCGCGCGCTTCGACGAGGAGACGAACATCAACTGGGCCGCACAGCTCGAATCGGTGGGCGCGCACGTCGTGTACGGCGTCGTCGGCCACAAGTGCCACGCGAAGATGATGCTGATCGTGCGCCGCGTGACGCAAGGCGGCAAATCAATGCTGCGCCGCTACGCGCACCTCGGCACCGGCAACTATCATCCACGCACCGCGCGCGTCTACACCGACTTCGGATTGATGACGTCGGAGCCCACGATCTGCGAGGACGTGCATCACGTGTTCCAGCAATTGACGGGCATCGGCGGCGAGCTGAAGCTGCACGAGATGTGGCAATCGCCGTTCACGCTGCACCCGCGGCTGATCGAGCACATCCGCGCGGAAGCCGGGAACGCGCGCGCCGGCAAGCGGGCACGGATCGTCGCGAAGATGAACGCGCTGCTCGAGCCGACCGTGATCGCCGAACTCTACGAGGCGTCGCAAGCCGGCGTGAAGGTCGACCTGATCGTGCGCGGCGTCTGCGCGCTGCAGCCCGGCGTGCCGGGGCTGTCGGAGAACATCACGGTGCGCTCGATCGTCGGGCGCTTTCTCGAGCACCATCGGATCTATTACTTCCACGCGGACGGTGAAGAGCTCGTCTATCTGTCGAGCGCCGACTGGATGGATCGGAATCTGTTCCGTCGTGTCGAAGTCGCGTTCCCGGTGCGCGAGCGCAAGCTGAAGCGCCGCGTGATCGCAGAAGGGCTGTCGGTGTTCCTCGGCGACAACCAGTCCGCGTGGCTCATGCAGAGCGACGGCCACTATCGCCGCCGCCGTGCGGGCAAGGCGCCGCGCAACGCGCAGCTCGGGCTCCTCGCGAAATTCTGCTGACGGGCGGCGGCGCGGCGCGTTTTCCGCCGAGTCGAAAACCCTTGACGGAGAAGCACGACACCCTCCGGCGCGGCGCAGGCGCCGGGCGCACCGCGCCGCACGCGCGTCACGTCACGCCGCATGCCGCCGGCTGATCGTCCGATGCGCGGGAAAGCGCGCGGCAAACGTGCTGCCGCGCCCTTCCTCGCTCTGGATCGCCAGTTGCGCATCGTGCCGTTGCAGCACGTGCTTGACGATCGCGAGCCCGAGCCCCGTGCCGCCCGTGTCGCGCGAGCGGCTGCGATCGACGCGGTAGAACCGCTCGGTGAGCCGCGGCAGATCGGCGGCCGGGATGCCGAGCCCGCTGTCCGTGACCGAGAACACCGCCTGCGCGCCGTCACGCCGCCATTCGACGCGGATCGTCCCGCCCTCCGGCGTATAGCGGATCGCATTCGTCACGAGATTGCCGAGCGCGCTGAAGATCTCGGTCTGCGCGCCCGTCACCGCGAGTGTCTCGTCGACCTTGAACGTGATCTCGTGATGCCCGTTCGACAGCGTCTGCGCATCGTCCTTCAGGTGATCGAGCACCGTGCGCATGTCGACCGCGCGATCGGCAGGCGGCTTGCCTTCGCCCTCGAGCTTCGCGAGCACGAGCAGATCGGTGACGATGTGCCGCATCCGCGACGCCTGCTGCTCCATCAGCTCCAGATAGCGCGCGCGCTCGTCGTCGGACAGCGGCAGCTCGCGCATCGTCTCGAGAAAGCCCGACAGCACGGTGAGCGGCGTCTTCAGCTCGTGCGACACGTTCGCGACGAAGTCGCGCCGCATCGCGTCGGTGCGCTCGAGCTCGGTGATGTCCTGCGTGAGCAGCAGCTTGCGATTCTCGCCGTATGGAAACACCTGCACGGCGAGCACGTTCTGCCGGTTGCCGCCCATGCCGCGCATCACGAGCGTCTCGTCGTAATGCTGGCCGTTCAGGTAGCGGACGAAATCCGGATGGCGGACGAGATGCGTGATGTGCTGGCGCAGGTCGCGCTTCGTGTCGAGTCCGAAGTGCACTTCGGCGATCGCGTTGCACCACTCGATCTGATCGCGGTCGTCGAGCATCGCGACGCCGTTCGGCGACGCCTGGATCGCCTGGATGAAGCGCGAATGCTGCTGCTCGACCTGGCGCACCTGCGCGTGCCATTGCTTCGCGAGCTTGTGCAGCCGGTAATAGATCTCGCCCCAGATGCCCGGCGCGCTCGGCACTTCTCCGTAGACGGGTGCATCGAGCAGGCGCCAGAGGCGCTGCGTGTGAAACGTGCTGACGAAGCCCTGCACGACGAGCATCGCGAGCGCGAAAACGAGGCCCGGCACGGGGCCCGCGATTGCGCCGATGATCGCGCTGACGAGCGCGAGCAAGACGAGCGACACCAGAAAGCGCGCCCAGATGATGTTCATGATACGGCGCCCGACGAAAGAGGAAAACGATGGCACGCTGCGGCGCAGCCCCTCGCGCCGCGCGCCCGTTACACGTGTTTCGCGAGCCGGTAGCCGCTGCCGCGCACGGTTTCGATCATAGCATCGCAGCCGGCCGGCTTGAGCGCGGCGCGCAGCCGCTTGATGTGCACGTCGACCGTGCGCTCCTCGACGAACACGTGGTCGCCCCAGACCTGGTCGAGCAACTGCGTGCGGCTGTGGACGCGCTCCGGATGGGTCATGAAGAAATGCAGCAGGCGGAACTCTGTCGGGCCGAGATCGAGCTTGATCTCGCTGCCGTCCCCCTGCGCGGCGACGCGATGCGTCGCCGGGTCGAGCCGCAGCCCGTTGATCGACACGACGTCCTCGGTCAGTTGCGGCGCGCGACGCCGCAGCACTGCCTTGATCCGCGCCATCAGCTCCTTCGGCGAGAACGGCTTCGTCACGTAGTCGTCCGCGCCGATCTCGAGGCCGAGCACCTTGTCCTGCTCGTCGCCGCGCGCGGTCAGCATGATGATCGGGATGTGCTTCGTGCGCTCGTTGTTGCGCAGGTCGCGCGCGAATGCGATGCCCGACTTGCCCGGCAGCATCCAGTCGAGCAGCACCAGATCGGGCAGCACGTCGCTGATCAGGCTCTGCGCCTGCTCCGCGTTGTAAGCGCGAATCGGGCAATGTCCCGCGTGTTGCAGGTTCACCGAAATCAATTCGGAAATCGCGGGCTCATCTTCGATGACGAGAATGTTGCTGGGCATCGGCACCTCGGTCCGTCCTTGTCGGCAGTTAGCTATTGGCTTCGCGATCGAGCAGGTCGCGCGGCTGGTGCCGCACGTCGGTGCCCTTCACGATGTAGATGATGAATTCGGCGATGTTCTTCGCGTGATCGCCGATCCGCTCGATCGCCTTCGCGATGAACAGATAATCGAGGCCGACCGAGATCGTCCGCGGATCTTCCTGCATGTACGATACGAGCTTGCGCACGAACGCACGGAATTCCTGGTCGATCTCCTTGTCGTCCTTGACGATCTGCGCGGCGGCGACGGTATCGAGGCGCGCGAACGCATCGAGCGCGCGGCGCAGGATCGTGACCGCCATGTCGCCCGACACCTTGATCTCGGCGATGTTCACGCCGCGCGCGGCGGGCTCGTCGACGAGACGGCGCACGCGCTTCGCGATCTTCTCGGCCTCGTCGCCCGCGCGCTCGAGGTTCGTGATCGTCTTCGAGATCGACATCAGGAGACGCAGGTCGCGTGCGGCCGGCTGCCGGCGCGCGATGATGTTGCCGCACTCCTCGTCGATCTCGACTTCCATGTGATTGAGGCGCTCCTCCGTCTCGATCACGCGCTCGGCCGCGTTGCGGTCGAACTCGTTCAGCGCATGCATCGCTTCGGTGATCTGCGCCTCGACGAGGCCGCCCATTTCGAGCACCTTCGACGACACCGCGTTGAGATCGGCGTCGAACTGGCTCGACAGATGTTTATCCGACATTGTTGCCCTCCGTCACCCGGTCAGCCGAAGCGGCCCGTGATGTAGTCTTCCGTTTCCTTGCGCACCGGCTTGATGAAGATCTTCTCCGTTTCGCCGAACTCGATCAGCTCACCGAGATACATGTACGCGGTGTAGTCCGAGCAGCGCGCCGCCTGCTGCATGTTGTGCGTGACGATGACGACCGTGTAGTCGCTCTTGAGCTCCGCGATCAGCTCTTCGATGCGGCCCGTCGAGATCGGATCGAGCGCCGAGCACGGCTCGTCGAGGAGCAGCACCTCGGGCCGGATCGCGATGCCGCGCGCGATGCAAAGACGCTGCTGCTGGCCGCCCGACAGGCCGTAGCCGCTCTGGCCCAGCTTGTCCTTCACTTCATTCCAGAGCGCCGCCTTCGTGAGCGCCCATTCGACGCGGTCGTCCATCTCCGAGCGCGTAAGCCGCTCGAACATCTTCACGCCGAACGCGATGTTGTCGTAGATCGACATCGGGAACGGCGTCGGCTTCTGGAACACCATGCCGATGCGCGCGCGCAAGAGCGAGATGTCGAGCTTCGACTGCAGCAGGTTCTCGCCGTCCATCACGATCTCGCCTTCCGCGCGCTGCTCCGGGTAGAGCGCGTACATCTTGTTGAACGTGCGCAGGAGCGTCGACTTGCCGCAGCCCGACGGGCCGATGAACGCCGTCACCTTCCCCTCGGGAATGCTCAGGTTGATGTTCTTCAGCGCGTGGAAATTGTTGTAGAAGAAGTTCAGGTTCTTGACTTCGATCTTCGCGTTGAGCGGCGCGAGCGGACGCTGCCCCGCCGCCGCGCCGACGCCGGCCGGCCCCGTGGCGAGTTTCGAGGGATCGAGGTGGCTTTCTGCCATGTTCATCGGATTGCTCCGCCGTTACTTTTTCGAGAAGATCGAGCGCGCGAGGATATTGAGTCCCAGCACCCCGAGCGTAATCAGGAACACGCCCGCCCATGCGAGCGACTGCCATTCCGCAAACGGGCTCATCGCGAACTTGAAGATCGTGACGGGCAGGTTCGCCATCGGCTGGTTCATGTCGACCGAGAAGAACTGGTTCGACAGCGCGGTGAAGAGGAGCGGCGCGGTTTCGCCGGCAATCCGCGCGACCGCGAGCAGCACGCCCGTGATGATCCCGCCCACCGACGCGCGCAGCGTGATCTTCAGGATCATCCGCCACTTCGGCGTGCCGAGCGCAAAGGCAGCCTCGCGCAGCGCATTCGGCACGAGCTTCAGCATGTTTTCGGTCGTGCGGATCACGATCGGGATCTGCAGCAGCGCGAGCGCGATCACGCCCGCCCAGCCGCTGAAGTGGCCGGATTTCGCGACGACGAGCGCGTACACGAACAGACCGACGACGATCGACGGCGCCGACAGCAGGATGTCGTTGATGAAGCGCATCACGCTCGCGAGCCAGCTCTTCTGGCCGTACTCGGCGAGATAGACGCCCGCGAGAATGCCGATCGGCGTGCCGACGAACGTCGCAAGCGCGACGAGCAGCAGGCTGCCGACGATCGCGTTCGCGAGCCCGCCGCCCGCCGTGTTGGGCGGCGGCGTCGATTCGCTGAAGAGCGTGAGCGACAGCCCGTCGATCCCCAGATGCAGCGTCGTGTAGAGAATCCAGACGAGCCAGAGCAGGCCGAACGCCATCGCGGCGAGCGACGCGGTCAGCGCGATCACGTTGGTCGCCTTGCGGCGGCGCTGCAATCGCGCGCGCATCGCGTCGAGCACGGCGCCGTCCGGACCCGGCATGTTGACGATCGGCGCGCTCATTTGCGGCCCTCCCCGCGTTCGAGGCGCAGCAGCATCAGCTTCGAGATCGCGAGCACGATGAACGTGATCACGAACAGGATCAGGCCGAGCTCCATCAGCGCGGACGTGTGCAGCCCCGGCGCCGCTTCGGCGAATTCGTTCGC
The DNA here is from genome assembly GCF_001546925.1 of Burkholderia sp. MSMB1588. Lineage (NCBI taxonomy): Bacteria > Pseudomonadati > Pseudomonadota > Betaproteobacteria > Burkholderiales > Burkholderiaceae > Burkholderia > Burkholderia sp. MSMB1588. Next base: position 1,237,919 of record NZ_LNJS01000001.1, on the reverse strand, counting down.
GAGCGCCGACGTGATGCTGTTGCCGGGCGAGTACAGCGACACGTTGTCGAGCAGGTTCGTATTGCCGATCACGAACGTGACGGCCATCGTCTCGCCGAGCGCGCGGCCGAGGCCGAGCATCACGCCGCCGATCACGCCCGTCTTCGTGTAGGGCAGCACGATCTTCCACATCACTTCCCAGGTCGTGCAGCCGATGCCGTATGCGGACTCCTTCAGCAGCACGGGCGTCACCTCGAACACGTCGCGCATCACCGATGCGATGTACGGAATGATCATGATCGCGAGAATCACGCCGGCGGACAGGATGCCGATGCCGATCGGCGGCCCCTGGAACAGCGCGCCGATGACCGGAATCGGGCTCAGCAGCGCGCCGATGGGCTTCTGGAAATACGTCGCGAAGATCGGCGCGAACACGAGGAGGCCCCACATCCCGTAGACGATCGACGGGATCGCGGCGAGCAGTTCGATCGCGACGCCGAGCGGCCGGCGCAGCCAGACGGGCGCGAGCTCGGTGAGAAAGAGCGCGATGCCGAAGCTCACGGGCACCGCGATGACGAGCGCGATGATCGACGTGACGACGGTCCCGTAGATCGGCACGAGCGCGCCGTATGTATCCGAATTGGGGTCCCATTCCGAGTGCCACAGGAACGGGAGGCCGAATTTTCCGATGGTCGGCATCGACGCGATGATGAGCGACACGATGATGCCACCGAGGAGGAGTAGCGTCACGATGGCCGCGAGGCGCGTGAGGCCGCCGAACACGATGTCGCCGTAACGGCTCGGCGCGCGCATGGGCGCCTGGTCGCCGGATCGTGTCGACGCGAAAGGAATGTCAGACATGGGAGCCTGTTTCTCAATGACGGGCGGCTTGCGTCGCCCGCCTGTACCGCACACGCCGCCCGGCCCTGCAGCCGGGCGGCGAACCGCTATGACGCTGCCGTCAAGCTTACTCGGCGACCGTCTTGCCGGCCGCGTCCGTCACCTTCGCCTTCCACTGCTTGCGGATTTCCGTCTCGACCGACGCCGGCAGCGAGATGTAATCCAGATCGTCCGCCGCCTTCGCGCCGTTCTTGAACGCCCAGTCGAAGAACTTCAGCGTCGCCGCGCCTTGCGCCGGCTTGTCCTGCTTCGCGTGCAGCAGCACGAACGTCGCGCCGACGACCGGCCACGCTTCCTTGCCCGGCTGGTTCGTCAGGATCTGGTAGAACGACTTCGACCAGTTCGCGCCGGCGGCAGCGGCCTTGAACGTCTCGGTCTTCGGCTCGACCACGGTGCCCGTCGAGTTCTTCAGCGCGGTGTAGACCATGTTGTTCTTCTTCGCGTACGCCCACTCGACGTAGCCGATCGCGCCCGGCAGACGCTGCACGAATGCCGCGACGCCGTCGTTGCCCTTGCCGCCCGTACCCGTCGGCCAGTTGACGGTCGTGCCCTCGCCGACCTTCGACTTCCACTCGTCGTTGACCTTCGACAGGTAGTTCGTCCAGATGAAGCTCGTGCCCGAGCCGTCCGCGCGGCGCACGACCGCGATGTCCGTATCCGGCAGCTTGACCTTCGGGTTCAGCGCCGCGATGGCCGGATCGTTCCACTTCTTGATCTTGCCGAGATAGATCTCGCCAAGCACCTCGCCCGACAGCGCCAGTTCGCCCGCCTTCACGCCCGGCACGTTGATGACGGGCACGACGCCGCCCACCACCGTCGGGAACTGGAAGAGGCCTTCCTTCGCGAGTTCGTCATCCTTCAGCGGCGCGTCCGAGCCGGCGAAATCAACCGTCTTCGCGATGATCTGCTTCAAGCCGCCCGACGAGCCGATGCCCTGATAGTTGACCTTCACGCCGCCCGACTGCTGATAGTCGGCTGCCCATTTCGTATAAATCGGCATGGCGAAGGTGCTGCCTGCGCCCGTGATGTCGGCATGTGCGGCGACCGCGAAAAGCGCGCTGGCGAGACCGGCGAACGCGGTTTGCATCAATTTCATGAGACCTCCAGTGTGTGAGCGGATGACTACGGCACCGCGAAGATTAGGGGCTGCTCATGACAGTAATGTGACAATCGATGAACCTCGTATGACAGTAACATGACTTAATTGAAAGGCGGCAGCGCCGTCTGTCAGGGGTGCCCGCGAGCGCGAGCGGACCGCCTGTAGAGCGTAGGAAAAAATTCACGCAAAGGAAAAGCCGGCGTTGGCGGAGGATCGCGGGCGGACCGCATCGCCGCGATCGATGCGCGCCTGCCTTTTGTTTTTCTATTAGCCGGACGAATTTTCGAGGGGATGCGCGGTAACGCCGCGGGGCCGCCGATTCGTCCCGGATCGGCGACCCCGCTATATGAGGTCCAGCTTCGGCTTCGACTCCGGTCCGGCCCCGCCCGACCGCACCGGCGCCGGCGCGAGCGCGCCGCGCTTACGCTGTCGCCTGCCTGACCGCGTCGGCGATCGCCTCCGCATGATGGTTCGCGTCCGCTGCCTGCCGCGCCTCGACCATCACCCGCAGCACGGGTTCCGTCCCCGACGCGCGGATCAGCACGCGGCCGCTGCCGGCAAGCGCCTGCTCGGCCGAATCGATCGCGCGGCGGATCGTGTCGCTGCCCTTCCAGTCGGCGCCCGGCTTCATCCGCACATTGATCAGCTTCTGCGGAAACAGCGTGACGCCCTCCAGCATCTGAGCGAGCGTCTTGCCGCTGCGCTTGAGCGCCGCGAGCACGAGCAGCGCCGAGACGATCCCGTCGCCCGTCGAATGCCGATCGAGCGACAGAATATGGCCCGAGCCCTCGGCGCCGAGCTGCCAGCCGCGCTCACGCAACTGCTCGAGCACGTAGCGATCGCCGACCGCCGCCCGCACGAACTGCACGCCCGCATCTTTCAGCGCGACCTCGACGGCGAAATTCGTCATCAGTGTGCCCACCGCCCCTTCGACTTGACCGTTAGTTGCAATGCGATCCTTGACGAGCACGTACAGCAGTTCGTCGCCGTTATACAGCCGCCCGGTGTGGTCGACGACGAGCAGGCGATCCGCATCGCCGTCGAGCGCGATGCCGAGATCGGCGTGATTCGCGCGCACCGCGCGCATCAGCGCGTCGGGCGCCGTCGCGCCGACGCCGTCGTTGATGTTGAAGCCGTTCGGCGCGACGCCGATCGGGATCACGTCCGCGCCGAGCTCGTGAAACACGTGCGGCGCGACCTGATACGCGGCGCCGTGAGCGCAATCGACAACGAGCTTCATCCCGCGCAGATCGAACGCCGCCGGGAACGTGCTCTTGCAGAATTCGATGTAGCGGCCAGCCGCGTCGTCGAGACGCCGCGCCTTGCCGAGCCCGTCCGACGGCGCGCATTCGAGCGGCTTGTCGAGCCACGCCTCGATCTCGGCCTCGATCTCGTCCGGCAGCTTGTTGCCGTCGGCCGAGAAGAACTTGATGCCGTTGTCGTGATACGGATTGTGCGACGCGCTGATCACGACGCCCGCCGACAGCCGCAGCGCGCGCGTCAGATACGCGACACCCGGCGTCGGCATCGGGCCCGCGAGCATCACGTCGACGCCCGCCGCGGAAAAGCCAGCCTCGAGCGCGGCTTCGAGCATGTAGCCCGACACGCGCGTGTCCTTGCCAATCAGCACCGTCGGGCGAGCGCCCGACGCCGCGCGCCCGGGCGCGCTCGCGAGCACCTTGCCCGCCGCGTAGCCGAGCCGCAACACGAAATCGGGCGTGATCGGCGCATCGCCGACCTTGCCGCGAATACCGTCCGTGCCGAAATAACGACGTCCCATGTAGAACCTTCCTCCTTGTTTCGACTTATTCGCGCCGCGCGGCATCGCGCACGGCGCTCCATACTTTCAGTGCGTCGACGGTCGCCGCGACATCGTGCACGCGCACGATCGCCGCGCCCCGCTCGGCCGCGCAGACCGCTGCGGCGACGCTCGCCGCGACGCGTTCGGGCGCGGGCTTGCCGATCAACGCGCCCAGCATCGATTTGCGCGACATGCCGGCGAGAATCGGATACGCGCGCCCGTCGGGCCGCGCGGGCGCCGTCCGCGGCAAATGAGCAAGCAGCGCATAGTTGTGTTCTATCACCGACTTGCCGAAACCGAACCCCGGATCGACGCTGATACGCCGCGAATCGATGCCGGCCTGCACGAGCGCGTCGGCGCGATCGGCGAGAAACGCGCGCACGTCGGCGACCACGTCGCGATAGTCGGGCTCGCGCACCTGCATCGTCTGCGGCTCGCCGAGCATGTGCATCACGCAGAGGCCGCACGCGCTATCGCGCACCGCGTCAATCGCGCCCGGCTGCCGCATGCCCCAGATGTCGTTGATCAGATCTGCGCCCGCGGCGAGCGACGCGCGCATCACGGCGGGCTTGTACGTGTCGATCGATAGCGGCACGTTCATGCCGCGCAGCGCTTCGACGAGCGGAATCACGCGCTCGAGCTCCTCGTCGAGCGGCACGGGCGGCGCGCCGGGGCGCGTCGATTCGCCGCCGATGTCGATGATGTCGGCGCCTTCGGCCAGCATCCGCTCCGCCTGCGCGAGCGCGGCGTCGCGGGCGACGTAACGGCCGCCGTCGGAGAACGAATCGGGGGTGACGTTGAGGATCCCCATCACGAGGGGCCGCTCGAAGGTCAGCGTGAAACGGCCGCACAGCAGCGGCTCGGGAACGGGAAAAACGGGATCGGAACTGGACACGGGCTGAAGCGTCGGATCGAACGCGATGGGAAGCGGCGAAAAGCGTCTGACAAGAAAGCAAAACGGGCCGGTGTGACAGCCACACCAGCCCGTGAACGAAAACCGCGATCGTTTATGCCGGCGCGGTGGCGTTGCCCGGCTTGACTTCGGCGCCGGACGAACCGCCCGACGAAGGATCGCCGGCCGGCGGCACGCTCTTCGGCGAGCGCGGCGGACGCCCTTCCATGATGTCGTTGATCTGATCGGCGTCGATCGTTTCCCATTCCATCAGCGCGGCCGTCATCGCCTCGACCTTGTCGCGGTTCTCTTCGAGCAGACGGCGAGCAAGGCCGTATTGCTCGTCGAGCACGCGGCGGATTTCCGAATCGACCTTCTGCTGCGTCGCCTCCGAGATCGTGCGCGTGAAGCCGCGCCCGAACGGACCGCCGTCGTTCTCGTCGTCGACGTAGACCATCGGCCCGAGCGCGTCCGTCATCCCGAAGCGGGCCACCATCGCGCGCGCGGTCTGCGTCGCCTTGTTGAAGTCGTCCGACGCGCCGGTGCTGACGAGATTCAGGAACAGCTCTTCCGCCACCCGGCCGCCGAACAGGATCGCAAGGCGGTCGAGCAGGTAGTCCTTCGAATACGTCTCGTTGTCGTGCTCGGGCAACTGCCACGTGACGCCGAGCGCGCGCCCGCGCGGGATGATCGTGACCTTGTGGACCGGATCGGCCTTCGGCAGCAGCTTTGCGATCACCGCATGGCCTGATTCGTGGTAAGCGGTCGCGCGCTTCGCCTCCTCGCGAATCACGGCCGACTTGCGCTCCGGCCCCATGAAGATCTTGTCCTTCGCGTCCTCGAAATCCTGCATCTCGACGATCCGCTTGCCGCGGCGCGCCGCGAAGAGCGCGGCCTCGTTGACGAGGTTCGCGAGATCGGCGCCCGAGAAGCCCGGCGTGCCGCGCGCGATGACCGCCGCATCGACGTCGTTCGCGATCGGCACCTTGCGCAGGTGCACACGCATGATCTGCTCGCGGCCGCGGATGTCCGGCAGGCCGACGTAGACCTGGCGGTCGAAACGGCCCGGACGCAGCAGCGCCTTGTCGAGCACGTCGGAGCGGTTCGTCGCGGCGATCACGATCACTCCCGAATTCGCCTCGAAGCCATCCATCTCGACGAGCATCTGGTTCAGCGTCTGCTCGCGCTCGTCGTTGCCGCCGCCCATGCCGGCGCCGCGATGACGGCCGACCGCGTCGATTTCATCGATGAACACGATGCACGGCGCATGCTTCTTCGCCTGCTCGAACATGTCGCGCACGCGGGCCGCGCCGACGCCGACGAACATTTCGACGAAGTCCGAGCCCGAGATGCTGAAGAACGGCACCTTCGCCTCGCCCGCGATCGCGCGCGCGAGGAGCGTCTTACCGGTGCCGGGAGGCCCGACGAGCAGCACGCCGCGCGGGATGCGGCCGCCGAGCTTCTGGAATTTCTGGGGATCGCGCAGGAAATCGACGAGCTCGGACACTTCCTCCTTCGCTTCGTCGCAGCCGGCGACGTCGGAGAAGTTGACCGCGTTGTTGTTCTCGTCGATCAACCGCGCGCGGGATTTGCCGAACGAGAACGCGCCGCCTTTGCCGCCTCCCTGCATCTGTCTCATCATGTAGAACCAGAACACGATGATGAGCAGCGTGGGACCGAGATAGTAGAGCGCGGAGACGAGCGCGTTCGGTTCGTCATCGGCCTTGCCGCTGACCTGCACGCCGTACTTCATCAGATCGCCGACCATCCAGATGTCGCCCGGCGACACGATCTGGTACTTCTGACCATCCGCGGGAGTGACGGTGAGGTTGCGCCCCTGCACGACAACGTTCTTGATCTTGCCGTTCTTCGCGTCATCCATGAACTGCGAATAGGAGACGCCTTCCTGGACGCGGGGCTTGTCGAACTGCTTGAACACCGTAAACAGCACCAGTGCGATCACCAGCCACACTGCTGCCTTCGAAAACATATTGTTGTTCAAAGCACCACTCCTTCACTCATAGACGAGCGCCTACATTTGCCTTGCGGCGCTCATCAGGCATTCTAATCCAGTCCGCAGCCCCTCGCCATAAGGATTCGCTACCGCGCCGACAGGCGCGCGGCACGGCTGGCAAGGGCTCCGGCGCATCCTGCCGCGCGATGCCACGTTCAGCGCGGCTGCTTCAGATGCCGACCCAAAATAAACGTTTCGGACGATTTGTCGCGGGAAGCTTTTGGCTTGCGCGGCGCCACCGTTTTAAATTGGTGCTTGAATTTCTCGACAATCTGGCTGTAGCCGCTGCCGTGGAAGCACTTCACCAAAAGGGCGCCATCCGGTTTCAGATGGTTTTGCGCGAATTCGAGCGCCAGATCGCAGACATGCTCGATCCGCGCCGCGTCCGCGACCGCCACGCCGGACAGGTTGGGGGCCATGTCAGAAATTACAAGGTCGACCGAGCGCCCTGCGAGGACTTCCTCCAATTGGTGCAGCACGCTCTCCTCGCGGAAGTCGCCCTGGATGAAATGGACGTCGGCGATGGGCTCCATCGGCAGCATGTCGAGCGCGACGATCGTGCCGTCGATGCCGCCTTCGCGCACCGCGTCTCGCCGCGAGCCCTGCGCGAGCTTGTTGCGCGCGTACTGGCTCCAGCTCCCCGGCGCCGCGCCCAGATCGACGATCACCTGGCCCGGACGGATCAGCTTGTCCTGCTCGTCGATCTCCTTCAGCTTGTACGCGGCGCGCGCGCGGTACCCTTCCCGCTGCGCCATTTTGACGTACGGGTCGTTGATGTGGTCGTGCAACCAGGATTGGTTAAAGCGGTTCTTTGCCATGCGATGGAGAGATTGCTGCCAATTGCTTCGTGAAGCCGCGCTTTTGGCGGATAATACGGGTCTTATTGGCGCGGCTTTCGGCCCCGAGGGGCCCAAGCCGCGATTTTACGTGGTTTCGGCACGCCGCCGCGGAAAAGCTTCGTCGCTCGTCCCGGCCCGCCGCCGTCAATTTGATTCGAATTCCTCATTCCGATGCCCGCCCTTTCGCTTTCCCCCGCCGAGCGCTCCGCGCTGCGTTCCGAAGCCCATGCGCTCAAGCCCGTCGTGCTGATCGGCGCCGAAGGGCTGACCGACGCCGTGCTCGCCGAGATCGAGGTCCACCTCGCCGCGCACCAGTTGATCAAGATCCGCGTGTTCGGCGACGAACGCGACGAGCGCGTCGCGATCTACGACGAAATCTGCGATCGCCTGAACGCCGCGCCGATCCAGCACATCGGCAAGCTGCTCGTGATCTGGAAGCCCGAGCAGGCCGAAGCGGCGCCGCAGCGCGGCCGCCGCGGCATGCCGAGCGCGCGCGAGGCGGCCCGCGCGGGCGCCGCGCAGCCCGAGGCCGCGAAGGGCCGCGCGCCACGCGTCGTCAAGGTGATCAAGCAATCGCCCAACGCGCCCGCCGTGCGCCGGCCGAAGCCGCAGGCCGTGCGCGTGCTCGGCAACGAGCGCGTGACGGCAGGCGGCAACGTGAAGCGCGCGAAAAAGCGCCAGTCGAGCGCGAAGCGCCAGCATCAGAACGAGAAGTGATCGCCGTCGGGCGCGTCGCGCGGCCGGATCGGCCCGCCGGCGGGCCCGCGCACCAACGCGCGCAGGCTCAGGCGCGCCGCTCGCCGCCGAGCGGGCTCGTGCCGCCCTGCCCCGGCAGCCGCCAGATCAGCCACACGCCGACGAGGCTCTCGACGAGATAGAAGAAGCTCGATATGCCGTGCAGCAGCGCGAAGCGCCCTGCATACGCGGTATGGCCGACATCCGTGCCCGCCTCGAGCGCGGCGACGCGCAGCGCGTTCATGAACGGCTGCAGCGCGAAATAGCCGACGAGCACGCAGCCGAGCATCGCCGCGAGCAGCCAGCGCAGCCGCCGGTACGCGTCGTGGCCGCGCCGCACGAGCAGATTCGACAAGCCGATCAGCAACACGCCGCACACCGCGCCGATCGTCGCCTCGATGCTGAACAGGCGCGCGGCGACGGAACCCGCCGCCGCCCGGTCGAGCGTCGCGAACAGCACCGGCGCGACCGCGTAGCCGATCGTCAGCAGGCTGCCGACCCAGACCGTCGCCAACAGGCGAAAGAGGCGATGCGGCGCCGCGGAACCGGCCATCAGATGTACAGCACCGAGATGATTTCGTACTCGCGCACGCCGCTCGGCGCCTGCACCGCCGCGACGTCGCCTTCGGACTTGCCGATCAGCGCGCGCGCGATCGGCGAGCTGACCGAAATCAGGCCGTGATCGAGATCGGCTTCGTCGTCGCCGACGATCTGATACTTGACCGTGTCGCCCGTCTCGAGATCCTCGAGCTCGACCGTCGCGGCGAATACCACACGGCCGTCGGCATCGACGACCGTCGGATCGATGATCTGCGCAGCCGACAGCTTCGATTCGATTTCTGCGATGCGACCCTCGATGAAACCTTGCTTTTCCTTCGCGGCGTCGTATTCGGCGTTCTCGGACAAGTCACCCTGCGCGCGCGCCTCGGCGATCGCGTTGATGACGGCCGGCCGCTCGACAGACTTCAGGCGCTGCAGTTCATCGCGCAGTTGATCTGCGCCACGCTTCGTCAACGGAATGGTGCTCATAAACGACTCAATAGCTAAAAACGGCCATATAAAAAATCACCGCGATTAAGCGCATTTCCGAAACATCGGAAACGCCGCTTAATCGCGGCACGAATTGTCTTCGACAGGTAACTGGAGGCTTAGTTTAGGCGAGCGTGCAGACCTTGTAAATCATAGACTTCCAAGTCCTTCAGGTACCGAAGCCCCTCCACCGCCGCGCGCGCGCCCGACATCGTCGTGTAATACGTGACCTTGTGCGCCTGCGCGCTCATCCGGATCGAACGCGAATCGGCGATCGCCGCGCGCGTTTCATCGACCGTCGTGAACACGAGCGCGATCTCGCCGTTCTTGATCATGTCGACGATGTGCGGACGGCCGTCCTTCACCTTGTTCACGACCTTCACCGGCACGCCCGCCGCCTCGATCGCGGCGGCGGTGCCGCGCGTCGCGACGAGCGGATAGCCGAGATCGTGCAGCATCTTCGCGACCTCGACCGCCTTCGGCTTGTCCGCGTCCATCACCGTGAGCAGCACCGTGCCCGACTCCGGCAGGCGCGAGCCCGCCGCGAGCTGCGACTTGAAGAGCGCTTCGCCGAACGTCGCGCCAACGCCCATCACTTCGCCCGTCGAGCGCATCTCGGGCCCGAGCACCGGGTCGACGGTCGGGAACTTGATGAACGGGAACACCGCTTCCTTCACGCTGAAGTACGGCGGCACGACTTCCTTCGTCACGCCCTGCTGCGCGAGCGTCTGGCCGACCATCGCGCGCGCGGCGATCTTCGCGAGCGGCAGGCTCGTCGCCTTCGACACGTACGGCACCGTGCGCGACGCACGCGGGTTCACTTCGAGCACGTAGATGACGTCTTCCTTCGAGCCGTCGGACTGCGGCACCTGCTGGATCGCGAACTGCACGTTCATCAGGCCGACCACGTTCAGCGCCTTCGCCATCGCGCCCGTCTGGCGCTTCAGCTCGGCGACGGTTTCCTTCGACAGCGAGTACGGCGGCAGCGAGCACGCCGAATCGCCCGAGTGGACGCCCGCCTGCTCGATGTGCTCCATCACGCCGCCGATGAACACGGCGTCGCCGTCGCAGATGCAATCGACGTCGCATTCGATCGCGTCGTTCAGGAAGCGGTCGAGCAGCACCGGCGAATCGTTCGACACCTTCACCGCCTCGCGCATGTAGCGCTCGAGGTCGCGCGGCTCGTGGACGATCTCCATCGCGCGGCCGCCGAGCACGTATGACGGACGCACGACGAGCGGGTAGCCGATCTCGTCGGCGAGCGCGAGCGCTTCGTCCTCGGCGCGCGCGGTGCGGTTCGGCGGCTGGCGCAGGCCGAGGTCCTGCAAGAGTTTCTGGAAGCGCTCGCGGTCTTCGGCCGCGTCGATCATGTCCGGCGACGTGCCGATGATCGGCACGCCATGCGCCTCGAGGTCGAGCGCGAGCTTCAGCGGCGTCTGGCCGCCGTACTGGACGATCACGCCAACCGGCTTTTCCTTGTCGACGATCTCGAGCACGTCCTCGAGCGTGAGCGGCTCGAAGTACAGGCGATCGGACGTGTCATAGTCGGTCGACACCGTTTCCGGGTTGCAGTTGACCATGATCGTCTCGTAGCCGTCCTCGCGCATCGCGAGCGCCGCGTGCACGCAGCAGTAGTCGAACTCGATGCCCTGGCCGATCCGGTTCGGGCCGCCGCCCAGCACCATGATCTTCTTGTTGTCGGTCGGCTGCGCCTCGCACTCTTCCTCGTAGGTCGAGTACATGTAGGCGGTCTTCGTCGCGAACTCGGCCGCGCAGGTGTCGACGCGCTTGTAGACCGGGCGCACGTTCAGCTCGAGGCGGCGCGCGCGCACGTCGGCGGGCGTCGCGCCGAGCAGCTTCGCCAGGCGCCGGTCGGAAAAGCCGCTTTGCTTCAGATAGTGCAGCTCGTCCTTCGTCAGGCTCGCGAGCGTGCGGCCGGCGAGCGCCTTCTCCTTCAGCACGATCTGCTCGATCTGCGCGAGGAACCACGGATCGATCGCGGTTTCCTCGAAGATCTGCTCGCGCGACATGCCGACGCGGAACGCGTCGCCCACGTACCAGATCCGGTCCGGGCCCGGCTCGCCGATCTCGCGGATGATCTCGTCGCGGCTCGTCGTCTTCTCGTCGAGGCCGTCGACGCCGACTTCGAGGCCGCGCAGCGCCTTCTGGAACGATTCCTGGAACGTGCGGCCGATCGCCATCACTTCGCCGACCGATTTCATCTGCGTCGTGAGACGCGAATCGGCCTCGCGGAACTTCTCGAACGCGAAGCGCGGAATCTTCGTGACGACGTAGTCGATCGTCGGCTCGAACGACGCCGGCGTCGCGCCGCCCGTGATCTCGTTCTTCAGCTCGTCGAGCGTGTAGCCGACGGCGAGCTTCGCCGCGACCTTCGCGATCGGGAAGCCCGTCGCCTTCGACGCGAGCGCCGACGAACGCGACACGCGCGGATTCATCTCGATGACGACCATGCGGCCGTCCTTCGGGTTGATCGAGAACTGCACGTTCGAGCCGCCCGTGTCGACGCCGATCTCGCGCAGTACCGCGAGCGATGCGTTGCGCAGGATCTGGTATTCCTTGTCGGTGAGCGTCTGCGCGGGCGCGACGGTGATCGAGTCGCCGGTGTGCACGCCCATCGGGTCGAGGTTCTCGATCGAGCAGATGATGATGCAGTTGTCGGCGCGGTCGCGCACGACTTCCATCTCGTATTCCTTCCAGCCGAGGAGCGACTCCTCGATCAGCAGCTCGCGCGTCGGCGACAGGTCGAGGCCGCGCTTGCAGATCTCCTCGAATTCCTCGCGGTTGTACGCGATGCCGCCGCCCGAGCCGCCGAGCGTGAACGACGGACGGATCACGACCGGGTAGCCGCTGCCGCCCGTGGCCGCCATGATCTCGCCGTGCACCTTGTTCGCCTCTTCCATCGAGTGCGCGATGCCGGACTTCGCGGAACCGAGGCCGATCTTCGTCATCGCGTCCTTGAACTTCTGGCGGTCCTCGGCCTTGTCGATCGCTTCCGGCGACGCGCCGATCAGCTCGACGCCGTACTTGTCGAGCACGCCGTGGTGGAACAGGTCGAGCGCGCAGTTGAGCGCGGTCTGGCCGCCCATCGTCGGCAGGATCGCGTCGGGGCGCTCCTTCGCGATGATGCGCTCGACGACTTCCCACGTGATCGGCTCGATATACGTGACGTCCGCCGTGTTCGGATCGGTCATGATCGTCGCCGGATTGCTGTTGACGAGGATGACCTTGTAGCCCTCCTCACGCAACGCCTTGCATGCCTGCGCGCCCGAGTAGTCGAACTCGCACGCCTGGCCGATGATGATCGGGCCGGCGCCGATGATGAGGATGCTGTTGATGTCTGTGCGTTTTGGCATGGCTCTTGGGATTCAAAAAATAATCGTTGATGCGCGATCCGCGAACGGCGCTCAGCTCATTGTCGCGAGCGCGAGCTTCACGGAAAAGCCGACGAACAGGCCGCCCACGCCGCCCGACGCGCCCGCCGCGAGCTTGCGGCGGCGGCGGAAGTGATCGGCGAGGCGCGCGCCCGTGAAGATCAGCGTGCTCAGATACACGAAGCTCGCGAGTTGCGCGATCGCGCCCAGCACGACGAACGTCAGCGCCGGATGCGCGTAGGCCGGATCGACGAACTGGATGAAGAACGAGATGAAGAACAGGATCGCCTTCGGATTCAGGAGGCTCACGACGAGTGCCTTGCGAAACGGCCGCTCGCCGTCGACCGCGCGCGGCGCATCGGCGCCCGCGTCAGCGGGCCGCGCGAGCTTGCGCCACGCGCCGCGCAGCATGCCGAGCCCGATGTACAGCAGGTACGCGGCGCCGCCGTACTTGACGACCGAGAACAGCAGCGGGTTCGCCTTCAGGAGCGACGCGACGCCCGCGGCGGACAGCACCATCAGCACGGTGTCGCCGAGGAACACGCCGCACGCGGCGCGGTAGCCAGCTCTCACGCCGCGCTGCGCGGCGAGCGACAGCACGTACATCGAGTTCGGCCCCGGCAGCAGAATGATGAACACCACGCCGAACACGTAGGTCCAGAGATCCGTGATGCCGAGTGCGTGACCGAACATGATGCGAGACTCCGTAACCGATGCGATGGGCTCAGGCGCTGCGTGTCTTCGCCGCGTCCATCAGCGCGGTGAAGCGGTCGAACAGATAGCCGATGTCGTGCGGGCCGGGCGATGCTTCCGGGTGGCCCTGGAAGCAGAACGCGGGCTTGTCGGTCAGCTCGAAGCCCTGCAGCGTGCCGTCGAACAGCGAGACGTGCGTCGCGCGCGCGTTCGCGGGCAGCGAATCGGCGTCGACCGCGAAGCCGTGGTTCTGCGACGTGATCACGACGCGGCCGTTCGCGAGATCCTTCACCGGATGGTTCGCGCCATGGTGGCCCGTCTTCATCTTGAGCGTCTTCGCGCCGACCGCGAGGCCCATGATCTGGTGGCCGAGGCAGATGCCGAAGGTCGGCACGCCGCGCTCGATGAATTCCTTCGTCGCGGCGATCGCGTAGTCGCACGGTTCCGGATCGCCCGGGCCGTTCGACAGGAAGATGCCGTCCGGATTGAGCGCGAGCGCTTCGGCCGCGCTCGATTGCGCCGGCAGCACGGTCACGTGGCAGCCGCGCTCGGCGAGCATGCGCAGGATGTTGTATTTCACGCCGAAGTCGAACGCGACGACACGGTAGCGCGGCGTCTCCTGCATCCCGTAGCCGCTGCCGAGGCGCCACTCGCTCTGCTTCCACTCGAACGGCTTCGCCGTCGACACGACCTTCGCGAGGTCCATCCCCGCGAGCCCCGGGAACGAGCGCGCGAGCGCGAGCGCCTTCGATTCATCGTCGGAGCCCGTCAGGATGCAGCCGTTCTGCGCGCCCTTGTCGCGCAGGATGCGGGTCAGCTTGCGGGTGTCGATGCCCGCGATCGCGACGACGCCTTCGTCGCGCAGATAATCGCCGAGCGTGCTCGCCATCCGGAAGTTCGACGCGAGCGCGGGCAGATCGCGCACGATGAGGCCGGCGGCATGGACTTTCGTCGCTTCGACGTCCTCGGCGTTCACGCCGACGTTGCCGATGTGCGGATAGGTCAGCGTGACGATCTGGCGCGCATAGCTCGGATCCGTGAGGATTTCCTGATAGCCGGTGATCGCGGTGTTGAACACGACTTCGCCGATAGTATGGCCGGCCGCGCCGATCGAATAACCACGAAAGACCGTGCCGTCGGCGAGTGCGAGCAAAGCGGGAGAAAAAGACGGCAACACGGGGGGCTCCTTGGGGGACACCCTTGCCGCCGACCTGTCTATCCTGCCGCGCGCTCGCGGGCCGCGTGACGCATCACGCGCGCGTGGGCGCTTTCGCGCGCGGGCTTGCGGTCGAGCGCGAAACGGCGCGCGCAGGCGCGGGTTTCGCGGCATCGCCTGCGTCAAGCGGCGTGCGGCGGACGAACGGGATGAAGGAGGTAGGCGCTAGGGTGCGAGGTTGATTAGCACAAACTTTCAAATTATAGCGTGAAATTGGCCTTATCTTCAATCGATCAGCGCACTTTCCGCGCGCTTCGCGCCAGCCGGGCGGAACTCGGCTGCGCGAAGCGCCGAGCCGGCGCGGCTCGCCTCCCCTCTTTCAGTGTCGCTTGGTTGTATGCGGCGACGATCGATTCGTCAAGCCGATATTCATTCCTCAGCCGATTCGCGCCGCCGGCCTGTCGAGCGCGCGATCGGGCAGCACGTACCAGACCGCGCTCGCGATCTGCAGCGCGACGAGCGCGCCCCAGGCGCTCAGGTGCGCCGCGGCCGGATAATGCCCGGCCTGCGTCGGCCAATGCGACAGCACCGCGCCCACGCCGACCTGAAAGCCGAAGATCAGCACGAAGATGACGAGGGTGAGCGTCGTGTTCGCGCGACCGATCAGGTGCACGGGGAAGTATTCGGCCAGCACGGCGTAGCTCAGAATGCCGACGCCTCCGAATACGCCGTACGCCGCCCACAGCACCGTGGCGGGCAGCGGCGCGCGCAGCATGATCGCGAGCTGGGTTGCGACGAAAAGCGCCATCCCGAGCCCGCAGAACGCGTACAGCGATACGCCGCGCCGCTCGAGCCCGCGCGCCGCCGCGCCGAAGCCGACGCAGCCCGCCATCATCGCGAAGCCGAGCACCGACACGAGCGCAGCCGCGTCGCGCGGCGCGAAGCCGCTCACATCGCGCAGGTACGCGCCGACCCACAGCGACTGCATCGCGTAGAACACGCCCTGCGTGGCGACCGAGAACGAAGCGATCTTCCAGAAGGTCCGGTTCGTGACGATCCGCCAGGTGCCCGCGAATTGCTCGGCGACGCTCGCGTCGTGGCGGCCTGCCTGCGCGTCAGGGGCGAACGCCCACAACGCGGCCGCGACCGCCGCCGTGAACGCGCCGAGCCCCGCGCACACCGCGCGCCAGCCGGCGAAGCCGAGCAGCCATTCGAGCGGCGAGCCGACCGCGACGCCGCCCAGGCCGCCCACCGCCATCACGAAGCCGTTCAGAAGCGGCAGCCTGGCGACCGGGAAATGCTGCGCGAGCGCCTTGAACGCACCGCCGAGGCACACCGACACGCCGACGCCGATCAACAGCCGCCCCACCATCATCGCGCCGATGTCGTGCGCGGCGCCGAACACCCATGCGCCCGCCGCCGCGACGAGCAGCAACGCGGCGCTCACGCGGCGCGGGCCGTAGCGGTCGAGCAGCACGCCGGCCGGAATCTGCGCGCAGGCGAAGCCGAGGAAATAGAGACTCGTCAGCAGCCCGAGATCGGCGGCGGACAGACCGAGGTCGCGCGTGATGAGCGGCGCGAAGCCGAGATTCACGCCACGAAAGACATACGAAACGAAGTAGCCGATCGCGAACAGCGCGAACACGCGAAATTGCACGAGGGACATCAACGGTCACCGGTAAAGCGCCGGCCGACGAACCGACGGCGACGCGCACAAACGAAAACGCCGTCACCTGGGTGACGGCGTCCGGCGATGATAGTCGATTGCGCGCCGGCGGCCGGAAAGCCCCCGCGGCGCGCGCGCCCTTTCGTCTTACTTCTTCTTCGCCGTCTTGCGGCTCGAGGTCTTGGCGGGCGCGGCCTTCGCGCCGCTCTTCGCCGCGGCCTTCGCCGACGGCTTCGCGGCGACGGGCGCCGCCTTGCGGCCGCGGCTCGACGCCTTGCCGCCCGTATGCAGGCTCGCGCGCTCGATGTGGCCGCCCGCGACCGACGTCGCGATCCGCTCGGGCCCGGGCTCAGCCGGCACCGCGCGGCCGACGGGCACGTGCAGCACCATCGTCTGGCCCGGCATCACGACCGCGCGGCGCGTGCGGTTCCATCCGCGAAGCTGCGCGACCGACACGCCGTAGCGGCTCGCGAGCGCCTCCATCGACTGCTTGCGGCGCACGCGGATCAGCATCTTGCGCGTATCCGGCACGTCCGGCTCCATCGCGAGCACGCCGTTCTCGGCGACGTCGGCGCTGATGTCCTCGTCGTCGTCATCGGTGCGCGGCACGACGATCGTCGAGCCGGGCTTCAACCGCATGCCGGCCGGAATCTTGTTCACCTGCATCAGCGTGTCCGCGTCGACGCCGATCTTCTCCGCGATCGCGGCGGGCCGCGCGCGCTCGGTGACGGTGTACGCGGTCCACGACGACAGTTGGCCGTCGTACGACTTCAGGCTCTTCTCGAACGCCGACGCGTTGTCGAACGGCAGCAGGATCTGCGGCTGCGTCGCGCCGAGGATCACGGGCTTCGAGAACGACGGGTTGAGCGACTTGAATTCGTCGAGCGGCAGATTCGCGAGCTTCGCGGCGACCGTCACGTCGATGTCGCGCGACGTCGTGACCGTCACGAAATACGGGTGGTTCGGAATCTCCGGCAGCGCGAGGCCGTACTGCTGCGGGTTCATCACGATGTTCTTGACCGCCTGCAGCTTCGGCACGTAGTTGCGCGTCTCGTTCGGCATCCGCAGGCTCTGGTAATCGGTCGGCAGGCCGGCCGCCTGGTTGCGCGCGATCGCGCGCTGCAGGTTGCCCTCGCCCCAGTTGTACGCGGCGAGCGCGAGATACCAGTCGCCGAACATGTCGTGCAGGCGCGACAGGTAATCGAGCGCGGCGCTCGTCGACGCGAGCACGTCGCGCCGCTCGTCCTGCCACATGTTGCGCTTCAGGTTGAACGTGCGCCCCGTGGCCGGCATGAACTGCCACATCCCCGCCGCCTTCGCGACGGACAGCGCCTGCGGGTTGTACGCCGATTCGATGAACGGCAGCAGCGCGAGCTCGGTGGGCATGTGGCGCGACTCGAGCTCCTCGACGATGTGATACAGGTACTTCTGCGAGCGCTCGGTCATCCGCTGCACGTAGTCGGGACGCTGCGCGTACCAGGACGCCTGCATGTCGACGAGGTCGCTCTGCAGATCGGGCATCTGGAAGCCGCGGCGGATGCGCGCCCAGAGATCGCTGTCGGCGGTGGTGAGGTCGCCGACCGATTGCTTGTCGACGTCGACGGTTTCTTTTGCGGAAGCGGACTTGCGCAAGTAGTCCGAAGCGGCTTGCGGGTCGGAGGCTGCGGGATTTTGGGCAGTCGGCCCGGTGCCCGCGCACGCGGCGAGCGTCAGGACCAATAGCGCACTGAGGAGGAATCGCATGAAAATCTCGGCTTCCAACGGCTGGAAATTGCAGGCGATAGTACGAAAGTGCGTGCTTCGCGTCAATAAAAAGGCCGAAAAAACCCGCTAAATCGGATATTTGGGGCCGATTCTCCAGATTCCGGTTGAGCTTGACCCGACTGTCCGCGAGCTCAACGAAAACGGTTTTTCCACTCCCGCATCAGCGTGAATGCCGCGAGCCGGTCGGGCACCGCCTCGTGCAGTTGCGTTTCGAGCGTCGCGCGGATTGACGGGCTGTCCGCGCGCAGGAACGGGTTCACCGCGCGCTCGTGCGCGATCGTCGTCGGCAGCGTCGGCTCGTGGCGCGCGCGGCGCGCGAGCGCTTCGTCGCGCCACGCGGCGAGCGCCGCGTTCTCCGGCTCGCACGCGAGCGCGAACTGGATGTTCGACAGCGTGTACTCGTGCGCGCAATGCACGCGCGTGTCGCCCGGCAGCGCCGCGAGCGCGTCGAGCGACGCGAGCATCTGCGCGGGCGTGCCCTCGAAGAGGCGCCCGCAGCCGCACGAGAACAGCGTATCGCCGCAAAAGAGGTGTGGCGCGGCGTTGCCCGGCCCGGCCGGCTGGAAGTACGCGATATGGCCGCGCGTGTG
Organism: Burkholderia sp. MSMB1588; assembly: GCF_001546925.1. Lineage (NCBI taxonomy): Bacteria > Pseudomonadati > Pseudomonadota > Betaproteobacteria > Burkholderiales > Burkholderiaceae > Burkholderia > Burkholderia sp. MSMB1588. The sequence goes on along the minus strand of NZ_LNJS01000001.1, from coordinate 1,219,370 downwards.
GCCCGGCACGTCGATCACGTCGAACTCGAGCGCGGGCGAACCGATGCGCACGCGCTCGCCGCCCGTCACGCGGCGCGTGATGTGCTCGATCGCCTCGTGCGCGGGGCCGAACACCGTGAGCGGCTCGCCTTCGCGCGCGGTCGCGAGCAACTCGGCCACTCCGCCGACGTGGTCGCGATGGTGGTGCGTGAGTAAAATAGCGGTCAGCCGCCAGCCTCGCGCGTCGAGATGGCGGCGCACCGGCGCGGCTTCGCCCGGATCGACGGCGACCGCATGGCGGCCATCCGACACGAGCCAGATGTAGTTGTCGTCGAATGCCGGCACCGGCACGTATTCCAGCTCGTTCATGGGCGCGCAATCACCGAGATATGTCTGACCGTTCGATTATAGACTGGCCCGCCTGGACCGACTCCCCGCCCGGGCGCTACGTGCTCGGCTGGGAACAGGCGCAGCTCGACCGCACCGTGTCCGACGTGTTCGGCTTCCACGCGCTGCAGCTCGGGCTGCCACAGCTCGACGCGCTGCGCGAGAACCGCATGCCGTGCCGCGGCCTCGTGCTCGATCCGGCGAGCGGCGCGAGCGCGCCCTATCATTATCCGTGGGCGCGCGAGGCGCGCAGCGCCGAGCACGCGCCCGCCGGGCGCAGCACCGTGTGGTGCGACCTGCTCGATCTGCCGTTCGAATCGCAAAGCGTCGATCTGATCGTGATGCCGCACACGCTCGAGTTCACGTCCGATCCGCATCGGCTGTTGCGCGAAGCCGAGCGCGTGCTGATGCCTGAAGGCCAGCTCGTGATCACGGGCTTCAATTCGCTGAGCCTCTGGGGCGCGCGGCATTCGGTCGGCAAGATGGCAAGGCGGCCGTTCGTCCCCGCCACGCGCGACCAGATCACCTTCATCCGGCTGAAGGACTGGATCAAGCTGCTCGGTTTCGATCTCGAGCGCGGCCGCTTCGGCTGCTACCGGCCGCCGCTCGCCACCGACAAGTGGCTGTCCCGCTACGCGTTCATGGAGGCCGCGGGCGACCGCTGGTGGCCGATCTTCGGCGCCGTCTACATGGTGACGGCGATCAAGCGCGTGCGCGGAATGCGGCTCGTCGGCCCGATCAAGATGAAGAAGCCGGTGCGCGCGCCGGGCCTCACGCCCGCCGCCACCCCGACCACCCACCAAGAACATTCATGACGTTGCAAACCATCGACATCTATACCGACGGCGCCTGCAAGGGCAACCCCGGCCCCGGCGGCTGGGGCGCGCTGCTGCGCTACGGCACGCAGGAGAAGGAACTCTTCGGCGGCGAAGCCGGCACGACCAACAACCGGATGGAGCTCACCGCGGTGATCGCCGCGCTCGCGGCGCTCAAGCGCCCGTGCAAGGTGGTCGTCCACACCGATTCGCAGTACGTGCAAAAAGGCATCAGCGAATGGATCCACGGCTGGAAAAAGAAAGGCTGGGTGACGGCCGCGAAGACGCCCGTGAAGAACGCGGACCTCTGGCAGCGGCTCGACGCGCTCGTCGCGCAGCACGACGTCGAATGGCGCTGGGTGAAGGGGCACGCCGGCCATCCGGAGAACGAGCGCGCGGACGCGCTCGCGAACCGCGGCGTCGAATCGCTCGCGCAGGCATGAGCCCGCTCGCGCCCCTCTTTCCGCTTCACGACTGACTCGAATTCCGTATTCCCGACATGCGCCAGATCATTCTCGATACCGAAACCACCGGCCTGAACGCCCGCGCGGGCGACCGCATCATCGAAGTCGGCTGCGTCGAGCTGCTGAACCGGCGGCTCACCGGCAGCAACCTGCACTTCTATGTGAATCCCGAGCGCGACAGCGATCCGGGCGCGCTCGCGGTGCACGGCCTCACGACCGAATTCCTGAGCGACAAGCCGAAATTCGCCGAAATCGTCGATCAGTTGCGCGACTTCGTCCGCGACGCGGAACTGATCATCCACAACGCGCCGTTCGACCTCGGCTTTCTCGACGCCGAGTTCGCGCTGCTCGGCCTGCCGTCCTTCACCGACCACTGCGCGGGCGTGATCGACACGCTCGTGCAGGCCAAGCAGATGTTCCCCGGCAAGCGCAATTCGCTCGACGCGCTGTGCGACCGGTTCGGCATCAGCAACGCGCACCGGACGCTGCACGGCGCGCTGCTCGACTCGGAACTGCTCGCCGAGGTGTATCTCGCGATGACGCGCGGGCAGGAAAGCCTCGTCATCGACATGCTCGACGAAGCCGGCGACGCGCACCGCAACAGCGACGAGCCGCGGATGGCGTTCAGCGGGCTCGACCTGCCGGTGCTCGCCGCGACCGGCGAGGAGCTCGCCGCGCACGAGGCGCAGCTCGACGCGCTCGACAAGTCGGTCAAGGGCGCGTGCGTGTGGCGCAAGGAAGCAGCGGCCGGCGAGGCCTGACGGGGCGGTGGGCGGCACGGCGCGCGCCGCCGCGCCGAACCGGTCTCACCCGCGCGGCTGGAGCGCGATCACCGACATCCCGGCGAGCGCGAGCGCCGCGCCCGCCGCATCCCAGCGCGACAGCGGCACGCCGTCGACGATCCTCAGCCACGCGAGCGCGACGGCGATGTAGACGCCACCGTACGCCGCGTAGGTGCGCGCGGCGGCGGCGGGATGCAGCGTCAGGAGCCACGCGAAGAGCGCGAGCGACAGCGCCGCGGGCGCGAGCAGCCACGCCGGCTTGCCGGCCTTCAGCACGAGCCACGGCAGATAGCAGCCGACGATCTCGGCGACGGCGGTCAAGACGAACAGCGCGGCGATCTTCGCGAGTGAGAGCATGCCGGAGAGCGCGCGAGACGCGCGTCGAAAACGCCGCGCGACGCCGCGGCAACGGGCGCGATCATACCCCACGCAGCGCCCGCGAAATCGGCACCCGATCGGCAATTTGCGCGATCCTCCGTTATCGTGCTATCATGTCGCTTCTTTCAACAGTCTACGTCTGTCATTTATTTCGGCCATCAGGCCGTCCGGCTTTACGCCGCAACGGGTTGACCGGAATTTCGCTCACAAGAAAGCACGCCTTCGGGCAGCTTTTTTCGTTTCGACGCCCTTGAAGGGCATTCAACCGGCCGCGCGCGCCACGCGATGCGCCGGTTCGCCGACCGTCTCCATGCGGCGGTCTTTTCTCACGAGTGCACGTGCGCGACAACCACCGGGTCCGCACCGATCGGCTTCCGTTATGGATTAAGCGCTTCATGCGCCCGGTCACGCTCGCGACCCTTGTCCGATCGCGAGCCGCACTCCCCGGCGAACCGTGCGCCCCGCCGCGCGATTCGGCCGCCGTCACAGGAGTTTCGACCTTGACTGCAACACCCGCTCCCTCTACTTCGTCCATTGCGTCCGCCGAAGGCGCATCCGCCGCTCCGCACGAAATCACCGTCGTCGACCAAGGCCTCCTGAAGCGCGCCGTCGGCGCGATGGCGCTCGGCAACGCGATGGAATGGTTCGATTTCGGCGTCTACAGCTACATCGCCGTCACGCTCGGCCAGGTGTTCTTCCCGTCGAGCAGCCCGTCCGCGCAGTTGCTCGCGACGTTCGGCACGTTCGCCGCCGCGTTCCTCGTGCGCCCGCTCGGCGGGATGGTATTCGGGCCGCTCGGCGACCGCATCGGCCGCCAGCGCGTGCTCGCGATGACGATGATCATGATGGCGGTCGGCACCTTCGCGATCGGCCTCATTCCGAGCTACGACTCGATCGGCCTCCTCGCGCCCGCGCTGCTCCTCGTCGCGCGCCTCGTGCAAGGCTTCTCGACGGGCGGCGAATACGGCGGCGCGGCGACCTTCATCGCCGAGTTCTCGACCGACAAGCGCCGCGGCTTCATGGGCAGCTTCCTCGAGTTCGGCACGCTGATCGGCTACGTGATGGGCGCGGGCGTCGTCGCGCTGTTGACGGCCTCGCTGTCGCACGACGCGCTGCTGTCGTGGGGCTGGCGCGTGCCGTTCCTGATCGCCGGCCCGCTCGGCCTGATCGGCCTGTACATCCGGATGAGGCTCGAGGAGACGCCCGCGTTCAAGCGGCAGGCCGAGGCACGCGAAGCTCAGGACAAGGCGGTGCCGAAAGCGCGTTTCCGCCGGCAGCTCGCGCAGCACTGGCGCGCGCTGCTGCTGTGCGTCGGCCTCGTGCTGATCTTCAACGTCACCGATTACATGGCGCTGTCGTACCTGCCGAGCTATCTGTCGTCGACGCTGCATTTCGACGAAGCGCACGGCCTCGTGCTGATCCTGATCGTAATGGTGCTGATGATGCCGATGACGCTCGCCACGGGCCGCCTGTCGGACGCCGTCGGCCGCAAGCCGGTGATGCTCGCCGGCTGCATCGGGCTCTTCGCGCTCGCGATTCCCGCGCTGCTCCTGATCCGCACGGGCGAGACGTCGCTCGTGTTCGGCGGCCTGCTGATCCTCGGCGCGCTGCTGTCGTGCTTCACGGGCGTGATGCCGTCGGCGCTGCCCGCGCTCTTCCCCACCGAGATCCGCTACGGCGCGCTCGCGATCGGCTTCAACGTGTCGGTGTCGCTGTTCGGCGGCACGACGCCGCTCGCCGCCGCGTGGCTCGTCGACGCGACGGGCAACCTGATGATGCCCGCGTACTATCTGATGGGCGCGGCCGTGATCGGCGCGATCTCGGTGCTCGCGCTGCCGGAGAGCGCGCGCCAGCCGCTCAAGGGCTCGCCGCCCGCCGTCGCGTCGCACCGCGAGGCGCACGCGCTCGCGCGCGAGATCAAGCGCCGCGAGGCGGCCGAGCGCGACGACGGCGGCTATGCGAGCGCGGCGGCGCTGCGCGCGTGAGATTCGAGCGCCGCGACGCGGCCGTGCAGGCGCGTCGTTCGATGACGGACCGCGGAGGCGGCTCCCGCGATACCCAATGGGCGTGGCGGGGCCGCCTCCGCGTTTTTGCGCGTGGCGTGCAGCAGGCGGGGAAGCACGCCGCACGCCCGAACCGCCCCGCTCAATCGAGCGGCGTGCTCTCGAACTCCGGCAGCGCCTCCGCACGCGCGGACAGCGCGGCGAGCGCCGGATAGCGCGCCGGATCGATGCGCGCGAGATCCGGGTAGTCGCCCTTCATGAACTGCGTGAAGCGCCACGCGACCGCGACCGTCACGTCCGCCTGCGTGATCCGTTCGCCGACGAGCCAACCGCCCGCGCGCTCGATGCGCGCATCGAGCGCGCCGTACGCGGCGTCGAGCTGGCCGAGCACGCGATCGAGCCAAGGCTGATGCTGTTTTTCGCCCGGCCGCAGGCCATGCTCGTAGACGACCTGCACCGTCTTTTCGGCCGCCGCGAGCGCGAGGCCCGTCAGTTCCAGCACGCGCACGCGGGCCGGCGGATCGTCGGGCATCAGCCGCCGCTGCGGCGCGACGAGCCGGTCGAGGTAATCGACGATCAGCGACGAATCGACGAGCATCGTGCCGTCGTCGGTAAAGAGCGTCGGCGCCTTCACGACCGGATTGAGCGACTTGAACGCGTCGAACTGGCGAAACACCGATATCGAGTGATGCTCGAACGGCAGACCAAGCAGCTTCGCCGAAATCGCGACGCGGCGGACGAACGGGGAATCCAACATGCCAATCAGCTTCATCGGTAACGCTCCGCGTGACGTGGGGGGACCGACGACTTTAGCGCGTCGCGCGCGCTTCGCCTAGCGCCTGTTCACGTTCATGACGGGCTTGCGCCGGCCGCCCGCCGAGGCCACGTGACGCGATACGACATGATCCGGTTTGGCCGGGCCGGGCCGGGCCGGGCCGGACCGGGCCGGACCGGGCCGGGCTCGGCTCGATGCGCGCGGCCGCGCGAGCCCGTCACTGCTCGCGCAGCCACGCCGCGCCGAGCGGCCACAGCGCGCGATTGTCGTCGCGGAAATAGCCGAAGTGGCCGATCGCGTGCTGTCGGCGATCCGGCGAGATCTCGCGATGCTCGACCTGCGCGCTCGAATAGAAGCGATGCAGCGCCTGCACCGCGGCGGGCGGCGCCATCCAGTCGTCGCTGACCGTGTACGCGAGAATCCGGCCGCGGAAGCCGCGAAAGTGCTCGCGCAGCGGGCGGCCTGCGCCGTCGACCAGATAGTCCGGGTGGCGGCACCAGCGCGCCCACTCGCGCATCACGCCGGATGGCAGATCCGCGCCGCGCGCGAGGCCGGCGCGCCGCGCCGGCAGATGCGACAGCACGCCGCCCAGCACCGGCACGATGCCGAACCACAGCGGCGCGAGCATCAGCCGGCGCGGCCACGGCCAGAGCCGCCAATAGCCGCTCGGACAGCAGATCGACAGCAGCGCCGCCGCGCGGCCGTTGTTATAGGCGAGGCCGAACATCTGGCCGCCGACGCTGTGCGCGACCGCGAGCAGCCGATGCGACGGCGCGCGCGCGGCCAGGTGATCGAGCGCAGCCGGCAGATCGGCCTCGCCCCAGTCGCGCAGCGACGCGGCGTCGGCCTCGGCGGGCGGCTTGCGCGAATCGCCGACGCCGCGATAGTCGTAGGTCAGCACGGTGAAGCCGTCGCTCGCCAGGAAGCGCGCGTAGCGCTCGTAGAAGCCGCGCGGCACGCCGAGCGCGCCGTTCATCAGCACGCTGCGGCCGTTGCTCGCCGACGGCGCGCCAGGCGCATAGAAAGTCCCCGTCAGCAGCCGGCCGTCCAGTGCGGCAAACCGTGTCGTCTCGGCCGTGATCGGCGGTCGTTCGTGCATCGACATCCTCGCTATCGAGCGGCTATTGTGCAAGCGAACGCGATCGGCCGCCAGCCGCCCTCCGATTCGACGGCGCGGCGGCGAACCGGAACCGGTTGCGGCAGCCGCGCCGGTCCGACCGGCGCGGCGAAGTCAGCGACGCTGCCCAACGCGGGCATCGCGACGCACGCGACGGCGCGACACGTCCCGCGCTCACGCCGCCCACGGCCAGCGCGCAGCCAGCAATCTGCGCCCGCGCGCCGTGGCCGTCGCCCGTTATCGGCGCGCCAGGCCGTAGAGCCGCCAGAATTCCGTCGCATGCGACCGCGCGAGCTGCGGCGCGCGATAGAACACGTTGAAGTTGCCCGCCGCGCGCTCGTCGCGGGTCTGCGCGAAGCTCGCGCTGCCGAGCACGACCGCATCGTCGCGCCGCCCACGACCAGCACGCGCGCGCGTGCGCGGTGGATCAGATCGACTTCGACCTCGGTCGAGCCGGCGTCGGCCAAACGCCGAAGCTGCGCATAGCAATGCGCAGAAAGATGAGAAAACGGGAGCGAGACGAACGCGGTAGGTCATGGGGCGGCAATTGTAGCCACCTCCCGTTTCGTTGCAAACCGTTTTGCCGAGAAGCGGCGCGCGACGCGCGCTATGCGTCGAGATCGACACGGGAAAGCCACGCGCGCACGCCGTCCCACGAGCGGAAATCGGCCAGGCTGCGCGCCGGCAGCGCGGGATACGCGGCGGCCGCCATCTCCGCGAGCGCGCGGCCCGGACCGAGTTCGACGAACGCGCGCGCGCCCGCCTCGACGCAGCCCGCGACGCACGCGGCCCAGTCGAGCGGCTCGGCGATCTGGCGCGCGAGCTTGTCGACGCCCGCCGCAACGTCGAGCACCGGCGCGCCGTCGATGCCGGACACGAGCCGCGTGCCGGGCGTCGGCGCGCGCGCGATGCGCGCGCCGTCAAGCGTCGCGCGAAACCGGGGGACGGCGGCATCGAGCCAGCGCGTATGCGACGCGACACGCACGCAGACGGGCGCGACGCGCACGGCGCCGCGCGCGCGCGCGGCCGCCGCGAGCGCGTCGAGCGCCGCGTGCGGGCCGGCGAGCACGTACGCGTCGCCCGGGTTGACGATCGCGACCGCGGCGCCGTGCGCGGCGCACGATGCGTCGACGACGTCGCGCGCGAGCCCGCGCACGAACAGCATCCGCGCGTCGCCGTCGCTCGCCGCGTCCATCGCGCGTGCGCGCGCCGCGACGAGATCGAGCGCGTCGCGCGCGTCGACGAGCCCCGCGACGCTCCACGCGGCGACCTCGCCGACGCTGTAGCCCGCGACGCAGCGCCGGCGCGGCAGCAGCGCGTCGAGCCGCGCCATCGCGGCCACCGCCTGCAGCGTGCAGACGAGCTGCGCGGCGAAGTTCTCGCGCAGCGCGTCGTCGCCAGCGTCGCGCGTCCAGGCGCGCGGGTCGGCGCCGAGCAGCGTCGCCGCATGCGCGAAAAGCGGCTCGGCTTCCGGCACGTCGGCCGTCAGCTCGAACATGCCGGCGCGCTGGCCGCCCTGCCCCGAACAAAGAATCGCAATCGTCATTGCAAGCCCTCTGCGTCCAGTGCGGCGACGAACAGGCTCATCGCGAGCAGGTCCGCCGCGCCGCCCGGGCTCAGCCGGCGCGCGACGAACGCGCGATGCGCGGCGGCCGCGCGCGCGCGCCAGTCGAGCGCGCCCACGCCGCCCGTTGCGAGAAATTCGCGCGCGGTTCGTTGCGCGAAGTCGAGGCCGTCGCGACCGCCCCGATGCAGCAGATTCGTGTCGTCGAGCGCGGCGATCAGCGCAAAGCACGCGTGCACGCGCGCCGCCTCGGCATCGTCGGGCGCGAGCCGCGCACCGTCGCGCAGCGCCGGCACGCCGACCGCGTAGACGCGCGCGAAGCCGGCCGCCGCTTCCGCGCGCGCGCCGCCCGCGCCGTAGCGGCGGCCGGCGCGTTCGCCGTGACTGTCGGCGAGGCGCGGACCGCCGACGATCTCGCCGCCCCAGCGCGCGGCGACAAGCGCGCCGAGTGTCGCGCCGGCGTGTGGTGCTGGTGCGTATCGCTCGCGTTCCGGCGATGCGCGCAGGCCGGCGCCCGCGCACAGCAGGCCAAGCCCGAATATCGCGCCGCGATGCGTGTTCACGCCGCCGGTTGCCGCCAGCATCGCGCGCTCCGCGCGCAGGCCGATCTTGCGCAGCGTCGGCATGTCGGCGTCGTGCGCGCCGGCGTCGGCAAGCTCGGCGAAGAACGGCGCGAGCGCCGCCGCGCTGCGGTAGAAGGTGTCGGCCGTCATGTCGTCGTGGCTGCCCGCGTCGACGTGGCTCACGAGACCGGGCTTCGGCCACGTGTCGATCTCGAGGCGCAGGCAGCGCGTCGCTTCGGCGGCGATTGAAGTTGCTGTCGGCGCCGGCGTTGCCGGCCGATGCGGACCGAGCGCCGGATAGCCGCGACGTCCTGAGCCAGTCCACGCATCAGATCCGCCTGAAGCGTCCTGCATGGCCGGAAAGTGCCGGGAAACGTACACGTTCGATACAGCAACGGCGCTCGACGCATTCGACGCGCCCAGCAGCGTACCCTCCACGCTCGCGCCGTCAAGCGCGCGCGCCGAATCCCGACGCATCGCATCGCGCCGGGCCGCCTTCGCCGCCGCGCATGCGGCCCGCTTCATCGCCACGCCTCCAGAAACGTCTGCGGCGCGGCCAGCTCGACGCCCGTCGCCGTTTTCATCGCGACCTCGCGCTCGCCTGCGTGCAGCTCGCGCCAGTTCACGCCCGTGCCGTCCGCGCAAAGCAGCTCGCCGTCGATGCGCATCGACGCATGTGCGTCGATCTCGGCGAGCGCCGCGAGGAACGACGCGATCGCGGCGCGGCGCGACAGCGTCGAAGACAAAGGCAACGACGGCGACGAACACGAAGACGAAGACGAAGCCGGCCTCGAGGGCATCAGCAAAACGTCGAGATCCGATCCGTCGCCCAGATAGCGCAGCCCCGTCAGCGTCTGCCACGCCAGGCTGCCGAACACGCGACAATCGACGCGATGCGCGTCGGCGAGCGCGCGCAGCCGCGCAAGCGTCGGCCGCCATGCGGGCGGCGCGTCCCGATCGACGTCGGCAAGCGTCGGCAGCGCGCACACCTCGCCGATCTGCTCGCGCGCGGCCGCGAGCGCGATGCGCCGCTTCCCCGCCGACGGCGGCAGCGGCAAGCCGAGCGGCACACCCGCTTCGCACGGCGAGCGCCGCCGCACGACGAGCGGCCAGCCGCGCACCGCCCAGTCGCGCACGAACGGCTGCGCGCCGGCACCCTCGTGCGCGGCGAGCAACGCGGGCCACGCATCCGCGCGCACGCGCACGAGCGCGTGCCGCACGAGCGGCGCGTCAGCGGCCGGCGCGCGCGAGTTCATACACGCGTTGCGCGACGTCGGCCGCGACGGGCCGGCCGCCGCGCTCGGCGCCGAGCCGGTCGCGCCGGTCGGTGCGGTCGGTCGGCCGCGCGACGATCGCGGCCAGTTGTTCGGCGAGCGAGCGCGCCGGATCGAGCACCGCATCGACCGCGCCCGTCTTCGCGAAGTTCTCGAGCCCCGGCGCGAACACCGCGGTCGACCGCGCCTTCTCGCGCAGCACGTCGACGGACAGCTTCGTCACGCGCGACATCGCCTGCAGATCCATCACCTCCGGCTCCGCGCCGGGCAGCGCGACGAGCGTGCGGGTCGCGAGCGCCGTCGCGATGAACGCGCCCGCCGCCGCATGCCCGTACAGCACGCCGATCGTCGGATGACCGAGCGCGTCCGCGTGCAGCAGGCACTTCGCGAGATGCGCGAGGCACTCGTTCAGGCCGAGCAGTTCGTCTCGCTTGCTCATCCGCTGGCTGTCGCCGTCGACGAGCACGAGAATCGGCGTATCGCCGCCGCGCCGGATCGTCGCGAGCACGCGCCCGGCGAGCGCAAGCGCGCCGTCCACGCCGAGCGCCGCACCATGCGCGACGCCGATCACGTCGACCGCGCGCCCCGCGAGCGCGCCGCGCCCGGCGAGCAGGCCGCCGGCATCGGCCGCGATGTCGTGCCCCGACGGAAACAGCGAAGCCAGCACGTCATCGAGCGTCATTGCGCACCTCCGTCAGCCGGTCCGCCAGCGCCGCGAACGCGGCGGCGTCGAGCGCGGGAATCGCGTTCGCGTCGGGCGCGCCGAGCGCGCGCCACACGTCGAGCGCGTCGTCGCAGTCGCCGAAACGCGCAAGGCGCCCGGCGAGCCGCGCATGCTCCGCTTCGAGCGTCGCCGTGCCGAACCCCTCGCCCGCGCGCACGCGCGCGAGCAGCGCGATCGCCGCATCGCGAAACGCGTCGATCGTATCGTCGACGAAGCGCTCCGCGCCGCCGACGAGCCGCCGATGCTTGCCGCCCATCGTGCGCCAGACGAGCCCGCGATCGCGCGAATCGAACTCGTCGACGCCGCGCCGGCTCTCGATCACCTCCGGCCCGGACACGCCGATGCGCCCGGCCTCCGACACCGCGAGCGCCGAGCAGCACGCGGCGATGATCCCGCCGCCGCCGTAGCAGCCGGCGCGCCCGCCGACGAGCCCGACGACGGGCACGCCCGCCGCGCGCGCATCGATCACCGCGTGCACGATCTCGGACACCGCGATCTCGCCCGCGTTCGCCTCCTGCAGCCGCACGCCGCCCGTGTCGAACAGGATCAGCACGGGCGCGGCGCGCAGCTCGCGCGCCGCGCGCAGCAGGCCCACGAGCTTCGCGCCGTGCACCTCGCCGAACGCGCCGCCCATGAAGCGCCCTTCCTGCGCGGCGACGAAGACGGGCGCGCCGGCGAGCGTCGCGCGGCCGACGATCATCCCGTCGTCGAACTGCTGCGGCAAATCGAAGAGCGGCAGATGCGGGCTCACGAGCCGCGCTTGCGGGCCGGCGAACTCGTCGAACGAACCGGCGTCGACGAGCCCCGCGAGCCGCTGCCGCGCCGACGCCTCGAACCAGCTCGCGCCCGCCGGCGCGACCTTCGGATGCAGGGTCGTGGCGGCCGCGTTCATCGCGCGTCTGCCTCGATCGCGCGCACCGCCTGCGCGAGCCGCAGCGACACCATGTCGGGCCGCGCGCCGCCGTCGTTGACGGACAGCCGCAGCCCGCCCGGCGAGCGGCGCTCGACGAAATCGGCGACGACCGCCTGCCACACGTCGCCGAAGCCGACGGCGGCCGTGCGGATGTCGACTTCGCATGCGTTGCCGGGCAGCACGCGCTCGACGAGCACTTCGAGATTGCCCGACGCGACGACGCCGACGAGCGCCCACTCGGCGTCGCCCTTCGCGCGCTCGCGCGCGGTGTGGCGATAGTTCAACTGTTCCATTGCGAAACGCTCCTCACCAATTGCGGAATCGGGCGGGCGGCGCGTAGAGGCCCCCCGACCAATGCACGAGATCCTTGATCGACCGCGCGGCGAGGAGCCGCCGGTCGGCGTCGAGCGGATCGATGCCGAGATCCTCCGGGCGCCGGATCGCGCCGCGCTCGCGCAGCCGCTCGACGAGCCGGCGGTCGCGGCCGCGGCCGATCTCCGTGTAGCCGGCCACGCCGCGAATCGCGTGCTCGCGCTCGTCCGCGTCGCGGCAGAGCAGCAGGTTCGCGATCCCTTCCTCGGTGACGATGTGCGTGACGTCGTCGCCGTACACCATCACGGGCGCGAGATCGAGCGCGAGCTTGTCGGCGAGGCGCAGCGCGTCGAGCTTCTCGACGAACATCGGCGCGTTCTTCTCGCCGAACGTCTCGCCGATCTGCACGACGAGCTTGCGCCCGCGCCGCAGCGCCGCGGGCGTCGCCGGATCGGCCTCCTCGCCCGCCTTGATCCACGGCTCGCTCGGATGGCGCCGGCCGCGCGCGTCGCTGCCCATGTTCGGCGCGCCGCCGAAGCCCGCGATCCGCTCGGCCGTCACCGTCGACGAGTGGCCCGCGAGATCGATCTGCAGCGTCGAGCCGATGAACATGTCGCACGCGTAGAGGCCCGCCGTCTGGCAGAACGCTCGGTTCGAGCGCAGCGACCCGTCGCTGCCCGTGAAGAAGACGTCCGAGCGCGCGCGGATGTAATCGTCCATGCCGACTTCGGAGCCGAAGCAATGGATCTGCTCGACCCAGCCGGATTCGATCGCGGGGATGAGCGTCGGATGCGGGTTCAGCGCCCAGTGCGTGCAGACCTGCCCTTTCAGGCCGAGCCGCTCGCCGTAGGTCGGCAGCAGCAGCTCGATCGCAGCCGTGTTGAAGCCGATCCCGTGATTGAGACGCTTCACGCCGTAGCGCGCGTAGATGCCCTTGATCGCGAGCATCGCGGTGAGGATCTGCGTCTCGGTGATGCCGGCCGGATCGCGCGTGAAGAGCGGCTCGACGTAGAACGGCCGTCCCGCCTCGACGACGAAGTGCACGCGGTCGCCCGGAATGTCCACGCGCGGCACGCGATCGACGATCTTCTCGACCTGCGCGATCACGATGCCGTCCTTGAACGCGGTCGCCTCGACGACGGTCGGTGTGTCCTCGGTGTTCGGGCCGGTGTACAGGTTGCCGTCGGCGTCGGCGCTCACCGCGGCGACGAGCGCGACGTGCGGCGTCAGATCGATGAAGTAGCGCGCGAAGAGCTCGAGATACGTATGCACCGCGCCGAGCTCGATCTTGCCGCCGAACAGGAGCTTCGCGATCCGTTGCGATTGCGGGCCCGAGTACGCATAATCGAGCCGCTTCGCGATCCCGCGCTCGAACACGTCGAGATGCTCGGGCAGCACGACGCCCGATTGCACCATGTGCAGGCCGTGCACCTTCGCGCCGTCGACGGCGGCGAGCGCCGCGGCGAGCAGGTCCGCCTGCTTCTGGTTGTCGCCTTCGATGCAGACGCGCTCGCCCGGCCGCAGCACCGCTTCGAGCAGCGCGGTCGCGTCGCGCGCGGCCACCCGCTTGCGCTGCGCGAGCGGCGCGGCGGCGGCGAGGCGCGCCGCGCGCGCGTCGCGGGCGTCGTTCCATCCCGTCATAGAGTCGTCTCCTGCGAAATCCGTCCGGTAGGTTCGCGGCATTGTAAGCCGCGCCGCCGCGGCGATTGATGAAGTTGGGCGATGCGACTCAGTGGCGTGCGCGATGGATCGGCGGGGCCGCGGCGCGCACGCCGATGGCCGACCTCGCCGCGCGCGATTTCACGGGCGACTTCATAGTCGACTTCGCAGTCGACTTCGCAGTCGACTTCGCGGCCGAGACGTCACGCCCCGATCGCCGCCTTCGTCGCGAAAAACAGCAGCGACGGCCCGAGCAGGCACCCGACGCCCGTATGGAAGGTCGCGATCAGCGCGCCGTACGGCACGAGCCGCCGGTCGGTCGCGGCGAGCCCGGCGCTCACGCCGCTCACGGTGCCCGCGAGCCCGCCGAAGATCATCGCCGCGCGCGGCGTGCGCAGCCCCATGAAGTTCGCCGCGAACGGCGTGCCGACCATCACGATGATCGCCTTCACGAGGCCCGTCGCGATGCTGAGCGCGATCACGTCGGAGCTCGCGCCGATCGCCGCGCCCGTTACGGGCCCGACGATGTACGTGACGGCGCCCGCGCCGATCGTCGTCATGCTGACCGCGTCCGAATAGCCGAACGCGCGCGCGACGCTCGCGCCGACGACGAACGGCAGCACCGTGCCGAGCAGCAGCGACACGACGCCGATGAGCCCCGCCTTGCGCGCCTCCGCGGGCTGCACCTCGAACGCGGTCGCGACGATCGCGAAGTCGCGCAGCATCGCACCGCCCATCAGGCCGACGCCCGCGAAGAGCGGCACGTCGGCGATGCCTTTCTCGCCGCCCGTGCACGCGCCGCCGACGTAAGCGAGCGCGAGGCCGATCACGATCGCGATCGCCGAGCCGTGCACGCGGCCGAGCGTGAGCTTCCTCGACAGCGCCGCCGACGCGAACATGATGCAGCCGACGAGCGCGAACGACGCGACGAGTCCGTTGTGCGCGACGACCTTTCCGAGCATGTCGATCATGGCCGCCTCCCGCTCAGTTCTCTTCGGGCTGCGGCAGCGCCGCGAGCGCCGTGGCGTCGCGGCCGACGCGCGCGAGCACCGCGATGCAGACCGCGCACACGGCGACCGCGCCCAGCGCCGACAGGAGCGCGACGGGCCCGCCCTTCAGCGCGGCGACCACGTTCTGATTGGCCGCCATCGCGACGACGACCGGGATGTACATCGCGCCCCAGAACGCGATGCCGGACTCGGCCTCCTTCGGCAGCCAGCCGCGGCGATGCAGCGCGAGCCGCAGGCCGATGAGCAGCAGCATCGCGATGCCGACGCCGCCGACGTTGGTCTTCGCGCCGATCGCGGCGCCCAGCAGATCGCCGAGGAAAAGTCCGGCCAGATGGCAGAACGCGAGCAGCGCGGTTCCGTAGATGAGCATGCTTGTCTCCTGAGTCCTGATTCCTGATGACGGATCGTCGCGGCGCGAGCGCCGCGGCCCGGCGGCTCGTCGTGCGAAGCGCGTTCTCGGGCGGTAACGGCAATACATCGGCAATAGCGTGAAAACCCGACGGCCCGCCGCGCCGGCTTGCCGTAGACTGGCGGCGGCGGGGGCGTCGCCGGCGCGCGCCACGCACATCGTAGTCCCGCCGCCCTCGGCCATTTATGAAGTTGTCGAATTCGATTCAGTGGGTTTAGCAATGCGTCCGTTACCGCCTGAACTGCTGCGCAGTTTCGTCGCCGTCGCGCAGACGGGCAGCTTCACCGCCGCGTCCGAGCGCGTGAACCTGTCGCAATCGACGGTCAGCCAGCACATCCGCCGCCTCGAAGAGCTGCTCGACCGGCCGCTGTTCGAGCGAGACACCCGCAACGTGCGCCTCGCGCCCAATGGCGAGGCCCTCTTTCGCTACGCGGTGCGCATCCTCGATCTGATGGACGAGGCGGTCGCATCGGTCTGCGGGCCGCCGCTGTCGGGCAAGGTGCGGCTCGGCCTGTCGGAGGATTTCGCGCTCACGCACCTGACGGCCGCGCTCGCGAGCTTCCTGCAGCGCAACCCGGAAGTCGAGCTCGAGATCGCGACCGGCCTGTCCGGCGACCTGTTCGACGCGCTCGACGCCAGCCGGCACGATCTCGTGTTCGCGAAGCGGATCGCGGGCAGCCGGCGCGGCCGCGTGATCCGCACCGAGCCGCTCTACTGGTGCACGGGCCCCGATTCGCCGCTCACGGGGCGCGAGCGCGTGCTGCCGCTCGCGCTGCATCCGCAGCCGAGCGTGTCGCGCAAGCGCGTGCTCGAGACGCTCGACGCGATCGGCCGGCCCTACCGGATCGCGGTCGCGAGCACCAGCATCGCGGTACTGCGCGCGGCGGCGAGCGCGGGGCTCGGCATCAGCGCGTTCGCCGGCTACGTGATCCCACACGGGCTCGCGAAGCTCGAAGCCGATCTGCCGCCGCTCGGCGATCTCGAATACGTGATCGACCGGCCCGCGAACGCGTCGCGCCCGGCGCTCGCGCTCGAAGCGACGCTCGTCGCCGCGGCGCACGAGTTCTGAAGGAACGCGAAAGAAAGGCCGCGAGCAAGCCGCGAAGGCCACGTCACGCCCGCCGGCCGGTCAAGCCTGACCAAATCGCCATGAAGCGGTCATCGTCCGCTCAGGCGCGCCTGTCCAGAATGCGACTCACCGGCACGCGAAGTCGCCGCGCTTCGCGTGCCGATCCCGTCACCTTTCTGGAGCTCTCGATGAATACGCTTCGCTTTCTCGCCGCGGCAGCAGCCGTCGCGGCAGCCGCGCTGACCGCCACGGCGGCGCTCGCGTCGACGCCCGACGCGCCGCAAGGCAAGACCCGCGCGCAGGTGCGCGCCGAGCTGATCCAGGCGTACCGCGACGGCGTGATCCCGACGTCGGACGGCGACTATCCGCCGAGCCAGGCGACGATCGATGCGAACCGCGCGCGCCTCGCGGCGACCCATCCCGCATGGGCGCGCGAGCAGCAACAGTAGCCGCGCCGGCGGCGCGCGGCTGCCGGCGGGGCGGGCGACGCTTACGGCAGGAAGCTGCTGCGCCTCGCGTCGATCAGCTCGACGAGCAGACGGTCGCGCTCCGCGCCTAGTGCGCGCATCGAATGCGCGCCCTGGATCTCGCGCAGCGCGTCGATCAACTGGCGATCGACGTCGGGCGAGAACGACGGCGCGCCGAGATCGCTCCACCAGCTCGCCATCGGGCCCGACAGGTGATCGAGAAAATGCGCGATGCCGCCCTCGCCGCCGCCGAGATGGTAGATGAGGCTCTGCCCCATCAGCCCCCAGCGCAGGCCCGGCCCCCACGACACCGCCTTGTCCGCGTCCTCGACGCTCACGACGCCTTCGCCGACCAGGTGATACACCTCGCGAAAGAGCGCGGCCGCGAGCCGGTTCGCGACGTGGCCCGCCATCTCCTTGTTGAGCACGATCGTCACCTTGCCGAGACCGTCGTAGAAGCGCTTCGCCTGCGCGATCGCGCCGGCGGACGTCGCCGCGCCGCCGACCAGCTCGACGAGCGGAATCAGATGCGGCGGATTGAACGGATGCGCGATCAGGCAACGCTCGGGATGCGCGCCGCATGCGCTCTGGATGTCCGACATCCTGAGCCCGGACGAGCTCGATGCGACGAGCACGTGCGCGGGCAGCCGCGCGTCGATCCGGCGATACAGGTCGCGCTTGAAGTCGAGGCGCTCGGGGCCGTTCTCCTGCACGAAATCGGCGCCGTCGAGCGCCGCGTCGAGCGTCGGCTCGAACGCGACGCGCGGCGCGAACGTTCCGGCGCGCTCGCCGAGAAAATTCGCGAGCGCGGCGTCGAGCCGCTCGCGCGCGTCGGGCGCCGGATCAGTCACGGCGACGTCGAAGCCCTTCGACAGATAGAACGCGGTCCAGCTCGCGCCGATCACGCCGGCGCCGACGACGGCGATCCGTTGAATCTTCATGGGCAGGTCTCCTGGATGGGCGAATGTGCGGACGATTGTCGCATCGAACGACGACGGCTGCGCGACGCGCCGCGCCGGCTCGGATGCCGCCGAATGCGCGAGGCCGCCCGCGCGCATTCGGCCGCTCCAGCACATTCGTCGGGCGCAAAAAAACCGCATGAGCGCCGAAGCGTCATGCGGTTGTTTCGATTCGCGCGGTTCGGCGGTGCGCCCAATCAGCACTCGATCGACGCGCGCGCGTCGTCGCTCAGCCGCCGAGCCTTGCTTCGATCTTCGCCTTCGTTTCGGCTAGCGCGCCCGGCAGCCGCGCGCCCAGCTTGTCGAACAGCTCCGCGTGCAGCGCGAGCTCGGCGCGCCATTCGTCAGGATTCATCGACGTGACCTGCGCGTACTGCGCGGGCGAGAACGCGAGCCCCGTCCAATGCAGATCCTCGTAGCGTGGCGTCACGCCGAACGCATGCTCGACGCCCTCGCCGCGGCCGTCGATCCGGTCGAGCATCCACTTCAGCACGCGCATGTTCTCGCCGAAGCCCGGCCACGCGAAGCGGCCGTCCGCGTCCTTGCGGAACCAGTTCACGCAGTAGATCTTCGGCAGCGTCGCGCCCGATGCCGCGAGCTTCTCGCCGAGCGCGAGCCAGTGCGCGAAGTAGTCGCTCATGTTGTAGCCGCAGAACGGCAGCATCGCGAACGGATCGCGCCGCACGACGCCCTGCTGCCCCGCCGCCGCCGCCGTCGTCTCCGAGCCCATCGTCGCCGCCATGTACACGCCTTCGCGCCAGTCGCGCGCCTCGGTGACGAGCGGCACCGTCGTCGAGCGGCGGCCGCCGAAGATGAACGCGTCGATCGGCACGCCGGCCGGGTCCTCCCAGTCGTCGTCGATCGACGGGCACTGCGACGCGGGCGCCGTGAAGCGCGAGTTCGGATGCGCGGCCTTGCGGCCCGTCTCGCGGCCGATCTCGGGCGTCCATGCATTGCCCTGCCAGTCGGTGAGCCGCGCGGGCGGCGTATCGGTGAGCCCTTCCCACCAGACGTCGCCGTCTTCCGTCAGCGCGACGTTCGTGAAGATCACGTTCTCCTTCAGCGTCGCGAGCGCGTTCGGATTCGTCTTCTCGCCCGTGCCCGGCGCAACGCCGAAGTAGCCCGCCTCCGGGTTGATCGCGTACAGGCGCCCATCCTTGCCGGGCTTGAGCCACGCGATGTCGTCGCCGATCGTCGTCACGCGCCAGCCTTCGAAGCCCTTCGGCGGAATCAGCATCGCGAAGTTGGTCTTGCCGCACGCGGACGGGAACGCCGCGGCGATGTGGTACTTGCGGCCTTGCGGCGACGTCACGCCGAGAATCAGCATGTGCTCGGCGAGCCAGCCCTCGTCGCGCCCCATCGTCGACGCGATCCGCAGCGCGAAGCACTTCTTGCCGAGGAGCGCGTTGCCGCCGTAGCCCGAGCCGAAGCTCCAGATCTCGCGCGACTCGGGGAAATGCACGATGTACTTGGTCGGACTGCACGGCCACGGAACGTCCTGCTCGCCCGCCGCGAGCGGCCGCCCGACGCTGTGCACGCACGGCACGTACTCGCCGTGCTCGCCGAGCGCGTCGAGCACGGCGCGCCCCATGCGCGTCATGATCCGCATGTTGGCGACGACGTACGGGCTATCCGACAGCTCGACGCCGATGTGCGCGATCGGCGAGCCGAGCGGCCCCATCGAGAACGGCACGACGTACAGCGTGCGGCCGCGCATCGCGCCGCGAAAGAGGCCGTTCAGCGTCGCGCGCATTTCGGCGGGCGCGATCCAGTGATTGGTCGGGCCCGCGTCGTCGCGATGCTCGCTGCAGATGAACGTGCGGTCTTCCACGCGCGCGACGTCCGACGGATCGGACAGCGCGAGAAACGAGTTCGGCCGCTTCGCCGGATTGAGGCGCACCATCGTGCGCCGTTCGACCATCTCGTCGCAGAGGCGGTCGTACTCCTCTTGCGAACCGTCGCACCAGACGACGCGATCCGGCTCGGTCAGCTCCGCGATACGCGCGACCCAGTCGATCAGGCCGCGGTGCTTCACGTATTCGGGAACGTCGATCGGAACGGTGCGCGTCGCCGCGACCACGTTGCTTCGGGTCATGAGAGTGTCTCCGTGTTGTAGAACCAGAATTCCGTGCGTGCGCGGCGCGACGGCGCGCGCGGCGACGCGCGCAGCGGCGCTATGCGATGGCTGGGGGCGACGCATGCGCGTGTCGCGCATCGTGATCGTCGCATTCCACGTTCCGACTCCGACAATGGCGGAGCGTTCGTTTTTTTAGGGTTGGGAACGACTGAATCGCCGAGCTTGCTCATGCACCTGCCATACGATCAAGGTGAAAGCCAGCATACCATCGCGGCGCGCCCGGCGGCGTTGCGCCGCAACAAGGCGCGGCCCGCGCACGCGCGGCGCGGCTGCGTCGCGACGAACGCGCGCCGGGCCGCCCGCCGAACGCAATTGGAGCAATCCAGCATGCGGACGATAGGCGCCGACGCGGGTTTTCACCGACGGCCGCGCGCGGGCGGCGAGCGCCTGCTGCGCGCGCTGTCCGACGCCCGATTGTCGAACGCCTCTTGAAATCGCCTTCGCCGCGCCTATCTTCGAAACGCCGACGCAGCCGCCCCCGCGCGCTGCTCGCTTCGACCGATTTGTCGCGGTCCGGCAAACGAACCGGTACGTATGCACATACCGCCGATGCGTTCGCAGGGCCTCGTTCCAGGAGGACACGACCATGAGCGATCTCTATTTCGGCGCCGATCTCTTCAGCGAATTCGATCGTCTGCATCGGCAGATGACGAACCTGCTCGGCGGCTTCCCTTCCAGCATTCGAGCGAGCCGTCTCGGCGGATTCCCGCCACTGAACATCGGCACGACCGAGGATTCGATCGAGATCGTCGTGTTCGCGCCCGGCATGCGCGCGGCCGATTTCGACGTGTCGATCGACAAGGGGCTGCTCGCGATCAGCGGCGAGCGCAAGGCCGCGCAACGCGCGGAAGGCGACGTGCGCGCCTATGCGCAGGAGCGCTACAGCGGCGCATTCCGGCGCGTCGTCGAACTGCCGCAGAACGCCGATCCCGACAAGATCCGCGCGCGCTACGAGAACGGCTGCCTGCTGATCAGCGTCGGCAAGCGCGAAGCGTCGAAGCCGCGTGCGATCACCGTGCAATGAGCCCCGTCAGTCCCGAATCAAGGAGTCGATCGTGAACACCAGCCATCCAGCCGCAGCACGTCAATCCACCGCGCCGGCCCGCCGCGACGCGAGCGATGCGCCGCGCGCGCTCACGGTCACGCCGGCCGTCGACGTGTACGAAGACAAGCACGGCGTGACGCTATGGGCCGATCTTC
The DNA here is from genome assembly GCF_001546925.1 of Burkholderia sp. MSMB1588. Classification (NCBI taxonomy): domain Bacteria; kingdom Pseudomonadati; phylum Pseudomonadota; class Betaproteobacteria; order Burkholderiales; family Burkholderiaceae; genus Burkholderia; species Burkholderia sp. MSMB1588. The sequence continues at coordinate 1,198,410 of NZ_LNJS01000001.1, read as the reverse complement.
CCGGCGTGCCGAAGGAGCGCCTCGAAGTGAAGGTCCACGACGGCCATCTGTCGATCGACGCGCACGCGGCGCTGCCGATGCCGGCGGGCCTGCGCGCGCAGCACGTCGAGGTGCGCGAACCGCATTTCACGCGCACGTTCCAGTTGAGCCCGGACTTCGACACGTCGAAAATCGAGGCGAATCTTCAGGATGGCGTATTGAAGCTGACGATTCCGCGGCGCGACGAAGCGCGCCCGCGGCGCATCGAAGTGATGTGATGCGACGTGAAGCGGCTGCCGCATCGGGCGCACCGTATACAGATTGCCGAAGCGCGCGGAAAACATGCCGTAGCCGAATCGCTTGCGCTCGTCGGCCTGCAGATGCGCGCCGGCTTCCGGCACGAAGTAATTGAAGCCGATGCCGGACAGCCGCCGCGAGATGCGCTGCGCGAAGCAACTGCCCGCGGTGCTCACCCTTTGCTGCGCGCTGATCCTGAATTTCGGCTCGACGACCGGATCGAACGCGTGCATGTCGACATTGGCGACCGCCTTGCGCCAGAACTGGTGAGGCGGCAGATGCTCTGCGCGATCGTGCAGCCGAGATCCAATTAAAAATATACCGATTCGGATTTCGAATCATTCCCATCCGTCAATTCGCCGGTGAATTCGATGTTTTTTTGGGCAGGCATGCAATGCCGGCAGCAACCATCCCGATAAAAGCCAGACGAATATGCTCGTGCCGGCCCGTCGGTTTCCATGCGCGACGTCAATCCGGCTTGCCGATGCAACCATGCGAATGCATTTCGCAAGAATGCAAAATTTCCGCTGCTTCAGCGTAGAATGCCGCAACCAATTTCGGTCCTACCCGGGAGAAAAATGGACATCCGCAATCGGGATATTGCGTCGTTCAACAAAATCAATATTGGTTGCGGGCATGACAAGCGGCCGGACTTTCTGAATGTCGATACGGACCCCGCCTGCCAGCCCGACATCCTGATTTCCGACAATGACTACGGCGGACTGCCGCGGCGGCATTTCGCCGCGGCGCTCGCGAAAGACGTGCTCGAGCACATCCCGCGCGGAGATACGGCGAACGTGGTGCTCGAATGGGCGGACCTGCTGTCGCCGGGCGGCACGCTCGAGCTGCGCACATCCAGCCTCCTCGGTATCGCCCGGCTGATGGAGCAGCATCCGAATTACGCCGACCAGGCGAACTACGCCGCCGGACTGTTCGGCAATCAGACTCATGCCGGCGAATTCCATTGCACGGCGTTTACCGAAGCGACGCTGAAGACCCAACTGATCGCGGCCGGCTTCGAGATCGCGAGCTTCGAGCTCGTCGACCATTGGCGCTTCGCGGTGCGCGCGATCAAGCAGACGGACTGGACGAAGCTGGCCGCCGCCGCGGCCGGAGAATCCAATCGCGCGTTCGTCGATATCGCGTATCGCGAGATCCTGTTTCGCGAGCCCGAAGCGTTCTTCCTCGAAATCGATCTCGCCGCGCTCGACGGCGGCACTTACTCGCGGCGCGATTTCGTCAAGAAGCTCCACGGGTGCGAGGAGCGCCGTCTGCGCGTCGCGATGAAGCACGGGTTGTAACCGCGCCGCTTGCGCGCGCACCGCCGCGACTTTTCTTTTGCCACCTCGCATTGGACAATGTGCGGCCAAGCTTCGCGCGCGCGAACGCTCGGGCTACTACGTCGTGCACGGCGCGCAGGCGAGCGCCCGCGCGAACGACGCGATCCGCACCGTCGGCGAGCTCGTCGCGCAGCCGTCCGTGCGCAAGCGGCGCTGACGGGCCGCGGGCCGCTCAGCGCGTCACGGTGGCCGAGATCTTCGCGATCGCGAACAGGAACCCGCCGAAGCACGCGGCGAGCAGGATCGCCATCACCGGCACCCACGGCAGCTTCACCGACGCGAGATCGGCCTGATGCTCGGCCCCCTTGCTCACGCCGAAGAGACTTCACAACACCATGCGCATCATTCTCGTCAGCCCCATCGCCATTCTCCGCCATCGCGGCCCGCGGAAGGATCGGACCGCATCTCGTGCGCACCACGTTAGCGTCGCGCGACGAGCGATGAAAGCAGCAGTTCCGGACTGTTCTCGCGCAGCAGACGGGTTCGCGGCTTCGCGCTCACCGGGCTCGAGCATGACAAAACGCCTTCGACATCCGCTGTCCATCAGACAATTCAAGTTGTAATATTCTGAAATTCCGGAAGCTCGCATGCTGCGTTCGCTCCGGATATCGAAAATCCAGCGGCCATGAGCCGCGAGGGGGAGCGTCGATGATCGATGGTTTCTATCGGATGTCGAACCAGACGGAATCCCGTCAGCTTTATCCCGTTCAGGAATACATCGATCAGCAAAACATGCCGCCGAAGGAGGGACTGCGCGGCATCTGTCCCGTCTGCGGCTCCGAGGCCAGCTTCACGAAATTCACGGAAAACCTGCGCGAGTCGGGGACGTGCTCGCATTGCGGCTCGTCGAGCCGTCAACGGCAGATGGCGCTGATGCTCCGGCGGCGCTTTCATGTCGGGCCGATCGGTCCCATCGAATTCCCGCGCGGATTTTGTGTGTACAACGCGGAATCGAACGGCCCGTTGCACAAGCGGCTGTCGAAATTGCCGGGGTACGTCTGCTCCGAGTATTTCGGGGATCGCTATCGCAGCGGCGAGATCGTCAAGGGCGTCCGGCACGAAGACCTCCAGAAGCTCTCCTTTCGTGACGCGTCGGTGGACGTCGTCCTGTCGAGCGACGTGCTCGAGCATATGCCCGCGCCCTACGACGCGCACCGCGACATCTTCCGCGTGCTGAAGCCAGGCGGCCGCCACATCTTCACCGTTCCCTTCAATCCGTCGAGATACGAAGACGACGTGCGCGCCCGGCTCGTCGACGGCGAGATCGAATATCTGGCCGAAAAGCAGTTCCACGGCGACCCGGTTCGTCCCGGCGAGGGCATTCTGGTCTGGACCATCTTCGGCGTCGACATGCTGCACAAGCTCGAGCAAATCGGCTATGTCGCGCGAGCGTGGAATCTCTACGAACCGGAACACGGCATCGTCGGCAATTGCAATACGATTTTCGAAGCGTACAAGCCGGATGCCGGCAAGGGCTTTCAGGCGCTTCACGGCATCCGCGATCTCTATCGTTCGCTGACGTCGAAGCGCTGAGCCGCCTCCTGGACGCTCGCGATATTTCGCCGAATCAAGCTTGCGGGGCGCATTCATGCTGCCGCGCACCAGGAAAATCTATAATAACGGGCTTGCCATGCCACATCGCGTCGGCCGACGCCGCATGCGGCAGGCCGCACCGATCACCCCGCGCCGGTTCGCCCGCGCCACCGCGCCGATCGGCAGCGCCGAGCCCGCGCATCTGCCAGGGCCGGATTGCGCTGCACGTGGCCGGCCACTTCGAATTACGCCATGCACAACCGATTCCGACCGTTTCTCGTTGCGTCCGCCGTGGCGATCGCGACCGTGCTGTCCGCCTGCTCGTCGGCGCCCAAGCCTCTTTACCAGCAGGAACAGTTCGACGCGACCGCGAGCCCGTACGCGCGCACGTTCCACGAAAAATCGGCTGCGACGTGCGAAGCCGCGCGCCGCGCGCTGCTGAGCCAGGGCTACATGGCGAGTGCGACGCGCGCGGATGCGGTCGAAGGCAGCAAGAACTTCCAGCCGAGCAACGATTCGCACGTCGTCATCGAATTTCACGTCGTCTGCGCGGACGCGGACGTCGACGGCGCGTCGAGCATCGCGTATGTGAACGCCGTGCAGGACCGCTACTCGCTGAAGAAGAGCAACACGTCGGCAAGCGTCGGCCTGAGCGTGTTCGGCTCGCTGTCTCTGCCGATCGGCTCGAGCGACGACGCGATGGTCAAGATCGCGAGCGAAACCATTCCCGCCGGCGTGTTCTACGAGCGCTTCTTCAATCTCGTCGACCATTTCCTGAAGATCGACCCGGCGCGGCGCGACAAGGCGGCCGTCAAGGCAGCCGAGAAGGAACGCGTCGCGCCGCTGCCCGAACCGGCGGAGACTGCCGAAGGCGCGCCGATGAAGCTGAAGACGCCTGTCGCGCCGACGCCGCCTGCGGAGCCCGTGCATCCGTCCGCGCCCGAGACGAACGCCGCGCCAGCGCCCGCTTCGGCTCAGGCCGCTGCGTCGGCGCCCACGGCCGCGTCGACGCCGACACCTACGCCCGCATCGGCACCCACACCGGCTTCCGCCCCGACGCCGGCTTCCGCGCCCGCCCCGGCGCCAGCGGCGAGCCCGGCGTCGTCGATCGCGCCGGCGGCCGCGCCGCTCGCATCGGCAGATCAACCGGAGCGGGTGGAGAAATCGATCTCGACAACGGCAACGGCGACGATGCCCTCTTCGACGTCCGCTTCGACATCCGCTGCGACATCGACGCCAGCATCGGCACCGGCATCGGCCGCCGCGCTGCCCCCGATGTCGCCCGACGCGACGCAATCCGCCCCGCGCGACATCAACGCGAACTGAGCCCGCCGTCCCGGCGCCCGCACTGCCTCGGGCGCGCCATCGCCATCGCCATCGATCGGCGCAGCGGAGCGCGCGACGGGCGTGGGGCGTGGGGCAAGGTCCGCTGCTCGCCGCAAGACTTCGCCGCGCCCCGCCACCGCCGACTCCGCTTACTTCGTCGTATACCCGCCGTTGATCAGGATCGTCTGGCCGGTGATCCACCAGCCGTCGCTGACGAGGTGGCGAATGAACGGCACGACGTCCTCGATGTCGGTCAGGCCCGTCCTCGAGAATGCCGACAGCGCCGCGGCCGTCTTGTGATACGCGACCGCGTCCGCGCCTTCGGCCGGATAGAAGAACGGCGTATCCATCGGGCCGGGGCCCACCGCCGTCACCGAGATGCCGCGCGCGCCGTACTCCTTCGCCGCCGCGCGCGTGAAGTGCTCGACGCTCGCCTTCGTCCCCGCGTAGGCTGCGTAGAACGGCGTGAATGCGCCGAGCAGCGACGTGACGAGCGTGACGATCTTGCCGTTGTCGTTCACGTGCTTGCCCGCTTCCTTCAGGAAGAAGAACGCCGTCTTCGAATTGACGGCCGCCATCTCGTCGTATTCGGCCTCGGTGATCTCGACGAACGGCTTCTTCAGCACCTTGCCGACGGTGTTGATCGCGATGTCCGGACGGCCGACCGCAGCCGCCGCGTCGGCGAACAGCTTCTCGACGGCGCCCGCCGTCGTCAGATCCGCCTGCAACGCGACCGCTTGCGCGCCGGCCGCCTTGACCGCCGCCACGGTCTCGTCCGCGGCGCCCCGGGATGCCGCGCTGTTGTAGTGAATCGCGACCGCCTTCGCGCCTTGCGCGGCGAGATCGCGCGCGATCAGCCCGCCGAGGTTCTTCGCGCCGCCCGCGATGATGACGGTTTTGCCCTTGATGCCGTGGTCTGCCATGTTTGCTCTCCGTTTTGACGCGCGGTGCCGTCCGATACGGCCTCGCATGCCTTCGGATGATATAGTCCAAAAAATCCTTATAAAGCCGTCACTTCTGACATCACCCGTCAGAAAATTCGACCAATTGTCGGTTAGCCCACGTTCCACCCCGCAACGATGACCCCGCTCGCCCCCGCACTCGCGCCCGCGCCGCCCGCCGCATCCGGTACGGCGGACATGCCGTCCCTCCCGCGTCGCCACGGAGCCGCCGATGGACCGCATTGACCTCTTCCGCGTGTTCGCGCGCGTCGTCGAATGCGCGAACTTCACGCGCGCGGCCGATACGCTCGGGATGCCGCGCTCGTCGGTATCGGCGGCGATCCAGGAGCTGGAAGGCCGCGTCGGCGCGCGGCTCTTGCACCGCACCACCCGCAAGGTGACGCCGACCCAGGACGGCGCCGCGCTCTACGAGCGCTGCCTGCGCCTGATCGCGGACGTCGAGGAAACCGAAAACCTGTTCCGCCATTCGATCGTCGGGCCGAGCGGCACGCTGCGCGTCGACATGCCAGGCCGCATCGGACGCCTGATCGTCGCGCCCGCGCTGCCCGGGTTTCTCGACCGATATCCGCAGATCAGCGTCGACCTCGGCGTCACCGATCGCGCGGTGAACCTGATCGAGGAACGCGTCGACTGCGTGCTGCGCGTCGGCACGCTGAGCGATTCGGGCCTCGTCGCGCGCGCGATCGGCGACCTGCCGCTCATCAACGTCGCGAGCCCCGCCTATCTCGCGCGCCACGGCGTGCCGCACACGCCCGCCGATCTCGAGCGCCATCAGCCCGTCAACTACGCGTCGCCGTCGAACGGGCGCATCGCGCCGTGGGAATGGACCGAAGGCGATGCGGTGAGGCGCGTCGCGCTGCGCGGGCGCGTGACCGTCAACAGCGCGGAGGCGTACATCGCGTGCTGCCTGTCGGGGCTCGGCCTCATCCAGATTCCCGCGTACGACGTCGCTGCGCACCTGCGCGCGGGCGAGCTCGTCGAAGTGCTGCCGAACCATCGCGCGGCGCCGATGCCGATGACGCTGCTGTATCCGCACCGGCAGCATCTGTCGCGACGCTTCCAGGTATTCGCCGAATGGCTGGAGGCGCTGCTGCGGACGAAGGTGCTGTAGGCGTCGAAACGCGCCTCCGCATCGAGCGCCGCCTCGCGCCTCGCGCCTCGCGCCGCACGGCGCACGGCGCACCGCCCGACAGGCGCGGCGGCCGGACAACAAATATTACCCGGATATTATTGACATCCAATTTATGCCCGGATATAAATATCGCATTGTTCCGATCAATGAGACCGATGCGATGACGAACCCTCATCTTCCCTCCCATACCGCGTTCGACGGCTACCGGCGCCTCGCGGCCGGCCCGTTGCCGGCGGTCGCGCTCGCGATCAAGCGGGCTGTCGCCAGCGACGCGATCGGCGGCGCGATCCTGATCTTCGACAACGCGACCGGCCGCTCGATCGACATCGACACGCGCGGCTCGGACGACGAAGTCGCCGCCCGCTACGCGCAAGCCGCGACGCCCGGCGAGCCGGCTGATGCGAACCACGAAACCGCATCCGACGCCGCCAGCACCGCCGGCGTCGACCCGCTCGCGAACGGACCGCGCGGCCGCGGCCGCCCGAAGCTCGGCGTCGTCGCGCGCGAAGTCACGCTGCTGCCGCGCCACTGGGAATGGCTCGCGACGCAGCGGGGCGGCGCATCGGTCGCGCTGCGCCGCCTCGTCGACGAAGCACGCCGCTCGCACGCGCACAAGGACCGAAGCTGCCGCGCGCAGGAGCGCGCGTACCACTTCATGTCGGCGATCGCGGGCGACATGCCCGGCTTCGAGGAAGCGTCGCGCGCGCTCTTCGCGAACGACGGCGCGCGGCTGCGCGAGCTGATCGCCGGATGGCCCGCCGACGTGCGCGATCACGCGCTCGCGCTCGCGTCGCCGGGCGATGACGCGCCATCGCCCGGCGCGCGCTGACCCACCCTGACACACCAGACGACGATGACCATCGATTTGAATGCGGGCGCCTTGGCGCCCGTGACCGACGAGGTCGACGCCGTCGACCTGCGCATGACCGGCGCGATTCCGCGCGACCTGAACGGCGTGCTCGTGCGCAACGGGCCCAATCCGCTGCGCGGCCGCTTCGACGGCGGCGGCGTGCTGTCGTGGTGGCCGGAAGACGCGATGCTGCATGCGATAACGTTCGGCGACGGCCGCGCGACGCGCTACCGCAACCGCTGGGCGCGCACGCAGCGCTGGGCGCGCGTGTACGATCCGGCGCGCGCGCCGTTGCTCGTCGACACGAATCCGAACGTCAGCGTGCTCGCCCACGCGGGCGAGATCCTCGCGCTCGCCGAAGGCGGCGCGCCGCTCGCGATCACGGCCGGGCTCGACAGCATCGGCGCGGCGCGGCGCCATCCGGGCCTCGCGCGCGGGATGGCCGCGCATCCGAAAGTCGATCCGCAAACGGGCGAGCTGATCGCCTTTCGCGCCGACTGGAACCAGCCGTGGCTGCGCTACGGCGTCGCGAACGCGGCCGGCGTGCAGACCGTCGACGCGGAGATCGCGTTGCCCGCGCCGTCGATGATGCACGACATCGCGATCACCGCGACGCACAGCATCGTGTTCGACCTGAACGTCGCGTATGACTTCTCGATGCTGTCGCGCGGCCACCGGATGCCGCTGCGCTGGCACGACGAGCGTCGCGCGCGCATCGGCGTCGTGCCGCGCCGCGGCGGCGACGTGCGCTGGTTCGACGTCGCGCCGTGCTTCATCCAGCACGTCGTCAACGCGTACGACATCGATTGCCCGGCGATCGTGCTCGACGTCGTCCGCTACCCGTGGTTCCTGCGCGTCGCGCGCGACGGCCGCGGGTTCGACGCCAATCCGGTCGGCGTGCTGTGGCGCTATACGATCGATCTCGTCGCGGGAACCGTCGCCGAGCAACCGCTCGACGACGCCGGCATCGAGCTGCCCCGGATCAACGAGAGCCGCACCGGCCGCCGCCACCGGTTCCTGTATGCGGCAGAACAGCCGACCCACGTCGAATTGCGCGGCGTCGTCCGCTATGACGTCGACGGCGGCTCGACGCAGCGCTACCGGGTGCCGCCCGGCGACCAGAACAGCGAGCCGGTGTTCGTCCCGCGCCCGGGCGCGATCGATGAGGACGACGGGTGGCTCCTCGCCTGCGTGTATCGCCATGCAACGGATACGAGCGACGTGGTGATCCTCGACGGCCGGTCGATCGACGACGGGCCGATCGCGACCGTGCACCTGCCGCGACGCATCCCGGCGGGTTTTCACGGCGCTTGGCTGCCGGGCAACGGCTGAGCGGGATCGATGCGGCGAACCCGCGCCGTTCGCCGCCAGCAATCTTCGCTTCACATTCATTCCAACAATTACTAGAATGTTGGCATGAGAGACGCCAAAGACCATCTGTACCTCCAGGTTTCGCGCATCGGCAAGGCGATGTCGAGCCCGAAGCGGCTCGAACTGATCGAGCTGCTGTGCCAGGGCGAAAAGACCGTCGAGATGCTCGCGTCGCAGGCCGACATCAGCGTGAAGCTCGCCAGCGCCCATTTGAAGGAGCTGCGTCAGGCGCGCATGGTGGACAGCCGCAAGGAAGGCAAATATGTGCTCTACCGCCTCGCCGGCGACAGCGTCGCGAACCTGTGGGTCGCGTTGCGCGCCGAGGCGGAAGAACGTCTCGTCGAGTTGCAAAGGGCGCTCGGCGCGATCGTCGAGCATCACGACGCACTGCACGGAATGAACCGGCGCGACATCCTGAAAAAGGCGGCGGCGGGCGAGATCGTCGTTCTCGACGTGCGCCCTTCGAGCGAGTACAGCGTGCGCCGCCTGCCTCACGCGCGCTCGCTTCCGCTCGCGGAGCTCAGGAAGCGGCTCGGCGAATTGCCGAAGGACGTGCCCGTCGTCGCGTACTGCCGGGGGCCGTTCTGCCTGATGGCCAAGGACGCGGTCGAACTGCTGCGCCGGCGCGGATACCAGGCGTTCCACTTGACCGACGGCGTCGCGGAATGGCGCGCCCGAGGCCTTCCCCTCGAAGAATGACGAGGATGCGATGAAGACCCTGCTGATTCTCAACGATGCCCCTTACGGCACCGAGCGCGCTTACAACGGCGTCCGGCTGGCGGGCGCGCTGTCGAGAGGCGGCCACGAAGTCAGGATCTTCCTCGTCGGCGACGCCGTCGCCGCCGCGCACAAAGGGCAAAAGGTGCCGGCGGGTTTCTACAACCTCGAAGTGATGCTGGGAGCCGTCATTCGAAGCGGCGGAGCCGTCGGCGTTTGCGGGACGTGCATGAATGCAAGGGGCCTGGCGGTCGACGACCTCGTCGCCGGAGCGCACCGAAGCTCGATGGACGAACTGGCCGAATGGTCCGTGTGGGCCGACAAGGCACTGGTGTTCTGAGCCTCGCGCGACGACGAAAACCGTCATCACCGAGCCCGGATCGCTCGGCCATCGTGATAACAGACATGGACAGCAAACAGCATTGGGAAGCGGTGTATCGCACGAAGGCGGCCGACGCGCTCAGTTGGTATCGCCCGCACCTGGACACCTCGCTCCGCTTGATCGACCGATTCGCCCCCGGCCTCGGCGCGAACATCATCGACGTGGGCGGCGGCGAGTCGACCCTGGTCGACGATCTGCTCGCGCGCGGCTACGAGCACGTGACGGTGGCCGACGTGTCGAGCGTCGCGCTCGACGTCACGCGACGCCGGCTCGGCGACGCCGCGTCGCGCGTCCAGTGGATGGACGCCGACATCACGCAGGCGGATCTGCCCGCGAACGAATACGACGTGTGGCACGACCGCGCCGTGTTCCACTTCCTCACCGAGCGCGCGCCGCGACGCGCATACGTCGAGCGGCTGTCGGCGTCGCTGAAATCCGGCGGCTGCGTCGTCATCGCCACGTTCGGGCCGGCGGGTCCCGCGCGCTGCAGCGGCCTCGACGTCGTCCGATACGGCCCGGACGAACTGTCGCGGGAATTGGGCGCCGGCTTCGCGTTGGTCGAAGCCTCGTACGAGACGCACCGCACGCCGGCCGACGCCGCCCAGCAGTTTCTCTATTGCGTGTTTCGCAAGGCCTGAAGACGGCCGCGCCGCCGGCATCGTCACTCGACCGTCACCGACTTCGCGAGATTGCGGGGCTTGTCGATGTCGGTCCCGCGCGCGAGCGCCGCATGAAACGCCAGCAGTTGCATCGGGATCGCATGCAGGATCGGCGACAGCGGACCGTAGTACTCGGTGAGGCGAATCACGTCGATGCCCGGCGCGCTCGCGAGCCCGCAGTCGACGTCGGCGAACACGAAGAGCCTGCCGTTGCGCGCGCTCACCTCGTGCATGTTCGAGCGCAGCTTCTCGAGCAGCCGGTCGTTCGGCGCAACCGCGATGACGGGCATCTCGTCGCTCACGAGCGCGAGCGGGCCGTGCTTCAACTCTCCCGCCGCGTACGCCTCCGCGTGGATGTACGAAATCTCCTTCATCTTCAGCGCGCCTTCGAGCGCGATCGGATAGTGCATCCCGCGGCCGAGGAACAGCATGTTCTCGCGCCGCGCGAGCCGCTCGGACCACGCGATGATCTGCGGCTCGAGCGCGAGCACCTTGCTCATCGCATCGGGCAGATGGCGCAGCGCATGCAGGTGCCGCTTCTCGTCCTCGTCGGGCAACCGTGCGCGCACCTGCGCGAGCGCGAGCGTCAGCAGGAACAGCGCGACCAACTGCGTCGTGAACGCCTTCGTCGACGCGACGCCGACCTCGATGCCCGCCCGCGTGATGAAGCTCGACGCGCATTCGCGCACGAGCGCGCTCGTCGGCACGTTGCAGATCGCGAGCGTGTTCAGCATGTCGAGCCGCTTCGCCGCGTGCACCGCGCCGAGCACGTCGGCCGTCTCGCCGCTTTGCGACACCGCGACGACGAGCGTCTGCGGATTCGGCACGCAGTCGCGATAGCGGAACTCGCTCGCGATCTCGACGTTCGCCGGCAAGCCGGCGATGCTCTCGATCCAGTATTTCGCGGTGAGCGCCGCGTGGTAGCTGCCGCCGCACGCGAGCAGCAGCACCGAATCCGCCGCGTTCAGCGCGCGCCACGCGCGGTCGCCGAACAGCTCGGGCATGATCGACGTGACGTCGAGCAGCGTGTCGGCAACCGCGCGCGGCTGCTCGAAAATCTCCTTTTGCATGTAGCAGCGATAGCCGCCGAGATCCGCCGCCCCGCCGTGCGCGGCGATCGTGTGCACCGCCCGCTCGACGCGCTGCCCGCTCGCGTCGACGATCCAGTGGCGATGCAACTGGATGTCGGCGACGTCGCCGTTCTCGAGATACGCGATCCGGTCGGTGACGTTCGACAGCGCGATCGCGTCGGACGCGAGAAAGTGCTCGCCGTCGCCGATGCCGACGACAAGCGGCATCCCGTCGCGCGCGCCGACGATCCGGTGCGGCTCGTCGCGGCACATCACCGCGATCGCATAGCTGCCGCGCAGCCGCGCAACCGCGCGCCGCACAGCGTCGAACAGGTCGCCGTCGTACAGATGATCGACGAGATGCGCGATCGCCTCGCTGTCGGTCTGGCTCGCGAACGCGTAGCCGTGTTGCTCGAGATCCGCGCGCAGCGCTTCGTAGTTCTCGATGATGCCGTTGTGCGACAGCGCGATCCGCGCACGGGTTTCGTCCGGCGCAGCGACGCCCGGCGCAGCGACGCCCGGCGAAAAATGCGGATGCGCGTTGGCGGTCACGGGCGCGCCGTGCGTCGCCCAGCGCGTGTGCGCGATGCCCGCATAGCCCGACAGCGCGCGGGCCGAGATCTCGCGCTGCAGCATCGCGACGCGATCGACGCTGCGCGCCCGGACGAGCCGCCGGTCCTGATAGACGACCACGCCGCACGAATCGTAGCCGCGATATTCGAGCCGCTTCAAACCGTCCACCAGGTTGGGCACGACGTCGCGCCGCGCCACCGCGCCGACAATTCCACACATATCGCTCTCCGTAAAACGATCCGCTCGGGGATCGATGAACGCGATGGTAGAATCGCCTGAATGGAATTTAATTTCAAAAATTTTAGTGTTTTGAAATTTATATGACATTTAACATCGATATGAAATTAAATTTCAAATCGACATCGCAGGAGAACCGCTTGGCCGACGCCCATCTCGACGAACTGGACCTTCGCATCCTCGCCGCGCTGCAGGCCGACGCCTCGATCTCGAACGTGGAGCTCGCCGAACGCGCGTTGTCGTCGCCGCCCACCTGCATGCGGCGCGTGCGCAAGCTGACGGAGGCCGGAATCATCGAGCGCCGGATCGCCGTCCTCGATCGCGGCAAGACCGGCGCGACCGTCACCGCGATCATCGAGGTCGGCCTCGATCGGCAGACGGCCGAGGACTACGACGCGTTCGAGACGTACGTCTGCGCGCAGCCCGAAGTGACGCAGTGCTATCGCGTGTCGCCCGGGCCCGACTTCGTCGTCGTCGCGGACCTCGCCGACATGCCCGCGTACGACGAATTCGCGCGCCGGCTGTTCACGCACGCGTCGAACGTCCGCAATGTGAGAACGTTCTTCTCGACGCATCGCGCGAAATTCGAGGCGAACGCGCCGGTGAGCGTCACGCTCGGCAAGCGGGCGGGCGGCTGACGGCGTCGATCGGACGGGGTCGCTCGCGCCGGCGGGCCGTCGCTCATCGACGATGCGGTTCTGCCGCGCGTCATCCCCGCCTTCGCCTTCAATCACGATCGCATCACAAACGGCCAGCCCCACGCGCCGAACGCATCGACGTCACGCTAACGGCGCCGCCCCGCCCGCGCGCGCGACGCCTCGCCGCCCGCCGCGGCGATCACCTCGGCAAGCCGCCGCGCCGCCGCATCCATCTGCTCGCGGCTGAATCCGCCGAAGCCGAGGACGAGGCCGGGGCGCGCCGTGCCCGGCGCGAACATCGGCGACACCGCGCGAACCGCGACGCCCGCCTGCGCGGCCATCGCCGCGACGCGCAGGTCGTCGACGCCCGCCGCGAGCCAGAGCACCGCATGCATGCCCTGATCGCCCGGCTGCAGCCACGCGAGATCGTCGGGCAGCAGCCTGCCGACCGTATCGATCAGTTGCGCGCGATGCTCCGCATACACGCCTCGCACGCGGCGGATGTGGCGATCGAAATGCCCGTCGGCGATGAAGGCCGCGAGCACGTGCTGGTCCGCGGTCGGCGCGTGGCGATCCATCAGCACGCGCGCGCCGCGAAACGCGTCGACCAGTTCGTCCGGCGCGACCAGATAACCGAGCCGCAACGACGGAAACAGGATCTTGCTGAACGTGCCGAGATAGACGACGCGGTCCGGATCGAGCCCCTGGAGCGACGGAAACGGATAGCCCCCGAAGCGCAGTTCGCTGTCGTAATCGTCCTCGATCAGCCATGCGCCGTCCGTGCGCGCCCACGCGAGCAGCGCGCTGCGCCGCGCCATGCTCATCGGCATGCCGAGCGGATACTGATGCGACGGCGTGACGAACGCGGCGCGCGCATCGCGCGCGAGCCGGATGCCCGCGTCGACGTCGATGCCCTCCGCGTCGACCGGCACGCGCACCATCGCATCGCGCCGCCCCGCGCATTCGAGAATCGCGGTGATGCCGCGATACGCGGGATTTTCGACCCACGCGCGATCGTGCGCGCCCAGCAGCACCTGGCACGCGAGAAAGAGCCCCTGCTGCGTGCCGCTCGTGACGATGATCTGATCGGGCTCGCAATGCACGGAGCGCGACTTGCGCACATAGTCGGCGATCGCTTCGCGCAGCGGCAGCACGCCCTGCGGCTCCGCATAGCCCATCGGCGCGGCGGCTCCCTTCGCCCGCAGGCGGTTGCCGAGGCGGCGCCACACGTCGTCGGGCGCCGTCGCGCCGACCGGCACCGAAATCGCGAACGGCACCGGCGGCAAGGGCTCGAACTCCCGCGCGACGCGCGCATACGCGGCAGCCGGCTGCGGCAGGGCCGAACGCGCCGCCGACGTCTCGCGGCGGCGCGCGGCGCGCGGCGCTTCGCGAGCGATTCGCGAATGCGGCGGCTCGGCGAGCGCATGCGCGACGCGGGTCCCGACGCCGCCTTGCGACTCCAGAAACCCTTCCGCGATCAACTGCTCGTAGGCGTCGACCACCGTGCCGCGCGCGATCCGCAGCGACGCGGCGAGAAACCGCGTGGACGGCAGCGCGTCGCCCGGCTCGACTTCGCCGTCGCGAACGGCGTCCCGCAGCGCTTGCGCCAACTGCCTGCTCAGGTTGCCGGCCGCTCGGTCGAGCGTGCCGAGCGACGGAATCTCGATGATGCGGGCGCGTCTCGCCATAATTCCGGTTCACCAGAAACTGTTCAAACTGGCTCTACAGAATAAACCAGTTCGAGACGACAATGGCCGCATCGTTCAACCCCGACTTCAACCCCCGACTTCAACCCCGATACGCTGCGCGAACGCAGCCCGACCGTGGAGCCGCCATGTACGTCCCCGCCCATTTCGACGAACGCCGCACCGACGTCCTGCACGCGCTGATCGCGCGACACCCGCTCGGCATCCTGATCACGCACGGCGCCGGCGGACTCGACGCGAATCACATTCCGTTCGAGCTCGCGCCGGGCGACGGACCGCTCGGCGCGCTGCGCGCGCACGTCGCGCGCGCGAACCCCGTCTGGCAACACGTGTCGAGCGGCGACGAGGTTCTCGTCGTGTTCCGCGCGGGCGACGCCTACATCTCGCCGAACTGGTATCCGAGCAAGCACGAATTCCACCGGCAGGTGCCGACGTGGAACTACGTTGTCGTCCATGCGCACGGACGGATCGCCGTTCGCGACGACGAGCCGTTCGTGCGCGGCGTGGTCGCGCGCCTCACGCGCACCCATGAGGCGACGCAGCCCGTGCCGTGGCAAATCGGCGACGCGCCGAAGGACTACATCGACACGATGCTGCAGTCGATTGTCGGCCTGCAGATCGACATCACGCGGCTCGTCGGCAAATGGAAGATCGGGCAGAACAAGGAGGCGCGCGACATCCGCGGCGCGGGCGAAGCGCTGAAGGCGTGCGGCAACGATACGATCGGCGACCTGATGCTCGCGAAGGCCGACGAGAATCCGGAATAGGCGCGACGACAGCGGCGACACCGGATTCGTTTCGTTCGGAATCCGGAACTCTGGCGTCGCGCGCGATGCCGGGATCGTCGTTTCCGGCAGACGAACCGCGCGCCGGCGATCCGGCGGCGCGCCGCGTCGATCGTCGGCAGCGGCTTCCCGAAATCGCAACAACGAGGGAACAGGTTCGAACGGGCATCGTAATCGACGCCCTCATGCTCGATCGGCGCCCACTCATCACCCACATCGCGATGCAAGTCGCTAATGACTGGTTCCATAACCTCGTATGGAACAATACTCCCGGTGCGATCCTGTATTTCATCGTTTGAATCGTAGGGACCACCCCAGACAAATACATATTCCTTGTCTTTGCCATCCCAAGGAGCTTGATTCGCAGTATCTTCGTAGCGATCGAAAAACCAACGCAGCATCGCCGCCTACTGCAGTTCCGGGGACGCGGAGGCAAACCACTCATCGCCTGGCTCGAAGTGACTTAGCTCAACGTTTTCGGCTTCCGGCGGGAGATCGAGATTTCGGTAGTCCATGTCCGTCTCATTCGTCCAGTCGGCCAGACTTACATTTCGTTGGAAATTAGTGTCCTCGATGGTAAGCATCGTGGTCTGTCCCATCGTGCTTCAAAAGGCTGGATATGCTTGTGATCGCGTGACCAAGTAACGGTCGCTCAACCTGATATCCACTCGATTGCACGACGAGGATCGGATAGAGGCGTGTACGCATCGCGTTCACGCGACGGCCACATCGCTTGGTCCAATGGGATCGTTCTCTGCCAGATACCGCGTCTGGTCGCAGTAAATCCCGCGCTGCTCGTAGAGCGCGCACGGCCACGACGTGAAAGCCGCGACCGAATCATGCACATATTCGGCCAACAGTTGATCGACAGCCGCCACCGGCGCGCCCGGCGCATCCCATGCCGAGAGGGTCATTTGCTCGTAGGGCGTCAAGGAGCGCGGCATCGGCGGATAGCTCTGGGGACCAGCGCGACGTTCAACCGGATGACGCAGGAATTCGATGTGCCGTATGAGTCGCTTCTGCTCGCGTAAAAGCTGCTTTGCTTGCTCTTCCGGGTCTTTCGGCACGTCGTAGACCCACTCGTTCGACTGGCAGGCGGGATGATCCGCGTCGGTTCCCGCTGGCACTGCCTTACAAAATGAATCGCTGAATTTCGCGTACCTATTCCCCAGCACGCGAGCATCCGCATTGTTATGAGCCAAGACGCCACGCCACCAAAAATTAAGGTAACGATGCGGCTGGATCAGCGCTTCGAGCGTGTCGCCGGATGCGGACGGCAGGGCGACCATATAGTCACTGTACAGCTTTACGACTCGCGCGTCGTCACGCAAATCGAAGTCCGCCCTGAAATCTACCTTCATCTGATCAAGAGGCGTCAAAGGCACTCCCGCGCGCAAGGCTTCGGCGAACATATGGCGCAGTGGAATCAACGACAGATCTTGGTGCCGCCCCTGCTCATCTGGTCCATATCCGCCTCCGACATCGGAATGCACGCCGGGGTACACGACCTCCTCGCAATTATCGGGGTAAGTCTTGTCGACGCGCACCGAATCGAGCGGAAACGCCTGCCGCACCTCGTGCGCGGCAACATAATGCACACAACGCTCGACCTCTACCGGAATCGCCAACTCCGACGCCCAGTCGAGATGCAAGGCCGGACCACCCACCGAAGCGACTGTATCGAATAGCCCGATAAAGTTGATGCGCAACGGCACACGCACGCCGCTCGGGGAGGTCCAATACAGCTTACCCCCGTCTTTCGTGCATTTTTCCTTGACGAATCGTCGAGCAAATGCACGCGCTTCTGTTGCTCCCCGAGAAAACCCAAAGACCGCCAAAGTGATTTCGCGCATGTGCGCCCATGATCCCGGTCCCCATATAACGTGCAATTGCCGAGAGAATTCCGCAAGCGCAAACTTGATGCGTAAATCACCGCCCACACCCAACCCTAGCCCAAGCGTTCCCCCGTCGTCATCTTTTAACTGGTCGGTATAGCCCACAACCTTGGGGAACCGGAACGGCGTTCCGACGCCCGGAATATAGACAGCAGCGGAATCTTGAGCCAAGGAGTTCTTTGTGACTTGAAAAAGCTTAACCACGTTCGTGTGCTTCTTGAGTGGAAGATCACGCTCCATGTTGTTGTTGGTGCCATCGAAGAAAAACGACAGCGCTGGATAAAGCCGGCATGCGATCGCGTCGTCACGATCGGCCGGACATTGCCGAACGGCGAGCCTCATGCCACCATCGATCGCCACACGTTTAAGCTCTTCGTTTGTAATAGGTGTAGCAGCTTGTCGAACCGACATGATTACTCCCCCTCAATTGACGTTACTTGGCAGCGCATGCTGGTGGGCTCGATGCAAATGCCAATATAACGGTATTGAGATCCCGCAGAATGACGCAGAGGTACGCATCGGTTTTGTACGGATCAGGATCTTGATGAGGCCCTCCAGATGGAAAGTGAATCTGAACACTATGTTTCTCCCGTTGCTGCGTGACGACCTTAGTCTTCGGGTCTTCTTCGGTTCCCCATTCCCAAGTCACAGTAACAGGTTTGCTCCAGTCTCCCCCACCCGGGAAACAGCAAACAGAATTCATCCCTCCCGAACGACTATCAACCACACCCGCCCAATATTTGTCAACAAATATATTTAATGCGTAGCGATCGGAATGATTGATCGGCACCATTGAAAGCGGCTGTCCTCGACCTGCAAACGGATCATCAGGCAAGAGGTTGGAACCAGCGCAGGCCGTTAGCGTAAAGACGGCGAAACCCGCAGCCAAAGCTGTGTGCCGAAACTTAGCAAAGGTCATCTTGTACGTCCCTGTCTACAAATGCCGTGATTATGCTTGCAGCCTATCGTTCGCGGCCGGCAACAACAACGTCAACAACGCAGCACCTTCAGACGTTGCGTCAAACGCTTCTCCATGCCGTGCGGCCAGTGCGCAGTATTCCATCCATGCGCCCGTTCCCTCAATGCCGCGCTGTCGAGCGCGATTGATCTGCCGACAGATAAACCCATATCGTTCACGCTCCGGCATGTCGGCAAGTACACTCGGCGCACGTTCTGCAAAATGCAGCAACACGCCGTCCGGCACACTCGCATCGATCAATGCATCCACCTGCCCCTGATCGAGCTTGAACGGCGGCCTGAGCGTCGCGGCGGAGGCCGGCATCCGATCCTGACGCCAGTCGATCTGACGCAGCGTGCCTTCGCGATCCCAATACGTCCACCTCAGGATCGGCGTGAGCCATGCCTGACGCTGCGCGTCGGACAGCACCGGCCCTTTCACGAACAGCGTCTCGTCGTCTTGCGAACCGACCAGCGTCGCGAGAATCGCCGGGTCCCAATACGCGAGCACGATCGGTTCGCCATCCGGCAAGCGCACGCGCAGAAACAACTTCAGATGCTCCGCGAGCGCCGCAAGCGGCAATGGCGATGCGAGCATCGTCGCGCACGGCGATGACGGTCCATGTCGTTCCAGCCATGCGCGCGCCGATTCAAAGTGACTTGGAGGGATATAGACGAGGTGCGGCGAAACGGCCTGCACGTCCGCTCCGCCGTCCATCAGGCACGCGACATGATCCGACCGGACCGACAATGCACCGGGCAGACTGCCGTTCTGCAACGGGTCGACGAGCACATATAGGTGCGCCCCTAACGAATCGGCCTCGCCGAACACGGTTTGCGTATCCATCAGCCCCCCGTCGACACGAACGCCGATCGCCCCGCCGCGCGCTTCATCATGCACGGCACGCACACCGCATCCGGCTGCGTCGGCATCGGATACGGCATGCTGGCCGGGCCCGAGAAGTTGTGCATGCTGCCCTTGATGTCGATCCTGCCCGGCGCATGGATCTGGATGTCCCCGTCCTTCAGCCGGATATACGCCTGCCCCGACGTGATCAGTATCTCCTTGTCCGCCGCGATCTCGATACGCTCCGTCGCCGACACGATTCGCACCGTCTTCTGGCCGATCAGATCGATCGTCTCGTGATGCGACTCGATCTGAACCGCGTCCTTCGCGAACAGCTTGATCCCGTCCTGCGCGAACACGCTCACCTTCTCGCCCGCGCTTGCCACGAACGACTTCCCCGTCGCGACGAACGCGCTTTGACCCGCGACGACGTTCACGTGCCGATCCGCCGACGCGTGCAGCGAC
Source organism: Burkholderia sp. MSMB1588 (assembly GCF_001546925.1). Taxonomy (NCBI): domain Bacteria; kingdom Pseudomonadati; phylum Pseudomonadota; class Betaproteobacteria; order Burkholderiales; family Burkholderiaceae; genus Burkholderia; species Burkholderia sp. MSMB1588. The sequence goes on along the minus strand of NZ_LNJS01000001.1, from coordinate 1,178,689 downwards.
TGAAACGTCGTCAGGCCCATGCCGCCCGCGCTGCCGAGCAGCATCGCCGGCACCTTGAAGCCGTTCGCGCTGCCCGTGCCGCCGCCCGACGTGCGCCCGCCGCTCAAGCCCGGCTCGACCGGCTGCCGCGTCGCGTCGGTCAGTTCCGTGAGCGCGTCGTGACCCGCTTTCAGACTCTCCGCGCGATGCTGCTCGCTCAGCGACGATTGCTGCGCGAGCACCTCGGCCGCGTCCTTCAGTTGATCGCGCGCCGCGTCCACCTCCAGTTGCTCGGCGTCATGGCGGGTCGAGTGCGTGCCGATGTACAGGCCGCGATTCGCGCGGACCGCGCCGTATTGGTCGGCATGCAGCGTGAAGCCCGAGCCGAGATAGCGGCCGCGCGTGTTGCCCTGCTGAACGATCCCGTAGCCGAGCGTCAGATGGCTGTAGTCGCCCCGCGTCTTGCTCAGCAGACGCGCACGCACCTGTCCGGTCGCATCGTCGAGCTGCATCTCGCTGTAACCGCCGCCGCCCCCGTATTCGCGCGACTGGAAGCCCGACAGCAGCCCGTCCGAATGCCACATCGGCGGCGTTGCCCCGCCCGGCGCGCGCGATACGATATACGGGCGGTCGCAGTCGCCGCCGACGAAATCGACATAGACGGTCTCGCCGCGACGCGGCACGTGTACGCCGCCATACTGCTGCCCGGTGTCCGACTGCGCGACCAGCAACGGCGGCGACGTCTCGAACGCGTCGGGCGGACTCTGCCTGTCCCAATGGAATCGCGCGCGCACGCGGTTCAGCGGATCGGTCCAGACCTCCTCGCCGTTCGGCGTGACCACCGTCGCCATCTCGACCGACATGGCCGGCTTGCGATGCTCGAACGGGCTGCGGTATTCGATGTCGGTTCGCTGCGCGTCCACTTCGATGACGTAGAGGCCCATCGCGCCGTCCTGCGGATGCGGCGCAACCGCGAACGCGGAGCCCTCACCCGAACGCGCCCGCTCGATGTCCGATTGCAGGCTGTACGGGAAATGCAGGCCCGAGCGGGCGATCGGCACGTTGTTCTCGATCGTCCAGCGGGCCGCGACGGCGACGAATTCCCGCTCCTTCGGATCGGCTTCGGCGTGCGCCGGATGATCGTTCAGCACGAACCGGCCGCCGACATCGACCCAGCGCGAGCCGCCGACACCGGCGTATCGCCTCGACCGCGACTCGTATTCCTCCGCTCGAATGCGCGCCCACGCAATGCCTCGATCCGAGTCCGGATACCGGTACGCGCCCGCGCTGTAGTCTTCGAGCGGCGGATACGGAATCGCCTTCTGCTCCTGCGTGCGCCAGTTCGTCCGCTCGACGTAGCGGGTCGTTTGCACCGACTGCCGGACCTCGAACGGCATCGCCGGCCGCTGGTAGTCGCCGGAACGCGAGGCGACGTGCACGCTGTTCAACTGGCGCAGCGTTGCCCATTGCGTGAACCCGTCGAACTCGTCGCCGGCATGGCCTCGATAGAAGTCGAGCGGCTTGGCGTCCGGCAGCGCCTCGACGCGATCGACGATCCGGAGCATCGTCTTCTGCTCGCGACCGTCGTGGGTCCAGTAGCCATAGAGCCCTTCGTCTTCCATGATCCGGTTGACGAAGTGCCAGTCGGTTTCGCTCTGCCGGCAATACGAACGCTTCGCGAGCGCCCCGCTCAGCGCGAACCGGAATGCGCCCTGAAGCGGCGGATAGCGATTGAATACGTCGGACAGGATGTCCTGCGCATCGCGGTCGAGCCAGAAATGCTCGTCGCGGCGATGCCGGAGAAAGTGCAGCGCCGACGAAAAGCCGATTTGCCACGACGTCAGGCCGCCGTCGGCCCCGAGCCGGCGCACGGTATGCACGTAGCCGTGGATCGGCCGGTAGTCGGCATTCAGGTCGAGCACGCCGCGCGGCTGCTGGAGCCACAGCGTCACGGGCTGCGCGATCAGCGCGTCGGGATTCAGGTCGTCGCGCGTGGTCGCGGCGTCGATTGTCCACGTGTAATCGCGGCCGAGCCTGGCGTCGCCGACCGCGCGCAACGGAATCAGCGTGTTCGCGCCGAGCGGCGTATCGAGCTTCAGCAGCCGCTCGCGCTGCAACAGCCCACGATGAATCGCCTCGAAGATCGGCGCATACGCCGCCTCCTGCGGCCCGCGTGGCCCCAACGTCATGGTTCAAGTCCTTTTTTTTTCTCAGGTTCGCCGGAATGGGGCGCGTCGCGCCCCTTGTTGTCAGGCGTTCGAGCGCGGTATCGGTACCGGCGAACCGCCATCTTTGGCGAATAAGGATACCAAATCCGCTGGGGAAAACTTGAAAGCAGCCAGCCTCCGGCGCGCCGGCCAAGTCTGGCTAACCAAAATGGACAGATATTTTGCGAATATTCCTCTACTTTTCACGCTGGAAAGATTGATACGTCAGGTCTTTCCGATTTCATTGTCCGCCGCGTCACCCGGCTGCCGGCTTTCTTGACCGGACGAGCCGGGGCGCCGTGTCTCACATTGCGCCCAATCCCGCCGCGGCGATCGACGCCGCCCACCCGAGCAGCGCGACGCCGAGCGGCGCGCTCAGCCGCCGGCCGTGCGGCAGGTTCTTCTCGGCCGACATCGCCGCGCCGATCACGAGCATCCAGCCGACGCTGCCCGCGCCCACCACAAACATCAGACACATCAGCATCCAGCAGCACCCGACGCAAAAGAGCCCGTGGCGCATGCCGAGCGCGAAGCTGTCCCGCCCCGGATGCCTGCCCCGCCACTGCTCGCTCACGAACATCAGCGGCGAGCGGCACTTGTCGAGGCAGCGATACTTGAGCGGGCTGAACTGATAGCCGCCCGCGAGCGTCAGCACGATCGCGCCGACGAGCCATCCATGCCACGCGAGCCACGGCGTGCGCCGCGCGAGCGCGTGCAGGCCGGCGTCGCCGGCATGGACGACGAGCCCGAACGCACTCCATGCCGCGAGATAGCCGAGCACGACGAGCAGCATCAGCCGGCTGCGGTCCGCCCGCGCGGCCGTCAGGCGCTCGAACGTTCGCAGCAGCGGCAGCACGGTCGGCAGCATCATCGCGACGATCATCAGCAGCCACGCGGCGACGTGCAGCACTGCCGGCACGATCGCACCCCCTGCCGGAATCAGCCGGCACAACCCGGCGAGATTCGTCGCGGACCAGTCGACAGGATGAAGAAAACGCGCATACGGGCTGCTGCCCCACATCCACAACGCGCCCCATGCCGCGACGATCGACGCGATCGCGAGCGGCACGAACACGCGGCGCGACGAAGTCGCGTTCATGACGATGCGCGCTTCGTGGATGCGCAACGGCGCTTCGCGCCGATACGCATTACGAATTGAACGTGAAGAAACCCTGGATCGCGTTCTGTCCGCTCAGGTCGAGATCGATGCCGAGCTTCTGTTCCTGCATGCGGAACGTGCCGGCCTTGCCGACGAACGCGGGCGATCCGGGGATCGTCGAGAAGATGCTCTCGACGAGCTTCGTCGGTTCGCCGGTCGGCCCCAGGTACGGTTCGAGCTCGGCGTAGGTGGTGTTGCCCACCTTCAGCGTGCCCCGACCGTCGCGCACGTCGAAATCGATCTGCGCGCGCTCGATCGCGACGATGTCGCCGAAGAGCTTCGAGAAATCGGCGAGCGGCCCGCCGCGTTCGCCGCGATAGACGCTGGCGAGCGCATCGAATTGCGCATCGGTCGCGCGTTCGTCGATGAAGATGATCACCCGCCAGTTGCCCTGCAGGATGTTGCCCGGCACGAACGCGGCAAACGCGACCGTCAGCCCCGACACGTCGACGTCGTCGATCCTGCCCTTGTCGTAGTGGTAGGCGACCGTCGCCCGGCACGTGCCGTTGTCGGGGTCCTCGCCGATCCAGCACGGGCAAAGCACCTTGCAATCGCACACTTCGAGTATGCGCCCCTCCAGGCTGTAGCTCATGATGACCTCCACCGCGACGAACATACCGGATTCGAGCCGGTCCATCGGTTAACTATATTCACGCCGCCCCGGCGTGGCGGCCCCTTCGCGACCCATGAAAACCCTAGGGTCTTTTACATACGAAACGCGGTTCGCCGCGTTTCCGTCGACGTGCGTCGAATGGTTGCGCGATCGAATGGCGCGCCGAAACGATGCGGCCGGCTGCTCGCGAATGTTTCATCACCAATTTCGCGGCCCGCCTGTGCTGCTCGCCGCTGCACAATCGGCCACGTCGGCTACCCGTCCGAGTGCATGAAACCGATCCGACCGTATTGTCAAACGAAAGGCGACGCCTATACTCACGTCAGACAACACACGACGCATAGCGAAACGAGGCGGCGCGAGACCCAACGCGCCAGACGGTTCACCGCCCGGCGCGCCGCCGATTTCCCACTTCGATCCAGACAGCGTTGCGGAGGCCACCGTGAGCACCGTCTATACAGCCCATGAATCGCCGCGTGCGATCGGCATAATCGCCCGGATCTACACCGCGTGCCTGCTGATCGGCTTCGCGCTCGTGCCCGCGTTCCTGATCGCCTACGTGCGATTCTTCGTCGATCCGCGGTTGATCTTCGAAAATCATCAGTTCCACGAACTGGCGATCGCCGCCGCGACGCTCGAGGGCCTGTTCGTCACCTACGTGACGTGGCGCTGCTATCTGTCGTCGGGCGAGCCGCTGCTGCGCTGGCTCACGCTCGGCTTCCTCGGCTTCGCGTTGATCTACTCGCTGCACGGCGCGTTCACCGGCATGGCGCACCGGAACATCTGGCTGTTCCTGCTGTACGGGCCCGCGTCGCGCCTCGTGATGTCGCTCCTGCTGCTCGTCGGGCAACTGTCGTACTTCCGGGACGCCGATCCGCCCGAGCAGCGCACGCGGTTCTCGACGTGGCTGCCGTGGATCGTCGGCTTCGTGCTCGTCTGCTTCGCGGTCGCCGCCATCTCGTATTCGCCGATCGCCGGCCATCCGTGGACGCGCACCTCGATGGAAGGCGGCGCGATGATCGTGTCGCTCATCAACGTCGCGCTGCTGCTCGCGCGGCGCATCCGCTCGCCGCTGATGCTCGTCTACGCCATCTCGGTGACGTCGTTCGCGCTGTCGTCGATCGCATTCATTCTCGGCAAGCCGTGGAATCATATGTGGTGGCTCGCGCATGCGATCTTCGCGGGCGGCTTCTTCATGCTGAGTTTCGGCGTCGTCCAGGCGCTGATGACGACTCGCTCGTTCGCGACCGTCTACAGCCAGCAGGATCTGATGGCGCGGCTCGCCGAATCGATGGCGCGCACCGAAGGCGCGCTGCAGGAGCTCAAGCGCACCAATCAGAAACTCGAGCACCTCGCGACCACCGATCCGCTGACGGGCGCGTCGAACCGGCGCAAGTTCATCGAGCAAATGCAGGCGGAAATCGCGCGCGCGAAGCGCGACGGCACCGCGTTCTCGCTGCTCGCGCTCGATCTCGACAACTTCAAGACGATCAACGACAACTACGGCCATCAGGTCGGCGACGTCGTGCTGCGCAATTTCGTGCGCCAATGCCTCGCGGCGATCCGCCCCTACGACCACATCGCGCGCGTCGGCGGCGAGGAGTTCATGGTGCTGCTGCCGCGCATGCTCGCCGACACGGCGAGCGGCATCGCGGAGCGCGTGCGGACCACGATCGCGAACGCGCCGTTCGGCATCGACGGCAAGCACACGCCCGTGACCGTGAGCATCGGCGTGTCGCAATACGGGCGCGACGGCGACACCGTCGACGAAATCCTGAGCGCCGCCGACAAGCTGCTCTATCGCGCGAAAAACGAGGGTCGCAATCGCGTGGTCTCGTCGTAGGCGGCAGGACGGACGCGAAGTACGCATCGTCGACGATTCGATCGGCAGCGTGCATGCCGACGCATCGCTCGCGCGCACCCGGCAACGCCGCGTGCGCACGTTCGAGTTCGTTTGAGCGGCGCGACAGCCGATTCCGGCCCAACTTCCGGGCGGCATCGCGCGCCGCCCACGTTGCGCACGCCACGCGGTTTGCGCGATTTTTTCATCGAACGAAGCACTCTATACGCCGAATCGTCGCGCCGCATTCCTGGAATGCCCGTCATGTTACAAACGAAGTCGCGCTCTGCGGCCTGCTCGACGCGAGCATCGCATACACGAACAACCAGTCGGGCAAGAACGCATGAGCAGCACGCGCTCTATCGCTGCGCAGCCGTCATCGGAAATCTCCCAAACCCCGCTTGCTTTTCCACTGGCGGCGCTTTCGTGTAATGCGGCTTCAGCGATGCGACCTTGATTTATCAAGGTTTTTGCGACCGGTCGGGAATTTCGAGGAATAGTTGATGGTACCGGGGACCGGACTCGAACCGGCAAGCCAGTTAAGGCGGCGGATTTTCGTCACACTGCTTCTTTCGAAGCCGGCGCCGCGCGGCGCCGTTCGTGCGCTGGACTATGCCTTCGCCATTGCGCGCGAGCCTTGCTGCCGCTCATGCGCGTTAGGCGCCCCCCGTCTAGTCTCTACACCTTCCCCGCCGCCGCGCTCTCGGCCGCTTCGGGGCTTGGCTCGGCGTTGCCTCGGCGCATCGCGCGCCAGGGGTTTCGCCGAATTTGAAGGGTTCTGCACCGGCCGTTTCCGGCCGGGCACTCAATCGTTTAAGTCCGCTATGTTTACCAATTTCATCACCCCGGCAAGGGCGGACGCGATTCTACCACTGCTCGCGCGCGCCCTTCCGATTTGCCCCTGAAAATGCAGCCCGAGCACGCTCGATCCGGCGTCGCCCGAAGCCGCCGCTCATTCTCCAGACATCGCCGCCGTCGACCGCCATCGCCGCCGTCATCAGTTCTTCATCGACGCCCCCGATAATCCCGTCGACGAAAACGTTTACACGCATCCGCCTCCCGCCTCATGACGCCGACCATCAAAGACGTCGCCGCGCTCGCCGGCTTTTCGATCGCAACCGTGTCGCGTGCGATCAACGCGCCGCACACGGTCCATCCCGCGACGCTCGAAAAGATTCACGCGGCAATCGGCGCGCTGCGCTTCCGCCCGAATCCGCTCGGCCGGCAACTGCGCAGCGACCGCACGCAATTGATCGGCGTCGTGCTGCCGACGCTCGCGAATCCAGTGTTCGCCGAATGCCTGCAAGGCGTCGACGAACTCGCGACGCAAGCCGGCTTCAAGCTGATCGTGATGTCGACCGAATACGACGCGATGCGAGAGCGTCATGCGATCGAGACGCTGCGCGCGCAGCGCGTCGAAGGGCTGATGCTGACCGTCGCCGACGCCGACGCGCACCCGCTCCTCGACGAGCTCGACCGCGACGGCCCGCTCTACGTGTTGATGCACAACGACACGCCGCATCGTCCGTCGGTCGCGGTCGACAACCGCCGCGCCGCGTACGACGGCGTGCGGATGCTGATCGAGCGCGGCCATCGGCGCGTGCTGATGCTCGCGGGCTCGCTCGACGCGTCGGACCGCGCGCGCCTGCGCGTGCGCGGCTATGCGCAGGCGCTCGGCGAGCACGGGCTCGAACCGCTGCCCGCGCTCGAGCTCGATTTCAACGCGCCGGCGCTGCCGCACGCGATGCTCGCGCATCTGACCACGCGCGCATCGCGGCCGACCGCGCTCTTCTGCAGCAACGACTGGCTCGCGATGGTCGTGATCCGCGGGCTGCGCGACGCGCGCCTCGCGGTACCCGACGACATGTCGGTGCTCGGCTTCGACGGCCTCGCGGTCGGCGAGCTGCTCGCGCCGCCGCTCGCGAGCGTCGCGACGCCGAATCGCGAGATCGGCCGCGCCGCATGGCGGCGTCTTGCCGAGCGCATCGCCGGCAAGCGCCATGCGCAACCCGCGCTGACCTTGCCGCACGCGGTGCGCGATGGCGCGACCGTCGCGCCGCCGCGCGATGCGCACAGTGCGCGCGCGTCGTGCATCGCGTGAAACCCGCTTTCGCCCGCTTTTGCCCTCTTCGCCCCTTTCGCTTCGCCCATCCAAGGAGACCTGTCGTGACCGTCCGCCGTTCACCTCTCCCGCGCTCGCCGTTCGCCGCCGCGCGCCGCGCGTGCGCCGCCGTGCTGCTCCCCGTCGCGTCGCTCGCGCTGTCGCTCGGCGCATCCGCCGCGCACGCGGAAGACACCGCGATCTGCTACAACTGCCCGCCCGAATGGGCCGACTGGGCCGCGCAGATCGCGGCGATCAAGCAGAAGACCGGCATTCGCGTGCCGTTCGACAACAAGAACTCCGGCCAGGCAATCGCGCAGTTGATCGCCGAGCAGAAGAGCCCCGTCGCGGACGTCGTCTATCTCGGCGTGTCGTCGGCGTTCCAGGCGAAGGACAAGGGCGTCGTCGCGCCGTACAAGCCCGCGCACTGGAACGACATCCCGGCGAACCTGAAGGATGCGCAGGGCTACTGGTTCGCGATCCACTCTGGCACGCTCGGCTTCTTCGTCAACAAGGACGCGCTCGACGGCAAGCCTGTGCCGCGCTCGTGGGCCGATCTGCTGAAACCCGAGTACAAGGGGATGGTCGGCTATCTCGATCCGTCCAGCGCGTTCGTCGGCTACGCGGGCGCCATCGCGGTGAACCAGGCGCTCGGCGGAAGCTTCGACAATTTCCAGCCGGCGCTCGACTGGTTCCGCAAGCTGAAGGCGAACCAGCCGATCGTGCCGAAGCAGACCGCGTACGCGCGCGTGCTGTCCGGCGAAATTCCGATCCTGCTCGACTACGACTTCGACGCGTATCGCGCGAAGTACAAGGACCATGCGAACGTCGAATTCGTGATTCCGAAGGAAGGCACGATCGCGGTGCCGTACGTGATGAGCCTCGTGAAGGGCGCGCCGCACGACGCGAACGGCAAGAAGGTGCTCGACTTCGTGCTGTCCGACGAAGGCCAGAAGCTGTGGGCGAACGCGTATCTGCGGCCGGTGCGCGCGCAGGCGCTTAGCGCCGACGTCGCCGCGAAGTTCCTGCCGGCGGGCGAATACGCGCGGGCGAAGAGCGTCGACTTCGGCAAGCTCGCGGCCGGCCAGCAGGCGTTCGGCAAGCAGTATCTGCAAGTGATGCAATAAGCCATGCGCCAGGCGGCGCGCGCTTCGCCGTTCGCCGCCCGTCATCCTCATCCGCACGAGTCGATCCCACGATGTCCGATCTCACGTTCCCGTCGCGCTGGCGCATCGCGCTCGTCGCGCCCGCGCTCGCCGTGTTCGTCGCATTCTGGCTGCTGCCGATGGTCTCGCTCGTGCGGGTGTCGGCGAACGGCGCGTTCGTCGACACCTATCTCGCGCTGCTGTCGAACCCGCGCTACATGAAGAGCCTCGCGTCGACGGTCGCACTGTCCGCGGCCGTCACGCTCGCGACGCTCGCGCTGTCGACGATCGCGGGCCTCTTGCTCGCGCGCCGCACGTTCGCGGGCAAGCGCACGCTGATCGCGCTGCTCACGTTTCCGCTCGCGTTTCCGGGCGTCGTCGTCGGCTTCATGGTGATCATGCTCGCCGGGCGGCAGGGCTTGATCGGCATGCTGTCGCAAAAGCTCGCCGGCGATCGCTGGGTGTTCGCGTATTCGGTCGCGGGCCTGTTCGTCGGCTATCTGTATTTCTCGATTCCGCGCGTAATCGTCACCGTCATCGCGGCGGCGTCGAAGCTCGATCCGTCGCTCGAGGAGGCGGCGCGCTCGCTCGGCGCGTCGCGCTGGCACGTGCTGCGCGACATCGTGCTGCCCGCGCTCGCGCCGGGCCTCGTCGCCGCGGGCGCGATCTGCTTCGCGACCGCGATGGGCGCGTTCGGCACCGCGTTTACGCTCGCGACCGATCTCGACGTGCTGCCGATGACGATCTACACCGAGTTCACGCTGAACGCGAACATCGCGACGGCGGCCGGCTTGTCGATCGTGCTCGGGATCGTCACGTGGGCGGTGCTGGCGCTCGCCCGGAACCTGACGGGCCAGGCGACGGCCGCATCCGCGTGAGCAGGACGCAACGACGGACGAATCGCCGCCGTTGCAAAGAAAAGGTCATCCGGCGCCCGGGCGAGACGCCGGAACCGCGCGCCTCGACCGCCCTCGCCGGCGCGGCGATTACTTCTTCGTCGACGACAACTGCCCCTTCGGGTTGGTCAGCCAGTTGTTCGCGTTGACGACGAGCGTATTGGCGTTGGTGAGCAGCGTGCCGAGCGCGCTGCTGTTGATCGTGAACGTGCCGCCCAACAGGTTGAACGTGCCGTCGATCAGGTTGTCGCCGCCGTGAATGCGCTTGCACTGCTCCATCGTTATCGTTTGCATCGATCACTCCCTCCTCGTAGACAACAAAAAAGAACGGGGCTGCCACTCTCGTTCCGTATGCAACCAGACCCTGGCCATCGACAATCGCCCCCGCAACTTGCCGCATGACGCGCCGTGTTCGAGCGTGCCGTCGTACGACGCGCGTGGCGTTCAGCCCGTTTGCCCGGACTCCTGAACACCATTCGGCGACTCAATATAGCGTAACGGCATGCACGGCGACATCGGGAGAACCGGCGATTAGACGGATTGCTCGGCGCTCGGCGAGCGCGATGCGAACGACGGGACGCGCGCCCGCCGGAACGATTCCGCGCATCGCCATGCTTCGCGCCCCCGCCTGCGTGCCGCTGCGCCGTCATCAGTTCTTCATCGACACCGCCGATAATCCCGTCGACGAAAACGTTTACATCGCTTGCGCACGCCCATGACGCCCCCCCTGAAGGACGCAGCCCCGCTCGCCCGCCCCGCCGTCTCGGGCGGCTCCGACGAGCCGCCCGCGGTCCGCCGCCCGCGCCGCGCGCCGTTCGACTGGCTCGCCGCCGCGCAATGGGCGGTCACGCTCGCGCTGTGCGCGTTCCTGATCGTGCCCGTCGCGATGTCGGTGCTCGCCGGGCTCACGGTCAACTATTTCCGCGGGCCGTCGAGCGGGCTCACGCTGCGCTGGCTCGGCGAAGTGTGGGCGCAATATCACGGCTCGGTGTTCCTGTCGCTCGAAGTCGCGCTCGCGACGCTCGCCGTCACGCTCGTCGCGGGCGTGCCCGCCGGCTACGCGCTCGCGCGCAGCCGCAGCCGCGCCTCGCGCGTCATCGAAGAGGCGCTCGTGCTGCCCGTCGCGCTGCCGGGCCTCGCATCCGCGCTCGCGCTGCTCTCCGTCTACGGCGGCTTCGCCGCGTTGCGCACGAGCATGTGGTTCATCGTCGTCGGCCACGTGGTGTTCACGCTGCCGTTCATGGTCCGCGCGGTCGCGGCCGTCGCCGCGCGCGCCGATCTGCGCACGCTCGAAGAAGGCGCGGCGAGCCTCGGCGCATCGTTCGCCACGCGCTTTTCGACGATCGTGCTGCCGAACCTGCGCCCCGGCATCGTCGCGGGCGCGCTTGCGGTGCTCACGCTGTCGATCGGCGAATTCAACCTCACGTGGATGCTGCACACGCCCGACACGAAGACGCTGCCCGTCGGCCTCGCCGACACGTACGCGTCGCTGCGCCTCGAAATCGGCAGCGCGTACACGATCCTGTTCCTGCTGATGACGCTGCCGCTGCTCGTCGCGATGCAGCGGCTCGGCGTCGAGCCGGCCGGCGCGCGCGGCAACGCGCGCAAGCGCCGCTGATTTTCCGGCGACGTCGCGCTTTCACCGTCTTTCGCCGCGCATTCGTTCCATCGCCGCCATTGTCGTTACCTTTATCGTTACCTTTTCCGCCGCCTCGCCGATGAAACTCGACTCCGTACCGATCACCCTGACCCGTTGCGCGAAGACCTTCCACGGCGCGCGAGTGCTGGAGCCGCTCGATCTCGCGATCCGCGCGGGCGAGACGCTCGTGCTGCTCGGCCCGTCCGGCTGCGGCAAGACGACGACGCTGCGCCTGATCGCCGGGCTCGACGTGCCCGATGCGGGCGGCGCGATCGCGTTCGGCGCCGACGACGTGACCGCGCTGCCGATCGAAAAGCGCGGCGTCGGCATGGTGTTCCAGAACTACGCGCTGTTTCCGAACCTGTCGGTGCGCGGCAATGTCGGCTATGGGCTGCGGATCCGCCGCACCGAGCCGCGCGTGCTGCGCGAGCGCGTCGACGAGTTGCTCGCGATGATGCGGCTCGCCGCGCACGCGGACAAGCCGGTCGACGCACTGTCGGGCGGCCAGCGCCAACGCGTGGCGCTTGCGCGCGCGCTCGCGGCGCGCCCGCGCGTGCTGCTGCTCGACGAGCCGCTGACCGCGCTCGACGCGCAGTTGCGCGACGCGCTGCGCCGCGAGATGAACGCGCTCTTGCGCGCGCTCGGCGTGACGACGGTCTACGTGACGCACGACCAGGCCGAGGCGATGGAGCTCGGCGACCGGATCGTCGTGATGAGCGCAGGGAAGATCGAGCAGATCGGCGCGCCGCGCGACGTCTACTATCGGCCGGCGTCCCGCACGGTCGCGCGCTTCATCGGCACGCTGAACCGGCTCGAAGGCGTGTGGCGCGACGGCGCGCTCGTGACGACGGGCGGCGCGCTCGCCGTCGCGTCGCCGGCAAACGAGCTATTCTTTCGACCGGAGGACGCGCGCCTCGTCGATCCGTCTGATGCGCCGCTGCGCGGGGCGGTCGCGAACTGCGCGTTCCTCGGCGAGCGCACGCGCGTGACGATCGAGCACGCGGCGCCCGACGCGCTCGTCATCGACGTGCCGGGCCGCGTCGATCTCGCGCGCGGCACCGCGGTCGGCGTCGCGATCGCGGCCGAGGGGCTCCTCGCGCTCGCGTGATGCGTCGCGCGCGATGCGCACCGCGCGACGTGCGACGTGCGACGTGCGACGACGCGAATACACGACACGAACCCCATACGATCACAACGAGGAACGACGATGCTGCTTGCCCACATCAGCGATCTGCACATCAAGCGGCCGGGCGCGCTCGCGTATCGGCGCGTCGACACGGCCGCGCATCTCGCGCGCTGCGTCGCGCGGCTGAACGCGCTCGAGCCGCGCCCGGACGCGGTGCTCGTCACGGGCGACCTGACCGACTTCGGCGACGACGACGAATACGCGCATCTGAAATCGCTGCTCGCGCCGCTCGCGATGCCGTACTACCTCATCGTCGGCAACCACGACGATCGCGCGGCGCTGCGGCGCGCGTTCCCCTGGCGCGCGGAGCTGCAGTCGGGCGCGTTCGTCCAGTACGCGCTCGATCTCGGGCCGCTGCGCGTGATCGCGCTCGATTCGCAGATTCCGGGCGCGAGCGGCGGCACGCTGTGCGACGCGCGGCTCGCGTGGCTCGCCGGCCAGCTCGACGCCGCGCGCGATCGCCCCGTGATCGTCGCGCTCCATCATCCTCCGTTCGCGTGCGGCATCGGCCACATGGATGCGATGCGGCTCGCCCCGGACGCGTCGAGCCGGCTCGATGCGCTGCTGCGCCGCTTTCCGAACGTCGAGCGCGTGCTGTGCGGGCACGTGCATCGAACGATGTTCGCGCGCTTCGGCGGCACGATCGCATCGGCCGTGCCCGCGCCCGCGCATCAGGTCACGTTCGATCTGCGCGACGGCGGGCCATCGTCGTTCTCGATGGAGCCGCCCGCGTTCGCCGTGCATCGCTATGCGCCGGGCGCCGGGCTCGCATCGCATCACGTGTACGTCGATGCGAGCGACGGGCCGCATCCGTTCTTCGAGCCGACGGGGGCGCTGATCGATTGATCGATCGGGAGGCTGCACGACCGCGCGACGCCGCGCAGCGCCCCGGTCGCGCGACACATGCTCGCGCGCCCCTCGCCCCCGTTCATCATCCAGGCGAACCGGTGCGGCGCGAGCCGTCCGCTTCACGCCGCATGTCGCGTTCAGCGCGCGCCGCTCGTCCGGTCGATGACCGCGAGCAAACCGGCGAGCGCCTGCTTGCACGCGCCGGCCTGCGGCCTGTCGGCGCGCAGCGCGGCGAGCGCGCGATCGATCGCGTCATCGACCGCATGCCAGTCGGCCGCCGCGCGCGGCTTGAGCGACGGCTCCGCATCGTCCCACGACGTTTCCAGATCCTTGATGCGCGCCTTCGCGCCGGCGAGATCGCCCTTGTCGACGAGCTTCGCGACGTCGGCGGCGATCGCGCGGAACGACGACAGATCGCCGAGCTTCGAGACGGTCGCGGCTTCGGCCACGCTCGGCGCGACACCCGCCGGCGACACGGCGCCGATGCCGAATGCGGCGGCCGCCAGCGCGGGCGCGACGGCGAATGCAATGAGCTTGCGCTTGATCATGTCAAATCTCCTGGTGGTGAATGCGAACAAAACGGTTGAATGCGACGTCGGCTACGACTTGCGTCCACGTCCGCGTCCGTCTCAGCGTCCGCGCGCCGGCGCGCCCGGCCGGCCCGCGCGCGCGGCGGCGACGCTCAGCCCCGCGACGAGCCCGACGATCACCGCGAGAAACACGGCGCTCGTCCTGATCGTGCCGAGCCCGAGGCCGCCGTACGCTTGCGCCTGCGACAGGAAATCGCCAAGCGACGCGCCGAGCGGACGCGTGAGGATGTACGCGAGCCAGAACGCGAGCACGCGGTTCATCCCGCCGAGCGCGGCCGCCGCGACGAGCGCGATCGCGCCGCCGAACGCGACGATCCCGAGCCGGAATCCGAGGCCGAGCGCCTCGGTCGCGAGATCGCCCGCCGCCGTGCCGAGCGCGAACGTCAACAGGATCGCGGCCCAGTAGAACGCCTCGCGGCGCGGCGTGACGATCGTGTGGATCGACAGCGTCCGCTCGCTGCGATACCAGAGCGCGAACGTCGCCGCGAGCGCGGCGGCAAAGAGCGGCGTGCTGACGTAGAGGCTGACGCCGAGGCCGTCGGTCAGCGCATCGGTGATCTGCGTGCCGACGATGCTGACGAGGACGATGTTCAGCCAGTAGATCCAGGGCACATACGCACGCGCGCGCAATTGCAGCGCGAGCGCGCACACCAGCAGGCCGGCCATCAGCGCGCCCGTGACGGCCGCGCCGAGCCCGACGTGGACGGCGAGATAGTCGGCGCCGGTCTCCCCGACCGTCGTCGACATGATCTTGACGACCCAGAACGCGAGCGTGACTTCCGGGACTTTGTTGAGCATGCCTGCGGCGGCAGGCGAACGGGCTGGCTGGTTCAATCGGGCTCTCCTTGTCGCACCGGTTGCGAGGAGCGAGCCGGATTCCGGCAACGGCGGTGCGGCGCATGACGAACGCTCCCACGACTCGCTCGGACGCCACTATGCAAGCGCGCGGCTTAAGGCGAAATTAACGGGGCGCAACGGGGGGCGTAAGGGGGCGACGCACGACGAGCGGCGAACGAGCCGCCCGCGAGCAGAATTTCGAGGGGTCCGGTATGATCGGCGCTCGCGGCATTTCTCCTCCCCTGTTTCGATCGACGACCGGACGGCGCGCGCACCGCGCGCGCCGCACTTCGCCCACACGCACCATGTCCTCGCAGCCTCGCCACTCCGCCGGCGCGACCGGCCACTACTCGCGCAGCCTGTTGCTGCTGCTCGCGACGATCGCCGGCGTATCGGTCGCGAACATCTATTACAACCAGCCGCTCCTCGACAGCTTCCGCGCGTCGTTTCCAGGCAGCGCGTCGTGGATCGGCGTCGTGCCCACCGCGACGCAGCTCGGCTACGCGACGGGCATGTTCGTGCTCGCGCCGCTCGGCGATCGCTTCGACCGGCGCACGCTGATCCTGTTGCAGATCGCCGGGCTGTCCGCCGCGCTGATCGCGGCCGCGGCCGCGCCGACGCTCGCCGTGCTCGCGGCCGCGAGCCTCGCGATCGGCATCCTCGCGACGATCGCGCAGCAGGCGGTGCCGTTCGCCGCCGAGATCGCGCCGCCCGCGGAGCGAGGGCAGGCGGTCGGCACCGTGATGAGCGGCCTGTTGCTCGGCATCCTGCTCGCGCGCACGGCGGCGGGCTTCGTCGCCGAATACTTCGGCTGGCGCGCGGTGTTCGGCGCGTCGGTCGCGGCGCTCGCCGCGCTCGCGGCCGTGATCGTCGCGCGCCTGCCGCGCAGCTCGCCGACGTCGACGCTGCCCTACGGCAAGCTGCTCGCGTCGATGTGGCACCTTGCACGGGAGTTGCGCGGGCTGCGCGAGGCGTCGATGACGGGCGCCGCGATCTTCGCCGCGTTCAGCGCGTTCTGGCCGGTGCTCACGCTGCTGCTCGCGGGCGCGCCGTTCCATCTCGGCCCGCAGGCGGCCGGCCTCTTCGGGATCGTCGGCGCGGCGGGCGCGCTCGCCGCGCCGTACGCGGGCCGCTTCGCCGACAAGCGCGGGCCGCGCGCGATCATCTCGCTCGCGATCGCGCTGATCGCCGTCTCGTTCGTGATCTTCGCGCTGTCGGGCACGAGCATCGTCGGGCTCGTGATCGGCGTGATCGTGCTCGACGTCGGCGTGCAGGCCGCGCAGATCTCGAACCAGTCGCGCATCTATGCGCTGAAGCCCGATGCGCGCAGCCGCGTGAACACCGTGTTCATGGTCTGCTACTTCATCGGCGGCGCGATCGGCTCGTCCGCGGGCGTCGCCGCGTGGCGCGCGACGGGCTGGCTCGGCATGTGCGCGGTCGCGCTGCTGTTCACGTGCGTCGCGGCATTCGTTCACTATCGCGGCGGCGCGCGATCGCGGTGAGCGCGGCCGCCGCTATTGCACCCGCTGGCGCGCCGGATCGAACACGAACGACAAGCCGACGCTGCCGAGAATCGCGACGGTCGCGATCACGGTCGCGAGCGTGACGGGCTCGCCAAGCAACAGCGCGCCGAGCGCGACCGCGACGACCGGATTCACGTACATGCAACTGCTCGCGATGATCGGGCTCGTATGGCGGATCAGGTAGCCGTACGCGACATACGCGGCCATCGTGCCCGCGAGCATCAGATAGACGAACGCGACGCCGGGCACGAACGCGACGCGCTCGATGCGCTCGCCGAGCAGCCACGCGATGCAGGTCGACGCCGCGCCGCCCAGGCCGATCTGCAGCGCGGTCGACAGGAACAGGTCGTGCGGCAGCGCGAGCCGCGCGGCGAGATGCGCGCCGCCCGCCCAGAAGAGCGCGCCCGCGAGCACGGTGATGCTGCCGAGCGTCGAGCCCGGCGACGACGGCCCGCCCGAGTTCAGCACGACGATCCCGATCATCCCGAGCGCGACGGCCGCCCATTCGCCGCCCGTGACGCGCCGCCCGGCGACCGACGCGATCACCGTCGCGAAGAGCGGCACCGTCGCGACCATCACCGCGGCCGAGCCGCTGCTGACGGTGCGCATCCCGAGCGCGATGAGGCCGGAGGACATCGTGACGAGCATCGTGCCGACGAGCGCCGCGTTGCCGATTTCCACGAGCGTCGGCCGCACCGGCCGGCGCCGCATCGCGAAGATGAACAGCCCGATGCCGGCGAGCAGGTTGCGCAGCCCGGACAGCAGCAGCGGCGGAAACGATTCGAGCGCGACGTGCAGCGCGAGGTATGTCGAGCCCCATGCGAAATAGATGAACGCGAGCGCGAGCACGACGCGGCTGCTGCGGCTTTGCGGCAGGCGGGGCGGATGGCGCGCGACGAAGGCGAGGAAACGGTCGAACGGCGTCATCGGTCAGCCCGCCCGCGCGAAGCGCCGCGCGGTCGAACGCCGCGCGATGCGGCTGCTGGCGAGCTGCGCCGAGGAAACCGGGATGACGGGAGACGATGGCGGGCGAAACGACAGGTCGGAGCGTGCGGCGGCGAACATGACCGAAGGGGACGAACGGGCTCGAAAACGGGACTCGAAAACGGGACTCGGAAGCGGGACTCGAATGATGACGCGTGCGGCCGAGCGGCTGCTTGTCGTCAGCATTATGCATTAAGGAATGGAAAACGAATGCCTGCTCGAATCGAACGCGCGGCCAGTGACGTTTCGGCGCGACATTTCGCGCGCGGCCCACGCCACCCCGCACGCCCGCTTCACGAACCGCCGAACCAGTTGTACCCCTGGTCGACCCAATATCCGCCCGGATACGTGTTGGTCACGAATATCTCCATGATGTGCTTCGGATTCTTGTAGCCGAGCTTGGTCGGCATCCGCAGCTTCATCGGAAATCCGTATTCGGGCGGCAGCCGCCGGCCGTCGTATTCGAATGCGAGCAGCGTTTGCGGATGCAGCGCGGTCGGCATGTCGATGCTCTCGTAATAGTCGTCCGCGCATTTGAAGCCGACGTATTTCGCGGTCGTGTCCGCGCCGGCGCGGCGCAGGAATTCGCGAAACGGCGTGCCGCCCCAGCGGCCGATCGCGCTCCAGCCCTCGACACAGATGTGCCGCGTGATCTGCTCCGCATGCGGCAGCGCGTACAGCTCCGGCAGCGTCCAGCTTCGCTTGCCGGTGACGAGGCCTGACACGGCGAGCCGAAAGTCGCCGGCGTCGACGCGCGGCACCTCGTCGATTCCGTAGAACGCGTTGAACGGGAACGGGCGCGTGATGTCGCTTTCCGTGTACGTCGGCGCGAGCCGCGTCGGGCCGAACAGCCACGCCTGCACGCGATCGTTCGCGCACGACACCTTCTCGAGGAAGTCGTCGACCGACGCGTCGTCGCGCAGCGTGCAGCCCGTGAGCATCGCGAGGCCGCCGAGCGTCAGCACGCGCTTGCCGAACAGGCGCCGCGACGGCAGCGCGAGTTCCTTGCGCACGTCGATCAGGAGCGATGCGCGGTCGATCCGCGCGATGTCGTCCTTGGGCTTTTTTCTGTCGTTTTCGGACATGATGAGTGACTCATTTTAGTGTCCGCGCAGCATCGCGAGCAGCGAGCGCGGCACGAGCGCCGCCATCGCGACATGCACGACGAAGAACGCGACGAGAAACGCCATCGCCCAGAAGTGCACGACGCGCGCGCTGTCGTAGCCGCCGAGCAGCGCGCGCAGCAGCGGGAACTGCACCGATTTCCAGATCACGAGCCCGGACAGCACGAGCAGCACGAGATCGGCGATCGCCGCGACGTACGCGACGCGCTGGACCGCGTTGTAGACGGACAGATCGTCGTGCGACAGCCGGCCGCGCAGCGCGTCGCGCAAGTCGCGCGCGATGCCCTTCACGCTCAGCGGCAGGAACTTGCGCGCAAAGCGCCCGGTCGCGATCGACATCGTCAGATAGAACACGCCGTTGAAGAACAGCAGCCACATCGCGGCGAAGTGCCATTGCAGCGCGCCGCCGAGCCAGCCGCCGAGCGTCGCGCCGCGCGGGAACGTGAAGCCCGCGTAGATCGGCGACGCGTCGTAGATCCGCCAGCCCGACAACGCCATCGTCACCGCGGCGACCGCGTTGAGCCAGTGGCTCGCGCGCACCCATCGCGGGTGGATCGGCTTGCGCGGGCGGATGGCGGACGTGGTTGCGTGCGTCCCGGCGCGGCTCGCTGCTTCGGTGGTCGCCTGGGTCATTGCGGGGGGTGCTCCGTTGGTCGTCGCGTGGGGGGTGGCGCGGGGCAGCGCGTCGGTTGTTGCGTCGGTGGTTGCGTTCGTCGTCGTCGCGTTCATCGGCGGTGCCCTCCTTCGTTGATCGATGGCGCACGCACCGCTCAGCCGCACAGCGGCAAATCGAGCGCCTGCAGCACGTCGCCCGTCGCGGGGTCCTCGACGAACGCCGCGACGCCGTACCGTGCGGCGTCCGCCGCGCGCAGGTTCGCGGGCAGCGGCAGCGCGCGCCGCACGTCGAGCGGCGCGCCCGCATCGCCCGTCGCGGCGAGCGGCCCGATCCATTGACGCACGACGCGCTCGTGACGCAGCGTCGCGCCGCGGTTCTCGCCCGCGCGCACCGACGATTCGATGCCGTTCTCGTACAGCGCGAGATATGCGTCGAGCACGCGCGGCGCGCCGGCGCGCGGCGTCACGGACAGCGCGACGTCGAGCGCGTCCGCGCGCCGTGCGGCGGACAGCGCGATGCCCACGCGCGCGGGCTCGGCGGCCGTCGCGACGACGCGCCGCGCGAACGCGTCCGCATCGCGCCAATCGCGCAGCTCGCGGCCGCCGACCGCGATCTCCGGCGTATAGACGAAGCGGCCGCCGCCGCGCGCGGCGAGCGCGTGCTGCCGCTCGGTGAAGCGATGCTGCGCGAAGCGGTCGGTCCAGCCCAGGCCGTCCCAGTAATCGACGTGCAGCGCGAGCGGCACGACGCGCAGCGCGGCATGGTGCGCGGCCAGCCGCGCGAGCCAGTCGTCGGCGGGCGGGCAACTGCTGCAGCCCTCGCTCGTGTAGAGCTCGACGAGCGCCTGCCGGCCGTCGGGACTGCGGGCGACGCAGGCGCCGCCCGCCGCCGCTTGCGCGATGCTCGCCGCGGCAAGCACGAGCGTCGCCGCGACGGCGCGCATCGAAACGGAAAATGAAATCGACATATCGAAGCTCATCGGTCGAAGCCGGCGCGCGGGCGCGATGCTCGCCGCACGCCGGCGGGCACGACGCGCCCCGGCTTCCCGCGGCGCCACGCGCCGCGGGACGAAGGCCGCCCGAACAGCGCGCGGGCGACCGAGCCGTTCGCGTCATGAAAGACGCCGGGAACGGCGCCGCTCAGTTCGACATCGGGCTCATCTTGCCGGACGACATCGGCTTTTTCATCGCGTCCTTCGACATGTGATCCGCCTTCATGCCGCCCTTCGTCATGTGATCCTGCTTCTTGCCCATCCGGTCCTTCGACATCGCATCCTTCGACATCGCCATGCCGTCCTTCGACATCGCATCGTTCTGCGCATGGGCGAACGGCGCGGCAAACGCGAGACCGGCGACACAGGCGAAAGCAATCAGATTCCTTTTCATGGGATAGCTCCATCATTATTGGTTGAGGAGCCGAATAGTCGGGAGGCGGCGGCGGATATGACACCGACGCGCAAAAATTTTTCGGGACCGGCGATTGCGCCGGCAAGCGACGAAACGCGCTGTCCGCGCGGCGCGAGCGCGTGCGCGCCCGGTGCGGCTCGCCCCGCGCCGCCGCGGCGCAACATGGGCGGCCGGCCGCGCATGCACGCGCAATCGATCTGTCCCCTGTTGAAACCGTCGCAGACCCGGTGTATCGTGTGCGCTTGCTAACGCGGGGGTCCTGCATTGCGCTCGGTCAAGCGATCGTGCGAAGCGGGTGAGAAATACCCTTTGAACCTGATCTGGATAATGCCAGCGCAGGGAAGCGTCAGGGTTTCGCCGTTGTTCCACGTCAGAATCCCGTCGCGTCGCGAATCTCGTCTCCTGCTTAGCGCCCCACACCCGCTTTGCATGGGACCCGGGCCAGCGCCAGAGCGCCAGCTTGGGTCGACACAGGAGATCGCATGAACGCCAATCCCAAGTTCCTGTCGGCCGACGCCCGCGTCGACGCCGCCGCCGTCGCCCCGCTGCCGAATTCACGCAAGGTCTACGTGACGGGCTCGCAACCCGACATTCGCGTGCCGATGCGTGAAATCACGCAAGCCGATACGCCGACGAGCTTCGGCGGCGAACAGAATCCGCCGATCTACGTCTACGACACGTCGGGCCCGTACACGGACCCGGACGCGAAGATCGACATCCGCGCGGGCCTGCCCGCGCTGCGCCGGCGCTGGATCGACGCGCGCGGCGACACCGAGGCGCTCACGGGCCTCACGAGCGAGTACGGCCGCGAGCGCGCGGCGGACCCGGCGACGGCCGAGCTGCGCTTCCCCGATCTGCACCGTCATCCCCGCCGCGCGAAGGCCGGCAAGAACGTCACGCAGATGCACTACGCGCGTCAGGGCATCATCACGCCCGAGATGGAATTCATCGCGATTCGCGAGAACCAGCGCCGCGCCGAGTATCTGGAAAGCCTGAAGGCGAGCGGCCCGAACGGCGCGAAGCTCGCCGCGATGATGGGCCGCCAGCACGCGGGCCAGGCGTTCGGCGCCGCCGCGTTCGGCGCGAACGCGCCCGGCACGGACATGCTGGCCGGAATCACGCCGGAGTTCGTGCGCGACGAAGTCGCGCGCGGCCGCGCGATCATCCCCGCGAACATCAACCACCCGGAAACCGAGCCGATGATCATCGGCCGCAACTTCCTCGTGAAGATCAACGCGAACATCGGCAACTCGGCCGTCACGTCGTCGATCGGCGAGGAGGTCGACAAGATGACGTGGGCGATCCGCTGGGGCGGCGACACGGTGATGGACCTGTCGACCGGCAAGCACATCCACGAAACGCGCGAGTGGATCATCCGCAACAGCCCGGTGCCGATCGGCACGGTGCCGATCTACCAGGCGCTGGAAAAGGTCAACGGCCGCGCCGAGGACCTGACCTGGGAAATCTTCCGCGACACGCTGATCGAGCAGGCCGAGCAAGGCGTCGACTACTTCACGATCCACGCGGGCGTGCGCCTGCAGTACGTGCCGCTCACCGCGAACCGGATGACGGGCATCGTGTCGCGCGGCGGCTCGATCATGGCGAAGTGGTGCCTCGCGCACCACAAGGAAAGCTTCCTGTACGAGCACTTCGAAGAGATCTGCGAAATCATGAAGGCGTACGACGTGAGCTTCTCGCTCGGCGATGGCCTGCGCCCCGGCTCGATCTACGACGCGAACGACGAAGCGCAGTTGGGCGAGCTGAAGACGCTCGGCGAGCTCACGCAGATCGCGTGGAAGCATGACGTGCAGGTGATGATCGAGGGGCCCGGCCACGTGCCGATGCAGTTGATCAAGGAAAACATGGATCTGCAGCTCGACTGGTGCAAGGAAGCGCCGTTCTACACGCTCGGGCCGCTCACCACCGACATCGCGCCGGGCTACGACCACATCACGTCGGGCATCGGCGCCGCGATGATCGGCTGGTTCGGCACCGCGATGCTGTGCTACGTGACGCCGAAGGAGCACCTCGGCCTGCCGAACAAGGACGACGTGAAGGAAGGCATCATCACGTACAAGCTCGCCGCGCACGCGGCCGACCTCGCGAAGGGCCATCCGGGCGCGCAGGTGCGCGACAACGCGCTGTCGAAGGCGCGCTTCGAGTTCCGCTGGGAAGACCAGTTCAACTTGGGCCTCGACCCGGACAAGGCGCGCGAATTCCACGACGAAACGCTGCCGAAGGATTCGGCGAAGGTCGCGCACTTCTGCTCGATGTGCGGCCCGCACTTCTGCTCGATGAAGATCACGCAGGACGTGCGCGAGTTCGCCGCGCAGCAGGGCATGTCGGAAAACGACGCGCTGAGGAAAGGGATGGAAGTGAAGGCGGTCGAGTTCGTGAAGAGCGGCTCGGAGATCTATCATCGCCAGTGATCGGCGCACGCATCTCGCCCCGGAGAAGCCCGCCTCGCGCGGGCTTTTTTGCGCGCGCGCAACGGCGCGGCGACGCCCGCCGGGAGGGCGAAACAATTGATTACGAAAGCGATGGGGCTCTAACAAGTCCTTACAGCGCAAAACGGACCGCCCGCGTAGATTTTGAGCATGGGCGTCGCGTCCGGCGCGCGCCCATGCGTCTCTTTCACCTGAGGATTGAACAATGAAATCGATTCGGCGTATTGGGGTGTGCGCAATGCTCATCGCGACGGTCGCGAGCCTGTCGGCTTGCGACACGATGACGACCCGACAACGTAACGCAGCAATCGGCGCGGGCATCGGCGGCGTCGCCGGCGCGGCGATCGGCGGCAACGCCCTGTCGACGATCGGCGGCGCGGCCGCGGGCGGCCTCGTAGGCAGCCAGGTCGGCAAGTAAGCCCGCGACTCGGGCGCGCCGCGCCATGCTGCGCCGCGCCGCCCTTGGATGCGGACGATGTGCGGCGCGTTCGCCGCGGCGCGCATCGTCCGGCCGTCTTGCGCAACCGCGCGCGGCATGATTGATGCAACGATTGCGCCGCGATCGTGCGGCGGAAATGATCCGTTACCGTTTCACACAGCGTTTCACACGGGAGCGGTCTAAGCTCGCAAGCATCGAATCCTGCCCCGCACGCACGACTGCGGAATCATCATGAACAAGACCCTTGTCGCCGCCGCGCTCGCGAGCGTCGCGCTCGCCGGCTGCTATTACCCGTACGGCTATTACCCGGCGACCGGCTACTACCCGGCGCCCGTCGAAACCGCCCCCGTGTACGTCGCGCCCGCCTACCCCGCGTATTACTATCCGGCGCCGTCCCTGTCGCTCAATTTCGGCTACTGGAGCGGCGGCGGCCGCGGCTACTGGCGCCATCACTGATTCGTCGCCGCTCGCGCTCGCGCGGCCCGGCCGGCGCGCGCATTCCCGAATCTTGCTGTTTCATCGCGGGCTGAAACGTCGCGCGATAACGCGGTGTAAGATGCTTGGCCGATCTTCCTTCGACCACCCAGTGTCCGATCCTCGATGAACATCAAGAACGCTTTCCTGCTGATCGTCCTCGCCGCGCTGTGGGGCGCATCGTTTCTCTTCATTCGCGTCGGCGTCACCGAGTTCGGCGTCGCGCCGCTGATGGCGCTGCGCGTCGGCATCGGCGCCGTCTTCCTCGTCGCGCTGATGCTCACGCGCTACTCGCCGCGCGAGCTTGTCGCGCTGCTGCGCAAGCACGCATGGCCGCTCTTCGTCGTCGGCCTGCTCAATTCCGCCGCGCCGTTCTGCCTGTTCGCGTTCGCCGAGCTCACGCTGTCGGCGGGCGTCACGTCGGTCATCAACGCGACGACGCCGCTCTGGGGCGCGCTCGTCGCCTATCTGTGGCTCAAGGATTCGCTGTCGCTGCCGCGCGCGCTCGGCCTCGTGATCGGCTTCGCGGGCGTGCTCACGCTCGTCTGGGACCAGGTGTTCTCGCCGCACGGCGCGAATCCGGCGTCGCCCGCGACGGCCGCGCTCGCCGCCGCCGCCGCGCTCGGCGCGACGCTGCTGTACGGCATCGCCGCGAACTTCACGAAGCGCAAGCTCACGGGCGTCGATCCGCTCGTGAACGCGACGGGCAGCATGGTAGGCGCGACGATCCTGCTGCTGCCGTTCGCGCTCGCGACCTGGCCCGCCGCGCCCGTCTCGACGCACGCATGGGGCTCGGTGCTCGCGCTCGGCATCGCCTGCACGGGCGTCGCCTATTTCATCTTCTTTTACCTGATCGCGCACATCGGGCCGGCGCGCGCGATCACCGTCACGTTCGTGATCCCGGTGTTCGGCATCCTGTGGGGCGCGCTCTTTCTCGGCGAGCATGTGTCGTTCGCGATGCTCGAAGGCTGCGCGATCGTGCTGCTCGGCACCGCGCTCGCAACCGGCGTGATCAGACGGATTCCCGGCGTCCGGCCCCAGCGGAACGAGGCGGCCTGACGGCGGGCGGCGGGCGGCGCGGCGACGGGTTCGGCGCATCGTCGGCAAGCCTCGCGCACAGTCACTTTTTTCGCCGGCCATTTGCACATCGATCGCGCCGCCCGGTGAGGCAGGCGGCGCACAATGCCGACGACTGCGCAATCCGTCGCATACGCGGCGGGCTCGCCCGCGAATCTGAACCGACTGGTGAGTCGGAATTGCTTCGATCGACGCGCGCACTGCGCTGCGTCGCGGCTCGGATGCCGCGCCGCACCGATCGTTGCGGCGCGGCATCCGCTTCATCCGCCACGCGACATTGCGACACCGGATTTAAGCGTATCCCCGATGCGCAAGACGCATCGACATTCGTTACACTCGATTAAATTCCCCACCGGAGGCAGAAATGACGCGTTTCGTCTTTCGCCGTGTGGTCCTCATCAGCGCTCGCGCGCCCGTCCGCCGCGCGAGGCGCGCCCTTTGCCGCTCGTCGCAGCGACGCTGACACCATGCCGAAAACGCAGGGGCTCTCCCCCGAAAGCCTGATTTCGCAGTTCGCACGCTGCGACGAAGGCTGGCGTGTGCAATATCACGACGTCACGCTGGCGAGCGCCTTTCAGCCGATCATCTCGATCACGCACAAGCGCGTCGTCGGCTACGAGGCGCTCGTGCGCGCGACCGACGCGAACGGCGCGCCGATTTCGCCGGACACGCTGTTCGCGCGCGCGCAGGCGCGCGGCGAGACGCTCCGGCTCGACCGGCTGGCCCGCTGCCTGCACGCCGCGAACTTCGCCGCGCAGGACACGGGCTCGTGCTGGCTGTTCCTGAACGTGCTGCCGCAGATGTTCGACGCCGACATCGCGCCGCGCGCGTTCATCGAGGCGCTCTGCGCGCACTTCGCGCTGCCGCCGACGCGCGTCGTGCTCGAGGTGATCGAGCAGCCGTCGCGCAACGAGGTCGCGCTCGCCCGCACGCTCGACATGATCCAGCACGGCGACTTCCTGATCGCGGTCGACGATTTCGGCACCGGCTTCTCGAACTTCGACCGCATCTGGCAGATCAAGCCCGACATCGTGAAGCTCGACCGCTCGATCCTCGAGCGCTCGCTCGCGGCGAGCGACGCGCACCGGATCGTCCATCATCTCGTCACGATGCTGCATCACGCGGGCACGATGGTGCTCGCGGAAGGCGTCGAAAGCGAAGACGCGCTGCAGATCCTGATGGATGCCGACGTCGACTTCGTGCAGGGTTTCTGCTTCGGCCAGCCCGATCCGTCGCTCGAGCGCGCGGGCCGCGCCGCGCCGGCGCGCATCGAGGCCGCGTGGCAGCGCTTCGCCGAGCGCGTGAAGGCGCGGCACGGCGACGTCGTGCCCCCCGGCTTCGACACGATCGAGCGCATCGTGCTCGCGGGCGCCGCCGACTATGCGCAGACCCGGGATTTGCGCGGCGCCGCGCAGCGGCTGCTGACGAACCCGATCGTGCGGCGCGTGTTCGTTGCGGAAGCGAACGGCGAGCAAGTGGAGCCGTCGGTCACGACCGAGACGCCGGACGCGCCGGACGCGCCGAGCGCGACGACACGGCGGCTCGCGCCGCTGCTGCCGGAGCTGCATTGCAACTGGTCGCGGCGCGCGTACTTCCAGCGCGCGGTCGCGGCGCCCGGACGCGTCGCGCTGATGGGGCCGCACTTCTCGCTGACGGACGGCCGCGACTGCTACACGGCCGCCGTCGCGATCCCTCTCGGGACGACGCTGAAGGTGTTCTGCGTCGACTTCGATTTTTCGTCGTACGGGAACGAGCGGTAGGGGCGGGGGAAGCGCGACGGGAAGCGGCGGCGCGTTGGCCGACGCCTCGGCCCGGGGGCTGCTCGTCAGGCGAGCGGCTCCCGCACGCGGAGCGGACGGGCGAGCAGGCGCGCGGCATCGACGTGCGCGTTTCTGTGTTTCTGCGCTTCCGTGTTTCTCCGCTTCCGCGCCGCCGTCACGCCAGGCGCAGTTGTTATCGTCCGAGCGGCGCCAACCGCACGCCTCCCCCGCGCCGCATGCGCCGCACACGCCCGAGCAAACGCGGCGGGCCGGCCATTCATTCGACGATCCTGCCGCGCCCGGATTTCACCTCGCTGCGCCGGCTCTTCTCGGCAAGCCGGCGCTCCTTCGACGCGCGCGTAGGCCGCGTCGAGATCCGCTTGCGCGGCGCGACGCCTGCGCTGCGAATCAGCGTGTCGAGCCGCGCGAGCGCGGCCGCGCGGTTCTTTTCCTGCGTGCGGTACTCCTGCGCCTTGATGACGACGACGCCTTCGCGCGTGATCCGCTGATCGGCGCGCGCGAGGAGCCGCGCCTTCACGTCGTCGGGCAGCGACGACGTGCGAATGTCGAAGCGCAGATGAATCGCGCTCGACACCTTGTTGACGTTCTGCCCGCCCGCGCCTTGCGCGCGAACCGCCGTCAGCTCGACCTCGTCCGGCGAGAATGCGTAGCGCAGCGTCATCGCGCGCCCTCCTGCCGGACGCGCAGCGCATCGGCGATCCGCGCGGCGAGGCCGGAGTCGCGCGCCGTGCGCGTCGCGATCGCAAGCGCGAGCACCGAGCGCGAGCCGATCACCTGCACGCGCGAGCGAGCGCGCGTGATCGCGGTATAGACGAGTTCGCGCGACAGCACGCGGTTGAACGACGCGGGCAGGATCAGCGCCGCGTCGTCGAACTCCGAGCCCTGCGATTTGTGGACGGTCAGCGCGAACGCCGTGTCGTGCGGCGGCAGCGCGGCGGGCGCCACCGCGCGCGCGCGGCCGTCCGCGCCGCGGAACCAGACGCGCAGCGCCCCGCGCGCGTCGGGCAGCGCAATGCCGATGTCGCCGTTGAAGAGTCCGAGCGCGTAATCGTTGCGCGTCACCATCACGGGCCGCCCGGCGAACCAGTGCGCGCCGAGCGCGAGCGGCACGCGCACCGCGCGGCGCACCTCGGCCGCGACGAGCGCATTGACCTCGTCCGCGCCGCGCGCGCCCGTGCGCGTCGCGCAGAGCACGCGAAAGCGGTTGAGCACGTCGAAGAGCGGCAGCGGATCGGGATCGGGCGCCGCGAGCGCGTCGCGCAACGCGGCCGCGTAGCCGGCGAAGCCTTGCGCGAGTTGCTCGACCGTCGCGGCCGACAGCGTCGCGCCGCCGTCGTCGCGGAAGCGCGCGGCCGCGTCGTCGGCCGTCGACAACGCATCGAGCGCGTCCTGCACGGCGCCGCGGCGGATCGCGAGCGACAGTCTGCCGATCGGCGAATCGAGGCCGA
Organism: Burkholderia sp. MSMB1588; assembly: GCF_001546925.1. NCBI lineage: Bacteria > Pseudomonadati > Pseudomonadota > Betaproteobacteria > Burkholderiales > Burkholderiaceae > Burkholderia > Burkholderia sp. MSMB1588. The sequence goes on along the minus strand of NZ_LNJS01000001.1, from coordinate 1,150,329 downwards.
AGCGATAGTTGCGCTCGAGCCAGACGACGCAGTCGGTCAATGGCGCGGCGGAGGGAACGTCCGGTGACGCGGCCACGGCCGGGAGCGCCGACGTCGACGCTTGCGGTTCGATATCCGCCTCGGCGCGGGCAGCCGGCGCGCGGCCGGCAGGCGTGCGTGCGCCCGCGCCGGCTGCCGTTGCAGTCGCGGGGCGCTGCTCGCCAGATCCGGCATCCGTCGAAGCGCGTTCGGGCGACGAAAAGACCGCATTGTCGAGCCACTCGAGCTCGCCCGCTTCGATCCATGCGGCCGGCTCGGCGGAAGATGCGTCCCACGGCAAATCGGCGGGGATGGCTTCGCCGGCCTGCGCATGCATGTGCGTGGCAGTCTCGATGCCGGGCGCGTCCGGCGAATCCGGCCGGGCACGCGCGGGGAGCGCGTCACGCCGGCTGCGCGTGACGTCGGGCGATGCGCGGCCGTCCCGGTGATCGAGGTTCGGCCTCTCGACGCCCGGCATATCGACGCCCGATTCGTCCACGCCGAACGCGTCTTCATCGTCGAACGCGAACAGCGACCCCTGCGCATCGTCGACGCCCCGTTTCGAGTCTCGCCCGCCGCCGCGCCGGCCCGTGCGCGGCGCCGGCGCGCCGGCCGCCCCGCGCGCCGTCGCGCCGCTAGCGACCGAAGCCGCGCGTGCGTCCGGGCTCACGCCCGCGTTCGCCGCATCGGCCGCATCAAGAACAAATCCGTCCGGCAGCGCCGCCACGAACTCGGCCTCGCCGATGCCGAGCGCGCGCGCAATCGTCGCGCACGTCGCCGAGCTGAATCCGGGACGCGCGCTCAGCTCGGCAAACACCGCGCCCGCCTCGACGGCCGCGAGCTGATCCTTGTCGCCGAGCAGCACGAGGCGCGCGTTCCGCGCGAGCGCGTCGAGCAGGTGCGCGGCGAGCGCGACGTCGATCATCGACGCCTCGTCGACGACGACGAGATCGTACGGCAGCGGGTTGTCGCGGTGATGCGCGAAGCGCCCGCCCGGGCCGCCGCCCAGCAGCCGGTGCAGCGTATAGGACGTGCGCGGCAGACGCGTCGCGAGCGCGGCCGGCAGGCTGCCGGCGCGCGCGTGCAGCGCCTCCTGCATCCGCTGCGCCGCCTTGCCGGTCGGCGCGGCGAGCGCGATCCGCAAGTCCGGGTGCGCGTCGAGCAGGCACGCAATCACGCCGACGACCGTCGTCGTCTTGCCGGTGCCCGGCCCGCCGCTCACGATCGTCACGCGGCCCGTAAGCGCGACGAGCGCCGCGACGCGCTGCCAGTCGACGCCCCGCTCCTTCTGCGGCCCGAAATAGCGGACGAGCCGCTCGCCGAGCGCATCGGGCGCGAGTTCGCCGGCGCCGCCCGCCGCCGCGCCGCCGGACCGGGCGCGCGCGACGAGCGCGTTCGCGAGCCGCGTCTCGTAGTCGAAGTAGCGCGCGAGATACAGCCGGCCGTCGCGATCGACGACGAGCGGACACTCGGCGCCGCGCGCGATGCCGTCGAACGCGGTCACGCCGCTCGCGGCGAGCGCGTCGCGCACGTCGGCGAACGGCTCGTCGTAGCGTTGCGCGAGCGCGCGCAGCGACACGCAGACGTGCCCCGCCGCCGTTGCGCGGCTCGCGGCGAACGCAGCGCGCGCCGCCCAGCGCGCGGCCGCGGCGCTCGCGCCGACGCGGCGCGACAACATCCCGATCCGGCGCGCGAAGCCTTCGGCGAGCGCGAGCCCGAAATCGGCCGGCTCGGGCAGACGGTCCGCCAGGCCGCCCGTCCATGCGAAACGTTCGTCGACCACGCTCATGCGTCCCCCCCGCGCATCAGCGCGTCGAGCGCCTCGATCAGCGCGCGCGCGGGCCGCCGCGCATGCACGCCCGCGCTCGCGCCGCCGCTTCGCCAATCGGGGCGCACGCCGCGCACGAACAGGTACAGGTAGCCCGCGATGTGCGCGTCGTAGTCGTAGCCGCGCATCCGCACGCGCAAATAGCGGTGCAGCGCGACCGTATAGAGCAGCGCCTGCAGGTGATACGCGTGGTGCGCCATCGCGGCGTCGAGCGCTTGCTCGCCGTATGCTTCGGGCGTCGTGCCGAGATGATTCGATTTCCAGTCGACGATCCAGAAGCGGCCGTCGTGCTCGACGATCATGTCGATGAATCCTTTGACGAATCCGGCAAGCGTGCCCGCTTCGAGCGCGACGTCCGGATAGCCGTGCGCGGCGAGCAAGCGCCGCAATGCGTTGAAATCGAGCGCGGGCGCGGGGAACAGGAACGCCATTTCCGTCAGCCGCCGCGCCGGGTCGAGTGCCGCGAGGCGCATGCCCGGCACGAGCTCCGTTGCCGCGAGATCGGCGACGAGCCGCGTCATCATCGCGGGAAGCCGCTCGGCCAGCGCGAGCTGCGCCTCGACCGGGCGCTCGTGCAGCGCGCGCAGCGCGGCGGGCGGCCACGTCGACGCATCGGCGAAATTGCTCAGCTCGAGCAGCCGGTGCAGGCACTCGCCCGCCGCCGCGCCGCGCGGAAACGCGAGGATGTCGTCTTCGGCGGGCTCGCGCGGCGCGGCGGCGGGCGCTGGCGCGATCGCAGCGGCCGCGTCCGGCAGCTCGAGCGCGTCCGCGCCGAGCGCGGCGGCAAGCGCGTCGTGATCGGGGCGCATCTCGTCGTCGGCCGCGCGCGCGACGCCGCTCTCGTCGCGCGCGATCGCCGACGCGAGCGAGCTGAAGCTCGCGATCCGCCACGCGTCGCGCAGCCCGCGCGTCGCGCGCCGCGCGGCTCGCGTCGCACCCGCGTCGTGCCCGGCCGCGAGCGGCTCGCGATGCGCGGGCACCGGCAGCGCGCCGAGCGTCACCGGGCCGCCCGCGAGCGCCTGCCAGCGCTCGGCGAGCTCCGCGTCTTCGGGCGGCTCCTTCAGCCACGCATCGAAATCGCGGCCCGCGCCCGCGACGAGCCAGTTCAGCACGCTGCGCCGCGCCTCCTTCGTCGAGCGCGACGACTGATAGGTGCCCGCGACCAGATAGCACCGATAGACGGCGCGCGTGAGCGCGACGTAGACGAGCCGCGCGCGCTCCGCCGCCTGCTCGCGCACCGCCTCGCGCGACGCGCGCTCGGCCGCTTCCTCATCGCAACCGTAATGCAGCACCGCGCCGCCCGATTCGTCGTGGTACTCGCGCGCGTCGGGCAAGCCGGAGCCGGCCGGCTCGCGCAGCCCGCCATCGTTCAGGAACGGGCAGAACACAATCGCGTATTCGAGCCCCTTCGACTTGTGAACGGTGACGATCTGCACGAGGTTGCGGTCGGATTCGAGCCGCAACTGCGCGTCGTCCCCACCGCCTTCGAGGCGCTGCGCGGCAAGCCAGCGCAGCGTCGGCGCAATGCCCGGCTGCGCGGACGCGCGCGCCTGCGTCAGCTCGGCGAGATGATTGACGTCGGTCACGCGCCGCTCGCCGTCCGGCCCCGCCATCAGCCGCTCGGCGATGCGCAGTTCGTTCACGAGCGTGCGCCACATCACCGCGAAGCCGCGCTCGCGCCATAACAGCCGGTAGCGCGAGAAGCGCTCGACCCAGCCCATCGCGTCGGCGTCCGCCCCAGGGAGCGCCATCGCGCTCGCCGATGCGGCGCGCGCGCGGCCGTCATTTCCGCCTGCATCGCCCGAGGCGTCTTCGATGCCAGCCGGATCCGCGTCGCCCTGCTCGAGCCGCCAGAGCGCCGCCGCATCGAGCCCGAACCAGTCGGACGCGAGCGCCGAGCGCAGGCGCCGCAGGTCGCCCGGCGCGTCGATGGCCGCCAGCACGCGCTCGAGCTGCTCGGCATCGAGCGTCGCGAACACCGACGCCTGCGCGAGCTCGACGCTGCCGATCCCCCACGCGGCCAGCACGCGCTTCACGAGGCTGCCCTGCCGGTGCGTCTGCACGAGCACCGCGATGTCGGACGCGGCGAGCGGCGCGCCGCCGAGCGTCGCCGCATGCTCGCGCGCGCCGCGCATCAGCCGCGCGATCTCCGCCGCGCACGCATGCGCCGCGTGCCGCTGCGCGTCGCGCTTCGTCAGCGCGTCATCGCCGGCGGGCAGCGTCCAGACGCGGAAGTCGCCCGCGCCGGCGAGCGGATCGGCTGCGTCGACGAGCGGCGCGCGCACGCGCGAGCCGGCGCGCACCGGCTCGTAATCGAGCCCGTCGAGCACGAACGCGCGCGGGTTCGCGCTGAACACGCGGTTGCACGCATCGACGATCGCGGGCGTCGAGCGCTGGTTCACCGCGAGCGTGTAGCGCGCGGACGCCCGCGCGCGCGCGGCGAGATACGTGTGCAGATCCGCCGCGCGGAAGCTGTAGATCGCCTGCTTCGGATCGCCGACGAGAAAGAGCGGGCCGGCGGGCGCGAAGATCGTGTCGAAGATCGCGAACTGCAGCGGGTCCGTATCCTGGAATTCGTCGATGAGCGCGGCCGGATAGCGCGCGCGCAGCGTCTCGCGCAACCACGGATGCGCGTCGAGCGCGCGATACAGGTTCGCGAGCAGATCGTCGAACGACACGACGCGGCGCGTGCGCTTGCGCAGCGCGAGCTCGGCGGGCGCGGTGTCGAGCCATTGCTCGACGAGCGACAGCCAGCGCGCGCGCTGCGCGGCCTCGACCGCGGCGACGGCCGCCTCGAGCGCCTGCGCGACGTCGAAGAACGCGTGGCGCGGCGTCGCGCCGCCCTTTTTCGTCGCTTTCTCGAGCGCGGACTGCGTGAGCTTGAGCGCCGCGCGCGGCAGCGCGGCCACCGCGCTCGCCTGCTCGAAGTGGCGCGCCCACGCGTCGAGCGCCTCGCTCACCGCGTCCGGCTTGTGCGAGCGCTGATTCAATGACGATTGCGCATCGGCAAGCAGCGTGTCGAGCACGCCGCGCTCGTCGCGCCAGATCGCGGCCGCCGTATCGAAGTGCGCGCGCGCGGTGCTTTCCGCGCCGTCGTCTGCCGCGTGCAGTCCGTCCCAGCGCAATCGCGCAAGCGGCTTCTTCAGCCGCCGCGCGAGCTGCGCGTCGAGCGCCGCGGGCCCCGCGCCATATTCGACGAGCCACTCGGCGAACGCGGGATAGGCCGCCGCGACCGGTTCGACGCGCGTTCGCCAGAAGTCGGCGGCCAGCTCGAAGCGCAGCGCGCCGTCGTCCGCCTCCATCTCGAACGCGAACGGCATCGCCGCCGCGAACGGCGCTTCCTGCAGCGCCCGCTGACAGAACGCGTGGATCGTATGGATCGCCGCCTGATCGAATGCGCGCAGCGCGCGGCGCACGCGCTTCGCAGCCGTTTCCGGATCGAGGCCGCGCTCGGGCGCAAGCGTCGTCTCGAACAGGCGCGCGACGAACGGATCGCCGCCGTCGTCGCCCGTGTCGAGTGCATGCGCGAGTTGCGCGAGGCGAGCGCGAATCCGTTCGTGCAGCTCGGCCGTCGCCGCCTTCGTGAACGTGACGACGAGAATCTCGTCCGCGCCGAGATCCTTTTCGAGCAACAGGCGCACGTACAGCGCGCAGATGTTCCACGTCTTGCCGGTGCCCGCGGACGCCTCGATCTGGTTCACGCCGTCGAGCGGGCATGCGAAGACGTCGAGCTCGCTCGACGGCGGGCCGGAATGCGCGGCATGGCTCATGACGCCCTCCGCAGATGCTCGACGAGCGGATCGAACACGAGATGCGCGAGCGCGCCGAACGGTTCGTCGAGCGACGGATTCGCGCCGCGCCACGCGAGCGCGAGCGCCGCGTCGTCGGCCTCACTCGCGACGCGATCGTTGATCCACACGCCCGCCGCCTTCGATTCGCTCTCCGATACGAGCGCCCACGCGCTCCTCGGGAAAAACGCGAGCGGCATCCGGCGCCCCGCGCGGAACAGCGCGGCAAGCGGCGCGAGCTGCTCGAGCGGCGCGGCGACGGGCGCGAATTCGAACGTGTCGCCGGAGCCGAGCCACAGCGTGCGGCGCGGCCCGTCGGGATCGATCGTGCAATAGACGAGATGCGCGAGCCACGCGGACAGATAATCGCGCGCGCCCGGCCGCGCGTAGCGGTAGATCACCTGCCCCGCAGCCGTCAGCCGCGCGAGCGCGCCGTGCAGGCGCAATGGCTCGCGCGCCGCCGCCGCGGCGAGCGCGGCGTCGTGTTCGCCGAACCACGGTGCATCGCCCGCCACGGGCCACGCGGGCGCGACGTCGAACGCGAACGGCACGCGCGCCGCGCCATCGGCGAGCGCGCGCCGCACGTTGCCCGCGAGCTGCGCGAGCGCGTCGAGCTCACGGTCGCGCCGCACCGCGCCCGTCGCGCCGCCCGGCACTTCGGGGCTCGCGTCGGCGACGCGCAGCGCATGCTCGAACGCGGCCGCATCGGCCGTCTCGATCAAGAGCGGCAGCACGCGCTCGGCAAGCGCGTCGCTGCCCGCGTAATCGAGCTCGAACGGCTCGGTATCGACGAGCTCCGCCTGCGCGTCCGAGAGCGCGATGCCGAGCCGCGCGCGCAGCAGCGAGCGCGCCGGGTGGCGCCAGAAGCGCTCGAAATCGGCGAAGGCGACGGGCTCCGCGGGCTCGGCCGGTAGCGGTTCCGAAAAGAACGCGGACGCCTCCTCCCGCCCGCCTTCGGCGAGCAGGCGCGCGAGCGTCGCGCGCGACGCGTCGTACGTGAAGAGCGCGCCGCCCGGCGCGAAGTAGTCGGCCGAGAACGGCTGCAGCGGATGCTCGATCACGAACGCGCGGCGCGCGGCGTCGACCGCGGCGGGCGACGCGTCCGGCCCGGCCGCCGCCGTCGCCAGATGGTCGAGCAGTTCGTCGACGAGCGCGGCGGGCGGCAACGGCGCGTTGTCGCGGATGCTGCGGCCCGTGTACGCGATCAGCAGGCGCTCGCGCGCGGCGAGCAGCAGGTCGAGGAACAAATTGCGCTCGTCGTCGCGCCGCTGGCGGTCGCCGAGCTTCGCGAACACGGCCATCAGATCGAACTCGTCCGCGCGCGCAAGGCTCGGCAGCACGCCGTCGTCCATCCCGATCAGGCACACGATGCGATACGGCAGCCCGCGCAGGCTCGTCAGCGACGAGAACGTGACGCCGCCCCACGGCACGCCGCCGCGCGCCGGATCGTCGAGCGCGGCCGCGAGGCCCGCGCGCACGACGGCGGCCGGCAACTCGGCCCCGCCCGCGCCTTCCGCCATCGCGGCGAGCATCGCGTCGAGCGCGTCGCGCACGGCGGACAGCGCGTCGGCGAACGCCGGCCCCGAATCGAAGAAGCGCGCGAGCGCGTCGGCGAACACGTCGCCCCAGCCTTGCGGCGTCAAGTCGCGGGCGATGCGTTGCGCGAAACCGTCGAGGTCGTCGGTGAAGCGCGCGAGCCGGCCGAGCAGCTCGGCCTCGCCGCCTTCCGCGCCCGCGATCGGCAGCCACGCCGAAACAGGCGCCGCGCCGTCGGGCATCGCGTAGCCGAGGAAGAGCCGCGTGAGCGCATCGGCGAACGTGTGGCGCGGCGCGGGCACGGCGGCGTTCGGCGGCTCCTGCGCGTCGGGCGCGAGCCCGCGCCGCGCGCCCGACGCCGCGAGCCACGTCTGCACGGTTTCGAGCGCCGTCGCGTCGATTCCGTAGCGCGCGGCGATCGCGTCGGCGCGCAGCCACTCGACGAGCTCCGGCGCGCCGACGTTGCGCTCGGGCAGCGCGAGCCAGTCGAGCAGCACGCGCGCGACGGGATTCGCCTGCGATGGCGGCAGGCCGGTGATCCGGTACGGAATGCGCGCGGCGTCGGCGCCCGAAGACGTGCCGAACACCGCGTCGATGAGCGGCCCCGCCGCCGCGAGATCCGGCATCGCGACGAGCACGTCCGACGGCGCGAGGCTCGGGTCCGCGTCGAACCACGCGAGAAGGCGGTCATGCAGCACCTCGAGCTGACGCGCGAGGCTATGGCACACGTGCACTTCGACGCCGCGCTCGGCGGGCGGCGCGCCGAGCGCATCCTCGGGCTGCAGATCGAGGATCGCGTTCTGCACGCGCGCGAGCCACGTCGGCGCGGCGTTCTCCGCGTAGCGCGACGCATCGCTCGCCGCCGCGCTCTCGGTCAGCTCGTGCAGCATGTGCAGTTGCGCCTGCGTCTGCCTGCCCCATTCGGCGAGGAGCGGATGGCCAACCTGCTGATAGTCGAGCTGGTCCGCCGCGTCGAGCGACTCGGCGCGCGCGGCCGTGACGATGTCGAACCAGAATTCGCGGCACGGATTGAGCGCATAGATGCGCACGTCGATCCAGCGCGACAGCTCGCGCAACAGCGCGATGTGCAGCGGCGGCATCGTCGGCAGCGCGAACACGCTGACCGCATCCGGCCACTTCGCTTGCGCGCGCGCGATCACGTCGGGATCGAAGGCGCCGGCCTCGCGCAGGAACCGGTGCGCGGGCGGCATCCCGCTGTCGGACAGCTCCGCGAGCAGCGCGCGCCAGAGCGCGGCCTGCCACGCCTCGTCGTCGCGCGCGGCCTCGCCGCCGTGACGCGGCGCGCCTTCGAGCGCGAAGATCGATTCGCCGTCCCGCCACTGCGCGAGCCACTCCGGACGATACGTCAGGTAGTGGTCGAACACCGTCGCGATCCGGTGCGCGAGCTCGTGGCGCATCGGCGCATCGGCCGCGGCCAGATAGGCGGCGAGCCGCGGCGAGCCGCGCCACGGCGCCGCGCCTGCGTCCGACAGCAGCCGATAGCAGCGCCACACGAGACGATCGGGCGCGAACGGCGAATGCGCGGGCACCGTCAGCACTTCGCCGATCTGCGCCCACAGCCATTGCGCGAGATAGCTGAAGCGCACGTTCGCGCATACGCCGTGCCGCTTCGCGACGTCGAGCTCGAGCCGCCGGCTCAGCGCCGCGCTCGGCACGATCACTTGCTGCGCGGCCCAGGGGCCCGCGCCGTCCGACGCGAACGCAAGATCGTCGAGCAGCGCGTCGGCCAGCGTTTCGTGGCGGTTCGAGTAGAAGAGATGGAGCATGAAACCAGGTGAAGGACGCCGGGCGGACGCCCGGCCAGTCGAGGAGCCAAGGATAGCAAAGGGCGGCGGGCGCGAGAACCTGGCCGATCGGCCGATCCGGCGCGCGCCGCGATCGCGCGGCCCGTCTTGCGCCCGCGCGGCGGTCGGAGTCCGAACGCCGCACGCCCTGCCCCGAAACGCGGCTTTCGCGACGCGGAAATACGATAGACTCGTCGCCAACCAGAACACCCCGACGCCCCGTCGCCAGCTCACTCGCCCATCGATGCGCTATTCGGTCGAAATCAGGAAGTTTTTCTACAGCCAGTATTTCTTCGGCGGCCTACGGATCGCGCTCGGCGTGTCGCTGCCCGCCGTGCTGAGCCTCATCGTGCTGCACGACCGCGAGCTCGGCTTCACGATCGCCACGGGCGCGCTCGGCGCATGCGTCGTCGACATGCCGGGCCCGCTCAAGTACAAGCACAACGAAATGCTCGCGTGCAGCGTGATCGGCTTTTTCTCCGCGCTCGCCACCGGGCTCGCGACGCCGCACATCTTCGCGCTGTGGCTCACGATCGTGCCGCTCACGTTCGCGCTGTCGCTCATCGTCGTCTACGGCAACCGCTGGCCGCAGATCAGCTTCGCGACGCTGTTCATGATGGTGATGACGCTCGAGGAGAAATTCACGCCGCTGCAGGCGCTCGTCAACGCATCGTGGATTCTCGCGGGCGGGCTCTGGTACACGTACTGGGCGACGATCGTGTCGCGCTGGCAGGCGCGCCGCATCGAGCAGCAGGCGCTCGCCGAAAGCCTCTTCGCGTGCGCGTCGTACCTGCTCGCGCGCGCGGACTTCTACGATCTCGACGCGGACCTCGACGAGTGCTACCGCAATCTCGTCGCGAGGCAGATCACCGCGGTGGAGACGCAGGAAACCGCGCGCGACATCGTGCTGCGCAACCTGCCGAAGCTGCGCCGCGGCAAGCTCGACCCGGGCCGCACGATGATGTTCAACCTGTTCATCAACAGCGTCGACCTGCACGAGATGTTCGTCGGCGCGCACACCGATTACCCGCTCGTGCGCAGCACGTTCGGCGGCTCGGACCTGATGATCTTCTACCGCGACCTGATCCGCAAGGCGGCCGCCGATCTGGAGGAGATCGGCTTCGCCGTGCTCGAGAACCGGCTGCCGCATTCGCGGATCAGCGTGAAGGCCGAATTGCGCGCGATCGAATACGAGATCGAGCTGATGCGCAAGAAGCAGTTCGCGGCGACGAACCCGGAAGCGTACGCGGCCGTGCTCGCGACGTTCCGCCGGATCTGGAGCGCGACGCGCCTCATCGACAAGATGCGCCGCAACCTGTCGGGCAGCGCCGACGCGCAGCAGACCGAACTGAAGATCGACAAGGCGCTCACGCGCTTCCTGCAGAAGCGCCGGATGTCGCCGCTGCTCATCTTCTCGAACCTGAACATGGGGTCGCCGAGCTTCCGGCACGCGCTGCGCGTGACGATCGCGGTCGCGGTCGGCTTCTGGCTCGGGCGCCTGCTGCCGCTCACGAACGCGTACTGGATCGTGATGACGAGCATCATCATCCTGAAGCCCGGCTATTCGCTGACGAAGCAGCGCAACGTGCAGCGTATCGTCGGCACGCTGATCGGCTGCGCGGCGAGTCTCGCGCTGATCTACACGGTGCGCGAGCCGCACGTGCTGATCGCGTTCATGTTCGCGTCGATGGTGATGAGCTACAGCCTGCTGCTTTTCAACTACGCGGCGAGCGTCGTGTTCACGTCGTCGTACGTGCTGCTGCTCTTCCATCTGCTCGCGCCCGGCAACATGCGGATCATCGGCGAGCGCGCGATCGACACCGTCGTCGGCTGCATGATCGCGATCGCCGCGAGCCGGCTCTTCCCGTACTGGGAATACCGCGCGATCGGCAAGCTCGTCGCCGACGTGCTCGCGACGACGCGCAAGTACTTCGAGGCGACGTGGCGCGCGGGCCGCGGCAAGACGGCGGCCGCCGTGCCCGTGGCCGACGGCGCGGCGGCCGTGCCGGCGGTCGCGGCCGTCGTCGACGCGGCGGCCCCCGGCCTCGACGGCGACTATCAATACCGGCTCGCGCGCAAGAACGTGCACATCGCGTTCGCGAACCTCGGCCAGGCGTTCCAGCGGATGATGCTCGAGCCGAAGGCGCACCAGAAGTTCGTGCCGGAGTTGAACGACCTGCTCGTGCAGACCCACGTGCTCGGCGCGCAGATCACCGCCGCCGCGCCGCTGTTGCGCCACGCGTGCGAGCAGGCCAATCCGCCCGCGCTCGAGCGCGGGATGGCCGCCGTGCGCGAGCATCTGGAGCGGGCCGAGGCCGGCGCGCCGCCGCCGCCGAACCAGGCCGACGCAACCCGGCAACTGACGCGCGAGCTCGATTCGATGGTCGTCGACGCCGAACGCTCGGACGCGAGCGCCGATCTCACGCACGACCTGAAGGTGCTCGCGCACCAGTGCAAGCAGATGCTCGCGTCGTCGCTGCTGATCCGCAAGGACGCGAGCGTGATCCGGCTGCCCGAGTGAGTCGCCCGCGTCACCCTTTCCTTTCCACCGTTTCGCGCCGCGCACGTACTCAGGGATTCCCTGACTACTGCCCGCGCGCGTCGATTGGTATGATCCATTCCGCGCCAAGTTGTCTATACAACTTTTCGGGCGCGAGCGCCGGGCCTGCTCGTCCGGCCGACGACACCAATCATTCGGAGACACGATGAAGAACTTGCAGCGCCATCTGAGCGCGCGGCACATCCGCTTTCTCGCGCTCGGCTCGGCGATCGGCACGGGCCTCTTCTACGGCTCGGCGTCCGCGATCCGGCTGGCGGGCCCCGCCGTCATCCTCGCGTACATCGTCGGCGGCGCGGCCGTCTACATGGTGATGCGCGCGCTCGGCGAAATGGCGGTGCACGAGCCCGTGCCCGGCTCGTTCGGCCACTACGCGACCGAGAACCTCGGCCCGTTCGCGGGCTTCGTCACCGGCTGGACCTACACGCTCGAGATGGTGATCGTCGCGATCGCCGACATCACCGCGTTCGGCATCTACATGGGCTTCTGGTTTCCGGACGTCCCGCAGTGGATCTGGGTGCTCGCGATCGTCGCGATCATCTGCGGGCTCAACCTGTGCCACGTGAAGGTGTTCGGCGAGCTGGAGTTCTGGCTGTCGATCGTCAAGGTGGGCGCGATCGTCGCGATGATCGGCGGCGGCGCCGCGATCCTCTTCACCGGGATGACGCTCGGCAGCGGCGGCGCGCCGTCGCTCGCGAACCTGTGGTCGCACGGCGGCTTCTTGCCGAACGGCGTGGGCGGCCTTGTCGCGTCGCTGTCGGTCGTGATCTTCGCGTACGGCGGGATCGAGGTGATCGGCATGAGCGCGGGCGAGGCGAAGGAGCCCGAGCGCGTCATTCCGCGCGCGATCAACGCGGTGCCGATGCGCATCCTGCTCTTCTACGTGCTGACGATGGTCGTGCTGATGTCGATCTTTCCGTGGACGGGCGTCGGCGCGAACGGCAGCCCGTTCGTGCAGATCTTCTCGGCGCTCGGCGTGCGCTCCGCGGCCGAGATCCTGAACCTCGTCGTGATCAGCGCGGCGGTCTCCGCGATCAACAGCGACATCTTCGGCGCGGGCCGGATGATGTACGGAATGGCGCTGCAGGGCCAGGCGCCGCGCGCGCTCGCGGCGATGTCCGCGCGCGGCGTGCCGTGGGTCACGGTGCTCGTGATGGCGGGCGCGCTGCTCGGCGGCGTCGTGCTCAACTACCTGATGCCGAAGGACGTGTTCCTGATGGTCGCCGCGATCGCGACGTTCGCGACCGTGTGGGTCTGGCTGATGATCCTGCTGTCGCAGGTCGCGATGCGCCGCCGGCTCTCGGCGGCCGAGACCGCCGCGCTGAAATTCAAGGTGCCGTTCTGGCCGATCGGGCCGGCGCTCACGATCGCGTTCATGGCGTTCGTGATCGCGATGCTCGGCTACTTCGACGACACGCGCGTCGCGCTCTTCGTCGGCGCCGCGTGGCTCGCGATGCTCGCGCTCGTGTTCTACACGCGGGTCCGGCCGCGGCTCGCCGCCGTCGCGCGCTGACGCGGCAGACGGGCGCGGCATGCGCACGCCCCGGGAGCGCTGGCGCGCCGCTTGGGGGCGCCGGCGCGGCCGCGCCGCCCGCGTTCGCGCGCGATCAGCCGTGCGCGGACGCGGCGCTCGCCGACGACGACGCGTGCGGATGCGCTTCGTCGTATTCGTGCTTCTGCGAAATCGCGTTGTACAGGATCGTGCCGATCACGAGCGCGATGACCACGACGATCAGAATCGCCACGCCGAATACCGGATTCTTCTTGCTGCGGGGATCGTTCATCGCCTGTTGCGCTCCGTCAAAAATTCGTCAAGCCGGCATTCTACGCGCAACCGCATCGCCATCGCGGCGCGCGGCGCGCCGCCTGCGCCCGGTGCCCGTCGCCCGATTCATCAGTCATTTTGCGAGCGATTCGCATTTGCGAATCATTCCCGAATCGTTCTCATTTCGCATTACAATTCAATTCTTTCGTTTTGTAATGTTCGCTCCGTGATGGCCGCGCGGCCTGCCTGACGGAGCGGCCCGCCCACCGCACGTCTTTCGCCGGAGCCCTCCATGTTCGTCAAGCAAGCCCGCCCGCTGCTGCGCGCGCTCGCGTTCGCGCTCGCCGTCGCCGCCCCCGCCGCGCACGCGGCGAACGAAGTCAACCTGTACACGACCCGCGAGCCCAAGCTGATCCAGCCGCTCGTCGACGCGTTCACGAAGCAAAGCGGCATCGCCGTCCACACGGTGTTCGTCAAGGACGGCCTGCTGGAGCGCGTGAAGGCGGAAGGCGCGCGCTCGCCCGCCGACGTGCTGATGACGGTCGACATCGGCAACCTGCTCGACCTCGTCGACGGCGGGCTCACGCAAGCCGTGCGCTCGGCGTCGCTCGACGGCGCGATCCCCGCGAACCTGCGCGGCGCGGCCGGCGACTGGTACGCACTGTCGCTGCGCGACCGCGTGCTGTACGTCGACAAGAACCTGAAGCTCGACGCGATCACGTACGAGTCGCTCGCCGATCCGGCATGGAAAGGCAAGGTCTGCATCCGCTCCGGCCAGCATCCGTACAACACCGCGCTCGTCGCCGCGATGATCGCGCACGACGGCGAAGCGGCGACCGAGCGGTGGCTGCGCGGCGTGAAGGCAAATCTCGCGCGCAAGGCGACGGGCGGCGACCGCGACGTCGCGCGCGACATCCTCGGCGGCATCTGCGACGTCGGGCTCGCGAACGCGTACTACGTCGGCCACATGAAGCACGCGGCGCCCGGCACCGATGCGCGCCAGTGGGGCGACGCGATCAAGGTCGTGCGCCCGACGTTCGCGAACGCGAAGAGCGGCGGCACGCACGTGAACGTGAGCGGCGCGGCCGTCGCGAAGCACGCGCCGAACAGGGACAACGCGGTGAAGCTGCTCGAATACCTCGCGTCGCCGCCCGCGCAGGCGCTGTACGCGCAGGCGAACTACGAATATCCGGTGCGCGCGGGCGTCACGCTCGATCCGGTGATCGCCGCCTTCGGGCCGCTCAAGGTCGATCCGCTGCCGCTCGCCGAGATCGCGAAGTACCGCAAGCGCGCAAGCCAGCTCATCGACAAGGTCGGCTTTGACAACTGACGTCGACGCGCCGCTCGCGCGCCGCCCGCGCCTTTTGCGCGTCGCCGCGCGCGGCTGGCTCGCGGGCGCGGTGGCGATCGCCGCCGTCGTCGGCACGCCGCTCGCCTCGCTCGCGTGCGCGGCGCTCGGCGCCGACCTGTCGCACTGGCGGCATCTGACCGCATTCGTGCTGCCGCAAGCGGCCGCGAACACGCTCGCGCTGCTCGCGGGCGTCGGCGCGATCGTCACGTGCGTCGGCACGGGCGCCGCCTGGCTCGTCACCGCCTACGACTTCCCCGGACGCCGCACGCTCGCGTGGGCGCTGCTGTTGCCGCTCGCGGTGCCGTCGTACATCGTCGCGTTCGCGTATCTCGACCTGCTGCACCCGATCGGGCCCGTGCAGTCCGCGCTGCGCTGGGCGCTCGGCTTCGACAGCCCGCGCGAATTCCGCCTGCCCGATCTGCGCTCGCTGCCGGGCGCGATCGTCGTGCTCGGCTTCGTGCTGTATCCGTATGTTTATCTGTGCACACGCGCGATGTTCGTCACGCAATCGGCGAGCCTCGTCGAAGCCGCGCGCACGCTCGGCGCGGGCCGCATCGAAACCTTCTTTCGCGTCGTATTGCCGCTCGCGCGGCCGGCGATCGCGGTCGGCGCGAGCCTCGCGCTCCTCGAAACGCTGAACGACGTCGGCGCGTCCGAATTCCTCGGCGTGCAGACGCTCACCGTGTCCGTCTACACGACATGGGTCACGCGCTCGGACCTCGCGAGCGCCGCGCAGATCGCGCTCGCGATGCTCGCGATCGTGCTCGGCGCGCTCGCGCTCGAACGCTACGGCCGCCGCCGCGAGCGCTATGCGCACGGCCGCCGGATGCGCGCGATCGAGCCGCGGCGGCTGCGCGGCGCGGCCGCCGCCGGCGCGGCGGCGCTCGGCTGGCTGCCCGTCGCCGTCGGCTTCGGCGCGCCCGCCGCGTATCTCGTCCACGAAACCGCGAAGCGCCTGCACCTCGTCGGCGGCGTATCGGCCCAGTTGCTCGCGAGCCTCGCGAACACGCTCGCCGTCGCGCTCGCCGCAACCGTCGTCACGCTCGGGGGCGGCATCGTCGTCGCGTGGGCAACGCGCCGCGCGCGCGACAGCGCGCGGTTCCAGCCGAGCCGCGTCTACGCGCGGCTCGCGAGCATCGGCTACGCGGTGCCGGGCACCGTGCTCGCGATCGGCCTGCTCGCACCGCTCGCGCTCGCCGATCGCGCGATCGCCGCCGCGCTCGAGCGCGACGCGCTCGTGCTGATGGGCTCGGCCGCCGCGCTCGTGATCGCGTATGCGATCCGCTTCCTCGCGATTCCCGCGGGCAGCGTCGAGGCCGGTCTCGCGCGCATTCCGGCGTCGCTCGAGCAGGCGTCGCGCACGCTCGGCGAATCGGCCGGCATGACGCTCTGGCGCGTGCACCTGCCGCTGCTGCGCCCGGCGCTCGGCGCGAGCGCGCTGCTCGTGTTCGTCGATGCGATGAAGGAGCTGCCCGCGACGCTGCTGCTGCGCCCGCTCAACTTCGACACGCTCGCGACCTGGCTCTACGCGGAAGCCGCGCGCGGCACCTACGAGGAAGGCGCGGTCGCGGCGCTCGCGATCGTCGTCGCGGGCCTCGTGCCCGTGATCGTGCTTGCGCGCACCCAACTGAAATCCGGATCCTGACATGCCCGCCATGCTGCTCGAACTGAACGCCGTCACGCTCGCCTACGACACGCCGCGCGGCCGGCGCACGATCGTCGATCGACTGAACCTCGCGCTCGAGCGCGGCGCGATCGGCTGCCTGCTCGGCGCGTCCGGCTGCGGCAAGACGACGGTGCTGCGCGCGATCGCGGGCTTCGAGCCGGTGCGCGCGGGCGAGATCGTGCTCGCGGGCGCCGCGCTCGCGAGCCGCGACGCCGACGTGCCGCCCGAGAAGCGCCGCGTCGGGATGATGTTTCAGGACTACGCGCTGTTTCCGCACTTGTCTGCGCAGCAGAACGTCGAATTCGGGCTGCGCCGCACGCCGAAGACGTCGCGCCGCGCGCGCGCCGCGCAGATGCTCGAGCTCGTCGGCCTGGCCGACGCGGCGAACGCGTACCCGCACGAGTTGTCCGGCGGCCAGCAGCAGCGGATCGCGCTCGCCCGCGCGCTCGCGCCGTCGCCGGAGCTGCTGCTGCTCGACGAGCCGTTCTCGAATCTCGACGTCGACACCCGCGAGCGGCTCGCGTTCGAAGTGCGCGACATCCTGAAGGCGGCGGGCCACACGGCGCTCTTCGTCACGCACAACCAGGCGGAAGCGTTCGCGCTCGCGGACCGCATCGGCGTGATCGACGACGGCCGGCTCGCGCAATGGGATACGCCGTACAACCTCTATCACCGCCCGGCGAACGCGTTCGTCGCGGATTTCGTGCGGCGCGACGCGCTCGCCGACGAGCGCCGGCGCGCGCTCGAGCGCGGGCGCTGAGCCCCGCGCGCCGGGCGCAGCGCGCCGCCCGCCCGGTTCGATCAGCCCGCGCCGCCGTCGCGCACCGGCAGCGCGGTCGAATACTTGATCTGCTCCATCGCGAACGACGAGCTCACGTCGAAGAGCGGCACCGAGCGGATCAGCTTCTTGTAGATGCGGTCGTAGTCGTCGATGTCGGCGACGACTACGCGCAGCAGATAATCCGTCTCCCCGCTCATCCGGTAGACCTCGACGACTTCCGGCATGTCGCGCACCACCTGCGTGAAGCGTGCCGCCCACTCCTCGGTGTGCTGGTTCGTGCGCACGGCGACGAACACCGTCGTCCCCACGCCGAGCTTGCGCGGGTCGCACAGCGCGACCTGCGCGCGAATCGCGCCCGTCTCCTTGAGCCGCTGAATCCGCTTCCAGCACGGCGTCTGCGACAGATTCACCCGCTGCGCGAGCTCGGCGATCGGCAGCGTCGCGTCCTCCTGCAGCAGTTCGAGCAACTTACGATCGATCGCGTCCATTTCCCCAGTCCCTAGCGAATAGAAAATTATTCTATTCATTATCCGCATGAGGGAACAATATGGAATCCGTTTCTCCAGGTCGACCGGTATAAATACGTACCGACCCGCGCAAGTCGCCGCGGGCAATGGACGACCGAGTCAACGATGAATCACGCCGCCTCCTCCCCCCCGCATGCACCGGATACGCATCCGAAGCCGCGCGAGCGCGCCGCGCCGGCGCCGACGCCGATCGCGCGTTTTTGCGCGCGGCTCGACGCCGCATTCGACGCGCTCGCCAACGAAGCCGCGCCGTCGCGGCATCCGGCGTTCGCGCGCGAACTGCGCGCCGCGCTCGCCGAAGCCGCCGCGGCGCCCGACCTCCTCACGCCCGCCCAGCGCGAGAGCGGCGCGGAGGGCTATCGCCGCCACCTGCTCGCCGCCGATCCGGCCGGCCGCTATGCGGTCGTGTCGCTCGTCTGGGAGCCGGGCCAATGGAGCCCGGTGCACGGCCATCATGCTTGGTGCGGCTACGCGGTGCTCGAAGGCGGGCTCACCGAGATCGTCTACCGCTGGAGCGACGCGGCCTGCTGCGCGATCGACGCGCGCAAGCGCGCGCGGCCGACGGGCGCGGTGTCGTATGTGCGCGCGGGGCGCGAGGCGATCCACCGGCTCGGGCATGCGGGCGCGAAGCCCGACGCGCCCGCGATCTCGCTGCACGTGTACGGCGTCGCCGGCAAGCAGGTGGCGACGCACGTGAACGACGTCGTCGCGGTCGACGCCGGCGCGTATGCGTGACGAGCCCGCGCTTGCCGGCGCTCGCGCGAGCACTGCGGCGGCGCGCCCCACGCGGCGCCGCGCCGCCTGATAGACTCCGGCGCGTCCTTCACGAAGCGATCCCCCAGCCCCACGGCGCACACCATCGACATCCTGGCCATCTCGGGCAGCCTGCGCGCTGCGTCGACCAACACCGCCCTGCTGCCAGCGGCCGCCGCGCTGGCGCCCGTCGGCATGCGCGTCGCGCTGTTCCAGCGGCTCGGCGAATTCCCGCTGTTCAATCCGGATGTCGAGCATCCGATGCCGGAACCGGTCCAGGCGTTTCGCGACCGGCTGAACGCGGCCGCCGGCGTGCTGATCGCGAGTCCCGAGTATGCGCACGGCGTGACGGGCGTGATGAAGAGCACGCTCGACTGGATCGTCGGCTGCGAAGCGATGGTGTACAAGCCGGTTGCGGTGTTCAACGCGTCGGCGCGCGCGGCGCACGCGGACGCGGCGCGCTAATTCCGCGCCGCGGCGCGCGAGCGTGCTCGAACAGGCCCGAGCCCGGCTTCGCCGCGCACGCGCGGGCGGGGCGGCGAACCGGGCACAGCATGCGCGTCACGCGCCTTGCGCGCCCCGCTTGCCCGCCGCATCCGCGCGGACATCGGCATGCGGTCCGACGCGGCCGTCGCCCGCTTCGGCACTCGTCTCGGCGCGCCCGGCCCGCCCTTCGCCGCCGCGCGTCGCGTCACCGACAGCCGCGACGCCGCCCGCCGCCGTCGTATAGACATGCATTCGCGGCAACGGAATCTCGATCCCGGCATCGTCCATGCGCTGCTTGATCCGCGCATTGAACGCGCGCATCACCGTCGATTGCTGCTGCGGGCGCGTGCGGATCTGCCCCTTGACGACCATCCAGTTCGGCTCGAAGCGATCGAGCCCCCAGACCTCGACTCCGCCGAGCATCGACCGGCGCACCGCGGCGTCGCTCCACAGATCCGCGCCCGCGTCGCGCACGATCCGCAGCACACGGTCGAGATCCGCGGAGAACGGCGCGCGCACTTCGAACACCGCGTAGCCGTAGTCGCGCGACAGGTTCTTGACGATCTTGATCTGCGAGAACGGAATCGAATGGAGCGCGCCCTGCCCGTCGCGCAGCCGCACGGTGCGGATCGTCAGATGCTCGACGGCGCCCGCGTGGCCGCCGTCGACATCGATCCAGTCACCGACCGAGATCGTGTCCTCGACGATAATGAAAAGCCCGGTGATCAGATCGGACACGAGCGACTGCGCGCCGAAGCCGACCGCGAGCCCGATCACGCCCGCGCTCGCCGGCGACGGCGCTGCCGCCGCCGCGCCCGACGCCGGCGCGGCGGCGTCCGACGCGGCGGCGGGCGCGATCAGCTTCTGGAACGCGGCAAGGCCCGGATTGGCCGCGGCCCGCGCGGCGTGCGGCGCAACGGCGAGGGCGAAGCCGGCGAGAACGATCGCCAGCGCGGCGCCGCGAGCGAAGAGCAGGCGAGGCGAAATCGGCATGCGATCGTACAAGTGGTGACGACGATCGCCAGTGTAGCCCCAACGGGCGCCCGCGCCGCGATCAGTAAGCGGCCGTCGCGATCTGCCGGACGAAGCGGTTCTGCTCGATCTCGTCGACGAACGCGATCGCATAGTCCTCGGCCGAGATCTTGCTGTTGCCTTGCGCATCGACGATCAGCCTGCCCGCGCCGGTGCGGAACCGGCCGGTGCGCTCGCCGGGCGCGATCAGCGCGGCGGGCGAGAAGAACGTCCAGTCGAGGTCCTGCACGGTCGACAGGTAGTCGTACGCGTCGCGGTGCGCGAGCGCGACGGCCCTGTACGCGTCCGGAAAGCCCTCGGTATCGACGAGCTGCCTGCCGGGCGCCACTTCGAGCGTGCCCGCGCCGCCCACGACGACGACGCGCGTCACGCCCGCCTTGCGCGCCCCGTCGACGAGCGCCTTCGCGACCGCGACGACCTTCGACGCATCCTCCTGCTTCGGCCCGTAGGCGCTCGCGACGACGTCCTGGCCTTCGAGCGCGGCGGCGATGCTCGCCGGATCGAACAGGTCGGCCGCTTCCGCGGCAACGTTCTCGGCGCTCGCCGCCGGATTGCGCGACAGCGCCGTCACCCGATGGCCGCGGCGCGCCGCTTCGGCCGCGATCCGCGAGCCGATCATGCCGGTTGCGCCGAACAGGGCGATGTTCAAAGTACGTTGCGTCATGTCGATTCTCCTGGTTGGCGAATATGTAACTCAAATAATTACATATTCATTCGAAAAAAGAGGGATCCACGATCCCCATCATAGTCAACTCGACCCGGCAGCGGCGCGATCACGCCGCGCGCCGGCGGCCGAATGCGCTCAACCGCTCGCCTGTTGCCCCCGGCCCGGCTGCCCGGACGCTTCCGAGCGCAGCACGTCGGCCGTCACGTCGGCGAGCGTGCGCGTAGCGAGCGACGCCTCCATCGCTCGCTGCGCGTCGCCGATGTAGCCGGTCAGCACGCCCTGGATGTGCCGCCCGACGAGGCACGCCGGATTCGGCGCCTCGCGGTGCAGCGCGAACAGTTGCGCATCGTCGACCGCGCGGCAGACGTCGAGCAGCGTGATGCGCGACGGCTCGCGCGCCAGCAGCGCGCCGCCGCCCGCGCCGAGCTGCGACGTCGTGAGCCCCGCCGCCGCCAGCATCGACAACAGACGGCGAATCAGCGCCGGGTTCGTGTTCACGCTGCCCGCGATCATGTCCGACGACAGCGGCACACCTTCCTGCAACGACAACAGCGCGAGCACGTGGACGGCAAATGCGAACCGGCTGCTCGTATTCATGATTCACCTGCGGCGGCATGCATTCGCACCCCGCCTTGACGACAATATGTAACCATCATAATTACATTTAGGCGGACAGGCAAGTGGATTTATTGACTCGCCGCGGCGCCACTCGCGGCGGACGCGCCCGACGCGCCGAGCGCGGCCGTCTGGCTCCACTGCTGCAGCTTGCGGCCGGCCGCCTCGAGGCTCGTGCCGGCCGCGGCGGCCGCCTGCCCGAGCACGGCGGACGCAGCGCCCTGCGCGGCGGCCGACACCGAGCTCGCCGTGACGAGCGGCACGGCGGACGCCGCCGATGCGACGCCCTGCTTCGCCGCCTGGATCTGCTGATTGACGAAGCTCGCGACCTGATCGAGCTGCCGAGTCGTCTGCTGGGCCGCGTGGGCGGCGGCGCTTGCCGCGTTGTCGGGCGGCGCGCTCGCCTCCTCCGGCTTCTTGCAGCCGGCAAGCGCGGCGGCGACGGCGGCCGCGAGCGCGACGGCGCGCAGCCGGCGGCGGCCGGCGCGGGAGAGATTGGCGGTTGCGTGGGCGATCTCGATCGTCATGGCGAATGGCGCGGCAAAGCGGCTCCGAGTGGCGAAAGGGCCATGATACGACGCGCCGGCGCGCCCTCGGCGGCTTCCGGTTCTTTTTTACATGTCGTTGCCGCACCGGTAGCGGCGCGCGCGGCGCTCCGCCCGGACGGCATCCTCCCGCGAAATCCACGCTGGCGCGCACGGCGCGAGACGTCCGCCAATCCGTACAAAATCAATTCAAAAAACTTTCATTTATGAAAATTACACTTTCAGCTTGTTTTCGTCGCCGTCCGCCGCGCCCGCCGCCGGCGCGCCGTCGATTTCCGTCGCCCACAACAACTGGATTTCCCATGCCCGCGCTGCCCAATCCCTCCCGCCGCCATGCCCTGAAGATCCTCGCCGGCGCGCCGATGCTGCCGCTCTCCGGCGTCGCGCTCCCCGCCCTGCTGTCCGGCTGCGGCGGCGACGACGACGTCGCCGCCGCGCCGCCCGCCGCCGGCTTCGCGGCGGCCGCGTTCTCGTCGATGGCCGCGCCGACGCTCGCCGACCCGGCCGCGATGGCGACGACGACCGTCGGCTCGACGCTGTCGGTCTCGTTTACCGACGGCTCGACGCGCAACTACAAGCTCGCGTACCGGCCATTCTTCGTGACGGGCGATCGCGTGCCCGACGGCAAAGGTGGCACGATCCTCGCGGGCGGCTATTACGACGCCAACAACCAGCCGATCATCGATCGCTCGGTTCCGGGCCGGGAGCGCCAGTTCTATTCCGACTGCCCGGACGGCAGCTCGCTCCTCACGCTCGAGAACGCGAGCGTAGCGGGCGTGAAAGGCAGAACGGTATTCGCCGTCGTGCAGTTCGAATACACGACGCGCGACCTGGCAAGCGCATCGCAATACGGCCGGCTGCCGTCGCCGATCGCCGTGCTGACGCTCGACCAGGATCCGGCGACTGGCGCGCTCAAGCTCGTCAAGTACCACAACGTCGACACGTCGGCCGCGCACGGCCTCTGGATCACGTGCGGCGCGAGCCTGTCGCCGTGGAACACGCATCTGTCGAGCGAGGAGTACGAGCCGGACGCGACAAAGGCCGCGAGCGACGCTCAATTCAAGGCGTTCAGCAAGAACACGTTCGGCAGCGAGACGGCCGCGAACCCCTATCACTACGGCCATCTGCCGGAAGTCACGGTGAACCCGGACGGCACGGGCTCGATCCGCAAGCACTACTGCCTCGGCCGGATCTCGCACGAACTCGTGCAGGTGATGCCGGACCAGCGCACGGTGCTGATGGGCGACGACGCGACGAACGGCGGCCTCTTCATGTTCATCGCCGACAAGGCGGCCGACCTGTCGGCGGGCACGCTGTACGTCGCGAAATGGACGCAGACGTCGTCGGCGGGCGCAGGCGCGGCAACGCTCACGTGGATCAATCTCGGCCACGCGACGAGCGCGGAGATCAAGGCGCTCGCGAACCAGTTGAAGGCGGCCGACATCATGGACGTCGCGACGAAGGACCCGGGCGACGCGTCGTTTGCGAAGATCAACTTCAGCGGCGCGTTCAACTGGGTCCGCATCAAGCCCGGCATGACGAAGGCCGCGGCGTTCCTCGAGACGCACCGTTATGCCGCATACGCGGGCGCCAGCATGGGCTTCACGAAGCTCGAAGGCACGACGGTCAACGCGAAGGACAAGGTGCTGTATTCGGCGATGTCGTACATCCAGAAGTCGATGGTTCGCGGCAACGCGGCCGCGTCGCCGGACATCGCGCTCGATCGCGCGATCAACGCGGGCGCGGTGTACGCGCTCAACATGCGCGGCGGCCAGCGCGACACGTCGGGCGCCGCGATCGCGAGCGACTGGGTGCCTGTCGACATGAGCGCGCCCGCGGCGCTCGTCGGCGAGGATCTCGCCGCGGCCGACGCGCTCGGCAACATTGCGCACCCGGACAAGATCGCGAATCCGGACAACCTGAAGTTCTCGGAAAAGCTGCGCACCCTCTTCATCGGCGAGGATTCGGGGATGCACGTGAACAACTTCCTGTGGGCGTACCACGTCGACACGAAGCAGCTCTCGCGCGTGCTGTCGTGCCCGGCGGGCGCGGAATCAACGGGCCTGCACGCGGTCGACGAGATCAACGGCTGGACCTACGTGATGAGCAACCTCCAGCACGTCGGCGACTGGGAATCGCCGCTGCACGACAAGGTGAAGGGCGTGCTCGATCCGCTCGTGCGCGCGAACTACAAGGACCGCTTCGGCGCGAGCGTCGGCTATCTGACGGCAGAGCCCACGGCGATCCAGCTCAAGAAGGCGTGATACCGGATTTTCTTCGTCGTCACGGCTGATTCGCCGGCGCCTGGCACCGGATTGGCGCGATGCCCTCGTGGCGTCGCGCTTTTTTTATGCGCGCTTGCCGCGCGCCGCCCATTCAATCCCAATATATGGGAACACCCTTCGGGCTGCGAACAGGTAAAAAAAAGCGCCACGGAGACCGTGGCGCTAAAAAAGTTCTAGCCATTCCGAGGGCCGTGCTAGAACCTGAGAGACTGCATCGAACGTCGTTCCCATCTAAACTAGCGAAACAACGTTTCGAAATTAGGAGACATTTTTTCCGTTTCCGGACGACAAGTCAAGCGAAAAATACATGCCTCCATCTCATTTTCGGCGCTGCACGATCCGACATTTCCCTAATAAACTCGGGGTAATCCAGTAAATATTGCGCATTGCGAAAGAAAGTGGCAAGCCGCGCACACTTTCTCGACATTCGTCTTACAATTGATAAGAATCTGAAATCAAGTTTCGAAAAAAGAGAGATTCCCGTGACGACACGCTCCAACGCCCAAGCCCTCTCCCGAGAACGGGAAGCCACCACCGACGAAATAACGGCCCTCGCGCGCGGTTTGGCGGTCCTGCGCCGCATCGCGATCTCCGATGCTCCGGTCAGCAACCGCGAACTGGCAGAATTGACAGGCATCCCGAAGCCAACCGTGTCGCGCATCACGGCGACGCTCGTCAGCGCGGGCTTCCTGTTCCAGTTGCCTGACAGCGAGCGCTTCGTGCTGACGGCGTCGGTGCTCGAGCTCAGCAACGGCTTCTTGCGCAACTTCGACATCCGTGCACGCTCGCGGCCGTTCCTCGTCGAACTCGCCGAAAAGACATCGCTGTCCGTCCACCTCGCGGTGCGCGACCGCCTCGACATGGTCGCGATCGACGTGATCCGCCCCCGCTCGGCCGTGCTCGTCACGCGGCTCGAAACGGGCTCGCGGATGGACGTCGCGCGCACGGCGGTCGGCCGCGCGTACCTCGCCGCGCTCGAGGACGCCCCGCGCCGCGAGCTGATCGGCGCGCTGCAGGCGGCGGCGGGCGACGACTGGCCATTCGTCGTGTCGCGGCTGAATGCCGCGCTCGCCGACATCGCCCAACACGGCTACGCGATCGCGATCGGCGAATGGCGCGAGGAACTGAACGCGATCGCAGCGGGCTTCGTCGCGCCGACGGGCCAATGCTACGCGGTCAACTGCGGCGGCTCCGCGCACCAGTGCACGCCCGACTTCCTGCGCTCGGTCGCGGTGCCTGCGCTGCGCGAGTGCATCGCGAAGATCACGCGCGAGATCGGCGGCGCCGCGTGGCCGAATCTCGCACGTTGACATGGATGGCGCAGTGCCGCGACAGACCGCGCCGCGCACGCGGGCCCGCGTCATCGCCGCATGTCATCGCCCGTTCATCTGTAACGATCGTAATTCGCGGAAAGATAGGGTGCTGGACTGTAACCGTCGTAGGGACGTAGCATCATGCAACCCCGCGCCACAACCGGCGCGCCCCGCTCTTTTCTCTTTTACGTCGCGGCCGGGCCGCAAGCCGGCCCGGTCGCGACGACCGCGAACGCGGCCCGTGCGCGCCTGTCGTATGCACTGCACGCCGACCTCCAGATCGAACCGATGGACAATCAAGAAAAGCCCACGCCCCGCTCTTCCGCTCACCCGCCGTCCGGTCCCAGCCCGCGCCGCCCCCGCCGCAAGCTGATCGCGCTCGGCGCGCTCGCGGCCGTCGTGATCGGCGGCGTGCTGTGGTGGCATCCGTGGAAGAGCGGCGGCAGCCCGAGCGCCGAGAGCCAGCCAGGCGGCGCACGCAAGCGCGGCGGCCCCGCCGCGCTCGCGAACCTGCCGCAGCCCGTCCAGGTCGCCGCCGCCGTGCGCGGCGAGATGCCCGTCGTCCTCAACGCGCTCGGCACCGTCACGCCGCTCGCGAACGTGACCGTCAGGACCCAGTTGTCCGGCTATCTGCAATCGGTGTCGTTCCAGGAAGGCCAGATCGTGAAGAAGGGCGACGTGCTCGCGCAAGTCGATCCGCGCCCGTACCAGATCTCGCTCGCGAACGCGCAGGGCGCGCTCGCGCGCGACGAGGCGCTCCTCGCGACCGCGCGCCTCGACCTGAAGCGCTACCAGACGCTCGTCGCGCAGGATTCGATCGCGAAGCAGACGGCCGACACGCAGGCGTCGCTCGTCAAGCAGTACGAAGGCACCGTGCAGATCGACCGCGCGGCGATCGATTCCGCGAAGCTCAATCTCACGTACGCGCGGATCACGGCGCCCGTGACGGGCCGCGTCGGCCTGCGTCAGGTCGATCCGGGCAACTACGTGACGCCGTCGGACACGAACGGCATCGTCGTCATCACGCAATTGCAGCCGATGAGCGTGATCTTCACGACGTCCGAAGACAACCTGCCCGCGATCCTCAAGCAGATGAGCGCCGGCGGCAGGCTGTCGGTCACCGCGTACAACCGCAACAACACGACGCCGCTCGAGACGGGCGCGCTCGACACGCTCGACAACCAGATCGACACGACGACGGGCACCGTGAAGCTGCGCGCGACGTTCGAGAACAGGAACAGCCTGCTGTTCCCGAATCAGTTCGTCAACGCGCGCCTCCTCGTCGACACGATCCGCGACGCGACGATCGTGCCGACGTCGGCCGTGCTCACGGGCTCGATCGGCCAGTTCGTCTACGTCGTGAAGCCGGACAACACGGTGAGCGTGCGCAAGGTGAAGCCCGGCCCCGTCGACGGCGAGCGCACGAGCATCGTCGAGGGGCTCGCCGTCGGCGAGCGCGTCGTGACGGACGGCTCCGACCGGCTGCGCGAGGGCTCGGCGATCACGATCCCGGCCAACCAGCCGAAGCAGGCGTCGGGCGCGAAAGGCGCATCGGCCGCGTCGGGCGCGCACGGCGGGCGCCGCCACGGCGGCGCGTCGCAGGCCCAGTCGCAATGACGCCGGCTGACCGATGAATCCGTCCCGCGTCTTCATTCTTCGTCCGGTCGGCACCGCGCTCCTGATGGCGGCGATCATGCTCGCCGGCCTCGTCGCGCTGCGCTTTCTGCCGCTCGCCGCGCTGCCCGAGGTCGACTATCCGACGATCCAGGTCCAGACCTTCTATCCGGGCGCGAGCCCCGAGGTGATGACGTCGTCCGTCACCGCGCCGCTCGAGCGGCAGTTCGGGCAGATGCCGTCGCTCAACCAGATGTCGTCGCAAAGCTCGGCGGGCGCGTCCGTGATCACGCTGCAGTTCAGCCTCGACCTGCCGCTCGACGTCGCCGAGCAGGAAGTGCAGGCGGCCATCAACGCGGCGGGCAACCTGCTGCCGTCGGACCTTCCCGCGCCGCCCATCTACGCGAAGGTCAATCCGGCCGACGCGCCCGTGATCACGCTCGCCGTCACGTCGAAGACGCTGCCGCTCACGCAGGTGCAGGATCTCGCGGACACGCGTCTCGCGATGAAGATCTCGCAGGTGTCGGGCGTCGGCCTCGTCAGCCTGTCGGGCGGCAACC
Source organism: Burkholderia sp. MSMB1588 (assembly GCF_001546925.1). Classification (NCBI taxonomy): domain Bacteria; kingdom Pseudomonadati; phylum Pseudomonadota; class Betaproteobacteria; order Burkholderiales; family Burkholderiaceae; genus Burkholderia; species Burkholderia sp. MSMB1588. The sequence continues at coordinate 1,122,837 of NZ_LNJS01000001.1, read as the reverse complement.
GGCCGGCCGTGCGGATCCAGGCGAACCCGCTCGCGCTCGCGTCCTACGGCCTGAACCTCGACGACCTGCGCACGACGATCTCGAACCTGAACGTCAACACGCCGAAGGGCAACTTCGACGGCCCGACGCGCGCGTACACGATCAACGCGAACGACCAGTTGACGAGCGCCGACCAGTACCACGACGCCGTCGTCGCGTACAAGAGCGGCCGGCCGGTGATGCTCACCGACGTCGCGAAGATCGTCGCCGGCTCGGAGAACACGAAGCTCGGCGCGTGGGTCGACGCCGAGCCCGCGATCATCCTGAACGTGCAGCGGCAGCCGGGCGCGAACGTGATCCAGACGGTCGACAACATCAAGGCGATCCTGCCGAAGCTGCAGGAATCGCTGCCCGCCGCGCTCGACGTGCAGATCGTCACCGACCGCACGACGATGATCCGCGCCGCCGTGCGCGACGTGCAGTTCGAGCTCGGGCTCGCGGTCGCGCTCGTCGTGCTCGTGATGTACCTGTTCCTCGCGAACGTCTACGCGACGATCATCCCGAGCCTGTCGGTGCCGCTGTCGCTGATCGGCACGCTCGCCGTGATGTACCTGTCGGGCTTTTCGCTGAACAACCTGTCGCTGATGGCGCTCACGATCGCCACGGGCTTCGTCGTCGACGACGCGATCGTGATGATCGAGAACATCGCGCGCTACGTCGAGGAAGGCGATTCGGCGCTCGAGGCGGCGCTGAAGGGCTCGAAGCAGATCGGCTTCACGATCATCTCGCTGACGGTGTCGCTGATCGCCGTGCTGATTCCGCTCCTCTTCATGGGCGACGTCGTCGGGCGGCTGTTCCACGAGTTCGCGATCACGCTCGCGGTGACGATCGTGATCTCGGCCATCGTGTCGCTCACGCTCGTGCCGATGATGTGCGCGAAGCTGTTGCGCCACACGCCGCCGCCCGAAAGCCACCGCTTCGAGGCGAAGGTGCACGCGCTGATCGACCGCGTGATCGCGCGCTACGGGCTCGCGCTGCAGTGGGTGCTCGACCGGCGGCGCTCGACGCTCGTCGTCGCGGTGCTCACGCTCGCGCTCACCGCCCTCCTCTACGTCGTGATTCCGAAGGGCTTTTTCCCGACGCAGGACACGGGCGTGATCCAGGCGATCACGCAGGCGCCGCAGTCGGTGTCGTACGGCGCGATGGCCGAGCGCCAGCAGGCGCTCGCCGCCGAGATCCTGAAGCATCCGGACGTCGTGAGCCTCACGTCGTTCATCGGCGTCGACGGCTCGAACATCACGCTCAACAGCGGCCGGATGCTGATCAACCTGAAGCCGCGCGACGAGCGCAGCGAATCGGCGAGCGACGTCATCCGCTCGCTGCAGCGGCAGGTGGCGAACGTCACGGGCATCTCGCTGTACATGCAGCCGGTGCAGGATCTGACGATCGACTCGACAGTCAGCCCGACGCAGTACCAGTTCATGCTGACGAGCCCGAACCCGGACGAGTTCGCGACCTGGGTGCCGAAGCTCGTCGACCGGCTGAAGAAGGAGCCGTCCCTCGCCGACGTCGCGACCGATCTGCAGAACAACGGCAAGTCGGTCTACATCGAGATCGACCGCGCGAGCGCCGCGCGCTTCGGCATCACGCCCGCGACCGTCGACAACGCGCTCTACGACGCGTACGGCCAGCGGATCGTGTCGACGATCTTCACGCAGTCGAACCAGTACCGCGTGATCCTCGAAGCGGAGCCGCGGATGCAGCACTACACCGATTCGCTGAACGGCATCTACCTGCCGTCGGCGGGCGGCGGCCAGGTGCCGCTCTCCACGATCGCGACGTTCCACGAGCGGCCCGCGCCGCTCCTCGTGACGCACCTGTCGCAGTTCCCGGCGACGACGATCTCGTTCAACCTCGCGCCGGGCGCGTCGCTCGGCGAGGCGGTGAAGGCGATCGACGCGGCCGAGCGGGAAATCGGCCTGCCGGCGTCTTTCCAGACGCGCTTCCAGGGCGCGGCGCTCGCGTTCCAGGCGTCGCTGTCGAACCAACTGTTCCTGATCCTCGCCGCGATCGTCACGATGTACATCGTGCTCGGCGTGCTGTACGAGAGCTACATCCACCCGATCACGATCCTGTCGACGCTGCCGTCGGCGGGCGTCGGCGCGCTGCTCGCGCTGATGATCACCGGGCACGACCTCGACATCATCGGGATCATCGGCATCGTGCTGCTGATCGGCATCGTGAAGAAGAACGCGATCATGATGATCGACTTCGCGCTCGAGGCGGAGCGCGTCGAGGGCAAGCCGCCGCGCGAGGCGATCTACCAGGCGTGCCTGCTGCGCTTTCGGCCGATCCTGATGACGACGCTCGCCGCGCTGCTCGGCGCCGTGCCGCTCATCGTCGGCTCGGGCGCGGGCTCCGAGCTGCGCCAGCCGCTCGGCATCGCGATCGCGGGCGGGCTCATCGTGTCGCAGGTGCTCACGCTCTTCACGACGCCCGTGATCTACCTCGGCTTCGACGCGCTCGCGCGCCGCATCCGCGGCTTCTTCGAGCGTTCCGGCCGCCCGGCCGCGCATCCGGACGCGTAAATGAACCTGTCGCGCCCGTTCATCACCCGCCCCGTCGCGACGACGCTGCTCGCGCTCGGGATCGCGCTCGCCGGCCTGTTCGCGTTCGTCAAGCTGCCCGTCTCGCCGCTGCCGCAGGTCGATTTCCCGACGATCCTCGTGCAGGCGTCGCTGCCCGGCGCGAGCCCGGAGACCGTCGCGACCAGCGTGACGAGCCCGCTCGAGCGGCATCTGGGCTCGATCGCGGACGTCGCCGAAATGACCTCGATGAGCTCGGTCGGCAACGCGCGGATCGTGCTCCAGTTCAACCTGAACCGCGACATCGACGGCGCCGCGCGCGACGTGCAGGCCGCGATCAACGCCGCGCGCGCGGATCTGCCCGCGAGCCTGAAGAGCAACCCGACGTACCGCAAGGTCAACCCGGCCGATTCGCCGATCATGGTCGTGTCGCTCACGTCGAAGACGGCGTCGCCCGCGAAGCTGTACGACGCCGCGTCGACGGTGCTGCAGCAGTCGCTGTCGCAGGTCGACGGGATCGGCCAGGTCAGCCTGAGCGGCTCGGCGAACCCGGCCGTGCGCGTCGAGCTCGAGCCGCAGGCGCTGTTCCACTACGGGATCGGCCTCGAGGACGTGCGCGCCGCGCTCGCGTCCGCGAACGCGAACAGCCCGAAGGGCGCGATCGAGTCCGGCCCGCACCACTATCAGCTATACACGAACGACCAGGCGTCGAAGGCCTCGCAATACAAGGATCTCGTGATCGCGTACCGCAACGGCGCGGCCGTGAGCCTCTCGGACGTGTCGAGCGTCGTCGACTCGGTCGAGGATCTGCGCAATCTCGGCCTCATGAACGGCGAGCGCGCGGTGCTCGTGATCCTGTACCGGTCGCCCGGCGCGAACATCATCGACACGATCGAGCGCGTGAAGGCCGCGCTGCCGCAACTGACGGCCGCGCTGCCCGCCGACATCCAGGTCACGCCGGTGCTCGACCGCTCGCGCACGATCCGCGCATCGCTCGCCGACACCGAGCACACGCTGCTCATCGCGGTGAGCCTCGTCGTGATGGTCGTGTTCCTGTTCCTGCGCAACTGGCGCGCGACGCTGATCCCGAGCGTCGCGGTGCCGATCTCGATCATCGGCACGTTCGGCGCGATGTATCTGCTCGGCTTCTCGCTGAACAACCTGTCGCTGATGGCGCTCATCGTCGCGACGGGCTTCGTCGTCGACGACGCGATCGTCGTGCTCGAGAACATCGCGCGCCACATCGAGAACGGCACGCCGCGGCTGCAGGCCGCATTCGACGGCGCGCGCGAGGTCGGCTTCACGGTGCTGTCGATCAGCCTGTCGCTCGTCGCGGTGTTTCTGCCGATCCTCCTGATGGGCGGCATCGTCGGGCGCCTGTTCCGCGAATTCGCGCTCACGCTGTCGCTCGCGATCGCCGTGTCGCTCGTCGTGTCGCTCACGCTCACGCCGATGATGTGCGCGCGCCTGCTGCCCGAAGCGCACGATCCGCGCGACGAGGGCCGCGTCGCGCGCTGGCTCGAGCGCGGCTTCGAGCGGATGCAGCGCGGCTACGAGCGCACGCTGTCGTGGGCGCTGCGCCATCCGCTCACGATCCTGATGACGCTCGTCGCGACGATCGCGCTCAACATCGCGCTGTACATCGTCGTGCCGAAGGGCTTCTTCCCGCAGCAGGACACGGGCCTCATGATCGGCGGCATCCAGGCCGACCAGACGACCTCGTTCCAGGCGATGAAGCTCAAGTTCACCGAGATGATGCGCATCGTCCGCGCGAATCCGAACGTCGCAAACGTCGCGGGCTTCACGGGCGGCGCGCAGACGAACTCGGGCTTCATGTTCGTCGCGCTGAAGGACAAGCCGCAGCGCAAGCTGTCGGCCGATCAGGTGATCCAGCAACTGCGGCCGCAGCTCGCCGGCGTCGCGGGCGCGCGCACGTTCCTGCAGGCCGCGCAGGACATCCGCGCGGGCGGCCGGCAGAGCAACGCGCAGTATCAGTTCACGCTGCTCGGCGACTCGACGGCCGAGCTGTACAAGTGGGGGCCGATCCTCACGGAGGCGCTGCAAAAGCGCCCCGAGCTCGCCGACGTGAACTCCGACCAGCAGCAAGGCGGCCTCGAGGCGATGGTGACGATCGACCGCGCGACCGCCGCGCGCCTCGGCATCAAGCCGGCGCAGATCGACAACACGCTGTACGACGCGTTCGGCCAGCGCCAGGTGTCGACGATCTACAACCCGCTCAACCAGTACCACGTCGTGATGGAGGTCGCGCCGCAGTACTGGCAGAGCCCGGAGATGCTCAAGCAGATCTACGTCAGCACATCGGGCGGCAGCGCGAGCGGCGCGCAGACGACGAACGCGGCGGCGGGCACCTACGTCGCGACCTCGACGCGCGCGTCGACGGCCGGCGCGGCCGCGCAGAGCGCCGCCGCGATCGCCGCCGATTCGGCGCGCAACCAGGCGCTCAACTCGATCGCGTCGAGCGGCAAGTCGAGCGCGTCGTCGGGCGCGGCGGTGTCGACGTCGAAATCGACGATGGTGCCGCTCTCCGCGATCGCGAGCTTCGGGCCGAGCACGACGCCGCTCGCGGTCAACCATCAGGGCCTGTTCGTCGCGACGACGATTTCGTTCAACCTGCCGCCCGGCGTGTCGCTGTCGAAGGCGACGCAGGTGATCTACCAGACGATGGCCGAGGTCGGCGTGCCGCCGACGATCCAGGGCAGCTTCCAGGGCACCGCGCAGGCGTTCCAGGAGTCGCTGAAGGATCAGCCGATCCTGATCCTCGCCGCGCTCGCGGCCGTCTACATCGTGCTCGGGATTCTGTACGAGAGCTACATCCATCCGGTCACGATCCTGTCGACGCTGCCGTCGGCGGGCGTCGGCGCGCTGCTCGGCCTGCTGCTCTTCAAGACCGAGTTCAGCATCATCGCGCTGATCGGCGTGATCCTGCTCATCGGCATCGTGAAGAAGAACGCGATCATGATGGTCGACTTCGCGATCGACGCGTCGCGGCAAGGCAAGTCGTCGTTCGACGCGATTCACGAAGCATGCCTGCTGCGCTTCCGGCCGATCATGATGACGACGATGGCGGCGCTGCTCGGCGCGCTGCCGCTCGTGTTCGGCCACGGCGACGGCGCGGAGATGCGCGCGCCGCTCGGGATCGCGATCGCGGGCGGGCTCATCGTGTCGCAGATGCTGACGCTCTATACGACGCCCGTCGTCTATCTGTACATGGACCGGCTGCGCGTGTGGGCCGAGAAGCGCCGGAATCGCCGGTCGTCGGGCGGCGCGGCGGTCGCGAGCGAGTGACGCGGGCGATGCCGCCGTGTCACAAATGCTTACGCCTGATACGAAGCCCATCGCCTATTCATAAATGACGGGCAACGATGCGCGCGTGTGCGCGGCGAAAGCCTCACCCGCCATTGACGAACAGGCGGCGCACCGCCCGCGAGCGCCGCCCGCAGCCGCGATCGGCCGGGTCCGGGCGCGCGCCGCCATGTGCGCGAGGCCGCCTTCGCGCGCCGGACCTTGATCCGAATCTCGTTTCGGCACCACCGATCGGACGCGAATTCGGCATACACTTGGACGTTCGACGTCAGCCCCTCGCCTGGAGGGCGCCATTGACGCAGCGCAATGCAAGGAGCGGTTTCATGTCGATGAAGGTACTGCTGATTGGCGCGTCCGGCCGCACGGGCCGCGCGCTCGCGGACCTGCTGCTCAAGCAGCAGGATTTCGAGGTCACGGCGCTCGTGCGCCGGCCGGATTTTGCGCTGCCGGGCGCGAAAGTCGTCGTTGCCGATCTGACGGGCGACTTCTCGTCCGCGTTCGACGGCATCACGCACGCGATCTACGCGGCGGGCTCCGCCGAGTCGGAAGGCGCGACCGAAGAGGAACAGATCGACCGCGACGCCGTCGCGCGCGCGGCCGACTATGCGAAGGCGCACAACGTGCAGAAGCTCGTCGTGATCAGCTCGCTCACCGCGTACTGGCCGCAGCGCAGCCCCGAGTTCCTGCGCCACTACTCGCAGATGAAGCGCGAGGGCGACGACCGCGTGATCGCGTCGGGCATCGACTACGTGATCCTGCGCCCAGGCCCGCTCACCGACGATCCGGGCGTCGGCAAGATCGCGCTCACCGAGGAGCGGCTCGACAACGCGCCGCCCGTCGCGCGCCAGGACGTCGCTTGGGCGGCGATCGAGGCGATCAAGCTCGGCATCTCGAAGAAGATGGTCGGCTTCGTCGGCGGCGGCGTGCCGATCGAGCAGGCGCTGCGCGCATAAGCGGGCGCGCGGCGGGTTTACCGGCGCCCGCGCGCCGGACCTTCGCCGCCCAGGCCGCATCAAAGCCGCATCAAAGCCGCATCAAGGCTGCCGGTGCGACGCCGCCCACGCCTTCACCGCGTTCAGCGTGTTCTCGACGTGCTTGTCGGGCGACAGGCTCGTGTACTCGTAGAGCACCTTCCCGTCCGGCGAAATCACGTACGACACGCGGTTCGCCTTCGAGATCGCCGGCAGCTTCGCGTCGTACTCGCGGATGATCTTCGCGTCCGGATCGGCGGCGACCGGGAACTTGCTGCGGCATTCGCTGACCGAAAACTTCGTCAGCGTGCCGATGTCGTCCGCCGACACGCCGATCACCGTCGCGCCATACTGTTTGTAAGCGTCGACCGCATCGGCGAACGCATGCGCCTCGATCGTGCAGCCGGTCGTGAACGCGGCCGGATAGAAGTACAGCACGACGGGGCCTTTCTTCAGCGCGTCGGCGAGCGAATACGTGTAAGTCTTGCCGCCGAGCGACGCCTGCGCGCTGAAGTCGGGCGCCGCGTCGCCCACCTTCAGTACCGCGTGCGCCGCAACCGCGTACAGCGCGAAGAGCGCGGCAGCCGCGCCTGATGCCAGTTTTCGATTCATCTGAGTCCTCGTCTTCGAATGTCCATATGTTCAACAGGGTTTAGCGCCCGGCAAGCCGTCCGATCGCGTTCGCATCCCGAACTGACGCACGTGACGAAATGCGCCAGTTCCTTTCTTCCCTGACACTAAAGAATCGGCACAATGCGCCGTTATTGCGTCCGGACACCGGTTCCAGCCCCTTCACGCCAGCGAGATACATGGAAGCCATCAGGAACAAAACGCCCCGCAAGGGCTCCTGGCGCGCCGCACTTCACAAGCTCCGCCGCTTCGCTTGGTCGGGCGGCGCGCTGATGCCCGCGCGCGCCGGCACGCCGCGCGCCGACGATACGGTCCGAAGCTGGCTGGAGCAAACCGTCGGCGCGGTCGATTTCCTCGCCCACGTGGACCGCGATCTGCGCTTCCTGTACGTGTCGGACGCAAGCCTGCGCTTCATCGGCTATCACCGCGACTATCTGCACACGCTGACGCTGCGCGACCTGATCCCCGAGCAGGATACCGCGGCGCTCGACGGCCTGCTCGCGCGCGCGTCGGCGACGGGCGACGTCGAGAAGGCGACGCTGTGCCTCGTGAAATCGCTGACCTACCCGCTCGACGTCGAGGTGCGCGCGGTGAAAAGCCGCCACCACGGCGTCGACGGCTTCGCGATCGCCGCGTTCGACGTGTCGTCGTGGCGGGCGATCGAGGCGCGGCTCACGTACGAGCTGCACCACGATCCGATGACGGGGCTCGACAACCTGTCGGCGCTCTTGCCCGCGCTGATGCGCGCGCAGAAGATGGCCGACGAAGGCGGCGGCTGCACGGCGCTCCTGCTGCTCGATCTCGACGATTACCAGCGGATCAACCGCGCGCTCGGCTACGACGCGGGCGACGCGCTGCTGCGCGACACCGCGCAGCGGCTGCAGCGGCTCGCGACGCGCGGCGAGCGGCTCGCGCGCGTCGCGAGCGACAAGTTCGCAGTGATGCTGAGCGCGCCCACGCGCATCGCCGCGATCGACGCGGCCGAAGCGCTCGCGCGCCAGTTGCAGACGGCCGTCCAGCAGCCATACGCGTATGACGGCCAGGCGGTGCACCTGTCAGCGAGCGTCGGCATCGCGATCGACCCGGACACGCGCGCCGCGTCGAAGCACGCGCAGCACCACAGTCCGTTGTTGCGGCGCGCGGACCGCGCGCTCGCGCAGGCGAAGGCGGCGGGCGGCAACGCGCTCGCGTTCCATCAGCCGACCGACGATCCGGCCGACGCCGAGCGCCTGAAGCTCGAGGCCGATCTCTACAACGGCGTGCGCAACGGCGAGTTCTCGCTGCATTTCCAGCCGATCACGAAGAGCCACACGGGCGCCGTCGTCGGCGTCGAGGCGCTGATCCGCTGGCACCACCCGGTGCACGGGCTCGTCGCGCCCGCGACGTTCATTCCGCTCGCCGAATCGATCGGCCTCATCAACTATCTCGGCAACTGGGTGCTGAAAGCCGCGTGCATGCAGCTCGTGTCGTGGGACCGGCAGGGGATCGCGCTGCAGTACGTGGCCGTCAACGTGTCGCCGCAGCAGTTCCGCGACCCGCGCTTCACGCAGAGCGTGCGCGACGCGATCAAGCTGACGGGCATCGATCCGCGCCGCATCGTCCTCGAAATCACCGAGAGCCTGCTGATGCACGATCCGAACCATGCGAAGACGCTGCTCGAGGAAGTGACCGAGCTCGGCATCCGGTTCGCGGTCGACGATTTCGGCACCGGCTATTCGAGCCTCGCTTACCTGCAGAGCTTCCCGCTCGCGAAGCTGAAGATCGACCGCAGTTTCGTCGAAAATCTGTTGACGTCGAGAAACGACCGCGCGATCGTGTCGGCGGTCGTCGGCCTCGCGCAGACGCTCGAGCTCGAGCTCGTCGCGGAGGGCGTCGAGACCGAGGCGCAGCGCACGCTGCTGACCGAGATGGGCTGCAACCACATTCAAGGCTGGCTCGTCTGCCAGGCGCTGCCGTCGGACGAACTCGCGCAACGCTTCGAGGCGCAGGAGCTCTATCTGCACGCAGCCGCATGACGCACGCAGCCGGCTTTCTCAATCACTGATTCGTATGTCAATCACCGCACAACTGCCGCGAACGGCGCTGCTCGACAAGCTCTGGGCCCGGATGAACGAGCGCGGCGATTTCCCGCTGCTGTCGGACGCGCTGCGCGCGACGATGGCCGCGATGAAGAGCGACGATCTCGACTTCACCGCGCTCGTGCGCGTCGTGCTGTCGGACTTCGCGCTGACGCAGAAGGTGCTGCGGCTCGCGAATTCGGCGATGTACATGGCGTTCGGCGGCAACATCACGACCGTCACGCGCGCGCTGATGGTGCTCGGCATGGACGCCGTCGGCCATCTCGTCGTCGGGCTCAAGCTCGTCGACCACTTTCATCACAGCGCGCCGCGCCGCATCGACGCGAAGCTCGAACTGAACCGCGCGCTGCTCTCGGGCTGCGTCGCGCGCAAGCTGACCGAGCACGTCGATCTTCGCGCGGGCGAGGAAGCGGTCGTCTGCACGCTGATGCGGCAGGTCGGCAAGCTGCTCGTCGTCTGCTATCTCGACGCGGAGTGGGAAGAGATCCGCCAGCGCGCGGCCGAGCACGACGACGACGACGAAGCCGCGTGCCGCGCGGTGCTCGGCGTGGACTACGACGAGATCGGCCTCGAGGCGGCCTCGCGCTGGCGGCTGCCGGAGCTGATCCGCGCGGGCATGACGCGCTTCGACGCCAACGACAGCGCAACGCAGGACGTCCAGTGGCTGCGCGCGGTCAGCCACTGCTCGACCGACGTCGCGACCGCGCTCACGTCGATGCACGCGCAGCAGCGCGACGCGCGGATCGCGGCGCTCGCGCACCGCTTTCACGGCGTGCTCGGCACCAGCGCCGACGAGCTCGCCGAGATCGCCGCGTCGCTGTCGCGCGAGGAGACGAGCGACACGGTGATGCGCGAGATCGTCGAGCTGCGCGCGAGCGCGGACGAAATCGCCCGCGGCGCGTCGACCCCGCAGGCGTGCCTCGAGGCGGGCCTCGCGGATCTGCGTGCGCTGCCGTCCGAGCACGTGCTCGGCCCGGTGCTCGCGCTTGCGTCCGAAAGCGTGCTCGCGGGCCTCGCGTTCACGCGCACCGTGATGTTCGTGCGGCATGACGACGGCGTGTTCGCCGCGCGTCTCGGCTTCGGGCCGGACGTCGACGCGGCGCTCGAGCAGTTGCGCTTTCACGAGACGTTCGAGCCGGACGTGTTTCATCTCGCGATCACGAACTCGGTCGGCATCTTCATCGAGAACGCACACGATCCGAAGATGGTCAAGCGGCTGCCCGCGTGGTATCTGGACGCGTTCGACGATGCGCGCGCGTTCGTGCTGCTGCCCGTCGCCGCGGAGCAGACCACGGTCGCGTTGCTGTACGGCGACTGGGCGGTCGGCCAGCCGGCGCGCAAGATCTCGCAGCAGGAAATGGGCGTGCTCAACGAGCTCGCGGCCGAGCTCGGCCGCTTCTTTCACGGCGCGCAGGGCGACGGCCGGTAACGCGCGCGATCGCGCTCGGCCGACGGGCGATCATGCCTCGCCGCCGCCCCGCCCTCTCCGATCGACGCCCAACAGGAACGGCAAACGGACGCCTTCCCGTTTGCCGTTCCTGTTCGCACCGGCGCGGTCGATCGCACGGCACCCTCCGCCGCTCCGGCGCTGCGCGGCCTCCACGGCCTGCGCCGAAGCGCAACCGCGGCCGCGCCCCGCTACGGCCGCCCCGCGTAATACCGCGCGGCCGCCGCGATCTCGGCGGGCGTCATCTGCCGCGCGACGTTGCGCATCTGCTCGCTGATGTCGTTGTGCCGCGCGCCCGTCGCGAACGCCTGCAACTGCGCGTTGATGTAGACCTCCGGCTCGCCTTCGAGCCTCGGCCCGCCGACCTTGTTGTCCATTCCGCCATGACACGACGCGCACGGCGCGATGTTGCGCATCGGCGCGCCGCTCGCGACGATCTTCGGCGGCGTCGCGGCGAGCGGCGTCACGGTGCGCGGCAGATATGAGTAGAACGCGGCGAGATCGCGCATGTCCTGGTCGCTCAGATTGACGACCATCGGCGCCATCACCGCGTTGGTGCGCGCGCCCGTCTGGAAGTCCTTCAACTGCTTGTAGATGACGGCCGCGTACTGGCCCGCGAGGTTCGGCGAATTCGCGTCGCTCATCCCGCGCGCGCCGTGGCACATCGTGCAGCGCATCGCGAGCGTCGCGCCGCGGCCGATCGACAGGCTGTCCGCGCCCACCATCATCTGCGGCGTGACGACGACCGTGCTCGTCTTGACGGCCGAAGGCGCCGGCGCCTGCTGCGACGGCAGCCACGCGCGCGGCACGCCGGCCGCGCTGCAGATCGCGTTCCAGATGCCCTGGAACTGCGCGTCCTTCTGCACCGACGGCAGCCAGACGAAGCCGATCAGCACCGACGCGGCCACCGCGAACAGCGTGAGCCCGACGCTGACCGTAAACCAGCGGTTGCGAATCGAAAACAGACGTTCCGTGCTCATCGCTGCGCCCCCATGTAGATCGCCGGCACCGACGGTTGCTTGAGCGACATCAACTGCGCGATCGGATAGCCGTAGTTGACGACCGTGAGGCCGATCATCAGCGCGATCCACAGCCCGAAGCTGTTGAGCGCGACGGGCAGCGTCTTCGGCTCGTGGACGGCCGAGCTGAACGTGAACTCGGCCGGCTTGACCTTCGCGCCGCGATGGCTGCGTATCAGCACGACGAAGAACAGCACGGCCGACGCGACGAGGATCAGCGCGCCGACGACCGACATGGTCACCCACGCCGCCTGCGGCGCGAGCGCCGGATCGCTGTAGTCGTAATAGGCCATCCGGCGCGGCATGCCGAGGATGCCGACGTAGTGCCACGGGAACGTCGTGACGATCATCCCGACGAACCACAGCCAGAGCTGCGTCTTCACGAGCCGCAGGCTGCCGAGCGCGCGGCCCGTCAGGTGCGGCCACAGTTCGTACGCGATCGCGAAGTACATGATGACGACGGCGCCGCCGAAGATCAGGTGGAAGTGCCCCGTGATCCACTGCGTGTTGTGGATCGTCGAATCGAGCTGATAGCTCATGTTGATGAGCCCGCCCGCGCCGCCGAAGCCGAGCATCACGAACGAGAACGCGACGGCGAGCATCATCGGTTCATGCCACGGCAGCGCGCGCAGCCAGCCGAACGCGCCCTTGCCGCCGCGCAGGCGCGCAGCGATCTCCACCGACGCGCATACCGTGAACACCGTGAGGAGCGTCGGCACCGCGACGAGCGCGGTGAACACCGATTGCAGGAACTTGAAGCCCGAGCCGACCTGCGGATCGGCGAACAGGTGGTGCACGCCGATCGGCATCGCGCCGACGAGGAACAGGATGAACGAGATGCGCGCCATCCCGTCGCTGTACAGCTTGCCGCCGATCGCGCGCGGCACGAGCGTGTAGTACGCGATGTACGCGGGAATCAGCCAGAAGTAGACGATCGCGTGCAGCGTCCACGAGAAGAACACGCGCGCGAGGCCCGCGTCGATCGTCGAGCGGAGCCCGACCGCGACGGGCAGGATCTGGAACAGGATCTCGATCGCGGCGCCGACCGCGGTCCAGCCCCACAGATACGCGCCCGCGACGTTCGCGAACATCGCGAGCGGAATCGGCGTGCCGGGATTGCTCTTCTTCCACGCATAGAGGTTCACCGACATCAGCGCGACCCAGATCCACGAGCCGACGACGACGAGCACGACGCCGAGGTAGTAGAACGGATTGCCGATCATCGGCGGATAGAACGTGTAGAGCACCGACGACAGGCCGAGCGACACGGGCGTCATCGCGACGACCGAGCCGACGGCGATCAGCCAGAAACCCGTCCACGCCCAGCGGCGGCCGACGAGCGGCATCTTGAGCGCGAGCTCGCTGATCGCGTAGCCGAAGCCCATCGCGATCAGCGTCGGGAACACGTAGCCCATCACGGAGCCGTGCGCCGTCACCGAACGGTAGTAGAGCTCGGGATTGCCGAGCCACGGATGCAGCGGGCTGCGCGCGAGCATCTGCCACGCGCCGAGCAACAGCGCGACGCCGAAGACCGCGAACGCGAGCCAGAAATGGGCGAGCACCAGTCGATTATTCTTTAACACAGCTCAGTCTCCGCGCGCTGGACGCCAGTTTGTCGAATTCCGCACGGTCAATGACCTTGACGTGCGCCCACATCCCCTCGTGGCCCGTGCCGCAATACTCGTGGCACGGCATCAGGTGATCCCTCGGCGTGTCGAAGGTCGTCCTGAACGTCGCGACGTAGCCGGGCTCGAGCATCGAATTGATGTTGGTATCGGTGATGAGAAAGCCGTGCACGACGTCCGCGCTCGTCGCGCGGAACGTGACGGGCGTATTCGCCGGCACGAGGATGCACTGCGGCGTGAACGAGTACTGCTGGCCGATCACGCGCACCGTGACCGAGCCGTCCGGCTCGCGCGCGGTGCCGAGGTTGCTCTCGACGAATTCGCCGGAAACGTGCAGCGTCGTCGGATCGATCGTCTCGACGCGCGACGGCGGCATCATCGCCCAGTGCAGGCCGGTGTACACCATCATGGCGACGAGGACGATCATCAGGCCGACGGCCAGGATCGCCCACCTGCGCTCGATCCGGGCCGCGAGCTGCGCGCCGTCGAGACGGTCTGGCATAGGTTGTTTGGACATGGGAGCCGCTTTTTATTGGATCACGCCGCGAGGCAGGAAGACGAGAAAGTAAAAGGCGAACCACAGCGCGATCACGATCGCGGTCGCGGTGCCGGCGAGCGCGAGCGCGCCGCGCGGCCCCGACCGGACGATCTCGTCGACCGCGTCGTCGTGCGGTTCGGGGTCGCCCCCGTGTCGTTGGGAAGTGTCGCTCATGATGTCCTCAATAGAGCGGAGCGGAGCGCAGCGCGTTGGCTTCCTTCGCGGAAACCGGCGTGCCGCGGTTGCCCCAGGCGGTGCGAATGAACGTCGTCACGGCGGCCACCTCGTCGTCCGACAGCGACTGGGCGAAAGGCGGCATGCCGTAGGGCTCGGGATTCTTCGCGGTGCCGGGCGCATAGCCGCCGTTCAGCACCATGCGGATCGGATTCACCGCGGACGTCATCTGGATCGACTGGTTGCCCGCGAGCGGCGGGAACGCCGGCGTCTTGCCGCGCCCCGTCTTGCCGTGGCAGCTCGCGCACTGCGTGTCGTAGATCTTCGCGCCGATCTTGTAGAGGCGCGCCTGCTCCGATGCGGCCATCGTCGTCTTCGGCGCGGACTCGGCCTCGCTGCCGCGCTGCGGCAGCGACTTCAGATAGACGGACATCGCGCGCACGTCGTCGTCCGACAGGTACTGCAGGCTGTCGTAGACGACCTCGGCCATCGGCCCGTACACCGCGCCGCGATGCGACGCGCCCGCCTGCAGCAGGCCCGTGATGTCGGCGATGCTCCAGTCGCCGAGCCCAGCTTCCCGGTTCGACGTGAGCGACGGCGCATACCACGCCTGCATCGGGATCAGCCCGCCTTCGAACGCGTTCGACTCGGAGCTGCCGCCGAGCGCGTTGATCGCGGTGTGGCACATCGAGCAGTGGCCAAGCCCCTGCACCAGATACGCGCCGCGGTTCCATTCGGCCGATTTCGCGTGGTCCGGCTGATACTCGCCTTCCTTGAAGTACAGCGTGCGCCAGCCGATCAGCAACTGCCGGTTGTTGTACGGAAAACGCATGTCGTGCGGCCGGTTCGCGAGCTTCACGGGCGGCACCGAGCGCAGGTACGCAAAGATCGCGTCCGAATCCGCGCGCGTGACCTTCGTGTACGCGGCGAACGGCATCGCCGGATACAGCAGCGAGCCGTCGCGCGAACGGCCGGTGTGCATCATCGCGTAGAACTCGTCGGCCGTCCATTTGCCGATGCCCGCGTCGTTGTCGGGCGTGATGTTCGGCGAGTACAGCGTGCCGAACGGCGTCGGCATCGCGCGGCCGCCCGCGAAGAGCTTCTCGCCCGGCACCGTGTGGCACGCGACGCAGTCGCCCGCGCGGGCGAGGTACTCGCCGCGCTTGAGGGTCGCCGCGTCCGCGGCGGGTTGCGCGTGTGCGGCGGATGCGGCGAGCGTCGCCGCGAGCAGCCCGAGCGCGGCATTCGCGCACGCGCTGCGGAGTTTGACGATCCAATGCTTGTGCACCGAGGCCTCCATTAACGCGGTTCGCTACCGCATGCGAGCGGCATGTCGAGCGAGCCCGCGGGGGCGGGCGACGGGTTCGCGGGCGCGGGCTGCGAAGCGAGCCACGCGGAGATGGCGGTCACGTCCGTGTCGGTGAGGCGCGACGCGACCTGCTGCATGCAGTCGGGCGCATACGACGTGCGCGTGCCGTAGCGCCATGCGCCGAGCTGCGCGCTCAGGTATTCGGCATGCAGGCCGAGCAGCCCCGGCACGGCGGGCTCCATGCCCGTGAGCGACGCGCCGTGGCACGACGCGCACGCTGGAATCTTGTGCGACGGATCGCCCGACTTGACGAGCTGCCGCCCCCGCTCGAGCACCGCCGGCGCGGCGGCGGGCGCCGCGATCGTTGGGAACGGCGGCCGCCGGCTCGCGAAGTGATCGGCGATCTTGCGCAGGTACGCGTCGGGCAGATACGCGAGCAGGTAGTTCATCGGCGGATACTTGCGCCGGCCGTCGCGGAACGCGACGAGCTGGTTGTACAGATAGCCGGCGGGCTTGCCGGACAGGCGCGGAAAGTAGTCGTTCGACGTCCCCTCGCCCTGCCGGCCGTGGCAGGCGGCGCAGGCGAGCACGCGCGCCTCCATCGAGTCGGGCGCGCGCTCGGCCTGCGGTTCCTGGGATAGCGCCGTCTGGCTCAGCAAGCCGCACAGTACGGCGAGTACAGCGGTGGGTCTCGAGGTCACTGTCATCCTCTCCGGGAAGGCGTGCAGTTCCCGCCGGCGACGCGAGCCGCCCCTGCGGCTCGTGAGGTAAGCGGGTACGCCCGGCACCATCGCTTTCATTGGTCTCATGGGAACTTGTTGTTCAAATTTTCGATGTCGCGAAAATCTCATGAGCGCCGTTGCTTTGCGTTGATTCATGTCAATCTAATACTTCTTTACATTGGTAGTCGATTGGCCGAGCGATCGCAAATCTCATGTCTTCTGGAATTTAGCCGGTCGCGGGAAAAGCGCAATGTTTCACGGCGCGCCGCGCGGCATTTCGATTTTTCTCTTATGCGGCAATGCGTTACGCGCGCCAAACGCGCACGTGCCGGGGGCGTCGCGGCAAGTGAAACGCGGCGCTTTCGGCCGCGTGCGCGGCCCCGTTCGTGACGTGCGTCAAATTCGCACGGCGCGGCGCGAACCACCGCGCTCGATCACGATATCGAGCGAGCCCGCGGGTGCGGTGCTCAATCGGTCGCGCACGTCGTCGATCGCCGACGGGTCGACGCGCTTGCCGTCGATCTCGACGAGCACGTCGCCGTTCTCGAGACCGTAGCGGCCGAGGTCCTCCGGCCGGTTGTGGAACAGCTCGACGCGGCCGTCGACGAAGCGGATCGCGATCGTGCGCAGCGGCCGGGAATCGTCCTGCGTGAAGCCGCTCGCGTCGTAGCAGAACTCCATCGTGCTCGGCACGAACATGTAGCGGTCGAGCCGCGCGAGAAAGTTCATCCCGAGCATGTCGCCGCCGCCTTCGGCGACGCGCAGGCTGCCGACCGGCCGGCCGTCGAACGACAGCCCGCTCACGAAATGGTCGCGCGACTGGCCGACGCCGTTCGCCGACATGCTCGGCACCGCGCCGCCGAGCGGCGTCGCGGCCTTGCGGCTCGCGAGGTACGCGAGCGTCGGCGCGGACGCGATCGAATAGCGCGCGCCGGTATCGAAGCGGAACATCGCCCACTGATCGCGGAAGTCGACGCTCACGGCGGGCGACTGACCGAAGCTGTCCTGGTACGGGACGCAATGCGCGAAACGCTGCCCGGCGGGCGGATGGCGCCAGACGGTCAGCGTGCCGCTGCGATTGTCGGCGACCCAGCTCAACTGGCGAAAGATCTCGATGCCGACGATGCCGTCGATCTGCGTGCCGAACACCTGCGACAGCAACGACAGATCGAGGCCGAGCCAAGGATAGAAGCTCGGCACCTCGTAGCTGCCGAGCGCGATCGGCAGCGGCTGCCACAGGCGCACGCGCGCTTGCGGCAGCACGCCGTCCGCGGTCGTCAGGCCTTTTTCGAGCATCGTCCGGTACGCGATCGGAATCTGATCGTCGGTCGACGGCTGCGTGATCGACTGCGCGAGCCGATTGTCGATCGCCGTGTGGCTCGCGCCCGTGTCGACGAGAAAGTGATAGGTCTTGCCCGCGATCGCGACGGGCACGACGAACCCGCTCTTCGGCTTGAACGATACGCTCAGCACGGGCGTGGCGCCGCCGCGCTGCGGCTCGGCGCGCTCGCCGCAACCCGCCGCGAGCAACGCGGCGAAGCAGACGAGCGCGACGGCCGCCGACGCGCGCGGCGCGCGGCGGCGGAAGGCGGAGGCGGCGCGACTCGGCGCCGGCGTCGAAGCGAATGCGTGTCGAACCATGGATGACGGATGCGTGATGCGAAGTGAAGGTGGACGGAGATTGCGTGAGGCGACGGATCGCGACGAATCGCTTCGGATGCCGCCTGCCGCGCCGCGCGGGCAACGCGCGTCCGCTCGATGAAAACCATATGTAAGGATCGACGATTCTATAGAAACGCGCCGCCGCGCGTTGTCGACTTTTGTTCGCCGGCTTGCGCGGGTTCTCCGTATCGAAGCCGGCATTTGACGCGTGCGGCAACGCGTCGTGACGTTCGATGCGCGGACAGACGCACATTCGACGCCGCCACGAGTTCGATCGATATCGGTCGCTATGGGCCCCGCATGTTCGCCCGCGCCCGCGTCGCGCGCAAATTCCCTTGCGCGAAATCGATAGCAGAACAAAGTTGAAGCCGGCCATTGACCCCGTCCGCGCGCGCCGACGATGATGGCAGCGGATGCGCGACGTGGCCGCGCAATCGCGGATTACGCCGCGGCGCGCCGCATCGCGCGCAAGAACCGCATCGACCGACAAAGCCACATGACCGCTCACGACACGCCCCGCACCACCCCTTCCCCATCCGCGCGCGACGGCGCGCGACGCTCGCTGCTGAAAGCCGCAGGCGCTGCCGCACTTGCCGCGCCACTGTTGGGCGGCCTCGCCGCGCTATCGGCGAGCGGCGCCGCACACGCGCAACGCAGCGCGAAGACGCTGCGTATCGGCTATCAGAAGTACGGCAACTTCGTCGTGCTGAAAGCGCGCGGCTCGCTCGAGAAGCGGCTCGCCGATCAGCATGTGTCGGTCCAGTGGATCGAGTTTCCGGGCGGCCCGCAACTGCTCGAAGGCCTGAACGCCGGCGCGATCGACGTCGGCACGGTCGGCGAGACGCCGCCTGTGTTCGCGCTCGCCGGCGGTGTCGATTTCGTCTACGTCGGCAGCGAGCCGCCCGCGCCGCAGGGCGAAGCGATCGTCGTGCCGCACGATTCGCCGATTCGCGCCGTCGCCGATCTGCGCGGCAGGAAGATCGCGCTCAACAAGGGCTCGAACGTTCATTATCTGCTCGTCAACGCGCTGCAGCGCGCGAAGGTCGATTACCGCGACGTCGCGCCCGTCTATCTCGCGCCCGCCGACGCGCGCGCGGCCTTCGCGCAGCGCGGCGTCGACGCCTGGGTGATTTGGGATCCTTATCTTGCGGCGATCGAGCGTCAGGCGAACGCGCGCGCGATCGCAAACGGCAAAGGGCTCGTGAACAACACGCAGTACTATCTCGCGAGCCGGAAGTTCGCCGAAGCCGAGCCGCAACTCGTGCGCGCGCTGCTCGACGAAGTCGGTGCGGTCGATCGCTGGGCGCGCGCGAACATCGCCACGGTCGCCGCGCAACTATCGCCGCTCGTCGGCCTCGACACGGGCACGCTCGAGCATGCGTTGAAACGCGCGAGCTACGGCGTTCAACCGATCGACGATGCGACGCTCGCGTATCAGCAGCAGATCGCCGATACGTTCGCCGCCCTCAAGCTGATTCCGCGCAAGATCGACGTTGCCGCCGCGCGCTGGCAAGCGGCATAGGCGCTCGCATCGCAATCTCGCGGGCAAAGCGCCGAGCCTCGGCCGGCTGTCGCGGGCGAGCCGCTGACGATCAATCGGTTGCTCTCGGGCGGCCGATCACGGCACTACCGCGACGACGGATTCCCCGGCGCGCGCGACACGCGTGCCGTCCGTCAATTCGCACTGCCCTCGCCAAGTTCGGGCGCGCGATCGTCCCTGCCTGCCTCGATCACGCCACCGACGACGGATGCGCACCAGGATTCAGGGCTGCTCCAGAACACGTTGTGCTGAAACCGGCGGCGCGCCCGCGCATGCGGCTTCACACCGATCGGGCCGATCCGCTCGCGCGACTCGACCTGTCGCCCGCATCCCCGCAACCGCTCGACGATCGCGGCAAGCGTGCCGTCCGCAGACCATTCGTCGAAACGACGGCGGCAAGTCGGCGACGACGGATAGCGGCGCGGCAATGCGGCCCAGCATTCGCCGGTCGCGAGCACCCACAGCACTGCGTTCACGACCGCGCGCGCCTGCGCCCGCGGTCGGCCGCAACGCGTGTTGCGCGCCGGCTGGGCGGAGAGCAATTCCTCGATACGCGCCCATTCGTCATCGCTCAACTCTTCGAACTGCATCGTCGGCCCTCTTCGAGAAATCGGCGCGAACGCGCACGCACGCGGCATGCACGACGCCGATGAAACGTGTGTCGACCGCGGCAAGCGGCGTCATGCCGACGCCGAATGAAACGCCCACAACGTACTGGCGAAAAGCCGCACGATACACGAACCCTCTTCCCCGGATAAATACATCGTTGTTCTAAGTAAATCTCAGGATTCCGACTCGATTCCGCGGCGGGACGCAGTTGGGCGAACACGTTCGTTCGCGCGCTCCGGATTCGGCGATCCGTTCGAGCGCCGCCGGCGCGGGACGATTCGATTGGTGCGCAATATTACACGCGGGCCGCGAGAAATCCAACGCTGTCAAAATCGACAGGGTGCGGCGGCGCATCAACCGCGTGGCAGACATCGCACGCGAACCCCACGCCGGCGGCCCGCGCGTCGCATCATGCGCTGCGAAGCAGCCGGCTGCGCGTAAATGCGCGGTTGCCGCTCAGCTTGTCGAGAAACGCATCGGACGGCACGCGGTCGAGATCGGTCACCACGTAGCCGATATCGCCGCGCGTTTGCAGATGTTGCGCGACGACGTTCGCGCCCTCTTGCGCGAGCAGCGTGTTGAGCCCCGCGAGCACGCCCGGCGTATTGCCGTGCACGTTCAAGAGCCGCGCAGCCGACGTGCATTCGCCCGGGCTCACCTGCGGGAAATTGACGGCGCCCGCGGTATCGCCTCGCGTCAGGAATGCGACGAGCTTCGACGACACCTCCGCGCCGATGTTCTCCTGCGCTTCCTGCGTACTGCCGCCGATATGCGGCGTGAGGATCACGTTCGGCAGCCCTTGCAGCACGGATTCGAAGCGGTCCGCATTGCTCTTCGGCTCGCGCGGGAACACGTCGATTGCCGCGCCGCTCAGGCGCTTCTGCACGAGCGCATCGCGCAGCGCATCGATATCGACGACGGTGCCGCGCGACGCATTGATCAGGATTGCATTCGATTTGAACTGCGCGAGGGCGCTCGCGTCGATCATGTTGTGCGTCGAGGCGTTCGCGGGCACGTGCAGCGTGACGACGTCCGCGATCGCGATCGCTTCGCCGAGCGAGCGCGCCGGCTGAGCGGAACCGAGCGACAGCTTCGCTTGCACGTCGTAATAGACGACCTTCATGCCGAGCGCCTCGGCAAGCACGCCGACTTGCGCGCCGATATTGCCGTAGCCGATGATCGCGATCGTCTTGCCGCGCGCCTCGAACGATCCGCCCGCGCCTTTCGCCCATTCTCCCGCATGCGCGAGGACGCTCTTCTCCGGTACGCGCCGCAGCAGCAGGATCGCCTCGGCGATCACGAGTTCCGCGACCGATCGCGTATTCGAGAACGGCGCGTTGAACACCGGAATGCCGTGATGCGCGGCAGCCGGCAAATCGACTTGCGACGTGCCGATGCAGAAGCATCCGATCGCGAGCAGATGGCGCGCGGCGTCGATCTCGTCGCGCATCAGATGCGTCGCGGAGCGAATGCCGACCAATTGATGCTGCTGCAGCGCGCGCCGCAGTTCGTCGCCGGCGAGCGCGCCCTTGCGCCGCTCGATGTCGACGTTCGCGTCGGCGAAATGCCGGGACGCGCTGTCGTGAATGTTTTCGAGGAGGAGAACGGAAGTCATGTTGTCCAGCGTGATGGTCGAATCGAAGCGGAAGCCGGAAATCCCGGCGAGGTACGCGAGCGCCGCTATGCGGCGTTCGCGCCGATCGCACGGCACGCGATGCATGCCGCGTTGCCGTTCAAAAATCGTATGCCTGGCGGGAGCGCAGCACAAGCCGGCCGGCACGTCCTGCTGTGCGTGGGGAATTGCGACTTGATATCGCTGAAGGAATGCCTGCGTAGTGTCGCAAAATTGCGTCGGCACATGCGAACATCCCTGCTGCCAGCAGGTGTACCCGCATTGCGCGATGCGCGCCCGGAAGGCGCGTTTCACATCCGGCGCCGGCCGCTCGGCGACGTGCCGGTCCAGCGCCGGAACGCACGGCTGAAGTTGGCTCGATCCGTATAGCCGACGCGCGCCGCGATCTCCTCGACCGTCAGTTGCGTACCCTCGAGCAGGCGCAGCGCATCGCGCAGCCGGATCTCGTCGAGCAGCGCCGAATACGTCGTGCCGTAGTCGCTCAGCTTGCGCTTGAGCGTGCGCTCGGAGAGATGCAACTCGCGCGCGAGCGCATCGAGCGACGGATAGCCGTCGCTGCCGCGGATCAGCAGATTGCGCACGCGCTCGACGATGCTCTCCGCATAGCCGAGCCGCGCGAGTTCCGCCTCGCACTGCTGGACGATCATCTGCGCCGTGTGCGCGTTCGCGGTCTTGATCGGCTCGTCGAGCAGCGCGGCCTCGCAACGGATCTGATTGGCGGACGCACCGAAATGGCAGCGCGGCAGACGGTCACGATAGCGCGCGAAATAAGGCGGCTCGGGCCACTCGAAGCATAGCTCGGCGTTCGACTTCATCGTCTTGTCATGCGACGGTGTCAGCAGCGAGTTGAACAGGATCGCCGTCTCGACCATGAAGTTCTCGACGGCGAACTGCCGCAGCCTGCCGAGCGGAAACGCTTCGAGGATGTCGATCTGCACTGTATGCTCGAGTTCCGTCAGCCGCACCGAAAAGAACGGCACGCGCGTCGGCAGATAACGGATGCCGAGCTGGATCGCCTCGCCGAGCGTGGCGCAGCTCATCAGGCCGAAGCCGATGAGCCCCGACTTCGTCAGGCTGCTTCGCAAGCCGATCTCGACCGCGATCGACGGATCGTTCGTCATCCCGATCAAATTGAACACGATTGCCGCCTGCTGCAACGGCGTGATGCGCGTGTCCGGCTCCTCGAGCTTCGCGCGCGTGACACCCGTGTTCGCGAGAAGGTCCGCATCGGCGATGCCGCGCTCTTCCGCGAGCATCAGCATGAAGAGCGCGTAGGCGGACGATACGGTCGCCTTGTTCAATTGCCTCGTGGGGTCCGGAACAGACATGGCCATGCTTCGACTCCGTGCAGTGACCGGCCGATTATAGCGACGGATGGCCTCAGATGACACATCGCAATGCCGCAAATTGGCCTCAAATGACTCGCTCTTTGGCACGACCGGCTATCACGGCGAAGATGCGGACGGCTCTAAGATGATCTCATCGGCAAACCGCCGATTTCAGGGAACGGATTCGAACAATGAACAAGACTTTGCGCTTCAAGAATGACGCGGAGAAGGTCGCGTATGTCCGCAACGAGGTCAACGCCGCGAGCGATGCGCTGCGCGCGCAATATCCGTTGCTCGACCACCAGAATCTGATCGGCGCGGCCGTGATGGCGCTGTGCGTCGCGACGCTGCTCGGCGGCGCGTATCTGTACGCGACGGGCATGATCGCGTGGTACATCGCGCTGCCGATCGCGACGCTCGCGACGTCGCTGATCCACGAGCTCGAGCATGATCTGATCCACTTGATGTACTTCAAGAAGACGCCGTGGGCTTATCACCTGATGATGACGCTCTGCTGGCTCACCCGGCCCGGCACGATCAATCCGTGGACGCGCCGCCGGATGCATCTGCACCATCACAAGGTGTCGGGCGGCGAATCCGATCTCGAAGAGTACGGAATCACCAATGGCGAGCGCTGGGGCCTGAAGCGTCTGCTGATGCTCGCGGACGGCATGCTCGCCGTCGCGCTGCGGCCGCTCGGCATGCGCCGCAAAGTGTTGCAGTACGTCGCCGCGCAGCCCGCGCAGGAACGCGCCGATCGGGTGCGGCTGCGCATCGAGCAGCTCATGTCGTACATGCCGGTCGGCCACGTCTACTACGTGCTGTGGCATGCGTTCATCGCCTATCACGTCGGACTCTTCACACTGCACGCGCTCGGCTACCAGCCGGACGTGCCGGCGCTCGCCCAGCAGGCGATGCATGTCGTCGACTTCCTCGCGGTGACATGGCTCGGGCCGAACTTCGTGCGCAGCTTCTGCATCAACTTCATCAGCTCGAACATGCACTACTACGGCGACATCGATTCGCGCAACGTCATTCAGCAGACGCAAGTGTTGAATCCGTGGTGGCTGCTCCCGGTGCAATTGTTCTGCTTCAACTTCGGCAGCACGCATGCGATTCACCACTTCGTCGTGCGCGATCCGTTCTACATTCGGCAATTGACCGCGAAGCGGGCGCACGCGGCAATGCGCGCGGTCGGCGTGCGCTTCAACGACATCGGCACGTTCCGACGCGCGAACCGCTGGAACGAGACGCGCGTCGCGTGATGCGCACGGACGGCGACACGAGGCCGAGTCGTCGCGCCTCGTCGCGCCGTCATCGGTCTGCTCGTCGATCGCTCGAAAAAGAACGCTGCCGAGCAATTGTTCGGCAGCGTTCTTTTCGCCATGCGGCGCGCACCCGGCCGCGCACAGGTTTGTCGCTACAGCAGCGGACAATCCGTCACGTGCGTCCCTCGCTCGACGCACAACCGCTCGTAGTCACGCAGATAAGCGCGCTCGTCGTCGGTGAGCAGATCGACATCGACAAGATCCCAGTCGTAGCCGACGGTCACGAGGTTCTCGAACTCCATCATGCCCGGCTCCCGTTCGCTCGGGTGGATCACGACGATGTTCTCGATGCGCACGCCGCCCTTGCCCGGCAAATAGATGCCCGGCTCCACCGAAATCACGGCGTTCGGCACGAGGCCATATTGGGCGCCCAGGTTGAACCGCACGCCGCCTTCGTGCACGTGAATACCGATCCCGTGCCCGGTGCCGTGGTTGTAGTCGTAGCCGTGCTCGCGGCAGACGCCGCGCACGGCGGCGTCGACGTCCGCGCCCGTCGCCGCTTCCGGAAAGCGCGTAACGAGCCCCTTGATGCACGCCTTCAGCGCGACCGTGTAGATCTCGCGCTGCCACGGCTGCGGCCGCGTATCGGCGCGCGTGCGGCGCAACACGACGCGCGTGCAGTCGGTCGCGAAACCGCCGTCGAAGTAAGCGCCGCTATCGAGCAGCACCAGTTCGCCTTCAGTCAGATCGACGTCAGGGCTCACCGCCGTATAGTGCGCGGACGCGCTGTTCGCCCCGTTCGCCGCGACCGTCGTGAAGCTCAGCGCCACGGCCGAACGCGCGGCGTATGCGTCGCTGATCACGTGCGCGAGATCGTATTCGGAGTGCCGCTTGCCAGGCTCGCCCGTCTTCGCCCAGCGCATCGCCTCGGCAATCGCCTCGGAACTGCGCGCGAACGCGTCGCGGAACTGGCCGAGCACCTCCGGCGTCTTGCTCACGCGCATTGCTTCCACCGGGTTGTAGTCGACATGACGGGCGTCGGGCCATACGCTGCGCACCGTGTCGGGTAGCGCGCAGTTGACCGCCTGGAAACCGTAGCATATGTGCTCGACGTCGAATTGCGCGAGAAAGTGCTCGAGCGCGGCGGCGTCGTTGCGGATCACGTGCAGCGCCGGATACGAGTCGATCTGTACCGGACAGCGATCGAAGCCCTCCGGCAGGAACAGCGCGACCGCTTCGCCGACGACGAACAGAAAGCCGACATGCGACGAGGCATACGGCAGATGGTAGCCACGACTGTTCAACAGATAGCTCAGATCGTCCGCTGCGCAGGTCACGAACGCGACCTTCGCGCGCGGTCCGCCGAGATGCTCGCCAATCCGCTTGTTCAGCGTCGCGATGTTCTCCGCGATGCCGACGCCCGTCACCGATCGCGGCAACTCGAAGATCGGTCGCTCGACGCGCCAGCCTGGCAGCGCGATCGCCTTGTCGATCTCGCGGCCGGCGAGGCTCGACCATTGCAACCCGGCGCGCTCCGTTTGCGCAAACAGGCACGCGCGCTGAGCGACGCTCATGCGCGGCGCATCGTAGCCGACGCGGCCGATGTCGGCCGCATGGGTCGCGAGCCAGTCTCCAATCGCCGGCCACATCGCAACGTTGAGCCCCAGTTTCTCGACGCGCACGAGTGCCGGATCGCACTGATTCTCCGCCTGCAGATGGTAGCGGCCGTCGACGAACAACACGAATTGCGGCGTGCCGATCCGCTTCGCGGCCGCCACGCTCAGAAACACGCCGGAGCCGACCGACCCGTCGAATCCGGACAACGCGTAGCGCGGATTATTGCAGCGCGGCAACCATTCCGAGATGTACTCGTCCTGCGACGTGATCACGAGCGCGTCGAGTTGCAACGCGTCGATCAGGCGCGAGAGGCCCGCGTGCGTGTCGACAACCGATGCGTTGTATCGTGCGAGGTCGGTGAAACTGTATTTCAGTCGGTCAATCATCGGATGTCCAGATTGATGTCAATAAGCGCACGCAGCCGTTTGTTGGCGGCCGGCTGTAGAAAAAACTACCTTTCGCCCCAAATTGCGTCAAGCTTAAATTTTCGTCGCGCTTAAACAAATGCAACCTTCAGTCAGAACGGACGATCGACGTCGGCATGCGCCCATGTTTCGCCGATGTTTCGCCCATGTGCCGCGCGAATCCGCCCGTCACGCGTCTGCGGAGCCATGCGATGCGCGTCGCGCCCCGGAAACGCGATACCTGCCGTACAAGCCAGTTACCGTTGTGGGCATGGGCCGCTGCAGACGGTTAGCAGTTCGACGCTTCTCGTCGCCACGGCCTCTACGAAGCGCGCTCCCCGATCGATCCGCCGGTCGGCTGCATGACGCGGCGAGCGGGTCGGCATGCTCGTCACGGCGAGTGGCTGCCCGGCAAAGACATCGCGCGAGCGATATCGATACCGTCGGCACCTCACCTGCGGCGGCGCAGACGTTCAACCGAGCTCGAACGGATCGTCGATGCTTTTTGCCGGTTGCGTGAACCAGCGCGGACCGTCGGCCGTGATGTATACGTGATCCTCGTGACGAATTCCGAATTCGTTCGGAACGCAAAGCATCGGCTCGATACTGAAGCACATGCCCTCGTCGAGTACTGTTCGATCGCCTCCGACGAGATAGGGCCATTCGTGGATGTCGAGCCCGATTCCGTGGCCCGTTCGATGCGGTAGACCCGGCAGCGCATAATCCGGGCCATAGCCGACGGATTTCAGATAGTCGCGGACCGCGAGATCGCCCTCTTCAGCCGCCATGCCGGCCCTCACGCGTTCGAAGGCGACGCGTTGCGCCTGCTTCTCGTGCGCCCAGACTTCGCGCTGACGTGCGCTCGCCTCGCCGAACACATATGTGCGCGTGATGTCGGAGTGGTAGTCGTACAATTGGCAGCCCGTATCGATCAGTACCATGTCGTTGCGCTCGAGCCGCTTCGGATGCTTGACGCCATGAGGATACGCAGTATCGGGCCCAAACAGCACGATGCAGAATGTCGATCCGCGCCGCGCGCCCACCGCTCGATGTGCGGTGTCGGTGAAATCGAGCACCTCGTCGGCACTGATGCCCTCTCTCAAGATCGCGGCCACCGCTTGATGAACGCGCAGCGTCATGTCGTTCGCGCGCTGCATCAGCGCGAGCTCGGCTGCCGATTTGCGGATCCGGCACGCGCGCGTGATCTCCATTGCGCTGCGAATCCGCAGTGCCGACGCTCGTTCGCGAATGCCCTCATACATGAAATATGGCGCGGATTCGTCGAATCCGAGCGTGCCGGCACCGATCCCGAGACGCTCTACGACGTTCGCGAGTAGCCGATGCGGATCCTCGTCTTCGTTCCAGCAATGGATGTCGCCGGGAATCTGCATCATGCCTGTGAACGTGCCGCGTTCGAACGCCGGCAGGACGTATTGCAACGGTCCGGATGCGGGAATCAACGCCCCTGTCAGGCGTTCGCTGCGACGCCATGCGACGCCGGTGAAATACAGCAGGTTCGTCCCCGATTCGATATAAATCGCATCGATCCCTTGCTGTCTCATCGACGCTCGTGCCCGTTCGATTCGTGCTGTGTACTCAGCGGGCTGAATCGGCGCGACGCCATTCGCCATGTTCTCGAGTTTCGCCAGTTCCGCTGCGGGGGTCGATCCGCCGATGCCGATAGCCATGTCTCGTTTCCGATCGCATCAAGATTCGCAAAATGATCCGCGCCAGGAGCCAGCTACCGACACTACCCATGACCGAAACGTGCAGCCAACGGCATTTCGTTCCAAAGGGATGCGCGCGGGATCCGCTGGCATGGATTGACACAATCGGATCAAGTGCTTGGAAGAGCGTGCGGCTGTAATCGATTCGGCAGTCTGCTCAATGGCCATCTGGGTCGGGCACTCGACGCCGGTTCTTTGGTGACTGAGATGAATCTAGATCACATGAAAATTTCGGTCAAGCTTAAATTTAAGTATAGCGAAAATTTCTGCCATGACCGGGCGGACTGTAATCCTGTAGATGGGCAAGCAATCGCCCAAGGCGACAGAACCAGCGGCGGTCCGGAAGACGAGCACCCACCCCACCGAGGGGATCGGCGCCGGAATGAAGCGACGCGAGAGCGCCTCACGCGAAGGAATGGAGGAATGCCCGGTCGACATTCGCCGGCCTATGCTCGAATCCGGACGAACTCAAGGCTGGCGTGAGGAGTGATGAGAGAGCGCGGTGCGCGCGTTGTTTTTGTTGAGGCGGGGGGTAAAAGGCGAAACCCCCGCCTGTGAGGGGCGGGGGTTTCAAGAGGAGGAGCCTGACGATTACCTACTTTCACACGGGGATCCGCACTATCATCGGCGTGGAGTCGTTTCACGGTCCTGTTCGGGATGGGAAGGGGTGGGACCGACTCGCTATGGTCATCAGGCAAAGAGGGTTGTTGCGCTGCTTCGCAGCGCAACCAATCTTGGAAGAAGCAGTAATTTTGGGTTGTGAGGTTGTATCTCACACATATGCGGTACTTCAACCGCTGTACGTCGAGTGCCTTGCACTCGACGCTCGATATCCGTAAGCGCTGAAGCGCTAACGGCTATCGAGACAGACTTGTTATAGGATCAAGCCTTACGGGCAATTAGTATCGGTTAGCTGAACGCATTACTGCGCTTACACACCCGACCTATCAACGTCCTGGTCTCGAACGACCCTTCAAGGGGATCAAGTCCCCAGGGAAGTCTCATCTTAAGGCGAGTTTCCCGCTTAGATGCTTTCAGCGGTTATCTCTTCCGAACATAGCTACCCGGCGATGCGACTGGCGTCACAACCGGTACACCAGAGGTTCGTCCACTCCGGTCCTCTCGTACTAGGAGCAGCCCCCTTCAAACTTCCAACGCCCACGGCAGATAGGGACCAAACTGTCTCACGACGTTTTAAACCCAGCTCACGTACCTCTTTAAATGGCGAACAGCCATACCCTTGGGACCGGCTACAGCCCCAGGATGAGATGAGCCGACATCGAGGTGCCAAACACCGCCGTCGATATGAACTCTTGGGCGGTATCAGCCTGTTATCCCCAGAGTACCTTTTATCCGTTGAGCGATGGCCCTTCCATACAGAACCACCGGATCACTATGACCTGCTTTCGCACCTGCTCGACTTGTCGGTCTCGCAGTTAAGCACGCTTATGCCATTGCACTATCAGCACGATTTCCGACCGTACCTAGCGTACCTTCGTACTCCTCCGTTACGCTTTGGGAGGAGACCGCCCCAGTCAAACTGCCTACCATGCACTGTCCCCGACCCGGATCACGGGCCAAGGTTAGAACCTCAAACAAACCAGGGTGGTATTTCAAGGACGGCTCCACCGAAACTAGCGTTCCGGTTTCATAGCCTCCCACCTATCCTACACAGATCGGTTCAAAGTCCAATGCAAAGCTACAGTAAAGGTTCATGGGGTCTTTCCGTCTAGCCGCGGGTAGATTGCATCATCACAAACACTTCAACTTCGCTGAGTCTCGGGAGGAGACAGTGTGGCCATCGTTACGCCATTCGTGCAGGTCGGAACTTACCCGACAAGGAATTTCGCTACCTTAGGACCGTTATAGTTACGGCCGCCGTTTACCGGGACTTCAATCAAGAGCTTGCACCCCATCATTTAATCTTCCGGCACCGGGCAGGCGTCACACCCTATACGTCCACTTTCGTGTTTGCAGAGTGCTGTGTTTTTATTAAACAGTCGCAGCCACCAGTTTATTGCAACCCCTTCACCCTCTGCGCGCAGGCGCATCAAGCTACCAGGGCGTACCTTATCCCGAAGTTACGGTACCAATTTGCCGAGTTCCTTCTCCCGAGTTCTCTCAAGCGCCTTAGAATACTCATCTCGCCCACCTGTGTCGGTTTGCGGTACGGTCATCGTTAGACTGAAGCTTAGAGGCTTTTCTTGGAACCACTTCCAATTGCTTCGCTCCCGAAGGAGCTCGCGCCACACCCTTGAATCCTGCGCCCGGATTTGCCTAAGCGCCTTCTCCAATGCAGCGACCGGGACTTCCAACACCCGGACAACCTTCCGCGATCCGTCCCCCCATCGCATCTAACGACGGTGCAGGAATATTGACCTGCTTCCCATCAGCTACGCATTTCTGCCTCGCCTTAGGGGCCGACTCACCCTACGCCGATGAACGTTGCGTAGGAAACCTTGGGCTTACGGCGAGGGGGCCTTTCACCCCCTTTATCGCTACTCATGTCAGCATTCGCACTTCCGATACCTCCAGCACACCTTACAGTGCACCTTCGCAGGCTTACGGAACGCTCTCCTACCATGCGTGCAAGCACGCATCCGCAGCTTCGGTATATGGCTTAGCCCCGTTACATCTTCCGCGCAGGACGACTCGATCAGTGAGCTATTACGCTTTCTTTAAAGGGTGGCTGCTTCTAAGCCAACCTCCTGACTGTTTTAGCCTTCCCACTTCGTTTCCCACTTAGCCATATTTGGGGACCTTAGCTGGCGGTCTGGGTTGTTTCCCTCTTGACACCGGACGTTAGCACCCGATGTCTGTCTCCCGTGATTGCACTCTTCGGTATTCGGAGTTTGCTATGGCGGGGTAATCTGCAATAGACCCCCCAACCATGACAGTGCTCTACCCCCGAAGGTGAGACACGAGGCACTACCTAAATAGTTTTCGGAGAGAACCAGCTATTTCCAGGTTTGTTTAGCCTTTCACCCCTATCCACAGCTCATCCCCTAACTTTTCAACGTTAGTGGGTTCGGACCTCCAGTACGTGTTACCGCACCTTCATCCTGGCCATGGATAGATCACCTGGTTTCGGGTCTACGCCCAGCAACTGAACGCCCTATTCGGACTCGCTTTCGCTACGCCTGCCCTATTCGGTTAAGCTTGCTACTGAACGTAAGTCGCTGACCCATTATACAAAAGGTACGCCGTCACCCCCGAAGAGGCTCCGACTGTTTGTATGCATGCGGTTTCAGGATCTATTTCACTCCCCTCCCGGGGTTCTTTTCGCCTTTCCCTCACGGTACTGGTTCACTATCGGTCGATCACGAGTATTTAGCCTTGGAGGATGGTCCCCCCATCTTCAGACAGGATTTCACGTGTCCCGCCCTACTTGTCGTACACCTAGTTCTTTCATACTGTTTTCGCCTACAGGGCTATCACCTGCTATGGCCGCACTTTCCAGAGCGTTCGGCTAACAATACAAATAAAGAGTACAGGCTCTTCCCATTTCGCTCGCCACTACTTTGGGAATCTCGGTTGATTTCTTTTCCTGCGGTTACTTAGATGTTTCAGTTCACCGCGTTCGCCTCACATGACCTATGTATTCAGTCATGGATACTCCAAAAGGAGTGGGTTTCCCCATTCGGACATCTACGGATCAAAGCTCGTTTGCCAGCTCCCCGTAGCTTTTCGCAGGCTACCGCGTCCTTCATCGCCTGTGATCGCCAAGGCATCCACCACATGCACTTGTTCGCTTGACCCTATAACGAGTCTGTCTCATGTCGGCCATCGTTAGCGCTTTAGCACTTACGATGGCCCCATCCCCGAATGGGGATGACAGCCGCTACAGGTTGAGTTCTCGCGTTGTGCCGTATTCCAATTTGATGTCGACCAGTGTTAGCGCTTTAGCGCTTACTCTGGTCCCACTCCCGTAGGGAGCCGAACATGAAGTTCGAATCATCTTGAGATACATCGATACAATCACAACCCGGATAACTTCCACGTCCATCTCAAAGACGCTTCCGCTATCCAAATTACTTACTTCTTCCAGATTGTTAAAGAACGACAGCCGATACAGTTGCCTGCATCACTCTGACTGGCTCAATCGCCAAGGACAAAGATTCGACTCAAGTCGAACGCTTGCCATTGAAGATTGTGGTGGAGGCAGACGGGATCGAACCGACGACCCCCTGCTTGCAAAGCAGGTGCTCTCCCAGCTGAGCTATGCCCCCCGTACAGAGACACTCAGGTTCCCTTCTCGCCAGACAATTGGTGGGTCTGGTTGGATTCGAACCAACGACCCCCGCCTTATCAAGACGGTGCTCTAACCGACTGAGCTACAGACCCCTGAGTCTGTCCTGATTTACAGCCGATAAGCGTGAGCGCTCAACTTCGCGGATTTAAGCTCGAGAAAGGAGGTGATCCAGCCGCACCTTCCGATACGGCTACCTTGTTACGACTTCACCCCAGTCATGAATCCTACCGTGGTGACCGTCCTCCTTGCGGTTAGACTAGCCACTTCTGGTAAAACCCACTCCCATGGTGTGACGGGCGGTGTGTACAAGACCCGGGAACGTATTCACCGCGGCATGCTGATCCGCGATTACTAGCGATTCCAGCTTCATGCACTCGAGTTGCAGAGTGCAATCCGGACTACGATCGGTTTTCTGGGATTGGCTCCCCCTCGCGGGTTGGCGACCCTCTGTTCCGACCATTGTATGACGTGTGAAGCCCTACCCATAAGGGCCATGAGGACTTGACGTCATCCCCACCTTCCTCCGGTTTGTCACCGGCAGTCTCCTTAGAGTGCTCTTGCGTAGCAACTAAGGACAAGGGTTGCGCTCGTTGCGGGACTTAACCCAACATCTCACGACACGAGCTGACGACAGCCATGCAGCACCTGTGCGCCGGTTCTCTTTCGAGCACTCCCGCCTCTCAGCAGGATTCCGACCATGTCAAGGGTAGGTAAGGTTTTTCGCGTTGCATCGAATTAATCCACATCATCCACCGCTTGTGCGGGTCCCCGTCAATTCCTTTGAGTTTTAATCTTGCGACCGTACTCCCCAGGCGGTCAACTTCACGCGTTAGCTACGTTACTAAGGAAATGAATCCCCAACAACTAGTTGACATCGTTTAGGGCGTGGACTACCAGGGTATCTAATCCTGTTTGCTCCCCACGCTTTCGTGCATGAGCGTCAGTATTGGCCCAGGGGGCTGCCTTCGCCATCGGTATTCCTCCACATCTCTACGCATTTCACTGCTACACGTGGAATTCTACCCCCCTCTGCCATACTCTAGCCCGCCAGTCACCAATGCAGTTCCCAGGTTGAGCCCGGGGATTTCACATCGGTCTTAGCGAACCGCCTGCGCACGCTTTACGCCCAGTAATTCCGATTAACGCTCGCACCCTACGTATTACCGCGGCTGCTGGCACGTAGTTAGCCGGTGCTTATTCTTCCGGTACCGTCATCCACCCCGGTTATTCGCCAGAATGATTTCTTTCCGGACAAAAGTGCTTTACAACCCGAAGGCCTTCTTCACACACGCGGCATTGCTGGATCAGGCTTGCGCCCATTGTCCAAAATTCCCCACTGCTGCCTCCCGTAGGAGTCTGGGCCGTGTCTCAGTCCCAGTGTGGCTGGTCGTCCTCTCAGACCAGCTACTGATCGTCGCCTTGGTAGGCCTTTACCCCACCAACTAGCTAATCAGCCATCGGCCAACCCTATAGCGCGAGGCCCGAAGGTCCCCCGCTTTCATCCTTAGATCGTATGCGGTATTAATCCGGCTTTCGCCGGGCTATCCCCCACTACAGGACATGTTCCGATGTATTACTCACCCGTTCGCCACTCGCCGCCAGACCGAAGTCCGCGCTGCCGTTCGACTTGCATGTGTAAGGCATGCCGCCAGCGTTCAATCTGAGCCAGGATCAAACTCTTCAGTTCAATGCCTGTTACTGTTTTCGGTTGTTTCCAACCGGTCGCTCACTCAAAGCTGACAGGTCGTGAATTGCTTCACAAACCTGACTTACTTTAGTGTGAGACTCTTGATACTTTTGCTCGCGATCCGAAGATCGTCCGCCACATCAAGCGCCCACACTTATCGGCTGTTCATTGTTAAAGAGCACATCTGCGAGAAGATTTCACTACTTGCCACCGTCTTCTCAGCAGCGCTGCGTTGTCAGCAGCAGAGAAATGAAATTATGATCACTTATTCGCAGCGCGTCAACAACTTTTTTACCTCCGCGCCACCGAAACCGCGTCATCGCCGTCTCGCGCTCCCGTTCGTCCTCGCGGTCGACCGGACTGCCCGAGCTCAAGACTTCCCACTCCCCCCTTCGCGCCGCGTTCGCCGCAGCGCGAAAGAGGCGTGATTTTAGGCATAAGCTTCGTACCCCGCAAGAGGGTTTCGAAAATTTTTTTGCTCCCCTATATATTCACACTTCGAACGCGCTCGCCTATCTTCCATAAGGAAGACTGCCGGAAGGTCGGCAAACCGCTGAACAAACGCGGAACGGACTAAAATGACAGGTTCCTCGCATCCAACCATGTCAATCTATGCGCCAGCGAACCGCTAAACGCCTCCCCCCCGATGCCGACAAACTGGTCGGTCTGTCGCTCGCGCTGTTTGCGTCCGGCAGCCGCGTCGAAGATCGCTTCTGGGAAGCCAAGCTCGACGCCTTGCTCGCAAAGATCGTCCGCAACGGCAACCAGACCACGCTCGACGCCGCGCTCGATCATCTCCAGCAGAATCACCCGGACGCCTACGGCGCTCTCGCCGACATGGCCGAGACGCACAGCGAGTCCCTGTCCGTCGAGCATGACGGCAAGCCGTACGAAGCGCTCCTCGTCGCGATCCCCGTGCTCGCGTGGACCCGGTACATGATTCCGTCCGGCGCGCTCAAGACCGAGATCGCCGACGTGTTGCGCACCCATTTGCAAGCGCACGTGCTCGCGCAAGGCACGCTCGTCGCGATGGCGCCCTTTCTCTACAGCATCGATCAACTGCCGCGCCATCACGTCGAAACTTACCGCCTCGCGCAACAGCTCGCGCACGCGGCGCTCGGCAACCATCCGGTCAAGCTCAACTACGGCGACCTGCCCGAGACGTCGCCTATCCTGGCTGATCCGCGCTTCCTGCTCGCCGTCGTCGCCGCGCCCGCCGGCGCCCCGCTCTTCCGCTGGCAGGAAGAAGAGCACGGCTCGCGCATCGAGCGCGGCCAATGCCTCGAGCAGTGGGCCGCACAGGGCGGCGTCAACTTGTCCGCCGCGCTCCCCGGCTGCGAATTCGAGTGCCTGCTGCCCGACGCGTACTACTCCGCGTGCCGCGACGCCGACGAGCGAATCCGTCCGCACACCGTGCGCACCGCGATCCGCTATCTGTTCGACACGATCGGCGCCGCGCCGCAGGAGTTGAGAGCTGTGATCGCGGGCTTCGGCGAGCGGCGGATCGACGAATATCGCGTCGCCTTCACTCGCCGCGGCAACAACGACGTCATCTACGGGGTCGTCTGGCCGCTCTACGGCCGCGAGAACGGCGAGGCATCGATCGACGAGGCGACGCTCGAAGCCGAGGCCCCCGCCGACGGCCCGCTCGAAGAGATCGCCTCGCTGCTGAAGGAAGCGGGAGTGACCGACATCCGCCGCCACGCCGGCCGCTTCGAACCCGAATATTGCGACGATTGCGGCGTCCCGTTGTACGCGGACCCGCTCGGCGAGATCGTCCATGCGGAGATGCCGGAGGACGCGACGCCCGCGCAGCCGCACTTCCACTAAAGCCTGCCCGGCGCCGCGCCGCCGGGCGCAAGCGCTCCGTCGAAGGCCGCTCCGAGCTCCCGCTCGGGCGGCCTTCGCGCTTTCGCTTGTCCGAATTTTTCTTATGACTTTCAGCTAGGCCGACATCCTGTAATGTCTTTGTCATTATTGCGGAGATGGCACTCGTCGTTTTCTCGATCAATCGGATAAGCGGAGGCATAACATGAGGTTTCTGGTGCTCAATTCGAACGCGGAGCGTCGCGACGGCTTGAAAACCCTGCTGCGTCAAATCGACCGACACGCCGGCTACAACGACGCCAAGGACTGGCGGCAGGCGCAACGGCTCATCAAGCTGCAAAGCTTCGACTTGATCGCGGTCGACTGGCAGGACATCAAGCGGCTCGGCGATCTGCGTGCGCTTTGCCAGGCTTGCGCGCCCACGCCCGTCGCCGCACTCACCGACGACGCCTCGCCCGAGCACGCGCAAGCGCTCTTCGACGCCGGCGTGCTCGGCGTCATTCCGCGTTCCACGCGCCCGCACCTCATCGTCCGCGCGCTCGAAATGGTGCTGCTCGGCGGACACTACGTGCCGCCGAGCGCGCTCAATCTCACCGAGCCGGCCGCGCGCGTTAGGGACGGCCGCGTCGAGGCGATCATCAGCCAGTTGCCGCGCAGAAAGCGCTCGCCGTGCAGTTTGCTGTCGCCGCGCCAGGCGCAAATCATGCGGTTCGTCCACATGGGCAGCACCAACAAGATGATCGCGCGCACGCTCGGCATCAGCGAAGGCACGGTCAAGATCCATCTGGCCAGCATCTTCCAGCAGTTGGGTGCGACAAATCGCGCCGCCGCGGTCGCGATCTACAACGGCTGGCTGCCGCCGCATCTCGAAGTGCTGCTGTCCGCACGCGAGACTTCGCCCAAACCCGTACACGGCGCGCCCGGCCCCGTGCCGCTGCGCCCGGCGAAAGCCCGCCACCCGTACCCGCTCGCAGCCGAAAACGAATCGTCTGCCCAGCCACTCATCGCAGCCGAACCGGACGCGCTGTTCAAGGCGAACGAATAGCCGGTAAAACCCGCGTAGAGGGTGAATCCATTCCCATCTTTTGTATTCAACGAGTAATATAAAAATATGGGTTTCCTCTACACGCCGCTTCCGTTCTGGGTTGCTGTCGGTGGCTGGATCGCCGCCGTGGGCCTGCTCGCCCTCGCGCTGTGGAAACGCCCGTTCGGCCGCCTGCAGGACGCGACGCTGCAACACGTGTGGCTCGCGCTCGTGACCACGATCACGGTGCTGTGGGCATCCAACGCTTGGCTCGACGACGGCCTCGTCATGCATCTCCTCGGCGCGACGCTGCTTGTCACGCTGTTCGACTGGACCCTCGCGCTCGTCGGGATGGCGGCCGTGATCGGCGTCGCGGCGATCGTGTTCGATGCGACGTGGCAAGGCGTCGGACTCACCTATCTCGTCTATGGCGCACTGCCCGTCGCCGTATCGACGCTGCTGCAACGCGCCGCGCTCGCATGGCTGCCGCACAACCTGCCCGCGCTCATCGTCGGCCAGGGCTTCGTGTCGCCTGCGATTGCGGTGGGCGTCGTCGCGGCGGCGGCGGCCGGCGTGCAGATCGCGCTCGCCGAGGGCACGCTCGTCGTCGTGCCGTCCGGCTATGCGCTGAACGCATTGCTGCTCGCCCTCGGCGAGGCGTGGTTCACCGGCATGGCGACCGCGCTGATCGCGGTCTACCGGCCCGCGTGGGTCACGACCTCCGACGTGCGCCGCTATCGTCTCGGCGGGCCGCGCGCGTGAGCGCGGCCGTCTGACCGCCTGATCGCCGGCGCGAACGCACGCGCACGCCCCGGCCATACGGGCAATCGCTCTACTGCGACGCCGAAAAATTACGCTAAGATGGAACCCTGCTCTTCATCGGGCATCTCATGTGCCTGGTGTCTCTATCGCGCTTATCTCATACCTCCAGATGGACAGCTTTCCCGCCTCGCATCGCCTGCTCGGCGCGCTCGGCAAGCTGACGGCCTGTGTCGCGGGCCTG
Organism: Burkholderia sp. MSMB1588; assembly: GCF_001546925.1. Taxonomy (NCBI): domain Bacteria; kingdom Pseudomonadati; phylum Pseudomonadota; class Betaproteobacteria; order Burkholderiales; family Burkholderiaceae; genus Burkholderia; species Burkholderia sp. MSMB1588. The sequence goes on along the minus strand of NZ_LNJS01000001.1, from coordinate 1,084,855 downwards.
TCGCTCACGTTCGCCGCGCCCGCGTCCGCCGACTTGCTCGATCAACGCACCGAACTCGTCAACAAGTACGTCAACGAAATGCATGCCGATCCGCTCGTCGCGGATTGCGCCGCGCACGGCAACTTCATCGCCAGCACGTCGAGCGCTTTCGATCACGTCGAGTTTCCCCCGAACGCATTCGACACCGGAAGCGCATCGATCACGCCCTGGAACGATTCGTTCGACGAAGGCAAGCAGCGCGTGAAGGTCGACAACATCGTGACCGTCGAGGGCCTCGGCGTGCGCGGCAGCGGCGGCGAGCCGGAGCATCTGAAATTCCGCTGCGGCTACGTCGGCACGCAAATGCTCGCGTTCAGTTGGAACGATCCGGTGCCGCCCGCGAAGCCGCGTGTCGAGCGCGCGACATCGTCGAAGAAGAAACTGCGCGCGCACTCGGGCAAAAGCAAGGTCAGCGCGAAAGCAACGGGCAAGAGCAGCAAGCGCGCGGCATCGACGAAAAAATCGAGCACGACGAAGAAAGCCGTGAAGAAACGCTCGGCGCGCAAGTCGTGACGCGTCCGGTCGGACGCCGGGGCGGACATCGGATCGAGCCGGCCTCGACGGACGCGGCCCACGCGTAGAACGCGCCGTCATCGGCCCATCTGCTCATCCGCATACCGACCCATCGGCCCATCGGCCGGATGCAAAAAAGCCGGAGCGCAACGATGCGGCTCCGGCTTTTTCATGCGCGCCCGATCCGCGCATCCGCCGCACCGGGGCGAGCGCTCAGGCGGCGCTCAAGCGAAAGCCCGCACGTGCTCGAGGATCGCGCCCAACATCGCCGCACCGAGCGACGCGCTGCGCGCGCCGTTCCAGCCGACGTGCTCGTCGGGCAGATTCGCGTTGTCCTTGAACGGCATCTCGAGCGTCAGCGACAAGCAGCCGAACCGGTGGCCAATGTACTTCGACGCGAGCTTGAGCGCATCTTCCCTGTACTTGCCGGGCGGATAGCCGCGCTCGTCCTGAAAATCAGGGCTCGCGCGCTTGAACGCCTCGATGAACGCGTGCTGCTCGACGCGCTGCCGCTCGGTGAAGCCCGGCAGCATCTCCGAGCCGGCCGCGAACACGTACGGCAGATCCTCGTCGCCGTGGATGTCGAAGAACAGATCGCAGCCGATCGCATGAATCGCGTCGCGCACGGCGAGCACTTCGGGGCTGCGCCCGGCGTCCGGCTCCATCCATTCGCGATTCAGGTTCGCGCCTGCCGCGTTCGTGCGCAGGTTGCCGTGCACGCTGCCGTCCGGATTCATGTTCGACACGATGTAGAACGTCGCGTGATCGTACAGCTTGCGCGCGACCGGATCGCCCGACCAGTCGCCCCAGCCGGCGAGCCGCTTCACGAGCCCTTCGACGAACCATTCCGCCATCGACTCGCCCGGATGCTGGCGCGCGATGATCCACACCTTCTTCTTCGCGACGCCCGCTTCGTCGGGCGTGCCGAGCACGACGAGCGACATCGGCCGCCCTTCGACCGTACGGCCCAGCTCGACAACGCTCGCTTGCGGCATCTGCTGGACCGCGCCGAGAAACTCCGAATGGCGCTCTTCGCTGTACGGCTCGAAATACGCGTAATGGATGCTGTCGAAATCGGGCGTATGGTCGATCGTCAGCACCTGGCCGTCGTAGGACGTCGGCACGCGGAACCAGTTGACCCGGTCGTAGCTCGCGACCGCGCGGTAGTCGCGCCAGCCCGCCGGATACGCGCAGTCGTTCGCGTTCTCGAACGTCATCACGCAACGCTCGCCGCGCGCGCCCGTCAGCCGGAAGTAGAACCACTGCGCGAACTCGGCGCGATTGTCGCCGCGCACGCGCAGCCGGATCGCGTCCGCGCGCTCGCACGACACCACGTCGATCGCGCCCGCGTCGAAATTGCTCGTAATCGAGAGAGTCATTGCATCTCCTGGTTGCGGCGGCCGCACCGGGCCGCCGGATATGCCGGTCGCCGTCCGCTCAAGCGCCGACACGGCGGCGAAACACGTAGGTATCGTCGTTCGACGCCGCTTCGTCGAACGCATAGCCTTCCGATGCGAAATCCTTCAGCGCGTCGGGCGAGCCGATCCGCCCTTCGACGACGTAGCGCGCCATCAGTCCGCGCGCGCGCTTCGCATGGAAGCTGATGATCCTGTAGCGGCCGTCCTTCCAGTCCTCGAACACCGGCGTGACGACGCGCGCGTCGAGCAGCTTCGGCTTCACCGACTTGAAGTACTCGGCCGACGCGCAATTGACGAGCACGCGCGAGGCGCCGCCGCGCGTCTTCAGCTCGGCGTTCAGCGCGTGCGTGATCCGCTCGCCCCAGAACGCGTACAGATCCTTGCCGCGCGCGTTCGCGAAACGCGTGCCCATTTCGAGCCGGTAAGGCTGCAGCAGGTCGAGCGGCCGCAGCAGCCCGTAGAGCCCCGACAGCACGCGAACGTGCCGCTGCGCGTAGTCGAGATCGTCGGACGACAGCGAGCGCGCGTCGAGGCCCTCGTAGACGTCGCCGTTGAATGCGAGCACCGCCTGCTTCGCGTTCACCGGCGTCGACGTGCGCGACCAGTCCGCGTAGCGCTGGAAATTCAGGCGCGCGAGCGGATCGGAAATGCTCATCAGCGTGCCGATCTGCTGCGGCGACAGCCGGCGCAGCTCGTCGATCAGCGCGGCCGCGTCGTCGGCGAACTGAGGCAGCGTGTGGTGGGAAACGTGGGGCGGGGTTTCGTAGTCGAGCGATTTCGCCGGAGAGAGAACGATTATCATAGAGGCTCGCCGGCACGCCGTGCCGTGCAGTCAGACGAAAACCACCGATTGTAACGAATGCCCAGTTCCGACGCTCCCCGCGCCGGTCGCCGCGTAGTGCTCGATTCGAACGTCTGGATCGACATCCTCGTGTTCGACGACCCCGACGCCCGCCCGATCCGCGATGCCCTCGAAACGGGCGCCATCACGGCGCTCATCGACGTCCGCTGCCTGGTCGAGCTCGAGCGCGTGCTCGACTACCCGCAGTTCAGGGCGCGCGCGGTCGACAAGGCCGCCGCGCTCGCAACGGTCGCGCGCCTGTCGGAGCGCGTCGCGGAGCCCGATCGCGGAAATGCGCTGAACGGAACGGACCTGCGGCATGCGCCGCCCGCGCAAGCGGGCCGCGCGGGCCCGCCGTCGCCCGCCGGCCCGGCCACGCCTTCGCCCGACGACGACGCGCCGCCGCGCCCGCTGCCGAAGTGCCGCGACCGCGACGACCAGAAATTCCTCGAACTCGCGTATGCGGCGCGCGCCGACTGGCTCGTATCGAAGGATCGCGCGCTGTTGAAGCTCACGCGCCGCACCGAGCGCGACTTCGGTTTCCGGATCGCGCAGCCCGCGCCGTTCGCCGCCAGTGCGCTCGCAGCCGGCGCATCCGAGCCGGCGTAAGCGACGCGCCCGCCCAACCCCTTTTCGCGCAAGCCACGATGAACGCACCGCACGACATGCCTACGACGCCCACTCTCCTCTCGCGCCTGCCCGACGTCGGCACGACGATTTTCACGGTCATGAGCGCGCTCGCCGCGGAAAACGGCGCGGTCAATCTCGGCCAGGGCTTTCCCGATTTCGACTGCGATCCGCGCATCGTCGACGCGGTCGCGCACGCGATGCGCGACGGCCACAACCAGTATCCGCCGATGGCGGGCGTCGCGCCGCTGCGCGAAGCGATCGCCGACAAGATCGAGCAGCTTTACGGCCGCCGCTACGATGCCGCCACCGAGATCACCGTGACGGCGGGCGCGACGCAGGCGCTCCTGACGGCGATCCTGTGCGCGGTGCATCCGGGCGACGAGGTGATCGTGATCGAGCCGACCTACGACAGCTATCTGCCGTCGATCGAGCTGGCGGGCGCGACGCCCGTGTTCGTCACGCTGAACGCGCCCGACTACGCGATTCCGTTCGACACGCTCGCCGCGGCGATCACGCCGAAAACGCGCGCGATCCTGATCAACACGCCGCACAACCCGACGGGCACCGTCTGGCGCGAGGCGGACATGCGCGCGCTCGAGGACATCGTGCGCGGCACCAATCTGCTGATCGTGTCCGACGAGGTCTACGAGCACATGGTCTACGACGGCGCGCGGCACGAGAGCGTCGCCCGCTACCCGGAGCTCGCCGCGCGCAGCATCGTCGTGTCGAGCTTCGGCAAGACCTTCCACGTGACGGGCTGGAAGGTCGGCTACGTCGCCGCGCCCGCGCCGCTCATGGCCGAGTTCCGCAAGGTGCACCAGTTCAACGTGTTCACGGTCAACACGCCGATGCAGTTCGGCCTCGCCGATTATCTGCGCGATCCCGAGCCGTATCTGACGCTGCCCGCGTTCTATCAGAAGAAGCGCGACTTCTTCCGCGCGGGGCTCGCGAACACGCGCTTCGAGTTGTTGCCTTGCGCGGGCACGTATTTCCAGTGCGTCGATTATTCGGCGATCAGCGATCTGCCGGAAGCGGAGTTCGCGAAATGGCTGACGACCGAAATCGGCGTCGCCGCGATTCCGGTGTCGGCGTTCTATCACGAGCCGCATGAATCGGGCGTCGTGCGCTTCTGCTTCGCGAAGCGCGAAGACACCCTCGCCACCGCGCTCGAACGGCTCGCGCGCCTGTAGTCCCGAGCAACGCGGCGCAGGCGCGGGGCATCACGCCCGCCGCATCAACCCTGCTGCGCGAGCCCCGCGATGAACGCCTTGCGCTCATCTCTCACGCGCTTCGCAGCCGGCCGCTCTTCCTCGATGCGCTTCACGTATGCCTTCCAGTCGATCCCGGCGTCGGCGATGAAATCGCGGCCGTAGATCGCCTTCGTCGCGAGCGCGACGATCGGCAGATGGACGAATGCGGCGATGTCGGCAATGCAGAACGTATCGCCGAGCACGTAGGGCGAGAACTTCGCGAGCCGCTTGAAACCGTCGAGCGCGCGCGGCATGCGCTTCTCGACGTGCGCCTTCGTGCCGTCGCTCACCTTGCCGCCGAAGAACGCCTCCGGAAACAGCTCGCGCACGTTCCATTCGAGATACAGTTCGAGCACCGTCGTGATCTCGCGCGCCTTCGCCGCGTCGAACGGGTCGGCCGGGAAAATGCGCTTGTCCGAATGGATCGCGGCAAGATATTCGACGATCGCCTGCGATTCGCAGAGCGAGCCGTGTTCGGTCAGCAGAAACGGCACCTTGCCGAGCGGCATGTCGGCAAGTAGCGCGGGATCGTCGATCGGAAGCTTGACAAGCGTTTCGTCGAACGGAATATCGTGCTCGAGCAGGACGAACTTGACCTTGTTGTAATAATTGGACAACGGTGAGCCACAGAGCCGCAGCATCAAAGTCTCCTTCTTCATGGGAAAAGGGCCGCGCGCGATGTGTCCCGCGCGTCGGTCGGCGTAACGCCGAAAAGCACGTTCATGCTAGTCTAAAGCAACTTCGCAGCGCGCCGCGACGTTTGCGTCGCGACGCGCTTCGCGCCTGGCTTCAAAATACGCCGGCCCAACCGGCCCCGGGACGATGTTCGATCGCGCGACGCACGGGCGCGACGCACCGCTGCCGACGCCTGTCGAATTCAAGGAGACTCACTGCATGAGCGCAGAACTGCTCGCGTCGCGCCCGCCGGAAAGCGAATCGACGCTCGTCCTCACGCTGTCCAACCCCGGCGCGCGCAACGCGCTGCATCCCGACATGTATGCCGCCGGCCTAGAAGCGCTGAACACGGCGGAACGCGATCCGTCGATCCGAGCAGTCGTGCTGACGGGCGCAGACCGCTTCTTCTGCGCGGGCGGCAACCTGAACCGGCTGCTCGACAATCGCGCGAAGGAGCCGTCCGTGCAGGCGGCGAGCATCGATCTGCTCGGCGAGTGGGTCACCGCGATCAACACGGTGACGAAGCCCGTGATCGCGGCGGTCGAAGGCGCGGCTGCGGGCGCGGGCTTCTCGCTCGCGCTCGCGTGCGACCTGCTCGTCGCCGCCGACGACGCGAAGTTCGTGATGTCGTATGCGCGCGTCGCGCTCACGCCCGACGGCGGCGGCTCGTGGTTCCTCGCGCGCGCGCTGCCCCGCGCGCTCGCGGCCGAGATCCTGTTCGAAGGCAAGCCGGCCGCCGCGACGCGGCTGCGCGAGCTCGGCGTCGTGAACCGGCTGACGAAGCCGGGCGCCGCGCGCGACGAGGCGATCGCCTGGGCCGACGAGATCGGCAGGATGTCGCCGAACGCGCTTGCGCGAATCAAATCGCTGATCGCCGACGCGCAGACGCAGCCGCTCGCCGCGCATCTCGCCGCCGAGCGCGATCACTTCGTCGCGTCGCTGCATCACGCGGACGCGCTCGAAGGCATCACCGCGTTCCTCGACAAGCGCGCCCCTGTCTACAAACGCTGACGCCCACCCATGTCCTATCAATTGCCGAAACGCCGCCGCATCTATCTGATGCGGCATGGCGACGTCACCTACTTCGACGCGAGCGGCCGCCCGTTCGACCAGGACGCCGTGCCGCTCAACGAGCGCGGCCGGATGCAGGCGGCCGCGGCCGGCCGCGTGTTCGCCGAACAGAACGTGCACTTCGACCGCGTGATCGCGAGCGGCCTGCCGCGCACGATCGAAACCGCGCAGCGCGTGCTCGCCGAGACCGGCCAGCCACTCGGCATCGACATCGAGCCCGCGTGGCGCGAAATTCGCGGCGGCTTCCTCGCCGACATTCCGCCCGAGGAGCAGGAAGCCGCGTTCCTGCGCGTGCTCGACGGCATCGTCGCCGAGCACACGCGCTTTCTCGGCGGCGAGACGATCGGCGAGCTGATCGACCGCGTGCTGCCGCCGCTCGCCGCGTTGCGCGCCGATCCGTCGTGGGACACGGTGCTGCTCGTGCTGCACGGCGGCGTGAACTGCGCGCTGCTGTCGCATGCGACGGTGCCCGGGCACCGGCTCTTCATCGGCACGCTGTCGCAGTCCGCGGGCTGCATCAACGCGCTCGACGTCGGCGAGCGCGACGACGACTGGGTCGTGCGGCTCGTCAATTATTCGCCGCCCGAAGCGCTGCACCGCGACGTCCGCAACACGACGATGGAAGTGCTGTATCACCAGTTCTTGCAAAGCGCGCGAGAGTAGGCGCGTCGCGCGGATCCGGAGGAGACGATGGCAGCCGGGCACGATCCGAAATCCAGGCAGACCGATTACGCCGCATTCGAAGGCACGCGCCCCGTCGGCGACGCGCAGCGCTTCGACGTGGACGCGCTCGCCGCGTGGCTCGCGAAGCATGTCGACGGCTTCGCCGGCCCGCTTGCCGTCGAGCAGTTCAAGGGCGGCCAGTCGAATCCGACGTTCAAGCTCGTCACGCCCGCGCACAGCTACGTGCTGCGCGCGAAGCCCGCGCCCGCGGCGAAGCTGCTGCTGTCCGCGCACGCGATCGAGCGCGAGTATCGCGTGATGGCCGCGCTCGCCGGCACCGACGTGCCCGTCGCGCCGATGCTCGCGCTTGGCGACGACGAATGCGTGATCGGCCGTGCGTTCTACGTGATGGCGTTCGTCGACGGCCGCGTGCTGTGGGATCCGTCGCTGCCCGGCATGACGCCCGCCGAGCGCGGCCGCCATTACGACGAGATGAACCGCGTGATCGCCGCGCTGCATTCGATCGATCCGCAGGCGGTCGGGCTCGCCGATTACGGCAAGTCCGGCAACTATCTCGCGCGCCAGATCGCGCGCTGGAGCAAGCAGTATCTCGCGTCGGAAACCGAGCCGATCGATGCGATGCATCGGCTGATCGACTGGCTGCCTCGGCATCTGCCGCCCGAGTCCGAGAACGGCGCGCGCGTGTCGATCGTGCACGGCGACTATCGGCTCGACAATCTGATATTCGATCCGCACGCGCCGCGCGTGCTCGCGGTGCTCGACTGGGAACTGTCGACGCTCGGCGATCCGCTCGCCGATTTCGCGTACCACTGCATGGCGTGGCACGTCGCGCCCGAAAGCTTTCGCGGCATCGCCGGGCTCGATCTGCGCGCGCTCGGGATTCCCGACGAAGCGCATTACGTCGCGCGCTACTGCGAGCGCACGGGCCTCACGATGCCCGACAACTGGCATTTCTATCTCGCATACAACATGTTCCGGATCGCCGCGATCCTGCAGGGCATCATGAAGCGCGTCGTCGACGGCACCGCATCGAGCGCGCAGGCGCTCGATGCCGGCCGGCGCGCGCGGCCGATGGCCGAGCTCGCGTGGCGCTACGCACGGCACGCGCGCTAGCCGCGCCCCCTCCTCTTACCGAACCGTCCGACCAGCGAGGCAGCCATGCATTTCGATTACGCCCCGAAAGTCGAAGCGTTGCGCGCCCGGCTCAACGCGTTCTTCGACGAGCACATCTATCCGAACGAGCGCGCGTTCTACGAAGAAATCGCGCGCAACCGGCGCGCCGGCAACGCATGGCGGCCGGTCGAGCTGATCGAGACACTGAAGGCGAAAGCGCGCGCCGCGGGCTTGTGGAACCTGTTCCTGCCCGATTCGGCGCGCGGCGCCGGCCTCACGAACCTCGAATACGCGCCGCTTTGCGAAATCATGGGCCGCGTGCCGTGGGCGCCGGAGGTCTTCAACTGCAATGCACCCGACACCGGCAACATGGAGACGCTCGAGCGCTACGGCACCGATGCGCACAAGGCGACGTGGCTCGAACCGCTGCTCGACGGCGCGATCCGCTCGGCGTTCCTGATGACGGAGCCCGAAGTCGCGTCGTCGGATGCGACGAACATCCGCACGAGCATCGAGCGCGACGGCGAGAACTACGTGATCAACGGCCATAAATGGTGGTCGTCGGGCGCGGGCGACCCGCGCTGCAAGCTCTACATCGTGATGGGCAAGACGGACCCGGACGCGCCCCGCCACGCGCAACAGTCGATGATTCTCGTGCCGTCGGACGCGCACGGCGTCACCGTGCACCGGCCGCTGAACGTATTCGGCTACGACGACGCGCCGCACGGCCACATGGAGATCACGCTCGAGGACGTGCGCGTGCCCGCGTCGAACCTGCTGCTCGGCGAAGGACGCGGCTTCGAGATCGCGCAGGGCCGGCTCGGGCCGGGCCGCATCCATCACTGCATGCGGCTCGTCGGGCTCGCGGAGCGCGCGCTCGAGCTGATGTGCCGGCGCGCGTCGGAGCGCATCGCGTTCGGCAAGCCGGTCGCCGCGCAGACGGTCACGCAGGAACGGATCGCCGAGGCGCGCTGCATGATCGAGCAGGCGCGCCTGCTCACGCTGAAGACCGCGTACATGATGGACACCGTCGGTAACAAGGGGGCGCGCGGCGAGATCGCGATGATCAAGGTGGTCGCGCCGAGCATGGCGTGCCAGGTGATCGACTGGGCGATCCAGGCGCACGGCGGCGGCGGCGTCAGCGACGACTTCCCGCTCGCCTATGCGTACGCGAGCGCGCGCACGCTGCGCTTCGCGGACGGGCCGGACGAGGTCCACCGCAACGCGATCGCGAAACTCGAGCTCGCGCGTCACGCGCCGCGACCGGCCTGACGCGCGCTTCGCGCAGCGCACTCGCGGGGGCCGTCACGCGCCGGCCCCTCAAGAGCCCGATGCGGCGGCGCCCGCCTTCGCCGCGGACGACGTCGGCGCATGCCGCAAGTACTCCCGCACCTGCGGCATGCGCGCGACGTTCGCCCCGGTGATCGTCAAGCCGTCCGTCGCCGAGCAGCCTGCCGGCGACGCCAGCGCGGCGCCGTCCAGCGTATTCGACGCGCACACGATCTGGCCCGCCGCGCAGCTCGGCGCCTGTTGCAGCGCGATCGGCGTGCCGCCGACCGACGCGAGCGCATTGCGCGACACGCGCAACTGGCAGACGTTGCCGAGCGCTCGCACGCCGGCGTACTGAACTCGGGCAATCCGGTTGTCGGTCACGGACACGCCGGCCGCCTTGCCCGACCAGGTATTGACGTCGATCGCGGCCATGTAGGTCGGCGAACGCGTGTTGTTCGGATCGGGCAATTCGATGTCCGACACCGTGTTGTTCGACACGATGACGTTCCGCGCGTCGTAAGTGTTCGCGCCGTCCTCCTGCCCCACGAGGATTCCGGCCGCCTTCTGCACGTTCCGCACCGTGTTGCCGGTGATCGTCACGTCCGCGCCGCCGACCACGGTCGCACCGCGCCCCCAGTAGTTGCCGAGCAGCGTGTTGTTCTGGATCAGCACGTTGCTGCTGAGCTTGCCGTCCCCCTTGTAGCTGACGACCGCGACCATGTCGTCACCGGTGTGCTGCACCGTGTTGTCGCGCACCAGCACGTTGCGCGAGCCGTATGTCGTATGGATGCCGTCGGCGAGCGTGTCCTGAACCGTGTTGCCGACGATGGCGACGTCCGCGCCGCCGAACACGAAGATGCCCGCGCTCGCGCCGCCGCGCACCTTGACGTCGAGAACCTGGACGCCCGCGCCCGTCACCTCCACCTTCGTCGATTCCGGCGTCGTGAGCCGCGTCGTGCCCGCGCCGACCAGCGCGACGCCGACGAGCGTCGAATTCTGGCCGCGCATCTCGATGGTCTGGTCGGCATCGTTCGTCGCGACGAGCGTCGCGCCATAGCCGGACACCACGACCTGCGGATTCTTCACGAGCAGCGAACGCCCGACGACGTACTGCCCCGGCGCGAGCACGAGGCGCTGGCCGGTCTGCAACGCATCGAGCGCCCCTTGCAGCGCATCGGCCTGATCGCTGCCGTTGCCCGCCGGATAGACGGTGACGTCGGCAGGCGTGGCCCATGCCTGCGCCATGCCGCCGGCGGCGAGCGCGCACGCGGCGGCGAATGCGGCGAAAACTGGCTGTGATCGGTTCATCGTCGTCCCCTTCCGGTCGTTGTAAGGGCACGATAAGTTTCCGAAAGGTCGCGCGTCCGTGCGCGAGGCCACACATGCATCCGCCGCGCGAACCCCGCTCAGAAATAGTGCAGCGTGATGAACTCCGCCGAGCAGGCCGGCACCGGCTGGCCGCCCAGTTCGACCTCCACCGACACCGTCCAGACCGCCTGCACGCCGCCCTGCTTCGCTGGCCCCGTCTCCTTCACCGCGAACAGCGCACGCACGCGCGAGCCGACCGGCACCGGCTTCAGGAAGCGCACGCGATTCAGGCCGTAGTTCACGCCCATGCGCTGTTCGAAGCGCAGCGCGCCGGTCATCAGCGCCGGAATCAGCGACAGCGTGAGAAAACCATGCGCGATCGGTCCGCCGAACGGCGACTCGCGCGCGGCGCGCTCGGGATCGACGTGAATCCATTGACGATCGCCCGTCGCATCGGCGAACCGGTCGACGCGCGCCTGGTCGACGTCGATCCAGCCGCTCGCGAACGGCGCCGCGCCGACCCGCGCGCGCAGCGCGTCGGCCGACGCGACGACCGGCAGTTCGTTCGCGCTCGCCGTCATGCGCTCCCCTGCGGCGAACGCAGCCCGAAGATCACCTTCGAGCGCACGGTGATGACGATCTCGCCCTGCTCGTTGACGCCTTCCCATTCGGTCGTCACGATCCCGCGATCCGGTTTGCTCTCGGACAGCCGCTTGTCGAGGACCTTGTTGTACATCGTGATCGTGTCTCCCGCGCGCACCGGCTTGATCCAGCGAATTCCCTCGATGCCGGGCGAGCCCATGCTCGTCGAGCCCTGGAGCACGTTGCGCACGAGCATGCCCATGAACACCGAGCACGTATGCCAGCCGCTCGCGACGAGCCCGCCGAACATCGACGACCTCGCCGCTTCCGCGTCGACGTGGAAAGGTTGCGGATCGTAAGCCTGCGCGAACGTGACGATCTCGTCGGCCGTGAATCGATGCTTGCCGACTTCGGTTCTACCGCCGACTTCCAGGTCTTCGTAACTGATACCCATCGAGCTTCTCCGTGAAATGAAACGGGCGGGCGCCGCCCGCTCAGGCATCCTGCAGCGCCGCGAAATCCGGCAGCGACGCAAAACGTGCGAGGTGGTGATCGACGTCGCCGAGCGTGGTTTCGATGATCGACAGACGCTTGAACAGATGCGCGGCCGCGACCTCGTCGGTGACGCCCATCCCGCCGTGCAGTTGCACCGCCTGCTGGCCGACGAAGCGCGCGGCCTGCCCGACGCGAGCCTTCGCCGCCGACACCGCCTTGCGGCGCGCGTTCGCGTCGCCGCTCGCATAGCGCACCGCGGCGAGATAGGTAAGCGAGCGCGCCTGCTCGGCGTGGATCAGCATGTCGACCATCCGGTGCTGCAGCGCCTGGAAGCGCGCGATCGGCACGCCGAACTGCTCGCGCGTCTTCGTGTAGTCGAGCGTCGCGCGGTTGAGCGCGTCGAGCGCGCCGATCGCCTCGCCGCACAGCAGCACGACGCCGTAGTCGGCGATCTTCTCGAGCGCGGCGGCGTCGCGCTCGCCGCCCGCGAGCGCGCGAGCGGGCGTGTCCGAGAAGCGGATCGTCGCCGCGCGCTGGCCGTCGATCGTCCGGTAGTCGACAATATCCGCGCCCGCCGCGCCGCGCGCGATCGCGAAGAGGCCAATCGCGCCGTTCGGCAGCCGCGCGGGCGCGATCAGCACGTCCGCCTGCGCGCCGTGCCGGACGACCGACTTGACGCCCGTCAGCACGAATCCGTCGCCGCCTGGCCGCGCGAGCGTCTCGATCGCGAACAGATCATGGCGCGCGTGCGGCTCGTGGAACGCGACCGCGAGCTTCGCGTCGCCCTGCGCCACGCGCTCGAGGAGCGCCGCATCCTCGCCGCCGCCCGAGCCCGCGACGCGCAGCGCCTCGATCCCGACTGCCGTCGCCCAATAAGGCTCGACGACGAGCACGCGACCAAGCTCCTGCGTCGCGACGAGCATGTCGACGGCGCCGCCGCCGAAGCCGCCGTGCGCTTCGGGCACGGGCAGCGCGGTCAGGCCCAGCTCGGCCAACGCGCGCCACTGGTCGGCGGACACGCCCGCGTCCGAATGGACGATCGCGCGCCGCGCGTCGAAGCCGTAGCGCTCGTCGAGATAGCGGCGCAGCGCGTCGGCGAATTGCTGTTGTTCTTCGCTGAAGGTGAAGTTCATGGCGCCGCTCCTCACAGGCCGAGAATCATCTGCGCGATGATGTTCTTCTGGATTTCGTTCGAACCGCCGTAGATCGACGTCTTGCGGTAGTTGAAGTAATACGCGGCGAGCGGCGCCGCGTCGTCGTCGCCGGCGACGCTGTGCTCGCGCTCGCCTTCGAGGAACGCGGCGTCGAACGGCGCGGCGAGCGGCCCGATCGCGTCGACCATCAGCTCGGTCAGCGCCTGCTGGATCTCGGTACCCTTGATCTTCAGCATCGACGCCTCCGGCCCCGGCCCGCGCCCGCTCGCCTCGCTGCTGACGACGCGCAGCACCGTGACTTCGAGCGCCATCAGCTCGATCTCGAGCGCGGCGATCTTTGCGGCGAACACGGGATCGGCGATGAGCGGCTTGCCATTCTTGCGCTCGCGCGACGCGATGCGCTTCAGGAAATCGAGCTCGCGCTTCGATGCGCCGACACGCGCAATGCCGGTGCGCTCGTGCCCGAGCAGATACTTCGCGTAGGTCCAGCCGCGATTTTCGTCGCCGACGAGATTCTCGACGGGCACCTTCACGTCCTCGAAGAACACTTCGTTGACTTCACGATCCTCGTCGAGCGTGACGATCGGGCGCACCGTGATGCCGGGCGACGTCATGTCGATCAGCAGGAACGAGATCCCTTCCTGCTTCTTCGCGTCGGGATCGGTGCGCACGAGGCAGAACATCATGTCCGCGTACTGGCCGAGCGTCGTCCAGGTCTTCTGGCCGTTGACGACGTAATGATCGCCGCGGCGCTCGGCGCGCGTGCGCAGCGACGCGAGGTCCGAGCCCGAGCCGGGCTCCGAGTAGCCCTGGCACCACCAGTCGGTGCCGTCGAGGATGCGCGGCAGATAGCGGCGCTTTTGCGCGTCGCTGCCGTACTTCATCAGCACCGGCGCGACCATCGACACGCCGAACGGCAGCACGGGCGGCGCGCCGATCCGCGCGCACTCCTCTTCCCAGACATGGCGCTGCGTCGCGTTCCAGCCGGGCCCGCCGTACTCGGCGGGCCACGCGGGCGCGGACCATCCCCGCGTGCCGAGCAGCCGGTGCCAGCTCGCGAAGTCGTCGCGATTCAAACGCTTGTGGTTGAGAACCTTCTCGCGCAGCGCGCGAGGCAGATTCGCCTCGAGCCACGCGCGGACTTCGGCGCGGAACGCGTCGTCGGCGGGGGAATAATCGAGATCCATGCGCAGTGTCTCCTCTGACCGCGCCGGCCGCCCGCGGGCCGCGCAGCGATCAGCGATCAGCGGTCGATCACTGCAGAGGCTCTTTCAGCGCGGCGGGAACCGGCAGCGGCATCACGTCGATGCCCTCTTCGGCCAAGGCTTGCGCGTCTTCGGGCGTGGTCACGCCGCGAATACCGCGCGCGGGCGCTTCATTGTAGTGAATGCGCCGCGCTTCCTCGGCGAAGCGCTCGCCCACGTTCTCGGTCTTCGCCAGCACCTCGCGCAGCGCGCGCAGCGCCTGCGCCTGAAGCGCGCGCGGATCGGCCGGCTGCGCCCGCGTCGCGCCCGACAGATTCAGGCGCGGCGCGGACGGCATGCGGCTGACCTCGCTCGCCCCGCACACCGGACATTCGACCAGCTTGCGGGACAACTGCGCTTCGAACTCATCGGCCGACGCGAACCAGCCTTCGAACCGATGGCCATGCGGGCACTGTAAATCGAGGACCTTCATGCTGAATCAGGGCGTGCTGCCAGTGTATCGCAAATGGAAATTTTTTGAACGGTCGTGCTAAATTCAGTCGAAAAAAGTACACGACCGAGCCGACCGACGGCACCGATTGTATCCCTTCGCAAAACACCCCGCTCGGCGCGGCGCTACGGCCGGATCACGTCGCCGAGCGGCCACGCGCCCGACATCGCCTTCTCGAGCCACATCGTGCCGATAATCGTCTTGACGTCGCTGATCTGGCCGGCGCGCACCCATTCGAGCAAGTCCGGCAGCGTCGCCGTAAACGTCTCGAGAAACTCGCCGTCGTCGAGCTTGCGCTCGCCCGCCGTCAGGCCGCGCGCGAGATAGATGTCGATGAATTCGGTCGAATACGAAATGATCGGATGAATGCGCGTGAGGAACACGTATTCGCGCGCGGTGTAGCCGGTTTCCTCGCGCAGCTCGCGAACCGCGCAGGCGAGCGCGCCTTCGTCCGGATCGAGCTTGCCTGCCGGGAATTCGGCCATCACCTTGCCGATCGGATAGCGATACTGGCTCTCCATCAGCACGCGGCCGTCGTCGAAGAGCGGGATGACCATCACCGCGCCCGGATGCGTCACGTATTCGCGCGTCGCATGCTTGCCGTCCGGCAGGCGAACCGTGTCGCGCTTGACCTTCAGGAACGAGCCGTCGTAGACGGACGCGCTTTCGATGCAAGTTTCCGTGAGGGTGGCGTCGTGATTCGGCAAATCGGCCATCGGCGGCTCCGCAGTGGGGCGCGACGGCCTACGCCGTCAGCGCCGTTTGACGAGATACTGGAACGTGAAGCCGGGAAACGCGAACACCACGAAAAGACTGAAGGTGATCGCGTAAAACTGCCAGCCCTGTTCGAAGCGATTGCCGGCGCGCGATTCGAGCCAGAAGCCCAGCGCGCCGACGATGAAATACAGCACGATCATTTCGCCGATCCGGAGCCACGCGCTCTTTTTCGCCGTCGCTCCGCTCTTCAGCGGCACGACGGCGAACAGGCGCTGATTCAGGAACGGCAGGTTGGCGCCGACGAGCGCCAACAGCACGATGAACCAGCCGGCGGCCGACATTACAGCGGCAGCGTATGGCTGATCGCCTGCAGGCAGACCGTCATCAACGGGCCCGGCACGATGCCGAGCACGACGACCGCGAGGCCGTTGAGCACGAGGATCGTGCGCTTGCACGCATCGCCCGCGATCGGCGTCGTGTCCTGCGGCGCATCGAAGTACATCAGCTTGACGATGCGCAGATAGTAGAACGCGCCGAACAGCGACGTGATGACGGCGAGCACCGCGAGCCACGTGAGGCCGGCGTTGACCGTCGCCTCGAGGACCGCGAGCTTCGCGTAGAAGCCGACCGTCGGCGGAATGCCGGCGAGCGAGAACATCATCACCATCATCACGAACGCGAACACCGGGCTGCGCTTGTTGAGGCCCTTGAAGTCGTCGAGCGTTTCGGCTTCGAAGTCGCGGCGGGCGAGCAGCATCACGACGCCGAACGAGCCGAGCGTCGTCACGAGGTAGACGATCGTGTAGAACATCGCCGAACTGTACGCGCTCGCCGCCGACGACGGATTGCCGCCCACCACGCCCGCGAGCAGGCCGAGCAGCACGAAGCCCATGTTCGAGATCGCCGAGTACGCGAGCATCCGCTTGATGTTGCGCTGGACGATACCGGTGATGTTGCCGACGATCAGCGACAGCGCCGCGAGGATCACGAGCATTTCCTGCCAGTCGACCGCGAGCGGCAGCAGGCCCATCACGAGAAAGCGCAGGCCCCACGCGAATGCCGCGACCTTCGGGCCGCCGCCGACGAACAGCGTCATCGCGGTCGGCGCGCCCTGGTAGACGTCCGGCACCCACATGTGGAACGGCACGGCGCCGAGCTTGAACGCGACGCCCGCAACGATGAAGATCACGCCGAACAGCAGCACCGCGTCGTTGATGTGGCCCGATGCGACCGCCTTCAGCACTTCGTTCAGCTCGAGCGAGCCCGTCGCGCCGTACAGCATCGAGATCCCGTACAACACGAAGCCCGAGGCGAGCGCACCGAGCACGTAGTACTTCATCGCGGCTTCGCTCGACTGCGTCGCGTCGCGACGCAGCGCGATCACCGCGTACAGCGACAGCGACATCAGCTCGAGGCCGAGGTACAGCGTGAGGAAGTTGTTGCCCGAGATCATCACGAGCTGGCCGAGCAGCGAGAACATGCCGAGCAGGAACACGTCGCCGCGGAACAGGTCGCGATCCTCGAGGTACTTGCGCGAGTAGACGAGCGTCACCGCGAAGCCGAGCGACACGACCGCCTTCATCGCGCTCGCGAACGAATCGACCACGACCATTCGCGAGAAGACGTAGTACTGCTGCGGATCGAAGGCTTGCAGCGCGAACCACACGCCCGCCGCCGCCGATGCGACGACCGCGATCAGATACGTGAGGCGGCGGCCGGCTGCGCCGACGAAGGTGTCGTTCAGCCAGGCGACGACGATGGCGGCCATCACCAGCGCATCGGGCAACAGGACATTCATAGGTGCGTTTTGCATGATCTTTGTATCCTCCGCTCGGGCTTACTGGGCCAGCGGCAGTTTCGACTGCGCGACGTGGGAGAGGAGGTTTTCCACGGAAACGTGCATCACGTCGGTGAAGGGCTTCGGATAGAGGCCCATCAGCAGCGTGAACGCGGCGAGCACGGCGAGCATCGTGAATTCGCGACGGCTGATGTCCGACAGCTTCGCGACCTTGTCGCTCGTCACCGCGCCGAAGTACACGCGCTTGTACATCCACAGCGTGTACGCCGCGCCGAGAATCAGCGTGAACGCCGCGCCGAACGCGATCCAGAAGTTGTACTGGACCGACGCGAGGATCACCATGAACTCGCCGACGAAGCCCGACGTGCCCGGCAGGCCGCAGTTGGCCATCGAGAACAGCATCGCGAACGCGGCGAACTTCGGCATCACGTTGACGACGCCGCCGTAGTCGGCGATCTGGCGCGAGTGCAGGCGGTCGTACAGCACGCCGATGCAAAGGAACATCGCGCCCGACACGAAGCCGTGCGAGATCATCTGGACGATCGCGCCTTCGACGCCGAGCTGGTTGAAGATGAAGAAGCCGAGCGTGACGAAGCCCATGTGCGCGATCGACGAATACGCGACGAGCTTCTTCATGTCCGCCTGCACCATCGCGACGAGGCCGATGTAGATCACCGCGATCAGCGACAGCGCAATCACGACGGGCGCGAAGAAGTGGCTCGCGTCCGGCGTGATCGGCAGCGAGAAGCGCAGGAAGCCGTACGCGCCGAGCTTCAGCATGATCGCGGCCAGCACGACCGAGCCGCCCGTCGGCGCCTCGACGTGCGCATCCGGCAGCCAGGTGTGCACCGGCCACATCGGCACCTTCACCGCGAACGCGAGGAAGAACGCGATGAAGAGCAGCACCTGCGGCGTCATCGCGATCTTCGCGTTCTGCCACGTCGCGAGATCGAACGAATGCGTCTGCGTGTACAGGTAGATCAGCGCGACCAGCATCAGCAGCGAGCCGGCGAGCGTGTACAGGAAGAACTTGAACGCCGCGTACACACGGTTCGGGCCGCCCCACACGCCGATGATGATGTACATCGGGATCAGCGTCGCCTCGAAGAACACGTAGAACAAGAGGCCGTCAGCCGCCGAGAACACGCCGACCATGATCCCCGACAGGATCAGGAACGCGGCGAGATACTGCGACACGTGCTCGGTGATCACCTCCCAGCCGGCGATCACGACGATCACCGTGATGAGCGCGGTCAGCACGACGAACCACATCGAGATGCCGTCGACGCCGAGGTGATACGTGATGTTGAAACGTTCGATCCATGTCGATTGCTCGACGAACTGCAGCGCGGCGGTGCTCGAGTCGAAGCCCGTGATCAGCGGAATCGTGACGGCCAGGCTCGCGAGCGAGCCGATCAGCGCGATCCAGCGCGCCGCGCCCGGATTTTTATCGGAACCGACCGCGAGCACGACGAGGCCGAATACGATCGGCAACCAGATCGCGGTACTGAGAATCGGAAAAGAGTGCATTAGTCGTCCCCGCCTTATTTGCCGCCGAGCGTTACAAACAGGGTCAGGAGCCCCAGCATGCCGATGATCATGGCGAACGCGTAGTGATAGATGTAACCGGATTGGAGGAAGCGGATCACGCCGGCGAACCAGCCGATGAAGCGCGCGCTGCCGTTGACGAGGCCGTCGATCACCACGACGTCGCCTTCCTTCCACAGACCGCGGCCGATCGCGATCGAACCCTTCGCGAACACGACCTCGTTGATCTTGTCCATGTAGTACTTGTTGTCGAGCAGCGTGTAGATCGGGCCGAACGCGCGACGGATCGCTGCCGGCAGACCCGGGCGCTTCAGGTACAGGAACCACGCGACGACGACGCCCGCGAGCGCGAGCCAGAGCGGCAGCGACGAGATCGAGTGCAGGCCGAGCGCCGCCCAGCCGTGGAACTCCTCCGCCATCTCGGCGAGCGCCGGGTGGTTCTGGCCGATGAAGATCACCTTGTCGAACGCGACGCCGTGCTGGAAGAAATCGCCGTACAGCATCGGGCCGATCGCGATCGCGCCGATGATGACCGACGGAATCGCGAGCAGCACGAGCGGCACCCAGACGACCCACGGCGTTTCGTGCGGCTCGTGCGCGTGGCCGTGACCGTGGTCGTCGTCATGGCCGTGATGCGCGGCCGATTCGGCGCCGTGGTTGTTGCCGAATTCCTTCGGATGACGGAAGCGCTCTTCGCCGTGGAAGACGAGGAAGTACATCCGGAACGAGTACAGCGCGGTGACGAACACGCTCGCGACGACCGCGAAGTACGCGAAGCCCGAGCCCGGCAGGTGCGACAGCTTCACCGCGTCGATGATCGAGTCCTTCGAGTAGAAGCCCGAGAAGAACGGCGTGCCGATCAGCGCGAGCGAGCCGACGAGCGACGTGATCCACGTGATCGGCATGTACTTGCGCAGGCCGCCCATGTTGCGCATGTCCTGATCGTGGTGCATGCCGATGATCACCGAGCCCGCGCCGAGGAACAGCAGCGCCTTGAAGAACGCGTGCGTCATCAGATGGAACACGGCGACCGGGTACGCGGACACGCCGAGCGCGACCGTCATGTAGCCGAGCTGCGACAGCGTCGAATACGCGACGACGCGCTTGATGTCGTTTTGGACGATGCCGAGGAAGCCCATGAAGAGCGCCGTGATTGCGCCGATCACCGTGATGAACGACAGCGCGGCGTCGGACAGCTCGAACAGCGGCGACATGCGCGTGACCATGAAGATGCCGGCCGTCACCATCGTCGCCGCGTGAATCAGCGCGGAGATCGGCGTCGGGCCTTCCATCGAGTCGGGCAGCCACACGTGCAGCGGGAATTGCGCGGACTTGCCCATCGCGCCGATGAACAGGCAGATGCACGCGACGGTCAGCAGGCCCCACTGGGTGCCCGGGAAATTCAGCGACGCGAGCTCCGCGCGCTTCGCGAACACTTCGCCGTAGTTCATCGAGCCGGCGTACGCGAGGATGAGGCCGATGCCGAGCAGGAACCCGAAGTCGCCGACGCGGTTCACGAGGAACGCCTTCATGTTCGCGTAGATCGCGCTCTCACGCGTGAAGTAGAAGCCGATCAGCAGGTACGACACGAGACCCACCGCTTCCCAGCCGAAGAACAACTGCAGGAAGTTGTTGCTCATCACGAGCATCAGCATCGAGAACGTGAACAGCGAGATGTACGAGAAGAAGCGCTGGTAGCCGTCCTCTTCCGACATGTAGCCGATCGTGTAGATGTGCACCATCAGCGACACGAACGTGACGACGACCATCATCATCGCGGTCAGCGTGTCGACGAGGAAGCCCACCTCGAGCTTCAGCGAGCCGACGTTCATCCATTCGTAGACGGTCGCGTTGTAGCTCGCGCCGTCCAGCACCTGGAAGAACACCAGCGCGGAAAGAACGAACGAGACCGCGACGCCGAGAATCGTCACGCGATGCGCGCCCTTGCGCCCCACCGCGTTGCCGAACAGCCCCGCGATCAGCGAGCCCGCCAGCGGAGCGAGCGCAATCGCCAGCAGCAGGTTTTCATTGAGTGTCGTTGACATAACAGCGTTGCCTGAAATTAACCTTTGAGCTGATCGAGATCCTCGACATTGATCGTGTCGAGCTTACGGAACAGAGTCACCAGAATCGCGAGGCCGATTGCGGCCTCCGCCGCCGCGACCGTCAACACGAAGAACACGAAGATCTCGCCGTGGACGTCGCCCAGGTAATGCGAGAACGCGACGAAATTGGTATTCACCGCGAGCAGCATCAGTTCGATCGCCATCAGGATGATGATGATGTTCCGGCGGTTCAGGAAAATCCCGACGATCGCGATCGCAAACAGGATCGCGCCGAGCACGAGGTAATGAGCCAAGGTCAACATAGATTCTTCTCCTCTCGCTTAGCCGTTGTTCGAGCCCGACGCGGCGTCGCTCGCGGCGGTTTCCGGCTGCGGCTTGTCGGCTTGCATCTTCACGAGACGCACGCGATCCTCGCGGCGCACCTTCACCTGCTCGGACACGCGCTGGCGCTTGCTGTCCTTGCCCTTCTGCGCGGTCAACGCAACCGCGGCGATGATCGCAACGAGCAGCACGAGGCCCGCGATCTCGAACGCGAAGATGTAATCGGTGTAGATGACCTTGCCGATCAGCTTCGTGTTCGGCATGCCGGCCGCCGCGCCCGCGGCCATGTCGTGCACGGGCGAGCCCGTCGCGCCGTAGCCGCGCCACAGGATCAGCGCGGTCTCGACGACGATGATCGCGCCGACCACGGTGGCCATCGGCACGAAGCGCCTGAAGTCGCGGCGCAGCACGTCGATGTTGATGTCGAGCATCATCACGACGAAGAGGAACAGCACCATCACCGCGCCCACGTAGACGAGCACCAGCAGGATCGCGAGGAACTCGGCCTCGAGCAGCATCCAGATCGCGGCCGCGTTGAAGAACGCGAGCACGAGGAAGAGCGCAGACGCCACCGGGTTGCGCGATGTGATCACCTTCAGCCCCGACACCACGAGGAGCAGCGAGAAGATGTAGAAGAGTACGGTCGTGAAGTCCATGATTACCGGTTCATCATTAGGCCATTGTCAGGCGCGGTTGGCTGGCACCGCCGGGCGTGCCGCGGCGCTGCCGCGACTCGCCGGCCCGGCGAGCGGGCCGGCGCATCGGGTTATCGATACCGAGCATCGGCGGCCTTCGCGGCCGCGATCTCCTTCTCGTAGCGATCGCCCACCGCGAGCAGCATGTCCTTCGTGAAGTACAGGTCGCCGCGCTTCTCGCCGTGATATTCGAGGATCTGCGTCTCGACGATCGAATCGACCGGGCAGCTCTCTTCGCAGAAACCGCAGAAGATGCACTTCGTCAGGTCGATGTCGTAGCGCGTCGTGCGACGGGTGTTGTCCTCGCGCGTCTGCGACTCGATCGTGATCGCCATCGCCGGGCACACCGCTTCGCACAGCTTGCACGCGATGCACCGCTCTTCGCCGTTCTCGTAGCGGCGCAGCGCGTGCAGCCCGCGAAAGCGCGGCGAGATCGGCGTCTTTTCCTCGGGGAACTGCACGGTGAACTTGCGCTTGAACGTGTAGCGTCCGGTCAGCGCGAGCCCCTTGAGCAGCTCGGTCAGGAAGAAGGTCTTAAAGAAGTGTTGGATTGCCGTCATGATTTCGTCCGCCCTTTATTTCCAGATATTCAGCGGCGACATCATCCAGAAACCGACCACGATCACCCAGATCACGCAGACGGGCAGGAACACCTTCCAGCCGAGGCGCATGATCTGGTCGTAGCGGTAACGCGGGAACGTCGCACGGGCCCAAATGAACACCGACAGCAGCGCGAAGACTTTCAGCACCAGCCAGAAGATGCCCGGAATGAACGACAGGAATTCGAACGGCGCGTCCCAGCCGCCGAGGAACAGCGTCGCCGCGAGCGCCGAGATCACGATCATGTTGATGTACTCGGCGAGGAAGAACAGCGCGAACGCCATCCCCGAGTAGTCGATCATGTGACCCGCGACGATCTCCGACTCCCCTTCCACCACGTCGAACGGGTGGCGGTTCGTTTCGGCGATGCCCGAGATGAAGTAGATGACGAAGACGGGCAGCAGCGGCAGCCAGTTCCACGACAGGAAATTGACGCCGTGGCCCGCGAAGAAGCCATGCTGCTGCGAGCCGACGATCTCCGACAGGTTCAGGCTGCCCGCCGTCATCAGCACGAGCACGAGCGCGAAGCCCATCGAGATTTCGTACGACACCATCTGCGCGGCCGCGCGCATCGCGCCGAGGAACGCGTACTTCGAGTTCGACGCCCAGCCGGCGAGAATCACCGCGTAGACGCCGACCGACGAGATCGCCATCGCGTACAGCAGGCCGGCGTTGATGTTCGCGAGCACGGCGCCCGCCTGGAACGGGATCACCGCCCACACCGCGAACGCCGGCACGACCGTCATCACGGGCGCGATCAGATACAGCCAGCGGTTTGCCGCCGTCGGATGAATCACTTCCTTGAGCAGCAGCTTCAGCACGTCGGCGATCGGCTGCAGAAGACCCGCGGGGCCGACGCGGTTCGGACCGAGACGCACATGCATCCAGCCGATCAGCTTGCGCTCCCACAGAATCAGGTACGCGACGCACAGCAGGATCACGACGGCGACGACGAGGATGCGCACGAGCGCCCACACCGTCGGCCACGCGAAGCCGAGAAGCTGGGCTCCGCCCGAGTTGATCGTATCGAACAAGCTCATTTACGCCTTCTCCACCACCAGTTCACCGGACAGGCTGCCGAGCGCTGCGCCGGCAGGCGTGGCCGCCGACACGCGAACGACGGCTTCCGCAAGATTCTCCTCGCGCACGGCCGGCAACTGCACCGTGCGATCGCCCTGGCGCACGCGCACCGCGTCGCCGTTCTTCAGGCCGAGCTTGTCGAACAGCGCGGCGGGCAGGCCCGCCTTGTGCGCCGCCTTCGACGCGGCCGTCAGGTGCAGCGCGCCCGCGCGGCGCGACAGCGCGTCGGCATGATAGATCGGCACGTCGGCGAGACGCTCGAGCGCGCCGTTCGCGGCCCGCGCGGCTGCGCGCGCGGGCGCCGCCGCCGTCTTGTTCGACAGACGCGGCGCGATTTCGCCGTCGCCGAGCGCGGCGAGACGCACTTCTTCCGACGTCTCGTACTCGAAGTTCGGCAGGCCGAGCAGACTGCCGAGCACGCGCAGCACCTTCCATGCGGGACGCGTGTCGCCGAGCGGACGCACGACGCCGTTGAACGACTGGGCGCGGCCTTCCGCGTTCACGTATGTGCCGGCCGTCTCGGTGAACGGCGCGATCGGCAGCAGCACGTCCGCGTAGTCGAGGCCGTACTTGAACGGCGACAGCACGACGACCGTCTCCGCCTGCTTCAGCGCAGCGAGCGCCTGCGCCGGATCG
This sequence comes from Burkholderia sp. MSMB1588, assembly GCF_001546925.1. Taxonomy (NCBI): domain Bacteria; kingdom Pseudomonadati; phylum Pseudomonadota; class Betaproteobacteria; order Burkholderiales; family Burkholderiaceae; genus Burkholderia; species Burkholderia sp. MSMB1588. Next base: position 1,060,654 of record NZ_LNJS01000001.1, on the reverse strand, counting down.
GCGGTGTCGAATTCGGGCTCGACGTTCAGGAGCACGTAGCCCTTGCGCGGCTGCGCGAACGCGTCGCGTGCATTGAGGCCGTTCGCGCCCGGCAGCGCGCCGACGAGGTGCGCGCCCACCGTGTTCGCCGCTTCCGTCAGGAAGCCGAGCGTCGCGCCCGTGTTGTCGGCGATCCACTGCGCGATCGCGTGGATCTGCGCGAATTGCGGATGCTGGACGACACCGTTGCCGAGCAGCACGGCGCGGCGCTCGCCGTTCGCGAGCGATTGCGCAACCGCCCGTGCGGCGTCCGACGCTTCCACGCCCGCCAGCGCATCCGGCAGCGCCACGCCGCGCGCCTGCGCGACGGCGGCCGCGATGCCCGCGAGCGCGTCGAGCCATGCCGACGGCGCGGCGACGATGCGCTGCGCGGTCGGGATCAGCGCGTCGTCGCCCGTCGCGTGCAGGAAGTGCAGCTTCGCGCCGCCCTTCGCCGCCTGGCGCAGGCGCGCCGCGAAGAGCGGATGATCGCGGCGCAGGAACGAGCCGACGACGAGCGACGCGTCGACGGCCGACAAATCGGCGATCGGCATGCCGAGCCACGGCGCGCCTTGCGCGGCGGCGGAGAAATCGGCCTGGCGCAGACGGAAGTCGACGTTCGGCGTCTTCAGTTCGTGGGCGAGCTGCTTGAGCAGGAACAGTTCCTCGACCGTGCTGTGCGCGCTCGCGAGCGCGGCGATCGCAGCCGGGCCGTGCTCGTCGCCGATGCCCTTCAGGCCGCGCGCGACGTATTCGAGCGCCGTCTGCCAGTCGACTTCGCGCCACTCGCCGCCCTGCTTGATCATCGGCTTCGTCAGGCGCTCTTCGCTGTTCAGGCCTTCATACGAGAAGCGGTCCTTATCCGAGATCCAGCACTCGTTGACGGCTTCGTTCTCGAACGGCAGCACGCGCATCACGCGGTTGTTCTTCACTTGCACGACGAGGTTCGCGCCGACGGAATCGTGCGGGCTCACCGACTTGCGGCGCGACAGCTCCCACGTGCGGGCGCTGTAGCGGAACGGCTTGCTCGTCAGCGCGCCGACCGGGCACAGGTCGATCATGTTGCCCGACAGCTCGGAGTCGACCGTCTTGCCGACGAACGTCGTGATTTCCGAATGCTCGCCGCGGCCCAGCATGCCGAACTCCATCACGCCGGCGATTTCCTGGCCGAAGCGCACGCAGCGCGTGCAGTGGATGCAGCGCGACATCTCTTCCATCGAGATGAGCGGGCCGACTTCCTTGTGGAACACGACGCGCTTCTCTTCCGCATAGCGCGACGCCGACTTGCCGTAGCCGACCGCGAGATCCTGCAACTGGCATTCGCCGCCCTGATCGCAGATCGGGCAGTCGAGCGGATGGTTGATGAGCAGGAACTCCATCACCGACTGCTGCGCCTTCACGGCCTTGTCAGAGTTGGTGTGGACGATCATGCCGGCCGACACGGGCGTCGCGCACGCGGGCACGGCCTTCGGCATCTTCTCGACTTCGACGAGACACATCCGGCAGTTGGCCGCAACCGACAGCTTCTTGTGATAGCAGAAGTGAGGGATGTACGTATCCGCCTTGTGCGCAGCCTGGATCACCATGCTGCCTTCGGGCACCTCGACCTTCTTGCCGTCTATTTCAAGTTCAACCATGATGGTGAATGGTCCTTAACCTATTACCGCTCGCCCGCGTCCGCTCGACCGGGCGCTCGAATTCTGCAATCGGGTTGCGCCGTCAGGCCGCGGCCGCATGCGCGTGGCCGCCGACCATGCAGTGCTTGTGCTCGACGTGGTACGCGAATTCGTCCCAGTAGTGCTTGAGCATCCCGCGCACCGGCATCGCCGCCGCGTCGCCGAGCGCGCAGATCGTGCGGCCCATGATGTTCTCCGCAACCGAGTTCAGCAGGTCCAGGTCTTCCTGGCGGCCCTCGCCGTGCTCGATGCGGTTCACGACGCGATACAGCCAGCCCGTGCCTTCGCGGCACGGCGTGCACTGGCCGCACGACTCCTCGTAATAGAAGTACGACAGGCGCAGGAGCGAACGCACCATGCAGCGCGTCTCGTCCATCACGATCACCGCGCCGGAGCCGAGCATCGAGCCCGCCTTCGCGATCGAATCGTAGTCCATGTCGGTCTGCATCATGATGTCGCCCGGGATCACCGGCGCCGACGAGCCGCCCGGAATCACGGCCTTGATCTTCTTGCCGCCGCGCACCCCGCCCGCGAGCTCCATCAGCGTCGCGAACGGCGTGCCGAGCGGAATCTCGTAGTTGCCCGGGCGCTCGACGTCGCCCGACACCGAGAAGATCTTCGTGCCGCCGTTGTTCGGCTTGCCCATCTCGAGGTAGTTCTGCGGGCCGACGGCCAGCAGGAACGGCACCGCGGCGAACGTCTCGGTGTTGTTGATCGTGGTCGGCTTGCCGTACACGCCGAAGCTCGCCGGGAACGGCGGCTTGAAGCGCGGCTGGCCCTTCTTGCCCTCGAGCGATTCGAGCAGCGCCGTTTCCTCGCCGCAGATGTACGCGCCGTAACCGTGGTGCGCATGGAGCTGGAACGAGAAGTCCGAGCCCATGATCTTGTCGCCGAGGAAGCCCGCGCGGCGCGCTTCGTCGAGCGCCGCCTCGAAGCGGCGATACACTTCGAAGATCTCGCCATGAATGTAGTTGTAGCCGACGGTGATGCCCATCGCGTACGCGCCGATGGCCATGCCTTCGATCAGCGCGTGCGGGTTCCAGCGCAGGATGTCGCGATCCTTGAACGTGCCCGGCTCGCCCTCGTCCGAATTGCAGACGAGGTACTTCTGCCCCGGAAACTGGCGCGGCATGAAGCTCCACTTCAGGCCGGTCGGAAAGCCCGCGCCGCCGCGGCCGCGCAAGCCCGACGCCTTCACGTCGGCGATCACCTGCTCGGGCGGAATCTTTTCTTCGAGGATGCGGCGCAACTGCTTGTAGCCGCCGCGCGCGACGTAATCTTCGAGACGCCAGTTCTCGCCGGTGAGGCCGGCGAGGATCAGCGGTTTGATGTGACGATCGTGGAGGGACGTCATTTCGAGAGCTCCTCAAGCAGCTGGTCGATCTTCTCGCGGCTCATGAGGCTGCACATTTTATGGTTGTTGAGCAGCAGCACCGGCGCATCGCCGCACGCGCCGAAGCACTCGCCTTCCTTCAGCGTGAACTTGCCGTCCGGCGTGGTTTCGCCGAAATCGATGCCGAGCTTCTGCTTCAGATAGGCGGCCGTCGCCTCGGCGCCGCCGTGCGGCCCGAGCTGGCACGGCAGGTTCGTGCAGAGCGTGATCTTGTGCTTGCCGACGGGCGCGAGCTCGTACATCGTGTAGAACGTCGCGACTTCCTGGACCGCGATGGCCGGCATGCCGAGATAGTCCGCGACGAACTGCATCAGTTCGGGCGACAGCCAGCCATGCTCTTCCTGAGCGACGGCCAGCGCCGACATCACAGCGGACTGTTTCTGATCGGCGGGATACTTCGCGATCGCTCGATCGATTTCTTTCAGGCCTTCAGCTGAGATCATTTTCAGACACGACTCTTTCAATTCCTACCGCACGAACAACCTGCCGCATGACCGATGCGGCAGACCTGGCGCTCACTGTTGACAGCTTGTTGCGACGGCGCGCTCGAATGCGCGCCGCGTGTGACTCGCCGCTCGCCACCCGGCCGGGCCGGCGAGCGGCGCGACCGTCAGCGGTCGATTTCGCCGAACACGATGTCCTGCGTCCCGATGATCGTGACGGCGTCGGCGATCATGTGCCCGCGCGCCATTTCGTCGAGCGCGGACAAATGGGCGTAGCCCGGCGCGCGAATCTTGAGCCGGTACGGCTTGTTCGCGCCGTCCGACACCAGATAGATGCCGAACTCGCCCTTCGGATGCTCGACGGCGGCGTACGTTTCGCCCTCGGGCACGTGAAAACCTTCCGTGAAGAGCTTGAAATGGTGGATCAGATCCTCCATGTTCGTCTTCATGCCGACACGCGAGGGCGGCGCAACCTTGTGATTGTCGGTGATCACGGGGCCGGGATTCTTGCGAAGCCACTCAATACACTGTTTCGCGATACGCGTCGACTGGCGCATCTCCTCGACGCGCACCAGATAGCGGTCGTAGCAATCGCCGTTCACGCCGACGGGGATGTCGAAGTCGAGGCGGTCGTACACTTCGTACGGCTGCTTCTTGCGCAGATCCCACGCGATACCGGAGCCGCGGATCATCGGGCCCGTCAGGCCGAGTTGCAGCGCGCGCTCCGGCGACACGACGCCGATGCCGACGAGACGCTGCTTCCAGATCCGGTTGTCGGTCAGCAGCGTTTCGTATTCGTCGACGCACTTCGGGAAGCGCGTGAAGAAATCGTCGATGAAATCGAGCACCGAGCCCGAGCGCGCCTCGTTCATCTTCGCGAGCGCACGCTCATTGCGGATCTTCGACGCCTTGTATTGCGGCATCGCTTCCGGCAGATCGCGATAGACGCCGCCCGGACGGTAATACGCCGCGTGCATGCGCGCGCCGGACACCGCCTCGTACACGTCCATCAGGTCTTCGCGCTCGCGGAACGCATAAAGGAACACCGCCATCGCGCCGACGTCGAGCGCGTGCGCGCCGATCCACATCAGATGGTTCAGCACGCGCGTGATTTCGTCGAACAGCACGCGGATGTACTGCGCGCGCTCCGGAACGTCGATGCCGAGCAGTTTCTCGATCGCGAGCACGTAGCCGTGCTCGTTCACCATCATCGACACGTAGTCGAGACGGTCCATGTACGGCACGGACTGGATGAACGTCTTGTTCTCGGCGAGCTTCTCGGTCGCGCGGTGCAAGAGGCCGATGTGCGGATCGGCGCGCTGGATCACTTCGCCGTCGAGCTCGAGCACGAGGCGCAGCACGCCGTGCGCGGCGGGGTGCTGCGGACCGAAGTTGAGCGTGTAGTTCTTGATTTCAGCCATGACGCCCCCTTAATGTTTCAGACCGCCATAGCGATCCTCGCGGATCACGCGCGGCGTGATTTCGCGCGGCTCGATCGTCACCGGCTGGTACACGACGCGCTTCTCTTCCGGGTCGTAACGCATTTCGACGTAGCCGGAAACCGGGAAATCCTTGCGGAACGGGTGACCGATGAAGCCGTAGTCGGTGAGGATGCGGCGCAGGTCGGGGTGGCCTTCGAACACGATGCCGTAGAGGTCGAACGCTTCGCGCTCATACCAGTTCGCCGAGCTCCAGATGTCGACGACCGACGGCACGATCGGCAGATCGTCATCCGGCGCGAACACGCGCACGCGCAGGCGCCAGTTGTTCGCGACCGACAGCAGGTGCAGGACGGCGGCAAAGCGCGGGCCGTCGTAGGCGCCGTCGCCGTAGGTTTGATAGTCGATGCCGCAGAGGTCGATCAACTGCTCGAAGCCGAGCGAGCGATCGTCGCGCAGTTGCTTCGCGACTTCGAGGTAATCACTCGCCTTCACGACGAGCGTGAGCTCGCCAACCGCTTCGACGAGGCTCACCGCGCGCGCGCCGAGCGCGGCTTCGAGGTTCGCCTTGAGGGTCTCGATTTTGCTTGCCATGTTGTGGGGTGCTCGATGCTTTATTGACGGGCGATGGTGCTCGTGCGGCGGATCTTCGCCTGCAACTGGATCACGCCGTAGACGAGCGCCTCTGCGGTCGGCGGGCAGCCGGGAACGTAGACGTCGACGGGCACGATCCGGTCGCAGCCGCGAACCACCGAGTACGAGTAGTGGTAGTAGCCGCCGCCGTTCGCGCAGGACCCCATCGAGATCACCCAGCGCGGCTCGGCCATCTGGTCGTAGACGCGGCGCAGCGCGGGCGCCATCTTGTTGCAGAGCGTACCCGCGACGATCATCACGTCGGACTGGCGCGGGCTCGGACGGAACACGACACCGAACCGGTCGAGGTCGTAGCGGGCGGCGCCCGCATGCATCATTTCCACTGCGCAGCACGCGAGCCCGAACGTCATCGGCCATAGCGAGCCGGTACGCGTCCAGTTGATCAGCTTGTCAGCCGTGGTGGTGACAAACCCTTCCTTCAAGACCCCTTCGATACTCATTTGCTTTCCACTCCAGACAGGCGGCGACGCGTGGCCGCCCATGCAAACCGGCGATTAGCCCGTCACTCCCAGTCGAGGCCGCCCTTCTTCCAGATATAGGCAAAGCCGAGCAGGAATTCGAGCAGGAAAATCATCATTGCGACGAAACCGGGCCAGCCGATTTCGCGCAGGGCGACGCCCCACGGAAACAGGAATGCGGTTTCGAGATCGAAGATGATGAACAGAATCGCAACGAGGTAGTAGCGCACATCGAACTTCATGCGCGCGTCCTCGAACGCCTCGAAGCCGCACTCATAGGGCGCGTTCTTCTCGCTGTCGGGCTTGTTGGGACCGAGGATCTTGCCGATGCTGACCAGCGCTATACCTAAACCAGTGCCCACCAGGAGGAACAACAAGACGGGGTAATAGGCTGCGAGGTTCAAGGCTATCCTCTATTGGTTGGTTCCGAGCGTTCCGGAGAATAACACCGTTCCGGGGAAAGGATCATTTCGGACTACCGGAGAACCCAAGCTGAGCGCAAGGGTAGCCCAGAAATGAAAAATGCCAGCCACACGAAGCGGCTGGCATTAAGTAACTTTGGTGCCGACGGCGAGACTCGAACTCGCACAGCTTTCGCCACTACCCCCTCAAGATAGCGTGTCTACCAATTTCACCACGTCGGCACTGCATGCAACCCGGGAGGAAACTTCGTATCCCGCGAATCGCTTCAAGAACAAAATTCTAACCCGGTTCCCTGAATTGTTCAACGCACAAACGCGTTTTTTTTAAATTTATTTCGGCACGTCCTGACCCGGCGCAGACGCAGCCGACACGGCAGCCGGCGCGGATGCGGCAGGCGCCCGCGATGCGGCGGGCGCCGACGCGGCGGGCGCGGGCGCTGCGCCGAGCACGCCGACCGACGGCGCCGACTTGTACGAGCCGAGGTAGGTCAGCGCGAGCGTTGCGATGAAGAAGATCGTCGCCAGAACCGCCGTCGTGCGCGACAGAAAGTTCGCGGAGCCGGTCGCGCCGAAGAGGCTGCCCGAGGCGCCGCTGCCGAACGCCGCGCCCATGTCGGCGCCCTTGCCATGCTGCAGCAGCACGAGGCCGATCACGCCGAGCGCGGACAATAATTGAACCACAATGATCAAGACTTTCAGATACGGCATACATTCACCTGTTTGGTTTCAGGCAACCGGCGCATCTGCCGGCCACCCCGATATTCTTCGTTCTTCGCGCGCGGCCCGCGAACGCTTACTGCGCTGCCCGGCAGATCGCCAGGAAATCCCCGCTCTTCAACGACGCACCGCCGATCAGGCCGCCGTCGATGTCCGGCTGGCCGAACAGTTCGACCGCATTGTCGGCCTTCACGCTGCCGCCATACAACAGCGACACGTGCTCCGCGCCCTTCGCCGCGAGCCGTCCGCGCAGGAACGCATGTACCTGCTGCGCCTGCTCGGCCGTCGCGCTCCTGCCCGTGCCGATCGCCCATACGGGCTCGTACGCGACGACGATGCGCGCCGCCTCGTCCGACGACAGCACCGCGAGCACCGCGTCGAGCTGCGTGCCGACGACCTGCTCGGTCGCGCCCGCTTCGCGCTCGGCGAGCGTCTCGCCGACGCACACGACGGGCGTCAGCCCCGCGGCGAGCGCGCGCTGCGTCTTCGCCGCGACCGTCTCGTTCGATTCGCCGTGATACGCGCGGCGCTCCGAGTGCCCGACGATCGCATAGGCCGCGCCGAACTCCGCGACCATGCCGGCCGCGACTTCGCCGGTATAAGCGCCCTGCTCGTGCGCGGACACGTCCTGCGAGCCCCACGCGACACGCCCGCCGTGAAGCTGAGCCTGCGCCTGCGCGAGATACGGGAACGGCACGCACACGCCGATGCCGACGTGCTCGCGCACCGCTTCCGCGCCCTGCGCGACTTCGTTCAGCAATGCCTGGTTGCCGCTCAGGCGACCGTGCATCTTCCAGTTGCCGATCACCCGCTTGATTCTTTGTTTCGACATCGTATGTCTCGTCGTGGACGCGCCGAAGCCGGGCGTCGTGTTCATCTGGCGAAGCGAACCCGCGATTTTACTGCGACGCTAGAGAACCGGTCAAACGACCGATGTCAAGCGTTCGCACCCCAATCGAGCACGATCTTGCCGACGTGCTCGCTGCTTTCCATCAGCGCATGCGCGTCAGCGGCCTGCGCGGCCGGCAGCGCGCGATAGACGACGGGCTTCACGCGCCCGTCCTCGACGAGCGGCCACACGCGCGCCTTCAGTTGCGCGGCGATGCGCGCCTTGAATTCGACGGGGCGCGGCCGAAGCGTCGAGCCCGTGATCGTGAGGCGCCGCCGCAGGATCTCGGCCACGTTGATTTCCGACTTCGCGCCGCCGAGGAGTGCGATCACGACGAGCCGCCCGCCGTCCGCGAGCGCCGTCAGTTCGCGCGGCACGTACGCGCCCGCGACCATGTCGAGAATCACGTCGACGCCGCGATCGTGCGTGAGCGACTTCACGACCTCGACGAAATCCTCAGTCTTGTAGTTGATCGCGCGCTCCGCGCCAAGCGTTTCGCAGGCGCGGCACTTGTCGTCCGTGCCCGCAGTCGCGAACACGCGAAAGCCGAGTGCATGCGCGATCTGGATCGCCGCCACGCCGATGCCGCTCGAGCCGCCCTGCACGAGGAGCGTTTCCTGCGCGCCGCCCTCGCCCGCGCCCAGTTGCGCGCGATCGAACACGTTGCTCCAGACGGTGAAGAACGTCTCGGGCAGCGAAGCGGCCTCGATGTCGGTCAACCCCTTCGGCACCGGCAGACACTGCGCGAGCGGCGCCGCGACGTATTGCGCATAGCCGCCGCCCGCGAGCAGCGCGCAGACGCGGTCGCCGAGCTTCAGCCCGAACGGGTTCGCCGCGGGATCGGACAGATCGCCGCCGACGATCGCGCCCGCCACCTCGAGACCCGGCAGATCCGATGCGCCGGGAGGCGGCGCATAAGCGCCCTTTCGCTGGAACACGTCCGGGCGGTTGACGCCGGACGCCGCCACCTTGATCAGCACCTCGCCGCGCTTCGGCTCCGGCTGCGGCCGCTCCGTCAGCTTCAGCACGTCCGGCGCGCCGAATTCGGTGATTTCGATCGCTTTCATGCACGTCGCTCCAAGATCGTGACGGGTTTGCGCGTGCGATGCCGCACCCCGCAAACCGGTCCATCCTGTGAAAAACGGCCGGCGCGCGTTCGCGCTGCCGGCCGTCGCCTTGCCGCTTACTGCTGCGGCGGCGTGTCCGTCTGGGCGGCCGCTTCGTTCAGCAGCGCCTTCGCCGACAGGCGCACGCGCCCCTTCTCGTCCGTCTGGATCACCTTGACCTTCACCTGCTGGCCTTCCTTCAGGTAGTCGTTGATGTCCTTCACGCGCTCGTTGACGATCTCGGAGATGTGCAGCAGACCGTCCTTGCCCGGCAGCAGGTTCACGATCGCGCCGAAATCGAGGAGCTTCAGCACCGTGCCTTCGTACACCTGACCGACTTCGATCTCGGCCGTGATGTTCTCGATGCGCTTCTTCGCCTCGGCCATGCCTTCGCTGTTCGTGCTCGCGATCGTCACGACGCCGTCGTCCGAAATGTCGATCGTCGTGCCGGTTTCTTCCGTCAGCGCGCGAATCACCGAACCGCCCTTGCCGATCACGTCGCGGATCTTTTCCGGGTTGATCTTGATCGTGATCATGCGCGGCGCGAATTCGGACAGTTGCGTGTTCGCACCCGCGACCGCTTCCTTCATCTTGCCGAGGATATGCATGCGGCCTTCCTTCGCCTGCGCGAGCGCGACCTGCATGATTTCCTTCGTGATGCCCTGGATCTTGATGTCCATCTGCAGCGCGGTCACGCCTTCCGCCGTGCCCGCCACCTTGAAGTCCATGTCGCCGAGGTGATCTTCGTCGCCAAGGATGTCGGTCAGCACCGCGAACTTGTTGCCTTCGAGGATCAGACCCATCGCGATGCCCGCGACGTGCGCCTTCATCGGCACGCCGGCATCCATCAGCGCGAGGCAGCCGCCGCACACCGACGCCATCGACGACGAACCGTTCGACTCGGTGATTTCCGACACGACGCGGATCGAGTAGCCGAATTCGTCGGCGCTCGGCAGGCACGCGACGAGCGCGCGCTTCGCGAGCCGGCCGTGGCCGATTTCGCGGCGCTTCGGCGAGCCGACGCGGCCCGTTTCGCCGGTCGCGAACGGGGGCATGTTGTAGTGGAGCATGAAGCGGTCGCGGTACTCGCCTTCGAGCGCGTCGATGATCTGCTCGTCGCCCTTCGTGCCAAGCGTCGCGACCACCAGCGCCTGCGTCTCGCCGCGCGTGAACAGCGCCGAACCGTGGGTGCGCGGCAGCACGCCCGTGCGGATCTCGATCGGACGCACGGTGCGCGTGTCGCGGCCGTCGATGCGCGGCTCGCCGCCCAGGATCTGGCCGCGGACGATCTTCGCCTCGAGGTCGAACAGGATGTTGCCGACGGTTGCCTTGTCGGCCGCGACCGTGCCGGCCGCCAGCGCGTCTTCTTCCAGCTTCGCCGACGTCGCCGCGTACACTTCCTTCAGCTTCGTCGAGCGCGCCTGCTTGTCGCGGATCTGGTAGGCGGCGAGCAGTTCCGGCTGCGCGAGCTCGGTCACGCGCGCGTTCAGCGCCTCGTCCTTCGGCGCCGGCTGCCAGTCCCACTCGGGCTTGCCGCCTTCGCGCACGAGCTCATGGATCGCGTCGATCGCGGTCTGCATCTGCTCGTGGCCGAACACGACCGCGCCGAGCATCACGTCTTCCGGCAACTGATCCGCTTCGGATTCGACCATCAGCACCGCACGCTCCGTTCCCGCGACGACGAGGTCGAGGCGCGACGCCTTGATCTGCGCGCGCGTCGGGTTCAGCACGTATTCATTGTTCACGTACGCGACGCGCGCGGCGCCGACCGGGCCGTTGAACGGCAGGCCGGACACGGCGAGCGCAGCCGATGCGCCGATGAGCGCCGGGATGTCGGCCGGAATTTCCGGGTTCACCGACAGAACGTGAATCACGACCTGCACTTCGTTGTAGAAGCCCTCCGGGAAGAGCGGGCGCAGCGGCCGGTCGATGAGGCGCGAGGTCAGCGTCTCGTGCTCCGACGGACGGCCCTCGCGGCGGAAGAAGCCGCCCGGGATCTTGCCGGCCGAGTAGGTCTTCTCGATGTAGTCGACGGTGAGCGGGAAGAAATCCTGGCCCGGCTTCGCCGACTTCGCGCCGACGACGGTCGCGAGGACGACGGTGTCCTCGATGTCGACGACGACGGCGCCGCTAGCCTGGCGCGCGATTTCGCCGGTTTCGAGGCGCACCTTGTGCTGGCCCCATTGGAATTCCTTCACGACTTTATTGAACAGAGACATGGTCGCTCCTTTTCGTTCGTTATCGAACGCCGTGCGCGGACGAGGCCGGCGCGGCGATGGCGCGACCGGGCCACATGGGAAGAGGTGTGTTTTTTATGCCATTCCAGCGCCTTGCTCGCCGCCCGGCGTCGTGCGGGACGCGAACAGCGCGCTGGAATGACACAAAGCTCAACCCTTGTGCGCCTGGCCGGTTGTGGGCTTCGACAGCCCGGCGGCAAGCATCGTGCATGCCGCGAAAAAACAAAATGCCTGTATCAGCAGACTGACACAGGCATCTTGCTGGAGGCGAGCAACGCCCCGATTACTTGCGCAGACCCAGCTTCTCGATCAGCGCGCGGTAGCGGTCGGCATCCTTGCCCTTGAGGTAGTCGAGCAGCTTGCGGCGGCGGCTCACCATGCGCAGCAGGCCGCGGCGGCTGTGGTGGTCCTTCGCGTGGGTCTTGAAGTGACCCGTCAGTTCCGTGATGCGCGCCGTCAGCAGTGCGACCTGCACTTCGGGCGAGCCCGTATCGTTGGCGCCGCGCGCGAACTGAGCAACAACTTCCGACTTCTTGATATCAGCAACAGACATTTGATTTCCTTTCGACTGAACAGGCGGACACGGAAGAAAGGCCGTGCCGTGATTTGCAACCGGCGCGCATTGTAGCACAAGTCGCACGGCCGGCGAACCCCGCCTTCACGGGCGTTTCATGCGGCATGCAGCGGGCGCCGCGTCCCGCGCGGGAGGCAGCTCGTGCACCGTCCGGAACCCGTAGCCCGACCCCGCGTTGTCGAAACGCACGCCCGGCGCGCCGGCGCGATCCATCTCGATCACGTAAAGGGGTTGGATCAACTGGTGATCGGCCGCGCGCATCTGCGCCGGATGGAATCCGTCGTCGTATCGCATTCCTTCGAGCGCCTTCGCAACCGCGACCGGATCGGCCGAGCCCGCACGCGTCATCGCCGCCGCGACCATCTCGACCATCTCGCTCATCCGCCGCACCGGATAATCGTCCTGCGGCGCCGGAAAGCGCGCGCGGAACGCCCGGTAGAACGCATCGGACTGCGCGCCGCCCGCGTTTGGATGCCAGTCGGCGACCGCGAGCACGCGCTTCACGCCCGCGTCGCCGAGCGCGGCGGGCGCGTCCAGACTGTTGCCGTAGAACGTGTAGAACTTCGTCGCGAGCCCCTGCTCGCGCGCCGCCCGCACGAGCAGCGTCAGATCGTTGCCCCAGTTGCCCGTCACGACCGCGTCCGCGCCGCTCGCGCGAATCTTCGCGACATACGGCGCGAAGTCCTTCACGCGCCCGATCGGATGGAACTCGTCGCCGACGATCTCGATGTCCGGCCGGCGCGCCTTCAGCGCGGCGCGCGCGAGCGTGCTGACGTCGTGCCCGAAGCTGTAGTCCTGATTGAGCAGGTAGACCTTCCCCACCGCGCGGTCGCGCGCGAGCACGTCGGCGAGCGCGTCCATTCGCATGCCTGCGTGCGCGTCGAAGCGGAAGTGCCAGAAGCTGCAGTCCCGGCCCGTCAGCGCGGGATCGTCGGCCGAATAGTTGAGGAACAGCGCGCGGCGCCCAGGGTCGCGCGCGTTGTGCTTGTCGAGCGCGGCCACGAGCGCCGCCGCGACGGCCGAGCCGTTGCCCTGCGCGATGAAACCGATCCCCTTGTCGGTCGCCGCGCGCAACTGGACGAGCGCGTCCTCGACGCCGCCCCTGCTGTCGAGCACGACGAGCTCGAGCGGATGGGCGCCGTCGCGCAGCCGCACGCCGCCTTGCGCATTGACGCGCTCGACGCCGAAGCGCAGATTGCGCTCGACCGCCGCACCCGCGTTCGCGAACGGCCCCGACATCCCCTCGACAAGCGCGATCCGGATCGGCTCGGCCACCGCAGTGAGCGCCTCACCGGCCGCCGCGAGCGACGGCGGCATCGTCAGGGATAGCGCCGCCGAAGCGGCGGCGGCAAAACGCATCCAGTAGGAAGACATCGCGTGGTTTCCTGCGCAGTCCGTTCGTCGAGCGCAGGATCATAGGCGAGCGCACGCCGGACGGGCAAGCCGCGCGGCGCGCGGTCGCATCGGCGGACACGTCGCATGACGGGTGCTGGCGCGGATATCGGTCGCCCGGACGGCCGGCCAGCCGATTCGATCGGGTCTGCCGTTCCCGCCCCGCCCGCTCGCGATTACGATGCACGGCCCGCACCGGGCGCCGGGTCCGCCGAACCGCACCGGAGCACCCCGCCCCGCGAGCGCCGCGGCGCAAACTTTTCCGGGCCGGCACGCGCACGCGAACGTCCGCCGTGATAAAACGTCGCCATTCCCGCCTCATGGAGAAACGCATGTTCGCTCGTCTCCCGGTTCTGTTCGCTTGCGCGGCGGCGCTTCTCGCCGGCTGCGCGCAACCGTGGCAGCAATTTCGCGCCGGTGATGACTCGTCGGCGATCGTCGCCCGAATGGGGCCGCCGCGCGAAGTCTACGATCTGCCGAACGGCGGCAAGCGCCTGATGTGGCCGACGCAGCCGATGGGCGAAGTCACGACGGCCGCCGACATCGACGCCCACGACCGCATCGTCAACGTGCGGCAGGTGCTGCAGCCGCTCGAGTTCTATCGCGCCGAGATCGGCAAGTGGACCAGGACCGACGTGCTCGTGAACTTCGGCCGCCCTGTCGAGACGTCGTACTTTCCGCTGATGAAGCGCGAAGTGTGGACGTACCGCTACCTCGAAGACAACGTCTGGTACATGCTCTACAGCTTCTACTTCGACGACGACGGCATCCTGCGGCTCACGCAAAAGACACCCGACCCGCTGCACGACCCTGATCGCCGCACGCTGTTCTGAGATCTCCCGCCGCCGGCCGCCCGACCGGCGCATCCTTTCAGAAAGTCTACGGAAAGTCATTTGGCGCGCACGGATTCTCAAATGACTTTTTTATCATTTTCTCATTAGCTTTTTAAAATTCTTGTCATTTTTCCTGACGCGCCAATATCCATTCCGCCGCGTCGACGAAATCAAGAACAAAACATCCACCCCTCCCCGCCAGCCCCGCTGGATGGGCGTCTCACGCCCATTTCGGTGCGACATGCACCCTTTGCGGCAGCTCGACATTCATGATTGGTGCAATCGTCCGAGCCTCGAAAACAAATTGCAACAAAATATTTCAAGTTGAACTTCCGATTACGAGTTACCCCTAATATCACTCGCAACAACCTTTCAATCTAGAAAGCAATCAGTTCCGCGCCGATGCATCTTTGCGTCGCCGCCATCGCACGCATAGGAAGGAATCCTCAATGAATCGCCCGAAAAGCATGCTCGTCGCCAACATCGCCTGGGCCTGCGAGACGTCCGAGCGCTCGCCCGACTTCTTCGACGCGCTGTCGCGCGGCCAGAACCCGCGCGTGCTGTGGATCGGCTGCGCCGACAGCCGCGTGCCGGCGGAGGCCATCACGCAGAGTGCGCCAGGCGAACTATTCGTTCACCGAAACATCGCGAACATCTTCCAGCCCGACGACGACAACTGCGCAAGCGTGCTCGAGTACGCGGTCAAGGTGCTGAAGGTCGATCACGTGATCGTCTGCGGGCACTACGGCTGCGGCGGCGTGCGCGCGTCGCTCTTGCCTCCGTCGCCCGAGCTGCCGCACGTGAACCGCCGTATCGCGCCGCTGTGCGCGCTCGCCGCACGCCATCGCGCGGAACTCGACGGCGTGCCGCCCGACGAGGCCGCCGACCGGCTCGCCGAGCTCAACGTGCTCGAGCAGGTCCGCCTGCTGCGCAGCTCGCCGATCATCCGCGGCGCCGATCCCGCCCCGCTCGTGCACGGCTGGATCTTCTCGCTCGCCGACGGCCGCCTCAAGGAACTGGCGTCAGGCTACGCGGCGCCCGAACGGCCGCCGCGAGCCGAACGCGCAGAAGCCGCGGCCGCCTGACCGGCCGGCGCCGCGGCACCGCCACCCGGCCTCAACCCGTTTTTCCTCCGCTCACTATGAAGACTCTACGCGCTTCCTTGTCCACGTTTCCGCGCGATTTCGTGGCCGGCACCGTCGTGTTCCTCGTCGCGCTGCCGCTCTGCCTCGGAATCGCCAACGCATCCGGCGTCGAACCGTTCGCGGGCCTCGTGTCCGGCATCGTCGGCGGCCTCGTCGTCGCCGTGCTGAGCGGCTCGCCGCTGTCCGTCAGCGGCCCCGCGGCGGGCCTCGTCGTGATCGTCGTCGACGGCATCGCGCAGCTCGGCAGCTTCCAGGCGTTCCTGCTCGCCGTGCTGCTGTCGGGCGTCATCCAGTTCGGCTTCGGCCTGCTGAAGGCCGGCCGGTTCGCCGCGTACGTGCCGTCGCCCGTGATCAAAGGGATGCTCGCCGCGATCGGCATCCTGCTGATCGTCAAGCAAGCGCCGTTCGCGCTCGGCCTGTCCGGCGACGGCGACGCGCCGGGTCACGCGATGTTCGCGTCGGGCGCGATCGCGCTCGCGTCGCTCGCGCTCCTCGCCGTCTGGGAAACGCGCGCGATGCGCCGCTTCGCGTTCGTGCGCGTCGTGCCCGCGCCGCTCGCCGTCGTGATTCTCGGCATCGGCGCCACGGTCCTGCTCGGCTTCGTGTCGCCGAACTTCGCGCCGCCCGCCGAGCACCGGGTCGCGCTGCCCGAACTCGCGTCGCTCGCCGCG
The DNA here is from genome assembly GCF_001546925.1 of Burkholderia sp. MSMB1588. NCBI lineage: Bacteria > Pseudomonadati > Pseudomonadota > Betaproteobacteria > Burkholderiales > Burkholderiaceae > Burkholderia > Burkholderia sp. MSMB1588. Next base: position 1,044,587 of record NZ_LNJS01000001.1, on the reverse strand, counting down.
CTCGGCGACGCGCTGAAGACCGTCGACCTCGGCCCGAACTTCGCGTACCTGCTGAGCCCGGACGTGTGGCGCATCGCGATCACGATTGCCGTCATCGCAAGCCTCGAAACGCTCTTGAGCCTCGAAGCGGTCGAGCAGATCGACCCGAAGCGCCGGCCGTCGCAGCCGAATCGCGAGCTGAAGGCGCAAGGCGTCGGCAATCTCATTTCGGGCGTGATCGGCGGCCTGCCGATCACGTCGGTGATCGTGCGCAGCTCGGTCAACGTGAATGCGGGCGCGCAGAGCCGGATGTCGGCGATCGTGCACGGCGTGATGCTCGTCGTCAGCGTGTTCGCGCTCACCGGGCTCCTGAACCTGATCCCGCTCGCGAGCCTGGCGGCGATTCTAATCCACACGGGCTTCAAGCTCGCGAAGCCGGGGCTCTTCACGTCGGTCGCGAAACAGGGTCCGGGCGCATTCCTGCCGTTCGCGGCGACGATCGCGGGCGTGCTCGCGATCGATCTCCTCGCCGGCATCGCGCTCGGCCTCGCGTGCTCGGTGTTCGCGGTCGCATGCGCGAACCTGCGCAGCCCGGCGACGCTCGCGCAGCACGACGACCACTATCTGCTGTCGTTCCGCAAGGACGTATCGTTTCTCGGCAAGGTCCAGATCAAGCACTATCTCGCGCAAATCCCGGATCGGGCGGTCGTCATCATCGACGCGACCCGCGCCGACTACATCGATCACGACGTGCGCGAGCTGATCGACGCGTTCGTCGCGGAAGCGCCGCGGCGCGACATCACGGTCGACTATCGGCGCCAGGTTCATCACGTGCGCGGCGCGGGCTTGCGCTGGTTCTTCCGCAGCCCGACCGCGCAGTAAGCGGCGCAGCGTGCACATGAGCCGGCGCGCGCCGGCTCGTCACGCCGCAAGCAAAAACGCCCCGCGAGGCCTTCGGCCCGCGGGGCGTCGTTCATCGCGGCGCGGCGGCGATGCCCGCCGAGCACGCGCGGGCGCGACATGCGCTACGCGCGTTGCGGATTCAGCTTGTCTGCGTTCGAGTGCAGCTTGTTGAGCGCGGCGATATACGCCTTCGCCGACGCGGCGACGATGTCCGGATCGGTGCCGACGCCGTTGACGATCCGCCCGCTCTTCGACAGACGCACCGTCACCTCGCCCTGCGCCTGCGTGCCCGTCGTGATCGCGTTGACCGAATACAGCAGCAGCTCGGCGCCACTGCCGACCTCGGTCTCGATCGCGTTGAACGTCGCGTCGACGGGACCGTTGCCGCTCGCCTCGCCCGCCACCTCATCGCCGTCGACGGCGAACACGACCTTCGCCTGCGGCCGCTCGCCCGTCTCCGAGCGCTGCGCGAGCGACACGAACTTGTAGTGCTCGTGCTCCTGCGCGAGCGCCGATTCCTCTTCGGTGACGATCGCGATGATGTCCTCGTCGAAGATCTCGGCCTTGCGGTCGGCGAGATCCTTGAAGCGCGCGAACGCCGCGTTCAGCTCGGCTTCGCTGTCGAGCGACACGCCGAGCTCCTGCAGGCGCTGCTTGAACGCGTTGCGCCCCGACAGCTTGCCGAGCACGATCTTGTTCGCGGTCCAGCCGACATCTTCCGCGCGCATGATCTCGTACGTGTCGCGCGCCTTCAGCACGCCGTCCTGGTGGATGCCCGACGCGTGCGCGAACGCGTTCGCGCCGACCACCGCCTTGTTCGGCTGCACGACGAAGCCCGTGATCTGCGACACGAGCTTCGACGCCGGCACGATCTGCGTCGTGTCGATGCCGAGATCGAGGCCGAAGTAGTCCTTGCGGGTCTTCACGGCCATCACGATTTCCTCGAGCGACGTGTTGCCCGCGCGCTCGCCGAGGCCGTTGATCGTGCACTCGACCTGGCGCGCGCCGCCGATCTTCACGCCGGCGAGCGAGTTCGCGACCGCCATCCCCAGATCGTTGTGGCAGTGCACCGAGAAGATCGCCTTGTCCGAATTCGGGATGCGCTCGCGCAGCGTCTTCACGAGGTTGCCGTACAGCTCCGGCACGCCGTAGCCGACGGTGTCCGCGATGTTGATCGTCGTCGCGCCCTCGGCGATCACGGCCTCGAGCACGCGGCAGAGGAAATCCATGTCCGAGCGGCTGCCGTCTTCCGGCGAGAATTCGATGTTGTCGGTGAACTTGCGCGCGAAGCGCACCGCGAGGCGCGCCTGCTCGTACACCTGGTCCGGCGTCATCCGCAGCTTCTTCTCCATGTGCAGCGGCGACGTCGCGATGAACGTGTGGATCCGGAAGCTGTTCGCGGGCTTGAGCGCATCCGCCGCGCGCTGGATGTCCTTGTCGTTCGCGCGCGCGAGCGAGCAGATCGTGCTGTCCTTCACTTGCGACGCGATCGCATGGATCGCGTCGAAATCGCCGTTCGAGCTGGCCGCGAAGCCGGCTTCGATCACGTCGACCCTCATGCGCTCAAGGTGCTTCGCGATGCGGATTTTCTCTTCCTTCGTCATCGACGCACCGGGCGATTGCTCGCCGTCGCGCAACGTCGTGTCGAAAATGATCAGCTTGTCTGTCATGGGGACTCCAGGTGTCGAATGGGGAAACACACGTGATGAAGCTCGCGCCACCGCAGGCGACGCTAGACAACAGACGAAGCTCGACGGAGGGCGAAAACGGTCAGCGCGGCAGGCGCGCCAAGGCTAGCGCGCGTAGCGGCGCACCGGCTAGAAGAAGGAAGAGGCGGGAAAATGCGGTCATGCCGACGAATATAGCGGCATTCCCGGCCGCGCGCAATCGGCGCTTTTATCGAGGGCCGGAACGGCGCCCCGCGCGGCGGACGGGCAAGAAAAACGGCGGCCTTGCGGGCCGCCGTTCTCGGGACGTCCGGCGAGATCCGGACGCGCCTCCCGGCGCCGTTCCGGCCGGGAGGCGCCCGTCAGTGCTCGCGCTGCGACGAGCGCGCCGGATTCGCGCGGCCGCGCACCGCCATATAGGCCCAGAACACGTAGCCGGACAGCCCGTACAGCACGAAGAGGCCGAACAGCATCAACGGCGGATCGGACGACACGAGCACGAACGCGACAACGACGAGCAGGATCGCCGCGAACGGCACCCGGTGCCTGACGTCAAGCGCCTTGCCGCTGTAGAACGGCGCGTTCGACACCATCGTCACGCCCGCGTAGATCGTCAGCACGAATGCGACCCACGGCAGCCAGCCGAGCTTCATCGGCACGCGGTTGTCCGTCGCGAGCCACACGAAGCCCGCGATCAGCGCCGCGGCGGCCGGGCTCGGCAGCCCCTGGAAGAAGCGCTTGTCGACGACGCCGATGTTCGTGTTGAAGCGCGCGAGCCGCAGCGCGGCGCCCGAGCAGTAGACGAACGCGGCGAGCCAGCCCCAGCGCCCCAGATCCTTCAGCACCCACTCGTACATCACGAGCGCGGGCGCGACGCCGAACGACACCATGTCCGACAGGCTGTCGAACTGCTCGCCGAACGCGCTCTGCGTGTGCGTCATGCGCGCGACGCGGCCGTCCATCCCGTCGAGCACCATCGCGGCGAATATCGCGATCGCGGCGGTCTCGAAGCGCACGTTCATCGCCTGCACGACGGCGAAGAAGCCGCAGAAGAGCGCGGCCGTCGTGAACGCGTTCGGCAGCAGATAGATGCCGCGCGTCCTCAAAAACTGCTGGCGCGCGGCGCGCCGGCTCTCGACCGGCGCGACGTCCTGCGCGACCGATTTGTTGTGACGAAACGACCGCGGCCACGGGGCATTGCCGTTGCGCGGCCGGCGCGGTTTGAATGCGGCCATCGATACGTCTTCCCGATTACTGTTGTTCGGGCAGTTCGGCGAGGATCGTCGACGACGCGGACACCTTCTCGCCGATCGACACGCGCGCCCGGCTGCCCTTCGGCAGATACACGTCGACGCGCGAGCCGAAGCGGATGAAACCATAGCGCTGGCCGCGCGACAGCGGCTCGCCCGCGCGCACGTAGCAGAGGATCCGGCGCGCGACGAGGCCCGCGATCTGCACGGCCGTCACGGTGTGGCCCGAGCCTGTCTGGATCACGACCGCGTTGCGCTCGTTCTCGGCCGACGCCTTGTCGAGCGCGGCGTTCAGGAACGCGCCAGGGAAATATTCGACCTTCTGCACCGCGCCGTCGACGGGCGAGCGCTGCGAGTGCACATTGAACACGTTCATGAACACGCTGATCTTCAGCGCTTCGCGATTCGCGTACGGATCGTGCGCCATTTCGACCGCGACGATGCGCCCGTCGGCCGGGCACAGCACCGCGTTCGCCTGCGTCGGAATCGCGCGCGGCGGATCGCGGAAGAACTGGACCACGAAGACGAGCAGCAGCCAGAACGGCCACGCGAGGCCGAACCCGCCGACGGCGTGGATCAACAGCGCGACGACGGCCGCGATCGCGATGAACGGCCAGCCTTCGCGCGCGATGATCGGATGAGGATAGTTCATGGTTCGTTCTTCGATGAATTGCAAAGCCCGTAGGATAGCAAAAGCCGCCCTCGGCTCCGGTGCCTTCGGGCGGCTTTTTGACGCCGGCCCTCGATTCGAGGGCCGGATATCGATGCGCAGCTTAGTTCTTCGACTGGTCGACGAGCTTGTTCTTCGCGATCCACGGCATCATCGCGCGCAGCTTCGCGCCGACCTGCTCGATCTGGTGCTCGGCCGTCAGGCGGCGGCGCGACTGCAGCGTCGGCGCGCCCGCCTTGTTCTCGAGGATGAAGCTCTTCGCGTATTCGCCCGTCTGGATATCGGTCAGGCACTGCTTCATCGCCTTCTTCGTCTCTTCGGTGACGACGCGCGGGCCCGTCACGTACTCGCCGTATTCGGCGTTGTTCGAGATCGAGTAGTTCATGTTCGCGATGCCGCCTTCATAGATCAGGTCGACGATCAGCTTCAGCTCGTGCAGGCACTCGAAGTACGCCATTTCCGGCGCGTAGCCCGCTTCGACGAGCGTCTCGAAACCGGCCTTGATGAGCTCGACGGTACCGCCGCACAGCACGGCCTGCTCGCCGAACAGGTCGGTTTCCGTCTCCTCGCGGAAGTTCGTTTCGATGATGCCGGCACGGCCGCCGCCGTTGGCCGCCGCGTACGACAGCGCGATATCGCGCGCCGCGCCCGACTTGTCCTGCGCGACCGCGATCAGGTGCGGCACGCCGCCGCCCTGTGCGTACGTGCCGCGCACCGTGTGGCCCGGCGCCTTCGGCGCGACCATGATCACGTCGAGATCCGCGCGCGGGATCACCTGGCCGTAGTGGACGTTGAAGCCGTGGGCGAACGCGAGCGTCGCGCCTTCCTTGATGTTCGCGTGCACTTCCTGCGCGTAGACGGCGGCGATCTGCTCGTCGGGCAGCAGCATCATCACGACGTCCGCGCCCTTCACGGCTTCGGCGACTTCCTTGACCGCGAGGCCGGCGTTCTCGGCCTTGCTCCACGACGCGCCGCCGCGACGCAGACCGACCGTCACGTTCACGCCGCTGTCCTTCAGGTTCAGTGCGTGCGCATGGCCTTGCGAGCCGTAACCGATGATCGTCACCTGTTTGCCCTTGATGAGGGAGAGGTCGGCGTCCTTGTCGTAGAAAACTTTCATGATTGTTCCTTCGCTGATTCAGTGAAATTCGTAAGTGAGGCCGGGCTCTGACGGCGCACCCGGCGCGTTCGTCGCGGCGGCGTCAGACCTTCAGAATGCGCTCGCCGCGACCGATGCCCGAGCTGCCGGTGCGCACGGTTTCGAGAATCGAGCCCGCGTCCAGCGCCTGAATGAATGCGTCGAGCTTGTCGCTCGCACCCGTCAATTCGATCGTGTAGGTCTTCTCGGTCACGTCGATGATGCGGCCGCGGAAAATATCCGCCATCCGCTTCATTTCTTCGCGCTCCTTGCCCACTGCCCTCACCTTGATGAGCATCAGCTCCCGCTCGATGTGTGCACCGTCGGTCAGGTCCACCACTTTCACCACCTCGATCAGGCGGTTCAGATGCTTCGTGATCTGTTCGATCACGTCGTCGGAGCCGATGGAGACGATGGTCAGGCGCGACAGCGACTGGTCTTCGGTCGGCGCCACCGTCAAGGTTTCGATGTTGTAGCCGCGTGCCGAGAACAGACCGACGACGCGCGACAGCGCGCCCGGTTCGTTTTCCAGCAGGACGGAAATGATGTGTCTCATGTTCGCTTCTTCCAGAAATATCCCGTGTCGTTGCGTATCGCGCAGCACCCGCCGCGTGCCGCGCCGCCCTTCGTGAAGGCGGCCGCCCGCGGCCTCGGGCGCCTCGCGCCGTTACAGATCTTCCGATCCGAGCAGCATCTCGGTGATGCCCTTGCCGGCCTGGACCATCGGCCAGACGTTCTCGGTCGGGTCAGTCTGGAAGTCGAGAAACACGGTGCGGTCCTTCAGGCGCAGCGCTTCCTTGAGCGCCGGCTCGACGTCCGCGGATTTTTCGATGCGCATCCCGACGTGGCCATACGCCTGCGCGAGCTTCACGAAATCCGGCAGCGCATCCATGTACGAATGCGAATAGCGCTTGCTGTATTCGATCTGCTGCCACTGGCGGACCATGCCGAGATAGCGGTTGTTCAGCGAAATGATCTTCACCGGGGTGTCGTACTGCTTGCAGGTCGACAGCTCCTGGATGCACATCTGGATCGAGCCTTCGCCCGTGATGCAGACGACTTCGTCGTCCGGGTGCGCCATCTTGACGCCCATCGCGGCGGGCAGGCCGAAGCCCATCGTGCCGAGGCCGCCCGAATTGATCCAGCGGCGCGGCTTGTTGAAACGGTAGAACTGCGCGGCCCACATCTGATGCTGGCCGACGTCCGAGCAGACGAACGCGTTGCCGTCGGTGAGCTCCCAGAGCTTCTCGACGACGTATTGCGGCTTGATGATCTCGCTCTTGCGGTCGTATTTCAGGCAATCCTTCTCGCGCCAGCTCTCGATGTCCTTCCACCATTGCGCGAGCGCCTCGGTGTCCGGGCCGTGCTCGGCCGTCTGCAGTTGCTCGATCAGCTCCTTCAGCACTTCCTTCACGTCGCCGACGATCGGGATGTCGACCTTCACGCGCTTCGAAATCGACGACGGGTCGATGTCGATATGGATGATCTTGCGCGGACGCGACGCGAAGTGGCCCGGATCGCCGATCACGCGGTCGTCGAAGCGCGCGCCGATCGCGATCAGCACGTCGCAGTGCTGCATCGCCATGTTGGCTTCGTAGGTGCCGTGCATGCCGAGCATGCCGAGGAATTTCTTGTCCGACGCGCGATAGCCGCCCAGGCCCATCAGCGTGTTCGTGACCGGATAGCCGAGCAGGTCCGCGAACTGGTTCAGTTCGCGCGCCGCGTCGGCGAGGATGATGCCGCCGCCCGTGTAGATGTACGGACGCTTCGCGGACAGCAGCGACGACACCGCCTTGCGGATCTGCCCCGAGTGGCCTTTCGTGACCGGGTTGTACGAGCGCAGCGACACGCTCTTGACGGGCTCGTACTCGCACGGCGTCTTCGAGATGTCCTTCGGGATGTCGATGAGGACGGGACCCGGGCGCCCGGTGCGCGCGATGTAGAACGCCTTCTTGACGGTTTCCGCGAGCTCGCGCACGTCCTTCACGAGGAAGTTGTGCTTCACGCACGGCCGCGTGATGCCGACGGTGTCGCACTCCTGGAACGCGTCCTGGCCGATCGCCGCGGTCGGCACCTGGCCGCTGATCACGACGAGCGGGATCGAATCCATGTAGGCGGTGGCGATGCCCGTCACCGCGTTCGTCACGCCCGGGCCGGACGTGACGAGGCACACGCCGACCTTGCCCGTCGAGCGCGAGTACCCGTCCGCGGCGTGCACGGCGGCCTGCTCGTGGCGCACGAGCACGTGTTGAATCTTGTCTTGCTTGTACAGCTCGTCGTAGATGTAGAGGACCGAGCCGCCAGGGTAGCCCCAGATGAATTCGACGTTCTCGTCGGCCAGTGCCTTCATGAGCACGGTGGCGCCGATGGAGCCGGTTTTCTGAGGGGAAAGGGATTCCGACGTGGAGAATTCCGCGCTGGGCATGTTCATCTTGGACCTTTCGAATTTTCGGCAAAAAATTGATCGGGTGCTCTCTGCCGGGCTTGTGGCTCGGGTTCAAGCGGCGCGTCCAGTTGAAAGGCGGGCTTCATGGGCCAGCCTCAAATGTGACCATCACTCATGTTGCGAACTGGCAACGATAGCGGCTCGCCGGCGGGCGGTCAAGCGGAAAATCCCGCGGCGCATCAATCGCCTGCGAATCGCCTGCGAGTAGCGGCGGCGAACGCCCGGCCGGCGGCGGCGGCAAACCGCCGCGCACGCCCCTTCCGGCGGCCCAACCGCCCGAACTGGATGCCGTTCGCCGCGAAAATTTGTTAGCATCCGCGAGTTTTACGAATTTTTTCCGATCTTTTCACGCCGCAAGAACGCAGCGCAGACCTTTACGGAATGGCATCAGACAAGGAACTCGCGGACTTTCTGGCGGGCGTCGAAAGGCGCGCGTTCAAGCAGGCTGCGTACACGGTGCGCGACGACGACGCGTCGCTCGACATCGTGCAGGACGCGATGATTCGGCTCGCGGAGAAATACGGCGACCGCCCGGCCGCCGAATTGCCGCTGCTTTTTCAACGGATCCTTCAGAACGCGATCCACGACCATTTCCGCAGACAAAAGGTGCGCAACACCTGGGTCAGCCTGTTCTCGTCGCTGAACAACACCGACGACGACGAGTTCGACCCGCTCGAGACGCTCGAGTCGGCGGACGGCGACGGCGTCGAGAGCGGCGAGACGCGGCTCGAGCGCGAGCAGGTACTCGCCCTCATCGACGACGAAATCCAGAAACTTCCGGCGCGTCAACGGGAAGCCTTCCTGATGCGTTATTGGGAGGATATGGATGTCGCCGAGACAGCCGCCGCCATGGGGTGTTCGGAAGGCAGCGTCAAGACGCACTGCTCCCGGGCCACTCACACATTGGCGTTGGCGCTCAAGGCCAAAGGAATCACGCTATGAGCTCCGCTCCCGCAACGAAAGAAGAACTCGATTTCGCCCTCAAGGTGCGTCGCGCGCTCGACGAGCGCGCGGCCTCGCTGCCTGCCGCGACGACGGATCGGCTCGCCGCCGCGCGCCGCGCCGCGCTCGCGCGCAAGAAGCCCGACGCCGCGGTCGTGCTCGTGCCGGCGCTCGCCGGCAGCGCCGGCACGCTCGAGCTGCGCCCGCCCGGCGAGCCGCGCAAGTCGCTCGCGCGCCGGCTCGCGCGCGCGTGGCCGCTCGCGCTGCTGCTCGCGGGGCTCATCGGCATCGCGTACTGGGAAGACATGCAGCGCACGGCGGAGCTCGCGGACATCGACGCCGCGATGCTGAGCGACAACCTGCCTCTCACCGCGTACCTCGACCACGGGTTCAACGCGTACCTTTCGCACACTCACTAACGCCAACGCATCAAGAAGAGGAACGCACGGGTGAGTCAAAAACGGGGATTGGCTGTCTTTTTCGGTTGCGTGATCGCGCTCGTCGTCGCGTACGCCGCCACCTACCCGCGCTTTCACCCACAACCGGCCGCGGTGGCGGCGGCGAGTGCGCCCGCTATCGCATCGGCCGCGATCGCGCTGTCGACCGACTTCCCGCCGCTGCCGCCCTCGGGCCCGCTCTCCTGGGCGCGCCTCACGCCGCAGCAGCGTGTCGCGCTCGCGCCGTTCGCGAATCAATGGGATTCGTTCAGCGACGAGCGCAAGCGCAAATGGCTGAAGATCGCGGCGCGCTTCCCGAAAATGTCGCCTGATGCGCAAAAGCGTCTGCAGGAACGGATGACCGAGTGGGTCCGGATGACGCCCGAGCAGCGCCGCGTCGCGCGCGAGAACTATCTGGTGTCGAAGGACCTGTCCGCGCAGGCCCGCGAAAAAGCCTGGAAAGCTTACCAGCAGCTATCGCCCGAGCAGAAGGAAAAGCTCGCCGCGGCCGAGCGCCGGCGCCGGCCGACCGTCGTCAGCGCGCCGCCCACCGGCAAGACCGACCGCGACATCAACCGGCTCGTCAACGCGCACGACCGCCATCCGGCGAGCGCGCCCACCGCGAGCATCGCGCCGCCCGCAGCGAGCGCGCCGGCCGCGGCGCCCGTGCCGGCGTCGGCCGCAACGACGGGCGCCGCCACGCCGCCCGCGCCGACGCCCGTCTCGCCGTCCGAGGCGCCGTCGCTCTTCAACGGCTCGTAAGCCTCCTTCGTGACAGCGCCCGCGCTCCCGTCCGAGCCGCCGCCGCCGAGCGTGCGCCGCCGGCTTGCCGCCCTCGCGTACGAGGGCCTGCTGCTCTTCGGCGTCGTGTTCTTCGCGGGCCTCGCGTTCGGCGTGACGCTGCGGCAGCGCAACGGCCTCGATCATCACAACCTGCTCGCCGGATGGATCGCGCTCGTCGTCGGCGCGTACTTCGTCTGGTTCTGGACGCACGGCGGCCAGACACTGCCGATGAAGACGTGGAGGCTGCGCGTCGAGACCGCGCGCGGCGCGCCGCTGTCGGCGGGCCGCGCGCTCGTGCGCTACGCGCTCGGCTGGCTGTGGTTCCTGCCGCCCCTCGCGCTGCACCCGCTCGCGGGCTTCCCGGTGCCTCGCACGCTCGCCGCGACGGCCGTCTGGTTCGTGCTGTGGGCGCTCGCCGCGCGCCTGCACCCGAGCCGCCAGTTCCCGCACGACCGCCTCGCCGGCACCCGCATCGTCGACGCGCCCCGCCGCGGCTGAATCCCCGTAATAAGAACGTCTCGTGACTGTCACGGCACAGTCACGCCCGCATGGCGCAATGCCGATAACGTCAACCGGCGCGAGTCATGCATGGGCAAAAAAACGTCCGCGACCTCCTTCTTTCGTGATCCTGCTGGCCTGCACGCCGCCAGCGCTTTCCTGTCCGGCTCGGCGGCGAGCGACACGCTCGCGCCGGCCCGCCCTCCCGCCGCGAGCGCCACGCGGCACGACGACAACGAGCCCGCGTCGCACCGCTACCGGACGATCTGGCTGTCGGACATCCACCTCGGCACGAGCGGCTGCCAGGCTGGCTACCTGCTCGATTTTCTCAAGCACAACGAATCGGAGTACCTGTACCTCGTCGGCGACATCATCGACGGCTGGCAGCTCAGAAAAGGCTGGTACTGGCCGCAGGCGCACAACGACGTGGTGCAGAAGGTCCTGCGCAAGGCGAGGAAGGGCACGCAAGTCGTCTACATTCCCGGCAACCACGACGAAGCCGCGCGCCAGTTCTGCGATCTCGCGTTCGGCGAGATCCACGTGCGCGGCGAGGCGTTCCACACGACGCTCACGGGCAAACGTTTGTGGATCGTGCACGGCGATCTGTTCGACGGCGTGATCCAGCACGCGAAATGGCTCGCCTATCTCGGCGACACGCTGTACACGCTGATCCTCGTGCTGAACCGCTGGTTCAACCGGATCAGAAGCCGCTTCGGCTTCCAGTACTGGTCGCTGTCGCAATACCTGAAGCACCAGGTGAAGAACGCCGTGAACTTCATTTCGTCGTTCGAAGCAGTGATGACCGACGAAGCGCGCCGCCGCGGCTGCGACGGCGTCGTTTGCGGCCATATCCACAAGGCCGAGATCCGCGACATCGACGGCGTGCTGTACTGCAACGACGGCGACTGGGTCGAAAGCCTGTCCGCGCTCGTCGAGACGATGGAGGGCGAACTGAAGGTCGTCTACTGGACCGTGATGCGCACGCCGCCCGCCGCGCTGTCGCGCAAGACCAAAGCCGCCACCGCCTGATCCCCTCTAGGACTGCCTGCGATGAAAATCATGATCGTCACCGATGCGTGGGAGCCGCAAGTCAACGGCGTCGTGCGCACGCTCAAGAGCACCGCGCGCGAGCTCACCGCGCTCGGCCACCGCGTCGAGCTCGTCACGCCGCTCGAATTCCGCACGGTGCCCTGCCCGACCTATCCCGAAATCCGCCTGTCGATCCTGCCGTACCGGCGGCTGCGCGAGCGCCTGAGCGCGTTCGAGCCGGACGCGCTGCACATCGCGACGGAAGGCCCGCTCGGGCTCGCCGCGCGCCGCTACGCGCGCGCGCGCAAGCTGCCGTTCACGACCGCATACCACACGCGCTTTCCGGAGTACGTGCAGGCGCGCTTCGGCGTGCCGCTGTCGGCGACCTACCGCTTCCTGCGGTGGTTCCACGGCGCGTCGCTCGCGGTGATGGCGCCGACGCCCGTCGTCAAGGACGACCTCGAGCGCTTCGGCTTCGACAACGTCGTGCTGTGGACCCGCGGTGTCGATCTCGACGTCTTCCAGCCGATGGAATCGAAGGTGCTCAACACCGCGCGGCCGATCTTCCTGTATGTCGGCCGCGTCGCGATCGAGAAGAACGTCGAGGCGTTCCTGAAGCTCGACCTGCCCGGCTCGAAATGGGTCGCGGGCGAAGGGCCCGCGCTCGCCGAGCTCAAATCGCGCTATCCTGAGGCGAATTACCTCGGCGTGCTGACGCAGGCGGAGCTCGCCAAGGTATACGCGGCGGCCGACGTGTTCGTGTTCCCGAGCCGCACCGACACGTTCGGGCTCGTGCTGCTCGAGGCGCTCGCGTGCGGCACGCCCGTCGCTGCGTATCCGGTGACGGGGCCCGTCGACGTGCTCGGCAGCGGCGGCGCGGGCGCGATGAACGACGACCTGCGCGAAGCATGCCTCGAGGCGCTGAAGATCGCTCGGCCGCATGCGCGCGCGTGGGCCGAGCGCTTCTCGTGGCGCGCAGCGTCCGAGCAGTTCGCATCGCACCTGAAGCCGCTGCCGAAATCCGCCTGCCCACACACCGAAGGCGCAGCCGTTTGAAACCAGCCATGCGCGCGAAAGCGCCCCCTGCCGGCTCGTCGCGAAAGCCGGCCACATCTGCCGGCGCGACGCGTCCCGCCCACGTCCGCCTCGCGCCGTCTGAAACGCACGAGCCGCCCGAACCGCACGAGCCGCTCGGCCCGGACGATCCGCTCGCGCTGCCGCACAACCCGTACAAGGGCAATCGCGGCCTGATGCGCGCGTGGTACGCGCTCAAGAATTCATACAACGGCTTTCGCGTCGCGATCCGCGAAGAGAGCGCGTTCCGGCAGGAGCTCACGCTCGCGGCGATCATGCTGCCGATCGCCGCGTTCGTGCCCGTCGAGCCGGCGTCGCGTGCGCTCCTGATCGGCACCGTGCTGCTCGTGCTGATCGTCGAGCTGCTGAACTCGAGCGTCGAGACGGCGATCGACCGGATCTCGCTCGAGCGCCACGAGTTGTCGAAGCGCGCGAAGGATCTCGGCAGCGCGGCCGTCACGGTCGCGCTCTGCGCGTGCGTGGCCACCTGGGGCCTCATACTCGGCCCGCTCGTCTGGCACAAGCTCGCCGGCTAGACGGGGCGCGGCGTTTTGCGCTTGCGTGCGACGCAGCACCGCCGGGTATGCCCCGATGACGAAATACGCCGGACGCGCAAGGTAGCGGTTTATAATCGCCCGACAGCCTTCAAAACAGCAACCCGAGCCGGACTACGATTCACGCAGCAGTATTGGCAGCGCCCGCCTGTCCGGCAAACACAGGGCCGGACGACATGGAAGCGAAACCTCCCCGCCGCACGCGCGAACGGATACTTGAGTTGTCGTTGAAACTCTTCAACGAGATCGGCGAGCCGAACGTCACGACGACGACGATCGCCGAGGAAATGGAAATCAGCCCAGGCAACCTGTACTACCATTTCCGCAACAAGGACGACATCATCAACAGCATCTTCGCGCAGTTCGAACAGCAGATCGAACGGCGCCTGCGTTTTCCCGAAGATCATCGGCCGACGATCGACGAAACGTGGTCGTACCTGCAGTACATGGCCGACTTCATGTGGACCTATCGGTTCCTCTATCGCGATCTGAACGATCTGCTCGCGCGCAACCGCACGCTCGAAACGCACTTCAAGCAGATCATCAGCCACAAGGTCCGCTTCGCGCGCGAGATGTGCGAGCTGCTCGCGGCCGACGGCGAGCTCGTCGCGACGCCCGCCGAGATCGAGGTGATCGCGACCAACATGGCCGTGATCGCCACCTACTGGCTGTCGTATCAATACGTGATGCATCCGCGCAAGTACAACGATCAGGACGCGATTCGCGAGGAGCTGCATCAGGTCAGCATGCACGTGATCTCGGTGATCGCGCCGTATCTGCGCGGCCGCTCGCGGCAGATCTTCGACGATCTCGTATCGGGCAAGCTGCCGAAGCGCGAGTTCCACGACTACCTGCCGCCGCGCGACGGTTCGCCGCGCAAGGACGCGAAGCAATGAAGAGCGTCTGCGTCTATTGCGGTTCGGCCAACGGCGTGAAGCCCGTCTACACGGAAGCGGCGCGCGCGTTCGGCCGCGCGCTCGCGAACGCCGGCCTCACGCTCGTCTACGGCGGCGGGCGCGTCGGCCTGATGGGCGTGATCGCCGATGAAGTGATCGTGTCGGGCGGGCGCGCGATCGGCGTCATCACGGAGCTGCTCTACGACAAGGAAGTCGGCCACACCGGCTTGACCGAGCTGCACGTCGTGCCCGACATGCATCATCGCAAGAAGATGATGGCCGAGCTCGCGGACGCGTTCGTCGCGATGCCGGGCGGCGCGGGTACGCTCGAGGAGTTCTTCGAGGTCTACACGTGGGCGCAGCTCGGCTATCACCGCAAGCCCGTCGCGCTCTATAACGTCGACGCGTTCTACCAGCCGCTCATCGCGCTCCTCGAGCACACTGTCGACGAAGGCTTCATGCAGCGCACGTACTTCGACGCGCTGTGCATCGACGCCGCACCCGACGCGCTCATCGATCAGCTCGCCCGGTATCGTCCGCCCGCGCGCGACAAATGGACGTTCGTGTCGGAGCAGGACGCGTGAGCCGGCGCGACGCTTCGTGCACGCGCGAGGCGCCTGGGCCGAGGTCCAAGCAATGACGAATCCGTCCGCCAAAGTCGTTCTCATCACCGGCGCGAGCCGCGGCATCGGCCGCGCGACCGCGCTTCTCGCCGCCGCGCGCGGCTGGTCAGTCGGCATCAACTACGCACGTGACGCGGCAGCCGCCGACGCGACCGCCGACGCGGTGCGCGCCACGGGCGCGCAAGCGTGCGTCGTGCGCGGCGACGTCGCGAACGAAGCCGACGTGATCGCCATGTTCGACGCAGTGCAGTCCGCGTTCGGCCGGCTCGACGCGCTCGTCAACAATGCGGGAATCGTCGCGCCGTCGCTGCCGCTCGCCGACATGGACGCCGCGCGCCTGAAACGCGTGTTCGACACCAACGTGCTCGGCGCGTATCTGTGCGCGCGCGAGGCCGCGCGGCGGCTGTCGACCGATCGCGGCGGCGCGGGCGGCGCGATCGTCAACGTGTCGTCGATCGCCGCGCGGCTCGGCTCGCCGGACGAGTACGTCGACTATGCGGGGTCGAAGGGCGCGGTCGACACGTTGACGCTCGGCCTCGCGAAGGAACTCGGCCCGCACGGCGTGCGCGTGAATGCGGTGCGCCCGGGCCTCATCGCGACCGAGATCCATGCGAGCGGCGGCCAGCCCGGCCGTGCCGAGCGGCTCGGCGCGCAGACGCCGCTCGGACGCGCAGGCGACGCCGACGAGGTCGCCGAGTCGATCGTCTGGCTGCTGAGCGACGCGGCGTCGTACGTGACGGGCGCGCTGCTCGACGTCGGCGGCGGGCGCTGACGCGCAGGCGGCGGCGCGCCGCGCCCGCCGACGTCCGCCAGTCTTATCCTTTCCGGCAAGCCGCCGCGCCATCCGGGCCCGCAATGTTTCGCGCTACGAAAGTTCCTCGCGCCCGCATACAAAACTTCACAATTCTCTGCACTCTTTACAGATTTTCTCCACAATTTCCGTAAACGTTCGTAACAGTCCCGTGGTTTACTAACGGCGACTGCGGCGTATGCCGCGCACATCGCTCCCGCCCTCTCGCGGCCCGAAATCGGCCGGACCCACGCAGTCCGGCCGGCACACACGAAGAGATCACCCAGCATGCAGGGAAATGCCACGCCCGGCAGCCGGCGCGCGCCCGCTTCCGCACATCACGCCGGCCCGCCCGAAAATCACTCGCGCTCGCCGTCCGCCGTGGCGCTCGCCGCCGCCGCGCCCGGCGCCGCGGGAACAGCCGCCGGATCGCGCGGCGCGGCGGCGGACCGCACGCCGCTCGCCGGATTGCGCGCGTGGCTCGTCGCCGCGGCCGTGCTTTGCGCGTACTTGTTGCCGGGCGTCCTCGGCCACGATCCTTGGAAGCAGGACGAAACCTACACGTTCGGCATCATCCAGCACATGCTCGAAAGCGGCGACTTCGTCGTGCCGACCAACGCGGGGCAGCCGTTCCTCGAAAAACCGCCGCTGTACGACTGGGTCGCCACCGGCCTCGCGTGGCTCTTTTCCCGCTACCTGCCGCTGCACGACGCGGCACGGCTCGCGAGCGCGCTGTTCGCCGCACTCGCGTTCGGCTTCACCGCCCGCGCCGCGCGCATCGCGACGGGCGCTGCGCGCTGGCTCGAACTGCCGGTGGTCGGCGCCGTCGCGCTATGCGCGGGCTCGCTCGTCGTCATCAAGCATTCGCACGACCTGATGACCGACGTCGCGCTGATGGCGGGCACCGCGATGGGCTTTTGCGGGCTGCTCGAACTCGTGATCCGGCACGCCGGCGGCGCGAACGGCGCCGACGCCGCCCACCCGCCCGCGAACCGCTTCGCGGCCCCCCTCTTCGGCCTGGGCGTCGGCGTTGCGCTGATGTCGAAGGGCCTCTTCGTGCCGCTCGTGTTCGGCGCGACGCTCGCCGCGACGCTCGTTCTCTACCCGGCCTGCCGCAGCCGCGCGTTCTTTCGCTCGCTCGCGATCGCCGCGCTCGTGTGCGCGCCGTTTGCGCTGATCTGGCCGACCGCGCTGTTCCTGCGCTCCGAATCGCTGTTCCTCGTCTGGTTCTGGGAAAACAACGTCGGGCGCTTCTTCGGCTTCTCGGTGCCGACGCTCGGCGCCGAAAACGACAAACCGCTCTTCATCTGGCGCGCGCTGCTGACGCTCGGCTTTCCGGCCGCGCCGCTCGCGCTCGTCGCACTCGCGCGCGGCCTCTGGCGCGACTGGCGCGCGCCGCGCGTCGCGCTGCCGCTTGCGTTCACGGGCGTCGGAATGGTCGTGCTGCACATCTCCGCGACGTCGCGCCAGTTGTACATCCTGCCGTTCATCGCGCCGCTCGCGCTCGTCGCCGCGCAGGCGATCCCGCGCCTGCCGCAGCGGCTGCATACCGCGTGGGACTATGCGAGCCGGATGCTGTTCGGCATCGCCGCGGCGCTCGTGTGGATCGTCTGGTCGCTGATGTCCGATCACAATGGCCCGCGCGTCGGCTTGCAATCGCTCGGCCGCTGGCTGCCGCTCGACTGGACGATGCCGATCGAGCCCGCGCTCGTGCTGTCCGCGCTCGCGATCACGATCGGCTGGGTCGGCCTGCTGCCGTCGCTGCGGCTCGCTGGCAAATGGCGCGGCGCGCTGTCGTGGGCGATGGGCGCGCTCGTCGCGTGGGGGCTCGTCTACACGCTGCTGCTGCCGTGGCTCGACGTCGCGAAGAGCTATCGTTCGGTGTTCGAAGATTTGAATCGCCGGCTCGCGCTCGAATGGAACGACGGCGACTGCATGGCGAGCGTCAATCTCGGCGAATCGGAAGCACCGATGCTCTATTACTTCTCCGGCGTGCTTCACCAGCCTGTCGCGCAGCCGAATGCGAGCGCCTGCACGTGGCTCATCGTGCAGGGCACGCGCGCGAACCCGCCCGAGCTCGGCGCCGAATGGAAGCCGTTCTGGGCAGGCGCCCGGCCCGGCGACGATCAGGAAATGCTGCGTGTCTACGTGCGCACGCCGACCGCGGCAACCGTCGCCCATCCTTGATGCCCGCGGCGCGCGGCAGCCCATGCCGTCGCGCAGGATCGCCTCCCAGGCACGCGCGGCACGCGCCGACGCCGCACCGGCTAGGGCCTGCTCACGCTCATAACGGGCTTGCGCCTGCCCGGCCAGGTCTCGGCGGCAAGCCAGCCGGCCGCGATGCAGATCGCGTTCGCGACGAGCAGATAACCGGTCGGCGCCATCGGGTTGCCGGTGGTGCCGATGAGCCAGGCGACGATGCTCTGCGCGGTGCCGCCGAACAACGACACCGCGACGGCGTAGACGATCGAGAATCCCGTCGAGCGCACGCGCTGCGGGAAGCTCTCGGCGATCAGCACGATGAGCGCCGCGCCGCTCATGCCGTGCAGGCCGGACAGCACGGTCAGCGTGACGAGGAACACGGCGGGCGTCGGACGCGAGACGATCAATTGCAATGCCGGAAAGATCAGCAGCAACAGCAGCACGCGCGGCCAGATCAGGACCGCACGGCGGCCGACGCGATCCGACAGGCTGCCGCCCGCGAGCGAGCCCACGGCGAGCGCCGCGCCCGTCGCAAACGTCGCGAGCATCGCGACGCCGCCCGGCAAATGCAGTTCGGTCAACGCAAACGTCGTCATGTAGTTGAGGAAATACTGCGTGATCGTGCTGCCGAGCAGAATCATCAGGCCGACCGCGATCGGCCGCCGATGCCGCGCGCTCAGCTCGCGCAGGATGTCGCGCGTCGAGCCGTACGCGCGGTGCGCGTCGATCGTGTCGGACAGCCGGCGGCGGATGTAGACGCCAATCGGCAGCGCCAGCAGGCCGAGCGCGAACGGCACGCGCCAGCCCCACGCGTACAGGTCGGCTTCGGGCAGAGCGAGCGTCAGCGCATAGCCCGCGAGCCCCGCCGTGACCGCCGCGAAGCCCTGCGTCGCGACCTGCCAGCACACGTACGCGCCGCGCCGCCCAGGCGGCGCGGCTTCGAGAATGTAGGTCGTCGCGGGCCCCGCCTCGCCGCCCCATGCGAGCCCCTGGACCAGCCGCGTGACGACGAGCAGGATCGGCGCCGCGACGCCGATCGTCTCGTATCCCGGGAGCACGGCGATCGCGCCCGTGCCGACCGCCATCATCACGAGCGTCAGCATCATCGCGGGCTTGCGGCCCGCCCGGTCCGCATACGCGCCGATCACGAGCGCGCCGAGCGGCCGCACGACGAAGCCGAGCCCGAACACGGACACCGATAGCAGCAGGCTCACGAACGGGCTCTTCGCCGGAAAGAACGCGTGGCCGATCATCACCGCGAAAGTCGCGTAAGCGCCGAAGTCGAAGAATTCGACCGCATTGCCGAGCGCAACCGCCGCGACGTTGCGGCGGGCGCCGGCGCGCGTCGCGGCCGCGCCGGCCGCGTCGATCATGCCGGCCGGCCGCTCGGGTGCCGGTGGGCAAGCGGGTTCAAGCAGGTCTTCCATGAAGCGTCCTCGATCGAAGCGACGACGATACCGGCCGCGGGTGCGGCGCGAGCGGTGCGAGCGGCGCAAAAGGCATGGGCGTCAGAACCGCGGGCGGCATCACGATGAACAGGCGAAAAAACGAAAAAACGGCGCGGGAGCCGGCGAAAAGCGCGCGGCGGCACACGGCGCGTTCAGTCGCACCGTCGCGGCGGCGCCGGCCAGCGCGGCATCTCGCCGCGCCACGCCTCATACGCGCGGCCGAGCTGCAGCACGAGCCGGTCGGCGAAGCGCGGCCCGACGATCTGCAGGCCGATCGGCATCCCGTTGCGCGCGAAGCCGCAGTTGATCGACAGCGCCGGCTGCTCGCCCATGTTCCACGGAACCGTGAACGCGATGTGCTCGAACGGCCGCGCCGGATCGTCGGTCGGCCCTGCCCACTCGGCCGGGAAGCCGGCGACGACGTTGGTTGGCGACAGCACCGCGTCGACCGCCTGGAACAGGCGCGCGGCCGCCGCGCGCATCTCGAACGTCGCGCCGAAGCCGCGCACCGCATCGATGCCGGACACCGACGCGCCCTGCCCCGCCCACGCGACGATATACGGCAGGATGCGCTCGCGCGCCGCGGCCGGCAGCCGTTCGAGATCCGCCCATAGCCGCGCCTGCCAGAAACGGTCGAGGCCGTCGAGCATCGCGCGCGACAGCACGGGCGGCGCCGCGACGATCCGCGCGCCGTGCGCGGCGAAGTGCCCGGCCGCTGCTTCCACCGCGGCGACGATCTCCGGCTCCGGCGCGATTCCGCAGCCGGCGTCGAGCATCAGGCCGATCCGCATGCCCTTGACGTCCGCCGGCGCGATCGACCAGTCGATCGCCTCGGGCGGCAGGCTCGTCGCATCGCGCCAGTCCGGCCGCGACAGGAAGCGCATCAGCAGCGCGGCATCGTCGATCGTGCGCGTCATCGGCCCCGCGCAGCGGCCCGTGTAGTACGGATCGATCGGAATCCGCCCGTTCGACGGCTTGAAGCCGACGATCCCGCACCAGCCGGCCGGCAGACGGATCGACCCGCCGATGTCGGTGCCGACGTGCAGCGGCCCGTAGCCCGCGGCCGCCGCCGCGGCCGCGCCGCTGCTCGAGCCGCCCGGATTCAGATCGAGCCGCCACGGGTTGCGCGTGATGCCGTACAGGCTCGACAGCCCCGACGACAGCATTGCGTAATCGGGCACCGTCGTCTTGCCGATCACGATCGCGCCCGCCTCGCGCAGCCGCGCCGCGGCGGGCGCGTCGACAGTCGCGGGCGGTGCGTCGGCGGCCGCGGCCGAGCCATGCGCCACCCGATCGCCCTGCGTCGCGATCAGCTCCTTGATCGTCACCGGCACGCCGTCGATCTCGCTGAGCGGCGCGCCCGCGGCCCAGCGGCGCGTCGCCGCGAGCGCCTGCTCGCGCACTTGCGCCGGATCGAAGCGGCACAGCGCGTTCAGATGCGGCTCCCAACGGGCGATGTGGTCGAGCAGCGCGTCCGCGTAGTCGGCGGGCGTCGCGCTGCGGTTCTTGAACCGTTCGGAAAGCGAGCAAGCAGTCAGGTCGAGCAGCTCGGACATGGTATCGGCCTCGCAAGGTTGGAGGCGGGTGGTCGGGCCTTCGTCCGCGGCCGCCCGTCATCGGTGGAACTCACGATAGCAACGCAATAACGGCAATGAATCGCGCGATCGATGTCGAATCGCTCGCACATGCTTCGATCCCCCCGCCTCGCGGCGGACCGCGTCGTTCGCAGCGACAGCGGGCGGATCGAGTGCGCATCGGGCACGCGCCGCCGCGCTCGCGCTCACGGCGGCGCGCGCTCAGAATGACGAGCCGGGCTCCTTCAGGAACGCGACTTCCGCGTCGGTCGACGGCCGGCCGAGCAGCGCGTTCCGATGCGGAAAACGCCCGAAACGCTCGATCACGACCGCATGGCGCAGCGCGTAGCCGTGATAGCCGGCGCAGCCCGCTTCATCCTTGATCTGCGCGCAGAGCCGCACCGCCTCGCGCTGGCTGTCGGGCGACTCGTCGTGCTCGAACGGCAGATACGCGAACGCGCGGTGGTGCCCCGTCGGCAGCGCGCGGTCCCCGCCCGACGCGACGAGCGCCTTCGCATGCGCGAGCGCCGCGCGGTCGGCCGCGAACGCGAGCGGCGTGCCCCGATGGATGTTGCGCGAGAACTGGTCGAGCACGACGATGAGCGCGAGCGCGCCGAGCGGCGTGCGCGCCCATGCGTCGAGCTCGCCCGCCTTCGCCGCGTCGGTGAGCGCGCCGAATCGCTCGCGCAGTTGCGCGTCGAACGCCGGGCCGCCGCCGAACCACATCTTGCGCGCCGTGCCGAACGCCGGATCGTCGGGCGCGCCGAACCAGAAATCGAGCACGTCGCGCGCGCGGGGATCGAGCGACGCCCGATCGCGCGCCGCGGCTTCGCACACGCCGCCGCCCGCGTGCGGGGCCGTCATGCGAGCTCCAGCACGAGACGGCGCGTGCGCGCGCTTTTCTTCTCGAGCTTCGCGACGCGCAGCGCGCCGATCTCCGCCGTGTTGTGCACATGCGTGCCGCCGCAAGGCTGCAGATCGACGCCTTCGATCCGCAGCAGGCGCACGCGCCCGAGCCCCATCGGCGGCTTCACGCTCATCGTGCGCACGAGTTCCGGGCGCGCGGCCATTTCGTCGTCGGTGATCCATTCGGTCGTCACCGGATGCGCGCCGCCGACGAGTTCGGCAAGGCGCGCCTCCACGAGCTCGCGATCGATCGGCTCGACCGTCGCGAAATCGATCCGCACGTAATCGGCGGTCACGCTGCAGCCGTCGACCGGGTATGGCAGCACCGCGCACAGCAGATGGCTCGCCGTGTGCAGCCGCATCCGGCGGTGCCGCGGCGCCCAGTCGATTTCGGCGACGACCGCATCGCCCGGCCTCACGCCCGAAGCGAGCGGCGCCTGCCCCGGCGCGAGCACGTGCACCGCGTCGTCGGGCGTCGCGCCGTCGAACCTCGCCTTGCGCGTGTCGGCGACGGCAAGCGCCGCGCCGCCCGCGAGCGTCAGCGTGCCGGTATCGCCCGCCTGGCCGCCGCCGAGCGGATAGAACACGGTTCGATCGAGGTGGATGCCGGCTTCGTCGACGGCGGTGACCACCGCGTCGCAACGCGCCAAATAAGCGTCTTCGCGAAAGAGGGCTTGAGTAGCCATGGGGCGTCTCGGATGTCGTTATCGGTGATCGGGGCGATCAGTATGCGGTGCGCCGCGCGCGCCGCGACAGGCACAATTGCGCGCGGCGCGCACGGCAAGCGTACCGGAATTTCAACCGGGACGGTTTCGCATCCAGTCGGCCGTGTCGTGGAACGAGTGCATCAGCCGCTCGCGCAGCGGCTCGCCGAGCCCCACGTCCTGCATCGCCCACGCGATGCAGCGCAGCCACTGGTCGCGCTCGGCCGACGCGATCGGAAACGGCAGATGCCGCGCGCGCAGCCGAGGATGGCCGAAGCGCTCGATGTAGTGATCGGGCCCGCCGAGCCAGCCGCACAGGAACCAGAACAGCTTGTCGCGCGAGCCGTCGAGCGTCGGCGGATGCAGCGCGCGAATGCCGGCGAATTCGGGCTCGAGGTCCATCAGGTCGTAGAAGCGGTCGACGAGCTCGCGCACGCGCGCCTCGCCGCCCACGAGTTCGAACGCCGTCGGTTGCGACGGCGCGTCATCGGTGACATCGGTCATACGGAAATCGGTCGAATCGAAAAACAAATCAGGAAATGAACGAGCGGATCGCTCGAAGATACCGCGAGCGCGCGCTTCATGCATCGCGCAGCGACTGCAGCGCCGGCCTGCGCAGCACGCCGCGCAGGCCGAGCCACCCCGCCGCGCCCGCGCACGCGACGCCCGCCGCGATGCCGGCCGGCACGAGCCACGGGTCGGGCGCGAGCTGGAAATCGAACACGCGCGACGCGAGCACCGCGCCGACCGCGAGCGCGCCCGCCGCCGCCATCGCGCCCGCGAGCACGCCGACGACGGCGAACTCCGCGCGCTGCACGGCGGCGATCTGCCTGCGCGACGCGCCGAGCGCGCGCATCAGCGCGGCTTCACGCACGCGCTCGTCGCGCGAGCCGGCGAGCGCCGTATACAGCACGAGCACGCCCGCCGCGAGCGTGAAGCCGAACAGGAACTGCACCGCGCCGATCACCTGCAGCAGCACGCGCTCGAGCTGCGCGAGGATCGGCCCGACGTCGATCGCCGTCAGGTTCGGATACCGCGCGATCAGGCCGTCGAGCACGCGCTGCCGCGCGGCCGGCAGGTGGAAGCTCGTGATGTAGGTCGCCGGAAAATCGCGCAGCGCCGCGGGCGGCATCAGCACGAAGAAATTCACGCGGAACGTCCCCCAGTCGAGCTTGCGCACGCTCGTCACCGGCGCGTCGACGGTGAGGCCCGTCACGTCGAAGCGCAGCGTGTCGCCCGTCTTCACGCCGAGCGTCTTCGCGAGCCCCGCTTCGATCGAGATCTGCGGCACGCTCGATGCGCCGAACCAGTCGCCCGCGACGAGCCGGTTGTCCTCGGGCAGCCGTGTCGTGTACGACAGGTTGAACTCGCGGTCGACGAGGCGGCGCGCGTCGTCGCTCCGGTAATCGTCCGGATTCACCCGCTTGCCGTTCACCGACACGAGCCGCCCGCGCACCATCGGCGACAGCGCCGGATTCGCGATGCCGTTCGCCGCGAGATAGCGGACGACGTCGTCGCGCTGGTCGGGCTGGATGTCGATCAGGAACTGGTTCGGCGCGTCGGGCGGCGTCGACTGCCGCCAGCCGGCGACGAGATCGTTGCGCGTGATCGCGATGAGGAGCAGGCACATCAGCCCGAGCGCGAGCGCGGTGATCTGCAGCGCGCTCGCCGCGCCGCGCCGGTCGAGCGACGCGAGCGCGTAGCGCCAGCCGAGCCCCGCCGCGACGCGGCCGTCGCGCACGAGCCGCGCGAGCGCGAACAGCGCGAGCCGCGCGACGAGCGCGAACAGCACGAGGCTGCCCGCGAAGCCGCCCGCGACGATGAGGCCGAGCGTCAGGTTGCCCGCCGCCGCGATCAGGAGCGCCGCGAAGAGCGCGATGCCCACCGCGTAGCCCGCCCACGCGACGCGGCCGGCGTCGCCCCATTCGCGGCGCAGCACGCGCACGGGCGGCACGCGCGTCAACGGCGCGAGCGGCGGCAGCGCAAAGCCGAGCAGCAGCACGAGCCCCGTCGCGACGCCGATCGCCGCGGGCCACACCGAAGGCGGCGGCAGCACGACGTCGATCAGGCTGCCGAGCGCGCGCAGCAGCACGAGATGGCCGACGTAGCCGAGCGCCGCGCCCGCCGCGCCGCCCGCGACGCCGAGCAGCGCGAATTCGATCGCGAACAGCGCGGACAGCGTGCGCCGGCTCGCGCCGAGGCAACGCATCGCCGCGCAGCCGTCGAGATGGCGGCGCATGTAGCGCTGCGCGGCCATCGCGATCGCGACGGCCGCGAGCAGCGCCGTCAGCAGCGCGACGAGCGTGAGGAAATGGCGCGCGCGGTCGAGCGTCTGCCGCACCTGCGGCTGCCCTTCCTGCAGCGATTCGAGCGCGACGCCGCGCAGCTTGCCGCCGTCGACGCGCGCATGCGCGTAGCGCGCGAACCGCTCGACGGCCGCATCGTCGCCCGCGACGAGGAGCCGGTACGTGACGCGGCTGCCGTAGCCCGTGAGCCCCGTCGATTCGAGCTCGTCCGCGCGCAGCATCACGCGCGGCGAGAAATTGACGAACGAGAAGCCCCGGTCGAGCTCGCGGGTGATCGCCGCGCCGATCGTGAACGTGCGGCCGCCGACGCGCAGCGCGCCGCCGACCTTCAGATGCAGCGCGTCGAGCAGCGACGGGTCGACCCAGACGGTGCCGGGGGCCGGAATCGAACCGGCGGCGCGACCGGGCCCGTTCGCATCGGGCGCGATCTCGACCGCGCCGCGCAGCGGATAGCCCGTGGACACCGCCTTCACGGCCGCGAGCCGCACGGGCGGCGAGCCGCCGCTTGCGCCGGACGTACCGGACGCGGCGGCAGGAGAATCGGGCGGATTGGCCGCGCCGACCATGCTCGGGAAGATCGCGGTCGTCGCGGTCGCGAGGCTAAGCGATCGCGCCTCGCGCGCGAACGCCGGATCGACCGGATGATCGGCCCGCACGACGAAATCCGCGCCGAGCATCCGGCGCGCGTCGCGCTCGAGCCCCTGGCGCAGCCTGTCGGCGAGAAAGCCGACGCTCGTGAGCGCCGCGACGGCCAGCACGAGCGCGAGCGCGACGAGCGTCAGCTCGCCCGCGCGCCAGTCGCGCAGCGTCATCCGCCCCGCCTGGCGCAGCAGATCGGCGACGCCGAAGCGGCGGCCGGCCGGCATCGTTTTGCCCGCCGCCGTCAATCGCGCTTGCTCCCGATCGAATTCAGCCGCGACACCATGTGGTTCGCCATCCCGCGAAAGCCGCCCGACACGCCGCGCCAGAGGCGCGGCAGCGCCCACGCGGAGAACGCGAGAAAGCCGATCATCAGCGCGATGAACACGAGCGGCGCGAAGAACGCGAGCGCGAGGCCGCCGACCGTGAGCCCGTCTTCCGTCGTCGACGCGATCCAGTTCGAGATCGGCTCCGGCGACAGGTTGATGAGCGCGCGCGTGCCTGCCTTCGCGATGTGCGCTGAGCCGGCGAGCGTGCCGCCCGCGAGGCCCGCGGCCACGAGGAGCGCGGGATCGGCGTGGCCGAGCGACGCCGCCGCGAGCACGGCGCCCGCGGGAATCCGGATGAACGTGTGGACCGCGTCCCACAGCGAATCGAATGCGGGAATCTTGTCGGCGAGGAATTCGGCGACCGCGAGCACGGCGGCCGCGCCGATCACCCACGGCGACGTCAGCACCGCGAGCGCGTCGGGCAGGTGGATGAGGCCCGCGCGCGCGAACACGCCCGCGATCAGCACGGTGAGATAGAGGCGCAGGCCGCTCGCCCACGCGAGCCCCGCGCCGAGCGAAATGGCTTCGACCATGTGCCGCCTCCTTGCGCAATGCGCGCGGTTCGAGGGCGGACCGCGCCCGAGCCCGGGCGAAGCGGCCCATCGACCCGCCTGCCCCGCCGGTTCGCGCGCGGCGGCGGGACGTTGTCAAATGGATTTCGCTTCATTATAGACGCGCGCCGCGCGCAACCGCCGCAGCGCCGACGGCGGGGCAAACCCTGCGCTCAGCCCGCCGACGACAGCTTCAGGCCGACGAGCCCGACGACGATCAGCGAAGCGCTTGCAATCCGCGCGAACGTCGCCGCTTCGCCGAGCATCACGATCCCGAAAATGAACGCGCCGACGGCGCCGATGCCCGTCCAGACCGCGTATGCGGTGCCGAGCGGCAGCTCGCGCATCGCGACGGCGAGCAGGCCGAAGCTGCCGAGCGCGGTGACGATCGTGAAGACGGACGGGCCGACGCGCGTGAAGCCCTCGGACGATTTGAGACCGGCCGCCCACGCGATTTCGAGCAGACCGGCGATGAGAAGCCACAACCAAGGCATGCGGAGACTCTCCGTGAATCAAATGGGGTCGTCCCCGTTGGACATCGGCGGCCCAGGGTCGTCCCCGGGCCGCGAAAGTATAACAAGCGGCTTACAATCCTGCCGGCCGGGCCCGCGCCGGCCCGCTCCGTCACTTCGACGCGGGTTTCCTGTCGCGCTGCGCGATCGGCCAGCCGTGCGCATCGAGCTGCACGCAGCGGTCGTCGCGATAGAGCGCCCATTCCTCGCACTCGCGCCCGTCCCTGAACGCGCAGATTCCATACTGGCCGCGCGGGCCGTCGTGGATCACCACCTTGCCGCCCAGCTTTTCGCAATTCACCGACGCCGGATTCGCGAGCGTGGTCGACTGATTCGGCGGCAACGGCTGCGCGAGCGCCGTCGCGGCGGCGATGCCCAATGCGCAACCGAACAGTAGACGGACGAGCATGGCTGACCTCCTCATGTTGTTTGTCGAGCATTCAGCATAAGAGAAAAATGCTCGCCGCGGCGCCGGAAGAACGGGCGCGGCGGCGTCAGCCCGTGCCGACGAGCCGGTAGCCGACGCCCGTCTCGGTCACGATGTGCTGCGGCTGCGCGGGATCGGCCTCGAGCTTCTGCCGCAGATGCGCCATGTAGATCCGCAGGTAATGGTGGCTCTCGACGTGCGTCGGCCCCCAGACGTCGCGCAACAACTGGCGATGCGTGAGCACGCGGCCCGCGTGCCGCACGAGCGTCGCGAGCAGCCGGTACTCGAGCGGCGTCAGATGCACGATCTCGCCGCCGCGCCACACCCGCCGCAGCGCGAGATCGACGCTCACGTCGCCGAACCTCACGACCGGCGACTCGGCCGCGCCGCTCTGGTTGCGCCGCCGCAGGTGCGCGCGGATCCGCGCAAGCAGTTCGGAGACGCCGAACGGCTTCGTCAGGTAGTCGTCCGCGCCCGCGTCGAGCGCGGCCACCTTCTCCTCCTCGTGCGTGCGCGCCGACAGCACGATCACCGGCATCTCGGACCAGCCGCGCAGCTCGCGGATCACGTCGAGGCCGTCGCCGTCCGGCAGGCCGAGATCGACGATCGCGAGGTCGGGCTTGCGGGTCGCGGCCTCGATCAGGCCCTGGCGGCCCGTCTCGGCGTCGAATACCGCGATCCCCTCTTCCTCGAGCGCGCTGCGCACGAAACGGCGGATCTGTTTTTCGTCTTCGATCAGGACGACGGTAACGGTCGGTTCACTCATGGGCATGCGGATGTTCGTTGGCTACGGGTGCCGGTGCGCTGCCGTCGCATCGCGGCGCGGACGCAGGCGCGGCCTGGCCGGGCACAGCGCGGACGCGCGGGTCGGCGGGTTCGTCGGGCGCGCGATCGCCAGTTTCACGCGCATCGGCGGCGCGATCGCCGGGCGTGTGCTCGCCGGCGTCGTGCTCGCCGGCGGCCGCCTCGCCCGCACCGCCTGCCTCGTCCGCAGCTTCGCCCGCTTCGTCTTCCGGCACGTCTTCGCCGGCGCCGGGTTCGGGCGGCGGCGTGTCGACAGGCAGCGTGAACCAGAAGCGCGCGCCCTCGACCTTGCCATCCGGCCCGGGCCGGTTGAGCGCACCGATTTTACCGCCGTGCGCGTCGACGATCGCGCGGCAGATCGCGAGCCCGAGGCCGATGCCGGGCGTCGCCGATTCCTTCTCGCCGCGCGTGAATTTCTCGAAGATCCGCGCCTCCATGCCGGCCGGCAGCCCCGGGCCGTGGTCGTCGACGAACACGCGCACGAACGGCCGACTGTCGTCGATGATGCGCTCCGCGCCGATCTCGATCGGCGTGTCGAGCGGCGTGTACTTCGCCGCGTTCTCGAACAGGTTCGCGAAGAGCCGCTCCATCAGCACCGCGTCCATCTGCAGGAGCGGCAGGCCGGCGGGCAGCCGCACGCGCGCCGGATGACGCGCGAGCACGCGCTTGCACGCGGCGAGCGCCGCGCCGACCGTCTCCTCGAGCAGTGACCACTGGCGCTTCAGTTGCAGGCTGCCCGCCTGCAGCCGCGCCATGTCGAGCAGGTTCGTGACGATCCCCGTCATCCTGAGCGCCTCGTCGTGGATCGATTCGACGAGTTCGTCCTCGCGCGCGGACGAGGCGCCGCCGCCGCGCGCCGCGCCGCGCGCGTTCGCGAGCATCGACGACAAGCCGACGATCGCCGTGAGCGGCGTGCGCAGATCGTGCGAGATCGCCGACAGCAGCGAGTTGCGCAGCCGCTCCGATTCCATGTTGACGAGCGCGTCGCGCGCGATCTCGACGTAGTGAACGCGCTCGACCGCCAGCGCGATCTGCGCGGCGAACGCGTCGAGCATCCGCTGCTGCTCGGGCACCTCGAGCTCGCCCGGGTCCTTCGTGACGACGGCGAGCACGCCGCGCGTGCGCATCGGCGCCTTCAGCGGCAGATAGAGCGCGGTGGCCGCGGGCAGCGTGTCGGTGCCGTGCCCGGCCGGCTTCTGCTGGTCGTACACCCATTGGCCGACGTCGATGTCGAGCGCCGCGCCCGTGATCGTCACCGCCTCGTCGGGGTTCTCGATCTTCTGCTGGACCTTGTCGCCGCTGTCCGGCAGCAGGATCGCGACGCGCGCGCGGAACACCTCGGACACGTGCCGGCTGCCGATCTCGACGATCTGCTCGGCCGTGAGCGCGGCCCCGAGCTCGCGCGCCATCGCGTACATCGCGCCCGTGCGGCGCTCGCGCCGCTGCGCGAGCGCCGCGCCGCGCGTGAGGCTCGACGTCAGATGGCTGATCACGAGCGACGTGAGCAGCATCCCGAAGAAGGTCAGCAGGTACTGCGTGTCCGTCACGGAGAACGACATCCGCGGCGGCACGAAGAAGTAGTCGAACGCGGCGACCGACAGGAACGACTGCACGACGCCCGGCCCGCGCCCGAGGCGCACCGCCGAGAACACGACGCCGAGCAGGTACAGCATCACGAGGTTCGTCAGGTCGAGATGGTCCTGCAGCAGGTTCGCGACGCCCGTGATCAGCGCGCAGATCGCGGCCGCGTAGCCGTAGTTGCGCGGCGCCGAGCGGCCGACGACGACGCTCGAGAACGCGTCGCGCCACGCGCGCGCGCCCGGGTCGAGCGGCGTGCGCGCGTCCTCGCCTGCCGACGCGCGGATCAGCATCAGGTCGACGTCGCCCGCGCGCTCCGCGAGCTGCTCGCCGAACGGGCGCGAGAAACGGCGCAGGAAGCCCGCCTTCGACGAGCCGCCCGCGACGATCTTCGACACGTTGCGCACCTGCGCATAGCCGATCAGCGCGGCCACCGCGTCCGCGCCCGTGAGCGTCGCCGTCTCGGCGCCGAGCTCGGCCGCGAGCTTCAACGCGTTGAGCGTGCGCTGCCGGATCGCGTCGGGCAGCCGCGCGAGCCGCGGCGTCTCGACGTACACCGCGAGCCAGTCGGCCTTCAGGCTCGCCGCGAGGCGCGCGGCCGCGCGCACGAGCGTGGGCGCCTCGGGCCCCGCGCCCACGCACACGAGCAGGCGCTCGCGCGCCTGCCAGATCCGCTGGATCGAGCGGTCCGCGCGGTACTCGCGCATCTGCGCGTCGACGCGGTCGGCCGTGCGGCGCAGCGCGAGCTCGCGCAGCGCGATCAGGTTGCCCTTGCGGAAGAAGTTGCGCACCGCCCGCTCGGCCTGCTGCGCCATGTAGACCTTGCCTTCGCGCAGCCGGCTCAGCAGCTCCTCGGCGGGCAGGTCGACGAGCGTGACTTCGTCGGCGACGTCGAACACGCGGTCGGGCACGGTCTCCCACACGCGGATGCCCGTGATCGCGCCGACCACGTCGTTCAGGCTCTCGAGATGCTGGACATTGACGGTCGTGTAGACGTCGATGCCCGCGTCGAGCAGTTCGTACACGTCCTGCCAGCGCTTCAGGTGGCGCGCGCCCGGCACGTTCGAGTGCGCGAGCTCGTCGACGAGGACGAGCTGGGGGTGGCGCGCGAGCGCCGCGTCGAGATCGAACTCGCCGATCGTGCGGCCGCGATAGTCGATCTGCATGAGCGGCAGCACGTCGAGCCCGTCGAGCAGCGTCGCCGTCTCGCTGCGGCCGTGCGTCTCGACGATGCCGACGACGACGTCGACGCCCTCCTGCTTGCGCGCGCGCGCGGCGAGCAGCATCGCATAGGTCTTGCCGACGCCCGCCGACGCGCCGAAGAAGATCTTCAGCTTGCCGCGCTGCTGTTTTTCCTCTTCCCGCTGGATCTTGTCGAGAAGCTGGTCAGGATCGGGACGGTTCATGCGAGGCCGAGGTCTCCGGTTGGCGGCTGAATTTCATTGTCGTTCCAAAACGCCCCAAAAGGAAAGGACGGCGCGTCGAACGCGTCGTCCGGAACTCGGAACGGCGCGCGGCGGCGCGCCGCGCTTCTTCAATGCGCGGTCTGCGCGGCGTCGAGCGCGAGATTGAGCTTCAGCACGTTCACGCGCGGCTCGCCGAGCACGCCGAACTGGCGGCCCGCCGTATTGTCGGCGACGAGGCGGCGCACGTCGGCCTCCGGCAGCTTGCGCGCATGCGCGACGCGCGCGACCTGATAGTCGGCCGCGGCGGGGCTGATCTCCGGATCGAGGCCGCTCGCCGACGCCGTCACGAGATCGACGGGCACGGGCTGCGACAGATCGGTGCCCGCCGCCTTCAGCGCGTCGAGGCGGCCCTTCACCTGATCCTTCAGCGAAGGGTTCAGCGGCCCGAGATTCGAGCCGCCCGAGCCCGTCGCGTTGTACGGCATCGGGCTCGTCGCCGACAGGCGGCCCCAGAAGTACTGCGGCGCGTCGAACTGCTGGCCGATCAGCGCGGAGCCGACGACCTTGCCGCCCTTCTCGACGAGGCTGCCGTTCGCCTGCGACGGGAACACGGCCTGCCCGAAGACCGTCATCACGGCCGGATACGCGAGCCCCGTGACGGCGGCCAGCACGACGAACACGACGATGAGCGGACGAAACAGTGATTTCATGACGATGTTCCTTTAAACCCAGCCGAGCGCGGCGAGCACCACGTCGATCAGCTTGATGCCGACGAACGGCACGAGAATCCCGCCCAGCCCGTAGACGAACAGATTGCGGCGCAGCAGCGCCGCGGCGCCGAGCGGACGGTACTTCACGCCCTTCAGCGCAAGCGGAATCAGCAGCACGATGATCAGCGCGTTGAAGATCACGGCCGACATGATCGCCGACGCGGGCGTTGCGAGACGCATCACGTTCAGCGCGTTCAGTTGCGGATACGTGGTCGCGAACGCTGCCGGGATGATCGCGAAGTATTTCGCGATGTCGTTCGCGATCGAGAACGTCGTGAGCGAGCCGCGCGTCATCAGCATCTGCTTGCCGATCTCGACGATCTCGATCAGCTTGGTCGGATTCGAGTCGAGGTCGACCATGTTGCCCGCTTCCTTCGCGGCCTGCGTGCCGGTGTTCATCGCGACGGCGACGTCGGCCTGCGCGAGCGCCGGCGCGTCGTTCGTGCCGTCGCCCGTCATCGCGACGAGCCGGCCCGCCGCCTGGTGCTCGCGGATCGTCGAGAGCTTCGTCTCGGGCGTCGCTTCCGCGAGGAAATCGTCGACGCCCGCTTCCGCCGCGATCGCCGCGGCGGTGAGCCGGTTGTCGCCCGTCACCATCACGGTCTTGATGCCCATCTTGCGCAGCTCCGCGAAGCGCTCCTTGATGCCGCCCTTCACGATGTCCTTCAGCTCGATCACGCCGAGCACGCGCGCGGCCTCGCCCCGCTTCTCTGCGACGACGAGCGGCGTGCTGCCGCGGCGCGCGACGTCCGTCACCGCGCTCGACACCTCGGCCGGGAAGCGTCCGCCGTGGCTCTCGACGTACTTCTTCACCGCATCGGCCGCGCCCTTTCTGATTTCGCGGTCCGGCGCCCCGGCGGAAGTCCCCGTGGGGGACAGGTCGACGCCGCTCATGCGCGTCTGCGCGGAGAACGACAGGAACACCGCGTGCAGCGCGCCCATGTCGCGCTGGCGAATGTTGAAGCGCTCCTTCGCGAGCACGACGATGCTGCGGCCTTCCGGCGTCTCGTCGGCGAGCGACGACAGTTGCGCGGCGTCGGCGAGCATCACCTCCGTCACGTCGGGCGCGGGCAGGAACGCCGACGCCTGCCGGTTGCCGAGCGTGATCGTGCCCGTCTTGTCGAGCAGCAGCACGTCGACGTCGCCCGCCGCTTCCACCGCGCGGCCCGACGTCGCGATCACGTTCGCCTGCATCATCCGGCTCATGCCAGCCACGCCGATCGCGGACAGCAGGCCGCCGATCGTCGTCGGGATCAGGCACACAAGCAGCGCGACGAGCGCGGTGATCGTCACGACGTGGCCCGCCTTCATCGCGTCGACCGAGAACATCGAGAACGGCAGCAGCGTCGCGGTGGCGAGCAGCATCACGATCGTCAGCGCGACGAGCAGGATCGTGAGCGCGATCTCGTTGGGCGTCTTCTTGCGCTTCGCGCCTTCGACCATCGCGATCATCCGGTCGAGGAACGCCTCGCCGGGGTTCGCCGTCACCCTGACGACAATCCAGTCGGACAGCACGCGCGTGCCGCCCGTCACCGACGAGAAGTCGCCGCCCGATTCGCGGATCACGGGCGCCGATTCGCCGGTGATCGCCGATTCGTCGACCGACGCGACGCCTTCGATCACCTCGCCGTCGGCGGGAATCGTGTCGCCCGCCTCGATAAGCACGACGTCGCCGCGGCGCAGGTCCGACGCCGTCATGATGCGCACGGGCGACTTCGGATGCGGCTCGTTGAGCTTCTTGGCCATCACGTCCTTCTTCGCGCTGCGAAGCGACGCGGCCTGCGCCTTCGAGCGGCCCTCGGCGAGCGCCTCGGCGAAGTTCGCGAACAGCACCGTGAACCACAGCCACAGCGCGACCGCGAGAATGAAGCCCGCGGGCGCCTCGGCCTGCCCCATCAGCGCGGCGATCCAGAGGATCGTCGTCAGGATGCTGCCGACGTACACGCAGAACATCACCGGGTTGCGCAACTGCGTGCGCGGCGTGAGTTTCTTGAACGAATCGACGATCGCCGGGCGCACGAGCGCCGGGTCGAACATCGATCGCGTAGCGGAATGTTGAGTCATTGCAATCCTCAGATGCGCATCGCCAGTCCAGTGGCTTTGCGCGAGTCCTCTCGTGTCGTATGCGTGTTCAATGCGCGCCGACGAACAGCATCAGGTGTTCGACGCCCGGGCCGAGCGCGAGCGCCGGCACGTACGTGAGCGCGCCGACGAGCAGCACCGTGCCGAGCAGCAGCACGACGAAGAGCGGGCCGTGCGTCGGCAGCGTGCCGCTCGTCGCGGCGATGCGCTTTTTCGCGGCGAGCGAGCCCGCGATCGCGAGCACCGGCACGATCGTGCCGAAGCGGCCGAACCACATCGCGATCGCCGTCATCCAGTTGTAGAACGGCGTGTTCACCGAAAGCCCCGCGAACGCGCTGCCGTTGTTGTTCGCGGCCGAGCTGAACGCATACAGGATCTCCGAGAAGCCGTGCGGGCCGGGGTTCGCGATGCCCGCGCGGCCTGCGTCGGCGAGCACGGCGATCGACGTGCCGACGAGCACGAGCAACGGCGTGAGCAGCACGACGATCGACACCATCTTCATCTCGTACGACTCGATCTTCTTGCCGACGTACTCGGGCGTGCGGCCGATCATCAGGCCCGCGACGAACACCGCGAGGAGCGCGAACACGAGCATCCCGTAGAGACCGGAGCCGACGCCGCCGAAGATCACTTCGCCCAGTTGCATCAGCAGCATCGGCACGAGGCCGCCGACGGGCGTGAGCGAATCGTGCATCGCGTTCACGGCGCCGCACGACGCGGCCGTCGTCGCGACGACGAAGATGCCCGTCTGCGCGATGCCGAAGCGCGTTTCCTTGCCTTCCATGTTGCCGCCCGCCTGCAATGCGCTCGCCGTCTGATCGACGTTCAGCGATGCGAGCACGGGCGTGCCGCCCTGCTCGGCGCTCGTCTCGATGCCGATCGCCACCGCGAGCGCGACCGTCATCGCGGCGAGCACCGCGACGCCCTGCCGGCGGTCGCCGATCACGTTGCCGAACACGAGGCAAAGCGCGGCCGGAATGATCAGGATCGAGAAGATCTCGAGGAAGTTCGAGAACGGCGTCGGGTTCTCGTACGGATGCGCGGAGTTGCCGTTGAAGAAGCCGCCGCCGTTCGTGCCGAGCATCTTGATCGCTTCCTGAGAGGCGACCGGGCCCATCGCGAGCGTCTGCGACTTCACGGGCGTCGTCACCGTCACCGGGTTGCCCTGCGCGTCCTTGAGCGGATTGCCCTGCGCGTCGAGCTTCGGCGCCGCGTAGGTCGTCGCCTGCAGCGTCGGCACGTCCTGGTACGCCTTCATGTTCTGGATCACGCCCTGGCTCATCAGCAGCGCGGCGATGATCGCGGCCATCGGCACGAGCACGTACAGCGTCACGCGCGTCACGTCGACCCAGAAGTTGCCGATCGTTTGCGCGGTGTGGCGCGCGAAGCCGCGGATCAGCGCGATCACGACGACGATACCCGTCGCCGCCGACAGGAAGTTCTGCACGGTCAGGCCGAGCATCTGCGTGAGATAGCTGACGGTCTGCTCGGGCGTGTAGTCCTGCCAGTTCGTGTTCGTCACGAACGACACGGCGGTGTTGAACGCGCCGTCGACCGTCATCGGGCCGAAGCCTTGCGGATTGCCGGGCAGCAGGCCCTGCACGCGCAACAGCGCGTAGAGGAACAGCACGCCGAGCGCGTTGAACGCGATCGTCGCGAGCGCGTACTGCTTCCAGCTCATCTCGGTGCGCGGATCGACGCCCGCGATCCGGTAGAGCACGCGCTCGAGAGGGCCGAACACGCGCGCGACGGCCGACGAGCCGTCCATCACGCGCGTCAGATAGCGCGAGACCGGCACCGCCGCCGCGATCAGGACGACGATGAAGATCGCCGTCTGCAACAGGTTGTTCGCGTTCATTCGATGTCCTCCGCGCGCAACAGCGCGTAGACGAGATACGCGAACAGCAGGAACGTCGACGCCCCCGCCAACCACAACATCCAGCTCATGAACGCCCCCCGCGACCGTATTGCGCAAGCTTCTCGCAACCGGCGATCAGCGCGAGTATCAACCCCGTGAAAAGCGCCAGACCGCCTATGTAAACCGCATCCATTTTTGTTTCTCCGTGTTCCAGATCGGACCGGTGAAACGTTAGAGGATCGCGTGTAAAGGGCGGGTCAAAGGTTCGTGGAGGGATGTAAAAAACGCGTAAATACGGGAGAGCCGCGGCGCGCGGGCCCAGGTCGCGGGCGCGCCCGCGCGCCGCCTGTGGTCAGGGCAGCAGGATCGTCGAGCCCGTGGTGCGCCGCGCCTCGAGATCGCGATGCGCCTGCGCGACGTTCTCAAGCGCATAGCGCTGCTGGATGCTCGCCTTCACGCGCCCGGACGTGAGCACGTCGAACAGTTCGGCCGCGTTGCGGTCGAGATCCTCGCGCTTCGCGATGTACGAGAACAGCGTCGGCCGCGTGAAGAACAGCGAGCCGCGCGACGAGAATTCCTTCGAGTCGATCGGCGGCAGCGGCCCGGACGCGTTGCCGAAGCTGACGAACAGGCCGAGCGGCGCGAGGCAGTCGAGCGAGCCGATGTACGTGTCCTTGCCGATCGAGTCGTAGACGACCGGCACGCCCGCGCCGTTCGTGATCGCCTTCACGCGCTCGGTGAAGTTCTCGCGCGTGTAGACGATCGGATGGTCGCAGCCGTGCGCCTTCGCGAGCGCGGCCTTCTCGTCGGAGCCGACCGTGCCGATCACCGTCGCGCCGAGCACCTTCGCCCACTGGCAGACAAGGAGGCCGACGCCGCCCGCCGCCGCGTGGATCAGGATCGTGTCGCCCGGCTTGACCTCGTACGTGCGGCGCAGCAGATACTGCGCGGTCAGGCCCTGCAGCATCACCGACGCCGCGTCTTCGTAGCCGATGGCGTCCGGCAGCTTCACGAGCTTCGCGGCGGCCAGCACGCGCTCCTGCGCATACGCGCCCGGCGGCTGCGCGACGTACGCGACGCGGTCACCGGGCTTGAGCGTCGTCACGCCGTCGCCGACTTCGGCGACTTCGCCCGCCGCCTCCATGCCGAGACCGCCCGGCAGCGGCTGCGGGTAGAGGCCGGTGCGGAAATAGACGTCGATGTAGTTCAGACCGACCGCGTGCTGCTTGATGCGGACTTCGCCCGACTGCGGCGCGCCGACATCGACGTCGACCCATTTCATGACCTCCGGGCCGCCCGGCTGGTCGTAACGAATTGCCTTCGGCATGCTGGCTTCTCCTGGTTGCGATGCGCGTTGAGTTCGGATTCGGCTCGCGCGCCCAGGCGATGCGCGGGCGTCGCGACGCACGATTGTCGCGCGTTGGGGGAACTCTTGCAGGGAGCGGCTTCGACCGTGCGCGGAAGCGGCAAGGAAACAGGAAGAAAGCGGCGGGCCACGCTCACGCGCTCGCGGCAAGCCGGCGCACCAGATCGTCGAGCAGCACGCGCGCCGTGGCGACGTTCGTCGCGACCGGCACGTCGTGCACGTCGCAGGCGCGCACGAGCGCGGTGATGTCCGGATCGTGCGGCTGCGCGGTCATCGGGTCGCGCAGGAAGATCACGATGTCGACGCGCCCGTCGGCGAGCTCCGCGCCGATCTGCAGGTCGCCGCCGAGCGGCCCCGACAGCTTGCGCTCGACGTCGAGCCCGTGCGCCTGCGCGATCCGCCCGCCCGTCGTGCCCGTCGCGACGAGCCGGCATTGCGCGAGCGCAGCCCGGTACGCGCCCGCGAGCGCGACGATTTCGTCCTTCTTCGCATCGTGCGCGATCAGCGCAATGCGGGGTGTGCTCATCTGTGCATCCTTTTCTGCTGATCAATCGACGCGAGCGCGCCGCCCCGCTACTTTACGGGCTCCCGGTGACAGGCTCAAATCGGTTTCAAAACGTACCGGGATACGCGCCGCCGTCGAGCAGCCAGTTCTGCCCGGTGATGTAGCCCGCATGGACGCTGCACAGGAACGCGCACGCCGCGCCGAACTCGTCGGGCGTGCCGAGGCGCTTCGCCGGAATTTCCCTCGCGCGCCGCGCGCGCAGCTCGTCGACGGTCGCGCCTTGCGCGTTCGCCGCGGCGGCGAGCGTCGTCGCGATCCGGTCGGTGTCGAAGAGGCCCGGCAGCAGGTTGTTGATCGTCACGCCGTGCTCGGCGACCTTGCGCGCGAGCCCCGCGACGAAGCCCGTGAGCCCCGAGCGCGCGCCGTTCGACAGCGCGAGCACGTCGATCGGCGCCTTCACGGCCGAGCTCGTGATGTTGACGATGCGCCCGAAGCGGCGCGCGATCATCCCGTCGACAGTCGCGCGAATCAGCTCGATCGGCGTCAGCATGTTCGCCTCGAGCGCGCGAATCCAGTCGTCGTGCGAGAAATCGCGGAAGTCGCCCGGCGGCGGGCCGCCCGCGTTCGTTACGAGAATGTCCGGCTGCGGGCACGCGGCGAGCGCGGCCGCGCGGCCGTCGGGCGTCGTGATGTCGCAGGCGACGGCCGTCACGTCGGCGCCCGTCTTCGCGCGAATGTCGGCTGCGGCGGCCTCGAGCGTTTCGCGCGTGCGCGCGACGATCACGAGCCGCGCGCCCTCGGCGGCGAGCGCCTGCGCGCAGCCGCGCCCGAGCCCCTTGCTGGCCGCGCACACGAGCGCGGTCCGTCCTGCGATTCCCAGATCCATGAAGCGTGTCCCTTGTCGATGCCTGCGTGACGAAAACCGTCGCCGGCGGGGCGCGCGACGCCACACGCGCGCGGCCGAACCGCCTGCGGCCGAACGCGCGCCCGAAGCGCGCGTCGAAACGCCGATAATATCCGGATCGCGCGCGCCCATCTTCGGTAAACTTGCGGCTGTTGCGCGCGCAGCCTGCCGCCCCGGCACGCCCGCCGTCCCAGAATCCTTTGAGCCGCCGCCTCCATGAAACAGGACCGCCGTTTCCCGAATCTCTTCATCCTCGACCACCCGCTGATCCAGCACAAACTCACGCACATGCGCGACAAGGACACGTCGACGCGCACGTTCCGCGAGCTGCTGCGCGAGATCACGCTGCTGATGGGCTACGAGATCACCCGCAACCTGCCGATCACGACGAAGCGGGTCGAAACCCCGCTCGTCGAGGTCGACGCGCCCGTGATCGCGGGCAAGAAGCTCGCGATCGTGCCCGTGCTGCGCGCGGGCGTCGGGATGTCGGACGGCCTGCTCGAGCTGATTCCATCGGCGCGCGTCGGCCACATCGGCGTGTACCGCGCCGACGACCACCGCCCGGTCGAATACCTGGTGCGGCTGCCCGATCTCGAGGACCGGATCTTCATTCTGTGCGACCCGATGGTCGCCACGGGCTACTCGGCCGCGCATGCGATCGACGTGCTCAAGCGCCGCGGCGTGCCGGGCGAGCGGATCATGTTCCTCGCGCTCGTCGCCGCGCCCGAAGGCGTGCAGGTGTTCCAGGACGCGCACCCGGACGTGAAGCTCTATGTCGCGTCGCTCGATTCGCACCTCGACGACCACGCGTACATCGTCCCGGGCCTGGGCGACGCGGGCGACCGCCTGTTCGGCACGAAGAACTGACGAGCGAAACCGGCGACCGAAGCGCTCGCATGCCGCGCCCCGGCGCCCTCGCGCGCGGCCTTGCCCCGGCGCGCGGCGAGTCGTGGGCGATTCTCGGGTGAGTCGCAGGCAAGTCGGCGGCCGCGCGCCGGGCGTCGTCCGGCCGCCGTTCGGCGCATCGCCGCGTGATAAAATCTCGTTCCACTCGACAACGCGCGGCCCAAGCGGCACTTGCCCGCTCACGCGGCCGCCGGACTCAACGACAGACACATTGCTAGACGCCGGCGCGGGATGCGCGCGGGCGCACGGAGAAAGGTATGGCTGGTCATTCGAAATGGGCCAACATCAAGCATAAGAAAGCGGCAGCCGATGCGAAGCGCGGCAAGATCTGGACGCGCCTCATCAAGGAAATCCAGGTGGCCGCGCGTCTCGGCGGCGGCGACGCGAACTCGAACCCGCGCCTGCGTCTCGCGGTCGACAAGGCGGCCGACGCGAACATGCCGAAGGACAACGTGAAGCGCGCGATCGACCGCGGCGTCGGCGGCGCGGACGGCGCGAACTACGAAGAGATCCGCTACGAAGGCTACGGCATCGGCGGCGCGGCGATCATCGTCGACACGCTGACCGACAACCGCACCCGCACGGTCGCCGAAGTGCGCCACGCGTTCTCGAAGTTCGGCGGCAACATGGGCACTGACGGCTCGGTCGCGTTCATGTTCGATCACGTCGGCCAGTTCCTGTTCGCGCCGGGCACGTCGGAAGACGCGCTGATGGAAGCGGCGCTCGAGGCGGGCGCGAACGACGTGAGCACGAACGACGACGGCTCGATCGAAGTGCTGTGCGACTGGCAGGAATTCTCGAAGGTGAAGGACGCGCTCGAAGCCGCCGGCTTCAAGGCCGAACTCGCCGAAGTCACGATGAAGCCGCAGAACGAGATCGAGTTCACCGGCGAAGAGGCGGTGAAGATGCAAAAGCTCCTGGACGCGCTCGAGAATCTCGACGACGTGCAGGAGGTCTACACGAACGCCGTCGTCATCGAGGAATGAGCGTTGCGCGGCCGCCCTTTCGCGCGAAAGACGGCGGCCGCGGCCGTTTCTCGCGGCCGGCCCGCCTCGCGCGCGCCGGCCGCCCTATTTTCTAGTCTGCGGGGAATCCCATGAAACTACTCGTCGTCGGCTCCGGCGGCCGCGAACATGCGCTCGCCTGGAAGCTCGCCCAGTCGCCGCGCGTCCAGCTCGTCTACGTTGCCCCCGGCAACGGCGGCACCGCGCAGGACGAGCGCCTGAAGAACGTCGATCTGAGCTCGCCCGACGACCTGGCCGATTTCGCCGAATCCGAAGGCGTCGCGTTCACGCTCGTCGGCCCGGAAGCGCCGCTCGCGGCGGGCATCGTCAATCATTTCCGCGCGCGCGGCCTGAAGATCTTCGGCCCGACGAGGGAAGCGGCGCAGCTCGAGAGCTCGAAGGATTTCGCGAAGGCGTTCATGAAGCGCCACGGCATTCCGACCGCCGACTACGAAACGTTCACCGACGCGGCCGCCGCGCACGCGTACCTCGATTCGAAGGGCGCGCCGATCGTCGTGAAGGCCGACGGCCTCGCCGCGGGCAAGGGCGTCGTCGTCGCGATGACGCTGGACGAAGCGCACGCGGCCGTCGACATGATGCTGTCCGGCAACAAGCTCGGCGACGCCGGCGCGCGCGTCGTGATCGAGGAATTCCTCGACGGCGAGGAAGCGAGCTTCATCGTGATGGTCGACGGCAAGCACGCGCTCGCGCTCGCGTCGAGCCAGGATCACAAGCGCCTGCTCGACGAGGACCGCGGCCCGAACACGGGCGGCATGGGCGCGTACTCGCCCGCGCCGATCGTCACGCCGCAGATGCATGCGCGCGTGATGCGCGAGATCATCATGCCGACCGTGCGCGGGATGGAGAAGGACGGCATCCGCTTCACGGGCTTCCTGTACGCGGGCCTGATGATCGACAAGGAGGGCAATCCGCGCACGCTGGAATTCAACTGCCGGATGGGCGACCCCGAGACGCAGCCGATCATGGCGCGCCTGAAGAGCGATTTCTCGAAGGTCGTCGAGCAGGCGATCGCGGGCACGCTCGACACGGTCGAGCTCGACTGGGACCGCCGCACCGCGCTCGGCGTCGTGCTCGCCGCGCACGGCTACCCGGATGCGCCGAGGAAGGGCGACCGGATCAACGGCATCCCAGCCGAAACCGCGCACTCGGTGACGTTCCACGCGGGCACGACGTTCGACGGCGACAAGCTCGTCACGTCGGGCGGCCGCGTGCTGTGCGTCGTCGGCCTCGCGGATTCGGTGCGCGGCGCGCAGCAGGCCGCGTACGAGACGATCAACCAGATCAACTTCGAGGGCATGCAGTATCGCCGCGACATCGGCTACCGCGCGCTCAGCCGCAAGACGGTCTGACGCGCGCCCGCCGCCGTTCCTCGCGCGCCGGCTTTCGGGCGGCGCGCCCCCTCCTCTGCCGGGGTTCGCTAGAATGCCCGGCAGAAGCATTTTTCGACGGCGTCCGTCCCCCGGATGCCGCCCCACATCGATGACCGATTCGACTTACGACGTCAACCGAGTACGCGCCTACCTGCAAGGGCTGCAGACGCGCATCGCCGACGCGCTCGGCGCCTTCGACGGCACGCCGCTTTTGGCCGACACGTGGCGGCGCGGCCCCGACGAGCGGCTGCGCGGCGGCGGCTGCACGCGCATTGTCGAGGAAGGCGGCTTCTTCGAGCGCGCGGGCATCGGCTTTTCCGACGTCGCGGGCGACGCGCTGCCGCCGTCGGCGAGCGCGTCGCGCCCGCAGCTCGCGGGGCGCGGCTTCGAGGCGCTCGGCGTGTCGCTCGTGCTGCACCCGCGCAATCCGTACTGCCCGACCGTCCACATGAACGTGCGGATGCTGATCGCGACGAAGCCGGGCGAGGCGCCCGTGTTCTGGTTCGGCGGCGGCATGGATCTGACGCCGATTTACGGCTTCGAAGAGGACGCCCGGCACTTCCATCGCACGTGCCGCGCGGCGCTCGATCCGTTCGGCGCCGAGCTGTACCCGCGCTTCAAGCAGTGGTGCGACGACTATTTCTTTCTGAAGCACCGCAACGAAGCGCGCGGCGTCGGCGGCATCTTCTTCGACGACTTCTCGGCGCTCGGCTTCGAACGTTCGTTTGAAATGCTGCAGAGCGTCGGCGACGCGTTCCTGCCGTCGTACCTGCCGATCGTCGAGCGCCGCCGCGACACGCCGTACGGCGAGCGCGAGCGCGCGTTCCAGGCGTACCGGCGCGGCCGCTACGT
Source organism: Burkholderia sp. MSMB1588 (assembly GCF_001546925.1). Classification (NCBI taxonomy): domain Bacteria; kingdom Pseudomonadati; phylum Pseudomonadota; class Betaproteobacteria; order Burkholderiales; family Burkholderiaceae; genus Burkholderia; species Burkholderia sp. MSMB1588. The sequence goes on along the minus strand of NZ_LNJS01000001.1, from coordinate 1,001,884 downwards.
CGAATTCAACCTGGTGTTCGACCGCGGCACGCTGTTCGGGCTGCAAAGCGGCGGCCGCACCGAGTCGATCCTGCTGTCGATGCCGCCGACGGCGGGCTGGCGCTACGACTGGCGTCCGGACCCGGGCACGCCGGAAGCGCGCCTCTACAGCGATTTCCTCGTGCCGCGCGACTGGGCATGAGCCGTTCCGTCACCGGCCGAGCCGCCGCCCCGCCAGGACACGCGCCGAATTCCGACCATGCGGGCCCGCCCGCGCTGGCGCGCCGCATCGGCATCCTCGGCGGCACGTTCGACCCGATCCACGACGGTCATCTCGCGCTCGCGCGCCGCTTCGCGGACGTGCTGCGCCTGACCGAGCTCGTGCTGATGCCGGCCGGCCAGCCGTATCAGAAGCAGGACGTATCGGCGGCCGAGCACCGGCTCGCGATGACCCGCGCGGCGGCGGGCGCGCTCGCGCTGCCGGGCGTGACCGTCAGCGTCGCGACCGACGAGATCGAGCACGCCGGCCCGACCTACACCGTCGAGACGCTCGCGCGCTGGCGCGAGCGGATCGGCGCGGACGCGTCGCTGTCGCTCCTGATCGGCGCGGATCAACTCGTGCGCCTCGACACGTGGCGCGACTGGCAGCACCTCTTCGATTACGCGCACGTCTGCGCGGCGACCCGGCCTGGCTTCGATTTCGCGGCGGCGTCGCCCGCCGTCGCGGCCGAGATCGCGAGCCGGCAGGCGAGCGCGGACGTGCTGCAGGCGACGCCCGCCGGGCGCCTTCTGATCGACACGACGCTCGCGCTCGACGTCGCCGCGACCGACATCCGCGCGCACCTGCGCGCCTGCATCGCGCGACGCGCGCAGGCGCCCGACGCGTCGGCCGAGCACGTGCCCGCCGCCGTGTGGGCCTATATTCTCCAACATCGTCTCTACCATCCCTGATTCCATGGATATCCGCAAACTCCAGCGCGTGATCGTCGACGCTCTCGAAGACGTCAAGGCGCAAGACATCAAAGTGTTCAACACGAGCCACCTGACCGAGCTGTTCGACCGCGTGATCGTCGCGTCCGGCACGTCGAACCGGCAAACGAAGGCGCTCGCGTCGAACGTGCGCGACAAGGTCAAGGAAGCCGGCGGCGACGTCGTCAGCTCCGAGGGCGAGGACACGGGCGAATGGGTGCTCGTCGATTGCGGCGACGCGGTCGTCCACATCCTGCAGCCGGCGCTGCGCCAGTACTACAACCTCGAGGAAATCTGGGGCGACAAGCCGGTGCGGATGAAGCTCGGCGGCCCGGCGGCGAACGCGCGCGGCGCGCGCGCGGCTGACGGCGCCGACGAGGACGAGCCGGACGAAGACGAGGCCCACACGGCCGCTACCGCAGCCCGCCCGGCCCGCAAGACGACGGCCGCGCGCCGCCGCTGAGCGCGCCGCCGCGCGCCGTTTTGTCGCTTTCCTTGTTGTCGCTCTCATTGCGTTCGCCGTCATGAAACTGCACATCGTCGCGGTCGGCCACAAGATGCCCGGCTGGATCGCAACCGGCTTCGACGAATATGCGAAGCGGATGCCGCCCGAGCTGCGGATCGAGCTGCGCGAGGTGAAGCCCGAGCTGCGCTCGGGTTCGCGCACGGCCGACAGCGTGATGGCCGCCGAGAAGCAGCGGATCGAGGCCGCGCTGCCGAAAAACGCGCGCGTCGTCGCGCTCGACGAGCGCGGCCGCGACTGGACCACGATGCAGCTCGCGCAGGCGTTGCCCGCGTGGCAGCAGGACGGACGCGACGTCGCGTTTGTGATCGGCGGCGCCGACGGGCTCGATCCGGAGCTGAAATCGCGCGCCGAGCTGCTGCTGCGCGTGTCGAGCCTCACGCTGCCGCACGGCATGGTCCGCGTGCTGCTCGCCGAGCAGCTTTACCGCGCGTGGAGCATCACGCAGAATCACCCCTACCATCGCGCGTAGCGGCCGTCGTCCCGACGCGCCGCGCACGCGCTCATCGAGACTATCGAGAAGATGCCCGACCGCGCCGCCGCCCCGTCCTACCCGTTCGTCTACCTCGCCTCGCAAAGCCCCCGGCGCCGCGAACTGCTCGACCAGCTCGGCGTGCGCTACGAACTGCTCGCGCCCGCGCCCGATGAGGATGCCGAAGCGCTCGAGGCCGTGCTGCCGGGCGAAGCGCCCGACCATTACGTGCTGCGCGTGTGCGTCGCGAAGGCGGAAGCGGCGCGCGCGAGGCTCATCGCGAGCGGCAAGCCGGCCGCGCCCGTGCTCGTCGCCGACACGACGGTGACGATCGACGGCGCGATCCTCGGCAAGCCCGCCGACGCCGCCGACGCGCTCGCGATGCTCGCGCGCCTCGCCGGCCGCACGCACGACGTGCTGACGGCGCTCGCCGTGATCGATGCGACAGGCGAGCTGATGCCGCCCGCGCTGTCGCGCTCGGAAGTCCGCTTCGGCCCCGCGACGCGCGACGCGCTCGCACGCTACGTCGAAACCGGCGAGCCGTTCGGCAAGGCGGGCGCGTACGCGATCCAGGGGCGCGCCGCGGAATTCGTCGAGCAAATCGATGGCTCCCATTCAGGTATCATGGGTCTGCCCCTTTTTGAGACCGCGGCGCTGCTGCGCGCGGCGCACGTCGCCTTCTGAATCGCACCATGAACGAAGAGATCCTGATCAACATCACGCCGCAGGAAACGCGGGTCGCGCTCGTCCAACAAGGCGCGGTGCAGGAGCTTCACGTCGAGCGCACGCTGTCGCGCGGACGCGTCGGCAACATCTATCTCGGCAAGGTCGTGCGCGTTTTGCCCGGCATGCAGTCGGCGTTCATCGACATCGGGCTCGAGCGCGCGGCATTCCTGCACGTCGCCGACATCTGGCAGCCGCGCGCGGGCGACGCGCCCGCCGCCGCGGCGCACCACCCGATCGAGAAGATCGTGTTCGAGGGCCAGACGCTGATGGTCCAGGTGATCAAGGACCCGATCGGCACGAAGGGCGCGCGGCTGTCGACGCAGATCAGCATCGCGGGGCGCACGCTCGTCTACCTGCCGCAGGAGCCGCACATCGGCATCTCGCAGAAGATCGAGAGCGAGGCCGAGCGCGAGGCCGTGCGCGCGCGGCTGACCGCGGTGATCCCGGCCGACGAGAAAGGCGGCTACATCGTGCGCACGATCGCCGAGGACGCGGGCTCCGACGAGCTCGCCGGCGACGTCGCGTATCTGCGCAAGACGTGGGCGACGATCGTCGGGCAGGGCCAGCGGCTGCCGCCGACGAGCCTGCTGTATCAGGATCTCGACCTCGCGCAGCGCGTGCTGCGCGACTTCGCGAACGACGACACGACGCGCATCCAGGTCGATTCGCGCGAGACGCACCAGCGGCTCGTCGATTTCGCGGCCGAGTTCACGCCGGCTGTGAGCCCGAAGCTGCACCACTACACCGGCGAGCGGCCGCTCTTCGACCTGTACAACATCGAGGCCGAAATCCAGCGCGCGCTGTCGAGGCGCGTCGATCTGAAGTCGGGCGGCTACCTGATGATCGACCAGACCGAGGCGATGACGACGATCGACGTGAACACGGGCGGCTACGTCGGCGCGCGCAATTTCGACGACACGATCTTCAAGACGAACCTCGAGGCGGCGCACACGATCGCGCGGCAGTTGCGGCTGCGCAATCTCGGCGGGATCATCATCATCGACTTCATCGACATGGAGAACGCCGAGCATCGCGACGCGGTGCTCGCCGAGCTGAAGAAGGCGCTCGCGCGCGACCGCACGCGCGTGACGGTGAACAGCTTCTCGCAACTGGGGCTCGTCGAGATGACGAGGAAGCGCACGCGCGAATCGCTCGCGCACGTGCTATGCGAGCCGTGCCCGACATGCCAGGGCAAGGGCCAGGTGAAGACGTCGCGCACCGTGTGCTACGACATCCTGCGCGAGATCCTGCGCGAGTCGCGGCAATTCAACCCGCGCGAGTTTCGCGTGATCGGATCGCAGCAGGTGATCGACCTCTTTCTCGACGAGGAATCGCAGCATCTCGCGATGCTGATCGACTTCATCGGCAAGCCGGTGTCGTTGCAGGTCGAGTCGAACCTGAGCCAGGAGCAGTACGACATCGTCTTGATGTAGGGTTCACCCTATATCACCCCGCATCATCCCCCGTTACTGACTTCACGCCCCGATAATCGGGGTTTTGGCCAGCCAGGCCCGGTCTCGCCGAGCTTGAGCGCTTGCCTCAGGGGCGATACTCGTAAAGCGCAAAGCTATCGGCAAGGCGGTGCGGGCTGGCACGCCATGAACCGGTGGATCTAATCGCGGTGCGGTGCCCGGTACTGAGCCACGCGCTCGATTGCATCCGTCTCCCATCGACCAAGGCGCATTGCCTCTTCCAACATGCCGAGCGTCAGCGGCACTCGTGACGGCTTACGAAACCGCTTGGAAAAGAGGGCGAGAAACGACGTCAACAGTTCCTGTCCCTCCGGGCCGAAATAACGGTCATACGGGAATCCTTCGGCCTGGACACCAAACGCCTCTGCCCACTTGTCGATATACTCGACCGCATCCGTGCCGGTCACGCCTAGGTCCTGCTCAAGGCGCGACGACGGTTCAAGTCGCAGTTCGCCGCCGAACAGCGGCCGCCCCAGTTCCTCGCGCGTAAACGCGGCCAACTTTTCCCATGTATCGGTCGGCATGGTCAGAACACCCTATCTTCCGGTTCGGCGACGGCGTTATACATGCGCACGGTGTTGAACATGATCATCGCCGCGTCCGTGGCCAGAAACACCTCTCCGACTACAAGAATAGTCCGGCCGACCCAAGCGCCAAGGTTCTTCGTGAACGCGATGCGCACACCCTGCACACCTACCGTCATGATCATCGGCAAGCGCCTTTTCAGCTCGAACGGCAGCAGCTTCCGGGCAGCGATCGATATAACCGACGTGCCTTTGGTCGCGTTGGCGAATTTCCCCGGCACTGGCACATCGGTCTGACCGAGTAGCGTAGCCGAGGCGGCGGCGAGATCGTAGAACCCGAGACGCTTTTGCGTCTCGTCGACGGCGACCCAGAAGAACAAGTCGACTGGTTGAAGATTAGTATGCCCGTTGTACGAATAGCGATTGTCCGCCATACGGCCCTCGGTGTTGTTTGAATGAGGCCGAGATTACCAGAATCGCAAACGCCGACTTACCCTGTATCATCCCGTCTCGCGCTCCAAACTGAATTTTCATCAACCCCGAGACAGTACGACATCGTCTTGATGTAGATTCGTCCGGCGGCGCTCGGGCGGCCGACGATCCGGGCGGCCGCGCATCGATCCGGCCGCCGGCATTGACCGGCTTTCCCGCGGCGTCGAACGATGCGAAAACCATCGCGCCGCGACGCCCGCTCGACCGCCAGGGTTCCGCATGAGAATCGACCACGCGCCGCATCTGAACTATCCGGGCGTCTCGCTTCGCCCACTCGAACGCGCCGACACGCACGCGTGGTATGCGTACCTGAAACTGCCGCACGTCGTCGAGCACACGAGCTGGAACCTGCGCGCCCGTGAAGACCTGCTGCCGCTATTCGACGATGACGAATCCACTTCGGCCGAATCGAATCGGCGTCTCGCGATCGTCGACGACGGCACGCGCGAATTGATCGGCACGATCGGCTTTCACACGATTTCAGCGACGAACCGTACCGCCGAGATCGCCTACGATCTCGCGCCTTCGCATTGGGGAAAAGGCATCGCGCGCGCCGCATGCGCGTGCGTCACCGCGTGGTCGTTCGAGCACTGCGGCTTCGTCCGCGTGCAAGGAACGGTATTGACGAGCAACGCGCGATCGGCGCGCGTGCTCGTCGCTTGCGGCTATCGATACGAAGGCCTGCTGCGTTCCTATCGCATGGTGCGAGGCACACCGGGCGACTTTGCGCTCTATTCGCGACTGGCAGCCGATTGACGATCGCCGGCCGCGCTCGCAGGCAAACGAACAGCCGGACAGCCTCAACCGGCCAGCCGCCGCCGTCGCTTCCGTTAAAATCCCGCCTTTCCACCCGGACCGGCTCTTTCGCGATGCAACCCGCCCCCCTCGCCCCACCCGCTTCCCAAGGCACCGACGGCGCCGAATCCGCCCACGATCTCGTCTACGGCCCCGACGACCGCCCCGCGCCGACGGTCGCCTTCGTCGCCGCCTTGCAGCACCTGCTCGCCATCCTCGTGCCGATCGTCACGCCCGGCCTGCTGATCTGCCAGGCGCTCGGCGTCGCGAGCCGCGACACCACGCTGATCGTGTCGATGTCGCTCGTCATCTCCGGCTTCGCGACCTTCGTCCAGTGCAAGCGCTTCGGCCCGCTCGGCGCCGGCCTGCTGATCGTCCAGGGCACGAGCTTCAACTTCGTCGGCCCGCTCATCGCGGGCGGCAGCCTGATGGTCAAGCAGGGCACGCCGGTCGAAACCGTGATGGCCGCGATCTTCGGCGTCGTCATCGCCGGCTCGTTCGTCGAAATGGCCGTGTCGCGCATCCTGCCCTTCGTCAAGCGCCTCATCACTCCGCTCGTCACCGGCATCGTGGTGCTGCTGATCGGCCTCACACTCATCAAGGTCGGCCTCGTCAGCATGGGCGGCGGCTATGGCGCGATCGCCAAGGGCAGCTTCGGCAGCGCCGAAAACCTGACGCTGTCGGGCCTCGTGCTCGGCACCATCATCGCGCTGAACCGCGTGCCCATCGTCTGGGTGCGCAGCACCGCGCTCGTCATCGCGCTCGCGCTCGGCTATCTCGCGGCCGCCGCGATGGGCCGTCTCGACTTCACCGGCGCGCGCGAAGCCGCGCTGTTCCAGATCCCCACGCCGCTGCACTTCGGCCTCGCGTTCTCGTGGCCGCTCTTCGTGCCGATGCTGATTATCTATCTCGTCACGTCGCTGGAAGCGATCGGCGACGTCACGGCCACGAGCAAGATCTCCCGGCAGCCCGTCGAGGGGCCGCAGTGGATGCGCCGCATCAGGGGCGGCGTGCTCGTCAACGGCGCGAACTCGCTGCTCGCCGGCGTCTTCAATACGTTCCCGAGCTCCGTCTTCGCGCAGAACAACGGCGTGATCCAGCTCACCGGCATCGCGAGCCGCCATGTCGGCATCTGGATCGCGGGCATGCTCGTGCTGCTCGGCCTGTTCCCCGTCGTCGCGGGCGTCCTGCAAGCGGTGCCCGAGCCCGTGCTGGGCGGCGCGGCGATGGTGATGTTCGGCGCGGTGGCCGCGTCCGGCATCAACATCCTCGCCGGCATCCGGCTCGACCGCCGCGCGCTGCTGATCATCGCCGTCTCGCTCGCCCTCGGGCTCGGCGTGTCCCAGGTGCCGGAGATCCTGACGAACCTGCCGCACGCGCTCAGGAACGTGCTCGAATCGGGCGTCGCGACGGGCGGCATCTGCGCGCTCGTGATGAACTGGTTCCTGCCCGGGGAAGGCATGACGCGCCCGCAAGACTCCTGAAAAGAATCGGCGGTCTGCGGACCGCCGTCAGGCTTCGTCAGGCTTCGGCAACGAACGACGCTCGCGAATCCGGATGAATTCGCGCCGCCCCGTCCGTTCAGGACCGATGTCCGGAAATCGGCCCTGCCTCGCCGGTCAGGTTGAAGATGCTGTCGATCCACGCAAGAAAGGTCGAGAACGTGAAGTCCGACCATTGTTCGGTACGGTATGCCTTCATGACGGGCACGTCCGCCGGGTCCTGCTGATTGAGCAGATCGGCGACGAACGTGCCGACGTCCGTGTCGATGCCGTTCTCGTGGATGCCCGATCCCGTGAAGCTGACCGCCGTCACCTGATGGTTGCCCATGAAATCGTCGCGCGCCCACGGGATGAAATAGCCGAAGTTCGGCAGCGGATTCAGCACCTGCTTCAGATTGCTCAGTTCGCGGTCGAACATCGCGAGCGACAGTTCGTCCTTCGTCGCGTCGTCCGGCGCCGCGATCACCGCGGGCACGAAAGGACGGTAATGATAGGCCGCGATGATCTTGTCGCGCCGGTACGTCGTATAGCCGAAGCGGTCGCGCGGATAGGTCGCCGATAGCGCCGCATACGCGCTGCCCATGTTGCCCGGATCGAAGTGGCGCGTCAGCCGGCTGTTGATCGTGATCATGCCGTCGGGCGCCGTCATCCCCCATTCGTCGCGCACCTTGTCGTACAGGCCGACGGACGGGTACGTCGCCGGGTCGGCGCCGAAGCGCGTATTGAAGACGGTGCCCGCATCGTCGAGCAGCGAGCTGTGCATTTGCGGCTGCAACGTGCTGCGCAACGTCGCGTAGTTGCCGAGGGTGCCGTAGCCGCCCGCACTCGTTCCATACACGAGCAGCCGGCCCGGCTTGCCGAATCCGTGGTCGACGAGCCACTGCGCGACCACCCGGACGTTTTTCAGGCCACTGTAGTGCTGAATCCGCCAGTCGCCCGACGGCGACACATAGCTGCGCACCGCGCTGCCCATATGGATGTCGCCCGTGCAGTACGGAACGAACACCTGCGTCCATTCCTGCGTCTCGACCTTCGGCTCGCCGACGAGGATATGCGCGAGATCCATCCGCGTCATCAGCGGCGACAGAAACGACGACTTCAGGCTCTGCTGCACGGTGCCGTTCACGTAGTTGTGCGGGATGCCGTCGGGATTGAACGCGCCGAGCCCCGCCTGCGCGCCGGTCGCGGTTTCGGTACAGGTGCCGTGATCCCAGCATGCGCCGCCCGGCTCCATCATGTAGAGCAGATTGTCCGATTGCGCGCGGTTGATATAGAAGCGCATCGGCGTGCCGTTGCCGCATGACGCGCCGCTGCTTTCCGGCAGCGTCACTTCGTACCACGAATAATAGGGAATCGACGGGTCCTGCATCGCAGCAGCAGCCTGCCCGCCGACGGCGGCTACGCTCAGCAGGCCGGCGACGCACAGGCGTTCGACACATTCGCGTACGGACATGCTCTCCTCCATCTCTATCTCTATCGATCGGTTTTCCACGACGCGCGTGCACTTTCGCGGCGATGCGGTCGCGGCTCGCTCAACGGGTATCGGATCGGGAAGTCTGGTCGAACAGTTGAACGCGCAGCGCCTGCAGGCGCTGCGCGATGACGGCCTGTTGCTGATCGGGATCGGGAACGCTCGCCTGAACCTGCCGGACGATGTCCCGGCTCTGCTGCGCGTAGGCCAGATAACGCGGATCGCGTGCGGGCGACGGCCCCACCGTCTGCCGGGCGTAGGCGTCCCACTGTTGCCGCATCGACTGGATGGCCGCGCCGCGCGTCTCGGGGTCCGCCGTCGCGTCCGCAAGCAATGCGGCGCTGAGCGCCTCGGCCTGCACGGGAACAATTTCGTTGCGCGCAACGTGCTCGGGCAGCTCGGCAAGAATCTGACGGGCCAGCCGCGCCCGCTCCGCAGCCGGCATGCTGCTTCTGCCCTCGCCGTATGCCGCGATCCGGTCGCGAAAGCGGGCGAATGCGACGATGCGCTGCAATTGCGCTTGCGCATCGTCGCTGCCAGCGAGACTCTTTCGCAGTGCGACGAGATCCAGCTTGCGCTCGGAGGGGCCGGCGTCGGCTCGCGTCTCGTCCGCCGCATCCACGGGCGGTTCGCCGCGCTCGTTGGGCGTCGCGTCGGATCGCACGGGATGGGCTACAGCCGTCTGTGACGGCGACACGTATCGCCATCCCGCAACCGCTGCGCCGATCATCGCCAACAGCAACGCGGTTCGCCAAAGCGCTTTCGATTTTTTCACGGCGTCTCCTCATCGGGCCGTCGCGACGCTTCACTGTCTGCTTTCGTGTAGGTTCTATGTCGAAACCCAACCGTGGTCAAAGCGCGCACTAGAAGCGATCTACTAATCGACAAAAGACGAATCGAACGCACGCATTGCCTGCATTTTTCGACACGCCGCGTTCGTCGACGACGGTCGTGTTTCAGTTGCGGTTCAGTTGGGCTTCGGTCGCGCTGCGGTCATGGATTCGACCGCGCGAACTCGTTCGCCCGAATGCGGCTGACGCTCGTTGCTCCGACGATGCGAATGCACGGCGAGTCGACATGCGCGATCGGCTCGCCGCATTGCGTCCGGAGCGCAATGGCCGTGCTCGTCGAATTCGAATCGACGAACCGCGCCGTCGGCGGATGCGCCCACATGGCGGCCGTCATGTGCGGCTAATCGGCGCGCCACGCGCGACGCCGTGGCGCGACTCGCTCAACGAAATGCAGGCAGGGGGGCGGCGGCGCAATCCGCGCGCGGCGGCACGCGTCGTCCGCCGCCGTCGCATTTTGCAATGGCCTTGTAAAAAAGCGCTCGCCGCCGTTCAGTCTTCGCCGCGCTTCGTCCGCGACACCCGCTCCGTGCGGTCCGGCACGATGTCCGCGCTGTCGTCGAACGTCAAATCGCCGTCCGCCGATGCGCGCTCGCCCATTCCGCCGCGGTCCGTGTCGCTTTCGAGTTCTTCGTCGCCCGTCTCGGGCGCGTGATGGTCGAACCCGGCGTCGACGTCGCACGGCCACCGCTTCGCCCCCGCAACGTCGCTACCGCAATCCGACTAATCGCTCGGGCCGAGCGAACGGCTGTCGTCGCTCGCCGACGGACGCTCGTCCGGTTGGTGCGGCTCGTCGTCCGGATTCGGCGTGCTGCTCATGTCGCGCCCTCTGTCGATCGGGCGAATCGTGCGCCGGCCCGGGCGCGCCGTGCGCCTTGCGTGCGCGTTGCCTGCGCCGCGCGCCCGGCCGACGCGCTTCGGTGGATCAACCTCCGCCGGATGCGCCGCCGGGCGCCGCACCGGAACTGCCGGACGGCGCCATCGGTGTGGGCTGCACGCCGCCCGTCGCGCCGCCCGTCGAGCTCGAATCGGTGTTCGAGCCGCCCTGCTTCGAGCACGAAGCCATCGTCATCGCCAGTCCGGCCGTCGTCACCCCGACGGCGACCACTCGCCACATGCTTCGATGAAATTCGGGTCGCATAGCACCTCCTGCAGTGAACGAATCCGTCGCGCAGCAAGCGACGTGCCGCGTGCTGCGGCGGCGGCCGGGGCGTGCGACCGGCCGGCCGCGCGGCGGCCGGACGGCAACCGGCGCGCGGCCAGCGACGCGTTCGCGGTGACAGCGCTCGCGGCCCATGCTGGCCTCGCGGCCTGCGCTGCCTCGTTGCCTTTCGCCTTCCTCGTCTCCTTCGCAGCACACGTCGCACACGCTGCGCCGCACACGCCGCCGCGCTGCGCATCGCCTAGAATTTCCTTCAAAGGACAACGACGAAAAAACGGCCGCGCGACGGGCGCAGTGCATGCCGAGCGCAGCCTGGGAGACAGCCATGTCCGAGCCGCCGCTTCCGTCTCGACAAGTCGATTACGAAGGCTTCGAGATCCACGTGTCGCCGGCCCCAACGCAAACCGACGCGAACCGCTACACGTACGCCGGCTACGTGTGCCATCCTGGCGCCGATCCGGCGCTGCCCGGCCACACGGTGCCGTTTCACGCGGACGGCGAAGAGAGCTTTCGCAGCGCCGACGAGGCGTTCCACGAGGCGGTGTCGATCGGCCGCAGCATCGTCGACGGCACGCATCCGGATCTGTCGGTGCTGTCGCTCGTCACTCACGGCTATTGATGCCGCGCGACAAGCGGCGCGGCGCGGCGGCAATGCCGGCGTCGCCGGCTTCTGGCGTCGGCGTTCGGTGACGGCTGACGCTTGACGTGCGGCGTTTGCGGATTCACCTTCGGCATCGGGCTGCCGGCATGGGGTCGCCCTTTGCGGTTCACCGTTCACTATCGGTCATCGATCACCCGCCGCGCGTCGCCGGCAAGCACCGCTCTTTCGTCAACCGCCCGCGACGACATCGCTTGCCCCCGGCTTCGCCGTTAAACCACGACGCCCGCCGGCCCCCAGCGCACGCTGCGCCACCAGGAACGAAAACGTCAGATGGCCCGCGATCCCGGACTCGAAGCGCTCGTCGAAGACGAACTGAAATTCGAACCCAACGTCGTCGCGCAAGCGATGTTCGGCGGTTGGGCGTGGCTGCTCGATGGCCATCTGCTGTGCGCCGCGCGCGACGACGGCATGCTCGTCAGGCTCGGCAAGGGCAACGACGGCTGGGCGCTGAAGCATCCGGGCATCGTCCGGATGATCTCGCGCGGCAGGCCGATGCTGGGCTGGGTGCGCGCCGCGCCCGACGCGTACGGCAACGACGCGTTGCGCCGCAGCCTGATCGACGCGGCGCTCACGTTCGTCCGCTCGCTGCCGCCGAAGTAGCATGCGCGCGCCGTCTCCCGCGCCGTTCTCAGGCGGCGATCCGTATCGCGGCACGCCCGCCGAATACGCGCAGGCGGGACGCACGTAGCGCGGCTCGTCTGGCGGCGCACGACGCCGAACGGATGACATCGCGCGACGAGCGGGGACCGTCAATGAATCCCAGCTCGCGCCGCCGCCGATTCGCCCGTCATCCGACAGCCCGCGTGCCCGCCGCGCGCGCGGCCGTACTCGCGCGCGGCACCACCGCATACCGCCGCGAAATGCCCAACGCAATCAGCGCGGCGACCGTCAGCGCCGCCGATGCCGGCGCGAGCAGGCCGACGCCCCACGTGTCGGCGACCCGCCCGCCGAGCGCCGAGCCGAGCGAGATGCCCGCGAAGATTCCCGACGAATTGAGCGCGAGCGCCATCCCCCGGTAATGCGGCTCGAGGCCGACGACGCGCCGCAGTTGCGACGGATAGAACAGATCCTGCATCAGCGCCCAGAGCGTGAGCAGCGCGAGCGCCGCGGCAAACCGCGCGTCGCCCCCGAAACCTGTCGCCGCGAGCGCGGCAAGGCCCGCGAACACCGCGAGCATCGCGCCCATCGCCGCGGCAAGCAGCGGCTCGGCGGACCAGCGCCGCGCGACGCGCTGCGCGACGAGATTGCCGAGCATGCCCGTCACGCCGAACACGAGGAGCGCGAACGCGCCCTCGCCCGCACTCGCGCCGAAGCGCCGATGCAACAGCGGCAGGATCAGCGTGTACGTGCAGAAGAACGCGCCCGTCTGCAGCACGACGACGGCGAGGCCCGCCGCCGTCGCGGGACGCGCGAGCAACGCAACGAGCCCGCCCGCTCGCATCCGTTCGCCGCGCGACGCGTCGCGGACCGTGCCGGCGATCCACGCGGCGCTGCCGAGCGCGACGGCGGCGAGCCAGCCGAACGTCGCACGCCAGCCGAGCGCCTGCGCGACCCACGCCGACAGCGGCGCGCTGACGACACTCGACAACGTCACGCCTACGAACACGATCGCGAGCGCCTTGCCCTGCCGCTCGGCCGGCGCGAGCCCGGCGCCGATCGCCGTCGCAACCGGGCTCACCGCGCCCGCGCCGACGCCCGCGACGATCCGCGCCGCAAGCAGCCAGCCGAAGCTCGGCGCGAACGCGCCGGCGAGCGTCGCGAGCGACGTCGTCAGCAGGCCGGCGATCAGCACGCCGCGCCGCCGCCGATGCCCGATCAGCATTTGCAGCACCGGCGCGCCGATCGCGAACGCGATCGAGAACGCCGCCATCAGGAGCGCCGCGCGCCCCGGCGCGATCCGCCAGTCGGCGGCCAGCGACGGCAGCGCGCCCACCACGCCGTACGACATGCTGCCCATCGCGAAATTGGCGCTCGCGAGCGCCCGTAGCGCATGACGCTCGGTTTCGTGTGTCTTCATCGAATGCCCTTCGAAAGTCCGGTCGCGGCCACCCAAGCCGCGTCTCGCGACAGTCTGCGCATCCCGTTGGTATATTTGAAATCGATTCTTCGTATTGGAGCCATTTACATGAAAAATATGTCGACCGAATGGCGCGGCGCCGACCTCGCGCTGCTCGCCGCGCTCGACGTACTGCTCGAAGAGGCGAACGTGACGCGCGCAGCCTCGCGGCTGCATTTGAGCCAGCCGGCGCTGTCCGCGCAGCTCGCGCGGCTGCGCGAGCTGATCGGCGATCCGCTGCTGCTGCCCGCGAAGAACGGCCGCGGAATGGTGCCGACCGCACGGGCCCTCGCGCTGCAAGGCCCGTTGCGCGGCGCGCTGCGCGAATTGCAGGCCGCGCTGCGCCACGGCGCCGCGTTCGATCCGGCGACCGACGAGCGCACGTTCCAGATCGTCGCGAGCGACAACGGCTTCGTGATGGCGGGCCTCGATCTCGTGCGGCACGTCGCGACGCACGCGCCGGGCGTGCGCCTCGCGTTCCGCAATGCGCCGGCCGACGCTGCGGGCGCGCTGCTCGAGCGCGGCGAGGCCGACCTGCTGATCGCGGCCGATTTCGCGGTGCCGCGCGCGACGATCGCGCGCCCGCTGCTGCGCGAGCGCTATGTGATGGCGCAGCGCAACGGACATCCGCGCGGCCTCGCGCCCCCCGATCTCGACGCGTACTGCGCGCTTCGCCACGTGATCGTATCGGGCGACGGCGGCGGCCTGCACGGCTTCATGGACGACCGCCTGCGCGCGCTCGGACGCTCACGGGCCGTCGCCGTGTCGGTGCAGCAGTACCATCTCGCGCCGCTCGTGCTCGAAGCGACCGACTATGTGTGCGCGCTGCCCGAGCGCTTCCTGCTGCGCTTCGCCGACCGGCTCGATCTGCTGCCGCTGCCCGTCGAAGTCGACGGCTTCACGCTCGCCGCCGCGTGGCACCCGCGGCTGCACGCCGATCCCGCGCATCGCTGGCTGCGCAGCGCGCTGTTCGCCGTCGCGGGCCGGCGCACGGAGGACGAGCCGCCCGCCGGGCCGGCCGCGGCATCGGACGACGACTCGCACGCGACATGACTGCCAGCGCCCTGCATACGCGAAACGGCGCGCCGAAGCCGTGCGCAGCAGTTCAAGGGCGACGGCCTTCGGGCATCGCCGCGCCTGCCGCTGTCACAAATACGCCGCCTGCTTCGTCTTGATCCTTCGAACGCTTCAAACCCTTCGAACCGCAAGTCTTTCAAGCAGCCCGTCCAGCAAACCCCAGGAACATGACCGAAACATGACCGAAACCTCCCGCCCGGCGCCGCCCGACGAACCGTTCACCGCGCTACGCCCGCGCCTCTTCTCGATCGCGTACCGGATGCTCGGCACGCGCGCCGACGCCGAAGACGTGCTGCAGGACACCTGGCTGCGCTGGCACCAGGCCGCCCGCGACGCGCTCGACTCGCCCGAGGCGTGGCTCGTCACGGTCGTCACCCGGCTGTCGATCGACCGGCTGCGCGCCGCGAAAGCGCAGCGCGACGCCTACGTCGGCTGGTGGCTTCCCGAGCCGCTCGTCGACGTCGACGAGCGCACGCCCGAGACCGCGGCCGAATTCGCCGACAACCTGTCGGTCGCGCTGCTGTGGGTACTCGAACGCCTGTCGCCCGAGGAACGCGCGGCGTTCCTGCTGCGCCAGGCGTTCGAGCGCGACTACGCGGAAATCGCGCAGTTGCTCGACAAGAGCGAGGCCGCCTGCCGCCAGCTCGTCCACCGCGCGTCGACGCGCGTGCAGCAGGAACACCGGCGCTTCGACGTGTCGCGCGACCGGCACCGGCAACTCGTCGAGCGCTTCGCGCAGGCGTCGGCAAGCGGCGAGCGCAGCGCGATCCAGGCGCTACTCGCGGACGATGTCGAGCTCGTCGGCGACGGCGGCGGCAAGGTGCCGTCGTTCTTCAAGGTATTGCGCGGCGCGTTCCGGATCGCGAATCTGTACTGGGTCGTCGGCAGGCGCCATGCCGGGCGGGTCGAGTACCGGCTCGCGCAGATCAACGGCGAGCCGGGCCTGCTGCGCTTCATCGACGGGCAGATCGAATCGGCGCAGGCGTTCGTCACCGATGGCGCACGGATCGTCGCGATCTACGCGGTGCGCAATCCGGACAAGCTCGCGCATATTCCGACCGGCCATGCGTGACGCGCGTGGCGCGGCGCGCGCTGCGACGGATCACATTCCGGCGCGCCACGGCCCGGCTCGGTACGACTCGCTCTGCCTGTCTCGCCCCTCCACGCAACGCTTGGTCTCGTCTCGTACTCAGCATGGTACGGCGTGCATCGGAAACCGCTCCATCGTCCGAACGGCCAACGATTTCGCTCCGCGCCACACCGACCAGCAACGCATGCTCGCGACACCCTGTCACAAACGCGCGACGCGCCACGTCTTGTAGGCGAGAGGGCCGCATCGGGCGGCCCCGCTTTCAGAGGAAACCGATCATGGCGCACGCCCCCCGCCTTCCGTACCCGAAGCTCGCATCGAAGCCGTTCAACGCGCTGCTCCATCTGTCCGAAACCGTGTGGAGCGGCTCGCTCGGCAAGCAACTCGTCGATCTGGTGTTCCTGCGCGTCTCGCAGATCAACGGCTGCGCGTACTGCATCGACATGCACTGGCGCGATCTCGTGAAGCTCGGCGTGAACGAGCGGCATCTGAACGCGGTCGCCGGCTGGCGCGAGGCCCCGTTCTTCGACGCACGCGAGCGCGCCGCGCTGCAATGGGCGGAAAGCGTCGCGCGGATTCCGCACACGGACCCGGGCGACGAGGCGTTCGCGCAGTTGCAGGCGCACTTCTCCGATGCCGAGATCGCCGAGCTCGGCTTCGCGATCGCGACAATCAACGCGTGGAATCTGCTGAACGTCAGCTTCAGGAATCCGATTCCGGAGACGACGTAAGCGGACGCCGGGCGACGCGTCGCCTCTACCCCGCCGGATGCCGGGCCCGGCCGCAGCGACGGCGGCCACCGCCGCGCCGCCCGCGCCCGCAACGCAACCGCCCGGCGGGATACGCCAAACGACGAGCGGCAAAGCGAACAAGAGGCAAAAAAAAATCTCCTGGCACCCGCCGTCCGCGGCGCTGACCGTCGCCAACCCAGCCATTCACTCCAACTGCCCCGCGCGGGCGTACCATTCGATTCGAACGTCCACCCCGGCCCGTCGCGCGGCGCCGTTTTCCGGCCCGTATTCTTCACAGGTTAAACTCTGTCCTCCCGCGATGCCCTTCGGGCGTCAGCCATCATCGCCAGCGGCGCGCCCATGCGGCCCGCCCCCGTCCATGGAGTATTTCTTGATGAGCGGCGGATTCCCGCGTTCTGCCTTCCGTCTCCCCAGTCCCGTCGCCACCGCGGCACCCGTCGTCCTCGCCACGCTCGCGCTGTCCGGCTGCGCGCTGTTCCGCGCGCCGCAGGCGCCCGCGCCCGTCGTCGAAGCGGTGGCCGTGCCCGTCGAGCCGGCGAGCGAGCCCGTCGCCGCGCCCGAGCCGGCGAGCGCGCCCGAGCCCGTCGAGACCACGCCGCCGAAGAAACCGCACCGCGAGGCCGCCCCGCCGAAAAAGCCCGCGCGCGCCGTGCCGCCGCCTCCTGCGCCCGCGCCGGCGCCCGCGCCGCTCGTGACGACGCGCGCGATCGAGCGCGGCCAGGTGCACGCGCTCCTCGACAGCGAGGTGCGACGCGGCGGCAAGGTGATCGGCCGCGCGGTCGACATGACGGCCGACGCGAACGGCGCGCCGCGCGAGATGCTCGTGAACCTGCAGGGCTTCATGGGCGTCGGCGACCGCAAGGTCAGCTTCCCGTGGAAGCTGTTCCGCTTCACGCCGGGCGGCAAGCAGGAGCCCATCGTCCTCGACATGCCGGCCACCGCGCGGCTGCAACCCGCCGACCGCCCGAAGACAGTGCCGCTCACGGGTTCGACGCGGGCAGGCGCCGAGCCCGGCCAGATGCGGATCATCGACGCCGACATCGAGCGCCCGAACGGCACGAAGGTCGGCCGCGTCGTCGACGTGCTGATCGGTCACGACGCGCAGCCGCAGGCGGTCGTGCTCGACGTCGGCGGCCTCGTCGATCCGGATCGGCACACGATCGCCGCGAACTGGTCGGCGCTGCGCTTCGCGCCGAAGGACAAATCGCTGCGCGCGCTGCTCGACCTGAACGACGCGCAACTGAGGGCGTCGCCGCCCTACGCCGGCGACAAGCCGATCCTCGCCGTCTCGCCCGCCACCCCAGCCGCCCCCGCCGCCGCGCCGGCAACCGCTCGAGCAGGTGCGAAACAATGACGGTCCGGCATGCGGTCAGCGCGCGTAGCCTGCGCGCCCTCGACTGGCTCAACTTCTTTGTCGCGAACGTGCAGACAGGCTTCGGTCCGTTCATCGCGTCGTATCTCGCGTCGCACAAGTGGACGCAGGGCGAAATCGGCATGGTGCTGTCGATCGGAACCATCAGCGCGATGGTGAGCCAGGTGCCGGGCGGCGCGGCCGTCGACGCGCTGAAGAACAAGAAAGGCGCGGCCGCGTGGGCGATCGCCGCGATCATCCTGTCCGCGGTGCTGCTCGCCGCGAGCCCGACCGTCGTGCCCGTGATCGCGGCCGAGGTGTTCCACGGGTTCGCGAGCTGCATGCTCGTGCCGGCGATGGCGGCGATCTCGTTCGCGCTCGTCGGCCGCGAGAGCCTCGGCGACCGGCTCGGCCGCAACGCGCGCTGGGCGTCGCTCGGCAGCGCGATCGCGGCGGGCCTGATGGGACTCACGGGCGAGTACTTCTCCGCGCGCGCGGTGTTCTGGCTGACGGCGGCGCTCGCGCTGCCCGCGCTCGTCGCGCTCGCGATGATCGAGCCGGCGCACCGCCATCATCACGCGGCGCCGCGCGCATCCGCGCCGCGCGACGACGCCGATGAAGACGAAGAGCACGAAACGCTGCGCGAGCTGCTGCGCGACAAGCGGATGCTGATCTTCGCCGCGTGCGTCGTGCTGTTCCACCTGTCGAACGCGGCGATGCTGAACCTCGCCGCGGGCGAAGTGACGGCGGGCATGGGCGAGAACGTGCAGCTCGTGATCGCCGCGTGCATCATCGTCCCGCAGGCGATCGTCGCGATGCTTTCGCCGTGGGTCGGACGCTCCGCGCAGCGCTGGGGCCGCCGGCCGATCCTGCTGCTCGGCTTCGCCGCGCTGCCGCTGCGCGCGCTGCTGTTCGCCGGCGTGTCGAGCCCGTACCTGCTCGTGCCCGTGCAAATGCTCGACGGCATCAGCGCCGCCGTGTTCGGCGTGATGCTGCCCCTCATCGCCGCCGATGTCGCGGGCGGCAAGGGGCACTACAACCTGTGCATCGGGCTCTTCGGACTCGCGGCGGGTGTCGGCGCGACGTTCAGCACGGCGCTCGCCGGCTTCGCGGCCGACCACTTCGGCAACGCGACGAGCTTCTTCGGGCTCGCCGCCGCGGGCGCGCTCGCGACGCTGCTCGTCTGGTTCGCGATGCCCGAGACGCGCGACGCGGCGCTCGCCGAAGACGCGCAGCGCTCGAGCGCCGAGCCGGCGCAGTGACGCGCCGACGGCCGCTGAACCGGCGTGCGGCGCGCTTTCCCCCCTCCTTGCCTGACCGAGATGGAAACGATCAAAGCATTCAACGACGCGCGCCGACAGATCCAGGAATCAGTGCTCGACCTGTTCAAGGGCTTGTCGCTCAAGGAGCGCCTGCTGCAAGGCGCGCTGATGGCCGTGCAGGCCGCGAGCGGCGCGTGCCTCGCGTATGGGATCGGCCGCGCGCTGCACACCGAGCAGGCCGTGTGGGCGGCGATCACCGCGATCGCGGTCACGCAGCACAACTACACGGACACGATCAACCTGTCGCGCGACCAGTTCATCGGCGCGATGGTGGGCGGACTGATCGGCTTCGCGGGCGCGGCGACGGGCGCCGGCCACTTCGTCGCGTACGCGGTCACGATCGTGGTCGCGATCATCTGCTGCTGGTGTCTGAACGTCGGCAGCGCAGCGCGGCTCGGCGCGATCACCGCGACGATCGTGCTGCTGTTTCCGGGCGAAGGCCCGCTGTGGGACATTCCGCTCGTGCGGCTCGGCGAAGTGACGCTCGGCACCGCGTGCGCGATGGCGGTCGGCTGGACGATGTCGCGGATCGAGCGGCGCTGGTTCGCGAAAGACTGAAGCCGCAGCGAACGGGCGAATGCGGCGGAAATGAAAACGGCGGTGGCGCGCGAAGAAAGCGCGGTGTCGAACGGTGCTGAACAGTGCCGAACGACACCGCCCCGCGCGACGCTCCGACAGACCGCCGCCCTCGCCGGCGCGGCGGCCGCGAGCCGCACCCGAGCCGGCCGGGAAACGGGATGTGCGCGGCCCCCCGTATCGGCCGCTGCGCCCGATTTCGCGGGAAACGGCGGTCGGCGTACCGCGCGTCGGCCGGCTTACGGTCCGATCTGCAGGATGACGCCCGTCGAGATGCGCACGAGCAGGTAGTCGCCGCCGATCCCGACCCAGTGATAGCCGCGCGGCGGCGGCGACAGGCGGTACCCGCGCCAGTCGTCGATCACGTACTGGCGGTCCCGGTATTCGTCCGGCAGGCGATCTCCGCGGCGCCACGCGGCGTTTTCGTCCCCGAGGTGCTCGCCGGGACGGGGGCCGCCGTCGTCGCCGTATCCGCCGTGATCGCGCCCGACATGCTTGCCGGGAGGCGGCCCGTGGCGTTCGTCGCCCGGTCCGCCCGGGCCGTGGGGTTGGGCGGCGGCGAGCGACGACACGAGCGCGCCGGCAGCGAGCATCGAAATCCACAGCGTACGATGTGCTTTCATCGAATCTCTCCGTGAAAAGGCGCAACCGGCTGTCGGCGCCGGGGCGCATAGAAAAAGGTAGCACATCGCGCCGAATCCGCCGGAAATTGCGGGTCGAGATCAAAAAAATCCGAGACAGCTCAAATCGCCGATTCGGCGACACTGCTGCTTGCTCGGACCGCGCCGTCCGGCCTTCTGGTCCAGCTCCATCGTCCGTCTCCGGCCATCCGCTCGTCTGCCCCATCGACCCTCCGATCTCTCCGGGTTGCCCCGTCCGAGTCGCCCGAGTCGCTCGAATCGTCGCTCGTCGCCGGGAGCCGGCGCGCTGATCACAACTGCCTTGCCGGACGCGCACCGCAAGCCGGCCCCCGTCCGCTTGCGCAATCGCGCCGGCCGCCCAGCGGCACGCGGGTATACTCGCGCTCACCGCTCAACGCCCCTCTCGCATTCAGACACCGCTTTCATGGCAGAACCCACTCTCGGCGTCGCCCTCATCGCCCACAACGCCGCGGCCCGGCTGGCCGAATGCCTCGACGCGCTGTCGTTCGCCGACGACATCGTCGTCGTCGACGGCGGCAGCACCGACACGACCGTCGGCATCGCGAAGACGCACGGCGCGCGCGTCATCGTCGCCGCCGACTGGCCGGGCTTCGGGCCGCAGAAGAATCGCGCAGTGGCCGCGCTCGACACCGACTGGATCCTGTCGATCGACACCGACGAGATCGTCACGCCCGAGCTCGCCGCATCGATTCGCGCGGCGATGCGCGCGCCGCGCGCGCCGGTCTATGCGCTCGACCGGCTATCGAGCTTCTGCGGCACCTGGGTGCGTCACAGCGGCTGGTACCCGGACTGGCTGCCGCGGCTTTTCAGGCGAGGCGCGGCACGCTTTTCCGATGATCTCGTCCACGAGCGCCTCGTATTCGACGGACCGTCCGCGAAGCTCGACGGCAAGCTGCTTCACTACTCATACGAAGATTTCGAAACCGTGCTGCGCAAGCTCGACGCATATTCGAGCGCGGGCGCCGCACAGCGTCGCGCGGCAGGCAAGCGCGGCGGGTTGGCGAAGGCGCTCGGACGCGGCGTGTGGGCATTCGTGCGCACCTATCTGCTGCGGCGCGGCTTCCTGGATGGACGGGCGGGCTTCATGATCGCCGTGTTCAATGCCGAAACGGTCTACTACCGCTTCCTGAAGCTCGGATTTTCGCGGCCGCAAAAGAGGCGCGACTGACGCGCGGAGAATCCGCGCCGGCACGGTCGCACGATGCACTCGCTGCACGCGTGATCCGCACCACGCCCGATCGATCACACGCAGCCGAACGAATCGCGTCGTCGAAGTCGAGGCACGCCGCGATACACCGGCCCGATCCGGGGGGCCGCCTTACTTGCGCGCCCCGAGCCGGCTGACGTCGACCGGCATCGCGACGTCCGCCTGCGTGCTCGCCGCATCGAGTCCGAGCATCGCGGCCGCGGCGCCGATCACGCGCGCCGACGACAATTCAGTCAAGCATCGGCTCCAACTGTCCAGATGCCGGTCGCAGCCTTCGAGCTTGCACGGCACGCAGTCGCCTTCTCCTTGCAGAAGTTGGACGTTGCCGTGCCGCCCGGAGCCGCGCAGCGGCCACGGCTCGTTGCCGGCCGGCCAGTGCGCGGGCCACGGGCCCCAGCGCGTCGGATTCGACGGCCCGAAGAGGGCGATCGTCGGAACGCCGCAAGCGGCGGCAACGTGGGTCGCGCCGGTGTCCGGGCCGATGAAGAGCCGCGCGCGCCGGAACATCTCGGCGCTCTCGCCGAACGACAGCTCGCCCGCCATGTTCAGCACGGGCTCGCCCGCCGCTTGCGCGATCCGCGCCGCATAGTCGCGCTCGGGCTGCGCGGGGCCGCCGCTCAACGCAACCGCGAAGCCCCGGCTGCGCGCCCAGCGCACGAGATCGACCCAGCCGTCCTCGTGCCACTGCTTGTAGCGAAACATCGGATACGGATGCAGCACGACATACGGCTCGTCGCGCGACAGCGCGGACGACCCGTACAGCTTCGCGTCGAAGCGCGCGCGCGCGGCGGGATCGTCGCCGATGCCGGGCGCGACGACGTCGGCGCACGGCGTCACGCCGAGCGCGCCGGCGAGCGACAGATTGCTCGTGACGGTATGGACGCCGCGGTGCTCATCGGGCACGATGCCGTTCAGGATGAGCCGCGTGAGCCGCGTGACCCGCTCAGGATCGACGAGTCCGATCCGCCAGCGGCCCGCGAAGAACGCGTAGAAGCGCGCGCGATCGGAACTGATCGCAGCGCACGCGAGATCGTACTTGCGCCAGATGCGCAGCGCGTCGGCGATGCGTTCCTTCGGCCGAGCGCGCGGCGCGACCGTGATCACACGCCGGATGTCGGGATTGTGCTCGAGCACGCCTTCGGTGCCGCGAAACACGATCATGTCGATCTGCGCGTCGGGCCAGCGCGCCTTCAGCGACCGAACGAGCGGCGTCGTCAGCAGCACGTCGCCGAGACGACGCGTGCAGGACACGAGGATGGTGCGCGGCGGCCGGGGAAGCGTCAACGGAACGGTCACGGTGAAAGCCTGAAGAACGGGCGACTGGACATTTTAGCGAATTCGCGCCGCGCACCCTGGCGGCGCGGGCGTGCTCACGCCGACTCGAGCAGTTGCGCGGCGAGCGCCTGCATGCGCGCGTTCGCCGCGCGGGGACCGAACGCCTCGATCTTGCGCGACGCATGGGCGACGAGCGCCGCGCGCAGCGCGTCGTCGGCGAGCATCCGCTCGATCGCGTCCGCGAGCGCCGCGGCATCGCCGAGCGGCACGAGCAGCCCGCCGCGACCGCCGTCGAGCTGATCGCGCGGCCCCGTCGGACAATCCGACGAGATTACCGGCGTGCCGAGCGCCATCGCCTCGCCGAGCACCATCGGCAAACCCTCGTAGCGGCTGCTCAGGATCAGCATGTCGGCCGCGCGCACGTATGGAAACGGATTCGCGCAAAAGCCCGCGAACTGCACCGCATCGCACAGCCCGAGCTCCGTCGCGAGCCGCTCGAGCGCGCCGCGGTCAGGACCGTCGCCCAAGAGCACGAGGCGCGGCGCGTCGGCACGGCGCGCACGCACTTTCGCATACGCACGCAGCAAGGTCCGATGGTCCTTCTGCCCTTCGTCGAGGCGCGCGACCGACACGATGAAACGCCCGGCTGGCAGTTCGGCCGGCTCGTCCGCACGCCCGCGCAGCGCCGCCGGATCGATCACGTTCGGCAGTGCGGTGACGACGACGCGGGTATTCGCGAAGAGCGGCTCGGCCTCGCGCTGCATACCGGGCGTGAGCACCGCGAGCGCCGCGTAGCGCTCGTACTGGCGAACGCGCCGCGCCATGTACGACGTGCTCTTGTCGCCGAACCGCGCGGCGAAGCTGTAATGGCTGACGCCGATCCACGGCATGCCGCCGCGCCCCGCAATACGGCGCAGCGAGAAATCGAAATCACAGACCACGTCGTAGCCGCGCGCGAGTTGCAGGAATCGGCGCGCGACGGCCGGCCGGATCAACGCATGCGTCGACGCCTTGTGCAACAGCTTCTCGCCGCCGCGCAGCTTGCGCACGCGCTCACGCTGGTGGAGCGCATGCATCCACCGCTCGGGCGCAAGCACCTGCAGCGCGACGTCGGGCGGAATCGCCTTCGCGCACCACGTCGTCAGATCCGGCGTCGGATACGTGACCGACAGTCCGATCTCGAACACGCGGCGATCGAGCGCGTTGAGCCACGCGAGCAGCGCAGTCTCCGTGCCGCCCCGGCCGAAGTCGTTGATGTGAAACAGGATGCGCACGTGCCGGGCGCCCGGGCGGGCGAAGCCGGCCGACGCGGCGGCCTGTTCGAGGAGCGTAAGGGGCGGCGCGTCGGGCGCGACGGGCGTCGTCATCGTGCGTCTCCGTCTTGCGACACGCGCGGCGCGCGCGCCTCGCGTTCGCCTTGGCCGAGCAGGAAACCCGCGAACGACCAGAACGCGAGCATCGTCGTCTGCCACATGAAATCGTCGACGGTGTTCTTCGCGATCATCCCGACGACGAGCGCGAGCCCCGCCGCGGACACAGCCGGCACGCCGCGCCTGAGCCGCCAGAACGCGGCCGCGAGACTCACGAACAGCATCGCCTCCAGCGCGACGCCGATATAGCCCGTCTGCAACCACGTGTTGAGGAACAGGTTGTGCGCATGCGTGAGCGCCTGCGGCTCGATCTGCAACAAGAGCGGCGGCGCGTCGGCCGCGTACGCGTGTCCGGGCAGCGGCTTGCCAAAGCCGACGCCGAGCCACGCATGCTGCTTACCCTGCTCGGCATAGAATGCCCAGAGCTTCGGGCGCGTGTCGGACGACAGCGTATCGCCGAGCGCGTTCAGCTCGCCCGGCACGTAGACCCGCTGGCCGGCGACCGTGATGTCGCGCGCGGCCGACGACGCCGAAGCGGTTGCGGCGGACGCGGACGGATCGCGCTCGCGCGCGCTGTATTCGAGCAACCCGAGCGCCGCGGCGCCGAGGACCATGATCGCAACGACGCTCATGCCGAGCCGGCGCCGATAGAGCGGATAGAACGCGACCACGAGCGTCGCCCCCGCCGCCGGCCAGAAGAAGCGGTTCAGGCTCGCGAGCCCGACGAAGCCGCACGCGAAGAGCCCGACCACGCCGATCGCGCGCCAGCGAACGCGCATCAGCAGCGCGGCGAAGAGCGGCATCGCGAACACGACGAGCGTGCTCGTGTGGCCGACGCGGTTGTAGAAGCGAACCGGGAAGATATCCGGCGTGGGCGGCTGCAGACGCCCCCAGTAGAACGCGCTGAGGAGCGCAAGCAGCACGCACGCGGCCCATACGACAAGCACCGGCCATTCGGGACGCTTCACGCGCGAGCCGAACAGCCAGAAGCCCCAGAACGTGACGAGCGGATACAGCACCTCGTCGAACCACGCGCGCAGACTGATGCGAGGATACAGCGACCAGCCGACCGACGCGAGGCTCCACGCAGCCCATGCGACGATCGGCAAAACGAGCGGCCATTGCCGGAACGGCGGCCGGCTCGCGGACAGGATGCCGGCAAGCGTGCCGACGCCGATCAACGCGAGCGTCGTGTTGACGACCCCGTTCATGTGGCCGAACATCACGCCGAACATCAGCGTGGGACACGCGATCCAAAGCACGCGCTCGACGCGCGATGTCGTAATCGTCATCGACTTGAACTTGACGGCGCAAGCGCCAAAACGTTTTGCAGCGCACGATGCACCGCATCCACTGAAAGACGTCCCATGCAGTCTGCATGGTCGTCGCGCCACGCGACGCAGGTCGTCGCATTCCGGTCGCAGCGCCGCACCCATGCGACGTGACGCCGGAAAATCGACGGCTGGTCGCGGCACGGCATGTCCGCGATCGTCAGCGCGACGAACGGCGCGTCCTGCCAATAGCGGCCCGCGCCATGAATACCGGCGTTGCCGGGGCCGAACAGCGCGACGGTCGGCACGCCGACGAGACGCGCGAGATGCGCGATGCCGGTATCGGGGCATACGACAGCCTGCGCGCCGGCGAGCACGTGCCACAGATCGGCAAGGCCGAGCCGCCCCGCGAGATTCGGCTGCGCGGGATCAGGACCGATCTCGGCGACGAGCTCGACTTCGCTCGGTCCACCGCTCCAGACGGGCAGATAGCCTTGCTCCTCGATGCGGCCCGCGAGATCGAGCCAGCGCGCGGACGGCCAGCGCTTGACCGCCGTGCTCGCGCCCGGATGGAGCACCACGTAGGGCCGCTCGCGCAACGCGGCGGGCAGCGGCGCGCTTGCCTGCGGCGCCGGCCAGTCGGACGGGCGATAGAGGCGCGGCGCGGGCCCGTCGACGAGCGCCGCAGCGAAATCGGCCCAAGCGGCGGGCGCTTCCGGATACGGAACCGGCTCGTCGACCGGCCAGTTCTTCCACGCGGGCGCATCGCCCGCATGCGCGACGATCCAGCGGCAGCCCGCGCCGAGCGCAAGCCAACTGTGGCGGTTGTCGCCCGCGACGATGCCGAGATCGTACGGTCCCGACGCGAGGAGACGCCTGACCGACGAGCCGTCGCGCGGATCGAACGCGAGCGCGTCGACGCCGAACGGCCGCTTCGCGTAAAGCGGCGCAATCGCCTTCGGGCACGCCAGCACGATCTGCGCATCCGGGTGCTGCTCGCGCAGCTTCGCGACGAGCGGCGTCAGCAGCAACGTGTCGCCGAGCAGCAGATGATGCGCGATCAGGATGCGCCGCAGACGAACGGGCCTGCGCCGCAACGGCTTGAGAGCGAGCCTCGGCAGCGCTCGCGAGAAGATGTGGATCCGGCCGTGAAGTCTGCTCATTCGATTAGATCAACGGCCGATCGATTCCGTCACTTGTGATGCGATGCGCCGGAGGCCGGCCGAAAGCCGTTTCGTCATGCAGAATTTCCACGATTCATATTGCGGGGGACAAACCGGAACGCGCCGGAACCCTCGTGAGACATCCGCAAAACCAACGCGCATTCCTCGTCACCGGGCCCAAGTACGCGGCTCGGCCCGCGACGCATTGCACATGCGCGCGGGGCCGAGCGGAACCCGCTGAGTATACCATTCGGCCCAGACGCTTCCGGAGCCAATATCCTGATGAAAGGCCGGGCCGGGCGACGCGCGAACGCGCGTCACCGCGGCCCGTCGCCCGCAGCCTCGGCGGCCAGATCGAGCAATTGCGCGACGTGGCGCGCGACGCCCGGATCGTACTGGATCGCTGCATGCGCCGCAGCGCCCGATTCGACGCGCACGGCGCCCGCCCTCGCCCGCCGCACGGCTTCATCGAGCACACCGCGTAGCCCGGCCGCGTCGCCGGGCGCGAACACGAGCTTCGCCGACGGCGCGATCGCGTCGCAGCAGCCGACGTTCGACGACAGAATGACGGGCGTGCCGCACATCACCGATTCGATGCCGACAAGCCCGAACGGCTCGTACTTCGACGCGAGGATCGTGAAATCGGCGGCACGGTAGCCGTCCTCGATGTCCTTCACGTAGCCGACGTAGCGCAGCCGCTCCGACGTTCGCTCGGGCGGCCGGCCGGCGACAGCGACGACGACGCCCGGCCCGGCGTCACGCAGCACCGCTTCGATGAGCGGCAGCCCCTTGCGCTCGTGGCTGCTCGACGGGAACAGCAGCACGACCTCGTCGCCGGCGAAGCCGAAGCGCGTGCGCAGCTCGGCACGGCGCACGGCGTCGACGGGCGTGAAGCGCGCGGCGTCGACGGGCGGGAACAACACGCGGATCTTGTCGTCGCCGAGCCCGTAGAAGCGGCGCAGTTCGTCGCGCATCAGCATCGAATGCGCGACGACAAAGCGCGCGCGCTCGTATTGACGGCGTTCGAGCGCGATCTGACGGCGATCGGAGCACGTCGGCGTGCGGCCGATCGCATCGAGAAAGCCGAGATGCGTGCCGCCGCAAATCGCGATGTCAGACGAATCGACGCGATTGCAGCCGATCAGCACGTCGACGGGTGACGCGCGGCGGGCCGCGCGCAGGCGCCATGAGAACCATGCGTCTCGGCACTTGCCGGGCAGGAACGAAACGTTGATCCGGTGCGGCTCGACGAACCGGTATTCCGGCACCGACGAATCGAACGATCGCGCAAAGATCGAAGGCCGGACCCCGACGGCGGCAAGACCGCGTGCGAGGTCGATCGCATAGCGCTCGAGCCCGCCGCCGTACTTGAGCGCGTTGCACGACAGGCCGATTTTCATCGGATCGCGACCATCGCGCTCGCCGGACGACCGCCCGGCCGGACGTGTGCCGCTCACCCTGCGTCCTGCTGGAACTGGATGCGATGCAGGTGCGCGTACAGTCCGCCCTGCTCGAGCAGTTCGCGGTGGCTGCCGCTTTCGACGATCTTGCCGCCTTCGAGCACGAGGATCCGGTCCGCGCGCTCGATCGTCGACAGGCGGTGCGCGATCACGAGCGTCGTGCGCCCCTTCATCAGCGTCTCGAGCGCCGCCTGCACGTGTCGCTCGGATTCGGAATCGAGCGCGGACGTCGCCTCGTCGAGAATCAGGATCGGCGCATCCTTGTAGATCGCGCGGGCGATCGCGAGACGCTGGCGCTGACCGCCCGACAGCCGCATCCCGTTGTCGCCGACGAGCGTGTCGATGCCGTCGGGCATCGCGGTGACGGTCTCCCACAGATTCGCCGCGCGCAGCGCCGCCTCGACGCGGTCGCGCTCGGGCGTCTGGCCGTAAGCGACGTTCGCGGCGATCGTGTCGTTGAAGAGCACGACGTCCTGGCTCACCATCGCGATCTGGTTGCGCAGGTCATGCAAGCTGTACTCGGGCAGCGCGACGCCGTCGACGCGCACCGCGCCCGACGACGGATCGAAGAAGCGCGGAAGCAGATTGACGAGCGTCGTCTTGCCGCTGCCCGACGGTCCCGCGAGCGCGACCATCTCGCCCGGCGCGACGGTAAACGACACGTCGTCGAGCGTTTGCCGGCCGTCGCGCGGCATGCCATACGAGAACGACACATGGCTGAACTCGATCGCGCCCGACGCGCGTGCGAGCGGCTTGCCCCCCCCTTCAGGCTCGCACGGCTCGTCGATCAGCCCGAAGATCAGCTCGGCCGCCGTCATCCCGCGCTGCAGCGGCTGGTTCACGTCCATCAGGTGCTTGAGCGGCGAAATGATGAGCAGCATCGCGGTCACGAATGCGACGAAGCCGCCGACCGTCGTCTGATCGTTCGCCGACTGGACGACCGCGATCGTCAGCACGACGGCGAGCGCGATCGACGCGAGAAACTGCGTGAGCG
Source organism: Burkholderia sp. MSMB1588 (assembly GCF_001546925.1). Lineage (NCBI taxonomy): Bacteria > Pseudomonadati > Pseudomonadota > Betaproteobacteria > Burkholderiales > Burkholderiaceae > Burkholderia > Burkholderia sp. MSMB1588. Next base: position 972,662 of record NZ_LNJS01000001.1, on the reverse strand, counting down.
GCTGCGCAAGCCCGCCCGACACGGTCATCCGCATCGAATAGCCGCGCAGCTTGCGGCTCAGCTCGTTGAAGCGCCCGATCTCGTACGGCTCGCCGTTGTGGACCTTGACGACCTTGTAGCCGCCGACCGTCTCTTCGACGATGTACGCGAGCTGGTTCGTGAGCGTCTGATGCTCGCGGTTCAGGCGGCGCAGCCGCCGGTTGATCTTGCCGACGAGCCAGCCGATGCACGGCAACAGGATCGCGACAATGAGCGTCAGGCGCCAGTTCAGATAGAACAGATAGCCAAGCAGGAAGACAACCGTCAGCGAATCGCGCACGAGCGTGATCGTGACGCCCATCAGCACGCTCAGCACCTGGTTCACTTCGAACACGACCGCGTTGATCACCGTGCTCGCCGTCTCGCGCTGGAAGAACGATACGCCCGTGTGAATCATCCGCTCGAACATCTGGATCCGCAGATCGAGCAGGATGCGGTTCGACACGTACTGCAGCAGATAGCCGGACGCGTATTGCGCGAGCGCGCGCGCAAGCGCGAGGCCGACGACCGCCACGGGCACATACAGCTTCGTCGTCATGTCACCCTTCGAGCCGAAGCCGTGGTCGAGAAGCGGCTTGAGCAGCGCGGGAATCCCGGCTTCCGTCGCGGCAACCGCCGCCATCGCGAGCACGCCGGCGACGAGCACCCATACGAGCGGTTTCACGTACGGCCAAAGGCGGCGCATCACAACGGCGGGCGACGACGCGTCCTGGCCGCCGATCGGTTTGCTTAGGGTAGGCTTGACGCTCAAAATGTCCTCGGGAGAATCCGGAAAACGTGCAGGAGGATCAGTAGACGATCTCGACGACGCTGCCGCCGAACGCCGCGCGCAGGTCGGCGAGCAGCGCGTCGCTCGGCTTCACGCGCCACGCGTCGCCCAGGCGCATCTCGCCCTGCGCGCGCGCATTGCTGTAGGCGATCCGCACCACGAGGCCGTTCGGTATCACCACCTGCGCGCGCCGCCCGCCTTCGCGGCCGCCGCGCGGCGCCGGCGCCTCGGCGGGGGGCGTGTCGTCGGGTTTCGCGACGTGCGCTTCGAGCACGCGGCGCAGCGCCGCCGCATCCGCGTTGCCGTTCATCGTCATCCGCACCGCCTGCGCGTAGCGGCTGCGCGCGCGCTCGAGATCCATCACGGAATCGGCGGTGAAGCGGATCCCGCCCGTGAACGCGTCGTTGCGCGCCTGCCCCTGGACGATCAGCAGTTCGTCTTCCTTGAAGAGTGCGCGGTTCACGTCGAACTGCTCGTTGAACACGGTGACTTCGCACTGGCCAGTGCCGTCGTCGAGCAGTGCGATCACCATCTTGCCGCGCTGCGTCATCTGCGTGCGCAGCGACGCGATCACGCCGGCCACCACCTTGTCGCGCCCTTCCTTCAGCTCGCCAAGCTTCTGGCGCACGAAACGGCGCACCTCGTCGCGATACGCGTCGAACAGGTGGCCGGACAGATAGAAGCCGAGCGCGCTCTTCTCCTCCTGCAGGCGGCGCTTGTCGTCCCAGGCGGGCTCGTCGACGAGCGCGTGCTGGTGCGCGGGCACGCCGCCGATGTCGAAAAGGCCCGCCTGCAGCGCGTTCGCGGCCGCCTGCTCGGCGGCTTCCATCGCGAGCGGCACCGACGCGAGCAATTGCGCCCGGTTCGCGTGCAGCGAATCGAGCGCGCCCGCGCGGATCAGCGCCTCGATCGTGCGGCGGTTCACGATGCGCCGGTCGATCCGCTCGCAGAAATCGAACAGATCGGCGAACGGCTTTTCCTCGCGCGCGCGCAGGATCTCCTCGATCGCGTTCTGGCCGCTGCCCTTGATCGCGCCGAGGCCGTAGCGGATCGTGCACGAACGCTTGCCGTCGGCTTGCGCGACCGGCTCGAAGCGGTAATGCGATTGATTGATGTCGGGCGGCAGCACGGCGATGCCGTTGACGTCGCAATCGTCGAACAGGATCTTCACCTTGTCGGTGTCGTCCATCGCGAGCGTCATGTTGGCCGCCATGAATTCGGCCGGATGGTGCGCCTTCAGCCACGCGGTGTAGTACGCGAGCAGCGCGTACGCAGCCGCGTGCGACTTGTTGAAGCCGTAGCCCGCGAACTTCTCCATCAGGTCGAAGATCTCGTCGGACTTCTCGCGCGTGAGGCCGTTCTTCGCGGCGCCCTCCGCGAAGATCTCGCGATGCTGGGCCATCTCCTCGGGCTTCTTCTTGCCCATCGCGCGGCGCAGCAAGTCCGCGCCGCCGAGCGAGTAGCCGCCGATGATCTGCGCCATCTGCATCACCTGCTCCTGATAGACCATGATCCCGTAGGTCTCTTTCAGGACGGGTTCGACGCGCATGTCGGGATACTCGACCTTCTCGCGCCCGTGCTTGCGCGCGCAGAAGCTCGGAATCAGGTCCATCGGGCCCGGTCGGTACAACGACACGAGCGCGATGATGTCCTCGAAGCGGTCGGGCTGCGCATCCTTCAGCATGCCCTGCATGCCGCGGCTTTCCAACTGGAACACGGCGACCGTGTTGGCCTTCTTGAGGATCTGGAACGACGTCGGATCGTCGAGCGGCACCTGCGCGAGCGACCAGTCGGCCTTCGACGGATCGAGCCGGCGGATGTAGCGCTCGGCCCAGTCGAGGATCGTCAGCGTGGTCAGCCCCAGAAAGTCGAACTTCACGAGGCCGACGGCTTCGACGTCGTCCTTGTCGTACTGGCTGACGACGCCGCCGTCGTCGCCCTGCGTGTAGAGCGGGCAGAAGTCGGTCAGCTTGCCGGGCGCGATCAGCACGCCGCCCGCGTGCATCCCGACGTTGCGCGTCAAGCCCTCGACGCGCTGCGCGAGATCGAGCAACTGGTGGACTTCGTCCTCGTTGTCGTAGCGCTCCTGCAGGAGCGGCTCTTCCTTCATCGCATCGGCGATCGTCACGTGCTTGCCCGGCTTGAACGGGATCAGCTTCGCGACGCCGTCGGTGAACATGTAGCCCAAGTCGAGCACGCGGCCGATGTCGCGCACGGCCGCCTTCGCGGCCATCGTGCCGAAGGTGGCGATCTGCGACACCGCGTCCGCGCCGTACTTCTCCTTCACGTACTGGATCACGCGATCGCGCCCGTGCTGGCAGAAGTCGATGTCGAAGTCGGGCATCGACACCCGCTCCGGATTCAGGAAGCGCTCGAACAGCAGGTTGTAGCGCAGCGGATCGAGGTCCGTGATGCCGAGCGAATACGCGACGAGCGAGCCCGCGCCCGAGCCCCGGCCCGGCCCCACCGGCACGCCGTTGTTCTTCGCCCAGTTGATGAAGTCCGCAACGATCAGGAAGTAGCCCGGAAAGCCCATCTTCTTGATCGTGCCGCACTCGAAATCGAGACGTTGGCTGTACTTGTCGCGCTGCGCTTCGCGCTCGGCCTCGTCTGGATAGAGTTGCACGAGGCGTTTCTCGAGCCCTTCCTGCGACAGTTGCACGAGGTAGTCGTCGAGCGACATGCCGTCGGGCGTCGGGAAGAGCGGCAGCTTCGGCTTGCCGAGCTCGAGCGTCAGGTTGCAGCGCTTCGCGATCTCGACCGTGTTCGCGAGCGCCGAAGGCAGATCGGCGAACAACGCGACCATGTCGTCCTGCGTGCGGAAGAACTGCTCGGTCGTGAAGCGCTTCTGGCGGCGCGGATTCGCGAGGATGTCGCCTTCCGAGATGCACACGCGCGCCTCGTGCGCGGTGAAGTCGTCAGCCGTCATGTACTGCAGCGGATGCGTCGCGACGACGGGCAGCATCAGCTCGGCCGCGATCGTCACCGCCTGCTGGATGTACGCTTCCGCGCCCGGCTGGCCGTGGCGCTGCAATTCGATATAGAAGCCGCCCGGGAACACCTGCGACCAGCGCTGCGCGTGGCGGCGCGCGGCCGCCTCGTTGCCCGCCGCGAGCGCGAGGCCGATGTCGCCCTGCTGCGCGCCGGACAGCGCGAGCAGCCCTGCGGCGAGCTCGCCTTCGAGCCAGTTCGCGTCGAGCTCCGCGCGGCCGCGGTATTGGTTCGTGAGCCACGCCTTCGACAGCAGCTCGCAGAGGTTCAGGTAGCCGCGCTTGTCCTTGACGAGCAGCAGCAGCCGCGACGGCTTGTCGCGATCGTCGTGGTTGGTGATCCAGACGTCGCAGCCGGCGATCGGCTTGATGCCCGCGCCGCGGGCTTCCTTGTAGAAACGGACGAGACCGAACGCGTTGCCGAGATCGGTCAGGGCGAGCGCGCCCTGACCGTCTTCGGCCGCCGACTTGACGATATCGTCGAGACGCACGATGCCGTCGGCAATCGAGAATTCGGAGTGAACGCGGAGATGAACGAAACGGGGATCTGACATGGGCGCTATTGTAGCCGGCCCAGGGGCCCGGCATCGTTCGCGGCGGCCAAAAAATCGCCGCGTCGGCCGTTCGGCCGAGTGCCGGCACAAGGCCGCGGGCGGCAAAGCCGCGCGCGACGGCGATTCGCCGCGGCCCGCAGCGGCGCCGCGGCGCGACGCCGACGCATGTCGTCCATTCGGCCGACTGCGGAAAGCCGCGCGGTTTGCGGGATAATACGGTTTTTCCGTTTTCGCCCGCTTGGCGCCCGGCCGCCCCGCCGCGCCCCGCCGCGCCCGTTTCGCGCGGCCTCGCCGCCGGGCTGCAGCCGCCTTACTGTCCGAACCTCATGACCACCGTCAATCTCGCCGCCTACCGTTTCGTCTCGCTCGACTCGATCGAGCAATGGCGGCCGCTCATCGCCGAGCGCTGCAACGCGCTCGGGCTGCGCGGCACGATCCTGCTCGCGCCCGAAGGGATCAACCTGTTCATCGCGGGCCCGCGCGACGCGACCGGCGCGTTCGTCGATTACCTTCGCCACGATCCGCTCTTCGAAGGCAAGTTCGCCGATCTGGCGTTCAAGGAGAGCCTGTCCGATTCGCAGCCGTTTCGCCGGATGCTCGTGCGCCTGAAGCGCGAGATCATCACGATGAAGATGCCCGCGATCAAGCCGGAGCTCGGCCGCGCGCCGTCCGTCGACGCGCGCACGCTGAAGGCGTGGCTCGACCGGGGCCGCGACGACGCGGGCCGCCCCGTCGTGATGCTCGATACGCGCAATGCGTTCGAAGTCGACGTCGGCACGTTCGACAACGCGCTCGACTACCGGATCGACAAGTTCAGCCAGTTCCCCGGTGTGATCGAGGCGAACCGCGCGGACCTCGAAGGCAAGACCGTCGTGTCGTTCTGCACGGGCGGCATTCGCTGCGAGAAGGCGGCGATCCACATGAAGGACGCCGGCATCGAGAACGTCTACCAGCTCGAAGGCGGGATCCTCAAGTATTTCGAGGAGGTCGGCGGCGCGCATTACCACGGCGACTGCTTCGTGTTCGATTACCGCACCGCGCTCAACCCGCAGCTCGAGCCGACGGCCGACGTCACGTGCTTCGCATGCCGCGCGGTCGTGCCGGCCGACGCGCAACAGTCGCCGCTCTACGTGCCCGGCAAGTCCTGCCCCGCCTGCCATCACCCGGACAATTCGGGCAACCCGGGCGAGCGCGCGGACCGCCCCGCCGAACCGGCGCGCGCCCCTTGACCCGCTTCGCCGCGCGTCGCATCGGATGACACGCTATCGCGGGCGCTTCGCGCCGTCGCCCACCGGCCCGCTGCACTTCGGCTCGCTCGTCGGCGCGCTCGCGAGCTGGCTCGACGCGCGCGCGTGGGGCGGCGCGTGGCTCGTGCGGATCGAGGACATCGACGGGCCGCGCACGGTGCCCGGCGCGGCCGACGACATCCTCGCGACGCTGCGCAGCTTCGGCTTCATCGCCGACGAGCCGTCCGTCTGGCAAAGCGCGCGCATCGCGCGCTACGAAGCGGCGCTCGCGCGGCTCACCGCCGCAGGGCTCGTCTATCCGTGCGGCTGCACGCGCAAGGAGATCGCCGATTCGCTGCGCGCCGCGCACGAGCGGCACACGACGCTCGCGTATCCCGGCACGTGCCGAACGGGCCTGCACGGCAAGCCCGCGCGCGCATGGCGGCTGCGCGTGCCGGACGGCGCGGCGGCCGTCATCACGTTCGACGATCGCTGGCAGCGCGCGCAGACACAGAATCTCTCGACCGAAGTCGGCGACTTCGTGCTCAAGCGCGCGGACGGACAATGGGCGTATCAGCTCGCGGTCGTCGTCGACGATGGCGATGCGGACATCACGCACGTCGTGCGCGGCGCCGACCTGCTCGACTCGACCGCTCGCCAGATCTACCTGCAGCGCTGCCTCGGCCTGCCGACGCCGCGCTATCTGCACGTGCCCGTCGTCGTCGATGCGAACGGCGAAAAGCTCAGCAAGCAGACGGGCGCGACGGCGCTCGATCCCGCCGCGCCGCTGCCCGCGCTCGCCGCGGCCGCGCGGCATCTGGGACTCGCGCTCGACGATGCGGCGTGCGCGTCGCTCGACGCGTTCCAGTCAGCCGCGATCGCCGCGTGGGACACGCGCTTCGGGCCGAACGCGCGTCGCTGAGGGCGCCGGCCGGAATACGCGCCCTCGTCGCTTCGATAGTCACCCGGCCGCGCCGTTCGCGATTCACCAATCCGCCGATTCACCGATATCGCGCTCGCGCGCTCCGTCGCCGTGCCCCTCCCGGGCCTCGCCCTCGCCGAGCCGGGCGATTCCGCCGGCTCCCGGCCGCGACCGCAGCCCTTTTGCGTCACCGCCCCGATCGCCGTTCCCGCTCCGCTCGCCCGCAAAAAGAAAAGGCGGATGCTCGCGCGTCCGCCCTCTTCCCATCGGCCCGGCGCCGTTTCCGGCGCCCGATGTTCAATTCCGCGTCACGACGACGACGTCTTGCGCGGCATCCCGAACCCGCCCAGCAGCGCGGCGAGCGGCTGCTTGGGCGCCTTCTTCTCCGGCTGCACGGGCGTCGCCTCTTCCGGCTTGCTCGCGGACGGCGACGGCATGTACGGCTTCAGGAAGAAATCGTCGATCGGCGCTTCGCGGCGCGGATGATACGCGCGCTCGCCGCCCGCCGAACGGCGGCCGGCCGATGCGCCGCGGCGCTCGTCGCGGTCGCGCTCGCGGCGGCCGCCGCGCTCGTCATGGCGATGGCGCGGCAGGTCGAGCTCGAGCGTTTCGAGCGACAGCGTCCGCTTGATCAGCTTCTCGATGTCGGCAAGCTGCTTGCGCTCGTTCGGGCTGCACAGCGACAGCGCGTCGCCCGACGCGCCCGCGCGCCCCGTGCGGCCGATCCGGTGCACGTAGTCTTCCGCATTGAACGGCAGATCGAAGTTGATGACGGCCGGCAGTTCGACGATGTCGAGGCCGCGCGCCGCCACGTCGGTCGCGACGAGCGCTTCGATCTCGCCGCGCTTGAACGCGTCGAGCGCCTGCATCCGCTCGCTCTGCGAACGGTCGCCGTGAATCGCGGCCGCGACGATGCCGTCGCGCTCGATCTGGCGCGCAAGGCGGCTCGCGCCGATCTTGCTGTTGCAGAACACGATCACCTGCTTGAGCGAGCGGTCGCGGATCAGCTTGACGACGGCCGCCTGCTTGTCGCCCTCGGCGACGTCGTAGACGATCTGCGTGACGGTGGACGCGGCCGCGTTGCTGCGCGCGACCTCGATCGTCTGCGGATCGCGCAGGTAGGTGGACGCGAGCTTCTTGATCTCGGGCGAGAACGTCGCCGAGAAAAGCAGCGTCTGACGCTCTTTCGGCAGCAGGTTCAGGATGCGCTGCAGATCGGGCAGGAAGCCCATGTCGAGCATCCGGTCGGCCTCGTCGAGCACGAGGATCTGCACCTGACCGAGATTCGCGGTCTTCTGCTGGACGTGATCGAGCAGGCGCCCCGGCGTCGCGATCAGGATCTCGACGCCGCGGCGCAACTCGGCCATCTGCGGGTTCATGTCGACGCCGCCGAACACGACGGCGCTGCGCAGCGGCGTGTGCTTCGCGTACGCGTGCACGTTCGCGGCGACCTGATCGGCAAGCTCGCGGGTCGGCGTGAGGATCAGCGCACGCACCGGATGGCGGGCAGGCGACGCGCTCGTGTTCGCCTGCGGCAGCAGCCGCTGGATGATCGGCAGCGAAAAGCTCGCGGTCTTGCCGGTGCCGGTCTGCGCGGCGCCCATCACGTCGCGGCCGGACAGCACGACCGGAATCGCCTTCGCCTGGATCGGCGTCGGCGTCGTATAGCCCTGCTCGGCAATCGCTTTCAGGATCTCGGCGGCAAGGCCGAATTGATCGAACGTCGCGTCGACAGGCTTGGCAACAGAATCGGACATGGTGGCGTTTCGCTCAAAAGGCGCGGCGGGACATCTTGCGCACGGCCTGCTCGCTCGCGAGACAGGCGGCGCACCCCACTTCGGAATGAATACGAAGCCGCGGCGCGCCGCAGGGCGCCGCCGGCGCTTGAGGCCATCCGGGCCGCGCGCGAGGCTTCGTCCGGCAGGAGCGCCGGCAGAAAGGGGCGTATTGTAGCATCCCTCGCGAAACGGCTCGGTCGGCGGGCAAGCATCAGCGATCCGCGCGGCCGGGCCGCCGAAGCCGGCCCTGCGCGACGGCCCCCGCGACATGATGCGCGCCGCCGCGCGGCGGCGATATGACGCATTGGCGGATCCGTCGCCGGCGCACGCTCCGACGCTCAGCCCTTCCCGCGCTTCTTGCGGACCTCGCTGCAGCCGCCGAGCACGGGCGGCGCGTGCTCGCCCGCGATTTCGTCGTACAGGTCCGCGTCGCGCCCCTTCGTCCACCAGACGTAGCGGCCCGCCTGATAGCGCGCCCCCGACGCCGACACGGTGTCGACGAACAATAGCCGCGTGCCGTTGACGGGCACGAGCGCGAAGCTCTGGCCGTTGCCCGCGCGCCAGTACGACACCCGCACCGGCTTCGGCTCGTTCGCGCACTGATAGACGACGGTTTCGCGCGCGTCGGCGTCGATTTCCTCGACGGTCAGCCGCGCCGCGTGCGCGGCGCCCGCGGCGGCGGCGCACAGACCGGCGGCGCCGATCGCCGCCCGCGTTATCTTGTTCATGTCCTTCCTCGTCGAGCGATGGAGGCGAGCCGTGCGAGCGCCGCACGCCGCTCCGTCAATCCGGATCGATCACGCCCGCGCACGCGTCGGTCGGCGCGGCCGCGACGTGGCCCACGACGGGCACGACCTTCAGCCCCGCCGACGCGACCCGGCACGGCGCGGCGGCGAGCCCGCAGCCCGCCGTCGACGCACACAATGCAACGATCAACATCCACTTCATTGCCGCCTCCTCTCCCGGCCTCGCCGCGCGCGGGTGCGCGGCATCGGGCCGGAAACCACGACTGCCGAGGGCCCGGCGGCTCGCGGCGCGACCGGCACGATCCGGTTCCGGCGAGCGCATTCGCCGGCGCGCGCGATGCGCGCCCTCCTTCGTCAGCGCGCGGACACCGGACGCACCGCGGCGGCCGCCCGCTTCGCGCGCTCGCGCGCTTCGTCTACGTTCGCGCCCGTCGCGAGCGCGACGCCCATCCGGCGCTTCGCGAAGCTCTCCGGTTTGCCGAACAGGCGCAGGTCCGCGCCCGGCACCGCGAGCGCGTCGCGCACGCCCTCGAACGCGATGCCCGCCTCGTCGAGCCCGCCGTAGATCACGGCCGACGCGGCGGGCGTCGCGAGCGCGGGCTCGACCGGCAGGCCGAGGATCGCGCGCGCATGCAATTCGAATTCCGACTGGCGCTGCGACGCGAGCGTCACGAGCCCCGTGTCGTGCGGACGCGGGCTCACTTCGGAGAACCAGACGTCGTCGCCGCGCACGAACAGCTCGACGCCGAAGATCCCGCGGCCGCCGAGCGCGCTCGTCACGCGATGCGCGATGTCGCGCGAGCGCTCGAGCGCCTTCGCGCTCATCGGCTGCGGCTGCCACGATTCGACGTAGTCGCCCGCAACCTGCACGTGCCCGATCGGCTCGCAGAAATAGGTGTGCGTGTCGAGGCTCGCCGGATCGATCGCGCGCACCGTGAGCTGCGTGATCTCGTAATCGAACTGGACGAAGCCCTCGACGATCACTCGGCCGTGATTCACGCGGCCGCCCGCCATCGCGTACTGCCACGCGGGCTCGACGTCCGCGTCGCGCCTGAGGACCGACTGCCCCTTGCCGGACGACGACATCACGGGCTTCACCACGCACGGGAAACCGATCTGCGCGACGGCCGCCTTGAACGCGTCGAACGACTGCGCGAACGCGTACGGCGACGTCGGCAGCCCGAGCTCCTCGGCCGCGAGCCGGCGAATGCCCTCGCGATTCATCGTGAGCTGCGTCGCGCGCGCGGTCGGGATCACCTCGGCGACGCCGGCCGCTTCGATCGCGGCGAGCGCGTCGGTCGCGATCGCCTCGATTTCCGGCACGACGAGATGCGGGCGCTCGGCGTCGACGAGCGCGCGCAGCGCGTCCGGATCGGTCATGTCGATCACGTGCGCGCGATGCGCGAGCTGATGACCGGGCGCGTTCGAATAGCGATCGACGGCGATCACTTCGACGCCGAGCCGCTGCAACGCGATGATGACTTCCTTGCCCAACTCGCCCGCGCCGAGCAGCATGACGCGCGTGGCGGACGGCGAAAGCGGCGTGCCGAGCCGCTGACCGATCTGCATGAGATTTCCCGCTGGATGATGGATGGAGAAAACGACTTGCGATGCTAACACGCGGGGCTTGGGAGCCGGGATCGCGCGCTCGCGCGCCTCTTGCGTTCTCCACGCCTGTCGCGTCGCTCGGCGGTCATCGCGGCGTCGACGGCTTCAAGCGCGCCCGCCGCGATCCGTCGGCCCGCCGTCGGTCGACAGCGCCGCTCGCCTCGCGAACGCGAAGACATCCGCATCATCGATGCAATGCGCGGACCCGGCACGTCGGCGACACCCACGATAAGGCGCCGTGGGCAGGACGAGCGCGGGGAACGCAACGGGCACGCGTCATCCTTGCCTCCCGCACGCCCGCGTCTCGCAACCATCCCTTGTCAATCAGCCGCCAATCGGTCGCGACACCCCGCATTGCCGCCGAATCGCGCAAGAAACGCATCGCATCGTCGCCGCAAAACGCATGAACGAACGCGTGCGGCGACTGTCCGCTCGCGTCCGACGACACGAGTGCGTTACCCTTACGGCTTCGCCCGCAACATTGAAGATTCGAAGAGGAACGAGGTCATGTTCAATTCATCCGCAGCCGCGCACGTGCGCTTTCGCATCGTCCGCTCGCTGCGCGCGCCGCTCGGCGCGCTGACCGTCGCCGCGCTTCTCGCCGCCTGCACGATGCCGACTCATCCCGATTCGAGCGCCCCCGCCCCCGATCCGTTCAACCCCGCGACGATCCAGTTGATCGACGACACGAGCTGGGAGCTCGTCGGCTGGCGCAACGCCGACGGCTCGGCGCGCGACATCCCGCACGGCGACAACGGCGAGCCGATCAAGCTCGCGCTGTCGACCGAAACGGGCGTGCGGCGCGCGGCCGGCTTCTCGGGCTGCAACCGTTACATGGGCACCTACGACGTGAAGAACGGCGTGCTCGCGTTCGGCCCGCTCGCCGGCACGCGGATGGCGTGCGGCGCGCCCGCGCGCGCCACGCTCGAGCGCGACTACCTCGCCGCGCTCGGCCACATCTCGAAGGCCGGCGTGCAGATGCGCGCCCCGCAGCAACTGATCATCATCACCGACGACGGCGCGACGCTGACGTTCGCGCGACGCGACGGCAAGTAAGCGCCGCGCGGCGCGCGGCGGACGGCCCTGCCGGCGAACCGGACGGCGGGCGCCATCCGCCGGGCCGCGCGCACGACGGCGGCGCGACGGCGCGCCGTTCCTGAAAACATCTTCGTCGACCGGTTAAACTCGACGGCGTCGCGCGTCGCGCCCCGTCCTCCTCCTGTTTCTGAGCATGCAAACGGTAGTCCTCGGCTGGTTCGGCTTTTCGGCCGTCTGGTTCATTCCTCTTTTCTGGCGGCTCGCCAAGGCGTCGCTGCCGGGCGGCGGCGGCCTCGCGGGCCCCGGCTCGATCCGGCTATGGCTCGGCTTCTTCTGCGTGCTGATCGCGAGCTGCACGCTCGCGACCGCGCTGACGGGCGACGCGACGACGAACGCGCTCGGCCACGCGCTCGCGGGCGGCTTCGAGCGCGTGTTCGGCCACGTCGGCACGCCGTTCGCGATGGTCGCGCTGTTCGTCGTCGGGCTGCCGTGGCTCGTCGGCGTCCGCTGGCGGCAGGTGAACACGTGGCTCGACGCATCGTTCGGCATCCGCTTCGCGCGCGAGCGCGGCGACGAGGAATCGCGCGGCGTCGCGGACCTGCCGCGCGCCGCATTGCACCGCGACGACGACCGGCGCGTGCGCCGCGCGGCCGACGTGCAGCCGACGACCGCGCATACGGTCAACCCGATGGCGCCACGGCAGAACGGCCGTTATGCGCGGCCGACGCTCTGGAAGCCGAACGACGCGCAGCGCGGCGACCGGCGCAACGCGCCGGCGGGCGCCGCGGCGCGGGCCGCCGTCGAGCCGGCCGCGCCGGCCGGCTGGCTCAAGCCGGGCGCGCCGTCGCGGGGCGCGGCATCGACTGCGGCAGCGGGAACGGTGACGGCCGGCGTCGCGAAAACGGCCGGCGCCGGCACGTCGACGGCCGCATTCGCAAAGGCTGCCGGCACCGAGCCGGCGAAAACGGCCGGCATCGCCATGCCCGCCGACAACGCGCCGATGACGGTCGATCCGACGCCGTCGGCGAGCGGCATGCCGAAGACCGCCGGTCTTGCGATGCCGGGAAGCGGCATCGCGAAAACGCCGGCCCCCATTTCGGCCACGCCCGCGGCAACCGCCGCCGCGAAGCCTGCCGCCGCGAAGCCTGCCGGTGCGGCGATGGCGTCGGGCGGACTGCCGAAGGCGGCGAGCCACGCGGCATCGACGGGCGGGGCAGCCGCCTCGCTCGTTATGCCCGTTGCACCCGGTTCGTCGGCGACGTCGCCCGCCGCGTTCGCGCCGGCTGCGACCGGCGTCGCGAAGCCGATCGGATCGACCGCAGCCGTCGCAGCGATCGGCAAACGCGCGCAAGCGCGCCCGGCCCCGCCCGATCCGCGCTTCGCGCCGCGCCGGCCGGTGACGCAGGCCGCCGTGTCGGCGGCCCGCAATCGGCCGATGACGTTCACGCCGTCGCGGCAGGCAACCGTCGCGGCGCGCGACGGCGCCGCGACGCCCCCGCAACCCGCAGCCCGCGCGCAGACGGCGGCGGCGCCCGCCGAGATCGCGCGCAAGCGGCCGGCGGGCCCGGCGCGCGCGCCGCTCTATGCGTGGAACGAGAAGCCCGCGGAACGCATCGCGCCTGCGGCGAGCGTGCACGAGACACTGCGTTCGATCGAGGCCAGCGCCGCGCAATGGACGGCGCTGGCGGGCGCAACGGGCGCAGCCGCAGCACCTGGGACGGCGCGTGAATCGATGATTGCATCGGCTGCGCCGTCGCACGGCGCGGCGGTGACGGCCGCGTCGGGCAGGCACGCGCCGACGACCGCGGAAACGGCCGCCGTCGCGGCCCCTGAGGGCATCGCAACAGTTGCGCCGGCTGACGATGGAATCGCGCCGTGCGTCGCCGACGGCGTCACCTGCGCTGCCGAGGACGGCGTAATCGCTGCCGTCGAATCGACGACGGTATGCGCGGCGCCCGCAGCCGTCGGCTCCGGCGCGATCGCCGACGCTCGCGCGGCTGCGTCGGCCGTCGATCCCGCTTCCAGCGTCGGCATGGGCACATGTGTCGCGCACGGCCGAGAAACGGACATCGCCGTCGAGGCGGCGCTGACGGCGGCCGAAGAGACGCGTCCTGCTAACGCGTCCTTCGCACTCGACGCCGCCGACATGCCGCTGTCGACGGTGAAATCGATGAGCGCCGCCGCCTCGAACGGGAACGAACGGCAACCCGCCGCCGTCCCGGCAGGCGTCGCGCCTGCTTCGCCGTCCGCTGCCGCGACCGCCGCTGATGTCGGCTCACAAGCCGCGGCGATGAACGCCGGCGCGATGGATCGCCAGTCGATCGCGACCGCGAGCAACGAGACCGCCCAAGCCGTTGCGCGGCCGGCCGTCGCCGCCGATTCGCGCGCGGCGACGAGCGTGTCGCCCACGGTCGACGACATGCCACGCGCGCTCGCGCCACGGGAGGACGCGAGCGATACCGCCGCTGCGGCCGCTGCCTCCGCGACCACGCAAACCGAATCGCGCATGCATTTGCAATCGCAATCACAATCGCCGCGAGCCGCGACCGCAATCGGCGCGACCGCTTCGCAACCGGCGCCCATCGCGCCGCAATCGAGCGGCGCGGCCGCCCTCCTCCGATCGGGCGACGCCACTGCCCGTCCCACGACGGGCATTCAGCACAGCGAGGCGCAAGCCGCGACGCAAAGCGTGACAGCGCCCGCTCCGGACAAGACCGCGGCAGCCATATCGAACGACTCGAACGTCCAAAGCGCACCTGCTTCGGCCATGTCGCCGGCTGCGCCGGCGACGCCGGGCGCCGCGGCGGCCCCGGTCGTTTCGGCGCCTTCCACGGCGCAGACGTCGACAGGCCATGCAGCAGGCGCGATCGGCATCGTCGGCGCGGCATTCGGCATGCTCGACGCGGCCCGCGCGGCGGCCGCGACTGAGCCGGCCGCAACGGCAAGCGCGAACGCCACGACGCCTGCTGTCGGCGCACCCGCGTTCGATCGAGCCGCATCCGGTGCCACTGCCGCGCCGCCGAACGTGCCGAATGCGACGCTGCCCGGCAGCGCCAAGCCAAGCGCGGCCGTATCGAATTCGATCGCGTCGCTTACCGGCGCATCGGCCGTCGCATCGAGCGCGAGCACGCCGGCGATTGCGTCGACAGGTGTCGCAACCTCGGTCGCCTCCACGGCGGACAGCATTTCACCGAGCGTCGCTCCTGCGCTCGCCGCCGCGTCGAATGCGATCGTGTCGCCCGCCGGTGCATCGGCCGCCGCGCCGGACGTTGCGCAAGCCACGCGAGTCGCCGGCGCACCAGGCACACCAGAAACGCCCGCCCCATCGCCCGTCTCCGCCACATCGACGGCGCCCGCCCCCCAGCCGAACGCCGTCCCCGCCGAGCCCGCCCGCCCGACCCGCCCGCCCGCGCCGAACGCGTTCGAGTTCCACGCGCCCGCCGCGTCGAACGTCGAGCTGCCGACGCTCGACCTGCTCGAGCCCGCCTGCGACACGATCGAGGCGATCTCCGACGAGCATCTCGCGCAAACCGGCCAGATCATCGAGCAGCGCCTGCAGGAGTTCAAGGTGCCGGTGTCGGTCGTCGGCGCGTCGGCGGGCCCGGTGATCACGCGCTTCGAGATCGAGCCCGCGCTCGGCGTGCGCGGCAGCCAGATCGTCGGCCTGATGAAGGACCTGTCGCGCGGCCTCGGCCTCACGTCGATCCGCGTCGTCGAGACGATCCCCGGCAAGACCTGCATGGGCCTCGAACTGCCGAACGCGAAGCGCCAGATGATCCGCCTGTCCGAAATTCTCGCGTCGCGCCAATACCAGCACTCGGCATCGCAACTCACGATCGCGATGGGCAAGGACATCACCGGCAACCCGGTCGTCACCGATCTCGCGAAGGCGCCGCACATGCTCGTCGCCGGCACGACGGGCTCGGGCAAGTCGGTCGCGATCAACGCGATGATCCTGTCGCTGCTGTACAAGGCGACGCCCGAGGACGTGCGGCTCATCATGATCGACCCGAAGATGCTCGAGCTGTCGGTCTACGAAGGCATCCCGCATCTGCTCGCGCCCGTCGTCACCGACATGAAGCTCGCCGCGAACGCGCTCACCTGGTGCGTCGGCGAGATGGAGAAGCGCTACCGGCTGATGTCCGCGCTCGGCGTGCGCAACCTCGCGAGCTTCAACCAGAAGATCCGCGACGCCGTCGCGAAGGAAAAGAAGATCGGCAACCCGTTCTCGCTGACGCCCGACGATCCCGAGCCGCTGTCGACGCTGCCCCTCATCGTCGTCGTGATCGACGAGCTCGCCGATCTGATGATGGTCGCCGGCAAGAAGATCGAGGAGCTGATCGCGCGGCTCGCGCAGAAGGCGCGCGCGGCCGGCATCCATCTGATCCTCGCGACGCAGCGCCCGTCCGTCGACGTGATCACGGGCCTCATCAAGGCGAACATTCCGACGCGCGTCGCGTTCCAGGTGTCGTCGAAAATCGACTCGCGCACGATCCTCGACCAGATGGGCGCCGAATCGCTGCTCGGCCAGGGCGACATGCTGTTCCTGCCGCCCGGCACGGGCTACCCGCAGCGCGTGCACGGCGCGTTCGTCGCGGACGAGGAAGTGCACCGGATCGTCGAATACCTGAAGCAGTTCGGCGAGCCGCAGTACGAGGAAGGCATTCTCGACGGGCCGAGCGCGGAAGGCGGCGCACAGGATCTCTTCGGCGAAGCGCCGGACGCGGAAGCCGATCCGCTCTACGACGAGGCCGTCGCGTTCGTCGTGCGCACGCGGCGCGCGTCGATCTCGTCGGTGCAGCGGCAGTTGCGCATCGGCTACAACCGCGCGGCGCGGCTCGTCGAGCAGATGGAAGCGGCCGGCCTCGTATCGCCGATGGGCATCAACGGCAGCCGCGAAGTGCTCGCGCCGCCGCTGGCCGAGTAAGCGCGGCGGGACGCGGCGGCGCGAAGCGCGGCACGGCTTCGATGCCGGGCGGCGCGCCGCCCGGCGTCACCGCACCGGCACGAACTTGAAGTCGACCGGCTTGCCGATCCTGATCTGCGCCGGATTCGGCTCGAGGCGGCCGCTCGCGACATCGCGCCTGAACACGAACACGCTGTCGCTGTCCTGGTTGCCGACGATGAGCCACTTGCCGCTCGGATCGATCGCGAACTCGCGCGGCGTCTTGCCGAGGCTCGACTGCCGGCCGACGAGCTTCAATTTGCCGTCGGCCGCGTTCACCGCGTAGATCACGATGTCGTTCGCGTCGCCGCGATTGGTCGCGTACAGGAAGCGCCCGTCCGGCGACAGATGCAGCGCGCCGCCGCCGACCTTGCCCGCGAAGCCCGGCGCCGTCATCGGCACGGTCTCGACGTGCGCGAGCCGGCCGTCGTCGTAGCGGTACACGCCGACCGACGCGTTCAGCTCGTTGGTCACGTAAGCGAACCGCCCGCTTGCGCCGAACACGAGATGGCGCGGGCCCGAGCCCGCCTTCACGAGCGTGTAGCGCGACTCGGTCGGGCCGATGAGGCCGCGGCCGCCGTCCGGCGCGTAGCGGTACGAGTAGAGCTTGTCCGCGCCGAGGTCCTGCACGAACAGGTACTTGCCGTCCGGCGAGAACACGGTCGAATGGACATGCGCGCCGTCCTGCCGCCCCGTCACCGGGCCCGTGCCCTCGTGATGCACGTTCAGCACCGCTGCGCCGAGCGCGCCCGTCGCCTCGACCGGAAACACCGAGAAGCTGCCGCCCGGATCGGACGCGACCGAATAGTTCGCCGCGACGAGATAGCGCCCGTCCGGCGACAGGCTCAGGTAGCACGGATCGTTCCCTTGCGCCGACACGCGGTTGACGAACTGGAGGGCGCCCGTCTTCGCGTCGAAGGCGAATGCGCTGACGCCGCCGCGCACGCTCGCGGGGCCGGCGTCGCCCGGCAGTTCGTTGACCGCGTACACGTGGCGGCCGTCGCGGCTCGCGACGAGGTACGACGGGTTCTCGGCCTTCGCCGAAGACACGGGCGTCGCGCGGCCCGAGTCGGTATCGAAGCGATACACGTAGATGCCGTCGCCGCCCGCGCCCGTATAGGTGCCGACGAGCAGGTTGTACACGCCGCCCGCGGGGCCGCCGCTCGCATCCTGCGCGAACGAGGGATTGCCGAAAAGCGGCAGCGCGAGCGCGAAACCTTTCATCCAGTGACTCAGCCTAAGCGGGAAAGCGAACGACGAAGGCGCATGAGCGCGTCGGGTCATCGGAACCTCCTTGCATCGATCCGTCTCAAGTGATGTGATGTTGCGAAGCGCGGGCCCTTCGAACGCCCGCGCCGCGCAGTCCGCCGAGTATAAGGGCCCGTGCGCGCCGCCGTACAGCGCGGCGCGAAAATGCCCGGATCGTGAACGACAAGGATTGCTGGAGGATCGCCGCCCATGCCCGCCCTCATCGAAGACTACGCCCTCGTCGGCGACGGCCACACGGCCGCGCTGATCTCCCGGGACGGCTCGGTCGACTGGCTGTGCTGGCCCCGTTTCGATTCCGGCGCGTGCTTCGCCGCGCTCGTCGGCACGCCGGAGCACGGCCGCTGGCTCGTCGCGCCCGCCGACGACGTGCGCGTGAGCGCGACGTCGCGCCGCTACCGCGGCGACACGCTGATCCTCGAAACCGACTACGAGAGCGACGCCGGCGCCGTCACGGTGATCGACTTCATGCCGCCCGGCAGCGGCTGGTCGGAGCTCGTGCGGATCGTTGTCGGCCGGCGCGGCGAGATGAAGATGCAGATGCAGCTCGTGTTGCGTTTCGACTACGGCTTCTCGGTCCCGTGGGTCACGCGGCTGCCGCGCGAGGCGGGCGTGAAGGCGATCGCCGGCCCGGATACGGTCGTGCTGCGCACGCCCGTGCCGCTGTCGGGCGAGAACCTGCATACGGTCGCCGAATTCACGGTGAAGGCGGACGAGCGCGTGCCGTTCTCGCTGTCCTACGCGCCGTCGCACCTGCGGCTGCCGCCCGCGCGCGAGCCGCTGTCGATGCTCGCGCGCACCGAGAACCATTGGCTCGAATGGTCGGCGCGGTGCCCGTTGCGCGGCCGCTACGCGGCCGCCGTGCGCCGCTCGCTGATCACGCTGAAGGCGCTCGCGTACGAGCCGACGGGCGGCATCGTCGCCGCGCCGACGACGTCGCTGCCCGAGCAGTTGGGCGGCACCCGCAACTGGGACTACCGCTACTGCTGGCTGCGCGACGCGACGATCACGCTGCTCGCGTTGATGCGCGGCGGCTACTACGACGAGGCGCGCGCGTGGCGCACGTGGCTCGGCCGCGTGATGGCCGGCTCGCCCGAGCAGATCCAGATCATGTACGGAATCGCGGGCGAGCGGCGCCTGCCCGAGATGGAGCTCCACTGGCTGCCGGGCTACCACGATTCGCGCCCGGTGCGCATCGGCAACAACGCGGCGAACCAGTTGCAGCTCGACGTGTTCGGCGAAGTGATGGCCGCGCTGCACGTTGCGCGTGTGGGCGGCCTGCAGGCGGACGACACGGTCTGGTCGGTCCAGACGACGCTGCTCGCGCACCTCGAGAAGATCTGGCGCGAGCCGGATGAAGGCATCTGGGAGACGCGCGGCGGCCGCCGGCACTTCACGTTCTCGAAGGTGATGGCGTGGGTCGCGTTCGATCGCGCGATCAAGTCGGCCGAGATGTTCCGGCTGCCCGCGCCGCTCGAGCGCTGGCGCGCGGTGCGCGACGAGATCCACGCGGACGTCTGCGCGAACGGCTGGAATCCGCGGCTGCGCGCGTTCACGCAGAGCTACGGCAGCGACGCGCTCGACGCGAGCGTGCTGATGCTGCCGCTCGTCGGCTTCCTGCCGCCCACCGATTCGCGCGTCTCGGAGACCGTCGCCGCGATCGAGCGGGGCCTGATGCGCGACGGCCTCGTGCTGCGCTACCACACGAGCGAATACGACGACGGCCTGCCGCCCGGCGAAGGCACGTTTCTCGCATGCAGCTTCTGGCTCGTCGACAATCTCGCGCTCCTCGGCCGCATCGACGATGCGCACGCGCTGTTCCGCCGCCTGCTGTCGCTCACCAACGACCTCGGCCTGCTTGCCGAGGAATACGATCCCGTGACGCGTCGCCAGGTAGGGAATTTCCCGCAGGCGTTCTCGCACGTCGGGCTCGTGCACACCGCGTTCAACCTGATGCATCATGAAGAGGAAATGCTGCGCGCGGCCGGCCAGCCTACGGCGGCGGACGCCGTCGCCGGGCGCTAGCGCCGAACCACGTTTGCGCGACAAACGTAAGACAAGGTCAGATGTCGAAGCAACGCTCGGAAATGCGGGTATGCTGCGTTGCGACACCCCTGAATGTCCGATATGATCAGTCGCGACTGATTCGATCCGACGAGTGAATCGGTCCGATTGCTGACTGACACGGCACGCCGCGGCGCCCCGCGCCGCCTTCGCGCACCGTTCTCCCATCGGGAGCTCGCATGCTTTACCAATTGCACGAATTCCAGCGGGCGATGCTGAGCCCGCTGACCGCCTGGGCGCAAGCCGCCTCCAAATCGTTCGCGAATCCGTCGAGCCCGCTTTCGCTCGTGCCGGGCGCGACGCGCCTCGCGGCGGGCTACGAATTGCTGTACCGGCTCGGCAAGGATTACGAGAAGCCGGAGTTCGCGATTCACCAGATCGTCAAGGACGGGCACAACATTCCGATCGTCGAGCAGACGATCATCGAGAAGCCGTTCTGCCGGCTGCTGCGCTTCAAGCGCTACGCGGACGATTCGGGCGCCGTCGGGCAACTGAAGGACGAGCCCGTCGTGCTCGTGTGCGCGCCGCTGTCGGGCCACCACGCGACGCTTTTGCGCGACACCGTCCGCACGCTGCTGCAGGATCACAAGGTCTACATCACCGACTGGATCGACGCGCGGATGGTGCCCGCCGAAGTCGGCCCGTTCCATCTCGACGACTACGTCGACTACATCCAGGAATTCATCCGACATATCGGCGCGCGCAACCTGCACGTGATCTCGGTGTGCCAGCCGACCGTGCCCGTGCTCGCGGCGATCTCGCTGATGGCGAGCCGCGGCGAGGACACGCCGCTCACGATGACGATGATGGGCGGCCCGATCGACGCGCGCAAGAGCCCGACGTCGGTGAATTCGCTCGCGACGAACCGCTCGCATTCATGGTTCGAGAACAACGTGATCCACACGGTGCCGGCGAACTATCCGGGCGAAGGCCGCAAGGTCTATCCGGGCTTCCTGCAGCACACGGGCTTCGTCGCGATGAATCCGGAGCGCCACGCGCAATCGCACTGGGACTTCTACCAGAGCCTGTTGCGCGGCGACGAGGAAGACGCCGAAGCGCACCGCCGCTTCTACGACGAATACAACGCGGTGCTCGACATGGCGGCCGAATACTATCTGGACACGATCCGCATCGTGTTCCAGGAGTTCCGCCTCGCCGAAGGCACGTGGGACATCCACGGCGAGCGCGTGAAGCCGGCCGACATCCATTCGAGCGCGCTGATGACGATCGAAGGCGAGCTCGACGACATCTCGGGCAGCGGCCAGACGCACGTCGCGCACGAGCTTTGCACGGGCATCCCGCAGGCGCACCGCCGCAGCCTCACCGCCGAGAAGTGCGGCCACTACGGCATTTTCTCGGGCCGCCGCTGGCGCACGATCATCTATCCGCAACTGCGCGACTTCATCCGCGAGCATGCGTCGCAGCCGAAGAAGCCGACGCCGCAGGCCGGCTCCACGTCGACATCGCCTTCCACGCCGAGCCGGTCGACGGCGGGCAGCGAAACGATAAGCGCCGCGCCCGCGAAGGCGGCCGCGCTCAGGCTGACGGCCGCGAAGCGCCCCGCCGCGAAAACCCGTGCGGCGAAGCCGGCCGCCGCCAAGCGCGCCGCGACGAAAGCCGCATTGCCGCGCGCGCGCAAGGTCGCCTGACGCGCGCGCCCGTCCGGCTCAGCGCCTCAACAGAAACGCGAGCAGCAACTCGGTGTTCATCTTGATCATCTCGGTGCGCTCGTGCTGCGCGCTGAAATCGCGGCCGAAGATCGCGGCGAGCGTGAAGCGGTTCGACACCATGTAGTAGCCGAGCCCCGACAGCGTCACGTAGAACCGCAGCGAATCGATGTCCGTGCGGAAGAGCCCCGCCTTCTGGCCGCGATCGAGCACGCCGTCGAGCGTCTTGACGATCGGCGAGATCATCTCGCGAATGCGCGTCGATTTCTGCAGATAGCGCGCCTCGTGCAGGTTCTCGTTGTTGAGCAGGCGCAGCAAATCGGGATGATCGCGGTAGTAGTCCCACACGAAATGCGCGAGCCGCGTGATCGCTTCGACGGGCGCGACGCCTTCGAGATCGATCGCCCGCTCGGCCTCCATCAGCGCGGAAAACGCATATTCGAGCACCGCGGTGAACAATTGCTCCTTGCTGCCGAAGTAGTAATAGAGCATGCGCTCGTTGGTTTCGGCGCGGCGCGCGATCTGATCGACTCGCGCACCGAACAGCCCCCCTGTCGCGAATTCTTCGGCCGCCGCGAGCAGGATCCGGCGCCGGGTTCCCTCTGGGTCTCTTTTGATTTTTGGCTGATTCATAGTGGCGTTTTGCTATGTGAGCCGCGTAATCCGGCTCGCGCCGCCGGCGATCGACGCGGGGCCTGCGGCGATCGCCGGCGGCGTGAACGGGCGCGCCATCGTTAAGGGACACCCTGCTATAGTCACGCAAAAAAGCGTTTTGATTATGGCACATGCGTTGTTAAGCGCAATGCGAAAAATCGGCGATAATTGTTGTTTCCAGAAATATCCGGGCCGCGTTCGAACGCCCGGCCGCCGCGCCGGCCCACGTCGTCACTGTGACCGATTCCAAGACCCTCGCCGATCGCATCGAAGATCTGCTTCCCCAAACGCAATGCACGAAGTGCGGCTACGACGGCTGCCGTCCGTACGCGGAGGCAATCGCGGCCGGCACCGCCGGCTATGATCAATGCCCGCCAGGCGGCGCCGAGGGCGTCGCGCGGCTCGCGAAACTGCTCGGCAAGCCCGTGATACCGCTCAATCCGGAGCACGGCGTCGAGCGTGCGCGTCCCGTCGCGTTCATCGACGAGCAGCTTTGCATCGGCTGCACGCTGTGCATGCAGGCGTGCCCCGTCGACGCGATCGTCGGGGCGCCGAAGCAAATGCATACGATCGTCGCCGAACTCTGCACCGGCTGCGACCTGTGCGTGCCGCCGTGCCCCGTCGACTGCATCGCGATGATACCCGTGACAGGCGAGCAGACCGGCTGGGACGCGTGGTCGCAACAGCAGGCCGACGCCGCGCGCGCGCGGCACGATGCGCGCCTCGCGCGTCAGAAGCGCGAGCGCGAAGCAGCCGAGGCGCGGGCGGCGGCCCGCCGCGCGGCAAGCGCCGCCGCGGCGGCCACCGCCCCCACCACCGCCCCTGCCGCCGCCGAGCCCGCGGCGCCGGCCGACGACGATCCGCAAGCGAAGAAGCGTGCGATCATTGCAGCGGCGCTCGAACGCGCGCGCAAGAAGAAGGAAGAACTCGCCGCCCAGGGCGCGGGGCCGAAGAACACCGAAGGCGTGAGCGCCGCGGTGCAGGCGCAGATCGACGCGGCCGAAGCGCGGCGGCGCCGTCTCGCCGGGCAGCGCGACGCGGCCGGCAAGCCCGATCGCGAAGACGACGCGCCGCCGATCTCGAAACCGAAACCGTGACCGCATGAACGCCAACAAACGACGCGCGATCTTCGAAACGCTGCAAAGCCTCAACCCACATCCGACGACCGAGCTCGAATACACGACGCCGTTCGAGTTGCTGATCGCGGTGATGCTGTCGGCGCAGGCGACCGACGTGTCGGTCAACAAGGCGATGCGCAAGATGTTCCCGGTGGCGAACACACCGAAGAGGATCGTCGCGCTCGGCGAGGAAGGCGTCGCCGACTACATCAGGACGATCGGTCTCTACCGGACGAAGGCGAAGAACGTCGTCGCGGCGAGCCGGATCCTGCTCGAGCGCTACGACGGCGAAGTGCCCGCCGACCGCGAGGCGCTCGAGAGCCTGCCGGGCGTCGGCCGCAAGACCGCGAACGTCGTGCTGAACACCGCGTTCGGCCAGCCGACGATCGCCGTCGACACGCACATCTTCCGCGTCGCGAACCGCACGGGCCTCGCGCCCGGCAAGGACGTGCGCGCGGTCGAAGCGGCGCTCGAGAAGTTCACGCCGAAGGAATTCCTGCACGATGCGCATCATTGGCTGATCCTGCACGGACGCTACGTGTGCAAGGCGCGCAAGCCCGAATGCTGGCACTGCGCGATCGAGCCGCTTTGCGAGTACAAGCCGAAGACGCCTGCGCCCGTGCAGTGACGGGGGCGGGTCGCGCGCTGCGGCGCGCGGCGGGCGCGGATCGCTTCGGGCATCCGCGGGCCTGCCGGACCGGACCCGCGATTGCTGCAAAGCGGCACGTTCATCGCACGTTCGCGTTCCGCATTTCAATCGGCGAAGCCGGCCGCGGGCCGCACCCGATCCCGGCCGACACCTCCCACTACCCGCCCCGCGAGCCTCACGCGCTCGCGATCGTCGTCGGCTCCGCGTGGTCGGCCGGCGTGCCCGCGCGCACGAGCCACAGCACCGCCGCGAGGATCGCGACGCCGCCCGCCCATTGCAGCGGCGTCAGCGTCTCGCCGAACAGCGCGGCGGCCAGCGCGACCGTCACGACGGGCTCGAGCGTCGACAGCATCGACGTGCGGGCCGCGCCGAGCCGCGCGAGGCCGGCGAAGAACGCGAGCATCGCGGCGACGGTCGACACGAGCGCGATCGCGACGAGCGCGGCCCAGCCGGACGCCGCGCGCGGCCAGTGCGGCGGCGCGCCGAACGCCGCCGTGCGTGCGAGCGCGAGCGCGATGAGCATCGCCGCCGCGGCGCAACAAATGATCGCGACGGTCGCGAGCGGATCGACGCCGCGCGCCGCCTTCGCGCCGACGACGATGTACAGCGAATAGACCACCGCCGCGCCGAGCGCGAGCGCGATGCCGAGCGGCTCGCCGCGACCGCCGCCCACCATCAGCGCCGAGCCGGCGACGCACAGCGCGAGCGCGACCGCCTTCGCGCGCGTGAGCCGCTCGCCGAGCCACCAGGCGGCGAGCAGCGTGACGAACGCCGGATACAGATAGAGCAGCAGCGCGACGAGGCTCGCCTGCGCATGTTGCAGCGCGCTGAAATAGCACAGCGACTGTCCGACGTAGCCGAGCGCGCCCATGCAGACGATCGCGGCGAGCGCACGGCCGCGCGGCCAGCGCACGCGCCGCCGCCGCGCGACGGCGGCGAGCAGCGCGCCCGCGATCGAGAAACGGACGATCAAGAGGCCGAGCACGTCGGCGCCGCCCGCGTATGCGTAGCGACCGAAGATCGCCATCGCGCCGAACGCGGCGGCCGACAACGCGACGTACAGCGCGCCGCGTCGCGCGGCGCAAGAGGTTCCGGCGGTCAAGGCCATGGCTCGTGCGAGTAGTGAAAGCGCTCGATTCTAACGAGCTTCGAACGGCCGCATAAGCGGTGTTTATGCCGAATCCGTTGCGGACCGCGATGCGTGCCGTGACGGATCTCGCGTCGAACGGTGAGCGTGCCGCGCGCCCGAAATGCCGGGCAGCCCATCGCCGCGCGATTGCGTCGGCGCCCCGAAACCGGTGCATCACGCGCCTGAATGCCCGGATGCTGTTTCGCAGTTTCGCAGTTTCGCTGCTTCGCCGCTTCGTTACGCCGTCGCGCCGTCGCGCTTTCGGCAGCCCTGCCGCGGACAGCGTAAAATATGCGCTCGCGGGCCGCAGCGGCCTGTCACACGCCCTGCTTTACATCATGTTCAATCCGAGCCGCGACGACGTGCGTCGCTTCTTCATCGACACCTGGCGCAAGCAGCGCTCGGGCGAGATCCTCACGCCGCTCGAAGCGATGGCGGCCGACTGGATCGTCGAGCATCCCGAATATCACGCGGAACTCGAGGACGCCGGGCGCTCGGCCGCGCACGACTACACGCCCGACGAAGGGCGCACGAATCCGTTCCTGCATCTGTCGATGCATCTCGCGATCAGCGAGCAGTTGTCGATCGACCAGCCGCCCGGCATCCGGGCCGCGCACGAGAAACTCGCCGCCCGCTGCGATTGCGCGCACGACGCGCAGCACGCGATCATGGAATGTCTCGGCGAAACGATCTGGGAAGCGCAACGCACGAACACGCCGCCTGATTCCGACGCCTATCTGCAGCGGATCCTGCGACGCGCATCGCGCGGCTGACGCGGCCCTCGCGAAGGCATCACGCACCGCATGCCGCGCACGCGCGCAACGGACAAAAAAATGCCCCGCTCGAAGCGGGGCATTTTTCGGCGCGCGCGTCGCGCGAGCGGACACGCGCGACGCCGGCGTACCGGCGTTACTTCTTGAACACGAGGCTGCCTTGCAGCGACTCGAGGTACGCGGCGATGTCCTTCATGTCGGCAACGGACAGGCTCTGCACCTGCGCCTGCATGATCGCGTTGCTGCGGCCGAGGAGCGGGTTCGTCAGGCCCATCTGGTACTGGCGCATCGCCCAGACCAGGTAGTCGGCGTGCTGGCCCGCGAGGCGCGGATATTCGGCGTTGATCGGATTGTCGAGCTTCGCGCCGTGGCAGGCCGCGCAGTTGTGCGACTCGACGAGTTCCTTGCCCTTCGCGACGTCCGCCGCATGCGCGGTGCCGATCGCGAAGCCGGCTGCGAGCGCGAGCGCCGCCGCCGTCTTGAGTGCCGTCTGAGGCTTCTTCATGGATGCTCCTATCCCGGTGCTGAGGTCAGCAAGCGCGAGCTTACTTGTAGGGATTGTTCTTCGAATCGGGCTTTTGCGCGGCGTAGTAGGACGCGAGATCGGCGATGTCCTGATCCGTCAGCGATTCGGCGATCGCGTTCATCGACGGGAAATGGCGATCCTTCTTCCGGTAGGCCTTCAGCGCATTCTCGAGATAAACCTGGTTCTGGCCGCCGAGGAGCGGCACCCGGTAGACCTCCGGGTAGGCCACGCGGTAGCCGTCGATGCCGTGACAGCCGATGCACATCGCGGCCTTGCTTGCCCCGTCCTTCGGGTTGCCGACCACACCGGCCGCCTGCGCGCCGGCGGCGAGCGCCGCGAGCGCTGCTGCGACAACGACATGTTTGCCGAATTTATTCATAGCTCTTGTAACCTAGCTTGAGGGGAAACTGGCGCCCGCAAAGGCAACGGCCGGCGCCGTTTTACTTGTGAGGCCGCCACGCAGGCCAAAAAAACGGCCAGATTGTACCGCGTCGCCGGGGAACGCGTCCACCACGCGCGCCCACCGAATGCGCTTCGCACGATACGCCGGCCGCGCCAAGCCAGCGGCGCTTCTGACTTATACTGGGATTTTTTCGCCGGAAGCTCGCCGCCATGCGTTTCGAAGGTTCCTCGCACTACGTCGCGACAGACGATCTGAAGCTCGCCGTCAACGCCGCGCTCACGCTCGAGCGCCCGCTCCTCATCAAGGGCGAGCCCGGCACCGGCAAGACCATGCTCGCCGAGGAGGTCGCGGCGGCGCTTGGCATGCCGCTCCTGCAATGGCACATCAAGTCGACGACGAAGGCGCAGCAGGGCCTTTACGAATACGATGCGGTGTCGCGCCTGCGCGACTCGCAGCTCGGCGACGAGCGCGTGAAGGACATCGCGAACTACATCGTGAAGGGCGTGCTGTGGCAAGCGTTCGAGGCCGAACGCCCGAACGTGCTCCTCATCGACGAGATCGACAAGGCCGACATCGAATTCCCGAACGATCTGCTGCGCGAGCTCGACCGGATGGAGTTCCACGTGTACGAGACGCGCGAGACCGTGCGCGCGCGGCACCGCCCGCTCGTCATCATCACGTCGAACAACGAGAAGGAGCTGCCCGACGCATTCCTGCGCCGCTGCTTCTTCCACTACATCCAGTTCCCCGATCCGTCGACGATGCAGAAGATCGTCGAGGTCCACTACCCCGGCATCAAGCAGGACCTGCTGCGCGCGGCGCTCGAGAGCTTCTTCGAGCTGCGCGGCGTGTCGGGGCTGAAGAAGAAGCCGTCGACGTCCGAGCTGCTCGACTGGCTGAAGCTGCTGCTCGCCGAGGACATCCCGCCCGACGCGCTGCGCTCGAAGGACCAGAAGCAGATCGTGCCGCCGCTTGCGGGCGCGCTGCTCAAGAACGAGCAGGACGTGAGCCTGTTCGAGCGGCTCGTCTACATGAACCGCCACAACCGCTAGACGCACGGGCGCCGCGAGGAGACACGCGAGATGAGCCGCCGGAATCCAGCCGCCACGCCCGCGGGCACGCGCGCAATGCGTCGCGCGAACCCGAACCCGCTGCGCGCTTCGTCGCGCGGCGCATGCGCGCGCCGGCCCGCCGTCGCGCGGCGCGCCCGTGCGCCGCGCGGCCGCCCGGCTCGCCGCGGCGATGCGAGGGCCCGCCCATGCTGATCGATTTCTTCTACTCGCTGCGCGCGGCGAAGCTGCCGGTGTCGGTCAAGGAATACCTGGCGCTGCTGGAAGCGCTGAAGGCGCAGGTGATCGAGCCTTCGCTCGACGCGTTCTACTATCTCGCGCGGATGACGCTCGTGAAGGACGAGCAGTACTTCGACAAGTTCGACAAGGCATTCGGCGCGTACTTCCACGGCGTGTCCGCGCTGCCCTCGGATGCGTTCGACATTCCGCTCGACTGGCTCGAGAAACGCCTGCAGCGCGAGCTCACGCCCGAGGAGAAGGCGCAGATCCAGGCGCTCGGCGGCCTCGACAAGCTGATGGAGCGCCTCAAAGCATTGCTCGACGAGCAGAAGGCGCGCCACGAGGGCGGCAACAAGTGGATCGGCACGGGCGGCACGTCGCCGTTCGGGCACGGCGGCTACAACCCGGAAGGCATCCGGATCGGCGGGCCGTCGAACGGCAACCGCACCGCGGTCAAGGTGTGGGAGGCGCGCGCGTATCGCGATTACGACGATTCGGTCGAGATCGGCACGCGCAACATCAAGGTCGCGCTGCGGCGGCTGCGGCGCTTCGCGCGCGAAGGCGCGGCCGAGGAGCTCGACCTGCCCGGCACGATCCGCAGCACCGCCGCGAACGCCGGCTGGCTCGATCTGCGGATGGTGCCCGAGCGCCACAACAACGTGAAGGTGCTGATGCTGCTCGACGTCGGCGGCTCGATGGACGACCACATCAAGCGCACCGAGGAGCTCTTCTCCGCCGCGAAGGCCGAGTTCAAGCACCTCGAGTTCTACTACTTCCACAACTGCGTGTACGACCACCTGTGGAAGAACAACCGCCGCCGCCACGCAGAGCGCACGCCGACCTGGGACGTGCTGCACAAGTTCACGCCCGACTACAAGCTGATCTTCGTCGGCGACGCGACGATGAGCCCTTACGAAGTGCTGCAGCCGGGCGGCTCCGTCGAATACAACAATCCCGAGGCGGGCGCCGTGTGGCTGCGCCGTCTCACCGATCAGTTCCCGCACTACGCTTGGCTCAATCCGGAACCCGAGCGGCTATGGGAATACCGGCAGTCGATCGCGATCATTCGCGACGTGCTAGGCGACCGGATGTATCCGCTCACGCTCGCGGGCCTCGAATCCGCGATGCGCACGCTGAGCAAGTGACGCGCCGCCGCACCCGCCGAGCCCCCTGAATTCCGTCGTTTTCGACGCTTCACCTCAACGCTTCAGACACGACGTTTCACCGATGAGCAGTCAGCCACCCGCCTCCAATCTGTCGCCCGCCGTCGCGCGGCCGAATTTTTTCACCGACACGTCGCCGTCCGCGCTCGTCGCGGGCTTCGTCGCGATGATGACGGGCTACACGAGCTCGCTCGTGCTGATGTTTCAGGCGGGCCGCGCCGCGCACCTGAGCGACGCGCAGATCTCGTCGTGGATCTGGGCGCTGTCGCTCGGCATGGCCGTGACGACGATCGGGCTGTCGATGCGGTATCGCGCGCCGATCGTCGTCGCGTGGTCGACGCCCGGCGCGGCGCTCCTCGTCGCGTCGCTGCCGGGCGTCGTGTATGCGGACGCGATCGGCGCGTTCGTCGTCTGCGCGCTGCTGCTCGCCGCCGTCGGCGCGAGCGGCCTGTTCGACACGCTGATGCGCCGGATTCCGTCCGGCATCGCCGCGGCGCTGCTCGCCGGCATCCTGTTCGAGATCGGCATCGAGATCTTCCGCGCCGCGCAGTTCCAGACCGCGCTCGTGCTCGCGATGTTCTTCACGTACCTGATCGTCAAGCGCGCCGCGCCGCGCTATGCGATCGTCGCGACGCTCGCCGCGGGCATCGCGGCCGCGGGCGCGCTCGGCTTGCTCGACTTCAGCCGCTTTCACGTCGCGCTCGCGCGGCCCGTGTTCACGGCGCCGTCGTTCTCGATCTCGGCGATCGTGAGCATCGGCATTCCGCTGTTCGTTGTCGCGATGGCGTCGCAGAACGTGCCCGGCATCGCGGTGCTGCGCGCGGACGGCTACGGCACGCCCTCCTCGCCGCTCATCGCGACGACGGGCGTCGCATCGCTCGTGCTCGCGCCGTTCGGCTCGCACGGGATCAACCTCGCGGCGATCACGGCCGCGATCTGCACCGGCCCCGAGGCGCACGACGATCGCGCGAAGCGCTACACGGCGGCCGTCTGGTGCGGCACGTTCTATCTCGTCGCGGGCGTGTTCGGCGCGACGATCTCCGCGCTGTTCGGCGCGCTGCCGAAGGCGCTCGTCGTGTCGGTCGCCGCGCTCGCGCTGTTCGGCTCGATCATGAGCGGCCTCACCAACGCGATGCAGGACGCGCGCCAGCGCGAAGCGGCGCTCGTCACGTTCATGGTGACGGCGTCCGGCCTCACGCTGCTGTCGATCGGCTCGGCGTTCTGGGGGCTCGTCGCGGGCGTGCTCACGCAGGCGATTCTCAACGCGCGTCGCGCCGCCTGACGCCCGTCCGGCTCGCGGCCGGATCGGGCATGGTTCGTGCGCGATTCGCCCCTGGCGCGCGTCACACCCGCCGGCGCACGAGCGTTCGGCACCGGTTCCGCTTTCCGGCCTAGAATGGAGGGTCCGGCGGCGCGCGCCAAGCGCGCCGCCCAGCATCGCCCCGCGCCCTGCCGCGCGGTCGTCCTCACCGAACCGGCGCGCCGCGCCTCGCTTTCGACTCGTCATGACTACCGCACTCGACCAGCTCAAGCAGTACACGACCGTCGTCGCCGACACGGGCGACTTCCAGCAACTCGCGCAATACAAGCCGCGGGATGCGACGACGAACCCGTCGCTGATCCTGAAGGCCGTCCAGAAGGACGCGTATCGGCCGATCCTCGAGAAAACGGTCCGCGATCATGCGGGCGAATCGGTCGGCTTCATCATCGACCGCCTGCTGATCGCTTTCGGCACCGAGATCCTGAAGCTGATCCCGGGCCGCGTGTCGACCGAAGTCGACGCGCGCCTGTCGTTCGACACGCAGCGCTCGATCGACAAGGGCCGCGAAATCATCAAGCTCTACGAAGCAGCGGGCATCGGCCGCGAGCGCGTGCTGATCAAGCTCGCGTCGACGTGGGAAGGCATCCGCGCGGCCGAAGTGCTGCAACGCGAAGGCATCCGCTGCAACATGACGCTGCTGTTCTCGCTCGTGCAGGCGGCCGCGTGCGCGGAAGCGGGCGCGCAGTTGATCTCGCCGTTCGTCGGCCGGATCTACGACTGGTACAAGAAGCAAAAGGGCGCCGAGTGGGACGAGTCGAAGGACGGCGGCGCGAACGATCCGGGCGTGCAATCGGTGCGCCGCATCTATACGTACTACAAGCAATTCGGCTACCAGACCGAAGTGATGGGCGCGAGCTTCCGCACGACGAGCCAGATCACCGAGCTCGCCGGCTGCGACCTGCTGACGATCAGCCCCGACCTGCTGCAGAAGCTGCACGACAGCGCCGAGACGGTTGCGCGCAAGCTGTCGCCGGACGCGGCGAAAGATGCACGGCTCGAGCGCGTCGCGATCGACGAATCGTCGTTCCGCTTCCAGTTGAACGACGACGCGATGGCGACCGAGAAGCTCGCCGAAGGCATTCGCCTCTTCTCGGCAGACGCGGTGAAGCTGGAAAAGATGATCGACGCGCTGCGCTGACGCGCGCGGGCTCCGATTCGCGACGGGCGGTATGACAAACGTTCGTCCCGCGCTTCGGGGCCGCCATCTTTGGGGATCGGCATTTTTTTCGATGCGCGATTCGGCGGGCGCCGCCTTGCGAGGCGGTATCCGCCGAATCGCGCCCTTCCCCCGCGCGCATTCCCGGCCCGCTCGTTGCGGCCCTTTTCACGATTCCCGTTGCTGTCACCCGGACGCACTACAATCGTCAACATGGGCGCGGTTGCGCCCTATTCCCTCCCCAGGATCAAGGAGACGACGATGCAAGTACAACCGTATCTGTTTTTCGGCGGCCGCTGCGACGAGGCGCTGAAATTCTACGGCGACGCGCTCGGCGCACGGGTGAACTTCCTTGCGCGCTACAAGGACGCGCCGCCGAATCCCGAGCGGCCGACGCCGCCCGAGATGGCCGACAAGGTGATGCACGCGAATTTCCAGATCGGCGACTCGGTGCTGATGTGCTCGGACGGCGACTGCTCATCAGGCAACCAGCAGGTGCACAGCGGCTATTCGCTGTCGCTCGATCCGAAGAACGTCGAGGATGGCAAGCGGATGTTCGACGCGCTGCTCGCCGACGGCGGCGCGGTGACGATGCCGTTCGAGAAGACGTTCTGGGCGCTCGGCTTCGGCATGCTGCGCGACAAGTTCGGCGTGCACTGGATGATCAACGTCGAAGACCCGAACATGAAGAAGTGAACGCTTCGGAAGCCGAAGCGTTCGGGTTTGCTCCCGGTCGACCGATGCACGACGCCCGCGGCGCGATGCGCGCCGCGGGCGTTTTCATTCGCGCGCCCGGCCGGCGCGAAACCGCGCGTCAGCTCTCGACGACGTCGAGATAATCCTCCGGCCGCGTGCGGTCTTCCGCATGCGCGATCCCGAGCACGCGCACGAGCACGCTGACCGCGATCGACACGATGAGGTTCACGGCCAGCGCCCAGACGGCCGCATAGCCCGGAATCGCATAGCCGAACAGATGGACCGCGAAGATCGAGCTCGCGAGCTTCAGCGAGATCGCCATCCACGTGCCGCACACGAGCCCCGCCACCCAGCCGAGCAGCAGCCCGCGATAGTCGAGCACCCGCGTGTAGAGCCCGAGCACGATCGCGGGCAGCGTCTGGATGATCCAGATCCCGCCGAGCAGTTGGAGCTGGATCGCGTACGTGAGCGGCAGGCCGAGGATGAACGCGACCGCGCCGACCTTCACGATCAGCGACACGAGCTTCGCGACGTTTGTCTCCTGATCGTGCGTCATGTTGCGGTTGACGAACTCGCGATGGATGTTGCGCGTGTACAGGTTCGCGGCCGCGATCGACATGATCGCCGCCGGCACGAGCGCGCCAATGCCGATCGCGGCGAACGCGACGCCGACGAACCACGACGGGAAGAAATGCAGGAACAACGCCGGCACCGCGAAATTCGGCCCGAACGCCTTGAAGTACGGCGCGTATTCCGGCATGTCCTTCACGCCCGAGGCGAGCGCCATGTAGCCGAGCAGCGCGAGCAGGCCGAGCACGAACGAGTACGCGGGCAGCATCGCCATGTTGCGGCGGATCGTGTTGCCCGACGACGACGACAAAATTGCCGTCACCGAATGCGGATACAGGAACAGCGCGAGCGCCGAGCCGATCGCGAGCGTCGTATAGGCGCTGAAGCCGTTCAGGCCCGCTGCGTCGGGCGCCTTCAGGAGCAGCTTCGCGGGCGGCACCGCGCCGAAGATGTGCCCGAAGCCGCCGAGCTTCGCCGGAATCACGATCACGGCCGCGGCGATCGTGATGTAGATCAGGATGTCCTTGACGATCGCGATCATCGCGGGCGCGCGCAGCCCCGACGTGTACGTGTACGCGGCGAGGATCGCGAACGCGATGATGAGCGGCAGGTCGCCGACGAAGCCCTTCGTGTCGAAGCCGAGCCCGCCGATCACCACTTCGATGCCGACGAGCTGCAGCGCGATGTACGGCATCGTCGCGACGATGCCCGTCACCGCGACGGCGAGCGCGAGCGAGCGGCTGCCATAGCGCGCGCTGACGAAGTCGGCGGCCGTCACGTAGCCGTGACGCTTCGCGATGCTCCAGAGCTTCGGGAACACGACGAACGCAAACGGGTAGATGAGGATCGTGTACGGCAGCGCGAAGAAGCCCATCGCGCCCGCGCCGAACACGAGCGCCGGCACGGCAACGAACGTGTACGCGGTGTAGAGGTCGCCGCCGAGCAGGAACCACGTGACGATCGTGCCGAAGCGCCGGCCGCCGAGACCCCATTCGTCGAGATGCGCGAGGTTGCCGCGCCGCCAGTTCGCGGCGAGAAAGCCCATGATCGTCACGCCGACGAAGAACAGCACGAAGACGAAGGTCGCGGTCAGATTCATTTGCCGTCTCCCCGCGGAACGCCCTTCCAGCAGTTCTTGGTCTTCTGGTAGACGAATGCGGTGATCACGGCGCTAATGAACACCCACAGCAGTTGATACCAGTAGAAAAACGGGAATCCGAACCATTGCGGCTCGGTCCGGTTGTACGACGGCACCCAGACCATCGCGACGAGCGGCAGGACCAGCAACCAGAGCCAGCGTTTCGCGGCCCGGTTGGCGTCGGCATCGTGAGCCATGACGTCTCCTCTTCACATCCCGGTTATTGATATGTTCTGAACGGGTACGGCGGTGCAAGAGGAACGACACGACGGGCAGGTTGCGACTCCCCTGGCGTCGGCCAGTATAGGAGTCGAAAAAAACGGCGGCAAACGAGGGCGAACCCGGAGCCCGCGAGCGCTGCGGCGCGGGCGGCCTGCTCGGCCATCCCGCGCGCTTTGGCCTCAGATCGTGAAGACGCCGGCGCGCTCGCCGAACGACGCTTTCAATCCTTTCACCCACGAGCGGGCGGGCAGGCGCAGCTCGGCTTCGATCAGCTTCGCGCGCTCGGTCAGTTGAGCGAACGATACCGACAGCGCCGGCCCCGAGAACGCGAGCGCGATCCGGTTGCCGTCATGCACTTCGGGCAGTGCGATCACGCGTTGATCGAATGCGGCGTTCAGGTGCTTCATGTTGCGCACGAAGCTCGGGTGATCGCCGAACAGGTTGATCGTCGCGACGCCCGCGTCGGCGAGGCAGCCGCGCACCGCGCGGTAGAACGCGACGCTGTCGAGTACCGGGCCGCGCGCGGTCGCGTCGTACAGGTCGATCTGCAGCGCGCCGATCGTGCCGCGATTCTTCGGATCATTGACGAAATCCCACGCGTCCGTTTCGTGGACGGTCAGACGCCCGTCGTCGGGCGGCAGCTCGAACATCGAGCGCGCAGCGACGATCACGGCCGGATTCAGCTCGACCGCCTCGACGCGCGCACGCGGCAGGAAGCGATGCGCGAACTTCGTCAGCGCGCCCGTGCCGAGGCCGAGCTGGACGACGCGCTGCGGCGTTTCGAGGAAGAGCAGCCACGCCATCATCTGCTGCGCGTACTCGAGCTCGATGTGATACGGCTTCGACAGGCGCATCGCGCCCTGCACCCACTCGGTGCCGAAATGCAGATAGCGCACGCCGCGCTCTTCGGAAAACGTGACGGGCGCGAAGCGCGGCTTGCGCGGCTCGTCGAGGACGGCGACGCCGTCGAGGTCGTCGAACTCGGCGCGGCTGCGCTTCGCGCGGGACGGCTTGAGCTTCTCGGAGCCGTTGAACGGAGACGGCGTGGCGCGCCGGGACGCGCGCGCCTCGGCGGAGGCTCGCTTGATGAGTCGGGTCATGGATGAGTCTCTTGCTGACGTGGCTGTTTGAGCGAACGAGAGGATAGCACTCGCGGCGTCGCGCGCAGGCAAACCGCTTGCTTGTCGGACCCGCCGACCGGCCGACTTGCATCAACAAAGCGATGGACGGATATTGCATCGCAATTGCGATGCATCGAGAGACATCATGAAATCCGCCACCTTTCCATCCATGCGGGTTGAACCGGAACTGCGCGACGCCGCCGAAAGCGTCCTCGGCGAAGGAGAAACGCTGTCGGGTTTCGTCGAGCAATCGATCCGCGAGGGCATCGAGCGCCGTCGCAACCAAAGCGAATTCATTGCCCGCGGCATCGCGTCACGCGAAGCGGCCCGGCGCACCGGCGACTTCTGGACCGTCTTTATGGCTTCATCGCCGATCGCGAAGACGCCGACGTCGAACTCGCCGCCCGCGCGCTTGCCGCCATCACCACCGGGATCGCCACGCTGGAATCGTCGCCGTTCACTTGCCGCAAAGCTCATCCGTCGATGCCATTTCTGCGGGAGCTGCTCATTCAGTTCGGCGCATCGGGATATGTTGCGCTGTTCGAGATCGACGACGATCGAACGGTGACGATCCTTGCCGCGCGCCATCAGCGGGAAAGCGATTATCACTGAGCCGGAACCACCCCGACGACCGGTCGCTCAGGCTGCGGGCCGGCCCGCATGTGGCGCGTCGTTGCGCCGCCATCCATCGAATGCCGTCAGGAAAGCACCTCGCGCCAACACGAGAGCTTCTGCTCGAACGACAGCATTGCATTCGCCGGACTCGACGACGGCAGCACGAGCGTCTCGAACCCCGCCGCGCGTATCGTCGGCTCGAAGCGCCCCGCCGTCTTGCCGTTGAAACAGACCTTCCTGAGCTTCGGCGCGACTTCCCGCAACGAATCGAAGTCGTTCGGCTGCGCATGGCGAATCGCCGCGTCGAGGCTGCCTTCGCGATGGCACGCGGCGAGCACGTCCCAGATGCCGAAGTCGTGCGCGAGCACGCGCGAAAGCCGCGCGTCGTACGGCAGCGCCTGCAGTTCCGGCTCGCCGAGCACAGCGCCCAACAGCCGCCAGAACTGATTGCGCGGATGCGCGTAGTACTGCGCGGCCGCAAGCGACGCCTCGCCGGGGAAGCTGCCGAGAATCAGCGTGTGCGTGCCGGGCGACACGACGGGAGGAAAGCCGCGCAGCATCACGTCGCCTCGAAGTCGCGCGCGCGGCGCTCGCCGTGCGCGTCGAGATGCCGCCACAGCGCGGGCAGCATGCATTCGGTCACCATCAGCGGCGTGCCGCGCCGCTCGAACACCGAGCGGCGCGCGCCGAACGCGTGCGGCGCGGCATGCACGCGCGCGCGCGCGAGCGCGTGCGACGCGAGCGCGAACAGCGGATGCCCGGCGATCACGCGCCGGCTCACGAGCGGCGAGCGCGTCACCTCCGGATCGCTGTAGAGCAGCTCCGCGAGCGGCCGCGTGCGCAACCGCCGCATCGCCTGCCACACGCCCTTGCTCGCGGCAAGCGGCGCGATGCTGTGCGCGGCGACGAACGGCGTGCCGTCGACCGCGAGCACGACTTCGCGCACCCACACCGGCGCGCGCGACGCGCATGAAAGCGCGCCGTGCTCGTCGGCCCACGGCGTCGCGACCGTCTCGCGCGTCACGCGCACCGTCACGCGGCCGAGCCGGGCGAGGTGCGCGGTCAGCGAGCCGCCGCGCGTGAGCCAGTCCTTCTGCGCGCTCGACGCGCCGGGGCGCGGCGTCTCGCGCCAGTACGCATCGGCCGCGTCGAAACGCATCCGCGCCATCACGCCGCGCGCGACAGCAACAGCGCGTTGGTCCGCTTGACGAAGCTCGCCGGGTCTTCGAGCGCGCCGCCTTCGGCGAGCAGCGCCTGATCGAACAGCAGGTGGCACCAGTCGCCGAAATCCGCGCCGTCGGCCTTCAGCGCCTTGACGAGCGGATGCTCCGGATTGATCTCGAGAATCGGCTGGAACGACGGCGCATTCTGACCCGCCGCCTTCAGCATCCGCTGCAGGTAGCCGCTCATGTCGTTGTCGTCGGCGACGAGGCACGACGGCGAATCGGTCAGCCGGAACGTGACGCGCACGTCCTTCACCCTGTCGCCGAGCGTTTCCTTCATCTTGTCGACGACGGGCTTCATCGCCTCGCCCGTCTCTTCCTGCGCCTTCTTCTCGTCGTCGTTCAGCGCGCCGAGATCGAGATCGCCGCGCGCGACGCTCGCGAGCGGCTTGCCGTCGAACTCGTGCAGGAACGACAGCATCCATTCGTCGACGCGATCGGTGAGCAGCAGCACTTCGACGCCCTTCTTGCGGAACACTTCGAGATGCGGGCTGTTCTTCGCGGCCTGCCACGTGTCGGCCGTCACGTAGTAGATCTTCGATTGATCGGGCTTCATCCGCGCGACATAATCGGCGAGCGCCACGTTCTGCGCATCGGTGTCCCCATGCGTCGACGCGAAGCGCAGCAGCTTCGCGACGCGCTCGCGGTTCGCGTGATCCTCGCCGACGCCTTCCTTCAGCACTTGGCCGAACGCGCTCCAGAACGTCGCGTACTTCTCCTTGCCCGCGTCGTCCTCGGCGTTCGCGAGTTCTTCGAGCATCGAGAGGGCGCGCTTGGTCACGCCTTCGCGAATCGCCTTCACGTCGCGGCTTTCCTGCAGGATCTCGCGCGACACGTTCAGCGGCAGATCCGACGAATCGACGACGCCCTTGATGAAGCGCAGGTACTGCGGCAGCAGTTGCTCGGCGTCGTCCATGATGAACACGCGCTTCACGTACAGCTTCAGGCCGCCGCGATAGTCGCGGTTCCACAGGTCGAACGGCGCGTGCGACGGCACGAACAGCAGTTGCGTGTATTCGCTGCGGCCCTCGACGCGGTTGTGCGTCCACGCGAGCGGCTCCTGGTGATCGTGCGCGACGTGCTGGTAGAACTGCTTGTACTGCTCGTCGGTGACGTCGTTCTTCGCGCGCGTCCACAGCGCGCTCGCCTGGTTGACGGTCTCGTCCTCGTCCTTCTCGACCATCTCGCCCTTTTCCTGATCCCACTCTTCCTTCTTCATCAGGATCGGCAGCGCGACGTGGTCCGAATACTTCTGGACGATCGATTTCAGCCGGTACGACGACAGCAGCTCGTCCTCGCCGTCGCGCAGATGCAGCGTGATCGTCGTGCCGCGCGCGGCACGCTCGATCGTGTCGACCGAGAAATCCCCTTCGCCCGCGCTTTCCCAGCGCACGCCCTCGGACGCGGGCACGCCCGCGCGGCGCGTCTCGACCGTGATCCGGTCGGCGACGATGAAGCCCGAGTAGAAGCCGACGCCGAACTGGCCGATGAGCGCCGCGTCCTTCTGCTGGTCGCCGGAGAGCTTCGCGAAGAATTCCTTCGTGCCCGAGCGCGCGATCGTGCCGAGGTTCGAGATCGCCTCGTCGCGGCTCATGCCGATCCCGTTGTCGTCGATCGTGAGCGTGCGCGCGGCCTTGTCGAACGACAGGCGAATGCGCAGGTTCGGATCGCTCTCGTAGAGCGCGTTGTTTTCCAGAGCCTCGAAACGGAGCTTGTCAGCGGCGTCGGACGCGTTGGACACGAGTTCGCGCAGGAAGATTTCCTTGTTGCTGTAAAGCGAATGAATCATCAGGTGGAGGAGCTGCTTGACCTCTGCCTGAAAGCTCATGGTTTGCTGAGTCATCTTGATTTACCTGTTGATTGCGTCAATACGACAGACGGTTTCGATTCACGACCCCATAGGAGCCGGCGCGCGGCGTCATGCTGCTGCCGCGACGCCCGACCGCGCCCCAAGTTGGGGCGCTCGACGGAATTTCAAGAGGCGCGGCGGTTCACGCTGTCGAGATAGCGGCCGAGGAACGCGGGCAACGCGGGATCGCCGCAGTTCGCGACGTTAAAGCGCGTCCATGTCGAAGGCGACTGCTGCGGCGAGAAGAGGCTCCCCGGCGTGAGCAGGAAGCCCTCCTCGTGCGCGGCCGCGGCGAGCGCGTCCGAATCGACGCCCGTGTCGGCCCACAGGAACATCCCCGCCGCCGGCATCGTGAAGAGCCGCATCCCGGTGCGCTCGAGCATCCGCGCGGTCTTGTCGCGCACGCCGCCGAGCCGCGCGCGCAGCCGCTCGACGTGGCGCCGGTAATGCCCTTCCGTCAGCACCTTGTACAGCACGCGCTCGTTGAGCTCGGGCGTCGTCATCCCGACGAGCATCTTCTCGTCCGTCAGCGCCTTCGCGAGTTCCGGCGCGCACGCAATGTAGCCGACCCGCAGGTTCGCGGCGAGCGTCTTCGAGAAGCTGCCGAGGAAGATCACGCGCTTCAGTTGATCGAGGCTCGCCAGGCGCGTCGCCGGATAGCTCGGCGGGCACAGGTCGCCGTAGACGTCGTCCTCGACGACGAGGAAATCGTACGCCTCCGCGAGTTTCAGGATCCGGAACGCCTGCGCGGCCGACAGCGACGTGCCCGTCGGATTCTGCAGCACCGAGTTGATCACGAGCATCTTCGGGCGCCACATCTGCACGAGGTTCTCGAGCGCATCGAGATCGGGGCCGTCCGGCGTGTACGGCATCCCGACGAGCTGCGCGCCCTGCGACGCGAAGCGGCCGAACATCTGGAACCAGGCCGGATCGCCGACGATCACCGCGTCGCCCGGCCGCACGCAGTGGCGCGCGATCAGGTCGATCGCCTGCGTGATGCCGGACACGAGCACGAGCTGATCGGGCGTCGCGCCGATCTCGATTTCGGCGAGGCGCGTCTGAAGCTGCTGCCGCAGCGGCAGGAAGCCCTGCGCGCTGCCGAAGCCGAGCATCTGCGCGCCGGACTGCCGGCCGAGCGCGCGCAACGCGCTCGTGATCAGATCGCCGTCGAGCCAGCGGCTCGGCAGGTAGCCGAGCCCTGGCCCCTTTTCCGGGCTGACCGTGTGCAGCATGTTGCGCAAGAGCCAGACGACGTCGATCGTGTTGTGCACGGGCTGCGCCCGCCCGCCGCCGGACGCGCCGGCGGGCTGCGCCCCCGGCGCACGCTCGCGCACGTAGAAGCCGGAGCCGCGCCGCGAATCGAGATAGCCTTGCGCGACGAGCCGCTCGTACGCCTCGACGACCGTGAAGCGCGACACGCTCTTGTCGATCGCGAGCTTGCGGATCGACGGCATCCGCATGCCGGGCCGAAACACGCGCTCGTCGATCCGGCGGCGCGCCCACTGCACGAGCTGGTCGACGAGCGTGAGCGTCGCGGTATCGTGCGGCGCGGGAATCTGCGCAAGCGGGACGGTGGACATCGCGGGCCTCCAACTGTACCGAAGAGTATCGCGGCGATTGTACCGTTACTGTGCCGGTCGCCGCGATTACAGTTTTTCGGCGGCGATGCGGCGCAGCGGCGCACGCACGCCCGAAAACCGAAAACCGGTTCCGATTTCCCCTTCGCATTTCGTCCGATGGCAGCCCATTCGCTGAAACTCGATCATCTCGTCGTCGCCGCGCGCACGCTCGAAGAAGGCGTCGCGTACGTCGCCGACACCCTCGGCATCGAACCCGCGAACGGCGGCGCGCATCCGTCGATGCGCACCCACAATCGCCTGTTCGGCCTGTGGGGCGGCGCGTATCTCGAAGTGATCGCCGCCGACCCCGGCGCGCCGCCGCCCGCCGACGGCCAGCCGCGGCCGCGCCTGTTCGGCCTCGACGATCCGGCGACGCACGCGCGGCTCGAGCAGGGCCCGTACCTCGCGCACTGGGTCGCGCGCGTCGATCGCCCGCGCCAGCTCGACCTGTGGCAGCGCCAGTATCCGGCGCGGATTGCGCGCATCGTGCCGATGACGCGCGGCGATTTCGGCTGGCGGCTGACGGTGCCCGACGACGGCTCGCTGCCCGCGTGGCGCGGCGCGGGCGACGGCGTGCTGCCGTCGCTGATCCAGTGGAACGACGCGCGCCATCCGTCCGACGCGCTGCCGCACGGCGGCGTCGCGCTGAAGGCGCTGAAGGCGGCGCATCCGCACGCGGGCACGGTGCGCGAGCAGCTTGCCTGGCTGAACGCCGCGCACCTGCTCGACGTCGAGGCGGTCGAGGCGGGCGAAGCGCCCGCGCTCGCCGCCGAATTCGACACGCCGAACGGCGCGCGCACGCTGAGTTAGCGCGCGGCGATCCGGCGGCCCGGCGCACCGCCCCGCTTCCGACAGAAACCCGATATCGACGGAGACACTTCACTCATGGATTCGCGCGAAACCCGCGGCATGCTGCTCGGCCTGATCGGCGTGATGATCTTCAGCCTGACGCTGCCGATGACGCGCATCGTCGTCACCGAGCTCCATCCGCTCCTGAACGGCCTCGGGCGCGCGCTCGCCGCTGCGGTGCCCGCCGCTCTGCTGCTGTGGCTGCGCCGCGAGCGCGTGCCGACCCGCGCACAGTTGAAAAGCCTCGCCGTCGTGTCGGCGGGCGTGATCGTCGCGTTTCCGGTGTTCTCCGCCTGGGCGATGAAGACCGTGCCCGCCGCGCACGGCGCGGTCGTCAACGGATTGCAGCCGCTCCTCGTCGCGCTGTACGCGGCGTGGCTCGCGCGCGAGCGGCCGTCGAAGGCGTTCTGGGCGAGCGCCGCGCTCGGCAGCGCGCTCGTGATCGCGTTCGCGCTGCGCGACGGCGGCGGCGCGCTGCAGCCGGGCGACCTGCTGATGCTCGTCGCGGTCGGCATCGGCGCGCTCGGCTATGCGCAAGGCGCGCGCCTCGCGCGCGAGATCGGCGGCTGGCAGGTGATCTGCTGGGCGCTCGTCGTGTCCGCGCCGTTCCTCGTGCTGCCCGTCGGCTGGCTCGCGTGGGCGCACCACGCAGCGCATCCGGGCCCCGTGTCGCCGCGCGTGTGGCTCGCGTTCGGCTACGTGACGCTGTTCTCGCAGTTCATCGGCTTTTTCGCGTGGTACGCGGGCCTCGCGACCGGCGGCATCGCGCGCGTCGGTCAGGTGCAACTGCTGCAGATCTTCTTCACGATCGCGTTCTCGGCGCTGTTCTTCGGTGAAACCGTTTCGCCGTCGACCTGGCTGTTCGCCGCCGCCGTGATCGCGACCGTCGTGCTCGGCCGCCGCGCCGCCGTGCGCCTCACGCCGCAACCGGCTCGCGCCGCCTGATTTGACGAGCGATAATCGACGCTTTCATCCGAACGACCCATGACACCGACCGAGGAGACCATGAATCCGAGCGATCTCAAGCCGCCCCACTGGGCCCTGTCCGAACGCGCACGCAAGCTCACGAGCTCGGCGATCCGCGAAATCCTGAAAGTGACTGAGCGCCCCGAGGTGATCTCGTTCGCAGGCGGCCTGCCATCGCCCGCGACGTTCCCCGCCGAGCGGATGCGCGAGGCCGCCGACCGCGTGCTGCGCGATTCGCCCGCCGCCGCGCTGCAATACAGCGCGACGGAAGGCTTCCTGCCGCTGCGCGAGTGGATCGCCGAGCGCTATCGCGTGCGCGCGACGCAGGTGCTCGTCACGACGGGCTCGCAGCAGGCGCTCGATCTGCTCGGCAAGGTGCTGATCGATCCGCAAAGCCGCGTGCTCGTCGAGACGCCGACCTACCTCGGCGCGCTGCAGTCGTTCTCGCTCTACGAACCGGCCTACGCGCAGGTGCCGACCGACGACGCGGGCCTCCTGCCCGATGCGCTCACGCCCGAGCTGACGAAGGGCGCGCGGCTGTTGTACGCGCAACCGAATTTCCAGAATCCGACGGGCCGCC
Source organism: Burkholderia sp. MSMB1588 (assembly GCF_001546925.1). Taxonomy (NCBI): domain Bacteria; kingdom Pseudomonadati; phylum Pseudomonadota; class Betaproteobacteria; order Burkholderiales; family Burkholderiaceae; genus Burkholderia; species Burkholderia sp. MSMB1588. Next base: position 929,421 of record NZ_LNJS01000001.1, on the reverse strand, counting down.
GCCTCCCCGTCGAGCGCCGCCGCGCGCTCGCCGCCTTCGCGCAGACGAGCCCGTTCCCGGTGCTCGAGGACGATCCGTACGGCGCGCTGAACTACGCGGGCGAGCCGCTGCCGACGATGCTGTCGATGGCGCCCGATCACGTCGTCCATCTCGGCACGTTCTCGAAGGTGCTCGCCCCCGGCCTGCGGATCGGCTATATCATTGCGCCCGAGGAGTTGCACTTCAAGCTCGTGCAGGCAAAGCAGGCGACGGACCTGCATACGCCGTCGATCACGCAGCGCATCGCATACGAGGTGATCCAGGACGGCTTCCTCGACGCGCACATCCCGACGATCCGCGCGCTCTACAGCGCGCAGTGCGAAGCGATGCTCGCGTCGCTCGCGCGGCACATGCCGGAAGGCGTGAGCTGGAACCGCCCGGAAGGCGGGATGTTCATCTGGGTGAAGCTGCCCGCGCAGATCGACAGCATGCAGCTCCTCGAGGCGGCGGTCGCGAACAACGTCGCGTTCGTGCCGGGCGCGCCGTTCTTCGCGGACGACGCGCAGAAGAACACGCTGCGGCTGTCGTTCGTCACGGTGCCGCCGGAGAAGATCGAGGAAGGCGTCGCGCGGCTCGGCAAGCTGTTGCGCGAGCGTCTGTGACGCTTTTCGTTCGTTCACGCATTCACGATTGATTGATTCACGCACTCACGAGGATATGAATCAGATGGCAAACGTCTACGACAAACTGAAGGAACTCGGCATCGAGCTGCCCGTCGCGGGTGCGCCCGCCGCCGCCTACGTGATGAGCGCGCAAAGCGGCAACACCGTCTACCTGTCGGGCCACATCGCGAAGAAGGACGGCAAGGTCTGGGCGGGCAAGCTCGGCCAGGACGTCACGACGGAGCAAGGCAAGGAGGCCGCGCGCGCGGTCGCGATCGATCTGCTCGCGACGCTGCACGCGCACACGGGCGACCTGAACAAGGTCAAGCGCATCGTCAAGGTGATGAGCCTCGTGAGCTCGACGCTCGAGTTCACCGAGCAGCATCTCGTGACGAACGGCGCGTCCGAGCTGATCGCCGAGGTGTTCGGCGACGCGGGCAAGCATGCGCGCTCGGCGTTCGGCGTCGCGCAGATCCCGCTCGGCGCGTGCGTCGAGATCGAGCTGATCGCCGAAGTCGCATAACGCGATGGCAACCGCGATGGCAACCGCGATGACCGTCGCGCCAGGCGCCGCGGGCGCGGTGCGCTTCAAGCAGGTCGACGTGTTCGCGTCGGCGCCGTTCAAGGGCAATCCGCTCGCCGTCGTATTCGACGCGGACGCGCTCTGCGACGCCGACATGCTCGCGATCGCGCGCTGGACCAACCTGTCCGAGACCGCGTTCCTCGTCGCGCCGACCGATCCCGCCGCCGACTACCGCGTGCGGATCTTCACGACGGGCGGCGAGTTGCCGTTCGCCGGCCATCCGACGCTCGGCGCCGCGCACGCGTTTCTCGACGCGGGCGCGCAGCCGAGAACGCCTGGGCGGCTCGTCCAGCAATGCGGCGCGGGGCTCGTCGAGCTCGCCGAGCGCGACGGCGGCTGGGCGTTCGCCGCGCCGCCCGCGCGCGTGACGCCGCTCGCGCAACGCGAGTGGCCCGCGCTCGCGGCCGCGCTGCGCACCGGCGCGATCGACTTCGGCGTGCCGCCGCAGGCGGTCGACAACGGCGCGCCGTGGCTCGTCGTGCAGTTCGCGTCGGCCGCCGACTGCCTCGCGCTCGATCCCGACCGCGCGGCGCTCGCGCCGATCGTCGCCGCGCTCGGCGCGGCCGGCCTCGCCGCATACGGCCCGCATCCGGCCGACGGCCCGGCGACGTTCGAAGTGCGCTGCCTGATGACGGGCGACGCGTTCGGCCCCGGCGAAGACCCGGTGACGGGCAGCGCGAACGCGGCGATCGCGGGCGTCCTCGCGCAAGCGGGACGCCGCCCGGGCCGCCGCTATACCGCGCGCCAGGGCACGGCGCTCGGCCGCGACGGCCGCATCTCGGTCGATTACGACGACGACGCCGGCAAGATCTGGATCGGCGGCGCGGCCGTCACGCTCGTCGACGGCGCCATCTGGCTGCGCTGAGCGGCGTTTGCGCCCGGTCGCGCTCGCCGCGCGGGCCGCGCATGGTGCCGCCCCTCCCGGCCCGGTTAGCGATATCCCGCTCACGCTAAATCAAAGACTGACCATTCAGTAATATCGGGCCTCGTCTATTGTCTTCTTTATCGGCCCGTTTACTCGGTTATCCTGTCGGATCGCCTATGCGCGCAAGGACACCTTTCGTCCGATGAGTTCGTCCCGGTCACACGCCGCCCGCGCCGCGCGGCCGGTGCGCGCGACACGCAAGTCGCGCCGCCGCCGCGCGCTGTTCGCGATCCCGCTCCTCGGCACGCTGGCGCTCGCGCTGCTGTGGGTGGCCATCATCGCGCGCCTGTCCGTCGAGAAGGACAGCGCGTTCCGCGACGCGGGCGCGTCGGCCGCGATCCTGTCGACGGCGCTCGAGCAGCACACGGTCAAGGCGATCCATCAGGTCGACCAGATCACCCGCTTCGTCAAATACGAGTTCGAGAAGTCGCCCGCCCGCTTCAATCTCGCGAGCACGGTCGAGAAAGGCGTCGTGCCGAGCGACACGCTGATCCAGGTGTCCATCCTCGACGCGCGCGGCCGGCTCGTCGCGAACACGGCCGAGTCGCATCCGAAGCCGATCGACCTGTCCGACCGCGAGCACTTCAAGGTGCACACGCAGCGCAACGACGACGAACTCTACATCAGCAAGCCGGTGTTCGGCCGCGTGTCGCGCCACTGGACGCTGCAGATGACGCGGCGCCTGAACCATCCGGACGGCTCGTTCGCCGGCGTGGTCGTCGTATCCGAGGATCCGACCTACTTCACGAACGACTTCTATAACAACGCGACGCTCGGCAAGGACGGCGTGATCGCCGTGATCTCGGATACGGGCGCCGTGCTCGCGCGCAGCACGGGCTCCACGCAGAAGGCGCCCGGCACGTTCTCGGCATCGGGCGTCTACCCCGTGTCGGAGCGCGCGTCGGGCACCTATGTCGATCCGATCGACGGCATCATGCGCATCGTGTCGTATCGCCATCTCGACGGCTATCCGCTCGGCGTGATGGTCGGCCTGTCGCAGGCGGAAGAATTCGCCGACTATCACCACACGCGCAACGTCTACCTGCTGATGACGAGCTTCATCACGCTCGCGATGCTCGCGTTCTTCGGCGTCGCGACGGGCCTGATCGGCAAGCTGCTCGGCCGCGAGCGCGAGATGACGCAGCTCGCCGAGTTCGACCTGCTGACGGGGCTCGCGAACCGCTACGCGACGCTGCGCAGCCTGCGCAACGACGTCGCGCTGCCGTCGAATCTGTCGCGCCTCGCGATCCTGTTCATCGACCTCGACAATTTCAAGACCGTCAACGACACGCTCGGCCACAATGCGGGCGACATCGTGCTGCAGATGACGGCCGCGCGCCTGTCCGACGCGGTGACGAACGAAGGCGCGCTCGCGCGGATCGGCGGCGACGAGTTCGTCGTCGTCGTGAAGGGCGAGAACGTCGAGCGGCGCGCCGAGCATCTCGCGGAGGCGATCGTGCGGATGTTCGCCGAGCCGTTCGACGTGCGCGGCAGTTCGTTCGTGCTGCACGCGAGCATCGGCATCGCGCTGCATTCGGTCGGGAACGAGAGCGAGATCGACCTGCTGAAGAAGGCCGATCTCGCGATGTACAGCGCCAAGGACGCCGGCAAGAACTGCTACCAGTTCTATGCGCCGCACCTGTCGCATCGCGCCGATCACCTGATGCGCTGGGAGCAGCAGTTGCGCGTCGCGCTGTCGGACGGGCAACTGTTCCTCGCGTACCAGCCGAAGATCGATCTCACGTACCGCTGCATCACCGGCTTCGAGGCGCTCGTGCGCTGGGACCATCCGGAGCACGGCGTGATCTCCGCGAACGAATTCATCTCGATCGCCGAATCGACGGGACTCATCGTGCCGATCGGCGACTTCGTGATCCGCACCGCGTGCGAGCAGCTCGCCCGCTGGCGCGACGAGGGCCACGACAAGCTCACGCTCGCCGTCAACATCTCGCCCGTTCAGTTCTGGCGCGGCGACCTGATCGACACGATCTCGCGCGCGCTCGTCGAGACCAGGATCGAGGCGCGCCGCCTCGAGCTCGAGATCACCGAGACCGCGATGATGGAATACCCCGAGCTCGTGTCGGAGAAGATCGTCGCGCTGAAAAGGCTCGGGATCCGTGTCGCGCTCGACGATTTCGGCACCGGCTATTCGTCGCTGTCGTACCTGCACCGCTTCTCGGTCGACACGCTGAAGGTCGACCGCTCGTTCATCCAGGCGATCCCGGCCGACCGCAGCGTTTGCGTGATGGTGTCGTCGATCGTGCACCTCGCGCGCTCGCTCGGGCTCACGGTCGTCGTCGAGGGGACGGAGACGGAAGAGCAGATCGCGTGGCTCGCCGCGCTCGGGCGCATCGAGGCGCAAGGCTTCCTGTTCTCGCGGCCGGTGCCCTCCGACGGCATTCCGGCCCTGCTTGCGCGCTTCGGCGTCTGCGGCGGCGACGACGCGCCCGCTACCCGCCGCGACGGCGCGAACGCCGCTAAACAGTCGCTCGGCAGCGACTAAACGACGCATCCTGACTAGCGCCGCATACTCGTTTTTGCTCATACAACGAACGGCTTTCGGAGTCCACAATGAATTGTGCGACGCACGCGTGGCCGCACGTGCGACCGCGAGCGCACTGGACACAAGCCATGACAATCGCAAGCGTGAATGCCGCCTGCTGCGGCGAACGGGAATCGCTGTGGGCGTTGTTCAAGACCGTGACGGGCATATCCGCCGTGTCGTGGGGCGGCCTGGCGATGATGGCTCAGCTCGAGCAGCATTACGTCGAGCATGAGCGGCGTATCGATGCGCTGTCGTTCGCCGATCTCGTCGCGCTCGCGTGGATGATGCCCGGCCCGGTCGGCTGCAACGTCGCGGTGCAGGTCGGCCACACGCTGCGCGGCCGCGCGGGCGCATGGATCGCCGGCGTCGCGAGCGTGCTGCCGTTCTTCGCGGCGATGACGGTCTTCGCGATCTTCTACCAAACCCCGCTCGTGCGCTCGCTCGCGTCGCCCGTGCTGCTGCATCACTTCGCGATGGTGCTCGCCGCGCTGATCGGGCTCACCTGGTTCAGGCAGGTTCGCGCGCTCGTTCACGCGCCGCTCGAGCGCGTGGTCGCCGCGCTCGCGACGGGGCTGCTCGCGCTCGCGCACAGCCCCGCCGCGTTCGTCGTGATCCTCGCCGCCGCGTTCGCGGTCGGCTGGCTCGCGAGCGGCCGGCGGCAAGGCGAAGCGCCGCGGCTCGCGCTGCCCGCGCGGGAATGGCGGCTGCTCGCATCGCTCGCGCTCCTGATCGCGCTGTTCGCCCTGCCGCTGCCGATCGAATACGAATCGCCGCTGCTCTGGCCTCGGCTCGCGGGCGCCGGCATGACGCTCTTCGGCGGCGGCTTCTCCGCGCTGCCCGTGCTGAAATCGCTGTTCGTCACGCGCGCGACGGGCATCACCGAGCAGGACTTCATGCTCGCGTTCACGCTGTCGCCCGTGTCGCCCGGGCCGCTTCTGAATGTCGTGCCGTTTCTCGGCTATCTCGAGGACGGCTGGCGCGGCGCGCTGCTGTCGACCGTCGCGCTGTTCGTGCCCTCCGGCTGTCTCGTCATCTTCGCGCGGCAGCACGTCGAGCGGCTGAAGCGGCATCCGCGCTTCGCGAGCGGCATGCGCGTGCTGCGCGCGGCCACCACCGCATTCCTCGTGATCGCAGCCTTGCGCCTCGTCGCGAAGACGCCTGCCGAGCCCGTGTATTGGGCGACGGGCGTGATCGCGTGGCTGTGTCTCGCGCGATTCAAGGTGCCCGTCTATGCGCTGTACGGCGCGGTTGCGGCGGCGTGCGGCGGCTGGCTGATCCTCGCGGCGCACGGGTGAGCGCGCTTTGCCCGCATTGCGGCGTTCCGGTTCGGCGCGCGCCGCTGGCTGCCCGCCCCCGCGCATCTCGCCCGCCGCCTCAGCCGCGCATTGCGCCGAATCCATCGAAGAACGACCGCGCGTTCGCCTCGAGGCTCTCGATGTGATAGCCGCCCTCCTGCACGATCACGGTCGGCAGCCGCAGCCCGCCGATCAGGCCGCCTAACCGTCCAAAGCCGTCCGTCGTCACCGCGACCTGCGATTGCGGATCGTCGCGATAGATGTCGAAGCCGAGCGACAGCACGAGCGCATCCGGCGCGAAGCGCCGCAGCTCGCGCAGCGCGTCGTCGACGCGCTCGAAGAACGCCGCCTCGCCCGATCCGTGCGGCATCGGCAGATTCACGTTGTAGCCGTGGCCGTCGCCCGCGCCGCGCTCGTCGTCGAAGCCCGCGACGGCCGGATAGAAGTTCGTCGGATCGCCATGGATCGACACATACAGCACGTCGCGTCGCGCGTAGAAGATTTCCTGGATGCCCTGTCCGTGGTGCATGTCGGTGTCGAGTATCGCGACGCGCGCATGGCGCGCGCGCAGCGCCTGCGCGGCGATCGCCGCGTTGTTCAGATAGCAGAAGCCGCCCGCGGCATCGACGCGCGCATGATGGCCGGGCGGCCGGCACAGCGCGTATGCTTCGGGCGCGCCGTCGCGCACCGCCGCCGCGGCGGCGAGCGCGCTCTGCGCGGACCAGTACGCGGCGCGCCACGTGTGCTCGCCGACCGGGCAGCTACCGTCCGCGAGATGACGGGCGGCTTGTGCGAGCACGCCGCGCAGCGCGTTCGGCTCGCGCACGAAAATGTTCGACATCACCTCGTCGCCCCAGTCCTCCGGCATCTTCTTCCATTCTCGATGCACGGTCTCGAGAAAGCGCAGGTAGTTCATGTCATGCACGGCCGCGATCGGCGCGATGCCGAAGTCGTCCGGCTCGCGCACGGAAAAACCCATCGCGAGCGCGGCCGCGACGAGCCGCGTCGCGCGCTCGGGCACCTCCTGCGGCGTGCGCATCCGGCCGCGCGAAAAGTACGTGCGTGGATGATGCAGCGATTGGTCGGGGTGGAAGTACGTCAGCATCTTGATTTCCTCGGGTCGAATGAACGGACGGCAAGGCGCCCGTTATCGGTTGCAGGGTGTGGGCTGCGTTCGGCATTCGGCATTTGACGTCGGCGACCGCATTCGATGCTCGATGCCGGAATACGCGTCGCCCCGGCATTCGTCGCACCGCCCCTCACCGGCCGGCGACGCCAGCACGATCGAGCACCGCGCCGAGCAGCACGTTCGCGCCGCGCGTCGCGTCGTCGGGCAACACGTCCTCGGCTGCGTTGTGCGACAGTCCGCCGACGCACGGAATGAACACCATCGCGCTCGGCGCATGCCTCGCCAGATGGATCGCGTCGTGCCCGGCGCCGCTCACGATCCGCTCATGCCGATAGCCGAAGCGGGCCGCCGCCGCCTCGACGCTCGCGACGCAAGCCGCGTCGAACGGCGTCGACGGACTCGCCCAATGCGTCGATACGTCGACGCGCAAGCCGCGCCGCGCGGCGATGCGCGCACACGCGTCAGTCGCCGCGCGCGCCATCGCGTCGAGCGTCGCATCGTCCGGATGGCGCAGGTCGAGCGTGAACTCGACCGCGCCCGCGATCGTGTTGCGCGACGCGTTCGGAACCCCGACGCAGCCGATCGTCGCGAGGCCGTGCGGCGCGAACTCGGCGAGCATCCGCTCGAGCGCGTCCGCGATCTGCGCGAAGCCGAACAGCGCGTCGCGGCGATGCGCGATCGGCGTCGTGCCCGCGTGCGCGGGCTGGCCCGCGATCGTCACGTCGAGCCAGCGGATCGCCTGCCCGCCCGTGACGACGCCGATCTCGGCGCCATTCGCCTCGAGCACCGGCCCCTGCTCGATATGCGCTTCGAAGTACGCGTCGATCGCCGGACGCACCGCGCGCCGCGCGCCGCGATAGCCGATCTGCTCGAGCGCGTCGCCAAGCGTCACGTGCGCGGCATCGCGCACCGCGAGCGCGCGGGCGAGCGGCATCGCGCCCGCGGCAACCGCCGAGCCGAGCATCGCTGGCGCGAAGCGCGCGCCCTCCTCGTTCGTCCACGACACGATCTCGATCGGCTTGCGCGTGACGATCGTCGCATCGTTCAGGCTGCGCACCACTTCGAGCGCGGCGAGCACGCCGTAGGCGCCGTCGAAGCGGCCGCCTTCCGGCTGCGTGTCGAGATGGCTGCCGATCAGCACGGGCGGCGCGCCGGCATCCGCGCCCGCGCGGCGCGCGAACAGATTGCCGATCTCGTCGACGCTGACCGCGAGGCCCGCATCGCGACACCACTGCGCAAACAGGTCGCGCCCGCGCCTGTCGTCGGCGGTCGCGGCAAGCCGCCGCACGCCGCCGTTCGCGGTGCCGCCGATCCGCGCCATCTCCATGAGCGAGCGCCACAGCCGCGCGCCGTCGATGGCGCGCGACCGCCCGTCGAATGCAGACGCAATCATGTCAGCGCGCCTCCAAAGCTTCGTTGCCCGAAGCGCCTCGGGCCGCGCGGCGCGCGTCGAGCGCGACGATGCTCGCGAGCGACAGCCCCGCAAGACACGTATAGAACAGCGCGAGCGGCAGCCACGCGCCCGCGTACCGGTGCGCGAGCCACGTGCCGGCGAGCGGCGTGAGCCCGCCCGCGAGCGCGCCGCACACCTGATAGGACAGCGAGATCGCCGAGTAGCGGATGCGCGCCGGAAACACGCCGGACACGAAGCCCGCGATCACCGAATAGAAGCCCGCCATGCAGACGACCGCGAGCGCAATGCCGGCGACGATCGCGCCGGGCCGCCCGCTCGTCACGAGCGCGAACATCGGATACGGCGACGCCATCGCGGCGACGGCCGCGAGCTTCAGGAAACGCGCGCCGCCGAGCTTCTCGGCGATCCACGCGGCGACGGGCTGCGCGAGGAACTGGATGATCGCGACCGCGAACAGGCAATCGAGGATCGTCGAGCGCGAGATGCCGAGCTGCTGCGTCGTGTACGCGATCATGAACGTGTTCGTGAAATACACGCCGGCGATGCCGATCGTATTCGCGCCGATGCACAGCAGCACGAGCCCCGACGCCGAACGGAACACGTCGGCGATCGGCAGCTTCGCGGTGGCGCGCGTGCGCTTGACCGCCTCGAATTCCGGCGATTCGTTGACGCCGAGCCGGATCACGATGCCGACGATCAGCAGCACCGCGCTCGCGAGAAACGGCAGACGCCAGCCCCACTCGAGAAAGTCGGCCTTCTCGAGCGACGTGACCGCGCGAAACGCGACGAGCGACAGGATGAGCCCGGCCGGGCTGCCCAGTTGCGCGAACGACGCGAAGAACGTGCGCCGCCCTTCGGGCGCGTGTTCGCCCGCCATCAGCACCGCGCCGCCCCATTCGCCGCCCACCGCGACGCCCTGCACGATCCGCAGCAGCACGAGCAGCACGGGCGCGAGCGCGCCGATCGACGCATGGCTCGGCAACAGGCCGATGCAGACGGTTGCTGCGCCCATCATCGCGAGCGTCGTCATCAGCGCCTTCTTGCGGCCGATCCGGTCGCCGAGATGGCCGAACACGATGCCGCCGAGCGGCCTTGCGAAGAAGCCGGCCGCGAACGTGCCGAACGACGCCATCGTGCTGACGAACGGGTCGCCGGACGGAAAGTACAACTCGCCGAACACGAGCGCGGCGGCGGTCGCATAGATGTAGAAGTCGTACCACTCGATCATCGTGCCGACGAACGCGGCGCCGGCGGCGCGCACCGGCTGGCGCGCACACGGTTGGGAAACAGTCATCGCAAGATCTCCTCTCTGCTCTCACGCGCGGCGCCCGGCGGGTTCGGCGGGCGCGCGCCCGATGTCGCGCGGCCCGCTGCTCCGGGGCCTGCGCCGCACGCAGGCGGCTCTCGCGCTGCACGTTTTATCGCCGTCCATTAACTATTAGTCAAATTTCGACTTATTATTCGCGACATAACTTTTGCTAATGTCGATCCGCTGGAGACCCGCCGCCATGCGCGCTGCCGCCGCCCGCTTCCTGAACGACCGCCTCGACTGGAATCTGCTGCGCACGTTCCTCGTCATCATGCAGGAGCGCAGCGTGAGCCGCGCGGCGGCGCGCCTGCACGTCACGCAGCCGGCCGTGAGCCAGGCGCTCAGGCGGCTCGAGGAAACGCTCGGGCACACGCTGATCCGGCGTCGCGGCCCGCACTTCGAGCCGACGCAGGCGGGCGCCGAGGTGTACCGGATCGCGAGCGACATCTACGGCACGATCTCGCGGCTCGACACCGAGCTCGACGACGCGGCGGCGGACCTGACGGGCACGATCCGGCTGCTTTCGGTGAGCCGCGTCGAATCGGGCGCCTACGATCTCTTTCTCGCCGACTTCCACCGGCAATATCCGCGCGTCGATCTGCAGATCGAGGTGATGCGCTCGTCCGACATCATTTCGTCGCTGTTGCAGAAAACCGCGACGGCGGGCCTCGGCCTCTGCCGCAACCCGGTCGACAAGCTCGCGCGCACGCCGTTCCTGCGCCAGCGCTACGCGATCTACTGCGGCCGCCACCATCGCCTGTTCGGCCAGACGCAACTGACGACGAACGATCTGCTCGCGGAGAACTTCGTGTCGTTCACGAGCGACCAGATCGGCGACAGCCTGTCGCCGCTCACCGTGTTCCGCGACCAGAAGGGCTTCACGGGACGCATCGTCGCGGCATCGCCGAGCCTCGACGAAGTGCGGCGCCTCATCTTCGCGGGCTACGGGATCGGCTGCCTGCCCGAGCACATCGTGCGCGACGATCTCGCTCGCCAGCGGCTCTGGCGATTGCCGCCCGACGAAGGGCTCGTCGACGTCGACATCTACCTGCTGTGGCACCGCGAACGAAAAATGAACGCGGCCGAGCTCGCGTTCCTCGAGGGCTTCGAGCGCGCGATGCAGCGCTACTCGTTCGACGAGCGGCTGTCGGTCAATCCTTGACGCGGGGCGGCGCGCGGTCGCGCCTCACGCCCGGCCGTGCCTGGACCGGCGGTACAAAAAACAAAAGCCGGTATCGCGCCGGCTTTCGAAAGGGACCATCGAAGAAGATCAGGACTCCGCTCATCGACAGGCCACCGCCCTTTGCGCGATCCAGCGCGCGCGCAGCCGGTCGTAGCCGAGATTGAACAGGAACGTGTACGGCAGGAAGAACAGCAGGATGCCGAAGTCGAGCAAGAGCGCTTCGAGCAGGCTGATCTCCAGCCACCACGCGGCGAGCGGCAGCGCCATCGCGATGAGGCCGAGCTCGAACGCGATCGCGTGCGCCGCGCGCACCGCGAGCGTACGCGTCAGCCGGTAGCGGCGCTCGATCCGCTCGAAGAGCGCATTGAACGTGACGTTCCACACCATCGCGATCACCGACACCGCCGCCGTCAGCGCCCCCACGTGCACGAGCGACAGGCCGAGCACCCAACTGACGATCGGCGCGCAGATCGCGATTGCGGTCGCTTCGAACGTGAGCGCGTGCGCGAGGCGCTCGGTCAGCGTCTTCCTCGGAACGAGTTTGGCCATTTGCATTTGCATGTTCAGCTCCATCAGTGGACGAAAGAGCCCCATTTTCATCGGATTAACCGTAACCATCCAGTTTGATATGATCGGTTTTTCCGATATATAGAAGGAGCACTCGCGATGCGCCACTCTCCGGAAGCGCTGCTCGCGTTCGCCGAGGCCGCGAACCTCGGTTCGTTCTCGGCCGCCGCGCGCAAGCTCGGCAAGCGCCAATCGACGGTCAGCGAAGCGATCGCGAACCTCGAGATCGATCTCGGCGTCACGCTGTTCGACCGCTCGACGCGCCAGCCGACGCTGACCGACGCCGCCCGCGCGCTGTTGCCCGAAGTCCAGCGCGTGCTCGAGGCGAGCGAGGCGATCGATCAGGTCGCCGCGCGTCTCGCGGGCGGCGAGGAGGCACGCCTCACGCTCGTCGTGTCGGACACCTATCAATCGAGCCGGTACGAGGAAACGCTCGCGGCGCTCGACCGCCGCTTTCCGACGCTCGAATTCGAATGCCAGATCGCCGAGCACGACGACGTGCTCGACCTGATCCAGCAAGGCCGCGCGCAGCTCGGGCTGATGGCGGCGCGCAGCACCTACCCGCCCGACATCGGCGCGGCGACGGTCGCCGAGCGCTCGGAAATCGGGCTCTACGTCGGCCCGCAGCACCCGCTCGCCGCGCACGGCAGCGCCGACGTGCCGCTCGCCGCGCTGCACGACGCGCGCGAGCTGCGCCTCAATACCTACGTCGCGCCGCGCGGCGAGCGGATCGAAACGGGGCTCGTCGCGGGCCGGCGGTGCTGGCTGGCGCCGAGCTATCTGCAGTTGCTGGAAATGGCGGTGGCGGGCTTCGGCTGGGCGGAACTGCCGCGCTGGATGGTCGAGCACTTCGCGCGCGAGCGGCTCGTCGAGCTCAATGCGCGCGGCTGGCCGCGGCGCGTGCCGGTGGATGCGGTGTGGTCGCGCGGCCGGCCGCTCGGGCCGGCCGGCTCATGGCTGCTGGAGACGATGCTTGCCGCGTGACGCGCGCCGCGAGACGCGCGTGGCAGCGATTGCAGTTGCGACCGGGGGCAAGATCGGCGGCGTGCGGCGCGTGTGTCCGCGCGAACGTCAGAAGCCGCGCGACAGCACGGCCGCGCCGATCGTCACGACGCCGAGCACGAGGTTGACGATCACGAGCAGGCGCACCGCATTGACCGCGCGCGCGCCGTCCGGCCAGTTCTGCGCCTGCACCGCGCGGCGGATGCGCGGAAACAGCGCGAAGCGGATATGCCCGTAGACCAGCATCATCACGACGCCTAGCCCCGCCATCGCGTGCAGCGGCCACGTCGCATGCGCGCCGCCGAATTGCGTGAGGAGGAAGCCGCCTGTGAGCAGGATCACGAGCACCGAACCCGCGACCCAGTTGAAGAAGCGGCCGAACACGGCTTCGACGAGCGGCAGGCGCAGTTGCGGCGACAGGTCCGACAGCGCGGGACGCAGGCAGAAGTTCGCGAACACCATGCCGCCGACCCACACGGCAACCGCCAGCAGATGGAGAAACAAGGCAACGGCGATAGCGTGGGACATGGTGGGGTTCCTTCATGGTTTTCGAATGACCGATGCGCTGCTGGAACGCACGGCGCGCGAGACGTTGAGCGCGTTCGACAGCCGCGGCGCGCAGCGGTTCAGCGCAATGTCCGCGGGTCATGTTTTGTGGGGGATGCCCGCCAGCGCCTGGCGCGCCGGCGATGCGCATGGTTCGCATGCCGGGCGATGCGCGTGTAAGCAGGTGTCGGCGCGCAGCACGCATTGCCCTCGCCCCGCTCGTTCGAAAAGGATAACGAACGAAGACCAGTGGCGGTTCGCCGTTCGCCCGCAACGTACTCGTCATTGCTGCGAACCACAAACTCAACCGATGCCAGCGATTCGACGAACGGCGCTCGAACCGCGGATCGACGAATCGCCGAATCGCCGAATCGCCTGCGTCCGGAAAATTCCGAACGCCTGTGCCGGCACTCGCTTCCCGACGCGCGCACATCGCGAAAAAGGCCCCGCCGCCGCGCCGCGCGCCCCGACGTCCGCGCGGCCGGCAGCCCGTTCGGGCCGCCCGCTCACGCCCGTCAGCGGGGCCCGGCGAGCCCGGCAAAGCTCAGTCGAGCACCGGACGCAGCCCGCTCACCTTCAGCCGGGTATCCGGCGCGCGGCCCTTGCGCGCCCGCTTGCCGACGTGCGGTTCGAGCGCGCGCCCCGCGAGCGCCTCTTCCTGCGCCTTGCCGCCGCGGCCCGCGCCCGTCAGCACGACGCCCGCCGCATTGATCGCGAGCGCCTGCATGAGCGTCTCCTTCGCGTCGAGCGCCATCAGGATCACGCCGCGCCCGCCGCCCGAAAGCGTCTTCATCTCGTCCATGCCGAACACGAGCAGGCGCCCGCCGCTCGACAGGCACGCGACCTGCGCAGCATCCGGCAGCACCGGCATCGGCGCGAGCGGCGCCGCGCCCGCATCGATCGTCATGAACGATTTGCCCGCCTTCACGCGGCTCACCATGTCGCCCACCTTCGCGACGAAGCCGAAGCCGTTGCTCGACGCGAGCAAGAGCGGCTGCTCGGCGGGCGCCGCGAAGTAGTGCAGCAGATGCGAGCCCGACTCGAGCTCGATCAGCGACGTGACGGGCACGCCGTCGCCGCGCCCGCCCGGCAGCACCTGGACGGACACCGAATACACGCGGCCCGTGCTGCCCCACGCGATCAGCGTGTCGGGCGTGCGGCACTGGAACGCCGCATACAGGCCGTCGCCCGCCTTGAACGAGAAGCTCGCCGGATCGAGCCCGTGGCCCTTCAGCGCGCGCACCCAGCCCTTCTGCGACACCACGACCGTCACCGGCTCGTCGACCACCTTCGCCTCGAACGTCGCGCGCTTTTCCTGCTGGATCAGCGTGCGGCGCTCGTCGCCGTACTGCTTCGCATCGGTCTCGATCTCCTTGATCATCAGCCGCTTCATCGCGCTTTCGTTCGCGAGCAGCTCTTCGAGCCTCGCCTTCTCCGCGCGCAGCTCTTCCAGCTCCTTCTCGATCTTGATCTTCTCGAGCCGCGCCAACTGGCGCAGCCGGATTTCGAGAATGTCGTCGGCCTGCCGCTCGGTGAGGCCGAACGCGCTGATGAGCGCGGCCTTCGGCTCGTCCGACTCGCGGATGATGCGGATCACCTCGTCGATGTTCAAAAAGACGATCATCCGCCCTTCGAGGATGTGGATCCGGTCGTTGACCTTGCCGAGCCGGTGACGGCAGCGCCGCGTGACGGTGGCCTGGCGGAACCGCACCCATTCGCCGAGGATCGACGCGAGCCCCTTCTGCGCGGGCCGCCCGTCCTCGCCGATCATCACGAGATTGAGCGCCGCGTTCGATTCGAGGCTCGTGTGCGCGAGCAGCGAATTGACGAATTCGGTCTGGTCGATCGTGCGCGTCTTCGGCTCGAACACGAGCCGCACGGGCGCGTCCTTGCCCGATTCGTCGCGCACCGCGTCGAGCAGGTCGAGCATCGCCTTCTTCGTGTTGATCTGCTCCTGCGTGAGCGTCTTCTTGCCCGCCTTGAGCTTCGGGTTCGTCAGCTCCTCGATCTCCTCGAGCACCTTCTGGCACGACGTGTTCGGCGGCAATTCGGTGACGACGAGCTGCCACTGGCCGCGCGCGAGATCCTCGATCTTCCAGCGCGCGCGCACCTTCAGGCTGCCGCGGCCGGTTTCGTATGCGGCGGAAATCTCCGCGTCGCTCGAGATGATCTGGCCGCCGCCCGGGAAGTCCGGCCCCGGCACGAGCCGCATCAGCTCCGCGTGCGGCAACGCAGGATGGCGGATCAGCGCGACCGCGGCGGCCGCGACTTCGCGCAGGTTGTGCGACGGGATCTCGGTCGCGAGACCGACCGCGATCCCCGACGCACCGTTCAGCAGCACGAACGGCAGCCGGCCCGGCAAGAGCTTCGGCTCGTCGAACGAGCCGTCGTAGTTCGGCATGAAGTCGACGGTGCCCTCGTCGATCTCGTCGAGGAGCAGCTTCGCGATCGGCGTGAGACGCGCTTCGGTGTAACGCATTGCCGCCGCGCCGTCGCCGTCGCGCGAGCCGAAGTTGCCCTGGCCGTCGATCAGCGGATAGCGCATCGAAAAGTCCTGCGCGAGACGCACGAGCGCGTCGTACGCGGACTGGTCGCCGTGCGGGTGGTACTTGCCGAGCACGTCGCCGACGACGCGCGCGGACTTCACGGGCTTCGCGTTGTCGCCGAGGCCCATCTCGTTCATCGCGTAGAGAATCCGGCGCTGCACGGGCTTCTGGCCGTCGCTGACGTCGGGCAGCGCGCGCCCCTTGACGACGCTCACCGCGTAGTCGAGATACTGGCGCTCCGCGTAGCGGCCGAGCGTCAGGAAATCGCCCTCGGGCGCCGCCGGCTCGGCGAAAAGATCGGGAGTGTTGTCGTCCATCTAGATTTCGTGTCCGTATATGCGATGCGTGCGTAGCCGGGCGCGCGCCCGGCCGCGCTCAGATATCCGCTTCGACTTCGTTGCCCTTTTCCTCGAGCCAGTTGCGGCGCGCGGCGGCTTCGCCCTTGCCCATCAGCATCGTCATCCGCGCGACCGTCGCCTCGAAGTCGAGTTCGCCGAGCGCGACGGGCATCAGGCGGCGCGTGTCGGGGTTCATCGTCGTGTCCCACAATTGCTCGGCGCTCATTTCGCCCAGGCCCTTGAAGCGGCTGATGGTCCATTGCGATTCGCGCACGCCGTCCTTGCGCAGCTTGTCGAGGATCGCCTCGAGCTCGCCGTCGTCGAGCGCGTAGAGCTTCTGCGCGGGCTTCTTGCCGCGCGCGGGCGCGTCGACCCGGAAGAGCGGCGGCCGCGCGACGAACACGTGGCCGCGCTCGATCAGTTGCGGGAAATGCTTGAAGAACAGCGTGAGCAGCAGCACCTGGATGTGCGCGCCGTCGACGTCCGCATCCGACAGGATGCAGATCTTGCCGTAGCGCAGGTTCGACACGTCCACGCTGTCGTCCGGGCCGTGCGGATCGACGCCGATCGCCACCGAGATGTCGTGCACCTCGTTGTTCGCGAACAGGCGGTCGCGCTCGGTCTCCCACGTGTTGAGCACCTTGCCGCGCAGCGGCAGGATCGCCTGGTATTCCTTGTCGCGGCCCATCTTCGCGGAGCCGCCCGCCGAATCGCCCTCGACGAGGAACAGCTCGTTGCGCGCGATGTCCTCGGTCTCGCAGTCGGTCAGCTTGCCGGGCAGCACCGCGACGCCGGAGCTCTTCTTCTTCTCGATCTTCTGGCCCGCGCGCGTGCGCGCCTGCGCCTGCTTGATCACGAGTTCGGCGAGCTTCTTGCCGTGCTCGACGTGCTGGTTCAGCCACAGCTCGAGCGCCGGGCGCGTGAACGACGACACGAGCTTCACAGCGTCGCGGCTGTTCAGGCGCTCCTTGATCTGCCCCTGGAACTGCGGATCGAGCACCTTCGCCGACAGCACGAAAGACACGCGCGCGAACACGTCCTCCGCGAGCAGCTTCACGCCCTTCGGCTGCAGGTTGTGCAGCTCGACGAAGCTCTTCACCGCCTGATAGAGGCCGTCGCGCAGGCCGGATTCGTGCGTGCCGCCCGCGGGCGTCGGAATCAGGTTCACGTACGACTCGCGCGCGAGCGAGCCTTCCTCGCTCCACGCGACGACCCACGACGCGCCCTCGCCCTCGGCGAACGTGTCGTCGCCCGTGCGCGAATCGGCAAAGCGCTCGCCCTCGAAGAGCGGGATCAGGAGCTCGCTGCCGTTCATCTCGTCGAGCAGGTAGCCGCGCAGGCCGTCGTCGTATTTCCAGCTCTGCCGCTCGCCCGTCTTCTCGTTGACGAGCACGACCTCGACGCCCGGCAGCAGCACCGCCTTCGAGCGCAGCAGCCGCTGCAGTTCTCCGAGCGGCAGGTTCGGCGAATCGAAGTATTTCGGATTCGGCCACACGGTCACGCGCGTGCCGGATTTCTTCTCGCCGCGGCCCGCGCCTTGCGTCGCGAGCGGCTTGACGACGTCGCCGTCGGCGAAGCCGAGCTGCGCGATCTTGCCGTCGCGCCAGACGGTCACGTCGAGGCGCGTCGCGAGCGCGTTCGTCACCGACACGCCGACGCCGTGCAGGCCGCCCGAGAACGTGTACGCGCCGCCCTTCGCCTTGTCGAACTTGCCGCCGGCGTGCAGCCGCGTGAACACGATCTCGACGACGGGCACCTTCTCCTCCGGATGCAGCCCGAACGGGATGCCGCGCCCGTCGTCCTCGACGGACACCGACTGGTCGGGGTGCAGCGTGACCGTGATCTGCCTGCCGAAGCCGCCCAACGCCTCGTCGGACGCGTTGTCGATCACTTCCTGGATGATGTGCAGCGGATTCTCGGTGCGCGTGTACATGCCGGGCCGCTGCTTGACGGGCTCGAGGCCCTTCAGCACCTTGATCGATGCTTCGCTATAGGCCGCTGCGGGCTTTTTCGTGGACATAGAAGCTCAGGTTCGTCATTCACCTTGACGTTATCCCCAGCTCGTGTGGATAACGTCGTGGACAAAACGTTGAATTCGATAAAAATCCGAGTCGAAACAATGGCGTGCTCGCACTGCTTCGAAAGTGGGCGGCGCGCCGCGCGCGACGGCTGCGCGGCACGCCGCCCGGAACGCGGCGTATTTTACTGGTTCCGCAACGGCGGGCTCATGAAGGCTTGCGTTTCGCTTCGAGCGCCTCCCAGCGCTCCAGCGCCGCGAGCAGCTCGTCGTCGAGCGCCGCGAAGCGCTCGGTCAGGCGCGCGCCCTCCTGCGCGTCCTTCGAGAAGATCGAGCCGTCCTCGAGCTGCGCGGAAATTGCCTTCTGCTCGGCCTCGAGCGCCGCGATCCGCTCAGGCAGCGCGTCGAGCTCGCGCTGCTCGTTGAACGACAGCTTGACCGTGCGCTGCGCGTTGCGGCCCGCCGCGCCCTTCGGCGCATCGTCCGCCGCGCTCGCGGGCTCCTTCGCCGCGCGCTTGGCCGCCTCCTCGTCCGCGATCCGCTGCGCGCGCTCGCGCTGGATCTGCCAGTCGGTGAAGCCGCCGACGTATTCGCGCCACCGGCCGTTGCCCTCCGACGCGATCACCGACGTGACGACATTGTCGAGAAACGCGCGGTCGTGGCTGACGAGCAGCACCGTGCCGTCGTAGTCGGTCAGCAATTCTTCGAGCAGCTCGAGCGTCGGGATGTCGAGGTCGTTGGTCGGCTCGTCGAGCACGAGCACGTTCGCCGGCCGCGCGAACAGGCGCGCGAGCAGCAGCCGGTTGCGCTCGCCGCCCGACAGCGACTTGACGGGCGAGCGCGCGCGCTCGGGCGCGAACAGGAAGTCGCCGAGGTAGCTCATCACGTGCTTGCGCACGCCGCCGATCTCGACCCATTCGCTGCCGGGGCTGATCGTGTCGCCGAGGCTTTTTTCCGGATCGAGCTGCGCGCGCATCTGGTCGAAGTACGCGACCTGCAGGTTCGTGCCGGTGCGCACCGTGCCCGCATCGGGCTTCAGCTCGCCGAGGATCAGCTTGAGCAGCGTCGTCTTGCCCGCGCCGTTCGGGCCGATGAAGCCGATCTTGTCGCCGCGCATCACTGTCGTCGAGAAGCGGTCGACGACCGTGCGCTCGCCATAGCGCTTCGTCACGTCGGTCAGCTCCGCGACGATCCGGCCCGACTTCTCGCCCTGCGCGACGTCGAGCCTCACGTTGCCCTGCGCGTTGCGGCGCTCCGCGCGCTCGCGGCGCATCTGCTCGAGCCGCGCGACGCGGCCGACGCTTCGCGTGCGCCGCGCCTCGACGCCCTTGCGGATCCACACCTCCTCCTGCGCGAGCAGCTTGTCGAACTTCTCGTTCTCGACGCGCTCGACTTCGAGCTGCTGCGCCTTGCGCGTCTGATACGCGGAGAAGTTGCCCGGATACGACAGCAGGCGGCCGCGGTCGAGCTCGACGATGCGCGTTGCGACGCGATCGAGGAACGCGCGGTCGTGCGTGATGAAGAAGAGGCCCGCGCGCTGCGAGACGAGCAGTTCCTCGAGCCACCGGATGCCGTCGAAATCGAGATGGTTGGTCGGCTCGTCGAGGAGCAGCACGTCCGGCTGCACGACGAGCGCGCGCGCGAGCGCCACGCGCTTCTGCATCCCGCCCGACAGCGCATCGATCTTCGAGTCGCCGTCGAGCCCGATCTGCGCGAGCGTCGTGGCGACGCGCGTGCGCCAGTTCCATGCGTCCGCCGCGTCGAGCGACGATTGCAGCGCGTTCATCCGCGCGAGCAGCGCGTCGTGCTCGGCGCCTTCGGGCGTATCCGCGAGCCGGTGCGCGATCTCGTCGTATTCGGCGAGCAGCGCGCGCGTGCCGGTCAGCCCCGACGCGACGGCATCGAACACCGTCTGCCCGGCAACGAATTCCGGCTCCTGCGGCACGTAGACCGTCACGAGATTCTGCTGCCGCGTGACGAGCCCGTCGTCGGGCTTCGCCAGGTCGGCGACGATCTTGAGCAGCGACGACTTGCCGGCGCCGTTGCGGCCGATGAGCCCGACGCGCTCGCCGGCTTCGAGCGAGAAATCCGCGTGATCGAGCAGCGCGACGTGGCCGAACGCGAGTTGCGCGCCGGTGATGGAATAAAGCGACATGGGGAAGACGGCGGAGAAAAAAACGGAAGCGCTCATTGTACCGGGGGCGGCGCACGACGCCGATACGGCACAATGGCCTGACGCGAAACACGAGACGCCGGGCCCGCGCGAGACGGCCGGCGGCGCGGGCTGGCGGGAACCTTGCGCGGTCCTCGCCAGCCCAATGACCTACTTGACGTTGACCGTAATGGTCCGGCTCATCTCCGGGCCGTACGAGCGGTGCGCGCCATCGCCGAACTGCAGCGTCAGCGTGTGCTGACCGGGCGGCAGCCTCACATCCGTCTCGGTCTGGGGCTTGCCGAAATGCAGCGAGTGATCGTTGGCGGGAATCACGTCGCCCCTCGCCACCGGCTCGCGGTCGATCAGCAGGTGGTGATGGCCGGTGTGGGGCGTCATGTCGCCCGCGGGCCGAAGCACGATGTCGCCTTCGAGACCGAATTTCACGTGGACGGGGTTCGTGACGGACGCGCCGTCGGTCGGCTCGACGAAGTACACCCTCGCTTCCGCGTGCGCCGAGGCGGACGCGAAAAGCGCGGCCGCGGCGAACACGCCGGCCAGCCATTTGTTGTAGAACATCGCTCTCTCCTTTTGGGTTGAAAGGCCATCGAAGCATACACTGCGAGCGGGCGGCGCGTCGTGGGTTGTGGGTTTGGAGCGGGCGGCGGGGGCGCGGGAAAGCGGGCGGACGCGACAAATCCGGTACCATTGCGCCTTTCGCCGCTCGATGTGCCGCGTTCGCGCGATCGGGCGACGCCGATTGCAATGGTTCCTCAAGAGCGCAACATGAGCGAAGTGGTCGAATACAAGAGCTGGGTCTGCCTGATTTGCGGCTGGGTCTATAACGAAGCAGAAGGTTTGCCCGACGAAGGCATCGCGGCCGGCACCCGCTTCGCCGACATTCCGGACGGCTGGCGCTGCCCGCTGTGCGATGTCGGCAAGGAAGATTTCGTCGTCGTGGAGTTCTGAGGCAGGCGATTCCGAGGCCGGCGATCCGGTCGCCGCGACGCGAAGGCGGACGTTGCGCAAAACGTCTTTGCTATACTCTGCCCTCGCCATGCGTCGACCGACGGGCGGCGCGCTCGAATCGCATCGAAGTAAGATCGAATCGAGCGGCCGGACAAGCTCGATAAAGCGATTCCGATTCGAAGCTTGTTTCCGTTTGGCGAATCCTATCCGCTCCCCGTAGTTCAGGGGATGGAATGATAAGCGCGAGGATTATCCAGCAAGGCTCCCGCCCTGTGCTGTAGCAAATCTGTAGCGCATAAAAAAACGCTCGCAGCAGCAATGCCGCTCAGGTTTAGTCAGCAGTTGCCTAAACTCGACCGGAAGTAGGCATTGACGAGATCAAAACGGCCCCACATGACGTCCGGTGACCGTCGAAGGTAACCGCACGTCCGTCGATCCGGACGTGCTCGTCACCCTCAAGAATTTCGCATTCGCCAAGTCCCGCCTGACAGGTACAGCGATCGCCGACCCGAGCAACTGGACGCTCTATCACCACGGATCGTTCGCTGCCAGTCTTGACCTGACAACCTCGGTCCGTCGAGTCACCCACTCGAATCACACCTCGCATCGATTCCCCTCCAAAGTTATTCAAGATCAAACGCAGCTACGACTATATCGGGTCACGTCGCGATTACTGAAACGGATTCGCCCCGTTGTTCTTCTGAGCCCACGCCGCTTTACTCGTGGCGTCAGGTGGACTAACCATGACGATGCTCGCTGTACCGTTGGGCCGTCGGTTCACCGTCGCACTGGCGCCATCATCCTGATAGCCTGCAATCAGCCCCAAACCGATTTGAACAAGTGGTGAACTCACCCCCGTGTTACCTATGCGCGCACCGATGTCGTAGCCATCCTTGACATCGCTCAGGCTCGGGGCCACCCCGCCTACTTGCGCGAGCGCTTGATTCAGCGGCACCGCCCACAGCCGATCGCCAGTCGTATCGTAAAACACGCGTTTCGGCCCCTTCCCGTCTGGCAACGTTGCGACGGCCTGCTCCCAACCCGCTTTCAGCGCTGCCGCCTGAGCCGCAGTCTTGAGTGGTTGTCCGTGATCGTCGGTCAGCTTTACGTCAACCGGGCGATGGAGATAGCCGAGCAAGGGTGCATCATCGAATTGCTTGACCTGCCACGTCGTCCAGCGCACTGGAATATACGGTGTTGGCGTGAACTGGCCCGGCCCCTTGTTGTCGATGGTTTTCCAGAACGCCGGCAATTGCGCCTGCCACCACGTAGACGACATGACGCCAATTGCTCCCGGATATTGGACGCCGGCCTGCTTTTCCTGTTCGATGAAATGAGCAGTGAAACTATCGGGACCGCGATCGTCGTTCTGCTCCCAAAAGAAATTCCACAACTTGATAACGTCGTATTCGGTATTGTTCCGGTTGATCCGTCCTGTCTGTTCGACGGCGTATGGGCGAATGAGTTTGTCGACTCGATCAGAACGGGAAACGAGGATGGCCCCCATACTGTCCGGAAGCTCGGGGATTATGTGTCCCGCGAATGACGGACCACCGCTACCCGGTGCAACGAGAAGCGAGCGCAGCATCGACCCGTCCTGACTGACTACCAACGTCGACGGAACATCCGGGTGCGCGTCAAAAAATGCGAACAGCTTCTCGATCATCCCCGCACCGTCAGAAGTATTGGCATCCTCCTGCCACAAGAATAGTGTGACACCGAGACTTGCCTTCTGACGAAGGTCGGCAATCTCCGCAGCGGCTCTGCCATCATTCTTCTTGTCTTTGGGCGGCCCCCAAATGATCACTGGTACCGGCCAGTATTCAACGGCATGACGAGCAGCAAGTTCAAAGCTCGTACCGATAACGACACCAAAATTGGTCATTCTCTCGTCATCGCTCGCCGGATAATCGGCCGGATTCTGCGACATATACGTCATATGGTTATCGTTCTTGATCTCGATTTTTTTCCATATTTCCGCGTTAGTTTCCCATCCCGTCACAACCCCTAGGCCGCGCACCTCGAGCACGTACTTCTGCCCGGTCTGCGACAGCATCGTAGGCGAACCGTTGAAGCCATGTGCTACAACTGCTTCGCTCCTTTGATCACCCGGCACCGGGAGATCGGACGCTGCAGTAGCCGGCACCGAAGACCGATGCAGCCACGCGACGCTCACGCCATACGCCAGAGCTACCAACGCCAAGACCACCAACACCCCATTCCGAATACTACTTCCCATATGCGGCATCTCCTGCCCGGTCGTTTGCCAATAACTGTAGTGTCGCGCCATCACAAGAATGGTCCAGATTATCGCCACCGCCACAAACGCGGTGGCGTACGGCCAAATTCGCGGTCTCGCGATCATCGAGGCATCCCCTGGAAAACTTCCCCGAGCGTCTTATTCCCATACATCATCTGGGCCTTCTGCGCCTCCTGCTTGTAGTATTCCGCCTGAGCCTGCTCCTGCGCCGCGACGGCCGCTGGCGTCAACTCACTGGTTACCAGCGGAGGTATGGTCGCGGATACGTGCTCATCCGGGAAGGTACCGGAGATGTAATAATTGGAACAGGCTAGAATGAATTCTTGTGTCTTTGGCGGAAGACGGCCGAAGTTTGCATTGCCTTTGATCTTGATAACCGCGGCGCGGTCCATTTTCCAGTCTGCCATCAGGATCAGCAATTCGCGCCAAACCGGATCATCGAGCGTCACCGCCTGACCAATCGCGACGTCCATCGCGGTCACCCACCGATGATTCTCCGTGCTGTGCAGCACACCCGAATGGTAATTGTTGGGTTCTCGAGCGTCCGGATTCTGCTGCATGTCCAGACGAGCTTCATTCGGGGTTTGCTCTCGTTGAATGAGATACTGCGGCGGAACGATCGGAAGCAATGCGTTCTTGACCATTGAGGTCACCGATGTGTCCGGGACCACCCGCCAATTCTGCGACTGACCGTCGATCGCCTTGCCCTGATTGAAAGCAGTCTTGTAAGACTCGATGCTAGTCAGCGGATTACGCGTCGTCTCAACGGTAATCCATTTGAATGACGCATATTGATTGCCCAACGAAACATTCTTCGTGACGTCGTCTGGCGTCATCATCCCCGCCACGTCGGCGTGGCCGGGACGTGGGCCACCTTTCACGATTTCACCACCGTACAAGTCGGGTTCGCACGGCGGCTTCAGTTCCTCACCGTTAATAAAGCGGATATCGTTACGAGTAAATGACGCCTGTAGAGCAGCATTCTTGCTCGATTCAAGCACCGTGCCCAACATGGATCCGTCCGTATCAGGTCCAGGTGTAAGTCGCTCGAACCGGTCGCGCACGGGCACCCGCGCAGGTGATGTGCCGACCAGCACCTTCTTGAACTTGCCATTGCCGTTATCATCACGCTCCATCCGCGTCCACATGCGCTGGTGGAAACGCTTGGGCGCAAGGGCGGTCATGGCCTGCATGGTCTTACCATGTTTGGCGGCAACCCCATCAGATGGCACCTCATCAGGCACACCAAACGTCCCGATCCCGCGCACTTTCTTGAGGCCTACCACCGTGTCTTCAGGGCAAAAGTACAGATACACCTTACCGCGATTGTCTCGCTCGTCGAACGTAATCCAACTCTTGCCGTTCTTGTCCAGCCGCTTTCCGCAGGTCTTGCTCCAGTTTGTGCCTGCCCGGCCACCTGATCGCTCCGCAGTAATCAGCAGATCTGCCAGATCGGGAACGGTATGCGGCTCGCTCGTGACCACATTGACGATATCGATCAGGGTTTTCAGCTTTCCGTGGCCGGTCTGGTTGCCATCGTCTTCCGTCGCATAGAGGCTGTATGGCGTATCCACCATGATGATGCAGTCGACGCAGCGCTGTCCCTGCTGCTTGAGAATCGCCTGTGCCAGCAGGGTAATGATCGTCCCCTGACTGTGGCCCATCACGGTAATGGTTTCATGCTGAGGATCTATGCCGTGTGCCAAGGCCAGCGCCTTTGGCTGGATCGTGCGAATCGTCTTGATGAGGTTCGCCAGTCGCGTCGCTGCCAGTACGAAATAGCGCCGGTCAGGCGCTTTGCCCGCAAACACGCTGTTCCCAGCCACTGCGTTGTACATCACACGGCGCGTTTTCCAGTCCGGCTCGAAACCTCGACCGTACATCTGCGGGATGTTGTTGGTTGCGTTGGCAAAGAATCCGCCAGCCTTTGCAAAGTGTGCATCGAGCCGATTGCCGTTGACATCCTGATACTGGCCACGTGTCATGAGGTTGCCGCGATCGTCTGCCACACGGCTTTCGATGATGCCGGGGTTATCCAATTTGGCAATGTCCCGGTTGTCGGCACGCAGTCCCCAATAGAAAGGAATGAAAAAACTCTTCGTGACGGTTGGGATTTCGGCGCGCTGATACAAGTACATATCAGGATCTTTCAGAATTCGCGCATCGTTTATCGATCTATCATTCTTGGGCTTCTTTGCCGCGGCCCGATATGCGCTCCCATAACTCCCGGCCTTCAAATCAGTCCGCGACAGGCGCTCGTTGAGCCCTTGACACAAGCCCTGCTCGACAACGGAATACACGGCACCCGGATCGTTCACCCCGTGAATAAAGATCACAATGCCCGGCAGATCACCCGGCAACTGCACGTTGCGGGCATCGGGGCGATCCGTAGTCGTGACGCCAGCGCCCTGCGCATGCACACGATAGTCGTTGTTGGTCTCGGCCACAGAATTCTCCCCTGTCGTTTCAGAGCGACGGCTTCAAGATATCGATCTTGGCGATGCGCATTACGTCGTCCTTCACCAGATCCGTCAGCCCACTGGCATCCGACTTCCCTTCGATGATCCGACCGTCGTTGAGCGCGATGCGATATTGCTGGTTAGCCGCCAGCGCCGGCGTTTCCGGCGTATGCCCAGGGAAGTGCAAACGGAACTGCTGGTCGGTCGGCTGGTTCGTGAAGGATGTTTTCGAAGCCTGCTCCGTCGACGGCCCGCCCCACTGGTGCGACGCCGACAGCAACTTAATGTCACCGTTCGTGCCGAGCGTCACGCCACCGCCGATCTTGATATAACTGCCGTCTTCGGCAACGAACCGGATCGTCGGTGCGGTGACAAGCACCTCGTTCTCATTCGTCGCGATCTTGACGCCCTTCTGAGCATTCGCCGTCAGGGTGTCGGCCTGCGCCTGCAGCAACATCGGCCCCTCACCGGCCACGGCCTGTACGCCAGTGCCGCGCGCGAACAACTGCATTCCCTGTCCGGCCGTCGCATTAAAGCGCTGACCGCTCATCAACTGAAGATGCTGCTGCGCGACCTGATCAATGTTCTCGCCCGCGTAAGTAACATGTGTCTTCGGCGTCACGTTCACTGAACCGGCCTGCGCACCGAACGCCATCAACGCCTGCGAACCGCCTGCGACGCTACTCGATTCCGATGCGCCGCTACCCGACGTCCAGCCCTTGAACGCCTGCGCGACGGCGGTCTGGCCTGCCGTATCTGCCGCCTGCCCGCCGTGCTGTCCCGCGTAGTCGCCGAGCGACTTGAAGAGTTCGGTGCACTCGCCGAGCAATTGCAGCAATTCATCGCGATCGAGCTGGCCGCCGCTCGCCTGCGAGCGCGCATAGGTCGTCAGCAGAATGCCCTGCGCTGCCCGCAGTGCCGCGGCCGCGTCCGTGCGCAGTTCCGCGCCTTCGCCGCGATCCTGCCCGACGCCGTTGTTGCGCGGCTGAGTCAGGTAACCCAAATTCAATTGCGTATGCGCATGTTCGCTCGCAAGTTGGGCACTTATCTGCTGCGGCGTATCGTCGAGACGGAGCTGGTTATATTTCCGGCCCTTGATTTCCTGCGTCTTGATTCCCGACACGAAACGGTTGCCCGGCAGCGAGCCGGTATGAGTGAACGTCGCGGGCGTGTTCACGCCGTTTCCGAGCACACAGAGAATCACCAAACGGTCGGGATCGCCCGCGATACAGCCCAGCAGAACCTCCATGCCGGCGCGCGGCAAGAACGTTACGCCGAAGCCCGCCCCGGCCAAACTGGATGCCACCCGGATCGGGGCGCTGTCGCCCGCATTGCCGTTGGTGCCTGCGCCCTGCGCATGCGCGTGATCGCCCGCATCGAGTCCCTGTATCTGCACGTAGACCCGGCCAAGTTCGTCGCACACGACTTCCTCGCCGTTGCGCGTCACAATCACGCCCGTGAGCAGATGGACGGGCGGCAGGTCGATCTTCGGATCGTACGCGGGCGTGAGCGGAACGCCGCGCCGCACGCAGGTGAACGCGTTCTCGTAGCGGGTATCCGATTCCGCCTCGAGCGCGGCCGGCAATGCGGGGGCGGCCTGCGTCAGATTGCGGCTCGCGGCGAATAACGCGTGCACGCGACCCGTCAAGCCCTTCGGCAGATTGTTCCAGACCTCGTGATGCACCGACGTGATCATGAACTGCCGTTTCTCGGCCGGCTGCATGTCGAGATCGACATCGCCGGTCAGCGTGAACCAGTGGCCGACCGGCATATCCCGCACACTGCTTACGCCGTCGTAGCGCTCGGCGTCGAATTGATGCGCGAGCATCCGGTCGCGCGTAATGCGATCGTGATCGTCCCACGAATCGCCGACATGCGGAATGTCGATCGCCACGTCCGTCAGCAGGTTCGCAAGGTCGTTGCCGGCTTCGCCCTGATCGATACTCGCGGTCGCTGCCGAATCGTGGACGCGC
Organism: Burkholderia sp. MSMB1588; assembly: GCF_001546925.1. NCBI lineage: Bacteria > Pseudomonadati > Pseudomonadota > Betaproteobacteria > Burkholderiales > Burkholderiaceae > Burkholderia > Burkholderia sp. MSMB1588. Next base: position 901,568 of record NZ_LNJS01000001.1, on the reverse strand, counting down.
CCCTGCTTGTAGTCCCACGACGGCCGGCTCGTCTGCCCGGAAATCAGTTGCTGATGCAGAGCAAACAGCGTGATCGTGTCGCGCTGCTCGGTCGCGGCGTCGCGCGGGTGCAGGCGCACCGTGCCCGCCGGGGCCTCCGGCAATTGCAGCGGGTTGTCGCAAAAAACAAGCGTATGGACGGGCGTCTCGTCGTGAATGTTGCGTGGCGGCTTCGCGGAACCGGCTTTCGCGAACACGTTGATGCCCTCGCGGCGCAGCAGCCGGCGCACGAACTTCGCGTCCGACTCGTTGACCTGCCGGGTCAGCTCGCGCGCCGGATAACGGCTCCGGTCGAGGCCGGACAGGTCGAACTCGAACGCCGCCGCGAGCGCCGGGCTACGACGCCGCCATTCGTTCAACAGGACCGCCAGCACGTCGACGACGCTCGTCTTGCGGAACACGCGCGAATTGGTGCGCTTGTCCATCAGCGACAGCGCGTCACACACCGTAAGCTGGTAGATGCACAGCTCGCCGTCGCTCTGGCCGATCTGCACGTCCTTGACAATCGCGTTGATGAAGCGGAGCTGGCCGCGATCGGTGACAAGCCGCAGAGAGACGGGCACGCCAAGGAACAGCCGGGGCGACAGGTCGTGACGCGTCGACACACAGGTCAGGTGCCCGTGGATGCCAGTCATCAGCGCTTCGCGAATGCCCGCGTGCTGAAGGGCCAAGAGCGGCCCCAAGGTACTTTGCAGTCGGCCGAAATTCAGCGCGGCCGGCCGATTGTTCCAGTCGACGGCCCCCGCCGCGAAACTGCGTAGTGTTCCATTTAATGACACAACCGCCCTCTCAATTCTTATTGAATACGTATTGGATTCAGGCGATCGGGCCGCGTGTCGGGACGGGCAAACCGCCGAGTTGTCGCTGCAAGGATATCAAATCCGCAGACGAAAACTGGAAAACGGCGGATGTGTGGCGCGCCGAACGGTGCACATTTAACCCAGATTGACATGCAGCGGCCACCGATTTTGTCGTATCTTTCGCGGTGGAAGGATTTGTAACGTCTGGTCCTTCCGCATGCAGTCAATCGGCCCATGCAGCACGGGGCAACGTCGATCCGCCGGCCGATGTAGTTCAACAACACTCCATCCGTCCACGCGACCTGCGCCGACTTCATGCACACGACCTTCTGCACGGCCGGATCGTCGAGCGCCGCGTGCATGCCGAACACCCATGGCGTGATGTTCGGGTTATAACGGCCGGGGCTCGCCGTCGCCTTCGCGCTCATCCGGCGGAGCTTCCTCGCCCACTCCGTCGTCCCAATCCGTTCCGGCGGACGCAGCAAATGCGCGAGCCGGCGAATCACCGCGTTCACGCTCTGGGTCGTATTCAGAAAGCTGTTCAAGACATCCATGAATATGCTCGTTCAACCATTCGACGTCGACCTCGATGTCGTACAGCGTACGCATCTCCTGCACGAGTTTGTCGGGCAGCGACAGCAATTCCGTTTGAAATGCGCCGACCATCTGGCCGTACGCCTGTTCGAGCTGCGCCACGTTCACGAGCAGCCCTTTCTTTTCCGCCCCCCTTGAAAGCAACAGCGCTTCGAAAGCGAAGGAAATGGCAAGCGTTCGGCGTTGGCTCGACAAGCTGTGCACGATGCCCGCCCCGGACTGGACGCCCGAAATGGCACGGGAGGCCGCTCAATGACCCCACGCCCGGCCCTTTCTACCCCACGCCCGCTGCCGCGAAAGCGGAAACGCGCGGACAAGCGCCCGGCTATCACACTGGCGAGCGTCGACGGCAATGCAGTTTCAAAGCGTGTGCGCGGGCTTACGCCCGCAAAGGCAATCCAGAAGAACGAAACGCCGCGTGCGCGGCGAAAAGCGAGCTTGAGCCTGGAATGGTTTCGAACGCGCATGGAAGCAAAGGTTGTGATCGAGCAGTAGCGACGTCACTACAATGCCATCCGGCCGCATTCGAGCCTCGCCTATCTGACGCCCAACGAGTTCAAGCAACGGTCTTGTTCAACTGAAGCAACTGAGGCCGTTCTCCAAGATTGAAATGGCCCGAAAAAATCAGGCAGATCAACGCCGGAATGCGCTTTTCATCGCGATGCGGATTACGTCCGGCACCGCCTGTTTACGCTCCGGATGTTCGGCGAACCATTCGAAGATCTTCACGATCTCTTCGCATGTCGGCCGCCGGTCGCGGTGCTTCCCCGGACCGATGGGCTGGAGGTGATCGAGCCTCGGCCGTGCGATGCTCGGCGCGTGTGGCAGCCTCAGATCGAGCAGCGAAGCCATGTGCTTATAGACAGTTCCGAGCTTGGAAATGTCCATGTCGATCGCGTACTGCTCCGCCCCCCTCTTTCTTGCGCTCCTGCGCAAACTTGACCAGCCGCTTGGTCGACAGCTTCGCCGCCACCTCATCACAAAGTGACTTTCCAACCGCTTGAGCATGTAGTCTTCATTCGACTTCTCGTCGACGGCACCCTGCCCCTTGTCGATACCGCCTTCGATCTCACGCGCCCATGCTTCAGCCGCGCCCTTAGTTCGAAACGTCTTTGATATACTCTGTCCCCGCTGGCGGACTTGAGCCCGCCAGCGGTCGCCGATCGTGAGGATCGAAGCCATGAAACACCCCGTTTGTGGACTGTAGCAATGCGTCATCCACATACGCTGCTACAGGGTCGATTTGCAGCAGAGTTGTAGCAGGCGGGGCGTTGAACTATGCTTCACGGCTTGTCATTTCGCGTCATACGCGGACAGGCGAAAATCCCGGAAAGGCAAGCTGGACAAGGCTAAGAACCTGATTCACAAGGGTTCGATCCATCCCGCTCAGGCTATCCGCTCCCCGTAGTTCAATGGATAGAACAAGCGCCTCCTAAGCGCTAGATACAGGTTCGATTCCTGTCGGGGGGACCAGTGGGACAAGGGTTTCAGGGATCGGCGTGATACGTTTGTGATAAATCGCCTTCCCTACTCCCCATCCGGAATCACCGCGTCATCGCCCGTCGTCGATGTCAGAGCGTTGTCGCAGTGCCCCTTAGCGTGTACTGTCCGGGCCCCGTCTGCGTGGCTGTGCGGAAAAGCACGATCTCGCCACCGACGTGAGCCAGACAGAAAGCCATGCCGCACTGCTGGCGCGCATCCAGAAGCTCGAATCCCAGGTCGGGCAGTTGCAGGAAACGCTCGACGCGCAAGTCGAGACGAGCCTGCGCAAGCAGATGTTCGTGCCGCGATTCGACATCGCCGACGCAGCCGATTCGCATCGCTTCATGTCGGCCTCGACCTGCAGCGCATCCGATCTTCTGCACCCCCAATATCGGCGAATCTGCGGGCGCCTCAACATCGAGCGGCGCTTCCATCGCAAGGTCTGGGAGTGGGCGTTCATCGTCCACAAGCTCGAACAGGCCGGCGTGCGACGGAGGGCAAGCGCGGCCTCGTATTCGGCGTCGGACGCGAGCGGCTGCCGGCCTATTTCGCGAGCCGCGGCGTGTCGATCGTCGCAACCGACGCGCCCGCGGAAATCAGCGAGCAGGTCGGCTGGACGAAGTCGCTCGAGCACAGCAGCTCGCGCGACCAGTTGCGCTATCCGGACTTCGTCTCCAACGAACAGTTCGACCGCCACGTGTCGTACCGCACCTGCGACATGACCGCGATCGACAAGGATCTCGCCGGCTTCGACTTCACGTGGTCGTCATGCCGCTTCGAGCACATCGGGCCGCTGCAAGCGGGCCTGCAGTTCGTCATCGACAGCGTCGAGCAGACACTGAACGACGGCGGCATCGCCTGCCACACGACCGAATTCAATCTGTCGTCGAACGAAGGCACGCTCGATCACGGGCCCGTCGTCTTCTATCGGAAGCGCGACATGCAGGCTCTCGTCGAGCGTCTGCAAGACCTCGGGCACGAAGTGCAGCCGTTCGTCGTCGCGCCGGATTCGCATTATCTCGATTCGTATGTCGATCTGCCGCCGTACCGGCAGAACCCGCATCTGAAGCTGCTGATGGCCACGCACGTCGTGACGTCGGCGGGCATCGTCATACGAAAGAACGGGCTGCGCGATAGGCGCAAATGGCTGGCGACGCTTGCGGTGCGCGCGTCATGGACGCATAGGCCGTCGCACGGGCATTACCGTGCGCGGCATCCGCATTCGGGACCCGCTTGGCGCTTGCACGTTCGGCCGCGCGCGCTCGACGGTGCGCGCTCGACGGTACGCCCTTGGCGGCACGCGCCGGACGGCGTGCCCGGCGGCTCGCGCTTCGCAACGAATCGGGCGCGGCTGCGTGCGCATCGAAAGCTCGCCGGGCTGCGGCATCGATCGCGGTCGCCGGGATCGCATCGATGAAGCAGCGCCGGAACGAATCCGCCGACGCGCCCGTATCGCGCGCCGTCCGGGCCGCCATCGACGTCCGCTCTTTCCGCTGGCACGCGCGATGCGTGCCTTGCAACGCCGCGGGCTTTGCTGCGATGATTGCCGTTGACCGGCGTTTCGATGCAGCAGACGCAGATACACATGAGAAGCCGATGGCGACCAGCCAGCGTCCACAGCGATACGCGGCCGCATTTGCCGCCGACACGTCGATCGCCGCCCGGCCGCCGCGCATCGTCCGCATGCGGCCGACCATGAAGTTTTCCGACTTGCGATGAAAGCCGCCCCGCCCGATCCTGCCGCCAGAAAACGCCGACGCCCGTCGCCCCTCGTGCTCAACCTCTTCGCCGTGCTGATCGGCGTCGTCACGTTCGGCCTCGGCGCGGCCTGGGTGATCTACACGTGGCTCGTCGACCGCGAAGCGCCGTACTTCGCCATCCCGCTCGTCTTCTCGGTACCGGTGATCGTCGCGGTCGCCGTGCGCGGCATCTGGGAGTGACGCGCGTTCGCTCGCGCGGGCTGCGCATCGCACCCACCGGCCTTCGCCCCCCTTCGCCGCCGTTCACCATTGTTCACCCCGCGTCGTCCGTCGACGCCGTCGAAGCAACCGACATCGCCGCCTCCGCGAATTTCCCGGCCGGACTGCTGTCCTACCGCGCAACACGCTCGTCCGATTCCCTCCCGTTTACCGCCCGACCGCCATGCCATCCAAGCCGCATCGCCCAAGCCTCAGTTTGTTCTCCGTCCGTCTGCTGTTCGCCGCCTGTGTCGTCTGGATCGCGTCCGTTGCGGGTGTCGCATTCGCGTCGCCCGCCCACGCGGCGGGCAAGGCCTGCGCGCGCACGTCGGCCGCACACGGCCACGCCTGCCGCGTTGCGCGCCACGTTCATGCGAAGCACGCCAAGCGCGCCGCCCGCGCGCGGCATCATGCGCCGCACATCAAGCATGAGCGCAGGGCCATTCCGGGAAAGAGCGGGCATCGCGCGCGGGCGAGCGCGCATCAGCCTCATCCGAAACGCAAGCGTCCGCGCACGTCGCGCGACGCCGTCATCGCGGCCGCGAAGCCGCAGTTGCTCGCGAGCTGCGGCTACACCGCCGCGTCGCGCCGCCTGCTGCGCTCGCGCGCGATCTACGTCGTCGACGAGCGCACGGGCACCGCGCTGATCGAAAAGAACGCGAATCGCGTCGTGCCGATCGCGTCGGTGACGAAGCTGATGATGTCGATGGTCGCGCTCGACACGCGCGCGCCGATGTCGCGCTCGCTGCGCGTCAGCGCGCAAGACCGCGACTACGAGAAGTTCACGGGATCGCGCCTGAAGGTCGGCTCTGTGCTGTCGCGCCGCGACATGCTGCACATCGCGCTGATGTCGTCGGAAAACCGCGCGGCGGCGGCGCTGTCGCGCGACTATCCGGGCGGGCGGCCCGCGTTCGTCGCCGCGATGAACCGCAAGGCGCGCACGCTCGGCATGAAGCGCACGCATTTCGTCAACGCGACCGGGCTCTCGCCGCGCAACGTGTCGACGGCGCGCGATCTGTCGCGGCTCGTCGCCGCGGCGAACCGCTATCCGCACATCAAGACGTTCTCGACCGATACGTCGAAAACGGTCTTCCCCAGCCGCGGCGAGCTGCGCTACGTGAATTCGAACGCACTCGTGCGCGCCGGCGACTCGAGCATCGTGCTGCAGAAGACCGGCTTCATCAACGAAGCGGGCCACTGCGTGGTGCTACGCTACGCGGTGCGCGGACGGCTGGTCGACATCGTGCTGCTCGGCGCGCCCGGGCCGCACGACCATGTCGCCGACGCGGCGAAGATCCGCCGCTGGCTCACATGCTCGATGCAGTGACGCCGCCCGGGCGCGCCCGCTGCCCGGTGGGCGCCGCCGCGCGATCCGCGCACGGCGGCCATACCGCAACCGCCGCGGATCGCGGCGAGCGGCTGCGCCGCTTACTTCTCGATCGCGCGCGCCACTTCGTTTGATCCGTACCACAGCCGGTAGCGGACCTCGAACTCCTTCGGCACGTACACGACGATCGGCAGACGGCTGTTGTAGCGCAACAGGTAGCCGCTGCCGCGCACCGGCACGAACGCCTGCTGCGGTTCCTGGCCCGGGCAGGCCATCAGCGTGGCGGCCGGCCCCTTCGCATTGGCGAGCACGTAATACGGATAGCCCCAGCCCTGCACCGTTTCGTGCTTGAGGTCGCCGCCGAACCAGTGCTGATTGCAATCGACGTTGATCGTCTTGCCGACGACGAGTTCGACGCGAATGTCTTCTTCCAGCTTTTCGGCGGGCAGCACGATGACCTCGCGCTTCTGCCCCGCCTGGGCGGCCGGGAACATCTTGATGTCTTCCGCGGACGGCTTCGGCAACGATGCGGCGTCGGCGCCCGCGGCGGGCGTCGACGTGCTCGCCGCCGACGCGGCGGCGGAGAAGCCGGCGAATGCGACGCACGCCGCCCAGGCTGCCAGGCGAGAGGCTGATTTCATACGGTGCTCCTGAAGAAGAGTGATGAATTGAACGAAAAGCGCGACGCGCAGCCGGCTTCCGTCCTTCGACCGCTTACGTGATTGTAATGTGCAGACACAATTCGCTTCGCACGGAGCCGGTCCGCACACATCACAATGAAAACGACAGGAAATCAGGGAGAAGGAGAAAGCCATGCTGAAACTCGTCGCTTCGCTCGGAGCCGCTGCGCTCCTGGCCGGCTGCGTCGCGGTGCCGGACGACGGGTACGGCTATGGCTACGCGCAGCCGTACTCGTACTATCCGGGCGGCTATGCGTATGGGCCGGGCTACGCGCCCGTGTACGGAACGGTGAATATCTGGGGCGGCGGCGGATGGCGCGACCGCGACCACTGGCGCGGCGGCGACGACCGCTGGCGTGGAGGCTGGCGCGGCAGCGACAACTGGCGCGGCGACCAGTGGCGCGGCGGCGGGCGCGGCAACGGCTGGCAAGGCGGCCGGGGCCCGGCCGGCGGCCGCAACGTCCGCGGCGGCAACGATTGGCCGGGCGGCGGCGACAGCGGCAGCCGGGGCGGGCGGCACTGATCGACGCGGGCCGCGGATTTGCAACGAGTTGTATCGCACGATGCGCTCGTGCCCCGGCGCGCGCATGTGGCACATGCGTCACGCGTCGCGTCTTCGGCGCCGTCCCGTCGAACCGCTGCGGTTCTCATCTCCACAAGATCATCGAGGCCGCGAGGTCGCGCCCGATCGATTCGGCATGATCCCATGCGCGTTGCGCCGAGGCGATGCGCCGCCGGCCCACCACCCGGCCGAGCGCGTCGATACGCATATCCGCGCACGGGCTCGTCGGCTCGTCATGACAGCGCGCCGCTCACGCTCACCATCCGGCCGGCTGCGGCTGCGCGTAGCCGTATCCGCGATAGCCATCGTCGTCGTACGCTTGCGCGCCACAACCGACGTATGCGCGTCGATACGAGTCATAGCAATAGCCCGAGGGTTGACCGCCGTATGGGGGGGCCGGCTGATATTGTGCCGGCTGATAGGCAGGCGCCTGATACACGGGAGCCTGATAGGCGGGCGCCGTATACGCGACTGCCGGCGCGGGATTCAGCGCGGACGTCACGATCGCGCCCAGCACCGCGCCACCGATCAGCGCGCCGACGATGTCGCCGCCGCGATCGTGCGCGCTCGCGGGCCCGGCGAGCAAGAGACTGCCCGCCGTCAACAGAACTGCCGCGATCTTCTTCATGATGGACTCCGCCGAACGTGGTGTATGACGAAGCCCATTGTGGGTGCCGCCCGCCGTAATAGATGCAGCAAGTGGTAACGCGGAATTACGCGTGTTGCGCCCTCGCTCGCGCACGCCTGGGCCGTGCTACGATTTTCGGCACAAAGGAGACGCCGTCGATGAGCCCAGACACTGCCCGCCGATTCGATACCGAGTTCGCGCCGCGCATCGCGCGCGCCATCGCCGATTTGCTGACCCAACGGGCGGACACCGAGGTCGTCGGCTACGGCGGCCACGGCCATCCGACGCAGGTGCGGATCGTCGCGCCGCACACCGAGCATGTGCGCGGCTACGCGCACCCGCTCAACATCGCGCTCACGTGGGACACCGACGAGATCGAGCGCCTGATGGCGGAGGATGGCGCCGCGCGCTTCGAGCGCTATCTGGCGGCACTGCCGCACAAGCTGCCGGCCTGGGAAAACGCGCGCGGCATCGACTTCGGCTCGCGCACGCAGACCGACGCGCTCGTGCTGCTCGGCGGGCTCGACTTCGAGGCGTAAAGGTGGCGGCGGGCGGCTGCGGGCAAGCCGCGTCGCACGATGCGTCGACCGGATTCGGTCCGGCATGCGGCGGCGAGGCGATCCGTCGCGATCCGTCACGATGCGCCGCTTGGCCGGCCGACGGACGCCGCACCCGATCGGCATCGGCGCATGATCGCGTTGCCGAGGCGTCCCCCGAATGCCCGGCTGCGCGATCGCCCGATTCGCGCAGCCCTCGCACCGCTCGCGCATGCGCCCGCGCAACGCCCGACACGGCCGGCCCGCGCGTTCCCCCGCCACATGCCCGACTTCACGATTCAAGCGCCGGTGATACACTCGACCGGTTCACGCCGATGCTCGCGCGCGTTCGTCGCCGCGACGCGCAGGCGCCACTCTGTCGAACTTCACAAGGAGGCCCCCATGGCTGATTTCCGGCTTTGGACTGACGAGTTTCCGGCCAACGGCTTCATGCCGAAGGCGCAAGAGTACAAGCACGAAGGCTTCGGCGTCGACGGCGGCAACCGCTCGCCCGCGCTCCACTGGGAAGGCGTGCCCGCCGATGCGAAGAGCCTCGCGCTCACGGTCTACGATCCCGACGCGCCGACGGGCAGCGGCTTCTGGCACTGGACCGTCGTCAACATCCCGGCCGACGCGACGGGCCTGCCGCAGGACGCGGGCGCGGCCGGCAGCGCGGCGCTGCCCGCAAGCGCCGTGCAGGTGCGCAACGACTACGGCGACGAAGGCTTCGGCGGCGCCGCGCCGCCTCGCGGCGACAAGCCGCATCGCTACGTCTTCCGGCTGCACGCGCTGAAGGTCGACTCGCTGCCCGTCACGAAGGACACGACCAACGCGGTCGCCCGCTTCATGATCCATCTGAACGAGATCGATTCGGCGACTTACACCGGCCTCTACGAATTGAAGTAAGCCGTCCCGGCCGGGCGCACCGCCCGGCCCTTCGCCGCCGGCGCGCGCGACTCGGCGCGCGCGCCGCCGCTTGCGCCTGCCACGAACCCGCCGCCCCTCGCCTCGCCATCGCTTCCGTCATGAACGCCGATTCCGGACTGCCGTTCCCGCAACGCTACTGGGCGATCGTCTGCGTCGCGCTGGGCATCACGCTCGCCGTGCTCGACGGCGCGATCGCGAACGTCGCGCTGCCGACGATCGCCCGCGATCTGCGCGCCTCCGACGCCGCGTCGATCTGGATCGTCAACGCGTACCAGCTCGCCGTCACGATCTCGCTGCTGCCGCTCGCGTCGCTCGGCGACCGGATCGGCTACCGGCGCGTCTACATCGCGGGGCTCGCGCTCTTCACGGCGGCGTCGCTCGGCTGCGCGCTGTCGAGCTCGCTGCCCGCGCTCGCGACGCTGCGCGTGATCCAGGGCTTCGGCGCGGCCGGCATCATGAGCGTCAACACCGCGCTCGTGCGGATGATCTATCCGTCGTCGCAGCTCGGGCGCGGCGTCGCGATCAACGCGATGGTCGTCGCGCTGTCGTCGGCCGTCGGGCCGACCGTCGCGTCCGCCGTGCTCGCCGTCGCGCCGTGGCCGTGGCTCTTCGCGATCAACGTGCCGATCGGCATCGCCGCCGTATACGGCAGCCTGCGCGCGCTGCCCGTGAATCCAGGCCGCGACGCGCCGTACGACTTCGTCAGCGCCGTGATGAACGCATGCGTGTTCGGGTTGCTGATCGTGTCCGTCGACGGGCTCGGCTATGGCGAAAATCGCGCGAACGTCGCGGTCACCGCGCTCGCGGCCGCCGTGATCGGCTACTTCTTCGTCAAGCGGCAACTGACGCAGCCCGCGCCGCTCTTGCCCGTCGATCTGCTGCGCATCCCGATCTTCGCGCTGTCGATCGGCACGTCGGTCGCGTCGTTCACGTCGCAGATGCTCGCGTTCGTCGCGCTGCCGTTCTGGCTGCAGAACACGCTCGGCTTCTCGCAAGTGCAGACGGGGCTCTACATGACGCCGTGGCCGCTCGTGATCGTGGTCGCCGCACCGCTCGCGGGCATGCTGTCCGACCGCTATTCGGCGGGCGCGCTGGGCGGCATCGGCCTCGTCCTCTTCGCGTCGGGCCTCCTCACTCTCGCGACGATCGGCGCGCACCCGGCGCCCGTCGACATCGTCTGGCGGATGGCGCTGTGCGGCGCGGGCTTCGGGCTTTTCCAGTCGCCGAACAACCGCGCGATCCTGTCGTCCGCGCCGCGCGAGCGCGCGGGCGGCGCGAGCGGGATGCTCGGCACCGCGCGGCTCACCGGGCAAACGCTCGGCGCCGCGCTCGTCGCGCTGATCTTCGGCGTCGCGCCGCAGCACGGGCCGACGATCGCGCTCTACACCGCAACCGCGTTCGCCGCCGTCGCGGCAGCCGTGAGCCTGCTGAGACTCCGGGCGCGGCGCGACACCACCGCCGCGGCGGGTTGAGCGCCGCAGAATCGCCCGCGCGCGCCCACCCCGTGTTCGCGGCGGCGGCCGATCGCGGGCGGCCGCATGTCATGCCTCCATGCCGGCCCAGATACCGTTCGCCGAAGTCTCGCCGGCCCGCATGCATCGCGTGATGCGTCTCGCGTTGCCACCCGGCAATCCGCCGGGACGCAGCGTCCGGAATACCCCACCACTTTCGCAGCATCGCGCGGCCGCGTCGACTCGGCCATTCGGGCGACCCGCCCGCCGCGTCCACCCACCGGTTCTGCGCTTCCGCCCCGTTATTCCCCGCCCGTCGCCGTCCTCCGCTCCGCGCCGGGATCCGCACGCGCCTCCCTCTTCGCCAGCACTCCGCCCCCCACCGGCTGTCCAATACATGCCCGCGCCGCAAGCCGAGCGCATCCGCCGTTCGGGCGACGGGCTTCGGATGGCCTTCACGCCACCGTCAGGAGGGCGCCATGTCATTGATCGTCGCAGCACGCTTCACGACGCAGCCCGCCGCCGAGGCCGCTGCCCAGCGGCTTCTCGACAGCGGTTTCGTCGCCGAGGACGTCAGCCTGTTCTTCGTCAATCCGCGCGGCCAGCACGCGCCACGATGGTCCGAACACCTGCCACGCGCCGAACACGCGGCTGCGCATCCGATCGACGCGATGCAGCACGCGCGACACGGCACGACGATCGGCGCGGTCGCCGGCGCGATCTTCGGCGTCGCGCTGTTTTCGCTCGTCACGCCGTCGCTCGTCGTCGCGATCTGTGCGGCCGGCGTCGGCGCGTTTCTCGGCGGATGGGTCGGCGGGATGATGCACAAGGAAGACTTCACGCGCATGCACGTGCGCGAGCTCGCGCACGACGCGATCCATCACGAGACGCGCGCGTCGGGGATGCTCGTCGCCGTGCACGTGACGGCCGATTCGCAGGCCGATGCCGCGCGCGTGCTCGCCGATGCCGGCGGCGCCGACATCGAGCGCGCGACGGGCCGCTGGCAGTCGGGCCACTGGGCGGACTTCGATCCGACCCGCCCGCCCGAACCGTTCAACGGCGCGCAGTCGCCGACGCACCGTCACGCGTGAGCGGCGCCGGCCGCATCGAACGAAAGACCGGGATGACGGCAGCGATCAGGAAGGAACGCGCAGCCGGAACGGGCAAAGCGCCGGGCCGATGCGATATCGGCCGGCGCCTTCAACGTGCGATGCCCGAGAAAAAAGCGAGGAGCAATGCGGAGGCGGTCACGCCTCCGCCGTCACGGCATCGAGAACGAAGCGGCAGCGCTCGTCGACGCTCGCACGCGGCAATTCGATCAGCCGATAGCCGCAGGCCGCATACGTATCGACCATCGCGTCCCAGGTGCGCACGGCCTCCGCGTAGTCCTGCTTGCGTTCGGTGTCCTGCGCATAGATCTCCGGCCACGGCGGCGCGATGAACACGTCGCGGCGGTAGCGGAACCGCTCGGCGGCCGCGACGAGATGCGCGGGCACGGGCAGCGCGGACAGTTTCAGATAGCCGATCACGTCCGGCACGCCGCGATCGAAGAACACCGGCCCGTGCGCGCGCCGCGCGAGGTGGTGCGAGCGCATCTCCCAGCCGAGCATCAACTCGGCGAACGCAGCGCGGTCGCACCACGGCAGCGCATGGCCGCCGATCGCCATCTGATCCTGGATCACGCCGCGCCCGGCTTCGTGCGAGCGCGCGTAGCCGCGCGCCTCGAGCGCATCGATCAACGTGCTCTTGCCCGAACCGGGCCCGCCCGTGATCACGACGAAGCGCGCGACCGCCGCGTCGGCATCGGCGTCGGGGTCGCCCGCGCGGGCATCGGCGCCCGCGTCAAGCATTCGCGACGCGCCGTCCCGCGCGCTGCGTGACGGACGCGGCCGTCGCGACACTGCGCAGATCCGCGAGAAACGAATCGCGCCACACCGACAGATCGTTCTTGCGCAGCCGCTCGATGTTCTCCGCGTGGCGCGCCTGGCGCTCCTCGAGCGGCATCGCGAGCGCGCGCTCGAGCGATTCGGCCATCTGCGACAGGTCGAACGGATTCACGAGCAGCGCGCCCGGCAGCTCGGCCGCGGCGCCCGCGAATTCGGACAGCACGAGCACGCCGGGATCGTTCGGATCCTGTGACGCGACGTACTCCTTCGCGACGAGGTTCATCCCGTCGCGCAGCGGCGTCACGTAGCCCACCTGCGACAGCCGGAACAGCGCCATCAGCAGATTGCGCTCGTACTTGCGGTTCAGGTACTGGATCGGCGTCCAGTCGAGCTGCGCGAAACGGCCGTTGATCCGCCCCGCCTCGCCTTCTAGCGTCTGGCGGATTCGCTGATAGGTCTGCACGTCGGAGCGGGTCGGCGGCGCGATCTGCACGAGCGACACGCGCCCCTGCCAGCCGGGCGCGTTCGCGAGCATCCGCTCGAACGCCTGGAAGCGCTCGACGAGGCCCTTCGAGTAATCGAGGCGATCGACGCTGATCACGAGCCTGCGCTCGCGCATCGTGTCGCGCAGCGCCTTCACCGCCTTGCGCGAGCCGTATTCGACAGCCGCCTTGCCGATCGCATCCGGATAGATGCCGATCGGATACGCGGCGACCTTCACGACGCGGCCGTGCGCGTGCAGGATTCCATCCTCGCTCGAGGTGCCGAGCCCGCGGCGCTCGACGTAATCGACGAACGCCTGCTTGTCGCTTTCCGTCTGCAAGCCGACGACGTCATACGCGCACATGAACTTCATCAGCTCTTCGTGCGGCGGCACGGTCCGCAGGACCTCGGGCGACGGGAAAGGAATGTGCAGGAAGAAGCCGATCGGGTTCTTCACGCCGAGCTCGCGCAGGCAATGCGCGAACGGCAGCAGGTGATAGTCGTGCACCCAGATGATGTCGTCGGGCTGCACGAGCTCGCGCAACTGCTTCGCGAGCGCGCAGTTCACGCGCAGATAGCCCGCATATTCCTGGCGATCGAAACGCGCGAGATCCCCGCGATAGTGGAACACGGGCCAGAGCGTGGCGTTCGAGAAGCCGCGATAGTACTGGTCGTAGTCGCGGCGGGTCAGGCCGACGGTCGCGTAGGTCACGTTGCCGGCCCGCTCGACCACGGGCTCCTCGGGCGCGCCGGCGATCTCGCCGTTCCAGCCGAACCAGACGCCGCCCGTCTCCTTCAGCGCGTCGAGCACGCCGACCGCCAGCCCGCCCGCCGTCGGACGCGCATCCTGGCCGGCCGCCACGCGATTCGATACCACGATCAATCTGCTCATTACGGCTTACCCTCCTGTATCAGATCGCCCGGCGAGCGGGAAAGCAGCACTCCCGTCAAATCAGGCAAGTCGCATGCCATCTCGCGACGTTTCGAACGTTAAAAATGCAAGAAGTTGTAACAAGGACGTCTTCATGCGTCCTGCTCCGAACCGAGATCGCGCTGATAGTCGAGCCCTTCCGGGCGGGCGCCGCCCTGGTTGTGATCGCCGTCCGAAGGTGTATCGGGCGTGGAGCCGGCAGGCGCGGGAGAGGTCGGAGCATTGGCCGGCCGAGACGGGCCGGTGCCGGCGTCGCGCCCGCGATGCTCGGGGCGCTTGGAACGGCGCATGGCAGGGTGTCTCATGATCGGAGCGGCGCGGGGCCGTCGGTGAAACAGTCCATAGCTGTTTAGTTTAGGATCGCCGCGCAAGGTTCACGGTAACAATTACATTCAATTTGTAACGATTCGACCCCGGACCGCCGCTTTGCACCACAATGTTGCCGCTCGCGCGCGCCCGGCGGACGTTTTGTCAATTGTTTGCATTGCTCGTCGGACAATTGCAGAACAATGGCGCTCTACGTACGCTCGCTGCGCGACGCGCGGCGCACGAAGACAGGACCGCATTCAGGGATGAATCAACGCATCGCACGGCCGACGCGCCGTTGGGCCGCATGGGCCACGCTCGGCGCCGCCGCCTTCTCGACGCTGCTGTCCGGCTGCAATTCGCTGTATAGCGAAGGCGCGACGGCAGGTGCCGGCATCGCCGGCGCGGCCGTCGCCTCGAAAGTCACCAACAACGCCGCTGTCGCGACCGGCATCGGCCTGGGCGCCGTCGCGGGCGCGCGGGCGGGCGTCCAGTACACGCAGCGCGTCGCGCACCGCTATTCGCAGGCGCAGATCGCCGCGGCGGCGGGCCCGCTCGACGTCGGCGGCGTCGCGCCGTGGGCGACGCATCACTCGTTTCCGATCGAGGATGACGAGCACGGCCGCGTGACCGTGAGCCGGCTCATCAGCGTCGGGCCGCTCGACTGCAAGGAAATCGTGTTCTCGGTCGACACCGACGCGAAGGGGAACGCCCCCGCGCAATCGGGCTTCTACGTCGCGACGATCTGCCGGGACGGCCCCGCGTGGAAGTGGGCGTCGGCGGAACCCGCGACCGGCCGCTGGGGAGCGCTGCAATGAACGTGAACGCGCGCGCGGCGCTGCCGCTCGCGACGGCGCTCGCGCTCGCCGCAGCGGCGCTAGGCCTTTCCGGCTGCGGCTCGGTCGGCGCGGCGAGCGGCGCGCTCGCAGGCGCGGCGACGGGCCTCGTCACCGCGAATCCGGCCGTCGGCGTCGGCGTCGGCATCGCGGTGCAGGCGGCGACCGACGAGGCCGTCAACCGGACGATGAAGCAGCTCCACAAGAATCAGCAGGACGCGATCGCACAGGCGGCGGGCGGACTCGCCGTCGGCGAGACGCGCGCGTGGCAGGTGAAGAACCGGGTGCCGCTCGAAAACGGCGAAGGCGACGTGCGCGTGACACGCGCGTTCCAGACGCCGCTCGCGCTCTGCAAGGAATTCGCGTTTTCGGTGAAGGACGGCGCGCGCGCCGACTGGTATCTCGCGAGCGCGTGCCAGGATGCGCAGGGCTGGCAATGGGCGTCGGCGGAGCCGGCCGTCGAGCGCTGGGGCAATCTGCAGTGAGGCGGGCGCGAGCCGAATGCCGCCGCGCGCACGCCCCTCGCCCCCTCCTCCGATCGGCGACCACGGGCCGCAACGGCCCGCCCGCCGCTCAGGACTCGACGTCCTCGAGGCTGAAGATCTCGGTCTGGTCGTTGTACGAGAAGATCTCGCCGTAACGGCCCCAGTCGATCACCGCGTCGAGCGTTTCCTCGGCCGCGCCGTCCGACAGGAAGTCCTCGAGCTCCTGCTCGAAGCGCACGCGCGGCGCGCGGTGCCCGGGCCGCTCGTTCAGCACCTTCTTGATTCGCGCGGCAAGCGGCACGTGGCGCAGCAGATGCTCGGCGAACATCATCTTGCGCTCCTGCGTGCCGAATTCGGCGAACACGCGCCCCGGCGGCGTCAGGAACACGTCGCCCTCGCGCACGTCGGCGAAGCCCAGGTACTGCAACACTTCGGCGATCGGGAACAGATCGTCGACCTCGAGATGCAGCGTGCGCGCGATTTCCGGCATGTCCGCGCGGCCGTGGTACGGCGGCGCGGCGAGCGTCTCGATGAGACCCGCCATCAGGTTCGTCGACACCTGCGGCAGCCAACTGCCGAGCTCGAGCCCCTTCTTCGTCGCCTCGCCGACCTGGCGCGCGGTCATCTTCGCGTAGATGTCGTCGACCAGGCGCCGGAACGCGGGGTCGAGCCGGTTGCGCGGATGCTTGAACGGCACCTTGATCTCGGCGATCACGCGGCCCGGATTCGACGACAGCACGAGAATCCGGTCGCACATGAACACCGCCTCCTCGATGTTGTGCGTGACGATCAGCACCGATTTGATCGGCATCCGGCCCTGCGTCCACAGATCGAGCAGGTCGGTGCGCAGCGTCTCGGCCGTCAGCACGTCGAGCGCGGAGAACGGCTCGTCCATCAGGAGCAGCGTCGGATCGACGACGAGCGCGCGCGCAAAGCCGACGCGCTGGCGCATGCCGCCCGACAGCTCGCGCGGATACGCGTTCTCGAAGCCGTCGAGACCGATCAGGTCGATCGCGGCGAGCGCGCGCTCGCGCCGCTCGCGCGCGCCGACGCCGAGCGCCTCGAGCCCCGCCTCGACATTCTGCAGCACGGTGAGCCACGGAAACAGCGCGAAGGTCTGGAACACCATCGCGACGCCCGCGGCCGGGCCGGAGAGCGGCTTGCCGAGATAGCTGACCTCGCCGCCCGTCGGCTCGATCAGCCCGGCGATGATGCGCAGGAGCGTCGATTTTCCGGAGCCCGAGCGGCCGAGCAGGCCGACGATCTCGCCTTCGCGCAGCGACAGGTTCGCGCCGTCGAGCACGAGCAGCTCGCCCTGCGTCTTGTTGAAGCCGCGGCTCACGTTCTCGACGCGCAGGATTTCCTCGCCGACCCGCGGCGGCACGGGCGGCGTGTGGACGGGGGCGTTGACAGCATTCGGGTTTTGCATCGCGTTTCGCTCTCGGTCGGTCTCAATCGGCTGACATCAGTCTCAAATCAGTCTCAATCGAGACGCAGCTTCGCTTCGGCGTACGCGTACAGCGGACGCCACAACAGGCGGTTGAACAAGGTGACGAACAGGGACATCACGGCGATGCCCAGGATGATCTTCGGGTAGTCGCCCGCGGCCGTCGTCTGTGCGATGTACGCGCCGAGGCCGTGCGCCTGGATCCTGGTGTCGCCCCACTGGACGAGCTCCGACACGATGCTCGCGTTCCACGCGCCGCCCGACGCGGTGATCGCGCCCGTCACGTAGTACGGAAAGATGCCGGGCAGGATCGCCTGCCGCCACCACTGCCAGCCGCGGATGCGGAAATTGGTGGCCGCTTCGCGATAGTCGTTCGGATAGGCGGTCGCGCCCGCGATCACGTTGAACAGGATATACCACTGGGTGCCGAGCACGATGAGGGGCGACAGCCAGATGTCCGCGTTCAGGCGATAGCGCGCGATCACGATCACGAACACCGGGAACAGCAGGTTCGCCGGGAACGCCGCGAGGAACTGCGCGAGCGGCTGCACCTTCTCGGCGATCGCGGGCCGCAGGCCGATCCACACGCCGATCGGCACCCAGACGACGGACGCGAGCGCGATCAGGAGCACCACGCGCAGCAGCGTGATGAGCCCCAGCACGAATACGTGGCCCACCTCGGCCATCGTCACGCCGGTCGACACGAAGCCGACCACGCGCCACACGACATAGGCCGTGCCGGCCAGCACGAGAATCGCCCACACGATATCGGCGGCGAACGACGCCTTCTTCTCGACCCGCGGCAACGTGAAGCGCACCGCTCCGGACAACGGCAGGCGCAACGGAATCCGCGCGGCCTTCGCGAAGAACCAGCCGGCCGGCACCAGCAGTTGGTGGATCAGGCGCGTGCGGCGCACGAGGTCGAGCAGCCACGACTCGGGCGCGTTGCCGGAGCTGGTGGTTTCCATCCGGAACTTGTCGGCCCAGGCGACGAGCGGGCGGAACAGCAGTTGGTCGTACGCGAGGATCACGACCGTCATCGCGAGAATCACCCAGCCGACCGCGCCGAGATTCTTCTCGGCGATCGCCTGCGCAAGATAAGCGCCGATGCCGGGCAGCGTGATCGTGTGATTGCCGACCGTGATCGCCTCGGACGCGACGACGAAGAACCAGCCGCCCGACATCGACATCATCATGTTCCAGATGAGGCCCGGCATCGAGAACGGCACTTCGAGCTTCCAGAACCGCTGCCAGGACGTCAGATGGAAGCCGCGCGAGACCTCGTCGAGATCGCGCGGCACCGTGCGCAGCGACTGGTAGAAGCTGAACGTCATGTTCCACGCCTGGCTCGTGAAGATCGCGAAGATCGCGGCGAGCTCGGCGCCCAGCACGCGGCTCGGGAAGAGCGCGAGGAAGAACGTGACCGTAAACGAGATGTAGCCGAGCACGGGCACCGATTGCAGGATGTCGAGGATCGGCACGAGCACGATCCCCGCGCGGCGGCTCTTCGCGGCAAGCGTGCCGTAGACGAGCGTGAACGCGAGCGACGCGACCATCGCCGCGAGCATCCGCAGCGTCGTGCGCAGCGCGTACTCGGGCAGGTTCGCCGGATCGAGCGAAATTTTCTGCGTCTCGAGCGTCGCGATCGGCGCCATCGTCTCGTGAAAGCCGATCGCCGCCATCGCGATCACGCAGATGATGAGCGGGAACGCAACGAAATCCCAGCGGTTCGGCAGGACGCGCCACGCGGATGCGTTGGCGGTCCGGTTCGGATCGAAGAATCCGAGATCCATCAGGCGCCCTCCCCGGCAAGGCCGTGCGAAACGATAAATGAGGCCAGAAAGCGAATGTGACTCATGGCAAGGCGCGCTTACGCGGTAAATCGTTTTAACTGCAAGTGCCGCGAAAGCCGCGGCGCACCCGGCCGCCGGCATTTCGCTCGCGAAGCGGGGATCGCCCGGCCTCGCGACGGCAAGACACTACTACATCCTGTATTTCAGGCACAACCTTCCGGACGACGAACGATGGAATTCCGGCCCGGCCGCGAGCGCATCGTGTCTGGAACGGGCGCGCGGCGGGCGCATCTGCGGGGTGCGGCGGTGCGCCGGCCGGCCGCTGCTGCGCCGCAACGCCGAATTATGCCGCGATCCGGCCCCGCCGTGAACCCGCGTTCGCGCAAGCGCCGCGCGCCCGCAGGCGAGGCTTTCGTCGACGAATGGACACGCCGATGCGGGTATGATCGGTATTTGCCCCGAGCGGGGCCGATGGTCAATCAGGAGGAGTGAATGGCAGGAAATCTGGTTATCGTGTGCCGGGACCAGGACGCCGACGCGTTCGATCAACTGATGCAGGAGTATGGCTCGTTCCAGACGCGGCTGTCGTCGACGGCCTGGTATCTGAACATGAACATCGTGCCCGAGACGCTGCAGGAGGACATCCTCGAGCGTCTCGGCAAGTACACGACGCTTTACATCTTCGAGGCGACGAGCGTCACCTACAACACGATCGACAGCAACGCCGCCGAGACGCTCAGCACGCTCTTCGGCGAGTGACCCGCGGCACGCCGGCGCGCGCGCGCCGGGCGCCGCGATTCCCGCGATTCCCGCGCCGCCCGTGCTGCGGCGCGTCAGGACGCCTCAGCCTGCGGTTCCGTCTTCGGCACGACGTCGAACGCAAACGTCATCGCGACCCGCAGGCCCCCTTCTTCCCGGTTGCCGATCTCGCATGTGCCGCCCGTGCGCTGCACGAGCCGCTCGACGATCGCGAGCCCGAGGCCGCTGTGGCCGTTGCCGCCGCGCGCCGGATCGAGCCGCACGAACGGGCGCGTCGCGTCCGCGAGATCGCGCGGCGCGATGCCCTTGCCGTGATCGCTGACGGTGAGCGTGTAGCCCGTTGCGGTGCGCGCGGTCGCGATCACGACGGGCGGCGCGCCGTATGCGTGCGCATTGTCGAGCAGGTTCGACAGCACCCGGTCGAGCGTCGCCGTCGGCAGGCGAAAGCCCGGCCCCGCCGCGAGCTCGGTCCGCACGGTCGGCGCGTTCGGCGACACCGCGCGGTACGTGCGCGCGATCCGCTCGCACGCCTGGTCGACCGGCACGGCCTCGCTGCGGTCGGCGTCGCCGTGCGCGAACACGAGGAATTGATCGACGATGTGCGTCATCGAATCGACGTCGCGCACGACGCCGTCGCGCAGCCGCGCGTCGTCCATCATCTCGGCGCGCAGCCGCATCCGCGCGAGCGGCGTGCGCAGGTCGTGCGCGACGCCCGCGAGCATCACCGCGCGGTCGTTCTCCGCACGCGACACCTGCTTGACCATCTGATTGAAGCCGTGCGTGAGCTGGCGCAGCTCGCGCGGCCCGCGCTCGGGCAGCGGCGGCACCGCCATCCCGCGGCCGAAGCGCGCGACCGCGCGCGCGAGCGAGCTGAGCGGCTGCTGCAACTGCCACGCGGCGAAGAGCGCCGCCATCACTGCGGCCGAGAAGATCATCACGAGCCAGAGCACCATCCGGTCGAGCGAGCGCGGCGGCCGCAGCGGCTGAACCGGCACGACGATCCAGTCGCGGTCGGTCGGCTGCCTGACCCACAGCACGGGCGGATGGCCCGGCCTGCCGATGCGCACCTGCGTGCCGGCCGGCAGGCGCTCGCGCAGGTCGTCGGCGAAGCGCTTGAGCGGGGGCGGCAGATCCGGGTTCGCAGCCGGCACGTCGCCGCTGCCCGGCGCAACGAGCCGCACCCGCGACGGCAGCGGCTGGTCGGGCGAGCGCTCCGCGTGCTGGCGCACCGCGTCGACGAGGAACGCCGCCTCCTCGACCGCGTAGCGCGTCTGGAACTGGTTGCGCTCGAGCCGGATCGCGAAGTACCAGGCGAAGTGCGACAGCAGCAGCACGCAGACGACGAGGAGCGCGAGCCGCCCGAACAGCGAATCAATGGGCTTGCGCATGAGCCTCGCCGTTCGGCACGAACACGTAGCCGCGCCCGCGCACCGTCTGGATGAAGCGCGGCGTCGACGGATCGGTTTCGAGAATCCGGCGCAGGCGCCAGACCTGCACGTCGATCCCGCGGTCGGTGCCGTCGTACTCGGGGCCGTGCAGCAGTTCGAGCAGGCGCTCGCGGGTCAGCGTGCGCAGCGCATGGTTGACGAAGATCTTCAAGAGCGCGAATTCGCTGCTCGACAGCGTCGCCGGCTTGCTGTCGACCGACAGCGTGCGCGCCTGGAAGTCGAGCACGAAGCGGCCGAACGCGTACGGCTCGCGCTGCTCGGGCGCCGCCGCCGACGGCGTCGCGCGACGGCGGCGCAGCACCGCCTGCGCGCGCGCGAGCAGCTCGCGCGGGTTGAACGGCTTGCCGAGATAATCGTCCGCGCCGAGCTCGAGGCCGACGATCCGGTCGACGTCGTCCGCGCGCGCGGTCAGCATGATCACCGGGATGTCGTCGCCCGCCGCGCGCAGTTGGCGCAGCGCGGTGAGGCCGTCGACGCCCGGCATCATCAGGTCGAGCACGATGAGATCGGGGCGCTCGCGTTCGAGGCGCTTTTCGAGCGAGGCGGCGTCGTGCAGCACCGACACCTCGATGCCCTGCCGCACGAGGTAGTCGCGCAGCAGGTCGCGCAGTTCTTGGTCGTCGTCGACGATGAGGATCTGTGTAGTCATGGCGTGAAGTTTACCGTGCGGGTTCTCGGGGCTGAGCGAAACAAATCCCTGAAAGGGTTACTGCGGATTACCGCGCAAGCAGAGTGTAATGCGCGGTAATCGCGGCGGCGGCGCGCGTAACACGGGGGCGGGAGCGCTTGGCTACGCTGCGCATTACCGGATGCCGCCTCACGCCGGGGCGCGAACGCCCAGGCGCCGAGCCGGCCGCAGCACCGGATTTTTCAATACAGGAGTTGCTCAATGTATAAGAAGACTTCCCGCCTCGCCATCGCCGCCGCCGTGCTCGCCCTGTCGTTCAGCGCCGTCTCGCGCGCCGCGCCGCCCGACATGCCGCCGCCGGGCGGCCCGGGCGAGCATCATCATAGGGAAGGCGGCCCGTTCATGATGATGCAGCGAATCCACGACAAGCTGAACCTGAGCGCCGCGCAGGAGCAGCAATGGCAGGCCGCCGTCAATACGATGAAGCAGAACCGCGACGCGATGCGCAAGAGCCACGACGCGCTGCGCCAGCAGTTCCAGACCCAGCAGAACCAGCCGATCCTCGATCTGAACGCGCTGCACGCGGCGCGCCAGCAGGCCGAGCAGCAGAACGCGCAGTTGCGCGAGCAGACGGCTTCCGCGTGGCTCGCGTTCTATAACGGCCTGAACGACCAGCAGAAGACGACGGTCAGCACCGCGCTCAAGCAGCAATTCGCGAAGATGGACGAGCGTCGCGCGAAGATGCACGAGCGCTGGGAGCAGCGGCGCGCGGCGAAGGGCGCGTCGGCGCCTGCGCCGCAGCAGTGACGCCGGGCGGTGGGCGAGCGGCGCGGCCGGGCAGCGCCGCGACCCGACGCTCGTCCGGTCGCAGTGTTTTCACGTCGACGCGGCCCCGCCCGCCGCGTCACGCAAGATCGAACAGCAACACCTCCGCGTGCTCGCCGCGCTCGAACACGACGGTCTCGATTCCGGCAATCCGCGCGCCGTCGCCCGCCGCGAGCGCCTCGCCGTTCACCGCCACGCTGCCGCGCGCGACGTGCACGTACGCGCGCCGGCCGGCCGGCAGCGCGAACTCGGCGCGCTCGTCGCCGTCGATGAGGCCCGCGTAGATCGACGCGTCCGAGCGCACCGACACCGCCCCGTCGCGCCCGTCGGGCGACGCGACGAGCCTCAGCCGGCCGCGCTTGTCGGCGTCGGCGAAGCGCGCTTCCTGGTAGCCGGGCCGGCCGCCCGGCTCGGTCGGCAGCAGCCAGATCTGCAGCAGATGCAGCGTCGCGTCCCGCGACGCGTTGTATTCGCTGTGCACGATCCCCGTGCCCGCGCTCATCCGCTGCACGTCGCCCGCTCGGACGATCGAGCCGTTGCCCATGCTGTCGCGGTGCGCGAGCGCGCCTTCGAGCACGTACGTGACGATCTCCATGTCGCGATGCGGATGCATGCCGAAGCCGCGCGTCGGCGCGATACGATCGTCGTTCAGCACGCGCAGCGCGCCGAAATGCACGTGCTCGGGATCGCGATAGTCGGCAAACGAAAAGCTGTGATAGGTATCGAGCCAGCCATGATCTGCATGGCCGCGGTCGCCCGCGCGGCGGATCTCGAACATGGCGCTTCCCCCTGAGAAATATCGACAGCCTCGAATGTAGAGGTCGCGCACGCCTGCAACAATCCGGCGCGAATGCACCGGTTCGTTGCGCCGATCCGCGCAATCGTCCACACGATTCGCGCACTATTCGCACACGACGCCGCGCCGACGAGCGAAGCGATGCCGACGCGCGGCACGCTCGCTTGCATCGTTTCTGCTGGGCCGCGGCCGGCGTTCGGGTAAAATACCGCGCTTTTGGCCGCCGTCGACGGTGCCTGGCCCGTTGGGCAAGCCGCGCCGACATCGACGAACGCGAATTTTGGCCACCTAGAATACGCCCGGCGCACGCATGCCCGGGCGAATCCGGCCGCGCGGCCGGGGAAGTCAGGAAGAGGAACGACATGAAGAAGCTCGCCTTGTGCGCGGCCCTCGCCCTTGCGGCGGGCGGCGCCTTCGCGAAGGAATGGAAGACCGTGCGGATCGGCGTCGACGCCAGCTATCCGCCGTTCGAATCGACCGCGCCGAGCGGCGAGATCGTCGGATTCGACGTCGATCTCGCGAAGGAAGTCTGCAAGCGGATCAACGCGAAGTGCGTCTGGACGCCGCAGGATCTCGACGGAATCATCCCCGCGCTGAAGGCGAAAAAGTTCGACGTGATCGTGTCATCGCTGACCGTCACCGACAAGCGCCGCGAGCAGATCGATTTCTCCGACAAGCTGTACGACGCGCCCGCGCGCATGATCGCGAAGGCGGGCTCGCCGCTCGCGCCGACCATCGAGTCGCTGAAGGGCAAGCGCGTCGGCGTCGAGCAGGGCTCGACCCAGGAGACCTTCGCGAAGGCGCACTGGGAGCCGAAGGGCGTGACGATCGTGTCGTACCAGAACCAGGATCAGGTGTACGCCGATCTCGGCTCGGGCCGCCTCGACGCGACGCTGCAAGACGAGTTGCAGGCCGACTACGGCTTCCTGCGCACGCCGCGCGGCAAGGGCTTCGCATGGGCGGGCCCGGCCGTGAAGGACCCGAAGACGCTCGGCGACGGCACCGCGATGGGGCTGCGCAAGGACGACGCGGACCTGAAGGACGCGATCAACCGCGCGCTCGCGTCAATGCACAAGGACGGCACGTACGACAGGCTGTCGCGCAAGTACTTCCCGTACAGCGTCTATTCGGCGAAGTAAGCGCCGGGCGGGCCACGCCGAGCGACCGGCGCGCGGCCCGCGCAGCACCAGCGGTCGACACCACGCGCCGCAATGCGCCGCCGCCCTGCCCGATCGCAGGCGACGGCGCGGCCCGCGAAAGCGGAGCGGCGATGATACGCACGGGGCGTTCCGCGCAACACGCGGGGCGCGTCTTTCGCGGCGCGCACGACGCGCCGTCAAGGACTACATATGTTTCTTCAAGGCTACGGCCCGCTGATATTCTCCGGCACCTGGCAGACCGTCAAGCTCTCGGTGCTGTCGCTCGCGCTGTCGTTCCTGCTCGGCCTCGTCGGCGCGGCGGCGAAGCTGTCGAGGAACCGCGTCTCGAACGGGATCGGCACGCTCTACACGACGCTCATCCGCGGCGTGCCGGACCTCGTGCTGATGCTGCTCCTCTTCTACAGCCTGCAGATCTGGCTCAACCAGCTCACCGACGTGATGAACTGGGATCAGATCGACATCGATCCGTTCGCGGCCGGCGTGCTCGTGCTCGGCTTCATCTACGGCGCGTACTTCACCGAGACGTTCCGCGGCGCGTTCCTGTCGGTGCCGCGCGGCCAGCTCGAGGCGGGCAGCGCATACGGGATGACGAACTGGCAGGTGTTCGCGCGGATCATGTTCCCGCAGATGATGCGCTTCGCGCTGCCCGGCATCGGCAACAACTGGCAGGTGCTCGTGAAATCGACGGCGCTCGTGTCGATCATCGGTCTCGCCGACGTCGTGAAGGCGTCGCAGGACGCGGGCAAGGGCACGCTGCGGTTCTTCTTCTTCACGCTGCTCGCGGGCGCGATCTATCTCGCGATCACGACGATCTCGAACTTCGTGCTGATGTGGCTCGAGAAGCGTTATTCGACGGGCGTACGCAAGGCTGACCTATGATCGAGCTGATCCAAGAATACTGGCGCAACTACCTGTATACGGACGGGTATCGCTTCACCGGCCTCGCGATCACGATGTGGCTGCTCGTCGTGTCGATCGGGATCGGCTTCTGCCTGTCGGTGCCGCTCGCGGTCGCGCGCGTGTCGAAGAGGAAGTGGCTCGCGGGCGCCGTCTGGCTCTACACGTACGTGTTCCGCGGCACGCCGCTCTACGTGCAGCTTCTCCTCTGCTACACGGGCCTCTACAGCCTGCAGGCCGTGCGCGGCACGCCGATGCTCGACGCGTTCTTCCGCGACGGGATGAACTGCACGCTGCTCGCGTTCACGCTGAACACCTGCGCGTACACGACCGAAATCTTCGCGGGCGCGATCAAGTCGACGTCGTACGGCGAGATCGAGGCGGCCCGCGCCTACGGGATGTCGACCTTCACGCTGTATCGCCGGATCGTGCTGCCGTCGGCGCTGCGCCGCGCGCTGCCGCTCTACAGCAACGAAGTGATCCTGATGCTGCACGCGACGACGGTCGCGTTCACGGCGACCGTGCCCGATATCCTGAAGATCGCGCGCGACGTCAATTCGGCGACCTACATGTCGTTCCATGCATTCGGCATCGCCGCCCTCCTCTACCTCGCGATCTCGTTCACGCTCGTGTGGCTGTTCCGCCGCGCCGAGCGCCGCTGGCTCGCGTATCTGCGCCCGCAAGGCAAATGAGTTTCGCCCGGACATGCCTCAGATGAACACCCAGATGCACAAGCTCTTCGTCGACGATCTCCACAAGCGCTACGACAACAACGAAGTTTTGAAGGGCGTCTCGCTGCGCGCGAACGCGGGCGACGTGATCAGCGTGATCGGCTCGTCCGGCTCGGGCAAGAGCACGATGCTACGCTGCATCAACTTCCTCGAGCAGCCCAACGCGGGCCGCATCTTCGTCGACGGCGAGGAAGTGCGCACCGCGCAGGACAAGACGGGCGCGCTCAAGGCCGCCGATTCGAAGCAGCTCCAGCGCGTGCGCACGAAGCTCGCGATGGTGTTCCAGCACTTCAATCTGTGGTCGCACATGAACGTGCTGGAGAACGTGATGGAAGCGCCCGTGCACGTGCTGGGGATTTCGAGGCGGGAGGCGGAGGAGCGCGCGCGCGAATATCTGGAGAAGGTCGGTCTCGCGCCGCGGGTGGAGAAGCAGTATCCGTCGCATTTGTCGGGCGGCCAGCAGCAGCGCGTCGCGATTGCGCGTGCGCTGGCGATGCACCCGGACGTGATGCTGTTCGACGAGCCGACGTCGGCGCTCGATCCGGAGCTGGTCGGCGAAGTGCTGAAGGTGATGCAGAAGCTCGCGGAGGAAGGGCGGACGATGATCGTCGTCACGCACGAGATGGGCTTTGCGCGCAACGTGTCGAATCACGTGATGTTTCTGCACCAGGGTCGCGTCGAGGAGGAAGGCGCGCCTGCCGAGGTGTTCGGCGGCACGAAGAGCGAGCGCCTGAAGCAGTTCCTGTCGGGCAGCCTCAAGTAAGCCATCGGGCGCCGGTGCGGGCGCCGTCGCATCGTCGAACCACGTTCGCGGGCGCTTCGCTCGCGAGCCGGTAGCGTACCCATTGCGCTCCACGTCCGCGCCGATCGCCTCATGGAAACGAATCGCGGGCTCGTTCCAGTCGAGCACACTCCATTCGAAGCGCCCGCAGCGAAGCGGCACGCGCGTGCGCTCCGCCTGCCGCCGTTTTTCATTACGGATTCCTGACACAACCGACGCAAACGCGCCTACCCGCACGATTTCCCAGCGTCAATAGTGGCAATCCTTGATCCACCTCGCCCGATTCCGTGCGTGCCTTGCCCATCAAGGCATCCGACCGTTTCCGCGAAGGCCGTCCGGCACGGCTTCGCGCATGTTTATGGCAATTTGGCGACACGTGCTAGTCAAACAACGATTTTCGTCGCCACAAAAGTGTATTTTTGCTAAATTAGTAACCAAAGTAGCAAAACGAAAGTCATGAAATGTAGTTTTACTTCATGACGGCAGGAGACCCCGGCAAGCCGTCACCGGCCACACGGGCCCGCAAAACGGTACTCCCGTCCGCTCGCTCACGTGCTTCGCCGAACCGGCTGCACGCGGTCTCTCTGGTTATCCCAATTTTGTCCGGCACACGAAGCCGGACATCTTGCGCAGTTCTGGGTTGACTTTTTGACAGGGTATGGAGGAGATGATGAAGAAAGTTATGCTCGCGGCGGTACTGGCGACTGCCGGAGTGGCGGCTCACGCTCAAAGCAGCGTGACGCTGTACGGCCGTCTGGACGCCGGCATCGAATACATGAACGGCCTGCCGAGCGCGAACGGCGGCAGCACGAGCCGCTGGCGCGCGGAAAGCGGCAACTGGGGCACGAGTCTCTGGGGCTTGAAGGGCTCCGAGGACATCGGCGGCGGCAACAAGATCGTGTTCCAGTTGGAAGGCAGCTTCGACACGATGAACGGCAACGGCCCGGGCGCCGGCAGCATCTGGAATCGCTGGGCGACGGTCGGCATCTCCAACGACACGTACGGTACCCTGCTGCTCGGCCGCGAGCTCGCGATCGCGAACGGCGTGTGGGACTTCGATCCGTTCGGCCAGTCGTCGTGGTCGACGGCCTCGCTCGTGCGCGGCCGCAACTGGAACAAGACCAGCAACAACATTTCGTATCAATCGCCGAAGCTTTACGGCTTCGACGTCTACGGCCAGTACGCGCTGTCGAACGCGACGAACTGGAACGGCAACGGCTCGACGAGCCAGGGCCGCAGCGCGGGCCTGCAGCTCACCTACACGACGTCGCTCTTCCAGGTCCGCGGCCTCTATGACGAAGCGCGCGATCCGGCGAACGGCAAGCTCGACGACGTGTTCAACTACTCGCGCGAATATTTCGCCGGCGTGAACGTGTTCCTCGGCCAGTTCAAGATTCAGGCGGCATATCAGACGTCGCACGCCGACAGCGCGCCCGTCGTGAACAGCGGCATCACGTCGACGCAGCAAGTCTGGGGCGGCGTGACGTGGCAGGCAACGCCCGCCGCCGCGCTGATCGCGGCCGCCTATCACGTGAACGCGAACCACGGCGGCGGCAACGCGAACATCTTCACGGTCGGCGGCACGTACAACCTGTCGAAGCGCACGCTGCTCGACATGCAGGTCGCGACGGTTCGCAACAGCAAGACCGCGAACTTCGGCCTGAACGCGAACCCGGCCGGCACCGACATCTCGACCGGCAATCCGAAGTTCGGCGGCAGCCAGACGGGCGTGTACGCCGGCATCCAGCACCTGTTCTGATCACTCACGCCTGATCATTTGAACCGATAGTCTTTTCACGCTGCTGCGAGAGGCGCGTACCGGTGCGATACCCCTGGGTGTCGCACCGTTTTTTTATTCTTCGCGGCCTGCCTCAGACGGCCGCTTCGTTCTCCTCGCCCGTGCGAATCCGGATCACGCGCTCGACGTCCGACACGAAGATCTTGCCGTCGCCGATCTTGCCGGTGCGCGCGGCGCCGATCACCGCGTCGATCACCTGATCGACGAGATTGTTCGCAACCACCACTTCGATCTTCATCTTCGGCAGGAAATCGACCACGTACTCGGCGCCGCGGTAGAGCTCCGTGTGCCCCTTCTGGCGGCCGAAGCCCTTCACTTCCGTGACGGTGAGCCCCGTCAGGCCGACTTCGGCGAGCGCTTCGCGCACTTCGTCCAGCTTGAACGGCTTGATGATGGCGGTGATGCGTTTCATGATGTGCCCCTTGCTTCGAATGAGTAAAAATCGTCGGCCGATTCTACGCCGCGCGCCGCGTCAGTCGATGCTCTCGGTGAAGCGCGACGTGATCGGATAGCGCCAGTCGCGCCCGAACGCGCGGTGCGTGACGCGAATGCCGACGGGCGCCTGCCGGCGCTTGTACTCGTTGATCTTGATGAGCCGCGTGACGCGCTTCACGTCCGCCTCCGAATAGCCCGCCGCGACGATCTCCGAAAGCGGCCGGTCCTCCTCCATGTACATCCGCATGATCGCGTCGAGCACGTCGTACGGGGGCAGGCTGTCCTGGTCGGTCTGGTTCTCGCGCAGCTCGGCCGACGGCGCGCGCGTGAGGATCCGCTCGGGAATGATGCCGAGCGCGCCATATTCGGCCGCCGCGTTGCGGTAATGGCAGAGCCGGTAGACGAGCGTCTTCGCGATGTCCTTGATCACCGCGAAGCCGCCCGCCATGTCGCCGTACAGCGTGCAATAGCCGACCGCCATCTCGCTCTTGTTGCCCGTCGTCAGCACAATCGAGCCGAACTTGTTCGACAGCGCCATCAGCAGCGTGCCGCGGATGCGCGCCTGGATGTTCTCCTCGGTCGCGTCTTCCGCGCGGCCCGTGAATTCGCCCGCGAGCGACGCGCGGAACGCGTCGAACATCGGCGCGATCGCGATCTCGTCGTAGCGCACGCCGACGCGCGCCGCCATGTCGGCCGCGTCGGTCGTCGAGATGTCGGCCGTGTAGCGCGACGGCATCATCACCGCGCGCACGCGCTCGGCGCCGAGCGCGTCGACGGCGACCGCGAGCACGAGCGCCGAATCGACGCCGCCCGACAGCCCGATGATCGCGCCCGGGAAGCCGTTCTTGCCGATGTAGTCGCGCACGCCGAGCACGAGCGCGCGATACACCTGCGCCTCGACGGACAGCGCCGGCGCGATAGCGGCGGGCAGCGGGTGCGCGCCGTCGAACTCGACGATCGCGTTGCCTTCCTCGAACTGCGGCATCTTCGCGACGAGTTCGCCCGCGCCGTCGAGCACGAACGAGCCGCCGTCGAACACGAGCTCGTCCTGGCCGCCGACGAGGTTCACGTAGACCATCGGCAGGCCCGTTTCGCGAATCCGCGCGCGCAGGATATCGATGCGCACCGTGTCCTTGTTCATGTGATACGGCGAGCCGTTCGGCACGATCAGCACCTGCGCGCCCGCCGCCTTCGCGAGTTGCGCGGCCGACGCGTGCCACACGTCCTCGCAGATCACGACGCCGAACGTCACGCCGTTCAATTCGAACACGTACGGCGCGGCGTCGGTCGCGAAATAGCGCTTCTCGTCGAACACCTCGGTGTTCGGCAAGTCCTGCTTCCGGTACGTGCCGGCCACCTCGCCGCCCACGATCAGCGACGCCGCGTTGTAGGTGTCGGCGGGCGCGGCGCCGCGCTCGATCGGGCGGTTTGCATTACCATCGGCGCTTGGCGCGCTTGGCGCGCCTGCGTCGCCCGCGCGCAGCGGATGGCCGACGAGCACCGCGAGCCCGGCGAGCGGCTTCAATTGCGCGGCGAGCTCGTCGAGCGCCGCGTCGGACGCCGCGTAGAACGCGGGGCGCAGCAGCAGATCCTCGGGCGGGTAGCCTGACAGCGCGAGCTCCGGCGCGATCAGGAGCTGCGCGCCGGCATCGTGCGCGGCTTGCGCGGCGGCGACGATCTTGGCGGCGTTGCCGGTGAAATCGCCGACGGTGACGTTGAGTTGGGCGAGTGCGATACGGGTCTTCATCACGGGATCAGCGCGGCCTCCTCGGGCCGTGGCGCGAACGCCTTGGATCAAACGCACGGCCGGGGCGGCGCGGCAACACGCGCGACCGGCCCGCCGTGCAAACGGGTACGAACGAAACGGATTCGAATCGTTGAAACACGAACGTTACGATTATCGCATGGGCATCCTCACGTCTGCCCTCGACGCAAGCGCCGCCGAGTGGGACGCGCTCGTCGCGCGCGCGCCGCGCCCGACGCCCTTCCTGAAGCACGCGTTCCTGAGCGCGCTGCACCGCGCGGGCTGCGCGGTCGACGACACCGGCTGGGCGCCGCGCTTCGTCACGCTCGCGGACGGCGCGACGGGCGCGCTCGTCGCGGCCGCGCCCGTCTATGCGAAGCGCCATTCGTATGGCGAATACGTGTTCGACTGGGCGTGGGCCGACGCGTACCAGCGCAACGGGCTGCCGTACTACCCGAAGCTGCTGTGCGCGGTGCCGTTCACGCCCGTGCAGGGCAGCCGCCTGCTCGCCGTCGACGACGACGCGCGCCGCCAGCTCGCCGCCACGCTCGTCGCGCTCGCCGAGCAGAGCGACGTGTCGTCGCTGCACGTGCTGTTTCCGACCGGCGAAGAGGCGCGCACGCTCGCCGACATGGGGATGATGCTGCGCGAAGGCGTGCAGTTCCACTGGCTGAACGACGGCTATCGCGACTTCGACGCGTTCCTCGGCACGCTCGAGCAGAAGAAGCGCAAGAACATCCGCGCGGAGCGCCGCAAGGTCGCGGACGCGGGCGTCACGTTGCGCCGCGTGCGCGGCGAGGACGCGACCGACGCCGACTGGCGCTTCTTCGCGCGCTGCTACCGGCAGACGTACCGCGAGCACTTTTCGAGCCCGTATCTGAATCTCGAATTCTTCCGCGAGATCGGCGCGACAATGCCGGAGAACCTGCTGCTCGTGATCGCCGAGCGCGAAGGACGGCCGATCGCGAGCGCGCTCGCCGTCTACCAGCGCGGCGCGTCGGGGGGCGGCGTGCTGTACGGCCGCTACTGGGGCGCGCTCGAACACGTGCCCTGCCTGCATTTCGAGACCGCGTACTACCAGTTGCTCGAATTCTGCATCGACGAGCGGCTCGACGCGTTCGAAGGCGGCGCGCAGGGCGAGCACAAGCTCGCACGCGGCTTCATGCCGACCGTCACGCACTCCGCGCACTGGCTCGCGCATCCGGCGTTCGCCGATGCGGTCGGGCGCTTCCTCGCGCAGGAGACGAACCAGATTCACGCGTATGTCGACGAACTGCACGAGCACAATCCGTTCAGGGACGGCGGGCGCTGACCCAACCCGCTGACCCAACCCGCCGACCAAGCCTTGACGCCCCGGCGCCGAACCCGCGATCGGGCGCGGCGGCAGGACCGGACTACAGACGCGCGCCGCTCAACGACACCGGCTGCGACAGCGCATTCGGATCGCGCGACGACGCGGCGACGCTCAGCCGATAGCTGCCCGCGTTCAAGCGCCACGCGTGCGCGCCCGCATCCCAGGTCGCGAAGCGTTTCGCCGGAATCGTGACGGCGACGCGCTGCGCCTGCCCCGGCTGCAGCGCGACCTTCGCCCAGCCGACGAGCCGCTGCGGCGGCTCGCCGAGCCCGGCGGGCAGCGCCGCATAGACTTGCGCGGCCTCCGCGCCCGCGCGCGCGCCGGTGTTCGTCACCGTGAAGCCGACCGTCACGCTGCCGGACGCGTCCGCCTGCGCGCTCATCCCCGAGTAGGCGAACGTCGTGTACGACAGCCCGAAGCCGAACGGAAAGAGCGGCTGAACGTGCTTCGCGTCATACCAGCGATAGCCGATCATCAGCCCTTCGCCGTACACAGTGCGCTGGCTCGCCGGATCGATCTCGGGCTGCGGCAGATCCGCCTCCTTCTGCGGGAACGTGACCGGCAGCTTGCCGGACGGGTTCGCATCGCCGAACAGCAGATCCGCGATCGCCTCGCCGCCCTTCACGCCCGGATACCACGCCTCCAGCACGCCGTGCACGTTCGCGAGCCACGGCATCAGTACCGGGCTGCCGCTCTCGAGCACGACGACCACCCGCTTCGCCTTCGCCGCGACCGCCGCGATCAGCGCGTTCTGGTCGTATTGCTGGTTGTACGGATCGGCCGCGGCGTCGGGCAGCGACAGGCTCGGCAGATCGAGCCCCTCGGTCTGCCATTGCGTCGCGAACACGATCGCGACGTCGGCCTGCGCGGCCGCGTTGGCCGCCGCGTTCGCATCGGCGCCGTCAAGGTAGCTGACCGCCGCGTGCGGCGCCTTCGCGCGGATCGCCGCGAGCGGCGCCGATTTGTACCAGGTCGCGCAGCCGCCGAACAGCATGCCCGCCGGCTGCCGGCAGCGCGTCACCGCATTGCCGTCGATCGCGGGCGCGGCGCCCGAGCCGCCGCCCGACAGCACCCCCGCGTCCGCGTGGCCGCCGATCACGACGACCGACGCGAGCGATGCGGCCGCGAGCGGCAGCACCGGCCGCGCATCGCCCGCCGCGGCCGCGTTCTTCAGCAGCACCGCGGACTGCCGCGCGATCGCGAGCGCGTCGGCGTTGCCGGCCGCTTCGTCGATCGCGCCGCCCGGCTTCGGCGGATCGTCCATCACGCCGATCCGGATCAGCGTGCGCAGCTTGCGCCGCACCATGTCGTCGAGCCGCGCGACGGACACCGTGCCCGCGTCGAGCGCCGCACGCAGCTTCGCATTGAAGTACGAGCCGAGCGGCGCGTCGTTGTCGTCGGCCGCGCCGGGCTCCTCTTCGTCGAGCCCCGCCAGCACGGAGGCGACTGTCGAGTGCGCCGCGCCCCAGTCGGACTGCACGACGCCCTTGAAGCCCCATTCGTTCTTCAGCACGGTCGTCAGCAGATACGGGTTCTCGCACGCGGCGATGCCGTTGACCTTGTTGTACGAGCACATCACATTGCCAGGCCGGCCGTCGAGAATGCCGATCTCGAACGCGAGCAGCTCGGTCTCGCGCATCGTCCGCTCGTCAACGACCGAATCGTCGGTCGTGCGGTTCGTTTCCTGATCGTTGAACGCGAAGTGCTTGATCGTCGCGATCACCTTCTGCGATTGCGTGCCGTCCGTGCGCGCGGCGCTCATCACGCCCGCGAGCACCGGGTCCTCGCCCATGTATTCGAACGTGCGGCCGTTGCGCGGCTCGCGCGCGAGGTTGATCCCGCCGCCGAGCCCTTGCGCGAAGCCGAGCGCGCGCAGCTCGGCCGCGATGCGCACGCCGTACGCGCGCGCGAGCGCCGGGTCCCAGCTCGCCGCGAGCGCGACGCTCGCGGGCAGCGCGGTGATCCGCGCGTTCTTCACGTTGACGCCGCCCGCCGAATCCGCGCTGTTGACGGCCGGGATGCCGAGCCGCGGCACGCCGGGAATGTAGCTCGCGCCGTTCAGCGCATCGGCGGGAAACGGCCCGCCGATGTCGAAGGCCGGCATGCCCGTGCCGTGCACGAGCCGGATCTTCTCGTCGGTCGTCAGTTGCGCGACGAGCGCGGACGCCCGCGCGTCAGCGGCCGCCTCCGGATCGGCGGGGCGATTCACGTCGTCGCCGCCGCACGAAGCGAGCAGCACCGACAGCGCGATCGTCGACAGCCCAAACAGCGATTTTTCCATTGCTCCTCCAAGGGGGTTTCTGTTGTACTTACCAGCGCTCGACAGTCTATGAAGCCGCCGGCAGCGCGGTTTGACCGCAAGGAGCAGCGCTTGACCCATCGAGGCGGGGACAAACCCGATGGTCGCGACGACATGGAGAGAGACATGGAGTTACGGCAGAAATCCGTTTCCGCCCGCATCCACCGCGGGCTGTTCGACGCAGCCCGCGCGAACGGCTTCGACACGGCCCGCGTCGCCGATCTGCTCGGGCTCGCCGAAGCCGATCTCGACGAGCCGCACCGCCGCGTGCCGGGCGACCGGCACGTCGCGGCGATGCGGCTCGCGAGCGGCTGGACGCACGGCTGGCTGCGGCCGCCGCCCGATATCGTCCAGTGGCTCACGCCGTTTCCGGAATTCGCGGGCGTCGTCTGCAATGCCGCGACGCTGCGCGACGCGCTGCGGCAATACGCGGCGTATCGCCCGCTCGTCGGCGACGTCGACTGGCTGCTGCCCGCCGAGACCCGTGACGCGATCGCATTCGAATACGTGATCGAAGGCGACGGGCGGCGCGCGATCTGCGCGTTCGCGAACCTGGCGATCCTCGCGGCGCTCGCGCGGCTCTACGATCCCGCCGCGCAGATGCGCGAGCCCGAATTCACGGGCAGCGCGTTCGCGCCCGCTTCCACGCTCGCCGGCATGCTGCTCGCGCGCCCCGCGTTCGACGCGCCGCGCAACCGGATCGTGATCGCGTCGACGCGGCTCGACGCGCCGTTCGAGCGCTTCAACGGCGCGCTCGCCGCGATCCAGCGCCACGCGGCCGACGACGCGCGCGAACGGCTGCGCGCGCGAGTGTCGTTCGGCGCGGCGGTCGAGCGCTGCCTGCGCGACTGGCTGCGCGCGACGGGCGACGGCGACGCGCCGCCCGAGCGGCTGCTCGGGCACGTGTGCGAGCGCTTCGCGATCTCGCGCTGGACGCTGCGCCGGCGCCTGCATCACGAGGCGCTGACGTTCCACGCGCTCGTCACGCGCGCGCGTATCGGGGAGGCGGAGCGGCTGCTGCTGCACACGCGGCTGCCGATCGGCGAAATAGGCGCGCGGGTCGGCTTCGGCTCGACGAGCGCGTTCAGCCGCTTCTTCGCGCGCGAGCATGGCGCGGCGCCGAGCCGCTATCGCGAAGACCGCCGCGACAAATGGCATTGAGCCGCGCAATTTCTGCGACACTGGCGGCTTCGCGTCACGCCGCCCTTATATGTCCTGGTATCTGTATCTGATCGAATGCGCGGACGGCAGCGTCTACACCGGCATCACGACCGACGTCGCCGCCCGCTTCGACAAGCACGCGCAAGGCGTGGGCGCGCGCTACACACGCGCGCGCAAGCCGCGGGCGGTGCTCGCGTCGTTCGAGCTCGCCGATCGCTCGAGCGCGTCGCGCGCGGAATATTGGGTGAAGCGGCTCACCGCCGCGCAAAAGCGCGAGCTGGCGGCGGGCGCGCGCACGCTCGAGTCGGTGCTGCCGGTAGTGGCGGCGGTCGCGCCGGGCGACGCCGATGAAGATCGCGGCGCGGCTGCGGTGGCGACGACGGACGTGGAGGCGCATGACGCCGCGGGGCGCATGACGCTCGTCGACGCGGATCGAGCGGCGGGCATGTTGGATACGCCGGGTATGGCGACGCCGCGGTCTCGCCGCGATGCCGCTCGGGCCTCGCCCGAGACGCCCGATGCAGGCGCGCCGGCCGACACGCGTGATACGACGGAGCCAACGAAGCCTTCGGGCGCTTCCCACGGAGCAAAAACCATTCGCGCGACCGCATCCGCCGCGCCGCCGAGGCGCGCGCGCGCAAAACAAAACCGCGCGGCCTCGTGACGAGACACGCGCGGTTTCGCGTAACCGATGGGCGCCGCAGCGGGCACCCCCGGCTGCTTACTTCTTGAAGTTCGCGATGCCGTCGGTGATTTCCTTGTGCGCGGCGTCGATGCCGTCCCAGCCCTCGACCTTCACCCACTTGCCCTTCTCGAGCGCCTTGTACTGTTCGAAGAAGTGCTTGATCTGATCCTTCAGATACGCGGGCACGTCGTCGATCGACTTGATGTTCGCCGTCATCGGGCAGACCTTGTCGTGCGGCACCGCGACGAGCTTCGCGTCGACGCCCGATTCGTCGGTCATCTTCAGCATGCCGAGCGCGCGCGCGCGAACGACCGAGCCCGCGAGCAGCGGAAACGGCGTGATGACGAGCACGTCGACGGGGTCCCCGTCGCCCGACAGCGTCTGCGGAATGAAGCCGTAGTTCACCGGGTAGCGCATGCCGGTGCCGATGAAGCGGTCGACGACGAGGAGGCCGAGTTCCTTGTCGGCTTCGTACTTGACCGGCTCGCTTTGCGCCGGGATCTCGATGATCACGTTGAAGTCTTGCGGCAGATCCTTGCCGGCCGGAACATTGCTGAAGCTCATGAGCGTTCTCTGAAGTTCGGATGGGAATCGGGACGGATGGCGGCCTTGCGGGCGCCTCCGATGGAAAGCGCATTATAGCCAATCGCCCGATGGCGCTTGCGCCGCGTTCGGCCGATAATCGGGCGACGATCAGACAACGCGCGAACGGCCGGGAGCGGGCATGGAAGAAGCGAAGCACTTCATCGCGGGCGCATGGGCGGCGCCCGCGGGCGGCGAGACGATCGCCGTGATCGATCCGTCCGACGGCGAGCCGTTCGCGCGGCTCGCGCGCGGCACCGCGCCCGACGTCGACGCGGCCGTGCGCGCGGCCCGCGCGGCGTTCGACGGCCCGTGGGGCTCGGTCGGCGCGGCCGAGCGCGGGCGCGTGCTGTACCGGCTGTCGATGCTCGTCGCCGCGTGCCGCGAGGAGCTCGCGCTCATCGAGTCGCGCGACACCGGCAAGCCGCTCGCGCAGGCGCGCGCGGACGCCGACGCGCTCGCCCGCTACTTCGAGTTCTACGCGGGCGCGGCGGACAAGCTGCACGGGCAAACGCTGCCGTACCGCGACGGCTACACGGTGCTCACGCTGCGCGAGCCGCACGGCGTGACAGGCCACATCGTGCCGTGGAACTACCCGATGCAGATCCTCGGGCGCAGCGTCGGCGCGGCGCTCGCCGCGGGCAACGCGTGCGTCGTCAAGCCATCGGAGGACGCGTGCCTGTCGATCCTGCGCGTTGCGACGCTCGCCGCCGAAGCCGGGCTTCCCGCGGGCACGCTCAACGTCGTGACGGGCTACGGCCACGAGGCGGGCGCGGCGCTCGCGCGGCATCCGGGCGTCGACCACGTATCGTTCACCGGCTCGCCCGACACGGGCCGCCTCGTCGCGCAGATGGCGGCCGAGCACCACGCGAGCGCTACGCTCGAGCTCGGCGGCAAGTCGCCGCAGATCGTGTTCGCCGACGCGGACCTCGACGCCGCGCTGCCCGTGCTCGTGTCGGCGATCGTCCAGAACGCCGGCCAGACCTGCTCGGCCGGCAGCCGCGTGCTGATCGACAAGGCGGTCTACGAGCCGCTCGTCGAGCGGCTCGCAACCGCGTTCAACGGGCTGAAGGTCGGCCCCGGCCACGCCGATCTCGATTGCGGGCCGCTCATCAACGCGAAGCAGCAGCAACGCGTGTGGGACTTCCTGTCCGACGCGCAGCACGACGGCATCCCGATGGCCGCGCATGGCGAGGTCGTGCCGGACGCGCCCGAAACGGGCTTCTACCAGGCGCCCGCGCTGCTGCGCGACGTGCCGTACACGCACCGGCTCGCGCAGGAGGAGGTGTTCGGCCCGGTGCTCGCCGCGATGAAGTTCGCCGACGAGGACGAAGCGCTCGCGCTCGCGAACGGCACGCCCTACGGGCTCGTCG
Organism: Burkholderia sp. MSMB1588; assembly: GCF_001546925.1. Lineage (NCBI taxonomy): Bacteria > Pseudomonadati > Pseudomonadota > Betaproteobacteria > Burkholderiales > Burkholderiaceae > Burkholderia > Burkholderia sp. MSMB1588. Next base: position 862,961 of record NZ_LNJS01000001.1, on the reverse strand, counting down.
CCGGCATATGGACGCGCGACGGCGCGCGGCAGATGCGGCTCGCGCGCAAGCTGCGCGCGGGGCAGGTGTTCGTCAACAACTACGGCGCGGGCGGCGGCGTCGAGCTGCCGTTCGGCGGCACCGGCCGCTCCGGCTACGGCCGCGAGAAGGGTTTCGAGGCGCTGTACGGCTTCACCGTGCTCAAGACGATCGCGCTCAGACACGGCTGAGCCGGGCGGCGGCGCGCATGCGTGCCGCGGCGGCGTTCCGGCATTCGCATTCACAACAAGACTCAGGAGACAACCGATGCGGCTCAGCGGCAAGACGGCCGTCGTCACGGGCGCAGGCTCGGGCTTCGGCGAAGGCATTGCAAGAACGTTCGCGCGCGAAGGCGCGTGCGTCGTCGTCAACGATCTGAACGCGGCGGCGGCCGAGCGCGTCGCGAGCGAAATCGCGCTCTCGGGCGGCCGCGCGCTCGCCGTCGCGGGCGACGTGTCGCGCGGCGAAGACTGGCATGCGCTGCGCGGCGCCGCGCTCGACGCGTTCGGCAGCGTGCAGGTCGTCGTCAACAACGCCGGCACCACGCACCGCAACAAGCCGGTGCTCGACATCACCGAAGCCGAATACGACCGCGTGTACGCGGTCAACATGAAGAGCCTCTTCTGGAGCGTGCAGACGTTCGTCCCGTATTTCCGCGGCGCGGGCGGCGGCGCGTTCGTCAACATCGCGTCGACGGCGGGCGTGCGGCCGCGCCCCGGCCTCGTCTGGTACAACAGCACGAAGGGCGCGATGATCACCGCGAGCAAGACGCTCGCCGTCGAGCTCGGAGCCGACCGGATCCGCGTGAACTGCGTGAACCCGGTGCTCGGCGAGACCGGCCTCACGAGCGAGTTCATGGGCGTGCCCGACACGCCGGAGAACCGCGCGCGCTTCGTCGCGACGATCCCGCTCGGCCGGCTGTCGACGCCGCAGGACATCGCGAACGCGGCGCTCTATCTCGCGTCCGACGAAGCCGCGTTCGTCACCGGCGTGTGCGTCGAAGTCGACGGCGGCCGCTGCGTCTGAACGCCGCGCGCCGGCCAACCGTACAGCCAAACAACCGGACGACACACAAGAGGAGACGATCATGGCCAGCACCATGCCCGCGACCACGCCGAACGCGCCGCCCGCCTTCGAGGCGGCCACCTATCGCAAGGTTTCGTGGCGGCTCGCGCCGCTGTTGCTGCTCTGCTACGTGGTCGCGTATCTCGACCGCGTCAACGTCGGCTTCGCGAAGCTGCAGATGGCGGCCGACCTGCACCTGTCCGACGCGGTCTACGGCCTCGGCGCCGGGATCTTCTTCGTCGGCTATTTTCTGTTCGAAGTGCCGAGCAACGTGATCCTGCACAAGGTGGGCGCACGCATATGGATCGCGCGGATCATGGTCACGTGGGGCATCATCTCGGCGCTGACGATGTTCGTGTCGACGCCTGCGATGTTCTACACGATGCGCTTTCTGCTCGGCGTCGCGGAAGCCGGCTTCTTCCCCGGCGTGATCCTCTACCTGACCTACTGGTATCCGGCGCACCGCCGCGGCCGCATGACGACGCTCTTCATGACGGCCGTCGCGCTGTCGGGCGTCGTCGGCGGGCCGATCTCCGGCTACATCCTGAAGACGTTCGACGGCGCGAACGGCTGGCACGGCTGGCAGTGGCTGTTCCTGCTCGAAGGCGTGCCGTCGGTGCTCGTCGGCATCCTGCTGCTGTTCGCGCTCGACGACCGGATCGCGAAGGCGAAATGGCTCGACGACGACGAAAAGGCGCTGCTGTCGCGCAACATCGCAGCCGAAGAGGCGCGCAAGGAGGACCTGCCGCTTTCCGTCGTGTTCACGAGCCCGCGCGTCTGGCTGATGGGCCTCATCTACTTCTCGTTCGTGATGGGGCTCTACGGCGTCGGCTTCTGGCTGCCGACGATCATCAAATCGACGGGCGTGACCGACGCGTTCGCGATCGGCCTTTTGTCCGCCGTGCCGTACGCGGCGGCCGTCGTCGCGATGCTCGCGATCGCGCACAGCGCGGACCGCCGCCGCGAGCGGCGCTGGCACCTCGCGATTCCCGCGGCGGCGGGCGCGCTCGGGCTCGTGCTGTCGGTCGCCTGGGCGCACGACACGGCGCTCGCGATGCTCGGCCTGACGCTCGGGACGATAGGCATCCTGACGACGCTGCCGCTCTTCTGGAGCCTGCCGACCGCGTTCCTCGGCGGCACGGCCGCCGCCGCGGGCATCGCGATCATCAATTCGGTCGGCAACCTCGCGGGCTTCCTGAGCCCCTACCTCGTCGGCTGGCTCAGGCAGGCGACCGCGTCGAACGACGCGGGAATGTACATGCTCGCCGGGTTCCTCGTGCTGGGCGGTCTGCTCACGCTGTCGGTGCCTAAATCGCTCGTCGACGTCTGATTCGACGCTCGATCCTCGGTATTCGATGCGCGATGCACGTTGCGCATCGCGGCGCCTCAACGAACACGGCAGCCATCGAGGCTGCCGTTCTCGGGTTCCACCGTTCTGCCGTTCGGCGTCGGGCGCGCCGGAAAGCGCCCGCCGCCCGAGCGCTCAGACTCAGACGACCGTGATTGCAAGCGCGCTTTCGCGATAGTGCTGCGCGGCCTTGTCGGTCTCGCCGAGGTGCTCGAACAGGCGCGCGAGCGCGCGATGCGCGCGAATCCTGAGCGGCTCGTCGTCGGCAAGCTTCAGCGCCGATTCGAGGAACGATTGCGCCTTGCCCCACAGTTGCTGCTGCTGGCACAGGCGGCCAAGCGCGAACAGCAGGTCCGCGTCGTCCGGGCGCTCGCGACGCCAGCCCTCGGCCTTCTGGATCAGCGGCAGCGCGTCGGCGCCCGCCGTGTCCGGATAGCGGCGCAGCAGGCGCGCGTTCCAGTTGTGCGCGAGCGCGTCCTCGATGATCCGCCGCGCTTCCTGGCGGCGCTCGAGCGCGATCAGCAACTCGGCGGCGAGATCCGCGAGGCGCGGCGATTGCCGCTCGGCGGCCGACAGCGTCTGCCACACTTCGAGGAGCGCGTCGGCGTCGTGCCGGCGGTCGCGCAGCAGATGCTCGGCCGCCTGCTGGCGCAGACGCACGGCCGCGGCCGGATGCAGCGCCTCGCGCTTTTCGAGCGCCTTCGCGATCTTCAGCACCTCGACCCAGTTCTTGTTCTGCTGCTGCGCGCGCAGCGCGATCTGCTGCGCGTGGATGCGCTTGCCGCCCGACGCCTGCATCTCGGCGAGCGCGGCGAGCGCGCCCTCGGCGTCGCGGCCGTCCGCGCGCATGTCGGCCGTCGCGAGCAGGCGCGCGTCCTGCCATTCCTGGCCGCTCACCTTCGCGAGCCATTCGTCGCGCCGCGCATACTCGTGCATCCGGTGCGTCGCGGCCGCGGCGATGAGGCTCGCCGCGCCCTGGTTCGAGCCGACCGCGAGCGCATCGCGCGCGGCCTTCTCCGCACGCGAGAAGCGGCCCGCGTAGAGGTTCGCGAGCGCGTCGCGCAGCGAAGCCTGCGCGCGCTCGTTGCGCATCCGCGCGCGATACGCGGCCACGCGCTGCGGCATCCGCCACAGGTTGCGCACGATCCGCATCAGCGCGTACAGCACGATGAACGCGACGATGATCGCGAGCACGAAGAAGTTCAGCGACACGTCGATGCGATACGGCGGATAGACGATCAGCACCTGGCCGGCATCGAAGCGCCCGACCGTCGCGAGCGCCGCGGCGATCGCGAACAGCACGGCGAGCCAAATGATTCCACGCAGCGTCATGGCGTCAACCCCGGCTCTTGAACTGTTGAACCGCGTTCAGGCTCGCGTTGAGGTTCGGCACCGCAACCGTCAGCGACGCGGCGTCGACCTGCTTGAGCAGATCCTGAACGATCCGGGTGTCCTTCGACGCACCGTCGAAGTAGCGCGCGACGGCCGCCTGCGCGGCATGCAGATCGGATTTCATCGCGCTGTCGTCGCGCGCGAGCAGCGAAAGCCGCGCGCTCAGAAGACGCAGCTTCACGTTCTCGCGCACGAAGTAGCCCTGTTCGGGCGACGCGAGCATCGCGTCAGCGTGATCGATGCGGCGCACTTCGACGAGCGACTTCAGTTGCGCGCCGATGCCCGCCGAGAAGCCGCGCCACCACGCCTTCCAGCGCGGCTCGCCCGCCGCCGCGGCCGCGTGCTCGGCGCTCGCGGCAACCTCGGGCTTCGCCTGCGCGTGCGGCGCGAGCACTTCGCCCGCGAGCGGCAGCGTGTCGACCTTCGCGATCGCATCGTCGAGCTTGATCGCGAGCCCGGTGAGGTCCGCCGTCGGCGCGGCCTTCAACCGTTCGATGTCCTGCGCGACTGCCTTGCGCACGACGACGGCCTGCGCGCTCTGCGACGCCGCGAGCCGCGAATCGGCGTTCTGCAGCGCGATCAGCGCGAGCTGCGTGTTGCCCGTCAGCAGGAGCTGCTGGCTCGCGCTCGACAGCATCTGGCCGACTTCCTCGATCATCCACGCGTCGCGGTTGCGCGACAGATCCTGATATTGCTGCTGCAGCGCGGTCTGCGCGGTCTGCGCGTCGGCGAGCTTGCCTTCGAGCTGCGACAACTGCGAATCCGCCTGACGCACGCTCGCGAGCGCCTGATCGGTCTTCGTGCGGATCTCGGCCGTCTGCGCGTCGAGCGCCTTCTGACGCTCGAGCGCGTGCTGGTCGAGGCGGTCGACCTTGCGGTTCAGCGCGTAGCCGCCGGCGCCCGCCGCGGCCGCGATCACGACGACCACGAACCACAGCGCCGCGCTCGAGCCGCTGCGCCGCTCTTTCGTTTCAAACGGCGTAAACGGTTGATTCGGCGGCGGAACAGGAGCCGCGGCCGGTTTGGAAGAGACGTCTTTGGTATCGTTGGTGTCTGTCATGCGAGAAGGCATCGGTGCGGCTGTCGCCGGTTGATCGGCCTGGTCGGCCAACGTGCGAAATGCGCGGACGATACGCTCATCGCCCGCGCCGGACAGCGTAATCCTATCAAAACCGAGTGCGCGCGCGGTCTCGACGATCCTCGGATGCGGCGCGACGAACTGCGCGCGCTTGAGCGCATCGATCTCGGCCTCGTTCAAATGCTCGTGCGCGAGCTCCTGCAGATTGCGCACGCCTTCCGAGCTCGTCACGAGCCATGCGTGCGGCGCGCCCGACAGCAACGCGTGCACGCGCTCCCACGCGCCGATCGAAGGTTCCGGGCTCACGCGCCGGTACGCGGCGACGAGCTCGACGTCGGCGCCCGCTTCGCGCAGGCGCTCGGCGAGCCATTCGCGGCCGCCGTCGCCGCGCACGATCAGCGCGCGCTTGCCGGCGAGCGTCGCCTCGCCGTCGAACGCGCGGACGATCTCGGCGAAGAGGCTTTCGGAATCGTAGTGCGGCTCGCCGCCGTCGTCGGGCGCGCGCGGCGCGATCACGCGATGCGCGCCCGGCGCGACCCCGTGCCGGGCGAGCGCGGCGACGCTGCCCGGCCCGACGACGCCGATCGGCAGCGAATGCGGCCAGATCGCGCCGAGCCGCGCGAGCGCGTGATCGATCGCGTTCGGCGACACGAACACGACGAGCGCATACGCGTCGAGCCGCGCGAACGCCTCGGCGAGCGGCGCGTCGTCCGCAAGCGGCGCGATGTCGATGAGCGGGAAGTCGAGCACGTCGATGCCCGCTGCGGCGAGTTGCGCCGCGAGCGCCGCCGACTGCCCGTCGGGGCGCGTGAGCACCGCGGTGAACGTCGTGCGCGGCGCGCCCGCCATCACGCGCCGTCCTGTTGCGGTTGCGCGCTCGCCGCGACGAGCGCGTCGACGATCGCGCGCGCGCCCTGCCGCTCGAGCTCGTCGGACACCGCGCGGCCGAGCGCGAGCGCATCGGCGGCCGTCGCGGCGCGCGACCGCGCGTGCGCGGCGAGCACGCGCGCGCCGTCCGTCGTCGACACGCTGCCCGTCAGATGCAGCTCGTCGCCGCGCCACACCGCATGCGCGGCGAGCGGCACCTCGCAACTGCCGCCGAGCGCACGCGACACCGCGCGTTCGGCCTCGACCGCGAGCGCGGTCGCATGATCGTGCAGCGGCGCGAGCCACGCGGCGACGTCCGCGCGGCGCGCGGCGATCTCGATGCCGAGCGCGCCCTGACCCGCGGCGGGCAGGCTGTCGTCGACGTCGAGCAGCGCGCGGATCCGCGCGGCGAGGCCGAGGCGCTTCAAGCCCGCGGCGGCGAGAATGATCGCCGCGTAGTCGCCGCGGTCGAGCTTCGCGAGCCGCGTGTCGAGATTGCCGCGCAGCGGCCGCACGTCGAGCCGCGGATGGCGCGCGCGCAGCATCGCCTCGCGGCGCAGGCTCGACGTGCCGACGACGGCGCCCGCCGGCAGCGCGTCGAGCGACGCGTAATCGTTCGACACGAACGCGTCGCGCGGGTCCTCGCGGCTCATCACTGCCGCGAGCGCGAAGCCTTCGGGCAGCGCCATCGGCACGTCCTTCAGCGAATGCACGGCGAGATCCGCGCGGCCGTCGGCGAGCGCGCTCTCGAGCTCCTTCACGAACAGGCCCTTGCCGCCGACCTTCGACAGCGTGCGATCGAGAATTTGATCGCCGCGCGTCGTCATCCCGAGGATTTTCACGTCGCAAGCTGGATATAATTTGCGCAGCGCATCACGCACGTGCTCGGCTTGCCACATGGCGAGGCGGCTCTCGCGCGACGCGATCGTCAGCGTCGCGGGCAGCTCGGCCGGAAGAGTCTCGGAGTTCATTGCAGGGACATCGAGGGACGGGGTTAGGAACAGACTATGGTAGCACGCGCATCTTGCGCGGCCGCCCGCCGGACGGGCTGCGCGAGCGGCCCGCCCGGTCTGCGTCAAGATCCCGAACGGTCGTTCGGTTCGAGAAGGAGTCCGGCGTCCGCCGGGCGGGTCCGGTCCGCCGTCGTCGCGTCGTCCGCCGCGTCACTCGCCGCGTCGCCCGGTCGCGTCGTCCGCCGCGCCGCTTGATCGCCCTCGCTGTTGCTGGACCGCAGTTCCCGTTCACTCGTGCTTTCCCAAGGAAATCGATCGTGAAGTCTTCCGGATCGGCGCGCGCGACGCGCCGCAATGCTGTCTCGTCCTCCTCCGCCCCGGCGAACGCCGAGCTTCCCGTCCGCCGCGCCGCGAAACCCGCGCGCACGATCGCGCCGACGAACGCCGCATCCGCGAAGCCCCAGGGCCGCACGCGCGAGGACAAGGACCGCCCGCTCTTCGAGGACATCCGCTATCTCGGCCGCCTGCTCGGCGACGTCGTTCGCGAGCAGGAAGGCGACGCCGTGTTCGACATCGTCGAGACGATCCGCCAGACCGCCGTCAAGTTCCGCCGCGAGGACGACAAGGCCGCCGCGCAGACGCTCGAAAAAATGCTGCGCAAGCTCACGCCCGACCAGACGGTGAGCGTCGTGCGCGCGTTCAGCTATTTCTCGCACCTCGCGAACATCGCCGAGGACCGCCATCACAACCGCCGCCGCCGGATCCACGCGCTCGCGGGCTCCGCGCCGCAGGCGGGCACCGTCGCGTATGCGCTCGACAGGCTCCGGCAGGCGGGCGACGCGTCGCCGAAGACGATCAAGCAGTTCTTCGAAGGCGCGCTGATCGTGCCCGTGCTGACCGCGCACCCGACCGAAGTGCAGCGCAAGAGCATTCTCGACGCGCAGCACGACATCGCACGCCTGCTCGCCGAGCGCGACCAGCCGCTGACCGCTCGCGAGCTCGCGCACAACGAGGCGCTGCTGCGCGCGCGCGTGACGACGCTCTGGCAGACCCGGATGCTGCGCGACGCGCGCCTGACGGTCGCCGACGAGATCGAGAACGCGCTGTCGTACTACCGCGCGACGTTCCTCGACGAGCTGCCCGCGCTCTACGCGGACATCGAGGAGGCGCTCGCCGAGCACGGCCTGCCCGCGCGCGTGCCGGCGTTCTTCCAGATGGGTAGCTGGATCGGCGGCGACCGCGACGGCAACCCGAACGTCACCGCCACGACGCTCGACGAGGCGATCACCCGCCAGGCGGCGGTGATCTTCGAGCATTACCTGGAGCAGGTGCACAAGCTGGGCGCGGAGCTCTCCGCGTCGAACCTGCTCGTCGGCGCGAGCGATGCGCTGAAGGCGCTCGCGGCCGCGTCGCCGGACCAGTCGCCGCACCGCGTCGACGAGCCGTACCGCCGCGCGCTGATCGGCGTCTACACGCGGCTCGCGGCAAGCGCGCGCGTGCGGCTGGGCGAAGGCGCGGTGCCCGTGCGGAGCGCGGGCCGCGGCGCCGCGCCCGTGCGCGCGACGCCGTATGCGGACGCGGAGGAATTCGTCGCCGATCTGCGCGTGCTGACCGATTCGCTCGCGCTGCATCACGGCGAATCGCTTGCGACGCCGCGCCTCGCGCCGCTCACGCGCGCGGCCGAGGTGTTCGGCTTCCATCTCGCAAGCATCGACTTGCGGCAGAGCTCGGACATCCATGAAACCGTGATCGCCGAGCTGCTCGCGCGCGGCGGCGTCGAGCCCGACTACGCGGCGCTGCCCGAAGCGGACAAGCTGCGCGTGCTGCTCGCGGCGCTCGCGGACCCGCGGCCGCTGCGCTCGCCGTATCTCGACTATTCGGACCTCGCGAAGAGCGAGCTCGGCGTGCTCGAGCGCGCACGCGCGATCCGCGCGCAGTTCGGCGCGCGCGCGGTGCGCAACTACATCATCTCGCACACCGAGACGGTGAGCGACCTCGTCGAAGTGCTGCTGCTGCAGAAGGAGACGGGCCTCTTCGAAGGCACGCTCGGCACGCCGCACGCCAACGCGCGCAACGGCCTGATGGCGATTCCGCTCTTCGAGACGATCGCCGATCTGCGCAACGCGTCCGACATCATGCGCGAATTCTTCGCGCTGCCGGGCGTGAGCGAGCTGCTCGCGCACCAAGGCCACGAGCAGGAAGTGATGCTCGGCTATTCGGACAGCAACAAGGACGGCGGCTTCCTCACGTCGAACTGGGAGCTCTATCGCGGGGAACTGGCGCTCGTCGACCTGTTCCACGAGCGCGGGATCAAGCTGCGCCTGTTCCACGGCCGCGGCGGCACGGTGGGCCGCGGCGGCGGTCCCACCTATCAGGCGATCCTGTCGCAGCCGCCCGGCACGGTGAACGGCCAGATCCGGCTGACCGAGCAGGGCGAGGTGATCGCGAGCAAGTTCTCGAACCCGGAGATCGGCCGGCGCAATCTGGAGACGGTCGTCGCCGCGACGCTCGAGGCGACGCTCGCGCCGCACAGCAACGCGCCGAAGCAATTGCCTGCGTTCGAAGCGACGATGCAGGCGCTGTCGGATGCGGCGATGGCGTCGTACCGCGCGCTCGTCTACGAGACGCCCGGCTTCACCGACTACTTCTTCTCGTCGACGCCGATCACCGAGATCGCCGAGCTGAACATCGGCAGCCGGCCCGCTTCGCGCAAGCTGCAGGATCCGAAGAATCGCAGGATCGAGGATCTGCGCGCGATTCCGTGGGGCTTCTCGTGGGGCCAGTGCCGGCTGCTGCTGACTGGCTGGTACGGCTTCGGCAGCGCGGTCGCCGCGTATCTCGACGGCGCGCCGGACGCGGCCGAGCGCGGCAAGCGCGTCGCGCTGCTCAAGAAGATGAACAAGACCTGGCCGTTCTTCGCGAACCTGCTGTCGAACATGGACATGGTGCTCGCGAAGACCGATCTCGCGGTCGCATCGCGCTATGCGCAGCTCGTCGCCGACAAGAAGCTGCGCAAGCACGTGTTCGAGCGGATCGTCGCCGAATGGCACCGCACGGCGGACGCGCTCGCCGAGATCACCGGCACCGAGGCGCGGCTCGCCGCGAATCCGCTCCTCGCGCGCTCGATCAAGAACCGCTTCCCGTACCTCGATCCGCTGAACCACCTGCAAGTCGAGCTGATCAAGCGGCACCGCGCGGGAGACTCGAACGCGCGGCTGCGGCGCGGGATCCACCTGACGATCAACGGGATCGCGGCCGGCCTGCGCAATACGGGTTGAGCGTCGCGCGCGGGCGGCGACGCGCGCCTTCCTGCCCGCCCGCGCGCCCCGCCACCCTCGCCGCCGCATCAACGCGCGTCGATCATCACCGCGTCGAGCTCGAATGAGCCGTCCGGCTGCACGTCGAAATACGCGCGCACCTCGTCGGGCGCGTCCGCCCACAGCGCGCGGATCGCGTTCGCGCGCACGTCGGGCGTCCTCATCCGCGCGACCCAGCCGTCGAACCCGATCGGCAGGCGCCAGCGCTCGCGCACCCGCGCGACGAAGCCCGCCTGCGCGAAAAATGCGAGCCATTCGTCCGCGCGGTAATCGCGCACGTGCGACGCGTCGCGCAACAACTCGACCGTCTGCAGATGCGTGTCGACGAGCGGATGATCGGCGCCCGCGATGTCGACGAACAGCACGCGGCCGCCCGGCTTCAGCACGCGGCGCGCCTCGCCGAGCGCGCGCGGCACGTCGTGCCAGTGGTGCGCGCTCATCCGGCTCACGATCCAGTCGAACGACACATCGGCGAACGGCAGCCGCTCGGCCGCGCCCTGCTCGATTCGCACGTCCGCGAGGCCGCGCTCGCGCGCCGCCGCCTCGACCGTCGCGAGCATCTGCGGCGCGAGGTCGTAAGCGATCACCTCCTGCGCGCCGCCGCGCGCGGCGGCAAAGCTCGCATGGCCCGCGCCGCAGCCGAGATCCAGCACGCGCGCGCCGGGCGTCGCGCCGATCTCGGCGGCAAGCGTGTCGAGATCCGCGCCGCTCGCATGGACGGCGCTCGTCAAATAGGCGGAGGCGGTCGTGCCGAACGCGTCGGCGACTCGATCGTGATGCTTCATCGGCGGATTCCTTGTCACGTGGGGATCGAAGGCGGCCGGCCAACTGCATCGGCCGCCATGAGCCGCTACAATAGAGCCCGATTGGTACTGGTACAAGCCAAGCAATTATCCTGGTATCCGTTCCACCAGCCTGCCTGCCGGAGCGCCGCCGTCCCGTTCGTTCTCACGCATCGCCCGATCCGCCCCAGATGAGCCGCCCGTCCGCCCCGCCGCCGTCCCTCGATTCCACGCCCGCCCGCGCGCTCGGCGAGTTCATCCGCGCGCACCGCGAGCGGCTGTCGCCGCAGGCGCTCGGCCTGCCGCCCGGCCCGCGGCGCAGGACGCCCGGGCTGCGCCGCGAGGAAGTCGCGCAGCTCTGCGGCGTGAGTCCGACCTGGTACACGTGGATCGAGCAGGGCCGCGAAGTGTCGGCATCGGCCGACGCGCTCGCGCGCATCGCGGTCGCGCTGCGGCTGTCGCGCGCCGAGCGTGCATATCTGTTCGAGCTCGCCGCGCAGCGCGACCCGGCCGAGCCCGAATTCGCGGCGAGCGACGTGCCGGACACGCTCGTCGCCGCCGTGAAGCTGATCGCGACGCCCGCGTACGTGCTCGACCGCCAATGGAACGCGCTCGCGTGGAACGACGCGGCCGCCGCGCTCTTCACCGGCTGGCTCGACGGCGAGCGCGGCGAGCGCAACCTGCTGCGCTTCACGTTCACGTCGCCCGCGGCACGCGCGCTGATCGTCGATTGGGAAACGCGTGCGCGGCGGCTCGTCGCCGAATTCCGCGCGGACACGATCCGCCATCTGAACGACGCGCCCACCCGCGCGCTGATCGATTCGCTGCTCGCCGACAGCGAGGCGTTCGCGCATTACTGGGCGTCGCAGGACGTGGGCGAGCGCGAAGGCGGCGAACGCGCGTTCGACCATCCGCGCGAGGGCCGCGCCGTCTATCAGCAAATGACGCTCAAGCCCGCGCACCGCGAGGACCTGAAGCTCGTCCTGCTGGTTCGGGAGGACGTCTGACGGCGCGAAACCGCGCCCGCGTTCGGCCGCACGCGTCAATCCGCCGTGCCGCGCCAAGCTGGCCGAAGCCGGGCAAGACCGCGTCAGAACATGATCGTCGCGGTGAAAGCGCATGCGGAAGCGACGCCCGGCATCTACAACGCGGGCGTCGCGAGAGCGGCGCCGCCGCCCCGGCGCGCGCCTTTTTCGCCGCGCGCGCCTCGCCGCTCCGGCCCCGCCGGCGTCGGTCGGCCGGCCCGCGAATGCTAGAATCCGCGTTGTCCATTCGCGGCGCGCGCCGCTCCACTCCCCTGCTAAGAATCGCCATGACGTCCCAACTGCACAAAAAGGGCGAGGCCTGGTCGGCCCGCTTTTCGGAACCGATGTCCGAGCTCGTCAAGCGCTATACGTCGTCGGTCTTCTTCGACAAGCGGCTCGCGCTCGTCGACATCGCCGGCTCGCTCGCGCACGCGGGCATGCTCGCCGCGCAGAAGATCATCAGCGCCGACGACCTCGCCGCGATCGAGCGCGGGATGGCGCAGATCAGGGGCGAGATCGAGCGCGGCGAATTCGAGTGGCAGCTCGATCTCGAAGATGTGCACCTGAACATCGAGGCGCGCCTGACCGCGCTCATCGGCGACGCGGGCAAGCGCCTGCACACAGGCCGCTCGCGCAACGATCAGGTCGCGACCGACATCCGCCTGTGGCTGCGCGGCGAGATCGACCGCATCGGCGGCCTCTTGACCGACCTGCGCGGCGCGCTGATCGATCTCGCCGAAAAGAACGCGGACACGATCCTGCCGGGCTTCACGCACCTGCAGGTCGCGCAGCCCGTCACGTTCGGCCATCACCTGCTCGCCTACGTCGAGATGTTCTCGCGCGACGCCGAGCGCATGCGCGACTGCCGCGCGCGCGTGAACCGCCTGCCGCTCGGCGCGGCGGCGCTCGCGGGCACGAGCTATCCGATCGACCGCCACGCTGTGGCGAAGACGCTCGGCTTCGACGGCATCTGCGCGAACTCGCTCGACGCGGTGTCCGACCGCGACTTCGCGATCGAATTCACGGCCGCGGCCGCGCTCGTGATGACGCACGTATCGCGCTTCTCGGAAGAGCTCGTGCTGTGGATGAGCCCGCGCGTCGGCTTCATCGACATCGCCGACCGCTTCTGCACCGGCAGCTCGATCATGCCGCAGAAGAAGAACCCGGACGTGCCCGAGCTCGCGCGCGGCAAGACGGGCCGCGTGAACGGCCACCTGATGGCGCTCCTCACGCTGATGAAGGGCCAGCCGCTCGCGTACAACAAGGACAACCAGGAAGACAAGGAGCCGCTGTTCGACACGGTCGACACCGTCGCCGACACGCTGCGGATCTTCGCGGAGATGGCCGCGGGCATCACCGTGAAGCCGGATGCGATGCGCTCGGCCGCGCAGCAGGGCTTCTCGACGGCGACCGACCTCGCCGACTATCTGGTGAAGCGCGGGCTGCCGTTCCGCGACGCGCACGAAGCGGTCGCGCACGCGGTGAAGATCTGCGATGCGCGCGGCATCGACCTCGCGGACCTGACGCTCGACGAAATGAAGCAGGAGCTGCCGAACGTCGCGCATCTGATCGGCGACGACGTGTTCGGCTACCTGACGCTCGAAGGCTCGGTCGCGAGCCGCAACCACCCGGGCGGCACCGCGCCGGATCAGGTGCGCGCGGCGGCGAAGGCCGCGCGCGCGGCGCTCGGCAAGTAAGCGGGAGCGGCGCCCGCGTCACGGACGATCCCATGTTCATAGCGGCAATCTTCGACATGGACGGCCTGCTCGTCGATTCCGAGCGGACCATCATGAACGCGTGGATCGACGTCGCGCATGCGCACGGCGCCGCGCTGTCGGCCGCCGACTATCTGCAGATCGTCGGCCGCTCGTTCCGCGAAGGCCAGACGATTCTCGCCGGCCTGCTCGGCGACGACACGTTCCACGCGGTGTCCGCGCAGGTGCGCGCGCGGCTCGCGGCGCCGCAGCCGCATCCGAAATTTCCGCTGAAGGCGGGCGCGCGCGCGTTGCTGGCCGCGCTCGCCGGCGCGGGCGTGCCGTGCGCGGTCGCATCGTCGTCCGCGCGCGACGTGATCCGCACGCGGCTTCACGCGGTCGGCGTGCTCGGGCATTTCGCCGCGATCGCGGGCGGCGACGAAGTGGCGCGCGGCAAGCCCGATCCGGCCGTCTACCGGCTCGCTGCCGAGCGGCTGAACGTGCCCGCGCACGCGTGCGTCGCGTTCGAGGACAGCGATTTCGGCGCGCTCGCCGCGACGCGCGCGGGCGCGTCCGTCGTCACCGTGCCCGATCTGAAGGCGCCGACGCCCGAGATCGTCGCGCTGAGCCTGCGCGTGCTCGATTCGCTCGACGATGCGGTCGCGCTCGTGCCGGCGTGGTTCGGCCCGCGCGCCGCGCGGCTCGCGTGAACCCTCGCGGCGCTCAGCGATTGTTGACGGTCTCGGAGAAGCGCTTGAGCGTCGCGACGCGCGCGCCGATCAGATCGACGCGCTCGCCCTCGCCGACGAGCGGCGTCGTCGCGTCGCGGAACGCCGCCCACTCGCGCTGCGCGGCGACGAGCGTCGGCAGCGAATCGACGGGCATCCGCGCGCGCAATTTCTCGTAATAGCGGTTCATGTCGAAGAGCGCGTGCTCGCACGCCGCATCGCGCATGCAGGGCCGCACCCGATGCACGGCGCCCTTGCCGCCGCCCGGCTGCGCGTAGCGTTCGGCCGCGCCGCGCAGCGCGAGCGCGCGGTCGCGCACCGGCTGCAGCCGCATGTCGGCGCTCGCCATCGCGTACATCGTCCCCTGCGTCGTCTCGTAGACCGCGCGCACGAGATGCGCCTCGTCCTTGCGCCACGCGAGCCAGCGGCGCTGGCTCTCCTGCCAGCCGCGCCGCGCGTCGGCGGGCGCGGTCTTCACGAGCCGCTGGTACGCGGCGTCGGCCTCGCCCTGCCACTGCTGCCGCGCCTCGTCCATGCACTGGATCTGGCCCGCCGTCGACGAGCGGTCGCGCCGCGCGAGACATTGGCGCATCGCGACGTCGATCGGGTCGGCCGCCGCGACCTCGGCGCGCGCCGCGCCCGCCGCCGCGAGCCATCCGGCGAGCGCGGCGGCGGCGAAGCGCACGAGCGTCTTGCGGACTTGCGTCATCGTCAGTCGCGCACGCAGTCGACGTAGTACTCGATGCGCCCGTTCATCTCTTCCGCGACGAGACCGTGAATGTCCGTGTGGAAGCCCGGGAAGCGCTCGTTGAAGTCGCGCGCGAACCGCAGGTAGTTGACGATCGTCTTGTTGAAGCGCTCGCCCGGGATCAGGAGCGGAATGCCCGGCGGATACGGCGTGAGCAGGATGCTCGTCACGCGCCCTTCGAGCTCGTCGAGCGGCACGCGGTCGATCTCGCGGTGCGCGAGCTTCGCGAACGCGTCGGACGGCTTCATCGCGGGCTCCATGTTCGACAGGTACATCTCCGTCGTGAGACGCGCGATGTCGTTCGCGCGGTACACGTCGTGGATCTGTGTGCAGAGATCGCGCAGGCCGACGCGCTCGTAGATCGGATACTGCGCGACGAACTCGGGCAGCACGCGCCAGAGCGGCTGGTTGTTGTCGTAGTCGTCCTTGAACTGCTGCAGCTCGGTGACCATCGAGTTCCAGCGGCCCTTCGTGATGCCGATCGTGAACATGATGAAGAACGAGTACAGGCCCGTCTTCTCGACGATGATCCCGTGCTCCGCCAGATATTTGGTGACGATCGCGGCCGGAATGCCGGTCTCGCCGAATTCGCCGTCCACGTCGAGCCCCGGCGTGATGATCGTCGCCTTGATCGGGTCGAGCATGTTGAAGCCCTGCGCGAGCGGGCCGAAACCGTGCCAGCGGTCGTTCGGCTTCAGCATCCAGTCTTCGCGCGAGCCGATGCCTTCTTGCGCCAGGTTGTCCGGCCCCCACACGCTGAAGAACCAGTCGTCGCCGTATTCGGCGTCCACCTTGCGCATCGCGCGGCGGAAATCGATCGCCTCGGCGATCGATTCCTCGACGAGCGCGGTGCCGCCCGGCGGCTCCATCATCGCGGCCGCGACGTCGCACGACGCGATGATCGCGTACTGCGGGCTCGTCGACGTGTGCATCAGGTACGCCTCGTTGAAGCGGTGCTTGTCGAACGTGCGGTTCTCCGAATCCTGCACGACGATCTGCGACGCCTGCGAGATGCCCGCGAGCAGCTTGTGCGTGGAGTGCGTCGCGAACACGAGCGCGCCCGTGCGCGGGCGGCCCGCGCCGATCGCGTGCATGTCCTGGTAGAACGAATGGAACTCCGCGTGCGGCAGCCACGCTTCGTCGAAGTGCAGCGTGTCGACGAGGTCGCCGAGCAGGTCCTTGATCTGCTCGACGTTGTAGACGACGCCGTCGTACGTGCTCTGCGTGATCGTCAGGATTCGCGGCTTCGCGTTCGGGTTCTTCCGGAGCGCCTCGCGCGCGAACGGATTCGCCTCGATCTTCTTGCGGATGTTCTCCGGCTTGAACTCGTCGCGCGGAATCGGCCCGATGATGCCGAAGTGGTTGCGCGTCGGCGTGAGGAACACGGGAATCGCGTGCGTCATCGTGATCGCGTGCAGGATCGACTTGTGGCAGTTGCGATCGACGAGCACGATGTCGCCGGGCGCGACCGTCGCGTGCCAGACGATCTTGTTCGACGTCGACGTGCCGTTCGTCACGAAGAACAGGTGATCGGCGCTGAAGATCCGCGCGGCGTTGCGCTCGGAAGCCGCCACCGGCCCCGTGTGGTCGAGCAGTTGGCCGAGCTCGTCCACCGCGTTGCAGACGTCGGCGCGCAGCATGTTCTCGCCGAAGAACTGGTGGAACATCTGGCCGAGCGGGTTCTTCAGGAACGCGACGCCGCCCGAGTGGCCCGGGCAGTGCCACGAGTACGAGCCTTCGTCCGCGTACTTGACGAGCTCCTTGAAGAACGGCGGCGCGAGCGAATCGAGATAGACCTTCGCCTCGCGGATGATGTGGCGCGCGACGAACTCCGGCGTGTCCTCGAACATGTGGATGAAGCCGTGCAGCTCGCGCAGGATGTCGTTCGGCAGATGGCGCGACGTGCGCGTCTCGCCGTACAGGAAGATCGGGATGTCCCCGTTGCGGCGGCGCACTTCGGTCACGAACGCGCGCAGCTCGATGATCGCGGTCGCGAGCTCGGGCAGTTCGCCGTCCGCGCCGACTTCGCCGAGCATCAGCTCGTCGTCGTCGATCGACAGGATGAAGCACGACGCGCGGCTCGACTGCTGCGCGAACGACGTCAGATCGCCGTAGCTCGTCAGGCCGAGCACCTCGACGCCCTCCTTCTCGATCGCCTCCGCCAACGCCCGGATGCCGGAGCCCGAGATATTCTCGGAGCGAAAATCTTCGTCGATGATGACGACGGGAAAACGAAACTTCATGGGCGATTCTCCAAAAAGAACGACCGCGGCGCAGGGGCCTGTTCATGCCCTGGCACAGCGGTCACCCGGACTGGCGATAGGTCAGATCGATATGCAAGCAGATCAGGTTTTCGGCAGCGTGACACCGCGCTGGCCCTGATACTTGCCGCCGCGGTCGGCGTACGACACGTCGCAGACTTCGTCGCTCTCGAAGAAAAGCACCTGCGCGACGCCCTCGTTCGCGTAGATCTTCGCGGGCAGCGGCGTCGTGTTCGAGAATTCGAGCGTCACGTAGCCTTCCCATTCGGGCTCGAACGGCGTCACGTTGACGATGATCCCGCAGCGCGCGTAAGTCGACTTGCCGAGGCACACGGTCAGCACGGTGCGCGGAATGCGGAAGTACTCGACGGTGCGCGCGAGCGCGAACGAGTTTGGCGGGATGATGCACACGTCGCCCTTGAAATCGACGAACGAGCCCTCGTCGAAGTTCTTCGGATCGACGATCGTCGAATTGATGTTCGTGAAGATCTTGAATTCGTCCGCGCAGCGGATGTCGTAGCCGTAGCTCGACGTGCCGTAGCTGACGATCTTGCGGCCGTCCGCGGCGGCGCGAACCTGATCGGGCACGAACGGCTCGATCATCTTGTGCTCTTCGGCCATGCGCCGAATCCACTTGTCGGACTTGATGCTCATAAAAAGGCGCCGGAAAACGCTGCGTATCGGGAAGGGAGCCGCCGGACGGTCCGGCGGCCACGAAAGGCGCACATTTTACGCGATCGCGAACGGACCGACTCGCGTCATTGCCGCACGACGCCGCACGCGAGCGCGGGGCCCGCGCCGTGCTGCGGGAACGCCGGATCGCCCGGATCGCGATGGACGAGCACCGAGCGGCCGAGCACCGAACGCACGCCGTCGAGCGCGAGGTCCGGCGCGGTGATGAACCCCGCCGCGACGCCGTTCGCGTCCGCATGGATGTTGCCGAGGTCGCCGCCGACGCGCGCGCCCGCGCGCAGCCGGTCGGCCGCGGGCGCGAACACCGCGCCCGCGCTCGAGCCGTCGGCGGCGTTGCAGTCGCCGCGCTCGTGAACCTGCAACGCGTGGTCGCTGTTGGGCGGCAGGCCCGCGAAGTTGTACGTGACCTGCACGCCGTCCGGGCGTTCGGCGAGCGTCACCGTGCCGCGCGCCTGGCTGCCGACGGTCGGCTGGAGCAGCGCGTCGGCGCGCTTTTCGTGTTGCGATGCAAAAGTAGTGCAGCCGGCCAAAAGGCCGATGGCGGCCAGGACGAGCGGCGCATTGAGCGCGAGCCACCCCGGCACGCCGTCGAGTCGTCGTTTCATGCGATCCTCATGCCGGGCGAAACGCTCGGGCGAGCGCCCGCCGGGCCGGTAAAGGGGACCTTCGGGAAAGTCGTCATGATACCGTGACTCGCGGCGCCGCAAACACCGCCCGACGCGGGCCGGCGCGGGATTTTACGTATTTTGAACAACGATCGTCGGAAACTTCGACGACATGTCCCGCGCGCGCTCGGCGATCGCGATCGCAACGCCGCGCGCGATCGCGCGGTAGCGCTCGGCGAGCGCGCCGTTCGGGTCCGCCACGACGCTCGGCGCGCCGCTGTCCGCCTGCTCGCGAATCCGGATGTCGAGCGGCAGGCTGCCGAGCACCGCAACGCCGTATTCCTGCGCCATCCGCTCGGCGCCGCCCGCGCCGAACACGTGCTCCTCGTGCCCGCAGTTCGAGCACACGTGAATGCTCATGTTCTCGACGATGCCGAGAATCGGAATATTGACCTTCTCGAACATCTTGAGGCCCTTCTTCGCGTCGAGGAGCGCGATGTCCTGCGGCGTCGTGACGATCACGGCGCCCGTCACCGGCACGCGCTGCGCGAGCGTCAACTGGATGTCACCCGTGCCGGGCGGCATGTCGACGATCAGGTAGTCGAGATCGCGCCAGTTGGTCTGGCGCAGGAGCTGCTCGAGCGCCGACGTCGCCATCGGGCCGCGCCACACCATCGGGTTGTCCTCGCCGACCAGAAAGCCGATCGAGTTCGCCTGCAGCCCGTGGCCGACGAGCGGGTTCATCGACTTGTTGTCGGGCGATTCGGGCCGCTCGTGGATGCCGAGCATCGTCGGCAGCGACGGGCCGTAGATGTCGGCGTCGAGGATGCCGACCGACGCGCCCTCCGCCGCGAGCGCGAGCGCGAGATTCACGGCCGTCGTGCTCTTGCCGACGCCGCCCTTGCCGGACGCGACCGCGACGATGTTCTTCACGTTCGGCAACAGTTGCACGCCGCGCTGCACCGCATGCGCGACGATTTCCTGCGACACGTCGACGCGCGCGCTCCGCACGCCCGGCACTGCGGCAAGCGCGGCCAGGACGCGCGCGCGCGCGTCGTCGAACTGGCTCTTCGCCGGATAGCCGAGCACGACGCCGGCGGACACGGCGTCGCCGTCGATCGCCACATTGCGGATGCCGCGGTGCGCCGCATACGGGCGGCCGGTGTTCGGGTCGACGACTGCCGCGAGTGCGGCGTCGACGAGCGCCCTGTCGATACTCATCGAAACTCCGTGGGAACGTCGCTCAAAATCGCCCAAAAGGTCAATAATCTTCAAATATCCGGGCGTAAAGCGAGAAAAGTGAAAGAATTTATTGCACGCCATTGCGCAAAGCCGACTTGCGGCGCAATCTTCGCGGGCGGCGCGCATCGGGGCCACATCGGTGGCCACACCGCCTATATTGTAGAGGCTGGGGCGCGCTCGATCCGAACAGCCATCCTGGCGAACGGGGCTTGTCGCGATGGCGACGGGCCCCTGACCGGACGCCGGACGGATCGGGGCGCTCGCGCGCCCGCATGATCGTCGGCGCGCGGGCCGCCCCCGCCGAAAGAGCAGTTCTTTTTTGTTCTTGTCGAGTCACTCAAGAGAGGAAACCAAGATGAATACCAAAATCGCGACGCGCTTGTCCGTATTCGCTCTCGCCGGCGCCCTGCTGGCGGGCTGCGCGACCCAGCAAGGCACCAACACGGCTGTCGGCACCGGCACGGGCGCCGCGCTCGGCGCGGGCATCGGCGCGCTGGCTGGCGGCGGCAAGGGCGCGGCGATCGGCGCCGGCGTCGGCGCGCTCGTCGGCGGCGTGACGGGTTACAACTGGCAAGCGATCAAGAACAAGCTCGCGCCGTCGGCGCAGCAGACGGGCACGCAGGTCACCGAGCAGCCGGACGGCTCGCTCAAGCTGAACGTGCCGAGCTCGGTCACGTTCGCGACCAACCAGTACGCGGTCACGCCGGCCTTCACGCCGCTCCTGAACGACCTCGCGACGACGCTGAACCAGAACCCGCAGATCACCGCGTCGGTCGTCGGCTACACCGACAGCACGGGCTCGGCCGCGTACAACCAGACGCTGTCGCAGAATCGCGCGCAGAGCGTCGTGAACGCGCTCTCGCAACGCAGCGTGGCGGCGAACCGCCTGTCCGCGCAGGGCATGGGCGCATCGAATCCGATCGCCGACAACGCGACGGAAGCCGGCCGCGCGCAAAACCGCCGCGTCGAGATATACCTGCGCGCGCCGCAAGCGGCGCAGTAAATCCGACCGACTCGGAGAATGGCGCGCCGAGCCCCGCCGCACAAGGCTTTCGAGGCGATTCGTAACAACTCGAAAAAATTTTCGAACTTCTTGCGAGCGGCGTAGTCTCTCTTTACGGTACGTGACTGGTGCTGCCGGCGCGTCACCATTCTCCTCTTGTCGTTGTTGCTCCGGGGCAAAGTCCGCCCCGGTTTTTTTTGCCCGCACGCAGCCTGGCTGCAGCGCAATATTTCTTCTGCCGCGCCAGCGCTGCCCGGCACCGAATCGCCGGCGTCAATCTAGCCGTCCCGCCCCAATCTTTCAATCCGCAAGTCATCATGCTTCGTGACATGCGGCCGAAGCAGCCGATGCGCCGCCGTCGCGCGCGGGATCGCAACCCCGCGCGACGGGCGCTACCGC
Source organism: Burkholderia sp. MSMB1588 (assembly GCF_001546925.1). Taxonomy (NCBI): domain Bacteria; kingdom Pseudomonadati; phylum Pseudomonadota; class Betaproteobacteria; order Burkholderiales; family Burkholderiaceae; genus Burkholderia; species Burkholderia sp. MSMB1588. Next base: position 841,743 of record NZ_LNJS01000001.1, on the reverse strand, counting down.
GCGCGGCCCGCCCGCACATCGGCAGGCGGCCGCCCTGCTAGAATCGCAGCTTCCCTACGATTTTCCGCAAGCAGTCCCTTCAGAGACCCTATGTCCGCATCCGACCTCACCTCCGTGCAGGCCGGCGCGCCGCAAGGCCGCCGCCAGATCCTCGTCACGTCCGCGCTGCCCTATGCGAACGGGCAGATTCACATCGGCCACCTGGTCGAGTACATCCAGACCGACATCTGGGTGCGGACGATGCGAATGCACGGTCACGAGATCTACTACATCGGCGCGGACGACACGCACGGCACGCCCGTCATGCTGCGCGCCGAGCAGGAAGGCGTGAGCCCGAAGCAACTGATCGAGCGCGTGTGGCGCGAGCACAAGCGCGATTTCGACAGCTTCGGGGTTTCGTTCGACAACTTCTACACGACCGACTCGGACGAGAACCGCGTGCTGAGCGAGAAGATCTATCTCGCGCTGAAGGAAGCGGGCTTCATCGCAGAGCGCGAGATCGAGCAGGCTTACGACCCCGTCAAGGAGATGTTCCTGCCGGACCGCTTCATCAAGGGCGAGTGTCCGAAGTGCCACGCGAAGGACCAGTACGGCGACAGTTGCGAAGTGTGCGGCACGACCTACCAGCCGACGGATCTCATCCATCCGTATTCGGTCATCTCGGGCGCCGCGCCCGTGCGCAGGACGTCGACGCACTACTTCTTCCGCCTGTCCGATCCGCGCTGCGAGGCGTTCCTGCGCGAATGGGTGAGCGGCCTCGCGCAGCCCGAAGCGACCAACAAGATGCGCGAATGGCTCGGCGACGCGGGCGAAGCGAAGCTCGCCGACTGGGACATCTCGCGCGACGCGCCGTACTTCGGCTTCGAGATCCCCGGCGCGCCCGGCAAGTATTTCTACGTGTGGCTCGACGCGCCCGTCGGCTACTACGCGAGCTTCAAGAACCTGTGCGAGCAGCGCGGCATCGATTTCGACGCGTGGATCAACAAGGATTCGACGACCGAGCAGTATCACTTCATCGGCAAGGACATCCTGTACTTCCACACGCTGTTCTGGCCCGCGATGCTCGAGTTCTCAGGCCACCGCACGCCGACCAACGTGTTCGCGCACGGCTTCCTGACGGTGGACGGCGCGAAGATGTCGAAGTCGCGCGGCACGTTCATCACCGCGCAGAGCTACATCGACACGGGCCTGAACCCCGAATGGCTGCGCTACTACTTCGCCGCGAAGCTGAACGCGACGATGGAAGACATCGACCTGAACCTCGAGGACTTCCAGGCGCGCGTGAACAGCGACCTCGTCGGCAAGTACGTGAACATCGCGAGCCGCGCGGCCGGCTTCCTGATCAAGCGCTTCGACGGCCGCGTGCAGGCGAGCGCAATGAATCATCCGCTCGTCGCGACGCTGCGCGACGCGATTGCGCAGATCGCCGCGCACTACGAGGCGCGCGAGTACGGCCGCGCGCTGCGCCAGACGATGGAGCTCGCGGATGCGGTCAACGGTTACGTCGACACCGCGAAGCCGTGGGAGCTCGCGAAGGACCCCGTGAACGCGGTCGCGCTGCATGAAACCTGCAGCGTGAGCCTCGAGGCGTTCCGCCTGCTGTCGCTCGCGCTCAAGCCCGTGCTGCCGCGCGTCGCGGAAGGCGTCGAGGCGTTCTTCGGCATCGCGCCGCTCACATGGGCCGACGCGGGCAAGCCGCTGTCGTCCGAGCAGCCGATCCGCGCATATCAGCACCTGATGACCCGCGTCGATCCGAAGCAGATCGACGCGCTCCTCGCGGCGAACCGCGGCTCGCTGCAACGCGCGGCCGACGCCGCGGCCGACGCGGGCGCGGGCACGGGCGCGGGCGCGGGCGCGACGAACGGGAAAAGCGCGAAGGCCGCGAATGCGGCGAGCGCGGCGAGCGCTGGCGACGGCGCATCGCCGATCATCTCGATCGACGATTTCGCGAAGATCGATCTGCGCATCGCGAAGATCGTCGCGTGCCAGGCGGTCGAAGGCTCGGACAAGCTGCTGCAGCTCACGCTCGACGTCGGCGAGGAGAAGACCCGCAACGTGTTCTCGGGCATCAAGTCCGCGTACCAGCCCGAGCAGCTCGTCGGCAAGCTGACGGTGATGGTCGCGAACCTCGCGCCGCGCAAGATGAAGTTCGGCCTGTCCGAAGGAATGGTGCTCGCCGCGTCGGCGGCCGACGAGAAGGCCGAGCCGGGCCTCTACATTCTCGAGCCGCACGGCGGCGCGAAGCCTGGCATGCGCGTGAAGTAAGCGCGCGACGCCGATGCGCGCGAACGTCACGGCTTCACGCCCGTCACGAGGCTGAAATACCCGGAATCGTCTCGATCGCCATCCGGCGGCGGCGAGCGGCCCGCCCTTGTCGTCGCGAGATACAGCACCTCGTGCAGCACGATGCGCCCGCCACACGGCAGCGCATCGAAGCTCTTGCGCACGAGCACCGCGTTCCTGTCGGCCGGCCAGCCGTGAAAGATGTTCGAGTAGAAATGCAGATCGGCCGCAGGAAACGGATCGCGCCACATGTCGCCCGGATGCAGCGCCACGCGCTCGCGCCAGCGCGCAGCGACGGCCACGCCGACAGCGCGCCGACCGCGTTCGCGCCCGAGCCGCCGCCGACGTCGAGCATCACGCGATGCCGCGCGAGGTCGAGCTTGGTCGGCCACGCCAGCGCGTGTGACGCGCTCAGGCTTTCCATCGCGCGCATGAAACGCATGCCGAGCGAGACCGACGCGTTGACGAGCACCTCGGCGGGCCGCCGCGCAAGGCCGAGCGCGGCGCCGATTTCGTCGAGCGTGCGCGGGCCCTCGCCCAGCCGCTCGAACAGGCCCAGCCGATGCGCGATCAGCATCGCCGGATAGATGAACAGATTCGTCGCGACGTCGAATACGGCGGCGGCGTCGTAGCGCGGGAGTGCGTGCGTCATGGCGTTTCCACCGAGACGGACGGCGCGCCGACGCGGGCGATCTCGCCTGCCGCTTCGTGCGTCCACGCGGCGAACGCGTCGAACACCCGGTCGACGGGCGCGACGCAGCGCCGCCGCTTCGCAGCGTCGAGCTCGATGCCGCTCAATTGCGCATGCTCGCCGTTCTGCATGTGCCCATTCTCGCGCGCGAAGTGATACGCGCCCACGTAACGCAGCTCGCGCCCCGTCTGCGCCTGTACCTCGTCGGCGAGCCGCGTCGTCAGCGCGAACAGCACGTTGCCGGTTTCCTCGATCGCCTCGACGATCGCGCACAGCTCGTACATCGGCAAACGGCATCGGTGCGTGTCGTCGTTCCACAGCGCGCGCAGCGCATCCGTCATCGTGGTCTCGCGGCTCCAGCCGAGCCTCTCCAGATCCTTGAGAAGCCACCACGGCCAATGACGATCGTCTTCGCGCGTGTGCGCGTTGACGCGCGGCGGCAGGCGGTCGTCGCGCAGCGAGGCGAAAGCGGCAGCGTCGCGTACCGCTGCGTTCTGCGCATGATGTGGGTCAGCACGGTCATAGGTACGCGCCCTCGTATCGCCGCCGTTTCGTCAACGATATCTTTCGTCTGCATGACGAACGATCGCGGCGGCGGCCTGCGCACCGATCACGCACGCTGCGCCGTCACCACCAGCGATCGAAGCGCCGCGTGTAGTTGAGGTCGACGCCCTGGAACGTGCCGCCGTAAGCGGAGATCGCCCAGAACCGCGTCAGGTTGATCGTCGCCTTGAACGCGTTGCTCGCCGACTGCAGCCCCTGCTCGTAGCCGAGCACGAAGCGCTCGTTGATCGCCTTCGACACGAGCACGACCTGCGGATCGGTCAGCCCGACGTCGCTGCGGCCGACCGACACTTCGTCCAGCCCGACCGTCTGCGCGACGCGCTTGCCGGTCGCGCTGCCGAGCAGCGCGAGCGCCGTCGTCATCGCGTTCTGCTGGCCGAGGTTGTTGCCCTGGTCGGTGCCGTGGCCGAACAGGAGCCACGACAGCTTCTCGTTGTCGTTCACGTTCGGCTCGGACACGAGCCTCACGGCCGGCGACTGCACAGTGCCCGTCACCTGCACGCCCGCCTCGACTTCCTGGTTGCGGCGCATCGCGAGGATGTTGATGCCCGGATTCGACACCGGCCCGTTGAACGTGAAGAAGCCGTTCTCGATCGCGAGCTTGCGGCCGAACGACGTGTACGTCGAGCCTTCCGTCACGCGCACGTTGCCGACCGCGCGCAGCGGCACGCCGGGCGCGCTCATCACGGTCACTGTGCCCGCGAGCCGCAGATCCGCGCCGTGGCCCTTGAAGCGGAAGTCGCGGCCGAGACCGATGTCGATGTTCGCGCGCGGCGCGAGCGACGGCGCGGGCTTCTCGGTCGCGGGCGCGGGCTTCGCGATCGCGGTGCCCGTCTTCGTCTCGCCGCGCTCGAGGCTGCCGGGGCGCACGATCACGACGTCGTCCGACAGGTGCGGCGCCGCCTCTTCGGGCAAGTCGAACAGCGCGCGGTCGACGGTGAACTTGCCGTTGATCGCGATGCCGCCGCGCGGCGCGTCGTTCCCGACGACCGCCTTGCCCGACAGCGACAGCTTGCGGTCCGGCGCCGCGAAGAGCTCGAGCTTGTCGGCGACGATGCTCGCCGTCAGATCCGGCTCGCTGCCGTCCAGCCGCACGCGGCCGATCGCGCGCAGCGTGCCGTCGCCGCCGTGGAACTCGACCTGCTGGAACTCGACGAGGTTCTCGGTCAGGTTCACGCGCACGATCCCCTCCTTCAACTGCACGCCCTGGTCGACGAGCGTCGCCGACAGGTTGTCGCCCGTCAGCGTGCCCGAGAGCTTCGGCTTCGCGGGCGTGCCGGCGACGGTCAGCTTCAGCGCCGCGCGCCCGTCGAGCAGATAGCTCGGCCCGAACAGGCCGCCCGTCGATTGCAGCGCGGGCACGTCCGCGTCGACTCGGCCCGCGAGCGGTCCGTCCTCGGCCACGCCGAACACGCCGTCGCGCAGCGCGAACGGCACCGCGACGTTCGCGTCGAACGTGCCGACGCGGCTCGCCTGCGCGTGCGCGGCCGCATTCAGCCGGTTGCCGGGCGCGAACGCCGCGCGCGCCGACAGATCGGTGATGCCGAGCGAGGCGACGCCGCGTCCGGTCTCGATCGTCACGTCGCCGCTGCGGCGCTTGATCTGCGCGTGGCCCGCGGCCGCATCGCCGAGCGTGACGTCCCAGTCGCCGTCGAGAATCAGGTCGGTGCGCAGCGGCGAGCGCTTGCCCGTGAGCTCCGCGCGGATCTCGAGCGCGCGCGCGACCGACAGGTTCGTGATCGCGCCCGCGGTGCGCAGCTTGCCGCGCTCGAGCGCGAACGACTTCAGGTCGAGCGTCGCGCCTTCGACGGACAGCTTCGCCGCGCTCAGCGTCACGCGCTGCGCGCCCGCCGAGATCGTGAGCGGCGTGTCGAGCGAAATCGACGGCGTGCCGCGGTTCGACAGCCGCGTGACGGTGCCGTCCCAGCGCATTCCGTCGCGCGCGTCGACGACGCCTCCGTTCGCCGCGACCGCGAGATTGATCACGCGCCCTTCGGCGATGCCGACCGCGGTCGCCTCGAACGTGTGCTTCGCGCGCGTGCCGTTCAGGTGCGCGGATAGCGTCTTCAGGCTGACCGCGCCGAGCGCGATGTCGCTCGCGTCGGCGGTGAACACGAGCGCGCCCTTCGCGCCGTCGCGAATGTTCGCGCGGCCTTGCGCCGCGCCGATCCGGTTCGAGCCGAACACGACGCCCGCCGCCGCGTAGTCGGCGACGACGTTCGGGTGTGCGAACGATCCCGTCAGCTCGCCGTTCGCGCGCACGAGGCCCGCGAGACCGAAACCGAGGCGCTCGAGCTGCGGCGCGTCGACATTGAAGCGCAGCCGGTCGCCGGGCGCGCCGAAGCTGCCGCGCAAGTCGACCTGGTTGCCCGCGATCGACAGGTTCGCGTTGCTCGGCAGGACCCGCGCGCCCGCCATCTGCACGGTGCCTTCGCCCGTCATCGGCAGGCCGTCGTAGACGCTGTCGCCGAGCCTGAACTGCACCTTCGTCGAGAAGCCGGGCGCGAGCGCGCCCGTGGCGGCGAGCGTGCCGTTCACGCGCGCCGTGCCCGCCCGTGGGGCAATCGCCGCGCCTTGCGCGGTCCGCGCGCCCTTCGCGCCCTTCGCGCCCTTGCCGCCGCCCGCCTTCGCGCCGGACGGCGCGCCGGCTGACGCCAGCGCGAGCGGATCGAAGTCGACGAGCTTCGCCTTCAGGTCGTAAGTCGAGCGCGCGTCGTGCTCGAGCGCGCCCGCGAGTTCGATGCGCCCCTTGCCCGCCGTCACGCGCGCATCGGCGATCGTCGTCCGTTTCGCGTCGAGCCGGACCTTCGCCTTCGCGCCGAGCGCGAGCCTCGCGTCGGCGAGATCGAAGTCGATCGTCTGCGCGCCCGGCTCGAGCGCGACGCCGACGGGCCCCGCGAGCCGCATCGGCCGCAGCGCGGCGACGAACGCGTTCGGATCGAGATTCGCGACCTTCAGGTCGAATTTGCCGCGGCCGTTCGCGAGCGCGCCGCCGCCCGTCACGCTGCCGTCGCGGATCGTGCGCACGGCGAGCGCGTCGATGCGCTGCGCGTGCGCGTCGAGCCGCACGTTCGCGTGCGCTTCGACGAGCGGCAGCAGCGCGTCGCCGAGCGGGCCGGGCTTCGCGTTGACGATCGACACCGGCCCCGTGACGACGAACGCCTTCGGCGACGTCGGATCGGGCGCGGCGGGCTCGAGCTGCGCGCGCACCGCGAGATCGGCGACGGGCGCGCCGGGCGACAGCGCGCGCGGGTTCACGTGATCGAACACGAGCGACGCGCGCGTGAGCGGCACGGCCGAAAACGGCGCGGCCTCGACGTGCGCACGGCCGGCGAGCTTCATCCCCGACGCGTCGAGCTCCGCGACGAGCGCCTCGAGCGAGCCCGACACCCGCGCGCGCGCATCGACGCTCTCGCCCGAGAGCTTGCCCGCATAGGTCGCGCTGCCGTCGATCGCGAACGGGCGCACGCCGTCGAGCCGCGCGTTCGCGGTGAGCGCGCCGAACGGCGTGTCGAGGCGCTCGAGCGTCGCATCGTGACGGCGGCCGTCGCTCGCGCCGCGAAAGATCAGGTTGTCGAGCTCGGTCGTCGAGCCGGCCTCGTGGATCAGCAGCTTGTCGAAGCGCAGATCGTCGATCGCGAGCTGCAGCGGCAATTGCAGATCCTTCGGCATCACCGTCGGCTGCGGCGGCGACGGCGCGACGCGCACGTCGATCGTGCCCGCGCGCAGCGACGCGATCGCGAAGCGCCACGGCGCGCGCGTGAGCGCCCAGCGCCCGGCGACGCGGTCGATCCTGACTTCGGTGCCCGAACCGTCCGGGCTCGTCCACGCGAGCTGCCTGATCCGCACGCCGGTTGCGAGCGCGCCGCCTTCGAGCGTGCCCGCGAGCCGCCCGCCGAGCAGCTTGACGGCCGCCTGCCACGCGAGCTGCGTGCCGCGCTCGGTCGTCGCGGCGGCGACGAGCGCGCCCGCCGTCGCGCAGACAAGCACGACGAGCGCGAGCGCCGCCCACGCGAGCGAAACGAGCGCGCGCGCGCCGGGCGAGCGGCGCGGCTTCGGCGCGGGCTCGCGCGGGCCGCCGTCCGGCGCGTCGGGAGGAGTCGGTTCGGATACGTCCTTCGTCATGCCAAATGAAAAATCAGAATGCGATGCCGAGCGTCAGATACGGACGCACGCTCTTGTTCTTCAAGCCGTAAGCGAGATCGAAATTGACGGGGCCGACCGGGCTGCGCCAGCGCACGCCAAGCCCCGCGCCCGGATAGAACACCTTCTCGCCCCATGCGTCGGTCGCGGTGCCGATGTCGAAGAAGGTCGCCGCGCCCCAGTCGCGGTTGAACCAGTGCTGGTATTCGGCCGTGCCCGTCACCAGGTACTTGGTCGGCAGCACCGAGCCGTCGACGGAATGGCCGATGCTCTGGTAGCCGTAGCCGCGCACCGAGTTCGAGCCGCCCGCGCGAAACAGCAGCGACGCCGGCACGCCCGACGAGCCGCCGCTCGTGAACACGCCGCCCAGCTCCGCGCGAAACACGAACAGGTCGCGCTTGCCGATCGGTACGTATTGCTGGCCGCGCGCGTAGCCGCGGATGAACGTCTGGTCGGTCAGCACGCCCTTCACCGCGAAGCCGGCTTCCGCGTGGATCAGGTTGCCCGAGCGCGGGAACAGCGGATCGTCGACGTTGCGGCGCGTCCACGCCCATTGCGGGACGAGCGCGCGGCTCGTCGTCGGGCCGGCGCCGTTCTGGTCGAGCCGGTCCTGATAGAACATCAGCGAGTACGAGTAGTCGATGAACTGGCCGGTGCGCGTGCGCTGCGCGCCGATGCGCGCGCTGTAGATCCGCGTGTCCGACACGTTCGTGTTCGTGTACGACGCGAGGATGCTGTTGGTCCACGCGCGCGGCCCCGGCGGCATCGATAGCTGGACCTGCCCGTACTGCTGGATCTGGTCGACCCGCCCCGACACCGACAGCGGCCACGCGGCGCCGAACGTGTCGAGATACGTATAGGAACCCTGAATGTGCGGCCCCGTGTCGGTCGCGTAGCCGATCCCGCCACGCACGCTGTTGTACGGGTATTCGCTCACCTTCACGTGAACGGGCGAATCGAGCGGGCGCGCGACGTCGTCGGAGACGTCGATTGCGACGCTCGCGTAGTACGGCGTGTTCTGCAGTTGCCGCTGCAGTTCGGTGATGCGTTTCGCGTCGTAGATCTCGCCCACCGCCAGCGGATTCACGTTGTGCACGATCTTTTCCGGATAGCGGCGCACGCCGGACACGTCGAGCGCGCCGATCGTAAACGTCGGTCCGCTGTCGAGCGTCACCGCGAGCGTCGCTTCTCGCGTGCGCGGATCGATGCGCGCCTCCGACGCGGTGATCTTCGCGCCGAGATAGCGGCGCGACTGCAGTTGCCTGAGCGCCGCGTTCTTCGCATCGTCCCAGCCGGACTGCGTAAACGGGTCGCCCGGCTTCAGCGAGAACGCAAGACGCGTCGCCGTCTCCTGCTTCGGGTCCTCGCTCGCGACCGGGCCGTCGAACTTCAGATCGACCGCGGACACCACCGTCTGCGCGCCCGGCTCGACCGACACCGTCACGCGGCGCTCGCCGCCCGTCGTGCGCACGTCGGTGCGCACGACGGGCGAGAAGTAGCCGGCCGTCGCGGCGAGCTCGCGCACCTGCTGCGGCGTCGCGGTCACGAGGAATTCGAACTGGTCTTCGCTCAGGTCCTCGCGCTTCGCGAAGCGGGCGATGTCGAGGTGCTGCTTGAGGAGGCTCCTGACCGAGCGCGGCGCGTCGATCTCGACCGCGTACTTCGCGAACGCGGGCGCCGCGAGCGTGGCCGCGCAGCCCGCGAGCAGCGCGCGCAGCCCGCGCCGCGCAAATGCGTGCCATCCGGGCGAGCGGCTCGGCGCGCCGCGCGCGCCGCGCGAAAAAGCATGCTGTCGTGGTGCCCGCCCTGCCAAACAAAACCTCCGCTGTAAGAATTTCGTCGGATCAAAGCCGTCATTTGAACACAGTGCGGTGCACGCGGAACGCGCTTTCGGACACATTGACGCATGACGCTCGCGCTTTCGACGCCGTTTGCCGCCGGCTGTTCCCCGCGTTGCGGTAAAATCCCGGCGATCGTACCCGCGGGCGCGCCGCGCCCGGCTCAGAACGGAAAGCCAAGCCATGCCGTACCAGTCCGACATCACGCAATTCCTGAACCAGTTGAAGCAGCAAAAGCCGACGCTCGAAGAAGAGCAGCGCAAGGGCCGCGCGCTGCTGTGGGACAAGCAGCCGATCGACCTCGAAGAGCGCGACGCGCAGCAGCGCGCGCGCGTGCGCCAGACGCCATACGTCTACTACCAGAACTTCTGACGCCGTGAGCGCCGCCGACGAGGCCAGCGCCAGCGCGCAGCCCGAGGACGCGATCGCCGCGCCCGCCGGCGCGGATTCGACGCCCGACACGGTCGACGGCGTCGCGGCATTCGCTCGCCTGTACGGCGAGCCGCTCTTCAAGCTGCCGCAGGATCTGTACATCCCGCCGGACGCGCTCGAAGTCTTTCTCGAAACGTTCGAAGGCCCGCTCGATCTGCTGCTGTACCTGATCCGCAAGCAGAACTTCAACGTGCTCGACATCCCGATGGCCGAGGTCACCGCGCAGTATCTCGGCTACGTCGACCAGATCCGCGAGTCGAATCTGGAGCTCGCGGCTGAATACCTGCTGATGGCGGCGATGCTGATCGAGATCAAGTCGCGAATGCTGCTGCCCGTGAAGAAGGCGGACACGGGCGAGGAAGCGGAGGACCCGCGCGCCGAGCTCGTGCGGCGCCTGCTCGAATACGAGCAGATGAAGCTCGCCGCGCAGCGCCTCGATCAACTGCCGCAGCTCGGCCGCGACTTCCTGCGCGCCGAGGTGTACATCGAGCAGAGCATCACGCCGCGCTTCCCCGACGTGAACGCCGACGACCTGCGCGCCGCGTGGGCCGACGTGCTCAAGCGCGCGAAGCTCGTCCAGCATCACAAGATCTCGCGCGAGGAGCTGTCGGTGCGCGAGCACATGAGCCTCATCCTGCGCAAGCTGCAGAACGCGCGCTTCATGGAGTTCGCCGATCTGTTCGACACGTCGCGCGGCGTGCCCGTCGTCGTCGTCAACTTCATCGCGATGCTCGAGCTCGCGCGCGAATCGCTCGTCGAGATCACGCAGGCCGAGCCGTTCGCGCCGATCTACGTGCGGCTCGCCTATCTGCCGGCTTGAGCGCGTTTCGCGCGGCGCTTGTGTGATTCGGCGCACGCGCCGGTCATTTCATCCGACGATTCAGGATTCGAAGCGTGACGGCGGCTTGCCGCGCGACGACACGCACCGACACATTGCGATACGTCACGTTTGATGCCGCCATGCCGTGCAAGCTGACAAAGCGGTTACGTGCGTCGGCGCACGGATGCGCGAAATCCGATCGCGCCGTCGGCCTCGGCGAAACCGCGATCGCGGCCGCCCTTTCGGTCCCGCCCCATCTGATCGCCGCCGCGTTGCCGCGCCTGCGCCGATCAAAGTGAACGATCGTGCTTTTATCGATGCGCCAAAACGGCAAATCCTCTACAATCGCCGACGCTCGACGCCCCATGCGTTCCGGCCACGACGATCCCGACCACGCCGCCTCGCGCGGCCAACGCGCGCACCGCGCGAGGAACCGCCAACTCATGAAAGTCATCAGCTCGATCCAGGAACTGCGCGACCAGCTACGCGGCCAGAACCGCACGGCGTTCGTGCCGACGATGGGCAACCTGCACGAGGGGCACCTGTCGCTGATGCGGCTCGCGCGCCAGCACGGCGATCCGGTCGTCGCGAGCATCTTCGTGAACCGGCTCCAGTTCGGCCCGAACGAGGACTTCGACAAATACCCGCGCACGCTGCAGGAAGACATCGAGAAGCTGCAGAAGGAAAACGTCTACGTGCTGTTCGCGCCGACCGAGCGCGACATGTACCCCGAGCCGCAGGAATATCGCGTGCAGCCGCCGCACGACCTCGGCGACATCCTCGAAGGCGAGTTCCGCCCCGGCTTCTTCACCGGCGTGTGCACGGTCGTCACGAAGCTGATGGCGTGCGTGCAGCCGCGCGTCGCCGTGTTCGGCAAGAAGGATTACCAGCAGTTGATGATCGTGCGGCGGATGTGCCAGCAGCTCGCGATGCCCGTCGACATCGTCGCGGCCGAGACCGTGCGCGACGCCGACGGCCTCGCGCTGTCGTCGCGCAACCGCTATCTGAGCGAAACCGAGCGCACGGAGGCGCCCGAGCTCGCGAAGACGCTCGCGCAGGTGCGCGACGCGGTGCTGGGCGGCGAGCGCGATCTCGCGGCAATCGAGCAGCGCGCGCTCGCCCGCCTCGCCGCGCGCGGCTGGAAGGCCGACTACGTGTCGATCCGCCGGCGCGCGAACCTCGTCGCGCCGACCGCGGCGCAACTCGAGGCGGGCGAGCCGCTCGTCGTGCTCACGGCGGCGAAGCTCGGCGCGACGCGCCTCATCGACAATCTGGAAATCTGACGGCCGGCCACGCGGCCGCCCGCCTTTCGTCTGGTAGCACCAAGGGAGCCATCATGCAGCGCCACATGCTGAAATCGAAGATCCACCGCGCGGCGGTCACGCACTGCGAGCTGCATTACGAGGGCTCATGCGCGATCGACGAGGATCTGCTCGACGCCGCGAACATCGTCGAGAACGAGCGGATCGACATCTGGAACATCAACAACGGCGAGCGCTTCTCGACGTACGCGATCAAGGGCGAGCGCGGCAGCGGGATGATCTCGCTGAACGGCTCGGCCGCGCGCCGCGCGCAACTGGGCGACCTCGTGATCATCGCCGCGTTCGCGATGATCGACGAGGCGGAGCTGAAGGCGGGCTGGAAGCCGAATCTCGTGTTCGTCGATGAAGACAACAAGATCAAGGGCAGCCGCGATCACGTGCCGACGCAGAACTGGACGTAAAGCGCCTACTTCTGCGCCCACTCGACGATCGGTCCCCACTGCTCGAGATCCTTGTCGACGCGGCTTTTCGCGACATCCCACAGCGTGAGGCCGTGCGCGGCGAGCTGCACGTAGTTCTGCGTATCGCGCAGATAGCCGAGCACCGGCATATCGAGCCCTTCGACGAAGCGGTGCAACTGCTCGGCCGAGCGCGTGCGCGCGTCGACCCGCATCCCGACGATCCCCACCTTGATCGCGCCCTTCCTCACCGCCTTCTCGCTCGCGAGGCGCTCGAGGAATTGCTGGGTCGCCAGGATATCGAACATCGACGGCTGCAACGGCACGATCACCTTGTCGGCGAACTCGAGCGCGACGCTCATCCGATTGCCGTGCAGGCCGGCCGGCGTATCGACGATCGCGTATTCGAGGCCGCGCGGCGGCTTCGACGGCGCATCGGGATCGAGCGCCCAGGTCTCGATCGCGGGCAGCCCGGCCGGCCGCAGGTCGAGCCATGCGTGCGCCGACTGCTGCCGGTCGAGATCGGCGAGCGCAACCCACGCGCCCTGCGCCGCGAAATACCCAGCCAGATTGGTGGACAGCGTGCTCTTGCCGACGCCGCCCTTCGGATTCGCCACCACGATCACCGTCATGAATTCCCCCGAAGAAGCCACGCGGCGCGACGCCTGGCACCGGCGCCGCGCCGCGAAAAATGCGGATACAGGGAGCGATGATATCGGCAAATGCGTCCGCACCGAAACGGGTTTGTCCGGCGGCGCCCGAACGGACGGCGGCAAATCGGCGCCGCGCGCAGCCGGCGCGCCGAGCGCCGCGCCGTGGCGAGGGCCGGCGTTGCGGCCGCCGCGGCTCGCCGCGCACGGGCGGCGGCGGCCGAACGCCGCTTACGCGGCCCGGCCGGCGACGCCGCGCGCGCCGCCGAGCGCGAACGCGCCGGCGCCGACGAGCGCCTGGACGACGAGCGTGACCGCCCAGAACGCCGGATACTCCCAGCCGCCGTTCGGCGCGGCGAAGCTCCAGCCGTTCGGGAAGTGCGTCATCGTCGCGCCGAGCATGAACGGCAGCAGCACGAGCGACGCGAGCCGCACCCGCACGCCCGCAAGAAGCGCAAGGCCGCCGGCGAGCTCGACGAGCGTCGTCACATAAGCGAGCCAGCCCGGCAGGCCGACCGATGCGAAAAACTGCGCGGTGCCGGGCAGCGTGAACACGAAGACCTTCTGCGCGACGTGCGCGAGGTACAGCACGCCGAGCGCGACGCGCAGCAACGCGGCGCCGGCGTCGTTCAAGCGGTTCGAATCCATGTTGGGTTCCTCGTTCGAAGTTTGAATGGAACGAACTTTATTCGAGTCGCTTTTGATGAAAAATAGCTCGTTTGGCCTAATTTATTTCCAAATGAGAATGAATTGCCAAGCGAGGGGCGAGCGGAAAATCAACGGGATCGCGCCCTTTGGCTGTCCGGGTTGCGTGCCGCCTCGCGCCTTGGCCTCCCGCCCGCGCGCGCCCATCACGCGAACGCCGCAAACACGCGATCGAGATCGAGGTGCTCGGCGAGCGTGTCGGCGAGCCGCTCGAGCGACGCCTCGCGCAGCGCCGGATAGTCGACCGGCTCCGCGCCGCCGAGCCCCGCCCATTCGAGCAGCGCCGAGCACGCCTGCGGCGTGTCGAAGAGCCCGTGAAGATAGGTCGCGAGAATCTGCCCGTCCGCCGACACCGCGCCGTCCGGCCGCTCGCCGTCCGGCCCCGCGAGCGCGAGCGCTGGCGACACAAGCGCCGGCCCTTCCGTCCGCCCCATGTGGATCTCGTAGCCGGAGACGCGCGCATCGCCACCGAACGCGAGCCGCCCCGTCGCGTTGACGAGCGTCTTCTCCAGCGTCAGCGTCGTCGCATAGTCGAGGAGGCCGAGGCCCGCGCTCGTCGCGCCCGCCTCGCCCTCGACGCCGTGCGGATCGTCGAGCGTGCGGCCGAGCATCTGCATGCCGCCGCAGATGCCGATCACCTTGCCGCCGTAGCGCAGATGGCGCTTGACCAGCGCGTCCCAGCCCGCGTCGCGCAGCCACGCGAGATCGGCGAGCACGTTCTTCGAGCCGGGCAGGATCAGCAGATCGGCGTCGGGCGCGGGCCCGCTCTTCCAGTACGCGAAGTCGACGCGCGGATGCACGCGCAGCGCGTCGAAATCGGTGTGGTTGCTGATTCGCGGCAGCGCGGGCACGACCACCCGCAGCACGCTCGCGTCGCGCCGCGGCGCCGCCGTGCGCGCGCTCGCGGGCAGCATGTCCTCCGCGTCGAGCGTGAGGCCGTGCAAATAGGGCAGCACGCCGAGCACGGGCTTGCCGGTCCGCGCCTCGAGCCAGCGCAGCCCCGGCTCGAGCAGCGCGGGATCGCCGCGAAAGCGGTTGATCACGAAGCCGCGCACGCGCGCGCGCTCGCTGTCCGACAGGCACGCAAGCGTGCCGACGAGATGCGCGAACACGCCGCCTCGGTCGATGTCGGCGACGAGCACGACCGGGCAGTCGACCGCTTCCGCGAATCCCATGTTCGCGATGTCGCCTTCGCGCAGGTTGATCTCGGCGGGACTGCCCGCGCCTTCGACGATCACCGCGTCGTACGCGCCGCGCAGCCGGCCGTACGATTCGAGCACCGCCCGCATCGCGGTCGGCTTGTAGTCGTGATAGGCGCGCGCGTTCAGGTTCGCGCGCGCCTTGCCGTGGATGATCACCTGCGCGCCGCGATCGCCCGTCGGCTTCAGCAGCACCGGATTCAGGTCGGTGTGCGCGTCGATGCCGGCCGCGAGCGCCTGCAGCGCCTGCGCGCGGCCGATCTCGCCGCCGTCCGCCGTCACCGCGCTGTTGAGCGCCATGTTCTGCGGCTTGAACGGCGCGACGCTTACGCCCGCGCGGCGCGCGAGCCGGCACAAGCCCGCGACGAGCGTGCTCTTGCCCGCGTCGGACGTCGTGCCCTGAATCATCAGCGCGCCGCGCGCACGGGCGGCGTTGGCGTTGGCGTTGGCGTTGGCGTTGGCGTTGGCGTTGGCGTTGGCGTTGGCGTTGGCGTTGGCGTTGGCGTTGGCGTTGGCGTTGGCGTTGGCGTTGGCGTTGGCGTTGGCAGTCATCGTGAACGAATCGCGCGACGCGCGGCGCGCGGCAAATGGCGAAAGCCGCATTATCGCGCGGCCCGTTACAATCACGCGATGACTCCGCGCGACCTCACCTTCGTTCTCGGCGGCGCGCGCTCGGGCAAGAGCGCGCACGCCGAACGGCTCGCCGCCGCCGGCGGGCGGCCCGTCACCTACATCGCCACCGCCCGCGTCGCCGACCGCGAATTCGCCGAGCGCATCGCGCATCATCGCGCGCGCCGGCCGGCCGACTGGGCGCTCGTCGAGGCGCCCGTCGAACTCGCGGCCGCGATCGCCCGGCTCGACGACGCGAACGCGTGCGTGCTCGTCGACTGCCTGACGCTCTGGCTCACGAACCTGCTCTGCCCGGCCGACGGCCCGGGCGTGGACGACGCGCGCTGCGGCGCGCACGTCGCCGAGCTCGAAGCGGCGCTGCGCGCGAGCCGCGCGCAGGTGATCGTCGTCAGCAACGAGATCGGCTTCGGCGTCGTGCCGCTCGGCGAGGAAACGCGCCGCTTCGTCGATACGCTCGGCCGCGTCAACCAGCGCATCGCGGCGCTCGCGACGCGCGTGACGCTGTGCGTGGCCGGCCTGCCCGTCACGATCAAGCACGAGGGCGCGCCGCGATGCTGATCCTGTCGCTGCCCGCCGTCGCCTTCCTCGCGGTCGCCGGCTGCGTCGTCGACAAGCTCGTCGGCGAGCCGCGCACCGCGCATCCGCTCGTTGCGTTCGGCCGGCTCGCCGCGCGCGTCGAGCGCGCGCTCAATACCGGACGCCGCGGCCGGCTCGCGGGCCTCGCCGCGTGGCTCGCGGTCGTCGCGCCGCCCGTCGCGCTCGCCGCATGGCTCGTCGCGACGCTGCCGTGGCCGCTTGCCGCCGCGCTGCACGTCGCGCTGCTGTGGTTCGCGCTCGGCGCGCGCAGCCTCGCCGAGCACGTCGCGCCGATCGCCGCAGCGCTGCTGCGCCGCGACCTCGCGGCCGCGCGCATGCTGAGCTCGCGCATCGTGTCGCGCGACACGAGCGACGCCGACGAGGCCGCGCTCGCGCGCGCGGCGGTCGAATCTGCGCTCGAGAACGGCAACGACGCGATCTTCGGCGCGCTCTTCTGGTTCGCGCTCGCGGGCGGCCCGGGCGCGCTGCTGTTCAGGCTCGCGAACACGCTCGACGCGATGTGGGGCTATCGGACGCCGCGCTTCTCGCGCTTCGGCTGGGCGGCCGCGCGCATCGACGACGCGCTCAACTGGGCGCCCGCGCGCCTCACCGCGGCGAGCTACGCGCTCCTCGGCGACACCGCGAACGCGTGGCGCTGCTGGCGCGCGCAGGCGCGCCACTGGGACAGCCCGAACGCGGGCCCCGTGATGGCCGCGGGCGCGGGCAGCCTGAACGTCGTGATCGGCGGCCCCGCCGTCTATCACGGCGCGATCGAGGACCGTCCCGTGCTCGGCTCGGGCGAGCCCGCAGCGCCCGTGCACATCGCGGCCGCGCTGTCGCTCGTCGCGCGCACGATGATTCTCTGGCTCGCGCTGCTGATCGCGGGCGCGGCACTGTCGATCGCAACGCACCATGGCTGACGCACCGATCACGCACGGCGGCAATCTGCACGAAGCCGCCCTTCGCCACGGCATCCCGCGCGACGCGTGGCTCGATCTGTCGACGGGCATCAATCCGCACGGCTATCCGGTGCCGCCCGTGCCCGCCGACGCCTGGCGCCGGCTGCCCGAGGACGACGGCGCGCTCGCCGCGCACGCGGCGCGCTACTACGGCGCGCCGGGCGCCGCGCACGTGCTGCCCGTCGCGGGCAGCCAGGCGGCGATCCGCGCGCTGCCGGCGCTGTTCGCGCGCGGCACGGTCGGCGTCGCACCGCTCGCATACAGCGAATACGCACCCGCGTTCGCGCGCCACGGCCATCCCGGCGCGCCGCTCGACTGCGGCAGCGACACGCTGCCCGCGGCGCTCACGTATGCGATCGTCGCCAATCCGAACAACCCCACCGCCGAGCGCGTCGATCGCGCGCGGCTGCTGCGCTGGCACGCGCAGCTCGTCGCGCGCGGCGGCGCGCTCATCGTCGACGAGGCGTTCGCGGATGCCGACACGCACACGCACCCGAACGCGTCACTCGCGGCGGACACGCACCGCGACGGCCTCGTCGTGCTGCGCTCGGTCGGCAAGTTCTTCGGGCTCGCGGGCGTGCGCGCGGGCTTCGCGCTCGCCGCGCCCGCGCTGCTCGCGCGGCTGCGCGATGCGCTCGGCGCGTGGACCGTCAGCGGCCCGGCGCGCCACGCGGTGCTCGCCGCGTTCGCGGACACCGCGTGGCAGCGCGCGACGCGCGAGCGGCTCGCGCACGACAGCGCGCGCCTCGCCGCGCTGCTGCGTGCGAACGGCTTCGTCACGCACGCGACGCCGCTTTTCAGTTGGACCGCCGATCCGCGCGCGCACGCGCTGCACGACGCGCTCGCGGCGTGCGGGATCTGGACGCGCTACTTCGCGCACGCGCCGAGCGTGCGCATCGGGCTGCCCGCCGGCGAAGACGAATGGCGGCGGCTCGAATGCGCGCTCGCCGAATGCGTGCCGACGCTGCCCGTCGCGTCGACGCAGCCGTCCGGATCGACGAAACAAGATTGACGCCCATGCGCCTCGCCCTCTCCCGCACCGCCCTCGCGGCGACCGTCGCCGCAAGCGCCTGCGCGCTTCCAACCGCCGCCGCGCACGCGGACATCGCCGTCACCGACGACGCCGGCCACGCGATCACGCTCGCCGCGCCCGCGCAGCGCGTCGTGAGCCTCGCGCCGCACGTGACCGAGCTGATCTATGCGGCGGGCGGCGGCGCGAAGCTCGTCGGCGCGGTGTCGTACAGCGACTACCCGCCCGCCGCGAAGGCGATCCCGCGCGTCGGCTCGAACCAGGCGCTCGACCTCGAACGGATCGCGGCGCTCAAGCCGGACCTGATCGTCGTCTGGCGTCACGGCAACGCCGGACGCGAGACCGAGCGGCTGCGCGCGCTCGGCATCCCGCTCTACTTCAGCGAGCCGCGGCATCTCGACGACGTCGCCGCGTCGCTCGACAAGCTCGGCCTGCTGCTCGGCACGCGCGAGACCGCGTCGGCGGCGGCCGACGCGTACCGGCGGCAGATCGCGCAACTGCGCGCGCGCTACGCGGGCAAGCCGCCCGTGACGGTGTTCTTTCAGGCGTGGGACAAGCCGCTCATCACGCTGAACGGCGATCACATCGTCAGCGACGTGATCGCGCTGTGCGGCGGCCGCAACGTGTTCGCGCAACTGCAGCCGGTCGCGCCGTCCGTCACCGACGAAGCGGTGCTCGCGGCGAATCCGGAAGCGATCGTGACGACGGCGGCCGGCGCGACCCCGACGCGCGACGCGCTGCCCGACTTCGCGCGCTGGCGCGCGTGGCCCAGGCTGACCGCGGTCGCGCGAGACAATCTGTTCGCGATCGACGGCGACCTGCTGACGCGGCCCGCGCCGCGCATCACGCAAGGCGCCGAGCAACTGTGCCGGGATCTCGACGTCGCGCGCGCGCGGCGGCCGAAGCCGTGAGCGCGGCGCGATGCGAGCTCACTGACTCACTCGAACGAAAATCACGCTCGCGCGCGGGCTCGCTTGCCGATTGCGGGCGTCACGCGTCCCAATGCTCGAGCCGCCAGGCGCCAGCGCGATCGCCGGCACAATCGTCATCGCGCCGCAACCACACGACGCCGCCCATCGCGATCGGCCGCGCGAGCATCGCCTCGAGCGGCGCATCGAACGCCTGCGACGCCAGCGCGCGCATCACGCCCGCATGCGTGACGACCCAGCTCGCGCGCGCCGAAGCAGCGAGCGTCGCGAGCGCCGGCCGCACGCGCGCGACGAACTGCGCGGCGCTCTCCCCGCCGTGCTCGCGCGCATGCATCAGATCGGCGCTCCATCGATCGAGCGCGTCGCGGCCGATCACGTCCCAGCTTTTCATCTCCCACGCGCCGAAGTCGATTTCGCGCAAGCGCGGATCGATCTCGACCGGCGCGCACACGTCGTCGGCCAGCATGCGCGCGACGTCCGCGCAGCGCGCGAGCGGGCTCGCCCACACGCGCGACGCGCGCGCGACGCCGAGCGCGCGCAGCCGCCGCAGGATGCCGGCCGCGCCCGCCGCCGCGCCCGCCGCGAGCGGCACGTCGCTGCTGCCGTAGCAGAGGCCCGCATCGACGGCGACGGCCGGATGGCGAATCAGGACGACATCCATCCGAGCATCGTCAGATAGATCGACAGTTCGAACACCTGCTGCGCGAAGCCGAGGCAATCGCCGGTATAGCCGCCGATGCGCGCGTCGAGATAACGCGCGATGCCCGCGCGCAGCACGAGCATCGCCGCGAGCGCGAGCGCGCCCGCGCGCCAGTCCGGCCAGAACAGCCACGGCAGGCCGAGCACGGCCGCGAACGCGAACGCGCCCGCGCGCATCCGGTGCGCGACCGGCTGCGCCTTGCCTTCGGCGCGCGCATAGTCGAGCGTGACGAGCAGGCTCGCGGCGAGCGTGCGGCTTCCCGCGTGCGCGGCGATCATCGCCCACGCGGCGCGCGCGGGCGGCATCGCGGCGAGCGCCTGCCACTTCAGCGCAAGCGCGACGACGAGGGCCGCTGCGCCGAACGTGCCGATCCGCGAATCGCGCATGATCCGCAGCACGTCATCGCGCGTGTAGCCGCCGCCGAACGCATCGCAACTGTCGGCAAGGCCGTCTTCGTGCAGCGCGCCCGTCGCGGCGAGCGTCGCCGCGATCGACACGAGCGCCGCGACGCCCGGCGGCCACATGCGCGAGGCGGCGAGATGCACGGCCGCGGCGAGCGCGCCGACGCACACGCCGACGAGCGGAAAGTAACGCGCCGCATGCGCGAGATCGACGGCCGCGCCGCTGATCGCGCGCGGCACCGGCACGCGCGTGAAGTACCCGAGCGCGACGACGAAGTAGCGCAGTTCGGCGAGCGGATTCATCGCGCGTCACGCATCGCGGTTCGCGACGCCCGCCGACTCGAAGCTCGCCATCTCGTTGACGAACGCCGCCGCCGCGCGCACGAGCGGCAGCGCGAGCGCGGCGCCCGTGCCCTCGCCGAGACGCAGGTCGAGCGCGAGGAGCGGCTCGCCGCCGAAGTGCTCGAGCATGCGCCGATGCCCCGCTTCGTTCGACACGTGCGAGAACACGCAGTATTCGCGCACCGTGGGCGCGAGCGCGTCGGCGACGACGAGCGCCGAGGTCGCGATGAAGCCGTCGACGAGGATCGCCATCCGCGCGCGCGCCGCTTCGAGGAACGCGCCCGCGATCATCGCGATCTCGAAGCCGCCGAACGCGGCGAGCACGTCGAGCGGCTCGACCGCGTCCGCGTGCCGCTCGAGCGCGCGCCCGAGCACCGCGCGCTTGTGCGCGAGGCCCGCGTCGTCGAGGCCCGTGCCGCGGCCGACGCACGCGTCGATCGGCACGTTCAGCAGGCGGCTCATCACGCACGCGGCCGCCGACGTGTTCGCGATCCCCATCTCGCCGAAGCCGATCACGTTGGTGCCGAGCGCCGCGTGATGCCGCACGCGCGCGGCGCCCGCGGCGAGCGCGGCGAGCGCTTCGTCGCGCGACATCGCGCGCTCGTGCGCGAAGTTGCGCGTGCCGCGCGCGATCGCGGCGCCGACGAGCTGCGGCGATTCCGGCAACGGCGACGCGACGCCCGCATCGACGATCTCGAGCGTGAGGCCCGCGACGCCCGAGAACGCATTGATCGCCGCGCCGCCCGCGACGAAGTTCGCGACCATCTGCGCGGTCACCGCCTGCGGATACGGGCTCACGCCTTCGGCGGCGATCCCGTGATCGCCGGCGAACACAATCATCACGGGACGCGCGACGCTCGGCGCGGTCGTGCGCTGGATCATGCCGAGCTGCAGCGCGAGCGCTTCGATGCGCCCGAGGCTGCCGGGCGGCTTCGTCTTGTGATCGATGACACGCGCAAGCTTCGCACGCAGTTCGGCGTCGTCGAGCGGCTCGACGGTCGGCAGGGAGAAGGTGAAGGTCATCGGTTCGTCTCCTGGATGAAATGGGTCGCGCGATGCGCGTCGATCAGGCGCTGCGGGGACGATCATGCGCATCGGGCCACGCGGGCACGAGCGCCTCGCGGCCGTCGCGCTCGATCAGCACGAGCGGGTAGCCGAACGCGCGGCTCGCGCGCTCGGGCGTGAGCACGTCGCGCACCGGGCCCGCGTGCGCGCCGCCGCGGCCGTCGAGCAACAGCGCGTGCGTCGCGAAGCGGCGCGCGAGATTCAGGTCGTGGCACGAGAAGATCGCGGTGCGCTCGCCCGCTCGCAGCCAGCCGGCGAGCGCGACGAGACAGTCGATCTGGTGATGCAGATCGAGATGCGCGAGCGGCTCGTCGAGCAACAGCAGCGGCGCATCCTGGCACAGCGCGGCCGCGAGCGCGACGCGTTGCCGCTCGCCGCCCGACAGCGACAGCACGTCGCGCGCGGCGAACGATTCGAGCCCGAGCGCCGCGAGCGCCGCGTGCGCGGCCGCGCGGTCATCGGGGCGCTCCCAGCCCCAGCCCGTCAGATACGGGAAGCGGGCGAGCAGCACGGTATCGAACACGCTCGCGCTGAACGCATCGTGCAGCGCCTGCGCCATCAACGCGCGCCGCCGCGCGAGCGCTTCGGGCCGCCAGTCGGCGAGCGGCACGCCGTCCGCCTCGACGTGGCCCGCCGCCGGCTTCGCGAGCCCGGCGAGCGTCGTGATCAACGTCGTCTTGCCCGCGCCGTTCGGCCCGGCGACGCACCACAGCTCGCCCGGATGGAACGTATGCGTGAATTCGTCGAGCAGCGTGCGCGCGCCCGCCTTCAGCACGAGACGCAGCATGCCGTAGCGGGCCGAGCGCGGCGTCGGCGCGCCGTGCGTCGTCATCGCGCGGTCCTCCGCAGCAGCATCCACAGAAAAAGCGGCACGCCGATCAGCGCCGTCATCACGCCGACCGGCAACTGCGCGGGCGCGATCGCCGTGCGCGCGAGCAGGTCCGCGGCCATCACGCCCGCGCCGCCCGCGAGCATCGCGGCGGGCAGCAGCATCCGCTGATCGTTGCCGAACGCGAGCCGCAGCGCGTGCGGCACGACGAGCCCGACGAAGCCGATCGTGCCCGCCGTCGTGACGGCCGCGGCCGCCGCGAGCGACGCGATCAGATAGACGCGCAGCCGCAGCCGCGCGGCCGGCACGCCGAGCGCGGCGGCGGCCGCGTCGCCGCGCAGCAGCACGTTCAGTTGCGGCGCGACCGGCAGCGCGACGCACGCGGCCGCGGCGAGCGCCGCCAGCGCGAACCACGGCGACGCCGCGCCGCTCAGGTCGCCCGACAGCCAGAACAGGATGCCGCGCAGGCGCTCGTCGGGCGCGATCGCGAGCATCAGCGTGATGAGCGCGAACCAGCCGGCCGAGATCACGACGCCCGTGAGCAGCAACCGCGGCGACGCGTCGCGCGGCTCGCCGCGCCACAGCTCGCGGCGCGCGAGCCCGAGCACGAACGCGATCGATGCGAGCGCGCCGGCGAACGATGCGAAATCGACGATCCACCACGCGCCGCCCGCGATCATCGCGCCGAGCGCGAACGCGGCCGCGCCGCCCGACACGCCGAGCACGTAAGGCTCGGCGAGCGGATTGCGCAGCAGCACCTGCAGCAGCGCGCCGGCGAGCGCGAGGAGCGCGCCGCAGCCGAAGCCCGCGAGCGCGCGCGGCAGCCTGAGCGTGCGGACGATGTCGGCCGCGAGCGGATCGGCGCTGGCGCGATGGACGAGCGCCGCGAGCGCGTCGACGGGCGTCATCGGCACGCTGCCGAGCGTGAGCGACGCGACGAACGTCGCGCACGCGACGAGCGCGAGCGCGGCCCAGATCGCGGCCGCGCGCGCCGCATGCATGCCGGCGCCGCGCGCATCGGACCTCATGCGCCCACCCGCGCGCGGCCGCGCGAACCGCGCCGACGGCGCGGCCGGCCGTCAGCGCTGCTGCCAGCCGAGCGTGACATAGGCGCCGCGGCGCGGCGTGTTGTAGGCATAGGCAAGCTCGTAGTCCTTGTCGAACAGATTGTCGAGGCGCGCGCTCACGTACCACGACTTCGTGATGTCGTAGCGCGCGGACAGATTGACGACGCCGTATCCGCCGAGATGATCGCCGAAATCGTCGCGCGCGCCGCTCACGAGCCATTCGCCGCCGACGCGCCAGCCGCCGAACGAGCGGTTCGCCGAGATCGCCGCGAAGCGCCGCGCGCGCCGGTTCAGATCCCGGCCGGCGGTTTCGTCGATCGGGTTCTGCAGCGTCGCGGCGACGCGCACGTCGGTCCTGCCGACGTGCCCCTGCCACGATCCCTCGACGCCCTGCACCTTCGCGCGGCCGACGTTCTGCGCGACATAGTACGGGCCGCTCGCGCCGGGACGATAGTCGATCAGGTTCGTGTAGCGCGTCTGGAACGCGGTGACGCGCACGACGCCCACCGCATCCGACGCATACTGCACGGCCGCCTCGACCGAATGGCTGCGCTCGGGCCGAATCGACCGGTTGCCCGCGTTCGGATAGTACAGATCGTTGAAGCTCGGCGCGCGAAACGCGCTCGAATAGCTCGCCGACACCTTCCAGCGCTCGGTGACGTCAAGCCCGTAGCCGAGATAGTAGCTGTTCGCGCCGCCGAAATCGGAGTACTGGTCTCGGCGCACGTTCGCCTGGAACTGGCTGCCGCCGAGGCGGCCGGTGTAGCCGAGCCAGCCGGAATTCACGTGGCGCTCGGGCGCCGAATACCTGTTCGATTCGAACGACTGGTCGAGCCGCTCGTACCCCGCCTGGATCTTGTGGCCGCGCGCGATCGCGAAGTCGTTCTGCCACGTGTACTGGCGGTCGTCGGTATTGAAGTGATCGGTGTACGCGCCGTTCAGCGCCGACTGGTTGCGGTCCTTGCCGCTCGACACGTTCACGCGCGTCGTCCACCAGTCGGCGAGCTTGCCGTTCGCGAACGCGGACAGTTGCTGGACGCGGCTGTACAGGTCGTTCAGATCGGTCGGCGAGCCGTAGGCGTCGTCGTAGCTGTTGCGGCCGTTCGCCTGGAAGTATGTGACGCCCGCGTCCCATTTGTCGCTGAACCGGTGCCGAAGCGATGCGGAGGCGCTCTCGTTCAGATAGCCGTTCGCGTTCGGATTCGCCTGCGGCTTGCGCGCGGGATCGAGCGCCGAGAAGCCGTCGGTCTTCAGCCGCGCGAGCGACACGCTGAACGTCGTCTTGCCGTCCTCGTCGAGCCGGCCCGACGCGCCCGCGCTTTGCGTCTGCGTGTGATAGCTGCCGTAGCCCGCGGAGAAATCGAAGCGCGGCGGATGATCGCCGCCGTTCTTCGTGAACACCTGCACGACGCCGCCGATCGCGCCGGACCCGTACAGCGACGACACGTTGCCGTTCACCACTTCGACGCGATCGATCTGATCGAGCGGCAACTGACTGATCTGCGACTGGCCGAGACTCGCCGAATCGACGCGCGCGCCGTCGATCAGCACGAGCGATTGCGTCGGCTGCGCGCCGCGCAGGAAAAGGCTCGCGCTCGCGCCCGGCCCGCCGTTGCGCACGATCTGCGCGCCGGGCGCGAGCGCGAGCAGGCCGGGCAGATCGGTCGCGCCGCTGTCGGCGATGTCCTGCGCATCGAAGAGCGTCGTCTGCGGGATCGCATCGGCGAGCTTCTGCGGCCCGCGTTGCGCGGTGACGATGATCGGCGCGAGCGGCTCGGCGGATGTCGAGGATGTCGAGCGCGTCGGCGCGGCCGAAGACGCACTGGAGGCGGCGGCGGATGCGGCGGATGCCGACGCATCGCCTTGCGCGAGCGCGATGCAAGGCAGTCCGGACAGAGCGGCGAGCGCTGCGCGGACGAGAGGGGTTCGCATGAACGAAGATCCTGTTGAGTCACTGCGGCGCCCGCTTCCCCGCAGGCTCCGCATCACGGAGACGGGCACGCCCGTCTCCCCGCCTCGGCCGGTATCCGGGCTCGCGACATCACCGCCTCGCCTTCCCGCGCAATGCGCAGTGGCACGTCGCCGGCGGCCGGCCGAGGCGGCCGTGCCGGCGCATCGAGAGTGCGGCTTGCATCGAAACCGATGCGATCGCTTACCGTTGCGGGGGCAGCGCAGGTTGGCTCGGTCCCGGCGGACGTCGCGCCCTGCTTCCCGTTTAACCGCGCGCGAAGCGCGCGAGCACCGAGGCGGCGCCAGTTTAGGAGTGCGCGCGCCGCAGCGTCAAGGCGCCGCGCCGACGCGGCGCAAGAAACGTCGCGCCGTCTATCGGCGAGACGATCGGCATCAACGAACGACGAAGATATTTCGCGGCGAGAAGCGGGGGTGTTACGTCTAGAAACGTTACAGATATCGGAAACTCGCCTATTCCGCGCTAAAATGCTGGGTCTTTAGAGGACGCAGCACATGCTCAACGAACTCGAAACCCTATCTCAAAACATCGGCCGCCTGATCGCGCTGAATCAACGCCATCAAACGGAACGGCTCGCGCTCGAGGAGCAGGTCGCGCAATTGCGCAGTGAAGCGCAGACGCTGCACGCGGAACTCGAGCAGTTGCGCGACGAGCGCAACGCACTCGCGGCCGAGCGCGACACGCTGTCGGCGAAAATCGACGACGCGCAAGTGAAGCTCAACGCGATCCTCGAGAAACTGCCGCGCACGAAAAGCGTGCCGGATGCGGAAAACCAGCTCGACCTGCTCGCACCGCAGGCGAACGACGAAGGCGAAAGTGCGACGGGCCACGGAGAACATGCATGAGCACGAAGCAGATCGAAGTATCGATTCTCGGCCAGTCGTATCGTCTCGCCTGCTCGGCCGAAACCGAGGCGGCGCTTCTCGAGGCGGTCGCGCGTGTCGACGCGGAAATGTCGAAGATCCGCGCGAACAGTTCGGTGCGCGGCACGGATCGCATCGCGGTGATGGCCGCGCTGTCGCTCGCGTCGGAGTTGCTCAGGCTGCAGCAGAGCGTGCGTCACGGCGAGGCGTTCCCTGCGGAAGAAATCCGGCGTACAATGCGCCAAATGAATGAACAACTCGGTGCGGTGCTCGCACAGCACGAGGTGCAGTAAACAAGTTTCACCGGGTTCGGCCAATGCTTGATCTATCACGTTCAAGCCGCTGAATCCAAAGGTGATTCGAACAGTCAAGTCAGCTTCCCTGCCTGGTTCGCCAAGGTCATATATTCCTTGAACCAATGCCATGTGCACGGTTGCGGAAATTTGTAGCACGGGCGCGCGCGTCACTCTGTCTGATGTACCCGAAGTGCTGCTAACTGCGACCAATTCTGAACCTCAGGTTCAGGATGCCGGCCTAGCGGCTAAGGCGGGGGCCTATTCGACGGCATCGGGCAAGTCCCGATGCCGTTTCCTTTTGTGCAGCCTTTTCATTGCGTCGAGTCATTGCGATCCATGCGCTACTGGCTGATGAAATCCGAACCGGACGAGGCGAGCATCGACGACCTCGCCGCCGCCCCCGACCAGACCTTGCCGTGGACCGGCGTGCGCAACTATCAGGCGCGCAACTTCATGCGCGACATGATGCAGATCGGCGACGGCGTGCTGTTCTATCATTCGAGCTGCCCCGAGCCCGGCATCGCGGGGCTCGCGCAAGTCTCGTCGACGCCCTACCCCGATCCGACGCAGTTCGATTCGCAAAGTCCGTACCACGATCCGAAGTCGACGCGAGAATCGCCGCGCTGGGTGCTCGTTGACGTGCGCTTCGTCAGGAAGTCGCCGCTCGTTCCCCTCGCCGCATTGCGCGGGCACGACGCGCTCGCGAACATGCGCGTGCTCGCGAAAGGCAACCGACTGTCGATCACGCCCGTCACGCCGGACGAATGGCGCTTCATCACGACGCGCCTGATGAAGTGACGCGGCCGCCACGTCAAACATTGTCAGAGCCGGCGCAAGAATCCGCGCCGGCCGGAACCTCCGCCCGCCTTCGACGGCCTAATGGGCGCATCGACGGATGCAGTGCCGCGTCCGCCGGGCGTTTCTGGAGAAGCGCGGCGTCCGTCCGCGCATCGCACGCCCCCGAACGCGTGCGCGCTTACGCTCAAGGAGTCAACAATGACGAAAAAATCCGCTCTAGCCATTGCCGTCACGCTTGCGGCGGCGCTGCCGATCGCCCTCGCGCTCGCCCCGTCCGCCGCGCGCGCGCAAAGCATGGGCCAGATGCAACCGCCCGCGGGCGTGCTGTCGCTGTCCGCGCAGGCAAGCACCGACGTCCCGCAGGACGTCGTCGACATCACGCTGTTCTACGAGCAACAGGCAAAAGACCCCGGCACGCTGACCGCCGAGCTGAACAAACGCGCGGATGCGGCGCTCGCGCAGGCGCGCGGCGTCACGGGCGTCACGGCCCGCACGGGTGAATTCTCGGTGTCGCCGAGCGTCGACCGCGACGGCAGGATCTCCGCGTGGCGCGGCCGCACCGAGGTCGTGCTCGAGTCGCACGACTTCGCGGCCGCATCGAAGCTCGCGGGCCAGTTGAGCCCGATGATGCAAGTGGGCAACGTCGCGTTCTCGCTGTCGCCCGAAGCGCAGCGCGCGGCCGAGCAGAAGCTCACGACGGAAGCGATCAAGGCGTTCCGCACGCGCGCCGAGGAAGCGACGCGCGCGTTCGGCTACAACAACTACGCGATCCGCGAAGTGAACGTCGGCAGCGGCCGCAACGTGCAGCCGTATCCGCGGATGTTCGCGATGGCCGCGCCCGCGATGGATAGCGCGAAGATGAGCGCGCCGATCGCCGTCGAAGGCGGCAAGACGACCGTGACCGTCAACGTGAACGGCTCGGTGCAGATGAAGTGACGTACTGGAAGCGGCGCGTTGGCGCGCCGTTGACAGTCGATACGAAAACGCCGGCGACGAGCCGGCGTTTTTCATCGCGCGCCCCGGACGATCAGGCCGGCTTCGCGACGCCGCCGCGCCGATACGCCCAGATCATCATCAGCACGCCCGCGACGATCATCGGCAGCGACAGCCACTGCCCCATCGACAGGCCGAACGTCAGCAGGCCGAGGAAATCGTCCGGCTCGCGCGCGAACTCCACCGTGAAGCGCGCGGCGCCGTAGCCGATCAAGAAGAGCGCCGAGATCGCGCCCATCGGCCGCGGCTTGCGCGAGAAGAACCACAGCACGAAAAAGAGCGCGATGCCTTCGAGCGCGATTTCGTACAGTTGCGACGGATGCCGCGGCAGCATCTGGTGCGACAGGAACACCTCGTTCAGATTCCACTTCGCGGCGATGTCCTGGTGCGCGGCGAGCCACGCGGCGTCGTCGCGCGACGCGCCCGGAAACAGCATCGCCCACGGCGCGTCGGGGCTCGTCACGCGGCCCCACAGCTCGCCGTTGATGAAGTTGCCGAGCCGCCCGGCCGCGAGCCCCGTCGGCACCATCGGCGCGACGAAGTCGGTCACTTCGAGCCAGTGGCGCTTGCGCTGCCACGCGAACAGCGCCATCGCCAGCGTGACGCCGAGGAAGCCGCCGTGGAACGACATCCCGCCCTCCCACACGCGGAAGATGTCGAGCGGATGCGAGAAGTAGTAGCCCGCCTTGTAGAACAGCACGTAGCCGAGCCGGCCGCCCAGCACGACGCCGAGCACGCCGTAGAACATCATGTCGTCGATGTCCTTCGCGCTCCAGCCTTGCGCGGCGACGTGCGGCAGCTTCAGGCGCAGCCGCCCGACGACGATCGCGAGGATGAAGCCGACGAGATACATGAGCCCGTACCAGCGCACGGCGAGCGGGCCGAGGTGAATCGCGACGGGATCGAAATTCGGATGAATGATCATGAGTTAGCGTTGAAGGTTCTGAATCGATGCGGCATGCACGGGCACGTCGACCGCCGCCGCGCGAACGCGTCGCGACCGCGATTCGACGCCCGCGCCGCGCGAACGTTCACGGCCGCGTCGCGCGCCTGCTCACGTCCGCCCCGGCGGCCTCGTCCGGCGGCGAAGGCAAAGCGCGCCGCGCAGCGCCTCGCACGACGTCGATGAAGCCCCCGAGCACCGGACTCACGTCGTCCGTGCGCCACACGAGGCCCGTCTCGACGACGGGCGCCGGATCGGCGAGCGCGCGGTAGACGACCCCCGTGCGCCGCAGGTTACGCAGCGATTGCGGCACGAGCGCGACACCCATGCCCGCGGACACGAGGCTCACGATCGTCTGCATCTGGATCGCCTCCTGGCCGATGCGCGGCGCGACGCCCGCCGCGCCGTAGCAGCCCGTAATGATGTCATAAAAGCCGGGCGCCAGACGACGCGGGAAGACGACGAGCGGCAGCGACGCGATGTCGGCGATGCGCACGGGCGCGTCCCCCGCCGCCTCGGCGGCGTCGGCCGGCATCGCGACGACGAGCGGCTCGCGCAGCACCGGCAGATACGACAGCGACGCCGCGTGCCGCGGCGGCACGGGCGGGATCACGAGCCCCGCGTCGATGCGGCCCGCAGCGAGCTCCTCGATCTGCACGTCGCTCGTCGCCTCGGTCAGTTGCAGCCGCACGTGCGGGTGGCGCGCGCCGAACTCGCGCAACAGTTGCGGCAGCAACCCGTAGTCGGCCGTCGACACGAACGCGAGCGCGAGCGAGCCCGCCTCGCCGCGCGCAAGGCTCTGCGCGAGCGGCGGCAGCGCGTCGGCCGCGGCGATCAGCCGCCGCACGTCGGGCAGCAGCGCCGCGCCGACCGCGGTCAGCTCGACCGAGCGCTTCGTGCGCGCGAAGAGCGCGACGCCGAGCACATCCTCGAGCGCGCGGATCGCCTGAGACAGCGGCGGCTGCGTCATCGAGAGCCGCTCGGCGGCGCGGCCGAAGTGTCGCTCGTCGGCGACGGCGATGAAATAGCGCCATTGGCGCAGATCAGGGGTCAAATCAGGCTCCGCCTCGTCATCGTCAACACACCGATTGATATGCGTATCGACCTAATAGACGATGAATAATATATTGGACATTCTCCAACAGAAACTGCATCCTTGCCCACCTGAGCCGGACCGCGCCGATGCAGCGCGCCGCTCCGCCCCACAGTCAACCAGTCGATGATGGAGTCCCCCATGTCGTACAACCGCCGCTCGAAGAACATCACGCAAGGCGTGGCCCGTTCGCCGAACCGCTCGATGTATTACGCGCTCGGCTATCAGAAGGAAGATTTCGACAAGCCGATGATCGGCATCGCGAACGGCCACTCGACGATCACGCCGTGCAACGCGGGCCTGCAGCGCCTGTCGGACGCCGCCGTCGCGGCCGTCAAGGACGCCGGCGCGAATCCGCAGATCTTCGGCACGCCGACGATCTCGGACGGCATGTCGATGGGCACCGAAGGGATGAAGTACTCGCTCGTGTCGCGCGAGGTGATCGCCGACTGCATCGAGACCTGCGCGCAGGGCCAGTGGATGGACGGCGTCGTTGTCGTGGGCGGCTGCGACAAGAACATGCCGGGCGGCATGATCGCGCTCGCGCGCAGCAACGTGCCGGGCATCTACGTGTACGGCGGCACGATCCGCCCCGGCCACTGGAAGGGCAAGGATCTGACGATCGTGTCGTCGTTCGAGGCGGTCGGCGAGTTCACCGCGGGGCGCATGTCGCAGGAGGATTTCGAAGGGGTCGAAAAGAACGCGTGCCCGACGACGGGCTCGTGCGGCGGCATGTACACCGCGAACACGATGAGCTCGTCGTTCGAGGCGCTCGGCATGTCGCTGCTGTACTCGTCGACGATGGCCAACCCCGATCAGGAAAAGGTCGATTCGGCGGCCGAATCGGCGCGCGTGCTCGTCGAGGCGGTGAAGCAGGACCTGAAGCCGCGCGACATCATCACGAAGCAGTCGATCGAGAACGCGGTGTCGGTGATCATGGCCACGGGCGGCTCGACGAATGCGGTGCTCCACTATCTGGCGATCGCGCACGCGGCCGAGATCGACTGGTCGATCGAAGACTTCGAGCGCATCCGCAAGCGCGTGCCGGTGATCTGCGACCTGAAGCCGTCGGGCCAGTACGTCGCGACTGATCTGCACGCGGCGGGCGGCATTCCGCAGGTGATGAAGCTCCTGCTCGACGCGGGCCTGCTGCACGGCGACTGCGTGACGATCACGGGCCGCACGATCGCCGAGGAGCTGAAGGACGTGCCGAGCGCGCCGCGCGCCGACCAGAAGGTGATCTACCCGATCGACCAGGCGCTGTACAAGGAAGGCCACCTCGCGATCCTGAAGGGCAACCTCGCCGAGGACGGCGCGGTCGCGAAGATCACCGGCCTGAAGAACCCGGTCATCACCGGCCCGGCGCGCGTATTCGACGACGAGCAGAGCGCGCTCGCCGCGATCCTCGACGACAGGATCCACGCGGGCGACGTCGTCGTGCTGCGCTACCTCGGCCCGCAAGGCGGCCCGGGGATGCCGGAGATGCTCGCGCCGACGTCGGCGATCATCGGCAAGGGCCTCGGCGAATCGGTCGGCCTCATCACGGACGGCCGCTTCTCCGGCGGCACGTGGGGGATGGTGGTCGGCCACGTCGCGCCGGAAGCGTTCGTCGGCGGCGCGATCGCGCTCGTGCAGGAAGGCGATTCGATCACGATCGACGCGCACAAGCTGCTGCTGCAGTTGAACGTCGACGACGCCGAGCTCGCGCGCCGCCGCGCCGCGTGGAAGCAGCCGGCGCCGCGCTACACGCGCGGCGTGCTCGCGAAGTACGCGGCGCTCGCCCGCCCGGCGAACAAGGGCGCGGTGACGGGCTGACGCACGGCTGCGCCACAATGGCGCCACGGCGGGACGACAAAAAGCGACAAGACGAAGAAGGGGGCGCGACGTACTCGCGCCCCCTTTCCTTTTATAATGCGCGCACCGCCAAGCCGGACGCTGTGCCGGCGGAGACCAGCATGAAGAGAACGACCTTGCGCCTGATGGCAATCGCGCTCGTTGCCGCGGCCGCCCATGCGCACGCGCAGCAGGCCGACGGCCTCGCGCTCGCGCAACGCAAGAACTGCATGGCCTGCCACGCGATCGACAAGACGTTGATGGGACCGTCGTTCCACGCGATCGCCGACAAATACGCGACGCGCGGCGACGCCGCCGCCTATCTCGCGCAGACGATCGTCAAGGGCAGCGTCGGCGTGTGGGGCAACGTGCCGATGCCCGCGAACACGCAATTGACGAGCGCCGAGGCCGGCACGCTCGCGCACTGGATCCTGTCGCGCAAATAAATCATCCGCATCGACGCGCGCCGCCGATCGCGCGAGGCATCCTGTTGCGCGGGGTTGCCGATGATTGCGCGCGCAACGCGATGCCCGAGCGCCTCGCCGCTCGCCCCGCCCGTGACGGGCGACGCAACAGATGATAAGGCAAGCCGGCCGGCTTGCCGTTACGCGGTATCGCGCTGCGTGAGCGCGTTGCGGCGCGCGAGCGCCGCGCCAACTTCCTCCGTCACCCAGCCGGCGACCTCGGTCTCGAGCGTAAGCGCGACTTCGCGTGCGATCTGGCCGACGAGCCAGCCCGCATGGTCGTGCAGCGCCTCGCGGCAACGCGCCTCGATGAGGCCGCGCCCTTCCCCCGTCAGATAGTGGGTCATGCGGCTCTTCAGCCGCTCGGCGATCTGCCGCGCTTCGAGGTCCGCGGCGGACGACGGCGCGGCCTGCCCGACCTCGGGCACCGACGAAGGCAACGCAGCGGGCGGTTCGAGATCCGGCGCCGGATGCGCGGCGGGCAGCTCGTCCGCATACGTCGCGCTCGCCGCATAGGCGGTCGGCAGTTCGGCGGCAAGCGGATCGGGCGCGGACACGAACGACGGCTCCGCGCGCGGCGGCACGCCCGTCTCGCCAACGGGTGGGATCGCCGCGTCACGCGCCACGGGCGCGGCCGCATCGAACTTGTCGGCCTCATGAGCTTCCTGGGCCTCATGCGCTTCATGCGCGTCGCCGGCCCGAGCCGCGGAGGCGGCCGTCTCGCCCGCCTCCGCGCGCCCGGCGACGGGCGGCCGCGCGAGCGCCGGATTGCCGGGCACGAGCACGTCGGTCAGCACGGGGATCGACGATTCGTTGGCTTCGACCACGTTGTCCTCCATCCGCTCGGGCTAGCCGCCCTGCTTGTGATTGTTGAGCGCATAGCCGCGATCGCGGTAGAACCGGTACCGGTCGCGGCCGGCCGCGAGTTCGTCGGGCGTGTTGCCGACCACTTCGAGCAGGCGCTCGAAGCGCGCGAATTGCGCCTGCACCTGAGCGCCCAGGTTCAGCAGGATACCGTGATGCGGCGCGCGGTCGAGATCCGCGGTCAGCACGATCGGCGTGCCCGCCGCGTGCGCGTTGTCGACCGCGCAATGCGGAATGAAATCGAGCGGCGAGAACGTCCACAAACGCTCGTCGAGCGCGCGCAGCCGCGCGGGCTCCGCGCACACGACGACGGGCCGCCCCGCCTGATACGCCTTGCGCAGCAGCCGGCACGCGTACGCGAGCGAATCGCCGACGTTCGTATGGAAATCGATCCGCGTCATCGCTCGCCGCGCCCCGCCGTGCGGTTCGTCGAACCTTGCGCCATCACGCGCCGGCGCGGTCGATCAGGAATTGCGCGAGAAGCGGCACGGGACGGCCCGTCGCGCCCTTCGCCGCGCCGCTCTTCCATGCGGTGCCCGCGATGTCGAGGTGCGCCCACGGATAGCTCTGCGCGAAGCGCGACAGGAAGCACGCAGCCGTCACGCTGCCGGCCGGCCGGCCGCCGATGTTCGCGAGATCCGCGAAGTTCGACTTCAGTTGATCCTGATACTCGTCGTCGAGCGGCAGGCGCCACGCCGGGTCGCCCGCCTCGCGCGACGCGTCGAGCAGTTCACCCGCGAGCGCGTCGTCCGTCGAGAAGAGGCCGGTGTTGTGATGGCCGAGCGCGATGATGCACGCGCCCGTCAGCGTCGCGACGTCGACCACCGCGGCCGGCTTGAAGCGCTCCGCGTACGTGAGCGCGTCGCACAGGATGAGGCGGCCTTCCGCGTCGGTGTTGAGCACCTCGATCGTCAGGCCCTTCATGCTCGTGACGATGTCGCCCGGCTTGTTCGCGTTGCCGGCCGGCATGTTCTCGCAGGTCGGCACGATCGCGACGACGTTGATCTTCAGGCCCATTTCGGCGACCGCGCGGATCGTGCCGAGCACCGAGCCCGCGCCGCACATGTCGTACTTCATCTCGTCCATGCCCTCGCCCGGCTTCAGCGAAACGCCGCCCGAATCGAACGTGATGCCCTTGCCGACGAGCACGACGGGCGCCGCCTTCGCGGCCGCGCCCTGATACTGCAGCACGATGAACTGCGGCGGCTCGATCGAGCCCTTCGCGACCGACAGGAACGAGCCCATCTTGAGCGCCTGGATCTGCTTGAGCCCCAGCACGTCGGCTTTCAGGCCCCAGTCCTTCGCGAGCTTCTTCGCGGTGTTCGCGAGGTAGGTCGGCGTGCAGACGTTGCCCGGCAGGTTGCCGAGGTCGCGCGTCAGGTCCATTCCGTTCGCGAGCGCGACCGCCTGCTTCACGGCGATCTTCGCCGCCTTGTCGTCGGCCGGATCGACGCTGAACACGACGCGCTTGAGCGCCTGCGCGCCCGCGTCCGGCTTGCTCTTCATCTGCGTGAACTTGTACGTTTCATTGCGCAGCGCGAGAATCGCCGCGCGCACGCCCCAGTCGGACGCGCGCTCGGGCACGGGCAGTTGCGCGAGCGTGAACGTGACCTGGACCACTTTCGTGCCGATGAGCGCGCGCCATGCGGCCTTCGCCGCGTCGTTGTAGGCTTTCTGGCTGAAAGCATCCTGCTTGCCCAGGCCGACGAGCAGCACACGCGACGCGCCGATACCCGAAACTTCGTGCAAAAACAAGGTCTTGCCGAGCTTGCCGTCGATGTCGCCCGCCTTGATCACGCGCGAGACGAGGCCCTTCGTCGCTTCGTCGATGTCGAGCGCCGCGCCGGACAGGGTTTGCGCCTCGAACACGCCCAGCACGATGCAGTCGGATTTCCCCGTCAGGAAGCCCTTCGCCGCGCCTTTGCTCCAATCACAGCCTTTTATGCTAAAGTCCATCGCGCTTGTCCTCGGATAAAATCTGGGCTAAGGATGAAAGCCGCAATTATCCGCTATTTTTCCCGTGCGGCGTGAGCGCCCCCCACTCGTGCGCTGTTTCCCGCCCTCTTCGCATCAATAATGATCTTCGAACGCTCCCTCCAGCGCGAGCTGGCGTACACCGCCGGCGCCGTTTTCATGGTGCTGCTCACGATCATGCTGACGTCGATGATGATTCGCATCGTCGGCTACGCCGCGTCCGGCGAGGTGAATCCGAAGGACGTGCTGGTCCTGATCGGCCTCACCGTGATCGGCTATCTCGCGATGATCCTCGTCGGCACGCTGTTCGTGTCGATCCTGTTCGTGCTCACGCGCTGGTACAAGGATTCCGAAATGGTCGTCTGGCTCGCGTCCGGCGTGAGCCTCACGCGGCTCATCAAGCCGATCGGCGTGTTCGCGACGCCGATCGTGATCCTCATCGCCTTCTTCGCGTTCGTCGGCTGGCCGTGGTCGAACCAGCAGAGCAAGCTCATCAAGGCGCGCTTCCAGCAGCGCGACGAGGTGTCGCTCCTCGCGCCCGGCCAGTTCCGCGAATCCGCGGCGAACCACCGCGTGTTCTTCATCGAGAAGATGTCGCCCGACCAGGCGAAGGTGCAGAACGTGTTCGTCACGACGACCGAGCAAGGCAAGGTGAACGTCGTCGTGTCGCAGACGGGCCACACCGAGACGATGAAGAACGGCGACCGCTTCATCGTGCTCGAGAACGGCCGCCGCTACGACGGCGTGCCCGGCCAGCCGAACTTCAAGATCATGGAGTTCGAGCGCTACGGCGTGAAGATCCAGAGCAAGCAGATCGTGAGCCAGCCGACGACGACGGGCACGTCGACGCCCGATCTGCTGCGCAACCCGACCAACCAGAACCTCGCCGAATTCGCGTGGCGCGCCGGGCTGCCGCTCATCGCGATCAACCTGATGATCCTCGCGATCCCGCTCGCGTATCAGAACCCGCGCCGCGGGCGAACCGTGAACCTCGTGATGGCCGTGCTGATCTACCTCACCTATTCGAATCTGCTGAACGTCGTCCAGTCGCAAATGGAGCGGGGCAAGATCGCCTTCGGGCTCGGGCTCGTCGGGCTGCACGTGGTCGTCGCCGGTGTCGTCGCGCTGCTGTTCTGGCTGCGCGTGCGCAACCGGCCCCTCTTCTCGCGCGCCGCGTCCGGCCGCTCGCAGGGGGCCTGACCGATGCGCCTCTACGAGAAATACTTCGCGCGGCAGATCTACGTCACGTTCATCTTCGTGCTGTTCGCGTTCTCCGGGCTCTTCTTCTTCTTCGACCTCATCAGCGAGCTGAACTCGGTCGGCCACGGCAACTACAAGTTCGGCTACGCTGTGCTGCGCGTCGCGCTGCAGGCGCCGTCGCGCTTCTATGAAATCATCCCGGTCGCCGCGCTGATCAGCGCGATCTACGTGTTCGCGCAGATGGCCGCGAACTCGGAGTTCACGATCTTCCGCGTGTCCGGCCTCGCGACGAACCAGGCGCTGCGCTCGCTCGTGAAGATCGGCGTGCCGATCGTCATCGCGACCTACCTGATCGGCGAATTCATCGGCCCGTACTCGGATCAGTTGTCCGAGCGCGTGCGGCTCGAGGCGCTCGGCTCGTCGGTGTCGACGAACTTCGCGTCGGGCGTCTGGGTGAAGGACACGCTCACCGCGCGCGACAACGGCGAGCCCGTCACGCGCTTCGTCAACGTCGGCAAGCTGTCGCCCGACTCGACGATCAGCGACGTGCGCATCTACGAATTCGATTCGAGGTTCAACCTGCAGAACGTGCGGATCGCGAAGAGCGGCCGCTATCAGCCGCCCGGCCACTGGCTGCTGACGGACGTCACCGACACGCAGCTCACGAGCCTCGCGGGCAACGGCGCGACGTCGCCCGCCGATACGCTCAGCCCAGTGTATCGCGCGCAGCAGGTCACGCTGCCGCAGTATTCGCTGCGCTCGGACCTGACGCCGCAGATCCTGTCGGTGCTGCTCGTGTCGCCCGAGCGGATGTCGCTCTTCAACCTGTTCCGCTACATCCAGCACCTGAAGGAAAACCAGCAGGACACGCAGCGCTACGACATCGCGCTGTGGCGCAAGCTGCTGTATCCGTTCGCGGTGTTCGTGATGCTCGTGCTGTCGCTGCCGTTCGCGTATCTGCATACGCGCGCGGGCGTCGTCGGCGTGAAGGTGTTCGGCGGGATCATGCTCGGCATGAGCTTCCAGCTCTTCAACACGCTGTTCTCGCACATCGGCACGCTGAACACGTGGCCCGCGCCGCTCACCGCCGCGCTGCCCGGCTGCATCTACCTCGCGCTCGGCCTCTTCGCGCTGAAGTGGGTCGATCGGCACTGAGCGCGCGCACGTCATCGGAGGGCGTGATGAATCGACACGGAATCGTCCTTTTCGGCCACGGCGCGCGCGACGCGCGCTGGGCCGCGCCGTTCGAGCGCCTCGCGGCGAAGCTGCGCGCGGCGCGCGGCGCCGATGTGCCCGTCGTGCTCGCGTTTCTCGAATTGATGGAGCCGTCGCTCGTCGCGGCGGCAGCCGCGCTCGCCGCACGAGGCTGCGACGCGATCACCGTGATTCCGGTGTTCTTCGGCGAGGGCGGCCACGTTCGGCGCGACCTGCCGCAACTGATCGATGCGTGCCGCGCCGCGCAGCCGGGAATCGACATCCGCTGCGCGACCGCGGTCGGCGAAGACGATGCGGTGCTCGACGCGATCGTCGCATATTGCGTGCGGGCGAGCGAGGGTCCCGCGCGTTGATCGCTCGCCGCTTGCGCGGGCCGCTCCGCTCGTGACGGCCGGCGCGGCGACATAAAAAAGACGCCGGCTCATCGCCGGCGTGTCGTTCGTTTTGCGTGTCTCGCGCGCTTTGCGTCTATCGCGCGGTTCGCTTCTTTCGTTCGTGTCTTTCGTTCGTTTCGCACCGCATCACGCGGCGCTGCGCATCCCGCGCTTGCCCCTTTCGTCGCCCGACTGCTCGTCCGCGAGCCGCTGCGCACGTTCGGCGAACGCGTCGCCGATCATCAGCAGGCTCGGCTGCGCCGGATCGAGCCACGCCTGCGCGGCGCCCGCCGCCATCTCGGCGAGCGTGAGCGTCAGCGTGCGCTCGCGCGGCGTGCTGCACGCCTCGACGATCGCCACAGGCGTCGCGCCCGCCCGCCCCGCGTCGATCAGTTGCCGCGCGATGCCGGGCGCGCTGTCGCGGCCCATGTAGTAGACGAGCGAATCCGCCCTTACCTGCTCGCGGATCTCGTCGCTGCCGGGCGCGCGGCTGTGCGTCGCGAACGCGACGCTGCGCGCGACGCCGCGCAGCGTCAGCGAGCGCCTGAGCGTCGCGGCGCCCGCGAGCGCCGCCGTGATGCCCGGCACGACCTCGTAATCGATGCCTGCTGCTTCGAGCGCGCGCATCTCCTCGTCCGCACGGCCGAACAGCATCGGATCGCCGCCCTTCAGCCGCACGACGATCGCATGCTCGCGCGCCGCGTCGACGATCTGCTTGTTGATGAAGTGCTGCGCGGTCGAGCGCTGCCCGCAGCGCTTGCCGACCGCGATCCTGCGCGCGCGCGGCGCGTAGTCGAGCATCGCGGGCTCGACGAGCGCGTCGTGCAGCACGACGTCGGCATCGGCGAGCAGGCGCGCGCCGCGCACCGTGATGAGGTCCGCCGCGCCCGGCCCTGCACCGATCAGATACACCTTACCCATTGGCATCGATCCCCTTCGTGCGCGCGTGCCCGCGGGCGCCGCCGATGCGGCGCGCGACGTCACGCGGAAAACGCACGAATCATACCCGCGGCGACCGTGTGATGGGTCGCCTCGTCGATCAGCACGAACGCGCCCGTGCCCGGATGCACGTCGTACGTGTCGCAGACGATCGGCTTTTGCAGCGTCAGCGCGACGCGGCCGATGTCGTTCATCTTCAGCTCGTGGCGATCGGTCGCGTGCGACAGCGTGTGCACGTCAAGCACCTGCTTGAGCGCGCCGATCTTCGTGAACACGGTGTTCGTCGTTTGCTTGAGCAAATACTTGCGCTGCGGCGAAAGCGGCGTCTCGTCGAACCAGCAGAGGTCCGCCTCGAGCTTCTTCGCCGGCTCGACGGGCTGCGCGCGCGGCACGAACGTATCGCCGCGCGACACGTCGACGTCCTCGGCGAGACGGATCGTCACCGCCTGCCCCGCGAACGCGCGATCGACTGCCGCCGTGCCGCCGGGCACCGGCGCGATGATCTCGGCGACCGTCGCCGCGCGGTTCGACGGCAGCACGGCGATCTCGTCGCCGACCTTCACCTCGCCCGCCTCGATACGACCCATGTAGCCGCGGAAATCGTCGGCCGAGCTGCCGTCCTGGCGCGCGACCCATTGCACCGGGAAGCGCAGCGCGTCATGCGCCTGCACCTCGACGGGCAGCGTCTCGAGCACGTTCAGGAGCGGCTCGCCCGCGTACCACGGCATCCGCTCGCTCGCCGCGACGATGTTGTCGCCCTTCAGCGCCGACACCGGCACGAAGCGCACGTCGGCCAGGCCGAGCTGCTGCGCTAGCTTCACGTATGCGTCGCGGATCTCGTTGAAGCGGGCCTCGCTGTAGTCGACGAGATCCATCTTGTTGATCGCGACGATCACGTGCTGCAGATCGAGCAGCTTGACGATCGCGCTGTGGCGCTTCGTCTGCGGCAGCAGTTGCGCGGCGCCGTCTTCGAACGTCACGCGCGTCGCGTCGATCAGGATGATCGCCGCGTGCGCGGTCGACGCGCCCGTCACCATGTTGCGCGTGTACTGCTCGTGGCCCGGCGTGTCGGCGATGATGAACTTGCGCTTCGCGGTCGCGAAGTAGCGGTACGCGACGTCGATCGTGATGCCCTGCTCGCGCTCGGCCTCGAGGCCGTCGGTGAGCAGCGCGAGGTCGAGCTCGTCGCCCACCGTGCGCTTGTTCTTCGCGCGCGACAGCGCGGAAAGCTGGTCGGACAGCACCGCCTTGCTGTCGTACAGCAGCCGCCCGATCAGCGTGCTCTTGCCGTCGTCCACGCTGCCCGCCGTGATGAACCGCAGTACGCCGAGGTCTTCGTTGTTCTCGATGATGCTCATGATGGATGTGTCCTCGCGTGCGTCAGAAATAGCCCTGCTTCTTGCGCTGCTCCATCGCGGCCTCCGACGCCTGGTCGTCCATCCGCGTCGCGCCGCGCTCCGTGATCTCCGTCACCGCCGTCTCCGCGATGATCTTCTCCACGTCGTCAGCGTCGCTCTCGACCGGGCACGTGCACGAGATGTCGCCCACCGTGCGGAACCGCACGAGCGCCTCTTCGCTCGTCTCGCCCTCGCGCATCGGCGTGAGCGGCGTGACGGGCACGAGCAGGCCGTTGCGGCGCACGATCTCGCGGCGGTGCGCGTAGTAGATCGACGGCAGTTCGAGCTGCTCGCGCGCGATGTACTGCCACACGTCGAGCTCCGTCCAGTTCGAGATCGGGAACACGCGCAGGTGCTCGCCCTGGTGCAGCCGCGCGTTGTACAGGCTCCACAGCTCCGGGCGCTGCGCCTTCGGGTCCCACTGGCCGAATTCGTCGCGAAACGAGAAGATCCGCTCCTTCGCGCGCGCCTTCT
The DNA here is from genome assembly GCF_001546925.1 of Burkholderia sp. MSMB1588. Lineage (NCBI taxonomy): Bacteria > Pseudomonadati > Pseudomonadota > Betaproteobacteria > Burkholderiales > Burkholderiaceae > Burkholderia > Burkholderia sp. MSMB1588. The sequence continues at coordinate 800,481 of NZ_LNJS01000001.1, read as the reverse complement.
CTTCGTCGCGCCGCGCGCCGCCGATCATCGCGGTATAGCCGTGCTGCTCGATCGTCTCGAGCAGCGTGACGGCCTGCGCGGCGTTGCGCGAATCCGTCTCGCGGCGCAGCACCACGGTGCCGCGCGCAATCGAATCCTCGACGTGGCCGACGACGAGCTCCGCGCCGATCTCCTTCGCGCGGCGGTCGCGGAAGTCGATCACCTCGTCGTAGTTGTGGCCCGTGTCGATGTGCACGAGCGGAAACGGCAGCGCCGTCTTGCGGTTCGCGCCGAGCCCGAACGCCTTGAGCGCGAGATGCAGCACGACGACCGAATCCTTGCCGCCCGAGAACAGCAGCGCCGGCTTGCTGCACTCGGCGACGAGCTCGCGCAGGATGTGGATCGACTCGGCCTCGAGCCAGTCGAGATGGCCCATCCGGCTCGTCGACGCGCCGGCGGACGGGGCAAAAGCGGATTGTTCGAGCGTCGTGCTCATGATTACGGTCCTTGTCTGGGTTCGTGCCGCCGGGCTGGCCGGCGGCGCAATCTGACTATCTTATTATGCGGCGGCCGCCTCAGGCGGAAGCCGATTCGGCTCCGGCCGACGGCACCGGCGTGATCGCGATGTGCAGCCCGCACTCCTTCGTGTCGCGCGACTCCCACCACCAGCGGCCCGCGCGGCTGTCCTCGCCGGGACGGATCGCGCGCGTGCACGGCTCGCAGCCGATGCTCGGATAGCCGCGCGCGTGCAGCGGATTGACGGGCACGTCGAACGCCTTCAGGTAAGCCCACACGTCGCGTTCGGTCCAGTCGGCGAGCGGGTTGTACTTCGCGATCCCGCGCGCGGCGTCGTGCTCCTCTTCGTGGAGCTCCGCGCGCGTGACCGACTGCTCGCGCCGCTGGCCCGTCACCCATGCGTCGACGCCCGCGAGCGCGCGGTTCAGCGGCTCGACCTTGCGAATCTCGCAGCAGCGCTTGCGCAGCTCGACGCTCTCGTAGAACGCGTTCAGGCCGTGCTCGGCGACGTACGCGTCGACCGCGTCCTGCCGTGGGTGGAACTGCTCGATCTCGTAGCCGTAGCGCTCGCGCACGCGCTCGATCATGCCGAGCGTCTCCGTATGCAAGCGGCCGGTATTCAGCGAGAAGATGCCGATCGCGACGCCCTTCGACAGGATCGCATGCGTAATCAGCATATCTTCCGCCGCGAGGCTGCTCGCGAGCTTGACCTTCGGATGACGGCCGGCGATTTGCGCGAGCAGCGCGTCGAGCCGCCCGATCTTGCCGGCGAGCGCCGGGGTCAGCGTCGTTGCGTCGGCGGCGCTCATGCGTTCACCTTCGCTTCGGCCGCCGCCGCGCGGCGGCGGAACAGCGGCGCCGGCTCGTCGAACGCGCCCTGGTAGCGCTGCGAGAACTCGCCGAACGCGTTCAGCGCGTCGCGGATGTCCTTGTCCGCGCGCACCGCGAACGCATCGAAGCCGCAGCGCGACAGGTAAAGGAGCTGGTCGCGCAGCACGTCGCCGATCGCGCGCAGTTCGCCCGTCCAGCCGTGGCGCTCGCGCAGCAGGCGCGCGATGCTGTAGCCGCGGCCATCCGCGAAGCGCGGGAATTCGACGCCGATCACCGCGATGCGGCCGAAATCGGCCACGAGGTCGGCGGGTTCGCTGTCGGGCGCGAGCCACACGCCGAGTTCGTCCTTCGTCTTCGCGGCGACGAGCGCGTCGCGCGCCGCCAGCCACAGCGCGAGCGGCACGAGCACCTTGCCGGCCGGCAGCGCGTCGAGTGCGGGCAGCGCGCCGTCTTCGGCCGCGCGCACGACTTGCCATGCGTCGTCGACCACTTCGCGATTCTTGATAATCAAAGCCATCTGCTGATTCCTCTGCGCTAGATTACGCGTGCGCGGTCTGGCGCGCCGCGTAGACGCGCGCCTTGAACGGCGCGATGCCGATGCGCTCGTACGTGTCGATGAAGCGCTCGCCGTCGATGCGCGCATCGACGAACGTGTCGATCAGCTTCGAGATCACGTCGGGCACCTCCTCCGCGGAGAACGACGGGCCGATCACGCGGCCGAGGCGCGCGCCGCCCGCGCCCGTGCCCTGCTCGCCGCCGAGCGACACCTGATACCACTCGGCGCCGTCCTTGTCGACGCCGAGAATGCCGATGTTGCCGACGTGGTGGTGTCCGCACGAGTTCATGCAGCCCGAGATGTTGAGCGACACGTCGCCCAGGTCGTGCACGTAGTCGAGATCGTCGAAGCGCTGCTGGATCGCGAGCGCGATCGGGATCGACTTCGCGTTCGCGAGCGAGCAGAAGTCGCCGCCCGGGCACGCGATGATGTCGGTCAGGAGGCCCACGTTCGGCGTCGCGAAGCCGGCCGCCTTCGCCTTTTCCCACACGGCGAACAGATCGCGCTTCTTCACGTTCGCGAGAATCAGGTTCTGCTCGTGCGACACGCGCAGCTCGCCGAACGAGTACGCGTCGGCCCAGTCGGCGACCTGCTCCATCTGCTCGGCGCTCGCGTCGCCGGGCGCCACGCGGTGATTCTTCAGCGACAGCGTGACGGCCGCGTACCCCGGCACCTTGTGCGGCGCGACGTTGCGCTCGACCCAGCGCGCGAACGCGCGGTTCTCGAGCAGATGCTGCTCGAACGGCGCGTCGGTGTCGGCGAGCTTTTCGTAGACGGGCGGCAGGAAGTACTGGGACACGCGGTCGAGTTCGGCCTGCGTGAGCGTCGACGGGCCGTCCTTCAAGTGCTGCCATTCCTCTTCGACCTGCTGCGAGAACTTCGCGGGCGACAGCGCCTTCACGAGGATCTTGATCCGCGCCTTGTACAGGTTGTCGCGGCGGCCGTAACGGTTGTAGACGCGCAGCACCGCCTCGCAATACGTGATGAGGTGCTGCCACGGCAGGTTTTCGCGGATGATCGCGCCGACGATCGGCGTGCGGCCGAGGCCGCCGCCCGCGAGGATGCTCGCGACCACTTCGCCCGCCTCGTTCTTCTTCAGGTAGACGCCGAGATCGTGGATCTGCACGGCCGCGCGATCGGCCTTCGAGCCGGACACGGCGATCTTGAACTTGCGCGGCAGCCACGCGAATTCGGGATGGAACGTCGACCATTGGCGCAGGATCTCGGCCCACGGGCGCGGATCGATCTCTTCGTCCTGAGCCACGCCCGCGAACTGGTCGGCGGTGATGTTGCGGATGCAGTTGCCCGACGTCTGGATCGCGTGCATCTGCACGGACGCGAGCTTCGCGAGAATCTCGGGCGTTTCCTCGAGCTTCACCCAGTTGAACTGGATGTTCGTGCGCGTCGAGAAGTGGCCGTAGCCGCGGTCGTGCTCGCGCGCGATGCGGGCGAGCATGCGCAACTGGCTGCTGCGGAGATTGCCGTAGGGAATCGCGATGCGGTGCATGTACGCGTGGCGCTGCATGTACAGGCCGTTCTGCAGCCGCAGCGGACGGAACTCGTCCTCGCTCAATTCGCCGGACAAGCGGCGGCGGACCTGGTCGCGGTACTGCGCGACGCGCTCGTCGACGATCGTCTGATCGTACTGGTCGTACTGGTACATTCGGGGACCCCAGGGTTTGCTCAATATGACCGCGCGGCGTCCTAGCCACGCCGCGCCCGAATCCTGCACCGTCCGCGCCGAGCCGGCCATCCGCCCGGCCGGTCATTTGCAAATGACGATTACAGATATCCATATTTGAAAAACACGGGGCAATCGTAATAAACTCCCCTTATATTTCAAACGACTAAAAAATTCTGTTGATATGCGGAAGGGTTATAAATGAACCTGCACCAATTTCGCTTCGTGCGCGAGGCCGTCCGGCAGAATTTCAACCTCACGGAAGCCGCGAAGGCGCTGTACACGTCGCAGCCCGGGGTGTCGAAAGCCATCATCGAACTCGAGGACGAGCTCGGCGTCGAGATCTTCACGCGCCACGGCAAGCGCGTGCGCTCGCTGACCGAGCCGGGAAGGATCATTCTCGCGTCGGTCGAGCGGATTCTCCAGGAGGTCGAAAGCCTTAAAAGGGTCGGAAAAGATTACGCGGCGCAGGACCAGGGCAACCTGACGATCGCCGCGACGCACACGCAGGCCCGCTACTCGCTGCCCGCCGCGATCGCCGAGTTCAAGAAGCGCTTCCCGAAGGTGCATCTGTCGATCCTGCAAGGCAGCCCGACGCAGGTCGCCGAAATGGTGATCCACGATCAGGCTGACCTCGCGATCGCGACGGAGGCGATCGCCGACTATAAGGAGCTCGTGTCGCTGCCCTGCTTCCAGTGGCACCACGCGGCCGTCGTGCCGGCCGATCACCCGCTCCTCGAGCGCAAGCCGCTGTCGCTCGACGATCTCGCGCAATTCCCGCTCATCACGTACGACGACGCGTTCGCCGGCCGCAAGAAGATCAACCAGGCGTTCGCGCTGCATCGCCTCACGCCCGACATCGTGCTCGAGGCGATCGACGCGGACGTGATCAAGACCTACGTCGAGCTCGGGCTCGGCGTCGGCATCATGGCCGACATCGCGTTCAACCCGGAGCGCGACCGCAATCTGCGCGCGATTCCGGTCGGGCACCTGTTCGGCAGCAACGTGACGCGCGTCGCGCTCAAGCAGGGCGCGTATCTGCGCGGTTATATCTATACGCTCGTCGAGCTGCTGTCGCCGACGCTCAACCGCAAGCTCGTCGAGACCGCGCTCAAGGGCGAGGCCGAGACCTACGAGCTGTGACGCACGGCGCGCCGTTCCCGCGCGCCGCCTCGAACCGGCATGGAGACCTCCGGATGAAGCCATCCTGCCTGCTGCGCCGCGCGGCCGCCTGCGCCGCGGTCGCGCTCGCCTGCACCGCGGCGCGCGCCGATCTGACGGTTGGCGTCGACCTGTCGACGACCGGCCCCGCCGCGACGATCGGCCTGACGAGCAAGAACGCGATCCTGATGTGGCCGAACACGATCGCGGGACAGAAGCTGAACGTGATCGTGCTCGACGACGCGTCCGATCCGGGCCTCGCCGTGCGCAACATCCGCAGGCTCGTGACGGAGGACAAGGTCGACGTCGTCGTCGGGCCAAACATCACGCCGGCGGCGCTCGCCGCGCTCGAACCCGTCGCCGCCGCGCAGACGCCGATGATCACGCTGATCGGCTCCGGCTCGATTGTCGAGCCGCAGCAGGGCAAGCGCGTATGGGCGTTCAAGATGGCGCAGAGCGACCGCGCGATGGCCGACGTGCTGACCCGCTACATGGCGAACCACGGCGTGAAGACGGTCGGCTTCATCGGCTTCGCGGACAGCTACGGCGATAGCTGGCTCGACGAGTTCACGCGCTTCGCGGCGCTGCGCAAGGTGAGGATCGTCGCGACCGAGCGCTACAACCGAACCGACGCGAGCGTGACGGGCCAGACGCTGAAACTGATCGCGGCGAAGCCGGACGCGATCCTGATCGCGGGCGCCGGTACGCCGACCGTGCTGCCGCAGCGCACGCTGATCGAGCGCGGCTACCGGGGGCCCATCTACCAGACGCACGGGATCGCGACGCCCGAGTTCCTGCGGCTCGGCGGCAAGGACGTCGAAGGCACGCTGTTCCCGACGCAGCCTGTCGTCGTCGCGCGCACGCTGCCCGCCGGCCATCCTGCGAAGCGTGCGGCGCTCGCGTTCGTCGACGCATACGAGACGAAATACGGACTCGATACGGTCACGCAGTTCGCGGGCGACGCGGCGGGCGTCTACCCGCGCCTCGCGGACGCGGCCGGCCGCGCGCTGAAGACCACGCAGCCGGGCACGCCGGCGTTCCGCACGGCGCTGCGCGCGGAGCTCGAGCGCGCGCACGAGCTCATCGTGCCGAACGGCATCGTCAACACGAGCGCCGCCGACCACGTCGGGCTCGACCAGCGGGCGAGCGTGATGGGCATCGTGAAGCACGGCGCATTTGTCTATCTGAGTCAGTGAATGAGCCGGTGAACCGCCCTGTCGCGCCGCGGCGGCGGCGGATGCTTGCCCGTATGGGGGATTTCGGTGATAATTTGCGTTTTCGCCGCGCACAATCGCATGTGCGGCGCAGGTTGGCCCAGGTGGTGAAATTGGTAGACGCAGGGGACTCAAAATCCCCCGCCGCAAGGCGTGCCGGTTCGATTCCGGCCCTGGGCACCATTACATAGTTCCGAGCAGTCCCAAGAATTCCCCAAACCCGCGTCAGCTCCAGGCTTTTGCGGGTTTTTCATTTTCGGCCAGCCCTGAGCGGAACCGGGGGAAGCCCCCAAAATCGTGAGTAAGATTGGGGGGACGGATTGCCGTTTTGGGATAAGCCGACGGCAGGGATTCACACTCGCTTTCCCCCTCACCGACCTTCGATGCCGCAATGTTCGCTACTCGGCGGAAGGCGCAGGCAACAAATTGTGCGACGGCGGCGGCCCGTTCCTTGAACTGCGCGCCAGCCGGGCGAAGAAATGCCACCTCGAATATCGGTTCAACGGCAAAGAAATCCTGCTGACGTTCGGCGACTATCTCCGGCCGTATCTCTCACGGAAGCCTGCGGGCCAGGCGCGATGAGGTCAAACGAGCGCTCGCGTCCGGCCTGGATCCGGCAACGCATGTAGCTCTCGCGAAAGATTTCAACGCCAGCCAGCCGACTGGCGATCATGCGTGTCGGTAATTCACGCCCCAGCAACACGCGCGCTGGAACCCGAAGGACCCCGGATCGGTAACCGGTATTAACACCGGCCAGGACACCATTCGGGACGCAATATCACGATGCCGGCAGCAGCTTCGGCATCTTGTGCAGTTCGACCCCGTAGCCGTTTATCTTGTCGTCCGGGACATCGAACCGCCGTAGCCATGCCTCTGTCGCCACGCGCGTATTGAGCAGCAGCGCAGTGCTGCTGATCGTGCCGCTTTGCAGAATATCGGACGTTTCCGCCACGATCGGGCGCAATGCGTGATTCAGCAACACATACGCGTCGGGTATCCCTTTACCCGTCGGCACGCCAGCGGCCGGCTCGGGGCCGGCTTGGATGATCAGACCGCCGTCGCCGAACGTCATGCTTCGATTCCGGACGCCGACGATGGGATAGATACCGTCGCATTTCGGGCACGACGCCATGTCACCCTCGAGCGCCAGCGGTTTCCCGTAAACGATGTTGATCGACGTGCCCGCCGGCACACGGCCACCGTGGGAAGTCGTGTCACCTTCCCGGATGAGCGATAACCCATGCCGAATCCTCAGTGGAAAATCCGCGAGGACTGCGGCACGTGCCGAATAGGGGGAAACTACCCTGCCGAAGTTACCGGGTAAACAAAGCAAAGCTCGGCGCGCACACATTGGCGGGCGGCGCGGGCGATCTTTCGCGCAGCCTGTACCAGTCCGGGAGCGTCCCATACCCCGGGCAAGCTCAAGCCCGACGCGGATTTCGGGCGCTTGTTACTGATGTCGCCAGCGTTCTTGCTTTCGGCAGCGCGCACTGCCGAACGACGTCCATCGAAAACGCGCGGGGTACGATTGGGGCAGGACAACGCCCTTCGGCAATCAAATTAATTTTCCGCCACATAAAGCTCTGTCCGAAATTTGGCGTGTGCGGCCCCATGCGCGCCGCCAGCAGACATCGAAGCATCGCGCCACTACCGCCTACGCTCGCTGCGGCATCGTCCGACGGACATGCCCCGCACCGCCGGCCGCGGCAATCGAGCCCCGCCTTGACACTATCAACGCGGAGCTTTTTCATTTGCGCCCGCCACGGCGCGGCGCGGCGCGGCGCGGACCGCCAGTCGGCCATGCCGTGCGGCGCACACTCCTGCCCAATCAAGGTGGCGACGAACATCGAACGCCGCTCGCCTGGCCGCCGGCAGCCCCAACCTGCGTCCCGCCTAAAGAAACCGCCCGTCCGCTCGCCAAAAATTTCGCCACATGCAAACTTCCGGAAATGATTCAGTGGGAATTGTTACAATCCACATCCAAATGTATGAAGAATGCAATAGATGCAAGGCATTGTTTTATCTCTTCAAAACGCGTTGTCGCTCGAGAACGTGCTGCTGGGATTGGGTGCGCTTGTCGTGGTCGGCGGCCTCGCGTATGCGATCCGATCGATCCGGCTCTTCATGAAAATCGGCAACGACGAGTGAGTCTTCGCTAACCGGCGATCCCCGTTCGTGCCGACCGGCGCGACACGCTCGCCAATCCGCCCTCCGTGTCGCGCGCGTCCGTCGCCGGCGGACACCACCCGCCCGTCACGTATCGATCTCCTCCTCCCGGTCGTCCGCCGCCGCTACTGCGCGTCGTCGCGCACGCCCTCGTCGTTGCTCACGACGACGAGCACCTCCGCCTGCGTCGCGCCGACGCTGCGCATCCGGTGCGGAATCAGCGCATTGAAATAAACCGAATCACCCGTCCTCAGCTTGATCGTCTCGTTCGGGAACGCGATCTCGACACGCCCCTTGTGGACGAACAGCATCTCCTCCCCTTCGTGCTCGCGAAACGCCGAGCTCACGTAATCGCGCGGCGGATACACGATGAACGGCAACAGCCTCTTCGGCGCAACGCCCGCCGCGATGCTCTCGTACGTGCGCGCGCGCACGCTCGATGCGCTGCCCATCGACGTGCGCTCCGACGCCCGCGTGACCGTGATCAGCTCGCGATCCCGGCTCTCCGAGAACAACTGCTCGACGTCGACCTGCAGCGCCTTCGACAGCTTCAGCGCGACCGCGATCGACGGCACGCTGAGGCCGCGCTCGACCTTCGACAAATAGCTCTTCGTGAGGCCGGTCGCTTCGGCCAGCACGTCGAGCGTCCATCCTTTCTGCTTTCTCAGCAGCTTCAGACGAATCGTCATGACGGCAAATGTCTTTTGAAAAACTGATTGTATCACATGACACTTTGTGTCCTATAATTGACTTCGTGTTCTTGATGCGTCGCGACGACGCGTCAGGAACACGGCATATTCGTTCACATCCTGGAGGTGGTATGGTCGACACATTGAAGATGGGCAAGGCCGAGCTCGTCGCGCTCGCGCAGCGGCGGCTCGACAACGAAATCAAGGATAGCGGGTGGACCGCGCGCGAGATGCTTGCGCTCACGTGCCGGATCCTGTTCGACGACGGGCACGACTGCGGCCTCGCCGGACAGATCACGTGCCGTGCGGATACGCCGCACACGTACTACACGCAGCGCCTCGGGCTCGGTTTCGACGAGATCACCGAATCGAATCTGCTGCAGGTCGATCAGGATCTCGAAGTGATCGGCGGCGAAGGCATTCCGAATCCCGCCAACCGCTTTCACACGTGGATCTATCGCGCGCGCCCCGACGTCAACTGCATCATCCACACGCATCCGGCGCACGTCGCCGCGCTGTCGATGCTCGAGACGCCGCTCGTCGTGTCGCACATGGACACCTGTCCGCTCTACGACGATTGCGCGTTCCTGAAGGATTGGCCAGGCGTGCCCGTCGGCAACGAGGAAGGCGAGATCATCTCGAACGCGCTTGGCGACAAGCGCGCGATCCTGCTGTCGCATCACGGCCAGCTCGTCGTCGGCAAAACGATCGAGGAGGCGTGCATGCTCGCGATCCTGATCGAGCGCGCAGCGCGGTTGCAACTGCTGGCGATGGCGGCCGGCGCGATCGAGCCGATCCAGCCCGCGCTCGCGACCGACGCACACGACTGGATCTCGACGCCGAAGCGCGACGCCGTGACGTTCGCGTACTACGCGCGGCGCGCGCTGCGCCATCACCCCGACTGCCTCGGCTGATCCGCCGAATTGCCCGCGCGTCGAATCGATAGCGAACCGACGACGAACCGACGACATCGAGCACTCCGGAGCCCCCGACTCATGTCCAACCCATTGCAAGGCATCATCGCCTACCCCGTCACCCCCTTCTCGCCCGACGGCCAGGTCGACACGACCGCCCTCGGCGCGCTCGTCGAACGCCTGATCGCAAGCGGCGTGCACGGCATTGCGCCGCTCGGCAGCACAGGCGAGAGCGCCTATCTGTCCGACGCCGAATGGGAAGCCGCCGCGTCGGCCTCGATTCGCGCCGTCGACCGCCGCGTGCCGGCCGTCGTCGGCATCTCCGATCTCACCACCGCGAACGCGGTGCGCCGCGCGAAGTTCGCCGAGCAGGCAGGCGCTGACGCGGTCATGGTGCTGCCCGTGTCGTACTGGAAGCTGGACGACGAAGCGATCGTCGGCCACTATCGCGCGATCGGCGACGCGATCGGCATCCCGATCATGCTGTACAACAACCCGGCGACGAGCGGCATCGACATGTCGCCCGAGCTGATCGCACGCATCTTCCGCACGGTCGACAACGTGACGATGGTCAAGGAGAGCACGGGCGACATCAAGCGCATGCACCGGCTCGCGCAACTGGGCGACGGCGCGATCCCGTTCTACAACGGCAGCAATCCGATGGCGCTCGCCGCGCTCGCGGCGGGCGCGGCCGGCTGGTGCACCGCCGCGCCGAACCTGAATGCGCGCCTGCCGCTCGCGCTGTACGAAGCGATGCGCGCGGGCGATCTCGGCACGGCCCGCGCCGTCTTCCACCGGCAACTGCCGCTCTTGCAGTTCATCGTCGCGGGCGGGCTGCCCGTCACGGTGAAGGCGGGGCTGCGGCTCGCGGGCTTCGACGCGGGCGAGCCGCGCAAGCCGCTGCGCCCGCTCGGCGAAGAGCGCACGCGCGAGCTCGCCGCGATTCTCGACGCGCTGCGCGACGCTGCTCACGCGTGAACGGAACGGCGCGCATGCATACGATGAACGCGAAACTCGATGCGCTGCTGATCGGCGCGATACGGCCGCTCGCGGATACGGCGCACGCGAGCGCGATCGGCAAGCAACCGGTGCGCGAGCGCCTGTGGCTCGCGCGCACCGGCTTCGCCGGCGACGAGCAGGCCGACCGCAAGCATCACGGCGGCCCGGACAAGGCGGTCCATCACTATGCGTTCGACCACTATGCGCTATGGGCGGCCGAGATCGGCCCACGCGACGTGCTCGCGCGGCCGGGCGCATTCGGCGAGAACCTGTCGACGCGCGGCATCGCCGAGCGCGACGTGTGCATCGGCGACGTCTTCACGCTCGGCGGCGCGACGCTGCAGGTCTCGCAGTCCCGGCAGCCGTGCTGGAAGCTCAATGCACGCTTCGGATTCCGGAAGATGTCCGCGCGCGTCCAGCAGAGCGGACGGACCGGCTGGTACTACCGCGTGCTCGACGAGGGCTGGGTCGAGCCCGGCGGCGAACTCGCGCTGCGCGAGCGGCCGCATCCGGAATGGCCGCTGTCGAGCGTGCTCGATGTGCTGTACCGGCGCACGCTCGATGCCGGCGCGCTCGAAGCGCTGTCGCGCATCGACGCGCTGCCACTGTCATGGCGCCAACTGTTCGAGCGGCGGCTGAAGGCCGGCGCGGTCGAGGACTGGACGAAGCGGCTCGACGGATGACATGAGCGCGCAACGGGCGGCGAGGACCGGCGCCCGCCGCCCTGTCGCGCTCACGCGCCGGCGCAGAACGCGACGATCGCATCGGCGACGCGCGCCGCCGCCTCGCGTTGCGGAAAGTGACCGACGCCATCGAGTACGACGCGCTCGTAGCGTCCGGCGAAGAACCGCTCGCGCGATGCGGAGCTGTCCGGATGGTTGCAGGTGTCCGCGCCGCCGTGCAGCACGAGCGTCGGCACGGACAGAACGGGCGCGGGATTCAGACGCGCTTCGTCGTGCGCATACGCGGCGCAACCGTTCGCGAAGCCCCAGCGGTGCCGGTACGAATGCAGCACGACGTCTGCCCAGTCGGGCCCATCGAACGCGTCGGCCGCTTCGTCGAAGTCCTCCGGCGCATACCAGCCGGCCGGCGCCCACGTGTCCCACATCGTCCTCGCGAACGCGCGGCGATCGTCGCGCACCGCCCGCTCGCCGCGCGACGTCGCCATGAACCAGTGATACCAGTAACGGCGCGCCTGCTGCAGCGACAGCGGCTGATTCGGGTCGTTCGTGCCGTAGCCGACCGACAGCATCACGAGATGCGACGCCGCCCGCTCACGCAACCCGCACGCGTTCGCGGCGGCGCGCGCACCCCAGTCGTGTCCGACGAGCACCGGGCGTTCCAGCCGCAGCGCGTCGGCGAAATCGAGCAGATCGCGCCCGAGCGCCGCGAGTTGCCCGCTGCGCGGCGTCGCCGCGTCGCGAAAGCGGGTTGGCGCAAAACCGCGCAGCGCGGGCGCAAGCACGCGATAGCCGGCGTCGGCGAGCACGGGCGCGGCCGCTTTCCAGCACGCCGGGCTGTCCGGCCAGCCGTGCAGCAGCACGGCCGTGCGCGCGCCGTCCGGATTCCATTCGAGATACGCGACGTCCAGCAGCGGGGTCGTCGCAAACAGATAGTCGGGCATCGGGGTCTCCGCCGGTTGTCAGGTCGGTGACGTCGATCGTAGCCCGGGCTCTCGTCACGATTCTCAAAGAATCATCATCTATTATTCGAATATCTCGTTGAATCGGTGATCCGCATGAATGCGCCGTCGGACTCGGCAGCGATGTCGCTCGACATCGTGCTGCTGCGCACCTTTCTCGAAGTCGCCGACAGCCGCGGCTTCGCGCCCGCGGCCGAGCGGCTCGCGCTCACGCCGTCGGCCGTCAGCGGGCACATCAAGCGGCTCGAGCAGGCGACGGGCGCCGTGCTGCTCGCCCGCACGACGCGGCAAGTCGAGCTCACGCCCGCAGGCGAGACGCTCTATGCATATGCACGCAACATCGTCGAGATGGAGCGCGAAGCGCGTGCGCGGCTGCGCGGCTCGCCGCTGCACGGCCGGCTGCGCGTGGGCGCGTCGGAGGATTTCGCCGGCGCGTGGCTGCCGCAGGTGCTGCACGCGTTCGGCCGACTGCATCCGCGCGCGACGATCGAGCTGAAGGTCGGCATCACCGCGGATCTGCTGCGGCACCAGGCGTCGGGCCGCCTCGACGTCGTGCTCGGCAAGCATTGCCGCCGCATCGACGACAACGCCGGCGAACTGCTGTGGGAAGAGCCGCTCGTATGGGCGTTCGCATCCGGCGCCGCGCTCGACGCAAACGACGCGCTGCCGCTCGCGCTCTTTCCCGAGCCTTGCGTGTACCGCGAAGTGGCGCTCGCCGCGCTGAGCGACGCGCTGCGGCCATTTCGGATCGCGTTCGAAAGCGGCAGCATGGCGGGCTGCGTGGCGGCCGCGCTCGCGGGATTCGCCGTCACCGTCGTCGCGCGCAGCCAGTTGCGCGACGGCCTGCGCGAATGCGGGCCGAACGACGCACTGCCCGCGCTGCCCGCCGCGCGCTTCTACGCGTTCTCGCATCGACCGACGCCCGCCAGCAACGCGCTGATCGACGCGGTGCGCGAAACCGGACGCCGCCGCCGCTTCGCACCGGCGCATTAACGCGCCGGCGCAAACGAACGCGCGCTCGTTCGAGACGTTCGTCTCACAATGAATCGCCAATACGCGGCAGCCGAAGCGAGATAAACGGTCGACGATGAATCGACGAAAATCGATGAACGCGGGCATAAGAAAATCCCGCGAGTTCGAAAACAAGTCGCGGATATACTAGGATTCATCCATTCAAAATCTCGTCAAAACGTCCATGCGCGAGGTCAATCGTTTCTCCGAGATGGCCGTGTTCGTTCAGGTGATCGAGTCGTGCGGATTCTCTGCGGCGGGACGACGGCTCGACATGACGCCATCGGCGATCAGCAAGTTCGTTCAACGGCTCGAGACGCGGCTCGGCGTGCGCCTTTTGAATCGCACGACGCGCAAGCTGCAGCTCACGCCCGAAGGCGCCGCGTTCTACGAGCGCTGCGTGCGCATCCTCGAAGACATCGCCGACGCCGAGCGCGAGGCGATGCACGGCGCGATTCCGCAGGGGCGCGTGCGGATCAATTCGCACGTGCCGTTCGGCAAGCATCATCTGATGCCGCTCTTGCCCGAGTTCCAGCGCCGCTATCCGGACATCACGCTCGACATCGTGCTGTCGGACGCGGCCGTCGATCCGCTCGACAACCGCAGCGACATCGCGATCCGCTCCGGCGCACTCGACGATTCGCGGCTCGTGATGCGCAGGCTCGGCGGCAGCCGGATGGTCGTCGTCGGCTCGCCCGCGTATTTCGAGCGCAACGGCGTGCCGGCGACGCCCGACGATCTCGATCGCCACAACTGCATCGGCCTCAGCGGCAACGCGAAGGCATGGCCGTTCGTCGCGGCGGAAGGCCAGCGCCTGTTGCCGTCGGGCGGCCACCTGCTGCTCGGCGACAACGAAAGCATCCGCGAAGCGGCCGTTTCCGGGCTCGGGCTCGCGCGGCTCGCGCGCTTTCACGTCGACGCGGACCTCGACGCGGGACGCCTCGTGCCGGTGCTCGAGGCATTCAATCCGGGCGACGAAGAAGAGATCAACGCGGTGTTCGTCGGGCCGAGCGAGCATCTGCCGATGCGCGTGCACGCGCTGCTCGATTTCCTGAAAGAGCGGATACGGATCGGGCCGCGCGCCGCCGGCGATCGCGGCGAGGCGCCGACGCTCGGCGCGCGCGCCGTCGTCACGCGGCTGCGCTGAGCGCGCCGCCGGCGATGCGCTTCGGCGTGCCGTCGCGCGCACGAGCGGGTGCGTGCATATGCATATGTGCGTGCATCGTGCACGCGTGCTCGATGCGCTTTCAGCGGCTAGCCGCGTTTGACTCCGTCCGGAAGCGGGAAAACGGCGAAACGCGCGCCGAACGCCGGCGGACAAATTCGCGGCTTCCGCGCAACCGGCGCGGCGACGAACGATCTCGAATAGCGAATCGACGAGATGTGGATTCGTCGAACGCTGCCGCGCATCGGAACACCGCGGCGGCCCCTCGCCCGGCGCCTATTTCACGGTGAACGTATAGCGGCCCTGCGTGCGGTGGCCGTCGGTTGCAACCGCCACCCACTTGACCGTATACGCGCCGGCCTGCAGCGGCTTGAGCGCGACCGACATGCGCTTGCGATCGTTCGCGTCGACGACCGCCTTCGCGGCCTGGGCCGGCGCGCCGGCTGCGTCGACGACGACGATCGAGCTGAACGCGGGCTCGAGCGTCTCGGTGAAGTCGATCGACACGGCCTGCGGCGCCGCGACCGCGGCATTCGCGGGCGGATCGGTCTTCTCGGGTTTCGCGTGCGCGAATGCGGCGCCCGACAGCGCGAGTGCGAGCGCGGCGGCGAGGCCGCGCCGCGCGACGGAAGTGATCGTCATGGTCATCGTTACCTTCGTTTGAACGAGGAATGGCGGTCGCGAGCGCGACCGCGGGGCCTCGAGCTTACCAGCCCACGCGCGCTTGCGCCCGAGCGCGCCGCGACCGTTCTCCCGATCCGCGTTTGATGCGCTTGGTACAATGCGCGCGCCATGGATCTCGAAAGCATTCTGTTCACCCAAGGCTTCGGGTCGCGCCGCCAGTGCCGCGCGCTCGTCGAAGCGGGACGCGTCGCCGCCGGCGGCGCGACGTGCACCGACGCGCACGCGTCGTTCGACACCACGCAGCTCGTGTTCGAAGTCGACGGCGTCGCTTGGCCGTACCGCGCGCGCGCGTACGTCG
This sequence comes from Burkholderia sp. MSMB1588, assembly GCF_001546925.1. Classification (NCBI taxonomy): domain Bacteria; kingdom Pseudomonadati; phylum Pseudomonadota; class Betaproteobacteria; order Burkholderiales; family Burkholderiaceae; genus Burkholderia; species Burkholderia sp. MSMB1588. The sequence continues at coordinate 784,975 of NZ_LNJS01000001.1, read as the reverse complement.
TGCTCAACAAGCCGGCGGGCTACGAGTGCTCGCGCGAGCCGCAGCATCATGCGAGCGTGTTCAGCCTGCTGCCGCCGCAGTTCGCCGAACGCGGCGTCCAGTGCGTCGGCCGCCTCGACCAGGACACGACGGGCCTGCTGCTCCTGTCCGACGACGGCCAGTTCGTCCATGCGTACACGTCACCGAAGCGCAAGACGCCGAAGACCTACGTCGCGACGGTGCGCCACCCGCTCGACGACGCGCAGCTCGACACGCTGCGCGCGGGCGTGCTGCTGCACGGCGAGCCGAAGCCGGTCGCGGCGCTCGCCGCCGTCGCCCGAGGAGAACGACTCCTCGAAATAACGATCGCCGAAGGGAAATACCACCAGGTGAAGCGGATGGTCGCCGCCGCGAGCAACCGCGTCGACGCGTTGCATCGCTCGCGCATCGGCGGCTTCGCGTTGCCCGGGGATCTCGCCGAAGGCGCATGGCGCTGGCTCGACGAGCACGATCTCGCCGCATTGCGCGGCACGGCGAAAACCCTGTCAGGGTAAGCCCGAACGGCCGCCGCCCGGCGGCCTGAGCCATGCCGCATCGCAGCATGGCAGTGTCATCAAGCCCCGCTATACTCGAAACAAACCACAATACGTTCCAGGTTTGGGGGGACATCATGACCATCGACAATCCGATCGAAATATCGTCCGTGATACTGGCGTTCGCGGCGCTCGGCGCGATCATCATCGGCGGGCTGCTCACCGCGATGCATCTGAAGCGCAAATATCATCCGAATCTGATTGGCGCGCTGATCGGCGCGCTGCTGTGCTTCCTGTTGATCGAGGCGTTGCCGGCAATCACTTGACCGGGCGCGGCGCGGGCACGGTGCGCAGAAAGTCGTCGACAGTCGGATAACGCAGCGCGATGCGCAATTCGCGCTTCATTCTCGCGTTCGCGAGCCGCCGCGACTCGCGCATGAACGACAGCAGCATCGGCTCGAGCTGCCGCTCCGCTTCGGCGCGCGCGATGCGCGGCGGGCTGCGCATGCCGAACGCGCGCGCGATCCGCTCGAAGTAGTCCCCCATCTTCAGCTCGGTATCGTCGCTCGCATGGACGACCCGCGCGGGCTTGCCGCGCGCGGCGGCGCGCAACAGAATCGACGCGAGATCGTCGGCATGAATATGGTTCGTATAGACGTCGTCGGCCTCGGCGAGGGCCGGCGTCCCCTTCTCGAGCCGCGCGAGCGGCAACCGGTTCGCCGCGTAGATGCCGGGGATCCGCACGATGCGCGCGGACAGCGCACCGCGCGCGGTCGCGCGGCGAAGCTGACGCTCGGCCGACACGCGCCGCTGCGCGCGCGGATTCGCGGGCCGCACCGGCCGCGTTTCGTCAACCCGCGCGCCGCCGCAATCGCCGTAGACGCCGCTCGTGCTCGCGTAGACGACGACGGGACGCGACGGGGCGTCGGGTACAATAGCCGATGCTCGAAAAAGTGGCCGAGCCGATCTGGCAGTGGCCCGCCCGGCGCGCAGCCTGCCGTATGCCGGCGCGAACTGACGCGACGGCCGCCGCGGCGACGCGAGCGCGGCGATGAGCGCCTGCGTTCGGCGATCGACGTCGCCCGTGGCCTGCGGCGGCGCGAGATGCAGCACGACGTGCGCGACGCGCGCGATCCGCTCGAGCGTCGCGCGCGCGTCCAGATCGCCGACGACGGGCACGACTCCCGCCGCCCGAAGTTCGGCGCAGCGCGAGCGCCGGCTCGTCAGCGCGACGACGCGCAGGTTCTCGCGCCGCGCGCGCAGTTGCGCGGCGCAGCGCAGGCCGACGTCGCCGCAGCCGACGATCAATACGCGCGGCCGGCGCAGGATTCGTGTCGCAATCATGGTGTATCGGTTGATCCGCAGGAATGCATTGTAGCTGCCGTGCACGCCTTGCACGGTCCCCACTTTTTGTTCTCAACGACTTATGGCTTTTAACGTAACCCTCAAGCAAAGCGGCCGGCAGTTCCAGGTCGAGGCCGACGAAACCGTGCTCGCGGCGGCGCTGCGCCAGAACGTCCATCTGCCCTACGGCTGCAAGAACGGCGCGTGCGGCTCGTGCAAGGGCACGATCGTGCAAGGCCAGTTCGAGCAGGGGCCGCATTCCGCATCGGCGCTGTCGAACGACGAGCGCACGCGCGGCCTCGCGCTCCTCTGCTGCTCGAAGCCGCAGAGCGACCTCGAAGTCGACGTGCGCGAGATCGCGGGCGTCGACGGCGTCCAGGTGAAGAAGCTGCCGTGCCGCGTCGCGGCGCTCGAGCGCCGCGCGGACGACGTGATCGTGCTGAGGCTGCAGTTGCCCGCGAACGAGCGCCTGCAGTATCTGGCCGGCCAGTACATCGAGTTCATCCTGAAGGACGGCGCGCGCCGCAGCTATTCGATGGCGACCGCGCCGCACGAGGAAGGGCCGATCGAGCTGCACATCCGCCACATGCCGGGCGGCAAGTTCACCGACCACGTGTTCGGCGCGATGAAGGAACGCGACATCCTGCGCCTCGAAGGCCCGCTCGGCACGTTCTTCCTGCGCGAGGATTCGGACAAGCCGATCGTGCTGCTCGCATCCGGCACGGGCTTCGCGCCGATCAAGGCGATCATCGAGCACGCGCACCACGCGAAGCTCGAGCGCCCGATGACGCTCTACTGGGGCGCGCGCCGCAAGAAGGACCTGTATCTGCTCGACGCCGCCGAGCAATGGGCGAAGGAGATCCCGAACTTCAAGTTCGTGCCGGTGCTCTCCGAGCCCGACGCGAGCGACGCGTGGGCGGGCCGCACGGGCTTCGTGCATCGCGCGGTGATCGAGGATCTGCCGGATCTGTCCGGGCACCAGGTGTATGCATGCGGCGCGCCCGTGATGGTCGAATCCGCGCAGCGCGACTTCACGCAGCACCATGGCCTGCCCGCCGACGAGTTCTACGCGGACTCGTTCACGAGCGCCGCGGACCTCGCACACCCGGTCTGAGCGCCGCGCGGCCCGGGAAAACCGCCGCGACACGGAATTGTCGCGTCGCAGCGGTTTACTTGAGGCCGCGTGATGCCTTATGCTTGCGCACATGAACCGCTTCCAGTCCCCTCTCCGACGTCGCCGCTCGCCGCTCCGCACGGATGCCGCCGGCTCGCCACGGACTCGCGCGTAACCGCTTCCCCGTTACGCACAAGCTGTTCGAACCACCAAGCCACGGCATCCCGTGGCTTTTTTTATTGTCTTTTCGCCGACTGCCCGCTGGAGCCTGCCGCTATGCCGCTGAACGACTACCCGATCGACTCGCTGATGTACATCACGAACCGCCCCGACATCGTGTTCACGCACGGCAAGGGCTCGTGGCTCTACGACCACACCGGCAAGCGCTACCTGGATTTCATCCAGGGCTGGGCGGTCAACTGCCTCGGCCACTGCAACGACGGCCTCGTCCAGGCGCTGCAGGCGCAGGCCGAGAAGCTGCTGAACCCGTCGCCCGCGTTCTACAACGAGCCGATGGCGAAGCTCGCGGGCCTCCTCACGCAGCACAGCGTGTTCGACAAGGTGTTCTTCGCGAACAGCGGCGCCGAAGCGAACGAAGGCGCGATCAAGCTCGCGCGCAAATGGGGCCGCAAGTTCAGGAAGGGCGCGTACGAGATCATCACGTTCGACCACGGCTTCCACGGCCGCACGCTCGCGACGATGTCGGCGAGCGGCAAGGCAGGCTGGGACACGATCTACGCGCCACAGGTGCCGGGCTTTCCGAAGGCCGAGATCAACGATATCAACTCGGTCGAGCGGCTGATCAACGACAAGACCGTCGCCGTGATGCTCGAGCCGATCCAGGGCGAAGGCGGCGTGATCCCGGCGTCGCGCGAATTCATGCGGCAACTGCGCGCGCTGACGAAGCAGCACGACCTGCTGCTCATCGTCGACGAAGTGCAAAGCGGCTGCGGCCGCGCCGGCACGCTGTTCGCGTACGAGCTCGCCGGCGTCGAGCCGGACATCATGACGCTCGGCAAGGGTATCGGCGGCGGCGTGCCGCTCGCGGCGCTGCTGTCGAAGGCGGACGTAGCGGTGTTCGAGGCGGGCGACCAGGGCGGCACCTACAACGGCAACCCGCTGATGACCGCGGCGGGCCACGCGGTGATCTCGCAGCTCGTCGCGCCGGGCTTCCTCGAAGGCGTGCGCGCGCGCGGGGAATACCTGAAGCGCAAGCTGCTCGAACTGTCGGAGGAGCGCGGCTTCGAGGGCGAGCGCGGCGAAGGCCTGCTGCGCGCGCTCCTGCTCGGCAAGGACATCGGCCCGCAGATCGTCGAGAAGGCGCGCGACATGCAGCCGGACGGCCTGCTGCTGAACGCCGCGCGCCCGAACCTGCTGCGCTTCATGCCGGCCCTGAACGTGACGAACGACGAGATCGACCAGATGATGGCGATGCTGCGTTCGGTGCTCGATTCGCTCTGATCGCGCATGTCGACCGAGATCGTCACGAACGACGTCGCGATCCGCCCGTTCGGGCTCGGCGACACCGACGCCGTGCTCGCCGTGTGGCGCGACGCGTTCCCGTCGTATTCGGACGCGAGCACGCCGCACCGCGATCCGCGGCGCTCGATCGAGCTCAAGCTCGCGACGCAGCCCGAGCTGTTTTTCGTCGCGACCGCCGACGGGCGTGTCGTCGGGACCGTGATGGCCGGCTACGACGGTCATCGCGGCTGGCTGTATTCGCTCGCGGTCGAACGCGGCGCGCGGCGGCTCGGCATCGGCCGCGCGCTGCTCGCGCATGCGGAGGCGGCGCTCGCCGCGCGCGGCTGCCCCAAGGTGAACCTGCAGGTGCTACCGGGCAACGACGACGCGTGCCGTTTCTACGAAGCGCTCGGCTACCGCGCGGAAGAGCGCATCTCGTTCGGCAAGCGGCTCGCGACGGATTGACGTTGCAGTGAACGCGGCGCACCGCGCCGCCGTTTTTCGCAGCATGCGCCGCCGCCCGCATCGCCGCGCCCGCCTACGAAATCGGCCCCGCGCCCGGCAGCGGATTGCCCAGGCCGTCGGTCGGCACCGCCTGCTGCTCGAATGCCGCGAAGTACGCGGCCCATTGCTCGCCGCCAAGATCGACGAAAAGCGCGCCGTCCTGCCACACGTCGTTGTGATCGTTCGCGTCGTTGCCCGGCCGATGCAGGAAGTGCGGCCCGGACGATCCCTGGTTCATGTGCGTATCGTGTATGCCGTTGCCTTCGACGTACGTGCGCCCGAACACATACAGATCGAGGTTCTGCTGACGCGCGGCGTCGACGAGCCGCAGCATCGACGGAATCGGCTCCGGATGCTCGGTGCCGTCCATTACGTCGCTCATGCGCCACGCGCCTGTTTCGCTCAGGACGTCGCTGCGCACGAAGTCGAGCGCCGGCAGCGCAGCGCCGCCCGTCAGGTCCGTATAGCCTTCCGCCGCCGCGGCGAGCGTCTGCGTGACCGGATGATGGAAATCATAGACGAGCTTGTACTTGAGCAAGTCGTCCGCGTCGTTGGTGCCGACGTTGATCGCAACGTCCCAGTCGCCGTCGGGCAGCGCGAGCGTCAAATGGACGTGATACTGCGTCTCGTTCGCGCGCGCCGCCGCTTTCAGACCCGCAACCGCTTTGATCTTCGCTTTCACGAAACCGTAATCGAGGCTCATGTGCGTCTCCGTTCGAGGGTAGCGTACACATTGTGCCTGAGCTGCGTGTCGGTTTTCGATAGGCCGATCGGCGAACGCGGGCGACAGTTGCTCCGCGCGCACGCTGCCGCGCTCGGCATGCCCCCTGACACATTCGCCGCCCCGGCAAAACGAACGGGAGGCCGCCGAAAAACAAAAAGCCGCCACGGCGCGCCGTGACGGCCTCATGAACGCCACCCCGCGCAAACCGCGCGGCCGGCATCGATCGGCGTTTACTCGCCCAGATACGCGGCGCGCACCTTCGGATCGTCGAGCATCTGCTTCGCGTCGCCTTCCATCGTGACCGTGCCCGAGTCCATCACGTAGCCGCGGTCCGCCGCCTGCAGCGCGAGGCGCGCGTTCTGCTCGACGAGCAGCACCGTGATGCCATCCTTCGAGATCTCGCGCACCACCTCGAAGATCTTCTCGACCATGATCGGCGACAGCCCCATCGACGGCTCGTCGAGCAGCAGCAGCTTCGGCTTGGACAGAATCGCGCGCGCCATCGCGAGCATCTGCTGCTCGCCGCCCGACAGCGTGCCGGCGAGCTGCGTCGCGCGCTCCTTCAGGCGCGGAAAGAAGCCGAACATCCGGTCGACGTCCTTCTTGATCTGCTCGTTGTCGTTGCGCAGATAAGCGCCCATCTGCATGTTCTCGACGATCGACATCCGCGCGAAGATCCCGCGGCCTTCCGGCACCATCGCCAGGCCGCGCTTGAGCAGTTCGTGCGGCGGCACGCCCTTGATCGACTGGCCGTCGTACTCGATGTCGCCCGCCGAATACGGCTTCAAGCCCGTGATCGCCTTCATCGTCGTGGTCTTGCCCGCGCCGTTCGCGCCGATCAGCGTGACGAGCTCGCCCTGACGGACTTCCATGTCAACGCCCTTGACGGCCTGGATGCCGCCGTAGTTGACCTGCAAGCCCTTGATTTTCAACATTGCCGCTGCCATCAGTGCACCCCTGCGCCGAGATATGCCTCAATCACCTTCGGATTCTTCTGCACGTCCTGCGGCAGACCCTCGGCGATCACCTTGCCGTAATCGAGCACCGTCATCCGGTTGCACAGGTGCATGACGAGCTTCACGTCGTGCTCGATCAGGAGAATCGTCCGGCCGTCCGACCGGATCTTGTCGAGCAGACGCGTGAGCTCGACCTTCTCGGTCGCGTTCATCCCGGCCGCCGGCTCGTCGAGCGCGAGCAGCTTCGGATCGGTCGCGAGCGCGCGCGCGATCTCCAGGCGCCGCTGGTGGCCGTACGACAGGTTGCGCGCGGTGTAATCCGCGTACTGCAGCACGCCGACGTAATCGAGCAGTTCGATCGCGCGCTCCTTGATCTCGCGCTCTTCCTTGCGCTCGGCGGGCGTCTGGAACACGGCGCCCAGCAGGCCGTGCTTCGTGCGCACGTGGCGCCCGACCATCACGTTCTCGAGCGCGGTCATTCCGCCGAACAGGCGAATGTTCTGGAACGTGCGCGCGATGCCCGCCTTTGCGACCTGATGCACGGCGGTCGGCGTGTAATCCGCGCCGTCGAGCTTGAACTCGCCGGAATCCGGCGTATAGAGCCCCGTGATCACGTTGAAGAAGGTGGTCTTGCCCGCGCCGTTCGGGCCGATCAGGCCGTAGATCTGGCCCTCGCGGATCTCGAGGCCGACGTCGGACAGCGCCTGCAGGCCGCCGAAGCGCTTGTTCACGCCTTTGACGGACAGTCGAATTTGTTCGCTCATTACCTTTTCTCCAGTGTCGACCGGCGCTGGCGCTTCAGCGCTTGCGCCGGTCCCACGTCCTTTACGCGCGCACCGGCTTCTTGCCGCCGCGCTTCGCCAGTTTCGCGATCCTGTCCTCATGCTTCGGCGCGGGCCACAGGCCTTCCGAGCGATACAGCATGATGACCACCATCGCAAGGCCATAGAGTGCCTGGCGAATCACTTCGGTATCGACGATGTCGTGGCCGAACAGCATGTGCTGCAGCGGGCTCATCGTCGAGCGCAGGAATTCGGGGAACACGGCGAGCAGGACTGCGCCGAGGATCACGCCCGGGATGTGGCCCATGCCGCCCAGCACCACGCACGCGAGCACGACGACCGATTCCCAGAACGTGAACGATTCCGGCGACACGAAGCCCTGGAACGCGCCGAACATCGCGCCCGACAGGCCGCCGAACGACGCGCCCATCGCGAACGCGAGCAGCTTCACGTTGCGGGTGTTGATGCCCATCGCCTTCGCGGCGATCTCGTCTTCGCGGATCGCGGCCCATGCGCGGCCGATACGCGAGTGCTGCAGGCGCGTGCAGACCCAGATGACGAGCAGCGCGCAGAGCACGAACAGGTAGTAGTACATGTACACGGACGGCAGCGAGAAGCCGAAGATCTCGTGCGTCTGCGACAGGTTGAAGCCCGCGACCTGGACGGGATCGATGCCGGTGATCCCCTGCGGCCCGTTCGTCACGTTGACCGGACGGTCGAGATTGTTCATAAAGATCCGGACGATCTCGCCGAAGCCGAGCGTGACGATCGCGAGGTAGTCGCCGCGCAGGCGCAGCGTCGGCGCGCCGAGCAGGATGCCGAAGATCGCCGCGAGCGCCATCGCGATCGGCACGATCAGGAAGAATGGCACGTGCAGGCCGCCCGGCACCATCTGCGCGATCCAGTCGAAGTGCGACGTCAGGTGAGGCGAGCTCAGGAGCGCCGCGGTATAAGCGCCCACCGCGTAGAACGCGATGTAGCCCAGGTCGAGCAGGCCGGCGAAGCCGACCACCACGTTCAGGCCCAGCGCAAGCATCACGTACAGCATCGCGAAATCGAGCACGCGGACCCAGTAGTTGCCGCCCGCCGCGCCGATGACGAGCGGCGCGGCGATCACGAACGCCGCGATCAGGATGCCGATGGTGGCGGTCTTCGCGGGATGGCGCTCCTCGACGAGCGAAGCCGACGTTTCGATCGGTTGAATGGATGTCATGTTGTTCTCCTTACGCGCGATCGGCGACACGTTCGCCCAACAGGCCCGACGGCCGGAACACGAGCACAATGATGAGCACGATGAACGCGAACACGTCTTGGTAATTGCTGCCGAACACCCCGCCCGTCAGATTGCCGATGTAGCCCGCGCCCAACTGCTCGATGAGGCCGAGCAGCACGCCGCCCACCATCGCGCCGCCGAGGTTGCCGATCCCGCCCAGCACCGCGGCCGTGAACGCCTTCATGCCGGGGATGAAACCCATGTAGAAGTGGACGTTGCCGTATTCGGACGCAATCATCACGCCTGCGAGCGCCGCGAGCGCGGAGCCGATCATGAACGTCGCGGAGATCACGAAGTTCGGGTTCACGCCCATCAGGCTCGCCGTGTTCGGGTTCTCGGCGATCGCGCGCATGGCGCGGCCGAGCTTCGTCTTGTGCACGAGGAGGAGCAGCCCCGCCATCACGAGGAACGCGACGATGATGATCGTGATCTCGGTCATCGAAATCACCGCGCCCGGATTGTTCTCGCCCGCCCTGATCACGTTGATCGGATCGGTCGGCAGCAACTGCGGGAACGGCAGCGGGTTGCGCGACCAGATCATCATCGCGGCCGTCTGCAACAGGATCGACACGCCGATCGCGGTGATGAGCGGCGCGAGGCGCGGCGCGCGACGCAGCGGCCGGTACGCGACGCGCTCGATCGTGAAGCCGACGCACGCGCAGACCACCGCGGCGATCCCGAGCCCGATCGTCAGCGTGGCGACGTGGCCGAGCCCGGGAAAGTGGTTCTGCAACACCGTGATCGCGGAAAGCGCGACCATCGCGCCCACCATCAGCACGTCGCCGTGCGCGAAGTTGATGATGCCGAGAATGCCGTACACCATCGTGTAGCCCAACGCGATGATGGCGTAGACACTGCCGAGCACCAGTCCGTTGAGGATCTGCTGGACGAAAATATCCATTTAAAGCTCCTTGGCCCGTGCCACCGGATGCGCGCTCAGCCATGCGGATAAGCGATGGAATCGCGCGATCTCAACGACACTGCGGGTACTTGATCAATACCGGTAAGGTGATGCCGGCCCGGCGCGGACGATGCGGACTGTGCGACCGCGCGTCTTGCCGGGACGGATACGAAAACGGCACCGCACTGAAGCCTCGGTGCCGTCGCGAGTCCCGTCTGTAGTTCACGACTCGAGGACGGTGTGCTTGGCCTCCTTGAAGTCGTAGAGCGTCCATGCGCCAGCCCTCGCGGAGCCGACGCGGCCGCGCGTGACGCCGGCCGCCTCGCGGGCGGACGCCGACATCGGCTGCGGCACGTCGAATGCTTCGCTCGGGATGGCGCGCCTCGTGGTGTCGGCGATCGCGTGCACTGCGTCGCTCGTAATCGGCGCACGTCGGGACGGCGCCGCCACGCGACGGACTGCCGTCCGTCGCGCAACCGGCTCGCCCGGCGCGCCGATGTCGACGGATGCGACGACGTCGATGCGTGCGCGCTTGATCCGAGTCGGCTTCGCGGCGAAATTCGCCGCAGGACGCCCGGCCCCGGCGACGATCACGTCGCCCGGGGAGGCGGCCGAGGCTGTCGCGAGCCGCGCCGCCGCCCCGCCGTCGCGTCCGTCGGCGGCCGCTGCGAAGAGCGCAACCGCCGCGTCGACGGGCCCGGCGTAAACCAACTCCAGATGCATCGAATAAGGTCTCCAGCGCCTTGCCAAAACCATGTTCCGAGGCCATCAGGCCTGAAAACGGGCGCATTGTAACTCTATTTATAGGACGACCAATATTCCTGATTCGACAGGGTTTTCCTGCATTGCAACCTTTTTTGAGAGCGGAGTTCGGGACGATATTGCAACCGGGTTGCACTGTCTTAGTGCCGAATGGTTGCTCCCGGGGAAAACGCGCCCAAAACAAAAGCGCGCCCGAGGCGCGCTTTTTGCATTCCGACGGAAACGAAACCGGCGATCAGACGGCGGAAGACAGATTCAGGCCGCGCGGCAACGGGAACGACACGTTCTCCTCGATGCCTTCGAGCGCCCGCACGTTGGTCACGCCGAGCTCGCGCAAGCGCGCGATCACGGCCTGCGCGAGCACCTCGGGCGCTGACGCGCCGGCGGTCACGCCGATCCGGCGCTTGCCGGCGACCCAGGCCGGGTCGATCTGCTCGGGCGCGTCGACCATGTAGGCGGCGACGCCGCGCTTCTCGGCGACCTCGCGCAAGCGGCTCGAGTTCGAGCTGTTCGGGCTGCCGACGACGATCACGACGTCGCACTGCGGCGTCATGAACTTCACCGCATCTTGGCGGTTCTGCGTTGCGTAGCAGATGTCCTGCTTCTTCGGCTCGCGAATCGCGGGAAATTTCGCCTTGAGCGCGCCGATGATCTCGGCCGCGTCGTCGACGGACAACGTCGTCTGCGTGACGAGCGCGACGCGCCCGGGATCGGGCAGCTCGAGCTTGCGCACGTCCTCGACGCTCTCGACGAGATGCATGCCGCGCTCCACCTGGCCCATCGTGCCTTCGACCTCCGGGTGGCCCTTGTGGCCGATCATCACGATGTCGACGCCTTCCTGGCGCATCTTCGCGACCTCGACGTGCACCTTCGTGACGAGCGGACACGTCGCGTCGTAAATGCGCAGCCCACGCACGGCCGCCTCGTCGCGCACCGCCTTCGACACGCCGTGCGCGCTGAAGATCACCGTGTTGCCGGACGGCACTTCCTCGAGTTCCTCGACGAAAATCGCGCCCTTCTTCTTCAGGTCCTCGACGACGTACTTGTTGTGCACGATCTCGTGGCGCACGTAGATCGGCGCGCCGTGCATCGCGATCGCACGCTCGACGATCTCGATCGCGCGGTCGACGCCCGCGCAGAAACCGCGCGGCTGGGCGAGCAGAATCTCGGCGTCGGCCGCGGCAACCTGGCCGGACAGCGTATCGGTGGAGCTCATGATTACAGAATCCCGATGATTTTCACTTCGAACGTGAGCGCCTGGCCCGCGAGCGGATGGTTGAAATCGAAGAGCGCGGCGGTCTCGCCGATCTCCTTGAGCACGCCCGCGTAGCGGCCGCCGTCCGGCGCGTTGAATTCGATCAGGTCCCCCGGCGCGAAATCGTCGCCGACCATGCCGTTTTCGCGCAGCGTCGCAAGCGACACGCGCTGGATCATGTCCGGATTGCGCGGCCCGAACGCTTGCTCGGGCGCTAGCCGGAAGGTCGAATGGTCGCCCGCCTTGAGGCCGGTCAGAATCTCCTCCAGCGACGGCGCGAGCTGCCCCGCGCCGAGGAGGAGCGTGGCGGGCTTGTCGGAGAACGTGTTGACGATGTCGGCGCCGTCGGCAAGGGCGAGCCGGTAATGAAGCGTGACGTGCGAACCGGGCTTCACTTCTGCAAGGTCGATGAGGCTCATGGGGTACTCGTTCAATCGGCGCCCGAAAAACGGCGGGCGGCGCAGCGCAAAGCCCATATTGTAAGTCACCTCGGCGATCGAAGCGGAATGCCGGCGCGATTCGCCTTGCGAGCACACAGGATATTGGAGGTCAGCAGCATGCGGCACGAGAGTCTCTCGGCTGGAGAAAACGTTGACGACGAGCCCGCGCGCGAGCGGCCCACCGCACCGCCCGCCGCCTTGCCGCCCGCCGCGCTGCCGCCCGTCGTCGCGCTGCCGGCCCGCGCGGCCGCGCGCCGCGGCCGCGATCTGCCGCGCGAGCGCCTGCTCGCGCGCGGCCCCGCCGCGCTGTCCGACGCGGAGCTCGTCGCGCTTCTGCTCGGCTCGGGCCTGCCCGGCCACGACGTGTTTGCGCTCGCGCACACGCTGCTCGCGCGCTTCGGCTCGCTGCGCGCACTGCTCGACGCGGCGCCCGACGATTTCAAGGGCCTGCGCGGAATCGGCCCCGCCCGCACCGCGATCCTCGTCGCGGTCGTCGAGCTCGCGCGCCGCGCGCTCGCCGAGAAGGCCCGCGAGCGGCCGCTCGTCGATTCGCCCGGCGCGGTCGAGGATTATCTGCGGCTCCTGATCGGCACGCGGCCGCGCGAAGTATTCGTCTGCCTCTTTCTCGACGCGCGGCACCGGCTGGTGCAGACGGAGGAAACCGCGCACGGATCGCTTACGCGGATGGCCGTCTATCCGCGCGAAATCGTGCGGCGTGCGCTCGCGCTGAATGCGGCGGCGCTCATCGTCGCGCATAATCACCCGTCGGGCGCGGTGCGGCCGAGCGCCGCGGACCGGCGCCTGACGAGCGTGCTGCGCGACGCGCTCGCGCTCGTCGACGTCAAGTTGATCGATCATTTCGTCGTCGGCGCAAGCGATACGTTTTCGTTCGCGCAGGCGGGCTGGATCTAGCTCGCCGCGGGCGCCGCGCCCCGCAACATCCGCATGCGAAATTGGGTTTGATTTTCCTGAAGTTTTTCTGTTAGAATCGCCGTCTGTCTTTTTTCCAACCAGTTCTGAAGCCGCTGAAGCGGTCTCGTGGCAGGTCGTCAGGCCGACCACGGATCGGAGGCGCTTTTCCCGGCAAGGTCTAAGCTCACGCGGCCATGCGAGGAAGAGAGCCTTCACCGGCGATCGAACCCGAATTCAGCGTATTAGGAGTGCTCTCATGGCACGCGTATGCCAAGTAACTGGGAAAGCGCCGATGAGCGGCAACAATGTTTCCCACGCCAACAACAAGACGAAGCGTCGCTTCCTGCCGAATCTGCAAAACCGCCGGTTCTGGGTGGAAAGCGAAAACCGTTGGGTGCGTCTGCGCGTCTCGAACGCCGGCCTGCGCCTGATCGACAAGAACGGCATCGATTCCGTGCTCGCTGACCTGCGCGCACGCGGCGAAGCCTAAGTCCAAGGAGCACGAACATGGCGAAAGGCGCACGCGACAAGATCAAGCTCGAGTCCACCGCGGGCACGGGTCACTTCTATACGACCACGAAGAACAAGCGCAACATGCCGGAAAAGATGGAGATCATGAAGTTCGATCCCGTCGCCCGCAAGCATGTGGCGTACAAGGAAACCAAGATCAAGTAATTCTCCGGTTTCAACGAGCCTGACGACGACGAAAAGCCCCGCAATCGCGGGGCTTTTTGCGTTGGCGGGCACGCAAGCGTTTCTCCGACGCGGTATGCTCTGCCCTTTCCGCCGCATTGCGCATGGCGGGAAAGATAAGACAAAACGCGCAAGAAACGGAGATGCAGATGAATTTCGATGTGGCGATCGTGGGCAGCGGCCTCGCCGGTCTGTCGGTCGCGCTCAATCTCGCGCAAACGCGACGCGTCGCGCTGATCGCGAAGCGGTCGATGATGGAGGGCGCGAGCGGCTACGCGCAAGGCGGCATCGCCGCGGTGCTCGATTCGGCGGACAGCGTCGAGAATCACGTGAGCGACACGCTGATCGCGGGCGGCGGCCTGTGCGACGAAGCGGCGACGCGCTACATCGTCGAGCACGGCCGCGAGGCGATCGAATGGCTGATCTCGCAAGGCGTGCCGTTCACGAAGGACGACGCCGCCGAGCTCGGCTTTCACCTGACGCGCGAAGGCGGCCACAGCCATCGCCGCATCATCCACGCGGCGGACGCGACGGGCCACGCGGTGCTCGCGACGCTGTCCGCGCGCGCGCGCACGCATCCGAACATCACGTTCTTCGAGGATCACCACGCGATCGACCTGATCACGTCCGATCGCCTCGGGCTGCCCGGCCTTCCAGGCCGGCGCTGCGTCGGCCTCTATGCGCTCGACGTGCAGACGGGCCGCACGGTGACGATCGAGGCGCCGCACACGGTGCTCGCGACGGGCGGCGCGGGCAAGGTCTATCTGTACACGACGAACCCGGACACGGCGACGGGCGACGGCATCGCGATGGCGTGGCGCGCGGGCGCGCGCGTCGCGAACATGGAGTTCATCCAATTCCATCCAACGTGCCTCTTCCATCCGTACGCGAAGTCGTTCCTCATTTCCGAGGCGGTGCGCGGCGAAGGCGGCCTCCTCAAGCTGCCGGACGGCACCCGCTTCATGCCCGCGCACGATCCGCGCGCGGAGCTCGCCCCGCGCGACATCGTCGCGCGCGCGATCGACTTCGAGATCAAGAAGCGCGGGATCGACTGCGTGTATCTCGACATCAGCCACCAGCCCGAAGCGTTCCTGCGCGAGCATTTCCCGACGATCCACGCGCGCTGCCTCGAGTTCGGCATCGACATCTCGAAGGAGCCGATCCCGGTCGTGCCGGCCGCGCACTACACATGCGGCGGCGCCGTCACCGATCTGGCCGGGCGCACCGACGTCGCGGGCCTGTACGCGGTCGGCGAGACGTCGTACACGGGCCTGCACGGCGCAAACCGTCTCGCGAGCAACTCGCTGCTCGAATGCCTCGTGATCGGCCGCGCGGCCGCCGAGGCAATCGAAGCCGCCGGTTACGATTCGGCGACGCACGGCCCGCTGCCCGCGTGGGACGAGAGCCGCGTCGCGGACGCCGACGAGGAAGTGGTCGTCGCGCACAACTGGGACGAACTGCGCCGCCTGATGTGGAACTACGTCGGCATCGTGCGCACCGACAAGCGCCTCGAGCGCGCGCAGCATCGGCTCAAGCTGCTGCGCGACGAGATCCACGAGTACTACGCGAACTTCCGCGTAAGCCGCGATCTGCTCGAGTTGCGCAATCTCGTCGACGTCGCATCGCTGATCGTCGACAGCGCGCGGGCGCGCCACGAAAGCCGCGGGCTGCACTACAGCCGCGACTGGCCGCACGCATTGCCGAAGGCGCTGCCGACCGTGCTCACGCCGCCGCGGCGCGCGCCGAAATAACGACGGCCGGCCGCGCGGCACGACGCGCATCGGCCAGGCGGCGCGCGATAAAAAAGGCCGCCCGCGCATCGAGCGCCGGCGGCCTTTTCTTCAGCCCGGCTGCGCGCATCCGCGATGCGCGCGGCCATCATGTCATTCGACGATACGCATCGAATAATCGGTCGCGCGCACGTCTTTCGTCAGCGCGCCGATCGAGATCCGATCGACGCCCGTCTCGGCGATCGCGCGCACCGTATCGAAGTTCACGCCGCCCGACACCTCGAGCACCGCGCGGCCCTCGGTGATGCGCACTGCGTCGCGCATCATGTCGAGCGTGAAATTGTCGAGCAGCACCGATTGCGCGCCGTGCGCGAGCGCCGTGCGCAACTGGTCGAGCGTTTCGACCTCGATCTGCACCGGCACGTCGGCGTTCAGCGCGAACGCCGCATCGAGCGCCTCGCCGACGCCGCCCGCCGCCGCGATGTGATTCTCCTTGATCAGGATGCCCGCGTAGAGCGCGAGCCGCTGGTTCGCGCCGCCGCCCACGCGCACCGCGTACTTCTGCGCGAGCCGCAGGCCCGGCAGCGTCTTGCGCGTATCGAGAACCCGCGTGCGCGTCTCGGCGATCCGGTCGACGTAGCGGCGCGTCGCGGTCGCGACGCCCGACAGCAGTTGGAGGAAATTGAGCGCGTTGCGCTCGGCCGTCAGCAGCGAGCGTGCAGGGCCGCGGAGTTCGCAGACGGTCGAATCGGCCGTCATCCTGTCGCCTTCGCGATAGCGCCAGTCGACTTCGATCGACGGATCGACCACGCGCACCACCGCGTCGAACCACGGCACGCCACACAGCACCGCGTCCTCGCGCACGATCACGCGCGCGCGGCGCGGCGCGCCGTCCGGCACGAGACGCCCGGTCTGATCGCCGCTGCCGACGTCCTCGGCGAGCGCATCGGCGACATTGCGCGCGATCGCCGCGTCGAACGCGGCGCCGTATTCGCGCGAGATTTCCGCGAAGAGCGGCGACACCGCGTCGATCGTCATGCGGCCCCCACGTTCGCAAAGAGCGACTGGTCGCGCTGCAGATCGCCGCTCGCCCGCACGCGCTGCCGGTGACGCGCGGCGAAATCGAGCATCCGGTCGATCGGCACGCGCGCGCGCTCGGCGATCGCCGTATCGACGAAGATCTCGTTGTGACCGCGCTCGAGCACGTCGGCGAGGTTCGACAGCGCGTTCATCGCCATCCACGGGCAATGCGCGCAACTCTTGCACGTCGCGCTGTTGCCGGCCGTCGGCGCCTCGATGAAGGTCTTGCCGGGGGCCGCGAGCCGCATCTTGTGCAGAATGCCGAGATCGGTCGCGACGATGAAACGCCGCGCATCGAGCTTCACGGCAGCATCGATCAGTTGCGTCGTCGAGCCGACGACATCCGCCAGCGCGACGACGCTCTCGGGCGATTCGGGGTGCACGAGGATCTTCGCGTCCGGGTATTCGCGGCGCAGCAGATCCAGCTCGATGCCCTTGAATTCGTCGTGCACAAGACACGAACCCTGCCACATCAGCATGTCCGCGCCCGTTTTCTTCCGGATGTAGCCGCCGAGATGCCAGTCCGGCGCCCAGATGATCTTCTCGCCGCGCGCGTGCAGATCGGCGACGATCTCGAGGCCGATCGACGACGTGACCATCCAGTCGGCGCGCGCCTTCACGGCGGCGCTCGTATTCGCGTAGACGACGACCGTGCGATCCGGATGCGCGTCGCAGAACTGCGAGAACTCGTCGACCGGGCAGCCGAGATCGAGCGAGCACGTCGCGTCGAGGTCGGGCATCAGCACGCGCTTGCCCGGGCTCAGGATCTTCGCGGTCTCGCCCATGAAGCGCACGCCGGCCACCACGAGCGTCTGCGCGTCATGATCGCGGCCGAAGCGGGCCATCTCGAGCGAATCGGCGACGCAGCCGCCCGTTTCGTCCGCGAGCGCCTGCAGGTCCGCATCGACGTAATAGTGCGCAACCAGCACCGCCCTTTCACGCTCGAGCAGTGCCTTGATTCGCGCCTTCAGCGCGTCGCGCTCGTCGGGGGCGAGCGCCGCCGGCACCTTCGCCCATGCCTCGCCAACGCCGCAGGCCGCCCCTGCCGCGATCGGGCGGTCGTACTCGACGGGTTTGATCGCCGATTGCATCCTCATCTCCTATCGACCGGCGCTTGCTCCGGTTCCATGCAAAGCACAGCCCTGCTGATCGGCCAGCATCGCAAAACCACTGGCCCAAAAGAAAAAACCCCGCCAGCGCGGGGTTTGTGACGTCATGAAATTCTAATCGATTTCGGCGCGGACGACTCACGCGTAGCGGCGCAGGCGCGTCGCGAACTCCTGCAATGCCTTGATGCCGCTTTGCTCGGCGCGATGGCACCAGTCCTGCAACTGCGCGAGCAACTGTTCGCGCGATGCGTTCGAGCGCTCCCAGATCGCGGCGAGCTCGGCGCGCAACTGGAAGAACGTGTGCAGCTTCTGGCTGTTCGCGAAGATCTCCGGCAGCATCCGCTTCTGCGGCTCGTCGAGGCCCGCCTCGTCCTTGTGGAACCACTTGCGTGCGCCGCGCATCAACTGATACTTCTCGCGCGCGCCCAATTCCTTCAGATGCGCGAGTTCCTGCTTGTACGCACGCTTGAGCGTCTTCGCATAGCGCGCCATCACCTCGTAACGGTTCGACAGCACGGCCTGCAGCGTTTCCTGGTCGAGCACCGTCTTGCGCGCGGCGAGACGCGGCGTCGGCGCGATCTTCTTCACCTTCGCGAGCCCGAACGCCGACATGATGCGGATGTACATCCAGCCGATGTCGAACTCGTACCACTTGTTCGACAGCTTCGCCGACGTCGCAAACGTATGATGGTTGTTGTGCAGTTCCTCGCCGCCGATCACGATGCCCCACGGAAACAGGTTCGTGCTCGCGTCGGCCGCGTTGAAGTTGCGATAGCCCCAGAAGTGGCCGAGGCCGTTCACGACGCCCGCCGCCCAGAACGGAATCCACACCATCTGGACCGCCCACACGGTAAGGCCGACCACGCCGAACAGCGCGACGTCGATCACCATCATCAGGCTCACGCCGAGAATCGGATACTTCGAGTAGAGATTGCGCTCGAGCCAGTCGTTCGGCGTGCCGTGGCCGTACTTGCGCATCGTCTCTTCGTTCTTCGCCTCCGCGCGATACAGCTCGGCGCCTTCGAGCAGCACCTTCCAGATGCCGCGCGTCTGCGGGCTGTGCGGGTCCTCCTCGGTCTCGCATTTCGCGTGGTGCTTGCGGTGGATCGCCGCCCACTGGCCCGTCAGCATGCCCGTCGTCATCCACAGCCAGAGGCGGAAGAAATGGCTCATGACCGGATGCAGATCGAGCGCGCGGTGCGCCTGGCAGCGATGCAGATAGACCGTCACGCCGACGATCGTCACGTGCGTGACGGCGAGCGTGAACAGCACGATCTGCCACCACGAGAAACGCAGAAGCCCGTTGGAAAGGAAATCGAGCAGGGAATTCAACAAGGCAGTTACCTGTGGAAGTAGTAAGAACGCCGGCTCAAATGACCCGCGTCAAGAAAATGAAAGCATACAGCACGATAGGATCGAATTTTACTTCATCCGTTCCAAGTCTTTGTAAAAAATGAATATTTTTTGTGGCGGCGCAATACGCGCGCACGGGTTTTCGGGTTGAGCGGGGGCGCGGCGGCGCCCCGCCGCGCTATGCGTCCCGCGGCTGCCGCCCCGCCGCCAGGCCGTCCGCGGCCGGCGCGGACGCGATGCCGTCCGGCAGCCCGATCACGCGCACTTCCCGCTGCGGGAACGGGATCGAGATCCCGTGTGCGACAAAAAGCCGCCAGATGTTCCGATTGACCGCCGAACGCACGCTCGCCGTCCCCTTCGCCGCGTCGGCGATCCAGAAGCCGAGCTCGAGATCGATGCCGTCCGCGCCGAAGCCGACGAGATAAGGCGTCGGCGCCGGCTCCTCGAGCACGCGCTCGACGCCCTTCGCCGCGTCGGCGAGCAGCGCCATCGCCTGCTCGACGTCCGACGTGTACGCGACCTGAACCGCGACCTTCGCATAGCCGCGCGTCAGGTACGACGACTGGTTCTGCACGACGTCGGTGATGAGCTTCTCGTTAGGGATCAGCGTTTCGTTGCCGTCGAGGCCGCGCACGACCGTGTAGCGCGTGCGGATCTGCGTGACGACGCCCTGCAGGCCGCCGACGTTGATCGCGTCGCCGAGCCGCAGCGACCGGTCGAGCAGGATGATGAAGCCCGACACGTAGTTGCTCGCGATCTTCTGCAGGCCGAAGCCGAGCCCGACGCCGAGCGCGCCGCCGAACACGCCGAGCACGGTCACGTCGATGCCGACGAGCGACAGCCCGATCAGCACCGCCGCGAAGATGAGAAGCGCGCGTCCGACGCGCGCGAGCACGACCCGCAGGTTCGCGTCGAGCGAGCGCGCGCGCATCAGCCGCTCTTCGAGCACCGAGCCGAGCCACATCGCGACGACGAGCGTCACGCAGATCCACAGCGCGCCCGACACGATCGACAGCAGCGTGAGGCGCGCATTCGCGACGCGGAACTGGACGCTGTCGAGCCACGCGAGCACGTCGCGCTGGATGCCGAGCACCGTGAGCGCCATCGCGATCCACACGACGGTCGACACGATCTTCTCGACGATCGACAGCCACGCATGCGTGTGGCCGTCGCGCGCGAACACGCGGCGCGCGACGAAGAACAGGATGTAGATGAGGCCGATGCCGAAGAGCGGCACGAGCGCGAGCTGCAGCAGCGACGTTGGCATCAGCTCGTCGAACACGGTTTCCGCGAGCCACATGAACGCACCGCCGATGAGCGGGAACAGCGCGCGGTTCAGACTCAGCGCGCCGGGGCCGGGCGAGCGGCCGGCCGCGCGCCGGCGCGCGTCGATCCGCCCGCGCAGGTAGCGCGCGACGAGCCACGCGAGCGCGAGCGAGCCGAGGAACGCGACCGCCTGCCAGATCATCGCCGGCTGGCCGAAGTCGCGCGCGACGGCCGCGAGCTGCCGCGTCAGGTGATTCGTGACCATGCGCGAGCCCGCCCGTTACTGCGCGCGCCGCTCGAGCACCGCGGCGAAGAAGCCGTCGGTCGCGTGACGGTGCGGCCAGAGCGATAGATAGTCGCCCGTATCGAGCGCGATCCGCTGCTCGGCGAGCACGCGGCTCGCCGGCACGAGCGCGAACTCCGGATGCGCGGCGAGAAATTCGGACACGATCGCCTCGTTCTCCGCCTCGAGCACGCTGCAGGTCGCGTAGACGAGCCGGCCGCCCTTCTTCACGAGGCGCGAGGCGCTCGCGAGAATCGACGCCTGCTTCGGCGCGAGCTCGTCGAGCGTCTCGCGCGACTGGCGCCACTTCAGGTCGGGATTGCGGCGCAGCGTGCCGAGGCCGCTGCACGGCGCGTCGACGAGCACGCGGTCGATCTTGCCCGCGAGCCGCTTGATCTTCGCGTCGTGCTCGCTGTCGATCAGCACCGGGTTCACGTTCGACAGGCCGCTCCTCGCGAGGCGCGGCTTGAGCTTCGCGAGGCGCTTCTCGGACACGTCGAACGCATAGAGGCGCCCCGTCGAGCGCATCATCGCGCCGAGCGCGAGCGTCTTGCCGCCCGCGCCCGCGCAGAAATCGACGACCATCTCGCCGCGCCGCGGCGCGACGAGCGAGCACAGCAGTTGGCTGCCCTCGTCCTGCACCTCGATCTGCCCTTCTTCGAACAGCTTGAGCTTCGTGAGCGCCGGCTTGCCGACGACCCGCACGCCGAACGGCGCGAACGGCGTCGCGCCCGCGTCGATGCCCGCCGCGCGCAGGCCGTCGACGACCTGGTCGCGCGTCGCCTTCAGCGCGTTCGCGCGCAGATCGAGCGGCGCCGGATAGTTGACGGCCGCAGCGAACTGCGCGAGCTCGTCGGCGCCCATGCGCTCGGCGAGCGCCTGATGAATCCAGTCGGGCAGGTTCGTGCGCACGCGCAGCGGCAGGCTCGCCGGATCGATCTTCGCGACGTGGTCGAGCCACGCCCATTCGGCATCCGACACGAACGGCCTGAGCGCCGAGCGGCCGACCGTCTGCATCAGGCCGAGCAGCGCCAGGCGCCGCGCCGGCGCGCCGACGCCGCTTTCGGCGAGGTGCGCGTACTCCATCTTCCGCCGCAGCACCGCGAACACCGCCTCGGCGATCACGCCGCGCTCGGCGTGGCCGAGCTTCGGATGCGCGCGGAAAAAACGGCTCGTCGTCACGTCGGCCGGGCCGGCGAATTTCAGGACCTCGGCGAGCAGCGCCTCGGTCTGGCCAATCAGGAAACCGTGCAGCTTCATACGCCCTCGCTCGTCGACGTGTCGATTGCATCCGCGAACAGCCAGCGCGCCTCGTCGGGCGCGACGATCGCGCGCCCCGCGTCGAGGCGCAGCTTCCCTTCGACGAACCAGCGCACCGCGCGCGGATACAGCACGTGCTCGGCGGCGAGCACGCGCGCGGCGAGCGCGCCGGCGTCGTCGCCCGCGACGACGGGCACCGCCGCCTGCGCGACGATCGCGCCGCTGTCGAGCTCCGGAATCACGAAGTGGACGGACGCGCCGTGCAGCGCGACGCCCGCGTCGAGCGCCTGCTGATGCGTGTGGATGCCCTTGAAGCTCGGCAGCAGCGACGGATGGATGTTCAGCATCCGTCCCTCATATTTGGCGACGAAGGCCGGCGTGAGGATGCGCATGAAGCCGGCGAGCACGATGAGATCGGGGGCGAAGCGGTCGACCTCGACGGCGAGCGCCGCGTCGAAGCTGTCGCGGCCGTCGAACGCGCGGTGGTCGACGACGGCCGTCGCAATGCCGTGCGACGCCGCGAATTCGAGGCCGGCGGCGTCCGGCCGGTTGGAGATCACGGCGGCGACCTCGGCAGGCCAGCCCTCGCGCGCGCAAGCGCGTACGATGGCCTCCATGTTGCTGCCGCGGCCGGAAATCAGGATGACGAGTTTTTTCATCCGCGGGATTTTACCATTCGGCCCTGCCGTTTCCGGCATCCTGAGCCGCCCGGCCGCCCGAACGTTTATAATCTCTTGCTTTGCGGCATCCGGCCGCGCTTTCCCCCACGCTGTCACCCGCTATCGTGAAAGTCTTCCGCGGCCTGCCCAACGCCGAGAGCCGCGCCCCGTGCGCGCTGACGATCGGCAACTTCGACGGTGTCCATCGCGGCCACCAGGCCCTGCTCGCGCGCGTGCGCGCGGCGGCGGACGCGCGCGGGCTGCCCGTGTGCGTGATGACGTTCGAGCCGCACCCGCGCGAGTTCTTCAATCCGGCGAGCGCGCCGCCGCGCATCGCGATGCTGCGCGACAAGCTCGAGGCGCTGCGCGAGCACGGTGTCGACCGCGTGGTCGTCGAGCACTTCAACCATACGTTCGCGAGCCAGTCGCCCGAGGCGTTCGTCGAGCGCACGCTCGTCCACGGGCTGCACACCCGCTGGATCATGGTCGGCGACGACTTCTGCTACGGCGCGAAGCGCGCGGGCAATTTCGCGTCGCTGAAGGCGGCGGGCGAGCGCTTCGGCTTCGAGGTCGAGCAGATGGAAACGCTCGCCGACGCCGACGGCGCGCGGATCTCGAGCTCCGGCGTGCGCGCCGCGCTCGCGGCGGGCGACCTCGGCGCGGCCGCGCGCGCGCTCGGCCACGGCTACGCGATCAGCGGCCACGTCACGCACGGCCTGAAGCTCGGCCGCGACCTCGGCTTCCCGACACTGAACCTGCCGATCGCGCACAAGCGTCCGGCGCTGTCCGGCATCTTCGTCGTGCATGTGCACGGCATCGCGCCCGAGCCGCTGCCGGGCGTCGCGAGCCTCGGCGTGCGGCCGACCATCGACGATTCCGGCCGCGTGCTGCTCGAGGTGCACCTGCTCGACTGGCACGGCGACGCCTACGGCAAGCTCGTTCGCGTCGAATTCCTGAAGAAGCTGCGCGACGAGGCGAAATTCGTCGATCTCGAGACGCTCGCGCGCGCGATCGCGCAGGACGTCGTCGACACGCGCGCGTACTTCGCCGAGCACGGCCGCGCGCCGGGCAGCCGCGCCACCGGCTTCGCGACGTCGGCCACCGACCGAATTAGCTGACCGGCGCCGCGCCCGCACGGGCGCCGCCCGCGCCGCGCCGCCGAAACCCGCGCCCGCCTCACCGATTATCATGACGCGCGAGCGTCCCCCAGATTTCACAGCGATCCCGACATGAGCAACAAGAAAGCCGATTCGAAACCGCAGGCCAAGTATCCGGTCAACCTGCTCGACACGCCGTTCCCGATGCGCGGCGACCTCCCGAAGCGCGAGCCGCAATGGGTGAAGGACTGGGAGGCGCGCGGCGTCTACGAGAAGATCCGCGCGGCGAGCCAGGGCCGCCCGAAGTTCATCCTGCACGACGGCCCGCCGTACGCGAACGGCGACATTCACCTCGGCCACGCGGTCAACAAGATCCTGAAGGACATGGTCGTGAAGTCGCGCAACATGGCAGGCTTCGACGCGCCGTACGTGCCCGGCTGGGACTGCCACGGGATGCCGATCGAGATCCAGATCGAGAAGCAGTTCGGCAAGTCGCTGCCCGCCGCCGAGGTGATGGAAAAGGCGCGCGCGTACGCAACCGAGCAGATCGAGAAGCAGAAGACGGGCTTCAAGCGCCTCGGCGTGCTCGGCGACTGGAGCAACCCGTACAAGACGATGAACTTCCAGAACGAGGCGGAGGAAATCCGCGCGCTCGGCAAGATCATCGAGAAGGGCTACGTGTACCGCGGCCTGAAGCCCGTGAACTGGTGCTTCGACTGCGGCTCCGCGCTTGCCGAGGCGGAAGTCGAATACAAGGACCGCACCGATCCGACGATCGACGTGCTGTTCGCGTTCGCCGAGCCCGCGAAGACCGCGCATGCGTTCGGGCTGAGCGCGCTGCCGCGCGCCGAAGGCGGGATCGTGATCTGGACCACGACGCCGTGGACCATCCCCGCGAACCAGGCGCTCAACCTGCATCCGGACGTCGTCTACGCGCTCGTCGACACCGAGCGCGGCCTGCTCATCCTCGCCGAGGAGCGCGTCGAAGCGTGCATGAAGGACTTCGGCCTCACGGGCAGCGTGGTCGCGACGGCGCGCGGCGACAAGCTCGCGAACCTGCGCTTCCACCACCCGCTCGCCTCCGCGCACCCTGGCTACAAGCGCACGTCGCCCGTCTATCTCGGCGACTACGTGACGACCGACACCGGCACGGGCGTCGTCCACTCGTCGCCTGCATACGGCGTGGAGGACTTCGCGTCGTGCAAGTCGCACGGGATGACCGATTCCGACATCATCAACCCGGTGATGGGCGACGGCCGCTACATCGAATCGCTGCCGCTGTTCGGCGGGCTCACGATCTGGGACGCGAATCCGAAGATCGTCGACGCGCTGAAGGCAGCGGGCTCGCTGCTGCGCAACGAGCACTACTCGCACAGCTACATGCACTGCTGGCGCCACAAGACGCCGATCATCTACCGCGCGACGTCGCAATGGTTCGCCGGCATGGACACGCAGCCGGCCGCCGGCGGCCAGA
This sequence comes from Burkholderia sp. MSMB1588, assembly GCF_001546925.1. Taxonomy (NCBI): domain Bacteria; kingdom Pseudomonadati; phylum Pseudomonadota; class Betaproteobacteria; order Burkholderiales; family Burkholderiaceae; genus Burkholderia; species Burkholderia sp. MSMB1588. Next base: position 760,031 of record NZ_LNJS01000001.1, on the reverse strand, counting down.
CGCTGCGCGAAACCGCGCTCGACGCGGTCGACGCGACCGCGTTCTATCCGTCGTGGGGCAAGCAGCGCCTGCACGCGATGATCGCGAACCGCCCCGACTGGACGCTGTCGCGCCAGCGCCAATGGGGCGTGCCGATGGCGTTCTTCGTCCACAAGGAAACGGGCGAGCTGCATCCGCGCACGCTCGAGCTGCTGGAAGCCGTCGCGCAGCGCGTCGAGAAGCAGGGCATCGAGGCGTGGCAGACGCTCGACGCGCGCGAGCTGATCGGCGACGACGCGAACCTGTACGAAAAGAACCGCGACACGCTCGACGTCTGGTTCGATTCGGGCACGACGCACTGGCACGTGCTGCGCGGCTCGCACAAGGATCAGTTGCAGTTCCCGGCCGATCTGTATCTCGAAGGCTCGGACCAGCACCGCGGCTGGTTCCATTCGTCGCTGCTGACCGCGTCGATGCTCGACGGCCGCGCGCCGTACAAGGGCCTCCTCACGCACGGCTTCACGGTCGACGGCGAAGGCCGCAAGATGAGCAAGTCGCTCGGCAACGGGATCGATCCGCATGAAGTCGCGAACCGCCTCGGCGCGGAGATCATTCGCCTGTGGATCGCGTCGACCGACTATTCGGGCGAGCTCGCAATCTCCGAGGAAATTCTCAAGCGCGTGACGGAAGGCTATCGCCGGATCCGCAATACGCTGCGCTTCCTGCTCGCGAACCTGTCGGATTTCGATTACGTGAAGGACGCGCTGCCCCCCGGGCAATGGCTCGAGATCGACCGCTACGCGGTTGCGTTCGCCGCGCAGTTGCAGACCGAGCTGCTCGCGCATTACGAGAAGTACGAGTTCCACCCGGTCGTCGCGAAACTGCAGACGTTCTGCTCGGAAGACTTGGGCGGCTTCTATCTCGACGTGCTGAAGGACCGCCTGTACACGAGCGCGCCCGCGTCGAACGCGCGCCGCTCCGCGCAGACGGCGCTCTACCACGTGACGCAGGGCCTGTTGCGCGTGCTCGCGCCGTTCCTGTCGTTCACGGCGGAGGAAGCATGGCGCGTGTTCCAGCCGCAAAGCGACACGGTCTTCACCGAAACCTATTACGCGTATCCGGAAGTCGCGGACGCCGACGCGCTCGTCGCGAAGTGGGCGCTGCTGCGCGACGTGCGCGGCAACGTGACGAAGGCGCTCGAGGAAGCGCGCACCGCGAACCGGATCGGCTCGTCGCTGCAGGCGCAAGTCGAAGTGCGCGCGTCGGGCGAGCGCTACGACGCGCTCGCGAGCCTCGGCGACGATCTGAAGTTCGTGCTGATCACGTCGGCGGCGACGGTCGTGAAGGTCGATGCGCAAGACGACGAAAGCGTCGAAGTCGCGGCGTCGACGTACCAGAAGTGCGAGCGCTGCTGGCACTACCGCGAGGACGTCGGCTCGCACGCCGATCATCCGACGCTCTGCGGCCGCTGCTTCTCCAACCTGTTCGAAAACGGCGAAACCCGGAGCGCTGCGTAAATGGTGAAGATTCAGTCGAAATCCGCGGGCGGCGCGCTCGCGCCGTGGCTCGGCATCTCGCTGATCGTGATCCTGTTCGATCAGTTGACGAAGATCGCCGTGCTCAAGACGTTCGCGTACGGCGCGATGCACGCGCTCACGCCGTTCTTCAACCTGACGCTGATCTACAATCGCGGCGCCGCGTTCGGCTTTCTCGCGACGGCGGGCGGCTGGCAACGCTGGGCATTCACCGCGCTCGGCATCGGCGCGACGCTCGCGATCTGCTATCTGCTCAAGCGCCACGGCCACCAGCGGCTCTTCAGCCTGTCGCTCGCGCTGATTCTCGGCGGCGCACTCGGCAACGTGATCGACCGCCTGATCTACGGCCACGTGGTCGACTTCCTCGACTTCCACGTTGGCGCGTGGCACTGGCCCGCGTTCAACCTCGCCGACTCCGCGATCACTGTGGGCGCGGTGCTGCTCATCTACGACGAGCTGCGTCGCGTGCGCGGCGCGCGCTAAGCGCATACACTTCGCGCAGGGGCCGGCGCGCGCCGGCCCCACGTGCTTTCGGAGGCCTCAGTTGGCACACGCAGAACTCGCAGGAAAACATCTCGTCCTCGGCCTCTCGGGCGGCATCGCCTGCTACAAGATCGCCGAGCTCACGCGTCTTCTGACGAAGGCGGGCGCGACCGTGCAGGTCGTGATGACGGAAGCCGCGACGCAGTTCATCACCCCCGTCACGATGCAGGCGCTGTCCGGCCGCCCCGTCTACACGAGCCAGTGGGACGCGCGGATGCCGAACAACATGGCGCACATCGATCTGTCGCGCGAAGCCGACGCGATCGTGATCGCGCCCGCGTCGACCGACGTCCTCGCGAAGCTCGCGCACGGCTTCGCCGACGATCTGCTGTCGACGCTGTGCATCGCGCGCGACTGCCCGCTGCTCGTCGTGCCCGCGATGAACCGCCAGATGTGGCAGAACCCGGCAACGCAGCGCAACGTCGCGCAACTGCGCCACGACGGCGTCGCGGTGCTCGGCCCCGATTCGGGCGCGCAGGCGTGCGGCGAAGTCGGCGACGGCCGGATGCTCGAGCCGGAGGCGATCTTTGAAGCGATCGTCACGCATTTCCAGCCGAAGGTGTTCGCGCATCGCCGCGTGCTGATCACGGCCGGCCCGACGTTCGAACCGCTCGATCCGGTTCGCGGCCTGACGAACCGCTCGAGCGGCAAGATGGGCTTCGCGCTCGCGCGCGCCGCGCAGCAGGCGGGCGCCGACGTGCATCTCGTCTCGGGCCCCGTCCATCTGCCGACGCCGTGGGGCGTGTACCGCGAGGACGTGCAGACCGCGCAGCAGATGTACGATGCGGTGCTGAACGCGGTGCCGGACACGGACGTGTTCATCGCGGTCGCCGCGGTCGCCGACTGGCGCGCCGCGCAGCCCGCCGAGCACAAGATCAAGAAGACCGCCGACCACAGGATGCCGGCGCTCACGTTCGTCGAGAACCCCGACATCCTCGCGACAGTCGCCGCGCTGCCCGATGCGCCCTACTGCGTCGGCTTCGCGGCGGAAAGCGGCGATCTCGACGTGCACGGCGAAGAAAAGCGCGTGCGCAAGAACGTGCCGCTCCTGATCGGCAATCTCGGGCCGCTCACGTTCGGCCTCGACGACAACGAAGTCGTGCTGTTCGAAGCGGGCGGCACGACGCGGCTGCCGCGCGCCGACAAGATGACGCTCGCGCACGCGATCGTCGCCGAGATCGCGAAGCGCCTGCCCGACACGAGCCTCATCTGACGCATTGCCGCGGCCGCGCCGCGCCGCGCCACGCCACTCTCAACCCTCGTCACCGACTTTCGCCGCATGAAACTCGATCTGAAGATTCTCGACGCGCGCATGCGCGACTACCTGCCGAAATACGCGACGACGGGCAGCGCGGGCCTCGACCTGCGCGCGTGCCTCGACGCGCCCGTCACGCTGAAGCCGGGCGACACGGCGCTCGTGCCGACGGGCCTCGCGATCCATCTCGCCGATCCCGGCCACGCGGCGCTGATCCTGCCGCGCTCGGGCCTCGGCCACAAGCACGGCATCGTGCTCGGCAACCTCGTCGGCCTCATCGATTCGGACTACCAGGGCGAGCTGATGATCTCGACGTGGAACCGCGGCCAGACCGAGTTCGTGCTGAACCCGTTCGAGCGCCTCGCGCAGCTCGTGATCGTGCCGGTCGTGCAGGCGACGTTCAACGTCGTCGACGACTTCGCGCAAAGCGAGCGCGGCGCGGGCGGCTTCGGCAGCACCGGCCGCCACTGACCGGCCGCGTGCGGGGCCTCGCCTGGTCCGGCTGCCCCGCACGCTCGCCCGCCGTCTCATTCCCGTTTCCGTCGGGCCGCCGCTCAATCCTCGAGCGCGGCGCGTTCCTCCCAGCCGACGCGCGGCTGCCGCGCCACGTTCGCCGCCCGCTCCCGCTTCTGCCGCTTCGCTTCGCCGGCGCTCGCATAAATCACGAGCGCGATCAGCACGCCCGCGAGAATCGCCGACGAGCCGACGGTGCCGAAGCCGAGTCCGCCCTTCGCGACGGGCTTCGTCAACAGATCGCCGACCGTCGCGCCGAACGGCCGCGTGAGCACGAACGCCGCCCAGAACAGGAACACCTTCGACACGTTCGTGAAGTACGCGGCAAGCACGATCACCGCGAGCAGGCCGCCGATCAGGAACGCGCCGCCCGCGAAGCCGAGGCCCGAGCTGTCGGCGAGAAAATCGCCGAGCGCGGTGCCGAGCGTGTTCGAGAACAGAATCGCGATCCAGTAGAGCACCTCGACCTTGCGCGTGCGAATCTCGGTCACGGCGAGCGATTCGCCCTGCAGGCGCCACACCGCGAAGATCGTCAGCAGGATCGCGATGAGGATGCCCGAGCCAGCCGCATAGCCGAGGCCGAGCGAGCGGTCCATGAAGTCGGACATCGTCGTGCCGGCCGTGCTCGTCGCGACGATCACCGCCCAGTAGATCGCCGGGCGGTAGCGCGTCGTCGCGAGCTGCGCGGCGAGCGCGACGATGAAGAACGAGAACAGGATCAGCGAGCTGTACGCGTAGCCGACGTCGAGCGTCATCGACAGCAGATCGCCGCCGGTTTCACCGAGCGTCGTCGCGCAGATCTTCATTACCCAGAATGCGAGCGTGATCGCAGGGAGTTTGTTCATGCGAGCCTCTCGAAGGAATTCGGAACAGTTCATTCGCCGCAATGCGGCACGAGCCCCGAATGCTAGAGAACGGTCGCTTAAGAGAGTGTTAACCCGCATGCGCGGTGCGCGAACATGCCGGTTCCAGCATGCGCGTTATTGCTGCCTGCGCAGGATTCCCTCAGGATTCGCGCCCAGGATGAAACAATCACGCGCCGACACGACAAGATAGTCGCCGAGACGCCGCACGTCGAGATCGCACACGCCGTCCGACGCCGGCATGCGCGACAGCTTCGCTTCGTCACCCGACACGGGCCGCATCCGCAGCAGCATCTCGACGCGCGACTGCGCGCCGCCCGCGCCGCCGCCGGCAAACGAATAGCTGATGCGATCGCCGTGCACGATGAGCCGACGCGCGCCCGCGCTGCTGCGCCAGCGGCCGTCCCACGCGGACGGCGGCGCGGGTTTCGTCGCCTGCCGCAAATGCGAGCGCACGAGCCATCCGGACGTCTCGGCGCCCGCGCCGTCGATGTACGTCGCATGCACCATCCCGCCCTGCCACATATCGCCTTCCGCCGTTTCGCTGACGACGACCTCGCGCCCCTTCGCGACGTAATGGCCGCTGTTCGTGAAGTGGAACGACGCGCCTTGCGCATCTGGCTCGCGCGTGAAGAACGGAGTCTTCGGCGCCTGCACGCTCGCGAGCCAGGGTGTCGTGTCGAGGGGCGGAACAGCGGAGCTGCTCGACGCCGCGAACGCCGCGCCAAACGGGCCGGCGAGCGCGCCCAGCGCAGCCAGCAACGTGCGCTTCTTCATGCGCACGAGCCTGCTCGCCCGCGCGGCCGTCGCGGAGTCGACATCGGATGCGTCGCTCGTCTTTCTCGTCGTCATGCTGTCTCTCGCCAGATGTGCCGCGCGCGGTAATGCAGCCGATAGGCGAGCGTCAGCAGCACGATGAACGCAACGCCGACCATCATCGTCATTCTGAACTCGCGCGTGAACGCAGTCGTCACGAGCACCGCGCCGACGAGCGCCACGCCCGCCAGGCTGCCCGCCGGATGCAGCCACATGCGGAACGCGGGTGCGGGGCCACGATAGCGTGCGCGAAAGCACAGATGCGTGACGAAGATCATCAACCACGTGAACAACGCGCCGAACATCGCGATCGCCATCAGCAGCGTGAACGCGGTCTCCGGATACAGCGCGACCAGCACGGCCGCGACCGCGACGCCGCTCGACGACACGACGAGCGCCGCCAGCGGCACGCCGTTCGCGCCGACGCGCCCGAACATCGCGGGTGCGAGCCGCGCGCGCGACAGGCTGAACATCATCCGCGTCGTCACGTACAACTGGCTGTTCATCGCGGACAGCGCGGCGATGAGCACGACGAAATTGATGACGCCCGCCGCATACGGCACGTGCGTCGCGGCCATCACCTTGACGAACGGGCTTTCGTCGGTGCCGGCCTGCGTCCACGGCACGATCGCGAGCATCAGCGCGAGCGTGAGCAGATAGAACAGCACGAGGCGGAACACGGTCGATCGAAACGCGCGCGACACCGCGCGCTGCGGATCGCGCGCCTCGCCCGCCGCGATCGCGACCGTTTCGATGCTCATATAGCTGAAAATCGCGACGATCACCGCGACCCACGCGCCCGAGAAGCCCTTCGGGAAGAAGCCGCCGTGCGCCGAATAATTCGCGAATCCGATGCCGGACGACGCGGGCGCCGTCGCGACAAAGTACGCGCCGAGCGCGATGAACATGACGATCGCGGCGATCTTCAGCATCGAGAACACGTATTCGACGACGCCGTAGAGCGTGACGCTCGTCATGTTGACCACGATCAGCGCGGCCGAAAAGCCGACGACCCAATACCAGCCGGGCACGCCCGGATACCAGTACTTCATGAAGACGGCGATCGCACTCACCTCGGTGCCGACCGCGAACACGACGGCCGACCAGTATGCATAGCGGACGAGAAATCCCGCGAGCGGGCCGACGTAGTGCTCGGCATACGCGCCGAACGACCCGGACGTCGGATGCGCGACGGTCATCTCCGCGAGCGCGCCCATCAGCAGCAGCGCGATCAGCGCGCCGATCGCATATGACACCAGCACGCCCGGCCCCGCTAGCCCGATCGCGAAGCCGCTGCCCAGAAAGAGGCCCGTTCCGATCGCGCCTCCGATCGCGATCATCGCCATCTGAGCCGACGAGAGCCCGCGCCGCAGGCCCTTCTCGCGTTCGACGATCAAGTCGAACGTCCGTTGTTGTTGTGTCAAACCAGACTCCTGCTTCCGTACCTTTTATCTGCCGCAAATAAAGCGAAACGGCGCGGAAGACTTCCCGCGCCGTTCATGCGAAACGTTTTGAACCTGCGATTATTCGACTTCGACCGCCTCTTCGTTCGGCTTGCTGGGCGGCGTCGCAGTCTTGTCGAACGACAGCAGCACCTTGTCGTCCTCGTCGACGTCGACCGTCACGTGGCCGCCGTTCACGAGCTTGCCGAACAGCAGCTCGTCGGCGAGCGCGCGCCGGATCGTGTCCTGGATCAGCCGCTGCATCGGCCGCGCGCCCATCAGCGGGTCGAAGCCGTGCTTCGCGAGATGCTTGCGCAACGCGTCGGTGAAGAGCGCGTCGACCTTCTTCTCGTGCAGTTGCTCCTCGAGCTGGATCAGGAACTTGTCGACCACGCGCATGATGATTTCCTCATCGAGCGCACGGAAGCTGATCGTCGCATCGAGCCGGTTGCGGAACTCGGGCGTGAACAGGCGCTTGATGTCCGCCATCTCGTCGCCCACTTCGCGCCGCGTCGTGAAGCCGATCGTCGCCTTCTGCATCGACTCCGCGCCCGCGTTCGTCGTCATGATGATGATGACGTTGCGGAAATCCGCCTTGCGGCCGTTGTTGTCCGTCAGCGTGCCGTGATCCATCACCTGCAGCAGCACGTTGAAGATGTCCGGATGCGCCTTCTCGATCTCGTCGAGCAGCAGCACGCAGTGCGGCTTCTTCGTGACCGCCTCGGTGAGCAACCCGCCCTGGTCGAACCCAACGTATCCGGGCGGCGCGCCGATCAGGCGGCTCACCGCGTGACGCTCCATGTATTCCGACATGTCGAAGCGAATCAGCTCGATGCCGAGCGTGAACGCGAGCTGGCGCGCCACTTCGGTCTTGCCGACGCCCGTCGGGCCGGAGAACAGGAACGCGCCGATCGGCTTGTCGAGCTTGCCGAGTCCCGCGCGCGCCATCTTGATCGCGGACGCGAGCGCGTCGATCGCCGGGTCCTGGCCGAACACGACGCTCTTCAGGTCGCGATCGAGCGTCTGCAGCTTGCTGCGGTCGTCCTGCGACACGCTCTGCGGCGGGATGCGCGCGATCTTCGAGATGATTTCCTCGATCTCGCTCTTGCCGATCGTCTTCTTCTGCTTCGACTTCGGCAGCACGCGCTGCGCGGCGCCCGCCTCGTCGATCACGTCGATCGCCTTGTCGGGCAGATGACGATCGGTGATGAAGCGCGCCGACAGCTCGGCCGCGGCCGACAGCGCGCCCGACGAATACTTGACGCCGTGATGCTCCTCGAAGCGAGATTTCAGGCCGCGCAGGATCGCGACCGTCTGCTCGACGCTCGGCTCGGTCACGTCGATCTTCTGGAAGCGCCGCGACAGCGCCGCATCCTTTTCGAAGATGCCGCGATATTCGGTGAACGTCGTCGCTCCAATGCACTTGAGCGTGCCCGACGACAGCGCCGGCTTCAGCAGGTTCGACGCGTCGAGCGTGCCGCCCGACGCGGCGCCCGCGCCGATCAGCGTGTGGATCTCGTCGATGAAGAGAATCGCGTGCGGACGCTCCTTCAGCTCCTTCAACACCGTCTTCAGACGCTGCTCGAAATCGCCGCGGTACTTCGTGCCCGCGAGCAGCGCGCCCATGTCGAGCGAATACACCTGCGCGTTCGCGAGGATGTCGGGCACCTCGCCGCGCGTGATGCGATACGCGAGGCCCTCGGCGATCGCCGTCTTGCCGACGCCCGCCTCGCCGACGAGCAGCGGATTGTTCTTGCGGCGGCGGCAGAGCACCTGCACGACGCGCTCGACCTCGGACTCGCGCCCGATGAGCGGATCAATGCGGCCGTCCTTCGCCATCTGGTTCAGGTTCTGCGTGAACTGCGCGAGCGGCGTTTCCTTCTGCGTGCTCGCGTCCTCGCCTTCGGCGTTCGCGTCGGCGGGCTTCGCGGATTCGCTGCTGCTCGTCTTCGCGATGCCGTGCGAAATGAAGTTGACGACGTCGAGGCGCGTCACGCCCTGCTGTTGCAGATAGTAGACGGCGTGCGAATCCTTCTCGCCGAAGATCGCGACGAGCACGTTCGCGCCCGTGACTTCCTTCTTGCCGTTCGAGGTCGACTGCACGTGCATGATCGCGCGCTGGATCACGCGCTGAAAGCCGAGTGTCGGCTGCGTGTCGACGTCGTCGGTGCCGGGAACGGTCGGCGTGTTGTCGTGGATGAAGTTGCGCAGGTTCTGCCGCAGATCCTCGATGTTCGCCGCGCACGCGCGCAACACCTCGGCTGCCGTCGGATTATCCAGCAGGGCCAACAAAAGATGCTCGACCGTAATGAACTCATGCCGCGCCTGGCGCGCTTCCATGAACGCCATGTGCAGGCTGACTTCCAATTCCTGGGCAATCATGCTTCCTCCATCACGCACTGCAGCGGATGCCCGGCCTGCCGCGCATGGGTAACGACTTGCTCGACTTTGGTCGACGCGATGTCTCGCGTATAGACCCCACAAACCCCCCGCCCTTCGCGATGCACCTTCAGCATAATCTGTGTGGCCGTCTCGCGATCTTTCCTGAAATACTCCTGCACGATCATCACCACGAATTCCATTGGCGTGAAGTCGTCGTTCAGGAGCACCACCTTGTACATCGAAGGCGGCTTGAGCTTCTGTTCCTTGCGTTCCAGGACGGTGCTGTCCTGCTTGTCCGGGATAATCGCCATACACCCATTCTAAACAACTCGGACAGGCCCGCAATCCTGTCATTAACCGACTGACCAGCCGGCGCCCTCCCCGGCTCCCCACGTGCGGCAGCGTCCCTCTCACATCGAACGGGAGCCGGCTGCGGGGCCGGCTCCCGTTCGATGTGCAAGCATGCGGCATGCCACCCGCGCACCATGCGTGGATCGAGTATCCCACAACGCGCACGACCTCGAACGCGCGTCACTCGAGCCTGGTATGTGCGACGATTATGCGACTTTTCAAGCCCCCTCGCTCGCTCCGATGCTGCAAAGCAAAGCGGGATAAACCCTGAAAATGGGTTCTTTACAACGTCCCCGTATACGTCTAAAAATTTTCTTGACACTCAATTAAAGAGCGCCAACAATCAAGCTGGCACTTTTTTCAATTTGTCTTTGACAAATGAAAGAGGCCGAGGTGAGCTTGTGAGGGGGGAACGGCTGCGTATGCAGGTCGTTTAGCTTTTCGAGCGTGCTCGTTGTAAGTAGCGACTGTGTGACAGGGGAAGTAGGTATGGCAACTGGTATTGTCAAATGGTTCAATGACGCGAAGGGCTTCGGTTTCATCACGCCCGACGAAGGCGGCGAAGATCTGTTTGCACATTTCTCGGCGATCAACATGCAGGGCTTCAAGACCCTGAAGGAAGGCCAAAAGGTCAGCTTCGAGGTGGTGCAAGGCCCGAAGGGTAAGCAAGCGTCGAACATCCAAGCTGCTTGAGGGCCGTCTGGATCAGAAATGAAAACCCGGCTTCCAGCCGGGTTTTTTTCGCCCGCCCACGCAGCGCCCGAGCGTCGCAGCGAGCACGCGCATGCGCTCGCCCTCCCTTGGCCGCCGCCCATTTCAAACGACTTTCAGCGTTCCCATCATCCCGAGATCCTCGTGCTCGAGGATGTGGCAGTGGAACATCCGCTCGCCGCGCTCCGTCTGTGTCGTGACAATCCGCACACGCTCGCCCTTCCGAACGTTCACCGTGTCGCGCCACGCGCGATAAGGCTCGGGCATCGTCTTTCCGTCGAACTCGCGCTCGACGACCTGGAATTGCGTGCCGTGCAGATGGAACGGATGGTCCATGTCGGTTTCGTTGCGAATCGTCCACGATTCGACGTCACCGCGCCGGCTCGTCAACGTCGCGCGATGCGGCTCGAACGTCGTGCCGTTCACCATGAAGCGCATGCCGGCCGGTCGGCCCCGCGCGTCCGCGCGCATCATCGCGGCCATGTCCATCTGCTCGCCGAACACGACTTCCTTGCGCGCAACCGGCTCGCCGAGCGCGGGCACCGCGCGCAGCCGATCGGGCAACGCGCGCGACGCGGCGGGCTCGAATGCGACGTCGGCAAGCGGCAGCGCGGGATCGGGCGGCAGGCTGCCGTGCGCGGCATCCGACATCGCCATCTTGCCGCGCTCGTACTCGAGCGCCATCAGCGCCGCGCGCGACGCACGGTCGCCCGCGCGCACGACGAGCTCGGCGCGCTCGCCCGGCGCGAGCAACAGCGACGTCACGTCGCGCGGCGCGTCGAACAGGCCGCCGTCGGTGCCGACGTGCGCGAACGCGCGCCCGTCGTCGAACGCAATGCGCAGATAGCGCGCGCTGCATGCATTCCATACGCGCCAGCGCTCGTCGCCAGTGAGCGAAATGCGCGGCCGCCGCGCACCGTTGACGAGCACGAACTGACCTTGGCGACCGTTCATCCAGTCCATCATGTCGTTCGGCGCAATCGCGCCGTCGCGCGCCAGCTTCAGGTCGGACACGAACAGATGCCGCTCGGGCCAGCCGGCGAGCGGGTCGTCGGCCGCGCGCACGACGAACGGCCCCGCGAGCCCGCGAAATACCTGCTCGGCTGTCGCCATGTGCGGATGCGGGTGATACCAGTACGTGCCCGCGCTCCCCTTCGGCAGCGTGAAGCGATAGACGCGCGTCGCGCCCGGCGCGACGAGATCGGACGGATTGCCGTCCTGGTCGGGCGGCACGGGCAAACCGTGCCAGTGGATCGTCGACGGCTGCGGCAGCCGGTTGACGAAGCGGATCTCGACCGTATCGCCTTCGCGCACGTCGATGAGCGGGCCGACCGCGGGCCCGTGCGCGCCCGCGCCGAACTGCCAGAACGTCGTCGCTGCGACGCCCGGCAAGAGCGCGCGCGCAACGGGCTGCGCGACGAGCGTCGCGCGGAACGCGCCCGGCTCGCGGCTCTCGTTCGCGAGCACGCGCAGCGCGGAGAGCGGCGCGCCCGCGGGCAGCGCGTCGGCGGCCGCGAGCGCGGCCGGCGCCGCCGGCTTGCCGTGCCGCGCGCGAGCCGGCGCGGGCGACATGTCCGGCATGTCGTCCATCCCCTCCATGCCTTTCATGCCATCCATCGCGTGGCCCGCGGCGAACGCGCCGCGCGCAAAGAGCGACGCCGCGGCGGCCGCGAGCGCGCTTGAGAGAAAGTGTCTGCGCAACATCGATCGATTCATCCCTGTGTCGCCGAAACGGAGATTCCGACGATACACCAGTCGGCGCGCACACTGCGCGCCGCTTTGCTGACAACGCGCACGCGCCGCACCAAAACGAAACACCCCGGCGGGCACGCGGCCCGCCGGGGTGTCGCTCGACATCGGCTACGCCGACGCGCTTACTGCATGTTTTCGATCAGCACCTGACCGAAACCCGAGCACGACACTTGCGTCGCGCCTTCCATCAGGCGCGCGAAGTCGTACGTGACGCGCTTCTGCTGGATCGACTTTTCCATCGCGGCAATGATGACGTCGGCCGCTTCGGTCCAGCCGAGGTGGCGCAGCATCATTTCGGCCGACAGGATTTCCGAACCCGGGTTCACGTAATCCTTGCCCGCGTACTTCGGTGCCGTGCCGTGCGTGGCTTCGAACATCGCGACCGAATCCGACAGGTTCGCGCCCGGCGCGATGCCGATGCCGCCGACTTGCGCGGCGAGCGCATCCGAGATGTAGTCGCCGTTCAGGTTCAGCGTCGCGATCACGTCGTACTCGGCCGGACGCAGCAGGATCTGCTGCAGGAACGCGTCGGCGATCGAATCCTTGATCACGATCTCGCCGCCCGTCTTCGGGTTCTTGACGCGCATCCACGGGCCGCCGTCGATCAGCTCGGCGCCGAATTCCTTCTGCGCGAGCGCGTAGCCGGCGTCACGGAACAGGCCTTCCGTGAACTTCATGATGTTGCCCTTGTGCACGAGCGTGACCGACTTGCGGTTGTTGTCGATCGCGTACTGGATCGCCTTGCGCACGAGACGCTCGGTGCCTTCCGTCGACACGGGCTTGATGCCGATGCCCGACGTTTCCGGGAAGCGGATCTTCTTCACGCCCATCTCGTCCTGCAGGAACTTGATGAGCTTCTTCGCCTGCTCGGATTCGGCAGCCCATTCGATGCCGGCGTAGATGTCTTCCGAGTTCTCGCGGAAGATCACCATGTCGGTCTTTTCCGGCGCGCGCACCGGCGACGGCACGCCCTTGAAGTACTGGACCGGGCGCAGGCAGACGTACAGGTCGAGATCCTGGCGCAGCGCGACGTTCAGCGAGCGGATGCCGCCGCCGACCGGGGTCGTGAGCGGCCCCTTGATCGACACGACGTATTCCTTCAGCACCTGCAGCGTCTCTTCCGGCAGCCACACGTCCGGGCCGTAGATCTTCGTCGCCTTCTCGCCGGCGTAGATCTCCATCCAGTGGATCTTCTTCTTGCCGCCGTATGCCTTCTCGACCGCCGCGTCGACGACCTTGATCATCACCGGCGTGATGTCGAAGCCCGTGCCGTCGCCCTCGATGTAAGGGATGATCGGCTGATCGGAAACGTTGAGCGAGAAATCCTTGTTGACGGTGATCTTGTCACCGCCTTCCGGGACCTTGATGTGCTGATACGGCATGATCGACTCCAGTGATATGGCTGGGCTGGTGGGTATCTGGTTGTGCGCGGCCGGGCGCGCGCGGCGCCGGCCCTGCGTCCGCGACGGCGAGCCGCTATTCTAGCGCTCTCGCGGCGCAAGGCGGCGCGAATCCGGTGCGCGGGACTCGCGCAAGTCTTATATAAGACAAAAGACTTGCCGTTCCGTATTATGCATTAAGATTCCGCCATTTGCCATAGAACGCGGCCCGCGTCGCGCCGCCCGTCCCCTCGCGAGCCTTGCCTCATGCGCCTCATCGCCCTCAACAAGCCGTTCGGCACGATCTGCCAGTTCTCCCCGCACGAAACCCGCGCGTCGCTCGGCGACTGGGTGAAGACGCCCGATGTCTACCCGGCGGGCCGCCTCGACGCCGACAGCGAGGGGCTGCTTCTGCTCACCGACGACGGCGCGCTGCAGGCGAAGATCGCCGAGCCGCGCCACAAGCTCGTCAAACGCTACTGGGCGCAGGTCGAGGGCGCGCCGGACGCGGCCGCGCTCGCGGCGCTCGAGCGCGGCGTCGATCTCGGCGACTACGTGAGCCGCCCGTGCCGCGCGCGCTTCGTCACGCCGCCCGAGACGCTCTGGCCGCGCACCCCGCCGGTCCGCTACCGCGCGGCGATTCCGACGACCTGGATCGAGCTCGAGATCGCCGAGGGCAAGAACCGCCAGGTGCGGCGAATGACCGCGGCCGTCGGTTTCCCGACGCTGCGTCTCATCCGCGTCGGCATCGGCGCGCTCGACGTGTTCGCGCTCGGCCTGTCGCCCGGCGAGACCCGCGAGTTGCCGCCGCGCGCGCCGTGGGAGCGCGCAAAGCGGCCCGGATGACAATCCAGTGGCGCGTTTCATCACACGTCAACCGACTGCGAACCCGACGCGTTAAACCACGCAGATGCCACTCCCAGCTATCCGGCATTGGCGTCCGAACCGCGCTCCCGTCGCTCGAGCGACACCCCGCGAACCGGCCGCCCGCAGCGCGAAGAGATTTTTCTCGATGCGTCTGTCAACCGAAAGGTGGATGGCACGTTAGACGACATGACTCCTATGCCGGGTCATTTGGTTAATTAACTAAAGCTGAGGAACACAACATGAACAAACTGATCGCCGCTCTGGTCGCTGGTCTCTTCGCAACGGCTGCTTTCGCGCAAGCTTCGGCTCCGGCCGCTGCTTCGGCTCCGGCTGAGAAGGCTGAAGCTGCTTCGGCACCGGCTAAGAAGGCCCACGCCAAGAAGCACCACGCCAAGAAGCATGCGAAGAAGGCGAAGGAAGCCAGCGCCGCTGAAGCCCCGGCTGCCGCTTCGAACTAAGTAAGCAATTTGTAAAACGCAGTCAAGAACAAGCTGTTGCCGTTCTTACGGCGTTACAAGGCAGATCACCGCGAGGCGATCTGCCTTTTTCTTTGCGTCGCCGTTTGCCCGCCTCGCGCCGCGCCCGATGTGCGCGCGACGCCGCGCTTCGCGTACCATGCGGGTCTCGAATTCCCGATAGGAGCCCTAGCCGTGCGATTTTCCCCGCGCCCTTCGCTCGCCCGACTCGTGCGAGCCGCCGTCCTTCCGGTCGCGCTCGCGCTCGCCGCGGGCGGCATGCATGCCGCGTCCGCGCAAACCGCGCAGTTGCCGCCCGGCGCGAAGCAGCCGGGCGAATTCCCGCGCGTGAAGCTGCGCGCCGGCATGTACGTGATCGATGCGGCCGTCGCGGCGAACGACGCCGATCGCGAGCAGGGTCTCATGTACCGTTCGCAGCTCGCGCCGAACGAAGGGATGCTGTTCGTGTTCAACGAGAACGCCGTCCATTGCTTCTGGATGAAGAACACGCTGATCCCGCTGTCGATCGCGTTCATCCGCGCGGACGGCACGATCACCGACATCGACGAGATGAAGGCCGAGACGACCGACAATCACTGTCCGCGCAACAACGGCGTCTATGCGCTCGAGATGAGCAAGGGCTGGTTCGCCGCGAAGGGCGTCAAGCCCGGAATGAGGATCGACGGGCTGCCGAAGCCGCAGTGACGCACGGCGCGGGCGATCGATGCACGCTGCCCGCCCCGCTCGCCTCCGTCCGACAAGCCGGCCGCGCGCCGGCTTTTTTTGCGCGCCGTTTTCGTGCGCGGCCGGCGCGACGGAACGAGCCGAACACGCCCGCCACGGTGCAGGACTTGATTGCCGATCCATCGCCCGCATCTGCAAAAGCCTCGAGCAAGCGCTATCCTTTAAGTCTCGAAAGAGCGACGGCGCCGGCCGCACCGGCCGGGCCGTTTTCGTCCAGAACCATCAGGAGGTTCACGTGCCCCGCAAAACCCCCATCGAGCGCTATCGCAATATCGGGATCAGCGCTCACATCGACGCCGGCAAGACCACGACGACCGAGCGCATCCTCTTTTATACCGGCGTGAGCCACAAGATCGGCGAGGTTCACGACGGCGCGGCCACGATGGACTGGATGGAGCAGGAGCAGGAGCGCGGCATCACGATCACGTCCGCGGCGACGACCGCATTCTGGAAAGGCATGGCCGGCAATTATCCGGAGCATCGGATCAACATCATCGATACCCCTGGCCACGTCGACTTCACGATTGAAGTAGAACGCTCGATGCGCGTGCTCGACGGCGCGTGCATGGTCTACGACTCGGTGGGCGGCGTGCAGCCGCAGTCCGAAACCGTGTGGCGCCAGGCGAACAAGTACAAGGTGCCGCGCATCGCGTTCGTCAACAAGATGGACCGCGTCGGCGCCGATTTCTTCCGCGTGCAGCGGCAGATCGGCGAGCGCCTGAAGGGGGTTGCCGTGCCGATCCAGATCCCGGTCGGCGCGGAAGAGCACTTCCAGGGCGTCGTCGACCTCGTGAAGATGAAGGCCATCGTCTGGGACGACGAGAGCCAGGGCGTGAAGTTCACGTACGAGGACATCCCGGCGAACCTCGTCGACATCGCGCACGAGTGGCGCGAGAAGATGGTCGAGGCCGCCGCCGAAGCCAGCGAGGAACTGCTCGAGAAGTACCTGACCGATCACAACTCGCTCACCGAGGACGAGATCAAGGCCGCGCTGCGCAAGCGCACGATCGCCAACGAGATCGTGCCGATGCTCTGCGGCAGCGCGTTCAAGAACAAGGGCGTGCAGGCGATGCTCGACGCGGTGATCGACTATCTGCCGTCGCCCGCCGATGTGCCCGCGATCCTCGGCCACACGCTCGACGACCAGCAGGCGGAACGTCATCCGAGCGACGACGAGCCGTTCTCCGCGCTCGCGTTCAAGATCATGACCGACCCGTTCGTCGGCCAGTTGATCTTCTTCCGCGTGTACTCGGGCGTCGTCGAATCGGGCGATACGCTGCTCAACGCGACGAAGGACAAGAAGGAGCGGCTCGGCCGGATCCTGCAGATGCACGCGAACGAGCGCAAGGAAATCAAGGAGGTGCGCGCGGGCGACATCGCGGCCGCGGTCGGTCTGAAGGAAGCGACGACGGGCGACACGCTGTGCGATCCCGCGAAGCCGATCATCCTCGAGAAGATGGAATTCCCCGAGCCCGTGATCTCGCAGGCGGTCGAGCCGAAGACGAAGGCCGACCAGGAAAAGATGGGGCTCGCGCTGAACCGTCTCGCGCAGGAGGACCCGTCGTTCCGCGTGCAGACCGACGAGGAATCCGGCCAGACGATCATCTCCGGGATGGGCGAGCTGCACCTCGAAATCATCGTCGACCGGATGAAGCGCGAGTTCGGCGTCGAGGCGACGGTCGGCAAGCCGCAGGTCGCGTATCGCGAGACGGTGCGCACGGTGGCCGACGACGTCGAGGGCAAGTTCGTCAAGCAGTCGGGCGGCCGCGGCCAGTACGGCCACGCGGTGATCAAGCTCGAGCCGAACCCCGGCAAGGGCTACGAGTTCCTCGACGAGATCAAGGGCGGCGTGATTCCGCGCGAGTTCATCCCGGCGGTCAACAAGGGCATCGAGGAGACGCTCAAGAGCGGCGTGCTCGCGGGCTACCCCGTCGTCGACGTGAAGGTGCATCTGACGTTCGGCTCGTATCACGACGTCGACTCGAACGAAAACGCGTTCCGCATGGCCGGCTCGATGGCGTTCAAGGAAGCGATGCGCCGCGCGAAGCCGGTGCTGCTCGAGCCGATGATGGCGGTCGAGGTCGAGACGCCCGAGGACTTCATGGGCAACGTGATGGGCGACCTGTCGGGCCGGCGCGGCATCGTGCAGGGGATGGAGGACATCGCGGGCGGCGGCGGCAAGCTCGTGCGCGCCGAAGTGCCGCTTGCCGAGATGTTCGGCTATTCGACGTCGCTGCGCTCGGCGACGCAAGGCCGCGCGACCTATACGATGGAGTTCAAGCACTACGCGGAAACGCCGTCGAACGTGTCGGAAGCGGTCATCAACGCGAAGCAGGTCGGGCGCGGCTGAACGGCGCGGCATCCGATGCCGCGCGGCCCGCGGCGCCGCCCGATCGATGAAAGCGAGCCCGTCCGGAAACGGACGGGCTTTTTTGCTGTGCGCATCGCCCGGACATCGGCGAAGCCACGGCGAGGCGTTCGCGGCCGCCGCGTCATGACGATCGGCTTCGCCGTCACGCTCGGCATCGCGCGGACCGCGTGCTCGCTGCGCGAGCGTTTCGCCACGTTTCACGACATCGGCGGCACGCTTGGCGCACCGAGTCCGCAACGTTGCCGCTCGTGCCGGCGCGCATGCGCGCCTCACGGCTTCGTCGCACGCCGGCTGCGTCCGCCGTTCCTGCTCGTCAGGACGAGCAGGCGCATGTCTGCGGTCGGCAGGCTGCCCGGCCGAGTTTCAATACTGAAACCAAAATCGGCACGCTTGCGATGTTCGCCAAGCAGGCGAGTCATGGGCAGCCGCGCGTCAGGGTCCGGCTGTTTCCCCGCGCCGTTCACGGCCGGCTGACGCTGATCGACTCGATGGACGACGTGCCGACCTTCCTCCTGACGTTTCATTTCAGAAACGAAACCGCTTCACCGATGTTTCAGCGCTGCGCTAGCAACGCACTCACGCCTTGCACGACGGGCGCGCGCGGCCAATGGCACGGTTATCGCAGAGAAGGGCTCGCACGGCGGGCCCGCGTACCGATCGACGTTGCCGACTGGTCACGCGCCAGTTCGAAGACGATCGTCGACTGAAACGGCAACGCATCGTTTGGCCCCTGGGCAACACGCGCATAAAGCCGCACGGCAATAGGAACTGCGCGCTTTGGGAGGCCAATGATGCACAAAATGAAACAACCGCTCCACGCGGCGGGACGATGCTATCGCGCGACCTTGCTGGCTGCGGCCGCATTCGCGTGCTGCTGCGGCTCGTATGCTGTCGCGCAAGAAACCACGCCTACGGGGCCGAGCGCCGTGCAGTCGCGCGACGAAGCGCCATCGTCCGCGCCGTTGCCAGTCGCGCAGAACGCGATGCCGGCCGGCACGCCGGACGGGGCCGCCGATGCAGACGTCACGATGCCGCTCGCGGAAGTTGCGTCGCCGTGCTCTGCCGATCCGCTCCCGTGCGGATCCGAGTTCCATCTCGCCGGCGGCGTGGGGGGCAATGGAGAAAGCGGAATCGGAAGCGGCGGCAGCGCGGGCAGCGGCCATGGAAGCGGCGGCAGCGGAGACGGCGGGAATGGCGCCGTCGGGCCTGCGGGGATCGGCGT
This sequence comes from Burkholderia sp. MSMB1588, assembly GCF_001546925.1. Classification (NCBI taxonomy): domain Bacteria; kingdom Pseudomonadati; phylum Pseudomonadota; class Betaproteobacteria; order Burkholderiales; family Burkholderiaceae; genus Burkholderia; species Burkholderia sp. MSMB1588. The sequence goes on along the minus strand of NZ_LNJS01000001.1, from coordinate 740,851 downwards.
CGGCGGGACGACGGGTTCGACCTCCGGCGGCGCGACCGGCACGGGTCGCGGCAACGGCAACTCCGCCGGCAATGCATCGGGCAGCGCGAGCTCCGGCGGCGGGACGTCGGGCCACGGCAGTTCGGGGGGCGGTGCTTCGGGCGGTGGCACTTCGGGCGGCGGTGCTTCGGGCGGCGGTGCTTCGGGTGGTGGTGCTTCGGGTGGTGGTGCTTCGGGTGGTGGTGCTTCGGGCGGCGGCACTTCCGGCGGCGGCACTTCCGGCGGCGGTACTCCCGGTGGCGGCACTTCCGGCGGCGGTACTTCCGGTGGCGGTACTTCCGGCGGCGGTACTTCCGGCGGCGGTACTTCCGGCGGCGGTACTTCCGGTGGCGGTACTTCCGGTGGCGGTACTTCCGGCGGCGGGCATTCCGGCGGCGGCACTTCCTCCGGCGGCGGTACTTCCGGTGGCGGCACTTCCGGCGGCGGTACTTCCGGCGGCGGTACTTCCGGCGGCGGTACTTCCGGCGGCGGTACTTCCGGTGGCGGCACTTCCGGCGGCGGTACTTCCGGCGGCGGTACTTCCGGTGGCGGTACTTCCGGTGGCGGCACTTCCGGCGGCGGTACTTCCGGCGGCGGCACTTCCGGCGGCGGTACTTCCGGTGGCGGACACTCCGGCGGCGGCACCAGTGGCGGCAACGGCGGTGGCAATAGCGGCGGCCACGGTAACGGTAGCGGAAATGGTGGCGGCACCAGTGGCGGTAATGGCGGCGGCAATGGCGGTGGTCACGGCAACGGAAGCGGCGGCAGCAATGGCGACGGTAACGGAGGCCATGGCAACGGCGGCGGACACGGAAACGGAAACGGCAGTGGTGGCGGAGGCAACGGTGGCGCCAACGGTGTTGGCAATGGCAATGGCGGCAGCAACGGCGGCCACGGTAACGGTAACGGCAATGGTGGCGGCACCAGTGGCGGCAATGGCGGTGGTCACGGCAACGGAAACGGCGGCAGCAATGGCGGCAGCAATGGCGGCGGTAACGGAGGCCATGGCAACGGCGGCGGACACGGAAACGGTCGGTGACCCAGCGCGCCGAGCGGCATCGCCGAATCACAGCATGTCGAGCGCGTCTGCTGCGCGGCGCACGGAAGCACGCGTCGAGCTGCGCGCGCTCGCATCGCTCGACACAAGATCGAACGCTGCGCGGTTTTCGTGCACGTGATCGATCCGTGCCGCGTAACACACCACAACCGCGCCAAGCTCGACACGCTCTGTCCAAGCGCCGCGCATCAACGCCGCATCGCGCAATCGCGGAACCTCATCGAGCGGCGAACGCATCGGCAGGCGCGTGTGATCGACAGAGCTATGGCGCATCGCCGGCATCCGGCGCGCGGCGAGCGATGGCAGCGGATCGAATTGCGATTCGCGCGACGCACCGCCCGCAGGTCGCACAAGCAAGCCGCTCGCCCGAACCGGCCGCCTTGCCTTGCCGCAGCGCGCGCGGCGCTACAGCATGTCGAGCGGCCGCTTGCCGCGCGGCGGCTTGAACTGCGCGTCGAGCCGCGCGAGCTCGCCTTCGTCGAGCACGAGATCGAGCGCCGCGCGATTGTCGCGCACGTGCTCGACGCTGCCCGCCTTCGGAATCGCCAGCACGTTCGGCTGCCCGAGCACCCATGCGAGCGCGACGCGCGGCGGCGACACGCCGCGCTCGCGTGCGATCTCATCGAGCGCCGTGCGCTTCGGCAACCGCATGTGATCGATCGGGCTGTACGCCATCGCCGGCATCGCGCGTTGCGCGAGCCACGGCAGCAAATCGAACTCCGGGCCGCGACGCGCGAGATTGTAGAGAATCTGGTTCGTCGCGCAGGCGTCGCCGCCCGCTTCGGCGACGAGTTCCTCCATGTCGTCGACGTCGAAATTGCTGACGCCCCAGTGGCGAATCTTGCCCGCGTCGCGCAGCGCCTCGAAGCCCGCGACCGTCTCCGCGAGCGGAACCGGGCCGCGCCAGTGCAGCAGATACAGATCGACGCGATCGGTGCGCAAGCGCTTCAGCGTCGCCTCGCACGCGGCGGCGACGCCAGCGCGGCTCGCATGCGGCGGCAGCACCTTGCTCACGACGAACAGCCGGTCGCGCACGCCGGCGAGCGCTTCGCCGACGAGCGTCTCGGTCGCGCCGTCGCCGTACATCTCCGCGGTATCGATGAGCGTCATGCCGAGGTCGACGCCCTCGCGCAGCGCGGCGATCTCGGCCGCGCGCTTCGCGGGCCGCTCGCCCATTTCCCAGGTGCCCTGCCCGAGCTTCGGTATGCGTTCGCCGCCGGGCAGCGCGACGGTTTCGAGCCTGCTGGTCATATCGCTCCTCGTCACGTGTGCGGGCGCGGCACGCGCTGCGTGCGGCCCGCGGGTGTTTCGTCAGTGTAACGATTCGACGCGCGCCGGACAGCATGGCGCGCAAAACCCGGCTATAACCGCGGCGCGTGATGTCTTAGAATGGCCGCACTGTTTTCTACGTCCACTCCATGAAGCCATCGACGGAAGACCGCTGGTCCGACCTGCGCCCCGACCCCGACAACGACACGCCGCTCTATCTGCAACTCGCCCGCAAGCTGGGCGACGCGATCCACGACAACCGCTGGGCCGCGGGCGAAGCGCTGCCTTCGGAACGGCTGCTCGCGGAATCGCTCGGCGTGTCGCGAATCACCGCGCGCAAGGCGATCGCGCTCCTCGTCGAGCAAGGGCTCATCCGGCGCACGCAAGGCGCGGGCAACTTCATTCAGCCGCGCTACGAGGATCCGCTGTCGCGACTGTCGAGCTTCAGCGAGATGCTCAAGCGCCGCGGCTTCACGCCGAGTTCGACGTGGCTGTCGCGCGACGTCCAGCCCGCGAATCGTGACGAGGTGATCCAGCTCGGGCTGTCGCCCGCCGCGTCGGTCACGCGCCTGAAGCGCCTGCGGCTCGCGGACGGCATCGTGATGGCCGTCGAGAACTCGACGTTTCCCGCAACGATCGTTCCCGATCCGCAGGCGATCGGCGATTCGCTGTACAGCTATCTCGAGCAGCGCGGCACGCCGATCGTGCGCGCGCTGCAGCACTTCCGCGCGGTCAACGCGACCGACGAGATCGCGCGGCAGATGGGCATCGCGCCGCACGACGCGCTCCTTCTGATCACGCGGATCGGCTTCACGCACGATCAGCGCGCGATCGAGCTGACCGACACATACTGTCGAAACGATTACTACGATTTCGTCGTCGAGCTGCGCAAGTAGGCGGCAAGCGCGCGTCACGGCAGCCAGCGCGGCGCATCGCGGCCGAATGGCGCGGGGCCGCACGAAAAGCGCGGCGGCGTCGCCGACAGCGTCTCCGCATGCCGCACGCCGCGCACCGCGCCGAACGGCGACGCGAGCGCGTCGTCGAGGCAGTCCCGCACGTCGTCGAGCGTCGTGTCGGGCACGCGCTCGCCGCCTTCGACAATGCCGAACGATTGCAGCCAGCGCCCAGTCTGCGCGAGCGACACGCGCACGTGCCAGCTTCCGCCTTCGTGCGCGCGACGCGCGAGCGCCGTCATCGCGCCGAACGCGGCGAGATAGCCGGTCGCGTGATCGAGCGCCTGACACGGCAGATGCCGCGGCGCGCGCCCGCCCGCTGCCCGCCGCTCGACCCACGCGATACCGCTCGCCGACTGCACGAGGCTGTCGAAGCCGCGACGCGACGCCCACGGCCCGTCATAGCCGTATGCGCACACCGATACGCAGACGATGCCCGGATGCCGCCGCGCGAGATCATGCGCGCCGAAGCCGCGTGCGTCCAGCGCGCCGGGCCGGTACGACTGCACGAACACGTCGGCTTGCGAGGCAAGCGCATCGAGCGTCGCGCTACCCTGCGCGTCGCGCAGATCGACGAACGCCGCACGCTTGCCGCGGCCGTTGTCGATCGCGAATGCGGGAATGTTCGGCAGATGCGGGCTCGTGACGACGAGCGTCTGCGCACCATGCGCGGCGAGCGTGCGCGCCGCGACCGGCCCCGCGATGATCCGCGTCAGATCGAGCACGCGCACGCCAGAAAGCGGCTGCCCGGCCGCATGCGGGCCCTCGTCTGCCCCCTCGTCCGCCCCCTCGTCCGCCCCGATCGGCCGCGGCGGCGCATCGCCGGTTCGCTCGATCTCGACGAGCGGCCGGCGCGCGAGCGCGCGCGCGTGCTCGTGCGCCTGCCATTCTTCCGGAGACCGAATCAGTGCCGCGCACAGGCCCGCATCGGCGAGCGCCGCTTCCAGCGCGTCGCCGTCCCAGCCGCGCACCGCCGCCACCACCCGCGCGCGCTCTTCGCCGCAACCGAGCACGTCGAGCGCGCCTCGCAGGTGATGCGGGAAATTCGCATGCAACTGAATCCACCGCGCGTCGCGCGTCTCGTAGAAGCCGGTGACGGGATGCCTCGGCTCGGGCGGCGCGCGACCGTCGACGCGCAGATACCGCTCGCTGCGAAACGCCGCGAGCGCGTGCCGCACCGATACGCGAACCCGCTGCGCGCGAGCCGTCCGCACACGATCGCATTCGGCGGCGGCGAGCCCCGCCGCCGCGATCGACGCCGCAGCAAGCGTGCCGATTCGATGAACCGACGGCAAGCACGGATCGCCGCCGTCGAGATCGACGCGTTCGAGCGCGGCCGGGTCGCCGCCCGCGAGACGCCACAGATGCGTCAATGCGTGCCGGGGAGTCATCGCATCGGCCTCGCCGTGGTGAACATTGAAACGAGTCTAGAATGGCGCGCGGACGCATTCAATCCCGATTGCGAGCCTCCGTGCTCGACGAACGGCCGCCGCGCGAGCGTCGCGCGCGCATCGCCCCGATCGTCCGTCCGCCCTTCGACCGAGGAACCGCCGCCATGTCCCGCTTGAGCGCGAACGAAGCCGCGCAACTGCTCGGCGTCAGCGTGCCGACCCTCTACGCGTATGTGAGCCGCGGCCTGCTGCGCTCGCGCGCCGACGGCGCGAGCAGGCGCCGCTATTACGACGCCGACGAGGTTCGCCTGCTCGCGCGCCGCCGCGCGGACGCGAAGCGCGCGGGGAACGTCGCGGAGCGCACGCTCGATTGGGGCGTGCCCGTCCTCGAATCGCGCATCACGCAGATCGCAAACGGCACGCTGCGGTATCGCGGCCGCGATGCGATCGCGCTCGCGACGGCGGCGACGCTCGAAGAGACCGCCGCGCTGCTGTGGGAGTGCCCGCCCGCGCGCTTGCAAGCGGCGCCCGGCGTCGGCCCGTCGTTCGATACGGCGCGCTGGCTCGGCGCGCTCGATCCGTGGCGCGATCGGTCGCCGCTCGAGCGCGCGCTCGCGCTGCTGCCCGTCGCCGCGCCCGCGACGCTGTCCGATGCCGCCCGCGTTTCGCCGTCGGCCGACGATGCGCCGCCGCGTGACGCATCGCCCGACATGCCGGCTCCCGCCGCTGCTCCCGCCGCCAACGCCACCGCCGACGCCGACGTCCGACGCCGCGACGCCCAGCTCGACGAAGCCGCCGTGCTGCTGCGCGTCGCGACGGCCGCGCTCGCGGCGCGCGCGCCGTGCGCCGAGCCCGTGCATCGGCAGTTCGCCGCCGCATGGCAACTGACGGACCCGCGCGACGCCGAGCTGCTGCGGATCGCGCTCGTGCTCTGTGCCGATCACGAGCTCAATCCGTCGACGTTCGCCGTGCGCTGCATCGCGTCGACGGGCGCGCCGCTGTTCGGCGCGATCGCGGGCGGCCTCGCCGCGCTGTCCGGACCGCGCCACGGCGGCGAGACGCGGCGCGTCGCGGCGCTCCTCGACGGCGCCGCGCACGCGCGCGATCTCGACCGCTACGTCGCCGCGCGGATCGCCGCGTACGAACGCGAGCCGGACGCGCGCACGCGGCTGCCGGGCTTCGGCCACCCGCTGTATCCGGACGGCGACCCGCGCGCGACGCTGCTCGTCGACGCACTCGCCGCCCGCGCGAACCCGAACGCCGCGCTCGACGGCGCGCTGTCGCTCGTCGACGCGGCGCAAGCCGCGCTCGGCGACAAGCCGACGATCGATTTCGCGCTCGTCGCGCTCGAGCGCACGCTCGCGCTGCCGCCGGGCGCCGCGTTCGCGCTGTTCGCCGCCGGGCGCGTCGCCGGCTGGATCGCGCATGCGCTCGAGCAGCGCGCCGACGGCAAGCTGATCCGGCCGCGCGCGCGTTACGTCGGCGTCGACCAGGCGGCCTGAGCGCGCCAGACGGCCGCCGGTCCGGATAGCCGGGTACGCAGGTGCGGATTTCGCGCATGGCCTGCTCCGCTCGTGAAAGTCCTTCGATATCCCGATGATTCATCGCGATGCGCGCGCGTCGCCCCATGCACGCCTGCGCGCGCCGCTCGCTGCACGCATCGCCGGCTTTCCCTACAATGTCGGCTGCCCGCCCGAACGCGCCCGCAGCGCCCCGCTTTCATGCTCCAAGCCCCGCCCGCCGCCCCGAGCGAGAAATCGCTGACCGTCATGCTGTGGCTCGTCGCCACCGGTTTCTTCATGCAGACGCTCGATGCGACGATCGTCAACACCGCGCTGCCGTCGATGGCCGCGAGCCTCGGCGAATCGCCGCTCAGGATGCAGTCGGTCGTGATCGCGTACTCGCTGACGATGGCCGTGATGATCCCCGTGTCCGGCTGGCTCGCGGATACGCTCGGCACGCGCCGCGTGTTCTTCAGCGCGATCCTGGTCTTCACGCTCGGCTCGCTCCTGTGCGCGAACGCGCACACGCTGCCGCTCCTCGTCGCGTTCCGTGTGATCCAGGGCATCGGCGGCGCGATGCTGCTGCCCGTCGGGCGGCTCGCGGTGCTGCGCACGTTCCCCGCCGAGCGCTATCTGCCCGCGCTGTCGTTCGTCGCGATTCCGGGCCTGATCGGCCCGCTGATCGGGCCGACGCTCGGCGGCTGGCTCGTGAAGATCGCATCGTGGCACTGGATCTTCCTGATCAACGTGCCCGTCGGCATCGCGGGCTGCATCGCGACGTTCTATTCGATGCCCGACGCGCGCAACCCGGCCGCGGGCCGCTTCGACCTGAAAGGCTACCTGCTGCTCACGATCGGGATGATCGCGATCTCGCTGTCGCTCGACGGCCTCGCCGATCTCGGCATGCAGCACGCGATGGTGCTCGTGCTGCTGATCCTGAGCCTCGCGTGCTTCGTCGCGTACGGCCTGTACGCGGTGCGCGCGCCGCAGCCGATCTTCTCGCTCGAGCTCTTCAGGATCCACACGTTCAGCGTCGGCCTGCTCGGCAACCTGTTCGCGCGGATCGGCAGCGGCGCGATGCCGTATCTGATCCCGCTGCTGCTGCAGGTGAGCCTCGGCTACGACGCGTTCGAGGCAGGCCTGATGATGCTGCCCGTCGCGGCCGCGGGGATGTTCTCGAAGCGGATCATCACGGTGCTCATCACGCGCCACGGCTACCGCCAAGTGCTGCTCGCGAACACGATCATGGTCGGGCTGATGATGGCGAGCTTCGCGCTGATGAGCGACGCGATGCCGGCATGGCTCAAGATCGCGCAGCTCGCCCTCTTCGGCGGCTTCAACTCGATGCAGTTCACCGCGATGAACACGCTCACGCTGAAGGACCTCGGCACGGGCGGCGCGAGCGGCGGCAACAGCCTGTTCTCGCTCGTGCAGATGCTGTCGATGAGTCTCGGCGTGACGGTCGCGGGCGCGCTCCTCGCGACCTTCACCGGCATGATGCGAAGCGTCACGCCGACGCACACGCTGCCCGCGTTCCATGCGACGTTCGTGTGCGTCGGCCTCATCACCGCCGCGTCCGCGTGGATCTTCGCGCAGTTGTCGCCGGACGTGCGCGGCGCCGCGCGGCGCAAGACCGATCCGTCCGAGCGCGCGTGACGCGGGCGGGACTGCCGCGCGGCCGGCATGGCCGCGACGGCGCGCTCGAGATGGCTGGCGGGCGAGCGGGATTTCGCATCGCCGTCGAAGGAGGCCGTGTGCGGCCGCTTCGGCGCGGTTGCGGCGCGCGCGCGACGGACCGGCCCGCGCGAACGCACGCGCCTGCCCGGACGTCGCTGCGGCCGGCCCTACGCCCCTCGGCTCTGTTCGCCTCCGGCCGTTCGGGCATCCGAGCGCTTCGACACCCGAGCGCGGCGCCTTCGAGCGTCCGATTGTCGCAGCGCGCCCGCCGCGCGCCGGTCCGGCGCATGTCCGGACGCGCCTCGCGGCATCCCGGCGAACTGCCCGAACGCCGCGCGCCGCGCCGCCGCGACGCACGGCGCACCATGCGAGTGCACCATGTCCGCGCTGCGCGCGAAGCGGCGGCGCGCCAGCGCGCCTTTTTGCGCATGGTTCTTGCTCACCTATTCTGTAGGTAAACTGACGGTTCTCAAGCAGCCGAATCATGAGCATGATCGACATCGATCCCCCCAGCTTCCAGTCGCCGCGCCCGATCGCGGGCGACGACGGCAACCGGCGCACCGTGCTGTACGGCGACTACACCGTATTCAGCGTATTCCAGCCGGTCTTCTCGGTGTCGCATCGCCGTGCGATCGGCTACCACGCATCGCTGCGCGCGCACGATTCGCACGGCAACCAGGTGCCGTCGCACGAGGTGTTCACGCAGGCCGCGCGCCGCGGCGATCTGCTCGAACTCGGGCGGCTCGCCGAATCGCTGCATCTCGGCAACTTCCACACGTTCGACAGCCATGACGAATGGCTCTTCCTGAGCCTGCATCCCGCCGCGCTGATGGACACGGTCTACGGCGACGCGCTCCTCGCGAACCTGAAGGCGCTCGGGCTGCCGCCGCAGCGCGTCGTGCTCGAGGTGCCCGAGCAGGCGGGCGGCGAGACGCCGCGCTTCGCGGCGATCGTCGACGGCCTGCGCAAGGCGGGCTTCCTGATCGCGCTCGGCGGCTTCGGCGCGAAGCACTCGAACATCGATCGCGTCTGGCACCTGCATCCGGACATCGTCACGCTCGATCGCGGCATCCTCGCGCAGGCGAGCGAGCATTCGCATCTCGAGCGCGTGCTGCCCGGCCTCGTGTCGCTGCTGCACGAATCGGGGCAGCTCGTGCTGATGGGCGGCATCACGACCGAGCGCGAAGCGCTGATCGCGCTCGAATGCGACGTCGATTTCGTGCAGGGGCAGTATTTCGCCGGGCCGAGCGTCGAGCCGGTGCAGCCGCAGGTCGCGGCAGGCATCATGGATACGCTGTCGGCCGCGCTGCGGCTGCGCGTCGCCGAGCGCTCGCGCGCGCAGGAAGCCCGCCTCGCGCCGTATGTCGCCGCGCTGCTGCGGGCGGGCGCGCTGTTGCGCGAGGGCCGCGACCTGACCGAAGCGTCGAAGGAACTCCTCGAGCTGCCCGAGGCCGCGCGCTGCTTCCTGCTCGACGCATCGGGCCGGCAGATCGGCGACAACGTGCTGCCGCGCGTGCATGCATCGCAGCGCGCGAAGCGCTTCAGCCCGCTGCTGCATTCGGAAGGCGCGAGCTGGGAGCGCCGGCCGTACTTCATCGAGGCGATGCGCGTGCCGGGGCGCGTGCACTTCACGCCGCCCTATCTGTCGATCAACGAAGCGCACCTGTGCGTGACGGCGTCGATCGCGACGCCCGCCGCGCAAGGCATGCAGGTGCTGTGCGTCGACATCAACTGGGAAGCCGCGGCGCACCGCGACTAGCGGGACACGGCCGAGCGCCGGGCGCCCGTCGCCCGGGCGTTCGCGCGGCTGACGCGCGTCATGCGCGTCATGCACGTTAGCCGGCCGCGGCCGCGCGCCTTCTCACGACGAGCCGATGCACGCGCTTGCCGGACGATTCGCTCGTCCGCTCATGCTCAAACAGCACGTCGCACGCATCGCCGAGCGCCGCGTGCACGCGCTTGGCATCGACCACCTCGTAGAGCCGCCCGCGCCCGTCGCGCTGCGCGTCGCCCGTCGTCACCCGCCAGCTCAGATACAGCGTGCCGCCCGGCGCGAGCAGCTCGACGAGCCGCGCAACCGCCGCATCGACGTCCGAAGCCGGCAGATGCATGATCACCGTCTCGCACAGCACGTTGCGAAACGCGCCGGACGGCACGCCCGCGAGCGCCGGCAGCAGCGCCTGCTCGAAGCGCAGCGCCGGATGGCTGCGCCGCGCTTCGGCGACAAGCGACGCGCTGCCGTCGTAGCCGCAAGCGTCGAAGCCGCGGCTCGTGAGCCATGCGACGTCGCGCCCCGCGCCGCAGCCGACGTCCGCGGTCGGCCCGGGCTCGAAGTAGCGTTCGAGCAGCGCATACATGTCCTCAGGCGCCGGTTGTTCGTCCCATTCGCGTGCGTAATCGGCCGCGTGGCGGTCGTATGCGTCGAGTGTCGTGCGATCCATCGTCGTCTCCTCGGTTGGCGGTCGCGCGCCGGCTCGCCGGGGCGGGCACGCGCCGCCGTCATATTAATCGGGATGGGCTCTTCACGCTTCGGACATCGCGGCGTCGCGGTGACGGCCAACGCGATGCGGCGGCCACGCGTCCGGGATGTCGGCGAGGGCCGACGCGCCGTCGCGCCGACTAATTGCGTCGATGTCGACGGCTCGATGCCCGCATCGATTGCCATCCGCGAACGACGTTCGACGTCATCGGCAGGCGAGCGTCGACGATCGGCAATGACGCGTCCGGGCGGACCGCGCACGCCGAACGACCGTCTCCCGCGGCCACGAGCGATCCACCGCGCCCATGCCGACAACCGCACGGCGACACGGCCGCGCGTGCGCGTCGCGAGGGCCTGCCGGCCGATGCGCGCGAAGCACCCGACCGCCTCCCGGCGCTACCCCGCCCGCGCCGCCGCGCGCAATTCGGCGAGCAGCGCGTCGCCGCCCCACGCGGGCCGCGCCTGCGAGCGCTCCGCGTCGTGGACGAGCGCGCAAAGGCGCGCGTTGACGGGCGCCGCGCGTCCGAGCTGGCCGGCCAGACGCACGATCTCGCCGTTGATCCAGTCGACCTCGGTCGTCCGCCCCGCCGCCAGATCGTCCGACATCGACGAACGCGCGAGCGGATCGATCTCGAGCATCTTCCGGCCGAGCCGCGCGAACAGCGGGTCCGGCACGCCCAGCACCCGCGGCACCCATGTGGCGGGCAGCGGCGTGAGCCGCGCGGGGCGGACCCCGGCCGCCGCCAGCAGGCGCAGCGCCTCGATTTGCGCCAGCGCGAAGCAGCGCCGATAGCTGCGCGCCGCGAGCTCTTCCTTCAGCGGCCGGTTCGCGAGCGCGTTGATCGCGTTGTTGAGATTGAGCAGCAGCTTCGCCCACTGAACCGCGCGCATGTCCGCGCACGGCACGAGCGGCAGCCCCGCGCGCGCGAACGCATCCGCGAAGCGCCGCAGCGCGGGCGCGGCCTCGACCCGCAACTCGCCCGCCGTGCCCTGGTGGAACGCGCCCTCGCCGCGCGCGATCACGTTGAACGGCACCATGCCGGCGAGTACGGTTGCGTCGGGCAGCGCAGCGCGCAGCGCGTGCGCGTTGCGCACGCCGTTCTGAAAGCTGATGACGACCGCGTCGGGCCGCGCGATGCGCGCGAGCGCGGCGCCGGCGGCGGGCGTCGCGGCCGATTTCACCGTGACGAGCACGAGCTCGGCCGATGCGGCCGCCGCATCGGCCGTCGAGAACGCGATCGCGGACGGCGGCACGCGCGCGTCGCGGCCGCGGTAATCGGACAGCGCGAGCCCATGCGCGCGCAACTCGCGGCCGATCCGCTCGCGGCCGATCAGCGCGACATCGGCGCCGCCCGCTAGCAGCCGGCCGCCGATATAGCAGCCGACCGCGCCCGCGCCATAGACGCAAATCGCCGCCATCGACGCGACTCAGACGCGCGCGTTGCGCGCGCCGACGCGCACCGGCCCGGCGCGCCGCTCGACCTCGTCGCGCACTTCGCCGCGCAGCCCGGCGAAGAACGCGACTTCGGCGACGACGAACAGCGGGCCGACGACGAGCCCGATCAGGTCGTCGACGAACGCGGGCTTGCGGCCCTCGAAGTAATGGCCGACGAACTGGATCACCCAGCCGGCGAAAAAGAGCCCGAGACCCGCGCCGAGCCAGAGCGCGGTCGTCTGCGCGGCGAGCGCGCGGCCGGCCCAGAGACTCAGCGCGAGCAGCGCGGCCATCGCGACGCCGAAGCGCAGATCGAACCGCAGGTAGAAGAGCGCGGCCGCTAGCGCGACGAGCGCCGCGGGCGTGAGCGCGAGCGCGCCCCATGCGCCGAACGCCGGCCGCGACAGCAGCACCGTCACCGCGACGACGATCATCGGAATGCCGACGAGATGCGTCGCGATGTTGCGCGCGTCGCGGTGATAGGCCGCGTACTGCGCGAGTTGATCGACCAAGGTTCTCATCGTGTCTCCTCCTGCTTCTGATGCGAGTGAGCGCTATCATGCCCGTCACGCGACGTTTTCTCTGTCAGCTACCCGACACCGCGACGGCCGATGCATCCGCTCTTCGAACCCTATCGCCTCCAGCTCGACACGCACCCGTGGTTCGGCGCGCTGCCCGCCGCGCTGCGCGAGGCGCTCGTCGCGGCCGCGGTGCCGCGACGGCTCGCGTCGGGCCAGGTGCTGTTCCGCCGCGGCGACGCGCCGTGCGGGCTCTACGCGGTGCTGAGCGGCGCGCTGTCGGTGGGCGCCGTCGACGCGAGCGGCAAGGAAGCGCTCCTCACGGTGGCCGAGCCGACGACGTGGTTCGGCGAAATCGCGCTCTTCGACGAGTTGCCGCGCACACACGACGCGATCGCGCTCGAAGACGCGCTGCTGATGCACATTCCACAAGCTGCGCTGCAGCAACTGCTCGACGAAACGCCGCGCTACTGGCGATATTTTGCGCTTTTGATGGCGCAGAAGCTGCGCATGTCGTTCATGAACGTCGAGGCGCTGACGCTGATGCCCGCCGCGCAGCGGCTCGCGGCACGGCTGCTGATGATCGCGGAAGGCTACGGCGGGATCGGCACGCGGCATCGGCGGGTCCGGCTGTCGCAGGAACGGCTCGGCGCGATGCTGTCGCTGTCGCGGCAAACGGCGAACCAGTTGCTGAAGGATCTCGCGGCGCGCGGCGTCGTGAGGCTGCACGTCGGCGAAATCGAGATCGTCGATCTGGATGCGCTGCGCGCGGCGAGCGGCGCGGGCGATGCACGAGCGGACGGCAACGCAAACAGCGCCGCCGGCGACGCCAACCGCACAGACGCGTCGCGCGCTTCGCGCCGCCGATCGTAATCGCGCAAGCGGCCGCGGCAACGGCGGATTCGGAATCCGAATCGATATCGATCGAGATCGGGGCCAGCACCGGCAAGAACGAATGCCGTCGCCAACGCGCTTCGTCGCGCAATACGCATGTCCGCCGATGCACGCAACGGCGCGCGCGCCGCAAACCTATCCGTCGCCGCGTCGCCACGCGCCCGCCAATCCGGTCGGCGATTTTCCCACAACGCACACGCGAGCCCGCTATCATCGCGCTTCGCTCCTCTCGCACCTTCATGCGCGGCCGCCATCATATGCACGCCTCCCGCTCCACCATCGGCCGCGCCTGGCCGGTCTTCGTCGCGTTCCTGCGCCTCGGCGTCACGTCGTTCGGCGGCCCGATCGCCCACCTCGGCTATTTCCGCGACGAATTCGTCGTCCGCCGGCGCTGGCTGAGCGAGCGCAGCTACGCGGACCTCGTCGGCCTCTGCCAGTTCCTGCCCGGCCCGGCGAGCAGCCAGGTCGGCATCGCGATCGGCCTGTCGCGCGCGGGCTACGCGGGCGCGCTCGCCGCGTGGGCAGGCTTCACGCTGCCGTCCGCGCTCGCGATGATCGCGTTCGCGTACGGGATCGCCGGCGCGGCAGGCCATGCGCTCGCGCCGGGCGCGCTGCACGGGCTGAAGATCGTGTCGGCGGCCGTCATCGCGCAGGCCGTCTGGGGCATGGCGCGCAATCTGTGCCCCGACGCGCGGCGCGTGACGATCATGACGGCCGCGACGGGCGTCGCGCTCATCGCGCCGTCGACATGGACGCAGCTCGCCGTCATCGCAAGCGCGGGCTGCATCGGGCTGCTGCACGTCGCCCCCGCGCGCGACGGCGCGCACGATCCGCTGCCGATCTCGCTCGGCCGCCGCGCCGGCGCATGCTGCCTCGTGCTGTTCGCCGCGCTGCTGGCCGGCCTGCCGCTCGCCGCGCGCGCGTCGGGCAGCCACGCGCTCGCGATCGTCGACGCGTTCTACCGCGCGGGCGCGCTCGTGTTCGGCGGCGGACACGTCGTGCTGCCGCTGCTGCAGGCGTCGGTCGTCGCGCCCGGCTGGGTCGGCGGCCAGACATTTCTCGCGGGCTACGGCGCCGCGCAGGCCGTGCCCGGCCCGCTCTTCACGTTCGCGGCGTTTCTCGGCGCGTCGATGAAAGACGCGCCGTCGGGCTGGCTCGGCGGCGCGCTCGCGCTCGCCGCGATCTTCGCGCCGTCGTTCCTGCTCGTCGCGGGCGCGGTCCCGTTCTGGGAGCGCTGGCGAACGAACGCACGGATGCAGGCGGCGCTCGCGGGCGTCAACGCGGCCGTCGTCGGCCTCTTGCTCGCCGCGCTTTATCAGCCGGTGTGGACGGACGCGATCCTCGCGCCGCGCGACTTCGTCGCGGCGCTCGTCGCGTTCGTCGCGCTGACGTTCTGGCGCGTGCCGCCGTGGATCGTGGTGATCGTCGCGTGCGTCGCGGGGTGGGTCGTCTTTTCGGCTTGACGCACTTGATGCGCTTGACGGGTCCGTCGATCGCGCGCCGAGCGCGGCGATCGGTTCACCCTCGTCGAACGCGCGCCGCCGCTGCCGGACGATCGCAGGCGCGACAGCGGCCGCGCATCCGGCCACAGCGTCGCCGCGCGTGCGTCGCCGTGCGGATGACGAGACGAAGAAACGAAATTCGGGGAAAGCCATGAACGCGGATCGCGCGGACGTTCCTTGCGATGCGCATCCGATCCGAGACGAGCAGGCGCAATCGCTGCGGCCCGCCCGCACCGCCGTCGCCGGCCGCGCGGACGAGCCGGGCCCCGGTCAAAGGCGCCCGGCGGCAAGCACGCAGTCCGGCCGACGCTCGCCGCCGCCTGCCGGACTCACGCGCCGATCAGGGGAACGCCTTCATCCCGAGCAACGCCGCGACCGCAAACCCGGAGACGTTCGTCTCCTGATCCGGCGAGCCGGGGTAGTCGTGGATGCCGTGCGTCCGCGGATCGAGCACGTTGTTCACGATCCATGGCAGCGTCGTCGACGGCGCCTGCATGCCCTGCGTCGGCGCGCCGAGCAGCAGGATCACGTCGGACAGCGCGTACGCGGGGTCGGTCGACGGCGAGCGGATGCTGCCGTCGGCAGCCGTCTGGTTGGTCATCCACTGGATCGAGCCGATGCTCTGCGAATTCGAGCCGAACACCCACGGCAGGTAGCCCTGCGGGAAGATCGTATCGATGCCGAGATCCGCGTCGAGCGGCGCGCCCGTGTCGCGGCCGACCGAATAGCGCTGCGCGTCCGCCATGTAGAACTGCGACGGCACGTTGTTCCTCAGGAAAGCCGCCTTTGCCGCGTAGTTCGGATTGTCCGGAAACAGCAGCGCGCCCGCATTCATGCCGAGATAGACGTCGCCCTGATCCGCCGCGTACTCGTATGGCCAGAACTGCCACGTGGTGCTGCCGACGGGCAATTGCCACGAGCTGCCCGAGTAGCCGCTCGGATTGATGTTCTTCGCGAGCACGAAATCAAGCGCCGCGCGCGCATTGGCGCCGTACTGCGTGACGAGCGCCGTGCTGCCCGTCAACTGTCGGTCGAGATAAAGCAGGTAGACGAACAGCGCGGACGTCGCGTCCACGCCGCGCACGTCGGCAATCCCGGTGCCCGGCGACGTCGCAATCGCAGCGTACGGCGGCGTCATCGAGTAGGCATAGCGCCAACTGCCCCGCCAGGCCGGATCGGTCATCTCCTCGCGCGCGGCGAGCCACGCGATGCCCTTCTCGAGGCCGGTCAGGTACTTCGCGTCATGCGTCGCGCCGTATGCGGCCGCGAGGCCGATCAGCGCGTACTCCATGTCGGAGTCCGTATTGGCGGTGTCCGTGCCCGCCTCGTCCGGAATCGCGCCGTTGATGTCCTGCTGAGCGAGGATGAAATCCGCGATCTGCAGCGCCATCGTGCTCTGCGTGCCGGTACTCGTGCTGCTCGTGGTACTGCTGGTGGTGCTGGTCGTGCCCGTGGTGCTCGACGTGCCGGTACCGCTCGATGTGCCCGAGCCGTGCGGCGATTTGAAGGCGCTGGCGCCGGGTGCGCCGCCCGAGCCGTCGGAGCCGCCGCAAGCGGCGGTCATCAGCGTCACGGACGCGCAAAGCGTTGCGCCGATCAAGGTACGAGTGCCTCGTAAGAGTGCCATATTGTCTGTCTACCTTTTCTACAAGCAAAGAAAAGTACCGCGCCCCCCCGGACGCGACGGCACACTGAATGCCGGGCGACAGCGAGATCACCGCCGCCCGGCGAAATCGGGCATGGCAAGCACAACGCCATGCCCCGAAAACAACGATGGGATCGCGCCCGCTCACGCGAAGCGCGCGCTGAACGAGCGAACTCGCCGGCCGCCGCGATTCGTCCCCCGACGAGCGGATGCGCTTCGCTCGTCGATGCCGACATTCACGGCTACCGGCCAATCCGCTGAAGGAATGGCAACCTGATGCAAGTAGGGTGGGCCCCCGTTAAAGACGAAAAAAAAGCCCTCCGATGGAGGGCTTGTTCGCCGAGACTGATTCGAGATCTCGTCACTATGTATCGCTCGATTTTTTCCGAACTGTAATCGTCAGATGACGGGCGCGCCTTAAGCGAAGTTCTTCGCGGCGAAGTCCCAGTTCACGATGTTCCAGAACGCTTCGACGAACTTCGGACGCGCGTTGCGGTAATCGATGTAGTAAGCGTGCTCCCACACGTCGATCGTGAGGAGCGGCTTGTCGGCCGTCGTGAGCGGCGTGGCCGCATTGCTCGTCGACACGATGTCGAGCGAACCGTCCGCCTTCTTCACGAGCCACGCCCAGCCCGAGCCGAACGTGCCGACCGCCGCCTTCGTGAACGCTTCCTTGAACGCGTCGAACGAGCCCCACTTCGCGCTGATCGCGTCGCCGAGCGCGCCCGTCGGCGCGCCGCCGCCGTTCGGCGACAGGCTGTTCCAGAAGAACGTGTGATTCCAGATCTGCGCGGCGTTGTTGAAGATGCCGCCCGACGACTTCTTCACGATCTCTTCCAGCGGCAGGCTCTCGAATTCCGTGCCGGGGATCAGGTTGTTCAGGTTCGTCACATAAGCCTGGTGATGCTTGCCGTAGTGATACTGGATCGTCTCCTGCGAGATGTGCGGAGCGAGGGCGTCTTCAGCGTACGGCAACGGCGGGAGCGTATGAGCCATGATCGGTTCCTTCGAAGTGTATGTAGGGAGGACAGTGTTGGGTGCCGCGGAACGCCCGATTGTAGGCGAGTCCGAATAACCCCGCAAACTCGCGGGCCTTTATCCGTCTCATCCGAAAAATCGACGCTCGCGCGGCACGCGCGACGCGCGAACCGGCACGCGCAAGACGCGCGACGTCCGCGTGCCGCGCGTGCGTCGCCGGGTCAGAACGGGTCAGAACGTATCCGAAAGACGCGGTTGCACATCGGCGAGCGACACGTCGGCCGAGCCCTCGGCGAGATGCACGGTCAACCGGCGCTGCGGCTTGAGCGCCGCGGGCGCGCGCACCGCGCGGCCCGTCTGCGCGTCGATGATCGCCGCGTAGCCGCGCTCCAGCGTGCGTTGCGGGCTCAGCACCTCGAGCCGCGCCGCGCACGCGGCGACGCGCGCGGTGTCGCGTTCGAGACGCCGCTGCAGCGTCGCATCGAGCCTTTGCGCGAACGTCGCGAGCACCTGCCGCGCCTGCGTGACGTCGGGCCGCGCGCGCTGCCAGCGCAATTGCACGAGCGCGAAACGCGCGCGCGCGTCGCGCACGGGCCGCGCGCCCGCCGCCGCGAGCCGCGCGGCGAGTTGCCCCACGTGCATGGACTGGCGCTGCAGGCGCTCGGCCGGGCTGATCAGGCGGCGCGCGAGCCAGTCGAGCTGCTGCGCGCGCGAGTCGAGGCCGCGCCGCAAGCCGCGCGCGAGCGCGTTGCGCCGGTCGCCCAGCTCGCGCAGCAACAGCGCGCGCTGCGGGCTCACGAGCTCGGCCGCGCCGGTCGGCGTCGGCGCGCGCACGTCGGCCGCGAAATCGGCGATCGTGAAATCGGTCTCGTGGCCGACGCCGCAGACGACGGGCACGTCGCTCGCCGCAATCGCGCGCGCGAGCCCCTCGTCGTTGAACGACCACAAGTCCTCGATCGAGCCGCCGCCGCGGCAGACGATCAGCACGTCGACCTCGCGCCGCGCGTTCGCGGTCTCGACCATCGCGGCGAGCTTCTCCGCCGCGCCCGCGCCCTGCACGGGCGCCGGATAGACGATCACCGGCACGTGCGGCGCGCGGCGCGCGAGCGTCGTCAGCACATCGCGCAGCGCGGCCGCCTGCAGCGACGTGACGATGCCGATCGCGCGCGGATGCGTCGGCAGCGGCCGCTTGCGCTCGGGCGCGAAGAGCCCTTCGGCCTCGAGCTGCGCCTTCAGCCGCAGGAACGCTTCGTAGAGCCGCCCCTGCCCGGTGCGCCGGATCGCCTCGACGTTCAGTTGCACTTCGCCACGCGGCTCGTACATCGTGACGAGCGCGCGCACTTCGATCTTGTCGCCTTCGCGCGGCATGAACTCCGCGTGTTGCGCGCGGCCGCGGAACATCACGCAGCGCATCTGCGCCTGCTGATCCTTGATCGAGAAATACCAGTGGCCGCTCGCCGCGCGCGTGAAGTTCGACACTTCGCCCGCGACCCACAGCAGCGGGAACGTGCGCTCGAGCATCGTGCCGATCGCGCGGTTGAGCGCGGACACGGGAATGACGCCGTCGCCCGCGGGCGCGCCGCCGGAGCCGGCAAAGGTGGTTTCGGAATGCATGGACGGTCGGAAAATTTCAGGCGCCCAACGATAGACCGCCTCGGCGCGCGCGGCAAGCCGCGCGTGCGGGCCGCCCAGGTGTCCACACGGCGCGCGAAACGGGGACGGGGTTGTAACAATCGCCCCGAAACCCCTGATGATTTCGATCAAATGCTTGATTTCAATGGTTTTTTTATCGAGCCCAACACGCATTGCGCCGACTGGAAGCCCGCCGCACGGCCTTGACGAACGCTTCGACGCGGAGTTTTTCACAGAGTTATCCACAGGCCGTTCACGCACGCGGCCATGCGGCGCGCACCGCATGCCGCGTCCGCGCGACTTGCGGGCCGCGCGGCGGGCGCGCTAGAGTGCCGCCTTTCGAAGACCCCGCGGCCGCCCGCCGCCATCCGGAGAAACCGTGTTGACGAATCCGTCCTCAGCCGCGCCGCGCGGCGCCTCGCGCATCGCGTCATGAGCGCTCGGCCGGGATTGCTCGCGCGCGCCGAAGCGCGCCTCACTCGCGAATGGCAGCGCCGCGGCGCGCTCGCGTGGGCGCTCGCGCCCTTCGCATGCGCGTTCGGCGCGATCGCCGCGCTGCGCCGCGCCGCCTATGCGCGCGGCTGGAAGAAACGCGTCGACTGCGGCGTGTCCGTCGTCGTCGTCGGCAACGTGACGGTCGGCGGCACCGGCAAGACGCCGACGGTGATCGCTCTCGTCGACGCGCTGCGCGCCGCGGGCTTCACGCCCGGCGTCGTGTCGCGCGGCTACGGCGCGAAGATCGTCGCGCCGACCGCGGTCACGCCCGAGTCGCCGCCGCAGCGGGCGGGCGACGAGCCGCTGCTGATCGCGCGCCGCACGCTCGCGCCCGTGTGGGTGTGCCCGGACCGCGTCGCGGCCGTGCGCGCGCTGAAGGCCGCGCACCCCGAAGTCGACGTCGTCGTGAGCGACGACGGCCTGCAGCACTACCGGCTCGCGCGCGCAGTCGAGATCGTCGTGTTCGATCATCGCCTCGGCGGCAACGGTTTCCTGCTGCCGGCCGGGCCGCTGCGCGAACCGCTGTCGCGCCGCCGCGACGCGACGCTCGTCAACGATCCATACAGCCGCGCGCTGCCGCCGTGGCCCGACACGTTCGCGCTCGCGCTCGCGCCCGGCGACGCATGGCATCTCGATCGGCCGTCGCGCCGCAGGCCGCTCGCGCAGTTCGCGGGCGAGCGCGTGCTCGCGGCGGCGGGCATCGGCGCGCCGGAGCGCTTCTTCGCGACGCTGCGCGCGGCGGGCGTCACGCCCGCGACGCGCCCGCTGCCCGACCACTACGCGTTCGCCACGAACCCGTTCGCCGACGATCATTTCGACGCGATCCTGATCACCGAGAAGGATGCAGTAAAATTGGGGACTTCGTGGCGCGACACTCGCATCTGGGTCGTCCCGGTCGAAGCCGCGCTCGATCCCCGCCTTATCGCTCTCGTTGTGGAGAAACTCCGTGGACGCACGTCTGCTTGAAATCCTCGTCTGCCCGATTTGCAAGGGCCCGCTCCACTACGACCGCGGCGCGCAGGAGCTCGTCTGCAACGCCGACAAGCTCGCGTATCCGATCCGCGACGGCATCCCGGTGATGCTCGTCGACGAAGCGCGGCAGACCGTCGAAGGCACGCCGGTCGATCCGGCCGGTCCGGCCCAGGGCCGCTGACGCACACGCGGCGCGCCCGCCGCCGTCGCGCCGTCCGGGCGCTCGCGCCAGGCCGGCGCCCGCCCGATCCAACGCCGCTGCCCGCATGTCACGCGGGCGCATTTTTCGAACCCTTTGCGCTTCGCGCCCGTCCGATGACCTCCCCGCCCCCTTTCGTCGCCGTCGTCCCCGCCCGTCTCGCGTCGACCCGCCTGCCGAACAAGCCGCTCGCCGATCTCGGCGGCAAGCCGATGGTCGTGCGCGTCGCCGAGCGCGCGCGTGAAGCGGGCGCGCAGCAGGTGCTCGTCGCGTCCGATGCGCAAAGCGTGCTCGACGCGGTGCGCGAGCACGGCTTCGACGCGGTGCTCACGCGCGCCGACCACCCGTCCGGCACCGACCGCCTCGCCGAGGTCGCCGCGAAGCTCGGCTTCGGCGATGACACGATCGTCGTCAATGTTCAGGGCGACGAGCCACTGATCGATCCGCAGCTCGTGTGCGACGTAGCGTCGCACCTCGCCGCGCATCCGTCGTGCGCGATCGCGACGGCCGCGCACCCGATTCACGAAGCGCACGAGGTGTTCAATCCGAACTACGTGAAGGTCGTGCTCGACGCGAACGACGTCGCGCTGTACTTCTCGCGCGCGCCGATTCCGTGGTCGCGCGACGCGTACCTGCCGCACTGGCCGAACGTCGCGGCGATGCCCGCGCCGACGTGCCCCGTCTATCGGCACATCGGCCTCTACGCCTATCGCGCGCGTTTCCTGCGCACGTATCCGACGCTCGCGCAGGCGCCGATCGAGGCGGCCGAGCAGCTCGAGCAACTGCGCGCGATGTGGCACGGCGAGCGGATCGCGGTGCTCGTCACCGAGCACGCGCCCGAGGCCGGCATCGACACGCCGGCCGATCTCGAACGCGTGCAGGCCCTTTTTCGGTCTCGCGCCAAATAACCCATGGCATAATCGGGCGATTGTGCGAGCGATCCGCCCGCGCCGCTCACCGAGATTCCGCCCCAAGCCCGACATTCGCCGGCCGCCGCGCGTCGCTTTCGACCCGCCGCAGTCAGACCGGCCGATCGCGCTTGCGGCAGGGTCGCCGAGCCGCGCAGCGGTTCCCGTAGCGTCTCGCGCCAAAGCATTCACATACCGGAGATATCACCATGCGTTTGATCCTGTTGGGCGCGCCCGGCGCGGGAAAGGGCACCCAGGCAAACTTCATCAAGGAAAAGTTCGGCATCCCGCAAATCTCGACGGGCGACATGCTGCGCGCCGCCGTGAAGGCCGGCACGCCGCTCGGCGTCGAGGCGAAGACGTACATGGATGAAGGCAGGCTCGTGCCGGATTCGCTGATCATCGGCCTCGTCAAGGAGCGCCTGAAGGAGGCGGACTGCGCGAACGGCTACCTGTTCGACGGCTTCCCGCGCACGATCGCGCAGGCCGACGCGATGAAGGAAGCGGGCGTCGCGATCGACTACGTGCTCGAAATCGACGTGCCGTTCCCGGAAATCATCGAACGGATGAGCGGCCGCCGCACGCACCCGGCGTCGGGCCGCACGTACCACGTGAAGTTCAACCCGCCGAAGGTCGAGGACAAGGACGACGTGACGGGCGAGCCCCTGATCCAGCGCGACGACGACAAGGAAGAGACGGTGAAGAAGCGCCTCGACGTGTACGAAGCGCAGACGAAGCCGCTCATCGCGTACTACGGCGACTGGGCGGCGCGCGGCGCGGAGAACGGCCTGAAGGCGCCCGCGTACCGGAAGATCTCCGGCCTCGGCTCTGTCGACGAAATCCGCGCGCGCGTGTTCGACGTGCTGAAATAATCGCGCCGCGGCGTGCGCCGCGCATGCCGCACGCGTGACGATGACGAAGGAACCGCCCTCCCCGGGCGGTTTTTTTTCGTCCGGTCGTTCGCTTCGCGCCGGGCTTCGGCGCTCGCTCGTACAATCGTCGCAGCGCGCGTGTCGCTTCACGACATTCGATCGACATTCATTCCAATCAATCCAAGGAGAAGGAGCAAACATGGAGATTCGCGACAACGTCTTCCTGATCACGGGCGGCGCGTCCGGGCTCGGCGCGGGCACCGCGCGCCTCTTGACCGAGGCGGGCGGCAAGGTCGTGCTCGCCGACCTGAATCAGGAAGCGGGAGAAGCGCTCGCGCGCGAGCTGGGCGGCGTGTTCGTCAAGTGCGACGTCGCGCGCGAAGAAGACGCGCAGGCGGCCGTCGCCGCCGCGACGAAGCTCGGCACGCTGCGCGGGCTCGTCAACTGCGCGGGCATCGCGCCCGCGGCGAAGACGGTCGGCAAGGACGGCCCGCACCCGCTCGAGCTGTTCGCGAAGACGATCACCGTGAACCTGATCGGCACGTTCAACATGATTCGCGTCGCGGCCGCCGCGATGGCCGCGAACGAGCCGGCGCAAACCGGCGAGCGCGGCGTGATCGTCAGCACCGCGTCGGTCGCCGCGTTCGACGGCCAGATCGGCCAGGCCGCGTACGCGGCGTCGAAGGCGGGCGTCGCCGGCATGACGCTGCCCATCGCGCGCGACCTGTCGCGCAACGCGATTCGCGTGATGACGATCGCGCCCGGCATCTTCGAGACGCCGATGCTGCTCGGCATGCCGAAGGAAGTGCAGGACGCGCTCGGCGCGATGGTGCCGTTCCCGCCTCGCCTCGGCAAGCCGGCCGAGTACGCGATGCTCGTCAAGCAGATCGTCGAGAACCCGATGCTCAACGGCGAAGTGATCCGCCTCGACGGCGCGATCCGGATGCAGCCGAAGTAACGAAGCGGCGCGCGCGGCCGTCGGGCGCCCCGCCCGGCCGCCCCGCCGCTCAATCGTCGTCGTCGCGCTGCATCCGCTGCCGCAACTCGCTGACCTGCGCTTCGACGATCGTCGCGTCGACCGCGTCGGGCCGCTCGCCGAGATACGTCTGCAGATCCTCGAGCGCGGGACGCAGGTAGTCGAGGCGCGCGTACGCGAAGCCGCGGTCGCGCACTTCGTCGAGCTGCCCCGGCAGCAGGATCACGAGCCGTTCCTGCACGCCGAGCAGCCGCTGCCAGCGCTCCGTCTGCAAATAGACGGCTTTCAGGTTGTTCAGCATCCGCGCGACGATCTCGCGTTCCGTCGCCGGCTGTAGCAGCACGCGCAGCACGCTCGCCGTGCCGCCCTCGGCGTGTGCGACGTAAGGCTCGAGCATCTCGACGAGCTCCGGTTCCGACAGCGAGCGCCCCGTCGTCGGATCGAGGATCGAATCGCCGTCCGGCAGCGCGATGCGCAGCAGGAAATGCCCGGGAAACGACACGCCGCGCGCCGGCACGCCAACCTGCCCGGCAAGCTCCAGATACAGCACCGCGAGCGTAATCGGAATCCCGCGGCGGCGCTTGAGCACCATGTTCAGATAGCTGTTGTCCGGATCGTAGTAGTCATTATGGTTGCACGCGAAGCCGAGCTCGCGGAAGAAGAAGTCGTTCAGGAGCGCGAGCTTCTCGCTCGCGCCCGCGCCGTCCGGCAGCCGCCTCGCGAGCCGCGCGGCGAGCGCGTCGAGCTCGGCGAGCACGCCTTGCAGGTCCACGTCGGGATAGGCGTCCTGCGCGAGCGACAACGCCGCCTCGGTGAGCGGCAGGCCATCGTCTTCGGCGACGAGCGAACTGAAATAGTCGAGAACGCGAGTCATTGGGGTCCGTTACTTGGCGCGCCGTCTGAAGTACGCGTATTTGAAACCCATCAGCCACAACATACCGAAATATAGTGCAGCGAACAGAACGAGGCAGGCGGCCATCAGCGCGATCCGCTCGAGCGGCGCCGCGCGCATCGCGGTCCAGTCGAAGTTGATCGCGAGCCAGTGCATCACGCCGGCGAGCACGAGCGACGCGCCCGCGAGCTGCGCGAAAAAACGCAGCCAGCCGGGCGACGGCTGGTAGATGCCGCGGCGGCGCAACCCGATGAAGAGGAGCAGCGAATTCAGGCACGCGCCGACGCCGATGCTGAGCGTGAGCCCCGCATGGCCGATGATCGGCACGAACACGTAGTTCGATAGCTGCGTGACGACGAGCACGCCGACCGCGATCTTCACGGGCGTCTTGATGTCCTGCTTCGCATAGAAGCCGGGCGCGAGGATCTTGATGAGGATGATGCCGACGAGGCCGATCCCGTATGTCGCGAGCGCGCGCGCGACCATCGTGACCGTGTGCGCGTCGAACTTGCCGTAGTTGAAGAGCGTCGCCGTCAACGGCTTGGCGAAGAAGAAGAGCGCGAGCGCGCTCGGCGCCGCGAGCAAGAACGTGACCCGCAGTCCCCAGTCGAGGAGCGCCGAATACTCGGTCGAATCGGCGTCGACATGCGCCTTCGACAGGCTCGGCAACAGGATCGTGCCGAGCGCGACGCCGAGGAGCGCGGTCGGGAATTCCATCAGCCGGTCGGCGTAATTGATCCACGACACGGCGCCCTGCCCGAGCCGCGACGCAATGTTCGTATTGATGATCAGCGATAACTGCGCGACCGACACCGCGAACGTCGCGGGCACCATCTTCGCGAGCACGCGCTTCACGCCCGGATGCGCGAGCGCGCGCATCGGATTGACGCCGATCGCGGGCACCATGTCGATCTTCTTCAGCCCCGGCAACTGCACCGCGAACTGCAGCACGCCGCCCGCGATCACCGCCCACGCGAGCGCGTAGACGGGCACCTTCAGATGCGGCGCGACGAACACGGCCGCGACGATGAACGCGACGTTCAGCAGCACGGGCGCGAACGCCGGCAGCGAAAAGCTCTTGTATGTGTTGAGCACGCCCGACGCGAGCGTCGTGAGCGAAATGAACACGATGTACGGGAACATGATCTGCGTCATCGCGACGGCGAGCGGGAACGCCTGCCCGTCCGCGCGCAGCCCCGACGCGACCGCGAACACGACCCACGACGCGCCGGCGATCCCGGCGAGCGACAGGAATGCGAGCGCCCACGCGAGCACGGTCGACATCGCGTCGACGAGCGCTTTCGTCACATCATGCCCTTTTTGATTCTTGAACTCGGCGAGAATCGGCACGAACGCCTGCGAGAACGCGCCTTCGGCGGACAGCCGGCGCAGCAGGTTCGGAATGCGGAAGGCGACGTAGAACGCGTCGGTGAATTGACTGGCGCCGAACGCGCGGGCGATCAGCGTCTCACGGGCCAGTCCGGTCACGCGCGACAGCAGCGTGAAGCCGCTGACCGTCAGCAGGGCTCGGAATAGATTCATGGGGCGCTTATTATACGGACCTCGGGCGACAGCGACCGATACGTTCGAGCAAAAGGGGCGTACCGGCGCGGGCGTACCGGCGCGGGCGTACCGGCGCGGGCGTACCGGCGCGGGCGGACCTGCGAGAGGCATCCGGTCATGGGCGCGCCGCCGTCGACATATCGGCACGGACGCCCGCGCCGGCGTTTCGGCGAATGCGTCTTGCGCTTGCCACTCGCTTGATTTTGTTGTTATAATTGCCGGTTTCTGAGCCTGTCATACGATACGCGTGCGTTGCGTGCGTCGCCCAAGCGTCGTTTCGCGGTCAAGCGCGTCGGCCGGCCTCGGTTAAAACCGACGTTTTTTTGCGCTCCCGGGCAATCGCTCCCGGGAGTCGGATCGAAAAGCAGCGCTTGGCCGTCAGGCTCCAAGCTCTGGAAACAGGACAGGATAAGGAACCGTCATGGCTAACTCCGCACAAGCACGCAAGCGCGCCCGCCAGGCAGCGAAGGCAAACTCGCACAACTCGGCGCTGCGTTCGAAATTCCGCACCGCGATCAAGGCCGTCCGCAAGGCGATCGACGCCGGCGATCAGGCAAAGGCCGCCGAACTCTTCAAGGCCGCGACGAAGACGATCGACACGATCGCCGACAAGAAGATCGTTCACAAGAACAAGGCCGCTCGCCACAAGAGCCGCCTCTCCGCAGCCGTCAAGGGCCTGCAGGCACAAGCCGCGCAGTAAAGATCCGGCGCGCCCGCAAGGCGGGCGCCCTGTTTCCTCTGCGATCGACAAAAAAGCCCGCTTCACGCGGGCTTTTTTGCTTCGGATTTTCGCCGTTCTCACGATGCTCGGCCGCCGCGGCCCGATCCACGCCCGCCTGCGTCGCCCGCCCTCGCCTCATTGCCGAAGCGCAGCCGTTTCGCCTATCTTTGCGTCTTGCTGTAATCGGGCAGCTCGCACGCCTCGGTGACAACGAGGTTGTTGTCCTTAGCGAAATTCATCACGAAATCGAACGCCATCGGCTCGACATCGCGCAGCCGGGCATCGACGATCACGCACTTGAGATCGCCGAGCAGCGTCGGCCGCACGTAGCGCGAATATTGAAGGCGGGCATTGGGCCCGCTCGCCCCCGGACCGTAGCACGACATCACGCCTGCGAGACGCTCGGACCAGTCGCTCGGCCGAAACTTCTTCCCATCTTTCGTGATGCCCTGAATGAAATATTCGGTCGGGAGAGTTTCAGCCATGAGGGTACCCAAGTGACGGCCCAGCAGTGCTCCGGCGCCGTTGCGCCTGGACACTTCGAACACAATGGAAGCGGCTTCGCGGCGGCTCTCGACGAGCGCACCCGACCGTGCATTCCGGCTTGCGGCTTGCGGCGCATCGCGCGCAGGCGAGCCGTCACGTCGGCCGATTGTGTCCGGCAGACCAGGCATGAACCTTGCCCGCCGGGCTTGAGAAAACCTTGAAATTATACCGCAGCGCGCCATTGCGCGTCGTGTCGAGGCATGCCGGAAATCGGCGCGGCGGCGCGGCGAGCGCCCGGCGGCCACGCCGCGCGGCTCGTCAAAGCATAAAAAATCCTTTATGCTGGTTCGAGTTATCACATCCGACGGCGGCGCCGTCCGGCGCGTTCGCCGCCGGTTTGAGTCCGCCGTATTCCGTTTCATGACCGCCAAAACCATTCGTCACTACCTGCAGTTCAAGGATTTCTCGCTGGAAGACTACGAGTACGTGCTCGAACGCACGGGTATCCTGAAGCGCAAATTCAAGAACTACGAGACCTATCACCCGCTGCACGACCGCACGCTCGCGATGATCTTCGAGAAGAGCTCGACGCGCACGCGCCTGTCGTTCGAGGCCGGGATCTTCCAGCTAGGCGGCCACGCCGTGTTCATGAGCACGCGCGACACGCAGCTCGGCCGCGGCGAGCCCGTCGAGGATTCGGCGCAGGTGATCTCGCGAATGGTCGACATCATCATGATCCGCACGTTCGAGCAGGACATCATCCAGCGCTTCGCCGAGAATTCGCGCGTGCCCGTGATCAATGGTCTGACGAACGAGTACCACCCGTGCCAGGTGCTCGCCGACATCTTCACGTATTACGAGCATCGCGGCCCGATTCGCGGCAAGACGGTCGCATGGGTCGGCGACGCGAACAACATGCTGTACACGTGGATACAGGCCGCGCGCATCCTCGACTTCAAGTTGCGGCTGTCGACGCCGCCCGGCTACGCGCTCGACGCGAAGCTCGTCGACGCGGAAAGCGCGCTGTTCTATCAGGTGTTCGACGATCCGAACGAAGCGTGCAAGGGCGCGGACCTCGTCACGACCGACGTGTGGACGAGCATGGGCTTCGAAGCGGAGAACGAGGCGCGCAAGCAGGCGTTCGCCGACTGGTGCGTCGACGGGGAGATGATGTCGCACGCGAATCCCGACGCGCTCTTCATGCACTGCCTGCCCGCGCACCGCGGCGAGGAAGTGGCGG
Source organism: Burkholderia sp. MSMB1588 (assembly GCF_001546925.1). Lineage (NCBI taxonomy): Bacteria > Pseudomonadati > Pseudomonadota > Betaproteobacteria > Burkholderiales > Burkholderiaceae > Burkholderia > Burkholderia sp. MSMB1588. The sequence goes on along the minus strand of NZ_LNJS01000001.1, from coordinate 712,577 downwards.
CGAGCGTGATCGACGGCCCGCAAAGCGTCGTGTGGGACGAGGCGGAAAACCGCCTGCACGTGCAAAAGGCGCTGATGGAGTTCCTGCTGCTCGGGCGCCTGAACCACTGACGCACGGGCGCGACAAAAAACCTCGCTGATCGACAGCGAGGTTTTTTATCGGTCTACCGCCGATGCGGCCGATGCGCGCGGCCGCGCCCCGCCTACAGGCATACCGGCTCCGGCTCCAGCTCGACGCCGAAGCGCTCGCGCACGTCGCGCTGAATCGCACGCGCGAGCGCGAGGACGTCAGCGCCCGACGCGCCGCCGCGATTGACGAGCACGAGCGCCTGCCGCTCGTGGACGGCCGCCGCGCCGAGCGCGCGCCCTTTCCATCCGCAGCGGTCGATCAGCCAGCCGGCCGCGAGCTTCACGCGGCCGTCCGGCTGCGGATACGACACGACGTCGGGCTCGCGCGCGCGCAGCGCGGCGAACGCCTGCGCGTCGATCACCGGATTCTTGAAGAAGCTGCCCGCGTTGCCGAGCTCGAGCGGATCGGGCAGCTTCGCGCGCCGGATCGCGACGACTGCGTCGAACACGTCGCGCGCGCGCGCGACGTTTGCGTCGATGCCGCGCGCGGCGAGTTCGCGCGCGACGTCCGCATAGCCGATGCGCGGCGTCCATGCCTTCGGCAGCCGGAACGTCACCGACACGATCGCGAAACGGCCGCGCCCTTCCCGCTTGAAGAAACTGTCTCGATAACCGAACGCGCAGCGCGTGGCGTCGAATTCGGCGATCTCGCCCGTCGCGAGCTCGACCGCGCGCAACGACGCGAAACGCTCCCTCATCTCGACCCCGTACGCACCGATGTTCTGGATCGGCGCCGCGCCGACCGTGCCCGGAATCAGCGCGAGATTCTCGAGCCCCGGCATGCCTTCGGCGAGCGTCCATTCGACGAACGCGTGCCAGTTCTCGCCGCCGCCCGCCTCGACGTACCACGCGTCGTCGTCCTCGCGCGCGAGCGCGCGGCCGCGGATCTCGTCGAGCAGCACGAGGCCGTCGAAGTCGCCCGTCAACACCACGTTGCTGCCGCCGCCGAGCACGAGCGTGTCGAGCCCCGCGACGCGCGGGTCGCGCGCGAGCGACGCGAACTGCCCGGGCGAGCCGATCCGCGCCGCAACGCGCGCGCGCACATCGAAGCCGAACGTGTTGTGCGCGCGCAGCGGATAGTCGGGAAGCAACTGGACGGAGGAATCGGGATGGAACATCGGCATTCGCGGTTGCGCCGGCGCGCGGTCAAGTCCGCGGCCTTGGGCAAATGTAGGGGCGCCGGTAAAATGGCGGTCGTCCGCAATTATAGCGAGTGCCCGTGCGCTGGCCGCGTGCGGCACGCTCTACAGGAGAATGCCATGCCATCGTTCGACGTCGTTTCCGAAGCGAACATGATTGAAGTGAAAAACGCAGTCGAGCAATCGAACAAGGAAATTTCGACCCGCTTCGACTTCAAGGGCTCCGACGCGCGCGTCGAGCAGAAGGAGCGCGAGCTCACCCTCTACGCCGACGACGACTTCAAGCTCGGCCAGGTCAAGGACGTGCTGATCGGCAAGATGGCGAAGCGCAACGTCGACGTGCGCTTCCTCGACTACGGCAAGATCGAGAAGATCGGCGGCGACAAGGTCAAGCAGGTCGTGACGATCAAGAAAGGCGTGTCGGGCGACCTCGCGAAGAAGGTCGTGCGCATCGTGAAGGACAGCAAGATCAAGGTGCAGGCGAGCATCCAGGGCGACGCGGTGCGCGTGTCCGGCGCGAAGCGCGACGATCTGCAAAGCGTGATCGCGCTGCTGCGCAAGGAAGTGACCGATACGCCGCTCGACTTCAACAACTTCCGCGACTGACGCCCGGACGGGCGGCGCGTGGGCGGCTCATCCGCGCGCCGCGGGCGAGCGCGCGGATCACGCGCCCGTTTTCTTTCGCCCGATCCGGCTTTCCTCGCCGGCGAGCAGCTTCGAGATGTTCGACCGATGCCGCCAGATCAGCAGCACGCTCATCGCGAGCACGGCCCACGCGACCGGATTGTTGCGCGTGCCGAACAGGAACACGTCGAAAACCGGCGCGAACACGGCCGCGACCAGTGCCGCGAGCGACGAATAGCGAAAGAAGAACGCAATGATGAGCCACGTGAGCGCGGTCGCGAGGCCGAGCGCCGGATGCACGGCTAGCAGCACGCCCGCCGCGGTCGCGACGCCCTTGCCGCCCTGGAAGCGGAAGAACACCGGATACAGGTGGCCGAGGAATACGGCGATCGCCGCGAGCGCGACGCCGATCTCGCCGCCGATGCCGAAGCGCCTGACGAGCCAGACCGCGAGCCAGCCCTTGAATGCATCGCCGACGAGCGTGAGGATCGCCGCCTTCTTGTTGCCGCTGCGCAGCACGTTGGTCGCGCCGGGATTCTTCGAGCCGTACGAGCGGGGGTCGTCGAGCCCCATCGCGGCGCTGACGACGACGGCGAATGACACCGATCCGATCAGATAGGCGGCGACGGTAGCGAGCAGGATCTGCATGCGAAGGACTCTTGTTTCAACGTATGGGTTGGATGGGCGGCCTCGATCGCGAAGCCGCGGCGGCGCTCATTCTACCGAAGCGGCGCGGCGCGCCATGCGGGTGAAACCCTCAGTCGACGCTCGCGCACTGCACCGGCCGCGCGTTCAGCAGCGTCGTCAGCACCGCCGGCGCGAGGCTCACCAGATAGCCGCGCCGGCCGCCGTTCAGGTAGATCGACGGCAGATCGAGGATCGTCGATTCGACATAGACGGGCATCGCCTTCTTCGTGCCGAACGGCGACGTGCCGCCGACGAGGTAGCCCGAATGCCGGTTCGCGACCTCCGGCTTGCACGGCTCGACGCGCTTCGCGCCGATCTGCCGCGCAAGGTTCTTCGTCGACACCGTGCGGTCGCCGTGCATCAGGATGATGAGCGGCTTCGCGTGCTCGTCTTCCATCACGAGCGTCTTCACGACCGCGTGCTCGTCGGCGCCCAGTTGCCGCGCCGATTCGGACGTGCCGCCGTGGTCGACGTATTCGTAGACGTGCTCGCCGAATGCAACGCCGTGGCGGCGCAGGAACTGCGTCGCGGGCGTTTCGGAAACGTGTTTGGATTTGCTCATGCGCGCATTTTAATTGCACGCGGCGCGCGGGACCATTGTCCGAATGGCAGATTGTCCGCGCGGCGGCTGCGTGGCACGATCGTCGCCACACGATCGGCGACGCGCGCGACACCGCGCTCGCGCCGATTCATCGGAGAAACCATGACCATCGAGTTTTCCACCGGCGCGGCGATCGACGTCGATGCGCTGATCGGCGCATTGCCGTCGCGAATCGCGGCGCTGCCCGCGCGCGTCGCCGAGCGCACGCCCGATCACGTCGCACTGATCGAGGACGCCCGTCGGCTCACGTATGCGCAGCTCGCGCGCGCAATCGACGCGGCGGCGGACCGGCTGCGCGGCCTCGGCGTGCAAGGCGGCGACCGCGTGATGATCGTCGCGGAGAACAGCATCGCGCAGATCGTGCTGCTGTTCGCGGCGACACGACTCGACGCGTGGGCGATCGTGTCGAACGCGCGCCTCTCGGCGGCCGAGCTCGACGCGATCGCCGCGCATGCGCAGCCGCGCCTGATCGCGTTCGTCACCGGCACGTCGCCCGATGCGCACGCCCACGCCGAGCGACGCGGCGCGCAGCCGGCCGCGCCGTTCGAGCTCGACATCGGCGCGTGGTCGTACACGATCGATGCACGCCCGCGCGCGGAGCCGGTCGAGGCGGACGGCGCACGCCAGTGCGCGGCGCTCGTCTATACGACGGGCACGACCGGCACGCCGAAGGGGGTGATGCTGTCGCACCGCAATCTGCTGTTCGTCGCCGCGGTGTCGAGCGCACTGCGGCGCGTCGCGCCCGCCGACATCGTCTACGCGGTGCTGCCCGTGTCGCACGTGTACGGGCTCGCGTCGGTCTGCCTCGGCAGCCTCTACGCGGGTGCGACGCTCAGGCTCGCGCCCCGCTTCTCGCCGCAGGCGCTGCGCCGCGCGCTCGTCGACGAGCGCGTGACGATCTTCCAGGGCGTGCCCGCCATGCACGCGAAACTGCTCGAGCATCTGCGCACGCACGGGCATGCGTGGCACGCACCGCACCTGCGCTTCGCGTACTCGGGCGGCTCGCCGCTCGACGCCGATCTGAAGGCGCGCGTCGAACGCGTCTACGGCCTGCCACTGCACAACGGCTACGGAATGACCGAGAGCAGCCCGACGATCGCACAAACGCCGATCGACGCGCCGCGCGCCGATTGCTCGGTCGGCGTGCCGATCCCGGGCGTCGCCGTGCGCTTCTGCGCGGCGAACGGAGCCGATGTCGCGCCGGGCGAAGTCGGCGAGCTGTGGGTGCGCGGGCCGAACGTGATGCTCGGCTACTACCGCAATCCGGAGGGCACGCGCGCGGCGGTCACGGCGGACGGCTGGCTGAAGACGGGCGACCTCGCACGCGCCGGCGCCGACGGCGCGGTGACGATTGTCGGCCGCAGCAAGGAACTCATCATCCGTTCGGGCTTCAACGTCTATCCGTCCGAAGTCGAGCAGGCGCTGAACGCACATCCGGACGTCGTGCAGTCCGCGGTGATCGGACGCGCGGTCGAAGGCGACGAGGAAGTGATCGCGTTCGTCGAGCTCGCGCCGAACGCGGCCGCAACCGAAGGCGATCTGAAGGAATGGTGCGCGGACAGGCTCGCGCCGTACAAGCGCCCCGCGCAAATCCGCGCGCTCGACGCGCTGCCTGCCGCGTCGACGGGCAAGGTGCTCAAGCACCGGTTGCGCGAGATGCGATGATTCGGCGCGGCCCGCGATCACGCCGCTCGTCGGTGAGCCCGCAGCCGCGCGAACGAGACGAGGATGCCGGCGCACGTCGAGATCCGCGCGCATCGACTCCGACGATCACGCGCGCGCAACGGCGCCCCCGATTGCAACGCGAGAGCGTCACCCGCGCGGATGATGCGCCGCATGCAGCATCTTCAACCGCTCGCGGGCGACGTGCGTGTAGATCTGCGTCGTCGAGATATCGCTATGGCCGAGCAGCAGTTGCACGACCCGCAAGTCCGCGCCGTGATTCAGCAGGTGCGTTGCGAACGCGTGCCGCAGCGTGTGCGGGGACAGATGCACGCGAACGTCCGCCTGCTGCGCATGGCGCTTGATGATGTTCCAGAACTGTTGGCGCGTCATGCCGTCGCCGCGCGCGGTGACGAACAGCGCGTCCGCCGCGCGTGCACCGAGGAGCGCAGGCCGCGCGCCGCGCAGATAGCGCTCGATCCAGCCGTGCGCGACTTCGCCGAACGGCACGAGCCGCTCTTTCGAGCCCTTGCCCGTCACGCGCACCACGCCTTCGTTCAATCCGACCTCGACCGTCTTCAGCGTGACGAGCTCGCTCACGCGCAGCCCGCTCGCATACATCAGTTCGAGCATCGTGCGGTCGCGCAGGCCGAGCGGCGTGTCGACGTCGGGTGCGGCGAGGAGCGCCTCGACCTGCGCCTCGGACAGCGTCGACGGAAACCGCGGCGCCTGTTTCGCCGATGCGATCCTGAGCGTCGGATCGACGGCCGTGCGGTGCTCGCGCACCGCCCAGCCGTAGTAGCGGCGAAACACCGACAGCCGGCGATTCGACGACGTCGCCTTGCCGTCGCTGCGTGCGGCGATGTAGCCCTCGAGCATCGGCCTTTCGGCACGATCGAGACTCGCCGCGTGCCGCGCGGCGAGCCACTGCGCGAACAATTGCAGGTCGCGCCGATACGCGTCCAGCGTGTTGCGCGACAGCCCGTGCTCGAGCCACATCGCATCGCAGAACAGATCGATCGACGTGCGGCTGTCGAGCCACGCGGGCGACGCGGCCGACTCGTCGGCCGGACGGTCGGCCGACGGCGCGAGCGCGCGGCCGGCGTCGCCGCCCGCCGGGTCGGTTGCGGGAATGCGTACTGCGCGCGCCATCAGTACCGCACGCCCTCGTGCGCAAGCAGCCAGCGCTTGACCTTCAGGAAGTAGCCTTCGTCGTCGTGGTTCGCGAATCCGCCGATCCCGCCCGACGCGACGACGCGGTGGCACGGAATCACGAGCGGAAAATAGTTCGCCCCGCAGGCCTGGCCGACCGCGCGCGGCGCGCTGCCGATCTGCTTGGCGACCTGCCCGTAGGTCAGCACGATGCCGGGCGGAATCGCGTTGATCGCGCTCCACACCCGATGCTGGAACGGCGTGCCGACTTCGGCGAGCGGCAGGTCGAAACGCGCGGATGCGCGCTCGAAATAGCGCTCGATCTGACGCGCCACCCGCTTCGCGAGCGCCGTGTCCGGCGCGACGCTCTTCATCGAATCAGGCAGATAGACGATCTCTCGCACGACCGACGCGTCGGTGCGGATGCCGACCTTGCCGAACGGCGCATCGATTACTGCGTTGAACATCGTTCTCTCCTGAAAGGGCGCGCCCGCGCGATGCGCCGGCCGCCCGCCAAACCGTCACAAGCCGTCACTTTACGCCGCCTTCACGCGGCGCGCAGCGCCCATTCGACGTGCTCGCGCACGAGCGCGGACACGGACGGGTCGCCCAAACGCGCGCGCAGCGCCGCAACGATCGCCGCGCGCGCGCCGGGCTCGATGCTGCCGGGCGCGGCGCGCAGCGCGTTGCCGAGGCCGACCGCGAGATTGCGCAGCCAGCGCTCGTAGCCGATCCGGCGAATCGCGCTGCCTTGCATCCGCTCGCCGAATTGCTCGGCAGTCCATTCGAACAGCTCGACGAGCGACGCGCGATCGAGCCCGTGCCGCACGTCGAAATCGGCGACGGGCGCCGCCTGCGCAAACTTGTTCCACGGGCAGACGAGCTGGCAGTCGTCGCAGCCGTACACGCGATTGCCGATGAGCGGCCGCAGCGGCTCGGGGATGCTGCCGTGCAATTCGATCGTCAGATACGAGATGCAGCGACGCGCGTCGACGCGGTACGGCGCGACGATCGCGCCCGTCGGGCATGCGCCGATGCAGCGCGTGCAACTGCCGCAATGCGCGCCGGGCGTCTCGGGCGCGGCGTCGGGCGACGTCTGCGCGTCGGTCGGCAGCGGCACGTCGACGTAAATCTCGCCGAGGAAGAAGAACGAGCCCGCGTCGCGCTGCAGCAGCAGCGTGTGCTTGCCGCGCCAGCCGGCGCCCGCCTTCTGCGCGAGCTCGACCTCGAGCACGGGCGCCGAATCGGTGAACACGCGGTGGCCGAACGCGCCGATCTCGGCTTCGATCCGCTCGGCGAGCGTCTGCAAGCGGTTGCGCAATACCTTGTGATAATCGCGGCCGCGCGCGTAGACGGACACGACGGCCGCCTGCGGATCGGCGACGCGCGCCGCCTCTCGCGCGCGCCAGTCGCGCCGCGCGGCCCCCGAATCGGGCGCGTCTTCGAGCGTTTCCGCGGGCAGATACGCGAGCCGCGCGGAGATCACGCGTCGCGTGCCGGCCACAAGTTCGGCCGGCCGCGCGCGTTTCATCCCATGTTTGGCCATATAATCCATCTCGCCGTGGCATCCGGCTTCCAGCCAGGCGGCGAGCCCTGCTTCGGCATCCGAGAGATCGGTATCGCTGATGCCGATCGCCCCGAAACCCAATTCGCGCCCCCAGGACTTGATGCGCGACGCGAGCTCGGCGAGCTCGGCGCCGTCGAGGCGAGACGGCGCGGCGCGCCCGTCCTGCGAGGGGCGCGCATCCGCGACTGCGAGTTCCGGAATTTGGTCCATTGCTCTATTTTACGAGAATGCCCGAGCAGCCTAGCCACGCGCATGCCGCGCCCCCCCTGCCCGCTCCGCTCGCCGAGCGCACGCTCGCGCTCGCCGACGAAGCGGCGACGATCGCGTTCGCCGAACGCTTCGCGCACGCGCTCGACTCGGTGCGCGGCGAACGCGCCGCCGCGCATGCGTTCGGCGGCCTGCAGATCCAGCTATACGGCGATCTCGGCGCGGGCAAGACGACGCTCGTGCGCGCGATGCTGCGCGGCCTCGGCCACGCGGGCCGCGTGAAGAGCCCGACCTACACGCTCGTCGAGCCGTATGCGCTCGCGCGTTCCGATGGGGAACTCGAGGTCTATCACTTCGATCTGTACCGTTTTAGCGATCCGGCCGAATGGGCCGACGCAGGCTTTCGCGAGTATTTCAATTCCGGCGCGATCTGCGTCGTCGAATGGCCGCAACGGGCGGGCGCGCTCCTTGGCGTGCCGGATCTCGTGTTCTCGCTCGACGTGGACGGCGAAGGCCGCCTCCTCACCGCCCGGGCGTACAGCGCATCAGGAAAGGCATGTCTCGAAAGATGTTGATCAAACCGTTCCGCTCGATCGAATCGGCGGCCACCGCGACCCATAACTGGCGACGCCGGCAGATCCTGCGCGCCGGCGCGTCGACGCTCGTGCTCGGGCTCGCGCTGCCGCGCCTCGCGCACGCGAGCTCGGTGCTCGGCGTGCGCGTGTGGCCCGCGCGCGACTACACGCGCGTGACGATCGAATCGGACCAGCCGCTGCAGAACACCCAGCAGTTGCTGCAGGGTCCGGACCGGCTCGTCGTCGACCTGAACGGCCTCGAGCTCGACCAGGCGCTGCGCGACCTCGTATCGAAGATCGCGCCGAACGATCCACAGATCCAGTCGGTGCGGGTCGGCCAGTATCAGCCGCACGTCGTGCGGATGGTGTTCGACCTGAAGGGCTCGGTGAAGCCGCAGGTGTTCACGCTGCCGCCCGTCGGCACCTACAAGTACCGGCTCGTGTTCGACCTGTATCCGGCCGTCGCGCCCGATCCGCTGTCCGACCTGATTGCGCAGACGGAACGCAAGGAACAGCAGTTGAACGATACGCTGCGCGCACAGCAGGCGCAGCCGCCGACGGCCGCGCTCAACGGCCCGACCGCTGCGCCGCCCGCCGCGGCCGACAACAGCGATGCGTTCTTCCAGCGCTTCGCGCAGAACAACCCGCCGGCCGCGCACTCGACGCGGCCAGCGCCCGCCTCACCCGCCAATCCGCCCGTCGCTCAGGCGACGCCGCCCGCCGCGCCGCCGCGGCCCGCGGTCAAGCCGCCGCCCGTCATCGCGCGCAGGAACGACGACGACGATTCGGGCGACGCCGACACCTACGCGTTCACCGCGCCGAAATCGGGCCGCGGCACCGTGCGCCTCTTGACGGTCGCGATCGACCCGGGCCACGGCGGCGAGGACCCGGGCGCGATCGGCGGCGGCGGCACGTACGAGAAGCACATCGCGCTCGACATCGCGAAGAAGCTGCGCGCGAAGATCGACGCCGCGCCGAACATGCGCGCGATGATGACGCGCGACGCCGATTTCTTCGTGCCGCTGAACGTGCGCGTGCAGAAGGCGCGGCGCGTCGGCGCGGATCTGTTCGTGTCGATCCACGCGGACGCGTTCACGACGCCGTCGGCTCGCGGCTCGTCGGTGTTCGCGCTGTCGGACCACGGCGCGTCGAGCGCGGCCGCGCGCTGGCTCGCGAACAAGGAGAACTCGTCGGACCTGATCGGCGGGATCAACATCAAGACGCAGGACGTCGCGGTGAATCGCGCGCTCTTCGACATGTCGACGACCGCGCAGATCCGCGATTCGCTGCGCTACGGCAACTACGTGCTGCGCGAAGTCGGCGGCATCAACAAGCTGCACAAGGGCTCGGTCGAGCAGGCGGGGTTCGCGGTGCTGAAGGCGCCCGACATTCCGTCGATCCTCGTCGAGACCGCGTTCATCAGCAATCCGGACGAAGAGCGCCGGCTGAACGACGACGCGTATCGCGACCAGATGGCCGATGCGATCTTGCGCGGGATCAAGCGCTATTTCGCGGCGAATCCGCCGCTCGCGAAGAGCCGGATGACGTAACCGCGCGAGCGCGGCGCGGCGCGGCACGGCCGCCGCGCCCGAGTTTCCGCCTTCCGGCTCGCGCGCTCGCCGTAGCCGAACCCCGCCCCGCCATCACGACGCGGCCGCGAAAAACCGCCGCGCGATGCGATCGCCGAACACGTTGACCGCGAGCCCCGCCATCACGAGCGCGGCGCCCGCGAGCTGCGCGGGCGTCAGCCGCTCGCCGAGCAGCAGCGCCGAGGACGCCAGGCCGACGATCGGCACGAGCAGCGAGAACGGCGCGACCTGCCCGGCCGGATAGCGCGACAGCAGCCGGCTCCACAGCCCGTAACCGAGCAGCGTCGCGACGAACGCGAGATAGACGATGGCGAAGATCGACGCGCCCGACAGCAACGTCAGCGCGGCCTCGATCCGCCGCGGCCCCTCGAACCAGTACGACAGCGCGAAGAACGGCACCGGGGGCACGAGGCTCGCCCACACGACGAGCGACACGAGATCGACCTTGCCGACCTTCTTCGTCACGACGTTGCCGAGCGCCCAGAGCGCCGCCGCGCCGATCGTGAGCAGAAAGCCCGCGAGCGTCATGCCGCGGCCGCCCTGCACGGCGATCGCGACAAGGCCGGCCGCGGCGATCGCGAGGCCCGCGAGATTGCGCGCGTGCAACCGCTCGCCGAGCACGAGCATCGCGAAGAAGAGCGTGAAGAACGCCTGCGCCTGCAGCACGAGCGACGCGAGCCCGGCCGGCATGCCGACGTACATCGCGGAAAAGAGGAACACGAACTGGCCGAGCAGGATCGTCGAGCCGTACAGCGCGAGCAGCCGCCACGGAATCTGCGGGCGGCGCACGAAGAACACCGCGGGCACCGCCGCGAGCAGGAAGCGCAGCCCGCCGAGCAGCATCGGCGGCACGCCGTGCAGCCCGACCTTGATCACGACGAAGTTCACGCCCCACGCCAGGATCACCACCAGCGCCAGCAACAGGTCTTTCGGGGCCATCGTCGTCTCCTCGGTCTTTTTCGCGCGAACCGCCGAGTCTACCGGCGTTTCGCGAAGCGTGCAGCCCGCCCCGCGCGCCGCGAGCGCGCGCCGCCGCATCGGCCGGGACGCCGTTACAATGGGCCGCATATCCCGCATCCGTCACGCGAACGCGTCGAGCGTTCCGGACGCCTCCAGCCATGACCGACTCGATCAAAGCCATCCTGACGCCGCACGTGCGCGACATCGGCAACCTGACCGTGCGCCGCACGCTGCCCGCGCTCGCCGAGCGCACCGTCGGCCCGTTCATCTTCTTCGATCACATGGGCCCCGCCGGGCAGCCGGCGGGCGTGGGCCTCGACGTGCGTCCGCATCCGCACATCGGCCTTGCGACCGTCACCTACCTGTTCGACGGCGCGATCATGCACCGCGACAGCCTCGGCTCCGTGCAGAAGATCGTGCCGGGCGACGTCAACTGGATGACGGCCGGACGCGGGATCGTCCATTCGGAGCGCACGCCGGACGACGCGCGCGCGAGCGGGCAGACCGTGCACGGCATCCAGACCTGGGTCGCGCTGCCGCGCGCGGACGAGGCGCGCGAGCCGTCGTTCGAGCACCACGCGGCCGCGACGCTGCCGAAGCTCGAGCGCGACGGCGTCGCGCTGACGGTGATCGCGGGCGACGCGTTCGGCGTGCGCTCGCCCGTCACGACGTTCTCGCGCACGCTGTACGCCGCCGCCGTGTTCACGGCGGGCGCCGCGCTCGCGCTCGACGCCGATCACGAAGAGCGCGCGGTCTATCTCGTCGACGGCGACCTGACGATCGACGGCGCGCCGCTCGAGGCCGCGCGGATGGCAGTGCTCGCGCCGGGCGCGCAGGTCGCGCTCGCGAGCGCGCGCGGGGCGCGCGCGATGCTGCTCGGCGGCGACAAGCTCGACGGCGAACGCTTCATCGAATGGAATTTCGTCGCGAGCTCGCGCGACGCGATCGAGCGCGCGAAGCGCGCCTGGGCGGCGCAGCAGATGGGGAGGGTACCCGGCGAAACCGACTGGATTCCGTTTCCGGAGCGCCGCGCGCATTGAAAAACCGCCCGCGCACCCTCATTGTGCATTCATCCAACACCGACGAGGACGCCATGGACACCACGCTCGCCACTTTCGAACGCGACGTCATCGACGCATCGCTTGCCGCCCCCGTGCTGGTCGACTTCTGGGCGCCCTGGTGCGGCCCGTGCAAGACGCTCGGCCCGCTGCTCGAGAAGCTCGAGCAGGAGTACGAGGGCCGCTGGAAGCTCGTGAAGGTCAACGTCGACGAGAATCAGGAGCTCGCCGCGCACTTCCAGACGCGCAGCATTCCGCACGTGATCGCATTCGCGGGCGGGCGGCCGGTCGACCAGTTCGTCGGCGTGCTGCCCGAAGGACAACTGCGCGCATTCCTCGACCGCCTCGTGCCCGCGCCCGACGAAGCCGAGCGGCACGCCGCGCAGGCCGCGCTCGCCGACGAGCGGATCGACGACGCGCTGTCGCACCTCGAGAACGCGCTCGCGCTGAACCCCGGCTACGACGAGGCGCGCCTCGATCTGGTCGAGCTGCTGCTCGCGCTGAACCGGATCGACGACGCCCGCGCGGAGGCCGCGCGCCTGTCGCCGCAGACGACGGGCGGCGCCGACGCGCGCTACCAGGCGATCAAGACGCGCTTCGACGCACTCGATGCAACGGCCGACCTGCCGCCGACCGACGCGCTCGAAGCGCGGATCGCAAGCGACCCCGCCGATCTCGACGCGCGCTTCGATCTCGCGCAGAGCCTGATCGCGCGACGCGCGTACGAAGGCGCGCTCGAGCAGTTGCTGGAGATCGTCCGGCGCGACCGGACGTTCGGCGACGACGTCGGCCGCAAGACGATGATTTCGGTGTTCGAGCTCGCGGCGGACCAGCCCGAGCTCGTGTCCGCGTGGCGGCGCAAGCTGAGCGCGGCGCTGAACTGACGACCCGACGCCCGACGAACGGACAATGACGGGCTCAGGCCGGAGCGGCCATGCGGCGGGCGCGCGCATGGCGCGTGCGCCACTTTTTTCTTTCGCCGCGATTGCACGGCGGCCGCGCCGGCGTTACCGCCCCGCCCGCGCGGCGAGCGCGCGCAGCGCATGCGCGGCCGCCGCGAACCCGAAGCTCGCGGTCACGCACACGCTCGAGCCGAAGCCCGCGCAATTGAGCCCGGTGGGCCCCGGCGCCTGCGCGTCGGTTGCCGTGTGCAGCGCGACGTCGTCGACGTCGCACACGGCCGCCTCCGGGTAGATCAGCGGCTCGTCCGAGTAGACGGCGCTCACCTTGAATTTCGCTTTCGGCCCGCGCGGAAAGCCGTGCTGCTTGCGCAACTGCGCGCGCACCTTCGACAGCAGCGGGTCCTGGATCGTCTGCGCGAGGTCGTCGATCCGGATGCGGGTCGGATCGAGCTGGCCGCCCGCGCCGCCGACCGTCACGAGCGGCTGCCCGCGCGCGACGCACCACGCGATCAGCGCGACCTTCGTGCGCGCGCTGTCGATCGCGTCGACGATGTAATCGAAGCCGCCGCCGAGCAGCGCATCGAGATTGTCCGGCTCGACGAAATCCTCGATCTTCACGACGCGGCACGCCGGATCGATGAGCGCGATCCGCTCGGCCATCGCGTCGACCTTCGGCTTGCCGTAGTTGCCGTCGAGCGCGTGGATCTGCCGGTTCGTGTTGCTTTCGGCGACGTTGTCGAGATCGATCAGGGTCAGTTCGCCGACGGCGCTGCGCGCGAGCGCCTCGGCCGCCCACGAGCCGACGCCGCCGATGCCGACCACGGCGACGCGCGCGCGCTCGAACGCGGCGAGCGCGTCGGCGCCATAGAGCCGCGCGACGCCGCCGAAGCGTCGCGCGCGATCCGCGTCAAGCTGTCCGGATGGCTGCGGAGTAACATCGTGAGGCGTCGCAATGGCGTCGGTACGAGACATACAAGCTGAACGAAAGGCAACGAATAGCCCGCTATTTTGCCTGATCGGCCGGCGGCAAACACGCACCGAACCGCTGCAACGCAGGTTTTTTCCACCTTCGTTATACTGGCCCCGATTGAGCGCCCGCACACCGATGACGACACTTGCCGATCTCCGCACCAACTATTCCCGCGCGTCGCTCGACGCAGCGGACGTGAACCCGAATCCGTTCGTCCAGTTCGACGTCTGGTTCAAGGAAGCGCTCAGCGCGCAGTTGCCCGAGCCCAACACGATGACGCTCGCGACCGTCGACGAATCCGGCCGGCCGTCCGCGCGGGTCGTGCTCATCAAGGGCGTCGACGAGCGCGGCTTCGTGTTCTTCACGAACTACGAGAGCCGCAAGGGGCGCGAGCTCGCGCACAACCCGAACGCGGCGCTGCTCTTCTATTGGATCGAGCTCGAGCGGCAGGTCCGCATCGAGGGGCGCATCGAAAAGACGAGCGAAGCGGAAAGCGACCGGTATTTCGCGTCGCGGCCGCTCGGCTCGCGGATCGGCGCATGGGCGTCCGAGCAGAGCGCGGTGATCGAGAGCCGCGCGCTGCTCGAGGCGCGCGAGAAGGACATCAGCGCGCGCTTCGGCGAAAATCCGCCGCGCCCGCCGCACTGGGGCGGCTACCGTCTCGTGCCGAGCGCGATCGAATTCTGGCAGGGCCGCCCGTCGCGGCTCCACGACCGCCTGCTGTACGTGCGCGATCCCGCGTCGGAGAGCGGCTGGAAGATCTCGCGCCTCGCGCCGTAACGCGCCGCGCGCCCGCACCCGCCCTGCCCGCGTTTCGTTTTTGCTCGCGGGCGGCCGCCGTCCCCGCACGCCGGCCGCCCGCCCGACAACCTGGCGGTATTTCGTTTCAACGAACAAAAGGGGATTCCAAATGTTCTGGGAAAAGAAACTGGCACAGTGGGCGGACGAAGTACGGGAGAAGTCGAACATACCGGCGCGCCTCGTCCTCTGGAACGGACAGCAACTCGATTTCGGCACGTTCGCGGCGCCGCAGGTGACGCTGAAGGTCAACAGCGCGTCCGCGCTGCCGCTGCTGCTCGAGCCGAGCCTCGACAACCTCGGCGAGGCGTACGTGAAGGGCAAGATCGACATCGAAGGCAAGCTTGCCGACATCATCAACATCAGCTATTCGCTCGCGCGCAGCACGGTGACGAGCGCGAGCAAGCTCGCGCGCGTGAAGCGCTACTTCAATCACTCGAAGAGCTCCGACCGGAAAGCGATCCAGTATCACTACGACGTGTCGAACGAGTTCTACGCGCTGTGGCTCGACGAGAACATGGTCTATTCGTGCGCGTACTTCGAGAACGGCGACGAAGACCTCGGCACCGCGCAGATCAAGAAGATCGACCACATCCTCACGAAGATCGGCGTGCAGCCCGGCCAGCGCCTGCTCGACATCGGCTGCGGCTGGGGCGCGCTCGTGCTGCGCGCGGCGGGCAAGTTCGGCGCGCGCTGCGTCGGCGTCACGCTGTCGCAAAACCAGTTCGAGCTCGCGACCGAGCGCGTGAAGCGCGCGGGCCTCGAGGACCGGATCCAGATCAGGCTGCAGGACTATCGCGAGATCGACGGCCAGTTCGACCGGATCACGAGCGTCGGGATGTTCGAGCACGTCGGCCGCAAGAACCTGCCGCTCTACTTCTCGCGAATCCGCGAGCTGCTCGCCGACGACGGCATTGCGATGAACCACGGCATCACGTCGACCGACGCGGAAAGCGGCGAGACGGCGCTCGGCGGCGGCGAATTCATCGACCGCTACGTGTTCCCGGACGGCGAGCTGCCGCACATCAGCCTCGCGCTCGAGGCGGCGCAGCGCGGCGGGCTCGAGGCGGTTGACGTCGAGAGCCTGCGACGGCACTATGCGCGCACGCTCGACATCTGGACCGAGAACTTCGAGGCGAAGGCCGAGGAAGCCAGAAAGCTCGTCGACGACGAAAAATTCCGCATCTGGCGCGTGTATCTGGCCGGCTGCGCGTATGCATTCGAGCACGACGACGTGTCGATCTTCCAGATCGTGTGCCGCAAGGCCGGGCAGAGCGCGAAAACGCTGCCGTGGTCGCGGCGCTACATGTACGAACACGCGCTGCCGCGCTGACGGGCGGCGCCTTTTTGCGATGACGGATGGGTGACGGCAGCACGCGGCGCAAACCTGCGCCGCCACGAGAAGACGACGCGCGAAGCGATCAATTCGACCTGTTCGGGGCGCAGCCGCTGTCGCAGCCGCCTTCACCCGCGTCGTCGTCCGGATCGGGCGGCAAGCGCAAGCGCGCGGCGCGCGGCCGGCCGGGCGACGCGTCGCGGGATGTCGCGGCGTCGGGTGACGCGTCGCCGTCGGACGACATGGCGGGAACGCCGCCGCCCGCGGCGACGCGCGCGCCGGGTGCGAACGGCGGCGCGAACGGCAAGAGCGGAGGCGATGCCGACGCGCCCGCCGCCCCGCCCGCCTCCGCCGCGACACCCACGCTCCCCGGTTTCGACGCGCCGCCGCCCGCCGCCGCGCCCAGGAAGCGCGCGCGCCGGCGCGGCGTCGCGCCCACCGCGATCACGGACGACATCGCCGCCGCCGCGCGCGCGCTGCCGCTGCACGTGCGGCTCGGCACGTCGTCGTGGTATTTCCCCGGCTGGAAGGACATCGTCTACGGCGACGACTACGCGCAATCGAAGCTGTCGCGCGAAGGCCTCGAAGCGTACGCCGCGCATCCGCTGCTCAAGAGCGTGAGCCTCGACCGCTCGTTCTACGCGCCGCTCACCGTCGCCGATTATCTGCGCTACGCGCAGCAGGTGCCGGACGACTTCCGCTTCGTCGTCAAGGCGCCGGCGCTCGTCACCGATGCGGTGCTGCGCGGCGCGCGCGGCGAGCCGACCGGCCCGAACCCGGCGTTCCTGAACGCGCGGCTCGCCGCCGACGAATTCGTGCGCCCGTGCCTCGAAGGGCTCGGCAACAAGGCGGGCGCGCTCGTCTTCCAGTTCCCGCCGATGCCCGATACGCTGCTCGCCGATCCGGCCGCGCTCGTCGATCGCCTGAGCGCGTTCCTCTGCGCGCTGCCGCCGCTGCCGCCGCCGGATGGCTCAGATGGCATAGGCGGCCCGGACGGCCCGCGCTACGCGGTCGAGATCCGCGACGCGAGCCTTCTCACGCCGCGCTTCATCCGCGCGCTCGCGGCGGCGGGGGTGCGCTACTGCGTCGGGCTGCACGCGAAGATGCCGGACCCGCTGCGTCAGGCGGCGGCGCTCGCGCTCCTCGACGGCGAGCCGTCGGGCCCGCTGATCGTCCGCTGGAGCCTGCACAGCGGCTTCAAGTACGAACAGGCGAAGGCGAAGTACGAGCCGTTCGACCGGCTCGTCGACGAGGACCCGCATACCCGCACGGCGCTCGCGGAGCTCGCGGCGCGCTACGTGCTCGCCGGCCAGCCGGTGCTCATCACGGTGAACAACAAGGCGGAAGGATCGGCGCCGCTGTCGTGCATCGCGCTCGCGAAGGAAATCGCGGCCGCGTGCGCGCGCTGGCGCGGCGAGGCGGCGTAACGCGCGGGGGGCGCACCGCGCGCCGGCGGGCGATCCGCACCCCGTCAACGCTCGCCCCGCGCGGCCATGCGACACGCGACGCATCCGGCGTCGCCCCATCGCGTCATGCGCCGGCGTCACGCGCCGCGCGACTTCAGCCGATGCGCGAACTTCTGCCGAAACTTCGCGAGCTTCGGCCCGATCACGACCGCGCAGTAGCCCTGCCCCGGATTGCGCGCGTAATAGTTCCGGTGATATTCCTCCGCGGGCCAGTAGTTGCCGTTCAGCGGCTCGACCTGCGTGACGATCGGCTCGTCGTACAGCTTGTCGCGCTCGAGCGTGCCGATCACGTCGAGCGCCGCGTCGCGCTGCGCGTCCGAGTGCGTGAAGATCACCGACCGGTATTGCGTGCCGACGTCGTTGCCCTGCCGGTTCAGTTGCGTCGGATCGTGCGTCGCGAAAAAGATTTCGAGGATCTCGCGATAGCCGATCCGGCCCGGATCGAACGTCACGTTGACGACTTCCGCGTGGCCCGTGTCGCCGCCGCACACGTCACGGTAGCCGGGATCGCGCGTATGGCCGCCCGCGTAGCCCGATTCGACGGCCGTCACGCCGTCGACGTCGAGAAACACCGCCTCCTGGCACCAGAAGCACCCGCCGCCCAGCGTCGCGACTTCGTTCGTTGCTTGACTCATATCGGTTTCCTTTCGTTCGTTACGTTCGTCCCCCGCGCCACGCCCGCGCCCGTCCCGGCCGCCGCACGCGATGCGCGCCGCGTTCCGCGAAAAATGTGGCGCCGGCCAGTCGCCGGGTGCGGCGGCCCGTCGCAGCCGTGCACGATTGCCGCTAAAATCGTCGCTAACCAGACGAATTTTCCGATGACCGTCCTGCTCTCTTCCCGCCATTTCACCCGCGGCGCCGCCGCCCGTTCCGCTCGCCGCCGCGCGCGCCCGTCGCCCGAGGCCGTCACGCGATGAAACATGGACAGGCCAGCCCGCCGAATTTCGATGCCGCCGCGTTCCGCCAAGCGCTCGGCCAGTTCGCGACCGGCGTGACGGTGATCACGACGCGCGCGCCGTCCGGCCAGTTGATCGGCATCACAGCGAGCTCGTTCAACTCGGTGTCGCTCGATCCGCCGCTCGTGCTGTGGAGCCTCGCGCACAAATCGGCGTCGATGCCGGTGTTCCGCACGAACAGCCATTATGTCGTCAACGTGCTGTCCGCGTCGCAGCATGATCTGTGCATGCGCTTCGCGACGCTGAAGGGCAACCGCTTCGAAGGCGTGTCGCATGCGCAGGGCGACTCCGGCATGCCCGTGCTCGACGGCGCGCTCGCGTGGTTCGAATGCCACAACCGCAGCCGCTACGACGAGGGCGACCACGTGATCTTCGTCGGCGAGGTCGAGCGCTGCGGCGTGCACCCCGACGCCGCCGCGCTCGCGCCGCTCGTGTTCCAGAGCGGCGGCTTCCACGGCCTCACACGGCTTTGATCGCGGGGCCCGTGCGCGCGAGCGCGACGGGCGGCCCCGCTTCGTCCTTCAGCGTCTGCAGCACGATGTTCGAGCGGATGTCGAGCACGCCGGGCGTCTTGTATAGCTGATTCAGCACGAAATCGGAGTAGTGCTTCAGGTTGTGCGCGAGCACGCGCAGCAGATAGTGCGTCTCGCCCGTCACGACGAACGCGCCGACCACCTCCGGCCATTCGCGCACCGCTTGCGCGAAACGCTCGTGCCACTGCGTCTGGTCGTTGCGCATCGACACCTGCACGAACGCCTCCAGCTCGAACCCGAGCTTCTCGCGGCTCAGGCACGCGCGATAGCGTTCGATCACCCCCTGCTCTTCGAGGAGCCGCATCCGCCGCAGGCACGCGGACGGCGACAGCGAAATGCGCTCGGCCAGATCGAGGTTGCTGATCCGGCCTTCTTCCTGAAGGACCGCGAGAATACGGCAATCGGTTGCATCCAGCGTAATCGCATGCATTTTTGGTCTCCGTTTTAGAGCTATTTCGAATTATCTGCCATATTGGTGGATTGTCCATGCTTATTTCGCAAGCACCTGCTTCGCGGCTTTGCCTATCATGCGAATCATCCGAGGTTCTTCGACAACGCATGGACACGATCTGGGACATCTCCCCGTCAATCTCCGCCGCGACGCCCGTCTGGCCGGGCGACACGCCCGTCGGCATCGAGCGGGTGTGGCGCATCGAGGCGGGCTCGCCCGTCAACGTCGCGCGCATCACGCTGTCGCCGCACACGGGCGCGCACGCGGATGCGCCGCTGCACTACGACGCCGACGGCGCGCCGATCGGCGCGGTGCCGCTCGACGCATATCTCGGCCGCTGCCGCGTGATCCATTGCATCGGCGCGCGCCCCGTCGTCGCGCCCGACGACGTGCGCGCGGCGCTCGCCGGCGCGCCGCCGCGCGTGCTGCTGCGCACGTACGGCCAGGCGCCGCAGCGCGCGTGGGACAGCGCGTTCTGCGCAATCGCGCCGCAGACGATCGATCTGCTCGCCGCGCACGGCGTGCGCCTCGTCGGCATCGACACGCCGTCGCTCGACCCGCAGGAATCGAAGACGATGGACGCGCACCGGCGCATCCGCGCGCACCGGATGGCGATTCTCGAAGGCCTCGTGCTCGACGAAATCGCCGCCGGCGACTACGAGCTGATCGCGCTGCCGCTGAAGTTCGCGACGCTCGACGCGAGCCCCGTGCGCGCGGTGCTGCGCGCGCTGCCCGACGCGCCGCGCTGAAAAACGGACGCGCTGCCCCCTTCCCCAACCAGGTTCGACATCATGAAAACACGTGAAGAAGCGCTCGCGCTCGACCGCGACGACCCGCTCGCGTCGTTGCGCGACCAGTTCGCGCTGCCCGCCGGCGTGATCTATCTCGACGGCAATTCGCTCGGCGCGCAGCCGCGCGCGGCGGCCGCCCGCGCGCAACGGGTGATCGGCGCCGAATGGGGCGAAGGCCTCATCCGAAGCTGGAACGCGGCCGGCTGGTTCGCGCTGCCGCGCCGGCTCGGCGACAGGCTCGCGCCGATCATCGGCGCGGCGCAAGGCGAAGTCGCGATCACCGACACGATCTCGATCAACCTGTTCAAGCTGCTGTCCGCGATGCTGCTGCACCAGGCGCGGCACGCGCCGAAGCGCCGCGTGATCGTGTCGGAGCGCTCGAATTTCCCGACCGACCTGTACATCGCGCAGGGGCTCATCGCGCAGCTCGACCGCGATTACGAGCTGCGCCTCATCGACGGCCCGGCCGACCTGCCCGACGCGCTCGACGACGAAACCGCCGTCGCGATGATCACGCACGTGAACTACCGGACGGGCTACATGCACGACATGCCATCCGTCACGCAGACGGTCCGCCAGGCGGGCGCGCTGATGCTGTGGGATCTCGCGCACTCGGCGGGCGCCGTGCCCGTCGATCTGAACGGCGCGCTCGCGGATGGCGCGGTCGGCTGCACGTACAAGTATCTGAACGGCGGCCCCGGCTCGCCCGCGTTCGTCTGGGTGCCCAGGCGCCATCAGCGCGCGTTCGAGCAGCCGCTGTCCGGCTGGTGGGGCCATCGCGCGCCGTTCGCGATGCAGCCCGCGTTCGAGCCCGACGCGGGCATCGCGCGCTTTCTGTGCGGCACGCAGCCGATCGTGTCGATGTCGATGATCGAGTGCGGGCTCGACGTGTTCGCGCAGACCGACATGCACGCGATCCGCCGCAAGTCGCTCGCGCTGACCGACGCGTTCATCGCGCTCGCCGAATCGCGCTGCGCGGGCCAGCCGCTCAAGCTCGTCACGCCGCGCGCGCATCATCAGCGCGGCTCGCAGGCGAGCTTCGAGCATCCGCACGGCTACGAAGTGATGCAGGCGCTGATCGCGCGCGGCGTGATCGGCGACTACCGCGAGCCGCACATCCTGCGCTTCGGCTTCACGCCCCTCTACACGCGCTTCGTCGACGTGTGGGACGCGGTCGAGACGCTGCGCGACATCCTCGAAACCGAAGCGTGGCGCGCGCCCGAATTCGCGACGCGCGCCGCGGTGACCTGAGCCCGCGCGAGCGCCACGCGATCCGTGCGGCAGTCGGCCGGTCGGCCGCCCGCATCCTCACATCCGTTCCATGGAGACAATCGTGAATTCAGGCCACATGCAGCCGCCCGGCAACGACAACGCCCCCCGCTGCCCGTTCGCCGGCGCGCACGCGCCCGACGCGCCGCACGTGCCCATCGCCGAGGGCGACGACGCGCCGGCCGGCTGGCATCGCGCGCAGCTCGACTTCTCGCAGTCGATGAGCTACGGCGACTACCTGTCGCTCGATCCGATCCTCGATGCGCAGCATCCGCTCTCGCCCGATCACAACGAGATGCTGTTCATCATCCAGCATCAGACGAGCGAGCTGTGGATGAAGCTCGCGCTCTACGAGCTGCGCGCGGCGCTCGCGTCGATCCGCAACGACGCGCTGCCGCCCGCGTTCAAGATGCTCGCGCGCGTGTCGCGCGTGCTCGAGCAGCTCGTGCAGGCGTGGAACGTGCTCGCGACGATGACGCCGTCCGAGTACTCGGCGATGCGGCCGTATCTCGGCGCGTCGTCGGGCTTCCAGTCGTATCAGTATCGCGAGCTCGAGTTCATCCTCGGCAACAAGAACGCGCAGATGCTGCATCCGCACGCGCACCGGCCGGCGATCCACGCGCATCTCGCGGCGTCGCTGCAATCGCCGTCGCTGTACGACGAAGTGATTCGCCTGCTCGCGCGCCGCGGCTTTCCGATCGCGCCCGAGCGGCTCGACGCGGACTGGACGCAGCCGACGCGCCACGATCCGACCGTCGAGGCCGCGTGGCTCACCGTGTACCGCGAGCCGAACGCGCACTGGGAGCTGTACGAAATGGCCGAAGAGCTCGTCGACCTCGAAGACGCGTTCCGCCAATGGCGCTTCCGCCACGTGACGACGGTCGAGCGGATCATCGGCCTCAAGCAGGGCACGGGCGGCACGAGCGGTGCGCCGTATCTGCGCAAGATGCTCGACGTCGTGCTGTTCCCCGAACTCTGGCACGTGCGCACGACGCTGTAGCGCCGCGCGCACGCGCGGCGACGCGTCAGGGCGCGGTGCGCGCGAGCTCGTCGCCCGCCGGCAGCCGGCTGCGGCGCAGCCGCGGAATGTGCCGGCGCAGCGCGAGCAACGCGACGAGCACGGCCGTCATCGCGGCGGCGAGCATCGCCAGGTACGCGTTCGCGCCGCCCGCCGAGATCACGTAAGCGCCCGCGAACGCGCTCAGGATCGCGCCGACGCGGCCGAACGCGACAGCGCCGGCGGTGCCCGTCGCGCGCACGGGCGTCGGATAGATGAACGTGCAGAGCGCGTACATCGTCGATTGCACCGCGTTCACGAAGAAGCCGTGCGCGGCGAGGCCGGCGATCAGCCAGCCGGTGTGGCCGCCGGCATCGACGCCGAGCAGCCACGCGGCGCTCGCCGCGCCGCCCGCGCAGCAGAACGCGAGCGGCCAGCGCGAGCCGAAACGCCCGATCGCGAGCGCGCAGCCGAGCGCGCCCAGGACGCCGCCGAGGTTGTATGCGGTGAGCCCGGAACCCGCGACCGACACGCTCAGGCCTTGCGACGTCAGCATCGTCGGCAGCCAACTGAATGCGCTGTAGACGGCGAGCAGGCACATGCAGAACGCGCACCACAACGCGACCGTGTCGCGCGCGTAGACCGCCGAGAACAGCGTGCGCACGCCGCGCCGCTGCCCTTCGTGCGCGCGCGCCTCGGCGAGATCGGTGAAGGCGGTGCCGTCGGCGACGGGCCGGCCCATGCGCGCGAGCAGCACGCCGAGCTCGCGCCAGCGCGCGGGATCGCGCGCGAGATAGCGCGGCGATTCGGGCAGCGCGCGCACGAGCAGCAGGCCGAGCGCGAGCGGCAGCGCGCCGCCGAGCCAGAACAGGCCGCGCCAGCCATATGCGGGCAGCACCTCGTGCGCGAACAGGCCCGCGAGCATTCCGCCCGCCGGCACGCAGACGATCGTCGCCGTCACCATCATCGTGCGGCGGCGCGCGGGCGTGTACTCGGCCGTCATCGTCGTCGCGGTAGGCAGCGCGCCGCCGATCCCGAGGCCCGCGACGAAGCGCAGCGCGGCGATGGTCGCGACGTTCGGCGCGAAGCCGATCGCGCAGGTGGCCGCGCCGAACACGAATACGCTGCCGATGATCGCCCAGCGCCGGCCGAAGCGGTCCGCGAACAGGCCCGCGCACGCGCTGCCGACGCCCATCCCGAACAAGCCCGCCGCGACGGCGGGCGCGAACGCGTCGCGCGCGATCCCCCACTCCTTGATCAGCACCGGAATCGCGAAGCCGATCAACTGGCTGTCGAAGCCGTCGAGCATGATCGCGAACGCGGCGAGCAGCACCGCGACGCGCTGCATCGCGGTGAACGGGCCGTGGTCGAGCGTCGCGCCGATGTCGACCGCAAGCGGCGCACCGCCGTGGCGGGCGCTCATGCGAGCCTCCGGCGCGCGGCGCTCGAACCGGCGATGCGGCGGCGCGCCGCGGCGAAACACGGGGTCGGGGTGTGCTTCATGTCGTCTCCTGAATGTCCTCTGGATCGGCGCGTCGCACTGACCCGCCCCGCCCGGCCTTCTTCGAAACCGTTTGCGATGTCGCGGGCATGCCCTGCGGAGCAAGGGCTTCATCCGCCTCGCACGAGCCGCGCGCGGCGCGGGTCGGCAAGCATCCGCGCGAGCGCGCATTGATCTAGCGCAAGCTTATGAATTTACGCATGGTAAAACCAATTTCGATTAGTTGAATTGCTGGAAACCCCTACGGCGGCTGGCATGCGGCCGTCGGCCATCGCGCCGCCGCGTCGTCACGTTGCCGCACGCGTTCACAGCGCCCCCGAAGCCGCGCGAACGACGTCGCGTGACCTCATGCGCGCCCGCTTCGCCGCCCTGCCGCCGTCACCCGCCCGGCGCGTCGATCAGCCTGACGAGCTGCAACAGCGGTCCGCACATGCGGCACCGCCACGCCGAGCTCGCGCGCGGCCGCGAGCGCCGCGCGCGTGAGCAGCGTCTTCGTGAACACGATCACCAGTTCGGGCGGCGCGTCGACGTGCGCGGCGTTCGCATCGACGAGCGTCACGTCGTGCCCGCCCTCGGCGAGCAATCCGCCGAACAGCGAGCCCATCGCGCCCGCGCCGAGCATTGCGATCTTCATCGTCGTCATTGCTCAGAACGGATAGTGGCGCGGGGCCGTCTGCACGGTGATCCAGCGCAGATCGGTGAATTGGGCGATGCCCGCCTTGCCGCCAAAGTGGCCGAAGCCGCTGTCCTTCACGCCGCCGAACGGCATCTGCGCCTCGTCGTGAACGGTCGGCCCGTTCACGTGGCAGATCCCCGATTCGATCCGCGCGGCAACGCGCATCGCGCGCGCGACGTCGCGGCTGAACACGGCCGACGACAGGCCGAACGCGTTGTCGTTCGCGCACGCGATCGCCGCCTCCTCGCCCGCGACGCGCACGATGCCCTTCACCGGCCCGAACGATTCCTCGGCGTAGATGCGCATCGCGGGCGTCACGCGGTCGACTAGCGTCGCGGGCATCAGCGTGCTGTCGGCCTTGCCGCCGCAGAGCAGCACCGCGCCTTTCGCGAGCGCGTCGTCGATGAGCGCGTTGCAGCGCTCGACCGTCTGCGCGTCGATCACCGAGCCGAGCACGACGGGCCCGTTGCGCGGGTCGCCCAACGGCAGCGACGCGGCCTTGTCGGCGAGCTTCGCGACGAACGCGTCGGCGATCCGCTCATCGACGACGATCCGCTCGGTCGACATGCAGATCTGCCCGGAATTCGCGAACGCGCCGAACGCGGCCGCCGCGACGGCCGCGTCGAGATCGGCATCGTCGAGCACGACGAACGGCGCCTTGCCGCCGAGCTCGAGCACGGCGGGCTTCAGATGCCGCGCGCAGCGTTCGGCGATGATCCGGCCGACCCGCGTCGAGCCCGTGAAGTTCACGCGGCGCACGGCCGGGTGCGCGATCATCGCGTCGACGACAGCGCCGGCGTCGGCGGGCGCGTTCGTCACGAAGTTCACGACGCCGCGCGGCAGCCCCGCTTCGTGCAGCGCGTCGGCGATGAGGCCGTGCGTGGCCGGGCACAGCTCCGAGCCCTTGAACACCACCGTGTTGCCGCATGCGAGCGGCAGCGCGAGCGCGCGCACGCCGAGGATCACGGGCGCGTTCCACGGCGCGATGCCGAGCACGACGCCCGCCGGCTGCCGCACGCCCATCGCGAGCGAGCCCGGCACGTCCGACGGAATCAGCTCGCCGCCAATCTGCGTCGTCAGCGCGGCCGCCTCGACGAGGCCGTTCGCGGCGAGCTCGACGTTGAACCGCGCCCAGATCGCCGATGCGCCCGTCTCGGCCGCCATCGCGGCGACGAACGCGTCGCGCTTCGCCTCGAGCGCGGCGGCTGCCTTCAGCAGCAGCGCGCGGCGCGCGCTCGGGCCGAGCGCGGCCCACGGCGCAAACGCGGCGGACGCGGCGTCCACGGCCGCGCGCGCGTCGCCGGCGGTCGCGGCGGCCGCGCGCGTCGCGAGCTCGCCGTCGAGCGGATTGCGGCGCTCGAACGTCGCGCCGCCCGTGGCCGGGCGGCGCTCGCCGCCGATCAGCATCGAGATGTCCTGCATGCGTGTGTTCTCCTTCTGAATGCCTTCCAATGCTTCGTGATGCTCATGATCGCCGTTGCGCGGGCTTTTCGGGCTTATCGGTCCTCCGGGCCCTCGCGCGCATCACGCGATCTCGACGTCGACGACGACGGGCACGGGCGACGCGAGCGCCCGTTCGAGCGCGTCGCGCAGGCGCGCCGCGTCGCTCACGCGCACGCCGTCGCAACCGAGCCCGCGCGCGAGCGACACGAAATCGAGATCGGGCAGCGCGGTGCCCTGCACCGGCTCGTCGTCGCGAAAGCCGAACACGGGCGCGAAATCCTGCAGCGCCGCGTAGCGCGCGTTGTTCAGGATCATGAACGTGACCGGCAGCTTCAGATGCGCGGCGCTCCAGAGCGCCTGAATCGAATAGAGGCTCGAGCCGTCGCCGATCAGCGCGATCACGCGCCGCCCCGGCGAGCCGAGCGCGATGCCGACCGCGGCCGGCATCCCGTAGCCGAGGCCGCCGCTGTCCATCGTGTAGAACGTGTCGGCGCGCGAGAACGGCAGGTGCTCGTGCATCGCCGGCCGCGCGCTCGGCGCTTCCTCGACGACAACGTCGTGCGAGCCGCGCACGTCGGCGAGCGTCTGCAACGCGAACGCCACCGGCATCCGCTCGCCGGGCGCGCCCGGGCCGACGCGCTCGCGCGGCGCGCGCGGCGCGGGCATCGGCCGCTCGCGCGGCGCGGCGCGCGCGAGCAGGTCGCGCGCGGCGAGCCGCAGATTGCCGACGACCGCGTCGCCGACGGGCGTCCACGCGGCCACCGACGGATCGTCGACGAGCTGATGCAGCGTCGCGCCCGCGGGCACGTGCGGACCGAAGCCTTCGATGTGATACGTGAAGACGGGCGCGCCGAACGCGAGGATGAAATCGTGGCCGGCGAGCTGTTCGACGATCCGCTCGCGGATCGGCGGCAGAAAGCCCGCGAAGAGCGGATGTTCCTCGGGAAAGCTGCAGCGGCCCGACATCGGCGCAGCATACACGCGCGCGCGGTGCCGCTCGGCGAGCCGCACCGCATCGTCCCACGCGCCCGCGCGCGCCACCGCCGCGCCGACCACGAACGCCGGGCGCTCGCTCGCGTCGAGCGCGTCGCCGAGCCGCGCGAGCGCCTCGGGCGCGGGCCGCACTTCGCCGCTCACCGTGCGCGCGGGCATCGGCTCGGCGGGGCGATCCCAGTCGTCGGCCGGGATCGACACGAACACGGGCCCGCGCGGCTCCTGCATCGCGACGTGATACGCGCGCGCGATCGCGGCGGGCACGTCCTCGGCGCGCGCGGGCTCGATGCTCCATTTCACGTAAGGCTTCGGCAATTCGGCCGCCTGCACCGACGCGAGAAACGGCTCGAACGGCAGGATCGAGCGCGCCTGCTGGCCGGCCGTGACGACGAGCGGCGTCTTGTTCCGATAGGCGGTGAACAGCACGCCCATCGCGTTACCGACGCCCGCCGCCGAATGCAGATTCACGACGGCCGCGTTGCCGCTCGCCTGCGCGTAGCCGTCCGCCATCCCGACCGCCACCGCCTCGTGCAGGCCGAGCACATATTCGAAATCGTCGGGGAAATTGCGGAACATAGGCAGCTCGGTCGAGCCCGGATTGCCGAACACCTTGCGGATGCCGAACCGGCGCAGCAGATCGATTACGGCGTCGCGCACCGTGTACGGTGCGCGGGCAGGCGCGTCGGCGCGAGGATCGGGGGGCGTCATGCGGGCGTGTCTCCTCATCGTCATCATCGGTTTCCACAGTATCGGCGGCGCACATATTCCTCGATACTGTATTTTCTGAAATAAGTCATTACACAACGGCATGACTTTCGACCTGCGCCAGTTGCGCGCCTTCACGACGATCGCCGCGAGCGGCAGCCTCGGGCGCGCGGCCGACGCGCTGCACGTCACGCAGCCGGCGTTGAGCCGCATCCTGAAACGGCTCGAGGACCAGATCGGCGCGCCGCTCTTCGAGCGCCATTCGAAGGGCGTGCAACTGACCGCGATCGGCGAGGCGCTGCTGCCGCACGCAGCGCTGCTGCAGCACGAGGCCGAGCACGCGCGCGAGGAAATCGATGCGCTGCGCGGGCTCGCGAAAGGCACGATCAAGGTGGGTGCGGTCGGCAGCATCGCGAGCCTCGTGCTGCCGGTGGCGATCGGGCGCGTGCTCGACCGCTGGCCGAACCTGCGCGTCGTGATCGTCGAAGGCGTGTGGGACCGGCTCGTCGACGCGCTCCTCACGCACGAGATCGACGTCGCGTTGAGCACGCGCGTGCCGGACACCGACGATGTCGTCGCGATCGCCGAGTGCCGGTGGGACGACGTGAGCCATGTCGTCGCCGCGCCCGATCATCCGCTGCGCGCCGCCGCGCGCGCGCCGCTCACGCTCGCCGACACGCGCGCCGCGCGGTGGGCGATCCCGCCGCGCGGCACCGCGCCGTTCGAGCAGATGCGCGCGGCGTTCGACGCGCACGGGCTCGCGCCGCCCGACATCGCGGTCGAGACCCGCTCGGTGACGGCGCTCAAGAGCCTCGTCGCGCACGCGGGCTTCCTGAGCTGGATGGCCGAGCCGATGTACCGCGCGGAACGCCGCGCGCGCACGATCGACACGCTCGCCGTCGAAGGCGTGGCCGCCACCCGCACGCTGACCGCGTTCCGCCGCCGCCACGGCATCCTGCCCGGGCCGGCCGCGCGGCTGCTCGAAGCGCTCGCGCTGCTGACCCGCGAGCCGTTCTGACGCTCGCCGGCGACGCGTCCCGACACCCCGCGCCCATGCGGCGATTGGCGCGCCGCAGCATCGAAAGCCCGCTCGATCGCCTTGACTTTCGCGCCCCCGAATACGATCATTCGCTCACACAAAGAGCAAATGATCTATGAAAAATTCGGCGGGCGCGAGCCGGCCGTCAGGAGACACGGGATGAGCAGCCCATCCACCGCCGCGCCGGCGATCTTGCACATCGGCGTCGGCTCGTTCCATCGCGCGCATCAGGCGTGGTATCTGCATCGCGTCAACGAAGCGTCGCCCGCCGGCGCACGGTGGTCGCTCGTCGTCGGCGACATTCGCGACGACATGCGCGCGACCCGCGACGCGCTCGCCGCGCAGCACGGCGTCTACACGCTCGAAACGGTCACGCCGCAGGGCGAGCGCGCGTACGAGACGATCCGCTCGATCACGCGCGTGCTGCCGTGGTCGATCGATCTGGCGGCGCTGATCGACGCGGGCGCCGATCCGGTGTGCCGGATCGTGTCGTTCACGGTGACGGAAGGCGGCTACTACCTCGACGAGCACGACCGGCTTGACGCGGCGAATCCCGATCTCGCGGCCGATCTGCAAGGCGCGCGGCTCACGATCTACGGCGCGCTCGCGGCGCTCCTCGCCGAGCGCGTCGCGCGCGGCGCGGGCCCGGTCACGCTGCAGAGCTGCGACAACCTGCGCAGCAACGGCGCGCGCTTTCGGGCAGGCATGCGCGAGTTCCTGTCGCGGCGCGGCCTCGTCGAGCTGCTCGCATGGTTCGATGCGAACGTCGCGTGCCCGAGCTCGATGGTCGACCGCATCACGCCGCGCCCGACGCCCGACGTGCGCGAGCGCGTGCGCGCGGCCACGGGCGTCGACGACGCGTGCCCGGTGATGGGCGAGTCGTTCATCCAGTGGGTGATCGAGGATCGCTTCGCGGCCGGCCGCCCCGCGTGGGAGAAGGCGGGCGCGGAGCTCGTCGGCGACGTCCATCCGTACGAGGAAGCGAAGATCCGGGTCCTGAACGCGACGCATAGCTGCATCGCGTGGGCGGGCACGCTCGCGGGCCATTCATACATCCACGAAGGCACGCACGACGCGGAAATTCGCCGCTTCGCGCACGCTTACGTGACGGACGACGTGATCCCGTGCCTCACGCCGAGCCCGCTCGATCTCGCGCGCTATCGCGACGTCGTGCTCGACCGCTTCGGCAATCCGCACATCCGCGACACGAACCAGCGCGTCGCGGCCGACGGCTTCTCGAAAATCCCCGGCTTCATCGCGCCGACGCTCGCCGAATCGATCGCGCGCGGCGCCGAGCCGGTGTCGACCGCGGTGCTGCCCGCGCTCTTCCTGCGCTTCCTGCAGCGCTGGGCGCAGGGCGCGCTGCCCTACGCGTATCAGGACGGCGTGATGGACGCGGACGTCGCACGCGCGATCGCGCGCGCGGACGACCCCGTCGCCGCGCTCGCCGGGCAGCGCCCGCTCTGGGGGACGCTCGCCGGCGCGCCCGCGCTCGAGCGCGCGCTGCGCGCGGGCGCCGCGCGCGTCGACGCATGGCTCGCCCGCCGCTGAACGGCCGCGCGCGTCACTCGGGTCAAATCGCCATTGGCACGGCGGCGGGCGCGCGGCTAAAGTAGCGGCTTCCCGTCGACGCATCGTTTTTCGCCCCATGTATCTCGGCATCGATCTCGGCACCTCCGAAGTGAAGGTGCTGCTGCTTTCGCCCGACGGCGGCGTCGTCGGCACGGCGGGCACGCCGTTTACCGTCGAGCGCGCGCATCCGCGCTGGGCCGAGCAGCATCCGGACGACTGGTGGACGGGCACGCTCGCCGCGCTCGCCGCGTTGCGCGCGCAACATCCGCGGGCGTTCGCCGCGGTGCGGAGCATCGGACTGTCCGGCCAGATGCACGGCGCGGTGCTGCTCGATCGCGACGATCGCGTGCTGCGCCCCGCGATCCTCTGGAACGACATGCGCTGCGCCGACGAATGCGCGGAATTCGAGGCGCGCGCACCCGGCCTGCACGCGATCGCCGGCAATCTCGCGATGCCGGGCTTCACCGCGCCGAAGCTGCTGTGGGTCGCGCGGCACGAGCCCGACGTGTTCCGCGCGATCGCCTGCGTGCTGATGCCGAAGGATTATCTGCGCCTGAAGCTCACGGGCGCGAAGGTGTCCGATCCGTCCGACGCGGCGGGCACGCTGTGGCTCGACGCCGCGCGGCGCGACTGGTCCGACGCGCTCCTCGCCGCGGGCGGCATGACGCGCGCGCAGATGCCGAGGATCGTCGAAGGCAACGCGCCTTCCGGCACGCTGCGCGCGGACGTCGCGCGCGCGCTCGGGCTCGCCGAAGCGGTCGTCGTCGCGGGCGGCGGCGGCGACAACGCGACGAGCGCGCTCGGCATCGGCGCGACGCAGCCGGGCGACGGCTTCGTGTCGCTCGGCACGTCGGGCGTGCTGAGCGTCGTCGGCGACCGCTTCCGGCCGAACCCCGCGTCGGCCGTCCACGCGTTCTGCCATGCGATTCCCGACCGCTGGCAGCAGATGAGCGTCGTGCTGTCGGCGGCGAGCTGCCTGCGCTGGGTCTGCAAGCTCACGTCGACCGACGAGCCGGCGCTCCTCGCCGAAATCGCCGCGCTCGATCCCGCCGCGTGCGAGAACGCGCCGATCTTCCTGCCCTATCTGTCCGGCGAGCGCACGCCGCACAACGATCCGTACGCGCAAGGCGTGTTCTTCGGGATGACGCACGGCACCGATCGCGCGCTCCTCGGCTACGCGGTGCTCGAAGGCGTGACGCTCGCGCTCGCCGACGGCTTCGACGCGCTGATCGCGGGCGGCACGCAGACGGACGCGCTGTCGCTGATCGGCGGCGGCGCGCGAAGCGTGTACTGGGCGCAACTGATCGCCGACGCGCTCGGCGTGCGCACGCGCCGCCACGGCGGCGGCGAAACGGGCGCGGCGCTCGGCGCGGCGCGGCTCGGCTGGCTCGCGGTTGGCGGCGACGCGCACGACGTGCTGGCGAAGCCGCCGCTGCGCGACGAATTCGTGCCGAACGCGGCCCGTCACGCGGCGCTGCGCGCGCGGCTCGACACGTTGCGCGCGCTGTACCGGCACGTGCGGCCGCTCTTCGAGCCGTCGCGCGCGCGGCTCGCGTGAGCGCGGTGCGCTACAGTGCGAGTTTTCCCCGCGCGTGGCGGGCATCGGGCCGGCCTGATGCCCGTCGCGCGCGCCCGACCTGAGATTCCGCCATCGTGTCCAAGTCCTCCGAAAAACTCGATCTCGCGACGCGCGCCGCCTGGCTCTACTACGTCGCGGGCGACACGCAGAACGAAATCGCCGAGAAGCTGCAGGTGTCGCGCCCCGTCGCGCAGCGCCTCGTCGCGTTCGCGGTCGAGAAGAACCTGATTCGCGTGCGCGTCGACCATCGCGTCGCCGATTGCCTCGATCTCGCCGCGCAGCTATCGAAGCGCTACGGCCTCGCGATGTGCGAAGTCGTGCCGATCGACGGCGACGCGCCCGACGCGATCGACCGCAAGCTCGCGGTCGCGGGCGCGCAGGTGATGGAGCGCTATCTGAACGAAGAGAAGCCGATGGTGGTCGCGGTCAGCAGCGGCCGCACGCTGAAGGCCGCCGTCGCGCAGATCGCGCAGCTCGAGCGGCCGCAGCACCGGCTTGTGTCGATGGTGGGCGCGATCGCGCAGGACGGCTCGTCGAACCCATACGACGTCGCGCAGCACATCTCCGAGAAGACGGGCGGCAAGCACTTCCTGCTGCCCGCGCCGCTCTTCGCGGACAGCGAGGCCGAGCGCGCGCAGTGGTGCAATCACCGGCTGTACCGGATCGTCGAGAAGCTGTCGGCGCAGGCCGACGTCGCGTTCGTCGGCGTCGGCAACATCGGCGCACACTGCCCGCTGTTCGAGGACGGCTTCATCACCGAGGGCGAGCTCAACGAGATGGTCGAGCTCGGCGCGGTGGCCGAGATGCTCGGCCTGCCGATCGACGCGCAGGGGCGGCCGATCGTCGCGTCGACGAGCACGCGCGTGACGAGCGTCGCGCTCGACGCGCCGCCGTTGCGCCCCACGATCGGCTTCGCGGGCGGGCCGCGCAAGCGCGCCGCGGTGCTCGCCGCGCTGCGCGGCCGGTGGCTGTCGGGGCTCGTGACCGACGAGACCTGCGCGCGCGCCGCGCTCGCCGAGTAATCGCGCCGGGCGCGTCAACCGATTCAACCGATTCCGCCGGGCCAACCCGCGCGCGATCGCGCCCGTCACGACGCGCGCGCCGCCGGAAACCCGTGGCGGCGCGCGCGCCACGCGCCGAACCACGCAGGCACGAGAAGCGCGACGAGCGCCCACGGCATCACGCCCGCGCCGAACCGCTCGAGCAGCACGCCGCCCGCGACGCCCCCGCCCGCGATCGCGAGATTCCAGACCGTGACGATCATCGATTGCGCGACGTCGGCCGCGTCGCCCGCCGCGTTCGCCGACGCGGTCTGGAAGATCGTCGCCGCGCCGCCGAACGTGAGCCCCCAGGCGGCGACGCTCGCGTAGACGATGACGGGCGACGCGCTCGCCACGCCGAGCAACGCGGACGCGAGCGCGAAGAGCGCGATGCTCGCGAGCGCGAGCCGCCGCAGCCCATTGCCGATCCACGCGCCCGTCAGCCCGATTCCGACGAACGACGCCGCGCCGAACGCGAACAGCGCCGCGTCGATCCGCGCGCCCATTCCCGCGCTCGCGAGAAACGGCGCGATGTACGTGTAGAGGATGTTGTGCGCGAGCACGTAAGCGAACATCACCGTCAGCACGGGCCGCACGCCCGGCACCATCAGCACGCGGCCGATCGGCAGCCGCTCGCCGGACGGCTGCCCCGGCGCATCGGGCAGGCTCGCGCACACCCACCCGATCAGCGCGAGCGTGAGCGCCGTCACGCCGGCGAACGTCGCGCGCCAGCCGAGCGCCGCGCCAAGCGTCGTGCCGAGCGGAATGCCGATCGACATCGCAACCGGCGCGCCGAGCATCGCGATCGCGATCGCGCGGCCACGCAGCCGTTCATCGACCATCCGGCTCGCGTAGCCCGCGAGCAGCGCCCACAGCAGCCCGGCCGCGATGCCCGCGACGAAGCGCGCGGCGAGGACGAGCGCGTAATGCGCCGACGCGGCCGTCGCCGTGTTCGCGACGACGAAGCCCGCGAGCGCGACGAGCAGGAGCGGCCGCCGGCGCATGCCGCGCGTCACCGCGACGAGCGGAATCGCCGCGACGATCGAGCCGATCGCATAGACAGTGACGAGCTGGCCGACGAGCGCCTCGGACACGCGCAGATCGCGGCCCATCAGCGGCAGCAGCCCGGCGGGCAGCGCCTCGGTCACGATCGTGATGAAGCCCGCCGTCGCGAGCGCGAGCAGGCCCGCGAGCGGCAGGCGCGCGGCCGCGCGCGGCGGCAGCGCGAAGCCGGCGGATGGCGTCGTGCAGTCGCTCATGCCGCCCGCTCCCGCGCGGCGGACACCGCGCCGTACACCGCGTCGCGCACGTCGGCGACGAAGCGTCCCGACATCCCCTCGTAAGCGGTATTGGTGAGCGCGACGACGCTCAGGCCGGCCGCGCGGTCGACGAACCACGCGTGGCCATACGCGCCGCCCCAGCGCCACGTGCCGACGGATTCGGGCGATCGCGCGGCGGCCGGGTCGCGCAGCACCGAGAATCCGAGCCCGAAGCCGTAGCCGGGCGCCGTCGGCAGATCGGCCGCGCCCGGCTGGATGCGCGCCATCTCGTCGATCCGCGCGGCGGGCAGCCAGCCGTCGCCCCCGGTGCGCAGCGCCTCGATCAGCGCGAGGACATCAGGCGCCGTGCCGGCCATCCCGGCGCCGCCCGATGCGAACGCATGCGGATCGAGCGCGCGGGCGGGCTCGAAGCGGATGCCGACCGTATCGGGAAATGGCGCCGCGATCTCGAGCGCCGCCATGCGCCGCGGCTCGCCCGACGTGGCGACGCCTGACGTGGCGACATCCGCCTCCGCGACGCCCGCCGCGTCCACATACGCCGCCGCGAGCCGCGCCGCGTCGTGCGCGTAAAAGCGCGTGTCGACCATGCCGAGCGGCGTCGTCACGAGCTCGGCCACCGCGTCTTCGAGCGGCTTGTCGCACACGGCCTCGAGCAGCGCGCCGAGCACGTCGATCGCGAGCGAATACGCCCACGATGTGCCGGGCGCGTACTGCAGCGGCACGCTCGCGATGCGGCGCAGGTTCTCGGCGAGCGAGATGCCCGCGCGATCCATGCCGTCCGACACGCCGGCGCGCGCATACGGGCCGCGCCCGTCGGCTTCGAGAAAGCGGTAGCCGAGGCCCGCCGTGTGCGACAGCAGATGCCGCGCCGTGATGCGCGCCGGGCGGCCGTCCGGCAGCCGCGGCGCGAACTCGGGCAGCCAGCGCGTGATGCTCGCGTCGAGATCGAGCTTGCCCGCCGCGACGGCGCGCATCGCCGCCGCCGACACGATCGGCTTCGACACCGACGCGAACCGGAACAGCGTGTCTTCGCGCATCGGCGCGCCGGCCTCGCGATCGGCCAGCCCCGCCGCGCGCCGATACGCGAGCTCGCCCCGCCGCGCGACGAGCACGACCGCGCCGACGACACGCCGCTCGGCAAGCGCGGCGTCGATGGCCGCGTCGACGCGCTCGCCGAGCGCGGACGACGATGAAAGAGTCATGGCGCTTCCCCGTGAAATGGATGGAGCGCTCATGGTAGGCAGCCGGCGAATGAAGAAAAACTAGGATAGAGTTCCTGACACTGCGGACATTGGTGTCCGTAATCGGGAGCGGCCGGATGGAAAGCCTGAGCGGGTTCGTCGTCTTCGTGCAGGTCGCCGAGACCCGCAGCTTCGTCGCGGCCGCGCGCGCGCTCGGCGTGTCCGCATCGGCCGTCGGCAAGCGGATCGCGCGGCTCGAGGCGCGCCTGAACGTGCGCCTGTTCCATCGCAGCACGCGCAGCATCGCGTTGACCGCGGAGGGCACGCGCTTTCTCGAGCGATGCCGGCGCGTGCTCGCGGAAATCGAGGAGGCGCAGCAGGAGCTGTCGCGCAGCGCGCACGCGCCGAGCGGCCGGCTGCGCGTGAGCCTGCCCGCGCTCAGCTCGCCCGTGCTGCCCGTGCTGGCCGACTTCATGGCGGCGTACCCGGACATCCAGCTCGATCTCGATTTCACCGACCGGCTCGTCGACGTGATCGACGAGGGCTTCGACGCGGTCGTGCGCGGCGGCGAGCCGCACGATTCGCGGCTGTCGGCGCGGCGGCTCGGCACGTTCTCGCAGGTCGTCGTCGGCTCGCCCGACTATTTCGCGCGCCACGGCGCGCCGCGCACGCCCGCCGATCTCGCGCGCCATGCGTGCCTGCTCTACCGCTTCCCGACCACCGGCAAGCTCGAGCGCTGGCCGCTGCGGCCCGCGCCGGGCGACGCCGACGTCGAGCTGCCGAAATCGATGATCTGCAACAACGTCGAGACGCGCGTGTGCTTCGCGATTCGCGGCCGCGGGCTCGCGTGCGTGCCGGATTTCGCGGTGCGCGACGAGCTCGCGAGCGGCAGGCTGCGCACGGCGCTCGACGAGTATGTCGAGCGCTCGCAGTCGTTCCACGTGCTGTGGCCGTCGGGGCGGCACGCTTCGCCGAAGCTGCGCGCGTTCGTCGATTTCATCGCCGGACGCATGTTCGCGTAGGCACGCGCGCGGCTTCGCGGCCGCGCCGCGCGGAGCAAGCCGCGCGCGTCGGTCGCATTTCGACATCCGGATGTCCGATTTCGTCGGGCGCGCCGTTTTATGGGCGACGATGCTGGGCGGCACCCGCCTGTTCCGGCGGATCAGCGGGCGGCCGCGCGGTCCGCCCGGCTTCGGCGTGCGAATCCCCCTTCGGAGAACTCGATGAAAACAGGACGTCGACACTTCGTGCGCTCGGTCGCGAGCGCCTCGGCCGCGCTCGCGGCTGCCGCATGGTCCCCGGCGCGCGCCGCATCCGGCGCGCCCGACGCATCCGCCCCGCCCGCGGCCCCGCTGTCGCTCACGCCCGGCCGCTGGTCGCCGAACAACGTCGCGCGGCTGCGCGCGGTGCTCGCCGAGCATGGCGCGTCGAGCCCGCGCTACCGCGCCGAGCGCCGCCCGTACGCAGTGTTCGACTGGGACAACACGAGCATCATGAACGACTGCGAAGAGGCGTTGCTGATGCATCAGATCGACGGGCTGCACTACCGGCTGACGCCCGGGCAGTTCGCCGCGATCCTGCGCCAGGGCGTGCCCGACGGCCCGTTCGACGCGAAGCTCGGCTATACGACCGTCGACGGCAAGCCCGTGCGGATGGAGGACATCGCGGCCGACGTCGACGCCGATTACCGGTGGCTGCACGCGAACTACCGGGGCCTCGCCGGCGACAAGCCGCTCGACGAGATCCGACGCAGCGAGCGGTTCCTGGATTTCCGCGCGAAGCTCTACTTCATGTACGACGCGATCTGCGACACGTACCCGGTCGAGATAGGCTACAAGTGGATCATGTACTGGTATGCGGGAATGACGCGCGACGAGTTGCAGGCGATGGCGTTCGACAGCAACCTCGCGAATCTCGGCGACGCGCTGCGCAAGATCACCTACGAAAGCTCGCGCGCGCTGCCGGGCAAGGCGGGCGTCATTGCCGCGACGCACTTCCATGGCATCCGCATCCATGAGGAAATCCGCGCGGTGATGGACACGCTGCGCTCGAACGGCATCGACGTGTACATCAGCACCGCGTCGCTCGACGACGTCGTGCGCGTGTTCGCGGGCCATCCGGCGTTCGGCTACGGCGTGCCCGCCGAGAACGTGATCGGCATGCGGCTCGTCATGGCGGACGGCAAGTACGTCAACGAATACCTGCCGAACTGGCACTTCAACTACGGGCCGGGCAAGACGGTCGGCATCCGCCGCGAACTGGAGTCGAAGAAGGGCTACGGGCCGCTCTTCGTATTCGGCGACAGCGACGGCGACGCGTGGATGCTGCGCGACTTCGCCGACACCGCGGTCGGCGTGATCGTCAACCGGATGAAGAAAGGCGAGATCGGTCTCGACAGCCGCATGGCGGCCGAGCAGATCGGCGCGGCGAACGCGCGTCTCGTGCTGCAGGGGCGCGACGAGAACACCGGGCTGATGGTCGCCGACGAGCGCTCGATCAAGTACGGCAAACGCGAGCCCAAGCTGCTCGCGTGATCGCGACGGCGCGCGGGCCGCGCGATACGTATCGGGCGGCCCGCACGGCCCGCCGCCGCGTCACGCCGCCAACGCGTGCTTCGGCTTGCGCTTGAACGCGCGCCCGTTGGCGTCGAACAGATGGCAGTGCTCGGGCTGCGCGCCGACGCGCAGCCGCTCGCCCGCCCGATGCGTATCGAGCGGCGGAATGCGCGCGATCAGCCCGTCCGGCGCGACGGCCGATTCCGCATACAGATACGCGGCGTCGCCGAGCGATTCGACAGCCATCGTCCGCGCGACGACGCCGTCGCCGCCCGTCGCGCCGACGTGCAGGTGCTCGGGCCGGATACCGACCGTCACGCGCTCGCCCGCGCGCAGCGTCGGCGCGTCGACCGCGGCGCGCTGCGTCTCGTCCGATTCGAAGCGCACGAGCACGCCGTCGGCCGACGCCGATTCGACGACGCCCGCGAGAAAATTCATCTTCGGCGAGCCGATGAAGCCCGCGACGAACTGGTTCGCGGGTGCGTGATACAGCTCGTTCGGCGCGCCGACCTGCTGCACGCTGCCCGCCGACAGCACGACGATCTTGTCGGCGAGCGTCATCGCCTCCACCTGGTCGTGCGTCACGTAGATCATCGTCGTCCTCAGCTCGTCGTGCAGCCGCGCGAACTCGAGCCGCATCTTCACGCGCAGCGCCGCGTCGAGGTTCGACAGCGGCTCGTCGAACAGGAACACCTTCGGCTTCCTCGTGATCGCGCGGCCGATCGCGACGCGCTGCCGCTGTCCGCCCGACAGTTGCTTCGGCTTCCTGTCGAGCAGGTGATCGATGTGCAGGATCCTCGCCGCCTGCCTGACCGCGTCGTCGATCTCCTGCTTCTTCGCGCCCGCGAGCTTCAGGCCGAACGCCATGTTGTCGTAGAGCGTCATGTGCGGATAGAGCGCATACGACTGGAACACCATCGCGATGCCGCGCTTCGCGCTCGGCACGTCGTTGACCTTCGCGCCGTCGATCAGCAGGTCGCCGTCCGAGATGTCCTCGAGCCCGGCGATCATCCGCATCAGCGTGGATTTGCCACAGCCGCTCGGCCCGACGAACACGACGAACTCGCCGTCGGCGATGTCGAGATTCACGTTGCGCAGCACTTCGTTGTCGTCGTAGCGCTTGCCGATATTGCGCAGGAGCACGCTTGCCATGATTTGTCTCCGTTCAGTTGTGCGGCCGCGCGGCGCATCGGGCGCGCGCGGCGCGATCGTTCAGTGCGGCTCGACCCCACCCGTCTCGACCCACCGCGAGACGAGGCCGGGCAGCTCGCGCATGTCGTCGAACACGCGCTGCGCGCCGATTCCGCGCAGCGCGTCGACCTGCCGCGGCGACGCGTGGCCGCCGCCGACGAAGCCGAGCACCGTCATGCCCGCCGCCGATGCGGCCGTCACGCCGGTCGCGCTGTCCTCGACGACGAGGCATTGCCGCGGCGCGACGCCGAGCGTTTGCGCGGCGGCCAGATAAACATCGGGCGCGGGCTTCGGGCGCGCGACGCCGTCCGCGCAGAACAGGCGCTCGCCGAAGAAACGCTTGAGGCCCGTGCGGCGCAGCGCGGCGTCGACGTAAGGCCGGCGGCTGTTGCTCGCGCACGCGATCGTCAGATCGATCTGCGCGAGCGCAGCATCGATGCCGTCGACGATCGGCGCCTGAACCGCGGCCGCCTCGACGCTGCGCCGAATCGCTTCGACGTCCGAATCGGCGAGCGCACGGCCTGCGCGCGCGCTCGCGCAGCCGAGCACGCGCTCGGTGCGCAGGCCGAGGAGCGGCATCACGATCGGCCGCGCCGCGACGCCCGGCCAGCGCGCCTCGAGCTCGCGCACGAGCACGTCGGCCGCGATCGTCTCGCTGTCGATCAGCACGCCGTCGCAATCGCAGACGAGCACGCGCGCGTCGTTCGTGTCTGTCGTCATTTGACCGCCCCGAACGTGAGGCCGCGCACGAGCTGCTTCTGCGACAGCCAGCCGACGACGAGGATCGGCGCGACCGCGAGCAGCGACGCCGCCGACAGCTTCGCCCAGAAGAGCCCTTCCGGGCTCGAATACGACGCGATGAACACGGTCAGCGGCGCGGCGTTCGAGCTCGACAGATTGATGCTCCAGAACGCCTCGTTCCACGACAGGATCACGAGCAGCAGCGCGGTCGACGCGAGGCCCGGCAGCGCCATCGGCATCAGCAGATAGACGATCTCCTGCCACGTCGACGCGCCGTCGATGCGCCCCGCCTCGAGGATGTCCTTCGGAATCTCGTTGAAGTACGTGAACGTCATCCACACCGCGATCGGCAGGTTGATCAGCGTGTAGACGATCACGAGCCCCGAGACGGTATCGAGCAGGCCCGCGTTCTTCCACATCAGATAGATCGGCACGAGCACGCCGACGGACGGCATCATCTTCGTCGACAGCATCCACAGCAGCACTTTCTGCGTGCGCCTGCCCGGGAAGAACGCCATCGCGTACGCGGCGGGCACGGCGAAGAGCAGGCAGATCACGGTCACGCCCGCCGAGATCAGCACCGAGTTCCACGCGAACGCGAAGTAGTTGCTGCGCGCGAACACCTCGCGGAAGCTGTCGAGCGTCGGCACGAAGAAGAGCGCCGACGAATACGCCTGCTGCTCGGTCTTGAACGCGGTGATCGCCATCCAGAAGATCGGGAAGAACAGCGCGAGCGCGACGAGCCACGCGAGCACGCCGGGCAGCGCGCGCCTCACCGCGCCGAGCGCGGCGGGCAGCCCGCCGCCCGCGCCGCGCGGCGCGCCGTGTGAAGTCGATGCGGTCAGATCGCTCATGCTTCGTACTCCCCTTTCAGATTCCGCGCGAGCATTCTCACGAGGAAGAACGACACGACGTTCGCGAGCACGACGGCGAGAATGCCGCCCGCCGACGCGAGCCCGACGTCGAACTGCTGCAGCCCGAGCGCGTAGATCAGGTACGACAGGTTCGTCGTCGCGTCGCCCGGGCCGCCGCCCGTGGTCGTATAGATTTCCGCGAAGATCGACAGCAGGAAGATCGTCTCCATCATCACGACGACCGCGATCGCGCGCTTCAGGTGCGGCAGCGTGATGTAGAAGAACATCGCGACGGGGCCCGCGCCGTCGATCCGCGCGGCCTCCTTCTGCTCCTGGTCGAGCGACTGGATCGCGGTGAAAAGAATCAGGAACGCGAACGGCAGCCACTGCCATGCGACGATCATCACGATCGACGTGAGCGGATACTGCGCGAACCAGTCGATCGGCTGCATGCCGAGCGCGCGCATCGCGCGCGCGACGAGCCCGTACACCGGATGCAGGATCATGTTCTTCCAGATGAGCGCCGACACCGTCGGCATCACGAAGAACGGCGCGATCGCGATGAGGCGCGCGACGCCCTGCCCGTAGAACTTGCGGTCGAACAGCACGGCCATCAGCACGCCGCCCGCGACCGTGATCGCGAGCACCGAGCCGATCAGCGCGAGCGTGTGCCAGATCGCGGGCAAAAACGACGGATCGGTCGCGAGGAAGCGGTAGTTGTCGAGGCCCGCGAAACCCTTGACGTCGGGATTCAGCAAGTTGTAGCGCGTGAGCGAGAACCAGATCGTCATCGCAAGCGGAATCGCCATCCACAGGAACAGCACGGCGACGGGCGGCGCGGCGAGCCAGCGCGCCGGCTTGCCGCGCGCGCGCTCGTCGGCAACGGGCCCCGCGTCGCCGAGCGACGCCGAGTGAGCGAGAGGAAGACGTAAGTGACGCATGATCGGGACCACCTCTTTCGATGCGCGGGCGCGCACCCCGCTTGCCGCCCGCGCTGCTGCGATGCCGTGCGCGCCGCGCCCGCATCGGGCGCCGCGCGTGCGGCGCTTCACTTCCGGTAGCCGGCCTGGCGCACCGCGCGGTCGGCCGCCGCCTGCCCCGCGGCGAGCGCCTGATCGACGCTCATCTGGCCCGCGACCGCCCCCGCGATCGCCTGGCCGACCACCGTGCCGAACGACTGGAATTCAGGAATCCCGACGTACTGGACGCCCGTGTACGGCACCTTCTTCAGCGACGGATCGGTCGGATCGGCGGTCTGGATCGCCTTCAGCACGAAATCGGAGAACGGCGCGGCGGCCTTGTACTCGGCGCGCTGATAGGTCGACTGGCGCGTGCCCGGCGGCACCGACGCCCAGCCCTCGTCCTTGCCGACCATCTCGACGTACTGCTTCGACGTCGCCCACATGACGAACTTCTTCGCCGCGTCCTGTTGCTTCGATGTCTTCGGAATCGCGAGCGCCCACGCCCACAGCCAATGCGAGCCCTTCGGCGTGACGGCCACCGGCGCCGCCGCGAAGCCGATCCTGTCCGCGACCTGCGACTGCTGCTTGTTGTACAGCATGCCGGCGGCGACCGTCGCGTCGATCCACATCGCGCACTTGCCCGACGCGGTGAGCGTCAGGTTCTCGTTGAAGCCGTTCGAGCTCGCGCCCGGCGGCCCGTTCTTCTTCAGCAGGTTCACGTAGAAGTTGATCGCCTTCTTCCACTCGGGCGACGTGAGCTGCGCGTTCCAGTTCTCGTCGAACCAGCGGCCGCCGAACGTGTTGACGACCGTCGACACGTACGCCATGTTCTCGCCCCAGCCCGCCTTGCCGCGCAGGCAGATCCCGTAGGTGCCGTTCGCGCGGTCGGTCAGCTTGTCGGCGAATTCGGCGATCTGGTCGTAGGTCGGCTGCTCGGGCATCTTCAGGCCCTTCGCCGCGAACAGATCTTTCCGGTAAAACGTCATCGAGCTCTCTACGTAGAACGGCAGCGCGTAAAGCTGGCCGTTGTACGACAGCGAATCCCGCGCCGTCTTGATCACGTCGTTCAGGTCGTAATCGGCGGAGAGGTTCGTCATCGGCGCGAGCCAGCCGCGCTTGCCCCACTGCGGCGCCTCGTACGTGCCGATCGCCA
Organism: Burkholderia sp. MSMB1588; assembly: GCF_001546925.1. NCBI lineage: Bacteria > Pseudomonadati > Pseudomonadota > Betaproteobacteria > Burkholderiales > Burkholderiaceae > Burkholderia > Burkholderia sp. MSMB1588. Next base: position 669,694 of record NZ_LNJS01000001.1, on the reverse strand, counting down.
TCACGTCGAACTGGCCGCTGCCCGTCGTGATGTCGGTCGTCGCGCGCTGGCGCAGCACGTTCTCCTCGAGGATCACCCAGTTGAGCCGGATGTCCGGGTTCGCCTTCTCGAACGCGGACGACAGCTTCTTCAGCTCGATCATGTCCGGGTTGTTGAGCGTCGCGATCGTCAGCGTCGCCGCCTGCGCGGCGAGCGCCGGCGACGCGAGCGCGACGAGCGCGGCAACGCGTGCGGCGGCGGCGATGAGCGTCTTTCGTTGCATGGCATGTCTCCTGTTTTGATATCGTGTTGCCGCCCGGCGGGCGGACTGCTTCAAGCGCTTTGCTGCATCCCGCACGCGCGCGCGTAGCGCGAGATCACGTCCCGGACCCGGTGGCGCACCCACGCGACGGGCTCGCGCGCGAGCGCGCCGCGCCGGCATGCCGCGTACACGTCGGGCAGCCATTGCGCGACGAGCGTCTCAGGCGGCGCGCGGCGCGCGAGGTTGTCGAAAAGGCGCTCGAGCGCCGCCGCGACCGCGGGCTGCAGCCAGTAATAGCGAATCCGGTCACTGTAGCTGAACTGGCGCGCGATCCGCTGCGCGAGCGCGTCGCCGCGGTAATACGGCGCCCAGTATTCGGGGCGCTCGCGCATCGCCGCGTCGATCACGTCGCGCAGTTGCGAGCGCTTGGACGCATCGTCGAAGAGCGCGTCCTCGATGTAGGTCAGCGCGAACAGCGCCTCGCGCAGCGCGAACGTCAGCGCCGGCCCGACCTTCAGGATCGCGAAGTGATCGCGCACGAGCGCGGCGAGCGCGCCTTCCGTCTGATAGTCGGTCGAATGCGCTTCGAACACGAGCGGCGGCGTGCGCAGGATGCTCGCGCCGAGCGCGGCCGCGCGCGCCGGATCGTAGTCGAGCACGCGGCGATCGTCGAAATCGACGCCCGGCTGCGCGACGATCGCGATCACGCGCGACCATGCATGCTGCAAGCCGCACCGCGCGAAGGCGTCGCGGTGCGCGGCGAGCGTCGCGCTCACGCTGTCGGCGCGCGTGACTTCGATCTGCGAAAACGCGCCGCCGCCATCGGCCGCCTCGCCGTGCACATCGCGCGCATCGCACGCCGGCCGATTCGCTTCGTCGTCCGCATCGTTGGCCGTGCCCGTTGCCGCCGCGCTCACCTCGCCGCCCGGCGTCGGCACCTCGGTGCCGATCACGTAGACGGGCGATACGCCCGCCACGGCCGCCGCTTCCTCGGCGGCCGCGCACAACTGCGCGGCGCGCTCGGCGATCGTCTCGTCGGACAGCGGCGCGGCGTCGTCCGCGCACGCCATGCTCGCGTCGAGATGGATCTTCGTGAAGCCCGCGCCGACGTACGCGGCGACCATCGCCCGCGCCTCGCGCATCGCATCGCGCGCGGCGAGATGCCGCCACGGATTCGGGCCGAGATGATCGCCGCCGAGAATCAGCGCCTGCGCCGGAAAGCCCGCGTCGCGCGCGAGCGCGTCGACGTCGCGCCGAAAATCCGCGGGCGTCATCCCGGTATAGCCGCCGCGATGATTGACCTGATTGCAGGTCGCCTCGACGAGCAGCGGCGATTCGTCGGCGCGCGCCGCTTCGAACGCTGCTTCGAGCACGAGGCGATGCGCGCTGCATACCGAATAGATGCCGCTCGCGCGGCCCGCGCGGTTCGCGTCGAAGATCTCGCGCAGCAACTGCGCGTGGTCGCCCGCGCGCGGGCGTTCGGCGACCGTGCTCACGCTGCGCATCGCACACCCCGCTCGGCGAGAAAACGGTCGATGTCGTCCGGCATGCTGTTGCCCTCCATCGGCCCGACGCGCGACACCGCAAGCGCGCCCGCCGCATTCGCGCGCGCGAGCGCGGTCGCGACGGGCAGCCCCGCGATCGTGCACGCGACGAACGTGCCGCCGAAACAGTCGCCCGCGCCCGTCGGATCGATTTCGACGGTCTCGTAGGCGGGCGCGGCGACGCTGCCCGTGCGGTCGAACGCGGCGCTGCCCGCCGCGCCGCGCTTGAGCACGACGCGCTCGAGAAGCGGATGCGTCGCGAGCAGCCCCGCGATCGCGCGCTCGGCCGGCTGCGGTCCGCAGAAGAACGGCAGATCGGCCTCGCTCGGCAGGAACAGGTGGCACGCGTCGAGCATGTCGTGCAGCGCCGCGCGCATCGGCGCGAACGCGAGCATTTCGGCGCGCACGTTCGGATCGAACGAGATCTTTGCGCCGACGCGCGCCGCCTCGATCACGCCGCGCTTGACCGCGGCGATCGCGTTCTCGCTCGTGAGCGACGAGCCCATCACGTGGAAATAGCGGCAGCCCGCGAACATCGACGGATCGACGTCGGCCGGCTCGAGCAGCGCGCTCGCGCTGCCTTCGATGCTGAACACGAATTGCCGGCCGCCGTCCGCGCGATACGCGACGCACGCGATGCCCGTGGGCCGCGAGCCGCGGCGGATGCGCGCGACGTCGACGCCGTGGCCCGCGAGCCGCGCGACGATCGCATCGCCGAACGCGTCGCGGCCGACGCAGCCCGCATACGCGACCGACGTGCCCATGCGCGCCGCCTGATCGGCGAAGATCGCGGGCGCGCCGCTCGGGAACGGGCCGGCGAACTCGCCCGGCGCGTCGAAGCCCTGGCCGCGCTTCGCGGCGACGAATTCGGCGAGCAGCTCGCCCGCGGCGACGATCGCGGCCATGATGTCAGCTCATCCAGTTGCCGCCGTCGACGTTCAGCGTCTGGGCGGTGATGTAGTCGGCGTCCGCCGATGCGAGAAAGAGCGCGGCGCCCGTCAGATCGTCGGGCACGCCCATCCGGCCGAGCGGCACCGCTTCGCCGACGAGCCGCTTCTTCTCGCCGAGCGGCCGGTTCTCGTAGCGGGCGAAGAGGGCATCGACCTGCTCCCACATCGGCGTGTCGACGACGCCCGGCGCGATGCCGTTCACGTTGATCCCGTGCTTGGCGAGCGCGAGCGCGGCCGACTGCGTATAGCTCAGCACCGCGGCCTTCGTCGCGCAGTAGTGCGACACGAGCGCCTCGCCGCGGCGTCCCGCCTGCGACGACATGTTGATGATCTTGCCGCCGCGCCCCTGCTCGACCATCCGCTGCGCGACCGCCTGCATCAGGAAGAACATGCCCTTCACGTTGACGGCGAACAGGCGGTCGAACACGTCCCACGATTCGTCGAGGAGCGGGCGCATATCGAAGAGCGCCGCGTTGTTGAACAGGATGTCGACGCCGCCGAAGCGCTCGACGGCGGTGGCGACGATGCGCGCGATGTCGTCGCGGCGCGTGACGTCCGCCGACACGGCGATCGCGCGCTCGGCATGCGCGCCGATGAGCCGCGCGAGCGCGCCGTCGGCCGGTTTCAGATCGACGAGGACGCAGCGCGCGCCCTCCTCCAGATAGCGTCGCGCCACCGCTTCGCCGATACCGCTTGCCGCACCCGTCAGGATCGCGACCTTCTGCTGCAGTCTCACTGGTGTCTCCGATTCGTTATACGTCGTGCCGCCGGCCGTGGAGCCGAGCGTTCGCCCACCAACCGATCATTTGCTCTATCAGCGAACGAATGATCGACCACGAAACCGGCACTGTCAAGGCGGGAAATCGGTGTTTCGATGATGCGCCGCCGCATTGCGATCCCGGGCGGAGCGCGCGGAACAAAGGCGACGGGCAAGGCGGGCGGCACGGGGATGCGGCGCGGCCAGATACGTTATATCATCACGCCATCTCCCCGCCGACCGGTTCGCACGATGGCCTCGACCCACTCCCTCGCCGCCCGCCTTTCCCGCGCCGACGCGTTCGCCGCCGAGCACGGCCTCGCGTGGACGCCGCTGCGCCGCCAGGTCTACGAGCGCGTGCTCGCCGCCGGCCGGCCGATCGGCGCGTACGATCTGCTCGCCGAACTCGAGCCGCAGCGCGGCCGCGTGCCGCCGACGACCGTCTACCGCGCGCTCGAATTTCTCGTCGAGCACGGCTTCATCCACCGGATCGAATCGAAGAACGCGTTCATCGCGTGCTGCGAGATCGGCAAGCCGCACGAAGGGCAATTCCTGATCTGCGAGGAATGCGGCGACACCGTCGAGATTCCCGGCGGCGATCTCGCGAAGCAACTGTCGTCGAGCGCGCCCGCGCACGGCTTCGAGGTGCATCGGCAAGTCGTCGAGCTGACCGGCCTGTGCGGACAGTGCAAGACGAAGCACGCGCACCACGGCTGAACCCGCCCGCCGCGCTTTCCGGCCGCGGGGCGGCTCGCCCGGTTGGTCACCGGGCTGGCCGCCTGACCGAGCGGCCGGCCGCTTTTCCCGGCTTTTGCTTTTTCCGGCCTTTCATTCCGTCAACCGAATCGAGGATCAACCACATGTCCCTTGCCGCCACGTTGCGCGCGCCGCTGCGCAAGTTCGCCTCTTCGCCGGGCCCGGCGCACTCGTCGCGCTCCGCGCGCCCGGCGCTCGAGCTGCGCGCGTCGCCGCTGCTGCGCGCAGCGCGCACGCTCGCCGCCGGCGTCGCCGCGCTCGCGCTCACGGGCGCCGCGTTCGCGCAAAACGCGACGCTCAAGGTCGTCGCCGCCGAGAACTTCTACGGCGACGTCGCGAAGCAGATCGGCGGCGCGCGCGTCGCCGTGTCGAACATCCTCAGCAATCCCGATCAGGACCCGCATCTGTTCGAGGCGAGCCCGAAGGTCGCGCGCGAGCTGCAGCGCGCGGATCTCGTGATCTACAACGGCGCCGACTACGATCCGTGGATGGCGAAGCTCCTCGCCGCGTCGAAGAACGCGAAGCGCGCGACCGTCGTCGTCGCCGAGCTCGTCGGCAAGAAGGCGGGCGACAACCCGCACCTGTGGTACGACCCGGCGACGATGCCCGCCGCCGCGCGCGCGCTCGCCGCGGCGCTCGGCTCGGCGGACCCCGCGCACAAGGCCGAGTACGATGCGAATCTCTCGAAGTTCATCGCGTCGCTGAAGCCGATCGACGCGAAGGTGGCCGAGCTGCGCGCGCGCTACAAGGGCGCGCCCGTGACCGCGACGGAGCCCGTGTTCGGCTACATGGCCGACGCGATCGGGCTCGACATGCGCAACCAGCGCTTCCAGCTCGCGACGATGAACAGCACCGAGGCGAGCCCCGCCGACATCGCCGCGTTCGAGAACGACCTGAGGAAGCGCCAGGTGCGCGTGCTGATCTACAACAGCCAGGCGGTCGAGCCGATGACGAAGCGCATGCTCGGGCTCGCGCGGGACGCGCGCGTGCCGATCGTGAGCGTCACGGAGACGCAGCCCGCCGGCAAGACCTTCCAGCAATGGATGCTCGCGCAGCTCGACGCGCTCGCCGCCGCGCTCGGCGCGCGCCCGTAACGACGTTCGCGATGGCAACGACATGACCCACCCCATGCATGCGCTCGAACTCGATCGCGTGACGCTCGCGCTCGGCGGCCGCACGATCCTGCGCGACGTGAGCTTCGCCGTCGAGCCCGGCGAATTCGTCGGCGTGCTCGGGCCGAACGGCGCGGGCAAGACGACGCTGATGCGCGCCGTGCTCGGCCTCGTGCCCGCGCAGTCCGGCGCGATTCGCGTCGCGGGCGAGCCCGTGGCGCGCGGCAATCCGGCGATCGGCTACATGCCGCAGATCCGCAGCGCGCTCGCCGGGCGGCGCGTGCGCGGCCGCGACTTCGTCGCGATGGCGGCAGACGGCCACCGCTGGGGGCTGCCGCACGCGAGCGCCGCGGTCGCGGCCGACGTCGATCGCGTGCTCGATCTCGTCGACGCTGGCTCGCTCGCGAAACGGCCGCTGTCCGAACTCTCCGGCGGCGAGCGCCAGCGTCTCCTGCTCGCGCAGTGCCTGCTCGGCACGCCGAAGCTGCTGCTGCTCGACGAGCCGCTCATCAGCCTCGATCCGAACCATCAGCGCGGCGTCGTCGAGCTCGTGCGGCGCGTGCAGCGCGAGCTCGGCATCACCGTGCTGTTCTCCGCGCACGAGCTCAATCCGCTCCTGAACGCGCTCGACCGCGTGCTGTATCTCGGCAACGGCGTCGCGGCGCTCGGCACCGTCGACGAAGTGATCACGAAGCCCGTGCTGTCGCGCCTGTACGGCTCGCCGATCGACGTGATGCGCGTGAACGGGCGCATCTTCGTGATGTCCGGCGGCGTCGAAATCGAGAAGCACGATCACGGGCACGAGGACGAGCGCGACCACGGTCACGGACACGATCATGGCCACGCGCACGGTCACGGGCATGCGCATTCACACGGCGGCGGGCACTCACACGATGTTTGAATACGAATTCATGATCAACGCGTTCGCGGCGGCGGGGATCGTCGCCGTGCTCGCGGGCATCGTCGGCTACTTCCTCGTGCTGCGCGGGCAGACGTTCGCGGGCCATGCGCTGTCGCACGTCGGCTTCACCGGCGCGACGGGCGCGGCGCTGTTCGGGCTGTCGCCGATCTGGGGGATGCTCGGCTTCACGCTCGCCGCCGGCATCGGGATGGGCGCGCTCGGCGAGCGGCTCGCGGGCCGCGACGTCGCGATCGGCGTGATCCTGTCGGTCGCGCTCGGCTGCGGGCTGCTGTTCCTGCATTTCTACACGAGCTACGCGACGCAGGTCACGGCGCTGCTGTTCGGCAACGTGCTCGGCGTGAACCACGCCACGCTCGTCGTGCTCGCCGCGATCGGCGCGGTGAGCCTCGCCGCGCTGGCGGCGATCGCGCGGCCGCTCCTGTTCGCGTCGCTGCAGCCGGAGCTCGCGGAGGCGAAAGGCGTGTCGCTGCGGCTCGTGTCGATCCTGTTCCTGTCGATCTGCGCGCTCGCCGTCGCCGCGTGCACGCAGATCGTCGGCGTGCTGCTCGTGTTCACGCTGCTCGTCGGGCCGGCCGCCGCCGCGCAGAATCTCGCGACGCGGCTGTCGGCGGGCGTCTGGCTCGCGGCCGCGTTCGCGCTCGGCGAAGCATGGCTCGGCATCGCGCTCGCGTACTACACTGACTGGCCGACGAGCTTCTGGATCACCGCGCTGTCGGCGCTCGTCTACGGCGCGAGCCTCATGGGGAAACGGCATCACGCGTGAAGCATGACGCGCGGCGGCTCGCGAAGCGAGTCGCTCGATGTTCGGCGCGACGCGACACAACGCGCCGCGTCACGCGCGCTCACCGGCTCATCGGCCGAGCACGCGCGCGTGATGCTCGATGTGATCGGCGATGAACGTCGAGATGAAGTAGTAGCCGTGATCGTAGCCCGCGTGACGGCGCAGCGTGAGCGGCTGGCCCGCCGCGCGGCACGCGGCCTCGAACACGTCGGGGTTGAGCTGCGTCGGCAGGAACGGGTCGGCGAGCCCCTGATCGATCAGGATGCCTTCGGCGAACCGCTTCGCGTCGGCGCGCGCGACGAGCTCGCTCGCGTCGTACTGCTTCCACGCTTCGCGATCGGCGCCGAGATAGCCCGAAAACGCCTTCTCGCCCCACGGGCAGCGCGACGGCGCGGCGATCGGCGCGAACGCCGACACCGAGCGATACAGGTCCGGATGGCGCAGCGCGAGCACGAGCGCGCCGTGGCCGCCCATCGAGTGGCCGAAGATCCCGAGCCGCGCGCCGTCGATCGGCAGCTCGGCCGCGGCCACGCCGCGCAGCTCATCGGCGACGTATGACTCCATCCGCCAGTGCGTCGACCACGGCGCCTCGGTCGCGTTCAGGTAGAAGCCCGCTCCGACGCCGAAATCCCACGCATCCGCCTCGCCCGGCACAAGCGCGCCGCGCGGGCTCGTATCGGGCGCGACGAGCGCGATGCCGTGCTGCGCGGCGAAGCGCTGCGCGCCCGCCTTGATCGCAAACGTCTCCTCGGTGCACGTGAGCCCCGCGAGATAGAACAGCGCCGGCACGCAGCCGTGCGCAGCCTGCGGCGGCAGGTACGCAGAGAACTTCATCGGCAATCCGATCGTCTTCGACGCGTGCCGATAGAAGCGCTGCTCGCCGCCGTGACACGCGTGCGACGAAACGAGTTCGAGCATCGTCGTCCCCATGCAAGACTCCTGATCAGTACAGCACGACCGAGCGGATCGACTCGCCCTTCTTCATCAGGTCGAAGCCGTCGTTGATCTTCTCGAGCGGCAGCGTGTGCGTGATCAGGTCGTCGATGTTGATCTTGCCTTCCATGTACCAGTCGACGATCTTCGGCACGTCGGTGCGCCCGCGCGCGCCGCCGAACGCGGAGCCCTTCCACTCGCGGCCCGTCACGAGCTGGAACGGCCGCGTGCTGATCTCCTCGCCCGCCGCCGCCACGCCGATGATGAACGACTGGCCCCAGCCCTTGTGCGTGCACTCGAGCGCCTGGCGCATCACCTTCACGTTGCCGATGCATTCGAACGAGTAGTCGGCGCCGCCGTCGGTGAGCTGCACGATGTGATCGACGACGTTCTCGACCTCGTTCGGGTCGATGAAGTGCGTCATGCCGAACTTCTTCGCGAGCGCGACGCGCTTCGGGTTGATGTCGACGCCGATGATCTTGTCCGCGCCCACCATCTTCGCGCCCTGGATCACGTTCAGGCCGATGCCGCCCAGGCCGAACACGACGACGTTCGCGCCCGCCTCGACCTTCGCCGAGTAGACGACCGCGCCCACGCCCGTCGTCACGCCGCAGCCGATATAGCAGATCTTGTCGAACGGCGCGTCCTCGCGCACCTTCGCCACCGCGATCTCGGGGACGACAATGTAGTTCGAGAACGTCGACGTGCCCATGTAGTGGAAAATCGGCTTGCCGCCGATCGAGAAGCGCGACGTCGCGTCCGGCATCAGGCCGCGCCCTTGCGTCGCGCGGATCTTCTGGCACAGGTTCGTCTTGCGAGACAGGCAGAACTTGCACTCGCGGCATTCGGGCGTGTAGAGCGGAATCGCGTGATCGCCCTTCTTCAGCGTGCCGACGCCCGGCCCGACATCGACGACGACGCCCGCGCCCTCGTGCCCGAGGATCGCCGGGAAGAGGCCTTCGGGGTCCGCACCCGACAGCGTGTAGTAATCGGTGTGGCAGATGCCGGTGGCCTTCACTTCGATCAGTACCTCGCCCGCGCGCGGTCCTTCGAGATCGACCTCTTCGATCGTCAGCGGTTCGCCCGCCTTCCAGGCGATCGCGGCTTTCGTCTTCATGCGTGTTCTCCGGAGAAGTCACAGGATGGAATATCGCCCAGTGTAGCCGCATGCGCGGCCGGCCCGGCGGCTGCGGCGCGGAAATTGGCAGGATTCGGCGGAAAGTTGTCAGGCTCGGGCGGCCGTGCCGCACCAAGTGGGTTAAGATCGGCGCGGTCTCGGCAAGTCGATGGTGAAGCGGCATGGCAGCGGAAATTTCCCCCCGGCATCGGACGACGACCGTCGACGTCGTGATCTATCCGGGATTCAAGGCAATCGAGGCCGTCGGCGTCATCAACGTGTTCGACTACGCGAATGCGCGGCTCGCCGCCGCCGGGCTCGCACCCGTCTACGATCTTCAGATCGCCGCGCCCGCGAAGGGCCCGGTCAAGTCCGACACCCTCATCGTGCTCGAGGCGACAAAGGCGCTCGACACGCTCGCCGTGCCGGACACGGCGATCGTCGTCGGCGCGCGCGACATCGAGCGCGCGCTGCGCGACACGTCGATGCTCGTCGGATGGTGCCGCGACGTGTCGCGCCGCATCGGCCGGATGGTCGGGCTGTGCTCGGGCTGCTTCTTTCTCGCCGAGTCCGGAATGCTCGACGGCTGCCGCGCGACGACGCACTGGAGCGTCGCCCCCATGTTGCAGGCGCGCTATCCGGCGGTGAAGGTGGAGCCCGATGCGATCTTCGTCCGGGAAGGCAACGTGTGGACGTCGGCGGGCGTCACGGCCGGTCTCGATCTCGCGCTCGCGATGGTCGAGGAGGATCTCGGCCGCGAGATCGCGCTCGCCGTCGCGCGCGATCTCGTGATCTATCTGAGGCGGCCGGGCGGCCAGTCGCAGTTCAGCGTGTATCTGGCGAGCCAGATGACCGCGCACGCGTCGGTCCGCGACGTCCAGGACTGGATCCTGAACTCGCTCGACGAGCGTCTGGGCATCGCGCAGCTCGCGAAGCGCGCCGCGATGAGCGAGCGCAACTTCGTCCGCGTGTTCGTGCGGGAGACCGGCTATCGCCCGGCCGAATTCATCGAAATCGCGCGGCTCGAAAAAGCGCGCCGCCTGCTCGAGCAGGAAACGCTGCCGCTGAAGACGGTCGCCGTGCGCAGCGGGTTTCATTCCGACGACCAGTTGCGGCGCGTATTCATGCGCCGCCTCGGCGTGACGCCCGGCGCGTATCGAGAGCGGTTCTCCGGCACCGGCGTGCGCGACGTGCCGGTGAGCGGCGACGCGAACTGACGCATTGGGCGCGGCGGCCATGCAACTCATGCGAAGCGCATCCCGCCGGCGCGGCGGACCGGCTCACCCGCCTGCGTCGAACCACCCTTCGGTCCGCCGATACAGGTCGATGAAACGCGCGTGGCGCGCGGCGAGCGCCGCATCGTGCGTCGGCGCGGCGACGCGCGTCGCGCCCGGCGCGAGCGCGGCGAGCTCCGCCGCGCGCCAGCGCCCCGCCGCGACGCCGCCGAGCAGCGCCGCGCCGCGCGCGGCGGCGTCCGCGCCGTCGACCGCGTGCAGCTCGACATCGAGCGCATCGGCAAGCAGTTGCCGCCAGCGCGGCTCGACCGAGCCGCCGCCCGCGAGCCGCAGCGTGCGCACGGGCGAGCCGTCCGCGCGAATCGCGTCGAGCCCCGCGCGCAACGCGAACGCGACGCCTTCGAACGCCGCGCGCATCAGCGCGCCGCGCGAATCGCCGAGCGACAGGCCGAGCCAGCCGCCGCGCGCGGCGGGATTCATCCACGGTGAGCGCTCGCCCGTCAGGTACGGCAGGAAGCTGATCCGCGGCGATGCGCTCGCGCCGAACGCGTCGTCGTATGCGGCGCGCCAATCCGGATAGACGAGCCAGCCGCGCGCCGATTCGAGCGCGATCCCGACGTTCTGCATCGCGGCCATCGTGTAATAGCGCGCGCCGCCCGCCGCGCGATAGCGGTGCAGGCCCGCGCGCGGCGCGGCGCCCTGCGCGGTCAGCACGACGATCTGCCCGCCCGTGCCCGTCGTGAGAAGCGCGTCGCCGTCATGCGCGAGGCCGCTGCCGAGCGCCGCGCACGGCGTGTCGCCCGCGCCCGTCGCGAGCGCGATTCCGGCTGGCAGGCCGAGCGCGCGCGCCGCGTCGGCCGACAGCGCGCCGCACCGCGCGTCCGACGCGCGCGGCGCCGCGAACAGCGCACGCGGCAAGCCGAGCGAGGCGATCAGCGCATCGTCCCAGTCGCCGTCCGGGCCGGCGAGCGCGGTCGCGCACGCATCGGACGGATCGCTCGCGAGGTCGCCGCCCAGCGCGACGCGCAGCCAGTCCTTCGGTTGCAGCGCCCAGCGCGCGGCGCGCAGCGTGTGCGGCTCGTGCGCGGCGAGCCACGCGAGCAACGGCCCCGCCATGCCGGGCGACACCGGATTCGGCGACGCGGGCCAGCGTGCGACGAGCGCGGTCGCGCGCGCATCGGGCCACAGCATCGCGGGCCGCAGCGCGCGTCCCGACGCGTCGGCCAGCACGACGCCATGCATCTGCCCCGAAAAGCCGATCGCGCGCACCTGCGCGCGTTCCTGCCCGGACAGCCGCATCGCGGCGTCGACGAGCGCGCGCCACCATATGTCGACGTCGATCTCCGCCCAGCCGGGCTGCGGCGTCGCCACCGCATACGCGGCGCCCGACGACGCGCACACGCGGCCGTCGCCGTCGACGATCGCGAGCTTGAGGGACCCGGTCCCCAGATCGATGCCGAGATATCGCATAACGGAACATGGATTCGAATGAGCCGACGCCGATGATACCTTGCGGGCCGCCGATGCTCGCGCGCGCCGCGCGCATGGCCCTGATTCCCGGCCGAAGCGGCTGCGCAGGGGGTAAACCCGCTGCGCTTTTCGCGCATCGCGCACGGCCACTATGCCGATACGACGATACAGACCATAAACCAGACGATATTTGGCGGCGTCGACCGATCAATTTTGGCTGGCGATAAAACGGCATCACTCACCCGCTCGCGCAGGCCCCCGAGATGAACACATCGCTCCAGCATGCCCGGCGCGCATATCGACGCAGCGAAGCACGGAATAGAAACCCGCGCTCTTGTTGCGATTCGTCAATGCGCATAACGTTGAACCACCGTCAAAACAAGATCATGGAGTGAGACAAATGCAATCGAACACGGTCCATCCGTGCGACGAGGTATTGCCGTCCGGCAAGCTGCTGACGCTCGGGCTGCAGCACGTTCTCGTCATGTATGCGGGCGCCGTCGCGGTGCCGCTCATCGTCGGCGGCGCGCTCAAGCTGCCGAAAGACCAGATTGCATTCCTCATCAGCGCGGACCTGTTCGCGTGCGGAATCGCGACGCTGATCCAGACGCTCGGCGTGTGGCTCTTCGGCATCCGCCTGCCCGTCATCATGGGCTGCACGTTCGCGGCCGTCGGCCCGATGATCGCGATCGGCACGAATCCCGGCCTCGGCATCCTCGACATCTTCGGCTCGACGATCGCCGCGGGCGCGATCGGCATCGTGCTCGCGCCGATGATCGGCAGGCTGTTGCGGTTCTTTCCGCCCGTCGTCGTCGGCACCGTGATCTCGGTGATCGGGCTGTCGCTGATGGAGGTCGGCATCAACTGGGCGGCGGGCGGCGTCGGCAATCCGAACTACGGCGACCCCGTCTATCTCGGCCTGTCGTTCATCGTGCTCGCGCTGATCCTCGTCATCAACAAGTTCGGCCGCGGCTTCGTCGCGAACATCTCGGTGCTGCTCGGCATGGTCGCGGGCTTCGCGATCGCGTTCGCCGCGGGCCGCGTGAACACCGACGGCGTGGCGGCAGCGCCGTGGGTCGGCTTCGTCGCGCCTTTCCATTTCGGACTCCCGCATTTCGATCCGCTGTCGATCGCGACGATGGTGATCGTGATGTTCGTCACGTTCATCGAATCGACCGGGATGTTCCTCGCGGTCGGCGACATGGTCGAGCGCCCCGTCGATCAGGAGACGCTCGTGCGCGGGCTGCGCGTCGACGGGCTCGGCACGCTGATCGGCGGTATCTTCAATTCGTTTCCGCACACGTCGTTCTCGCAGAACGTCGGGTTGATCGGCGTGACGGGCGTGAAGAGCCGCTTCGTCTGCGCGACGGGCGGCATGATCCTCGTGCTGCTCGGGCTCTTTCCGAAGATGGCGCAGCTCGTCGCGTCGGTGCCTCCGTTCGTGCTCGGCGGCGCGGGCATCGTGATGTTCGGGATGGTGGCCGCGAATGGCGTGAAGGTGCTGTCGAAGGTCGACTTCGTGCGCAACCACCACAATCTCTTCATCGTCGCGGTGAGCATCGGCCTCGGGCTCGTGCCCGTCGTGTCGCCGAACTTCTTCTCGAAGCTCCCCGCCGCGCTCGCGCCGATCCTCCATAGCGGGATCCTGCTCGCGTCGGTATCGGCCGTCGTGCTCAATCTGGTGTTCAACGGCATGAAGGGCGAGAAGGACGCACGCTGCGACATTCGCCGCGCGGGGCACGACTTCGACGGGCGGCCGGTCGATCTGCATTGAGCCGCCATCGCGCGGCGCGGCCGAAGCGGCATCGCATCATGGAACCGACACGACGCCGGCCGGAACCGACAGCCACACCCCAACAAAAACCCCGCGCTCCGAAGAACGCGGGGTTCTTGTTTGTGCGTCGCGATGCGGCGAATCCGCTGCCGATCGCGTGCCGCGCGACGAACGAATCGGCTGCCTTCGTCCGGCGCGCGGCGCCGGCGAACGCTCAGCCGGCCGCCGGCGCGCTGGCTGCCGCAGCCGGCGTCGCCGACGCCGGCGCGGCCGCCTTGCCGTAGTCGACGGGCGCATCGGCCGGGCGCGGCGTCTCGCCCGCGCGCTCGATCCAGCCGCCGCCCAGCGCGCGATACAGATCGACGAGGTTCGTCCAGCGCGCGAGCCGCGCGCTGATCAGTTGCTGCTGCGCCGAGTACAGATCCGTCTGCGCGGTCAGCACCGACAGATAGCTGTCGACGCCGTTCTTGTAGCGCAGGTCCGACAGATCGTAGCGGCGCTGCTGCGCATGCTCGTTGCGCTCGAGCGCCGCGATCTGCTGATCGTACGTGCCGCGCGCGGCGAGCCCGTCCGACACCTCGCGGAACGCGCTCTGGATCGCCTTCTCGTAGTTCGCGATCTCGATGCGCTTCTGCACGTGCGCGAGATCGAGGTTCGCGATGTTCTGCCCGCCTTCGAAGATCGGCAGCGCGATGCTCGGCGCGAACGACCACGCCGCCGTGCCCGCCTTGAACAGGCCGCCGAGCGTCGGGCTCGCGGTGCCAAACGCGCCCGTGAGCGAGATCTTCGGGAAGAACGCCGCGCGCGCGGCGCCGATGTTCGCGTTCGCCGCGCGCAGCGTCTGCTCGGCCTGCATGATGTCGGGGCGCCGCGTCAGCAGATCGGACGGCAGCCCGGCCGGGATGTCCGTCAGCAGGTTCTGCGCGTTCAGCGGCAGGCCGGCCGGCAGATCGTCGGGCAGCGGCTCGCCGATCAGCAGCACGAGCGCGTTGAGCGCCTGCGCCCGCGCGCGCGCCTGCGCCTGCTGGTTCGCGAGCGCCGTCTCGACGACCGTCTGCGCCTGCCGCAGATCGAGCTCCGAGCCGGTGCCGTTGTCGAACTGCAGCTTCGTCAGGTCGTACGACGCGCGCGCCGTCTTCAGCGTGTTCTGCGTGATCTGCAGCAGGTCGTCGGTCGACAGCAGCGTCAGATACTGATCAGCGACTTGCGCGACGAGCGAGATCTCCGCCGCCTTGCGCGCCTGCGCGGTCGCGAAGTATTGCGCGAGCGCCTGGTCCTTCAGGCTCTGCACGCGGCCGAACAGGTCGAGCTCCCACGACGCGGACACGCCGACGTTGTAGGTCCGCGTGATGAGCGGCTGGCCCGTCGTCGACACGCCGGCCGGATAGCGCTGGATCGTGCCCGTGCCGGTGCCGTCGAGCGTCGGGAACAGGCCCGCGCGCGTGATCTGATACTGCGCGCGGGACGCCTCGACGTTCAGCACCGAGACGCGCAAATCGCGGTTGTTCTTCAGCGCGATCTCGATCAGCCGCTGCAGGCGCGGATCGACGAAGAACTCGCGCCAGCCGATGTCGACGGCCGACTGGCCGTTCGCGCTGCGCGCGCCGGACGCGGCGCCCGGCTGCGCGGCGTAGACGCCGTCGGTCGGGAACGCGCCCGACACCGGCGCGGCCGGACGCTCGTAGCGCGGCGCGAGCGTGCAGCCCGCGGCGAGCAGGGCAACTGCGAGTGCAGTCAAAGCATGTTTTCGCTTCATCTGTTAATCCTTCTTGCCAGCGTCGTCGCCGTGCTCCGGCTTTTCGTCACGGTGCATGTGCTCGTGCGCGAGGCGCAGCGCTTCGTCGACGTCTTCCTTCTCGCCGCTGAACACGGCCCGCACCTTCACGAAGAACATCGGGATCATGAAGATCGCGAGGAACGTCGCGGTGATCATCCCGCCGATCACGCCGGTGCCGATCGCGTGCTGGCTCGCCGAGCCGGCGCCGTTGCTGATCGCGAGCGGCAGCACGCCGAGAATGAACGCGAGCGACGTCATCAGGATCGGACGCAGCCGCAGCCGCGCCGCCTCGAGCGCCGCCTCGATCGGCCCCATCTTTTCCGTCCGCTGCAGCTCGCGCGCGAACTCGACGATCAGAATCGCATTCTTCGCGGACAGACCCACCGTCGTCAACAGACCGACCTGGAAGAACACATCGTTCTCGAGCCCGCGCAGCGTCGCCGCGAGCAGCGCGCCGATCACGCCGAGCGGCACGACCATGATCACCGAGAACGGGATCGACCAGCTTTCATACAGCGCGGCGAGACACAGGAACACGACGAGGATCGAGATCGCGTACAGGATCGGCGCCTGCGAGCCCGACTGGATTTCCTGGAACGACAGCCCCGTCCACGAATAGCCGATGCCCGTCGGCAGCTTCTTCGCGAGCGCTTCCATCGCCGTCATCGCCTGGCCGGTCGACTTGCCCGGCGCGGCCTGGCCCTGGATTTCCATCGCCGAGATGCCGTTGTAGCGCTCGAGCTTCGGCGAGCCGTAGGTCCAGTGGCCGGTCGCGAACGCCGAGAACGGCACCATCCCGCCCGAGCCGTTGCGCACGTACCAGATGTTCATGTCCTCAGGCGTCATCCGGAACGGCGCGTCGGACTGCACGTACACCTTCTTGATCCGGCCGTCGGTGTCGAGGAAGTTGTTCACGTACTTCGACGCCCACGCGATCGAGAACGTCTGGTCGATCGCATCCGCGGTCACGCCGAGCGCGTTCGCCTTCTCGCGATCGATGTCGACCTTGTACTGCGGCGTGTCGTTCAGCCCGTTCGGACGCACGCCTTGCAGCGTCGGGTCCTTCGCGGCCATCCCGAGCAACTGGTTGCGCGCGGCCATCAGCGCGTCGTGGCCGAGACCCGCGCTGTCGGTCAGCTCGAAGTCGAAGCCGGCCGCCGTGCCGAGTTCGGGAATCGACGGCGGGTTGAACGGAATCACGAGCGCGTCCTTGTAGCCCGCGTAGCGTCCGAACATCCGGCCGATCAGCGCCTGCACCTTCTGGTTCGCGCTCTGCCGCTGCGAGTAGTCCTTCAGCTTGACGAACACGAGGCCCGAGTTCTGGCCGCGGCCCGCGAAGCTGAAGCCGTTCACCGTGAACGCGGATTCGACGATGTCCTTTTCCTGCTTGAGCAGGTAGTCGGAAATGTTCGCGAGCGTGCGCGCGGTCGTCTCCTGCGTCGAGCCCGACGGCGTCTGGACGATCACGAACATCAGGCCCTGGTCCTCGTCGGGCAGGAACGACTTCGGCAGGCGCACGAACAGCAGGCCGACCGCGACGATCACCGCGAGATAGATGATGAGCCAGCGGCCCGAGCGCTTGATCACGTGGTGGACGCCGACGTGGTACTTGTCGCGGCTCGAGTTGAAGGTCCGGTTGAACCAGCCGAAGAAGCCCTTCTTCTCCTCGTGATGCCCTTGCGGAATCGGCTTGAGGATCGTCGCGCACAGCGCCGGCGTCAGAATCAACGCGACGAGCACGGAGAGCACCATCGCCGACACGATCGTCAGCGAGAACTGACGATAGATCGCGCCGACCGAGCCGCCGGAGAACGCCACCGGCACGAACACCGCCGACAGCACGAGCGCGACGCCGACGAGCGCGCCCGTGATCTGGCCCATCGCCTTGCGCGTCGCTTCCTTCGGCGGCAGGCCCTCTTCCGCCATCACCCGCTCGACGTTCTCGACCACGACGATCGCGTCGTCGACGAGCAGACCGATCGCGAGCACGAGACCGAACATCGACAGCACGTTGATCGAGAAGCCGACCATCGACATGATCGCGAACGTGCCGAGCAGCACGACGGGCACCGCGATCGTCGGGATGATCGTCGCCCGCAGGTTCTGCAGGAACAGATACATCACGAGGAACACGAGGACGATACCCTCGAGCAGCGTCTTCACCACTTCCTCGATCGACAGGCGCACGAACGGCGTCGTGTCGTAGGGGTACTTGACGACGAGGCCGTGCGGGAAGTACGTCGACATCTCGTCGATCTTCGCGCGCACCGCCTTCGCGGTCGCGAGCGCGTTCGCGTTGGTCGCGAGCTGGATGCCGAGCGCCGCGGTCGGCTGGCCGTTGTACTTCGTGTCGAAGTTGTACGTCTCGCCGCCGAGGCCGATCTGCGCGACGTCCTTCAGCCGCACCTGCGAGCCGTCCTGGTTCACCTTCAGCAGGATGTTGCCGAACTGCTCGGGCGTCTGCAGCAGCGTCGCCTCGGTGATCGTCGCCTGCAGCACGGTGCCCGGCACGGCCGGCGTGCCGCCCAGTTGGCCGCCCGCGATCTGCACGTTCTGCGCGGAGATCGCGGTCGTCACGTCGACCGGCGTGAGCCCGTAGTTCGTGAGCTTCGTCGGGTCGAGCCAGATCCGCATCGCGTACTGCGAGCCGAACAGCGTGACGGTGCCGACGCCGTTGATCCGGCTGATCGGGTCCTTCACGTGCGACGCGACGTAGTTCGCGAGGTCGTACTTGTTCATGCTGCCGTCTTCGGAGTTGAAGGCGAGCACGAGCAGGAAGCTGCTGCTCGACTTCGTCACCGACAGGCCGAGCTGCTGCACCACCTGCGGCAGGATCGGCGTCGCGAGCGACAGCTTGTTCTGCACCTGGACCTGCGCGATGTCCGGGTTCGTACCCGGCGCGAACGTGAGCGTGATCGTCGCGTTGCCCGAGTCGTCACTCGTCGACGACATGTACAGGAAGTTGTCAAGACCGCTCATCTGCTGCTCGATCACCTGCGTGACGGTGTCCTCGACGGTTTTCGCCGAAGCGCCCGGATAGTTCGCGGTGATCTGGATCGACGGCGGCGCGATCGTCGGATACTGGGCGATCGGCAGCGTGAAGATCGCCGCGACGCCGGCCAGCATCAGGATGATGGCGATCACCCACGCGAAGATCGGGCGATCGATAAAAAACTTTGCCATGAAGCAGGCCCCCTGTTATTGCGCGCTCGACGCGGCAGCGGCGCTCGACGGCGCGGCGCCCGACGCGGCCTGGGCAGGCGATGTGCCCGCAGGCGCGGCGCCCGGCGCGCCGGCCGCGGCGGCCGGCAGTTGCGCCTCGGCGGCCTTCACGCTCATCCCCGGGCGCACCTTGTCGATGCCCTGCACGATCACGCGGTCGCCCGCCTGCAGGCCGCCTTCGACGACCCAGTTCTGGCCCTGCGTGCCGCTCGTGGTGAGCACGCGCGGCGCGACCTTGCCCTTGCCGTCGACGATCATCGCGATCGCCTGGCCCTTCGGATCGTGCGAGACGCCGATCTGCGGGACGAGGAACGCGTTGTCGTTGACGCCCTCTTCGATGCGCGCGCGCACGAACATGCCCGGCAGCAGCACGCGCTGCTTGTTCGGGAAGATCGCGCGAATCGTGACCGAGCCCGTCGTCTGGTCGACGGTGACGTCGCTGAACTGCAGCTTGCCCGGCTCCGAGTACGGCTTGCCGTCCTCGAGGATCAGCGTGACCTTCGCCGCGCCCGGGCCTTCCGTCTTGATGCGCCCGCTCTGGATGTCCTGGCGCAGCTTCAGGCCGTCGAGGCTCGACTGCGTGAGGTCGACGTAGACCGGATCGAGCTGCTGGACGGTCGACATCAGCGTCGCCTGGCTCGCCTGCACGTACGCGCCCGGCGTGACCTGCGAGATGCCGACGCGGCCCGTGATCGGCGAGACCACGTCCGTATAGCCGAGGTTGATCTGCGCGGTCTCGACCGCGGCCCTGCCGGCGCCGACGTCGGCGGCCGCCTGCCCTTGCGCGGCGACCGCGTCGTCGTACTGCTGCTTGCTGACCGCGTTCGCGGCGACGAGCACCTTGTAGCGCGCGACGAGCGCGTTCTGCGTCGCGAGGTTCGCCTGCGCCTTCGCGAGCGTCGCCTTCGCGCTGTTCAGTTGCGCGACGTACGGCGCGGGATCGATCTTGTAGAGACGCTGGCCGGCCTTGACGTCGCTGCCTTCCGTGAACTCACGCCGCAACACGATGCCGTCGACCCGCGCGCGCACCTGCGCGACCAGATACGCGCTCGTGCGGCCCGGCAGTTCGGAGACGACCGGCACGGCTTGCGGCTGGACGGTGACCACGCCGACTTCGAGCGTTTGAGGGGGCGGAGCCGATTCTTTTTTTCCGCACGCGGCCAGGAAAACGGCAGCCGTCGCGACAGTGATTAAGCGGTATGGAACCCGTTCGACGCGCATGGAGCGACCTCGTTTGTAACTAGATGAAATAAGTGCCGGCCTCGGGGACACAACACGAACGCGCCTTGCGGCGCGGATCGGACAACTGGATTGCTTGACTGCGAATACAACAGCGGCACGCGACTGCCGTGCCGGGATGCCGCCGCGCGCAGCACGCGCGGAACAACAATGAGGAGGGAAATCAGCAGAGACGGATATTAACTGATTGCCTCGAAGGCCATTCGGCCGTAAGCTGGCATTGTATATACATTCACGAATGTATGTAAAAGTCCTTCGTGCGCTGCACAATTTCTTACACATTACCAAGGTTTACAGCGGTGACGCCGAGCGTGCGACCCCGGTGCGGCGCTTATGATGCAACCCTGTTATTCACGCAATGACCTCGATCTTGTACACAATGAGCTGTTGAATGGCCAGACGCACGAAGGAGGAAGCGCTCGCGACGCGCGACCGCATTCTCGACGCCGCCGAGCACGTCTTCTTCGAGAAAGGCGTGTCGCACACGTCGCTCTCCGACATCGCCCAGCACGCGGGCGTCACGCGCGGCGCGATCTATTGGCACTTCGCGAGCAAGAGCGAGCTCTTCGACGCGATGTTCGACCGCGTGCTGCTGCCGATCGACGAACTGAAGGCCGGCACGGGCGAGCCGCATGCGGACCCGCTCGGCCGGATTCGCGAGATCCTGATCTGGTGCCTGCTCGGCGCCGCGCGCGATCCGCAGTTGCGGCGCGTGTTCAGCATCCTGTTCATGAAGTGCGAGTACGTCGCGGACATGGGGCCGCTCCTGCAGCGCAACCGCGAAGGGATGCGCGACGCGCTGCGCAACATCGAGGCGGATCTCGCGCAGGGCGTAGCGAACGGCCAGTTGCCGGCCGATCTCGACACGTGGCGCGCGACGCTGATGCTGCATACGCTCGTCAGCGGCTTCGTGCGCGACATGCTGATGCTGCCGGGCGAGATTGACGCGGAGCGGCATGCGGAAAAGCTCGTCGACGGCTGCTTCGACATGCTGCGCACGAGCCCCGCGATGCGCAAGGACGATTGAGCGCGGAGCGACGAAGGGGCCGCGCGCGCAGGGCCCGCGCGTTCGCGGCAATCAGGCGGGAACGGATGCGAGGAAAAAGGCGGACGCGCGGCGTTCGGGGCGGCGCGGCGGCGGGAATCGCGCGGCTCAGCCGCCGTTGAACCAGCGCGCCGCGTACAGCAGCAGCGCGACGAAAAAGATCATCGCGGCCCACGCCCAGAGCGGCACCGGGTTCGATTCGCGATGATGCAGCGCGCTCGCCGCGCGCCCCGTCAGCGCGCCGCCCAGGTGCTGCGCGTGCGCGCGGCGCGCGATGCCGGCGGCGAACGCCGCGGGCCGCAGGAACACGTGCTGCCGCTGCGGCGCGCCATCGCGCACGCGGTTCGGCGCGAGCCCGTGCTTCGCCTGCACGACCGCGCAGAATTCGGTGAAGAAATCGTCGGCAAGCTCATGCAGCGCGTTCCGGATCTGACGCCCCGGCAGCTCGGCGAGCGGGCCGGAGGCCGTCGCCCACACCGCGTATTCGATCCGCGTCGCCGGTGCGCCGCGGCTTGCGCCCCGCTCGTCGTCGGCGGGCGCGAGCACGACGTCGATCTGGCCGCGCAGCGCGCCGATGCCGTCCGCTCGGGCCCGGAAGTTCAGCGTGCGCCTCGTGTGCTCGGGCTCGTCGCGGCGCTCGCTGACGACGTGCGCGCGCACGTCGTAGCGCGCACGCAGCGGACCGAGCGGCACCGTCAGCGCGAGCGCGTATTCACCGCGCGCGAGCCGCGAAAACGACTCGCAGTGATCGAGGCTCGCGCGCACGAGCGCGAGATCCTGCAGCGCATCCCAGACGACGGACGGCGCGAGCGGAATGTACAACGCGTCGTTCAGTTCCATGATCGCCTCCCCCGAAGAACCGCCGCGTCAGGACGTCACGTCGATGCGGTCGACGCGCGCGGCATCGAACGCGACATACTGCCGGATCGCGTCCGTGATCCCGGACGGCTCCTCGTAACTCCACGCGGCGTTCTCGATCACGCCGTCTTCGGTATGCAGATGGAAATAGGTTGCCGGCCCCTTGTGCGCGCAGTGCGCGACACGGCCGGACGGCACGAGCCGCGACATGTTGACGTCGTTGCGCGGCAGATACTGGACGTCGGGCGTGCCCGATTCCTTCAGCGTGTAGGCGGCAAGCGAATCGGCATAGGTGATCCCCCGATGGATCACGCGAACGCGATGGCGGTTCGGCACGATTTCGATGCGATGGCCTGCGGCGTCGGACATCGGTTTCCCCTGCGGCCGCTGCGCGCACGCGCCGGCCGAAAATAAGCATGGCCGCGGCGAAACGCCGCTTGTTATCGCATTATCGGCCAAACCGCCGCAAATTGCGCGGCGTCATCGCCGCAGCAGGTCACTGCGCCTTCCACGAGAACGCCGCCTTCGTGCCGCCCTTCGCCGGCACCGTGACCGCGTGGGTCTGCTCGCTGCCGTTGTAGCTCGCATGCACGGTGTAGCGCCCCGGCTTCAGCCTGACGAGCATGTAGGGGCCGCGTGCATCGGTCTTCAGCACTTCGCCGCCTTGCGCGTCGAGCACGGACACGTGCACGTCGGACAGATACTCGCCGCCCGCGCCCGTGAAGCGCAGCGCGAGCGGCCAACTGCCTTCGCTGCGCTGGAACGCGGTGGACTCGTCGAGCCCCACGCCGCCCGACACGAAGCCGACGTCGCCCTGGTGCTGCACGTCGGGCAGGCCGGGCTGCGCGCTCGCGACGCCCGCGAGGCCGAAGGCCAGCGCCGCCGCGATCAGGTATCTGGAAACGTTTTGCTGTCGCATGATTCGCTCCTTGAATCCGCCAGCCGAAGCCGGAGGCCCCGCAGGACCGCCGGCGAAGACGACGGGCGAAGGCCGGCCGCGCGAAGCGAGGGACGGCCGTCATGCCGCCTGCGCGCCTTGCCGCCGCGCCGGCCGGCCCGTCGCGCCGGGCCCGACCCGGCTCAGCCCAGATCGACCGGCACGAAAATCTGGGCGTCGTCGCGCTGGATCAGCAACGCAAGGCTGTTGCCCGCGCGCTTGACCGCATCGCGCAATTGTTCCGCGCTCGTGACGGGCCGCCCGTTCACCGCGAGGATCACGTCGCCCGGCTGGATGCCCGCGCTCGCGGCGGGGCCCGTCGACTGCTGGACGACAAGGCCGTGCGTGAGCGACGAGCCGTTGCGCTCGCGCGGCGAAAGCGGCCGCACCGCGACGCCGAGACGCCCCTGCTCGACGGGCCCGTCGACGCCCGCCTTCGCCTGGTCGTCGGTCAGCGACGCGAGCGTCACCGACACCGTCTTCTTCGACCTGTCTCGCCAGATCTGCAGATCGGCCTTCGTGCCGGGCTTCATGCCCGCGATCTGCGCGGGCAGCATCGTCGAATCCTGAACCGGCACGCCGTCGACCCCGAGGATCACGTCGCCCGGCTGCAGCCCCGCCTTCGCGGCCGGCCCCTTCGGATCGACCGAGCTGACGAGCGCGCCGTCGGGCTTCTGCAAGCCGAACGAGCTCGCGAGCGTCTGGTTGAGCCCCTGCACGGCGACGCCGAGCCGGCCGCGGCTCACGTGGCCCGTCTTCACGAGCTCGTCCTTCACCTTCATCGCCTCGTTGATCGGGATCGCGAACGACAGGCCCTGGAAGCCGCCCGTCTGCGAGTAGATCATCGAGTTGATGCCGATCACCTCGCCGTTCAGGTTGAAGAGCGGACCGCCCGAGTTGCCGGGGTTCACCGGCACGTCGGTCTGGATGAACGGCGTGTAGTTCTCGTCGGGCAACGCACGCGACTTCGCGCTGATGATGCCCGACGTGACCGTGTTGTCGAACCCGTACGGCGAGCCGATCGCGACGACCCACTGGCCGACCTTGCTCTGCGCCGGATCGCCGATCTTCACGGTCGGCAGGCCCGACGCGTCGATCTTCAGCACCGCGACGTCGGACTGCTTGTCGGTGCCGACGACCTTCGCCTTGTACTCGCGCTTGTCGGTGAGCTTCACGGTGACGACGTTCGCGCCGTCGATCACGTGCGCGTTAGTCAGGATATACCCGTCCGCGCTGATGATGAACCCGGAGCCCAGGCTCGTGCTCGGCTGGTCGTCCGGCTGCGGCTGGCGGCCGCCGCCCATCCCGGGGATCTGCCCGTAGAAATGTCGGAAGAACTGGTAGAACGGATCGTCCGGGTCGATCGGCAATTGTTGCGGCGCCGCACGACGCTGCGCGGCGCGCTGCACGACGTGCTTCGCGCTGATGTTCACGACGGCCGGCCCGTAGGTCTCGACCAGCCCGGAAAAGTCGGGAATGCCTGTCTTCGCGGCCGCCTCGGCCGGCATCAGCGCGGCGACGGCCGGCGTGATGACCTGCGGCTCCGCATGGCGGGTGCCCGCCACATACCCCGCCGACAACGCCGCGGCGACGGCCACGGCAACTGCGCCACGCGCAAGGATTCGGGTAGTCATCGATCGTTCTCCTCGTCTAACGGTTCGAAGCGTAACGACCCTGACTTAAAGCAGGCTTAATCGGCTTCGGGAACCATTGAGCGGATGAAGCAAGCGAGGGGCCCGCGCCAGGGCGCACGCGGCCGCACGCCGCCGCAGCCCCGCGACGCGTACGCGTACGCGTGCCGTCAAGCGCCGCCCGAGCACGGCAGCGAGACGCTGACGAGGAGCCCGCCCGCCGCCGCCTCGCCGAGCGTCACGGTCGCGCGCTGCTGCGCGGCCACCCGCTTGACGATCGCAAGGCCGAGGCCGCTGCCCGCGACGTCGGTGCGCGCCCGCGCGGACGTGTCGCGGTAGAAGCGGTCGAACACGCGCTCGCGCTCGGCGGCCGGAATGCCGGGGCCGCTGTCGCCGATCTGCACGCATGCGCGCGCGCCGCCGCGCGCGAGCGACACGTCGATGCGCCCGCCCGCCGGCGTGTACTTCACCGCGTTGTCGAGCAGGTTGTTGAACATCACGCGCAGCGCGGCGGGATCGGCGTCCACGCTCGCGTCCTCGAGCTGCTCGAAGCCGAGGTCGATGTCGCGCCGCTGCGCGAGCGGCGCGTGCGCGGCGACGCACTCCTCGACGATCGCGCGCAGATCGACGCGCTCGCGCACCGTCGCGTTGCCGGGCTCCGCGCGCGCGAGCGCGAGCAGTTGCTCGGCGAGACGCGTCGCGCGCGTGACGCCGCTTTGCAGATCGACGATCGCCTCGCGGCGCGACACGTCGTCCTGCGCGCGCGCGACGAGCTGCGCCTGGATCTGCACGGCGGCAAGCGGCGTGCGCAACTCGTGGGCGGCGTCCGCGACGAACGCCTTTTGCGTGTCGAGCGCGGCCGAGAGCCGCGCGAGCAGCCCGTTGAGCGCGTGCACGAGCGGGCGCACTTCGAGCGGCAGCGGCGAATCGGGCAGCGGGTCGAGCGCGTCGGGCCGGCGCGCCTCGACCGCGCGCGTCATGCGCGAGAGCGGCGCGAGCCCGCGCCCGACGATCATCCAGACGGCCGCGCCGAGAAACGGCAGCAGCACGATGAGCGGCCAGAGCGTGCGCAGCGCGACGCTCGCGGCGAGCCGGTTGCGCACCGACAGCGGCTGCGCGAGCTGCACGACGTTGTCGCCGACGATCGCGCCGTACACGCGCCAAGCGCCGCGCTCGGTGCGCTCGGTCGAGAAGCCGAGCTCCGCGCGCGGCGCGATCGGCGCGCGCGGATGCGAGAAATACATCAGCACGCCGTTGCGGTTCCAGATCTGGATCACGATCCCTTCGTCGCCGTTCGTCTGCGAGCCGAGCACCTGCGAGAACGGCTCGGACGGCAGCGCGGCCGCGATCTGCTGCAACTGATAGTCGAACAGCTCGTTCGCGGCGGCGAGCGCCTGCCGATAGATCATCCAGCCGGCGAGCCCCACTCCGGCCACGACGATCGCGAGCAGCCAGATCAGCAATTGATGGCGAATCGACCTCACGCGCTACGCTTCCTTCACGACCATGTAGCCGAGGCCGCGGACGTTGCGGATCAGGTCCGAGCCGAGCTTCTTGCGCAGCGCGTGGATATAGACTTCGACGGTGTTGCTGCCGATCTCCTCGCCCCAGCCGTACATCTTCTCTTCGAGCTGGCTCTTCGACAGCACCGCGCCCGGTCGCGCGAGCAGCGCTTCCAGCAGCGCGAATTCGCGCGCCGACAGCGCGACGGGCGCACCGCCGAGCGTCACCTGGTGCGACGCCGGATCGAGCGTCAGCGCGCCGTGCCGGATCAGCGATTCGCTGCGCCCCGACTGGCGGCGGATCAGCGCGCGCATCCGCGCGGCGAGCTCGTCGAGATCGAACGGCTTGACGAGATAGTCGTCGGCGCCGGCGTCGAGGCCCTTCACGCGATCGGCCACCGCGTCGCGCGCGGTCAGGATCAGAACCGGCAGCGCAAGCCCGCGCGCGCGCAGCGTGCGCAGCACGTCGATGCCGTCGCGCTTGGGCAGCCCGAGATCGAGCAGCAGCAGATCGTACGCCTCGCCGCCGAGCGCGGTGAGCGCCGCATCGCCGTCCTGCACCCAGTCGACCGCGCAGCCGTCGGCCTTCAGCGCCTTGCGCACCCCTTCGGCGATCATCCGATCGTCTTCAACCAGCAATATCCGCATCCTGAAAAACGTCCATCGCATGCGTTCGAGATGGCGGACATTGTAGCGCCGCCGCGCGCGCGAACGGACCTTCGGCCGATTTCGGCGCTGCTCGCGCGCCGTTTTCTCTACATTCTCTACAATGTGCGGCTTGGCACCGCGCGCCGCCCGCGCACGCCCATTGCTCACGTCGCCTTCCTCTCCCGTATTCGTCGATGAATCACAACGCCTCCCGCTACGCCGCCTCGCCACGTCCGACCGGTCCCGCCGCCCGCGTGCCGCGCGCGCTCCTGCGCGGCGCGATGCTCGCCGCGGCGTGCGCCGCGCTCGCGTTCGCCGCGCCCGCCGACGCCCGCAGGAAGCCGAAGCCGCCGCGCTATCCGGCCGCGGTGTCGGCCGCGCGCAACGTGCTGCCCGCGTCGGTGCTCGTCGCGCTGCAGCGCGCGCGCGTGCCGGCGTCGAGCCTGAGCGTCGCCGTCGAGCGGATCGGCGATCGCACGCCCGTCGTCGCATGGAACGCGAGCCGGCCAATGCAGCCCGCATCGACGATGAAGCTCGTGACGACCTACGCGGGGCTGTCGCTGCTCGGCGCCGACTATCGCTGGCGCACGAGCGCGTATGCGGACGGCGACGTCGACGAGAACGGCACGCTGCACGGCACGCTGTACGTGAAGGGCACGGGCGATCCGAAGCTCGTGCCCGAGGAACTGATCGACCTCGTCAACAAGATCCGCCGCGCGGGGATCGTCAACGTGGACGGCGCGCTCGTGCTCGACAAGACCTTCTTCGCGCCCGAGACGCGCGACCTGCCGCCGCTCGACGACGACGCGAGCGCACCATACAACGTCGGCCCCGATCCGCTTCTCTACGCGTTCAAGGCGCTGTCGTTCACGGTGACGCCGACCGACAACGGCGCGGTCGCGGTCGACGTCATGCCGCCGCTCGCGAACCTGAGCGTCGACAACCAGCTCGTCGAAGGACAAGGCTCGTGCGGCTCGGCGCGACCGACGCTCGCGACCGACGCGAACGGCGAGCTCACCGCGTCGTTCGCGGGCGACTATCCGCCGAGCTGCGGCCCGACGACGACCAATCTCGCGGTGCTGAACCATTCCGCGTTCTTCGCGCGCGGCTTCCTCGCGCTGTGGCGCCAGACGGGCGGCTCGTTCTCGGGGACGATCGCCGAGGGCAAGGTGCCGGGCCGCGCGCGGCCGGTGGCGTCGCACCACGGCCCGGTGCTGTCGAGCGTCGTGCACGACATCAACAAGTTCAGCAACAACGTGATGGCGCGCAACCTGTTCCTCACGATCGGCGCGGTCGAGCACCAGCCGCCCGCGACGCCCGCTCAGTCGGCGGACACGATCCGCGCGTTCCTCGCGAAAAGCGGGCTGCCGATCGACGGGCTCGCGCTCGAGAACGGCTCCGGGCTCTCGCGCGACGAGCGCGTGAGCGCGCTGTCGCTTGCCGACATGCTGCAGGCGGCGAACGCGAGCCCCGTCGCGCAGGCGTTCGTCGATTCGCTGCCGGTCGCGGGCGTCGACGGCACGATGAAGAACCGGCTGACGAACGCGCCCGTCGGCGGCAACGCGCACATCAAGACGGGCACGCTGCGCGACGTGCGTGCGATCGCGGGCTACGTCGCGTCGGCGGACGGGTCGAGCTACGTCGTCGTCAGCTTCATCAACGACGACCGCGCGGCGGCCGCGCGCGCGGCACACGACGCGCTGCTCGAATGGGTGTACGAAGGGCCGCACTGATTCGCGTCCGGCACGCACGGCGGCGGCGCGGCCTTCGCGCGGCCGCGCGCGGACCGGAACCGATTCCGCCCCCGCCGTTTTCCTCGCTGCTTTCCTCGCTGTTTCCCGGCCATGTTCCACGCGGACGTCCGTCCCCGTGGGTTTCGCCGATGGCCGCCGCCGCGGCTCGGCGCGCCGCACCATGCCGCGCGCCCGTCGAAGACTCCCTCTACGAAACACTCTCGCGTCCGGTACGCCGATTGCGTACCCTTTTGGCTGCAATTGACGCCGCCGAACCGCGCGCGTGGGCCGCAAGCCGCATGCGCCGGATCGCGCGAACCACAACAAGAGGGAGACACTCATGCAATTCAACGTCGAATTGCTTCTGCTCGCGCTCGCGCCCGTCTTCCTGCTCTGCATCGGCTGGGAAGCGTGGCACCTCGCGCGCACGCGCCCCGGCGAGCGCGTCTACAACCTGCGCGATACGCTCTGCAACGCAGCGCTCGCGCTGATGCACCAGGGCGCGGACAAGATCGCGTGGATCTTCGTGATCCCGATCTATGCGTACTGCTACACGCACTACCGGCTCTTCACGTGGGACAGCACGTGGGTGTCGTTCGCCGTGCTGTTCGTCGCGCAGGACCTGCTCTACTACGTGTTCCACCGCTGCAGCCACCGCGTGCGCTGGCTGTGGGCCGCGCACGTCGTCCACCATTCGTCCGAGCGCCTGAATTTCTCGACCGCGATGCGGCAAAGCCTGATGTATCCGATCGCCGGCATGTGGGCGTTCTGGCTGCCGCTCGCGTTTCTCGGCTTCGCGCCGCAGCAGATCGTCGGCATCGTGCTCATCAACCTCGCGTTCCAGTTCTTCGTCCATACGCAGACGATTCCGAAGCTCGGCTGGCTCGAATACGTGCTGAACACGCCATCGATCCACCGCGCGCACCATGCGCGCAACCCGCGCTACATCGACCGCAATTACGCCGGCGTGCTCGTGATCTGGGATCGCCTGTTCGGCAGCTACGTCGACGAGGACCCGCGCGATCCGCCCGAATACGGGATCGTCGAGCCGCTCCGGTCGAACAATCCGCTCGTCGCGACGTTCCATGAATGGCGGTCGATGGCGGCCGACGCGTTCGGCGTCGAAGGCTGGCGCAACAAGCTGCGTGCCGTTTTCGGCCCGCCCGAATGGGCGAGCGCTTATCATGCTCGGGTTGCGCATGCGCGCGCGCAGCCGCACGAGCCGCCCGCGCTCGCCGCCGCGCCCCGCGAACGATAACGAAACACGGCTTCACCACCATCGCGCCGGGCCGCGTCGCCGCCACACGTTGCGGCGCGGCACGGCGCAGGCCATGCAGCACAAGCATATCTACGAGGAGAGACCCGCATGAATCAGCAGCAACGACAACAACAACCCGCCGGCACCGCACGCCGCCGCTTCTGGCGCGGCGCGCAGGTCGCGCTCGCGAGCGCCGCGTTCGCGCTCCTCGCCGCGTGCGGCGGCGGCGACGACAACGGCTCGTCGCAGCCGAGCGCCGGCGTGAACATGCAGGTCGTGTCTTTCGGCGACAGCCTGTCGGACGCCGGCACCTACTCGCCGCAGATCCTGATCGGCTTCGGCGGCGGCCGCTTCACGACGAATCCGGGCCAGGTGTGGACGCAGGACGTCGCCGCCTACTACGGCAGCACGCTCACGCCGGCGTTCGAGGGCGGCTTCGGCGTGCCGCTGCAGGCGGCAGGCGGCTTGGGCTACGCGCAGGGCGGCTCGCGTGTCACGCAGCAGCCGGGTATCGGCCACGCGGACGCGAGCGTCGCGAACGCCGATTACGCGCAGGCGACGACCGTGCCCGTCGCGACGCAGGTGCAGCAATACCTGCAGCAGCACGGCAGCTTCAACGCGAATCAGATCGTGCTCGTCAACGGCGGCGCGAACGACATCTTCTATCAGGTGCAGGTCGCGCAGGCTCAGGGCAATACGCCCGCCGCGCAGCTCGCCGCCGCGCAGCAGATCGGCCTTGCCGCGCAGCAGCTCGCGGGCATCGTCCAGCAGATCGTCGCGGCGGGCGCGACGCACGTGTTCGTGTCGAACGTGCCGGACATCGGCGGCACGCCGCTCGCGGTGTCGACGGGCCAGCAGGCCGCGCTCACGCAGTTGTCGACGGTCTTCAACAGCACGCTCGCCGCGGCGCTGAAGGCGCTGAACGTCGACCCCGCGAAGGCCGTGCTGATCGACGCGTTCACGTGGCAGGACGGCATCGCCGCGAACTATCAGGGCAACGGCTTCTCGGTGGCGAACACGGGCACCGCGTGCAACCTGCAGTCGATGATCGCCGCCGCGACGAAGGCGGGCGTCTCGAACCCGAGCGCGTTCGGCTCGTCGCTGTTCTGCTCGCCGCAGATGTACACGGTCGCGAACGCGGACCAGACCTACATGTTCGCCGACACGGTCCACCCGACGACGCGCCTGCACGCGCTCTTCGCGCAGTACGTCGAGCAGCAGATCGCGAAGACGGGCGTCGGCAAGTAAGGCGCCGGCGCGCGGCGGGCGGCGCGTCTCGCACGCCCCGCCCGGTCGCGACGCGGAGACGAATCCGCGTCGTGAAGCGAAAACGCCCGGTTCGCGTGATGCGAACCGGGCGTTTGCCATTGGAGCCGGCCCTGCAGGGCTTTTCGTCGCTTGGGCGACAAGAGCAGCATAACGAAGCCACGCCCGGCTTCGCCGGCCCGCCGAATCAACCGCCTCGCCGCCCGGCGTTCACGTTCACTCCAGCGCGTCGAACGCAGCCGCCGCACGGCCGAGCCGGTCGTTCACCGCGATCCATTCGGCCGTATCCGGCAGCTTCTCGACGAGAATGCGCGCGACCTGCGCACGATCGAGCGCGCGCAACAGCCCGTAGAGCTCGCGCGCGTAGACCTGCGGGTCCTCGGGCGCCGCGACGAAATGCACGCCCTGCGCGTGCGCCCACGCGCCGGCACGCGATGCGCGCGCGACGAGCGCGACCCGCTCGCCGGCATCGCGCGCGGCCGCGAGCAGCGGCTCGATCCGCTCGAACGGCGCAAGCGCGAGCGGCGTGCGCGGCGCGTAATGCGCCTTCAGCGTGCCGGACGCGCGCGGCGCGGCGGCGTCGCTGCCGTCGGGCAGGCGCGGCGCGACGCCGAGCACGTCGGCGATCTGCCGCGGCGTCACCTGGCCCGGGCGCAGCAGCGCCGGAAAGCCGCGCGACAGATCGAGAATCGTCGATTCGATCCCGACGTCGGACGGGCCGCCGTCGAGCACGTGGACGGCATCGCCGAACTCGTCGCGCACGTGCTGCGCGGTGGTCGGGCTCACGTGGCCGAAGCGGTTCGCCGACGGCGCGGCGACGCCGCCGTGCCCGCCGCGACGCGCGTCGAACGCGCGCAGCAGCGCCTGCGCGACCGGATGCGACGGGCAACGCAGGCCGACCGAGTCCTGCCCGCCGCTCACCGCGTCCGGAATATGCGCGGCGCGCTTCAGGATCAGCGTGAGCGGGCCGGGCCAGAACGCGTCGATCAACTTTTGCGCGTCGGCGGGCAACGAATCGACCCAGTAGCCCGGATCGCTGCCCGGCGCGAGGTGGACGATCACCGGATGGTTCGCCGGCCGCCCTTTCGCCGCATAAATGCGCGCGACGGCGGCCGGGTTCTGCGCGTCGCCGCCGAGCCCGTAGACGGTCTCGGTCGGAAACGCGACGAGCTCGCCCGCATCGAGCAGCCCGGCGGCTTCGTCGATCTGCTCGGCGGTCGGAATCGGTCGATCGTTCGACATCGCGCGCCCCGTCAGTCGAGCGGAATGCGCAGCAGCCGCGCGCAGGCGGTCGCGCCCGCGACCGCGCCGTCGAGCGTCGCCGCGGTGAAGTTCACGTGGCCCATCTTGCGGCCGGCGCGCGCGTCTTCCTTGCCGTACAGATGCAGCCGCGCGGTCGGCATCGCGGCGACCCGGTCCCACGGCGGCGTGACGGGCTCGCCCGACGCGCCGTCCGCGAACCACACGTCGCCGAGCACGTTGAGCAT
This sequence comes from Burkholderia sp. MSMB1588, assembly GCF_001546925.1. Lineage (NCBI taxonomy): Bacteria > Pseudomonadati > Pseudomonadota > Betaproteobacteria > Burkholderiales > Burkholderiaceae > Burkholderia > Burkholderia sp. MSMB1588. The sequence continues at coordinate 637,499 of NZ_LNJS01000001.1, read as the reverse complement.
CGCGGCGGGCGAATGCTGGCGCGTGCTGCCGAGCGGCAGCCGCGTCATCGCGCGCACCTGCTGCTCGAACTGGCTCGTCTCGCACGCATCGACCGTGTAGTGGCCGGAATTGTGCGGCCGCGGCGCCATTTCGTTCGCGACGAGCGAGCCGTCCTCGAGCACGAAGAACTCGACGCACAGCACGCCGACGTATTCGAGCGAATCGGCGATCCGCACGGCCGCCTGCTGCGCGTCGCGCACGAGCGCATCGTTCGCGGCGGGCGCGGGCACGACGGTCAGCGACAGGATGCCGCCGTGATGCGTGTTCTGCGCGAGCGGAAACACCGCGGACGCGCCATCCGCGCCACGCACGATCAGCGCCGACACTTCGTATTTGAGCGGCAGGCGCTTCTCGAGCACGCACGGCACGCCGCCGAGCGACGCGTACCCGTCTCTCGCTTCCCGCACGGTCGCGACGCGCACCTGCCCCTTGCCGTCGTAGCCGAGGCGCGCGGTCTTCAGGATGCCGGGCAGCACCGCGGCGAGATCCGCATCGGCGAGCGCCGCGAGCTGCGCGGGCGACTCGATCACGACGTGCGGCGCGACGGGCACGCCGGACGCCGCGATGAACCGCTTCTCGGCGATCCGGTCCTGCGCGATCGCGACGCATCGGCCGGCGGGCGCGACGAACGTCGATTGCGCGAGAAAGTCGAGGCTCGCGGCGGGCACGTTCTCGAACTCGGTCGACACGGCGTCGCACCATTGCGCGAGCTCGGCGAGCGCGGCCTCGTCGTCGTACGCGGCGCGCAGATGCTTGTCCGCGACGGCGCCCGCGGGGCTCGTCGGATCGGGATCGAGCACGGCGACGCGGTAGCCCATCGCCTGCGCGGCGAAGCAGAACATGCGGCCGAGCTGGCCGCCGCCGACCATGCCGAGCCAGGCGCCCGGCAGGATCGGGGAATTCGGGGTGGGGAGTGCAGTCATGATATGTAAAACAGACCCTGGGGTCGGTGTCGGCGGGCGGCGGCGCCCGCCGCGGTCAGGACGATCGATGTTGCAAGCGGCTCGCGCGGCGGCCTCACAGCGGCGGCAGCGCCATCGCGTGCGCGGCCTCGTTCTGCCGCACGCGGAACGCGGCGAGCCGGTTCGCGTAGTCGACCGACGTGCCGGCCAGGATCGACACCGCGAAAAGCGCCGCGTTCGCCGCGCCGGCCTCGCCGATCGCGAACGTCGCCACCGGCACGCCCTTCGGCATCTGCACGATCGAATGCAGCGAATCGACGCCCTTCAGGTACTTGCTCGCCACGGGCACGCCGAGCACGGGCACCGTCGTCTTCGCGGCGAGCATGCCGGGCAGGTGCGCGGCGCCGCCCGCGCCCGCGATGATCGCGCGCAGGCCGCGCTCGCGCGCCTTCTGAGCGTAATCGAACATCTCGTCGGGCATCCGGTGCGCGGACACGACCTTCGCCTCGTACGGCACGTCGAATTCCTGCAGGATCGCGACGGCGTGCTTCATCACGTCCCAGTCGGAGCTGGAACCCATCAGCACGCCGACGAGCGGCGCGCTGTGCGTGTGGGCGGTCTGGACTTCGCTCATCGTGCGCTTCCTCGTTTCGGTGAATCGGACGATGCTCAGTCGAGCGTCTTGCCCGTGATGCGCTCGAGCGCTTCCTGATACTTCGCGCTCGTCTTCGCGACCACGTCGTCGGGCAGCTTCGGCGCGGGCGGCTCCTTGCTCCAGTTCTGCGCCTCGAGCCAGTCGCGGACGAACTGCTTGTCGAACGACGGCGGATTCGTGCCGACCCGGTATTCGTCCGCCGGCCAGAAGCGCGACGAATCGGCCGTCAGCGCCTCGTCCATCAGGAACAGCTTGCCGTGCTCGTCGAGGCCGAATTCGAACTTCGTGTCGGCGATGATGATGCCGCGCGTCGCCGCGTAGTCGGCCGCTTCCTTGTACAGCTTGATCGAGATGTCGCGGATCGTCGCGGCGAGCTCGGTGCCGATGCGGCGCTCGGTTTCCTCGAACGAGATGTTCTCGTCGTGATGGCCCATCTCGGCCTTCGCGGCGGGCGTGAAGATCGGCTCGGGGAGCTTCTGCGCGTTCGAGAGGCCGGCCGGCAGCTCGACGCCGCACACCTTGCCTGTCGCCTGGTAGTCCTTCCAGCCGCTGCCCGCGAGATAGCCGCGCACGACCGCCTCGACGAGGATCGGCTCGAGCCGCTTGACAACGACCGCGCGCCCCTTCACCTGCCCGACTTCGTCGTCGGCGACGACCGTCTCGGGCGCGACGCCCGTCAGATGGTTCGGGACGATGTGCGCGAGCTTGTCGAACCAGAAGTTCGCCATCTGGTTCAGCACGCGGCCCTTGTTCGGAATCGGCTCGCCCATGATGACGTCGAACGCCGACAGGCGATCGGTCGTGACGATCAGGAGCTTGTCGTTGCCGACCGCGTAGTTGTCGCGGACCTTGCCGCGACCGAGAAGCGGCAGCGAGCGCAGCGTGGATTCGTAGAGGGTAGACATCGTCTTTTCGCAGATAAGGAGCCAAACAAAAAGGGAAACGCCGTTCCCCGCGGCTGGCGGGAACGGCGGCCTTGCAATACTTCGGCGAACCGGCCGGGCGGCTTGGCCCGGCGGGGCCGGCCGGCTTCGGGGCCGGACCGGGCGTATCCGGCCGCCCCGCCCGCGGGCCGGCCAGATCGTACTACAGACTCAACGCACCACTTGCGCGAGAGCGCCGGCCTTGTACTTCTCGGCGATCTTCTCGAGCGGCACCGGCTTGATCTTCGCCGCCTGGCCTTCGCAGCCGAACGCCAGATAGCGCGCGACGCAGATCTTCTTCGCCGCTTCGCGTGCGGGCTTCAGGTAGTCGCGCGGGTCGAACTTGCCCGGATTCTCGAACATGTAGCGGCGGATCGCGCCCGTGATCGCGAGACGCAGGTCGGTGTCGATGTTGACCTTGCGCACGCCATGCTTGATGCCTTCCTGGATTTCCTCGACGGGCACGCCGTAGGTTTCCTTCATGTCGCCGCCGAACTCGCGGATTTCCGCGAGCAGATCTTGCGGCACCGACGACGAGCCGTGCATCACGAGGTGCGTGTTCGGGATGCGCGCGTGGATTTCCTTGATCCGCTGGATCGACAGGATGTCGCCCGTCGGCTTCTTCGTGAACTTGTACGCGCCGTGCGACGTGCCGATCGCGATCGCGAGCGCGTCGCACTGCGTGAGCTTGACGAAGTCGGCGGCCTGCTCGGGGTCCGTCAGCAGTTGCTCGCGCGTCATCGTGCCTTCGGCGCCGTGGCCGTCTTCCTTGTCGCCCTTCATCGTCTCGAGCGAGCCGAGCACGCCGAGCTCGGCCTCGACCGTCACGCCGATCGAGTGCGCCATCTCGACGACCTTGCGGGATACGTCGACGTTGTACTCGTACGATGCGACCGTCTTGCCGTCGGCCTCGAGCGAGCCGTCCATCATCACGCTCGTGAAGCCGCTGCGAATTGCCGTCATGCACACGGCGGGCGACTGGCCGTGATCCTGGTGCATCACGACGGGAATGTGCGGGTACGACTCGACCGCCGCTTCGATCAGGTGGCGCAGGAACGCCTCGCCCGCGTACTTCCGGGCGCCCGCCGACGCCTGCATGATCACGGGCGCGCCGACTTCGTCGGCGGCCGCCATGATCGCCTGCACCTGCTCCAGGTTGTTCACGTTGAACGCGGGCAGGCCGTAGCCGTTCTCCGCTGCGTGATCCAGCAGTTGACGCATTGATACGAGAGGCATTGTGGTACTCCTTGAATGAAAACCTTGCGCCCTACGCGGCGCTTGACGGCCCGCCCCGGATGACAGGCGGGCGGACCGGCGCGGCCGAGCGTCGAATAGCCGCATTTTATCGCGAAGCGCCCCCGATTCAGGCCAAATGGCGGATTCGCTGGCAATTTGTTACGTCTTTCAGGCCGCCTTCAAGCGAAAAAGCCGCGGGGCGTCGGACCCCCGCGGCTTTTTCGTTCCCGCGCAAGCGGCATGCCCGGCAGGCGCTCGCGCTCGCCGGGCGTCCGTTCCGCTTCAGTAATGCTCGCCGACGCGCACGATCTTCAGCGTGTTCGTGCCGCCCGCCTGCCCCATCGGCTCGCCGACCGTCAGCACGACCATGTCGCCGTGCGCGACGTAGCCGCGCCGCACGATCAGCTCGAGCGCCTGCTGCAGCGCGGAATCGCGGTCGCTGTCGAAGTCGACGTGCAGCGGCGTCACGTTGCGAAAGAGCGCCATCGTGCGCTCGCTGCCGACCCGCGGCGTCAGCGCGAAGATCGGCACGTGCGTGTAGTGGCGCGACATCCAGAGCGCCGTCGCGCCCGATTCGGTCAGCGCGACGATCGCCTTCGCGCCCAGGTGATACGCGGTGAAGAGCGCGCCCATCGCGATCGACTGGTCGATTCGCGTGAACGTGCGGTCGAGGAAGTCCTTGTCGAGCTCGACGTGCTCGGATTTCTCCGCCTCGACGCAGATGGCCGCCATCGCCTCGATCGTCACGGCCGGGTACTTGCCCGTCGCCGTCTCGGCAGACAGCATCACCGCGTCGGTGCCGTCAAGCACCGCGTTCGCGACGTCCGACACCTCCGCGCGCGTCGGCACGGGCGCGTGGATCATCGATTCCATCATCTGCGTCGCGGTGATCACGAGCTTGTTCGACTCGCGCGCCATCCGGATCATCCGCTTCTGCAGCGCGGGCACGGCCGCGTTGCCGACCTCGACGGCCAGGTCGCCGCGCGCGACCATGATCCCGTCCGACGCGTCGAGAATCTCCTGCAGCGCCGGAATCGCCTCCGCGCGCTCGATCTTCGCGATCATCTTCGGCTTGATGCCGTAAGGCGCGCCCGCGATGTTCGCGAGCTGGCGCGCCATCTCCATGTCGGTCGCGTTCTTCGGGAACGACACGGCGACGAGATCCGCGCCGAGCGACATCGCGGTGCGAATGTCCTCCATGTCCTTCGCGGTCAGCGCGGGCGCCGACAGCCCGCCGCCCTGCCGGTTGATCCCCTTGTTGTTCGACAGATCGCCGCCCACCTTGACGGTCGTGTGAATCTCGTCGCCGAGCACGCGATCGACCTTCAGCACGATCAGGCCGTCGTTGAGCAGCAGCACGTCGCCCGGCTTCAGGTCGCGCGGCAGATCCTTGTAGTCGAGGCCGACCCGCTCGTCGTTGCCGAGCTCGCACGTCGCATCGAGAACGAACGGCTGGCCGGGAGCGAGCGTCGTCTTGCCCGCCTCGAACTTGCCGACGCGGATCTTCGGCCCCTGCAGGTCCGCCATGATCGCGATTTCCCGGCCGACCCGGCGCGCGGCCTCGCGGACCATCTCGGCGCGCTCGCGGTGATCGTCGGCTGAGCCGTGCGAGAAATTGAGCCGCACGACGTCGAGACCCGCGTGCATCATCTGCAACAGGACCTCCGGCGAGCTGGATGCCGGGCCGATCGTGGCGACTATCTTGGTGGCGCGGTGCATGAATCTCCTCGTCTGACTGAGTGAAAGCGCTGGATGTACCGCCGCGAGAGCCGAAGCCGCGCGGCCCAGCCGCCGCCGCTTCGGAACGCGCGCCGGTGCGTGCGCCCGGCGTCGCTTTGTCCGCGGGCGCCGGCGTGGACGGCCGGCGCCGCATCGTCGATTCGGGTCCGGCGCGCCCGCCCCGGGCGCGCCGCCGGCGGCCTGACGAGAGCCGCCGGCCCGACGGAGCGCGCAACGCGCGTGCCCGCCGGCGTCACGCGGGCGGCTGCCGCCCGCGCTGCGCGCTTACGCGCGCGTTTCCAGCACTTCGACGGCGGGCAGCTTCTTGCCCTCGAGGAATTCGAGGAACGCGCCGCCGCCCGTCGAGATGTAGCTGACCTTGTCGTGGATCCCGTACTTCGCGATCGCGGCGAGCGTGTCGCCGCCGCCCGCGATCGAGAACGCGGCCGAGTTCGCGATCGCGTCGGCAAGCGTCTTCGTGCCGTTGCCGAACTGGTCGAACTCGAACACGCCGACGGGGCCGTTCCAGACGATCGTGCCCGCCTTCTCGAGCTGGCCGGCGAGCGCCTTCGCGGTGTCCGGCCCGATGTCGAGGATCATGTCGTCGGCTTCGATGTCGGCGACCTTCTTCACGGTGGCGGCGGCCGTCGGCGAGAACTCTTTCGCGACGACGACGTCGGTCGGGATCGGCACGGACGCGCCGCGCTTCCTCGCCTCGTCGATGATCGCCTTCGCCTCGCCGGCGAGATCGGCTTCCGCGAGCGACTTGCCGATCGCAAGGCCCGCCGCGAGCATGAACGTGTTCGCGATGCCGCCGCCGACGATCAGTTGATCGACCTTCTCCGCGAGCGACTTCAGGATCGTCAGCTTCGTCGACACCTTCGAGCCCGCGACGATCGCCACCAGCGGACGCTTCGGGTTGCCGAGCGCCTTGCCGAGCGCGTCGAGCTCGGCGGCGAGCAGCGGGCCCGCGCACGCGACGGGGGCGTACTTCGCGATGCCGTGCGTGGTCGCCTCAGCGCGGTGCGCGGTGCCGAACGCGTCGTTCACGTAGACGTCGCAGAGCTTCGCCATCTTCTGCGCGAGCTCGTCCGAATTCTTCTTCTCGCCCTTGTTCACGCGGCAGTTCTCGAGCAGCACGACCTGGCCCGGCGCGACTTCGACGCCGTTCTCGACCCAGTTCGCGACGAGCGGCACGTCGCGGCCGAGCAGCTCGGCCAGCCGCTTCGCGACGGGCGCGAGCGAATCCTCGGGCTTGAACTCGCCTTCCGTCGGGCGGCCGAGGTGCGACGTGACCATCACGGCCCCGCCCGCGTCGAGCGCCGCCTCGATCGCGGGCACCGACGCGCGCACGCGCGTGTCTTCGGTGATGTTGCCGTGATCGTCCTGCGGCACGTTCAGATCGGCGCGGATGAACACACGTTTGCCGGAGAGCTTGCCTTCGGCGATCAGGTCGGTAAGACGCTTTACTTGGCTCATGGGACTGATGGAGGTTGATGAAGGAAGGCGGTTCGACGCGCGCGGCGCCGCCGCGCCGGGCGCCTTGCGCGGCCCGCCGGCTTTGCGCGGCAGGGCCCGCGCGGCGCGCGCGAAAAAATTCCGGAAGGGGTCATTCTAGCCGATCCGCCCGGCGCGCTGCCCCGCCGCGCGGCGAAATCCTGCTGAATTCCCGCCGAATTCCTGTTATTTCGCAGCATTGCGCGCCGTTGCGGCGCGCATGCCGCGGCAGCCCGCCCGGCATGCCGGGCGACCGTGCCGGAACCGGTCAGAACAGGACCCGCAGCGCGGTGAACACGAGCATCCCGACGACGATCGTGCCGAGCATGCTTCGCCGCCACAGGAACCACGCGAGGCCCGCCGCCGCCGCGTAGAAATCGTGGTTCGACAGCGCGAACGAGATGCCTTCGGGCGTCTCCAGCACGTCGGGCAGCACGACCGCGACGAGCGCCGCGGCGGGCGCGTAGCGCAGCGAGCGCTGCACGCGCTCGGGCAGCACCGTGCGCTCGCCGCCGGCGAGAAAGAACGCGCGCGTGATCGCGGTGACGAGCGTCATCCCGGCGATCGCGAGCCAGACTTGCCAGCCGCTCATTCGGCGTCCTCCGTGCGCGCCGCCCGGATGCGCCGCCAGTCGGCGCGCTCGACGAACCAGTCGGCGACGCTGCCCGCCGCAAGCGCCGCGACCACCGCGAGCGGCAGCGCGAGCCGGTACGGCAGCTCGAACGCGACGAGCGACACGCCCCCCGCCACCGCGACGGCCGTGAGCGTCGAGCGGTTCGCGATCGCCGACACCATGATCGGAATCAGCGCGAGCGTGCCGGCGAGCGCGAGCCCCCAACTGTCGGGAAACGCGCTCGCGAGCGCGATGCCGACGAGCGACGACGCCTGCCATGCAAGCCAGCTCGTGAGCGCCATCCCCCAGAAGTACGCCTCCTTGCCGGGCACGTGGCCCGCCGCGAAGCCCTGCTTCTGGAACAGCAGGTAGATCACGTCGCCGTTGAAATAGCCGATCGCGAGCCGCCGCCACAGCGGCAGATATGAGAAATGGGGTGCGAGCCCCGCGCTGAAGATCACGAAGCGCATGTTGACCATCGCGGCCGTCAGGAGAATCGTCCAGACCGGCAGCTTCGCGGCGAAGAGCGGCAGCACCGCGAGCTGCGACGAGCCCGCGTAGACGAGGATCGACATGCCGAGCGCCTGCCCCGTCGTCAGCACCGACTTGCTCATCGCGATGCCGGTGACGAGGCCCCACGACAGGATCGCCATCAGCGTCGGGGAAAAGTCGCGGAAGCCCTGGGCGAGGGCGAAACGGTCGGTGGCGGAGAGGCGAGCGAGCATCGAGGAGGCGCCGCGAAGGCGAAAAGCCGGACCGCTCGCGCGCATCGCGCGCCGCCGCCCGTTATTTTTTCACGCAGATTGCGCGTCGATTATAGCGCCGGACTCTGCCGTACCGACCGTTGCGCGTACAAAAACGCTAAAATGAGCCCTTTTGCGACGCGGCGCGGTTTCGAGCCGCCGCGCGCCCTTTCTGCGCATCCCCGCATCCACCAGGAGAAGACCTATGTCAATGGCCGATCGCGACGGCAAGATTTGGATGGACGGCAAGCTGATCGAATGGCGCGACGCCAAGATCCACGTGCTGACCCACACGCTGCATTACGGCATGGGCGTCTTCGAGGGCGTGCGCGCGTACAAGACGGCCGACGGCAGCACGGCGATCTTCCGCCTGAAGGAGCACACGAAGCGCCTGCTGAACTCGGCGAAGATCTTCCAGATGGACGTGCCGTTCGACCAGGAAACGCTCGAGGCCGCGCAGCGCGACGTCGTGCGCGAGAACAAGCTCGAGTCGTGCTACCTGCGCCCGATCATCTGGATCGGCTCGGAGAAGCTCGGCGTGTCGGCCAAGGGCAACACGATCCACGTCGCGATCGCCGCGTGGCCGTGGGGCGCGTACCTCGGCGAGGAGGGCCTCGCGAAAGGCATCCGCGTGAAGACCTCGTCGTTCACGCGCCATCACGTGAACGTATCGATGGTGCGCGCGAAGGCGTCCGGCTGGTACGTGAACTCGATCCTCGCGAACCAGGAAGCGACGGCCGACGGCTACGACGAGGCGCTCCTGCTCGACGTCGACGGCTACGTGTCCGAAGGCTCCGGCGAGAACTTCTTCCTCGTGAACCGCGGCAAGCTCTACACGCCGGATCTCGCGTCGTGCCTCGACGGCATCACGCGCGACACGGTCATCACGCTCGCGAAGGAAGCCGGAATCGAAGTGATCGAGAAGCGCATCACGCGCGACGAGGTCTATACGGCCGACGAAGCGTTCTTCACCGGCACCGCGGCCGAAGTCACGCCGATCCGCGAGCTCGACAACCGCACGATCGGCAGCGGCGCGCGCGGCCCGATCACCGAAAAGCTGCAAAGCGCGTTCTTCGACGTCGTCAACGGCAAGAGCGCGAAGCACGCGGACTGGCTCACGAAGATCTGAGCCCGAATGCGGCGCGCGGCGCAACGCCGGCGCGCGCCGCTCGCCATCGCCATAACGAGAAAGCCCCATGAGTGAAATCAAGGAAATGCCGCTCATCGAACTGACGGCCAAGGATCTGCCCGCTTACTGCCCGAATCCCGCGATGCCGCGCTGGAGCGCGCACCCGCGCGTGTTCATCGACGTCTCGCACGGCGAGGCGCGCTGCCCGTACTGCGGCACGCGCTACAAGCTGCGCGACGGCGAAGTGCTGCGCGGCCACCATTGAGCGCGCGGCGGCTTCGCCGCCCGACGCGGCGCGCACCGGCCGTCCGGTGCGCGCCGCCGCCCCTCCCCCGCAACCCGAGCGCGGCGCACGAGCGTCGCGCTTCATTACGACATCGGAAATCGACCTGATGCGTCGCGCGTTGGTAATCGCACCGAACTGGATCGGTGACGCATTGATGGCGCAGCCGCTTTTCGCGCTGCTGAAGAAACTGCATCCCCGCATCGTCATCGACGCCGTGGCGCCCACGTGGGTCGCGCCCGTGCTGGAGCGGATGCCCGAGATCCACGATGTCCACGCGACCGAGCTCGCGCACGGCAAGCTGCAGATGCTGCACCGCTGGCAGCTCGCGAGCGATCTGCGCGAGCTCGGCTACGACGCCGCGTACGTGCTGCCGAACTCGCTGAAATCCGCGCTGATCCCGTGGCTCGCCGGCATCCCGCTTCGGGTCGGCTACACGGGCGAGCATCGCTACATGCTCCTGAACGTGCGGCACGCGAATCCGGGCAAGGCGCGCGACACGCGCGCGCCGATGGCCCAACATTACGCGGCGCTTGCATACGCGCCCGGCGCGAAGCTGCCCGAATCGCTCCAGACGCTGCCGCCGCCGCGGCTCGAAGCGGACCTGAACGAGACGGCGCGCGTCTCCGCGCGCTTCAACCTCGACACGCGCAAGCCGCTCGTCGTGTTCTGCCCGGGCGCCGAGTACGGCCCGGCGAAGCGCTGGCCGCCCGAGCATTTCGCCGCGCTCGCGCAGAGCGTGAGCCAGTCCTTTCCGTATACGCAGATCGTCGCGCTCGGCTCGCCGAAGGACGCAGCGGCCGCACAGGCGATCGCCGAGCGCGCGCCGAACGTGCGCAGCCTCTGCGGCCAGACCTCGCTCACCGAGGCGTGCGCGCTGATCGCGCGCGCGAACGCGGTCGTCACCAACGATTCCGGGCTGATGCACGTCGCGGCGGCGCTGCGCCGGCCGCTCGTCGCGCTCTACGGCTCGACCGATCCGCGTCATACCCCGCCGCTGTCGGAGCTGGCAAAGGTACAATGGCTGCATCTCGAATGCAGTCCCTGCTTCGAACGCGAATGCCCGCTCGGCCATCTGAAATGCCTGCGCGAGCTGAGCCCGGAGCAGGTGTTCGGCGATTTGCGCGGGATGCTCGTCGGACAGCGCTGACGCCCGCGGCCGCGCGGCCGCCCGTCGCGCGCCCGCGCACCCGCACCCGACTCACCGCTTGAGCGGGCGGCCCCGTCGACGACGAGGCCGCCACGATGAAACGGCGCGCGCCGCGCGCGAGAGATAGACCCGATGCCACGTTTTGCCCGCCTCTTCGAAGCCGCCGCCGATACGCTGAACGCGTACTACCAGGCAATCGCCGACGCCAACCTCGACGCGCTGATGGTCCTCTGGATCGACGAGGACTTCGCCAGTTGCATCTGGTCGGACGGCACGCACCTGCACGGCCTCGAGCAGATCCGAAGCGGGTTCGGCGCGCGGCTGTCGACACAGCCCGTCACGATCGAGCCGCTCGACATCCGCGTCTACGACAGCCTCGGCACCGTCGTCTACACGGTCGCGGAAGCGCACCAGCAGGCCGATCTCACCGCCGAGCCGCAGATGGTGTTCACGACCTACGTGATGATCCACGAGCGCGGCGAATGGCGGATCGCCCACATCCACGCGAGCCCGATCCCCGAGCAGACGGCGACGCAGTTCGCCGCGAAGATCCGCCACGCGCAGGGGCCGCTCCACTGAGCAACGGGCGTTCGCAGCGATGAGCACCGCACTCCCCCCGCTTCCCGCTGCCGACGAGACCGCCCCCCCGGCAGCCTCGTCCCTCTACCGCGCGCCGCTCTGGCTGCCGACGAGCCACGCGCAGACGATCGTCCCCGCCCTCTTCGCGCGCCGGCCCGACGTCGAATACCGGCGCGAGCGCTGGGACACGCCCGACGGCGACTTCATCGACGTCGACTGGCTCGCGCCGGCGGCGGGCGCGGCGCCCGAGCCGGGCGCGCCGCTCGCCGTGCTGTTCCACGGCCTCGAAGGCAGCTCCGATTCGCATTACGCGCGCGTGCTGATGGCGGCCGCCCGCGAGCGCGGCTGGCACGGCGTCGTCCCGCACTTCCGCAGTTGCAGCGGCGAGATGAACCGGATGCCGCGCTTCTATCACCTCGCCGACAGCGCCGAAGTCGACTGGATCCTGCGGCGGCTCGCGAAAAGCCATCGCGGGCCGCTCGTCGCGGTCGGCGTGTCGCTCGGCGGCAACGTGCTGCTGCGCTGGCTCGGCGAACGGCGCAGCGATACGTCGATCGTCGCGGCGGCCTCGGCGGTGTCGACGCCGATCGACGTCCACGCGGGCGGCCGCGCGCTGTCGCAAGGCTTCTCGATGGTCTACACGCGCAGCTTCCTGAAGACGCTCAAGCTGAAGGCGCTCGTGAAGCTCGACCAGTATCCGGGGCTCTTCGACAGGCACGCGATGCTCGCCGCGCGCACGATGCACGACTTCGACGATATCGTCACCGCGCCGCTGCACGGCTTCGTCGACGCGAACGATTACTGGACGCAGGCGACCACGCGCCCGCTCCTCGCGGCGATCGACGTGCCGACGCTGATCCTCAACGCGCGCAACGATCCGTTCCTGCCGGCGTCGGCGCTGCCCGGCCCGCGCGACGTGTCGCGCGCGGTCGTGCTCGACCAGCCCGAGCACGGCGGCCACGCGGGCTTCATGACGGGCCCGTTCCCCGGGCGCATCGACTGGCTGCCCGCGCGCATCTTCGAATTCTGCTCACGCTTCACCGATCATGGATGACATCGTCAAACAGGCGCTCGCCAAGTGGCCGAACGTTCCGCACTGCACCGGATGGCTGCTGCTCGACCGGCGCGGCGGCTGGCGGATGCGCGACGACGCCGCGCAGGCGGCGGGCGCGCTCGGCTCGCCCGTGCGGCACCCGGCGCTCGTCGACTTCATCGCCCGCAATTACGAGCGCGACGAAGATGGCCAGTGGTTCTTCCAGAACGGGCCGCAGCGCGTGTACGTCGAACTGGCGTATACGCCGTGGATCGTCCGGCTCGCGGCCGATCGCGACGGCCGTCACGATCATGACGATCCGGCGCGCGTCGCGCTGACCGACCACACCGGCCGCGCGTTCGAGCCGGCGAGCGCCTGGCTCGACGACGCGGGCGGCGTGCTGTTCGCCGACCGCGCAACGCCGCCGCGCGTCGCCGCGCTGCACGATCACGATCTGGCGCTCTTCGCCGATTGCGCCGACCTCGATGACGACGGCGCGCACGGCGTGCTGCATCTCGGCGGCGGCGTCGATCTGCCGCTCGAGCCGATCCGGCGCGACGACGTCGCGCAGCGGTTCGGGTTCGTCGCAAGCCCGGCCGCGCGCGCGGGAGGGCGGGCGGCGGGCTGACGCGGCGCGCGATGGCCGATGGCGGCTGAACCGCGCGCCGTGCTTTGCGTCGGCGCTTCGTCTGCTTCGTCTGCTTCGGCCGATGCGTCTGGCTCTTCGGCTTCTTCCGATTCCTCGGACTCTTCCGCGCCGCGCGTCACCCGCGCCGGTTATCCTTGTCCTCTTCCCGCTCTTCCTTGTAGCGCGCCTCGAACTCGTGCAGCCGCGCGCTGATGATCGACTGCTCGTAGAAGCTGGCCGACTTGAGGTCGCGCGCCTCGCGCAACTGCCGGATCGCCGACGGCCACGCGCCTTCGAGCGCGAACTTCTCCGCGAGCGCGCGGCGCTGCGTGACCGCGTCGCCCTGGCCGCGGCTCGCCTGCGCGAGATAGTTCCACCAGTCGGGCTGGCCGGAATCGGCGCGCGCTTCGGATTGCGCGAGCGTCTGCGCCTGCCCGTAGCGCCGCGCGGCAAGGAGCGCCTGCAGATGCGCGGCGATTGCCGCGTGCGAGCCCGGCCAGCGCGCTTGCGCGGCGGCGGCGAGCCGCACCGCGTCGTCCGCGCGGCCGGCGCGACGCGCGATCTCCGCCGCGAGCACGTCGAGGCTCGGCGAAGTGCGCGCCGCCTCGCCCTCGCGCGCGGCCGTGCGCATGAGGGCGTCGCGCGCCGCGGCGAGCGCGCGGTCCGCGTCGCCGTAGCGGCCGCCCAGCATCTCGCCGAGTGCGATCCCGTACCAGTTCGCCGCGACGTTCGGCGCGACCCTGTCGTCGAGCTCCGCGCGCATCCGCCGCACCTCGTTCGCGTAATCGGTCGGCGAGCGGTTCTGCAGCATCCGCAGGCGCGCGCGCACGAAGCCGTATTCCGACGACTGTCGCGGCTGCCGGTACGGCGCGCGCCGCGCGCGATCGTCCATGTCGGCGATCCGCTCGCCCGTCAGCGGGTGCGTGCGCGCATACGCGGGCACGCCCGCGTCGCCCATCGACGCGCGCTCGAGCCGCTCGAAGAAGCCCGGCATGCCATACGGATCGTAGCCGGCGCCCGCGAGCAGTTGAAAGCCGACGCGATCCGCCTCGCGCTCGGCCGAGCGCGAGAACCGAAGCTGGCTGTCGACCGCGAACGCCTGGCCGCCCATCGCGATCGCGCTGCCAAGATCGCCGCTGCGCGCGAGAATGCCAGCGAGCACGCCGAACAGCATCGTCGCGAGCGCCGCGTAGCCGCTCTTCTCGCTTGCGCTGATCATCCGCGCGATGTGCCGCTGCAGCACGTGCCCCATCTCGTGGCCGATCACCGACGCGAGCTCGGACTCCGTCTGCGTCGCCGCGACGAGCCCGCTGTTGATTCCGATGAAGCCGCCCGGCAGCGAGAACGCGTTGATCTGCGGATCGCGCATCGCGAACAGATCGAAATCGGGCATGTAGCCGCCGATGAACTGCGCGGCGGCCGCCGCCGAAAGCTTCGTCGCGACCGAATTCAGGTAGTCGCGCACGAGCCAGTCGTCGAGGTAGTCGGGGTCGCGGCGCACCTCGCGCATCACGCGCTCGCCGAGACGGCGCTCCGCCTGCGGCGTCAGAGAGCCGCCCGAGCCGTCGCCGAGATCCGGCAGTTGCAGCGAGCGAAGCGGCGCGCGCAAACTGGGCGTGCCCGACGCCGGATCGGCGAGCCGGCTGTCCGCGCCGCCATACGTGCCGAACACGCCGGCCGCGATGCCGGACGGCATGATGGACAGCGCGTCTCGCGTGAGCAGCGCGGCGTCCGCAGCGCCGGTGGAGCGCGCGGGCTCGAGCGGCGGCGCATCGCCGCGCGACTGCGCGTGGCCGCCGGGCGGCAGGGCGAGCGCCGCGGACAACAAAACGGCAAACGACGATTTGACGCGCATGGACAAGGATCTGGGCGGCCGTGGCGTAATGGCTCGATGGGGCTGCGTCATTGTAACGGCGCGCCGGCCTCCGCTCGCGCGACGCCGAAGCGCGCCGGACGGGCAGGCGAGCCGCGCTGCTATGATAGACGCCCTCTAACGGAGCACGACATGTCTGGATCAGGATTCACCCACTTCGACGCCGCCGGCCATGCGCACATGGTCGACGTCGGCGGCAAGCAGGAAACGAAGCGCATCGCGGTGGCGCGCGGCGCGATCCGGATGCTGCCCGACACGCTCGCGCTGATCCGCGAGGGGCGCGCGAAGAAAGGCGACGTGCTCGGCGTCGCGCGAATCGCGGCGATCCAGGGCGCAAAGCGCACCGCCGATCTGATTCCGCTCTGCCATCCGCTCGCGCTCACGCGCGTCGCGGTCGATTTCGAATTCGACGACGCGCTGCCCGGCGTGCGTTGCAGCGCGCAGGTCGAGACGCTCGGGCGCACGGGCGTCGAAATGGAAGCGCTGACCGCGGTGCAGGTCGGGCTGCTGACCGTCTACGACATGTGCAAGGCGGTGGATCGCGGAATGACGATCACCGACGTGAGCGTGCGGGAAAAGCGCGGCGGGAAGTCGGGGGACTGGAAGGCGGACGAAGCCGGCGCGTGATGCGGCCGGTCGGCCGCTGATCACGCGCGCCTGGCCTGGTCCAGGCGCACGCGTCGCTCGCGACGTTCAGCGCGCTCGAAGCTTCGAACGACGGTTGCGCCAAGCCGGGACAGCGCCGGATGTCGTTCGCCCGTCACCGCCTGCGTCGGCGCGCTCAATGCGCTCCGACATGCGTCACCGCGACGCCCTCGCCTGCGGCTCGAACACGAACGGCCGCGTCAGCGTGAACGGATACGGCTCGCCGCCGCGCGCGGGCGTCTGCGAGCATGCGATCTTCGACATCGCGTCGACCGCCGCACGGTCCGCCGCGGCGTTCCGGCTGCTCGTCGTCACCGTGACGTTCTCCGTGTTGCCCGACGCCGTGATCATCGCGCGCACGAGTACGGTCGCCCGGCGCTCGAGCGGCTTCGCATTCTCCGGATATGCCGCGACGGGCATCGTGCATTCGAGCTTCGCCGCATCGCGCGGCGCGAACGCCGCACAGCCGGCGAACAGCGACGCGGCAAGGGGAAGCGCCAGGTACGTCGAGTAGGTCTTCATGTTCGTTGCGGTCCGTCTACAGCGTCCGTCGCGCGAATCGACAGCATGCGCGTCACGCGCCGCCGTGCGATTCCGCACCCCGTTACTCGTGGATGTTTCGTCCGCGCGGAGCGCCGGTGTCGGGCGCCGCGCGCGGTCCCAGGCGTTCGCCGCGTTCTGCCGACAGCGCTTACAACAGCGACTTCGCTTGCGACAACACCTTGTCGCACACCTGCTTCGTCAACTGCTGCTTGAAGCTTTGCCCGCCGGCCAGATCGAGCGTACGGCCGTTGCCGGCATCGAGAATCCCGTTCGCGCCGCTCGCATATGCGCTGTCCGACGTGACGCCGCCGCCCAGCTTGCTCATCAGCGCATCCTTGACCGACGATGCGCCGCCGTCGCCGAGATAGTTGTTCTTGATGCAGAACTGCAGCAGGCCCGCGACGTTACCGGTGCTGCCGGGCGTCAGCAGCGCGCCGGCCGACGCCGCGCCGCCGGCGCCGCCGAGATTGCCGAGCGCGCCGGCGATACCGCCCGCGCCGTTGCCGGCGTCGGCGCCTTGCTTGAGAAAATCGCCGAGTTGCGCATGCGCGGTCGAAAACGACAGGATGCTGGCAACCAGGATGCCTGCTGCGGCAATACGATGAGTACGCGTTTTCATGGGCTTTCTCTCAGGGCAGGAAATCGGTCCGGTCGATGGATACCGCGCCCAAGCATACCCGAACGACATCGCGCGCATCCGCTCGCGGCGGCTGGCGAGGCGCGAATGCGGCGAGATTTAACACTGGTTAACGTCATCTGCCATGAGGCGGCGGCGAGGCGGGATGCTCGCGGCGATTTCCAGCCGTGGTCTTGCTGCGATTGCTCGCGTCGGTCGTCCGTAGCGGCAAGGCCGTGCCGCCGCATGCGGCGGTTTCTCGATCGAGCGACGCGTTTCGAGCCGGCCGGCGATCAATCGTCGCTGTCGTCCTCCTCGTCGTCGACCGACAGGTTCGAGGCAGGCGTTCCGTACTTCACGACGAGCGCCGCCTTGAAGGGTTTCAGCGACGGCTGGTCGTCGAGCAGCTTGTACAGCGCGGCGAGCTGCACCGGCCAGTCGTGCAGTTCTTCCGCGAACACGCGCAATCGCTCGACCGTATCGAGCGCGTCGGCCTCGCGGCCGTCGAGCGCCTGCAACACCGCATAGCGGCGCAGCACCGTCTCGCCCGGCAGCAGCGCGATCGCGCGTTCGTGCGCGGCCAGCTTCGCCTGCAAATTGTCGCGCGAGATCGCGAGCAGCGTCGCCGCACCGTAATCGCCCCAAGCACCGAACAGGAACGACGGCTGCTCGCGGTACTGCTCGGCCGGATTCGTGCCGTAATACAGCACTTCGGCGCGCTGGTAGTCGCGCAGCACCGGGTACAGCGACGCGAGCCCCGCCACCGACAGCACCGCGAACAGCGCGAACGCCGCACGGCCCCGCAACACGCGCAGCGGCTTCGTCTCGAGCAGACCGATCACGAACATCACGGGCAGCAGGAAAAACGTGTACTGCTGCGGATACTCGACGAGCGCGTGCATCAGCACAATGCCGACGAGCGCGAAGCCAAATACGCGGCTCTCGGTATGCGGCACGCGCAGCGCGCGCACGAACCACGCAACGAGCGCGACGAGCAGCACGCCGAGGCCGAGCAGGCCGGATTTCGCAAGAAGATCGATGAAGATGTCGTGCGAGTTGTTCGCGATCTCGACGCCGCCCAGCCTGCGCACGAGCTCGAACTGGTGAATCGGGAATTCGCCCCAGCCGACGCCGAGCAGCGGATGCTCGCGGAACATCGTGAGGCCGTACTTCCAGAGCGCGAGGCGCGGCGCGATCTGGCCGGCGTCGCGCATGCGATCGGCGGCGGATTCCGCGAGACCGAGATGGTAGTGGACATTCGCCCAGCGCACCGCGACGTTGACCGCGACGAACAGCGCGCCCAGCACGACGGGAATCGCCCATGCGCGCGCGCGGCTCGCGGCCGGATCGCGCCGCGCCTGCGTGAACGCCATCCAGAAGCCGGCGACGACCATCACGCCGACCTGCAGCCACGGCCCGCGCGACACGGTGAGCGCAAGCCCGGCGGACAGGAGCGCCGACAGCGCCGCCCACGCAAGCGCCGGCATCCGCCGCGTCTGCACGAGATAGAGCGCGCCCGCGAGCGCGAACGCGATATAGGTCGCGAGGTGATTGGCCTGCGCCATGTTGCCGTACGGACGGCGGTCGACGGTCACGCCGTACGACACGACGAACGGCGAGAACGCCGTCTCCAGATGGAACAGTTGCACGAACTGGCAGGCGACTGCGACGATGCCGCCGACGATCGTCGCCCCCGCGATCATCCGCGCGGCCATGTCGACCATGTTCGCGCGCGCGAGCGCATAACCGGCCTGCATCGCGCCGAGCGCGCCCAGCAGGTAGCCCATCGCGAGCCAGTTCATCGAAGGCTGGCGCAGCGGCAGCAGCGCGATCTGCGCAAGCAATACCGCGCCGAATCCGAGCGGCGCGACGAGCGCCATCGGCGCGGCGAACGACTGCTCGGCGCGCTCGGCTTTCACGAGCAGCACGACGCTCGCGCCGAGCACCCAATACAAGGCGAACGCGGCAAACTCGGAATAGAAGGTCGGAATCGGGTACGTGTGGTTCGTGACCGCATACGGCAGGATCAGGGCGACGGCGAGCGCGATCAGCGATAAAGAACGCAGAAAAGAAGAAGGCATGAGCGAACCGGGTATCAGCAACCGGCGCACTATACAAAAAAAACCTCCCGCTGTGCGGGCGCGGACGCCCGACACGCACGGACATCATGCGACGCACCATCGCGGTGCGCGGCCGTCGCCGGACGGCCGCCAGTTCGCGCAAGGCCCGTGCCCGGCAATCGCGCCACTGCGCCGCCGCCCCTTCACGCGCGGCAATCGGGCGGCGCGAGCTTGCCGGCCAGCGTCGGCGCGTCGGTCGGCATCGGTCCGGCGCCCGGCGCGGGCAGCGACGACGACGCCTTGCCGTCCGCAAAGCACTCCCACGTGATCGCCCCCGCCTGAACGACGCCCTTCGACAACGCGACACGCGCCGTCGGCACGTCCGGCTGATCCGGCGACGACGGCACGAGCACGAGCGTATTCGCGCCCGCCGCCGCGACGCGCGTCGTGAAGGCGACGACGATCTGTCCGGAGTCGTCGTCGATCCGGATCGATTCGACGTTGCGCGTGGCGGGCGGCGACACATAGCCGCCCGAGAATCCATTGCCGCTCGCCGCATTCTCGGCGACAGCGAGCCGCGCGGATGCGGCGAGCGCGAGCCCCTCGCCGACCCGGCTGCGCGCGAGGTAATCCTGATACGCGGGGATCGCGTACGCGGCGACGACGCCCACGATCGCGAGCACGATCATCAATTCGATCAGCGTGAAGCCGCGGCCGCGCATCGCGCGCATCGACGCTCGCCGCGCGCGGCGCAGACCGCTCGTCACGCCCTTTTGCCGCCACACGAGCGGCGAAAGCGGCGAAAGCGGCGCAACCGGCGGTAAAACGGAAAGAACTTCGCTCATGACAGGCTCCGAAAACGAAACACGCCTGCCGGATCAGGCAGGCGTGTTGATCGTAGCCAGCGGACGGCAACGCGGGCAGTCGGCCGAACGGCCGACGCCGCGCGTTCGCGTCCGTCAGTGGGAATTCGTCGCGCTCGATACCGCGCGCCGCTTCTTCAGCGCATAGCCGGCGATCACGACGAAGAGCGCGCCCGCGGCGCTCGCGCCATAGATCGCGGCGGGCGTGTCGAGGAGCGGCCAGCGGTCGCCCGCCGGATCGTTGACCATCAGCCCGCCTGCGATCCAGCCGAGCAGCGCCGCGCCGAACGTGATGAAGATCGGTAAGCGGTCGAGCAGCTTGAGGACGAGCGTGCTGCCCCAGACGATGATCGGAATGCTGACGAGCAGGCCGAAGATCACGAGCGCGATCCGATGGCCTGGGTCCGCCTGTTCGGCCGCGCCCGCGATCGCGATCACGTTGTCGAGGCTCATCACCGCGTCGGCGATCACGATCGTCTTCACTGCATCCCACAGCTTGTCGGCGGGCTTGACGTTGTCGTGCGCGTCCTCGGCGGGCGCCATCAGCCGCACGCCGATCCACAGCAGCAGCACGCCGCCCGCAAACTTGAGAAGCGGCACGTCGAGCAGCAGCACCGCGAACGCGATCAGCACGACGCGCAGCGCGATCGCGCCGGCCGTCCCCCACAGCACGCCGCGCACGCGCTGCTGCGCGGGCAGATTGCGGCAGGCGAGCGCGATCACGACCGCGTTGTCTCCGCCGAGCAGGATATCGATGATGACGATCTGGAGAACGGCGCCCCAATGGAGCGAGGCAAAGAATTCGAGCATGAGAGCGAAGCAAAGGGGGTGAGACCGGCGGGCGTCGGCATGCGTTCGCCCGAGCCGGACCGCCCGGCGCGAGCCTGACGAAACGCTTGCGCGAGCATAACAAAAAACGCCGGCGGAACCGGCGTTTTTCGTGGCGATGAAACCGACGTTGCAGCGCGATGCTTACAGCGCCGCCTTCAGCAGGCGGCCCATTTCCGACGGATTGCGCGTGACCTTGATGCCGCACGCGTCCATGATTTCCAGCTTCGCTTCGGCCGTGTCCGCACCGCCCGAGATCAGCGCGCCGGCGTGGCCCATGCGCTTGCCCGGAGGCGCCGTGACGCCCGCGATGAAGCCGACGACAGGCTTCTTCATGTTGTCCTTGATCCACTGAGCCGCCGTGGCTTCGTCCGGACCGCCGATCTCGCCGATCATCACGACTGCGTCCGTATCCGGATCGTCGTTGAACATCTTCATCACGTCGATGTGCTTCAGACCGTTGATCGGGTCGCCGCCGATGCCGACCGCCGACGATTGGCCAAGGCCAAGCGCCGTCAGTTGCGCGACCGCTTCGTACGTCAGCGTGCCCGAGCGCGACACGACGCCGATGCGGCCCTTGCGGTGGATGTGGCCCGGCATGATGCCGATCTTCAGCTCGTCCGGCGTGATCGTGCCCGGGCAGTTCGGCCCGAGCAGCAGCGTCTTGCGGCCTTCGCGGCGCATGCGGTCCTTCACTTCGATCATGTCGCGCACGGGAATGCCTTCCGTGATGCAGATCGCGAGATCGAGATCGGCCTCGACCGCTTCCCAGATCGCCGCGGCGGCGCCCGCGGGCGGCACGTAGATGACCGACACGGTCGCGCCGGTTTCCGCCTTCGCTTCCTTGACGCTCGCGTAGATCGGAATGCCTTCGAAATCTTCGCCGGCGCGCTTCGGGTTCACGCCCGCGACGAACGCTTCGCGGCCGTTTGCGTACTCACGGCAGGCGCGCGTGTGGAACTGGCCGGTCTTGCCGGTGATGCCCTGCGTGATGACCTTCGTGTCTTTGTTGATCAGAATCGACATGTAATGACCTCTGTTCGATCGGCGTCGCGAGAAAAGCCGCGCCGCCATGCGTGTTCAATGTTGCGCTCGGAAAAACGCGGGGCTGCCCCGAGTCCTCCCGCCCCGCTTCGGGGGCCTGGCGCGCAGCGCCAGGTCGCGGGCGCTCGTTACTTGCCCGCAGCAGCCGCGACGACCTTCTGCGCGGCTTCTTCCATGCTGTCCGCCGAGATGATCGGCAGGCCGGATTCCGCAAGCATCTTCTTGCCGAGGTCTTCGTTCGTGCCCTTCATGCGCACGACGAGCGGCACGTTCAGGTTCACGGCCTTCGAGCCCGCGATCACGCCTTCCGCGATCACGTCGCAGCGCATGATGCCGCCGAAGATGTTCACGAGGATCGCCTTCAGGCCCGGGTTCTTCAGCATCAGCTTGAACGCTTCGGTGACTTTCTCGGTCGTCGCGCCGCCGCCGACGTCGAGGAAGTTCGCCGGCTCGCCGCCGAACAGCTTGATCGTGTCCATCGTCGCCATCGCGAGGCCCGCGCCGTTCACGAGGCAGCCGATGTTGCCGTCGAGCGAGATATACGCGAGGTCGAACTTCGACGCTTCGATTTCAGCCGGATCTTCTTCGTCGAGATCGCGGTACGCGACGATTTCCGGATGACGGAACAGCGCGTTCGAATCGAAGTTGAACTTCGCGTCGAGCGCGATCACCTTGCCGTCGCCCGTCAGCACGAGCGGGTTGATTTCGGCGAGCGACGCGTCCGTTTCCCAGAACGACTTGTACAGGCCCTTCAGGATTTCGCGCGCTTGCGGGATCGATGCATCCGGCACGCCGATCTTCTTCGCGAGATCGTCGGCTTCGGCGTCCTGCAGCCCCAGCGACGGCTCGACGGCGACCTTGTGGATCGCTTCCGGCGTCTTTTCCGCAACTTCCTCGATGTCCATGCCGCCTTCGCTCGACGCCATCACGACGACCTTCTGCGACACGCGATCGATCACGATGCCGACATACAGTTCCTTCCTGATGTCCGCGCCTTCCTCGATCAGCAGACGGTTGACCTTCTGGCCTTCCGGACCCGTCTGGTGCGTCTTCAGTTGCATGCCGAGGATCTGGTCCGCGTACTCGCGCACTTGCTCGAGCGACTTCGCGACCTTCACGCCGCCGCCCTTGCCGCGACCGCCCGCATGAATCTGGGCCTTGACGACCCAGACCGGGCCGCCCAGCTCTTCCGCCACCTTGACGGCCTCGTCCACCGAGAACGCCGGCTTGCCGCGCGGGACCGCGACTCCGAATTTCCGCAGGATTTCCTTACCCTGGTACTCGTGAATCTTCATGCGTGATTCCTTCAGTCTGTGAGTTGGCTAAAAAAAGTCGATTGACGATCGCTTCTTCTGACGATTCAAGCGCTCGCCCTCATTCCTTCGCACTGTCCGAGCCCTCGCGCGCGGAGCCGCTCGCGCCGTACCAGCGCGGATAGAACTGCCGAACCGCCTCCCCGTCGAACCGCAGCGCGTGACAGCGGCCGAGCTGGAACGGCGGCTCGTCGGCCGCGCGGTCGCGCCCGGTCGCGCCATCGCCCGACAGCTCGTGCACGTTCCATACGTCGCCCGCGAACGCCTGAATCGCGGCCGTCGGCAACACCGCGCACAGCTCGGTCAGATGCGAGCAGCCGGCGACGCCGGACAGCAGCCGGGACACGTCGCGACGGAAATGGCGGAAGAGATTGAGTCCGATGAGGACGCGGTAGGCGGGTTTGGCTGCTTCGCATTGACCGGGATAGGGCACCCAGTCCGACGACGTGTCGGCGTCGACGATATTCAGCTCCCGATCGATCGTCACGCGCAGCCAGAGTTCGTGGATCGGCAGGCCGTTCGGCCTGACGCTCGACGCAAGCGTCACGTCGCGAGGCTTGTGATCGGTCAGGCAGGCTTCGATGTCCCACAAGCCGTCGGCGCGCTCGTAGGCTTCCGCTCGAATTGCGCGGCGATGGCGCAACTGTCGGGGGACGGGCTCGGGTAGCGGCATGCGGAAAGTGAAGCCGAAGAGGAAACTCGGCGATTCTAGCATATCGTCCACACCGGCCCGGTCTGGCCCCGTGCGGGGTTTCGAGGGTTTTGGGGGGATTGGACGGGGCCTGCAATCGGCAAGGCATCGTGGCCGCTCGCCCGGCCGTTGCAGGACATTCTTGCGAAATTCCCACACCGGCTCGATGTCAGGCCGGCGACGAGAGCCCGCGAGAGCCCGCAAAAACGAATCAGCGAAAACGAGCCGGCGAAGTGGGCTCGCCCCGCTCAATCGCCACCGAATTCGTCGACATCGCCTTTCAGCAGCTTCGCGATCGTCGCACTCGAAAAACCGCGCATCGCGAGAAAACGCGCCTGCTTCGCGCGTTCCGCCGGCGTTTGCGGCGCCGTGCCGAACTTCTTGCGCCAGACCGCCTGCGCGCGCTCGAACTCGCTCTCGCGCAGCCGCGAGCCAACGGACTCGACGAGCGCGTCGCCCACCGCGTGGCGCTTCAGTTCGCTGACGATGCGCGCCGAACCGACGCGCGACGCGCGCCGATGCACGAGACTTTCGGCGAACCGCGAATCGGACAGCCAGTTTTCCCGCTCGAGCGCGTCGAGCAGCGATTCGATATCGTCGCTTTCGTCGGCATACGGCGCGAGCTTGCGCGCGAGCTCCGCGCGACTGTATTCGCGGCGCGACAGATAGGCGACCGCACGCCCTTTCAGCGTGCGTGCCGGACGTTGCGATGCCGACGAGCGTTCCGCATCATCCACATCCGATGTGGACGAATCGGAATGGAAAGGCGATGCGCGCCGCCGCGGCCGGGGCCCGGCCTGGCTCGTGCGCGTATAGACGTCGCCGGCAACCGCCCCCCGCGCCGCGGCGGACGAAACACCCACCGGCGCACGCTGCCGCGCGTCATCGTGCGCATCGAACGATTCATATGGATCGAACGGCTCATCCGATTCGGACGCAACCGATCGCCGAAACGAAACGAGGGCATCGCCGGATGCCCTCGCTGCCGGGCGGCCAGACGGCCGCCCTTCGCCCGAAACCGTCGTGCGCGTTTCGCATTCGGCGTGAGGCTCGCCGGCGGACACCGCCCGCGCACCGCGCGCTGTCTGCTGCGAATCCGCGCCCTGCCGGTTCTTGCGCATTACTCCTCTTCGTCCATGATCTCGGCTGCGGAATCGGCGCCCTGCGGCATCGCGGCGACACCGAGCGACTCGCGAATGCGATTCTCGATATCGCGCGCGATTTCCGGATTCTCGCGCAGGAATTCGCGCGCGTTGTCCTTGCCCTGGCCGATCTTCTCGCCGTTATAGCTGTACCACGCGCCCGCCTTGTCGACGATCTTCGCCTGGACGCCGAGATCGATGATCTCGCCCTGGCGCGAGATGCCTTCGCCGTACAGGATGTCGAAGATCGCTTCGCGGAACGGCGGCGACACCTTGTTCTTGACGACCTTCACGCGCGTTTCGTTGCCTATCACCTCGTCGTTCTTCTTGATCGAGCCGATCCGGCGGATATCGAGACGCACCGACGAATAGAACTTGAGCGCGTTGCCGCCCGTCGTGGTTTCCGGGTTGCCGAACATCACGCCGATCTTCATCCGGATCTGGTTGATGAAGATCACGAGGCAGTTCGTGCGCTTGATCGAGCCCGTCAGCTTGCGCAGCGCCTGGGACATCAGGCGGGCCTGCAGGCCGGGCAGCGCGTCGCCCATCTCGCCTTCGATTTCGGCCTTCGGCACGAGCGCCGCGACCGAGTCGATGACGATCATGTCGATCGAGCCCGAGCGGACCAGCGCGTCGACGATTTCGAGCGCCTGCTCGCCCGTGTCCGGCTGCGAGATCAGCAGCTCCGGCACGTTCACGCCGAGCTTCGACGCATACTGGACGTCGAGTGCGTGCTCCGCGTCGATGAACGCCGCGGTGCCGCCCAGCTTCTGCATCTCGGCGACCACCTGCAGCGTGAGCGTCGTCTTGCCGGACGATTCCGGCCCGTAGATTTCGACCACACGGCCGCGCGGCAGGCCGCCGACGCCGAGCGCGATATCGAGACCGAGCGAGCCCGTGGACACCACCTGGATATCCTCGACTGCCTCGCCGTCGCCGAGCCGCATGATCGACCCTTTGCCGAACTGCTTCTCGATCTGCGCGAGCGCGGCAGCAAGCGCCTTGCTCTTCTCTGCAGTCAGCCCGGAGCCTTTCTTGCTTTCTTCCATGAATCGTCCTTTGCTATGATGAGCAGCGTCTGATACGGACGCACCGGCTTCGACACGGCCAGCAAGCCGTTAGGTGCGCGAATGCAGACACTGTATAAAAAAACAGTGGTTTATGCAAGCCCGCGTTGCAGGCAGGCATCGCCGCATATTTCGGAGACAGCCGCGCGCAGCGTCATTGCCGCGGAGCGGCAATCGGTTGCGCATCATGCGAATTCTCATCGCCGAAGACGACAGCATACTCGCGGACGGCCTCACCCGGTCGCTCCGCCAATCGGGCTATGCCGTCGACCACGTGAGGAACGGCGTCGAGGCCGACACGGCCTTGTCGATGCAGACTTTCGACCTGCTGATCCTCGATCTCGGCCTGCCCAGGATGTCCGGCCTCGACGTGCTGCGCCGCCTGCGCGCGCGCAATTCGAACCTGCCCGTGCTGATCCTGACGGCCGCCGACAGCGTCGACGAGCGCGTGAAGGGGCTCGACCTCGGCGCCGACGACTACATGGCGAAGCCGTTCGCGCTCAACGAGCTCGAAGCGCGCGTGCGCGCGCTGACGCGGCGCGGCGCGGGCGGCGGGCCGACCGTCGTGCGGCACGGCTCGCTGTCGTTCGACCAGGTCGGCCGGATCGCATATGCGAACGGCCGCGTGCTCGACCTGTCCGCGCGCGAGCTCGGGCTGCTCGAAGTGCTGCTGCAGCGCATCGGCCGGCTCGTGTCGAAGGAGCAGCTCGTCGACCATCTGTGCGAATGGGGCGAGGAAGTCAGCAACAACGCGATCGAGGTCTACGTCCACCGGCTGCGCAAGAAGATCGAGCCGAGCGGCGTGCGGATCACGACCGTGCGCGGCCTCGGCTACTGCCTCGAGAAAGCCGCGCCCGCGAGCGACGCGCCGAACGCCGCCGCGCCGCAACCGGCCGAAACCGCCGCGAGCCAGCCGCTGCGCTAGCGCCGTCGACGAGCGAGCGGCCGATGGCCACGCCAGTCCGTTCCGTCCACGCCGCGCGACGCGCGGCCGCCGCGGAGCCCGATACGGACGCCGCGCGCGACGCGCGTTACGAGAACCCGTTCGCGCCGCCGGACGAAACCGACGCCGCCGAAGGCCCCCGCCCCCGCTCGCTATTCGGCGAGATTCTCGACTGGATGCTCGCGCCGCTCCTCCTGCTGTGGCCGATGAGCATCGCCGTCACCTATCTCGTCGCGAAAACGATCGCGAACGGCCCGTTCGATCGCGCGCTCGAGACCGACGCATACGTACTCGCGCGGCAGATCACGCCGGTCAACGGCGTCGCCGAGCTGAGGCTGCCGCAGGCGACGCTCGACTTCCTGCGCGCCGACAACGTCGACAGCCTCTACTTCCAGGTGCTCGGCACGCGCGGCGAGCTCGTCGCGGGCGAAGCCGACCTGCCGCTGCCGCGCGACGACGACCGGCCGCCGCCCGGCGTCGTCGTGTTCCGCGACGATCTGCTGCGCGGCAACGACGTGCGCGTCGCGTACACGACCGTCGCGCTGCCGGGCGCGACGGGCTCGCAGCCCGTGCTCGTGCAGATCGGCGAAACGCTCGACAAGCGCAACGCGCTTGCGAACGACATCATCAAGGGCGTGATCCTGCCGCAATTCGTGATCCTGCCGCTCGCGATCCTGCTCGTCTGGTTCGGGCTGTCGCGCGGGCTCGCGCCGCTCACCGCGCTGCAGGCGCACATCCGCGGCCGGCGCCCGGACGACCTGTCGCCCGTCGAGGCGCGGCGCGCGCCGCCCGAGATCGAGCCGCTCGTCACGTCGTTCAACGATCTGCTCGCGCGCCTCGAGCAGAACATCACGCTGCAAAAGCGCTTCATCGCCGATGCCGCGCACCAGATGAAGACGCCGCTCGCGGGCCTGCGCACGCAGGCCGAATTCGCGCTGCGCCACGAGGTGCCGAACGACGTCGCGCGCTCGCTCGAGCAGATCGCGACGAGCTCCGAGCAGGCGGCGCGGCTCGTCACGCAACTGCTCGCGCTCGCGCGCGCGGAAAACCGCGCGACGGGGCTCACGTTCGAGCCCGTCGAGATCGCGACGCTCGCGCGACAGGCCGTGCGCGACTGGGTGCAGGCCGCGCTCGCGAAGCAGATGGACCTCGGCTACGAAGGCCCGGACGCCGACTCGGAGCCGCTTCGCATCGACGGGCATCCGGTGATGCTGCGCGAGATGCTCGGCAACCTGATCGACAACGCGATCCGCTACACGCCGGCGGGCGGCCGCATCACCGTGCGCGTGCGCGCCGATCGCGCGGCGCGCGTCGTGCATCTCGAAGTCGAGGATACGGGCCCCGGCATTCCGGCAAGCGAGCGCGAACGCGTCGTCGAGCGCTTCTACCGGATACTCGGCCGCGAAGGCGACGGCAGCGGGCTCGGCCTTGCGATCGTCCGCGAGATCGTCGCGCAGCACGGCGGCACGCTGACGATCGGCGACAACGTGTATCAGACGTCGCCGCGCCTCGCGGGCACGCTCGTGCGCGTGAGCGTCGGCTTACGGCGCGAGGCCCCGGAATAACCCTAAGCGAAGCCGCCGCCCGCCTCTCGCCAGAGGCACAGTATCGAAATTTGACAGCAAGTTAAAAGAAGATGAAAGACAAACCAAGATGTAATGCGCAAATTGCCGGCGCGCGATTTTGACGCGGCGAGTCAGTGCGCCGTAAGTTTGCCCTCCAATAATCGACTCGGAGCCGCCCTCCCGAGAGGACGCGCGACCCTATATCAAAATTGGAGACATTCATGGCAACGGTTGGCGGACAAATTGCGCACGCGCCGATGACGGGCGACGAAAAGCGCGTGATCTTCGCATCGTCGCTCGGCACCGTGTTCGAGTGGTACGACTTCTACCTGGCCGGCTCGCTCGCGGCCTACATCAGCAAGAGCTTCTTTTCCGGCGTCAATCCGACCGCGGCGTTCATCTTCACGCTGCTCGGCTTCGCGGCGGGCTTCGCGGTCCGGCCGTTCGGCGCGATCGTGTTCGGCCGCCTCGGCGATCTCGTCGGCCGCAAGCACACGTTCCTCATCACGATCGTGATCATGGGGATCTCGACCTTCGTCGTCGGCTTCCTGCCGGGCTACACGTCGATCGGCATCGCCGCGCCCGTGATCTTCATCGCGATGCGGCTGCTGCAAGGCCTCGCGCTCGGCGGCGAGTACGGCGGCGCGGCGACCTACGTCGCCGAGCACGCGCCCGGGCATCGCCGCGGCTTCTACACGGCGTGGATCCAGACGACCGCGACGCTCGGCCTCTTCCTGTCGCTCCTCGTGATCCTCGGCGTGCGCACCGCGATCGGCGAGGAAGCGTTCGGCACCTGGGGTTGGCGCGTGCCGTTCGTCGCGTCGATCCTGCTGCTCGCCGTGTCCGTGTGGATCCGGCTGCAGTTGAACGAATCGCCGGTGTTCCTGCGGATCAAGGCCGAAGGCAAGACGTCGAAGGCGCCGATCAAGGAAGCGTTCGGCCAGTGGAAGAACCTGAAGATCGTGATTCTCGCGCTCGTCGGGCTGACGGCCGGCCAGGCGGTCGTCTGGTACACGGGTCAGTTCTACGCGCTCTTCTTCCTCACGCAGACGCTGAAGGTCGACGGCGCGAGCGCGAACATCCTGATTGCGCTCGCGCTCCTGATCGGCACGCCGTTCTTCGTGTTCTTCGGCTCGCTGTCGGACAGGATCGGTCGCAAGCCGATCATCCTCGCCGGCTGCCTGATCGCCGCGCTCACCTACTTCCCGCTCTTCAAGGCGCTTACGCACTTCGCGAATCCGGCGCTGGAGGCGGCGACGCAGAAAGCGCCGATCACGGTGATCGCGAATCCGGGCGAATGCTCGTTCCAGTTCAACCCGGTGGGCACCGCGAAGTTCACGTCGTCGTGCGACATCGCGAAGAGCGCGCTCGCGAAGGCGGGCCTCAACTACGAAAACGTCACCGCGCCGCCTGGCACGCTCGCGAAGATCAAGATCGGCGACTCGGCGATCGACACGTACGACGGCAAGGCCGCCGACGCGAAGGACAAGGCGAAGGCGTTCGACAAGACGCTCGCGTCGACGCTGAAGGCGGCGGGCTATCCGGCGAAGGCCGATCCGGCGCAGCTCAACTGGCCGATGACGACGGTGATCCTCGCGATTCTCGTGATCTACGTGACGATGGTGTACGGGCCGATCGCGGCGATGCTGGTCGAGATGTTCCCGACGCGAATCCGCTATACGTCGATGTCGCTGCCATATCACATCGGCAACGGCTGGTTTGGCGGCTTCCTGCCGGCGACCGCGTTCGCGATCGTCGCGGCGAATGGCGACATCTATTCGGGGCTCTGGTATCCGATCGGCGTCGCGCTCGTCACGTTCGTGATCGGGCTGCTGTTCGTGAAGGAAACCAAGGATTCGAATATTTACGCGCAGGATTGAGGAAGGGCGGGCCGGGGCGCGGGTAGTGCCGTCGTGAAGTGGCGGGACGCGGCCGGACGATGACGAAGCGCGCCCGCCCTCGCCGCGACACCCTCCACTTTTTTGAGGAGGTCGACAAAAAGGGCTTGACACGCCCTGGGCCGACCTCCATAATTCGCTTTCTGTTGGCGAATTAGCTCAGTCGGTTAGAGCGACGGAATCATAATCCGCAGGTCCGGGGTTCGAGTCCCTGATTCGCCACCAAATCTCGAAAGCCCTTTGCAATCAGCAGGTTGCAGAGGGCTTTGTCTTACTGGTTTGCCTGTTGGTGTACCTGACCACCAACGATGAACCTGCCAAACCTCACGCAGTCACGACACGCTACCTTCTATCTTCGGCTACAGCGGAACGGTGTAGATTGTCGGGTCAGCCTTTGGACCAAGATCAGTTCAAACGAGAAGGGGGTATGCAAATTGTGGATAATTAGCTGGTTTTCCCGCCCACTCATTGTTGGAATTACTCAGGACGACGGCCAAACCTTCCGCCAGAGCCTTGGGCTGGCATATGGGTGGGCAGGTGCAGCTATTCTGTGTATGTTCTTCTTGCATTTGTCAATCGATACTGCGCCAGGAAAATTCTTCTTGATATTTTTTACCGTATGCGCATTGCCGTGCTTCCTACTGATACGCAAAGTACGGAAGGTTTCTGCGGACCATTCTTACTGAGCACTCGATAAAAAAGCACCCTCGAGGTGCTTTTTTGTTCTTCACAGCCCACTCAAGATGATGGCATTTTTCTTCCTCGTTTTTACAGGTCTATTGGGATCTTTCACCAATTTTGGGCGAACAAAACCCGCCGAACCTTCTGGAAGCCAAATCACCTCACCATGCCTCATGACATAAGTAAGGGGAATCTTTGGATTATTAATATCTTTCCCTCCCCTATCATGCCACTTCTTTTCCCAACTTGAATAATAGAACTCCAAGTGCTTGGGCTTCAAACGATAAATAACCTGCAGCTCAATATTCTTGAATGCCGCAAAATACCAATCCACTTTGCGATACTTTTCAATAATAGCAGGATTCAAGTGGTGGTGGGTCGTGAATTGGTGTTGCAAATCCAAATTCACAGTTTTAATTTCATACTCATTTCCATCTTTATCAACGGCGTCATTCCCTTCCCGAGCCCCGTCAGTGCTAAGCCCAAGAATCATTAGCAACTGGAGATACTTTCCTCCGTTGTCCTGAAAAATGTCGTTTATCTTGTATTTTGACGCCAGGGCTTGGTATTCCCGAATATATGGGAAAAGTCTGTCGAATTTCTGTTTATCAGCTTCTTCTACGGGACTATTCATTTGGCGTCAGTAGCTCTCTGATATCAACACCAAGAGCCACTGCCAGCCGTTCCATGTTATCGACCGTGATGTTTCGCTCTCCTCGCTCCACCGAGCTGACATAGGTGCGGTGAAGATTGCAGAGCTCGGCCAGCTTTTCCTGGGAAATCCCCTGAGAAATCCTGACCTCTTTCATTCGTTTGGCAAAAATGAGTCTGGCTGACATGCTTATTGGTGCATGTTGGAAAGCACCGAGTGTCAGCACTTGACAACTTTGAGTCTACAGACTATAAGTTTCTCCTTGCTCATGTTTCCCCTCTCAGCCACTGATGTTCACAACCCTCAAACAGCCCCCCTTGTACACCACTTCGCTGGGACAGGCCTACCTTGCTGATTCGCTGGACATGCTGGCACAGCTACCAGACAACTCGGTCAATCTGGTGCTGACCTCTCCCCCGTTCGCGCTGCAACGAAAAAAAGAGTATGGGAACAAAGACGAGGTCGACTATGTCGATTGGTTGGCTCAGTTTGCAAAGCTCGTTTTCCAGAAGCTGACTCCTGACGGTTCATTTGTGGTTGACCTTGGCGGAGCATATCGCAAGGGTGTTCCTGTTCGTAGTCTTTACAATTACCGCGCTTTGATTAAATTCTGCGATGAAATTGGCTTTCACCTTGCAGAAGAATTTTTCTGGTTCAATCCAAGCAAGCTACCCTCACCCATTGAATGGGTAAATAAGCGAAAAATTCGCGCAAAGGATTCTGTAAACACCGTCTGGTGGTTCTCCAAGACGGAATGGCCCAAGGCTGACGTTTCTAAGGTTCTGACTGAATATTCAGAACGGATGAAGAAGCTGATTAAAGACCCGGAGGCTTACTACTCCCCTGCCAAGAGACCGTCAGGTCACGATATTGGCTCTGGCTTTGGCAAAGACAACGGTGGGGCGATACCCTCCAACTTGCTTCAAATTCCCAATTCAGAAGCAAGTTCAAAATATTTGAAACTCTGCAAGGAAATTGGAATTCAAGCTCACCCAGCAAGATTTCCAGCCAAGCTACCCGAATTCTTTATTCGTTATTTGACGGAACCGAACGACTTGGTCGTAGATATTTTTGCTGGCTCGAATACAACGGGATTCGTATGCGAACAGGAAGAACGCCGCTGGTTGGCTTTTGAAGAAATACCAGAATACCTGTCCGCTTCTGTATTCCGATTTATGCAAGACGAGCCACTAGATAAAATAAAAGCGGCCTATGAAGATCTAATGGCAGGAAAACCAAGAAATCTTCATACTACCGAACACCAACCTTGGTTAATATGAGAGAAAGCTCCTTCAGGGGCTTTTTTATTATCTATGCACTCAATCGCCGTGCAGGCTCTTCAAGAAGTCTGCCTGTCAGCATCGCACTACGTGCTACGGTACGATAAATTGGTGTCAGGTGTACCTGATGGTGCACCTCTTTTTCATTCCACCATACGAGATGAACTCAGTAAGGCACTGATTTACAACTTGTTTTTTGAGGCAGTGAGGGCTAACTCCTGATTCGCCACCAAATTCTGGAAGGGCTTAGTGCTAGCTAAGCCCTTTTTCTTTACTCCGCAAAAGTAGCTGAAACACCCCTCCGCCATCTCAAAGTCACCTCAATTCATGCCGAGAACTGGGGTCCATACGACCTAAGCGAACCGCTTTCTCGATAGCACCCAAAGCGCGCTACTAGCAAGTCTCGTCAAGCTGGCCTTCCCCCGTTTTCCCGGACGGATTCACTAGCCCCCGTAATACACAGCTCGAACTGAACCGGGCCAAGGAAGTTCAGCGTTGAATGTCGACGGTGCGGGTTATAGAAGCATTCGATGTAGTCAAACACATTGGCCGGTGTCTCGTCGCGGGCGCGATAGACGCTTCGGTTCACGCAATCTGTCTTCAGGGTGCTAAAGAGGCTTTCCATTGCAGCGTTGACCGAGTGTCCCAACAATCGCCTCGACGGCTCATGCCACAGGTAATGCCCTCCTGCCTGAGTAGCGTTTGGAAGTCTTCGCTGGTGTACTGGGCGGATTCAACCGGTTGTCATGGTGTATCAGCCCAACTGGCCGGCCGCGTCGCCAGTGCGCCATCAGCAAGGCGTCTGCAACCATCCGACGCGCACTTCACTCCGGGCCCGTCGCGAAGTAGCCGAGCGCATTTTTAGAATGTCGCGCTCCATCGGGACTCGTTTCAGTTCGCGCTGTAGGCGCTGGACTGCCGAGAGCGCTTCCGTGCGTAACGGCTTGCTAGCGTCCATTCCCATCGCGCCATCTCGCATCAGCCCGACCCAGCGGCGCAACGGGTTGTCGCCGACGCCCAGGTCACGTGCAATTCCGCGTGACGGTCGCACCGAGCTCGTTACACAGCCGCGCCGCTGCGCGCTTAGCTCAAATTCATCAGTGAAGTGTCTTCTTGTTCTGCTCATTTTGTCCTCTTCGAATTACAACAGCTTAGCTGATGCATCCGGGAGAACGGGGGCCAGCCCCATTGCCTTCGAGCATTACAACGAACAGCATCCTCATAGCGCATTGAAATATCGCTCGCCACGCGAGTTCCGACGCAGGACCGAATCATCGACTCAAGTGTAAGGCCGCGTCCGGAGGTACGGGGACAAATCCACCATCGACGATGACACGCTCCCCGGCCATCCGATCCTCGGGAAGCGACCACACCGTATAGCCGATCCCTGCAGAACGACGTGAGGACAGTCGGCACCGACTCATATTGCATATCAGCCTGGCTGTATCGCAATAAATAGGCTCCATTCTGGTGCAGAACGAGTGAATGGATCGGAATTTTCCGCCTTAATCCCACTCTCCATCAAATAGCCGCCAAAAAAATTACTGACCATATCCATTGGCGTTCCTCGATTTCATGACGCCATATACCTTCGGATATCTTCACTCCATCGATTAGATGAATATTATGGCCTTCATGGTTTCGCTGTTATTACCAGATAAGAGCGATAGCGCAAACTCGCCGTGATCAGGCGATTCCCGCCCTTACCCAAATTCAGCAAGCACTAAAAACAAGGTTTCCCCGGCAGATTCCAGAGACGCCAACCGATCACACGTCTACGAGCGAGGTATCTCCATTCGAGTTGTTCCCGCAATAGCGCGGTCGCCGACCGCCCGTCCATTTCACCGAGCTTCATTTCTCGCGATCGTTACCGGAGGCATCCAATGAACCGAGTCCGCAATTCCGGCATCATGCATCCCGCACCTTTCTTCTCCGAATCGGAAGGACTGGAACGCAAGACAAAAATCGACCGATATCTCGACAAAAAAATGGAGGAATGGCGTCAGTCGATTCCCTATGCGTCACACATGAAAGACAAGAATATCAACATGAATTACTATCGCCGCACGTTGATCGAACATGTGTGGCGCATTCGCCTGTCGCGCGCGAGCCAAGCCAAGGCCATCTACAAGATCGCGCAGATTTCGCCGTCGGCCGCCCAGGACTATGCGCACTATCAAGCCGACGAAATGCTGCACGACAGGCTCTACATCCGCGATTGCGAGGCAGCCGGCGTATCGATCGAGGAAATCCTGAACACCGAGCCGTATCTGTCGACCAAGCTCTTCGAAGGCTTTTTCTACTACACCCTCGAGCACGAACACCCGATGGCGCCCGTGGTATCGAACTACCTCGTCGAATACACGCAAGCCAAGCTGCAACCGGACATCGTGAGGAATCTTCAGTCGACGCTCGGTCACGATCTGATCAAGGGGCAAGAGGCACATCTCGTCGTCGACACGCGAGACGATCATTCGATGGAGATGTGGAAGATCCTCAACCAGCTCATCCTCAGCGAAGACGATTACGAGGCCGTATTCAAGTACATCGATGACGTTCAGGAGATTCTTGCGATGTTCTTCCGCGAAATCTACGAAGACACCGTGCTGGCGCCGCAGAAGTCCGCGGCCTGACCGCGACCGGGCGGCAGTGCGCGCCCCGGATGCCGGTTCGTCGGCATCGTCCCTTCCGCCTGCCGGTGCGCCGGCAGGCGGATCGCGTACGCGTTTCCAGAACCGATTCCTCGTTACAAGATCCGTGAAATTCAGATCAATTGGAGGAAGTATGTACTTACGTGTCGAACCGATTAAGACGTTGGGGCGGGATATGAGGGTTCCCGCCTCGAAACCGGAGACCCAGCGCGCAATCGTCGCCGCCAGTCTCGCCCACGGCACCTCGGTCGTGCACAACGACCTGCGCTGCATCGAAACGGAAACGATGAAGGCCGCGTGCCGCAAGCTCGGCGCAACGATCGACGAAACCCCCGATACGCTGACGATCACGGGCATCGGTGGCCGCTTCAGCACCGACGTTCACGTCATCGACGCAAAAGGCTCCGGCCTCGTGTTTCGAACGATGATGGCGTTAAGCAGCATGCGCGGCATTCCGACGATTCTCACCGGTGATGCAACGCTGCGCCGGCGTGTGATGAAGCCGCTGTTCGACGCCCTTCACGCGCTCGGCGCAAACTTCACCTATCTCGGCGACGACGGCAAAGCACCCGTGATCAACTGGGGCAAGGCGCTCGACGGCTCACATTGCACGCTGGCGGGCGACATCAGCTCACAGTTCGTCACCGCGTTGCTGATGACCACCCCGCTCGGGCAGCGCGGCGTCGACATCCGGATCACGCCGCCCGTCCTGTCCCAGTCGTATATCGACCAGACGCTCGATTTCATGAGACTCGCCGGAATCGACGTGCAAGCCAGCCCGGACTACACCGCATACCGCGTATCACCGGGCGGATACCGGGCCTTCGACACGCATATCAACGCCGACTTCACTTCGCTATCCTACCTTCTGATGGCCTGCGCGCTCTTTCCGGGCGTCTATCGGATCGCCGGCATTCAGGAAAAGACATTGCAAGGAGAAAGACTCTTCGTCGACATCGTCGAGGCGCTCGGCGTCCGTCTGCGCTATGCGTCAGGCCACATGCTCGACGTGGACAGCTCGAATGCCGATCTTGAGGGGAATTTCGAATTCGACGTCAGCAGCGGACCTAACATCATTCCGACGCTCGTCGCACTGAGTCTCTTCGTCAAGGGGAAACTGACCGTGCGGGGCGGCTCGGTCACTCGCTTTCATAAATCGTCGCGCATCGAATCGATGGTGGGAGAAGTTCGCAAACTGGGAGCGGATATCGAGATCATTCGTCACCCTGACGGCCACACGGACGGCTTCGTCACGCGCGGCAGGGATCGCTACGCGGGCGGCGTTTCGCTCAGCAGCAACGGCGACCACCGGAACTTCATGTCGCTTTTCGTCGCCGCCTTGCGCTTCGACAACGCTTGCAGCCTCGACGGATATGCCGACGTGTCGTGCTCGTTTCCGGATTTCATCGACCAATTCCGCAAGCTCGGCGTGGAAAGTCTCGCTGCGGCCCACTACTACGTCGCCGCCGCGGACGACTGAATCGACGTTGTTGGACGGCGCCTCACGCGTCGTCATACTTCCTCCCCACCACCTCGGAGATGCCCGTGGACAATCGATTCAAACTCGACGGCAACGATACGCATGCGTCGCAAGCCGACAGCCGCGCCCGATCGCAACGCCACGCGATGCCGTCGGAAAGTTCGTGTACGTCTCCCAAGCACCGTTGGCAACCCACCTCGCAGCCGACGCTGGACAGCGAATCCGGCCAGACTCCTCCGAAACTGTCGTCCCGGCAGCAACAAATCCTGACCTACATCATCCAGGGCTACCAGAACAAGGCCATTGCACGTCTGCTCGGCATCGAAATCGTGACCGTCAAGATGCACATCGGCGTGCTGTTCAAGAAGCTGGGTGTCCGGAACCGCACCACGGCGGCCGTGCGCGGCATCGATCTCATCCGGGACAAAATGGGTGAAGAATCGACCAACGTGTACTGAGCGAGCGCGAGGCTTGCGCCGTCTGCGAATCGTACACACCGTCATCCCTATTTCCCCGAACCCCGACAGACTCGTCCGAGTCATCGCCCGGCCTTCCGCCGAAAGGCCGGATCATTCGAGCCCGGCTTCGACTTCCCATATCGTCGACCACGCGGGGACGAGGCGGCGGCGCGCGGTCCGCCGGGTGCCATCCGACATCGCCCGCCGCGCGCCCCGAACTCGATGCCGCCCCTCGCATGGAATTCACGCAATCCGATAGCGAGCGAGCGCCGCCTGGTCCCATTCGACGCCGCTTCCGGGCGTTTCGCCCGGAAGCGCATTCCCGTCGACGATCCGCATCGGCTCGGCAAGCACGGGATCAGCGTAGTCGTAGTACTGCAACCAGTGCGCGGTCGGCGTGACCGCCATCAGGTGCGCGCTGAATTCCTGATAATTGTGCGTACTGACCGACAGTGACGCCGCATCGGCCAACGCCGCGCCGTGCAGCCAGCGCGACACGCCGCCGATCTTCATCAGATCGAACATCAGCAGATCCGATGCGCCGGCGGCAATGCACTTCGCAAGCTCGCTCGTCCCGAAGCAATTCTCGCCCATCTGGATCGGCGTGATCGTTTCGCGCGCAATGCGCGCATGCCCTGCGTAGTCATCCTGTCGGGTCGGCTCCTCGATCCAGCCCAATCCGAACTCGTCGAGCGCGCGGCAACGGCGAATCGCCTCGTCCAGCGTCAATCCCTGGTTGTAGTCGACGCATAGCATCGACTGCTCTCCGAGCACGGATTTCACCGCTCGGACGACTTCGAGGTCCTGTTCGAGCGTCACGTAGCCGATCTTGATTTTCATCGCGCGGAAACCGCGCGCCAGCGATTGCTCCGCGAGCCGGCAGCTAGCGTCGACGCCGAGCATGCCGATGCTCGAATAAGCCGGAACGGGCTGTGGCGCGCCGCCGAGCGCACGGACGAGCGGCACGCCGAGCGCGCGGGCGTGCGCATCCCAAAGCGCCATCTCGACGCCGGCCACCGCCATGCTGACGAGCCCGGTATTGCCGACCAGATGGAAATACGACTCGAGCAGATCGCGCGCATCAAGCGGGGCGAGCCGCTTTCCTTCGAGCAGCTCGCCGAACGACGCGATCAGCGTCGACAATGGCTTGAGCACGATCGGCGTGAATACGAACAAATAGGCATGGCCCGTCACCCCCTGCTCGGTATGCAGGTCGATCAACACGAACGGCGCGTCCGCGATCAGGCCGCTCGCCGTGCGGATGGGGTTCGACATCGGCAACCGCACCGCGGTGGCCGTCAACTCGCGAAACGTCAATACAGACGACATGCCCCCCTCCCTCGTCTTGCGCGTCGGCCCCGGCTTGGCGACGAGTCACCATGCGCCGGGCGCCGCCGCCCGAACCGTCAGAACTGCGCGCATACGACGATGAGCCCGGAGGTGACGAGCGTCAGCCCCCAGCGCTCGAACGCGCCGAGTTTTTCGCGTAGCAGCTTGCGCGACACCAGATAACTGAACAGCACCTCGATCAGCCCGAGCGTGCGCACATCCGCCGCGCCGTGCAACGCGAGCGCGGTCAACTCCCCGATCGTCGCGAGCGCGCCGACCGTTCCGACCGTCAGCGAAAAACGCCAGATCCGAATGATCGTGAGCAACCCCGAGCGATTCGTCAGCACCAGATATCCGCCCAGCAGGACCGACTGGATCAACTGCGCCCACAGCACACCCCATGCGCCGTTCAGCCACGGCGTAATGCCCGGTTGGTGCAGCGCCGCTGCGCGATAGCCGACCGCCATCAGCGCGAACGACGCCCCCGCGCCCAGACCATAGACGGCGGACAGGCCCAGCCGGCCGCCCGCACTCGCAGCCGCTGCATGCTGCCCAGGTTTCGGACAGGTCAGCAGGATCACGCCGAACATCGCGATCAGCATGCCGAGCATCGAGATCCGGCTCGGCGCTTCATGCAGGACCAGCAGCGAGAACAACGCCACTTGCAACGGTTCGGTCTTCGAGAAAGCCACCGACACGACGAAATTTCGCTGCTTCATCGCCATCAGCAGCAACGCGGTGCCGCCCAGTTGCGCGACCGCGCCGAGCGTCAACCAGCCCGCCCAGGCAGGCGTGACGATGGGCAGCCCGCCCGCCGCCCGCCATAACAGCAGCACCCAGAGCAGCGAAAACGGCAAGCCGTACAAAAAGCGCACCAGCGTCGCCGGCAACGTTCCCGCCTGCTCGGTCAGGCTGCGCTGCGCGGCATTGCGCACGGTGCGCCCGAACGCGGCGCACAGCACGATAGGCACCCACGCCCATTCCCATACGGTCGAGACTTGCAACGGCATCTCCATAGTTATCCGCATGACTCGATCGACGATCGGGTCGTGCAGACAGCCACACCCGCCCGCGTTCCGCATGCTTGCGAACCACGAAACCCGCGTCTTGCGAACGGACTCAT
Organism: Burkholderia sp. MSMB1588; assembly: GCF_001546925.1. Classification (NCBI taxonomy): domain Bacteria; kingdom Pseudomonadati; phylum Pseudomonadota; class Betaproteobacteria; order Burkholderiales; family Burkholderiaceae; genus Burkholderia; species Burkholderia sp. MSMB1588. The sequence continues at coordinate 597,624 of NZ_LNJS01000001.1, read as the reverse complement.
TGCGCCCGCTTCCACACCGATATCGGCACGTCGCCGTTCGGACGCGCGACGACGCGATAGCTCAATTCGTCGCCGTTCAGTTCATACGTGCGCATTTGCCGTTCGCCCTCCCAGTTCGGAAATGACGCATGCTGAACATGAAAAGCCAGCGAGTGCGCGGCATGGTCGATTTCGATCGTGCCGAAGTGCGTGCTCGATCCCATCACCGCATCCCTGTATTCGGCATTCGTTCCCGAGCGCTTGTCGCCCGAAACGAAGCGCTTGCGTTCCGCCTTGAATATCTGCACCGAATAACGTCCCTCGCGATCGATCATCATGAGGCCGGACGGCGCGGTGCCGTAATCCCTGGCACGCGTGCCGTCCGGATGTTCGACGTCCGCTGCGACAAGGGTCCAGGTGCCGGCAAGCGACGCCGCAGAATCGCCCGCGGCGAATGCCGCCGGCGTCGCGAATATCCCTGCGGAAATTGCCAGCGCCATTGCCGATTTAATCAGCGTTCGCCCTTCTGTCATGTTCAAACTCCCGAATCGTCATCCAGTCAATCAAAAATCATGTTTCATTCGCACAAAACCGGCTTCCGTTTTTAGACGCAACCATCGCCTCGATAATAGCCAAACGGTTCAGGAAGAAATGCGATAATTCTGCATCGACGCTGCGGGAAAACTGAATCATGTCTCCACCGAATCTCGATATGGATGTGATGCGAACGCTGCTGGCCGCTCATCAATTGGGCAGCCTGAATCGCGCGGCGGAGCGCGTCGGCCGATCCCAATCTGCAATCAGTCAGCAAATCCGCAAGCTCGAGGAGCAAGTCGGCCTGCCGCTGTTTCGCCGCCAAGGGCGCGGACTCGTGCTGACCGACGCGGGCGACGTGATCCTCTCCTATGCGAAACGCATTCTCGACCTCAACGACGAAGCCATACGCTCGGTGCGCGGCGCCGTGCTCGAAGGCAGCGTACGTTTCGGGCTGCCGGGCGATTTCGCGGAAACCTGGCTGCCCGCCGTCCTCGGCGCATTCAAGAAAACCCATCCCGCCGTGCGCGTCGAAGTTGCGGTCGAACCCAATCGCCTGCTGCTCGAACGTCTCGACAAAGGGGAGCTCGATCTGGTCCTCGCCCTCGATCATCAGACGCGCCCCGACGCCGAGCACGTCGCGCGGCTGCCGATGACCTGGATCGGTCCGGCGAACGTCGAACCCCTCTCGAGCTCCGACGGCCCGCTGGACCTCGCGCTCTACAATCCGCCCTGCCTGTTCCGCCGCATAGGCGTGCAGGCGCTCGACGACGCAAACGTCTCGTGGCGGCTTGCCTACACCACCGCGAGCCTGAACAGCCTGTGGGCGGGCGTCGCCGCGGGCCTCGGCATCACGCTGCGCACGGCCGCGGGCATTCCGTCCGCGCTGCGGCGGCTCGGCACGCAGGACGGCCTCCCGGAACTGCCTTCGGTCGACCTTTGCCTGCATGGTGCCCACCGGAAGCTGTCGCCCGCGCTCGATCAGCTCAAGCAGGTCGTGTTGAAAAGCGCCGCCGAGCATCTTGCAGCGTAACGCCCGGCATGGCGACAAGCCGCCGCCATGCCGTCCGCGCGGGCCGCGCCGGTTCCAGGCAGCGCTGTCATGCCGCACCGGCTACCGCTGCCGCGACGGCGGGCATGACCCGCTCGTCGAAGATGTCCGGAATGATGCAGCCGGCGTCGAGTTGATCCACGTCGACGAGGCCTGCCAGCGCGTGCACGGCGGCCAGTTTCATCGCGTCTGTGAAAGCCCGCGCGTGGCTGTCCAGCACGCCGCGGAAGAGCCCCGGATAGGCCAGCCCGCCGTCGATCTGGTTCGGCAGGTCGCTGCGGCCCGTCGCGACGATGGCCGGCGTCGTCCGCAGGTCCGCCGGCAGAATTTCCGGCTCTGGATTCGCCAGCGCAAAGACGATCGGATCGCGCGCCATCGAGCCGATATCACCCGCCGTCACCACCCCCGGCCCCGACACGCCGAGAAACACGTCGGCCCCCGCCAGCAGGTCGCGCAACGTGCCGGTCTCGCACGCGTCGTTCGTATGCTCGGCAAACCACGCCTTCGCGATATTGAGATCGGCCCGTTCGCGATGGATCGCGCCGGCGCGGTCGCACGCGATCAGCCGCGCCACCCCGAGCTGCTTGAACAGCTTCGCGCAGCCGGTGCCGGCCGCTCCTGCCCCCACCATCACAACCTTGATTTCATCGATCCGCTTGCCAATTCGCTTCAGCGCATTGAGGAGCGCGGCACCCGCCGAAATCGCGGTCGCGTGCTGATCGTCGTGCAATACCGGAATGCCGAGCATCGACTCGAGCCGCGCCTCGATCTCGAAGCAGCGCGGCGCCGCGATATCCTCGAGCATCACCGCGCCGAAAGCCGGCGCGATGCGGGCCACGGTATCGACGATCTCGCCGCTGTCACGCGTGTCGACGCAGATCGGCACCGCGTTGATGCCTGCGAAACGGCGGAACACGAGCGACTTGCCTTCCATCACCGGAAGCGCGGCCTGCGGCCCGACGTCGCCGATGCCGGATACGGCCGTGCCGTCAGTCACGATCGCGACGGTGTTCTGGCGAATCGTATAGCGCCGGATCAGTTCCGGGTCGCGATGAATCGCTGCGGCGACTCGGGCGAAACCGGGCGTATAGACACGGGCGAGGTCTTCGCGGGTCTCGATGCCCACTCTGCCCGTCACCTGCAGCTTTCCACCGAGATGCGCCTGAAACGCCGGATGAGATAGATCGATCATGAGCATGAGCTCTCGACTGGATTTGGACTGGATTGAGAAAAAACGCACCCTCCGGCGGCAAGCCGGCGGGCATCCGCTATTCGCGATAGCTGATCCGGAAACGCGCATCTGATTCGCGCTCGAGCAGTTCGACCGATTGCGCGAGCGTCTGTCTGTCGACTGCCCAGAGCGCGTCCATCACGCAGATCGCTCGATCCGAATCCTCGAGGGTGAGCCCCGGCTTGCCGTGCAGCTCGATCAAGTCGGGCGCGCATCCGGCCGGGTCATAGCCGATCGACTCGATCGTGCGGCCTTTTTCACCGTACTTGCTGACGAATACGGTGGCCCGCTGCTCGGCGGGATCGTCGAGGCGCGCGAGCTGCGACACGCGATCGATGAACGCGTGAAGCACCGCGCGCTCGGCGTCGTCCTTCAACAGCAGCGCCCGCAGCCACATCTCGAGCATCGACACGCCGGTCACGCGCTCGGTGCTGGCGTTGATCAGACTGCCGCCCATGCGCGGGTTGACCTCGATGATTTCCCAGCGCTGCTTCGCCTCCCAGTACTTCATCTCGACGTGATACGCGCCCTCCGTCAGACCGATGCGCGTCAGGCATTCGCAGACGAATCGCGCGCCTTCCAGCAAGGTGTCGCGCGGCAATGAAATCGGCGGCGAAATCGACATGCTTTCGAGCGTCGTTCGCCGCCGCCGTTCGACCCGAGCCTTCTCGTGAATGCAAACGACGCGCGGCTGCCCGGACGCGACGAGCTCGAAGCTGAATTCCGGCCCCTCGACGTATTCCTCCGCGAAGAAGCCGTACTTGCCCATGAAGATGGCCGACAGCTTTCGGTCGCCAAGCATCTGCGCGCGCATTCTCGGCAGATCGTCGAGATCGCGCGCGCTATCCAGAATGAAGCATCCGAACGACGCGGCGCCGCGCACCGGCTTGACGAACCAGCGGCGCGACGGGTCCAGATCGAGCCGCGCCGGGTCGCCGTCGGCGTCGGCGTCGGCGTCAAGCGGAATGCACTCGACAGCGCTCAATCCGGCACGGCGGAGAAAGTCCCGGCAGCGAAACTTGTCGAGCCCGAGCTCCAGCGCCTCGCGCGGCGCATCGCGCGTACCGAGCGCGCGATTCAAATCGGCCATCAGCAAGCGATAGCCCTCGAAAGTCGCGATGGCCGCCAGCAGCCGGTATCCGCGCCGCTCGAACGTCCGGACCGCCTCGTCGATGTCGGCCTGCGCAAGCTCGGCGCGCTCGGCGAGCACCCAGTCGTCGAGCAGCGGCTTGTTGCGATCGAACACATCCTGATCGGGCGGCAGCGAACTGATCGCGACGATCGCGATGTCGCGCGTGGCGAGCAGCGCATTCAGCTCGCGCGTAAACGAATTGCCCTGGTGCATCAACAAGACGATCGCGTCCTTCATTGCGCGGCCTCCCCAACCGGCCGACGCGCATCGTGCATTTGCTGATACGCGCGCAGCGCATCGACGAGCAGGCCAGCTCCGTCACGGCACGGATCGACGACGGGCAATCCGGTCTGTTCTTGCAACCGCCGCACTTCGCTACGGTACGCGTCGTCGCTCAGGCCCGCGCTGTTGACGCTGATCGCCACGACCTTCGCTGGCCGTTCGAAAACCGTCAGCGCCTCGTTCAGACGGATCAGCTCCGGAAGCGGCCGAATCTTCGTATTCCAGACTTTCGTGCGCTCGAGCCCGAGCCGGTGGCAAAAGATCAACGCATGCGGCAAACCGCCATGCAGCAGCGCGAGCGCAATGCCGCTCGCGCCGATGTGATTGAGCGATCCCTGCCCTTCGAGCACGACCCAGTCGTTCCCGACGGCCGCGTCGAGCACCACCCGTTCCGCGGCGCCGGCGACGAAATCGCTCGGAATGCAATCGACGACGATCCCGGTGCCGGAGATCAGCATGCCGGTCTGCCCCGTCGCCGCGAATCCGGTGCGAATACCCCGTCGGTTCGCCTCGCGGGTAATCTCGAGCGCCGTGGTCTTTTTCCCGATATTCGAATCGCTGCCGCACGTGTGCGCAACGAAACAGTTCAGCTCGAGCACGCGCGCCTTGTTGAGCTCGAGCGGAACCGGCTCCTTCGTCTCCCAGATCGCGATACCGGCCTCGTCCGCGGCTTTTGCGAGATCGGGATCGGTACGCAGTCTGAAATGGATGCTGTTGATCACATGCAGGCCGCACTGCATCGCGATGCGAATCGGCTCCTTCCAGCCCGGCGGCAATTGCGCGGAATGCAGCCCCTTGCCGATGAACAGCACCTCCGGATCGAATTCCAGCGCGCGCTCGATGTCCGCCACGATCGGGATGTCGCCGCCGTAGCCGATCACCTCCTCCACGCGCTTGCCGGCCTGGGTGCTATCGATCACGGCGAGGCAGCGGTCGGGCCGGTAGCGAAGATACGACGCCGCGACCTTGCTCGTGAACAGTCCGAAGCAACCTTCGGCAAAAACCACGCACTTCTTCGCGAGCAGTTCGGCATGAGATAAGGTTTGCATCCAGAGCCTCCATTGAACGGTCAAACGGAAAAGCGCTTTACGCGGGGACAGTTTCCAGCACGTATTGCGCCCTGATCGCGCTCATCGAAGCGAGCACCTGCGCTTCGCTGTCGCCTTCGACGAGAAAACGCCCGCCCTGCAGGTGCGTATAGCCGCCGCCGGTGTCGGCCAGCATCTCGCCCGCGGCGGGAACCAGCTCGCGATAGAGTCCCGGCACGCGTCCGATCAGGGAAGGTGCCGCGATCACCTTGCGCGGCAGCGGGCCCGGGCGCGGAATCGTCAGCCAGCCGCCGCTCGTGGCCGCCGGCCGCGGCGGCTGTATCGGGCGACCGAGCACGACGTCGACCCACATCCGGAACAGATTGACGCCGAAAACGCGATGCAGGACGTACGGCACGTCGGCGCCCGGCACGCGCGCGCCGATTTCGAGAAAGGTGAGCTCGCCGTTGCGGTCGAACAACTCGAGATGGAATGCCGAACTGCGCAATCCGAGCGCCTGCAGACAGGCGGCCGCAAACGAGCGGCACGCGGCCGTCGCGGGCGATTCGGTCTGCACGATCGAGCCGAGCGGCGCGCCGGATTCGAAATCGAGGCAAGACGAGACATACCGGCTGACCGACGCGAACACGCTCCGCCCGGCGGCATCGACCACGCCGTCCACGTGGAGAATGTCGCCGTCGATATACTCCTCGATCTCGAACCCGCGAAGATCGCTCGTTTCGACGACGCGGCGCCACGCATCAGCGGACGCCACTTTCAGCACGCCTTTGCTCGACGCGCCGCGCACCGGTTTCAGAATCAGCGGGAATCCCAGTTCGAGCGCGCGCGCATCGACGTCGTCCGCTCCGTCACATGCGAACCACGCCGGCACGCGAATGCCCGCCGCCCGCAGCAACCGCTTCATCTCGGTCTTGTCGCGAAACCGGTCGACGTCGTCGGGCCAATGCCCCGGAATGCCGAAATGCGCCCTGACGACTGCCGCCGAATCGAGCAAATATTCCGAAAACGCCAGCACGTGCGTAATCGGCCCGTGGATGTCGATCACGCTCGCCACCCGCTCGAGCAACGCGCCGATATCGTCGAAATCGGCGACGGCATGCACGCGGCTGGGATCGGCCGTAGCCGGCACGCCGCGACGGCCCTCATCGTCGCACAGATAGCTGACATCGCAATGCGGCGCAACGATGTCGTCGTAGCGGCAGAGTTCATGATCCCACTGACGATCGTTCCGATACTGCGGCCAGCGGTTCATCACCAGGACATGCGGATTCATCGCGCCCTCGTCACTTTTGCGCTGCGGCCTGCACGTGCGTCGCGTATCCGCTCGAGCGAGTGTGCAGTTCGTCGGCGAGCAAGTGCTCGCCTTGCTGAAGCGCATAGAGCGAGTTGAAGGCCTTCTCCGTGATCGGCAGCGGGTATTCCCCGGCCTCGCTCAGCGCGACCGGACGGCGCTGCCCGCGCAGCAGATAGGTTCCCGGCTCGTTGTGCGCGGCATGCGGCCCGTAGTAGATCGGCAGCGCGTCGGCGGCGCGGTACGCGGGAATGAAGCAGCGGCGATAGTGTTCCGAGCGATTCGAATCGGAACGATGCAAAGCCTTGCAATGCAGGAAGACCACCGTGCCAGCGCCGCCGGAGGCCGTCATCTCCGTACACCCCGCCGGCAGATTCGCGAGGGCGACCTTGCCGCGAAAATAGCCGTGCTCCGTATGATCGTAGATCGACGCGCGATGCGAGCCGGCCAACACGCGCAGGCATGCATTGTCCTCGCCGGCGTCGTCGAGGTAGACGAGACACGCGACCAGTTTCGGGTTCGTATGCGGATAATAGGAAAAATCCTGGTGCCACTCGACAGGTGAACCAACGCGCGGCCCCTTCATGTTGAGCTTGCTGTGGTGAAAGACGATATCCGGCCCGATCAGCGATTCGAGCCGATCGACGATGCGCGGGTCCTCTTGTATCGCACGAAAGGCGGCGTGGCGCTTCGACGGTTCCCAGATGCGCCGGATGATCGACGGATCATCCGGCTCCAGTTCCGCGACTTCGCGCAAGTCGTTGGCAGCGCCAATGATCTCGGCGATCGCCGCATGCATCGACGCGAGTGCTTCGGCGTCCAGCAAATCGCGGACGACGAGAAAACCGTTCTCGTCGAACGCGGCCACTTCTTCATCGGAAAGGTGAAATGACATGTCGCGCCCTCGCTGAGTAATCGAATCTGACTGTTTGTCCGTCTCGCTGCTTGCCTGCTGGAACCCATCGTATCGCCGCGCCCACCACGCCGACAGCTAGACGAAGGTATAGCGCGCCCGCCGGCACGCAAGCGGGCGGCGGAGAACCGCGTGCAGTCACACGCGCCAAAGACCGCCGAGTCGAGCCGTGGCTTCGCACTCGTCACCCGTCTTTACGAATCGAATCGTGATGAAGCGCCGACGCGCGATGCGCGGGCCCTCAGCCGCGCAAGCGCTGCGGGCCGATAGGCCGATTCGCGGCACACGCGCGAGGCGATGGAGGATCACCCGTGCATGTAAGGTGGCAAGATGCCCGCTTCTTCGAGACGATTGGCGAAACGGCGAAAGCTTGCGCGGGACACTGCGCGCTATATCGCCGAGCCCGTCTCCCACCCGTTTTCGGACCGTAACCGACGAGCGACCGGAGCGCGGAGCTTGGGCGAGCGCCCCGTCACGCGCCGAATCAGAATTCGTCGCGCCGGGCTTTCAACCCACCCACTCCCCCAAAATCAAAGCCCCTGGAATCGACCGATTACCAGGGGCTTCATCTTCACTACTTAGCCAGCCACTTGGCGCAGCTTCTCCGCGCACAAGTCACCACCACCTGGCCGGCATCCATCGAAGCGCCCGCCTGCCGTCATCACTGCCAGCATTCGCGCGATCCGAACCGAACAAGAAGCCCACGCCCGCCACGAGCCCGAACCCCTTGCCAAGCCGGAATCCCGGTCCCCGTACCGGATTCTCGGCTTGCAATGCCGCCCCCCCTCGCCTTCGACCTCGCCCGCAAGTCGCCGCAGGCAAGACGGCAGCGCGCCGCCGCCTCTCTCCAATCGAAGACGAAAGACCTTGCGCGCCGTCGCCGATCGTCGCCCGAAGCGAGCCCGCCGGCGGCGCGCGCACCCCGCGTCAGTTGACCTGCAATTGCCCGCCGCGCCCGAGCCCGCCCTTCACGTCCTGCGCCTTGCAATTGCGCACCGCGACGACGAACTTGTTCCATGCGTCGATGAGAACGCGACCACGGTCGCCTTGCCTTCTGGCGTCGTCGAACTCCCCTCGGCCGCCGCGATCCACACCGCCGAGCGGATGTCGAACAGCGTCAGCATGACGACCGACGCTTTCGTCTTCACACTGCCCGCAAGCATCGACACCGCGCTGTCGCCGGTCAGCCCGCCGATCATGCTGCCGATGCCGCCGACCGGCGAATCGTCGATCGCGATCTGCGGGTCCATGCAGTAATCGGCCGCGACGCGCTGCCCCTTGTGCTGCTTCGAGCCCGCGCGGTATTCGCCGGAATTGCGCTGCAAGCCGGTGATCCGCATCAGGCGCGCGTCGCGCTTCGGATTGCCGATCGACGTGATGACGAAGCGGCTCGACCGCTGCACGGCGAGGCGCAGCAGCGGATCGATGCTCGTCACCTTCGTCGCGCTGCCGAACGGCCCCCACCAGTCCGCATTGCGCCCGCCGTCTTGAGAATGAGTGGGGGGAAAAGATGGTCTTCATGTCGTTATCGATGTCGCTGGTCTTTATTTTCGGCTTGCGCGTTCGTGCGAACCCCGTTAAGCCACCCCGGCAAAGCGCGCGATGAGTTGGTCTCCTGCGATCGCCCCGTTGACGCCGGCACACGGTCAATACCAGGACCAGTCCGTCTGTCGCCAGACGCCGAGGTACGGATAGCCCGAATACCAGTAGCCGTATAGACGTCACGCCATTGCGTGCGTCACTTGCAATCCTCTTCGTCCGCGCGCGTGCGCGCCCATCTCTTCGAGGCCGAACAGATAGAAGACGCCGAGCGCCTGGTAGCTGTCCTGCCGAACGCCGTCGCCGCGGAAGTAGCGCAGGCTCAGGTCGTAAGCCGCCTTCGGCTCGGTTTTCGCGCGCTCCTTCAGCGCCGCGATCCGCGGGCCCTCCTGCTCGGCATCGTCCTTTTTCGACTCATAGGACATCTGATTTTTAAGGCCGATCGAAGCAGCCGTGATCGGCGCATATCCGTGCCATGTCGCTCGCGGACGGATTCTGCGCATACGCGGCCAGCCACAACAGCAGCGACGACGCGAACAAACGGCAGCGCATTTGGGCGTGACCTCGAGTCTTTTTTGAGTTGCAAATTGAAATCGCTCGAACCCGCACCAAGCCATACCGCCCGACGCAGCGGATGCGACGCCGCCGTCATCGGACGCTATTGCACAAGACCTCTCTCAGGTTCCCCTTGTCTAGTCGTTCGGCCCGACGCACCCGTTTTTTCTTTCGCGTCGGAAGCCGACATCGCCATGTATCGCCCGTCATCGGACATGACGCATCGAACAATGGTGACGCAGAACGTCATAATAATGCAGAAAATTGGCATGTCAAGCCAATTCAAACGAAACAAATTTGCATATCACGTCACTTTTGTTATTCTTCCACCAAAATCCACCGAGGAGCGCACCGAAATGACCCATCCCGATTCGGCCAACGCCGACTTGATCACCGCCACCAAAGTCCGCGATCTCCTCACTCGGACGGGCATTGCGCCGCGCAGTCACAACACGACGATCGCCAACATCCTCGGCCTGAGTTTTTCCGTCGTCACGCGCAAGATGAAAGGGCAGATTCCGTGGAATCTGTCGCAGCTTCAGGACATCGCGTCGTACTTCGGCGTGCCGCCCGCGATCCTGCTCGACGACAAGGGCGCCTCGCCGAATCCGGCCGTCGACATGCACGACGCGACGCTCGTCATCGAGACGCGCCGCTTCCGGTGTCGCGCGGCGATCGCGACGAGGACGAGCAGCCAGGCCGATTCGGATTTCGTCGCGCTCCAGTGGCAGGACAGTTGGGTCGTCTACGAAAGGAAGCACGCGCCCGAAGGCCGCGCTTATCCGGTCGACGTGATCGAGCTGCGCTCGAGCGAAAGCAGCACGTACGAAGTGCGGATCGCGGTCGTCGACGACTCGCCCGACGTCGCCGAAACGATCTGCGAGTACTTCGCCGAAAAAGGCGTCGCCGCGATCGCGTATTACGACAGCGCTTCGTTTCGCCAGGCGCTGGCAGTCGAGGACTTCGACGGATACATTCTCGACTGGATGCTCGGCGCGGAAACCGCCGCGCATCTCGTGCGCGGCATCCGCGCGAGCGAAAATGCCGATGCGCCGATCTTTCTGCTGACCGGAAAGATCTCGACCGGCGAGGCGAGCGAAGACGAGATCGCGGAAATCGTGTCGAGCTTCAATGCCCGCTGCGAGGAGAAGCCGGTCAGGCTGCCGATCCTGTTCGCCGAGGTCGCGCGCGCGCTGAAGATTGCGTATCCGCCCAATGCGCAGGCGAGTTGAACCACCACTTTGCGAGGAGAAACCATGCGGATTTCGACGAACTGGATAAAGAGCCTCGCGCTGGCGCTGCTGCTTGGCGTCGCGCTCTCGTCTCACGCTGCCCCGTTCAAGTTCACCGTCGACGGCAACATCAAGCACGCCAATCAGACGGGACGCCGTGCGTATGTCTTTTCCGAAGCGGCGCTGCTGGCGCTGCCGCAGCATTCGATCACGACGTCCACGAGCTGGACGCCGAAGGCGACGTTCACCGGCCCGCGCCTGAGCGACATCCTGAAGACCGTCGGCGCGACCGGCACGCAAATCGAGTTCCATTGCATCGACGAATACACGTTCACGATTCCCGCCTCCGACGCCGACAAATACGGCGTGATCCTCGCGCGGACGATGAACGGCAAGGTGCTCGACAACAACAACTACGGGCCGCTGTGGATCATGTATCCGCGCGACCAGTTCCCCGATGAGCTGAAGACGCCGATCAGCGAAGCGAAGTTCGCATGGCAGATCATCGGACTCACGGTGAAATGAACCAGGTCAAATGGCGAAACGAAAAAATCATCATCACCCTGGGATCCTTGTGGATTCTGGGCTTCGCCGCGTGGGCGTTCCTGCTGTACGACCTGCTCGGAACGTCCGTCAAGGAAGGCATTCTGGAAGGCCCGCGCGAAGGCGTGTTCTGGACCGCCGCGCAATACCGGAACTCGTTCAGCCGGTTCGACCGGCAACTGATTCTCTATGCGGCCCGCCAGGATCGCGACTTCGACAACGTGCTGCTTCAGCTCGACAGCCTCGAGGCGTCGTTCGGCTTCCTCGAGCGGCCGTCCGAAGTCTCCGCGTACTGGCTGAGCATCCCGAAGGCCCGTGACGACATCGCCGGGTTGTCCCGCTTCATGGCGAGCCTGCGTCGCGACGTTCCGGCGCTGCGCGAGCGTCCCGACGAGGCGAAGCGCGTGCAGGAAGACCTCGCCCGGCACTGGCCCAAGGTGAACGCGCTCGCGAATTATTTTCGCGCGATCGAAATGGAGCAGCGCGACTTCACGTTTCATCAATTGAAGGAGAAGCGCCGCGCGATCGTCATGCTGGGCGGCGTGCTCGGCGTCATTCTCGGCGCGCTGTTCCTGCTGCTGTTCTACACGATACGCACGCGCGGCAGTCTGCTCGAGCAGCAGCAGGCGGCGCTCGACGCGGAACGCAAGGCGTCCGATCGCGCATTCGAGATGATCGCCGCGAAGAACGCGTTCCTCGGCATGGTCAGCCACGAACTGCGCACGCCGTTGCAGGCGATCTGCGGTTCGATCGAAGTGTTGCTCGCACGGCCCCAGTCCGACGCGAACATGAAGACGATCAAGCGCCTGCAGAACTCGGCCGCATCGCTCGAAGCGCAGGTGAAGGACCTGACCGACTACATCAAGCTCCGGTCGACGAATCGGTCGGTTCAGTCGGAGACCGTCGAGGTCGCGCCGCTGCTCGCCGACGTTCTCGATCCGCTGCGCGGCAGGATCCGCGACAAGCACCTGGGCGCGGCGCTGCGCGTCGAGCCGCCCGGGCTCGTCGTGAAGTCGGACCGCAAGCTGATCCAGCAGATCGTGTCCAACCTCGTCGAAAACTCGATCAAATACACGCACAGCGGAACGATCGCGATCTCGGCGGAGCTGGCCGGCACGCCTGCCAGTCGAACGATGAAAATCACGGTGCGCGACACCGGCGTCGGCATCGCGAAAAATCTGCTGTCGAAGATCTTCGAGCCGTTCTTTCGCGTGAACGATCCGGGCGTGCGTCATGTCGACGGCATCGGGATGGGGCTCGCGGTCGTCCAGGAGCTCGTCGTCGCGCTGCGCGGGCATGTCGACGTTCGCAGCGCCGTCGGCGAGGGCAGCGAATTCGTCGTCACGCTGCCGGTCGAGCTGCCCGGCAGCGCAGACGCGCCCGATAACGACGCGCAGCCGTCATTGCAGATGCCGCATCGCGATCTGCGCGCGCTCGTCGTCGACGACAACGAGAACGCGCGCGAAACGCTCGGCGCGATGCTGACGGCGCTCGGCATCCAGGTGGATTTGCGCGCCACCGGTAGGGACGGTCTGCGGTGCTTCGGCGAATGCCGGCATGACATCGTCGTGCTGGATCTGGAATTGCCCGACATCAGCGGCTTCGAAGTGGCCGAGCAGATTCGCTGGGCGACGTCGCCCGACGCGGCGGCGAAGACGGCGATACTCGGCGTGAGCGCGTATGAATCGGCGATGCTTGCGGGCGACCACGCGATCTTCGATGCATTCATCCCCAAGCCGATTCATCTGGACACGCTCAGCGGCATCGTGAACCGGCTGCGGCGCTGAAAAGCCGGGCCACCCGCGCCAACGCCCGGCTCCGCCACGCCGCGACGCGCCACTACGCCGCGACCTGCCTGCGCCGCGCCGGCTTCTCGCGCGCCGCGACGCTGCTGCGCCAGTCTTCGCCGCCTTCGAGCGCGGGCGTCGAGTCGAACAGCTCGGCGATCCAGTCGGCGAACACGCGGACCTTCGCAGACAGATGCCGGTTGTCCGGATAGACGATCGAGATCGGCTTCGGCTTCGGATTGAAGCCCGGCAGCACCTCCAGCAGCGTGCCGTCGAGCAGGTGCGGCAGCACCATGAAGAGCGTCGGCTGGATCATCCCGAAGCCTTCGACGCCGCAGGTCACGTAGGCATCCGAATCGTTGACCGTCACGGCGCCGTTCATCCTGACCTCGACCGGTCTGCCGTCGATCACGAACACCCACGGCACAGGCCGCGAACCGTGGCTCGCGCGGAAATTCACCGCATGATGCGCGGCCAGCTCCGCGATCTCCGCGGGCTCGCCGAAGCGCTTCAGGTAGTCGGGCGACGCGCAGGTGACGCGCTTGAGCATCCCGATGCGCCGCGCGACCATCGACGAATCCTCGAGCGGCCCGACGCGGATCATGCAGTCGATCCCCTCTTCGACCGGATCGACGGGGCGATCGGACAGCCCCAGATCGAGCACGATGTCCGGGTAGCGCTGGCGGAAGATCGGCAGCGCGGGAATCACGAGCCGCCGGCCGAGCGAGCTCGGCATGTGCACGCGCAGCGCGCCGCTCGGCTTGCGGTTGCCGACCTGAAAGCTCGCGTCCGTCTCCGCGATCTCGGTGATGATCTTGATGCAATGCTCGTAGTACGCGGCGCCTTCCGGCGTCAGCGACAGCCGGCGCGTCGTCCGATGCATCAGGCGCACGCCGAGCAGCGCCTCGAGATTCTGGATGATCGTCGTCACCGACGCGCGCGGCATCCCGAGCGTCTCCGCGGCCCGCGTGAAGCTGTTCGCATCGACCACGCGGGTGAAGACTTCCATTGCCTGAATGCGGTCCATGCCCTTCCCCTTCGAATCGCCAACGGAACAGAATAGAGCACGCGACGGCCCGGATTCAAGCCGCTTCGCGACTATTCGCTTTCGCCGAATAGTCGGACGTTTCGCACGCCGCGCGTTCGCAACGCACGCGCCGGCTCGGGCGTCGGCGTCGACCTCGGCGATGCTGCGGGCGCGCGCCCGCCCGATCGTTCGCATCTCGAATCAACGCACGAAGCGTAACGTGTGCTCGGCCGGCCCCGGCAGCAGCGGCAGCGGCTCGCCCTTCACCCATGCGTCGTGCCCCGCGAGGAAGAACGGGCTGAGCGGATGCCCGCTCTGTCCGCCCGGCATGTTGAAGAGGCCGCGCTCCTCGTGCCCCGGCGACACGACCATCCGCTCCGATTGCCCGAACTTCGGCGCGGCGACGCGCGGCATGTTCGCGTCGCCCGGCACCGGATCGGCGGGCGCGGACAGCCAGCGTCCGACGAGCGGCACGCTGCGCGCGAACGGATGCGCGATCCGCAGCGTGTTGCGCTCGCCCCAGGTTGCGTCGGCGAGCGGCGCGCCCTTCGCGGTCAGCGCCGCGATCGTCCGGTCGATCGCGGCGAGCTGCACGTCGCGCCAGCTCGCCGCGTCCGCGGGCAGCCACGCGGCCGGCTGCTCGTCGAGCAGCCGCGCGATCACGGCAGGCCAGCGCGGATTCGCCAACGCGTAATCGGCGTCGCGCTGCTGCTTCAGGCGCGCGTCGAGGCCGCCGAACAGCACGTCGTAGAGCCGATACAGATAGCCGCGCGCGAGCGTGTAGCCGACCGAGTCGACGCTCGCCCGCCCCGTCCAGCCGCTCGCGAGCAGCCGGCGGAATTCCGCGCGCGCCGGATGGCCGGCGAGCGCCGCTTCGTCGAGCACGCGCAGCGCCCGATCGCGCCAGGGTGACATGAAAAGCGCGCGATCGTCGAGATCGAGCCGGTACGCGGCGCGCTCGCCGGTGCGCCCGAGCGCCGTCAGGCCGTCGCGCAACTGGCTCGCGCGCGCGCCGAGATCCGCGCCGCCGTCGCCGATCAGCCGGTATGCGTCGCCCGCGAGCTGCCGGTTGTTCGCGGTCCACAACTGGCCGGCCGCCGGATCGACGATGCGTGGATGCGCGTCGGGCGGCAATACCGTCTGCCACGACGGCGCGCCGCCGTTGCCGGACGCGTCGGCCCCGCCCCGCCCTCGCCCTCGGCGATCGGGCAGCGCGCCCGCGACCGTCCAGCCGATGCGCCCCGCGCTGTCGCCGATCACGATGTTCTGCGCGGGCAGGCCCGCCGCGGCGGCGACGCCGATCGCGTCCTCGACGCCCGCCGCATCGATCATTTTCGCGAAGGCGAGATTCGCCGCGCCGCTCGCCTGCGCGATCCAATGCGCCGCGTAGGCCTTGCCGCCGATGTCGCGCACGGGGCCCGCCGTCGTGTCGAGCACGGTCAGCGCGACGGGCGCCGCGCCGTGCACGCGTATCGTCTCGACGGTCTCGCGCGCGGTCTGCCATGCGCCGCCGAGCCTGAAGCGATTCGGATCGCGAACGTCGCGCTCGAGCGGCAGCAGTTCGAGGCAGTCCGCATAGCCGTTCGTGAAGCCCCACGCGATGCGCCCGTTGCTGCCGACGACGACGGCGGGCAAGCCGGGCAGCGTCACGCCGACGACGCGCATGGCCGCCCCCGCGCCGCCGCCCAGCTTGAACATCGCGCGGTACCAGATGTTCGGCAAGCCGAGCGACAGATGCATGTCGTCGCCGACGATCGCTGCGCCGCTCGCCGTGCGGCCGCCCGCGATCACCCAGTTGTTGCTGCCGACCAACGTTTGCGCGTCGACCGACACGCTGCTGATCGACGCCGCCGGCCGCGCGTCGCGCAGCCAGGCCGGCGCGGTCGCGCTCACCGGCGCACCCGGCACGGCGATGCCCGGCGCATCAAGCGGCGCATCAAGCGGCGCGTCGAGCGGCGCATCGAAGCGGCTCGACGCCGGCAGCAGAAACGCGAGCTGCTCGGGCGTCGAATGCGCTTGCAGCCAGCGTCGCGCGAACGCGCGCGACGCGAGCTTGCCCTGCAGGTCGAAGTACATCGCCCAGATCACGAGCAGCGAATCCTCGGGCCGCCATCGCTGTGGCTGCATGCGCAGCAGCGCGTATTCGAACGGCCGCGCGCGCAGCGCGGCGAGCCCGTCGTTCACGCCCTGCGTGTAGCGTTGCAGCAGGCGCAGATCGTCGGGCGGCAAATGCGCGACGGCGGCGGCCGCAAGCGCGCGGAAGCGGTACAGGCGATGGTCGCGATCGACGTCGAGCGCGATCGGCCCGAACAGCTCCGACAGCTCGCCCGCACCGCTTCGGCGCAGCATGTCCATCTGGAAGAAGCGGTCCTGCGCATGCAGGTAGCCGATGCCGTAAGCGGCGTCGAACCGGTCGCGCGCGGCGATCGTCGGCACGCCGAGCGCGTCGCGCTCGGCCGTCATCGGCGCGCCGAGCATGGGCGCGCGAACGTCGCCGTCGAGCTGCGGCAGGCTCGCGCGCAGGTAAGCGGCGGCGCCCGCGATCACAAGCAGCAGACAGAGCAAGATCAGGCCCGACAGGATCTTCAGGCGGCGCTGCATGCGGTTCCGGGTCGAAGCCATGATTTGCGCGAGTCCGTGGGTTGCGCCGGCGCGCCGGCAGGTTGGGCGGCCTTCACCGCTCGTCGATATCGGTCGTCTCGAACCGCTCGATCGCGTCGCGTGCCGTCCGCGCGACCTGCCCCCGAATATTCTGCAGCGGCGGCGCTTGCGTCAAGGCGTCGCGTGCGTTCGCCGCCCGCTTCCGCCCGCCGCGAATATCGGCATTCGACGTTCGCGACCGGTTTCGCATTCGCGCGCCAATCGGACGATAGATAATCAATCGCCGTCTCCGGATGTTCCAATTCGATGACCGCCGCCGGCGCGCTTCGATACCGGCGGAATAACGGTTGCGATAATTCGTGATTGCGCAGACAATCTGCCGGACATGAATCCGGGCCGGACAGCGTCGCCTCCACGATTGCCGCGACGACTGTTTTCAGACATTAAAAATACCTTTCACATCATGCGGCTGCACGATTACGCGGAATGTTCATCCTCGTCGCCCGCCAATCCTGGTTTGATGAAGCGCGTGAAACGCATGCCGATTCGAGCGCGAGGCGGCAATGATGCGGCCATTTGGCGCGTATCCCGGCGATGACGGCAAGGATTTCCCGTTCGCTGCGCCGCGATGCGCCGATGCGATGCGCGCCGACCGGCCTCACCCGGACCGCCTCTTGCCGATGAACGACCTCCTTCCCTACTACGAACGCGAAATCGCGCTGCTGCGGCACTCGGTGCGCGAATTCGCGATCCGCCATCCGAAGATCGCGACGCGCTTCGGCATCGCCGACGGCCAGACCGACGACATGCACGTCGAGCGCATGCTCCAGTCGTTCGCGCTCCTCGGCGCGCAGATCGGCGAGGCGCTCGACGACGAGTATCCGGAGTTCACCGAGGCGCTCGTCGAAACCGTGTGCCCCGACTATCTGCGCCCGTTTCCCGCGTGCTCGATCGCGCAGTTCGACGCGGCTTCGCTGTTCAGCCAGTTGACGGAGGGCGTGACGATCGAGCGCGGCACCACGCTCGAGAGCCGCATCGGCGCGAACCGGTTCCGCACCGCCTACGACGTGGCGCTCGCGCCCGTGTCGATCGTCGACGCGCGCTTTCGTCCGGCGTCGGCCGCGCCGTCCGCCGCGCAGATGCCGCCGTCGTCGGCAGGCATCGTGTCGATCACGTTCGATGCGCTGACCGCGCAGCCGGTGCTCACGGCGCTGCGCGCGCGCAGCCTGCGCGTGCACCTGCACGGCGACGCGCCGCTCGTCGCCGCGCTCGCCGACACGCTCGCGATGCGCACGCCGGCCGCGTTCATCGAGCTCGACGGCGACGGGCGCTGGAAGCCGCTATCGAAGGTGCCGCTCGCGCCCGTCGGATTCGCCGACGAGGACGCGCTGCTCGATCCCGGTCGCAGCGCGTCGCCGTTCCGGCTGCTGATGGAATATTTCGCATTCCCGGCGAAATTCGATTTCGTCGACATCGACGTCGCGCGCATCGCACGCGCGGCGGGGCCGTGCCGGCGCCTGTCGCTGCACTTGCCCGTCGTCGACGTCGCGCCGGATTCGCAGCACGCGCGCGCGCTCGACACGCTCACCGCGTCGAACCTGCGCCTGTTCTGCACGCCGATCGTCAATCTGTTCAGCCAGGACGCGATGCCGATTTCGCTGCGCGACGCCGCGACCGCGTACCCCGTCACGCCGCAGGCGCTGAAATCGAACGGCATCGAGGTGCGCTCGATCGACGCGGTGCGCATCGCGCGCGAAGGCGAGCAAGGCGCGAGCGTCGACGTGACGCCGTACCGCTCGCTGCTGCACGGGCAGCGCGGCCGCAAGGAGCCTGTCCATTGGGTCGCGGCGCGCGACCGCTTCGCGCACGGCGCGCAGCCGGCGGCGCCCGCGGCGCTTGCGCTCGTCGACGCCGACGGCGCGCCCGTCAGGCCGCGCGCCGATCAGTTGAACGTCGAGCTGACCTGCACGAACGGCGACTATCCGCAGACGCTGCCGATCGGCGACGCCGAAGGCGATCTGCTCAACGAGAAGGACAATCTGCCGGGCCGGATCGCGCTCCTGCGCCGGCCGACGCCGGCCCGCCGGTTTGCGCGCGACCACGGCGCGCTGTGGCGCATGATCGCGGCGATGACGCCGCACGCGCTGCTGCTGCAACCGTCGGGGCTCGGCGCGCTGAAAGCGCTGCTCGTCCAGTACGCGACGCGCTCGTCGGGCGCGGTGCCGCAAATCGACGCGATCGCGAATCTCGATCACAAGGCCGCCGTGCGCTGGATGGCCGTGAAACCGATGCCGACGTTCGTGCGCGGCATCGAAATCGCGCTGACGCTGAACGAGGCCGCCTTCGTCACGAGCAGCCTGAAGGCGTTCGTCGACGTGATGGACAGCTTCTTCGCGCTGCATGCGCCGCCGAACGGTTTCATCCAGCTCGTCGTGTATTCGCGCGACACGGGCCGCGAGCTGCATCGATGCGAGCCGCGCAGCGCGATCGCGCAGCTCGTGTAGCGGCGCGTCGTCGCCCGCGCGGCCCGGTCAAGCCGTCACGGCCGTCACACGCGCGCAAACGGCGCCACATCGCGTCCGTTCGCCCGGATCGCGCGCGACGCCCCACTTCCGGGCGCAGCGGCCCTTCAAGCCGCAAGCCGCGCGAAAGCGGAAACGTTGCCGGCGACTGTGGTTTTTCAGAGTCAACCCGTACAGTGACTTGCGCGATTCGGTACTAAACTTATCGAAATGGCCGCGGCACGTGCCGCGGCCCGCCGGGAGACGCCGCCATGAATCGGCCGCTGATTCGGATTGCGCTTCGCCCGACCGGAACGCTGTCGTTCTGGAAGGGATTCAAATGGTCAGTGATCGTGATCGTCGCGATCGCGCTTGCGATCGTCGCACGCCTGGTCCAGATCGAAATCGAAACCTCCCGGCTGCAGGCGCGCTTCTTGTCTGAACTGACGCGCGACGTCGGCTATAGCGTCGACGAAGGCGCGAGCAACCGCATCCGCTTCCCCGACAACGGCCCGTACGACCTGCGCCTCGGCTACGCGCTGCTGCCGTCGTTCCAGGCGCGGCTGCTGTCGCGCGGCTTCGTCGTCGCGGCGCAGGCGCGCGCGTCCGACCGGATGCTGTCGCTCGCCGACGAGCGCCTGTTCCTGCCATACGACGAAAAGGATCAGGCCGGCCTGTCGATCGTCGACTCGACGGGCTCGCCGCTCTTCGACGTCACCTATCCGCACCGCGTATACGGCGACTTCGAGACGATCCCGCCGCTCGTCGTGCAGTCGCTTCTCTTCATCGAGGATCGCTACCTGCTCGACCCGAGCCAGCCGAACCGCAATCCGGCGATCGACTGGGGGCGCTTCAGCCGCGCGCTCGCCGACCAGGGGCTGCGCTTCGTGGACCGCCATCAGGCGACGCCCGGCGGCAGCACGCTCGCGACGCAGCTCGAGAAATTCCGCCACTCGCCCGACGGCCGCACCGCGACGCCGCCCGAGAAGCTCCGGCAGATCGCGTCGGCTTCGGTGCGCGCGTATCTGAACGGCCCGCAGACGATGGGCGCGCGCCAGGCGATCGTCGTTCACTACCTGAACTCGGTGCCGCTCGCCGCGCGCGCGCGCGTGGGCGAAGTCACGGGCATCGGCGACGGCCTCGCCGCGTGGTACGGGCGCGACTTCCACGAAGTGAACCGCCTGCTCGCCGCGCCGGCGACGCCCGAGAACCTCGCCGCGCAAGGCACCGCGTTCCGGCAGGTGCTCTCGCTGATGATCGCGCAGCGCGCGCCGTCGTACTTCCTGAATCGCGGCTACCCGACGCTGCAGCGCCTCACCGACAGCTACCTGCGCCTGCTCGCGACGGGCGGCGTGATCACGCCGGCGCTGCGCGACGCGGCGCTTGCCGCGCACATCGAGCGCAGCGCGGCGCCCGCCGACGCCGACGCGCGCTCGTTCGTCGCGCGCAAGGCGGTGACGTCCGCGCGCTCGCACCTGCTCGGCGCGCTCGGCATCGACAACGTCTATCAGCTCGACCGGCTCGACCTGCGCGCGACCGACACGCTGAACAACAAGGTGCAGCAGGCGGTCGCGGCGGGCCTCGCGCGCGCTGCGACGCGCGACGGCGCACGCGAAGCGGGCCTCTACGGCTTCGAGATGCTGCGCTCGGGCGACGATCCGTCGAAGATCCAGTACAGCTTCACGCTGTACGAACGCCGCAACGGCGCAAACCTGCTGCGTGTGCAGACCGACAGCGTCGACCAGCCGTTCGACATCAACCAGGGCGCGCGCCTGAATCTCGGTTCGACCGCGAAGCTGCGCACGATCGTCACGTATCTGCAGATCATCTCCGAGCTGCACACGCGCTACGCGAACCTGAGCGCGGCCGAGCTCGCGAAGGTGAAGCCCGATCCGACCGACGCGCTCACGCGCTGGGCACTCGACTATCTCGCGCACACGCAGGACCGCTCGCTGCAGGCGATGCTCGCCGCGTCCGTCGAGCGCAAGTACTCGGCGAGCCCGGGCGAGACGTTCTACACGGGCGGCGGCGCGCAAAGCTTCACGAACTTCGACAAGTCGGACAACGGCAGAATCCTGACCGTGCACGTCGCGTTCCAGGCCTCGGTGAACCTCGTGTTCGTGCGGCTGATGCGCGACATCGTCCATTACGAGATGATCCGCACGAGCGGGCCGTCGTCGTCGTGGCTCGACGATCCCGCGCAGCGGCAGCGCTATCTGATGCGCTTCGTCGATTCCGAGAGCCGCGTATACGTGAAGCGCTTCTACGCGAAGTACGCGGGCAAGCCCGACGACGACGCGCTCTCCGCGATGCTCGAGAACGTGCGCAAATCGCCGCCGCGCGTCGCGACGGTGCTGCGCAGCGTCGCGCCCGAAGCGCCGCGCGCGTGGTTCGACGCGAAGATGCGCGGGACGCTGCACGGCACGCCGGCCGCCGCGAAGCTGTCGGACGACGCGCTCGACAAGCTCTACACGAAGTACGCGATCGACCGCTTCAACCTGAACGACCGCGGCTACATCGCGGGCATCCACCCGCTCGCGCTGTGGACGCTCGCGTATCTGCGCAAGCATCCGGACGCGTCGCTCGACGACGTGCAGAAGGCGAGCCGCGACGCGCGGATCGCCTCGTATTCGTGGCTCTTCAAGACGCGCTATCACGCGACGCAGGACCGCCGCATCAAGCGGATGGTCGAGCTGCGCGCATACGACGCGATCGGCGATTCGTGGCGCGCGCTCGGCTATCCGTTCGATCACCTGACGCCGTCGTACGCGGCCGCGATCGGCGCGTCGGGCGATCAGCCGGCCGCGCTCGCGAAGCTCGTCGGCCTGATCGCGAACAACGGCGCGAAGGTGCCGAACGAGCGGATCTCGTCGCTCGAGTTCGCGCACGGCACGCCGTATGAGACGCGCTTCGTCCGCGCGGCCGCGCAGCCGCAGCCGCTGCTGTCGCCGGAGATCGCGAATCAGGTGCACATGCTGCTCGGCGACGTCGTGCAGAAAGGCACGGGGCGCCGCCTCGCGCAGGGCCTCACGTTCCCGGACGGCGAGACGCTGCCCGTGTACGGCAAGACGGGCACGGGCGACCAGCGCTTCAACGTCTACGCGCGCGGCGCGCGCCTCATCGAATCGCGCAAGGTCAATCGCAGCGCGACGTTCGCGTTCTCGCTCGGCGACCGGTTCTTCGGCGTGCTGACCGCCTACACGCACGAGCCGTATGCGGCGCGCTACGACTTCACGAGCGCAATGGCGGTGCAACTGCTGAAATCGCTCGCGCCGGCGCTGCAGCCGCTGATGGCCGCGCCCGCGCAGCCGAGCGCGAACGCCGCCCCTAACGGCTCGCCCGCGCAGGCGGCCGCCCACGGCTGAGCGGCGCAAGACGGCTCCACGCCGCGCCGCGCGCCGCCTTCCGCTGCCTTCAATCGTCAGGACCGGCTTCGGCGGGCGGCGCGTCCTTTCCGCCCGGCTGCGCCCGCTCGCGCGCGCGGCCGAGCAGCGCGCGCACCTCGTCGTCGCTCGTCTGATCGAAGTTCAGATAGAACTGGCCGATGCCCATCAGCCAGTCCGGCCGCATCACGCAGACGATCGCGTCCGCCGCCGCCCTCACCTTCTGCGCGCTGCCCGGCGACGCGACGGGCACCGCCGCGACGAGCTTCGCCGGCTTCCGCGCGCGCACCGCCTCGAGCGCGGCGAGCATCGTCGAGCCAGTCGCGATGCCGTCGTCGACGACGATCACGGTCCGCCCTTCGAGCGCGGGCGGCGCGCGATCGCCGCGATACGCGGCTTCGCGCCGGGCGAGTTCGTCGCGCTCGCGCTCGATCGTGTCGGCGAGCTCGCGCTCGGTCACGCGCATCGCGCGCAGCACCGACTGCTCGAGCAGCACGACGCCGCCCGTCGCGATCGCGCCCATCGCGAGCTCCGGATTGCCGGGCGCGCCGAGCTTCCTCACGATCAGCACGTCGAGCGGCACGCGCAGCGCCTTCGCGACTTCGAACGCGACCGGCACGCCGCCGCGCGGCAGCGCGAGCACGACGACGTCGTCGCGGTTCGCATAATCGGCGAGATGCGCGGCGAGCTGTCTGCCGGCATCGACGCGATCGCGAAAATAATCGTTCATCACGCCTCCTTCGCCGCGGCGCGGACGACGATCTCGCCATCCCGCGGCTCGTTCGATTGCATGCCGACGCGTGCCGACGCATGCCGGCACATGCCTGCGCATGCGACGATCTGCGTCGATGCGCGGCGATTCGCGCAGCCCGTGCGCGCCGCGCTACGCGAGCGACGCGTCGCTCGCCGCCTGTGCGTCGAGCCGTTGCGCGAGCGCCGACAACGCGTCGGTCACGGCGACCGGATACTCGGCCGCGCGCGTGAGATCGCGCAGCGCCGCGGGCAGCGCGTCGAGCTGCGCGCTCGCATGCGCGCGAACGTCGGCGAGGCTCGGCGGCGGCGCGACGCGCTCGCCGTCGATCATCACCGGCTCCAGCAGCGCGACGCCCGCATGCGCCTCGTCGTGCAGCGCGAGGCAATCGCCGTCGAGCACGCCATCGTCGCGATAGCGGCGGAACACCTGCTTGCGTCCGGGCCACGTCGCCTTGCCCTCCGAGCGCTTGCGGCGCGGCACACCCGCGTATTCGGTCAGCTTGTACGCGCAATCCGCATACGGCGCGTCCGCCGACGTGTTCATCCGCGTGCCCACGCCGAAGCCGTCGATCGGCGCGCCCTTCCCGATCAGCTCGGCGAGCCGGTACTCGTCGAGATTGCCGCTCGCGAAGATCGTCACCCGGACGAGCCCCGCGCGATCGAGCAGCGCGCGCACGCGCATCGCGTGCTGCGCTAGATCGCCGCTGTCGAGCCGCACGCCCTTCACTTCGACGCCGTCGCGCGCGAGCTTCCCCGCGACGGCGATCACCTTGCGCACGGCCGCTTCGGTGTCGTACGTGTCGACGAGCAGCATCGCGTTGCGCGGAAACGAACGCGCGAAATGCTCGAACGCGAGCGATTCGTCGTCGTGCGCCTGCACATACGAATGCGCCATCGTGCCGTACGTCGGAATCCCGTAGCGCAAGCCGGCGAGCAGCGTCGCCGTGCCCGCGAAGCCGGCGACGTAGCTCGCGCGCGCCGACAGCAGCGCGGCCTCCGCGCCGTGCGCGCGGCGCAGCCCGAAATCGACGAGCGTCTTGCCCGGCGCCGCGAGCACCGCGCGCGCGGCCTTGCTCGCGACGATCGACTCGTAATGCAGCAGGTTCATCACGCGACTCTCGATCAGTTGCGCCTCGCGCATCGGCGCGGTGATCTGCAGGATCGGCTCGTCGGCGAAGAACACCGTACCCTCGCGCATCGCGCGCACCGAGCCCGTGAAGCGCAGCGATTCGAGCGACGCGAGAAAGCCGCCGCTGAAGAGCCCCGTGCTCGCGAGCGCTTCGATCTCGTGCGCATCGAGCGTGAGGTCCGCCAGATAATCGAGCGCCTGCTCGAGCCCCGCCGCCATCAGGAAATTTCGATGCGCGGGCAGCTTGCGCACGAAGAGCTCGAACGTCGCCGTGCCGTTCATCCCGCAGTCGAAGTACGACTGCAGCATCGTGAATTCGTACAGGTCGGTCAGCAGCGCGCTGTCGCACGCGGGCTTCGTCATCTTCGGGCCCCTGCGGCCGGCCGCCGGCCGTCGCCGAGATGCACGACGAACCACTCGGCCGCGACGCGCGCGACTTCGTCGAGCGTGCCCGGCTCCTCGAACAGATGCGTCGCGCCCGGCACGACGACGAGCTTCGATTCGCCGATCAGCCAGCCGGCCGCGACGCGGTTCAGCCGGAGCACTTCGTCGTCGCGCTCGCCGACGATGAGAAGCGTCGGCACGCGCACGCGCGGCAGCGCGTCGCCCGCGAGATCGGGGCGGCCGCCGCGCGAGACGACCGCGCGCACGACGCGACCGCGCGCGTTCGCCGCGATCAGCGCGGCCGCCGCGCCCGTGCTCGCGCCGAACAGGCCGACGGGCAGCTTGCCGACGTCCGGCCGCTCGCGCAGCCAGTCGAGCGCGCTCACGAGCCGGCGCGCGAGAAACGCGATCGCGAACCGGTACTCGGCCGTCACCGCGTCGCGCCGCTGCTCCTCGATCGTCAGCAGATCGAACAGGAGCGTCGCGAGCCCCGCGCGCTGCAGCACCGCCGCGACTTCCTGGTTGCGCGGGCTGAGCCGGCTGCTGCCGCTGCCGTGCGCGAACACGACGATGCCCGACGCATGCTCGGGCATCGCGAGCATGCCGTTCAGCTCGACTTTTCCGATGGGTATCCGTACTTCCTGAATCTGCATTGCATTCTCCACGTCCGCCTCGCCGTCACGGCGCGGACACCGGCGCCTCGCGCGGATGCCACGCACCGGGCGGCGCGAGCGGTTCGAGCGAGTTCGTTTCGTCGAGATGGAACAGCGCGTCGAACTGTCCCGTGATCGACGACATGAAATAGTGACTGTCGCGCTCCGTCTCCGGCAGATAGATCACGCCGATCGCGCGCTCGAGCAGCGCTTCGCGAAGCGGCTGCGCGACGATCTCGCGCAGCGGCAGGAAAAAGCGGTCGAGCCGCGTCACATGAAACAGATGTTCGTAGCTGTCGGGCAGCGCCGGGCGCATCCATTTCCGCTCGACGTCGCCGTCCCAGCGCGATGCGGCCGATACGTGCCCCGTGTACGCGGTGAAGCCGATCGACAGCGCGCGCTCGCCGAGCGCTTCGCGCACGAGCTGGCCGAGCGTCCATTCGCCGCGCAGATGCATCTCGGTCGCGCGCGCGTCGCCGACGTGCGAGTTGTGCGCCCAGACGACCGCGCGCCCGGCGCAGCCGCAACGC
Source organism: Burkholderia sp. MSMB1588 (assembly GCF_001546925.1). Classification (NCBI taxonomy): domain Bacteria; kingdom Pseudomonadati; phylum Pseudomonadota; class Betaproteobacteria; order Burkholderiales; family Burkholderiaceae; genus Burkholderia; species Burkholderia sp. MSMB1588. The sequence goes on along the minus strand of NZ_LNJS01000001.1, from coordinate 571,545 downwards.
GCGCGATGGCGGCGTAGCGCGAACAGCGTGTCGCGCATGTGCGCATCGCGCAGATTCCACGTGTTCGCGCGCGATCCGAACATCGCGCGGTAATAGTTCTCCGCGTTGACCACGACTTGCGCGTTGTGCTCCGCGAAGAACTGCGCGTCGAGCGCGTCGATGCCGTCCTGCGCGAGATACGCCGCTTCGCGCTCGCGCAATTGCCGCAGTTGCGCGAGCACGTCGGCCGTCGCGGCAGGCCGCGCGCCGGAGGCGACCGCGTGGCCGTATGCGCCCGGCTCGCGCACGTGGTCGAGCGCCGCGTAGCGCTGCCGCGCGAGCTCGGCCTGACCGGGATCGACATCGTCGAGATAGCGGATCACCGCGTCGGCGCAGCGGTACAGGCTATACAGATCGAGCCCGTAGACGCCCGCGCGCGATTGCCGCGGCAGCGTCGCGTTGCGATCGCGCAGCCAGCCGACGAATTCGCGCATCGGGCGATTGCGCCACATCCATGCGGGAAAACGCGTAAAGTCCGCGAGCGCCGCGTCGGCATCGGCCATCGCGGCGTCGCCCTGCACATAGCGATTCACGCGCCACGCGTCGGGCCAGTCGCCCTCGATCGCAATGGTGTCGAAACCGCATTCGTCGACGAGGCGCGCGGTGATCCGCGCGCGCATCCGGTAGAACTCGTCGGTGCCGTGCGTCGATTCGCCGAGCAGCACCACGTCGGCATCGTCCGCCATGTCGATCAACGCATCGAAATCGGCCGCGTCGCCGCGCAACGGGCGCGCGAGATCCCGCACAGCGAGAAAGGGCGTTTTCGCAGGATGCATGAATCGTCTCCGGACGACCGCCGCCCCGTCGCGCGCGTTCGCGGCGGGCCGTCGCGCGACGCCGCGCAGGGCGCGCTGATCGATCATTGTCGACCGCGGTTTCGCCGAAACCTTGCGTTGAGTCAACGATTGCGGCCGCGATCGCGCCGCCGCTCCTGGACGACGCGTCTCTTTCAATTTACGCGCTCCGCGCAGAAGTTGCAGTGCGAATAACCCGATCCGCACACATGCGCCCGCGTCATTTCCGAAGCGCGGTGCGGCGGCCCCGATACGTTTGACGCACATCAAGCCCGCGCGCCGGGCTTTCGCCGACGATGGAGCGCGGCCATTCGAACCGAGGTGGACATGGCGCATCATGCCGACCTGCTCGCCGGCGGACGCCGGCATCTGCGCACGCTCGGGTGGCGCGACGCGGTCGCGCTGCTGCTCGTGCTCGCGCTCATCGTGCTGCTCGGCTCCGGCGTGCGCCAGATGTCGCTGCCGCTCGACATCGCGCGCCCCGAGGCGATTTCGCTGTCGCCGCTCGCGTTGCCGGGTTACGTGCTGCGCACCGTGCTGCGGATGCTCGCCGCGCTCGGCGCGTCGATCGCGTTCACGTTCGCGTATGCGCCCCTTGCCGCGAAGAGCCGCACGGCGGAGACCGTGCTGATCCCGCTCCTCGACGTGCTGCAGTCGGTGCCGATTCTCGGCTACCTGTCGTTTACCGTCGTGTTCTTTCTGTCGATCACGCCCGGCACCACACTCGGCGCGGAACTCGCGGCGATCTTCGCGATCTTCACGAGCCAGGCGTGGAACATGGCGTTCAGCTTCTACCAGTCGCTGCGCACGGTGCCGCACGATCTCGACGAGGCGAGCCGCAGCTTGCGGCACACCGGCTGGCAGCGCTTCTGGCGGCTCGAGGTGCCGTTCGCGATGCCGGGCCTCGTCTGGAACGCGATGATGTCGATGTCGGGCGGCTGGTTCTTCGTCGTCGCGTCGGAAGCGATCTCGGTGGGCGGTCTGCACATCGCGCTGCCGGGCGTCGGCGCCTATGTCGCACGCGCGATCGCGGAGCGCGACCTCGCCGCTGTCGGCTGGGCGATCGCGGCGATGACGATCGCGATCACGCTCTACGATCAATTGTTGTTCCGGCCGATGGTCGCGTGGGCGCACAAGTTCCGCTGCGATCAGACCGTAAGCGGCCCCGCGCCGCGCAGTTGGCTGCTCGATCTGCTCCATCGCGCAAGCCTGCCGCAGCGCGTCGGCGCACCGCTCGGCGCGACGCTGCATCGCGCGGCGCGCGCCCGTCTGTCGCTCGGCGCGCTGCGGCTGTCGACGCGCGAACGCGCGCTGTCGCGGCGCATCGCGCGCATCGTGTGGTTGTCGCTCTGCGCGGCGCTCGCCGTCTATGCCGGCGTCGCGCTCCTGCGGATCGCGGCGCCCGCGCTGTCGTGGTTCGACGTCGTCGACGTCGCGCGCAATGGCGCGCTGACGCTCGCGCGCGTGCTCGTGCTGATCGGCGTCGCGACCGTCGTGTGGGTGCCAGTCGGCGTGCTGATCGGACTGCGGCCGCGCGCGACCGCGCTCGTGCAGCCCGTCGCGCAGTTCCTCGCGGCATTTCCCGCGAATCTGCTGTTTCCGCTCGCGGTGTTCGCGATCGTGCGCTTCGGGCTCGCGCCCGCGATCTGGCTCAGTCCTCTGATGATTCTCGGCACGCAGTGGTACATCCTGTTCAACGTGATCGCCGGCGCGACCGCGTTCCCCGACGATCTGAAAGAAGCCGCGGCGAGCCTGCGCGTGCGCACGCCGACGTGGTGGCGCGAGGTGATGCTGCCCGGCATCCTGCCGTACTACGTGACGGGCGCGATCACCGCATCGGGCGGCGCATGGAACGCGAGCATCGTGTCTGAACTCGTCGTCTGGGGACACACGACGATCGACGCAGCCGGCCTCGGCGCGTACATCGCGCGAACGACCGCGGCGGGCGACTATCCGCGGATCGCGCTCGGCGTCGCGGCGATGTCGCTGCTCGTGATCGCGATGAATCGTCTGATCTGGCGGCCGCTCTATGCGTTCGCGGAACGCCGCTCCCGCCTCGACTAGGTGAGCCCATGCCCGAGCCGACACTCCCCGCCTACGCCCCGCCGCCCGCTTCGGCGGACGATGCGCAGCACGACGCCCGTGCGCCCGTGATCGCGCTGCGCGGCGTCAGCATGTCGTTCGCGAAGCCGTCGGGCGAGCCGCTGCCCGTGCTCGCCGGCATCGATCTGACCGTCCGCGAAGGCGAGATTCTCGGACTGCTCGGCCGCTCCGGCTCCGGCAAGTCGACGCTGCTGCGCGTCGCGGCCGGGCTCGTGAAGCCGACGAGCGGGCGCGTCGAATATCGCGGCGCGCCGCTCGACGGTCCCGCCGCCGGCATCGGGGTCGTGTTCCAGACCTTCGCGCTCTATCCGTGGCTCACCGTCGAGGAGAACGTCGAGCTCGGGCTCGACGCCATCCGCGTGCCGCCGTCGGATGCACGCGCACGCGTGATGTCGGCAATCGAGCTGATCGGGCTCGACGGGTTCGAATCCGCGTATCCGCGCGAGCTGTCGGGCGGCATGCGCCAGCGTGTCGGCTTCGCGCGCGCGCTCGTCGGCGATCCGGCGCTGCTGTTGATGGACGAACCGTTCTCGGCGCTCGACGTGCTGACGGCCGACACACTGCGCACCGATTTCCTCGATCTCTGGCACGCGCGCCAGTTGCCGATCGACGCGGTGCTGATGGTCACGCACAACATCGAGGAAGCGGTGCTGATGTGCGACCGGATTCTCGTGCTCGGCGCGCATCCGGGCCGCATCCTCGCCGAGGTGCCGATTCCGCTCGGCTATCCGCGCAATCGGCTCGATCCGGAACTGCAGCACATCGTCGACGACATCTACGCGGCGCTCACGTCGCGCATCGCCGATGCGGTCGCCGCCCGAAACGGCAAGCCGGGCGTTCCCGCGCAGCGGTTGCCGAACGTGTCGAGCCATCGGCTCGACAGCTTCGTCGACGCATTCGTTGCGCATGCTCGCGACGGCTGCGCGGAATTGCCGCGGCTCGCATCCGCGCTCGCGATGCCGGTCGGCGATCTGCTGCCGCTCGCCATCGCGCTGCACGTGCTCGAGTTCGCGGAGCTGCGCGACGGCGCGCTGCGGCTCACAGCCGCAGGCCGCGTCTACGCGCAGGGCGACGCGAGCGAGCGCAAGCGGCTGTTTCGCGAGCATCTCGAGCACTTCGTTGCGCTCGCCGCGCACATTCGTCAGGTGCTCGACGAGCGCGCCGGCCATCAGGCGCCGCGCGAGCGCTTCGAGCTCGAACTGCTCGACCGGTTGAATCCGCTCGACGCGGCGAATACGCTGCGCGTCGCGATCGATTGGGGACGCTTCGCGGGCCTCTACGACTATGACGACGACGCGCGCGTGTTCCGACGCGACGGGGACGACGCGCGCGGCTAGCGCCTGCTCGCGCTCATGACGCGCTTGCGCCGTCGCTTCGCAGTCCGAGCGTTTTTCGGCCCGATTGAGTTCGATCAAAAGGCGGCGCGGCGTTGCTCGTACAGTGGTTGCAGTGCCTCGTCGCGCGAGTTGCGCCGAGCGGGCCGACGTTCACCATGCCGCCATGCGCGCGGCTCGCACGCATCCGAACGCGGCATCGATGCGCGCACCGGCGCCGCGCGATTCTTCTGGAGATCGATCATGGTTGCAGGTGTCGTGCTGTGGGTCGCCCTCGCGGTGATCTTTCCGACCGTCGTCGTGCCCGCCGCGCAACATGCGGTCGAACACACCATCAGGAAGCAGGACAGGAGCGCGTCAGCGCCGGGCGCATCCGCCGGCGGCGGTGCGCCGGCACAGCCCGCTTCGCCCGACGGCGGCGATTCGATCGGGCATTGACGAATATCGGCTGCGAACGGGTAGCGCCAGCGACGCGAACGCCGCGCGGCCGCACGCAATGCGCGGCAACGCAACGGCGGCCGGCTCGCCGGGCGCGCCGCCCCTCGCAGGCCGCGCGCGCCGCGCCGTTCAGGCCCGCTTGCTGCAAGCGCTAGCGCCCGCCGCATCGAGATGCGCGAGCAACGCCCGCGCCTGCTCGACGACGTCGCTCGCGGTCGGCCGGAACGGAAAGCGCTCGGCCTGCGGCAGGCGAACGAAGTGCGCGCCGCTGCTGCGCGCATAGGCGGGATCATAGTGAACGTCGACGAGCTCCTCGAACAGCTCGCTGCGCAGCCCTGCGTCGAGCATCTCGTGCCACTTGCGGATCCGCGCATGCCCGTGCAGCGGCACGAGCTTCTCGAGCTGGATCTTGAAGAACGCGGTCTGGTCGAACAGATGCCCGTAGTCCTGCAACAACAGCGCGACGCGCTCGTCGCGTTCGGTCTCGATGTTCACGCAATCCGCCGCGTGCATGCCGGTCAGCAGCGCGAGCGGCAGCATGATCGCGCCGATGCGCCGGCTCTCCGCTTCGATGAACACGGGCCGCTCGCGGTCGAAGCCGCGCAGCGCGCCGACGAGCGCCGTGTCGAATGCCTTCTGCGACGGCTGCTCGCTGCTCGGCAGCGCGCCCAGCAGCGAGCCGCGATGCGCGGCGAGCGCCTCGAGATCGAGCGTCTGCGCGCCCGCCTGCGCGAGCGCGTGCAGCAGCCGGGTCTTGCCGCTTCCCGTGTGCCCCGTCAGGACGACGTAACGAAACCCGGCGGGCAATTGGCCGAGCGCGTCGACGACCGAACGGCGGTACGACTTGTAGCCGCCGTCGAGCTGCCGCGCGCGCCAGCCGATCATGTTGAACCAGACCGTCATCGATCCGGAGCGCTTGCCGCCGCGCCAGCAATAGATGAGCGGCCGCCAGTTGCGCGGACGGTCGGCGAACGTCGTGTCGAGATGCGCGGCGATGTTGCGCGCGACCATCGCCGCGCCGACGCGCGTCGCCTCGAACGGCGACACCTGCTTGTACATCGTGCCGACGATCACGCGCTCTTCGTTGCTGAGAACCGGCGCGTTCAGCGCGCCCGGAATATGGTCCTCCGCGTATTCGAGCGGCGTGCGCACGTCGACGATCTCGTCGAAATCGTCGATCTGGTCGAGGGAAACGGGCTGGAGATTCAACGTATCGGGAGCGGCGGGGCCGTATCATCGCTGACGGTGGAAGCGCGATTATCTCACGCGCGGCGCGGCGTCCCGCGCGCCCGCCGGCTGACCGCCCGCCGGCGCCGGCGCGCCCAGGCGCGCGACGAGAAAATCGATCAGCGCGCGGGCGCGAGCCGACTCGCGGTCGCTCGCTGGGAGCGCGCACTCGACATCGAGCGCGCGCGGTGCTGGGCGGGCAAGACGCGGCGGACAGCGAGCCTGCGCCGCAAGCGCGCGACGCGGGCGCCGAGCAAGCGCCCGTCGCGCCATGCGCCGTTGCGGGCCTGCGCGCGCCGCGAACGCACATCGCGCATACAAACCGTGTCTTCCTGCCAGGAGCGCGCGCCGCGGCAGAACCGGCGGCGGCACGCGCTGGCCGATTCACCCCAATCCACGCCGAGTCGATGCGGTCGCCCCGCCGTTCCTCCACCCGCTTCTTTCCCCGCGCGATCGATGCTTCGATTCGCTTGACGCATGCACGCGGCCACCTATCATCCAATGGCTTTCGGTCGGCCGGCCACGATCTTTTCAAAAACAATGACGCGCTTCGAACAACATGCACGCAGTCAAAGAGGGAAACGTATTTCGATTCACGGAAAAGTTTCACTCCTTCATTGCGCAATCAACCAACTTTCGAGAAGCCCATGAAAAAGATCCTCGGAGATCCCGCTTCGCGTGTTCGTCGCCGCGCGTTTCTCGGCGACGTCGCGCGTCTCGCCGGCGCAGGCATCGTCGCCGGGTGGACGCCGATCCGGCCGATTGCCGCACACGCGCAACCCGCGGGCGCGACGCCGCCGAATTTTCCTTCCGGCATCCCGCTCTACAAGCAGGCGTTTCGCAACTGGAGCGGCGAGATCGCGGTCGCGGACCTGTGGACCGCCGCGCCCACGATGCCCGCCGACGTCGTCGCGATCGTCAACTGGGCGGCCGACAACGGCTATCGCGCACGGCCGCTCGGCCACATGCACAACTGGTCGCCGCTCACGGTCGCCGCCAACGATGCGCACGAGCGCACGATTCTCGTCGACACCACGAAGCATCTGAGCGCGGTGTCCGTCGACGCGTCGGCGACGCCCGCGCGCGTCATCGCGCAAGCGGGCGTTTCGCTGGACACGCTGCTCGCGACGCTCGAGCAGCACGGGCTCGGGATGGCGGCGGTGCCCGCGCCCGGCGACATCACGCTCGGCGGCGCGCTCGCGATCGGCGCGCACGGCACGGCGCTGCCGGCGGCGGACGAAACGCGCCCGCCCGGGCATACGTACGGCTCGCTCAGCAATGCGGTGCTCGCGCTGACCGCGGTCGTCCACGATGCATCGTCGGGCCGCTACGCGCTTCGCACGTTCGATCGCGCCGATCCGGACATCGGCCCGTTCCTCGCTCACGTCGGCCGCGCGTTCATCGTCGACGCGACGTTGCAGGTCGGCGCGAATCAACGGCTGCAATGCGAGAGCTTCGTCGATATCCCCGTCAACGAGCTGTTCGCGCCGCCGGGCAAGCGAGGCCGAACCGTCGAATCGTTCGTGCGGCGCTCGGGCCGCATCGAGGCGATCTGGTTTCCGTTCACCGATTATCCGTGGCTGAAGGTCTGGACCGTCCGGCCGAATCCGCCGTCCGGCGCGCGCGTCGTCGATCAGCCGTACAACTATCCGTTTTCCGATTCGACATCGCAGGAATTGTCCGATCTGGTGAGCCGCATCGTATTGAACGGCGAAGTCCAGTTGGCGCCGCTCTTCGGCAAGACGCAGTACACGATCACGTATCTCGGCCTGACGAATCTCTTCGGGCCGCTGACGAATCTGTGGGGATGGTCGCGCTCGGTGCTGCACTACGTGCGGCCGACGACGCTGCGCGTGACCGCGAACGGCTATGCGGTGCTCACGCGCCGCGAGAACGTGCAGCGCGTGATCAACGAGTTCGTCGGCGCGTATCGGCAGCGGATCGCCGACTATCGCGCGGCGGGCCGCTATCCGGTAAACGGCCCCGTCGAGATCCGCGTGACGGGCGTCGATGCGCCCGACGACGTCGGCCCGGGCGCGGTGCCGCCATCGCTGTCCGCGATCCGGCCGCGGCCCGACCATCCCGACTGGAACGCAGCGATCTGGTTCGACATCCTGACGATACCGGGCACGCCCGACGCGAACCGCTTCTATCGCGAAAACGAGCAGTGGATGCTGTCGAACTACAGCGGCGACTACGCGACCGTGCGGCCGGAATGGTCGAAGGGCTGGGGCTACGCGGACACCGCCGCGTGGAGCGACGGCACGATGCTCGGCACGACGATTCCAGATCTGTTCCGGCAGGGGCTGTCGCCCGCCGACAACTGGGACGCGGCGCTGCGCACGCTAGAGCGCTACGATCCGCGGCGCGTATTCTCGTCGCCGCTGCTCGACCGGTTGATGGGCTGACGCGACCCGACGCGCCGTCGGCGCGGGACTCGACATGAAGGCCGCGAAAGCGGCGAGCGGCCCCGTGCTGCAATCGTCGTTCATCAAGCTGCTGCTCGTGCCGCTGCTGACGCTCTGGATCGGCGTGAGCCTCGGCATTCGGCGTCAAGGGCCCTGCGCTCACGATCATCGTGCTGTTCAACTCGCTGCCGTGCACGCCGTCCGCCTACATCATGGCGAAGCTGCTCGGCAAAGACCATCGTCGCGCGGCTGACGCGCAGGCCGCCGCGCGTCCGGCCGCTTCGCTTAGCGCAGACAATATGGAATCCGATCATTTTCTTTCGCCTCCGCGTCGAACCGCAAACGATTGCGCACGCGTTGACCCACATCAAGCAAGCATCATGGATTCCACCCACTCAGCTCTCGCGAAATCGTCCGTAAACCCGATCATGTCGCCGGACTGCGCATTCGCCGCATTCGCGACATACGACGTTCCGGATCTTTTGGAGAAAGCCTTTCATGCGCGCCAATCTTCCAGTGACCCAGCGGGAATACGATTTTCCCGACGATGCGACGCTGATGTCGACGACCGACCCCCAGAGCTACGTCACATACGCGAACGCCGCGTTCGTCCAGGTGAGCGGGTTCGAGCGCGACGACATCCTCGGCGAGCCGCACAACATCGTTCGGCATCCTGACATGCCGGCCGAAGCGTTCGCCGACATGTGGACGACGCTGAAGGCCGGCCGCTCGTGGACCGCGATCATCAAGAACCGCCGCAAGAACGGCGACCACTACTGGGTGCGCGCGAACGCGACGCCCGTGATCCGCAACGCGCAGCTCGTCGGCTACATGTCGGTGCGCACGAAACCGTCGCGCGACGAAATCGAGCGCGCGGAAGCGCTCTATCGCGACTTTCGCGAGCATCGCACGCGCGGCCGGAAGTTTCATCAGGGCCTCGTCGTGCGCACCGGGCTCCTCGGATGGATGTCGCTGCCGCAGACACTCAGCGCGCGCTGGCGCGTTCGCGCCGCGCTGCTCGCGCTCCTCGCCGGCTCCGTATCGACGGCGTTCCTCTTCGGGTTGCACGGCGCGATGCTCGACGGCTTCGCCGCCGCCGAAACGGCGCTGTTGCTGCTCGCGGAGTTCTGGCTCGCCGCGCAGATCACGGCGCCGCTGCAACGCGTTCTGAAGCAATCGCTCGCGGTCGCCGCAGGCCAGGCGGGCGACAACGTCCATTTGAACCGCGTCGACGAGATCGGCATGATCATGCGCGCGGTCAATCAGGCCGGGCTCAATCTGCGCTCGCTCGTCGACGACGTAAGCGATCAGTTGTCCGGCCTGCAGAGCGCGAGCGGCAAGATCACCGCGGGCAACGATGATCTGAGCAGCCGCAGCGAGCAGGCGGCCGCGAGTCTCGAGGAAACCGCCGCGTCGATGGAACAGATGACCGCGACGGTGCGCAACAACGCGGATACCGCGACGCGGGCGAGTCAGCTCGCCGGCTCGACGAGCGACGCAGCCGAAAAAGGCGATGCGGTGGTCGGCAGGGTGGTGACGACGATGGGCGAGATCAGCGCGTCGAGCCGCAAGATCAGCGAGATCATCGGCGTGATCGACAGCATCGCGTTCCAGACGAACATCCTTGCGCTGAACGCGGCCGTCGAGGCGGCCCGGGCGGGCGAGCAAGGGCGCGGCTTCGCGGTCGTCGCGGCCGAAGTGCGCACGCTCGCGCAGCGCAGCGCGAACGCGGCGAAGGAAATCGCGGCGCTGATTCACGACAGCGTGCAGAAAACCGCGGCGGGCAGCGCACTCGTCGATCAGGCGGGCGAAGCAATGAACGATATCCGTTCGCAGGTCGCGCGGGTCGCGGGCCTGATCGTCGAGATCAGCTCGGCGACGCGCGAGCAGTCCGACGGGATCGCCCAGGTCAACGTCGCCGTCACGCAGTTGGACAAGATGACGCAGCAGAACGCCGCGCTCGTGCAGGAATCGGCGGCGACCGCAGATGAGCTGAAGCGCCGCACGCAGCGGCTCGTCGATGCGGTGGCCGTGTTTCGCATGAACGGACGCGCGCATTCGCGCAGAGATGATGCGCGTGCGCCGCAAGCCGGCGCCGAGCACGCGATGCGCCACCGCGCGAGCGTCGCGCGGCCCCGGCCCGCGATGCGCGCGACGCCTGCCCCGTCGCTCACGCCGGCGAGCGCGTCGCCGGCGGACGCCCCCGCACGAGCGACGACGAACACGGAGACGGATTGGCAGACGTTCTGACCGGCGTGCGCCGTGCATTGCGGCGTCGATACGAAAACAGGCGGCGCTCACGCGCCGCCTGTTCGTTTGCGGTCCCGCGCGCCGGATGCACGGCGCGCGGCGAGCAGGCTCGTCGCCACGGCGCGTGCCGCCGCGAGCGCGGCGGCGCCCGGCGATCGATCGCCGTCACTTCGACGCGTCGCTCGCCAGGTGCTTGCGGCTCGCGAGTTCCTGAGCCTGCTGGTAATGCGCCTGGATCACCGGCAAGCCCTTGCGCGCGGCGTTCTTCAACTGCTCGTTGCGGCCCGACGCGATCTCGGCCTGGAACACCGACAGCGCCTTCCGGTTGCCTTCGAGCGCGACCTGCTCGATGTATACCTTGTCGAACGCGTCGCCGCGCAGGTTCTTGATGCTGTCGAGCACGGCCGGGTCCGGATCGTTGTGCGGTACGTCGACGCCGCGCGGGCTCGCGGCGCGCAACGCCTGCGACAGCTTCTCGTTGTCGCTCGCGACGCGTTCGGCGAATGCCTTCACGGCGCGATCGCTCGAGCGCGAATCCGCGATGCGCGCGGCGTCGCGCTGCGTCGACACGGCCTTCGTCGCATCGGCGACGAACGCCTGATCGGCTTCGTGCAGTCGCGTGCCGGCATCGGCGGCCGCCTCGGGACGCGGCTGCGTCGGCGCGGGCGACGGTGCGTTTTGTGCGGATGCGGCGGTCGCGAAGACGAACAGCGCGGCGGCACACACGCCGGCGAGAGAAAAAGCGGAACGGCGAGTCATACGTTCTCCTTAGGGTGAAATTCATCAACGGATCGACGATCGGGGCTGCGATGCTGCGGCCGGGCACGGCGCGGCGAGACATGCGACGCCTTCGTCGCGCGCACCGGCTGCGGACTCGGATGCGGCGCAACCCGTCGAGTGCATTCTAGGAGGTGCGTCGCGACCGAGGTGCAACGATGGTGTCGATTGTGTAACGGGAGGTAAGACGAAAGGCTGCGCGAGCATGCGCGCACCATCTCGGTCGAAATTGTCCTGAAATCGACACGCGCGGAGCCGATGCGCGCGTCCGAAACAGTCGACCCGATTCTTTCGGCTCGCACGCTCCGTTCGCGCGCATCGCGGGGCGCCGCGGGCACACGCTCTAGGTAGGTACGCTAACGCCCCGTTTTTTTAGCTCAAGCGCGCACGCGCGCACGCCGATATCGCAGCTAGCCGATGACAAAAATTGAAGCGGAGGCTTCGTGAACGGACCCGAGGAATCGACAACGACGATCGCGCCGGACGCGCCGCACCCGCGCGGGGCCGATCATGCGCGCAGCGCCGGTTCCGCGCCCGCGGGCGTGGACGGCGGCGCGCCCGCCGCGCCCGTGATCCTGATCGTCGACGACGAGCCGAGCATCCTGTCCGCGCTCAAGCGCCTGCTGCGCACCGCGCGCTACCAGGTCGTGACGGCCGGGAGCGGCGCCGCGGCGCTCGACGTGCTCGCCGCCGGCGAGGTCGACCTCATCGTCTCCGACATGCGGATGCCGGGCATGACGGGCGCCGAATTCCTCGCGCGCGCGCAGACGCTCCATCCGGACACGATGCGCATCCTGCTGACGGGCTATTCCGAGATCGACGCGGTCGTGAGCGCGATCAACGAAGGCGGCGTGTATCGCTACCTGAACAAGCCGTGGGACGATCACGACCTGCTGCTGACGGTCAAGCAGGCGCTCGAGCAAAGACGGCTGCGCCAGGAGGCCGCGCGCCTCTTCGCGCTCACGCAGAAGCAGAACGGGGAGCTCGTCGCATTCAGCACGGAACTCGAAGCGCAGGTGCGCGCGCGCACCGAGGAGATCCGGCAGACCGTGATGTTCCTCGAAGATGCGCAGCGCGACCTGAAGCGCAATTTCATGACGATGATCCAGGTCGGCGCGAACATGATCGAGCTGCGCTGCGGCGTGATGGGCGGCGAATCGCGGCGCATCGGCGAACTCGCGAAGCGGCTCGCGCTCGCGTTCGACATGAGCGAGCTGCAGGCGCAGGATCTGCATTTCGCCGGCCTCCTGCACGGCATCGGCAAGCTGTCGCTGCCGGACGAGCTGCTGCGCAGATCGATCGACCGGATGAGCGCGGAAGAGAGCCGGCTGTTCCATCAGCATCCGTTGCGCGCGCAGATGGTGCTCACGCCCGTCGCGCAACTCAATCACGTCGCGCACATCATTCGCCATCAGTACGAGCGCTTCAACGGACGCGGCACGCCGGACGGCCTCGCGGGCGACGACATTCCGCTCGGCTCGCGCATCCTCGCGATCGCGCGCGACTACGAGGGATTGCAGCGCGGCGGCGTGGTCAATCAGCGCCTGCAGCCCGAACAGGCGGTCGCGCTCATCAAGTCGCAGGCCGGCCTGCGCTATGACCCGCAGATCGTCGATCGCTTCGCCGCGCTCGTGAAGGATCTGGCGACGCTCGGCTGCAACACGCCGTATGCGCGGATCACGGGCGGCCAGTTGCTCGAAGGCATGCGGCTCGCCGACGATCTGCGCACGAGCCGCGGCGTGCTGCTGATGACGAAGGGCAGCGTCGTGTCCGCGCACCAGGTCGCGCTCGTGCGGCGCTACGAGGCGCAGGAGAGCACGCCGTTCACGATCCTGATCCAGACGACGCCGCTCGCCGAAGCCGCGGCCGCCGCCGGGCGCGAACGCTGACGCGCGCGCCGCGCCCGCCGCCCGCCCGCACGCACCAGGAAAGACCGACGCCCATGCACGGAACCTTCGACCTCCCGCTCGTCGCGCTGTCGCTCGCGATCGCGACGCTCGCGTCGTACACGGCGCTCGACCTGAGCGCGCTCATCACGCTCCTCGATCAGTCCCGGATGCGGCGCGCATGGCTCGCGGGCGGCGCGGCCGCGATGGGCACGGGCATCTGGGCGATGCACTTCGTCGGGATGCTCGCGTTCTCGCTGCCGATCCCGCTCGGCTACGACTTCGGCCACACGTTCGCGTCGCTCGCGATCGCGGTGGTCGTGTCGTACTTCGCGCTCAGCGCCGTCACGCGCGCCGCGCTCACGCGCGAGCGGCTCGCGATGGGCGGCGTGCTGATGGGGATCGGCATCGCTGGCATGCACTACACCGGCATGAGCGCGTTGCGGATGCAGCCCGCGATCGCCTACGACTTCACGCTTTTCGTCGCGTCGATCGCGATCGCGATCGGCGCGTCGACGACCGCGCTATGGATCGCGCACCGCCTGAGCAGCGAGAACGAACCGCGCGTGTTCGCGAAGCGGATCGCTGCGGCGGGCGTGATGGGCATCGCGATCACCGGCATGCATTACACGGGGATGGCGGCCGCGCATTTTCCGGCGAACGCGGTGTGCGGCGCGGCGGGCGAGATCAGCGGCGCCTGGCTCGGCGCGACGATCGCGCTCTTCACCGCGACGATCCTGAGCGCGACGCTCGTCGTATCGCGCTTCGACGCGCGCACCGCGTTCCTGCGCGGGATGACCGACGCGCTCGAGGAACTCGTCACGAAGCGCACGAGCGAGCTCGAAGGCGCGCTGCGGCAGTACGAGCGCACGACGCACGTGCTGCAGCGAACGCGCAGGAAGATGGAGCAGGAGATCGACGAGCGCAAGGCCGCGCAGGCGCGTCTCGAGCACGAGAAGGACGAGCAGCGCCGCCTGATTCGGCGGCTCGAGGAAACGCACGTGCAGTTGCTGCAATCGGAAAAGCTCGCGTCGATCGGCCAGCTCGCGGCGGGCGTTGCGCACGAGATCAACAACCCGATCGGCTTCGTCAACGCGAATCTGAACACGCTGAAGAGCTGGGTCCGGGGCCTCCTCGACGTGATCGCCGCGCAGGAAGCGCTGACGGGCACGCTCGCGGCCGACGCGCGCGCGCCGCTCGCCGCGGTGGCGCGCGACGTCGATCTCAACTACGTGCGCGGCGACATCATCGCGCTCATCGACGAATCGATCGACGGCGCGATGCGCGTGCGGCGCATCGTCTGCGACCTGCGCGACTTCTCGCGGCCGAGCGGCGACGCGTGGGCATTCGCCGATCTGCATGCGAGCCTCGAAAGCACGCTGAACGTCGTCCACAACGAACTCAAGTACAAGGCGGACATCGTGCGCGAGTACGGCAGCCTGCCGCTTGTCGAATGCAACGCCGCGCAGTTGAGCCAGGTGTTCATGAACCTGCTCGTCAACGCCGCGCAGTCGATCGGCACGCACGGCACGATCACGATTCGCACGACGCACGACGACCACACCGTGTCGATCTCGATCGCCGACACGGGCGCGGGCATTCCGGACGACGTGATCGGCAGGATCTTCGATCCGTTCTTCACGACGAAGCCGGTCGGCCAGGGCACGGGGCTCGGGCTGTCGATCTCGCACGGCATCGTCGAGCATCACGGCGGGCGCATCGACGTCGAGAGCCGCGTCGGCCGCGGCTCGACGTTGACGGTCACGCTGCCGATCCGGCGCAAGCCCGGCCCGGCCGCGCAGGCAGCCGCGCGCGACGGGGCGTGCGGCGCGGCGCGCGCGGCCGAGCACGCCGCCGCGCCGGCGGCGCCGCTTACGCGCGGTGCGGCTTGCTGAGCACGATCGTCTCGAACAGCTCGTATTCGGCCGTCGGCTTCTGGTCTGCGCCCGGCGCGTGATAGTAGTTCACGGTGATCGTCGAGTGACCGCCGTGCTCGCCCGGCTCGTAATCGAACACCGCGATCCCGTAGCCCGTGCCCGTGTCGCGCCGCGCGGACCAGATCGCGTCCTCCACGGCGTCCGCGCCGTGCCGCACGAACGTGTTCGGCGCCGTGCCCGGCACCGGCCGGTTCGGCTTCGTGAACACGCGCGCCTGCGGCAGGCCGGTCGCCGGATTCTCGCCGTACACGTCGAGCGGCGCGCTCGTGCCGCCGCCGCCGAGGATCATGTGGATCGTGCCGTGCGACGTGTCGAACTTGCCGTCGGCCGGGTCCGTCGTGACGATGGGGCGCGGCTGCAGCGTGTCGACGACCTCGCCCGTCGCCGCGTCGACGCCCGCGCGATGATTGCACCCGCGCACCGGGAAGCTGCGCTCGTAGTCGTGATCGTGGCCGCACAGCACGAGGTCGACGCCGTAGCGGTCGAACAGCGGCAGCCACGCTTCGCGAATGCCCTTGTCCGAGCCGTTGCCCGTCTTCGACGAGCTGAGCGCGTCCTGATGCATCTGCACGACGATCCAGTCGACGTCGCGATCGTGCGACGCGCGGCGCAGCGTTTCCTCGAGCCAGCGCGTCTGCTCGCCGCGGCTGTAGCCGCGCACGTAGAGCGACGTGCCGGGGGCGATCGCCTCGTTGCCGGTGCTCGCCGCCGGCACGAGCGGGTTCGGGCCAGCGACGAACGCGGCCGCGTCCTGATAGACGACGTCGTCCGCGTCGAGCGACACGAACAGCACCGCGCCGACGCGGAAGCTGTACCAGCGGCCCGAAAAGCGCGTGCCGTTCTCCGGCAGCGTGTAGCGCGCGAGATACGAATCGAGGCCCTGCGCACCGTTGTGGAACTCGATCTCGTGATTGCCGGGGCACGGCATCCACGGGCGGTTCGCGGCGGACGCCTGGTTGTTGTTGCCGAAGTCGCGCCACACGGCCGGCTGATGCGCGGGGTTCAGGTTCGCGTAGCAGAGATCGCCGTTCAGCAGATGAAAGAGCGGCTGGAAGCGCTCGACCGCCTGCACCGCGAAGCGGCTCTGCGGCGACGACAGCACCCAGCCCGTGTTCGGCGTGGCCAGGTCGCCGTAGCTCGTCCAGCGAAACGGCGCGCGGCCGTGCGGCGCGGCCTCGAAGCGCGCGGCGAACGGCTGCGCCGCGTTGCTGTCGTTGTCGGCCGTGACCTCGTAGCGATAGACGGCGCCCGGCTTCAGGCCGCGCAGCCGCGCGTGATACGTGAACACGACTTCGCCGTTCAGGCCATCCGTGTACGTGCGCTGCACGCCGTGGACGGTTCGCCACGCCTCGTTCGGACCCGCGAAGCGCACGCGCGGGTTCGTCGCGGCCGCGAGCGACGCCCACGACACGACGATCTCGTGCGCGTCGGCGTCGCCCCAGGTCAGATGAATCTGC
Source organism: Burkholderia sp. MSMB1588 (assembly GCF_001546925.1). Lineage (NCBI taxonomy): Bacteria > Pseudomonadati > Pseudomonadota > Betaproteobacteria > Burkholderiales > Burkholderiaceae > Burkholderia > Burkholderia sp. MSMB1588. Next base: position 554,895 of record NZ_LNJS01000001.1, on the reverse strand, counting down.
TCGGGGGTGCCGTCGGGCGCGGCGGCCGCCGCGCGCGTGGCCGCGAGTCCGCTCGCGGCGGTCGCGAGCCCGGATACGCCCGCGAACTTGAGAAAGCCGCGGCGCGAGACGGCGCAAGTATGCTCGGTCGGCGGTGCATCGGGGGCTGGCTTGTTCGGCATGGTTTCGTCCGATTGTCGGGGGTCTGCGGGGAAGGAACGACAGCGAACGGCGGTTGCCGCGCGCGTCAGCGCCGACACCTTATGACGGGATGCGTGACGCGACGATGTCAGCGCATCGCGCGAGCGCGGAGCGCGTCCGCGCGCGGCGAACGTGACGAACGTGACGAACGTGACGAACGCGACGAACGCGCCCGCCGCGCAGACGGCCGCGCCGCAAGCCGCGCCGAAGACCGTCTACGAAGACCGTCTACGTCGCGCCGATGGATTGCCTGCAGGTGCGCACGAACCCGAACGAGCCGTGGCGGCATTGGTACAGCGGCATCGAAGGCAACGATTACCGCCCCGGCTACGAATACCGGCTCGAAATCGCCGAATGCAGGGCGCCGAATCCGGCCGCCGACGGCTCGTCGATTCGCTGGGTGCCCAAGCGCATCGTCCGGCAGCAGCCGCGTTGGGCCGGACGATGCGAGACCGCGGGCGCGGCGCGCGTCGAAGCATGCCGCGCGCGCCGCCCGATGCGCTCAGAGCGCGCGTCCGTCGAAATGCCGGACGCTCACCGCGTCGAGATCGATGCCGTCGACGCAGCGAAGGTTGACGGCCGCCATCGCGTTGCCCTTCGGGTCCGTGCCTTCCGCAAACGGATGAATCCCGCAGGTCGGGCAGAACCGATGGCGGATCACGTGCTTGTTGAACAGATAGGTCGCGGCGTCTTCATCAGGCGTCTTCAGGCGAAACGCGTCGCGCGGCACGAACCACAGCAGCGAGCCCTTGCGCATGCACATCGAGCAGTTGCACGCACACGCGCCGTCGATCTCCCCTTCCACCTCGAACCTGACCTTGCCGCAATGGCAACTGCCGGTGTAAAGCATGATCGCCTCCCTGGATCGGTTCCGACGCGGCGGCGCGGCGGCGCCGCGTCCGGACGACCGGCCGGTGGCGTACGGTAACGCCCGGCCGGGCGAATCGCAACCGCTGAACGACGTGCGACGTGCGCGAAAGCGACAATTCGCACCCGACCCGAGTCGCGCGATCCCGCGCAAACCCGCGAAGCGCCGCGCCGCCGCGCTCACTATGTGCACAACGGCGCGATCGATACTACTTTCGCGCGACGTCGCTGTACGATTCACGCATGATTCAAGCCGACAGACAGGAGACACCCGCCATGAAAATCACCCGCCTCGAAACCTTCGTCGTGCCGCCTCGGTGGCTGTTCCTGAAGATCGAGACCGACGCGGGCATCGTCGGCTGGGGCGAGCCGATCGTCGAAGGCCGCGCGCACACGGTCGAGGCGGCCGTGCACGAACTCGCCGACTACCTCGTCGGCCAGGACCCGCTTCGCATCGAGGACCACTGGCAGGTGATGTACCGCGCGGGCTTCTACCGCGGCGGCCCGATCACGATGAGCGCGATCGCGGGCATCGACCAGGCGCTGTGGGACATCAAGGGAAAGCACCACGATGCGCCGGTGCATGCGCTGCTCGGCGGCCCGGTGCGCGACCGGATCAAGGTGTACTCGTGGATCGGCGGCGACCGGCCGAGCGACGTCGCGAACAACGCGCGCGCGGTCGTCGAGCGCGGCTTCCAGGCGGTGAAGATGAACGGCTCGGAAGAGCTGCAGATCATCGACACGTTCGACCGGGTCGACAAGGTGATCGCGAACGTCGCGGCGGTGCGTGACGCGGTGGGCCCCTACGTCGGCATCGGCGTCGATTTCCACGGCCGCGTGCACAAGCCGATGGCGAAAGTGCTCGCGAAGGAGCTCGATCCGTACAAGCTGATGTTCATCGAAGAGCCCGTGCTGTCGGAGAACGCCGAGGCGCTGCGCGACATCGCGAACCACACGAGCACGCCGATCGCGCTCGGCGAGCGGCTCTACTCGCGCTGGGATTTCAAGCGCATCCTCGAAGGCGGCTACGTCGACATCGTGCAGCCCGACGCGTCGCACGCGGGCGGGATCACCGAGTGCCGGAAGATCGCGGCGCTCGCGGAAAGCTACGACGTCGCGCTCGCGCTGCACTGCCCGCTCGGGCCGATCGCGCTCGCCGCGTGCCTGCAGCTCGACGCGGTCAGCTACAACGCGTTCATTCAGGAGCAGAGCCTCGGCATCCACTACAACCAGGGCAGCGATCTGCTCGACTATCTTCGCAACCCCGAGGTGTTCCGCTACGCGGACGGCTTCGTCGCGATTCCGCAGGGGCCGGGGCTCGGCATCGACGTCGACGAAGAGAAGGTGCGCGAGATGGCGAAGACCGGGCACCGGTGGCGCAATCCGGTGTGGCGGCACGCGGACGGCAGCGTCGCCGAGTGGTGACGATGCGAGCGGTTGATCGGTTGATCGACTGATCGGCAAATCAGCGGATCGCATTTCGGCGGCGGGCGACACGCCTCGCTGCCGATGGCCGATGGCCGATGCCCACCCTGCCCGCCCCGCCCTCGCTCCAGGCGAGCGCTCCGCGTCAGCCCGCCGCGATCGGCGCGGTGAACGACAGCACCGCCGCCGCGACGAACACGCCGATCATCGCGAGCGCCTCGAGATGCAGCACGTTGCGGAACGTGTGCGCGTCCTCGGTCGATGCGGTGCGGCGCAGCCGCGGCAGCGCCGAGAAGCGATTGAGCGCCGCGAGCACGAGCGCGAGCGCGACGAGCGCGAGTTTGAGCAGCAACACTCGGCCCCACGTGCTGCCGTCGAGCGCGGCGAAATCGCCGCCCGTGCCGCGGATCGTGTTGAGCGCGCCCGTGACGACCACGAACGCGAGCGCCGCGATCGACGCGCCCGACAGCCGCTGCGCGATGCGGATCATCGCGCCGCGCGCGATCGACGAGCCGAGCGCCGGCAGCACGGCCATCCCGCCCGCGATCACGAGCCCGCCCCAAGTGGCCGTCGCGGCGACGTGCACTGTCTGCACGCCGACCGCGGCCGAGAACGCGCCCGAATCGGCCGCGTGCCCGAGCGACGCCTTGCCCGCCGCGACGACGAGCGTCGCGAGCGCGAGGAGCGCGCCCGCGAGCGGGCCGCCCGGCCGCGCGAGCGCGACGACGAACAGCAGCAGCGCGCCGCCGCACAAGACGGCCCACGCATGCCCGACGTGCGTTTGCGCGAGCACGACCGGAATCGCGCCGAACGCGCCGCGCAGGCCCGCGCCGCTCATCGACGCGGCCTGGTAGACGAGCCAGCCGACGTCGGCGAGAACGAGCACGGCCGCCGCGACGGCGAGCGAGCGCAGCGACTGGCGCCACGCGGGATGCGACGGCGCGATCACGCTCTTCGCGCCGTCGTTCGCGAGCCACGCGCCAAGGAGCGCGGAGCCCACCGCGACCGCGAACGCGACGTCGCCGAGCGCGGCGAGCGCCGCCTGGCCGAACCAGAGGCTGTCGAGCTTCATCGCGCACCGCCCGCGCCGCGCGCACCGGATACGGCCCCGACGCGCCGCGCGCGCAAGGCATGAAAGGATTGGCCGTTGTTTTCAGGCAAACAGGAAAAAGAAGACTTCATCGACTCGCATGAAAGGAAAGAAATCGGCGGCGGCGCATCGGCCATCCGCCCCGATGCCGCGCCCCCCGGAAGTGTACGGGCTTCGCCGCCCGCTGCGCAGCTTGTCCGGCATTCGGCCGGGTCCCGAGCGCCATTCGCGCGTCATATTGTCGCAACCCGACCACGGCTTGGAACCGTGCCCTCCGCGTCAAATAGCCGCCATTACCCATCGATGATAGAATTCCGCGTCGCAGCAGCCCGGCTGCCTGCCCCTCGTTAGTTCTTGCCGTCATGCCGAGCCGATCGGAGCCCGGTCAGGTCCCCGACGAATAACAATGGAGTCCCGTGTGTCTTCTAGACGCCTTTTCCGTCCGCTGCTCGCCGTTGTGTTGATGGGCGCAGCGGGCCTTCTGAGCACTGCGCACGCGCAGACCAAGCCCACCGAGCCGGCCGCCGCGAAGGCGCCCCTGAAGGCGCCCGACTCGATGGCGGAGCGCGTGCGCGGCTGCACGGCCTGTCACGGCACGCACGGGCAGGGCACCGACAACGATTACTTCCCGCGTCTGGCAGGCAAGCCGGCCGAGTACCTGTACAACCAGCTCGTGAACTTCCGCGACGGTCGCCGCAAGTACCCGCCGATGAACTATCTGCTCACGTACCTGAGCGACGATTACCTGCGCGAGATCGCCGAGCACTTCTCGGAACAGCGTCCGCCGTACCCGGCGCCGACGAAGCCGACGGCGCCCGCCGCCGTCGTCGAGCGCGGCAAGCAGCTCGCGCTGCACGGCGATCCGGCGCGCAAGCTGCCCGCGTGCGTCGCGTGCCACGGCACCGCGCTGACCGGCATGCAGCCCGCGATTCCAGGTCTCGTCGGCCTGCACAGCGACTACCTGAGCGCGCAGATCGGCGCGTGGCGCTCGGGTACGCGTCATGCAAAGGCGCCCGACTGCATGCACGACGTCGCGAGCAAGCTGTCCGACGAGGACGTGACCGCCGTGACCGCGTGGCTCGCCGCGCAGCCGGCGCCCGCCAACCCCGTGCCGGCCCCGGCCCGCTCGATGAAGACTCCGCTCGCCTGCGGCAGCGAACCGCAATAAGGCAAGGGAGACAGACACAATGAAACGCAAGTCCCTGTTTGCACTCTCGGCTGTCGCGATCGTCGCGGCAGCGGCCCTCGTGCCCGTCCTGTGGCCGGGCAACGACACGCTGCACGGCAATGCCGCCGTCGCCGCGACGCCCGCCGACCAGGCCGCGCTCATCAAGAAGGGCGAATACCTCGCGCGGGTCGGCGACTGTATCGCGTGCCACACCGTGCGCGGCGGCAAGTCGTTCGCGGGCGGCCTGCCGATGGCGACGCCGTTCGGCACGATGTACACCCCGAACATCACGCCGGACGATCAATACGGGATCGGCAAGTGGACGTCGGACGACTTCTACCGCGCGATGCACACGGGCCGCTCGAAGGACGGCAGCCTGCTCTATCCGGGCTTCCCGTTCGCGAGCTACACGAAGGTCACGCGCGCGGATTCGGACGCGATCTACGCGTACCTGCGCTCGGTCGCGCCCGTCAACGCGCCGAGCCGTCCGCACGAGCTGCGCTTCCCGTTCAACAACCGCAACCTGCTGATCGGCTGGCGCACGCTGTTCTTCAAGGAAGGCGAGTACAAGCCGGACCCGACGAAATCGGTCGAATGGAACCGCGGCGCGTATCTCGTCGAAGGCCTCGGCCACTGCTCGATGTGCCACACGTCGATCAACATGATGGGCGGCCCGGTGAGCTCGGCTGCGTTCGCGGGCGGCCTGATCCCGCTGCAGAACTGGTACGCGCCGTCGCTCACGAACGACAAGGAGCTCGGCCTCGGCGACTGGCACGTCCAGGAGCTGTCCGACCTGCTGCAGGCGGGCGTGTCGCACAAGGGCGCGGTGTTCGGCCCGATGGCGGACGTCGTCCACAACAGCCTGCAGTACATGACGGACGAGGACACGCGTGCGATGTCGACTTACCTGAAGTCGATCCCGCAGAAGGCCGAAGCGCCGAAGAACATGCAGTACGAGCCGTCGCAGCAGTACGGCACGACGCTCCTCGAGCACGGCAAGAAGATCTACGCGGACAACTGCGCGACTTGCCACGGCGCGCAGGGCGAAGGCAAGCCGACCGCCTACCCGCCGCTCGCGCAGAATCGTTCGATCATGATGGAATCGGCCGTGAACCCGATCCGCATGGTGCTGAACGGCGGCTATCCGCCGAGCACGCTCAAGAATCCGCGCCCGTATGGGATGCCGCCGTTCGCACAGTCGCTGTCGAACCAGGAAGTCGCGGCGGTCGTCACGTACATCCGGATGTCGTGGGGCAACAACGGTTCGCCGGTTTCACCGCAACAGGTGAGCGACCTGCGTTCCGCGCCGCTCGACTGAGTATCGGGTGACGCTAACGGGGCGCGGCTGCGGGAAACCGCGGCCGCGCCCTTTTGTTTTTCCGGCGACGTCCGCTTTCCGCGCGGGCCGCGCGAGGACGCCGCCTTACCAATAATCAAGAGTTTCTATGTCTTTCGCTTCTCTCGGACTCGCCGAACCGCTCGTGCGGGCCGTCAACGAGCTGGGCTACACGCAGCCCACGCCGATCCAGGCTCAGGCCATTCCCGCCGTGCTGGGCGGCGGCGATCTCCTCGCCGGCGCGCAGACGGGCACCGGCAAGACGGCCGGCTTCACGCTACCGATCCTGCAACGCCTGCACGCGTTCTACGCGGAGAACCGCAGCGCGCGCCGCGCGGTGCGCGCGCTCATCCTCACGCCGACGCGCGAGCTCGCCGCGCAGGTCGAGGAAAGCGTGCGCGCGTACAGCAAATACGTGAAGCTGCGCTCGACCGTGATGTTCGGCGGCGTCAGCATCAATCCGCAGATCGACGCGTTGAAGCGCGGCGTCGACATCGTCGTCGCGACACCAGGGCGCCTGCTCGATCACATGCAGCAGAAGACGATCGACGTGTCGAGCCTCGACATCCTCGTGCTCGACGAAGCCGACCGGATGCTCGACATGGGCTTCATTCACGACATCAAGCGCGTGCTCGCGAAGCTGCCGGCGAAGCGCCAGAACCTGCTGTTCTCGGCGACCTTCTCCGACGAGATCAAGTCTCTCGCGGACAGCCTGCTCGATTCGCCCGCGTTGATCGAAGTCGCGCGCCGCAACACGACGGCCGAGACGATCGCGCAGAAGATCCACCCGGTCGATCGCGACCGCAAGCGCGAGCTGCTCACGCATCTGATCCGCGAGCACAACTGGTTCCAGGTGCTCGTGTTCACGCGCACGAAGCACGGCGCGAACCGGCTTGCCGAGCAACTGGCGAAGGACGGCATCAGCGCGATGGCGATCCACGGCAACAAGAGCCAGTCGGCGCGCACGCGCGCGCTGTCTGAGTTCAAGAACAGCACGCTGCAGGTGCTCGTCGCGACCGACATCGCCGCGCGCGGGATCGACATCGATCAATTGCCGCATGTCGTCAACTTCGATCTGCCGAACGTTCCCGAGGACTACGTGCACCGGATCGGCCGCACCGGCCGCGCGGGCGCGAACGGCGAAGCCGTGTCGCTCGTGTGCGTCGACGAGAAGCAGTTGCTGCGCGACATCGAACGGCTGATCAAGCGCGAGATTCCGCAGGAAGTGATTCCGGGCTTCGAGCCGGATCCGAACGCGAAGCCGGAGCCGATCCAGCGGCGCGGGCAGCGCGGCGGAAACGGCGGCGGCAGCAGCGGCGGCGCGGGCAGCGGCGGTCGCGGCAATCGCCCGCCGCGCGCGGCGGGCCAGCCGCAGGCGCAGCAGGGTCAGCCCGCCGCGCGACGCGACGGCGGCGCGCAGGCGAAGCCCGCCAAGCCGCAACAGGCGCGCGGCGGCAGCGGCCGCCCGGCGGGCAACGGCAATTCCGGCAATTCGAACGGCGGCGGCGCGCATGCGAACCGCAACCGTCCATCGCGCAGCGGCCAGCGCGGCCACTGAGCATCGTGCCGGGCGGGCCGCGCGTCGTTCAGCGCCTGAGCTGCGCGATCTGGCGCGCCCAGCGCGCGAGCACGGCCGGCGCGTCGGCTCCGGCGAGCTCGAACGCGATGCCGGACGTCAGGCGCGCATAGCCGACCCGCTGCGCTTCGCCGCCGACGAGCGTGGCCGTGAAGCGCGCAAGCCTGTCGTCGGACGAATCGGACGAATCAAACGAATCGATGTGCAGGCGCGCCTGATGGAATGCGTCGTCCGCGACGAACGCGAGCGTCGCGTCGGGATGCACGGCGAGCGCGCGCGCGGCACGCGACTGCGGCCATAGCGAGAAGCGCAGCGACCGCGCGTCGGGCGCATACAGCTCGCCCGCGCTCAGCAGCGTCGTGCGCGGTTGCGGCGGATCGTTGCTGCGATCGACGACGACGAGCGACGCGGTGAAGCCCGCCTTGCCGGCGAGATCGTCGCCGTCGAACAGCGCCAGCGCGGCGCGCGGCCACGCGTCATACGTCGTCCGTTCGAGGGTGCGTCGGTCCGGATCGGTCACGGGGTTCTCTCCTGCTGCGCGTCGCGTCGAGTGAAACCCGCAGCATACCGCGCGACGCGCCGCCGGCATTCAGCGAAAGAACACGTGCTGCGTGAGCTTCGTCAGCGGATAGTGAACGCCCGGCTGGATCTTCGCGGGCAAGTCGAGCGGCTTGAGCAGCATCTTCACGCACATGTCGGCGGAAAGATAGCGCCGCACGAGCGCGTTCACGCGCGCGGTGCGCTCGCGGCAATACGCGGAATCGCCCACGCGGTCCGGATAGCGGATCGCGAACACGTGCCGCAGCGCGATCTCCGAATCCTCGCTCTTGATCTCGAGCACGCGCCGCGTCAGCGCGCCCAGCACCGCGAGCCGGCCATTGCCCTCGACCTTGTTGTACTTCTTGAAGTAGCGGAAGAAATGCTTGTAATGGCGGACTTCGTCGGTGCGGATGTTATCGGTGATCTCCTTGAGCACGGGCTCGTCCGAGCACTCGTTGATCGCGCGATAGAGCGTCGCCGTGCCCGTCTCGACGACGCAGCGCGCGACCATCTCGAGCGCGCGCGTCTTCTCGAACGCCTCGACCGAACAGGTTTTCGAATACTCTTCGAAGAAATTCGCGAATGCGAGATCCCAGTCGAATTCGGGCCACACGTGCGCGATATACGCCTTCAGCGCGCGGCCGTGCTGCAATTCCTCGTGTTCCCATTCGGCGTTGAGCCACGCCGACACTTCGGGATCGTCGTCGAAGAATTGGCTCAGATTGCTCGTGTAAAGATCGGAGCCGCTTTCGATGAACGACGCCGCGCACAGCAGCAGCAGCAGATCCTCGTTCGCCGCGGCGCGCTGACGGTCGATACGCGTCAGGTCGATGTCTTCGATGCGCCAGGGCATCTCTCGCGTGGTATCGGAATCAGCCAGCATGTTTCGCGCTCCCAAACGCTGCTTCGCATCCGGACGGATCGCGCGGCGCTCGGCTCGCGATCCCGCCGCATGCGGCGCGTTGAAATCGGTTATTCGACACGTCCGGCCATCTTAGCCGGACTTTTTTGATCGTGCTTCAAAGCACTGACCTTAACCGGCAATCGCAGTTCCACAGCAATCATCACGCAATATTAGACCCGTAGTTCGAAAAGGCGAACGAAATCGAAAGCCTCCTTTGAAATGCCTTTCGATATCGTTTCGCCTGCAACGAACCGCGCGCGCCGGTACGCGTCAAAAGCCCGCCGCGAGGCCGTCGCGCCGGCTGTCGCTCGCCGCGACATAGCCGCGGTCGGGCTCGTCGCGATCGAGCCGCCGGATGAACTGGCCGGCGCCGAAGTCCATGTAGGGATCGTCGATCGCCTGGATCGCATGGCCGCGCGCGGCGAGCGCAGCGACGACGGACGCATCGAGCGTCGCCTCGACGTCGAGCGAAAACGACCGGCTCACCTTCCAGCGCGGCGCGTCGCACGCGGCCTGCGGCTGCTGGCCGTAGCCGAGCATCCGCACGATCGTCTGCAGATGGCCCTGCGGCTGCATGTCGCCGCCCATCACGCCGAAGCTCATCACCGCGTGCCGCACGCCGTCCGCCTGCTGCGTGACGAACGCCGGAATGATCGTGTGGAACGGCCGCTTGCCGCCTTCGACGACGTTCGGCGACGTCGGGTCCATCGAGAACCCGCAGCCGCGGTTCTGCAGCGCAATCCCCGTACCCGGCACGACGAGGCCCGAGCCGAAGCCCATGTAGTTCGACTGGATGAAGCTCACCATCATCCCGCGCTCGTCGGCCGCCGACAGATAGATCGTGCCCCCCGCGCGCGGCAGGCCGAACGAGAAATGCGTCGCGCGATTGACGTCGATCAGCTTCGCGCGCGCGTCGAGATACGCGTCGTCGAGCATCTGCGCGGGCGTGACCGCCATCGCGCGCGGATCGGCGACATGGCGATGGATGTCGGCGAACGCAAGCTTCATCGCCTCGATCTGCACGTGCTGCGCATCCGCCGAATCGAGCGGCAGGTCGTCGAGACCGAAGCGCTCGACGATGCCGAGCGCGATCAGCGCGGCGATCCCCTGCCCGTTCGGCGGGATCTCGTGCACCGTGTAGCCGCGAAAGTCCTTGCCGATCGGCTCGACCCACTCGGGCCGGTACGCGCGCAGGTCGTCGGCCGTCAGCGCGCCGCCGCCGTCGCGAAAGAACGCGGCGATCGACTCGGCGATGCCGCCTTCGTAGAACGCGCGCGCACCTTCGGCGGCGATCGTGCGCAGCGTCTTCGCGTGGCCCGGCAGTCTAACCAGTTCGCTCACCCCGGGCGCGCGGCCGCGCGGCATGAAGGTTTCCGCGAAGCCCGGCTGGCCGTTCAGATCGGGCACGGCGGCCGCCCACTTGTGCGCGACGATGGCCGCGACCGCGTGCCCGCGCTCCGCGAGCTCGATCGCCGGCTCGAGCAGACCGGCGAACGGCAGCGAGCCGAACTTCGCGTGCAGCGCTTCCCAGCCGGCGATCACGCCGGGCACCGTCACCGTATCCCAGCCGCGCATCGGCTGCCGCGCGAGGCCGTTGCCCGCCTCGCCGTGCCGCCGGCGAAAGTAGTCGACGCTCCATGCGGCGGGCGCGACGCCCGACGCGTTCAGGCCGTGCAGCTTCGCGCCGTCCCAGACGAGCGCGAACGCGTCGCCGCCGAGGCCGCACGACACCGGCTCGACGACGGTGATCGCGGCCGCCGCGGCGATCGTCGCATCGACCGCATTGCCGCCCTTCCACAGCATCCTGAGCCCCGCCTGCGCGGCGAGCGGATGCGATGTCGACACGACGTTGCGCGCGAACACCGGCACGCGCGTGGTCGGATACGGATTGCGCCACGAGAACGGCGCGCCGGACATGTTCGAATGAAGATTCATCGCACGCACACTGTAAACAGGACCGAAACGGACATTCCAGCGCGATTGCGCGGTCCCGACAAATTCATTTGTCACATGAATCGATGCATGGACAGCATGAATCGAGTCTAGACCGAGACCGGCGCGAACAGCCCTTACAATGCGGATTGGCCGTCCCCGTTTCCCGTCCCACCGAGCCGAATCGAAATCCGCGAACATGACACGAGACCCCCGCCTCACCCTGAATGCGCGTCAACAGGAATTGCTCGAATGGGTGCAGCGCGACGGCTTCGTCACTGTCGACGATCTCGCCGCCCATTTCAACGTGACGCCGCAGACGATTCGCCGCGACGTCAACTGGCTCGCCGACCTGAACCTGCTGCGCCGCTACCACGGCGGCGCGAGCCTGCCGACGAGCTCGGAGAACGTGTCGTACACCGCGCGCCAGCGGATGTTCCACGACGAGAAGCGCCGGATCGCGGCGCTCGCCGCGTCGCACATCCCCGATCAGGCGTCCCTCTTCATCAACCTCGGCACGACGACCGAGGAAGTCGCGCGCGCGCTGAACCGGCATCGCGGCCTGCGCGTGATCACGAACAACCTGAACGTCGCGAGCATGATGAGCGGCTATCCGGAATGCGAGGTGCTGATCACGGGCGGCATCGTGCGGCCGTGGGACAAGGGCATCGTCGGCGAGCTCGCGATCGACTTCATTCGCCAGTTCAAGGTCGACTACGCGATCATCGGCACGTCGTCGATCGAAAGCGACGGCACGCTGCGCGATTTCGACACGCGCGAGGTGCGCGTCGCCGAGGCGATCATCCAGCATGCGCGCACCGTCTATCTCGTCACCGACCATTCGAAGTTCGGCCGCCCGGCGCTCGTGCGGCAGGGGCATCTGAGTCAGGTCCACGCGCTCTTCACCGACAAGCCGCTGCCCGACGTGATGGCCGAGACGATCGCGCAGGCGGGCACGCAGGTCTACGTCGCCGACTGAGCGGCCACCCGCGCGAACGGCGCCGCGTGATGCTGCGTCGCACCCAAAACTTCAAGTGAAATCAAGAAATTGCCGCATCGGTGCAACCGCCTGAGGATTTCCTTGATGTCAATCAGAAAATTATCGGGGTGCGATTTGTAGATGCCGGCGCGCTTGACTACACTCCAAATCCCCGGCGCGGTTGCGCGCGCGCGTGCAACCGGGGCGACGTCAATAACGCCAAGGCCGGGACAGCGGCTTTTCCCCCCACGCCTTCCCTTGCTGGGTCACTCGACCGGACATTTGCGCCCGGGACAGTACGGTTGTCATGGAGAGAACGATGCTAAGTCCGCATGAATTCGCCACGCTGTTGCTTGTGAAGGATGCGCCCGACCAAGCCGACATGGACCGCGACGAACTCGACGCGTTGCTCGAGCAGCAACTCGTGAAGCTGGAAGCGCTCGGCTCCGGCAGGAAATACTGCGTCACCGAAATCGGCGACGCGGCCCTGCGATCGATCAAGCTCCGCTATTCGTGATGTTCCGGGCGCAAGGGCGCGGCCCGTGCCAGGCAGCGCCCTTGCGGCCCACTCCTCTCCCGCCTTTCAACCGCCGCGCAGCGACGGGTCCACCGCCGCGCGCCAACTGAGCGCCTGTGCGCGCGCGTCGTTGAGATAGCTCACCCAGCGGCCGCGCTTGGCCGGGTCGGTGCTCGTCCCGAGCACCGCGTGACGTTGCGCGAGTTCGTTTTCGAACGCGCAGAAACGCGCATCGGTCAGCTTGCCGTGGCGCTTCGCGACCCACGCATCGAACACCGCCGAATAGACGGACCGCGCGTCGTCCCCGTAATCGCGCACGTCGCCGCAACCGCGCTGCAGCTCCGCGAACGACGGTCCGCCCCAGCTACCGAATCCGGCCGGTACGCCCGCACATCCGGCCAGCAGCGCGAGCGCGCCGGCCGCGATCATCGTACGCATCAGTATCCCCTCGCTCGTTGGTCAGCCGCCAGTATCGTCCGGGAACGTGCGCGGCGCCACCCGACCCTCAAAAGCGAACTTTACTTTTTCGATTATGTTCGTTAAATTTCGAATACGAACATTTCTGGTTCGCTCATTTTCTGTCATACGAACGTTAGGATCAGCGGGTGACTCAACAGAATCGTTACGATCTGCTCGTCGTCGGCGGCGGAATCAACGGCGCAGGCATCGCGCGCGACGCGGCCGGCCGCGGCCTGTCGGTACTCCTTTGCGAACAGGACGACCTTGCGTCGCACACGTCGTCTTCGAGCACGAAGCTGATCCACGGCGGTCTGCGCTACCTCGAGTACAAGGAATTCGGGCTCGTGCGCAAGGCGCTGCAAGAGCGCGAGACGCTGCTGCGCGCCGCGCCGCACATCATCTGGCCGCTGCGCTTCGTGATGCCGCACATGCCGAACCTGCGCCCCGCGTGGCTCATCCGGATCGGCCTCTTCCTGTACGACCATCTCGCGAAACGCGAGCTGCTGCCCGGCTCGCGCGGCATCGACATGCGCCGTCATCCGGCGGGCGCGCCGCTCGTCGATTCGATCAAGCGCGGCTTCGTCTACTCGGACGGCTGGGTCGACGACGCGCGGCTCGTCGTGCTGAACGCGCTAGACGCGCAGGAGCGCGGCGCGCGCATCCTCACGCGCACGAAGCTCGTATCGGCCGAGCGCCACGACGGGCAATGGCATGCGCGGCTGCAGCGCGCCGACGGCTCGACGCTCGACGTGCGCGCCCGCGCGGTCGCGAACGCGGCGGGCCCGTGGGTCGGCGAAGTGCTGCACGGCGCGCTCGGCCGCGGCGCACAGCACAGCGTGCGGCTCGTGAAGGGCAGCCACATCGTCACGCGGCGCCTGTTCGATCACGACCACGCGTACATCTTCCAGAATCCGGACAAGCGGATCATCTTCGCGATTCCGTACGAGCACGACTTCACGCTGATCGGCACGACCGATGTCGAATACCGCGACGATCCGTCGCGCGTCGCGATCGACCGCGACGAAACGCGCTACCTGTGCGAGTCGATCAATCGCTATTTCAAGCGTAAGATCTCGCCCGCCGACGTGTGCTGGACCTATTCGGGCGTGCGCCCGCTCCTCGAGGACGAGAACGCGGACAACCCGTCCGCCGTCACGCGCGACTACCGCCTCGAGCTAGACGGCGGCGATGGCGCGCCGCTCCTGTCGGTGTTCGGCGGCAAGATCACGACGTTCCGCAAGCTCGCCGAAGAGGCGACCGACATGCTGGACGACGCGCTCGGCGCGTCGCGCGGCGCATGGACGGCGGGCGTGCCGCTGCCGGGCGGCGACATCGCGAACGCGCGCTTCGCGCCGTTTGCCGAAGCGTTCGCGAAACGTCACCCGTGGCTGCCCGCCGCGCTCGCGCGCCGCTATGCGCGCGCGTACGGCACGCGCGCCGAGCGCGTGATCGGCCAGGCGAAGTCGCTCGCCGGGCTCGGCGCCGAGCTCGCGCCCGGTCTCTACGAAGCGGAATTGCGTTATCTGCGCGACGCCGAATGGGCGAGCTGCGCGGACGACGTGCTGTGGCGGCGTTCGAAGCTCGGCCTGCATGTCGCGCCGGGCACGCTCGAGCACGTGACGGCCGCGCTCGACGCCTGGTTCGGCGCCGCGCGCGAAGCGGCGAGCGCCGCGCACTGACCGGCGCGCACGACGCCGGCAACGACGCGCGACGCACGACGGCAGGGAAGCATCAGGAATGCGCCGCGCCCGCGGCGCCAATCACAACTACGTACGGATGGAGATGAGACACATGCAGGATCAGTACATCCTCGCGCTCGACCAGGGCACGACCAGTTCCCGCGCCATGTTGTTCGACCGACAAGGCAACATCGTGTCGATCGCGCAGAAGGAGTTCGAGCAAATTTATCCGCAGCCAGGCTGGGTCGAGCACGATCCCCAGGAGATCTGGTCGACGCAGGCGGGCGTCGCGGCCGAGGCCGTCACGCGCGTCGGCCTGAACGGCACGGCGATCGCCGCGATCGGCATCACGAACCAGCGCGAGACAACGATCGTCTGGGATCGCGAGACGGGTCATCCGATCTACAACGCGATCGTCTGGCAGGACCGCCGCACCGCCGATTTCTGCGACCAGTTGAAGGCGCAGGGGCTGAGCGAGAAGGTGCGCGCGAAGACGGGCCTGCCGATCGATTCGTATTTCTCGGCCACCAAGATCCGCTGGATTCTCGACAACGTCGAAGGCGCGCGCGAGAAGGCGCGCCAGGGCAAGCTCGCGTTCGGCACGGTCGATAGCTGGCTCGTCTGGAACTTCACGAAGCACGAGCTGCACGTAACCGACGTGACGAACGCGTCGCGCACGATGCTCTTCAACATCCACACGCTCGACTGGGACGACGAGCTCCTCGACGCGCTCGAGATTCCGCGCAGCATGCTGCCGGAAGTGCGCGCGTCGTCGGAGATCTACGGGCCGACGAAGACGACCGTGTTCGCATCGAAGATCCCGCTCGCCGGCATCGCGGGCGACCAGCAGGCCGCGCTCTTCGGCCAGATGTGCACGAGCTCCGGCATGGTGAAGAACACCTACGGCACCGGCTGCTTCCTGATGATGAACACCGGCGAGACGCCGATCGAATCGCAGAACAACCTCGTCACGACGATCGCATGGCAGGTCGACGGCAAGGTCAACTACGCGCTCGAAGGCAGCATCTTCATCGCGGGCGCGGTCGTGCAATGGCTGCGCGACGGGCTCGGGATCATCAAGAGCGCGGCGGAGATCGAGGCGCTCGCGGCCAGCGTGCCGCACACGGACGGCGTCTATCTCGTGCCGGCGTTCGCCGGCCTCGGCGCGCCGCACTGGAACGCGCGCGCGCGCGGGTCGCTCTTCGGCGTCACGCGCGGCACGACGTCCGCGCACCTCGCGCGCGCGGCGCTCGATTCGATCGCGTACCAGTCGCTCGACGTGCTGAAGGCGATGGAAGCCGACTCGGGCATCCGCATCGGCGAGCTGCGCGTCGACGGCGGCGCGAGCGCGAACAATCTGCTGATGCAGTTCCAGGCCGACCTGCTCGGCGTCGACGCGGTGCGCCCGCGCATCACCGAGACGACCGCGCTCGGCGCCGCGTATCTAGCTGGCCTCGCGATCGGCTACTGGCAGAACGTCGACGAGCTGCACAGCCAATGGCAGCTCGAGCGCCGCTTCGCGCCTTCGATGCAGCGCGAACAGGTGGGCTCGTGCCTCGCCGGCTGGCAGCGCGCGGTGCGCGCGGCGAAGGCGTGGGCGGACGACACGCAGTAAGCCCGTTCGTTCGGCATCCGTATCGATCACATTTCAACGACACATTCACAACAATCAGGCGGGCCGCGCGACGCAAGCCGCGAGCCCGCCATACCGGTAGAGAGACACATCATGTCACCATATATCGCGGAGTTCATCGGCACGGCTCTCCTCGTGCTGCTCGGCAACGGCGCCGTTGCGAACGTGCTGCTCGCGAAGACCAAAGGCAAAGGCGCGGACCTCATCGTCATCGTGATGGGTTGGGCGATGGCGGTATTCGTCGCGGTCTACGTGACCGCGTCGTTCTCCGGCGCGCACCTGAATCCGATCGTCACGATCAGCCTCGCGCTCGCGGGCAAGTTCGCCTGGGCGAAGGTGGGCGGCTATATCGCGTCGCAGATGCTGGGCGGCATGGCGGGCGCGTTCCTCGTGTGGCTCGCGTATCGCCAGCACTTCGCGAAGGAAGCCGATCCCGATCTGAAGCTCGCCGTGTTCTGCACGGCGCCCGCGATCCGCAGCGTCACGCACAACGTGCTGACGGAGGCGATCTGCACGTTCGTGCTGATCCTCGGCGTGCTGTATCTCGCGTCGCCGCAAGTCGGCCTCGGCGCGCTCGACGCACTGCCCGTCGGCCTGCTCGTGCTCGGCATCGGCATCTCGCTCGGCGGCCCGACGGGCTACGCGATGAGCCCCGCGCGCGACCTGTCGCCGCGCATCATGCACGCGCTGCTGCCGATTCCCGGCAAGCGCGACAGCGACTGGCGCTATGCATGGGTGCCGGTGCTCGGGCCGCTCCTCGGCGGCGTGCTCGCGGCGAACCTGTACCTGTATCTGCATACGACGCACTGAACGCCGCGCGGCCGCGCGCCGCGCCGCAACCCTTCCGCCGCAGGTCGGCGGCACCCCGGCCCCCTCGCTCGGCGACGCGCGAGGGGGTTTTCGTTTCCGGCGCGCGCCGCGCCGAAACGATTCGAAATCGTTTCAAAGACCTCGCCCCGATTTGACATTCAATTACATTCTTATAAAAAAGGGTTTTATATCGCCCAATCCGAACATTATGTCGCCAAATCAAATATACAAAATCCATCTGAAGTAAAGTTAATCCTGGCATTTTTATCAGTTGTCAATTTCCCTAATTGAACTGATCCCCCGCCATCAAAATAATCAGCAAACCAATCGATACCAATATTTCCGGCCTGCGCACGTCGATCGATTTGCGCAGGCCGGCGTGAATCGGCCCGGACAAAATCAGTGTCGCATCGATTCCAGTGTTCGCGATGACCCGGTAACCCCTATCCTGAAGGATTGCCATGATCGCAAGACCCGTTGCATCGAATGTGATTTGCCGTCCCCTCGGCTCGCCACGCGAGCCGGCCCTCGCAATCGCGCCGCCCGCCGCGCGCACGCGCGCCGCGTCCCGGCGCGCCAGCCTGCCACCATCCTGATCCCGTCGATTTCGCCTGGCTTCGCCGTGCTGTTCGCGTGAACGCGAACGGCTGGCCGTGTTGCGGCACGGCGAATCGGCTGCCGGTTTCATTCAAGGCCCGCTTCGATACGCGGGAAGGCGGCGCTCGTCCTCAATGATTCAACTCACGCGCCGCACAAGCCTGACATTCGGAAAATCGTCAAAGGAGGCCATTAGTCACCTCGACTCAATCAATCACGCGATATCGCGCCCATCCATTCCTGTTTTCACGCCATTCATTTGCGAGCAAAAACCATGTCCACCATCGATACGAGCGAATTCCGGAAAACCGTCTTCAGCCCCTCCTTCTGGGAGGACAAGATGGGCTACGCGCGCGGCAAGCGGGTCGGCAATCACGTATACATCGCGGGCTGCGTCGCGTCGGACGGCAGCGCCGCCGTGATCGGCAACGACGCGTACGAGCAGACCGCGTTCATCATCGACAAGATCGAAAAGTACCTGAACGAGCTCGGCGCCGAACTGAGCGACGTCGTCAGCACGGTCACGTACCTGACGGGCTTCGAGCACTTCGACGACTACTGCCGCGCGTTCAGCGAGCGCTTTCGCGACATCCGCCCGGTCAACACGACGGTCGCGGTGAAGTCGCTCGTCGAGCCCCGGCATTACGTCGAGATCACCGCGACGGCGATCGTCGGCGACTGACTTTCCGATACGAGGCAGCCATGAGCCACGCAACCGTCTACCCGAGCGGCGCACTCAAGGGCGCCGCGACGCTTCCCGCGTCGAAGCCGCACGTTCAGCGCGCGCTGCTGCTCGCGCTCCTGAACGGCAGAACGACGCGGATCGAGAACGTATCGTGGTGCGCGGAGACCGAACTGCAGTTCGCCGCGCTGCGACAGTTCGGGCTCACCGTCGTCGAGCGCGGCGACACGTCGCTGACGCTGCGCGGCGTCGGCGGCGACGTCGAGGCGAGCGGCACGATCGACGCGGCCGGCTCCGGCATGCTCTTCAGGATGAGCGCGGCGCTCGCCTCGCTGTCGGACAGGCCCGTCACGATCCGCTGCAACGATTCGCTGTTCAGCCGCGACAGCGTGTTCGACGACAGCTTCTTCTCGCATCTCGGCATCGACGCACGCCGCCAGGCGGGCAATCTCGTCACGATCTCGCGCCAACCGCATCCGGAGCGCCTTGCGCTCACGACGCGCAAAAGCACGCAGTTCATCTCGTTCGCGCTGTTCGTCGCGCCGTTCTCGGCCGAGCGGACGCTGCGCGTCGCCGACGACGGCAGCCAGGCCGGCTACATCGACATGACGATCAAGGCGATGTCGCTGCTGCACGGCACCGTGGTTCGCGCGCCGGGCAGGCTGGTAGCCGGCGAGTATCGCGCCGACGACATCGTCATCGGCATCCCGACCGATTTCACGTCGCTCAGCTATCTGGCATCCGCCGCGCTGAGCGTCGGCGCGCCGAGCGCGATCGACATCGCGAATTACCGGCCGGGCGATACGCTCAACGAAGAGGCGCTGTTCGACGTCTATCGCGCACTCGGCATCCGGCTCACCCGCGACGACGTCCGCCATACGCTGCGGATCGAATGCGAGCGGGACCGCGCCGCGCGGCGCGCGCCGCGCGAGCTGTCGCTGCACGAGCTGCCGTCTGCCGCGACGAACATCATCGCGGCCGCATCGAATCTCGGCGATTCGATCCGCTTCGGCGGCGTCGACGGCATCAACAACCACAAATGCCAGCGCGCGTTCGTGATCAACGAGAACCTTCGCGCGATGGGCGGACGCAGCGCGCTCGTGTTCAACGACGTCGGCCGCTTCGACAAGATCGACGTGATGAGCGACGGCCCGCTGCAAGGCGGCGCCGAGCTGCCGAGCTATCGCGATCACCGGATCTGCGCGGCGAACATCGTCGCGGCGCTCGGCGCGCGGCGCAAATCGGTCGTCCGCGACACCGACAAGCTCGACGACGGATTTCCCCGATTCATCGACACCCTGAGGACGTTGGGCGCCGAAATCGCCTAGCCGGCCGGCCCCTCGCCCATTCACGATTACGGAGTAGCCATGACCACCAGCGAACGTCTCCAGCCGTCGTTCGTCGAAGTGAAGAACACTTCGACGCTGAGCGGCACCATCGACCTTCCCGCGTCGAAGAGCTCGTCGACGCGCGCGCTCCTGACCGCGGCGCTCACGCCCGGCATCAGCACGATCCGCAACGTCGCGACGGGCTTCAACTCGAACGCGATGAAGCACAACTGCGAGCGGCTCGGCGCGTCGTTCTCGAGCGAGGGCGACACGACGGTCGTCAAGGGCGTCGACGTGGTGCACGTCGATCGCAAGATCGTCTTCGATCCGGGCAACTCCGGCGTCGTGCTGCGCCTGCTGATGGGCGTCGCGGGCTACCTGCCGGACACCGAGTTCGTCACGCAATACCGCTATTCGCTCGGCGTGCGCTCGCAGGCGGAGATGGTCGCCGCGCTGCGCCGGCTGAACGTCGAATGCGAAGCGGTCGGCCCCGAGGCCCGGCTGCCGATCAGCATCCGCTCGACGCGCGAGCTCGGCAGGCATACCGAAGTGTCGTGCAAGAAGAGCTCGCAGTTTCTGAGCGGCCTGCTCTATCTCGGCGCGATCGGCGAGCGCGATCTCGAGATCGACGTGGTCGATCACATCACCGCGCCGTCGATGGTGCACACGACGATCAACAATCTCGCGCACGCGGGCGTCGCCGTCGAGTACGACGCGCCCTTTCGCCGCTTCTTCGTGCCGGGCCGCGACCGCTTCGAGCCGTCCGAATTCACGGTCGGCGCGGACCCGGCGAGCACGGCCGCGATCCTCGCGCTGTGCGGCTCGCTCGCGTCGGACGTCACGCTCAATGGCTTCTTCGAGGAAGAGCTCGGCAGCGGCGCGGTGATCCGCTATCTGACCGATACCGGCACGCTGATCGACGAGCTGCCCGGCAACCGTATCCGCATCCGCGGCGGCGCGTCGATCCGCGCGCAGGACTTCGACGGCTCGCTCGCGCCGGACGCGGTGCCCGCGCTCGCCGGCCGCGCTGCATTCGCTGACGGCACGAGCACGTTCTACAACATCGAGCACATCCGCTACAAGGAATCGGACCGCATCTCGGATTTCCGCCGCGAGCTCGACAAGCTCGGCGTGCGCTCCGAGGAGAAGGTCGATCAGTTGATCATCCACGGCAATCCGCGCGGCTACCGCGGCGGCGCGGTCGTCGACGGCCACTACGACCACGGGCTCATCATGGCGCTCACGACGATCGGCCTGCACTGCGAGCATCCGGTGCTGATCAAGGAGCCGCATCACGTCGGACAGACGTATCCCGACTACTTCGCCGACATCGGCTCGATCGGCGCGAACGTCGACGAGCTGATCTATCCGAACGTCGCCGCGGCGCGTGCGTGAGCGCCGGCCGCGCCATCGAATCCACTCACGAGAGAAAAGACATGTGCGGAATTGGGGCAATTTTCAGCACGCAGCGCGCGGCGGTCGACGGCATCGAGCGTTCGCTGACCGCGTTGATGTCGAAGATCGCGCACCGCGGAGACGCGTCGCGCTTCAACGAGAATCTGATTCGCGAACGCTTCGGACTGGCGACGAACCGCCTTGCGATCGTCGAGCGCGACCATGCGCGCCAGCCGGTGTCCGATCACGAGCGCGACCTGCACGTCGTGCTCAACGGGCAAATCTACAACTACAAGGAATTGCGCGACGAGCTCGCCGCGCGCGGCCACCGCTTCAGCCACGCGGGCGACGCCGAAGTGCTGCTGCGCGCGTACATCGAGTACGGCCCGTCGTTCGCGACGAAGCTCGACGGCATGTTCAGCTTCGTGCTGTTCGACAACCTGAACGGTAGATTCCTGATCGGGCGCGACCACGTCGGCATCAAGCCGCTCTATTACGCGCAGCGCGACGGCGTCTGGCACGTCGCGTCGGAGCTCAAGGCGCTCACGCACGTGAACGCGCGGATCGAAACGCTCGCGCCCGGCACGCTGTTCGACGGCCAGGAAACGATCAGGTACGTGTCGTACGACAACAGCCATCCGGTGAGCCGCGACAGCTTCGACGAAGCGAAGGCGCGCGTGCGCGCGCTGCTTGAGAATTCGGTGCGGCGCCGCGTCGACACGGACCTGCCGATCTGCGTGATGTTCAGCGGCGGCATCGACAGCGCGATCGTGCTGCAGCTCGCGCATCGCCATCATCCGGACGTGACCGCGATCTCGTTCGGCCTGCCCGGCTCGAACGACATCGAGATCGCGCACCGCTACTGCGCCGAGCACGGCATTCGCCACGTGATCTACACGTTCACGAAGCAGGACCTGCTCGAGAACATCGACGACGCGGTCTATTACGGCGAATTCTTCGAGAAGATCGACGCAATCGATTCGACAATCGCGCATTTCGGCTACTACATCGCGAACAAGCTCGGCTTCAAGGTGGCGCTCTGCGGCGAGGGCAGCGACGAGATCTTCGGCGGCTACGATCTCTTCAAGACCCACGCGCAGCCCGGCGCGCTGTCGCTCTATCGGCTCAACAACCTGCACCGGACCGATCTGCAGCGCGTCGATCGCGCGAGCATGCGCAACACGGTCGAGGCGCGGGTGCCGTTCATGGACGCCGAGCTGATCGATTACGTGCTGAGCCTCGACTTTTCCTACAAGCTGCACCGCGGCGTCGAGAAGCACATCCTGCGCGAGGCGTTCCGCGACGTGCTGCCGGACTACATCATCGATCGCCCGAAAATCCGGATGCCAGACGGCAGCGGCGTGAAGAACGTCATCATCGATCACATCGACAGTCTCGGCGACGCCCCGCCCACCGACGCGGCGAGACGGCTCGGCGAAATCGGGCTGTCCGACCGCTCGGCGCTCTTCTTCGCGCAGAAGTATCTGGACTGTAACTTCCCGTTTCCGACGCAGCGGTTCAAGCAGGCCGGCAAGGATTTTTCGGAATCCGGATATTTCAACTTCATCTCGTGACGCACGGGCGCGGAGAACCGCGCGCCGCCCGCGTCGCGGCGGCGGCCGCGCCGTCGCGCCCGCCCGGGGAATGCCCATGAAGACCTTTCTGTTCGTCGAAGCCCGCCCGATCGAATGCGCGGGCATCGGCTACATCCGTTCGCTCGGCTACGCGCCCGTGCTGTTCACGTCGATGCACGCGAGGAACAAGGTGCTGTTCGACGACCTCGATCTGAATCTCTTCGACGCGGTCCATCACGTCGACACGCGCGACGCCGGCGCGATGCGCGAGCGCATCGACGCGTTGCGGCTGCCGGTGGGCGCCGTGCTCGGCTGCTACGACGACGTGATGATTCCGGCGTCGGAGCTCGCCGACGCGCTCGGTCTGCCGCATCCGTCGCTGGCCGGGCTGCGCAACGCATACGGCAAGGCGCGCGTGCGCGACAAGCTGCGAGAGCACGGCTACCGGCAGCCGGGATACCAGGTGCTGTCGGCCGACCGCTTCGCGCCGCGCCCCGACATCGGCTTTCCATGCGTGCTCAAGCCGCTGCGCGACGCGGGCGCTTACGGCGTCAGCCTGTGCACGAACGAGGCCGACTATCGCGCCGCCGTCGAGCGCTTCCGCTCGGGCGAGGGCGTGTCGATGCTCGGCACCCGGCACCGCGAGTTCCTCGCCGAAGCCTTCGTCGAAGGGCCCTTCTACGGCGCGGAGCTGCTGCACAACGGCGGCCGCTGGCACGTGCTCGGGATCAACCGGATCTTCGTGTCGCCGCACGACAGCCTGTGCATGACGGGCATCTCGCATCCGTCCGATCTGCCCGCCGTCGACAAAGAAGCGATCGCGGACGAGATCGTCGACTGGGTGAACCTGCTCGGCCTCGCGGGCGGCGCGCTGAACGTCGAATTCATCCTCGCGGAAGCCGGGCCGGTGCTCGTCGAGATCAACCTGCGGATCGCGGGCGCGCGCGCCGTCAGGCAGATCGCGCTGACGACGGGTATCGACATGGTCGGGCATCTGATAGATTTCGTCTGCGGAATCGATCGGCCCGTCGCGCCGCGAGAGCCCGCTCGCTACGACTTCGTCGCGGACGCGTTCGTGTTCGCGCCGGCGGCGGGCGTCGTGCGCGACGTGACGTTCGCGCCGGGCAATGCGCATTACGTCGCGAGCGGCTTCCGGAAGCTGCCGCTCGAATCGACGTGCGCATCGAGGAATTTCGGCTCGGTGATCGGCTACGTGCTCGCGCACGGCCGAACCTGCGACGAAGCGATGCGCCACGCGCGCGCGCTCGCCGACGCCGTGCGCGTCGAGCTCGGCTGAGCCGCGCGACGCGCAAGCGCCGGCACGACGATGGAAGATCGAAAGACACACGATAGACAGACGAGGGAACGACATGGCGATTCTGATGGGCTTGCTGTCGGCACTGTGCTGGGGCAGCACCGATTTTCTCGCGGGACACGCGGCGCGACGCGTCGGCGTCACGAAGTCGCTGTTCTACAGCCAGTCGTTCGGGTTCCTGATCCTCACCGCGTCGCTCGCGCTGCATCCGTCTTCGCTGCGCATCGCGACGATCGACGCGGGCTTCGGCGTCGGCATCCTCGCGGCTGTCTGCAACCTGATCGCGATGGCCGCGCTGCTCAGGGCGCTCGCGATCGGCAAGGCGTCGGTCGTCGCGCCGATCGTGTCGCTGTACGGCGCGGTGACGACGATCCTGTCGCTCGCGACCGGCCAGTCGATCACGCAATTCGCGATCGCGGGCCTCGCGCTCTGCATCGTCGGCGCGAGCCTCGCGAGCATCTCAAAGTCAGCGGACGGCAAGACGGAATCGCCCGCGTCGATCGGCTTCTCGCTGCTGTCGGCCGCGATGTTCGGGCTCGGCTTCTGGCTGCAGGGCGCGTTCGCGGTCAAGAGCCTGGGCGTCGTCAGCGCGCTGTGGATCTATTACCTGACGGCCGTCGTGATCCTGTTCGCGGCGCTCGCCCGCGCGCGCAACCTGTCCGCGCCGCCCGGCTCGATCGTCCTGCTGATCCTGTCGATCAGCGTGTTCAGCCTCGTCGGCTTCTTCTCGCTCGCATACGGCTCGACGACGGGACACGTCGCGATCGTCACCGTATTGAGCTCGCTCGCGAGCGGCGTCACGGCGCTGCTCGGCTTCTTCGTGCGCGGCGAGCGGCCGAGCGCGCTGCAATGGGTGGGCATCGCGACGATCATCGCCGGCGTCGTGATGCTGAAGATCACGCCGCAAGCGCTCGCGGCGGGCGTAGCGGCGTAGCGGCGGCGCGCGCGAACGAGCGCGCCGCACCGCACGCCGCGCGGCCCCTGCCCCCGCCGCCTTCGACAAACCGCGCCCGCCGCCGGCAAAGCACGTATCATGGCGCTTCGTCGCCTCACCCTTTTTGTTGTCCCTATGCTCGACCACCTCATTTGCGACTGCGACGGCGTGCTCGTCGACAGCGAAGTGATCGCCGATCGCGTGCTGTTCGACACGCTGTCGGCCACGTTCCCCGCGATCGATTTCGCGGCCGACGCGAAAGCCGCGTTCGGCCAGCAGACATCGCGCTTCCTCGCGGGTCTCGAAGCGCGCCACGGCATCGCGATGCCGGCGGATTTCCTCGATACGATCGAGCACAACATCGAGATCGGACTCGCGCAATGGCTCGCGCCGATCGCGGGCGTGCGCGACGCGCTGACAAGAATCGCGCTGC
This sequence comes from Burkholderia sp. MSMB1588, assembly GCF_001546925.1. Taxonomy (NCBI): domain Bacteria; kingdom Pseudomonadati; phylum Pseudomonadota; class Betaproteobacteria; order Burkholderiales; family Burkholderiaceae; genus Burkholderia; species Burkholderia sp. MSMB1588. The sequence goes on along the minus strand of NZ_LNJS01000001.1, from coordinate 529,542 downwards.
CCGCCGCCGTCGTGTCGAACAGCCGGCTCGAACGCGTGCGCAACTCGCTCAAGCGCGCGGCGCTCACCGACGTGTTCGGCGAGCGCGTGTTCAGCGCCGAGCAGGTCGCGCGGCCGAAGCCCTATCCGGACGTGTATCTGCACGCGGCGCGCACGCTCGGCGTCGAGCCGGCGCGCTGCGTCGTCGTCGAGGACAGCGTATCGGGGCTGAACGCGGCGCGCGCGGCCGGCATGAAGACGATCGCGTTCGTCGGCGCGAGCCACATCCCCGGCGGCTATGAAGACGCGCTGCGCAAGATGGGCGTCACACGGATCATGCGCTCGATGGACGAGCTGCCCGCGCTCGTCGAGGCGGGCGTGCGCGGCGAATTCGGCGACGCGCAGTCGTAGCTGGGCGGAGCCGCTTCGCGTGCGGCGCGGCTCGCGCGCCGCACGCGGATCGCGTATCGCCCGCCGAACCGGAGCCGATCAGGCAACATCCTCGCAGCACGCGTCGCGTTCCCGCTCGCGCTCGCGCAACGACGCGAGCCGTTCGCGAAACTCGACGAGCTCGGCGATCGTCAGCATCGGCAGCCCGTGTTGCGCGGCGAACCGCTCGACATCCGCGCCGCGCGTCATCGTGCCGTCCGGATTCATCAGCTCGCACAGCACGCCGGCGGGCCTCAGCCCGGCGAGGATCGCGAGATCGACGGTGCCCTCGGTGTGGCCGCGCCGCGCGAGCACGCCGCCCGGCGCCGCGCGCAGCGGAAACACGTGGCCGGGGCGCACGATGTCGTGCGGCTTGGCATCGTCGGCGATCGCCGCGCGGATCGTCGTCACGCGATCGGCGGCCGACACCCCCGTCGTCACGCCGGCGCGCGCCTCGATCGACACCGTGAACGCGGTGCCGTTCTTGCTCTCGTTCAATTGCGCCATCGGCGGCAGCTCGAGCGCGCGCACCTTTTCGTCCGTCAGGCACAGGCAGACGATGCCGCTGCACTCGCGGATCAAAAGCGCCATCGTCTCGTCGGTGAGCCGCTCGGCGGCGACGATCAGATCGGCTTCGTTCTCGCGGTCGTGATCGTCCTGCAGCACGACCGCGCGCCCTTCACGCAGCGCGGCGAGCGCGGCGGCAATGCGCGGCGGCGGCGGTTCGGCATCGAGCAACGGGAAATCGGAGAAAGCGTCGGCAGGCGCCGACTTCGAAGGCAACGGAAACGACATGATGTGAAACGCTCCTCGCGGAAAAGATTGGGGCGAAAAACGTTTCAGGGCTCAGCAAACAGACAGCGCGACGCCGCTTCCGCACCGCGCGCATGACATCGCGCGCGCCGCGGACGAGGCTGGGCGCACATGACTATCTGCACATCTTCTTTCATCCGGACTATGACCGTCGGCTCTGGCATCGGACCAGATCTGCTGACCCCGCGCATCGCGCGGGCGCTCGCGGGCTCGCCGGCAACATGCCGGCCTACCGCCGGTGGGGAATTTCGCCCCGCCCTGAAGACGCACTGATTGCCGGACGAACCGGCCGGTGAAGCATACAACAGCTACGGATTCGCCGCAGCGGGAACCCGACAAGGCCCTACTGACGAATCCGTCTAAACCGCGCCGCGCGCAGGCGCGCTGCGAATCGCGACATCACGTCACGCCGGCACGTGCCAGCGCGGCGGCACTTCGGCGTTCACCGTCACGCGGAACGCGCGCGCCTCGGTGTCGCCCGGGTTGCGCAGCGCGTACGGCTGATCGGCGTCGAAGACGATCGCGTCGCCCGTCGCGAGCAACTGGCGGCGATCGTGGATGCTGACTTCGAGCGTGCCTTCGCTGACGACGAGATTCACGCTGGTGCCGGGCGCGCGCGGCGCGCCGGGCTCGGTGTGCAGGGGCGCGATCCGCAGTTCGTGGAACTCGGCGACTGCGGGCTCGCCTTCCGGATACAGCGCGCGCGCGGAGAAGCGCCCGTTCGAGCTGACGACGCGCACCGCGCGCTCGGCGCTCAGATGCTCGAAGCCGTTGACCGCATGGCGGCGCAGGAACGCGGCGACCGACACCTTCAGCGCGGCCGCGACCTTGCAGAGCACCTTGATCGACGGCACGCTGCGCGCCGATTCGATCTGCGCGAGCATCGCGCGGGACACGCCGGAGAGCCGCGCGAGCGCGTCGAGCGACAATTGGCGTTCCGCGCGCAGCCGCGCGAGATTCACGCCGACGAGCCGCTCGAGCGCATCGAACGACGCGTGCGACGCATCGGCGTCGGCCGCCGCAGCGGCATCCGGTGAAGACACATCGCGCACAAGCGCCAACGGTGAATGCATGACGTCGCCTCCAGGGCCCGAGCGGGCCCAGCGGTTTCAGGTGAGGCAAAGACTAACATCCGCTACGGGGCCATCAAACAAAGTTATCTTCACACTGTTATCAGGATCGCAGAGGACCGCGTTTTGCAATGCGTCATTGCGCTGTTGCAGCCGCACCCGATGAGACGCGCGTATCGAGCCGCGCGGCGAGCACCGTGACCGCGAGCGCGGCGAGCGTGACGACGGCCGCCACCCAAGGCAGCGCGTCGAGCGGCACCCCGTGCGAAAGCGCGACGCCGCCCAGCCATGCGCCGCCCGCATTGCCGACGTTGAACGCGCCGATGTTGAGCGTCGACGCGAGATTCGGCGCGTGCGCGGCCTTCTCGACGACACGAGACTGTAACGGAGGAACCGTCGCAAAAGCAGCGCCTCCCCAGACGAACACGGTGACGGCGGCCGCGGCGGGCAGATGGCTCGTCTTCGCGAACACCGCCATCACGGCGATCAGGGCGACGAGAATCGCGATCAGCGACGGCATCAGGGCGCGATCCGCGAGCCGGCCGCCGATCATGTTGCCGACCGTGAGCCCGGCGCCGAACAGCACGAGCACGAGCGACACCGCGTGCGGCGAGAAGCCCGTCACGTCCTCGAGGATCGGCGCGATGTAAGTGAACACGACGAACACGCCGCCGAAGCCGAGCACCGTCATCGCGAGCGCGAGCCACACCTGCGGCTCCTTGAGCACGCGCAGCTCGCGGCCGAGCGCCGCGCCCGCCGCGTCGCGCTGCTTCGGCACGAGCGCGGCAATGCCGGCGAGCGCCGCGACGCCGAGCGCCGCGACGATCCAGAACGTCGCCCGCCAGCCGAGCGTCTGACCGACGAAGGTGCCGAACGGCACGCCGAGCACGTTCGCGAGCGTGAGCCCCGTGAACATCAGCGCGATCGCGCTCGCGCGCCTGTCGACGCTCACGAGTGACGCGGCGACGACCGCGCCGATGCCGAAGAACGAGCCATGCGCGAACGACGTGACGACGCGCGCGATCATCAGCATCCCGTAGCTCTGCGCGAGCGCGCACAGCACGTTGCCGGCGATGAAGATCGCCATCAGCAGTTGCAGTGCGGCCTTGCGCGGCATCCGGCTCGTCAGCACGGCGAGGAGCGGCGCGCCCGCGGCGACGCCGAGCGCATAGCCGCTCACGAGGAGGCCGGCGGACGGCAGCGTGACCGCGAGGTCGCGCGCGACGTCGGGCAACAGGCCCATGATGACGAATTCGGTGGTGCCGATGGCGAACGCGCTGATCGCGAGCGCGAGTAACGGTAGAGGCATGAGACGCTCCGGTGCGGGACGGACGCGGCGCGACCCATGCCGCACCGCATCAAAAAATCTGACGAGCGCGCATTGTCCCGAATCCGAAGATTTTTGATAATTGGCGTAGCATTTGAATCATTTTCAAAAATTATCTGGAAATAGCATGGATCAACTGGGCGACATCCGCTTGTTCGTCGAGGCGGCGGAGCTCGGCAGCCTGTCGGCCGCCGGGCGCAAGCTGAACCTGACGCCCGCCGCAGCGAGCGCGCGGCTCGCGAAGCTGGAGGCGCAAGTGTCGACGCGCCTGTTCGAGCGCTCGACGCGGCGGCTGCGGCTCACCGACGAGGGCCGCCTATACCTGAACTGCTGCCGGCAAGCGCTGCGGGCGCTCGACGACGCGGACGCGATGCTGCAGGAAGGGCGCAACGTCGTGAGCGGCAAGGTGCGGCTGTCGTCGACGGCGGATTTCGGGCGCAATCAACTGCTCGACTGGCTCGACGAATTCAACGCGCGCTATCCGGACGTGACGTTTTCGGTGACGGCATCGGATTCGTCGTCGAATCTGTGGCAAGACGAGATCGATCTCGCGATCCGCTTCGCCGCGCCGCCCGACGGCGCGCTGATCGCGCGGCGGCTCGCGGCGAACCGGCGCGTGCTGTGCGCGTCGCCCGCGTTCGTCGACAAGTACGGCTCGCCGAAGGAGCCGCTCGATCTGGCCCGCTTTCCATGCAACGTGATCACGGTCGCGTCGGGACCGATCAACGTGTGGCGCTTCACGCGCGGCGACGACACGCAGACCTACACGGTGCCGCTCGCAACCGCGCACGAGACGAACGACGGCGGCCTCACGCGCGAATGGACGATCCGCGGTTACGGAATCGCGCTGGAATCGATCTGGGACATCGCGCGCGACGTCCGCGCGGGCCGGCTCAAGGTGCTGCTGCCCGAGTGGCGGCACCACGACGCGCCGCTGCACGCGATCTATCACAGCAAGCGTTACATGGCGCCGCGCGTGCGGGTGCTGCTCGATTTTCTCGTCGAGCGCTTCGCGCGGGAGGAAAAGGCGCTCGAGGATCTGTTGAACGCGTGCCGGTGACGCCGGGCCAGCCTGCCCCGCCCGGCGGGGCCTGAAAAGCTATAATGGAAAGCTTTCCCGGCGGCATCTTCCCGTACGCAGCGCGCGCATCGCGCGGCTGGCGGCGCGCTGATCCGTCCCCCTGATTCATTTTGAACGACGCCCCCAGGTCAACCACTGCGAACGGCGAATCCTCATGACCAAGAAAGTTTACGTAAAGACCTTCGGCTGCCAGATGAACGAGTACGACTCCGACAAGATGGTCGACGTGCTCAATGCGGCCGAAGGGCTGGAGAAGACCGACACCCCGGAAGACGCGGACATCATCCTGTTCAACACCTGCTCGGTGCGCGAAAAGGCGCAGGAGAAGGTGTTCTCCGATCTCGGCCGCGTGCGCGAGCTGAAGGAGGCGAAGCCGGATCTGCTGATCGGCGTGGGCGGCTGCGTCGCGAGCCAGGAAGGCGCGTCGATCGTCGCGCGCGCGCCGTACGTCGACCTCGTGTTCGGCCCGCAGACGCTGCACCGCCTGCCGCAGATGATCGACGCGCGCCGCGAAAGCGGCCGCGCGCAGGTCGACATCACGTTCCCGGAGATCGAGAAGTTCGATCACCTGCCGCCCGCGCGCGTCGAGGGCCCGAGCGCGTTCGTGTCGATCATGGAAGGCTGCTCGAAGTACTGCAGCTACTGCGTCGTGCCGTACACGCGCGGCGACGAAGTCTCGCGCCCGCTCGACGACGTGCTGACCGAGATCGCCGGCCTCGCCGATCAGGGCGTGCGCGAAGTCACGCTGCTCGGCCAGAACGTGAACGCCTACCGTGGAAAATTCGGTGGCGCGCTGCCGGCGGGCGCGCACGACGTCGCCGATTTCGCGACGCTGATCGAATACGTCGCCGACATCCCCGGCATCGAGCGGATCCGCTACACGACGTCGCACCCGAAGGAATTCACGCAGCGCCTGCTCGACGTCTACGCGAAGGTGCCGAAGCTCGTCGACCATCTGCACCTGCCCGTCCAGCACGGCTCGGATCGCATCCTGATGGCAATGAAGCGCGGCTACACGGTGCTCGAATACAAATCGTTGATCCGCAAGCTGCGCGCGATCCGCCCGAACCTGTCGCTGTCGACGGACATCATCGTCGGCTTCCCCGGCGAGACCGAGGCCGACTTCGACAAGACGATGGCGCTCGTGCACGAGATGAGCTACGACACGAGCTTCTCGTTCATCTACAGCCCGCGCCCCGGCACGCCGGCCGCGAACCTCGCCGACGACACGCCGCGCGGGGTCAAGCTCGAACGCCTGCAACATCTGCAGGCGACGATCGAGGAGAACGTCGCGCGCATCAGCCAGTCGATGGTCGGCAGGGTCGAGCGGATCCTCGTCGAGGGGCCGTCGCGCAAGGACCCGAACGAGCTCGCGGGCCGCACCGAGAACAACCGGGTCGTGAATTTCCCCGCGCCGCTCGCGGCGCACTCGCGCCTGATCGGCCAGATGATCGACGTGAAGATCAATCACGCGTATCCGCACTCGCTGCGCGGCGAGCTCGTGCTCGCGCACGACGGCGCGAGCGCCGCCACGCACTGACGCTACAGGAACCCGACGCCACTTTGAAAACTGCTCAAGCACTGGAATTCACCGCGCCGCGCGACGACAACGCGCGCCTCGCGAATCTCTGCGGCCCGCTCGACGAAAATCTGCGGCAGATCGAACAGGCGCTCGACGTGACGCTCTCGCGGCGCGGCCACCGGATCGCGATTCGCGGCCGCGGCGCGAGAACCGCGCTCGTGGCGCTCGAGAACTTCTACAACCGCGCGCGCGATCCGCTGTCGGTCGACGACATCCAGCTCGCGCTCGTCGAGGCCCGCCATCCGGGCAATCCGCGGCGCAGAGGCAACGGCGAAGGCGAAGGCGAAACCGAAGCGCTCGACGTGCGCTTTCGCGGCGATCCGGACCATCCGTTCGACGAGCCCGTCGTGCACATCGGCGAAGAGCCGCACGCCGACGAAGCGGCGCCGAAGCTCTACACGCGCCGCGCCGATCTGCGCGGGCGCACGCCCGCGCAGCGCGAGTATCTGAAGCAGATCCTGTCGCACGACGTCACGTTCGGCGTCGGGCCGGCGGGCACCGGCAAGACGTATCTCGCGGTCGCGTGCGCGGTCGACGCGCTCGAGCGCGACCAGGTCAAGCGCATCGTGCTGACGCGCCCGGCCGTCGAGGCGGGCGAGCGGCTCGGCTTCCTGCCGGGCGACCTCGCGCAGAAGGTCGATCCGTACCTGCGGCCGCTCTATGATGCGCTGTACGACCTGCTCGGCTTCGACAAGACCGCGAAGATGTTCGAGCGCCAGATGATCGAGATCGCGCCGCTCGCGTACATGCGCGGCCGCACGCTGAACCACGCGTTCATCATCCTCGACGAGGCGCAGAACACGACGCCCGAGCAGATGAAGATGTTCCTCACGCGGATCGGCTTCGGCTCGAAGGCGGTCGTCACGGGCGACACGAGCCAGGTCGACTTGCCGCGCGGGCACAAGAGCGGGCTCGTCGAGGCGCAGCAGGTGCTCTCCGGCGTGCGCGGCATCGCGCTCACGCGCTTCACGAGCGCGGACGTGGTCCGGCATCCGCTCGTCGCGCGGATCGTCGAGGCTTACGACGAGTTCCACGCGCAGCACAAGGACGAATAAGCGGGGCCGAGACGGGCGAGCCGGTCCGGTCGGGCGGCCGACGCGGTCGGCGGACGGCCGCGGTCGCGCGACGCGCGCGACGCGCTCGGCGGGCCGCGCGTTCCATGCGCCGTGTCCGCTTTGCGCCGTTCGTTCAGGCGCTTGATCATCGGAGCACGGGCCCATTTGGGCCCATTGGGCCGATAGGGCCAATGGGTCACTTTGATCGCCGGGATGTCCGATCGATCGTTCGCCGTTCGCATTGCAACAGCATCGATCAGAACCGCGCAGCCGTGGGTGATCATCGGATTCCGAGCTACACGGCGCCATGCTTGCCGATCCCGCGTCGTTCCTTCGACAACCGCGCGCCGGCCGGCGCCGCGCCCGGGCGATGCTCTCCAGCCGGGCGACGCGCACGCGCGACGCATATCGGCGAACCGTCGACCGCGCATCGGCCATTCGCGTCGCAAAAAGCCTGCCGCCACACCGCCCGCCGGCATCCCGAACGGCCCCGCGCCGGTCGCTCGCCGGCCTGCGGCGATCGGCGAAACGCCCTCCGGACGCTCGTCCGTTTGGTGTATCCTCAACCGCGTTCAAACCGACGTCAGCGTGATGAAATCGTCCCGTTCCTCCAAGTCCGTACGCGCCGAAGCGGCGCAACCCGAGTTTCCCCGCCTGTCGCTGTTCGATGCGAAGGGCAAAGTCAGGACGGTCGAAGCGCAGGCGCTGCGCGTCGATTTCGCCGACGGCCGCAGCCTGACGTTCGACCTGTCCGGCAGTTCGGGCGACGCGGCCGTCGCGATCGTCGCGCAGCACGCGGACCCGTCGCGGCGCGCGACGATCGCGCTGCGCCCCGAGCACTACGATAGCGTGACGGTCGAAGCCGGCGCCGACGAGAACCCCGGCTTCGCGCACGACGAGGCGGGCGACATGGGCGAGGCGGGCGAAGACGCGCCGGACCGCGAGCCCGAGCTCGATCTCGCGGTTCAGTACGGCGACGAGATCGGCGACGCGCAGCGCAAGCCGCTGCCCAAGCGCAAGGTGATCGCCGAATGGCTCGAACCCGCGATCTTCTCCGACGCTCAGTTCACCGTGCGCTTCGTCGGCGCCGACGAAGGGCGCGCGCTCAATCACAGCTATCGGCACAAGGACTACGCGACGAACGTGCTGACCTTCGCGTACGGCGAGGAGCCGGACGGCGTCACGGTCGCGGATCTCGTGCTGTGCTGCCCCATCGTCGAAAAGGAGGCGCGAGAGCAGGGCAAGACGCTCGTCGCGCATTACGCGCATCTGCTCGTGCACGGCGCGCTGCATGCGCAGGGCTACGACCACGAGCGCGGCGAAGAAGACGCGGCCGAGATGGAAGCGCTCGAAATCGACATCCTCGCGAAGCTCGGCTTCCCGAATCCGTACCGCTGATTGGCGCCGCGCTGACCGCTCCGCCGCCGTGAACCGCTCCGCCTCCACCCGCTGCCCCTATCCTCCGTCGCTCGGCGAGGCGCGCCACCTGAGCGACGACGAGCTCGCGGCATCGCTCGACGCGACGCTCGCCGGCTGGGATCGCACGAGCGACCTGTGGCTGTTCGGCTATGGCTCGCTGATCTGGAACCCGGGGATGCCGGCCGTCGAGGCACTGCGCGCGAAGGTCCACGGCTACCACCGCGGGCTCTACCTGTGGTCGCGCGTGAACCGCGGCACGCCCGAGCAGCCTGGGCTCGTGCTCGCGCTCGACCGCGGCGGCTCGTGCACGGGGCTCGCGTTCCGGCTCGCCGGCGGCACCGCGGTGGCGCACCTCGAAGCGCTCTGGCGGCGCGAGATGGCGATGGGCTCGTACCGGCCCGCATGGCTGCCGTGCGCGCTCGTGGGCGGCGAGCGGGTCCGCGCGCTCGCGTTCGTGATGCGGCGCGACGTGCCGACCTACACCGGCAAGCTGACCGACGACATCGTGAGAGCCGTGTTCGGCTGCGCGAGCGGCCGCTACGGCACGACGCTCGACTACGTGAGCCGCACCGTCGATGCACTGCGCGACAGCGGAATGCCCGACCGCGCGCTCGAAGCGCTGCTCGCGCGCTGCCGGTAGGTGCCGGTAGATGCCGGTAGCCGCCGGAGGCTGAAGCGTTCGAAGCCATCGGCCGTCGGCGAACGCGAACGCGGACGGCCAGTGCGACGAGCGGCCGCGCGCGCCGCATCGCATCCGCCGCTTTTTTTCCAACGCTGCCCGCGCAGGCGTTTCTGCGCTACGATGGAAGCGCGCCCGAGGCCGCGCCGCCCGGCCGGAACCGCGCGACACGCCGCTTCGGCCAGCGCGCCCGCCCGTCGACACGGACGCGCCACGACCTTGGTGTATCCTTGCCTATTCCGTGACAGCGCGCTCCCGATTCGCGGGGCGCACCACCATGAACGATTCGTATCCCAGTCGAAAATCCGCCGACAAACCGCCTGAAAAACGCTCACTGCTCGAGCGTCTGACCGACTTCATCTCGCCCGAGCCCGATTCGCGGGCCGAGCTCCTCGAAATCCTGCAGGATGCGCACGAACGCAACCTGATCGACGCCGATTCGCTGTCGATGATCGAGGGCGTGTTCCAGGTGTCCGACCTGTGCGCACGCGACATCATGGTGCCCCGCGCGCAGATGGACGCGCTCAACATCGCCGACAAGCCCGAGGACTTCATCCCGTTCGTGCTCGAAAAGGCGCACTCGCGGTATCCGGTATACGAAGACAACCGCGACAACGTGATCGGCGTGCTGCTCGCGAAGGATCTGCTGCGCTTCTACGCGGAAGAGGAATTCGACGTGCGCGGGATGCTGCGCCCCGCCGTCTTCATCCCCGAATCAAAGCGGCTGAACGTGCTGCTGCACGACTTCCGCGTGAACCGCAACCACCTCGCGATCGTCGTCGACGAATACGGCGGCGTCGCCGGCCTCATCACGATCGAGGACGTGCTCGAGCAGATCGTCGGCGACATCGAGGACGAATACGACTTCGACGAGGAAGCCGGCAACATCATCGCCGCGCCCGACGGCCGCTACCGCGTGCGCGCGCTGACCGAGATCGAGCAGTTCAACGAAACGTTCGGCACCGATTTCCCCGATGACGAAGTCGACACGATCGGCGGCCTCATCACGCACCATTTCGGCCGCGTCCCGCATCGCGGCGAGAAAGTGCGCCTGGGCGACCTGCTGTTCGAGATCCAGCGCGGCGACGCCCGCCAGATTCACGTGCTGCTCGTGCGCCGCGCGCCGCTCGCCGGCCGGCGCAGCGGCTCGGCTGGCGAAGACTGACGCGCCCACGCCTCCCCACCCGCTCCTTCGACGCAACGCATGGCCGAACCGATCTCGACCCGCTCGCAATCGAGCGTCTCCGCAACGGCCGCCGGCCGTGCGCTGCCCGTCTGGCACTATCCGGCCGCGCTCCTCGCCGGCGCGGCCAACACGCTGACGTTCGCGCCGACGCCGCACGGCGGCTGGCTGCAGCTCGTCGTGTTCGCATGGCTGTTCGCGCAACTGACGCGCACGACGAGCTGGAAGCACGCGGCGGCCACGGGCGGCGCGTTCGGCTTCGGCAACTTCATCACCGGCATCTGGTGGCTCTACATCAGCATGCACGTGTACGGCGAGATGGCCGCGCCGCTCGCGGGCGGCGCGCTCGTGCTGTTCTGCCTGTACCTGTCGATCTATCCGGCGTTCTCGGCGGGGCTCTGGTCGTTCTGCGCGGGGCACGCGCGAAACGGCAAGGCGGCCGACCCGCGTCCGTTCTCGCCGACCTGGCACGGCGCGTTCGCGTTCGCGAGCGCGTGGGCCGTCGGCGAATGGCTGCGCGGCAACGTGCTCACCGGCTTTCCGTGGCTCGCGAGCGGCTACGCGCAAGTCGACGGGCCGCTCGCCGGCTACGCGTCGATCGTCGGCGTCTACGGGATCGGCTGGGTGCTCGCGCTCGTCGCGGCGCTCGTCGTGCAGGCGATCGTCCGCGCGCGTGAAAGCGGCCGCAGCCGCGGCAACGATCGCAACAGCGGCGGCGGAAACAGCCGAATCGACGCGCCGGCCGGCATCGCGCCGCATGCGCTGCGCGCGCCGCGCGTCGCGGCGCCGGCGCTCGCGGCCGCCGCGCTCGTCGCGCTCGGCCCGCTGCTCGCGCTCGTGCCGTGGACCGTGCCCGCGAACGCGCCGCTCACGGTGCGCCTGCTGCAAGGCAACGTGAAGCAGGACATCAAGTTCGAGGAAGCGGGCATCAAGGCGGCGATCGCGATGTACCAGAAGATGATCACCGAGAAGCCCGCCGATCTCGTCGTCACGCCCGAGACCGCGATCGCGGTGCTGATCCAGGAACTGCCCGAGCCGTTCGCGCGCGCGGTGCGCAATTTCAGCGACGCGACCGACACGGCAGTGCTGTTCGGCGCGGTCGGCGGCACCGTGACGGACGACGGCAGGATCGTCGACTACACGAACAGCCTGTACGGCGTGACGCCGCATTCGCGCGACATCTACCGCTACGACAAGCATCATCTGGTGCCGTTCGGCGAGTTCATCCCGTGGGGCTTTCGCTGGTTCGTCGACCTGATGAAGATGCCGCTCGGCGATTTCGCGCGCGGCGCGCCCGTCCAGCAGCCGTTCATCGTGCGCAACCAGCCGGTGATGGCCGACGTCTGCTACGAGGACATCTTCGGCGAGGAGATCGCGGCGACGATCCGCGACAACCCGGTGTCGCCCGGCGTGCTCGTCAACGTGACGAACCTCGCGTGGTTCGGCGACACGATCGCGCTCGACCAGCACCTGCAGATCGCGCGGATGCGCTCGCTGGAAACGGGCCGGCCGATGCTGCGCGCGACGAACACCGGGATGACGGCCGCAATCGACGCGCAGGGCCGCGTGATCGGCCGGCTGAAGCCCTTCACGATCGGCTCCCTCGACGTGCGCATCGAGGGCACCGCCGGCCGCACGCCGTACGTGACGAGCGGCAACGCGACGGTGCTCGCGCTGTCGCTGCTGCTGCTCGCATTCGGCTTCGCGTTCGGCCCGGGGCTGCGCCGGCGCGGCTGACGCCTGCCGCACGAGCCGCGCGCCGCCGCTCCGCGTTCGACGCCCGCGTGTTTTCCGGCGATTTCCCCGCCCGCGCACGCGCATGGAGGCGGCCCCACCCCGTTGCGGCCGCACCCGCCCGCCGATCCGGTAAAATTACGCGTTTCAGCACAGACCCAAGCCGCGCGCCGCGCGAGCTGCCGGCGCGGCGCTCACCGCCGCCGCCGTCTGCCCGAAGCGGAGCGCCCGGCGCCACGAAGGCCTCTCATGCTTACGTTTCAGCAAATCATCCTGACGCTCCAGTCCTATTGGGACAGGCAGGGTTGCGCCCTGCTCCAGCCGATCGACATGGAAGTCGGCGCCGGCACGTCGCACGTGCACACGTTCCTGCGCGCGATCGGCCCCGAGCCGTGGCGCGCCGCGTACGTGCAGCCGTCGCGCCGCCCGAAGGACGGCCGCTACGGCGAGAACCCGAACCGCCTGCAGCACTACTACCAGTATCAGGTGGTGCTCAAGCCGGCGCCGGAGAACATCCTCGACCTGTACCTCGGCTCGCTGGAAGCGCTCGGCTTCGACCTGAAGCAGAACGACGTGCGCTTCGTCGAGGACGACTGGGAGAACCCGACGCTCGGCGCGTGGGGCCTCGGCTGGGAAGTGTGGCTGAACGGGATGGAAGTCACGCAGTTCACGTACTTCCAGCAGGTGGGCGGCCTCGACTGCAAGCCCGTGCTCGGCGAAATCACGTACGGCCTCGAGCGCCTCGCGATGTATCTGCAGAAGGTCGAGAACGTCTACGACCTGATCTGGACCGAGTGGGAAGAGCCGGGCCCGAACGGCCCCGAGTTGCGGCGCCTCACCTACGGCGATGTCTACCACCAGAACGAAGTCGAGCAGTCGACGTACAACTTCGAGCACGCGAACGTCGAGCTGCTGTTCACGTTCTTCAACAGCTACGAATCCGAAGCGAAGCGGATGATCGAGGCACAGCTCGCGCTGCCCGCGTACGAGCTCGTGCTGAAGGCCGGCCACACGTTCAACCTGCTCGACGCGCGCGGCGCGATCTCCGTGACCGAGCGCGCCGCGTACATCGGCCGCATCCGCGCGCTGTCGCGGCTCGTCGCGCAGGCGTACTACGATTCGCGCGAGAAGCTCGGCTTCCCGATGATCGGCAACCCGGTGCCGGGCGTGCCGGGCCTGACCACCGACGCGCAGGAGGCCGCGCAGCCCGCGTGGGCGCCGCCGCTGAAAGCCGAACGCAAGATCGATCAGGACTGACGAGATTCTTCACACCATGACGCAAAACCATTCCGCATCCCTGCTCGTCGAACTGCTGACCGAAGAGCTGCCGCCGAAAGCGCTCGCGCGCCTCTCCGACGCGTTCGCCGAAGGCATCGCGCAGCGCCTCGCCGCGCGCGACCTGATCGAAGGCGAGCTCGCGTTCGAACGCTACGCGACGCCGCGCCGCCTCGCGGTCGTCGTCCAGAACGTGCGCGCCGTCGCGCCCGAGAAGCAGGTCCGCGAAAAAGTCCTGCCGGTATCGGTCGCGCTCGACGCCGAGGGCAAGCCGAGCGCGCCGCTCGCGAAGAAGCTCGCGGCGCTCGGCCACCCGAACCTGTCGATCGCCGATCTCGAGCGCGCGCACGACGGCAAGGCCGAAGCGTTCTTCGTCAATTACGCGGCGCCCGGCGCGACGCTCGCCGACGGCCTGCAGGCCGCGCTCGACGAAACGCTCGCGAAGCTGCCGATCCCGAAGGTGATGACCTATCAGCGCCCGGACGGCACCGACGTGCAGTTCGTGCGCCCCGTGCACCGCCTGACCGTGCTGCGCGACGATCGCATCGTGCCCGTCACCGCGTTCGGCATCGACGCGGGCGACACGACGCTCGGCCACCGCTTCCTGTCCGACGGCCTCGTCGCGATCCAGCACGCGAGCGCCTATGCGGACACGCTGCGCGAGAAAGGCCGCGTGCTCGCGCACTTCGCGGGCCGCAAGGAAGCGATCCGCACGCAGCTCGAAGCGAACGCGAACGGCGACCAGGTCGTGATGCCCGAGGCGCTCCTCGACGAAGTGACGTCGCTCGTCGAGTGGCCGGTCGTCTATCCGTGCCGCTTCGAGGACGAGTTCCTGCAGGTCCCGCAGGAATGCCTGATCCTCACGATGCAGACGAACCAGAAGTACTTCGCGCTCACCGACGCGGCGGGCAAGCTGCGCTCGCGCTTCCTGATCGTGTCGAACATCGGGACGAAGACGCCGAGCGAGATCATCGAGGGCAACGAGCGCGTCGTGCGCCCGCGTCTCGCCGACGCGAAGTTCTTCTTCGAGCAGGACAAGAAGAAGCCGCTCGCCGAGCGCGTGCCGCTCCTCGCGAACGTCGTCTATCACAACAAGCTCGGCTCGCAGCTCGCGCGCGTCGAGCGCCTCGAAACGCTCGCGGGCGAGATCGCGCCCGCGATCGGCGCCGACGCGACGGTCGCGATCCGCGCGGCCCGCCTCGCGAAGGCCGACTTGCTGACCGACATGGTCGGCGAATTCCCCGAGCTGCAAGGCACGATGGGCACGTACTACGCGCGCCACGACGGCGAGCCGGAAGACGTCGCGATCGCGTGCAGCGAGCACTACCGGCCGCGCTTCTCCGGCGACGCGCTGCCGGCGACGCCCGTGTCGACCGCGGTCGCGCTCGCCGACAAGCTCGAGACGATCGTCGGCATCTGGGGCATCGGCCTCGCGCCGACGGGCGAGAAGGACCCGTTCGCGCTGCGCCGCCACGCGCTCGGCGTGCTGCGCCTGCTGCTCGAAAAGCAGTTGCCGCTCGATCTCGTCTGGCTGCTGCGCACCGCGTACGAACGCTTCGCGGCGGTGCCGGGCGTCGCCGAATCGACCGACGCGATCTACGCGTTCTTCGTCGACCGCCTGCGCGGCCTGCTGCGCGAGCGCGGCTACACGGCGGGCGAAGTCGACGCGGTGCTGAGCCTGAACCCGACGCGCCTCGACGACATCGTCGCGCGCCTCGACGCGGTGCGCGAGTTCACGCGCCTCGCGGAGGCCGAAGCGCTCGCGGCCGCGAACAAGCGGATCTCGAACATCCTGAAGAAGTCGGAAAGCAGCGCGAACGGCGCGGTGCAGCCGGCGCTCTTCGTCGAAGCGGCCGAGAAGGCGCTCGCCGAGCAGCTCGCCGACGTGACGCCGCGCGTGCAGTCGCAGCTCGAGGCGCGCGCGTACACGGGCGCCCTGTCCGCGCTCGCCGCGCTGCGCGCGCCCGTCGACGCGTTCTTCGACGGCGTGATGGTCAACGCCGAGGACCCCGCGCTGCGCGCGAACCGGCTCGCGCTCCTGTCCGCACTGCATCAGCAGATGAACTGCGTCGCGGACATCTCGAAGCTCGCCGCCTGAAGGCCCGGAGCCACGCGATGCCGATCAGTCTCAGCAAGAAGCTCGTCGTCCTCGATCGGGACGGCGTCATCAACGTCGATTCGGAGGCGTTCATCAAGTCGCCCGACGAATGGGTCGCGCTGCCCGGCAGCCTCGAGGCGATCGCGCGGCTCAATCACGCGGGCTACCGCGTCGTCGTCGCGACGAACCAGTCGGGCATCGGCCGGGGCCTGTTCGACATGGCGACGCTGAACGCGATGCACCTGAAGATGCATCGCGCGGCGGCCGCGGTCGGCGGCCGGATCGACGCGGTGTTCTTCTGCCCGCACACGGCCGACGACCATTGCGATTGCCGCAAGCCGAAGCCCGGGATGATGAAGCTGATCGCCGAGCGCTTCGAGATCGATCCGGCGTATACGCCGGTCGTCGGCGATTCGCTGCGCGACCTGCAGGCGGGCGCGGCGCTCGGCTTTCGGCCGCATCTCGTGCTGACGGGCAAGGGCAAGAAGACGCTCGCCGCGGGCGGGCTGCCGGAAGGCACGCGCGTGCACGACGACCTGCGCGCGTTCGCGCTCGATTTCCTTTCCGAAGAACACGAGTGATGCCAGCCCGCGCGCATCCTCCCTCACCGTAACGTCACGCCGATGCGCTTCGTCCGCTCCCTGCTGCTGCTCGTCTATTTCATCGTCTATACGGTGCCGTACGCAACCGCGTGCTTCATCGCGTTCCCGTTCCTGCGCCCGAACGCGCGCTACTGGATGGCGGTCGGCTGGTGCAGGTCGACGCTCTTCGCCGCGCGCTGGCTCACCGGCATCCGGTACCGCGTCGAAGGCTACGAGAACCTGCCCGACGGCCCGGCCGTGCTGCTGCCGAAGCATCAGTCCGCGTGGGAAACGATCGCGCTGCCCGCGCTGATGCCGAAGCCGCTCTGCTACGTGTTCAAGCGCGAGCTGCTGTACGTGCCGTTCTTCGGCTGGGCGCTCGGGATGCTGCACATGGTCCACATCAACCGCAAGGACGGCAAGAACGCGTTCGACTCGGTGATCCGCCAGGGCCGCAAGCGGATGGCGGACGGCGCGTGGGTCATCATGTTCCCCGAAGGCACGCGCACGCCGGTCGGCCGCCAGGGCAAGTACAAGACGGGCGGCGCACGCTTCGCGCTCGGCGCGGGCGCGCCCGTCGTGCCGATCGCGCACAACGCGGGGCGCGTGTGGCCGCGCAACTCGTTCACGAAGTACCCCGGCACCGTCACGGTGTCGATCGGCAAGCCGATCGACACGCAGGGCCTCACCCCCGACCAATTGAACGATCGCGTCGAGAACTGGATCGAAGCGGAAATGCGCCGCATCGATCCGGACGCGTACCGGCACGAGCGCGACGGCGCACGCGGCGCCGAGCGCGCGTCCGACGCCGCGCATCCCTGAAGTCAAGCGAGTTTCACCCATTGCGCACTGCCAAACGAAGCGAACTGATGCCGAAGCGTCCCAGGCCACGGCCGGCCGTCGTGGCTCTCGATCACCGCCAGCTCGACCTGCCGCTCTTCGACGGGCCGGCCGCCGCGCCGCCCCCCGCTTCCCCTTCCGCCGCGCCGCCCGCCTCGCCCGTCCCGCCCGCGACGCCGCCCGAGGCCGACCGCTCCCGCCGCCGCACGCTCGCGCTCGACGGCCGCGTGCTCGAATACAAGCTGAAGCGCTCCGCGCGCCGCACGATCGGCTTCGCGATCGACGGCAACGGTCTCACGATCACCGCGCCGCGCTGGGTGACGCTCGCCGACATCGAAGCGGCGATCGCCGAGAAGCGCCGCTGGATCTTCAACAAGCTCGCCGAATGGCAGACGCGCGCCGAGCAGCGCGCGCTGCCGCAGATCGACTGGAAGGAAGGCGCGCAGATTCCGTATCTCGGCAGGCCCGTCAGCATCGTGCTCGCGTCGGCGAAGGGCGCGCTCAGCTTCGATCCGGTTGCCGCGACGCTGGAGCTCGGGCTGCCCGCGCACGCGAGCGAGCAGCAGATCAAGGATCGCGTGCAGGGCTGGCTGCAGGGCGAGGCCAAGCGGATCTTCGGCGAGCAGCTCGCCGTGTATGCGCAGAAGCTCGGCGTCACGTATTCGATGTATGCGCTGTCGTCGGCCGCGACGCGCTGGGGCAGTTGCTCGAGCGACGGCAAGATCCGCCTGAACTGGCGGCTCATCCACTTCCCGATGTCGATCGTCGACTATGTCGTCGCGCACGAGCTGTCGCATCTGCGCGAGATGAACCATAGCCCGGCGTTCTGGCAGACGGTCGAATCGATCTTCCCGGAATTCCGCGAAGCGCGGCACACGCTGAAGCACCATCCGCCGGAGCTGCTGCCGGCGCTCTGAGCAGCGCGCGCATGCATGAGCGCACGCGCGCCCAAACGCAGGCCGGCGCGGGGCGCCGCGGCGCCCCGCGCGGCGAGACAGCGCTCAGTGAGCCTTGCGCTGGATGAACTCGATCTTGTAGCCGTCCGGATCTTCGACGAACGCGATCACCGTCGTGCCGTGCTTCATCGGGCCGGCTTCGCGCGTGACCTTGCCGCCTTGCGCCTTGATCTGCTCGCACGCCTTGTACGCGTCTTCGACCTCGAGCGCGAGATGGCCGAAGCCCGTGCCGAGCTCGTACGATTTCGTGTCCCAGTTGTGGGTGAGCTCGATGACCGTGTGGTCCCGCTCGTCGCCGTAGCCGACGAACGCGAGCGTGAATTTCCCGTCCGGATAGTCTTGGCGGCGCAGCAATTTCATGCCGAGCAGCTCGGTGTAGAACTTGATCGAGCGGTCGAGATCGCCGACTCGCAGCATCGTGTGAAGCAAACGCATGATGGGTACTCCGTGGGGACTTGCTTGAACGTGCGAATGTACCAGACCCGCGCGATTTCCGCCGGGCGCCGCATCGCCCATCCGCGCGGCAGGGACGATGCGCGGCGCGCATGTCGATCGGTTAAGATCGTCGCGTCGGGCAGCCCGGCAGCGCATGCGCGCCGCCCGGCGCGCCACGCGACGAGGCCGCAGGGCGCGCGCCCGCGGCGAATCGAACCGCTCTTTCCACCACTCTTTCCGACAGCCGAGTCCGTCGGCTTGCAAACCGTGCGAACCTGCTTCCTGGTCTTCCTGAAACCGAGCCTGCCCACCGGGCGCCCGGCCGCCGGCACGTCCGCGGCTCGCGCCGCCTTCGGGAGCGCCCGATGAGCGCCGTCGCCGGCGCGCCGGCGCGTCCGTCGCTCGATCTGCGCGCGATCGGCGTGATGGTCCTGCTGTGCGCGATCTGGGGCTTTCAGCAAGTCGCGATCAAGAGCGCGACGCACGCGATCCCGCCGATGCTCCAGGCCGGACTGCGCTCGGCGATCGCGGCGCTCGGCGTATGGGCGTGGGCGAGCGCGCGCGGCACGTCGCTCTTTCGCGCGGACGGCACGTTCGCGGCCGGCATCGTCGCGGGCACGCTGTTCGCGGGCGAATTCGTCTGCCTGTTCTTCGGCCTCACGCTGACGAGCGCCGCGCGCATGGCGATCTTTCTGTACACCGCGCCGTGCTTCACCGCGCTCGGCCTTCACCTGTTCGCGCCAGGCGAGAAGATGCGCCGCCTGCAATGGTCGGGCGTCGCGATCGCGTTCGCGGGCATCGCGGTCGCGTTCGCCGACGGTTTCGCGCGGCCGGCCGCCGGCGGCGCATCGGCGCTCGCCGGACTCGCGGGCGACGCGCTCGGCGTGCTCGGCGGCGTGATGTGGGCGGCGACGACGGTCGTCGTGCGCTCGACGCCGCTCGCGCGCGCGAGCGCGAGCAAGACGCTGTTCTATCAGTTGACCGTGTCGTCGGCGGTATTGCTCGGGCTCGCCGTCGTCACCCGCCAGACGACGTTCGCGAACGTGACGCCGCTCGCCGTCGCGAGCCTTGCGTATCAGGGCGTGATCGTCGCGTTCGCGAGCTATCTCGCGTGGTATTGGCTGCTCACGCGCTACAGCGCGGCGCGGCTCTCCGTGTTCACGTTTCTCGCACCGCTCTTCGGCGTGAGCTTCGGCGTGCTGCTGCTCGGCGACGCGATCGGCCCGCGCTTCGTCGCGGCGGCGGCGCTCGTGCTCGCGGGCATCGCGCTCGTCAACGCGCCGCCGCGCGGCGGTCGCAAATAGGCATAGGCGAAGCGGGAAACGGCGGCGCGATCGCCGACGCCGGACGAGCGATCCCGCGACGCGTCGCCCGCGCGGCGGCCCATCGCTTTCAGCGGCCCGCCCGCGCCGCGCCCGCCGCCTGCGCGACGCGCACGTACTCGTCGACCCCGACGTCTTCCGCGCGGCGCGCGAGATCGAAGCCGAGCGCATCGAAATCGACGAGATCGCGATAGCCGCCGAGCGTGTTGCGCAGCATCTTGCGGCGCTGCGAGAACGCGGCCGTCACGACTTCGCCGAGCACCGCCGGATCGACGGCCGGCAGCTCGTGCGGCGCATGCGGGATCATCCGCACGATCGCCGAATCGACCTTCGGCGGCGGCTGAAACGATTCGGGCGGCACGTCGATCAGCTTGTCCATCACGTAGCGGTACTGGAGCATCACCGACAGCCGGCTGAACGCCTTCGTGCCCGGCTCGGCGACCATCCGCTCGACGACCTCGTTCTGCAGCATGAAGTGCTGGTCGATCACGACGGGCGCAAACGCCATCAGATGGAACAGCAGCGGGCTGGAAATGTTGTACGGCAGGTTGCCGATGATCCGCAGGGACGGCTGGTCGCCCGGCCGCGCGAGCGAGCCGAAATCGAATGCGAGCGCATCGCCCGCGTGCAGCTCGAGCAGTTCGCCGAAGCGCGCCTTGAGGCGGCCGATCAGATCGCGGTCGAGCTCGACCGCATGCAGCGGCGAATCGGGCGTCGCGAGCCGCGCGATCACGGGCCCCGTGAGCGCGCCGAGGCCCGGCCCGATCTCGACCATCCGCTCGCCGCGTTCGGGACGAATCGCCGCGACGATCGCGTCGATCACGCCGTGATCGACGAGAAAGTTCTGCCCGAAGCGCTTGCGCGCGAAATGCCCTTGGTGCTGTCTGCTGTTCGACATCGAAAGATAGAAAAACGGATGACGCGAAAACTCAGGCCGCGCGCCGATGGCGCGCCATCGTCACCGCGGTGTCGATGGCCGCGACAAGGCTGCCCGGATCGGCGCGGCCCGTGCCGGCGAGATCGAGCGCCGTGCCGTGATCGACCGACGTGCGGATGATCGGCAGGCCGAGCGTGACGTTGATGCCCTCGCCGAACGTCGCGTACTTGAGAACCGGCAGCCCCTGATCGTGGAACATCGCGAGCACGCAATCCGCGTGCTCGAGGTGGCGCGGCTGGAACAGCGTGTCGGCCGGATACGGGCCGCGCGCGTCGATGCCCGCCGCCCGCGCGCGTTCGAGCGCAGGCCCGATCACGTCGATTTCCTCGCGGCCTAGATAGCCGTTCTCGCCCGCATGCGGATTGAGGCCCGTCACGAGGATGCGCGGCGCGGCGAGGCCGAAGCTGCGGCGCAGGTCGCGATCGACGATCGAGAGCGTGTCGACGAGGCCGTCGATCGTCAGCGCGGCCGGCACGTCCTTGAGCGGCAGGTGCGTCGTCGCGAGCGCGACGCGCAGCGGCCGCTCGCCCGTGCCCGCGAGCATCATCACGACGCGCGGCGTGTGCGTGCGCTCGGCGAGATATTCGGTGTGGCCGGTAAACGGCACGCCGGCGTCGTTGATCGTGCTCTTTTGCAGCGGCGCGGTGACGATCGCGTCGTATTCGCCTGCGAGCGCGCCGTCGATCGCCGCATCGAGCAGATCGAGCACATAGCGCCCGTTCGCCGGATTCAGCTTGCCCGCTTCGGCGGGCGCGGCAAGCGCGCGATGCGCGACGGCGACATGCGCGTTCGCGACGTGCGCGTTCGCGACATGCGCGTTGGCGACATGCGCGTTCGCGCCGCCCGCCGTCACGCGCGCCCAGTCGACGCCCGCCGCCGCCGCGCGCTCGGCGATCAGGCTCGCGTCGCCGAGCACCGTGAAGTGCGCATCCGGCCAGCGCGCCGCCGCGTCGGCGAGCGCGCGGGCCGTCAGCTCGGGGCCGACGCCGGCCGGCTCGCCGGTCGTGATCGCAATGCGCAGCGGCTGCGGACGGGCGGACATGATGCGCCTATGTGCCTACTGGACGACGGGCAGCTTGATCTGCACGTACGACGAGTCGCGCAGCTCGCGCAGCCAGTCGGAATACGCCTGCTCGGCCTTGCGCTGGCCGATCGCCTGGCGCGCGATGTCCATCTGCTGCTGCACCGAGCCCTCCGCGTCGCGGCGGCCGAGCACCTGGATCAGGTGGTAGCCGTACTCGGTGCGCACCGGGTTGCTGACCTGGCCGTCCTGCAGCGTGTTCATCGCGCGCTCGAATTCGGGCACCGTCTCGCCCGGGCTGATCCAGCCGAGATCGCCGCCCTGCGACGCCGAGCCGTCCTGCGAGTAGGTGCGCGCGAATTTCTCGAAATCGCCGCCCGCCTCGATCTGCCGGCGGATGTCGATCAGTTGCTGGCGCGCCTGCGATTCCGACTTGCCTTCGCCGACGCGCAGCAGGATATGGCGCACGTGCGTCTGCACGATCTTCGGCGACGCGGCCGGATTCTGGCTCGCGCGGCGCTCGACGAGGCGCACGATCTCGAAGCCGTCCGGCACGCGGATGAGCGTCGGGTTGACCTCGCCGGGACGCAGCTTCGACACGGCGTCGACGACGTCGGACGGCAACGACGACGGCGACTTGAAGCCGAGATCGCCGCCCTTCTTCGCATCGTCGGCTTCCGACTGGCTCTTCGCGAGCCGCTCGAAATTGGCGCCCGACGCGAGCGCCTGCTGCAGCAGGCCGTCAGCCTTCTTCTGCGCGGCGTCGATGTCGGCCTGCGGCGCGTTGGTCGGCGCCTTCACGAAGATGTGCTCGAGCCGCAGATCCTGCTGCGAGCCCGCGTTCGGGCCGCGCTGGCTCGCGATGTAGCTCGCGACCTCGGCGTCCGACACGGTGATCTTGCTGTCGACCTCCTTCTCGCGCAGCTTCGAGAGCATCAGCTCGGTGCGCGCGTCGCGCACGAACAGGTCCCACGGCACGCCCTGCGCCTCGATGCGCGCCTTGTACTGGTCGAGCGGCATGCCGTTCGCCTGCGCGAGACGGCCGAGCGTCGCCTGCACGGTCGCGTTGTCGACGACGATGCCGTCGTCCTTCGCCCGCTGGACCTGGATGCGCTCAAGCACCATCTGGTTCAGCACCTGCGCGCGCAACTGGTCCGTCGGCGGCACGGGCGCCTTCTGCTGCTGCAGGCGGCGCGCGATCAGGCCCACGCGCTGATCGAGCTCGCGCCCGGTGATCACGTCGTTGTTGACGACGGCGACCACCTCGTCGGCGAGCGACGCGCCCTGCGCGCGCAGCGCCTGCGCGGACGCCGGCGGCGCGACCGTGATGAGCGACGCGACCAGACCGGATGCGACAGCCGCGAAGCGAAGGGTTTTCTTCATTGCCACAGGTACTCCATTGAAAGCGGGCTGCGCAAACGCCGCTCGCCGCGAACGCCTCGTCGGCGGTTAATCGTAATTGCTGAAACGCGACAGCGGCGCAGGCGCGGGCGGCAGCGGCGTGTAGCCCTGCACGCCGGCGCGGAACGCCGACACGAGGCCGTTGTCGATGCTCGTCAGCCCCTTGAGCACGAGTTGCGCGAGCACGCGGGTCGACGAATGCTGCTGCCCCGACGAGTTCACGCCGTTCGCGTAGCGCTGGATGCCGACGCCGAACGCCCAGCAGTCGGCATCGTACTGGAAGCCGACGAGACCGTCGACAACCCGGCTGCTCGCGAGATCGTAGTTGAAGCGGCCCACCGTGTAGAGCCGCCGCGTGAGCGGCCACTGCGCGGACACGAGGATCTGGTTGATCGGCTCGTTGCTGAGCGTCGGATTCTGCCGCGTGTAGCGGTAGCCGACGTTGATCACGCGCCGCTCGCCCGGGCTGTAGCCGAAGCCGACGCTCGACTTCACGAGCTGGTTGTTGTCGACGTTGTACTGGAACGCCGTCTCCGACGCGAAGCCCGCGCCGAGCTTGACCGACGCGCCGAGGATCAGGTCCGAGTGCCGCGCGGTCGCGGGCGCCTCGGTCGGCAGAAGCGTCACGCGCTGATCGGTGAAGTAGTACTGCTGCGCGATCACGAAGCGCGCGCGCTCGTCGCCCGTCGTCGGATTGATGAAGCGGGTCGTGAGCGCGGCCGTCAGGCGGTTCGCGTCGGCGATCCGGTCGTTGCCGACGAACGTGTTCGGCGTGAAGATCTCCGCGAGCCCGAAGTCCGACACGGCCGTGTCGAAGAGCGGCGCGTTCGACTGGTTCCGGTACGGCGTGTACACGTAGTACAGGCGCGGCTCCAGCGTCTGGATGAAATCCTGGCCGAACAGGCGCACCGAGCGGTCGAACACGAGCCCGGTGTCGAGGCTGAGCGTCGGAATCGAGTACGTGAAGCGCTTCGCCTGATCGGGCACGCCGCCCGTCGTCGTCGTCAGGTCGTACGACGCGATGTGCAACTGCGCCTTCGGCACGAAGAAGTAGCCGGGACCGTAAAGCCCGTACGACACGTACGGGTTGAACATCACGCGGTCGCCTTCCGGCTGGTCGGCCGTCGTGATCCGGAAGCGCGAATAGTCGGCTTCCGCGCCGAAGTCGAAGCCGCCGACGTTGTATTTCGTGTACTTCACGTTCAACTGCGGCTCGCGCCCGTACGGCGCGATCGACGGCGCGAGCGTCTGCCAGTGCTGGTAGCGCCCGAGCACCGACCACGGCCCGTTGTTGTACGTGAGGCCGGCTTCCTGCTGGTAGACGGTCTGGATCCCGTTCAGGAACTGGTTCGTCGAGCCCAGATCCTCCGGATACGTGTTGTCCGAGACCTTGTTGTAGTAGATGTAGCCCGCGAAGCCGTTGCCGAAATTCTGCTGGTGCTGCCAGTAGATCGCGTAGCGGTTGCGCTTCGCGACACGGTCGTCGGGCAGGTATTCGCCCGTCAGCGTCCCCGAGTAATTCGTCGACAGGTAGCGGAACGTCGCCTGCGTGAAGATCCCGCGCTTCGAGATGACGTGCGGCGTGATCGTCAGGTCGCGGTTCGGCGCGATGTTGAAGTAGTACGGCAGCGCGAGCTCGAAGCCGCTCGACGAATCGAGCGAGAACGTCGGCGGCAGGAAGCCGCTGCGCCGCTCGCCCGACAGCGGAAACGTGAGCCACGGGCTGCCGAAGAGCGGCACGCCCTGGAAGAACAGCACGCCGTTGCGCGCGACGCCCTCGTCCGCGCCCGTATCGAAATCGAACTCGCTGCCCTTGATGTACCACGCCGGATTCGTCGCGCACTGGCAGCCCGTGTACGTGCCGTTGGTGAACACCGAGCGCTCGCTGTCGAGGAGCTGCACGCGCTCGGCGCTGCCCGAGCCGCCCGTCGCCGTGAAATGGTACTTCGGCGTCGTCATGAAGCCCTGGTTCGCCTCGACCTTCAGATGCGCCTCGGGCCCCGAGAACGTCGTGCCGCCGTTGGCCACCGTGACCTTGCCGTACGCGTCGGCCATGTCGGTGTCCTGATCGTAGTGGATCGCATCCGCCTTGACGACCGCGTTGCCGCGGCGGATCTCGGCCGAACCCTTCGCGGCGAGATCCTGGTCGGCGGTGCCGCCCGTGTGATCGGCGAGCACGAACGTCGCGGGCTTGCCGCCCTGTTTTTGCGGATGCTCGTCGAGCTGCGGCGCGAGGCGCAGGTCCCACGGCGAGCCGAACGTCTGCGGCTCGGCCGCGACGCCCGACAACTGGGCCTGCGACACCGCCGGCACGAGGCCCGGTACGGCCAAAAGCGCGACCGCGAGCCGTTTTTTGCGCGGCGCGGCATCGCAAGCTGGGACGAGCGGGAATAACGTTTTAGGCGGCATCTATCGTTCGGCGAATCGCCCCCTGTCAAGCCCGGCCTCCGCATGCCGCGCCCGCGCAATCGAACCGTGACTGCGGCTTCGCGCATACCGGGGGAAACGGGCAAACGGACGGCGTGGCGGGCTGCGGGCCCGCGCCGGCGGGAATTGACACGGGACGCGTCAAAAAAGTCGTGGGGTATTATATGGCAAGACGTTCCCCCTCCCCGACTTTCAATGACGCAGCCCCCAGCCGATCCCCGTCTCGCCCGCCTCGCCGCCTGGCTCGCCACTTTCGCCGACCGCTACGCGCTCGACCTCGCGTCGCTCGCCCCGGCGTCCGCCGACGCGAGCTTCCGCCGCTATTTCCGCGTCGCGAGCGCGGCCGCGCCGGGCGGCACGGCGATCGCCGTCGACGCGCCGCCGCCCGAGAAATGCCGCGAGTTCGCGCAGATCGCGCAACTGCTCGACGCGGCCGGCGTCCACGTGCCGAAGGTGCTCGAGCACGACTTCGATGCGGGCTTCATGCTCGTCACCGATCTCGGCACGCGCCCGTACATCTCGGCGCTCGACCCGGCGGCGCCCGCCGCCGCGCGGCCGCTGATGCGCGACGCGCTCGACGCGCTGATCCGCTGGCAGCTCGCGTCGCGCGAGGGCGTGCTGCCGCCGTTCGACGAAGCGTTCCTGCGCCGCGAGATGGAGCTGATGCCCGAATGGTACGTCGGCCGGCATCTCGACAAGACGCTGTCCGACGACGCGCGCGGCGTGCTCGAGCGCACGTTCGCGCTGCTGATCGCGAGCGCGAAGGCGCAACCGCAGGGCTACATGCTGCGCGACTTCATGCCTCGCAACCTGATGATCGCGGAGCCGAACCCGGGCGTGCTCGACTTCCAGGACGCCGTGTACGGGCCGCTCACGTACGACGTGGTGTCGCTCATGCGCGACGCGTTCATCAGTTGGGACGAAGCGTTCGAGCTCGACTGCTTCGCGTACTACTGGGAAAGAGCGAAGAAGGCGGGGCTGCCCGTCGAGCCGGATTTCGGCGAGTTCTACCGGCAGCTCGAATGGATGGGCCTGCAGCGCCACATCAAGGTGCTCGGCCTGTTCGCGCGCATCAACTACCGCGATCACAAGCCGCACTATCTCGCCGATCTGCCGCGCTTTCTCGGCTACGCGCAGCGCGTCGCGCTGCGCTACCGGCCGCTCGCGCCGTTCGCGCGGCTCCTCGACGATCTCGAAGGCAAGACGGCCGACGTCGGCTACACGTTCTGAACGATGACGCACACACTCGATACGGCGATGATCTTCGCCGCCGGGCGCGGCGAACGGATGCGCCCGCTTACCGACACGACGCCGAAGCCGCTTCTCGTCGCGGGCGGCAAGCCGCTGATCGTCTGGCAGATCGAGCGGCTCGCCGCGGCGGGCATTCGCACGATCGTCGTCAACCATGCGTGGCTCGGCGCGCAGATCGAGGCCGCGCTCGGCGACGGCTCGCGCTGGGGCGTGCGGCTCCTGTATTCCGCCGAGCGCGAGGCGCTCGAGACCGCGGGCGGGATCGCGCAGGCGCTGCCGCTCATCGAGGGCGGCGGCGGGCCGAAGGTGTTCGTCGGCGTCGCGGGCGATATCTATGCGGACTTCGATTACGCGGCGCTGCGGGAGCGTGCAGCCGCGCTCGCCTCGGCATCCGAGCCCGGCATGCATCTCGTGATGGTGCCGAACCCGCCGTTCCATCCGGCGGGCGATTTCGCGCTCGACGGCAGCGGCCGGCTGTCGCTCGACGGCGCCGCGCGCGTCACGTTCGGCAGCATCGCGCTGTACGACACGCGGATGTTCCGCGATCTGCCCGCCGGCACGCGCCGCGCGCTCGCCCCCTATTACCGCGAGACGATCGCCGCGCGCCGCGCGACGGGCGAGCTCCACACCGGAGCGTGGGAGAACGTCGGCACGGCCGCGCAACTGGGCGAGCTCGATGCGGCGTTGAAGGCCGCCCGCTGAGAGCGCCGGCCCGGTCGCTTCGCCGCCGGATCGACCGGCTCGCCGAAACGCGCGGCGTCGTCGCCCGTCCCGCCCCGCTTCGTCAAACCTCTTCCGCCGCCGCGCCGTCGGCCGCCGCGCGCTGCTGCTGCAACGCCCACATCTGCGCGTAGAGGCCGTCCGCGCGCAGCAGCTCCGCGTGCGTGCCGCGCTCGACGATGCGCCCGTGGTCCATCACGATGATCTGGTCCGCATGCACGACGGTCGACAAGCGGTGCGCGATCACGAGCGTCGTCCGGTGCCGCGCGATCTGGTCGAGCTCGTGCTGGATCGCGCGCTCGGAACGCGAATCGAGCGCCGACGTCGCCTCGTCGAACACGAGGATCGGCGGATTCTTCAGGATCGTCCGCGCGATCGCGACGCGCTGCTTCTCGCCGCCCGACAGCTTGAGCCCGCGCTCGCCGACGGGCGTGTCATAGCCCTTCGGCAGACTCTCGACGAACGAGTGGATGTGCGCGGCGCGCGCGGCCGCGATCACCTCGTCGCGCGTCGCCGACGGCCGGCCGTACGCAATGTTGTAGTAGATCGTGTCGTTGAAGAGCACGGTGTCCTGCGGCACGATGCCGATCGACGCCCGCAGCGAATCCTGCTTCACGTCGCGAATGTCCTGGCCGTCGATCGTGATCGCGCCGCCCGTCGCGCGATCGAGATCGTAGAAGCGGAACAGCAGGCGCGACAGCGTCGACTTGCCCGAGCCGCTGTGGCCGACGACCGCGGTCGTCGAGCCCGCCTCGATCGTGAAATCGACGCCGCGCAGGATCTGCCGCGACGGCTCGTAGCTGAAATCGACCCGCTCGAAACGCACTCGCGCGCCGCTCACCTTCAGCGCGCTCGCGCCGGGCGCGTCGTCGACTTCGCGCGCGGCCGACAGCAGCCCGAACATCCGGTCCATGTCGGTCAGGCTCTGCTTCAGCTCCCGATAGACGACGCCGAGGAAGTTGAGCGGAATGTACAGTTGCAGCATGAACGTGTTGATGAGCACGAGATCGCCGAGCGTGAGCCTGCCCGCGAGCACGCCCTGCGTCGCGCGCCACAGGATGAACACGAGCCCCGTGCCGATGATCGCCTGCTGGCCGAAGTTCAGGAACGACAGCGAATTCTGCGAGCGGATCGCCGCCTTCCGGTAGCGCTTCAGGTTTTCGTCGTAGCGCTGCGTCTCCCATTCCTCGTTGCCGAAGTACTTGACGGTCTCGTAGTTGATCAGCGAATCGATCGCGCGCGAGTTCGCCCGCGAATCGAGCTCGTTCATCGTGCGGCGGAAATGCGTGCGCCACTCGGTCACCTTCACGGTGAATGCGATGTAAGCGACGAGCGCGGCGAACGTCACGTACGCGTAATACGCCTCGTACTTGACGACGAAGAAGCCGAGCACGAGCCCCACTTCGACGAGCGTCGGCAGGATGCTGTACAGCGAATACGAGATCAGTTGCTGGATGCCGCGCGTGCCGCGCTCGATGTCGCGCGACATGCCGCCCGTCTGCCGCTCAAGATGAAAGCGCAGCGACAGGCCGTGCAGATGCCGGAACACCTGCAGCGCGAGCCGCCGCACCGCGCTTTCCGTCACCTTCGAGAACAGGATCTCGCGCAGCTCGGTGAAGAGCGACGTCGACAGCCGCACGAGCGCATAGGCGATCACGAGGAGCCCGACGCCGCCCGCGAGCACGACGGTCGCCGACTGCTCGGCGCGGCCGAGCGCGGTCAGATGCTGGACGGCCGCGAGGCTGTCGACGATCCGCTTCATCACGACGGGCACGCCGAGGTTCGCGACCTTCGCGCCGATCAGGCACGAAAGCGCGAACGCGACGCGCCATTTGTAGGCGCTCAGGTACGGCAGCAGCGAGCGGATCGTCTGCCAGTCGTTGCGCGGCCCGGTCGCGGCGGGCGCGGGCTCGGAGGAAGCGGGATAGCGGCGCATGGGGAGTTCGTGGGTTCGCTTCGTCGGTGAAAGTGGGCGTGTCGGGCTTTCCTGGCCGGCCGTCGATGCGGCGCGCATCACGCTACGCGGCGGCGCGTGCGCGGCGAGGCCCGGCCTGCGAGGCCCGGCCTACGCGGCCCGGCCCAAATCCACACTTTCTCGTACAATTTCAGAACTCTGTATTGTCTCAGAAGCCGGTTCACGCCGCTGTCCGCCGCATCTCCGGCGACGGCCGCCGAATACGCGCAAGCCGGCCGCTTTTCTTACAAGATGGAAGCTTCAACCATGACCGATTCGCCCATGCAACTCCCGCAAAAACCGCCCGCGCTGCGCGTCGTCCCGCAACCGTCCGACGCGAACGTCCACGGCGACGTGTTCGGCGGCTGGATCATGGCGCAGGTCGACATCGCGGGCTCGATCCCGGCGAGCCGCCGCGCGAACGGTCGGGTCGCGACGGTCGCGGTCAATTCGTTCCTGTTCAAGCAGCCGGTGTTCGTCGGCGATCTGCTCAGCTTCTACGCGAGCATCGTGAAGACGGGCAACACGTCGGTGACGGTCGACGTCGAGGTCTACGCGCAGCGGATGAGCCTGATGAGCGAGATCGTCAAGGTGACGGAAGCAACCCTCACCTACGTCGCGACCGACGCCGATCGCCGCCCGCGCGCGCTGCCGCCGCTCGAATAAGCGCGGCGCACGCACGCGCGCATCGCAAGGCGGCGCTTGCCGCCGCCCCTCGCCCGCTCAGTGCGCGGCGAGGCCGAACTCGCGCATCGCGGGAACGAAGTCGTGGTTGAGCTTCGGCTTGCGCGACAGCTTCGCGAGCACGTAGCGCTGAAACGGCGTGAGCGTCGACCACTGCGAGGCGGACGGCGCCGGCAGGCCGGCGAGCCCGCTCTGCGCGACGAGCGCGTCCGGCACGGCATCGGCGCTGCGCCATGCCGGATGCTCGTCCGGCTGGAACCAGGTCGGCTCGACGTTCGCGTGCGTGCGCAACATCTCGAACAGCGCATGATCGAAATTCGGCTCGATCACGACGTCTTCGTCGGCCGGAAAGCGCGCGAGCAGCCTGCGATCCTCGAGCGGCAGCATCTGCCACTGCTCGAGCGAGATCCTCAGCCCGAAACGGTCGAGGTTGAAGCGGACGATCATCGGAATGTAGGTCAGATCCTCCGACGATTCGATTTCGAAATTGAACAGCAACGGCGCGTCGCTCAGTCCCATGTTTGCACCCACTATGACGTTTGCCGGCACGTTTGGCCCGTGTGGAGTATTTTAGAACCTTCGCAGGCATCGAGCGTGCCGCCCGGCGTCGCGCCCCGCTCGCCCGTCCAGCCGTCCCATCGAAGGAGCCCCCCGTGAGTCTGTCCGAAACCGTCGAACCCAGCGGCATCGTCGAGCTTTCGGTGCGCAGGCGGCGCGGCGACGCGATCGAGGCGGCCGTCGACCGCGTCGGCCAGGAATGGCCCGTCGCGCTCGTGTTCAACGGCATCTCGCACGCGGTGATGATGTGCACGCCGCGCGATCTGGAAGCGTTCGCGGTCGGCTTCGCGGTGTCGGAAGGCATCGTCGGGCGCGGCAGCGACGTGAAGGACATCGAGGTCGCGCTGCACGGCGACGCGCCGCTGCCGCACGCCGAAGTGCAGTTGACGGTCGTCCAGCAGGCGTTCGCCGCGCTGAAGGAAAAGCGCCGCGCGCTCGCGGGGCGCACCGGCTGCGGCGTTTGCGGGATCGAAAGCATCGATCTGCTCGATCTCGTGCCGCAGCGCCTGCCCGATACCGGCTTTCTCGCGCGCCTCGCGCCGGATGCGATCGCACGCGCGGCGCGCGAGCTTCCCGCGCATCAGGCGCTCACGCGGCAGACGGGCGGCCTGCACGCGGCCGCGTGGTGCGATGCGTCGGGCGCGATCGTCCATGCGTTCGAGGACATCGGCCGCCACAACGCGCTCGACAAGCTGATCGGCACGCTGACGCTCACGCGCGCCGACATGACGAACGGTTTCGTGTTCCTGTCGAGCCGCGCGAGCTACGAGCTCGTGCGCAAGTCGGCGCGCGTCGGCATTCCGATGGTCGCGACGATCTCCGCGCCGTCGTCGCTCGCGATCGAGATCGCGCGGCAGGCCGGGCTGCGGCTCGTGAGCTTCTGCCGCGAGGCGGGTTACGTCGATTACGGCACCGCGTAGCGCGCCGCCGCCGCGATCGCGCTCAGTCGAACTGCCGGAAATCCGGCTTGCGCTTCTCGAAGAACGCGGTGATCGCCTCGCGCACTTCGGGCGAGCGCAGCATCTCGCCGAACTGATCGCCTTCTTCCGACATCCGCGCGGCGATTTCCGCGCCGCTGCCCTTCTTGAGGAACGCCTTCGTCGCGCGCAGCGACGAAGCCGGCAGCGCGACGAGCTTCGCCGCCTGCTGCGCGGCGAACGCGTCGAGGTCCGCGGCGGGCAGCACGCGGTTCACGAGGCCGATCCGGTGCGCCTCGAGCGCGTCGAACGGCTCGCCGAGCAGCAGCTTCTCCGCGGCGACCTGATGGCCGGCGAGGCGCGGCAACAGCAGGCTCGACGCCGCCTCCGGGCACAGGCCGAGTTGCGTGAACGGCAGCGACAACTGCGCGGTATCGGCCGCGTAGACGAGATCGCAGTGCAGCAGCATCGTCACGCCGATGCCGACCGCAACGCCCGCGACCGCCGCGACGATCGGCTTCTGCGCGCTCGCGATCTGGCGCAGGAACTGGAACACGGGCGCGTGCTCGTCCTTCGGCGGCGCCTTCATGAAATCGTCGAGATCGTTGCCCGCGCTGAAGTTGCCGTCGCTGCCGCGAATCAGGATCGCGCGCACCGACTTGTCGTCCTGCGCCGCCGCGAGCGCATCGGCCATCGTCTGGTACATCGCCGCCGTGATCGCGTTCTTCTTCGCTGGGCGCGCGAGCGTGATCGTCAGCACGCCGCCTGCGTTTTCGACCTGGATATCCATTTGAGCCGTCTCCATGACTGTTTTCATTCGATCGACAAAAAAACGGTGCGCGAGCCCGCCGCCCGCGCACCGTCGTCATGCGTCGCGCGCGCCGATCAGAGCCGCTCGATGATGCCCGCCGCGCCCATGCCGGTGCCGACGCACATCGTCACCATCCCGTACTTCAGGTTGCGGCGGCGCAGGCCGTGCACGACCGTCGACGCGCGAATCGCGCCCGTCGCGCCGAGCGGGTGGCCGAGCGCGATCGCGCCGCCGAGCGGGTTGATCTTCGACGGATCGAGGCCGAGATCGCGGATCACGGCGAGCGATTGCGCGGCGAACGCCTCGTTCAGCTCGATCCAGTCGATGTCGTCCTGCTTGAGGCCCGCCGCCTTCAGCGCGGCCGGAATCGCTTCCTTCGGGCCGATGCCCATGATCTCCGGCGGCACGCCGCGCACGGCGAAGCTGACGAAGCGCGCGAGCGGGGTCAGGTTGAACTGCTTGAGCACCTTCTCCGACACGACGAGCAGCGCGCCCGAGCCGTCCGACGTCTGCGAGCTGTTGCCCGCCGTCACCGAGCCCTTGTTCGCGAACACCGTCTTCAGCTTCGCGAGCCCTTCGAGCGACGTCTCCGCGCGCGGACCTTCGTCGAGCGAGATCTCGCGCGTCTTCGTTTCGATTTCGCCCGTCGCGAGATTCGGGAAGCGCTCGACGATCGCGTACGGCGCGATCTCGTCCTTGAACTCGCCCGCCTGCTGCGCCGCGAGCGCCTTCCGGTGCGATTCGACCGAGAACGCGTCCTGGTCTTCGCGGCTCACCTTCCACTGCTCGGCGACGCGCTCGGCCGTCAAGCCCATCCCGTAAGCGATGCCGAAGTCTTCGCTGCGATCGAAGATGTGCGGCGACATCGACGGCTTGTTGCCCATCATCGGCACCATGCTCATCGATTCGACGCCGGCCGCGAGGATCGCGTCCGATTCGCCGACGCGGATGCGGTCCGCCGCCATCGCGAGCGCGGTGACGCCCGACGCGCAGAAGCGGTTCACCGTCACGCCGCCGACCGTGTTCGGCAGGCCCGCGAGCAGCGCACCCATCCGCGCGACGTTCAGGCCCTGCTCGGCCTCGGGGATCGCGCAGCCGACGATCGCGTCTTCGATCAGCTTCGTGTCGAATTGCGGCACTTGCGCGATCGCCGACTTGATTGCGTGGACGAGCAGTTCGTCCGGGCGCGTGTTCCTGAATGCACCGCGGGGCGCCTTGCCGATCGGCGTGCGGCTTGCGGCGACGATGTATGCGTCTTGCAACTGTTTGCTCATTTCAAGCTCCTGTCGACCGGAGTGGTGCTTGAGCGCTCACTCCGCTCCCATGCAAAGTTGTCCGCTCGGCTCGATCAGTTGCGAACCGGCTTGCCGGTCTGCAACATGCCCATGATCCGCTCCTGCGTCTTCTGCGTGCCGAGCAGCTCGACGAACGCGCGACGCTCCAGCGCGAGCAGCCATTCCTCGTCGACCGTGCTGCCGGCCTCGACGTCGCCGCCGCAGACCGCTTCCGCGATCCGGCTCGCGATCAGGAAGTCGTGATCGCTGATGAAGCGGCCGTCGCGCATGTTGACGAGCTGGGCCTTGATCGTGGCGATCGCCGAGCGGCCGGCCACCGGGATTTCCTTCGCCTTCAGCGGCGCGCGATAGCCCGCCGCCGCGAGGCCGCGCGCTTCCTTCTTCGCGACGTCGAGCAGCTCGAACACGTTGAACACGATCGTGTCCGACGGCTTCACGTAGCCCATCGCGCGCGCTTCGTGCGCGGACATCGACACCTTCGCCATCGCCGCGTTCTCGAACGACTTCGTCAGGAACTTGAGCAGCTCGCTCGTCATGCCCGCCGCCGTCGCCGCGTCCGCCGCGCGCAGCGCCGCTTCCTTCAGGCCGCCGCCCGCCGGCACGAGGCCGACGCCCACTTCGACGAGGCCGATGTAGCTCTCGACGTGCACGACGCGCTTCGCGCTATGCAGCATCAGCTCGCAGCCGCCGCCGAGCGCCAGGCCCGACACCGCCGCGACGACCGGCACGTTCGCGTACTTCACGCGCAGCATGCCTTCCTGGAACTTCTTCACGAACGGCTCGATGCCCTTCGCGCCGCCCATCATGAACGCGGGCATCGCCTCTTCGAGGTTCGCGCCAGCGGAGAACGGACCGCCCGGATTGCCGAGCTTGAGCGAGCTCGGCTGCCAGATCACCACGCCCTTGTAGTCCTTCTCCGCGAGCGTGATCGCCTGCACGAGGCCGTCGATCACGCTCGGGCCGATCGTGTTCATCTTCGACTTGAACGACACGATCACGACGTCGTCCTCGCCCGCGCGGTCGTCGACCCATGCGCGCACCGAGTCCGTCTCGAACAGCGTCTTGCCGAACGTCTTCGGGTCGCGCCCCGCTTCGCCGAACACGGGCGCGCGGAACACCTGCCTGTCATAGACGGACAGCGCCGAGCGCGGCACGAAGCGCTTCGCCGCTGCCGACCACGAGCCTTCGGCCGCGTGCACGCCGCCCTTCTCGGCGACGGCGCCTTCCAGCACCCACGCGGGCAGCGGCACGGTTGCAAGCGACTTGCCGGCCGCGATGTCTTCCTGCACCCACTCGGCGATCTGCTTCCAGCCCGCCGCCTGCCAGTCCTCGAACGGGCCCTGGCTCCAGCCGAAGCCCCAGCGGATCGCGAGATCGACTTCGCGTGCGTTGTCGGCGATCGATTCGAGGTGGATCGCGATGTAGTGGAACACGTCGCGGAAGACCGACCACAGGAACTGCGCGTGCGGATGCTGCGTCTCGCGCAACAGCTTCAGGCGCTCGGCGGGAGGACGCTTCAGGATGCGGCCGACGGTCTCGTCCGCCTTCGCGCCGGAGTCGACGTAGGTCCCCGTCTTCGCGTCGAGCACCTTGATCGCCTTGCCTTCCTTCCGGTAGAAGCCGGCGCCCGTCTTCTGGCCGAGCGCGCCCTGCTCGACGAGCTTCGCGAGCACGGCTGGCGTCCGGTAGACCGGGAAGAACGGATCGTCGGCGAGGTTGTCCTGCATCGTCTTGATCACGTGCGCCATCGTGTCGAGGCCGACCACGTCCGCCGTGCGGAACGTCGCCGACTTCGCGCGGCCGAGGCGGCTACCCGTCAGGTCGTCGACTTCGTCGAAACGCAGGCCGAATTTCTCGGCTTCGACGATCACGGCGAGAATCGAGAAGATGCCGACGCGGTTCGCGATGAAGTTCGGCGTGTCCTTCGCGCGCACGACGCCCTTGCCGACGACGCTCGTCAGGAACGTCTCGAGCTGGTCGAGGATGTCGGCTCGCGTGTGCGCGGTCGGGATCAGCTCGACCAGGTGCATGTAGCGCGGCGGGTTGAAGAAGTGCACACCGCAGAAGCGCGCCTTCAGCTCGTCGGCGAAGCCGTCGGACAGCGTCGTGATGGACAGGCCCGAGGTGTTGGTCGCGAAGATCGCGTGCGAAGCGATGTGCGGCGCGACCTTCTTGTACAGGTCGTGCTTCCAGTCCATCCGCTCGGCGATCGCCTCGATCACGAGATCGCATTCGGCGAGCTTCGCGATGTCGTCCTCGTAGTTCGCGGCTTCGAGATACTTCGCGTCGTCCTTCACGCCGAACGGCGCGGGCGACAGCTTCTTCAGGTGCTCGATCGCCTTCAGCGCGATGCCGTTCTTCGGGCCTTCCTTGGCGGGCAGGTCGAACAGCAGCACGGGCACGCGCGCGTTGACGAGATGCGCGGCGATCTGCGCGCCCATCACGCCGGCGCCCAGCACGGCGACCTTGCGAATGTTGAAATTGCTCACGGGACTCCTCCGGATTGAGCCGCGCGGCGCCGGTCGTAAGGGCGCGCGCGGCGTGTGAGTGCGAATAATCGGTCGTTCGGACGGCGCGCGTCAGAACAGCGCTTCGTCGATTTCCATCATCGTCTTCGCGCCGGCGCGCGCGAGACGAATCGACGACGCCGTTTCGGGCAAGAGGCGCGCGAAGTAGAAGCGCGCGGTCGCGAGCTTCGACTTGTAGAACGGATCGCCCGACGCTTCCTTGTCGAGCGCGATGCGCGCCATCCGCGCCCAGAAGTACGAGAACACCAGGTGACCGACGGTGCGCAGATACGGCACGGCGGCCGCCCCCACCTCGTCCGGGTTCTGCATCGCCTTCATGCCGATTTCCATCGTCAGCTTCTGCACCTTCTCGCCGATGTCGGCGAGCGGCGTGATGAATTCGGACATTTCGGGCTTCACGCCTTCCGCTTCGGCGAACTCGGCGACGATCTTGCCGAACTTCTTCAGCTTCGCGCCCATGTCGCCCAGCACCTTGCGGCCGAGCAGGTCGAGCGCCTGAACCGAGTTGGTCCCTTCATAGATCATGTTGATCCGCGCGTCGCGCACGTACTGCTCCATGCCCCACTCGGAGATGAAGCCGTGGCCGCCGTAGATCTGCATCGCGTGGTTCGTGCACTCGAACGCGTTGTCGGTCAGGAACGCCTTGATGATCGGCGTGAGGAGCGCGACGAGATCCTCCGCTTCCTTGCGCACCGCTTCGTCGGCGTGCGACAGCGCCTTGTCGATCTGCAGCGCCGACCAGTACGTGAACGCGCGCGCGCCTTCCGCGTACGCCTTCTGCGTGAGCAGCATGCGGCGCACGTCCGGGTGGACGATGATCGGATCGGCCGGCTTGTCCGGCGCCTTCGGGCCCGTCAGCGAGCGCATCTGCAGGCGCTCCTTCGCATACGTGAGCGAGTTCTGGTAAGCGACTTCGGTGAGGCCGAGCCCCTGCATGCCGACGCCGAGGCGCGCGGCGTTCATCATCACGAACATCGCGTTCAGGCCCTTGTTCGGCTCGCCGATCATCCAGCCCTTCGCGTTGTCGAGGTTGATCACGCAGGTCGCGTTGCCGTGGATGCCCATCTTGTGCTCGATCGAGCCGCACTTGACGCCGTTGCGCTCGCCCGGCTCGCCCGACGCGTCGGGGACGAACTTCGGCACGATGAAGAGGGAGATGCCCTTCGTGCCCTTCGGCGCGTCCGGCAGGCGCGCGAGCACGAGGTGAACGATGTTCTTCGAGAAGTCGTGTTCGCCGCTCGAGATGAAGATCTTGGTGCCGCTGATCGAATACGAGCCGTCGCCGTTCGGCTCGGCCTTCGTGCGCAGGATGCCGAGGTCGGTGCCGCAGTGCGGCTCGGTCAGGCACATCGTGCCCGTCCATTCGCCCGACACGAGCTTCGGCAGGTAGAGCTTCTGCAGCTCGGGCGCGCCGTGCGCGTGCAGGCATTCGTACGCGCCGTGCGACAGGCCCGGATACATCGTCCATGCCTGGTTCGCCGAGTTCAGCATTTCATACAGCGCGTTGTTGACGAACGCGGGCAGGCCCTGGCCGCCGTAATCGGGATCGCAGCCGAGCGCGGGCCAGCCCGCCTCGATGTACTGCTGGTACGCTTCCTTGAAGCCCGTCGGCGTCTTCACGACGCCGTCGCCGACATACGTGCAGCCCTCGCGGTCGCCGACCTGGTTGAGCGGGAAAAGCACCTCCGAGCAGAACTTGCCCGCTTCCTCGAGCACCTGGTTGATCGTGTCGGCGTCGAGATCAGCATGCTTGGGCATCTGCTTGACCTCGGCTTCGACGTTCAGAAGCTCATGCAACACGAATTGCATGTCGCGCAACGGCGCGGCGTACTGTCCCATGACTCTCTCCAAGATATGGCAATCGGCTCGAGCTCCCCCGACGGCGGTCGTGCCGCCGCTAACGGCTCTCGCTCTGGTACGAAACAATCGTCTTTTCAAGCGCGGCCCACGTGAGCCGCACCGCATCCGGCTGATGCAGGAAGCGTGCGTCGTGGTGCAGGCCGAGCGTGAAGCTGTACAACTCGAAGAGCATCAGGTTCGGATCCGTGTCCGGGCGCAGATGCCCCTCCTCCTTCGCTTGCGAAATGGCGCGCAGCAGCGCGGCGCGCCACGCTTTCACGCTCGCGATCAACTGCTCGCGCACCGCGCTGTCCGGGCGATCGTCGTATTCGACGGCGCCGCTGATGTAGATGCATCCCGTCGTCACCTCCTGGATGCGCTTCTCGATCCAGCGCGCCAGCATCGCCCGCAGGCGCGGCAAACCGCGCGGCTCGCGCAGGCTCGGAAAAAACACCTCGTTCTCGAAACGATGGTGGTACTCTCGCACGACCTCGACCTGCAAATCGTCGCGCGACCCGAAGTGCGCGAACACGCCGCTCTTGCTCATCTGCATGCGCTCGGCCAATAGGCCGATCGTCAGACCCTCGAGCCCGTCACGGCTGGCAAGGTCCAATGCTGCTTCGAGTATCGCGGCACGCGTCTGTTCGCCTTTTCGCATAGCTTTTAATAACCGTTCCAGGTGATCGAATAAAATCGAACGGCCGTACTATTATTGAGTGCGGCCGGCGGCGAAACAAGGAAATTATTAGAAATCGGTTTCTAACCGTCCCCGCTATTTTGCAGGGTCGCGCGCCTTTGGAGGAGGCCCTGTGCAGGCCGCGGCGCGCCGCATGTGTAAGCGAATGCTTAGTCGTATCCGCCGACCGTCAGCAGCTTCATCGCACCCCGGTACGCGTTGTACGCGAACCAGTTCAGAAACCGCTCGACGGCGGGCCGCGCCGCGTAGAGCGCGGGGTCGATCTCGCGGCCGTCGGCGAACGCGACGCCGATTGCGTCGCGCAGCGCGGCCGTCTCCTCGCGGTGGCGCACGAGCACGACGTTCGCCTCGTTGTTCAGCATCAGGCTGAGCGCGTCCAGATTCGACGAGCCGACGGTCGCCCAGTGATCGTCGATCACCGCGACCTTGCCGTGCAGCATCGTCTTGTCGTATTCGGCAACGCGCACGCCCGAGCGCAGCAACGCATGATAAAGGAACGGCACCGCCATATCGAGCGACGCGAATTCGTTGCGCCCGAGCAGGATCCGCACGTCGACGCCGCGCCGCGCCGCCCCGGCGAGCGCGCGCCGCAGCTTGCGCCCCGGCAGGAAGTAGGGATTGGCGAGCAGGATCGACCGACGCGCGCGGCCGATCGCCGCGAGATACGCCTTCTCGATCGTCCTGCGGTTCACGACGTTGTCGCGCGCGACGAACGCGACGCTCGGCTCGGTCACGACGCGCAGCGCGCCCGCCTTCACCCAGCGGTGGCTGCGCATCCAGCGGCGAAAGCGCGCGGCGAACGCGGAGCCGTCGACGCCATGCGGCAGGTATTGCGCGTAGCGCTTGTGGCCGACGGCGATCCGTTGCCACTGCACCTCGAACGCGGCGCGCACGTCGGCGACGGCGGGCCCGTTCAGCTCGAGCGCGAAATCCCAGCGCGGATACGGCAGGCGCTCGCCGTTCTGCTCGAAGTCGTCGACGATGTTGATGCCGCCGCAGAACGCGTAGGCGTCGTCGATCACCGCGAGCTTGCGGTGCGTGCGCGAGAAACCGAAGCGGCCGAACAGATAGGGGTTGTAGATCCGGTGCTCGACGCCCGCGTCCGGCCACGCGCCGAAGAGCGGCAGGCGCTCGGTGCCGATCCCGTCGGTGATGACGCGCACGTGGACGCCGCGCGCGGCCGCGCGGATGAGCGCGTCGGACACCGCGCGGCCGACGGCGTCGTCGCAGAAGATGTAGGTTTCTAGCGCGACGCGCTCGCGCGCGGCGTCGATCCGTTCGATCAGCGCGGGGAAGAACGCCGCGCCGCCGTCGCAGAGGCGCACCGCGTTGCCGGACGTGAACGCGAGCCGCGCCGCGGAACCGCGCTCCTGCAGGAACATCTGCCGCAGTTGCGCGAGACGGTGCCGGGTCCGGCCACTCATGCGGCGCGCGACGCGAGGCGCTCGGGCAGTTGCAGGATCGCTTCGGCGTTCGACGGCGAGTAGCAGCGCGCGGCCGCTTCGCGGTAAGGCAGCCACAGATGATCGGTGTGCTCGCGCGGCGACAGCGTCACGTCGACGCGCGCCGGCACTTCCAGGCTGAACCAGTGCTCGGTGTTGCGGGTGACGCCGGGCGCGTAGCGGTGCAGGTACTGCGGATAGATCGTGTACTCGATCGCGTGATGCCAGTCGACGAGCGCGGCCAGCGCAATGCCGGGGCTGCCGACGACGATGCCCGTCTCCTCCGCGACCTCGCGCGCGGCGGCCTGCGCGATCGGCTCGTCGGGCGCGTCCTTCGAGCCGGTCACGGACTGCCAGAAGTCGGGCTGATCGGCGCGCTTGATGACGAGCACGTCGAGCGCGGGCGTATGGATTACGACGAGAACGGATTCGGGGATTTTCGGTGGTTTCGTCATCGGGATGTCATCGGCGCCAGCCCGCCCGACGCGGCGGACGGCGCGGCATCGTCAAGAAAACCATGGGTCGACTGTACCGCAAAAAACGAAAAGGGCGCGCGCGCCCTTTTTTGTGGTCCTTTTCGGCGTCGGCCGAAGCCGGCCGTCGCGCCGAGCGCGAGCCGAGCCGGCATCCCGATTCGGCCGCAGCCGGCGCGCGGCGGCGTTACGCCTTCGGCTGCTCCGGCTGGCGCAAGCGGATGTGCAGCTCGCGCAACTGGCGCTCGTCGACTGGGCTCGGCGCCTGCGTGAGCAGACACTGCGCGCGCTGCGTCTTCGGGAACGCGATCACGTCGCGGATCGAATCGGCGCCCGCCATCATCGTGACGATGCGATCGAGGCCGAACGCGATGCCGCCGTGCGGCGGCGCGCCGTACTGCAGCGCGTCGAGCAGGAAGCCGAACTTCGCCTGCGCCTCCTCCGGGCCGATCTTCAGCGCGCGGAACACCTTGCTCTGCACTTCTTCGCGATGGATACGCACCGAGCCGCCGCCAATTTCCCAGCCGTTCAGCACCATGTCGTACGCCTTCGCGAGGCAGCGGCCCGGATCGGTCTCGAGGTATTCGAGATGCTCGTCCTTCGGGCTCGTGAACGGGTGGTGCGCGGCGACGTAGCGCGCATCTTCGTCGTCGTACTCGAACATCGGGAAGTCGACGACCCACAGCGGCTTCCAGCCCGCCTCGACGAGGCCGTTCGCGCGGCCGAACTCCGAATGGCCGATCTTCAGGCGCAGCGCGCCGAGGCTGTCGTTGACGACCTTCGCGCGGTCCGCCGCGAAGAAGATGATGTCGCCGTCTTCGGCGCCCGTGCGCTCGAGGACCGCCGCGATCGACGCGTCGTGCAGGTTCTTGACGATCGGGCTCTGCAGGCCGTCGCGCCCCTTCGCGCGCTCGTTGACCTTGATCCACGCGAGGCCCTTCGCGCCGTAGATGCGCACGAATTCGGTATAGCCGTCGATGTCGCCGCGCGTGAGCTCGCCGCCCTTCGGCACGCGCAGGGCCGCGACGCGGCCGTCCTTCGTGTTGGCCGGCGTGCTGAACACCTTGAAGTCGACGTCCTTCATCGCATCGGTGAGCTCGGTGAACTCGAGCTTCACGCGCAGGTCGGGCTTGTCCGAGCCGAAGCGCGCCATCGCCTCCGAGTGCGGCATCACCGGGAATGTCGCGGCGAGCTCGACGCCGATCGTCGTCTTGAAGATGTGACGGATCATGTCCTCGAACAGATCGCGGATTTCCTGCTCGCCGAGGAACGACGTCTCGCAGTCGATCTGCGTGAATTCGGGCTGGCGGTCCGCGCGCAGGTCTTCGTCGCGGAAGCACTTCGTGATCTGGTAGTAGCGGTCGAAGTTCGCGACCATCAGCAGTTGCTTGAACAACTGCGGCGATTGCGGCAGCGCGAAGAACTGGCCCGCGTTCACGCGCGACGGCACGAGGTAGTCGCGCGCGCCTTCCGGCGTGCTCTTCGTGAGCATCGGCGTTTCGATGTCGATGAAGCCCTGTTCGTCGAGGTACTTGCGCGCCTCGATCGCGACGCGGTAGCGCAGCCGCAGGTTGTGCTGCATCTGCGGGCGGCGCAGGTCGAGCACGCGGTGCGTCAGGCGCGTCGTCTCCGACAGGTTGTCGTCGTCGAGCTGGAACGGCGGCGTGACAGACGCGTTCAGCACGTCGAGCTCATGGCACAGCACTTCGATCTTGCCGCTCGTCAGGCCGGCGTTGATCGTGCCTTCCGGACGGCTGCGCACGAGACCCTTCACCTGGATGCAGAACTCGTTGCGCACGCCTTCGGCGGCCGCGAACATTTCGGCGCGATCCGGATCGCACACCACCTGCACGAGACCCTCGCGATCACGCAGGTCGATGAAGATCACGCCGCCGTGATCGCGGCGACGATGGACCCAGCCGCACAGCGACACCGTCTGGCCCAGCAGGTGTTCGGTCACGAGACCGCAGTATTCAGTTCGCATCGACATGATGTTTGCTTTCTTTCGTAGTGATCAACGGGAAGAGCCGCACTCTCTCCCGGGCATTACATCGGCGGCTCGACGGGACGGCGCGCCGGCGCGGCAACGGGCGCCGGGGGCGCGACGACGCCCATCGAGACGATGTACTTGAGCGCGGCGTCGACCGACATGTCGAGCTCGACGACCTCGCTTTTCGGCACCATCAGGAAGAAGCCGGACGTCGGATTCGGCGTCGTCGGCACGTAGACGCTCACGTGCTCTTCCTTCAGGTGATTGACCACGTCGCCGCCGGGCGTGCCGGTCAGGAACGCGATCGTATAGGAGCCGCGGCGCGGATACTCGATCAGGAGCGCCTTGCGGAATGCGTTGCCGCTGCTCGACAGCAGCGTGTCCGACACCTGCTTCACGCTCGTGTAGATCGGCCCGACGACGGGAATGTGCCGCACCACCGCGTTCCACCAGGTGACGAGCTTCTGGCCGATGAAATTCTGCGTCGCGAGCCCGACGACGAAGATGAACGCGAGCGTGAGCACCGCGCCGATCCCCGGCAGCCGGAAGCCGAACAGCCGCTCCGGCTGCCACGCCGCGGGCAGCAGCAGCAGCGTCTGGTCCATCGTGCCGATGATGAGCCCGAGCACCCACAGCGTGATCGCGAGCGGAACGAGAACCAGGAGTCCGGTCAGAAACACCGATTTGAGGGTCGTCTTTTTCATCATCTGCCGTCGAAAAATCGCGCCGGTGCGTCAAGCGCGGGACGCGCCGCCGACACGGGCGGCGCGGCGGTCACGTACTGCTCGCGGGCGCGGCGGCAGGCGCGGGCGCGGACGCCGCCGGCGCGCTCGCCGCGCTGTCCGCCGCGGCGGCGGGCGCCGCCGACTGCTCGCCGCCGGCCTTCTCGCCGCTCGCCTTCTCGCCGCTCGCGGCGGGCGCGCCCGCGCCGCCGCGGAAGTCGGTCACATACCAGCCCGAGCCCTTCAATTGGAACCCGGCGGCCGTGACTTGCTTGCGAAACGCGTCCTTCCCGCATTCCGGGCACTGGGACAGCGGTGCGTCGCTCATCTTCTGAAGCACATCTTTCGCGTAACCGCACGCTTCGCAACGATAGGCGTAGATCGGCATGGTATTTTCCCGCAGAAACAATAACCGGTATAAAAGGCTTGCAAAGCCTTGAATTATAGCCGAAAGGCGGACGCCTTCCCCGGTCCGCGCGGGCGCACCGCTACGAGCGGCGCCACGCGAGCCAGCGCTCGCGTCCGGCGAATACCGGCAGCGAATCGGCGGCGGGCTCGTCCTCGACGAGCGCGAAATTCGGCGAAAGGAGCGCGTCGAGCTCCGCGCGCTCGATTCCGAACGGCGGCCCCTTCGGCGTCGCGCCGACGAAGAAGAAGCCGGCGAGGAAGCCGCCCGCCGGCAGCAGCTCGGCCATGCGCCGCGCGTAATCGGCGCGGCGGCTCCTCGGAATCGCGCACAGGAACGCGCGCTCGTAGATCCATTGCGGGACGAACGGCGGCGCGTACGCGAAGAAATCGGCCTGCTCGACGAGCGCGGCGTCTTCGCCCAATTCGCGGCGCGCGGCCGCGACCGCCTGCGCGGAAAAGTCGATCGCGCGCACGGGCCAGCCGGCGCGCGAGAGCCAACGCGCCTCGTACGCGCTGCCGCAGCCGGGAATCAGCACCGGGCACCGCGGATGCCGTGCGGCGAACGCGGCGAACGCTTCCGGCACGCGCGCGCTGTCCCACGGCGTCACGCCCTGCTCGAAGCGCTCGTCCCAGAACGA
Organism: Burkholderia sp. MSMB1588; assembly: GCF_001546925.1. Lineage (NCBI taxonomy): Bacteria > Pseudomonadati > Pseudomonadota > Betaproteobacteria > Burkholderiales > Burkholderiaceae > Burkholderia > Burkholderia sp. MSMB1588. The sequence goes on along the minus strand of NZ_LNJS01000001.1, from coordinate 484,972 downwards.
CGCTTCGCCCGGATCGCGCGACGTGAAATTCGCGACGGACGGGGCAGGCGCCACGGAAGACGGTGCCATCGCGGCCTGCGCGGCCGCGGACGGCGGATTTGCCGATTGCGCATCGCCCGCCGCGTGTCCGGCCGCATCACGTTTGTTCGCTTCGCTCGTCATGCCGTCGCTTCGCCTCGCAATTCGTCCTTCATTCGCTCTTCGCCCGCCCACCGCGCGCCGCTCATCGACGGCGTCCGCGTTCCGGCGGCCCGCGTCGCGCGCTCCGCCGCGATCTCCCCCGCTGCTTCAGCCGCGACATCAGCCACCATACGCGACGATGATCAGCACCCGCGCGATCACCGCGCCCGCGCCGACCGCGATCCCGAACACGAGCAGCGCCTGCAGCAGCCGATTGGTCCGCCGCTGCTCGACGAGAATCTGCCGGATCAGATCGTCGCTGATCGCGCGCGGCGTCTCATGGTGCGAGACGAGCGCCTGATGCACGAGGCGCGGCAATTGCGGCAGCGTCTTGCTCCATTGCGGCGCCTCGACCTTGAAGCGCTCGTACCAGCCGCGCAGCCCGATCTGCTCGGTCATCCAGCGCTCGAGGTACGGCTTCGCGGTCTTCCACAGATCGAGCTCCGGATCGAGCGAACGGCCGAGCCCTTCGACGTTCAGCATCGTCTTCTGCAGGAGCACGAGCTGCGGCTGGATCTCGACGTTGAAGCGGCGCGACGTCGAGAACAGCCGCATCAGCACCTGGCCGAGCGAGATGTCCTTCAGCGCGCGATCGAAGTACGGCTCGCAGACCGCGCGGATCGCGCTTTCGAGCTCCTCGACGCGCGTATCGGGCGGCACCCAGCCGGATTCGAGGTGCAGCGTCGCGACGCGGTGATAATCGCGCTTGAAGAACGCGAGGAAGTTCTGCGCGAGGTAGTTCTTGTCGAAATCCGACAGCGCGCCGACGATCCCGAAATCGAGCGCGATGTAGCGCCCGAAGTGCTTCGGATCGAGGCTCACCTGGATGTTGCCGGGATGCATGTCCGCGTGGAAGAAGCCGTCGCGGAACACTTGCGTGAAGAAGATCTCGACGCCCTCGCGCGCGAGCTTCGGAATGTCGACGCCCGCCGCGCGCAGCGTGTCGACCTGGCTGATCGGCACGCCCGTCATCCGCTCCATCACGAGCACGGCGGGCGTCGAGTAATCCCAGAACATTTCCGGCACGAGCAGCAGATCGAGCCCCGCGAAGTTGCGGCGCAACTGGCTGCCGTTCGCCGCCTCGCGCATCAGGTCGAGCTCGTCGTGCAGGTACTTGTCGAATTCGGCGACGACCTCGCGCGGCTTGAGCCGCCGGCCGTCCGCCCACAGGCGCTCGGCCCAGGTCGCGATGTCGCGCATCAGCGCGAGATCGGAATCGATGACGGGCAGCATGTTCGGCCGCAGCACCTTGACCGCGACCGCCCTGCCCTTGTGCTCGCCCTGCTTGAGCTTGGCGAAGTGCACCTGCGCGATCGATGCGCTCGCAACGGGCTCGCGCTCGAACTCGTCGAACAGCGCGTCGATGCGCGCGCCGAGCGACTTCTCGACGATCGCGATCGCGACGGCCGAATCGAACGGCGGCACCTGATCCTGCAGCTTCGCGAGCTCGTTCGCGAAATCGACGGGCAGCAGATCGCGCCGCGTCGACAGCACCTGGCCGAACTTCACGAAGATCGGCCCGAGGCTCTCGAGCGCGCGGCGCAGCCGCACCGCGGGCGGATCGGCGAAGCGCCGGCCGATCGTCGTGATGCGCAGCAGGAACTTCACGCGAGGGTTCTCGATGCGCGACAGCATCACCTCGTCGAGGCCGAAGCGGATGACGGTAAAGACGATTTTGACGAAACGGAAAATGCGCATGCCTTCCGGCCCTCAATGCGCGCGTCGCGAGCTGCCGCCCGCGCGCGCGTCGATTTTTTGCTCCAGTCGTTCGATCCGCTTCTCGACGCGCGCTAGCGCGTCGCGAGCCCGCGCGAGCCCGGCGTCGAAATCGGCGAGCTCGCTCGTGCGCACGACCTGCGGGTTCTCGTCGAACCAGTATTCGGCGATCGAATCAAGTACGTTGCGGCCCGTGCGGCGCGCATGCGCGCCCGCCGAACGGGCGACCGTCGCGATCCGGTACGCGGCCGCGTCGCCGACGATCTTCGCGAGATCCTCCTCCGGCTCCCAGCGCAGGTGCTCGGCGAGCTTCGCGATCTGCGTCGCGAACTCCGCGTCGCCGTCGATCTTCACGTGCTTCATCACGGCAGCCTGCCCCCCTTGCAGGAACGCGGCCACCGCGTCGAACGCGCCGCCGCCGGCGCTGCTCGACAGCGCGATTGACACGTCGAACTGGCGCGCGTCGTGCGCCTCGACGGCGGCGAGATAGCCGTCCGGCTGCACGAGCAGCACGAGCGTCACGGGCGGGACTTCGAGCCGGGCGGTCTTGCCGGCATAGGGAATCAGACGATCGCGCGCCCAGGATTCGCGGGCGAGCAGGTGATTGACGGCGGCTGCAAAAGGCTTGGCGGCAAAGGTCATCTGGGTGGCAATGAAAAGCCCGCGCAGGCAGGGCGCCGGCGCGGGCTTCTATTGTAACGTCGGTTCGGGCGCGACCTCGCGAGGCGCAACGCGCGGCACGACTTCCGTCAGTGCGCGCTCACCTGCTGAATGCCCGCGAGGAGCCAACCCTGGCTGCCCGCCTTCGACAGATTCCACACCTCGTTGAACGGCTCGGCCGCCGCGCCCTGCGTCTCGCGGATCAGGCCGTGGAAACGCACGCTCGCGAAGTGCTCGCCGCCGCGATCCTCCACCGCGAGCAGCTCGGCGCCGAGCTGCACGACGTCCGTCTGGTTCGCGCCCGCGCCGCGGCCGTCGAGGTCGATCTTCACTTCGGCGAACATCTCAGGCGTCGTGAACTCGCGGATGTCGGCGAGGTTGCCCTCGTCCCACGCGGCCTGCAGGCGCACGAAATAGACCTTCGCGTTGCGCAGGAACGCTTCGGTGTCGAAGCCCGCCGGCACCGCGGGCGCAGCAGCAGCCGCCGCCGTCGTCGCCGCGGCCGCGCCGCCGAACACGCGCTGCGCTTCGCCTGCGTACGCGCTGCCCGAGCCCGGGAACGCGTCGTTCTGCGCCGCCTGGCGCTGAACGCCCGCGTCCTGGCGGTAGCCGTCATGGCCGTGGTTCAGCGACGGCTGACCGCCCGCGTAGGCCGGCTGCTGCGCGCCGCGCCGGTTCATGAACTTGCGGACAAGCCAGATGCCGACCATCGCAAGGAGCGCGATCACGATGACGTTCGCCATTATGCTGGCGAACGCGCCGCCGAGACCGAGGTGCGACAGCAGCGCCGCGATGCCGAGGCCGGCCGCGAGACCGGCGATCGGGCCGAGCCAGCGCGAGCGGTTCGGCTGCGCGGCGGGCGCCGGCTGCTGGCGCGGCGCCTGCGTGGGCGCGGCCTGCTGCATCGGCTGCTGCGCGGGCGGCGTCGCCTGGCGCTGCTGCAGCGTCTGCGACTGGCGGCCGAAGCTGCGGCCGCCGCCCATGCGCTTCGCTTCGGCGTCGAGCGACGCGAACGTGCCGGCGGCGAGAAGACCGACCATCAAGAACGTGCCGATTCGTCGCGCCAACGACTTCGGCTCTTTGCTGCGGTTGAACGACGAACGCGATACGAACATCCCGGCCTCCAAGCTGAAAGTAAAATGTATGGATGGAACCCCTTAATACTTGGTTCCCACGTGTAAAGCTACCACGCCACCTGACAAATTGTAATATTTGACGGCATCGAGGCCCGCTTGTTCCATCATCGTCTTCAGCGTCTCCTGATCCGGATGCATCCGGATAGATTCAGCAAGATACCGGTAACTGTCGGCATCTTTCGCGAACTTGTCGCCAAGCCACGGTAATACTTTGAAAGAATAGACGTCGTACGCTTTCTTCAGCGGCGCCCAGACTTTCGAGAATTCGAGCACCATCACGCGGCCGCCCGGCTTCGCGACGCGGCGCATCTCGGCGAGCGCCGAATCCTTGTGCGTCATGTTGCGCAGGCCGAACGCGACCGTGACGACGTCAAAGTAGTTATCCGGGAACGGCAGCTTCTCGGCGTCGCAGAGCAGCGACGGCGTGACGACGCCCTTGTCGAGCAGGCGGTCGCGGCCGACGCGCAGCATCGATTCGTTGATGTCGGTATGCCAGACCTCGCCCGTCGGCCCGGCGGCCTTCGCGAACGCCTTCGTCAGATCGCCCGTGCCGGCCGCGATGTCGAGCACCTTGCCGCCCGGGCGCACGTTCGCCTGCGCGATCGTGAACGCCTTCCACGCGCGATGCAGGCCCGCCGACATCAGGTCGTTCATCAGATCGTAGTTGCTCGCAACCGAGTGAAACACCCCCGCGACCTTCTTCGCTTTTTCGTTTTCCTCGACGGTCTCGAAGCCGAAGTGGGTTTTGCTCATCGCGTTGATCCTCTATCAATGGCAAACGGCGCCGCCCGGCGCCGTCGTTCAGTGGTGGTGGCCTCGCGGTAGCGAGTCCGCCGGCATCGGCGCGTCTCGCTCGACGCCCGCCGCCTTCAATTTGTCGAAATATTCGCGCCAGAGCGCGTCCTGCCGGGTCGCGAGTTCGTACAGCAGCTCCCACGAGTAGATACCCGTCGAATGGCCGTCGGAAAACGTCGGCTTGAGCGCGTAGTTGCCCACCGGCTCGAGGGCGGTGATCGTCACGTCGCGCTTGCCCGTCTGCAGCGTCTCCTGGCCCGGACCGTGGCCGCGCACCTCGGCCGACGGCGAATACACGCGCATCAGCTCGAACGGCACGCGAAAGCACTCGCCGCTCGGATACTGCAGCTCGAGCACGCGCGACACCGCGTGCACGACGACGCCGGACGGCACGGGCGCCGCCGCCTGCCCGCTCATGCCCGCCCCCCGTTCACCGCCTGCTCGATTTCCTCGTGCACGGCGTTGTGCAGGAGCGTCGCCTGCGCGGCGCGCAGCCGCAGCAGCGCATCGGACACCGACCGCTGGCGCGGCGCCCAGATCGGCTGCGGGAAGTGCGCGTCGTTCGAGAAGCGCGGAATCACGTGCCAGTGCACGTGCGGCACCTGGTTGCCGAGGCTCGCGAGATTCACCTTCGCCGGCTGCATCACGCGCCGCACCGCCTTCTCGACCGCATAGACGATCCGCATCAGATGCGCGCGCCCGGCCTCGTCGAGATCGGAAAACTCGGCGACGTGCGCGTGCCAGATCACCCGGCAGAAGCCCGGGTAATCGGTCTCGGTCGTCGCGAGGACGACGCGCACCGCATCGTCCTTCCAGAGCACTTCGCCGCCGTCTTCGCGGCAGAATACGCAATCCATCGTCAATTCCTTCACTGGTGGAACGTTCGTCACCTTACACCAGCACGCGCTCGATCCCGCCGTTGTTCGCGCGCGCGACGTAGTCGGCCATCCAGTTTTCGCCGAGCATGTGACGCGCGATCTCGACGACGATGTAGTCGGCCTCGATGTCCGCGTCCTCGTTGTAGCGCGACAGGCCCTGCAGGCACGCCGGGCAGCTCGTCAGGATCTTCACGTCGGACGCGCCCGCGGCCGCACCGTTCGCGCCATTCGCGCCGTTGCCCGACACCACCGGAATGTTACGCAATTTGGCGGCGCCCTTCTTGATCTCTTCCTCCTTTCGGAAGCGGACCTGCGTCGACACGTCCGGGCGCGCGACGGCAAGCGTGCCCGATTCGCCGCAGCAGCGATCGTTCTTCTCGATCCGGTAGCCGTCGTGCTGCGCGCCCATCAGCTCGTTGACGAGCTTGACCGGGTCCATCGTCTTGATCGGCGTGTGGCATGGATCGTGATACATGTAGCGCGTGCCCGTCACGCCGTCGAGCCTCATTCCCTTTTCGAGCAGGAACTCGTGGATATCGATGATCCGGCAGCCCGGGAAGATCTTGTCGAATTCGTAGCCGGCGAGCTGGTCGTAGCAGGTGCCGCACGACACGACCACCGTCTTGATGTCGAGGTAGTTCAGCGTGTTCGCGACCCGATGGAACAGCACGCGGTTGTCGGTGACGATCTTTTCGGCCTTGTCGTACTGGCCCGAGCCGCGCTGCGGATAGCCGCAGCAGAGGTAGCCCGGCGGCAGCACGGTCTGCACGCCCGCCTCCCACAGCATCGCCTGCGTCGCGAGCCCGACCTGCGAGAACAGCCGCTCGGAGCCGCAGCCGGGGAAGTAGAACACCGCCTCCGAATCGACGGTCGTCGTCTTCGGATTGCGGATGATCGGCACGATCTTGTTGTCCTCGATGTCGAGCAGCGCGCGCGCCGTCTTCTTCGGCAGGTTGCCCGGCATCTTCTTGTTGACGAAGTGGATCACCTGCTCGACTGCGGGCCGCTTGCCGGTGGTCGACGGCGGGTGCGCGGTCTGCTTCCGCGCGACCTTCTTCAGCACGTCGTTCGCGAGGCGCTGCGCCTTGTAGCCCAGGCCCATCATCACCGCGCGCGTCGCGTTGATCGTCTGCGGGTTCGTCGCGTTCAGGAAGAACATGCCGGCCGCGCTGCCCGGGTTGAACTTCTTCTTGCCCATCTTGCGCAGCAGGTTGCGCATGTTCATCGTCACGTCGCCGAAGTCGATCTTGACGGGGCACGGCGTCGCGCACTTGTGGCAGACGGTGCAATGATCGGCGACGTCGTTGAATTCGTCCCAGTGCTTGATCGACACGCCGCGGCGCGTCTGCTCCTCGTACAGGAACGCCTCGACGAGCAGCGACGTCGCGAGGATCTTGTTGCGCGGGCTGTACAGCAGGTTCGCGCGCGGCACGTGCGTCGCGCACACCGGCTTGCACTTGCCGCAGCGCAGGCAGTCCTTCACCGATTCGGCGATCGCGCCGATGTCGGACTGCTGCATGATGAGCGATTCGTAGCCCATCAGGCCGAAGCTCGGCGTGTACGCGTTGCGCAGATCCGCGCCTTCGAGCAGCTTGCCCTTGTTGAAGCGGCCCTGCGGATCGACGCGCTGCTTGTATGCGCGGAATTCGGCGATCTCGTCGTCGGTCAGGAACTCGAGCTTCGTGATGCCGATCCCGTGCTCGCCGGAGATCACGCCGTCGAGCGAGCGCGCGAGCCTCATGATCCGCGCCACCGCCGCGTGCGCGTCCTGCAGCATCGCGTAGTTGTCGGAGTTCACCGGGATATTCGTGTGAACGTTGCCGTCGCCTGCGTGCATGTGCAGCGCGACGAACACGCGGCCGCGCAGCACCTGCTTGTGGATCGCCTGCGCCTCGTCGAGGATCGGCTTGAACGCGCCGCCGTTGAAGATCTGCCGCAGCTCCGCGCGGATCTCCTGCTTCCACGACACGCGCACCGTGCGGTCCTGCGTCACGTGAAAGACGGCCGCGTCCGGCTGCGCGTCGACGCGATCCGCGAACTTTTCCGCGAGCGCCTCGTAGCCGAGCGTGACGAGATAGTGCTGCGCCTCGCGCAGCGGCATGTCGAGCTTCTCGCGCAGGAATTCCCAGCGCGCGCGCACGCGCTTGAGCAAGTCGAGCGCCTGCTGCACGCGGTCCTCGAGCAACTCGGCGCTCGGAATCTCGCTCGCGTCGTCGCTCTTGCCGAGCGGCAGGTTGCCCGCGGTGAAGAACGCCTCGAGCGCGTCGACGAGCTGCAGCTTGTTCTTGATCGACAGCTCGATGTTGATCCGCTCGATGCCGTCCGTGTACTCGCCCATCCGGTTCAGCGGGATGACGACGTCCTCGTTGATCTTGAACGCGTTCGTGTGCTTCGCGATCGCGGCGGTGCGGCTGCGGTCGAGCCAGAAGCGCTTGCGCGCCTCCGCGCTGACGGCGACGAAGCCTTCGCCGCTCTTGCCGTTGGCCATCCGCACGACTTCGGACGTTGCATGCGCGACCGCGTCGGCGTCGTCGCCGACGATGTCGCCGATCAGCACCATCTTCGGGAACGCCTGGCGCTTGCTCTTCGTCGCGTAGCCGACCGCGCGCAGATAGCGTTCGTCGAGGTGCTCGAGGCCCGCGAGGATCGCGCCGCCGCGCTTCGACGTCTCGAACAGGTAATCCTTGATCTCGACGATGCTCGGAATCGCCTCGCGCGCCTGGCCGAAGAATTCGAGGCAGACGGTGCGCGTGTGCGCGGGCATCTTGTGCAGCACCCAGCGCGCGGACGTGATGAGGCCGTCGCAGCCTTCCTTCTGCACGCCCGGCAGGCCCGCGAGGAACTTGTCCGTCACGTCCTTGCCGAGGCCTTCCTTGCGGAAGCGCCGGCCTTCGATGTCGAGCGTCTCGGCGCGCAGCAGCTTCTCGCCCGGCGCGCGCGCGCCGTCGAACCACTTGAGCTCGAAGCGCGCGACGGGGATGTCGTGGATCTTGCCGAGGTTGTGCTCGACGCGCGTGACTTCGAGCCAGTTCCCTTCCGGATCGACCATCCGCCACCATGCGAGGTTGTCGAGCGCGGTGCCCCAGAGCACCGCCTTCTTGCCGCCCGCGTTCATCGCGATGTTGCCGCCGATGCACGATGCGTCGAGCGACGTCGGATCGACCGCGAACACGTAGCCCGCCGCCTCGGCCGCCTCGGTCACGCGGCGCGTGACGACGCCCGCGCCGGAGAATATCGTCGGCACCTTGTGCGCGACGCCCGGCAGCTCGGTCAGCTCGACGGCGCCCAGTTGCTCGAGCTTCTCGGTGTTGATGACGGCCGAGAACGGCGTGAGCGGCACCGCGCCGCCCGTGTAGCCCGTGCCGCCGCCGCGCGGAATCACGGTCAGGCCGAGCTCGAAGCACGCCTTCACGAGGCTCGCGATTTCCGCCTCGGCATCGGGCGTCAGCACGACGAACGGATATTCGACGCGCCAGTCGGTCGCGTCCGTCACGTGCGACACGCGCGCGAGGCCGTCGAAACGGATGTTGTCCCTTTGCGTGCAGCGGCCGAGCACCTTCGTCGCTCGGCGGCGCAGCTCCGCCATCTTTTCGAACTCCTGCGCGAACTCGTCGACCGCGCGCTGCGCGGCCGCGGCGAGCATCTCGACGCGCGCGGCGCGTTCGCGGCCCGCCGTGTCGCCGTGCTCGGACAAGTCCGCGCGGCGGCGCTTCTCGATCTCGGACAGCCGGTGGTTCAGCGCCTCGACGAGCAGCGCGCGCCGCTTCGGATTGTCGAGCAGGTCGTCCTGCAGATACGGATTGCGCCGCACCACCCAGACGTCGCCCAGCACCTCGTACAGCATCCGCGCCGAGCGGCCCGTGCGGCGCTCGGCGCGCAGCTCGTCGAGCGCGGCCCACGCTTCGCCGCCGAGCAGGCGGATCACGATCTCGCGATCGGAGAACGACGTGTAGTTGTAGGGAATTTCGCGCAGGCGCGGAGCGGGGTCGGCGGCGACGGCGGCTGCCGCGCCGTGCGGATCGAAAACTTGCGGTGCGTTCATGTTCGGACGATTCGGAGGCCGGCGCGCGACGAAGAGGCGCGAAACCGGCAAGCGCGTGGCGCGCGATTTTGGGGAAATCTTCTGTTACCAGGCGCGCGGAGGCCTGGCGGCGCTCGGTACCGTCACCACGATCGCGCGCAGCGCGCGTGCCGTTGCGCCGCGGGACACGCTGCGCGCGGCGACGGCTTCAAAAGGACGATCCGAGACTGCCTTTGCATCTTCCGATCCTTGATTCAAAACGAAATTCTAACTCAGGTTGGACGAACGCGTTAATCGTTGGCGCGGCAGTCGAATGGCGCGTCGAACCGGCCGGCGCCCCCGAGCGGCGGGCATTTGCGACGGATCGCGCAGCGCGGCGCGCCGGTCTTTCAGTCCGCCGACGGCGCGCCGCGCGCGCCCGATTCGCCGTCCGGCCGGTCGCTAGCCGTTCGGTCGAGGCCGAAACAGCGAGGGTTGGCGCTATCATTGCCTTTTTTCTGCCGCATCCACGCTTTTCGCACCCTCTCATGGCTTCCCACGATTATCTGAAGAAAATCCTGACCGCCCGGGTGTACGACGTCGCGCTCGAAACCGAGCTCGAACGCGCGCGCAACCTCTCCGCGCGGCTCAACAACGCCGTCTACCTGAAGCGCGAGGACAACCAGCCGGTGTTCTCGTTCAAGCTGCGCGGCGCGTACAACAAGATGGCGCACATCCCGGCCGGCGCGCTCGCGCGCGGCGTGATCACCGCATCGGCGGGCAACCACGCGCAGGGCGTCGCGTTCTCGGCCGCGCGAATGAACGTGAAGGCAGTGATCGTCGTGCCGGTGACGACGCCGCAGGTCAAGGTCGACGCGGTGCGCGCGCACGGCGGGCCGACCGTCGAGGTGATCCAGGCGGGCGAATCGTACAGCGACGCGTACGCGCACGCGGTGAAGGTGCAGGCCGAGCGCGACCTCACGTTCGTCCATCCGTTCGACGATCCTTACGTGATCGCGGGCCAGGGCACGGTCGCGATGGAAATCCTGCGCCAGCATCAGGGGCCGATCCACGCGATCTTCGTGCCGATCGGCGGCGGCGGGCTCGCGGCGGGCGTCGCCGCGTACGTGAAGGCGGTGCGCCCCGAGATCAAGGTGATCGGCGTGCAGACCGACGATTCGTGCGCGATGAAGCAATCGCTCGCGGCGGGCAAGCGCGTCGAGCTCGCCGAGGTCGGGCTCTTCTCCGACGGCACCGCGGTCAAGCTCGTCGGCGAGGAGACGTTTCGCCTCTGCGCCGCGTATCTCGACGACGTCGTGACGGTCGACACCGACGCGCTCTGCGCGGCGATCAAGGACGTGTTCCAGGATACGCGCAGCGTGCTCGAGCCGGCGGGCTCGCTCGCGGTCGCGGGCGCGAAGCGATATGCGGAGCGCGAGGGGATCGAGGGCGAGACGCTCGTCGCGATCACGTCCGGCGCGAACATGAACTTCGACCGGATGCGCTTCGTCGCCGAGCGCGCCGAGGTGGGCGAGGCGCGCGAGGCCGTGTTCGCGGTGACGATCCCCGAGGAGCGCGGCAGCTTCAGGCGCTTCTGCTCGCTCGTCGGCGAGCGCAACGTGACCGAGTTCAACTACCGGATCGCCGATGCGCGATCGGCGCACATCTTCGTCGGCGTGCAGATCCGGCGGCGCGACGAAACGGACGAGATCGCGCGCAACTTCGCCGCGCACGGCTTCACGACCGTCGATCTGTCGGGCGACGAGCTGTCGAAGCAGCACATCCGCTACATGGTGGGCGGCCGCTCGCCGCTCGCGCGCGACGAGCGGCTGTTCCGCTTCGAATTCCCGGAGCGGCCGGGCGCGCTGATGAAGTTCCTGTCGTCGATGGCGCCCGACTGGAACATCAGCCTGTTCCATTACCGGAACCAGGGCGCCGACTATAGCTCGATCCTCGTCGGCCTGCAGGTGCCGCAGGCGGACCACGCGGAATTCGACCGCTTCCTCGCGGCGCTCGGCTATCCGTTCTGGGAAGAAAGCGGCAACCCGGCGTATCGTCTCTTCCTGTCGTAATCCGTCCATTCCATACGATATGAACCCCGACCACTCCCCGCTCGGCAAGGCGACCGTCTACTCGAACCAGTACGACGCGTCGCTGCTGTTTCCGATTCCGCGCGCGCGCGCGCGCGAGCAGATCGGCATCGGCGCGCAGTTGCCGTTCTTCGGCACCGACATCTGGAACGCATACGAGCTGTCGTGGCTCAATGCGCGCGGCAAGCCGCAAGTCGCGATCGCGACGTTCTACGTGCCGGCCGAATCGCCGAATATCGTCGAATCGAAGTCGTTCAAGCTGTATCTCGGCTCGTTTGCGCAGACCGCGTTCGAATCGCTCGACGCGGTGCGCGACGCGCTCAAGCGCGACGTGTCGGCCGCGTGCGGCGCGAACGTGACCGTGCGGCTCGCGACGCCCGCCGAATTCCGCAAGCTGCAGATGGACGAGCTCGACGGGCTGTCGCTCGACCGCCTCGATCTCGAAGCCGACGTCTACGAGCCCGATCCGTCGTTCCTCACCGCATCGCACGACGAAGCGCCCGTCGAGGAAACGCTCGTCACCGATCTGCTGAAGTCGAACTGCCCGGTGACGGGCCAGCCCGACTGGGGCAGCGTGCAGATCCACTACGTCGGCGCGCCGATCGATCACGCGGGCCTGTTGCGCTACATCATCTCGTTTCGCAACCACACGGGCTTTCACGAGCAATGCGTCGAGCGGATCTTCGTCGACATCCTGCGCGCGTGCAAGCCGGTGAAGCTGGCCGTCTACGCGCGCTACACGCGCCGCGGCGGACTCGACATCAATCCGTTCCGCACGAACTACAACCAGCCGATGCCGGACAACGCGCGCACCGCGCGGCAGTGACGCAGACGGCGCCCGCCGCGCGCCGCATCACTTCGCCGGCGTCTTGTACGCGATGCAGTCGACCTCGACCTTGCAGTCGATCACCATGCTCGACTGCACGCACGCGCGCGCGGGCGGATGCTCGCCGAAGTACGAGATGAAGACCTTGTTGAACGACGCGAAATCGCGCGCGTCGTCGAGCCACACGCCGCAGCGCACGACGTGCTCGAGGCCGTAGCCGGCTTCCTTCAGGATCGCGATCACGTTCTCGATCGCCTGCTTCGATTGCGTGACGATCCCGCCCTCGACGACCTCGCCGTTCACCATCGGCGTCTGGCCGGACACGTACAGCCACCCGTCCGCCTCGACCGCGCGCGCGAACGGCATCACCTGGCCGCCCGTGCCCTTCGCTTCGCCCACGCCATATCGCTTCATCGTTTCACTCCTTCGTTTCGTTTGCCAACACGCGCCGCCCGCGCGATGCGGGCGACGCGCGACGTTTGGTCACGCTCGCGCGCCGAATCGACCGCGCGCGCCGAATCCGTCGATCGACGAGCCCGCTCAGAACGCGTCGTGCGCCGTCGCCGCGGCCCGCGCGCCGCGCGCGACGAAGCGGCCCGCGCGCTCGCCCGTCGGCGCGCCGTCGCAATACGACAGCACGCCGTTCACCCACACGGCCTCGATCCCGTGCGCCGGCTGCTGCGGCTGCTCGAACGTCGCCGCGTCGCGCACGCGGTCCGCATCGAACAGCACGAGGTCCGCGTGATAGCCGACCCGCACTTCGCCGCGCTGCGCGAGCCCGAAGCGCCGCGCGGACAGCGACGTCATCTTGCGCACCGCCTCTTCGAGCGAAATCAGTTGCTCGTCGCGCGCGTAGTAGCCGAGCACGCGCGGGAATGCGCCCCAGAGGCGCGGATGCGGCAGCGGATCGTTCGGCAGGCCGTCGGAGCCCACCATCGTCGCCGGATGCAACAGGATTCGCCGCACGTCGTCCTCCGACATGTTGTGATACACGGCGCCCGCCGGCTGCAGCCGGCGGGCCGCGTCCCGCTCGGGCACGCCCCACTCCGCCGCGATCGCCTTCAGCAGCTTGCCCGCCATTTCCGGATGCGGGTCGGACCACGTGATCGTGATGTCGATGTCGCCCGTCGCCTGCTTGATGTCGAGCGTCGACGAGCTGCGGCTGTACGGATAGCAGTCGCAGCCGACGGGCTGGATGCGCCGCGCGCGTTCGAGCGATGCGAGCACGTCGGCGCTGCGCCCCCAGTTCGCCGGCCCCGCGCACTTCAGATGCGAGATCACGACGGGCACGCGCGCGTGCCGGCCGACGCGGTATGCCTCGTCCATCGCGTCGAGGATCGCGTCGAACTCGGTGCGCATGTGCGTCGTGTAGACGGCGCCCGCGTTCGCGAGCGGCTCGGCGAGCGCCATCACTTCTTCGGCCGGCGCGGCGAACGCCGAGCCGTACGCGAGCCCCGAGCTCAGGCCGAGCGCGCCGTGCGCGAGCGCTTCTTCGAGCTGCGCGCGCATCGCGGCGATTTCGGCGTCGGTCGCCGCGCGGTCGAGCCGGTCCATCTGGTTGTTGCGCAGCGCGGTATGGCCGACGAGCGCCGCCACGTTGACGGCCGGCTTCGCCGCGCCGAGCGCGTCGACGTAGGCGGCGAACGTCGGATAGCGGAACGCCGCGCGCGCGCCGAGCAGGTTCATCGGATCGGGCGGGTCGCCATTCAGCGCGACGGGCGACGCGCTGATTCCGCAGTTGCCGACGATCACCGTCGTCACGCCCTGCGAGATCTTCGGCAGCATCTGCGGCGCGTCGATCACGTGCGTGTCGTCGTGCGTGTGCACGTCGACGAAGCCCGGCGCGAGCGCGCGGCCGTTCGCCTCGACCACCTGCTCCGCGAGCCAGTTCGTCAGGTTGCCGATCGCGACGATCCGGTCGCCGCGAATCGCGACATCGCGCTCGACGCGCGGCGCGCCCGTGCCGTCGTACAACTGCGCGCCGACGATCAGCGTATCGGCCGCTTCGGGATGCGAGTGCATGTCAGTCTCCTAACGGTTGGCGGTCGCCGCCGCCGCGGTGCAGGTCGAGCGCGTGCTTCATCCGGCGCAGCGGCTCGCGGCAGTCGTCGCCCAGGCGCAGCGCGACTTCGGTGACGAGCACGTCGAGCGCCATCAGCATCGCGTAGCGCGACGTCGACGGCTTGAAGATGAAATCGGTTTCGAACGCGACGACGGGAATCAGGTGATCGGCGAGCTGCGCGAGCGGCGACGCGGGCGCGGTGAGCGCGACGAGCGTCGCGCCGTAGCGCTTCGCGAGCGCGCAGCTTTCGAGCTGCTCGGGGACGCGCCCCGACACCGACAGCGCGACGACGACGCAGCCGGGCGCCGCGGTGGCCGCGACCATCCGCTGCAGCAGCGCGTCCTGGTAGGTCGCGACCGGCCGGCCGAAGCGCACGAGGCGAAAGCGCAATTCGTCGGCGAGCGCGGTCGAGCCGCCGCCCTGCCCGTACACGTAGATCATGTTCGCCGTGGCGAGCGCGGCGGCGGGCGCGTCGAACGACGTCTGGCGCAGCAACCGGTGGTTGTGCTCGAGCGCCACCTGCACGTCTTCGTACACGCGCGAAACGGGCGTCTCGTCGCGCCGAGCATCGGCTGCGGCCGGGGTCAGAAAGCGCTGGCCGACCGCGGCGGCCTGCGCGAGCCGCAGCTTGAGCTCGCGCACGTCGCGGCAGCCGACCGCCTTCGCGAAGCGCGTGACGGTGGCGACGCTCACGCCTGCTTGCGCGGCGAGCGCGCCGATGCTCGCGTGCGCGGCCTGCGTCAGATCGCCGAGGATCAGCGCCGCGACCTTGCGCTCGGCATCGCGCAACTCGGGCGCGCACTCGGCGATCCGGGCGACGATGTCGAAGGCGGGCTGCTCGGCGGACGGCGTCATGAGGCGGCGATCGGTTGAGATCGGTTGAGGGTGACGGCCGGTGCGAACCATCGCGTTAATAAATAACATTACCGAGGCGATGCTACTTTCTGTACTATCGCGAAGTCAACTTCGCATCGATACATATGGACGATGGAGCGAGATAAGATGAAAGTTACAAACTATCAGGAAGCGACGATCGATCCCTTCGGCAAGGGTCTCGGCAACGTGCCGAGCGCGAGCGTGCCGCTGTCGGACGCGGGCCGCCTCGAATGGAACCTGCTCGCCGAGGACGTGAGCCTGCCCGCCGCCGTGCTGTACGCGGACCGGATCGAGCACAACCTGAAGTGGATGCAGGCATTCGTCGCCGAATACGGCGTGAAGCTCGCGCCGCACGGCAAGACGACGATGGCGCCGCAGTTGTTCCGCCGCCAGCTCGAGACGGGCGCGTGGGGCATCACGCTCGCGACCGCGCATCAGACGCGCGCCGCGTACCACGGCGGCGTGCGGCGCGTGCTGCTCGCGAACCAGCTCGTCGGCCGGCACAACATGGCGATGATCGCCGAGCTCTTGACCGACCCCGATTTCGAGTTTTTCTGCCTCGTCGATTCGGTCGACGGCGTCGAGCAGCTCGGGCGCTTCTTCGGCGCCGCGGGCAAGCCGCTCAACGTGCTGCTCGAGCTCGGCGTGCCGGGCGGGCGCACCGGCGTGCGCGACGACGCGCAGCGCGACGCGGTGCTCGCCGCGCTCGCGCGCCACGCGGGCGTGCTGAAGCTCGCCGGCATCGAGCTGTACGAAGGCGTGCTGAAGGAGGAAGGCGAGATCCGCGCGTTCCTGCGGCGCGCGGTCGAGCTCGTGCATGAGCTCGCCTCAGCCGGCCGCTTCGCGCACGCGCCGGCGCTGCTGTCGGGCGCGGGCTCCGCGTGGTACGACGTCGTCGCCGACGAATTCGCGCAGGCGGCCGCGGCCGGCGTGATCGACGTCGTGCTGCGCCCTGGCTGCTATCTGACGCACGACATCGGCATCTACAAGAAAGCGCAGACCGACATCTTCGCGCGCAACCCGATCGCGCAAAAAATGGGCGAAGGCCTGCTGCCGGCGCTGCAGTTGTGGGCGTACGTGCAGTCGATCCCGGAGCCCGAACGCGCGATCGTCGCGCTCGGCAAGCGCGATTCCGCGTTCGACGCGGGCCTGCCGGAGCCGGCGCGCCACTTCCGCCCGGGCGCGGGCGGCCTGCCGCGCGACATCGCGCCGGGCGAAGGCTGGGAAGTGACCGGCCTGATGGACCAGCACGCGTACCTGAAGATCCCGGCGGGCGCGGACCTGAAGGTCGGCGACATGGTGTCGTTCGACATCTCGCACCCGTGCCTCACGTTCGACAAGTGGCGGCAGTTGCTCGTCGTCGATCCGCAGTACCGCGTGACCGAGGTGATCGAGACGTACTTCTGACGTCGGCGCTCAGGCGGCGCGGGCGGTCGGGCGCACGAGCGGCCGACCGCCCGCGCGACGCGGCCGCGCCCTCCGTCACACCCGCTTCACGCACCCGTCATCAGCAGCCCGGCAGCCCGGAGTACACTGCCCGTTCGTCCTGGATCATCCGATGTCGTTCAACAGGAGAAGGTCATGGCAGCAAAGAAGATTCTGTTTCTGACGGGCGATTTCGCCGAAGACTACGAGACGATGGTGCCGTTCCAGGCGCTCCTCGCGGTCGGCCATCACGTCGACGCGGTATGCCCCGGCAAGCGCGCGGGCGACAAGGTGAAGACGGCGATCCACGATTTCGAAGGCGACCAGACCTACACGGAAAAGCCCGGCCACCAGTTCACGCTGAACGCGACGTTCGACGACGTCGACGCGACGGGCTACGACGCGCTCGCGGTCGCGGGCGGCCGCGCGCCCGAGTATCTGCGGCTCGACCCGAAAGTGATCGCGCTCGTGCGCGCGTTCGCCGAAGCGAAGAAGCCGATTGCGGCAATTTGTCACGCCGCGCAGTTGCTCGCGGCGGCCGACGTGATCCGCGGCAAGCGGATCTCGGCCTACCCGGCGTGCGCGCCGGAAGTGCGGCTCGCGGGCGGCGAGTATGCGGACATTCCGGTCGACGCGGCCGTCACCGACGCGCCGTTCGTCACCGCGCCCGCGTGGCCCGCGCATCCCGCGTGGCTGTCGCAATTCCTCGCGCTGCTCGGCACCCGCATCGAGCTCTGAGGGCCGGCACGCGCGGCGGCGGCATGTCGCCGCGCGGCCCGCGCTCTCCTTCACTTCGCGCCGGCTTCGGCGACGCGCGCCTCCAGCATCGTCAACGCGCCGGACAGCGCATTGAGCGCGTCGTCCGGCAGCGACGCCATCGTATCGTGCAGGAACGCGTTGCGGCGCGGCAGGCACGCCTCGAACGCCGCGCGCCCGGCCTGCGTGAGCTTCACGTTCGTCACGCGATTGTCGCGCGCATCGGCTTCGCGCTCGATCCAGCCGAGCGTCTCGAGCGTCTTCAACTGGCGTGTGAGCGCACCCGGATCGACGCGCAGCAGCTCGACGAGCCGCTTCTGCGACGACGCGCCGCCGTGCTGCTCGAGCGCGACCATGATGCGCCAGCGCGGCAGCGGCTGGCCGACGTGCGCCTCGAACGCGGACATGAACGCGCGGTACGTGCGTCCGAACTGCTGCAAGATCGCGATGCGGTCCTGTTCTTCCATGCGCTGACTTCGGCTCCGGTAGGCGTGAATGAGGTAACGAAGCGCCCGCTCACTCGGCGACGACGGTCGGCTCGAGCTTGCGGCGCAGCTCGACGGGCGGCACGCGGCGGCTTTGCCACACCGCCGCGAGCGCGACGAGCGCGCCGACCGCGATGCCGATATGGATCGCGCCGACGAGCGATTCGCGCGCCGCTTCGAGCAAATGGGCGCCATGATGCCCGGCGCGCACGAGTTCGTCCACCACGCGCGACTGCGCGGCGCGGTCGATCAGCACCTGCGGATCGGCGAGGCGCGCCTGCCAGCGCAGCGCGCCGTCCGCGGCGAGCGCGTCGCGCACGCCGCTCGCGTAGAGCTGGTTGACGAGCGTGCCGGTGAGCGCCGTGCCGACCATCCCGCCCACCATCCGCAGCGACTGCAGCAGCGCGGTCGCGATCCCGAGATGCTCGCGGCCCGCCGTCTGCTGCGCGAACACGGTCAGGTTCGGCAGCACGAAGCCGAGGCCCACGCCGCCCGCGACCATCAGCGCCATCAGCGCCCAGCCGGGCGTCGCATGCGTCGACGCGACGACGCCCGCGCACGCAATCGCGAACAGCAGGAAGCCCGCGTGCAGCATCGCGTTCGGGCGGCGGATGCGCGTGATCACGCGGCCGTTCATGATGCTGCCGATCGTGATGAACACGACGAGCGGCGTGATGACGACGCCCGCCTGCTGCGGCGACATCCCGAAGCCGCCCTGGAACAGCAGCGGCGCGTAGAAGAGCAGCGAGAACATCGCGAAGCCGGCGAGGATCGCGAGGATGAAGAGCGCGGACAGCGCGCGGTT
The DNA here is from genome assembly GCF_001546925.1 of Burkholderia sp. MSMB1588. Classification (NCBI taxonomy): domain Bacteria; kingdom Pseudomonadati; phylum Pseudomonadota; class Betaproteobacteria; order Burkholderiales; family Burkholderiaceae; genus Burkholderia; species Burkholderia sp. MSMB1588. The sequence goes on along the minus strand of NZ_LNJS01000001.1, from coordinate 466,282 downwards.
CGAGAACATGTCGAACGGCAGAATCGGCTGCGCGCAGCGCTTCTCCCAGCGCCACAGCGCGGCGGCGCCCGCGAGCGCGACGACGATCAGGAGCGTCGGCCAGCCGCCGATGCCGTACTTCGGCAGCCATTCGACGAACAACTGCATCGCGCCGAGCGTCGCCGCGATGAGGAGCGCGCCCGGCCAGTCGAGCCGCATCCTGGCCGTGTGCTCGACATGCCGCAGGTGCGGCAGATAGCGCCAGACGAAGAGGAGCGACAGCAGGCCGACCGGCAGGTTCACGTAGAACACCGCGCGCCAGCCGTAGTGCTGCGTCAGCACGCCGCCGAGCGACGGCCCGACCGCGTTCGCGATCCCGAACGCCGAGCTCATCAGCACCTGCCAGCGCAGCCGCACGACCGAATCGGGAAAGAGGTCCGGAATGCACGCGAACGCGGTGCCGACGAGCATCCCGCCGCCGACGCCCTGCAGCGCGCGCGCGAGCACGAGCGACAGCATGTCGTGCGCCATCCCGCACAGCATCGACGCGCCCGTGAACACGGCGAGCGATGCGATCACGAACGGCTTGCGCCCGTAGTAATCGCCGAGCCGCCCGAAGATCGGCACGGTGATCACCGACGCGAGCAGATACGACGTCGCGACCCACGCGTACAGGTCGAAGCCGCGCAGCTCGGCGACGATCGTCGGCAGCGCGGTGCCGACGACGGTCTGGTCGAGCGCGACGAGCATCGTGACGAAGGAAATGCCGAGCATTGCGAGCAACGATTCGCGAAACGGAAGGACTTGCCCGCTCGAATGGTGGGCGGCGGTATGGACAGCCATCTTTTGTTCGTGCAACTTTTGATGCGTCAACGAATCGAAAATTCTATCATGCATCAGGTAATCTAGCCGGCGCCCCCATGCGATGCGCGCGCCGCGAAGGAGTCAGATGGAACCGCTCACAATCGTTGCCGGGCCGACGCTGTCGGCCGCGGATCTCGACACGCTGCGGCGCGCGAAGCTCGCGCTCGAAAGCCCGTCGCTGACGATCAAGCTGACGAGCGTCGTCGGCGCGCCGGTCGAGAAGATGATCGGCAAGCTGCCCGGCTTCGCGACCGACAAGATCAACGACGCGACGCAGCTCGCGCTGCGCAAGTGCCTGCACATCGCGCTGCGCACGCTCGGCAAGTCGGGCGGCGTCGCGAGCGAGGGCGAGACGCCGGGCAAGCCGAGCAACCTGCTGCACAAGCTCGCCGTCGCGACGACGGGCGCGGCGGGCGGCGCGTTCGGCCTCCTCGCGCTGCCCGTCGAGCTGCCCGTCACGACGACGCTGATGTTCCGGTCGATCTGCGACATCGCGCGCAGCGAGGGCGAGGATCTGTCGAGCGCCGAGGCGCAGTTGCAATGCCTCGCGGTGCTCGGGATGGGCGGCGGCTTCGGCCCGCTGCCGGGCGCGGGCAAGACGGGCGGCAAGACGGCCGGCGAGCCGCGCGAGCGCGACGGGCACGAGAGGCACGGCGAGCACTGGGAACACTGGGAGCACGACAAGGAGGAGGAAGACGCCGACATCGGCTATTTCGTGCTGCGCGGCGCGCTCGCGCAGGCGGTGTCGAAGGCGTCGTCGGAAATCGCGTCGAAGGGTTTCGCGACGCACGGCTCGGCCGCGCTGCTGCGCCTCGTGCAGTCGATCGCGTCGCGCTTCTCGGTGCAGGTGACTGAGCAGATCGCCGCGAAATCGATTCCGGCGATCGGCGCCGTGCTCGGCGCGACCGTCAACACGCTCTTCATCGACCATTTCCAGCAGGCCGCGCACGGCCACTTCGCGGTGCGCCGGCTCGAGCGCAAGTACGGGCAGGCGGCCGTGAAGGCGGCGTATCAGGCGATCGACGCGTCTGCCGTGCGCTGAGTCGCGCGCTCAACCGCGATGCGCCGCACGAACGCGGCCGCGCGCTCGAGCGCGCGCGCCGATTCGGGCACGAACGGCACATAGATCTGCCAGACGTGCGGCATCTGCGGCCATATCTCCAGTTCGACGTGCACGCCCGCCGCGCGCGCCTTGTCGGCGACGCGCCGCGAATCGTCGAGCAGCACCTCGGTGCTGCCCGCCTGGATGAAGAGCGGCGGCAATCCCGTGAAATCCGCGTACAGCGGCGACGCATGCGGATGCGTGCCCGGCGTGTCGCCGAGATACAGGCGCGCCGCGCGGCCGAGCGCCGCGCCTGCGAACATCGGGTCGAGCCCGTCGTGCGAGCGCAGCGTGTCGCCCGTCGCGGCGAGATCGGTCCAGGGCGAGAACAGCACGGCGCCCGCGGGCAGCGGGTCGCCCGCGTCGCGCAGCGCGACGAGCGCCGCAAGCGCGAGGCCGCCGCCCGCCGAATCGCCGCCGAACACGATCGACTCCGGCGGCGTGCCGGCGGACACGAGTTGCCGGTACGCGGCGAGCGCGTCGTTCAGCGCGGCCGGAAACGGATGCTCGGGCGCGAGCCGATAGTCGAGCGAGAACGAGCGCACGCCGGCGTGCTTCGTCAGCGCGAACACGAGCGGGCGGTGCGTCTGCGGCGAGCAGAAGTAATAACCGCCGCCGTGGAAATACAGCAGCATCCGGCTGTGCTGCGCGCGGCCCGGCATGGCGTCCGCGCGCTCAAGCCATTCGCCGCGCAGCGGCGCGTCGCCGGCGCCGTAACGCTCGCGCAGCCGCCAGCCGGCGGGCGGACGGCGCGGCACGCGCATCCGCAGCTTCGTCAGCCGCCGCGCGCGCGCCGGATCGATCACGGGACGCTGCGTCTCGGGATGAAACTGCCGGCGCAGCAGCCAGCACGCCACTTTGCTCTGCCAACTCATCGAACGCACTCCCAACCGGAAGAATGTGACGATACTACGTGCGTTCCGGCGCGCGCCCGTCGACCGGGTCCTCTAAATCCGGCCGCGCGGCTCAGTTCGCCGGCTGCACCTGGCCGCGAATCTCGCCGCCCGGATGGGCTTTCGTATGCACGTTGAAATACCACTTGCCCGCCATCAGATCGCCGACCTGCTCGTCCGTCAGCGCCTTCTCGCCGACGATCGGGCTCGCGAGCGCATCCTTCGGGATCGGCACCTGCACGCCCGCGTTCTGCCCGACGGGCGCCGGGCCGTGGAAGTGCGCGGCGGTCGCGGGCCCCGTCAGATCGCGGTATGTGGCGTGCCAGCGCAGCGTATGGGCTGCCGTGTCGTAGGTCGCGTCGAGCGCGCCCGATCCCTTGCTCGTCGTCGGCGGCACTTCGCTCGACGGCTGCAGGCTCGCGACGAGCTTCACCGTTTCCGCCCGCGCGACGCCCGCCGCGCACGCGCACACGAGCACCCCGAATCCGATCCTGCGCAATGTCAACATGAATCCTCCTTGCGATCGCCGAACAGGTTGCGCGAACGGGCATGCCGTCCGCTCGACACCCGATGGTAGACGATCTTGCACGCGCGGCACCCGGCGCGAAGCGCTTCGCCGTTCGCGACGCGGCGGCGCGACGTCGCGCCGTGCCGCTTCCGCCGGCCGTTGCACGGATGCCGGCGGGCGGCACACCACGGCCAAGAATAGAGCTTTGCACGAAACCCTCTGAATCCGCATCCGGCGTTTCGCTACACTGCTTCGCACACAGTTGCTTGTTTCCTTCCGTCCGAAGGAATATCTGCGAGTTTGAAAGCGGCCTTCGGGCCGCTCTTTTTTTGCGCGGCGCGGACAGCCCGCGTGGCGGCTGCTCGGCGTGCGCGATCCGCGGTTTCGTCGCATCGCGCGCGATGAGCGAGATCAGCCCCGGCGCGCGCGCATCAACGCGCATATCACCGATTTACGAGACAATCGGCCTGTTCGGATCGAAACAATGCGAAAAACCGTGCCGTTTCTTCGTTCGCTCTCTCCGCTTCTTCGCGTCGCCCCGCCCTGTCGGCTGCTACTTGGAAGCGCGTCGTGCGTGTGCGCGCTGGCGGCAACGCCTGCGCACGCGCAGGAATTCGCGCTGTTCGGCGGCCTGCTCACGGGCGGCGGCGGTCACAGCTACGCGTGGGCATTCGACTATCAGGAAGGGCTCGGCCGCTACGCGGCCGCGGGCTTCGCCTGGTACAACGAGGGACATATTCCGAATCACCATCGCGACGGCCAGGCGGTCCAGCTCTGGGGGCGGCTGCCGCTGCGCGAGAACCGCTTCGTGATCTCGGCGGGCGTGGGCCCTTACCGGTATTTCGACACGATCCCCGCGACGGAAGGTCGCGGCTATTCGAACTCGCACGGCTGGGGCATGCTGATGAGCGTGCGCGCCGCGTACTACACGTCGCATCGCTGGCTCGCGCAACTGCAGGTGAACCGGACGCAGGTATTCAGCGGGCCGAACACGACGTCGCTGATGTTCGGCATCGGCTATCAGCTCGACGCGCCGGACACGCCAGGCCCGCGCGACTACGCGGCGAGCCGCGCGGGACGCGTCACCGCGAACGAAGTCACCGCGATGCTCGGCGAGACGATCCTCAACAGCCGGCGCTCGCCGACCGCGCTCGGCGGCAGCATCGAATATCGACGCGGCGTCGCGAAATACGTCGACTGGACGGCCGCCTATCTATACGAAGGCTCGAAGCAATCGGTGCGCCGCAACGGCATCGCGTCGCAATTCTGGCTCACGCGCGCGTTCCTCGACGACAAGGTCGCGCTGTCCGCCGGCGCGGGCGCCTACCTGCCGCTCAACGAGCGCGACATCCGCGGCCGCTCCGGCGAAGGCGGCGGACGCGTGTCGGGCATCGTGTCGATTTCGGCGAGCTACCGCTTCGACGATCGCTGGCTCGCGCGCATCACGTGGAATCGCGTCGTCACGCGCTACGATCGCGATACCGACGTGATTCAGGCCGGGCTCGGCTACCGCTTCTGAAATCCTGCCCGGCTCCCGCGGCGCGACGTCAATCGAGCGCGCGCAGCACGCCGATCAACTGCTTCGCGGCAACGTCCCAGCGATACCGCGACGCATGCCTTCGCCCTTTCTCCCGCATCTCGCGCCGCAGCTCGGCGTCGCCCATCAGTTGCACGATCGTCGCCGCGATGTCGACCGCGTCGTGCGCGTCGCAATACAGCGCGGCGTCACCGCACGCCTCGGGCAGCGACGCCTCGCGCGACACGATCACCGGACACCCGCAATACATCGCCTCGAGCGGCGGCAGGCCAAATCCTTCGTATAGCGAAGGAAACACGAAACAACCGGCGTTCTCGTACAGCGCCTTCAGCTCGCCGTCGCTGACATATCCCGCCCACGCGACGTTGTGCGCGCTCGCGCGCTCGCCGAGCGCCGATGCGCCGAAGATCCTCACGTTGCTGCCGCCCGCGATCACGAACCTGAGCTCGGGGCGCATGCGCTCGAGCCGCGCGATCGCGTCGAGCGTGCGCACGAGATTCTTGCCGGGCGCAAGCGAGCCAACGATCAGCACGTAGCCGTCGTAGGCAAGGCCGAGCCGCTCGAGCACCGCCGGATCGCTCGCGATGCGGCCGAAGTGATCGACGCCGGACACGATCGTCGATACGTCGGTCGGCGCAACGCCCAGACGCGCGACGATCCGTTCCTTCGAGAAGCGCGACACCGTCAGGATGTGCCGCGCGCGGCGCTTGAGCATCCAGAACGCGAAGCGATACCAGAGCCTGAACTTGAGCGAGTAGCCTTGCGGAAAGTCAAACACGGCGACGTCGTGAATCATCACGACCTGATTGCGCTTGAAGAGCGGCCCGACGTTGCACAGGCTCACGAGCGTCTGCCCGCGCGTCGCGAACGGCAGCGCGAGCTGCTCCCACAGCGCGCCGCGCAGCCGCGGCACGACGCGGCGCGCAACCGCGGGCGGCAACGCGTCGCTCGCATGATCGCGCGGCACGACGAGCGTCGGGTTGCGCTCGCCCGGCAGCAGGCGCGCGAGCGCCGACGTGAATTCGTGCGCGACGCGCTGCACGCCCGTCAGACGCTGCGACGTGAACTTGCCGTTGATCGCGACGGGCTTCGGCAACGCCGCCATGCCCGAACGGTCGCCGGCGAACGCGGCGCGCGGCGGCGCATCGCGCAACGCGCCCGCTGCCTGCGACGCGCTCGTCGTCATTGCATCGAAGTCCTGATGATTGCGCCGCACGTTCGGCGACGGCCTGGATAACGGGGAAGACAGCTTCATGGCGGCAGCAGCGGCGTGACGGCACCCGGTTGACGGGCGCATCCGCGACGTTCGCGGATGCGCGCTCTATGCGTTCAAGTGTCGCCATTCCCCCGCGCGCAGTCTGTGCGCTCCGTCGCACAACGCGGCGCGCGGCGCGCGTATGACGCCGTGCGCCGCGATCGCGCGCGTCAGCGGCCGCGGCTCACCGACCAGATCAGATAGAACGATTCTGCGGTCGGCAGGATCTGCGAGAGCATCCGGTTGAAGCGCGCGGCGGGCGCCGTGCCGACATACACGACGTCGAGCGGCTTCATGTCGAACTCGGTCGCGAGCATCAGTGCGTCCACCTGCGTCATGTCGAGACGGAACACTTCGGGCTTGTTGCGCTCGGGCGCGTAGCTGACCTTCTTCAGGCCCTCCTGCAACGCGCTCTGCACGCCCGGCGCCTGCGCGAGCGGCGGATTCGGATGGCGAATCACGATCACCTGGCGCGGATTCGCTCCCATCGGGTCGATGCTGCCCGCCGCGCTCAACGCGTCCGCGAGCGAGAGCTGCCCCTGGTTCATGTAGACGGTTTGCGGCTTCGGCACCTCGCCCATCACGAATACGCGGTTCTGCGTGCGATCGGGCACGTGGACGATGTCGTTCGCCTGCAGCACGATGTTCTGGCGCAAGTCGCCGCGATTCAGGATGCGGTTCACGTCGATCGTCATCACCTGATCGCCGCGCGTGACGAGCACGCGCTGCAGATCCGCGTCCGGGTTGCCGCCGCCCGCGCGGTTGATCGCATCGACGACGCGCAGATGCGAGCCCGTCAACGACAGTTGCCCAGGGTTCTTCACGTCGCCCGTCACCTGCACGCGCTGACTGCGATACTGCGTCACGCGCACGTCGATCTGAGGATTCCTGATCTGTTTGTTCAGGCGCCGAGACAGCAGTGCGGCGATCTGCACGGGGCTCATCCCTTCGACACGCACGCGGCCGAGCGTCGGAAAGAAGATCGTGCCGTCGGCGGCGACGCGCTGGCCCGGCGAGTCGACCTCGCCTTGCCCGTTCGTGCCGAATGCGCTGACCTGCTGCGGCAGCACGCCGCCCAGGCCGCCCGATGCCTGCAGCGTGCCGATGTCGGCGAGCGGCGACGTATCGGCGAGCGTGCCGTTGCCGCTGCCGCGCGTGAGCTCGGGGTGATCCCACACGACGATGCCGAGCACGTCGTCCGGGCCGACGCGATAGTCGCCGGGAGCGGTGGGCAGGCTTTGCGCGATCCCCGCTTCCTTCGCGCGCGTATCGGCCTCGTCGGCCTGCTTGAGCGTATAGACGAGCTGCGGCGTGATCAGCCTGACGTCGTACACCGTCGAATCCGTCGGTGCGCTCAAATTGTCGTTCATGCGGCTCGAATCGAGCGCCGGTCCCGGCGCCAGCGCACAGCCCGACAAGGCGAGCGCCGCGGCGCTCGCCCATGCTAGGGTCTGTTTACATACGGAACGTGCATGCGAATGCCCGAAATCGCCCGTAGGGCAAGAAGCGAGGAGCGCGGTTTGGCCGAGCCAAACGCCCCGAAGGAAGTCCCCTTGGGGGACAAGCGACGAGCGACGCCGCCCTACGGGCGATTTCGGGCATTCCCCTGGAATGGATTCCAAGTTTGGGGTTGCCACGAGAACGGCCGCTCGCCGCGTTGCGCTCCTTGCGAATACGTCCAGTATTCGCAGCGTCGCGCGCCTCGCGAGCGGCCGTTCTCGTGGCAACGCATGCACGTTCCGTATGTAAACAGACCCTAGGGGCTTGAACATCTTGTCGTTTCTCCTTGGTAGCGTGGTCGTCGAAAAAGGATGCCGCGCGTTCGCAGCGAACGCGCGCCGGCTCAGAACGCGTTGCGGCCGACGAATCCCTTGACGAGCGTGATCAGGATGATCTTGATGTCGAACCAGAAGGTCCAGTTCTGCATGTAGAAAAGATCGAACTTCACGCGCGCGGCCATCTTCTCGACCTTGCGCGTCTCGCCCCGATAACCGTTCACCTGCGCCCAGCCGGTGATGCCGGGACGCACGCGATAGCGGTACATGTAGCCGTCGACGAGCTCCTTGTAGATGTCGTCGTGCTCGATCGCGTGCGGACGCGGACCGACGACGGACATCTGGCCGAACAGCACGTTGAAGAATTGCGGCAGCTCGTCGAGCGACGTGCGGCGCAGGAACGCGCCGACCTTCGTGATGCGCGAATCGTTGCGCGACGCCTGGCGCACGACGCCCGCCGCCTCGGCATGCACGCGCATCGTGCGGAATTTCAGGATCTCGAACTCGCGGCCGTCGACGCCCTTGCGCTTCTGCCGGAACAGCACAGGCCCCGGCGACGAGAACCTCACCGCGAGCGCGAGCGCCGCGAGAATCGGCGACAGCGGAATCAGCACCGCGAGCGCGAACAGGCGATCGAAGATGAACTTCGGCCAGAGCTGCGGAATCGACAGCGGGCTCGTCGCGAGATTGATCGCGGGCATGCCAACGACCTGCGTGACCGAGCGGTTGAAGAACGTGATCCCGCGCACGTCGGGCAGGAAGCGCAGGTTCACGAAATCGTGGCGAAACTCGCGCACGATCCGCTGAATCTGACGCTCGTGCGACAGCGGCAACGCGAGCCAGATCTCGTCGATCGCGCCCGCGCGCACGCGGCGCTTCAACTCGCGCAGATCGGAGACGCAGGACACGCCGCCCACGCGCGCCTCGGCATCGGCCGTGCGCACGCTGTCGTCGAACACGCAGACAGCCTCGTAGCCGTGCGACGGCGACGCCCGAAGCTGCTCGAGCACCGCGCGGCCGTAGACCTCGGAGCCGACGATCGCGACCGCGCGCGGCTTCGCGCCCGTGCGACGCAGGCCGTTCAGCACGCCATGAATCGACGCCTTGCCAAGCAGCAACACCGCGCCCGACATCAGCATCGTCCGGCCGAGCCACGCGAGCGACACGTCGGCGTCGCGCTGCAGCAGCAGCGTGAAAGCCCCGGCGATCGCCGCGACGCCGAGCCAGCCGAGCAGCACGCGCGACAGCGTGCGATACGACATCTGCTCGCGCGCGCCGTCATAAACGCCGATCGCCGGAAAGACGAGCAGCGTCAGCGCGCACAGCAGCGCGATGGCCGTGCGCTGCTCGTCCGACACGGCGAGGACACCGCCGTCGTACAGCATCTGTGCGAGCAGCGCGCCCGCCGCGGCCAGTGCGACATCGAGCAGTTTGTTCAAGAGTCCCGACATTACCGAATCTCCGCGTTCCGTGTTCCGCCGTCTCAAGCCGCTGAGCGCACTGCGCCGTGATAGCCCGCGACGCGCAGCGGCCGGCCTTCCGCCGGAATCGGCTGCGGCGCGTGCGCATCGCGCCTCGCCTCGAGGATGAGGCGGTTGAATTCGCCGCGTATCACGCCGTAGCACTCGCACGCGCGCGCTTCGAGGCCCTCGCGGTCGAGCACCGTGATGTGGCCGCGGCGCTGGCGAATGAGCCCCGCCTCCTGCAGCTTGCCCGCCGCCTCGGTGATGCCCTCGCGCCGCACGCCGAGCATGTTCGCGATCGTCTGCTGCGTGACCGCGAGCTCGTCGCCTTCGACGCGGTCGTGCGCGAGCAGCAGCCAGCGGCTCAACTGCTCGCTGACGGAGTGATGACGGTTGCAAAGCGCGCCGCGCGCGATCTGCGTCATCGCGGCTTGCCAATAGCGCAGCATCAATTGGAAGGTATCGAGCGAACGGTCGAACTCGCGGCGGAATACCTGCGTCGGCACGCGGTACGCGTAGCCGCCGCTGCGCACTTCGATGCGGCCCGACGCGCCGCCGCAGCCGTAGTCGGCGAGCGTCGACACGCCGACGACGCCTTCGCAGCCGACCGCGGCGACTTCGACCATCGCGCCATCCTCCATCAGATACAGCACGGACATCATCGCGGTGGTCGGGAAATACAGGTGGCGCATCGGCTCGTCGGTTTCGCAGAGCAACTGAGCGCTCTTGATCTTCACGAGCTCGAGATGCGGCGCGAGTGCGCGAAGGCTGTCATCGGCGAGCGAACCCAGCAGTGCGTTGGCATGAAACCCATTGTTCTGATGAAGCATGATCGTGTCCCGGTTTGTCGGCGCCGCTCCACTACGGCGCAGGATTCCGTTTCGCAAGACACGGTCACGGCAAGAATCGATGTTCCCCGGAATCGTGTCGGCGGCCCTTCTGGTCGTCCTCTTACACACTGACGCACCACCCTCTTGGCGGGGGCGAAAACCCTTAAGCGATTAACGTGCCAATTGGTACGGTTCCTTAATATGCAAAGGCATTGGCCGGACAATTCTTATCCAGATATTTATTCGCCAATCGAAAACGTCTCATTCGCGGACACTTTGATACAGATCAAGCGACAGCAGGTGTCTCATCTAACAGTTTCGTAATCTTTACGTCACCCTTGCCGCTTGACGCTTAGCCCTTCAGGCTCAACGATTGGCGCACCTTTACAGACGGCGATGGAATGACGCGACCATTTCATCTCAATAAAACCCGCGTTCGCAGCGGTTCTTTTCAAACTGTCTCAAAGGTGAGCCAGCGAAAATCGGACACATTCTGTCATCCAGCCCACACAACGCTCGCAAGGCATTGATTAAAAAAGATTTAACAAAAACACAAAAACCTGACCAGGCACCTCGGCCATGAAGTAGCAAAAATTTCCCCTCACTCCATCACAATCGGAAATAAATACCGAAAAGCGAGTGTCGACGACATTGAAAAGACACAAACCCGCTTATTCCTTTGCAGGCATTTAAATCTTCGTGCTGAAATTTAGGAAAACTCCTAAATGTCAAAATTTGTGAGATTCGCATTTCACGCAAACCTCAAAAAATCCACCGTGATAATCTGAAACAGGATTTTCAACGTCAAGCAGAATTAACAAATAAAAATCGTACCTGTCTAGTCGGGCAGGTGTGGTTGCGCGCGGCGCCGGCCAGGCGCGGCGCAGTTGCTCCGGATCGTCGATCCGGGAAGGACAAGCCGTGACTTACCGTGAACACAAAGAACCGGCGACGAGGGCCGGAGGCATCATCGAACTGCCGCACCGCACCGACGCAAACCGCTTCCTCGCGTCGCTCTGCGCCGCCGAGCGCGCGACGCTCGCGAGCCATCTGCAACTCGTGCACGTGAAGTCGGGCCAGGTGCTGTGCGAACCGGGCATGCCGCTCGAGCACGTCTATCTGCCCGTCACGACCGTGATCTCGATCCAGTACGCGTCATCCGACGGCATGACGCTCGAGATCGCGGAGATCGGCAACGAAGGGATCGTGAGCCCGCAGCTCGTCGGCACCGACGGCGCGACGCCGTGCCGCGTGATCACGTGCCGCGACGGCTTCTCGTACCGGCTCGGCGCGCGCGTCCTGTCGAACCTGCTCGAGGAATCGGCGCAGATGCGCCAGGCGATCTTCCGCTGCACGCACCTGCTGATGGCGCAAGCGAAGCAGATCTCGTTCTGCAGCCGCCACCACGTGCTGAAGAACCAGCTTTGCCGCTGGTTCCTGCTCGCTTACGACCGCTCGCGCAGCGTCGAGATCCAGGTCACGCACAGCATGCTCGCGCAGATGCTCGGCGTGCGTCGGGAAACCGTCACGGACGCGGCCGGCGACATCCAGAAGATGGGACTGATCCGCCAGTACCGCAGCTCGATCATCCTCGTCGACCTGGGTGGGCTCGATGCGCAATCGTGCGGATGCCATACGATCATCCGCGAAGAAATGAAGAAGATCCTGTCCGCGCCGACGGACGCATCCGGCGCGCTCACCGAATTGCGCAGCTAACCCCGCTTCACATTCCGCTTCACACCCCGCTGTGCGCCGCGCGCTCGCAGCGGCGCGCACCTTGCACGACACCTTCCGCGGCACCGCCGCCGCATGCGCGGCGCACGGCGTGGCGCTTGCGCGCGGCACGCGACATCGTCGGTTAGGTGCCGAACAGAACCCGCGCATGCCCGATGGTCTACTAGACGCTATACGCCACGCGGGCGTCTTGTGTCTCGCCCGCAGGTACGGGGACCCTCATCCAAGCCGGAGCCGCCAGATGAAAAACGAATTGAGAACAATCATCAAGGACGTCGCGCATCTCGAAGCGTCGATCGATCACATCGCGGACAGCGACGATCTGTACGAAGCAGGTCTGTCTTCGCTGAACACGATCCAACTGATGCTCGCCATCGAAAAGCACTTCAACATCGAAATTCCGGACGAAATGCTGAACCGTCAGCTATTCCAGAGCATCGACTCGCTCGCCGGGGCCGTCACGCAACTGCAGTGTGCCGAGCAATCCGCATGAAGCGCTTCGATGCCGAAACCGGCAACGCGCACGTTGCCGCCGTCGAATCCGTGCTCGCCGACGATCACGCGTTGAACGAAGCCGCGCGCCGCGTCGCGCAGGTCGCCGCGCGCTTCGCCGACGCGGTCGACCGTGACGCGCGCTTTCCGACCGAAGCGGTCGATGCGATGCGCGAGGAGCGCCTGCTCGGCGCGCTCGTGCCGGCCGAGCTGGGCGGCCGCGGCGCGTCGCTCGCGGCCGTGGCCGCCGCATGCCGGATCATCGGCCAGGCGTGCTCGTCCGCCGCAATGATCTATGCGATGCACCAGACGCAAGTGGCGAGCATCGTCGATCACGCGCTGTCGAGCGACTGGCATCGCCGCTTCGCCGAGCAGCTCATCGAGCGCGAATGGCTGCTCGCGTCCGCGACGTCCGAAGAGGACGTCGGCGGCAATCTGCGCAACAGCCGCTGCGCAATCGAAGCGGACGGCGACATGTTCACGCTCGCGAAGCTCGCGCCGACGATCTCGTACGGCGCGCAAGCCGACGCGATCCTCGTGACCGCACGGCGCGATCGCGAAGCTCCCGCCGCCGAGCAGGTGCTCGTCACGCTGCTGAAGGAAAATGCGACGCTCACGCGCCGCAACGGCTGGGACACGTTCGGCATGCGCGGCACCTGCAGCGAAGGCTTCGCGCTCGACGCGCGCGGCTATTGCGAGCAGATCTTCCCGGTGCCGTTCGCGCAAATCGCCGAGCGGACCATGGTGCCGACGTCGCACATTCTGTGGGCCGCCGTGTGGACCGGCATCGCGAACGACGCGTTCCTTCGCGCACACCAGTTCTTCCGCGCGCAGATGCAAAAGCAAGGTGGCGCGCTGCCGCCGTCCGGCCGCCGGATCGCGGATGCGCTCGCGCTGCTGCAGGCGATGCAGGCGCGCATCGACGGCGCGCTGCGTCTGCACGAGCACAGCGCGTCGCGCTCGTGGACCGCGACGATGGCGCAGGCGGCAGAGATCAACACGCTGAAGACCTATGTGTCGACGACCGCGCTCGACGTGGTCAGGCACGCGGCGATGATCTGCGGGATGGCGTCGTACAGGAACGGCACGCCGTACACGCTCGGCCGCCACATTCGCGACCTGCATTCGGCGCCGCTCATGATCAGCAACGACCGCATCGAGGCGAACACGGCCAACCTGCTGCTCGCGCTGCGTCCCGCCACGCTTGAGAGAGAGATTTGAACGACATGACCCATCCTTCCGTGCGCGCGGCCGACGCGGCCCACGCGCCCATCGATCGCGACGGCGTGAACAAGCTGCGCGACGAGCTCGTCGAAGCGGGGCTGCTGATCTCGACGGGCATCCAGGGCCTGTTCGGCCGCAGCGAGAAGTTCGAGCGCGTCGTCGACGCGCTCGATGCCTACATCACGCGCCTCGGCGCCGACCAGCATGCGGAAGTGCTGCGCTTTCCGCCTGCGATGAGCCGCCCCGAATTCGAGCGCAGCGAATATCTGAAGAGCTTCCCTCAGCTCGCGGGCACCGTGCACAGCTTCTGCGGCAACGAGCACGATCATCAGCGCGTGCTGCAATGCCTCGACCGCGGCGACGACTGGACCGAGAGCCAGAAGCCGACCTACGTCGTGATGACGCCCGCCGCCTGCTATCCCGTCTATCCGGTCGTCGCGCAGCGCGGCGCGCTGCCCGCGGACGGCCGGATCGTCGACGCGTTCTCGTACTGCTTCCGGCACGAGCCGTCGCTCGATCCGACGCGCATGCAGTTGTTCAGGATGCGCGAGTACATCCGGATCGGCACGCCCGAGCAGATTCTCGCGTTCCGCCAGGACTGGATCGAGCGCGGCACGCGGATGATCGACTCGCTGCGGTTGCCGAACAGCATCGACCTCGCGAACGATCCGTTCTTCGGCCGCGGCGGCAAGATCGTCGCGAGCAGCCAGCGCGACCAGAACCTGAAGTTCGAGCTCCTGATTCCGATCGAATACGACGGCCGCCTGACCGCATGCCTGAGCTTCAATTACCACATGGACCACTTCGGCCTGCTGTGGGGCATCAAGACCGCGGATGCCGCGGTCGCGCACACGGGCTGCGTCGGCTTCGGCCTCGAGCGCCTGACGCTCGGCCTCTTCAGGCATCACGGCCTCGATCCGCACGCATGGCCGCAGGCGGTGCGCGACGTACTGTGGGGACATCGATGAGCAGCGCCCTGCTCGACGCGCCGGCAAACGGCGCGTCGCTCGAAGAAATCTTCACCGACATCCGGCATCGCGTGCGGCACTACCGTCCGCACGCGCTGCACGGGCCGCAGATGGTCTGGAAGCAGACGAACTGCTACGTCGATCTGTGGATCGAGGTGCTCGGCTGGTGGGGATTCAATCCGTATGCGGCGCTGCCGTTTACGATCACACTCGACTTCGAGGGCGACCAGTTCTCGTTCTTCAAGTTTCCGTTCGAGGATCTCGAGACGCTGTACGGGATCGTCGTGCAGGAACACGCGATCTTCGAGCCGGCCGACGTGCACGTCGAGCACCAGGTCGCGCGCGGCAACCTGATGCTCGTCGAAGTCGACGCATGGTATCTGCCCGACACGCGCGGCAACAGCTACCAGGCCGAGCACACGAAGACGACGATCGGCATCGACGCGATCGATCGCGAACGCCACCGCGTCGGCTACTTCCACAACAGCGGCTACTACCTCGCCGAAGGCATCGATTACGACGGCCTGTTCGGCAAGCATGGGCCGGCTCACCTCGTGCCGTACGTCGAACGCGCGAAGCGGCAGTTCAAGCCGCTCGAAGAGCGCGAGCTGTGCGACGCGTCGCTCGCGCTGCTCGCGCGCCATCTGAAGCGCCGGCCGGCGTCGAATCCGATCGCCGCGTTCCGCGAGCAGCTCGCGCGCGACGCGAAGACGATCGCGTCGCAACCGATCTCGTACTTCCACGCGTATTCGTTCAACACGCTGCGCCAGCTCGGCGCGAACTTCGAGCTGTTCGGCCGCTATCTGCGCTGGCTCGAAGCGAGCGGCTGCGGCGGCCCGATCGACATGCTCGTCGCCGCATGCGACACGATCGCCTCCGAATCGATGGTGCTCGAATTCCGCCTCGCGCGCGCGAGCGCACGCGGCAAGGAGGAGCGCGGCGAAAGCAGTCTCGACATCCTCGAGCGCGCATACGCGTCGCTCGTCGACGGTGTCGCGCGAATCGCGCCGCCCGGCAGGGCCGAGCCGAATCCGCCGTTCGGCACGCTGTACGTGCCGCCGAGGCCCGTCACCGCGGTCCGATGAAATCCGCGCCGGATCGCATGGCGCGCGGCGCCGCCCAATGGACGTTGATCGCGACGCCCGCCGGCGCGATCGCGCGACCGAGCGAGCTCGGCGAAGCCGGCTGGTGCGCCGCGAGCGTACCCGGCACCGTCGCGCAGGCGCTCGCCGCCGCGCGACGCTTCGATCCCGCGCATCCGTATCCGCTCGGCGACAGCGACTACTGGTATCGAACGACGCTGCACGGCGCCGGGCCGCGCATCGTTCGCCTGAACGGCCTCGCGACGATCGCCGAGGTCTGGCTCGACGACACGCTGCTGCTCTGCTCGGACAACATGTACGTCGCGCACGATGTCGCCGTGACGCTCGGCGGCGCGAACCGTCTCGCGATCTGCTTTCGCTCGCTCGACCGCCATCTCGCCGCGCACCCGCCGCGCGGCCGTGCGCGCTGGCGCACGCGCCTCGTCGATGCGCCCGCGCTGCGCGGCGTGCGCGCGACGTTCCTCGGCCGGATGCCGGGCTGGTTTCCGGCGATCGAGCCGATCGGTCCGTGGCGCCCGATCGACATCGTGAATCCGGCCGGCGCGCCGACGATCGTGCGCGACACGCTGCGCGCGACGCTCGACGGCC
The DNA here is from genome assembly GCF_001546925.1 of Burkholderia sp. MSMB1588. NCBI lineage: Bacteria > Pseudomonadati > Pseudomonadota > Betaproteobacteria > Burkholderiales > Burkholderiaceae > Burkholderia > Burkholderia sp. MSMB1588. The sequence goes on along the minus strand of NZ_LNJS01000001.1, from coordinate 449,967 downwards.
GCGACGGCGTGCTCGACGCGACGCTCGAATTCGCCGCGCCGCTTCCGGGAACGACGCGCGCGCAGCTCGTCTGCGGCGCATACGCGGCCGCGCTCGAAGCAACCGGCCCGCGCAACGCGCGCGCAACGCTCAGGATTCCAAACGTCACGCCGTGGTGGCCCCATACGCACGGCGAGCCCGCGTTGTACGACGTCGGCGTCGAAATCGGCGGCGCGACGATTCCGCTCGGGAAAACGGGCTTTCGCACGCTCGCCGTCGAGCGCGGCGACGACGGCCGGGGCTTCGCGCTGTCGATCAACGGCACGCCGTTCTTCGCGCGCGGCGCGTGCTGGACGAGCGCCGACCCGGTCGGCCTGCACGCCGATCCGGCCGCCTACCGCCGCGCGCTTTCGCTCGCGCGCGACGCGGGCTGCAACATGATCCGCGTCGGCGGCACGATGACCTACGAAGCCGACGCGTTCCATGCGCTCTGCGACGAGCTGGGCCTGCTCGTGTGGCAGGACTTCATGCTCGCGAACTTCGACTACCCGTCGGACGACCCGCGCTTCGCCGAAGCGCTCACGCGCGAGGCCGAGCAGTTCCTCCGCCGGCACGCGGCGCGCCCGTCGATCGCCGTGCTGTGCGGCGGCAGCGAGATCGCGCAGCAGGCGGCGATGGTCGGGCTCGCGCCCGACGAGCGCCGCGTGCCCGCCACCGAGCAATGGCTCGCCGAACTGTGCGCCGCGCATCGGCCCGATGCGGTCTACGTCAGCGATTCGCCGCACGGCGGCGTGCTGCCGTTCGCGCCGCGCGAAGGTCTGACGCATTACTACGGCGTCGGCGCGTATCTGCGGCCGCCCGAGGACGCACGCCGCGCCGGCGTGCGCTTCGCGAGCGAGTGCCTGGCGTTCGCGAACGTGCCGTGCGATGCGACGCTCGCGTCGATCGGCTCGCCCGCCGCGCACGAGCCGGCCTGGAAACGCGCGGTGCCGCGCGATCCGGGCGCACCCTGGGATTTCGACGACGTGCGCGATCACTACCTGCGCACGCTGTACGGCGTCGAGCCCGCGCGTCTGCGCAGCTTCGATCCCGCCCGCTATCTGACGCTGTCGCGCGCGATCGTCGCCGATCTCGTCGCAGAGACGCTCTCCGAATGGCGGCGCGTCGGCTCGTCGTGCGCGGGCGCGCTCGTCTGGCAGTTCCAGGACGTGATGCCGGGCGCGGGCTGGGGCCTCGTCGACGCGCACGGCCGGCCGAAATCCGCATGGCATGCGTTCCGGCGCGTATCCCGGCCGCGGCAGATCCTGCTGACCGACGAGGGGCTCAACGGCCTCGACGTGCACGTGCTCAACGACGCGCCGGCGCCGCTCGACGCCCGCATCGAGCTCGTCGCATTGCGCGACGGCAAGACGCCGATCGCGCGCGCGAGTCGCACGTTGCACGTCGGCGCCCACGCGGGCGAATGCGTGAATTCCGCCGACCTGCTCGGCCGATTCTTCGATTTCACGTATGCGTACCGCTTCGGCCCGCGCGAGCATGACGTCGTGATCGCATCGCTATACGCGGCCGACGGCGCACTGCTGTCGCAGGCGTTCCACTTCCCCGAGCGCACCGCGCCGACCGTGTTCGAGCGCGGCGACATCGGCCTCGAAGCGAGCGCCGCGTACCGAGACGGCCGCTGGCACGTCGACGTGCAAACGCGCACGTTCGCGCGCTACGTGCACGTATGCGCGCCGGGCCTCCTGCCCGACATCGACTGGTTTCATCTCGCGCCGGGTGCCGCCGCGCGGATCGAGCTCGCCGCCGACCCTCATTCCCCCGCTTCCGACAACAGCCTGCCCGACGCGTCCGCGCTTCGCCCCGCGCCGCCCGCGATCGAGGTGCGCGCACTCAATTCCAACAAGACCATTCGCCCAAGGATAGAAAATTGAGACCAGTTCGATTCGACGATTGCTTAGGATGGCTTCATGAAGGGCGCACGCGACGCGGCGCCGTGATCTGCGAGGCGCTCGGACACGAGTCGCTGTGGACGCACAAAGTGGTCCGCGCGCTCGCCGAGCGCCTCGCCGGCGAAGGCATGTGGGTGCTGCGCTTTCATTACCCGTGCACTGGCGATTCGGCGGGCGACGATCTCGCGCCGGGGCGGCTGCCCGCGAGCGTCGCGAGCGTGCGCCGCGCGCTTGCGGTGCTGCGCGAGCACGCGCCGCTCGACGACGTCACGCTCGTCGGCCTGCGCGCGGGCGCCGCGTTCGCGATGCTCGCGCTCGCGGGCGAAGACGCGCCCGAGGTCGACGCCTTCGTCGCGCTCGCGCCCGTCGTGCGCGGGCGCGCCTATCTGCGCGAGCTGTCGGTCGTGCAGAAGCGCTGGCTCGACACGACGCCGCCCGCGATTCGCGAGCAGCACCATGAGGAGCCGTGGCTGAACATCCTCGGCCATCGCTACCCGGCCGATTTCGTCGCCGATCTGAAGCACGTCGATCTGAGCGATGCAGCCGCGACGACGGCCGCACCGCCGCGCGCCGCGCTGCTTGTCGACACCGGCTACGGCGACAGTCCCGCGCTGCGCGATGCGCTCGTCGCGCGCGGCGTGCCGACGAACATCGAGCCGTTCCCGGAATGGGCGAACGCGTTGCAGGAAGGCGCGCGCTCGCGCGTGCCGCTCGCGGCGCTCGAATCGGTCGCGCGCTGGATCGGCCATCGCGAGCGGGCGGCAACGCCGGAGCCGATCGCGGCCGATCGCGGCGCGCACGCGGCCGCCGCGCGCGCGCCGGAAGCCGCGCCGCCGATCGTGTTCGCATTCGACGGCATCACCGAAACGCTCGTCCACGTCGGCGCGAAGCGGCTCGTCGGCACGCTGTGCGAGCCCGTCGTGCCCGCGCGCGCCGGCACGCCGTGCCTGCTGATCGCGAACACCGCGGCCAATCCGCGCAGCGCGGACGGCCGCATCGGCGTGCGGCTTGCGCGCACGCTCGCGCAGCGCGGCATCGCATCGCTGCGAATCGACATCGAAGGCATCGGCGACAGCGGCGCGCGTGCGCCCGACGATCAGGCCGACGTGCTGTATTCCGATCGCGCGATCGCGGACGTCGCCGCGGCCGCCGACTGGCTCGGCGCGCACTGTCGGCGGCCGGTCGTCGCGTTCGGCGTGTGCTCGGGCGCGTTCGCCGCGCTGCACGCGGCCGCGCACGCGCATGTGGCCGCAGGCGTGATCGCGGTCAACCTGCCACGCTTCATCTGGCCGCACGGGCTCACCATCGCCGAAGCCCGCAAGCAGCAGACGAACTCCGCGCGCGGCTATCTCGCGTCGATGCGCGACTGGAACAAATGGCGCCGCCTGCTGCGCGAAGGCCGCGACCTGCGCCCGGTGCTGAGCGCGCTGCGCCGCCATCTGACGTCGCGCCTGAGCGAGCCGGCCGCACGCCTCGCGGAGCGGTTCGGCCGCCGTCCGAAACCCGATACGCCGCGCGGCCTCGTCAGGACGCTCACCGACCGGAACGTCCACACGATGCTCGTCTACGGCGAGTTCGATCCCGGCGTCGACGAGCTGAGCCGTTACTTCGGCTCGCCGCGCCGCGCGTTCAGGCGTTCGCCGCTCGTGAGCGTCACGATGATCCGCCTGCTCGATCATTCGGTGTACGGCGCGTCGGCGGCCGACATGATCATCGGGCTCTGCATCGATACGTTGACGGAATGGAACGACCGGACGCGCGGCCCGCAGCCGCGGCAGCGGCCGGCCGGCGCGCGGCGCGGCGCGGCGCACGCGGCCTCCGCCGATGCGGCCGCGTCGCCCTGACGGCGACGCTCGCGCGCCGCTTTCGCCGCGACGCGCCGGCGTTTCAATTGGTGGACGTTGCAGCGCTGCGCGGACGCTCGATGCCGTATGCCTGCATCCATCGATACAGCGTCGCGCGCGAGATGCCGAGCTCGCGCGCGGTGCCCGCGAGGCGCCCGCGATTGCGCAGCAGCGCGAGCTCGATCACTTCCCGCTCGATCGATTTGCGAATCGCGGCCACTGACAGCGGCGCGACCTCGGTGCAATGGTCGAGCTCGAGATCGTGCGCGGTGACGAGCCGCCCTTCCGCCATCACGAGCGCGCGGCGCACGCGATTGATGAGCTCGCGCACGTTGCCCGGCCAGTCGTGCTTGTAGAGCGCCGAGATCGCATCGGTCGAGAAGCCGCGCACGCGGTGCCGCGCGTCGGCGCGAAAGCGCTCGAGCATGTGCCGCGCGAGCAGTTCGATGTCCTTGCCCCGCGCGCGCAGCGGCGGCTGATCGACGCGCAGCACGCACAGCCGGTGATACAGGTCCGCGCGAAAGCGCCCTTCGGTCATCGCGCCGCGCAGATCGACGTGGGTTGCCGACACGATGCGCACGTCGACGGGCACCGGCTCGCTGCCGCCCAGCCGATGGATCGTGCGCTCCTGCAGGAAGCGCAGCAGGCTCGCCTGGCTTTCGAGCGGCAGATCGCCGATCTCGTCGAGCAGCAGCGTGCCGCCGTTGGCCGATTCGACATGGCCGATCTTGCGCGTGGTCGCGCCGGTGAACGCGCCGCGCTCGTAGCCGAACAGTTCGGATTGCAGCAAATGCGGCGGAATCGCGCCGCAGTTCACCGCGACGAACGGGCCCGCGCGGCGCGCGGAATGCTGATGGATCGCGGCCGCCGTGAGCTCCTTGCCGGTGCCCGTCTCGCCCGACACGAGCACGGGCGCGTCGGTGCGCGCGATCCGGCGCACCGCGTCGAACAGTTGCAGCATCGCGTCGCAGGTGCCGATCATCCCCTGATCGGCGGACGCGATGGGCGCCGTGCTCGGCGCGAACAGGCACTCCATCCCGTACGCATGGCCGACCGCGTCCGCGATCCGCTGATGCGACGCAGGCAGCGTGATGTAGTCGAAGCAGTAATCGCGCAGCAGCGTGCGCACGTCCGGCGCGCTCGCCTGATGCGCTTCGACGAGCGCGACCCACGCGACGTTGCGCAGCGACGCACAGACGGCCGCGACCGCGTTCATCTCGTCGATCGACACGGCGCTCAGATCGAGAATGCCGCCCGTAACCTCGCCCGCCGTCATGCGCACCTGGTTCGCGTTCGTGACGACGGAGATCTTCCACTCGCGGCGCGCGAGCTCCTTGCGCAGCAGCGTCGATGGCTGATGCGTCCAGTAAATCAATGGTCGCTGTCGGATAGATCCCCGGGAGAGACCTCCGATGATCGCGCTAGTCGTCATTGGCGCCTCCGATCATGAACTGACTGTGTGACTCGACGAATTCGTGTATGGGCGAAAGCCGACGATCGTCTGCCTACCGGCAATGCAGCGCGAGATGGGAGGGTGTCGCGCCCCGCCCGTACACGATGCCGGGACGCGCCCGCTCGTATCGTTCGGGAGCGCACGTGAGATGCCTCGCTGGTCTCTGATTGAAGGTTAGATTTCGCAAAGAAAGCGGCGACGTATCGTATCGGCCGCGTTTCTGCACATGCGGCGCGCCGCGAGATCGGCAAGCAGCCTCGGACAAGCGGCGCAAGGTCCGCTCCGACAGCCGCGACACGCGTCGAATCGCCCGCGTCGCCGGGCTCGTTGAACTCGTCCGGTCGGATTGCGCGGCACGCCGCGCGATCTTTTTCACCTCGCTCTCTCAGGATGGCTTTACTGCGCTTACTGCGTCGCGCTCAAGAAGCGGACTGTCGAAGTCACTCTACCATTCACGCTCTTTTGCCATCGAATTCCCGCCCGTGATTTGACCATCGTTGACCATTTATTGGGCAACCGCCACGGTTCGTATTGGACATTTTCACCCTGTTTAGTCATTGTCGCGCAGCCGCTCCGTAATGTTTGTGTATGAATGAAACAAATCCTCCAGACCAGCCGTTTCCTGCCCGGCATTATTGAGATAAGACGCGTGTGCGATTCGCCGGGTCGAATTCGTCGAATGCTTGCGTCAGCGTCCAAGACGCGGTTCGTCTACATCGCTTGAACGAGGCCCTCGGGGTCAGCGCGCATCGTCGAGCCAGACGCGGCTCCATTCAGCGACCTTCGGCGCCGCATGCGAGATCCACGCGCTCACGGGCGCGCTGCGCCCGTAGCACGACACGGCGATCGTGCAGGCCACCGCGGCGAACATGATCGTCGATCGCGAAACGCGCGCCGCGCGCCGCGCAGCAACGGCACTTGCACTTGCACTTGCACTTGCACTTGCACTTGCACTTGCACTTGCACTTGCACTTGCACGCGGATGCGCTATGCCGATGCCGCACTCACGCCGCGACATCGGAACATTCCGAGCCGCATGCGCGCTGCCCGCCTGCATGCCGCCGGTGCCGCGCAGACATCTCGCCGTCGACACCGCGACAGCCGCACCAAGCAGCCAGCCGGTCACGATCTCGGACCACGAATGAAAGCCGAGCAGCACGCGCGATATGCCGATCGCGAGCGCGAACGCGAGCCCCGCCGCGATCGCGCGCCGCACATGCGCATCGCGCACGCAGATCGCCGCAACGAGCGGATACACCGCCGCGCCGAGCATCGTGTGCCCGCTCACGCCGGTAAAGCGCCAGGCGGCGATGCCGATTCCCCAGCCCGCGTAGACGAATTTCGTCATCGCGACCACGCCCACCGCGCAAGCGAAGCCGAACGCCCAGGCGAGCGCGGCGCGACGGCGGCCGGTCGCCGCGAGCCAGCTCAACACCGCGAAGGCGAGCGGCGCGGTGAGAATCGGATCGCCGAAATTGGTCAGCAGAAAGAGTAATCGCATCACGTCAGATCGAAGAGACGCCCGTGCTCAGATGCGCGCGAGCGTTTCGTTCCGGGAAGCGCCGTGCGGCACCGTCGTCGCATCGCGTTCGGCGGGTGCGTCGCCCGCCGCGACGCGCGATTCGAGCGGCGCGTCCCGCATCGTCTCGCCCAGTTCCGCCTGCAACGCGGCGTAGCCCTCGAGCACGAAGCGCGAGAACGCCGAGCGGAACCGCGCCGCGCTGAACCGCTCCGCGTTCGCGCGGCACGCATGCGGATCGAACGTGCCCGCCGGCATCGCCTCGAACCGGTCGATCGCATCGATCAGCGCGCCGCATGTCTGCTTCGCATAGAAGAGGCCCGTCGGCGCCGCGCCCGTCGCACGCACCGATTCGCAGACGCCGCCCTTGCCGTACGCGATCACGGGCGTGCCGCACGCCTGCGCTTCGACGGGCGAGATGCCGAAATCCTCTTCCGCGGCGAACACGAACGCTTTCGCGCGCTGCAGATGGTCGTGCAGCACGTCGAACGGCTGGTAGCCGAGCAGCGTGACGTTCGGGCCCGCGAGCGAGCGGATCTTCGCCGCCTCCGGCCCGTCGCCGATCACGATGAGCCGGCGCGACGGCATGTGCGAAAACGCCTCGACGATCAGGTCGATCCGCTTGTACGGCACGAGGCGCGACGCCGTCAGGTAGAAGTCGTCCTTCGTGTCGCGCAGCGCGAGATGATCGACGTCGACGGGCGGATAGATGACCGTCGCGTCGCGCCGATACGTCTTGCGAATGCGTCGCGCGACGAAGCGCGAATTCGCCGCGAGCAGATCGACCCCGTTCGCGGAGCGCGCATCCCAGTTGCGAATGTAGTGCAGCAGCGTGCGCGCGAGCGCCGACTTCACGCCGCGCGCGAGCCCCGCCTCGTTCAGGTATTGATGCTGCAGATCCCACGCGTAACGCACGGGCGAATGCACGTAGCTCGCGTGCAACTGGTCCGGGCCGTTCAGCACGCCCTTCGCCACCGCATACGAGCTCGACAGGATCAGGTCGTAGCCGGACAGATCGAACTGCTCGATCGCGAACGGGAAAAGCGGCAGATAGCTGCGGTATTTGCTGCGCGCGAACGGCAATGTCTGGATGAACGACGTATGCACCGGCCGGCCGCGCAGGCATGAGCGGTCGTCGAGAAAATCGACGAGGCTGTAGATGTCGGCCTGCGGAAAGCAGTCGATCATCTGCGCGAGCACACGCTCCGCGCCGCCATACACCACCAGCCAGTCGTGAACGATTGCTACCTTCAAACAGAAAGTCCTTTCGATGTGCGCTTGGGCGCGTCGGATCGAACGCGGGTTGCGTCGTCAGCGAGCGTCGCGAGTGGCACGGTGGCGCGTCGTCATCGCATCGCGGCCATTATCCGAACAAGCATGCACGCCCTATGTGCGCGAGCGCACATTACGCAAGGATCGACGCCGCGGCTCGTGTGCGCCGCACACATCGGCGGCGCGCCGCACGCCGCGCTTCGCTCGTCACGCGCACGGTACGCTTTCGAACAGAACGGCCCAGGGTCCGCTCGTATCTTTGCGATCATAGGCCGCATCGGAAACATCTCTCATGTCGCGGCGCACCAAACCCGCGCCGCACGACGCGGCACGCGGCCCAGAAACGAGGAATCTCCATCATGGACTGGACATGCTGCGAATTCAGGCATCTGAGTTCGAACGAGCTTTACATGATCCTTCGCGCACGCAACGCAGTCCTCGTCGTCGAGGATGCGCACACGCATCTCGACATCGACGGCAAGGACGAATTCGCGATCCACGTGTTCGCCGCCGACAAGCGCGGCGAGCAGCCGTCGATCGCCGCATACGCGCGCCTGCTGCCCGGTGACGACATCGACCCCGAAACGACGATCGACAAGATCCTGACGAGCGCCGCGCATCGCGACGATCGCACGATCGACGCGCTGATCGAGCACGTGCTGGCGGCCGCGCACGCGCGCTGGCCGGATGCGCCGGTGCGCGTGCAGGCGCCCGCCCAACACGAAGGCTTCTACAACCGCTTCGGTTTCCGCAAGGTCGACGGGCCGTATCTCGAGCATGGCGCGCCTTACGTCGGCATGCTGCGCGCGGCGAGCAGCCCGTCGGAGGCCGTGCGCAATCTGCTCGATCTCGTCGGCACCGCGCCGAATGCGAGCGCCGTCGCCGCGACCGCGGCGCGCAAGGCGCGCCAGGCCGACGCCGAATCCACCACCGAAGGCGAGCGCTACGCGTTCGCCGGCCGGCTGCCGGCCGATTCCGGAATGAACCGATGACCGATCTCGCCACGAACCCCACTTCCACCGCGCCGCGCGACGCGCTGCCGCGCATCCTGCCCGTGATTCTCGCGGGCGGCTCCGGCACACGCCTCTGGCCGCTGTCGCGCGAGCACCATCCGAAACAACTGATCGACCTGATCGCCGACGAATCGCCGCTGTCCGCAACCGCGCGCCGCCTCACGGGCATCGCGAACGCCGAGCTCGCCGACACGCTGCTGCTCGTCTGCGGCGAGCAGCATCGCTTCACGAGCGCCGCGCAAGTGAGCGCGCGCGGCCTGAACGCGCGCATCCTGCTCGAGCCGGACGCACGCAACACGGCGCCCGCGCTCACGCTCGCCGCGCTCGAAGCGCTCGCGCATCACGACGACCCCGTGCTCGCGGCGATGCCCGCCGATCATGCGGTGTCCGATGCGCGCGCGTTCCAGGACACGGTCGCGCAGGCGGCGCGCTACGCGCAGGACGGCGCGATCGTCACGCTCGGCGTGCTGCCGCGCCGCGCGGAAACGGGCTACGGCTACATCAAGGTCGGCGCGCCGCTTGCGGACTCGAACGGTGCCGAAGGCGGCCACGCGATCGACAGCTTCGTCGAGAAACCGCACCAGGAACTCGCGCAGCAATACCTGCAATCCGGCGACTACTGGTGGAACAGCGGCATCTTCGTCGTGCGCGCATCGACGTGGCTCGCGGCGATCCGCGCGCTGCAGCCGGACATGCACGCGGCCTGCGAAGCGGCGTGGCGCAACGGCGCGAACGACGGAGCGTTCTTCAGGGCGGATGCGGCGGCATTCGCCGGGTGCCCGTCCGATTCGATCGACTACGCGGTGATGGAGCGCCTGACGGGCGCGCGCTCGCTCGGCATCCCGGGCGTGATCGTGCCGCTCGCGGCCGGCTGGTCCGACGTCGGCTCGTGGGATGCGATCTGGGAACTGCTGCCGAAGGACGAAGCGGGCAACGTCGCGCGCGGCGACGTGCTGTTCGAAGGCACCGAAGACAGCTTCGCGCGCTCCGAAGGCCGGCTCGTCGCGTGCGTCGGGCTCAAGGACGTGGTCGTCGTCGAGACGCCGGATGCCGTGCTCGTCGCGAACAAGCATCGCGTGCAGGACGTGAAGACCGTCGTCGCGCGCCTGAAGTCCGGCCAGCACGATCAGGTGCGCGATCACCGCAAGGTGCAGCGCCCGTGGGGCTACTACGATTCGATCGATCGCGGCGAGCGCTTCCAGGTGAAGCGGATCGTCGTCGATCCGGGCAAGCAGTTGTCGCTGCAGATGCACTATCACCGCGCCGAGCACTGGATCGTCGTGCGCGGCACCGCGAAGGTCACGCGCGGCGACGAGACGTTCCTGCTGAGCGAGAACGAATCGACGTACATCGCGGTCGGCGCGGTTCACCGCCTGGAGAACCCGGGCAAGATTGCGCTCGAGATCATCGAGGTTCAATCGGGCGACTATCTCGGCGAAGACGACATCGTTCGCTTCGACGACCGTTACGGCCGCGCGAGCGCGCAACCCGCGCCCGATGCGGCGAAGCCGGCAGAGGCCGGGCCCGCGCCATCCGCCGAGCCTGCGCGCGCGCTCGGCGAGCACTGAAAAGCGCGGGCGGACCCGCCCGCGCCGTTTCGCATGAAAGTACTCGTCATCAACGATTTCGCCCGCAAGGGCGGCGCCGAAGAGGTCTACCGGACATCGGTCGACGTCCTGCGCGCGCAGCCGGGCGTCGAAGTCGCGACGTTCGACGAGCGCGCGTTCGAAGGGGCCGCGAGCGGCGCGGCGCGCGCGTGGAATGCACCCGCCGCGCGCGCGCTCGCGGCCGTGCTCGAACGCGAGGCGCCGCAGCGCGTGCTCGTGCACAACTATCACAACCTGCTGTCGCCTTCCGTCGTGCCGGCGATCGCGCGCTACAAGCGGCGCACGGGCTGCCGCGCGTACCTCACGTGCCACGACTACCATCTCGTCTTCTACAACCCGAACCTGCTGACCTACCCGCGCGGCCGCGCGACGCCGCTGCCGCTCGACGCGCTCGCGCGCGGCGCTCGGCTCTTCGAGCGATCGAGCCCGCGCGGCGCGCTGCACGACGCGATCAAGAAGCTGCACTGGCACGCGATCGACGCGCTCGTGCAGCCCGCCGACGCGTTCGATCTGCTGCTCTGCCCAAGCCCGTACATGCGCGACGCGCTCGCGCAGCGCGGCATCGCGCGCACCGCGCTGCTGCACAACCCGGTCAGCACCGCGCTCGCGCCGCGCGAGCCGAAATGCGCGGACCGCGAGCGGCTCGATCTCGCGTTCGTCGGCCGCATCGATCCGGAAAAGGGCCTCGACGAATTTCTCGAACTCGCGAGCGCGTCGCGCTTCGAGCGCATCGCGAGCGTGACCGTGTACGGCGACGGCGCTCAGCGCGCGATGCTCGAGCACAAGTACGCGGATCTGATCGCGGCCGGCCGGTTGCGCTTCGCCGGCCGGCTCGATCACGCGCGGCTCTTCGTCGCGCTGCGCGAGCACGATGCGCTCGTGCTGCCGTCGGTGTGGGCGGAAAACGCGCCGCTCGTGATCGTCGAGGCGGCGATGATCGGGCTGCCCGTGCTCGTCCACGACGTCGGCAGCCTGTCGAGCTTCGGCGACGAGATCGGCAACAAGATCCGCTACGCGCGCAACGACGCGAGCCTCGCGCACGCGCTCGACGCGTTGCGCGCGCATCTGCGCGACCCGCGGCGCCGTTACGACTGGTCGCTCTACACGCGGCAGCATTACGCCGAACGCCTGGCCGCGCTGCTGCAACTGAGCGCCGACGAAGCACGGGAACTCGCGCCGCAATGCGATTGATCGATCCGGTTCACCTCGCCGCGCGCGCCACGAGCGCGCGCGGCACGATGTCGCCCATGCGACGCGAAGGCCACGCATGACGACCGTCCGCAAGAACTTCCTGCTGCTGATGACGCTGCAGATCTCGACCTATGTCGTGCCGCTCGTCACGCTGCCGCTCCTCACGCGCGTGCTCGGCCCCGAGGCATACGGGCAGTTGTCGTTCGTGCTCGCCGTCATCACGTACTTCATCAATTTCACGAACTACAGTTTCGATCTGACCGCGACGCCGCGCGTCGCGCTCGCGCACGACGATCTCGCCGCGCGCTCGAAGATCTTCTGGGCGACCTTCGCCGCGCAGGCCGCGATCACGGTGGCCGGCTTCGCGATCCTGCTCGCGCTCACGTTCGCGATCGGCCGGTTCGCGATTGACCGCACGCTGCTCGTGATCGGCTTCGGCATGACGGTGGGCGCCGCGCTCACGCCCGGCTGGTATTTCCAGGGCATCCAGAAGCTGCGCATCTACAGCGTCACGCTGTTCGCGTGCCGCGCGCTCAGCGTGCCGGCGATGTATCTGTTCGTGCGCTCGCCCGCCGACCTGATCGACGCGGTCGCGATCAACGCGGCCGTGCCGCTCGTGTGCGGCGCGCTCGTGTTCGGCTATCTGATCGCGCGGCGCGAAGTGGCGTTCGTGCGCATCGGCGCGGCCGACGTCGCCGCGTCGCTCAAGGGCGGATGGCAGGTGTTTCTCGCGTCGACATCGGTCGCGTTCTATGCGTCGACGAACACCGTGCTGCTCGGCTTCGTGTCGGGCAACGTCGCGGCGGGCTACTTCGCCGCGGGCGACAAGCTGATCCGCTCGGCGATCAGCCTGCTGCAGCCGCTGAAGGCGGCCGCATATCCGCACGTCAGCTATCTGATGCATCACGCGCGCGAGGACGCGATGTCGTTCCTGCGCAAGCTACTCGTCGTGCAGGGCGCCCTGGTGCTCGCGATCTCGCTCGCGATCTTCGCGCTCGCGCCGCTCGCCGTGCACATCCTGTACGGCCCGACCTATGAGCCGACCGTCGGCGTGCTGCGCTGCATGGCGTTCATTCCGTTCATGGCCGGCATGACCGACCTGTTCGGCGTGCAGACGATGCTGCCGCTCGGCATGAAGAGCGCATTCAGCCGCGTGCTGATTTCATCCGGCGTGCTGAACGTCGCGCTGCTGCCGCTGCTCGCGAAGTTCTTCGCCGAGCAGGGCGCGGCGGCCGCCGTGCTGATCGCGGAGACCGCGGTTGCCGCGACGCTCGCATACGTGCTGTATCGCAAGCGCGTGTCGATCTTCGCGCGGCCTGCGCCGCGTCCCGCGTCCCGCGGGTGACGGCTGTCGGCTGGCAATCGGCAAGCGGCAATCTACAACCAGCGCACGATAACCGCTCGCGCCTCCGAGCGCGGCGCTACGAACGCGCCGCCTCGCGCCACGGCACGGGCCGCCCGATGTAATAGCCCTGCGCATAATCGACGCCGAGCGCGGCGAGCTTGCGCAGCGTCGCCGCGCTGTCGACGTACTCTGCAATCGTCTTGCAATTCATCGCATGCCCGATGTCGTTGATCGACGCGACGATGTCGAGTCTCGCGGCGTCGTTCGCGATGCCCGTCACGAAGCTGCCATCGATCTTCAGGTACTCGACGGGCAGTTGCCTCAGATAGCTGAGCGACGCCATCCCGGAGCCGAAATCGTCGAGCGCGAACCGGCAGCCGAGCGCCCTCAGTTCGTGCATGAAGCGCAGCGCGCCGGCCAGGTTCGCTATCGCGGCCGTCTCGGTGATCTCGAAACAGATCAGCGCGGGCGCGACGCGCGTCCGCGCGAACTGTTCGAGCACGTAATCGAGGAAACGCTCGTCGCCGATCGAGATCCCCGAAAGATTGATCGCGTATTCGCTGAAGCGCCGGCTGCGCGTGCGCGCGAGCGCGTCGAGCACCGTGCGCACGACCCAGCGGTCGATATCCGTCACGAGCCCGTAGCGCTCGGCCGCGCGAATGAAAAGGCCGGGCGGCGCAACGCCTTCGCGCTCGCCGAGCGAGCCCATCCGCAGCAGCAGCTCGCCCCGGTTCGCGCGTGGCAGGCTGCTCGCGCCCTGTGTCGCGGTATCGATGATCGGCTGCACGTACAGGCAGAAATCGTCGTATTCGAGCGCCTGCCTCACGCGCGCGCACCACGACACGTCGCTGATGTGGTGCGCGAGCGCGCGATCGTGCGGATCGGCCAGTTGCACGCGGTTGCGTCCGCGCGCCTTCGCGACGTCGCACGCGATGCCGGCGAGACGCACCGCATCCTCGACGCGCGGCGCGCGGTCCGGCGCGCCGAGCAGCGCGACGCCGACGCTCGCCGTCACCGAGAACGGCTGACCGTCCCAGACGAACACGAAGCCGTCGACGCTCGCGCGCAGGTGCTCCGCCGCGCACACGGCCGATGCTTCGTCACCCGCGTCGAGCAGCACGCAGAATTCGTCGCCGCCGAGCCGCGCGACGACGTCGGCCGACGCCGCGCACGACACGAGGCGCGCGGCGAGCGCGGCGAGCATCGCGTCGCCCGCCGCATAGCCGCACGTGTCGTTGACGATCCGGAAGCAATCGAGATCGACGAACAGCAGCGCGACCGGCCTGCGCACGTTTGCCGCGCGCGCGAAAGCGACGTGGCGTTCGAACTCGGCGCGATTCGGCAGACCGGTGAGCGGATCGTGCGTCGTCTGCCACGCGAGGCGGCGCACGAGATCGTGCTCGGTCGCGAGGCTCTTCAGCACGAGCACGCGGCCGCGGCCGCACGCGCGCGGCGCTCGCCCGGACGGCGGCGCGATCGACGACGCGGTCGCGCGCACGGCGATCGCGCCGCCGTCGGCGCGGTACAGCGTCGCGTCGTAACTGCCGCCGTCCTCGAGACCGCCGAGCGGCGCGTCGGCCGATGCGGCCGAGCCGGATGCATCGAACGAATCGAACGAATCGGACGCGCCTGACGAACCGGCCGAGCCGGCCGCATCGCCGCATGTGCGCGACAGCCGCAGCGCCGACACGAGCGGACGGCCGCGGCAATCGTCGGCGAGCATGCCGATCAGCCGCTCCGCCGCCGGATTCAGGCATTCGACGCGCCCTGCCCGGCCGGTGAAGATCACGCCGTCGCCGACCGCGACGAGCGCCGCGCGCGCTCGCGCTTCGCTCATCGCGAGCGCGCCCTCCGCTTCGCCGAGGCGAAGCGCGAGCCGCCTGATCCGGAACACGGGCAGCAGCGCGAGCGCGATCATGCCGAGCAGGCTCAAAGCAAGCACGATGGCTGCCGGTTCGCGAAACGTCGAATCGATCATGTCCAGGTACGATTGCGATTGTGGGACCGCCGCGGCGCCGGCTTCGGACGGTCGCGGCGTCGTGTTCTGCGCAGCGTGCGGCGCGTCCGCCACGCTTGCATCCGCCGTGCACGTCGCGTCGTGCGCGCGCCGTTCGCGCATGCCGATCGGGCCGAACACGCGCTCGATCGCATCGAAGTCCGGCGGCGCGTCGCCGCGCGCCGCTTCGGCGGATGCCTCGCCGACGCCCTCGGCAATGAACGCGCAACCTGTCAAGCGCGCGCCGATGCTCGTCGGGATCGCGACCGGCGCACGGCTGCGCGCGATGCCGTGCAACCCGGCGGACAGCAGCGCCGCGCCGAGCAGGGCCGCCGCCAGCGCGCTCGGTCCGCAAGACAGTCGACTGGGGACGGAAGCCATCGATGCATCACCGAAAGCGATAAGCCGCGAACATTTCGAGCGCGCATTCGATTAATCGATTCGAAATTCCGATGCCAAATCGATTCCGATTTGCGCCGATTCAACCTGATTCGATCATCCACGACATCGTGATGCGAGTGTGTGGGCTGGATGACGCAATTCATTTCGGATCGATGCGCGCCCTACGTGGCGCGCGCCTTTCACGACTAAGCGTTTCAGGCTTGCCGTTCCGGCATGTATCGAATGAAAATGAAGCGTCGGGTTAGTCCTTGCCCATGCCTGTTCATAATCGAGCGAAATCGAAATTCAAAACACAAATCATCAAATTTCGATTCCGAATGCAGGCGCTCCGGATCAATTGATTCCTGATATTTGAAGTCAATCCGGCGAACGATTTTGATCAGAACAATCGCCGCATCCGCATTCAGCTCCGGTAACCCGGATCGATCCAGTCGACGATCCGCCTGCCTTCGTCGGGCAGCGCCGCGTGAAGCGCCCTCGCGCGGCGCGCGCAAGCCCGGCGGCGGGCCCGCGCTACAGGAACAGCAGCGAGCGGTTGAGTTCATCCTCGTCGCGCGGCCGCTCGCACCAACGCTCGGCGACGGGCACCGAATACAGCCGCTGCGCGCCGAAGCGCGGCCAGAAGTGGCACAGGCCGGGCGCGATCACCTGCACGACCGGCAGGCCGATGTCGGGCCGCGTCTTGTCGACGACGAGCGTATCGATGCCCGCCGCGGACAAGCGCGCGACGCAATCCTCGATGTCGCCCTTCAGATCGCTGGCGCCGTGCGACGCCCGAGAAGGCGCACGCGTCGGCGGCAACGCGGGATCGGGATGAAGGAAGGCGTCGCCCGGCAGCTTGTCGACATCCCAGGGCGGCGGCGCCGACGCGCCGACGTCGAGCAGTTGATTCACTTCGGTGAGCGCGCGCTGTAACGCGATCCGGCTGTCAAGCTGACAGCCGAAGCCGATCGAGTAGCGCCCTGTCGCCGTTTCTCGCGCCAGCGCGACGAACACCGGAATGCGCAGGTCGTGCGTGATGTCGAGCGCCCACAAGCGCCAGCCGAGCGATGCATAGTCGGCGACGAGCGCGTCGAAGTACGGATCGCCGAAGCTTTCGATGTCGACGGCCGGCCGGCGCAGCATGTTGTACCACCAGATCGCGACCGCATCGCGCTCGACGAGTTCGAGCAGGCCCTGCAGGATCGCCTCCTCGATGCACGCGCCCGCCGCGCAGCCGTTCGGGTTGTGTATGCAATACGCGGTGCCGCTCGCCGCGGGCGTTTCCGCATAGCAGTACGCAAGCGGCACGAGCCGCCGCGCGCCCGTCGCGATCGACCAGGCGGGCGTCCAGTCGATCACGCTGTCGCGCGCGAAGCGCCGCGGCACCTGCTTGCGCGGGTCGTCGGTCGTCGCGTTGTGGCGCTCGCGCCGCTCGAACTGGCGATCGCTGTATTGCTGCAGCGCGTTGACGTCGATCGGCCCGCCGCCCGGCGGCGCGTGCGCGGAAAGCTCCGCGAGGCTGCCGCGCAGCGTCGCTTCGTCGCCCTGATACACGCCGCTGAAGCGTTCGAGCGCCTCGGCGAGCGCGCTTGCGCGCGCCTGTGCGTCGCTCGCGCCCTTGCCCGAGCACAGCTTGTCGAAACGGTTCTCGCGCGGCGCGCTCGGCGGGCACACCAGGTAGCCCGCCACATAGACGTGCCGCATGCCGGCGTTGCGCCCGGGCATCGGATGCAGATACGCGATCGGGCCGCTCACCGGAGAAATCAGATGTCCGTAGCGTTTGAAGAGCTCGGCGGCGGCGAGCGTCCGATAGCCGCCTTCGCGGCGCGCGCCCGCATCCGCCGATGCAAGCGCCACCGGGCGCTCGGCCTGCTCGCGCATCCATCCCGCCTTGCCGCAACGCGGACACTGCGGCCGCCTCACGACGCGATGCGCGGCGGTGGCAAGCGTATCGACGCGCAGCGACACGATGTGCGCGCCCGCATGGCGGCGGCGCTGCGCATTCACTGCGATCTGCTCGACGAACGACGCGACGACGGCCGCGACGGCGGCGGCGCTTGCGCGGCTATGCGCGCCCGGCAGGCGCGCCGCGTCGCTGCCGTGCAGGCGCGCGAGCAGCGTCTCGACCGGGTGGTTCAGCGCGGTCCAGTAGCGCACGCATTCGATGCAGGGCGGCGCATCGGCGCCGGCATCGGCGTCCGCCGCCCGCGCCGGTGCCGGTGCCGCGGGCGCACCGAGCAACGGCCCCAGCAGCGGCTCCACGCGATCGGGAACGGCGACGAGCAGCGCGCCGCCGCGCGCCGCCGCGCGTTCGGCGGCCTCGACCAATTCGGCGCGCTCGTAGCTGTCCGCGAGCGCGACCGTCAGCGGCGCGTCGGGCGCGACGCCGATGCCGCAAGCGGCGAATGCGTCGAGCTGCGCGCGCGGGTCCACGCCGAACGCCTCGACGGCGACCGAGAGTCGCGATTCGAGCTCGCACGCCGCATCGCCGTCGACGCCCGTGCGCTCATAGAAGCCGATGGCGGCATCGCGCTCGCCGGGCGCGTCGGCGCGCACGTAGCCGCGCCGCACGAGGTGATCGAGCGCGGCGAGCACCTCCCATTGAGAAAACCGCGCGGCGAGCGCCGCGAACGTCTGCGCGATCGTCAGGCGCTCGCGCATGCACGCGGCGAGCGCGGGAAACACGTCGCCCGGCAACACCGAGCGCCTGAATTCGTCCACCACATACAACGCGCCGGAACCGGCGTCGCGCACCAGCAGATGCGGCTTGAAACGCAGCACGCGCGAGAAGTCGTCGAGCATCGTCCCCCCGTAAGGGATACCGCGATTGACATGCGCGGCCCGGCCCGCGCGCGCGATGCGCCGGGCCGCGCCGCAGGCCGCCGTATGAACGGCTCAGCAGCAGGTGAAGAGATAGGCGGGCCCGGCGTCGTTGTATGCGGCGAGCGCGATGCCTTCTTCGGCGAGGTTCGCGGGCTGCTTCGGAATGCCGACGCTCAACGTGTTGGCGGGCAGATTCCAGCGCTGCCGTTTGGCATCCCAGCCATAATGAGGCTCGCTCGCCGGGACTTCGGCGACCTTGAGATTCAGGATCCACGGGCAGCGATAGTCGAGATAGCGTTCGAGCGCATCGAGCGGATCGGCGAGCAGATCCCGCTTGAATTCCTCGTTCTCCCACGACAGCGCGATCGCGCGCAGATAGACCTCAGGGAATTCGAGCAGCGATTGGTGGGTAGGGACGGCGTTGTTGTCGGCCATGTCAGATCTCCTTGCGGTCCGGTCCAAACAGACTGATGTGCCTCGCGTTGTACGCGGCGAGCGCGGCCGCGCGCTGCTCCGGCGGCGGCGCCGGCGGCAGCACGAGATCGAGGCCGTTGACCTCCTTCGTCGTCCACCCGCCGTTCGTGAGCGGCGTCCACGTCGCGCTGTCGTCGTGCACCTTCAGATGCATCTTCATCGGGAACCGGTAGTCGAAACGCTTGTACAGCGCGTCGACCGGATGCGCGATCAGATCCTTGCGAAACTGGGGATCGTGCCACGCCGCCGCGATCGCCTGCACGATCACCGCGCGGTACTCGAGAAACTGGTCATACGTCGGAATACTGGGGCTTCGGTCTGTCATTGCTCTTCTCCAGTGGTTGATCGGAGTCCTCGTTGCAGCTCGCGCAGCTCCGCCTGCGCTTTCTTCACGATTCGAGCCATGCCGCTCTGCCGCGCGACGGCGGCGGCCCGCGCGCACAACGCATCGACCTCGTCGGCCGCGCGGCGGCCGTGCGCGTCGCGCACGCAGCGCGCCTTCTTGAGCAGCAGCTCCGCGACGTAATGGCGCTCGTCCATCGATTCGGCGAGCGCGAGACATTCGTCGAGCGTCGCGATCGCGGCGCGCGCGTCGCCGCGATCGGCTTCGATGTCGGCGACGACCGACACGTAATACGTGAGACCGAGCAGGCATCCCGACACGCGCAGCGCGTCGACGTTCGCGCGCGCCGCGTCGCGATCGCCGTCGCACCACGCATGCAGGACGGCCGCGTAGCGCTCGACCGCGTTGAGCCCGTAGCAGCGCGACAGCCGCAGCACCGCGTCCGACGTCGTGCGCGCGCCGTCGCGGTCGCCCGCGCATTGCTGCATTCGCGCGAGATACATCATCGTCAGGCCAATCGTCGGCAGATGATCGCTGCAGGTCGCGAGTTCAACCGCGTCGTGCGCGAGCGCGAGCGTGCGCGGGACGTCGTCGTCGATGCCCCACAGCACGCACGCGCGCGCGGACAGCGCCCACGCGCGCGTATCGAGGCCGAACGTGCGCCGATGATCGCCGTCGCGGCGCGGGTCGTACGCGGCGAGCGCCGCGTCGAACGCGTCGAGCGCGGGCGTGTAGTGGCCGTCGATCCAGAGCGCCATGCCGCGCAGCGTATCGGCCGCGACGCCGAGATCGGCGCGCGCCGACGCGCGCGCGAGCGCCGACAGTTGCGCGCCGATACGGCGCACCGCCTCGCGATCGCCGGCGACGTGGTGATACACCGCGACCGTCCACAACGCGCTCGCGGCCGCCTTCGCGTCGCTCAGCTCGCCGACGCGCGCCAGCACGCGGTCGGTATGCTCGCGCACGCGCGGATCGCCCCAGCCGTCGCGCGCCATCTGCGCGTGCGCGAGCGTCAGGTCGATCGAGACGGCGTCCTCCTGCTGCCCCGGATAGTCGCAATGCAGCAGCCAGCCGCGCACCGCGCTCGCGTAGCGGATCGCGTCGTCGTGCAGCGCGCGAGCGAGCGCGTGGCGCGCGGCCTCGATGCCGTGCGGCACCGCGTCGGCGAACGCGTGCGCGCGCGCGAAATGGTCGGCGATGTTCGCCGAGCGCGCCGCCGGATCGCCGGCCGCGGCGCGCGCGAGCAGCGCGTGCGCGACGCGCCGGTGGTGCTCGCGGCGCATCGCGGCCGGCATCGATTCGTACGCGGCCTCGCGCAGCAATGCGTGGCGGAACACGTACGTCGCGCCGCCGATCCGGTGCTGCGCGTACAGCACGCGGCCTTCGAGCAGCCGCCGCAACCGGTCGTCGAGTTCCGCGCCCGCGTGCGGCGACGCATCGGCGAGCAGCCGCGCGTCGACTTCGAGGCCGATCGTCGCGGCGAGCTGCACGGTGTCGAGCGCGTCGTCCGCGCGTTCGAGCGCAAGCTCGAGCGTCTCGCGCAGGCTGCCCGGCAGCGGGCAGCGCCCCGCTTCCGCGAGATCCGGCAGACGTCCGCTCGCCGTCGGCACGACGCCGCCCTCGGCGAGCGCGCGGATCGTTTCCTCGACATACAGCGGCACGCCGCCCGTGCGCTTCACGAGGAAGTCGAGCGCCGCGCGGTCCGCGCCCGCGTCGGGCATCAGCGACACGATCAGATTGCGCGTCGCGGCGGCCGGCAGGCGGCGCAGCATCAGCCGCTCGGTGCCGCGCCGCCAGCGCTCGAGCTGCTCCGGCCGCGACGTCAGCACGACGCACACCGCCGCGCACGCCGGATGACGCGCGAGCGCGTCGAGAAAATCACCCGTCGCGCTGTCGCACCATTGCACGTCGTCGACGATCAGCAGCACCGGGCCACCGCCGCCGAGCGAGCCGAGCAGTTGGCACAGCACGTCGAAGAGCGCCTGCTGCTGCCGCGCGCCCGACCAGCGCAGCGTATCCGCGCCGCCCGGCAGGCCGAGCCACGCGGCGAGCGTCGCGCGCGCGGACGCGCGATCGCCGTCGAACGCTTCGAGCATCCGGTCGAGCGCGTGCGGATCGCCCGCGTCGAGCTGCCAGTGCGCGCGCACGAAGCGCAGGATCGGAAAGAGCGCATGGTTCGTCTGCTCGGGCAGGCACACGCACGCCGCGCACGCGCCGCGCTGCGCGCGCACCATCTCGCGCAGCGCATGCACGAGCCGCGACTTGCCGATGCCCGGCTCGCCGACGATGAGCGTCGCGCGCCGCCACCCGCGCGTGCCGCCCCCCGCCGCGCGCATCGCATCGCGCCACGCGCGCGCGAGCGCCGCCTGCTCGCGGTCGCGGCCAACGATGGGCGCCGCGTCGCCAAGCTCGAGCGATTCGAACGGCCCGCGCTCGTAGCGCTCGCCGAGCAGCTCGCGCACCGGCTGCGGCGCGGCGCCGGGCGCGGCGAACACGAGCGGCGTCGCCGCGGCGTCGACGTGGCGCTCGAGCGCGCGCGCCGCCTCGTCGCTCAGCAGAATGCCGCCCGGCGGCGCGATGCGCTGCAGGCCGACCGCCGCGCTCGCAATCGCGCCGCCAGACGCGCCGCGCGCGTTCGCGAGCGCGGTGCCGACGTGGATCGCGCCCGCGATCTCGATCCGCCACGCGGGCGCGGGCGCGGGCGCACGCGCGCCGTCGTCGTCGTTGTCGTAGGCGGACGAGCGCGGCGCGCCCGTCGGCGGCCCCGCATGCCGCGTCATTTCGAGCGCCGCGCGACACGCGCGCTGCGCGGGACGATCGATGCCTTCCGGGTAGCCGAAGTAGAACAGCAGCGTGTCGCCGAGCGCGCCCGCGACGTGGCCGCCGTAGCGCACCGCGATGTCCGAGCAGCGCGTGAGCCACTGCGCATGGTAGGCGTCGAGCGCTTCCTCGGCCGCCGCCGCGTCGTCCGGCTGCGCGCCGGTCGCGACGATCGCGACGCGGCAGCAAAGCGCCGTGACCTGCCGGCGCCCGACGGGCGCGTCGAGCGCGATCGTCCTGCCCGGCTCGCGATACGCGGCGCCCGGCTCCGCCTGCGCGCGCCGCCCGTAGCGCAGGCCGCCGACGAGCGCCGGAAAGTGGATCGCGCGAAACCGGCCCGCGAGCGCCTGCGCGGATTCCGCGCGCTGCCGGGGGTCCTTGTTCAGCGCATCGCGCAGCACGTCGCCGAGCGGGTGCGCGGCGATCGCGGGCGGCAGCGCGACGTCGACGGGGCTCAGATGCTGATACAGGACGTCCGCGATGCTCGCGCCCTGCATCACCGGGTGCCCGGTCAGGCACTCGATCACCATCAGGCCCCACGCGTAGAAATCGCTCTTCGCCGTCGGCGGCTCGCCGCGCAACTGCTCCGGCGCGCAATACTGCGGCGAGCCGAGCACCTCGGCCGTCGCGGTGAGCGTCAGCTCGTCGGCCGCGTGCGCATCGGGCAGCAGCGCGCCGATCCCGAAGTCGAGGATCTTCGCGCACGGCTCGCCGTCGAGCGTCGTCACCATCACGTTCTGCGGCTTCAGGTCGCGATGCACGACGCCGTTCGCATGCGCGTGCGCAAGACCGTCGAGCACCTGCGCCATCAGCGTGCCCGTCGTCTCGGCGGGCAGCGCGCCGTCGGCCGCGAGCAGCGCGCGCAACGTGCGGCCCGCGACGTGCTCGAACACGGCGAACAGCAGGCCGTCCGGCGTCTCTCCGCTGTCGAGCAGCGCGACGACGTGCGGATGCGACAGCCGCGCGCACAGCGCCATCTCGCGGCGAAAGCGCGCGCGCAGCCGGGTGCGCTCGCGCGCGCCGCTCGGCGCGTCCTCGCGCAGCAGCTTGATCGCGACGCGCTGCGACGTGTCGAGCCGGATCGCCTCGTGCACGCGGCCCGCGCCGCCTTCGCCAAGCACGGCGCCGAGCCGGTAGCGATGCTCGCCTTGCAGTTCGTCGCCGTCGCCGGGCAGCAGCGGCGCAAGCGCGCGCGGCGAACGGCGATTGCCGGTGCGCGCGCGTTCAGCCAGAACGGGAGCAGACATGTAGCGCCGCTCAGCCGAGCGCGGCGGGCGAGACGAACGCCACCGCGCCACGCACGAGCGGATCGGGCAGCGGCGCTGAAGCGTCGGCCTCGGCTGACTGGCATTCGAGCCGGTCGCCGCGCACGACGCGAAATGCGAGCGCGCCGAAACGCACGCTGCCCCGGCGGCGCTCGACGAGTTCGGGAGAGCCCGGAGACAGGAGCGGCAGGAACTGCGTGCGGGCGCGGTGAATCTGCACGTTGACGTGCGATTCGTCGAGGCCGAGCATCCGCGCGAGCACGTCGAGCTCGATCCAGCCTTGCGACGCCGCGTCGTAGCCCGCTTGCGCGTCGGCGAAGCGCGCGCGGGCGAGCGTCACGAGGCAATAGTGATGGGCGCGCGCGCCGAGATCGACCGCGCCGCCGCGCGCGTGCAGCGTCGCCGTCACGTGCTCCTCGTCGCGGCTCACCGTGAAGTCGACGCGCTGCGGCAGCGTCGCGATCTGCGTCGCACGCGGCAGCGCGGCCGTCACGTTGCGATGCGCGAGCACCAGTTGCCACGCGAATTCGCCGCAGATCACCGCATCGCCGTCGTGCAGCACGCGCGCGGGTGTCGTGTCGTTGCAGAGCCAGTCGCCCTGCGCGGAGCGGCTGACGGTGAGCGCGGCGCCCGGCAGCGCCTGCGCGCGATCGAGCGCGATCGGCTGCGCGGGCGAGCGCAGCGGCCACAGCATGTCGACGGGCTCGCCCAGCTCGCGCGCGCGCCAGCGAACCGAGCTGGCGCTGCCGAACTGGATCAGATCGCCGTCGCGCAGCACCACCCATTCGCCTTCGCCGACGAATCGCCCGGACACGAACGTGCCGTTGCGGCCGTGATCGTGCAGTTCCCACCGCCCCGCCGTCCAGCAGATGCTCGCGTGAATGCGCGACACATACGGATCGGCGATGACCGTGTCGCAGCGCTGCGGATCGCGACCCAATACGTGGCGTGCGCGCAGCAAACCGGCTTCCCCGGAAAAACCGTTTTCCAATAGCGCCATTTCGTCGACCCGCGTAAAAAATGCACGACGTCCGGCGGCACCTCCAAAGGACGTCGTGCGTGTTTTATGTGAATGATTGATGGTCGAATATCAGATTCTGTTGAATCATAGGCAAGCGCCGCATCGCCGACAAGACGTAATTGGGTGTAATGGATTTTGGCGATCGTCTCGCCTAGTTTTTGTTTCACCGGTACATCCGTATGCCGGTCACGATTCAATATTCCGAAAATGTTACGGATATCTAGCGTTTGGAGACCGCCATGGGATTCTATGGACCCGAGCCGTTCGAAAAAGCGACCGCCACCTACGTGTGGCTGGGCCTGCGCGTACCCGGCGCCCTCATCGTCGAGGTCGACGGCAACGCGCCGCGCTTCACGACTGGCATTCAACTGGTACGCGATCCGCGCTTCGTCGGCGGACTGAAGATCGACGTGATGGGCTGGACGGGACCGCTGTCGAGCGGCACGCAGCCGTACAGGGTGCGACATACGTTCCAGGGCGTATTCCACCCGACGATCGTCGTGCACGGCAGCAACAAGACCGAGGTCGTCGAGGTCAGGCAGATCCCGCACGAAGAAGCCGACGCGTTCCTGCAGGCGCTCGACGCCGCGTGAACGCGGCGCGCCGGCCGAATCGGAGCCGGCCGACGCAGCCCCACCGCACTCCGAATCGTTTGCACGACAACTGAAGACGAATTCCGTCGAAACCAGAAAATCGTCAGACAACAACAAGCGAACGAAAGCGCCCGGCATCCGGAAACGGATCGCCGGGTCTTTTTTTATCGATTTCCGATTACATTCGCAGCTCGTGAATGCCGCGCTCGAATATCGAGATAAGAATGGAAGTCGTGCGTCGTCATATTTAAATGCGTTTCGATCCCGATGCCAAACGGCTGAATGCGCCGGTCAAATCGAATTCATTGTCGACTGTCACAGTCAATGAATTTGGCAATCCAAAGCGGAAGTTGCGCGTCGATATATCCGACTGCGTTACGGCGCGAGACAGCGAAAGCGATTTCGAATCGGACCGAAGTCGCGGCGTGCGCCGCCTGGCTCGACGCCAAAGAATAGCCGCCGTCCGCGATCCGCCGCACGCCGCACACCGCCCGTAATCGCCTGTAATGGATTTCGCCCCGCCGCCGCCATACCGTTCGTTTCACCGGCACCGCCGCATGCCGCCAACGACGCTTCTTTCGACTGATGACGCTGCGCCCAGCAGCGCGCGGAGACCAACATGAGTTCGTCGGACATCATCCAGCCACGCCAGGTCCTCGTCTCGATCGCGAGCGCAACGGCCACGTATACGGCGTTGAGCCCGCACGTGCCGGGATTCCTGCACATTGTCGCGGAAGGCGAGGCGCCGCTTCACGTGGGCAACATCCATCTCGCGCACGATCCCGGTTTCATCGGCGGGGTGCTGCTCGAGGTCGTGGGCATTGCGGGGCGCCCGTCGCCGACGGTGAAGAAGTACCGGACGCCGGCTTGCTCGTTCGAAAGCCGGTATCACAAGGAGATCTTCATTCGCGGTGCGAACGGAATCATTCCCGTCAAGGTCGGGCTGTTTCGCCACGAAGCCGTGCAGGCGGCCGAGGCGACGCTCGACGCCGAGTGAGCGGACGAGCGCCGCCCTTGCGCTTCGATTTCCAACAGGGAACAAAACATGAACCAGGAGCTGCTCACGCACATTCGGGCCGACCAGCTCGACGGCAGCATTTTCGCCGTGTCTTGCCAAGCGGTGACGATCGGCCCGGTCACGGTGGAGTTCCGCACCAGTGCGGAGCCTCCTTCCGCGACGGCCGAGCTGCACATCTCGCGGCAGTTGGTCGGCGGCTGCACGGTGAACGCCGCGCATCCGAGCGGCAAGTGCGGGGGCTCGGTCGGCAAGTTGAAAGCCGAAGTCGATCTGACGCTCGACGTGCCGGGTGGAAAGCTTGACTACAAGCTGACCGTCTGCGCGCCGATCATAGGAGGCACGAGCAAGAGCGGCACGCTCAGCCTGTGACCCGTCGAACGAGGGCCGGCTGACTGCGAACCGGCCGCCGCGGCGATCCGCGGCGGCGGCAAGCGGAGCGCGCGCGACGGACATCGGCTTCGGCAAATCGTGCGCCGTCGATTCGAAACGGCGCCCGGCGGACAGCGTATCGTCCGGCCGGAATAAAAATGCGTTCGGTAGCACCTTGGAGTCGTTTCGCGATAACGCAAGCATTCCCGATCGAATGCGACGGGATCGACAGAACAACAAGCGCGCAAACGAGAAACCCGGTGGTCCGGTCGGGCCGCCGGGTTCTGTTTTGGGGCGGGCGGCGACGCGATGCGCTGCGGCTCATGGATGACGGCGTGCGCTCCTGGTTTCGCTTCGCCGCTTGGGCCGCCGGATGGCGAGCGACCCGATCCGTTCGGATGCCGATCGAATGCACGCGACTGATTGCGGCAGATCAAATCGTCGCGGGCGAGCTTTCTTATGCTCGATGTCGAGTGCGATCCGGTGATGCGATCCGATCTTGCGCGGGTTTGCGCAGTCTCGCCGGATAGATCAGACGAAATGCCCGCATCGATGCGAACGCTCGAACCCGGACGAATGAGGTCCGCGGTTTCGGTCGACCCGCGCGATTGCGCATCGAGCCGGATTCGAATGGATTCGAGCCGGAATAGAACCGGATTCGCGGATGCGAGCTATCGGCATCGCCTCGCTCATCACGTGCGACCGGAGAAACATCATGGCTCTGCCACGAAGCTATCGGGAATTGACCGGCGAAGTCGCGACGCAAATGCGCGCGCTGCGCAAGACGCAACCGGGTCTGATGTCGGCGTTCGGCGCGCTCGCGGCGGCGGGAACGAAAGAAGGCGCGCTCGGGAAGAAAACGCGCGAACTCGTCGCGCTCGGCATCGCGATCACGTCGCGCTGCGACGATTGCATCGGGTTTCACGTGCAGACGCTCGTGAAGCTCGGCACGACGCGCGAGGAATTCGAGGATCTGCTCGCGACGGCGGTTTATATGGGCGGCGGGCCATCGATGATGTATGCGGCGCATGCGCTGACGGCGTTCGAGGAATTTGCGGCTTGATGGCGGCAATCGGCGGGAGCGGCCGCCCGAATACGCTTCGGCTACGTCGTCCGTATCCGCGCGGATCGTCCATTCGACAATGAGCGCGGAACGATCGGGAGTCGGTAATTGCCGCCCGACAATACGCACGCCAACCTGCGCGTCTCGGCTCGGCATCGACGCCGTGCGAGCGACGTCTCCGCATTGGATCGAGTGGACAGCGAATGGCTGCTTTGGATCGGTCACAGTCTTGCATTCACACTAAACACGGCCTCCACAAAAAACCCATCGCCTGCTCCGCCAAGAAAGAACACGAGAAGAAGCCACCCGCGGCCACGATTTCCGATACCCACCTCCGACAATCATCAAGCTCCCCTATCCCCCGGACCGCCCCACAGCGCTAAACTAGGGTTGCTTACGCCGGAGAACACACCATGATTCCTCCCGACCCTGAAAGCACCTTCCGCGGCTTGCCGTTGACGCCCGAGCAGAACGCTGAAGTAAGGCATTACATCAAGGTTCGCGCGCAGCGCGGTCAACCGTGGGATACGCCGGAATTGGAAGCGATGATTCGCGACATGATGCTGCCGCCGGAGGACGACTCCAACGAATCCGATTTCCTGTCGGACGAGACGCGGGCCGTTGCCGAACGCGCGATGTCGTCGGTGGATGACGAGATGGACCCCATCGAGGCGCGCGAGGAATGGCGAGCGGCAATGGAAGCGGAAAGCATGAAGGGCTTGCGTCGATAACGGCTTTTCCCGCTTCGCGAAGTCATCGGGCCATGACATGACGCACGGCGCGCCGCCATGCGAGTCGGCGAACATCGATCGTCGGCCGCTGCCGGCGCGCACCCATCGAACGTAGAGCGTCGAACGCACGGGAGGAAGACCATGCGACTGATCGAAACGAGCGAGCACCACGCCTATCTCGCGGCGCTGCACAGCCGCGGCCTGTCGGGCAACGACTTCGCGCTTCGCGAAACGGACACGACGGACCCGAAGAGCGACGAGAACATTGGGCAAATGGGCTTCGTCACGATCACCCGGCGCTCGACGCACGTGACGAAGGAATACCCGCTCGGCGACGCGAGCGATTGGCTTCGGCACTTCAAGCAGGATCTCGAAGCGGGCGCGTTCGACTGAAGGGGCGAACGGGCGTCGCCGTCGCGCGACGGCGGCCCCTTCCCGCATCGATCGGCTCGCCGCCACCGCTTCGGGCCGCCGGCCAACCGGCCATCGACCATTACCCGTCCGCTCGGCCGAACGCTCCCGCGACGTCACCGTCCATCCCGCCGGAACACCAGCACGCCCATCGGTCCCGCGAGCCGCGGCGGATGCTCGCTGGCCGCGCGCACGACATGAGCGCTGGATGCGAACGACCTCATTCGGGCAGGCGGATCGGACACCGGGTGAGGCATACTTCGCGACGCCGCCCGCGATCCAATCGGCAGCATGATCGCCCACGACGCTCCGCTCATGAAATCCCGGGAGACCGCTCGGACGAGCGAGGCCCCCTTACTACCGCGCAAGGAATTCCGACAATGGAAATACGCTCGATAGCCTACGAATGTGAAGGGACCAAGCTGACGGGGTACTTCGCCGACGGCGCGCCAAGCACGAAGAAGCCCGCCATTTTGATCGCACACGAGGCTTTCGGAATCAACGACCATGTACGGGCAAGAACGAGACGCCTGGCCGAACTCGGCTATGCCGCGTTCGCCCTCGATATGTATGGCGCCGAGGGATTTTCGATGCCGGAGGCGATCAGACGGCATATCGCATTGATGTCCGCGCCGGGACTCATGTACGCCCGCGCAAACGCTGCGCTCGGGGTCCTGATGGAACAGCCCGGAGTGGATCGGGAGAGGGTCGCGGCAATCGGCTTTTGCCAGGGCGGCATCAGCGCTCTCGAACTCGCGCGTGGCGGGGCCCCGATTCGATGCGCGGTCGGCTTCCATCCTGGTTTGATGCGTCCGGCAGGCAGCCAGGATCAGCCGCTCCACGCCAAGGTCCTGATGATGATCGGCGACCAGGACCCCGATGTGCCGGCGGAGGATCGGGCCGCGTTCGCCGCGGAAATGCAGGGAAAGCGGGTGGACTGGCAGCTTCATCTCTTCGGCGGAATTGGGCACGCTTACACGAATCCGGACTCGGACCGGTGGAACAAACCCGGCTACGGCTACAGTCCCGCCGCAGACAAGCGGGCGTGGGCGATGATGCTCGCGCTTTTCGACGAAGTGTTCGGCGCGGCCGCCATCGGCAAGGCGTGAATTCCGGGGCTTTGAGGCGCTGCCGAGTTCGTGTCGCCCATTCGAACAACGCGGACCGGAACGACGTGGCGCGCGGGGACCCGCTCCATCCGTGGTCGGGCGTCCCGCAAGCCCGTCCCGTCCGTATCCCGCCCAAGCCCAAGCGTGATGTTCTTCGGCAGGCCGATCACCGCGAGACGGGCGACCGCGGCCGCATGATATGAATACTTCGGCGTCGGCTCCAATATGTTTCGAGCGAACGAGGTTATTCACTTGAGCGTCGATCAGAATGCCGTTTCGATATTTGGAGTCGCCGGTTCAGCCGTCTCTCTTCTAGCGGCCATTCCGTATGGGCTCGCGATATACAGGCGTGAAATTCGCCCCCATCTTTTCACGTGGCTGATCTGGTCGATCGTAACGGCCATTGCCGCCGCCGGGCAATTCGTTGCGGGCGCCGGCCCGTCCGCGTGGTGTACGGCGGCAATTGCCGCCACATGTTTTCTTACCCTCGTGGCCAGCATTTTTCGCGGCGACAAAAACTGGACGCAATCGGATTGGTTTTTTCTTGCCGCCGCCTGCTCGGCTGTTCCGATTTGGGTATTGGCCAAAGACCCGACGGTTTCGATCTGCCTCGTGACGCTCATCGAGCTTGCCGGCCTCGGCCCGACGATCCGCAAGACTGCCCGGGCCCCGTGGAGCGAAAGCCTCACCTATTTCGCATTGTGTGTCGTCAAATATGCGCTGGCGGTGATGGCCCTGGAAAAGTGGACTGTCGCGGTCGCGTTTTATCCGGTCGTCAACATCGTGGCGTCGGTCAGCATCTGCATGCTGATAATCGCGCGGCGCCGCTCGCTGCCGAGAGCAACGGCGAAAACCCGCGGGTGATCGGAAGCGCATTGCCGGTTGTCCATCCCGCGTGCAACAGGGCAACCGATGCCGCGCCAATCCGTGACGGGTTCCACGATCTTCATCAGCCGAGCCCTCGCGATTCAGCGCAGGCGATGTTGACGATTTCTTCGCGACAACGCCCGCCCTGAGCGGCCCGCCGGTCGAGGTTGCGGGTCGAACGACGCCCTGAAACTGAAATACAAAAAGAAAACCCCGCCAAAAGGCAGGGTTGAGCTTTACAGCGTTTGGTTAACGAGACCTCAGAACGGAATATCGTCATCCATCTCGTCGAACCCGCCGCCCGCCGGCGCGCTCGGCCGGCTCGCGCCGCCGCCGCCACCACCACCACCGCCGCTGCGCGCACCCGTGCCGCCGCCGCCCGACGCGCGGCCACCGCCGCCGCGCTCAGTGTCGCGGCCGCCGCCGTAACCGCCGCCGTAGCCGTCGTCACCGCCGCCGCCCGAGCCGCCGCGGCCGCCGAGCATCTGCATCTGGTCGGCGACGATTTCGGTCGAGTAGCGGTCCTGGCCGTCCTGGCCTTGCCACTTGCGCGTGCGGATCCGGCCTTCGATGTACACCGACGAGCCCTTCTTCAGATACTCGCTGACGATCTCCGCGAGGCGTCCGAAGAACGCGACGCGGTGCCATTCGGTCATTTCCTTGAATTCGCCGGACGCCTTGTCCTTGTAGCGGTCGGTCGTCGCAAGGCGGATGTTCGCCACCGCGTCGCCGCTTGGCAGATAACGCACTTCGGGATCGGCGCCGAGGTTGCCGACGAGAATGACCTTGTTGACGGATGCCATGTGTTTCTCCAGTTGATTCGATGCCAAACAGCGCGGCAAAACCGTTCACGGCTTCATCGGCCCGGCGTGTGCCGGACCGGAGCACGCCGCGCGCTTCGAAGGGCGTTCGCGTGTCAGGCTTTGCGCGGCGGCTGTTTCATGCCGGCCGCGATTATAAGCCACACGGCTACCAGCGCCGAACACGCGAAAAACACCGCGTTCGCGCCGCCGTGCTTCAGCAGCACGCCGCCCACGACGCCGCCGAGCGCAAGCCCGATCGACTGCGTCGTGTTGTAGACGCCCGTGGCCGCGCCCTTGCGCGAACCGGGCGCGAGCTTCGACACGAGCGACGGCTGCGACGCCTCCAGAATGTTGAAGCCCAGGAAGTAGACGAACAGGATTGCCGCGACAATCAATATCGTATGCGTTGCCACGCCGAGCAACAGTTGACCGATCAGGATAGCCGCAATTCCGCCCATTAGCACGGGCTTCATCTTGCCCTGTTTTTCCGCGACGATGATGGCCGGCACCATCATCACGAACGCGAGCCCCATCACCGGCAGATAGACCTGCCAGTGCGACGCGACGGGCAGCCCGCCGTCGACGAGCAGGCGCGGCACGACGAGGAAGAGCGCGGTCTGCGTCGCGTGCAGCACGAGCACGCCGAAGTTCAGGCGCAGCAGCTCGACGTTGCGCAGCACCTCGGCGAACGGCGCGGGCACGTGCACGGGTCGCGGCGCATCCGGCACGACCCACAGCACGACGCCGATCGCGACAACCGACAGCGCGCCGACGATCGCGAAGAGCCCGCTCATCCCGACCCAGTGGAACACGATCGGCGCGCCGACGATCGCGACCGCGAACGACATGCCGATCGAGCCGCCCACCATCGCCATCGCCTTGGTCCGGTTGTGCTCGGACGTCAGATCGGCGATGAACGCGAGCACCGCCGACGATACCGCCC
Source organism: Burkholderia sp. MSMB1588 (assembly GCF_001546925.1). Classification (NCBI taxonomy): domain Bacteria; kingdom Pseudomonadati; phylum Pseudomonadota; class Betaproteobacteria; order Burkholderiales; family Burkholderiaceae; genus Burkholderia; species Burkholderia sp. MSMB1588. The sequence continues at coordinate 417,762 of NZ_LNJS01000001.1, read as the reverse complement.
CCATTCCTTGAATGACCCGGCCGACGATGATCCACGTGATGTCGTGCGCGAACGCCGCGACGAAGCTGCCGAGCGCGAAGATCAAAAGGCCCGCCGCGATCACCGGCTTGCGCCCGAACTTGTCCGACGCCCAGCCGTAAAAGATGTAAAGGAGCGATTGCGTGACGCCGTAAGCGCCGAGCGCGACGCCGACGAGCACGACGTTCTCGCCGCCGGGAATCGTCTTCGCGTAGACGGAGAACACCGGCATGATCATGAAGAGACCGAGCATGCGCAGCGCAAAGATCGCCGCGAGCGACGTGGTCGCGCGCAACTCGGGCGCGCTCATGCGAGTGGAGGTAGCGGACGGATTGGACATCGGGCGTGTGTTCGATTGAATCGGTGGTCCGCCCGCTGCCGGACGGCGGAAGATCCGGGGCCGGCCGCCTGCCGCCGCGCGCCGCCCCGCTGCGGCCCGGGCGTCGCGAAAGCCCGCTGCCGGAGGGCGCGGGAATTGGTTGGGAGCCTGAAACGACGGACTCGAAAAGTCGTTATAGTAGCAGGTTTGGTTCTCTCGTCTTCCGCCGGGTTCATGGAACAAATTCGTATCCGTGGGGCGCGCACCCACAACCTGAAGAACGTCAATCTCGACCTTCCGCGGCACAAGCTGATCGTGATCACCGGCCTCTCCGGCTCGGGCAAATCGTCGCTCGCGTTCGACACGCTGTACGCCGAAGGGCAGCGGCGCTACGTCGAAAGCCTGTCGGCGTACGCGCGCCAGTTCCTGCAGTTGATGGAGAAGCCCGACGTCGACCTGATCGAGGGCCTGTCGCCCGCGATCTCGATCGAGCAGAAGGCGACGTCGCACAATCCGCGCTCGACGGTCGGCACCGTCACCGAAATCCACGACTACCTGCGGCTTTTGTACGCACGCGTCGGCACGCCGTACTGTCCGGACCACGAAATTCCGCTCAAGGCGCAGAGCGTGTCGCAGATGGTCGACGCGGCGCTCGCGCTACCCGAGGAAACCAGGCTGATGATCCTCGCGCCCGTCGTCGCGAACCGCAAGGGCGAGCACGCGGAGCTGTTCGACGAGATGCAGGCGCAGGGCTTCGTGCGCTTTCGCGTGCGCTCGGGCGGCGGCGCGGCGAACGAAGGCGTCGCGAAGATCTACGAAGTCGATTCGCTGCCGAAGCTCAAGAAGAACGACAAGCACACGATCGACGTCGTCGTCGATCGCCTGAAGGTGCGCCCGGACATGAAACAGCGGCTCGCCGAATCGTTCGAGACCGCGCTGCGGCTCGCCGACGGCCGCGCGATCGCGCTCGAGATGGATACGGACCACGAGCACCTGTTCAGCTCGAAGTTCGCGTGCCCGGTGTGCTCGTACTCGCTGCAGGAGCTCGAGCCGCGCCTCTTCTCGTTCAACAACCCGATGGGCGCGTGCCCGGAATGCGACGGCCTCGGCCAGATCACGTTCTTCGATCCGAAGCGGGTCGTCGCGCACCCGTCGCTGTCGCTCGCCGCGGGTGCGGTGAAGGGCTGGGACCGCCGCAACCAGTTCTACTTCCAGATGCTGCAAAGCCTCGCGGCGTTCTACGATTTCGACATCGACACCGCGTTCGAGGACCTGCCCGAGAAGATCAGGAAGATCCTGCTGTACGGCTCCGGCAAGCAGACGATCCCGTTCTCGTACATCAACGAGCGCGGCCGCACGACGATCCGCGAGCACGTGTTCGAGGGGATCATCCCGAACCTCGAGCGCCGCTACCGCGAGACCGATTCGGCCGCCGTGCGCGAGGAGCTCGCGAAGTACCAGAACAACCAGCCGTGCCCGTCGTGCGACGGCACGCGCCTGCGCCGCGAGGCGCGCTTCGTGCGCGTCGGCCAGGGCGACTACGCGCGCGCGATCTACGAAGTGAGCAGTTGGCCGCTGCGCGACGCGCTCGGCTACTTCGACGGCTTGACGCTCGACGGCGCGAAGCGCGAGATCGCCGACAAGGTGATCAAGGAAATCGTCGCGCGGCTCACGTTCCTGAACAACGTCGGCCTCGATTACCTGTCGCTCGAGCGCAGCGCCGAGACGCTGTCGGGCGGCGAGGCGCAGCGCATCCGGCTCGCGTCGCAGATCGGCTCGGGCCTCACGGGCGTGATGTACGTGCTCGACGAGCCGTCGATCGGCCTGCACCAGCGCGACAACGATCGCCTGATCGCGACGCTCAAGCACCTGCGCGACCTCGGCAACTCGGTGATCGTCGTCGAGCACGACGAGGACATGATCCGCACGGCCGACTACGTCGTCGACATGGGCCCCGGCGCGGGCGAGCACGGCGGCAAGGTCGTCGCCGAAGGCACGCCGAAGCAGGTCCAGGCGAACGGCGATTCGCTCACGGGCCAGTATCTCGTCGGCAAGCGCACGATCGAATATCCGGACGAGCGGATCGCGCCCGATGCGCAGCGGATGCTGCGCATCGCCGACGCGCACGGCAACAACCTGAAGAACGTCGATCTCGATCTGCCGGTCGGCCTGTTGACCTGCATCACCGGCGTGTCGGGCTCCGGCAAGTCGACGCTCATCAACGACACGCTGTACAACGCGGTCGCGCGCCACCTGTACGGCTCGGCGACGGAACCCGCGCCGCACGAGTCGGTCGAGGGCCTCGAGCACTTCGACAAGGTGATCAACGTCGATCAATCGCCGATCGGCCGCACGCCGCGCTCGAACCCGGCCACCTACACGGGCCTGTTCACGCCGATCCGCGAGCTGTTCGCGGGCGTGCCCGCGTCGAAGGAGCGCGGCTACGATCCGGGCCGCTTCTCGTTCAACGTGAAGGGCGGCCGCTGCGAGTCGTGCCAGGGCGACGGCGTGCTGAAGGTCGAGATGCACTTCCTGCCGGACGTCTACGTGCCGTGCGACGTGTGCCACGGCAAGCGCTACAACCGCGAGACGCTCGAAGTGCAGTACAAGGGCAAGAACATCAGCGAAGTGCTCGACATGACGGTCGAGCACGCGCACGAGTTCTTCAACGCGGTGCCCGTCGTCGCGCGCAAGCTGAAGACGCTGCTCGACGTCGGCCTCGGCTACATCCGGCTCGGTCAGTCGGCGACGACTCTGTCGGGCGGCGAGGCGCAGCGCGTGAAGCTGTCGCTGGAGCTCTCCAAGCGCGACACGGGCCGCACGCTCTACATTCTCGACGAGCCGACGACCGGCCTGCACTTCCACGACATCGCGCTCCTGCTCGAGGTGATCCACCGGCTGCGCGACCAGGGCAACACGGTCGTGATCATCGAGCACAACCTCGACGTGATCAAGACGGCCGACTGGGTGATCGACCTCGGGCCGGAAGGCGGCGCGGGCGGCGGCCGGATCATCGCGCAGGGCACGCCCGAGCAGGTCGCGAAAACGAAGGCGAGCTTCACGGGCAAGTACCTCGCGCCGCTCCTCAAGCGCCAGAAGTAAGCGGGATGCGGCCGTCCGGGCGAACGCCGGCGGCCGCTCCGGGCGCGCGACGCCAAATTCCTCCTTACAAGATCCTAATATTCAGGTCGATAATCGTTGCTATACTCGCGGCGATACAAGGTTACGCCCGCTTGCGGCCACAAGCGCGCCGAGTAGCCTCCGAATACAGGGATAGTCATGGAGAAGCAATCTGAGCCGACGCGCGAGCCGCAAACGCGGGAACCGCACTTGCGCAGCGTCCGGCTGACGAGCGATTTCAGCCTGCCGAAGCTTTCGGCAATCGAGATCGGCAGCTACCTCCTCGCCCTCCTCGGCCTGTGGCTCGTCCTGCACCTGAAGCTGCTCGGCGGCCTCCTCGCCGGCCTCCTCGTCTATCAGCTCGTCCACATGATCGCGCCCGCGATCGAGCGCCACATGTCGAGCCAGCGCGCGCGCTGGCTCGCGGTCGTGCTGCTGTCCGCCGCGATCGTCGGCGGCCTCGCGGGCCTCACGATCGCGGTCATCGAGCACTTCGAGCACACGGTGCCGAACGCGCAGAACCTGCTCGGCCAGGTGATGCAGATCATCGACCAGGCGCGCACCCGCACGCCCGAGTGGATATCGAACCTGCTGCCCGTCGACGCCGAGCAGATGCGCGCGAAGGCGACGGGCCTGATGAGCAAGCACATGGATCAGTTGCAGCAAGGCGGCAAGAGCGTCGCGCGCGGCTTCGGGCACGTGCTGTTCGGGATGATCATCGGCGCGATGATCGCGATCGGCGTCGATCGCCACAAGCTGCGCCAGCCGCTGTCGACCGCGCTCGTCACGCGGATCTCGCGCTTCTCCGACGCGTTCCGCCGGATCGTGTTCGCGCAGATCAAGATCTCGGCGCTCAACGCGTTCTTCACCGCGCTCTACCTGCTCGTCGCGCTGCCGCTCTTCCATCAGCGGCTGCCGCTGTCGAAGACGCTCGTGCTCGTCACGTTCATCGCGGGCCTGTTGCCCGTCGTCGGCAATCTGATCTCGAACACGCTGATCGTCGCGGTGTCGCTGTCGGTCAGCATGGGCACCGCGATCGCGTCGCTCGTGTTCCTCATCGTGATCCACAAGCTCGAATACTTCCTGAACGCGAAGATCATCGGCGGCCAGATCGAATCGCGCGCGTGGGAGCTGCTGCTCGCGATGCTCGTGATGGAGGCCGCGTTCGGCGTGCCCGGCGTGATCGCCGCGCCGATTTTCTACGCATACGTGAAGCGCGAGCTGATCTACCTGCGGCTCATCTGAGGCGCGGCGCGCGCCGCGCGGCCTCGCTCAGCGAAACACCACCGTCTTCGTGCCGTTCAGCACGATTCGGTGCTCGACGTGCCACTTGACCGCGCGCGCGAGCGTCACGCACTCAACGTCGCGGCCGACGGCCGTCAGCTCGTCCGGCGTCATGCTGTGATCGACGCGCTCGACTTCCTGCTCGATGATCGGGCCTTCGTCGAGATCGGTCGTCACGTAGTGCGCGGTCGCGCCGATCAGCTTCACGCCGCGATCGAACGCCTGGTAGTACGGCTTCGCGCCCTTGAAGCTCGGCAGGAACGAGTGATGGATGTTGATCGCGCGCCCCGCGAGCCGCTCGCACATGTTCGGCGACAGGATCTGCATGTAGCGCGCGAGCACGACGAGATCGGCGGCGTGCTCGTCGATCACCTCGAGCACGCGCGCCTCCTGCGCGGCCTTCGCGTCGGCCGACGCGCCCGCGGCGAGCGGGAAGTGATGGAACGGGATGTCGTAGCTCGCGGCGAGCTGGTAGAAGTCCTTGTGATTCGACACGATCGCCGGAATCTCGATCGGCAACTGGCCCGTGCGGTAGCGGAACAGCAGGTCGTTCAGGCAATGGCCGATCTTCGACACGAGGATCACGACGCGCGGCTTCACCGATGCGTCGTGCAGCTCCCAGCGCATCGCGAACTGCTCGGCGAGCGGCGCGAACTCGGCGCGCAGGCCATCGAGCGCCGCCGCGGCATCCGCGCCGCCCGCCTGCCCCGCATGCACGCGCATGAAGAATTCGCCGGTGCGGCTATCGCCGAACTGCGCCGAATCGAGGATGTTGCTGCCGCGTTCGAGCAAAAAGCCCGAGACCGCGTGAACGATGCCGCGCCGGTCCGGGCACGACAGTTTCAGGATAAAGCTGTGATCGGTCGACATGACCGCTACTCCCTTCTCAAATCTTCTGAACAATGCGATGCGCGCGCGCCGCGCTCAGCCGGGCGGCGGCGGCGCGAACAGCGCGTCGATTCCGTGCGCGTCGTCGGGCGAAAGCGCGCGGTGGCGCAACAGGCTGTCGAGCATCGCGAGACTCGCGTCGACGGTGGCTTCGCCCGCGCGCAGCCACGCGACGATCTCGCCCACGCCGGCGAGCAGGTGCTCGGCGACTTCGCCGTCCTGATTGCGGGGCGCGAAATCGCGCGGCAGCGGCAGGTCGTAGACAAAGATCTGCTCGGCCTGCGTGCCTTCCGGCAGCGAGCACAGCACGTACGCGACGCGGCCGGGAATCGCGCGCGCGGCGAGCTCGGCCGGAATGCCCGCTTCTTCCCAGCATTCCTTCGCGATCGTGTCCTCGATGCCGAGCCCCCAGCCGATGCCGCCCGCCACGACGTTGTCGAGCATGCCCGGATCGGTCGCCTTCGTCGCGCTGCGGCGGCCAAGCCACATCGCAAGCGGCGCCGAAGGCGCATATTCTACGACGCCGTTCAGATGCACCGCGTACGTCATCGTACCGAAGAAGCGCGACGCGGCCCGCTCGATGTAAGCGAGCGGCGGATCGTCGAAGCGGTTGCGGATCGCGTAGATCTCGTCGCGCCAGCCGACGATCGCGCCTTCGGCCGCGAGCGCGCCGATCGGGCTCGCGAGCGCCATGCTGCGCGCGTCGACGCTGTCGTAGCGCGCGGCGAGCTCGACGCGCCCCGCCGGAAACTCGAACACGTCGGGCCAGCGCGCGAGGCGCGCGACGTCGCCGCGGCGCAGCCAGCCCACCTGCCGGCCCGCGATCCAGAACGGCACGTGCGCGGCCGGATCGAAGCGGCGCGCGGCGGCAATGCACGGAAACGTCATCGCGCCGCTCCTCAGTCCTTCAGCGCGACGCGCAGGCCGAGCGCGACGAACGTCGCGCCCGCGAGCCGGTCGAGCCACACGCCAACCCGCGGCCGGCGCTTGAGCCACACGCCGATCGCGCCCGCGCCGACGCCGAACACCGAGAACACGACGGCCGTCTGCGCCATGAAGAGCGCGCCCAGCTCCAGCATCTGCAGCGCGACGGGCTGCGCGCCGCGCGGATCGACGAACTGCGGCAGGAACACAACGAAGAACAGCGTCACCTTCGGATTGAGCAGATTGCCGATCACGCTCTGGCGGAAGATCGTCGACAGCGGCTGCGGCGCGCGCTCGTGCGCGGTCGCGAGGCCCTTGCTGCGCAGCGCCTTGAGGCCGATCCAGATCAGATACGCGCCGCCCGCGAGCTTGAGCAGGTGAAACGCGACGGGCGACGAGCGCAGCAGCGCGGCAACGCCGAACGCGGCGAGCGTCGTATGGAACAGCACGCCCGACGCGAAGCCGAGCGCCGCGACGATGCCGGCCGCGCGGCCCTGCGAGATGCCGCGCGCGAGCACCTGCAGGTTGTCGGGGCCGGGCGCGACGGTGATCGCGATCGACGTCGCGAGGAACAGCATGAAGTTCGGCATCGTGAGCTCGCTTGAATCGGTGGATGAGTAGGCCGCGTTCGGGCGGGCGCGGGATGGAACCGCGGCCGGGCATCCGGTGCGCGGTGGCGCGCCGCGCTCAATGTCCGGCGAATCCGGTGACCGTGTAGAGCGACAGGCCGGCCCCGCGCAGCAGCGCCGAGCCGCCGAGATCCGGCAGGTCGACGATCGCCGCGCCCTCGACGACCACGGCGCCGAGCCGCTCGAGCAGGTTCTTGCCCGCCATCATCGTGCCGCCCGTCGCGATCAGGTCGTCGACGATCACGACACGGTCGCCCGGCTTGCACGCGTCTTCGTGGATCTCGACGGTCGCGGCGCCGTATTCGAGCGCGTACGATTCGCGCTGCGTCCGGTACGGCAGCTTGCCGACCTTGCGGATCGGCACGAAGCCGACGGACAGCTCGTACGCGACGATCGGCGCGATGATGAAGCCGCGCGCGTCGAGGCCCGCGACGTAGTCGAGCTTCGCGTCGACATAGCGCTCGACAAACAGATCGACGAGCACGCGCAGCGCCTTCGCGCTTTGCAAGAGCGGCGTGATGTCGCGGAACATCACGCCCGGCTGCGGCCAGTTCGGCACCGTGCGGATGCGGCTGTGAATGAACTCGACGGGATCGAGCTGCGCGTCCGACGACGTGGACATCATGGAACTCTCCGAAAAAAACGGCGCCGGAATCTCGCGCCGTTCGTCGATCGCTCGACAACTCAACAATCAGCGGCCGCGCGGCGTCACGCCACCACGGTCGATCCGCCTTCGCGCCGATGGCGCGACAGCCGCTCCTCGGCCTCCGCGAGCGCCTCGGGCAGCCCGCGCAGCACGACGATGTCGCTCGCGCGCAGCTTCGTCTCGGGGTCGGGTTCGACGCCGCGAATCCCGTGCCGGCGGATCGCCGTCACCTCGAGGCCGAGCGCGAAAAGCCCCAGCTCGGCGAGCGAGCGGCCGACCGCGTCCGAACGCGCGTCGACGGGCACCGATTGTAGCCGCACCTGCTCGTGGTCGTCGTCGTCCGCGTCGTCGGCGCCGCGGAAGTAGCCGCGCAGCAGGCTGTAGCGCGCGTCGCGCATCTCCTCGACGCGCCGCACGACGCGCCGCATCGGCACGCCCATCAGCACGAGCGTGTGCGACGCGAGCATCAGGCTGCCTTCGACGATCTCCGGAATCACCTCGGTCGCGCCCGCGGCGAGCAGCCTCTCGAGATCGGCGTCGTCGACCGTGCGCACGATCGCGGGCAACGTCGGCTCGAGCTCGTGCACGTTGTGCAGCACGCGCAGCGCGGACGGCGTGTTCGCATACGTGACGGCCACGGCCGCCGCGCGATGGATGCCCGCCGCGAGCAGCGACTCGCGGCGCGCGGCGTCACCGAACACGACCGATTCGCCCGCCGCGGCCGCCGCCGTCACGCGGTCCGGATCGAGGTCGAGCGCGACGTACGCGATCCCCTCCTGCTCGAGCATCCGCGCGAGATTCTGCCCGGCGCGGCCGTAGCCGCAGACGATCACGTGGCCCTTCTGCTTGATGCTCTGCGTCGCGATCCGCGTCATCTGCAGCGATTGCTGCATCCATTCGGCGGCGGACAGCCGCATCACGATCCGGTCCGCATTCTGGATCAGGAACGGCGCGGCGAGCATCGACAGCAGCATCGACGCGAGGATCGACTGCAACAGCGTCGCGTCGACGAGATGCCGGTCGAGAATCAGGTTCAGCAGCACGAAGCCGAATTCGCCCGCCTGCGCGAGCCCGAGCCCCGTGCGCATCGCGACGCCGGGCGTCGCGCCGAACGCGCGCGCGAGCGCCGTGATCATCACGCTCTTGAGCAGCACCTGGCCGGCGAAGAACGCGAGCACGAGAAACGGATGCCGCCAGATCACGCTCGGATCGAGCAGCATGCCGGTCGTCACGAAGAACAGGCCGAGCAGCACGTCGCGGAACGGCTTGATGTCCTCCTCCACCTGATGCCGGTACGGCGTCTCGGAGATCAGCATCCCCGCGATGAACGCGCCGAGCGCGAGCGACAGGCCGAAGCGGTCGGTGATGAACGCGGCACCGAGCGTGACGAGCAGCAGGTTCAGCACGAACAGCTCCTGCGAGCGCCGCCGCGCGACGACGTTCAGCCACCGCGTCATGAAGCGCTGGCCGACGATCAGGAGCAGCGCGAGCGCGACGACGATCTTCACGGCCGCGAGCCCGAGCGACATCGCGAGATCCCTGGACGATTCGCCGCCGAACGCGGCGATCACGATGAGCAGCGGCACGACGGCGAGATCCTGGAACAGCAGCACGCCGAAGATGTTGCGGCCGTGCTCGGTCTCGATCTCGAGCCGCTCGGCGAGCATCTTCGAGACGATCGCCGTCGACGACATCGCGAGCGCGCCGCCGAGCGCGACGCTGCCTTCCCACGTGATATGCATCCAGCGCTCGAAGAGCGCGCCCAGCGCGAGCGCGATCGCGATCGTGCCGAGCACCTGCGCGAGCCCGAGCCCGAACACGAGCCGGCGCATCGCGCGCAGCTTCGACAGGGAGAACTCGAGGCCGATCGAGAACATCAGGAACACGACGCCGAACTCGGCGAGATGCTCGGCGCGCTCGAGGTCGGCCGCGAAGCCGAGCGCATGCGGGCCGACCACGATGCCGACCGTCAGATAGCCGAGCATCGGCGGCAGGTTCAGCGAACGGAACACGACGACGCCCGCCACCGAGGCAAGCAGCAGCAGAAGCGTCATTTCGAGCGGGGAAATCACGGGCAAAGCGTCCTCGTTCGTCGACGGCGCCGCGAAACGGACGCCGGGTTGGGCCGGGAGACTACTCGAAAAGGTGGGCGCAAGGGGCCCGGCGCGGCGAACAAACGCCTTTGCTATACTCCGCGCATGATAGCGAAAATCAATGATGATCGGGCGCTCGCGCTCGCCCGCGACGTGCTCGACATCGAGGCGAACGCCGTGCGCGCGCTCGCCGGCCAGCTCGACGGCGAATTCGTCGCCGCGGTCGGGCTGCTCCTGAATTGCCGGGGACGCGTCGTCGTGTCCGGCATCGGCAAATCGGGGCACATCGCCCGCAAGATCGCGGCGACGCTCGCGAGCACCGGCACCCCCGCGTTTTTCGTCCATCCGGCCGAAGCCAGCCACGGCGACCTCGGCATGGTCACGAAGGACGACGTGTTCATCGCGATCTCGAACTCCGGCGAATCGGAGGAGCTCGTCGCGATCCTGCCGCTCATCAAGCGGCTCGGCGCGAAGCTGATCGCAATGACGGGCCGCCCGGCATCGAGCCTCGCGACGCTCTCGGACGTCCATCTGAACGCGGGCGTCGCGAAGGAAGCCTGCCCGCTGAACCTCGCGCCGACGGCCAGCACGACGGCCGCGCTCGCGCTCGGCGACGCGCTCGCCGTCGCGGTGCTCGACGCGCGCGGCTTCGGCTCCGACGATTTCGCGCGCTCGCACCCCGGCGGCGCGCTCGGCCGGCGCCTGCTCACGTATGTGCGCGACGTGATGCGCACGGGCGACGAAGTGCCCGCCGTGCCGCTTGGCGCGACGCTCTCCGACGCCCTCTTCCAGATCACCGCGAAGCGCATGGGCATGACGGCCGTCGTCGACGACGCGGGCCGCGTGGCCGGCATCTTCACCGACGGCGACCTGCGCCGCGTGCTCGAGCGCGACGGCGATTTCCGCCGGCTGCCGATCATCGACGTGATGACGCACGATCCGCGCACGATCGCGCCGGATCACCTCGCCGTCGAGGCGGTGGAACTGATGGAGCGCCACCGGATCAACCAGATGCTCGTCGTCGACGAGCACGGCGCGCTGATCGGCGCGCTCAACATGCACGATCTGTTCTCGAAGAAGGTGATTTGATGTCCGCGCCCCCTGCCACGGCGGCCGAACGCGCGAGCCGCGTGAAGCTGATGATTTTCGACGTCGACGGCGTGCTGACCGACGGCGGCCTCCATTTCACCGCAGCGGGCGACACGACGAAGTCGTTCAACACGCTCGACGGCCACGGCGTGAAGCTCCTCGGCGAAGCGGGCATCGCGACCGCGATCATCACCGGCCGCCGCTCGGAAGCCGTCGCCGCGCGCGCGCGGGAAATGCGCATCGCGCACCTGCATCAGGGCGTCGAGAACAAGCTCGCCGTGTTCGGCGAGCTGCTGCGCACGCTCGGCCTCGAGCCCGCCGAGTGCGGCTACATGGGCGACGACTGGCCCGACCTCGCGGTGATGCTGCGTTGCGGCTTCGCGGCCGCGCCGGCGAACGCGCATCCGGACGTGATCGCGCGCGCGCACTGGGTCGCCGAGGCCCGCGGCGGCCACGGCGCGGTGCGCGAAGCGTGCGACGCGATCCTGCGCGCGCAGCGCCGCTACGACGCGCTGCTCGCCGCCGCCTGCGGAGCCTGAGCGGATGGACGGCAAATTCCGGCTGACCTCGCTGATCCCGCTCGTCGCGATGGCGGCGCTCGCGGGCGGCACGTACTGGCTGCTGCAGGCCACGCTGCCGCCGCCCGGCGAGGCGCTCGTGCGGCCGAAGTCGCACACGCCCGACTATTTCGCGAACAATTTCTCCGTCACCGAGCTCGACCAGACGGGCTCGACCCAGTACCGGCTGACGGCGGCGGGCCTCGTCCATTACGAAGACGACGAGACGAGCGAGCTCGCGCAGCCGGCGCTGCGCGCGTTCCAGCCCGGCAAGCCGACCGTGACCGCCACCGCGAAGCGCGGCGCCGTCAACGGCGACGTGTCGATCGTCGATTTGTATGACGATGCGCGAATCCTGCGCGCGGCGGGCGCGGGCGACCCGCCGATGCAGGCGGATTCCCAGCATTTCCGGGTGTTGGTCAACGACGATGTGATCGAGACCGAAAAGCCGGTTAAACTTCAGCGCGGCCTGTCGATCGCGAACGCCGCCGCCGGGATGAAGTACAACAACGTCACCCGGGTCATCGAACTTTACGGCAACGTGCGCGGCACGATCGCCGCTTCCGACACGTCCGGCGGCGCTGCTGGCCAACCCAAGTAACTCACCACGCGGGACTGCATGAACGAATCGTTCCCTTGTTTATTTCCGAGCGGCGCACGCCGCGCCGCGCGCGCGTTGGTCGCGGCGGCGCTCGTCGCGGCGCCGCTCGCGGGCGTCGCGCCCGCAGCCCACGCCGAGAAGGCCGACCGCGACAAGCCGATCAACGTCGAAGCGGACAACCTCACCTATGACGACCTGAAGCAGGTCACGGTCGCCACCGGCAACGTCGTCATCACGAAGGGCACGATCCTGATCAAGGGCGATCGCGTCGAGGTGCGCCAGGACCCGCAGGGCTACCAGTACGCAACGGCGACGGCCTCCGGCAAGAAACACGCGTCGTTCCGCCAGAAGCGCGAGGGCCTCGACGAGTACATCGACGGCGACGCCGAGCGCATCGACTACGACGGCAAGCAGGATCTGACCACGCTCACGACGAACGCGACCGTGCGCCGCCTGCAGGGCCAGTCGACCGTCGCCGACACGGTCCACGGCAGCGTGATCACGTACGACGGCCAGCGCGACTTCTACACGGCGCGCGGCGGCAAGGACGTCGCCGGTCCGGGCAACCCGGGCGGCCGCGTGCGCGCGATGCTGACGCCGAAGAACGGCGGCCCCGCGCCGCTGTCAGGCGGCCCCGCGCGGCTCGCGCCGTCGAACGACGTCCAGGGAGCGCCGAACCCGTGAACGCGCTCCCCAATCGCCAACCGGCCGGCACGTCGAGCTCGCTCGTCGTGCGCAACCTGAAGAAACGCTACGGCTCGCGCACCGTCGTCAAGGACGTGTCGCTCGACGTGAAGAGCGGCGAAGTGGTCGGCCTGCTCGGTCCGAACGGCGCCGGCAAGACGACGTCGTTCTACATGATCGTCGGCCTCGTGCCGCTCGACGCGGGCGACATCTCGCTGAACGGCAGCCCGATCAGCCTGATGCCGATCCACAAGCGCGCGTCGCTCGGCCTGTCGTACCTGCCGCAGGAAGCGTCGGTGTTCCGCAAGCTGACCGTCGAGCAGAACGTGCGCGCGGTGCTCGAACTGCAGCACGACGACAACGGCAAGCGGCTGTCGAAGGACGAGATCGGCGCGCGCACGGAAGCGCTCCTCGAAGAGCTGCAGATCGCGCACCTGCGCGAGAATCCGGCGCTGTCGCTGTCGGGCGGCGAGCGCCGCCGTGTCGAGATCGCGCGCGCGCTCGCGAGCAACCCGAGCTTCATCCTGCTCGACGAGCCGTTCGCGGGCGTCGACCCAATCGCGGTGCTCGAAATCCAGAAGATCGTGAAGTTCCTGAAGCAGCGCAACATCGGCGTGCTGATCACCGATCACAACGTGCGCGAGACGCTCGGCATATGCGATCACGCATACATCATCAGCGACGGCTCGGTGCTCGCGTCCGGCGCGCCGAAGGAAATCATCGAAAACGAAAGCGTGCGGCGCGTCTACCTCGGCGAGCACTTCCGCATGTAGGCGGCGCGGGACACGATCCCGCGGCCGCCCGCTCCCCGGCGCGATCCGCGCCGCCTCACCGCACGCCCGGCTCGCGCCGCGCGCGCTCGCCCCGCGCGCCGAGCGTCATCCCGAATGCCTCAACGCGCCGCCCTCGTGGCAAACTTCCGGTACGACTCCCTTTTTGCCATGAAAGCCAGTCTCCAACTTCGCCTGTCGCAGCATCTCGCGCTCACGCCCCAGCTTCAGCAGTCGATCCGGCTGCTGCAGTTGTCGACGCTCGAACTGCAGCAGGAAGTCGCGACGGCGATCGCGCAGAACCCGCTGCTCGAAAGCGACGACGACTGGATCGCGAGCCCGTTGCGCGTCGCGGCCGACGGCTCGGTGATCGCGCAGACGCCCGCGCCGTCCGCGCCCGAGCCGATGGCGGGCGCGTCGAACGGCACGACTGCGACGAATGAGCGCACCGAGCGCGACGAAGCCGCCGGCGTCGACGAATACGACAGCTATTCGGCCGACAGCGGCGACGCGAACCAGTGGAACCTCGACGATTTCGGCCGCTCGCCCGCCGCGTCCGACGACGACGATCTGCCGCCGATGCAGATCCACGAAACGTCGACGTCGCTGCGCGATCATCTGATGGCGCAGTTGCGCGTCACGCAGGCGAGCCCGCGCGATCGCGCGCTCGTCACGTTCCTGATCGAATCGCTCGACGACGACGGCTATCTGACCGCGTCGCTCGAGGAAGTGCTCGCCGATCTGCCCGAGGAGCTCGAAGTCGACGTCGACGAACTGAATGCGGCGCTCGCGCTCGTGCACAGCTTCGATCCCGCGGGCGTCGGCGCGCGCTCCGCATCCGAATGCCTGAAGCTGCAACTGCTGCGCCTGGATCCGTCCCCGACGCGCACGCTCGCGCTCGATATCGTGTCGCAGCATCTCGAGCTGCTCGCCGCGCGCGATTTCACGCGCCTGCGCAAGCAACTGAAGGCGACCGACGACGAGCTGCGCGACGCGCACGCGCTGATCCGCTCGCTCGAGCCGTTCCCCGGCGCGGCATACGGCAAGGCCGAAGCCGATTACGTGGTGCCCGACATCATCGTGAAGAAGACCGGCCAGAACTGGCAGGCGGAACTCAATCCGGAAGTGGTGCCGAAGCTGCGGATCAACCATCTTTACGCGAACATCCTGCGCAACAGCCGGGGCGATCCGAGCACGGGATCGCTGAAGCAGCAGCTTCAGGAAGCGCGCTGGCTGATCAAGAATATTCAGCAACGATTCGAGACGATCCTGCGCGTCGCGCAGGCGATTGTCGAACGTCAGAAGAATTTCTTTGCGCACGGCGAAATCGCGATGCGCCCCTTGGTTTTGCGGGAAATAGCTGATACGCTGGGCCTACACGAATCGACTGTCTCCCGTGTGACAACCGGCAAGTACATGCTGACCCCGTTCGGCACGCTTGAATTTAAGTACTTCTTCGGATCGCACGTATCGACAGACACCGGAGGCGCCGCGTCGTCGACAGCGATCCGCGCCCTCATCAAACAACTGATAGGAGCCGAAGACCCCAAATCCCCTCTTTCGGACAGTCGCATAGCCGAGCTGCTAGCGGAACAAGGGTTCGTGGTCGCGCGCCGCACGGTTGCCAAATATCGCGAAGCCCTCAAGATCCCGGCGGTGAATCTGCGCAAGTCTCTGTAGCCCGTCGCCACACGGCGGGCGTTTTCCGGCCGCCGCATCGTCGACGGCAAAGCCGGCCGACCGATGCTTGCTCACCACGAGCGTCGGCAACAGAATCGGCAGGCATGCCGCCTCTATGCGGAAGGTGGTCATTAGCTTGGAGAAGCACTATGAACCTGAAGATCAGTGGACACCATCTCGAAGTCACGCCTGCTATCCGCGAATACGTGATCACCAAGCTCGACAGGGTGCTACGCCATAGCGATCAGGTCATCGATGGCGCAGTGATCCTCACGGTCGACAACCACAAAGAGAAGGACAAGCGGCAAAAGGCGGAAATCACGCTGCATCTGAAGGGCAAGGATATCTTCGTCGAAAGTGCGAACGGCGATTTGTACGCGGCGATCGATCTGCTGATCGACAAGCTCGACCGCCAGGTCGTCAAGCACATGGAGCGCCTGCAGACGCACACGCACGAGCCGATCAAGCACCAGCAGGCTGCCGAACAGATCGAGCTGCCGCCGCAATGATCGCGGCGCGACAGCGCCAGCCGAACCGCCCGCCTCGACGGGCGGTTTTTTATTGTGCAAACCGCTGCGGCGCGACGCGGATGCGCCGCGCCCCGAGCGATTCCCGACGTTTTGCGCGGTGCGCGGCGCCGTCTGCAGTGCTCTATAATGTCTCGGTTATTATCGGGGGCGATGAGCCGGTTCGCCGCGCTTCACAGGTCTCCGTCGCCTAACGCCGTCCTTTTTGACCGACATGGAAAATCAGTCCGCCGCGAGGAGACCCCAGGCCGCCCCTACGCCTGCCAACATGAATCGCCTAGCCAAAATCCTGCCTCTGGAGAACGTCGTCATCGATCTCTCCGTCACCAGCAAGAAACGCGTCTTCGAACAAGCCGGCCTGATCTTCGAGAATCAGAACGGCATCGCCCGCAGCACCGTCACCGACAATCTGTTCGCGCGCGAGCGTCTCGGTTCGACGGGCCTCGGCGAGGGCGTCGCCATTCCGCATGGCCGGATCAAGGGGCTCAAGCACCCGCTCGCCGCTTTCGTGCGGCTCGCCGAGCCGATCCCGTTCGAAGCGCCGGACGGCCAGCCCGTGTCGCTGCTGATCTTCCTGCTCGTGCCCGAGCAGGCGACGCAGGCGCACCTCGAAATCCTTTCCGAAATCGCCCAGTTGCTGTCCGACCGCGACACGCGCGAGCGTCTGCATACCGAACCGGACCGCGACGAGTTGCATCGACTCCTGACTCAGTGGCAACCTTAGGCTGATCGGGGCGGTTCGTTCCCCATTGCGTCGCGGCCCGCGCCGCCGAGCCGAGCCGCCCGCCGCCGGGCCGGCGCCGCAACCGTCGTTGCAGCGCCAGGGCGCCGGCTCCTTGGAGTGACGGACTCATGGATACGTCCAGCATCAACGCCCAGAGCATCTTCGACGACAACGCAGCCATGCTGAAGCTCAGTTGGCTGACGGGGCATGAAGGCTGGGAACGCGGCTTTTCCGCCGACACGGTGGCGAACGCGACGTCGAGCGCCGATCTCGTCGGCCACCTGAACCTGATCCACCCGAACCGGATCCAGGTGCTCGGCGAGGCCGAGATCGACTACTACCAGCGCCAGACCGACGAAGACCGCTCGCGCCACATGGCCGAGCTGATCGCGCTCGAGCCGCCGTTTCTCGTCGTCGCGGGCGGCGCCGCCGCGCCGCCCGAGCTCGTCCTGCGCTGCACTCGCTCGTCGACGCCGCTCTTCACGACGCCGATGTCGGCCGCCGCGGTGATCGACAGCCTGCGCCTGTACATGTCGCGCATCCTCGCGCCGCGCGCGACGCTGCACGGCGTGTTCCTCGACATCCTCGGGATGGGCGTGCTGCTGACGGGCGATTCGGGCCTCGGCAAGAGCGAGCTCGGCCTCGAGCTGATCAGCCGCGGCCACGGGCTCGTCGCCGACGACGCGGTCGACTTCGTTCGACTTGGCCCCGATTTCGTCGAAGGGCGCTGCCCGCCGCTGTTGCAGAACCTGCTCGAAGTGCGCGGCCTGGGCCTTCTCGACATCAAGACGATCTTCGGCGAAACCGCGGTGCGCCGGAAGATGAAGCTCAAGCTGATCGTCCAGCTCGTGCGCCGGCCCGACGGCGAGTTCCAGCGGCTGCCGCTCGAAAGCCAGACCGTCGACGTGCTCGGCCTGCCGATCAGCAAGGTGACGATCCAGGTCGCGGCGGGCCGCAACCTCGCGGTGCTCGTCGAGGCGGCGGTGCGCAACACGATCCTGCAACTGCGCGGCATCGACACGCTGCGCGATTTCATGGATCGCCAGCGCCTCGCGATGCAGGACCCGGACAGCCAGTTCCCCGGCAAGCTCGTGTAACCCGCGCCGGCCTCGCGCCCGCCACGCTCGCGCAACGAGCCGGTGCTATGATGAAACGTCAGGATTTCCTCTTTCCATGCGCATTGTCCTCATCACCGGCATCTCCGGCTCAGGCAAGTCCGTCGCGCTGAACGCGCTCGAGGACGCGGGCTACTATTGCGTCGACAACCTGCCGCCGCACGTGCTGCCCGAGCTCGCCCGCTACCTCGCGAACGAAGGCCAGAACCGGCTCGCCGTCGCGATCGACGCGCGCTCGAGCGCGTCGCTCGACGAAATGCCGGGCCTCATCCGCGCGCTGTCGCGCGAGCACGACGTGCGCGTGCTGTTCCTGAACGCGAGCACGCAGGCGCTGATCCAGCGCTTCTCCGAGACGCGCCGCCGCCATCCGCTGTCGGGCTCGCCGTCGCACGACGCGGACGTCGGCCTTCTCGTGTCGCTCGAAGAGGCGATCGAGCGCGAGCGCGACCTCGTCGCGCCGCTCGCCGAATTCGGCCATCAGATCGACACGAGCAATCTGCGCGCGAACGTGCTGCGCACGTGGGTCAAGCGCTTCATCGAGCAGAAGAACGACGATCTCGTGCTGATGTTCGAATCGTTCGGCTTCAAGCGCGGCGTGCCGCTCGACGCCGATTTCATGTTCGACGTGCGCGCGCTGCCGAACCCGTATTACGACCATGAGCTGCGCCCGCTCACCGGGGTCGACCAGCCGGTCGTCGCGTTTCTCGACGCGCTGCCCGTCGTCCATCAGATGCTCGACGACATCGAGTCGTTTCTCGTCAAGTGGCTGCCGCATTTCCGCGAGGACAACCGCAGCTACCTGACGGTCGCGATCGGCTGCACGGGCGGCCAGCATCGGTCGGTGTTTCTCGCGGAGACGCTCGCCGCGCGTCTGTCGCGGCAGGCCAACGTGATCGTGCGGCATCGTGACGCGCCCGTCGCCGTGGACGCGTCGTCGCGGCTCGTGACCTAGCGCCGCTCACTTTTCCCGGGCCCGCCATGTCCTCTCTGTCGACCACGCTCATCGATTTGCCGCTCTTCCCGCTGCATACGGTGTTGTTCCCGGGCGGGCTGCTGCCACTGAAAGTCTTCGAGGCGCGTTATCTGGACATGGCGCGCGCATGCCTGCGCGACGACGCGCCGTTCGGCGTGTGCCTGCTGAAGAGCGGCCCGGAAGTCGCTCAGGAAGGCGAAGTATCGGTGCCCGAAACGATCGGCTGCATGGCGCGGATCATCGAATGCGATACCGGCGAATTCGGCATGCTGTTGCTGCGCACGATCGGCACGCAGCGCTTCGAGTTGCTGTCGCACCGGGTCGAGGCGAACGGCCTGCTCGTCGGCATCGCGGAGCCGATGCAGGACGACATCCCGCTCGAAGGCGACGACGCGCTCGCGCAGTTCGGCGCGTGCGCGGAGGCGCTCGACCGGATCGTCGAAGTGCTGCGCAAATCCGAAGCCGAGCTGCCGTTCGCGGAGCCGTTTCGGTTCGACGACCCTACGTGGGTGTCGAACCGGCTCGCCGAAGTGCTGCCGCTCGATCTGCGCGCGCGGCAGAAGCTGATGGAATTCCCCGATGTCGGCGCGCGCATCGATGCGGTTCATCGGGAGTTGAATCGTCACGGGTGGTTGTAGGCGCGCCGCGCCGGAAACGGCGGCGCCATTCGCTTCCACTTCGGCCCCCGCGCGGCCACCCCGCCTGCCGCAGTTACAGCGCCTACAGCAACGACCCGCTCAACCCGTCGAGCAATTTGCGCACGGGCGCGGGCACGCCGTACGCGTCGAGCTTGTGGAGCGCGACCCATGCGGTCTCGTCGTCGGCCGCTTGCAACGCGCCGCCCGCTGCGCCGTCGAGCTCAGCGAGCCGCGGCTCGATCTCGAGCTTGAAATGCGTGAACGTATGCGTGAACGGCGCGAGCGGCACGAGCGCCGCGCCGCCGAATTCGCGCGCGCGCCGCGCGAGCGCCGCGTCGCCGTCCGCTTCGGGCAGGCTCCATAAGCCGCCCCAGATGCCCGCGGGCGGGCGCCGCTGCAACAGCACCGCGTCGCCGTCGCGCAGCACGAGCATCCACGTGCGGCGCGTCGGCACCGCCTTCTTCGGGCGCGCGGCGGGCAGCTCGCGCTGCCGGCCGCTGCGATCGGCAACGCAATCGCCCGCGAACGGGCAGCGCGCGCAATCGGGCTTGCCGCGCACGCAAAGCGTTGCGCCGAGATCCATCAGGCCCTGCGTGTACGCCGTGACGTCGGCCTGTTCGGCCACATCCGGCAAGAGCGCCTCGGCAAGCGCCCACATCTCGTTCTCGACGCGCTTGTCGCCCGGAAAGCCTTCGACGCCGAACACGCGCGCGAGCACCCGCTTCACGTTGCCGTCGAGGATCGTCGCGCGCGCGCCGAACGCGAACGACGCGATCGCCGCGGCCGTCGAGCGGCCGATGCCCGGCAGCTCGGCGAGCGCTTCGGGCGAGCCCGGGAACGCGCCGCCGTGCAGCTCGACGACCGCCTGCGCGCAGCGGTGCAGATTGCGCGCGCGCGAGTAGTAGCCGAGCCCGGCCCAAAGCGCCATCACGTCGTCGATCGGCGCGGCCGCGAGCGCGGCGACGTCCGGATAACGCTCGAGAAAGCGCACGTAGTACGGCACGACGGTCGACACCTGCGTCTGCTGCAACATGATCTCCGACAGCCAGATCCGGTACGGATCGCGGGTGTTCTGCCACGGCAGGTCGTGGCGGCCGTGCTTGCGCTGCCAGGCGATCAGCGTCGGCGCGAAGGCCGCGTGAAGCGGCGTGATGACGGGCGGCGCGGGAGGAATGCGGGGCGGTTTCAAGTTCTTAACGCTGACAATTCGGACAGAAATAGGTGGATCGCTGCCCCTGGACGATCTGGCGGATCGCCGCGCCGCAGACGCGGCACGGCTCGCCCGCGCGATCGTAGACGAAGCAGTCGAGCTGGAAATAGCCGCTCTCGCCGTTGCTGCCGACGAAGTCGCGCAGCGTGCTGCCGCCGCGCTCGATCGCGGCGGCGAGCGTCGCGCGCACCGCGTCGGCGAGCCGCTCGTAGCGCGGCAGCGATACGCGCCCCGCCGCCGTGGTCGGCCGGATGCCGGCGCGAAAGAGGCTTTCGGACGCATAGATGTTGCCGACGCCGACGACGATGTCGCCCGCGAGCAGCGCCTGCTTGACGGACACCGTGCGCCCGCGCGTGCGCTTGAAGAGGAGCGCGCCCGAGAACGCGGCCGAGAACGGCTCGACGCCGAGGCTCGCGAGGAGCGGATGCGCGTGCACGTCGCCCGCGTCGCGCGGATGCCAGAGCACCGCGCCGAAGCGGCGCGGATCGCGAAAGCGCAGCACGAACTCGTCGAAGATCCAGTCGACGTGATCGTGCTTCGCCGGCGCGGGCGGCGGCGCGTCGTTCGGCAGCACGCGCAGCGTGCCCGTCATGCCGAGATGGACGATGAACCATCCGGCGTCGACTTCGAACAGCAGGTACTTGCCGCGCCGCTCGACGCGCAGCACCTCGCGCGACCTGAGCAGCTCGGCGAAGCCGGCGGGCACGGGCCAGCGCAGCATGGCGGTGCGCACGTCGACGCGCTGCACGCGCCGCCCGGCGACGAACGGCTCGATGCCTCGGCGCGTAACCTCGACTTCCGGCAACTCTGGCATGTTTTACGGGTCTCTATCTGGCTGATGGCGATGGTGCGCGTATTGTAGCGAGCGCGTTACAATCGGCTGAAACATTGAACGGATTTCCATGACCTTGCCCTCGAAGCTGTCCCAGAAGCGCCTTGCCGCTGCGCGCGGCCCGCGCGCCGTTCCGGTGCGCCGCGCGATCGGCGCTGCGCTCGTCGCGGCGTGGGCGCTCGCCGCATTCCCCGCTCACGCGCAAGACGACGCAGGCGACGAAGCCCCTCAGGGCGCATTCGCGTCGACGCTGCCGGAAGAGCAGAAGGATCTGCCGAACGTCGCGCTGACGAGCCAGATCGTCTACCAGGTGCTCGCGGCCGAGGTCGCGCTGCAACGCAATCTTCCCGCGCCCGCGTACCAGACCTACCTCGCGCTCTCGCGCGACACGCGCGATCCACGCATGGCCCAGCGGGCGACCGAGATCGCGCTCGCCGCGCAGAGCCCGGCGGACGCGCTGACGGCCGCGAATCTGTGGCGCGAGTATTCGCCGGGCTCGCAGCGCGCCGCGCAGGTCGACGCCGCGCTCCTCGTGCTCGGCGGCAAGCCGGCCGAGGCGCAGCCGATGCTCGCGCAGGAACTCGCGCGCGCGACGGGCGACAGCCGCGGCCAGGCGATCATCGCGCTGCAGGCGCTGCTCGCGCGCGGACCGAACCGCGTCGGCGGCCTGACGGTGCTTCAGGATCTGCTGAAGAACGACATGAACCGGCCGGAGGCGCGGTTCGCGATCGCGCGCCAGCAGCTCGCGACCGACGACAAGGACGGCGCGACGCAATCGCTGAAGGAAGCGCTGCGCATCAAGCCCGATTATCTGCCGGCGGCGCTGATGCTGTCGCAGATGGGGCCGGACGAGCGCGCGGCCGGGGTTGCATCGTTCGAGAAGTTCGTTCAGCAGAATCCGAAGTCGCGCGACGGCCGCCTCGCGCTCGCGCAGTTGTATCTCGCCGACGATCGCCTCGACGACGCGCAGAAACAGTTCGACGCGATGCGCCGCAACGATTCGAGCGACCCGACGCCGCTGATGGCGATCGCGCTCATCAAGATCCAGCAGAAGCACCTCGACGACGCGACCGCGTATCTGAAGCAATACGTGAAGGTCACGCAGAAGAAGCCGGGGGCGGACGTCGGGCAGGCGTACGTGTATCTCGCGCAGATCGCGCTCGACCAGAACAACGAGGCGCTCGCCGCGCAATGGCTCGACAAGGTCGACGAATCGAGCCAGCAATACGTGCCCGCGCAGGTCACGCGCGCGCAACTGCTGCAGAAGCAGGGCAAGACCGACGAAGCGCGCAAGCTGCTCGCGAACCTGCAGGCGTCCGATCCGCGCGACGCCGCGGTGATCGCGCGCACCGATGCGTCGATCCTCTTCACGTCGAGACGCTACAAGGAGGCCGCGGACCGGCTCGCGCAGGCGGTCGAGGATTTCCCGGACGATCCCGATCTGCGCTACGACTACGCGATGGCGTGCGAGAAGATCGGCCAGTACACGATGATGGAACAGCAGTTGCGCCTGCTGATGCGCGCGCAGCCGGACAATCCGCAGGCATACAACGCGCTCGGCTATTCGCTCGCCGACCGCAACCTGCGCCTGCAGGAAGCGAGCAAGCTGATCGAGAAGGCGAGTTCGCTCGCGCCGAACGACGCGTTCATCATGGACAGCCTCGGCTGGGTCAAGTACCGCCTCGGCGACACGGCAGGCGCGACGACGATCCTCAAACGCGCTTACGACCTGCAGCCAAACGCTGAAATCGGCGCGCATCTCGGCGAAGTGCTGTGGAAGAGCGGCTCGCGCGACGAAGCGCGCGCCGCGTGGCGCGCCGCGCAGAAGCTCGAGCCCGACAACGACACGCTCGTGCAGACGCTCAAGCGCCTTGAGGTAAACGGACTTTGATGACGATGCCGCGTTTTGCCCGGCCGCATGCGCGCAGCGCGCGCGGCTTCGCCCTCGCCGCTGCGGCCGCGGCCGCCGTCGCGCTCGCCGGCTGCGCGACGCAGCCGCAGCGCGCGCCCGTCACCGCGCCGAACGCGCTGCAGACCGAGCAGAATCGCGCGTACACGGGCCGCTTCGCGGTCCAGTACCACGATCAGCTCGGCTATCCGCGCAACGTCTACGGCAATTTCGACTGGCAGCAGCAAGGCACGAACGTGTCGCTCGAACTGCGCAACCCGCTCGGCCAGACGCTCGCGATCGTGAAGTCCGCGCCGGACGGCGCGTCGCTCGAATTGCCGAATCGTCAACCGCAATTCGCGCCCGACGTCGGCGAGCTGATGCAGCGCGCGCTCGGCTTCGCGCTGCCGCTCGACGGCCTGCGCTACTGGCTGCTGCCGACGCCGTCGCCCGCAACGCCCGCGACGACGGTGCGCGATCCGCAGGACGGCACGCGAATCAAGGAAATCCGCCAGGACGGCTGGACCATCGATTACCTCGCATACGCCGACGCGCCGGCCGCCGGCGTGAAACGCATCAACCTGGTGCGGCAGACGCCGCCCCTCGACATCAAGCTCGTGCTCGACCGCTGAACACGCGCTTTTGCCCGACCAAGCTGCCTTAGCATGACCGATACGACCCGCTCGCTGCGCGACTGCCTCGCCCCGGCGAAACTGAACCTGTTCCTGCACATCACGGGCCGCCGCCCGGACGGTTACCACGAGCTGCAAAGCGTGTTCCAGCTACTCGACTGGGGCGACACGTTGCATTTCACGCTGCGCGACGACGGCAAGGTGTCGCGCAAGACCGACGTGCCGGGCGTGCCCGAGGAAACCGATCTCGTCGTGCGCGCGGCGTCGCTGCTGAAAGCGCATGCGGGCGTCGCGGCGGGCGTCGACATCGAGATCGACAAGCGGCTGCCGATGGGCGCGGGCCTTGGCGGCGGCAGCTCGGACGCGGCGACGACCTTGCTTGCGCTCAACCGCCTCTGGAAGCTCGACTTGCCGCGCGCAACGTTGCAATCGCTCGCAGTGAAGCTCGGCGCCGACGTGCCGTTCTTCGTCTTCGGAAAAAATGCATTCGCAGAGGGTATCGGGGAAACGCTACAAGCTGTAGAATTACCGGCTCGCTGGTTCCTGGTTGTGACACCACGGGTTCACGTTCCGACAGCAGCGATTTTTTCCGAAAAATCGTTGACAAGAAATTCGAAACCCATCACAATTACGGACTTTCTTGCACAGCGAAACTGCACTGCAGGATGGCCAGACAGCTTCGGCCGGAATGACATGCAGCAGGTTGTGACAAGCAAGTACGCGGAAGTTGCAAAGGTGGTCGAGTGGTTTTATAATCTGACCCCCGCGCGGATGACCGGCTCTGGAGCAAGTGTGTTTGCGGCGTTCAAGAGCGAGGCTGAAGCAGAAGCGGCGCAAGCCAAACTGCCGGCCGGCTGGAATAGCGCAGTTGCCGAGAGCTTGGGTGAACATCCATTCTTCGCTTTCGCGTCATAAAGTTTCGCTTCACCGGATGGCCTACACTTCCGATGGAGCTAAAAGTTTAGTGTAGGGGAGTCGCCAAGTTGGTCAAGGCACCGGATTTTGATTCCGGCATGCGAGGGTTCGAGTCCTTCCTCCCCTGCCAAAATTTCTTTCCCGCATTTCCCGCCTAAGCCTGAAGCAGGTGCACGATGAGCAGCCATGACGGCCTGATGGTTTTTACTGGCAACGCCAATCCCGCGCTTGCTCAGGAAGTCGTCAAAATTCTTGGTATTCCCCTCGGCAAAGCGATGGTCAGCCGTTTCTCCGACGGCGAGATTCAGGTCGAAATCCAGGAAAACGTGCGCGGCAAGGACGTCTTCGTCCTGCAATCGACGTGCGCGCCGACGAACGACAACCTGATGGAACTGATGATCATGGTCGATGCGCTCAAGCGCGCATCCGCCGGCCGGATCACCGCCGCCATCCCCTACTTCGGCTACGCGCGCCAGGATCGCCGCCCGCGCTCGGCGCGCGTCGCGATCTCCGCGAAGATCGTCGCGAACATGCTGGAAATCGCCGGCGTCGAGCGGATCATCACGATGGATCTGCACGCCGACCAGATTCAAGGCTTCTTCGACATCCCCGTCGACAACATCTATGCGACGCCGATCCTCTTGGGCGACCTGCGCAAGCAGAACTACCCGGATCTGCTCGTCGTGTCGCCGGACGTCGGTGGCGTCGTGCGCGCCCGCGCGCTCGCGAAGCAACTGAACTGCGACCTGGCGATCATCGACAAGCGTCGTCCGAAGGCGAACGTCGCCGAAGTGATGAACATCATCGGTGAAGTCGAAGGCCGCACCTGCGTGATCATGGACGACATGGTCGACACGGCAGGCACGCTCTGCAAGGCCGCGCAAGTGCTGAAGGAGCGCGGCGCGAAGCAGGTGTTCGCGTATGCGACGCACCCGGTGCTGTCGGGCGGCGCGGCAGACCGGATCGCCGCTTCGGCGCTCGACGAGCTCGTCGTCACCGATACGATTCCGCTGTCCGCCGAATCGCTCGCGTGCTCGAAGGTCCGCGCGCTGTCGAGCGCGGGCCTCCTCGCCGAGACGTTCTCGCGGATCCGCCGCGGCGATTCGGTGATGTCGCTGTTCGCGGAATCGTAAAGCGATCCGCCGCAAAATGGTTTAGCGCAAAAAGCGAAGCGACGAGCTTCGCTTTTTGCACAATCGGCCGGGACCGACGAACCCCCGGCCATCGATCGGGGGCCTCATGCTGTCGCGGGGCCCCGTTTTACTGCCTGGTCGCGGGCAGCACATGGAGAAACACATGAAAGTCGTCGCTTTCGAGCGCCAACAGCAAGGTACGGGTGCGAGCCGCCGCCTGCGCAACGCCGGTAAGACCACGGGTATCGTGTACGGCGGTGAAGCAGCCCCGCAAATGATCGAACTCGATCACAACGCCCTGTGGCACGCGCTGAAGAAGGAAGCCTTCCACTCGTCGATCCTCGATCTCGAAGTGGCCGGCAAGTCGCAACGCGTCCTGCTGCGTGACGTGCAATACCATCCGTTCCGTCAGCTCGTGCTGCACGTGGACTTCCAACGCATCGATCCGAAGAAGAAGCTGCACACGAAGGTGCCGCTGCACTTCCTGAACGCGGAAACGAGCCCGGCCGTGAAGCTGTCGAGCGCGGTCGTGTCGCACGTCGTGACGGAAATCGAAATCGAGTGCCTGCCGGCCGACCTGCCGGAATTCCTCGAAGTCGATCTGTCGAAGATCGAAGCGGGCCAATCGCTGCACGTGAAGGACATCGCGCTGCCGAACGGCGTCGCGCTGACCCCGCACGCCGACGCGGAAAACCCCGTGGTCGCCTTGGCGACGATCCCGGCTGGCGCCGTGTCGGAAGAAGCGGCTGCGGGCGAAGGCGAAACGCCGGCTGCCTGAGCGCCCTTCGGACCCGCCTTTCGAACCGTTTCGCACGACGGTCGACGAGACCCGCCGCGGCTTGCCCGGCGGGTTTTTTCATTTTGCAGCCCGCGAGGGCGAGCCCTGACGGGCAAGCATTCATCATGATCAAACTGATCGTCGGCCTCGGCAATCCCGGGGCGGAATACACGGCGACGCGCCACAACGCGGGCTTCTGGCTCGTCGACCAGCTCGCGCGCGAAGCCGGCGCGACGCTGCGCGACGAGCGGCGCTTCCACGGCTTGTACGCGAAGGCGCGCCTCTTCGGCGACGAAGTGCATCTGCTCGAGCCGCAGACGTACATGAACCGTTCCGGCCAATCGGTCGTCGCGCTCGCGCATTTCTTCAAGCTGCTGCCGAACGAAATCCTCGTCGCGCACGACGAGCTGGACTTGCCACCCGGCGCGGTCAAGCTGAAGCTCGGCGGCGGCAGCGGCGGCCACAACGGCCTGAAGGACATCTCCGCGCACCTGTCTTCGCAACAATACTGGCGGCTGCGGATCGGCATCGGCCATCCGCGCGACCTGATTCCCGAAAGCGCGCGCGCGGGCGCGAAGCCCGATGTCGCGAACTTCGTGCTGAAGCCGCCGCGCAAGGAAGAGCAGGACGTGATCGACGCCGCGATCGAGCGCGCGCTCGCCGTGATGCCGACCGTCGTCAAGGGCGAGACCGAGCGCGCGATGATGCAGTTGCATCGCAACGGCGCGTGAGCCGCGCGCATCGGTTAAGCTCGTCGTTTTACCGCATCAGGAGCCACGTGGTGAGCCGTTACTGGAGCGACATCGTCCATCAACTCGAGCCGTACGTGCCGGGCGAGCAGCCGGCGCTCGCGCATCCCGTCAAGCTGAACACGAACGAGAATCCGTATCCGCCGTCGCCGCGCGCGGTCGACGCGATCCGGCGCGAGCTCGGCGACACGGGCGAGGCGCTGCGCCGCTATCCCGACCCCGTCGCGCGCAAGCTGCGCGAAGCGGTTGCCGCCCACCACGGGATCGCGCCCGAGCAGGTGTTCGCCGGCAACGGCTCCGACGAAGTGCTGGCGCACGTGTTCCAGGCGCTCTTGCGGCACGACAGGCCGCTGCGCTTCCCGGACATCACGTACAGCTTCTATCCGACCTATGCGCGGCTCTATCGCGTCGAATACCAGACGGTGCCGCTCGCCGAGGATTTCTCGATCGTCGTCGACGACTATCTCGACGACGCCGGCTGCGTGCTGTTCCCGAATCCGAACGCGCCGACGGGCCGCGCGCTGCCGCTTGCCGACATCGAGCGGATCGTCGCCGCGAATCCGGGCTCGGTCGTCGTGATCGACGAGGCGTATGTCGACTTCGGCGCGGAATCGGCCGTGTCGCTGATCTCGCGCTACCCGAACCTGCTCGTCGTGCATACCGCGTCGAAGGCGCGCTCGCTCGCCGGCATGCGCGTCGGCTTCGCGTTCGGCGACGCCGCGCTGATCGACGCGCTCACGCGCGTGAAGGACAGCTTCAACTCGTACCCGCTCGACCGTCTCGCGCAGGTCGCGACGCAGGCGTCGTACGAGGACGCCGCGTGGTTCGAAGCGACGCGCAAGCAGGTGATCGCGAGCCGGGAGCGGCTCGTCGCCGCACTCGCCGCGCTCGGCTTCGACATCGTGCCGTCGGCGGCGAATTTCGTGTTCGCGCGCCATCCTCGCCACGATGCGGCGACGCTTGCCACGCAACTGAAGCAGCGGGAGATTTTCGTGCGGCACTTCAAGCTGCCGCGGATCGACCAGCATTTGCGCATCACGGTCGGCACCGACGCCGAATGCGACGCGCTCGTCGCCGCGCTGCGCGAATTGCTCGCGTAACGGGCGGCTCGCGCGGTCGACGCGCGAGCCAAAGCGATGCGGGAAAAATACGGCGGGCGGCGAATCGGCCGCCGTCACCGCGCACAGGCGGAGGGCGACGACCCAGCCGTCGCGCCGGCCGCCGCGCGGCGCGTCACGCGCCGTTCTTCTCCGCCGCGATCAGCGCGCGATACTTCGCCATCAACTGATCCTTCGTCTCGGGACGACCCGGGTCCCGCGGGATGCATTCGACCGGGCACACCTGCTGGCACTGCGGTTCGTCGAAATGACCGACGCACTCGGTGCACTTGTCCGGATCGATCACATAGATTTCCGGGCCCATCGAAATCGCGCCGTTCGGGCACTCGGGCTCGCACACGTCGCAATTGATGCACTCGTCGGTAATCATCAAAGCCATACTGGTCTCACTTCCGCCGGCGCGCGGCCGGCCGCTCCGGGCCGCCTGCCGCGCGCGCGAGCGCTCACGCGGACGGCCCCTGGGCCATCGCGGCCACCTTCTCAGTCAGCCATTTCTCGACCGACGGGAACACGAACTTGCTGACGTCGCCGCCCAACTGCGCGATCTCGCGCACGATCGTGCCCGAGATGAACTGGTATTGGTCCGACGGCGTCATGAACATCGTCTCGACGTCGGGCAGCAGGTAGCGGTTCATCCCCGCCATCTGGAACTCGTACTCGAAGTCTGACACCGCGCGCAGGCCGCGCACGATCACGCGCGCGTTGTTCGCGCGCACGAAATCCTTCAAGAGGCCGGTAAAGCCCATCACCTTCACGTTCGGGTAATGGCCCAGCACCTCGTTCGCGATCTCCAGACGTTCCTCGAGCGAGAAGAACGGCTTCTTCGCACGGCTGTCGGCGACGCCGACAACCAGCGTATCAAAAATGCTCGACGCGCGCCGCACGAGATCCTCGTGGCCTCGCGTCAGCGGATCGAACGTACCTGGGTACACGGCGACTACCATGTCGCTCCTCCTGTCATCGAGCAATTGGGGTCACACGGCCATGCGCGTCATGCGCGGCCGCCGACATGGGCGCACGTCGCGACTGCACGCGGCTGCACGCGGCGCCTCGTTTGGAACGCGCATTATTCATCATTTTCGCGTTGCAGCAAATGATAGTGGACGGCGCCCGCCTTGCCGCGCCGCGTCACCTGCCAGCCGGCGAGCGACGCATGCGCTGACGGATCGAGCAGCGCGCCCGTCTCGACGTACAGAAAGCCGCCCGGCGCGACGAGCTCCGGCGCGAGTTCGAGCGCGCGCGCGAACGCGGCCGCGTCGCCGAACGGCGGATCGACGAACACGACGTCGAACGAGCGCGGCGCGAGGCCCGCCGCGATGCGCAGCGCGTCGGCCTCCGCGACCTCGACCGCGCGCGCGGCGAGCTTGTCCTTCAGCGCGCGCAGTTGCCGCGCGGCGCGCGGATGGCGCTCCACCATCACGACGCTCGCCGCGCCGCGCGACGCCGCCTCGAAGCCGAGCGCGCCGCTGCCCGCGAACAGGTCGAGGCAGCGCCGCCCTTCGAGATGCTGGCCGAGCCAGTTGAAGATCGTCTCGCGCACGCGGTCTGGCGTCGGACGCAGGCCGTCCAGGTCGAGCACCGGAAGCGGCGTGCGCTTCCAGTCGCCGCCGATGATGCGGATCGTGTGCGGCTTGCCGCGGCCGGCCGCTAGGGCTCGCTGCGCCTGCGGCCGCGCCGTAGAGGAACGGGACATGCGGAAGATTCGATACGGAAGCGTTGGAAACGGAATGAACCGGCTGAAACGGCGCGATGCGCCGCGATGACGCGCACGTTACCACAAGCGGCGCGCCCGCCATGCCGCCGCCGCACGGCGAAGCGCGAGCGCCTGATAAAATGCCGGGTTTGCAGCGCGCGAACCCGCCGCATGCGCGCCGCCGGGCTCTTTTGCACGGAGCCCGGCCGGCCGGCGCACCCGGTGCCGCGCCCCGCCTCTTCCGCAAGCGAAACCATGTTCAGCTTCTTCAAACGATTCAAGAAAGCGCCCGATGCCGCACCGGCCGAGCCGCAGCCAGCGCCCGACGCGCCGCAGGACGACGCCCGCGCGCCGGCCGCGCCCGAGGCCACGCGAGTCGACGCGCCCACCGCGCCGGTCGCGCGCGCCGAAACGCCGCCCGCCTCCCCCGCCGCCGCGGCGCCGGAATCGCCGGTCGGGCAGCCGCAGCCCTCCGCCGCCGCAGCAGCAGCAGCGGCTCGCGCGAGCGCCAAGCCCGCGCCGTCCGTCGTGATGACGGTCACGCCGTCGTCGAACGGCCGCAACGGCGTCGTCGAGACGGTCGAGATCGTGCCGCCGCCCGCGCCCGAGCCGGCCGCGAAGAAATCGTGGATTGCACGGCTGAAGTCCGGCCTCGCGAAGACGAGCTCGAGCATCACGAACGTGTTCGTCAACACGAAGATCGACGACGCACTCTACGAGGAACTCGAGACGGCGCTACTGATGTCCGACGCCGGCATCGACGCGACCGAGCATCTGCTCGGCGCGCTGCGCGAGAAGGTGCGCACGGGCCGCCTCACCGATCCGCAACAGGTGAAGGACGCGCTGCGCGGCCTGCTCGTCGATCTGCTGACGCCGCTCGAGAAGTCGCTCGTGCTCGGCCGCGCGCAGCCGCTCGTGATGATGATCGCGGGCGTGAATGGCGCGGGCAAGACGACGAGCATCGGCAAGCTCGCGAAGCATCTGCAGAGCTTCAATCAGTCGGTGCTGCTCGCCGCGGGCGACACGTTCCGCGCGGCCGCGCGCGAGCAGCTCGCGATCTGGGGCGAGCGCAACAACGTGACCGTCGTCCAGCAGGAAAGCGGCGATCCGGCCGCGGTGATCTTCGATGCGGTCAGCGCCGCGCGCGCGCGCAACATCGACGTGATGATGGCCGACACCGCGGGCCGCCTGCCGACGCAGTTGCATCTGATGGAAGAGCTCCGGAAGGTGAAGCGCGTGATCGGCAAGGCGCACGACGGCGCGCCGCACGAGGTGCTGCTCGTCATCGACGCGAACACCGGCCAGAACGCGCTCGCGCAGGTGAAGGCGTTCGACGACACGCTCGGCCTCACGGGCCTCATCGTCACGAAGCTCGACGGCACCGCGAAGGGAGGCATCCTCGCCGCGATCGCGCGTCAGCGGCCGATTCCCGTGTACTTCATCGGCGTCGGCGAGAAGGTCGAGGATCTGCAACCGTTCAGCGCGGAGGAATTCGCGGACGCGTTGCTCGGATAAGCCGGGCAGCCGATCCCTCTGGCGGGACGCAGCCGCCGCCGTGAAAAGGGGCGCCTTGCGCGAACCGCACGTCAACGTCGGGCCCGATGCCCGGCGTCTGGCGGCGCGGTTCGGCAAGGCGCCCGTTTTTCATCGGCGCGCCGCCGATGCCGCGCTCACTCGGCGTCCGGCTGCGCGGCGGGCGCGGCCGCCTTGAACGCGTCGAGCGTCATCGCATGATCGTGGATGCGCTGAATCGTCGGAAACCGCTCGAGGCCGATCGAGAAGCGCTGCGCGTTGAACACCTGCGGCACGACGCACAGATCGGCGAGCGTCGGCGCATCGCCGAAGCACAGCTTGCCCGCGCGCGGATCGCTCGACAGACGCGCTTCGAGCGACTTGAAGCCGTCCTCGATCCAGTGGCGATACCACGCGTCCTTCGCGTAGTCGTCAACCTGCAACGTGTGCTTCAGATACTTCAGCACGCGCAGGTTGTTCAGCGGATGAATCTCGCAGGCGACCTGCAGCGCGATCGCGCGCACGTAAGCGCGGTCGACGGGCGCCTTCGGCAACAGCGGCACGTCCGGATACGCTTCGTCGAGGTATTCGACGATCGCGAGCGACTGCTGCAGCGGCGAATCGCCGTCGATGAGCGTCGGCACGAGCGCGTCGGGGTTGAGCGCGCGATAGTCGTCCGTCAGTTGCTGGCCGCCGTCGCGCAGCAGATGCACGGGCACGTAATCGAACGGCAGCTTCTTCAGATGCAGCGCGATGCGCACGCGAAACGCCGCCGAACTGCGGAAATAGCTATATAGCTTCATCAATGTCCCTCCATCTCTCGATCGTCGATCTTCTCGCCGGCGCTCGGGCGCGACGGGCGGCGCGCGCCGCGAAGCCGCCGGGCGGGCGTTCGAGCGCTTCGTCACGCCGAACGCCGCGGCAACGGCCGCAAGTGTAACGCGGCGCGCCGGTTCGCGCGGCCGATCCGGCGGCACTTTGCTGGTGCGCAACTGCGGCAATGCACGCTTCGCGTGCGAAATGGCGCATCGGCCGTGTGCCGGCGCACCACGCGCGCGCGCACGATTGCCGCGCGATCGGCCGGCCGCCTTCTAAATAGCGGCCAAATAAAAAGTGGCATGGCAATTGCTGTTTTCCGTCCATCGAACATGGGCCCCCACGACAAGCGGCCCAGTCAGGAGATCCCCGATGCGGAAGATGAAGCTGGTGATGGTCGGCAACGGCATGGCCGGAGTGCGCACGCTCGAAGAGTTGCTCAAGCTCGCGCCCGATTTGTACGACGTGACGGTATTCGGCGCCGAACCGCATCCGAACTACAACCGGATCCTGCTGTCTCCCGTGCTCGCGGGCGAGCAGACGCTCGATCAGATCGTCCTCAACGATTACGCGTGGTACGAATCGCACGGCATCACGCTCCACGTCGGCAAGCAGATCGTGAAGATCGATCGCGTGAAGCGCATCGTGATCGCTGAGGACGGCACCGAGGCCGCGTACGACCGGCTGCTGCTCGCGACCGGCTCGACTCCGTTCATGCTGCCGATTCCGGGCGCGGATCTCGACGGCGTGCTCGGCTATCGCGACATCGCGGACACGCAGGCGATGATCGACGCCGCCGCGCAGCACACGCACGCGGTCGTGATCGGCGGCGGCCTGCTCGGCCTCGAGGCGGCGAACGGCCTGAAGCTGCGCGGGATGAGCGTGACGGTCGTGCACCTCGCGCCGACGCTGCTCGAGCGCCAGCTCGACGCGAAGGCGGGCGGCCTGCTGCGCGCGTCGCTGGAGGCGCGCGGCCTGACATTTCTGATGCCGAAGGAAACGCAGGCGCTCGTCGGCGACGACAGCGGCCGCGTGCGCGCGGTGCGCTTCAAGGATGGCGAGGAATGCAAGGCCGATCTCGTCGTGATGGCGGTCGGCATTCGCCCGAACACGGCGCTCGCCGAAAGCGCGGGCCTCTATTGCAACCGCGGGATCGTCGTGAGCGACACGATGCAGACCTACGATCCGCGCATCTACGCGGTCGGCGAATGCGTGAGCCATCGCGGCATCGCGTACGGCCTCGTCGCGCCGCTCTTCGAGCAGGCGAAGGTCGCGGCGAACCATCTCGCGCAATTCGGCATCGGCCGCTACACGGGCTCGGTGACGTCGACGAAACTCAAGGTCACGGGCATCGATCTGTTCTCCGCGGGCGACTTCCTCGGCGGCGGCGACACGGAGGACATCACGCTGTCCGATCCGATCGCGGGCGTCTACAAGAAGCTCGTGATCAAGGACGACAAGATCGTCGGCGCCTGCCTGTACGGCGACACGGCGGACGGCGCGTGGTACTTCAAGCTGCTGCGCGAGGGCCGCAACATCGCCGACATCCGCGACACGCTGATGTTCGGCGAGACGGGTCTCGGCGACACCGGCCACAGCGGCGAGACGCGCGCGATGGCGATGGCCGACGACGCCGAGGTGTGCGGCTGCAACGGCGTGTGCAAGGGCACGATCGTCACGGCGATCAAGGAGAAAGGCCTCTTCACGCTCGACGACGTGCGCAAGCACACGAAGGCGTCCGCGTCGTGCGGCTCGTGCACGGGCCTCGTCGAGCAGATCCTGATGTCGACGCTGGGCGGCGACTACTCGGCGTCGCCGAAGGCGAAGCCCGTATGCGGCTGCACCGATCATACGCATGCCGAAGTACGCACGGCGATCCGCGAGCACAAGCTGCTGTCGGTGCCGGACGCGATGCGCTTTCTCGAATGGCGCACGCCGAACGGCTGCTCGAGCTGCCGCCCGGCGCTCAACTACTACTGCATCAGCACGTGGCCGCACGACGCGAAGGACGATCCGCAGTCGCGCTTCATCAACGAGCGCGCGCACGCGAACATCCAGAAGGACGGCACGTATTCGGTCGTGCCGCGGATGTGGGGCGGCGTGACGAGCGCCGGCGAGCTGCGCCGCATCGCCGACGTCGTCGACAAATACGCGATCCCGACCGTCAAGGTGACGGGCGGCCAGCGCATCGATCTGCTCGGCGTGAAGAAGGAGGATCTGCCCGGCGTGTGGCGCGACCTCGGCATGCCGAGCGGCCACGCGTATGCGAAGGCGCTGCGCACTGTGAAGACCTGCGTCGGCTCCGAATGGTGCCGCTTCGGCACGCAGGATTCGACGCTGATGGGCCAGCAGCTCGAGCGCGCGCTGTGGCGGATGTACGCGCCGCACAAGGTGAAGCTCGCGGTGTCCGGCTGCCCGCGCAACTGCGCGGAATCGGGGATCAAGGACGTCGGCGTGATCGGCGTCGATTCGGGCTGGGAGATCTACGTCGGCGGCAACGGCGGAATCAAGACCGAGGTCGCGCAGTTCTTCTGCAAGGTGAAGACGCACGAAGAAGTGCTCGAATACGCGGGCGCGTTCCTGCAACTGTATCGCGAGGAAGGCTGGTATCTCGAGCGCACCGTGCACTACCTCGAGCGCGTCGGCCTCGACCACGTGAAGGCGCGCGTGCTAGACGACGCCGGGAACCGCCGCGCGCTGTGGGAGCGGCTGCAGTTCGCGCTGAAGGACGAGCCGGACCCGTGGCACGACACGCAGGACGCGCAGGTCGATCTGCGCCAGTTCATCCCGATCGCGGTGGCCCCCGCCGATGCGTGATGCGCCGCGCATCGCGCCGCCCACGAGCCCCGTCAATCAGCCAGGAATTCGAATCATGTCCGCCACGCAACCCGAATGGATCGCCGTCTGCCAACTGGACGACATCCCGCCGCTCGGCGCACGCGTTCTCACGCGGGCCGCCGGCGCGCCGATCGCCCTCTTTCGCACCGCGAGCGACGCGGTGTTCGCGCTCCTCGATCGCTGCCCGCACAAGGGCGGCCCGCTGTCGCAGGGAATCGTCCACGGCGAGCAGGTCACGTGTCCGCTGCACGGCTTCAATGTCGCGTTCGCGAGCGGCTGCGCGCTGCCGCCCGACGAAGGCTGCACGACCGTCTTCAGCGTGAAGCGCGACGGCGGCGCGGTGCTGCTCGCGCGCACCGAGCTCGCGACGCTCGGCGTCGACGATGCGTCGCAGCCGGCGCCGCTCGCATCGCCGGACGCCGCCACATGACGGTCGACACGCCCGCGCAGCCCATCGCGCAACACACGCCCGGCGCCGTGCGCGAAACGCGTTCGACGTGCTGCTATTGCGGCGTCGGCTGCGGCGTCGTGATCGAAACCCGGTGCGACGCGAACGGCCGCGACACGATCGTCGGCGTGCGCGGCGATTCCGACCACCCGGCGAACTTCGGGCGCCTGTGCTCGAAAGGCAGCACGCTGCATCTGACGGCCACGCCCGAGCGCTACGCGCAGACGCGCGCGACGCATCCGGAGCTGCGCGCATCGCGCGACGCGGCACGCACGCGCGTGCCGTGGGACGACGCGCTCGATCACGTCGCGCGGCGCCTCGCGCGCATCGTCGAGCAGCACGGGCCCGACGCGGTCGGCTTCTACATCTCCGGCCAACTGCTGACCGAGGACTACTACGTCTTCAACAAGCTCGCGAAAGGGCTCGTCGGCACGAACAACATCGATTCGAACTCGCGGCTCTGCATGAGCTCGGCCGTCGTCGGCTACAAGAGGACGCTCGGCGCCGACGCGCCGCCGTGCAGCTACGAAGACCTCGATCACGCGGGCACCGTGCTGATCGCGGGCGCGAACCCCGCTTACGCGCATCCGATCCTTTACCGGCGGCTGGAGGCGGCGCGCGCGCGCAATCCGCAGATGAAGGTGATCGTCGCCGATCCGCGCCGCACCGATTCGGCGAGCGACGCGACGCTGCATCTCGCGCTGCAGCCCGGCACCGACACGATGCTGTTCAACGCGATGCTGCACGTGCTGATCTGGGACGGCGCGCTCGATTCCGCATTCATCGCCGCGCACACGCAGGGCTTCGACGCGCTGCGCGATGCGGTGCGCGACGCGACGCCCGCCGCGGCCGCGCAAGTGTGCGGGCTGCGCGCGGACGACGTCGTGCAGGCCGCGCGCTGGTTCGGCGCGGGGCCGTCGCTGTCGCTGTATTGCCAGGGGCTCAATCAGTCGGCGAGCGGCACGACGAAGAACGTCGCGCTCGTCAACCTGCATCTCGCGACGGGCCAGATCGGCAAGCCCGGCGCGGGGCCGTTCTCGCTGACGGGCCAGCCGAACGCGATGGGCGGCCGCGAGGTGGGCGGCATGGCGACGCTCGCGTCCGCGCACCGCGATCTCGCGAACCCGGCCGATCGCGCCGAGATCGCCGGCCTCTGGGGCGTGCCCGATCTGCCTGCGAAGCCGGGCTTGACCGCGGTCGAGATGTTCGAGCAGCTCGCCGAAGGCGCGCTGAAAGCGATCTGGATCGTCTGCACGAACCCCGCGCATTCGATTCCGGGCCAGGCGGTCGCGCGCGCGGGGCTCGAGCGCGCGGAATTCGTCGTGCTGCAGGACGCGTATGCGCACACGGGCACCGCGCCGTACGCGGACGTGCTGCTGCCCGCGGCGACGTGGGGCGAGAAGGAAGGCACGGTGACGAACTCCGAGCGGCGGATCTCGCGCGTGCGCGCGGCGACGCAGCCGTACGGCGACGCGCGCGCCGACTGGCGGATCGCGGCGGACGTCGGCCGCCGGCTCGAAGCGCGGCTCGCGCCCGGCCGCCCGACGCTCTTTCCGTACGAAGACGCCGAAGCGATATGGAACGAGCACCGCGCGACGACGATCGGCCGCGACTGCGACATCGGCGGGCTGTCATGGCCGCTCCTCGCGCGCGACGGCCCGCAGCAATGGCCGTTTCCGGCGGGCGCCGTGCAGGGCCTCGCGCGCCTGTACGCCGACGGGCGCTTTCCGACCGGCGACGGCCGCGCGCGCTTCGTGCCGACGCCGTATCACCCCGTCGCCGAGGCCGTCGACGCGCGCTACCGCTTCGCGCTGACGACAGGCCGCCTGCGCGACCAGTGGCACGGCGGCAGCCGCACGGGCTCGGTTGCGAAGCTGTTCGCCCACGCGCCGCAGCCGTGCGTCGAGCTCAATCCCGGCGACTGCGCGCGGCTCGAACTCGGCCCGCACGATTTCGTCCACCTGACGTCGCGGCGCGGCAGCGCGCTCCTGCCCGCGCGCGCCGACGACGCGGTCGTCCCCGGCCAGGCGTTCGCGCCGATGCACTGGGGCGACGAATACGTGTCGGGCGTCGCGGGCAACCGCGCGGCAATGGGCATCAACGCGCTGACGACGCCGGCGCGCGACCCGTATTCGCAGCAGCCGGAACTCAAGCACGCGGCGATCAAGCTGCTGAAGGCCGATCTGCCGTGGCGCTGGCTGATCGCCGCGCGCGTGCCGGCTGGCGAGCTGCTCGCGCGCCAGCGGGCCGCGCGCGCGTTCTTCGCGCGCTTTCCGTATGCGAGCTGCGTGCCGTTCGGCACCGACGTGTACGCAGGCCTCGCATGGCGCGTCGCCGCGTACGAGCCCGCGCCCGCCGGGCTGCAGCGCGAAATCGAAGCGCTTTTCGAATTGCCCGCGCAGGCGGCCGACGTGATGAGCTACGGCGACGCGCGGCGCGGCGCCGGCCGGCGCGTGCGGATCGTCGACGGCGCGCTCGTCGCGTTCTCCGTCGCCGGCGCGGCGGGCACGACCGAGGACGGCGCGGCCGTGCTGCGCGAGTACGTCGACAGCGGCGCGAGCGTCGGCGCGCTCGGCCGCCTGCTGCTGTTCGCCGGCCGCGTGCCGCTGCAGGCAGCGCCTGCGCGCGGCCGCACGATCTGCAACTGCGTCGGCGTGGGCGAGCGCGAGATCGGCGCGGTGCTGGCGGCCGACGCGCCGTCCGCGGCGCCCGGCGAGCGGCTCGCGAACTTGCAAGAACGGCTCAAATGCGGTACTCAGTGTGGTTCCTGCATACCCGAGCTGCGCCGCCTGATCGCCGAAACCGCGACGGCCGCGGCCCCTTCCCCTCGATGACCGAATCCGACGCCAACGCCAGCCAGCAGCCCGACCACTTTTCCTGCGCCCGCTTGATCAAGGAAATCGGGCGCGGACCCAACGGCGCACGCGCGCTGCCGTACGACGACGCATTCGCGCTGTTCCGCGCGATGCTCGACGCCCGCGTGTCCGACATCGAGCTGGGCGCGGTGCTGATCGCATACCGGCTCAAAGGCGAGACGGCCGCCGAGCTCGCGGCGATGCTCGCCGCCGCGCACGCGTCGTTCGAGCCGCTGCACGTGCAGGACGCGATGTTCCGCACCGTGTCGATCCCGAGCTACAACGGCGCGCGCAGGCAGCCGAACCTCGTGCCGCTCCTCGCGCTGCTGCTCGCGCGCGAAGGCGTGCCGGTGCTCGTGCACGGCGTGGTGGAGGACCCGGGCCGCGTGACGAGCGCGGAGATTTTCACCGAGCTGTCGATTGCGCCCGGCGGCACGCACGACGAGATCGAGGACACGCTCGCCGAGCGCCGCGTCGCGTTCGCGCCGATCGACGTGCTCGCGCCGAAGCTCGCGCGGCTGATCGCGTTGCGGCGCGTGCTCGGCGTGCGCAATTCGACGCACACGATCGTCAAGCTGCTGCAGCCGTTCGAGCCCGCCGGGCTGCGGCTCGTCAACTACACGCATCCGCCGTATCGCGACAGCCTCGTCGAGCTGTTTCGCGATCATCCGGCGGCCGCGGCGGGCGGCGCGCTGCTCGCGCGCGGCACCGAAGGCGAGGCGGTGGCCGATACGCGCCGTCAGGTGCAGGTCGACTGGCTGCACGACGGGCTCTGCGAGACGGTCGTCGAACCGGCGCGCTCGTCGTCCGACGCGCCGCCCGTCGAGCTGCCCGCATCGCGCGACGCCGCGACGACGGCCGCATGGACCGATTCCGTGATGCGCGGCGAAATTCCGATTCCGGACGCGGTCGCGATGCAGGTCGACACGATCGTGCGGCTCGCGCGGATCGCGTGAGCGCGTGCCTCTCGATGCGTCGCCGAGGCGCGCGGCGGCGCGGGCGACGGGTTCGCGCGAGCTGTTCGCGCGTGGCGGCGAATGCCGGCGAACGCGTGCGCGAGCGTTCGCATCGCTTGCCCGACACGCGCCGCGCGGCTTCAGCATTCAGCCGACGCCGCGCGCTTCGGCGCGCTGATCAGCACGCTGTTCGACACGCCTGACGCGAAGACGGTCGCGCCCGCTGACGCGGGCCGGGCGGGTGGCGAACGCCGCGCCGCCGACCGAATGCCCGACCGAATGTCCCGACGATTGACAGCCGCGGACGACTTCGCATAGAGTTGCCCTCATGCGTTCCTTCCAGAACACCCTCCGAATTACCTCCGGCCGCCTAGCGCGGCCGCTATCGCTACGACTAGCGTAAAGCTGTCGTGGCGCCGCGCCGTCCCGGCGCGGTCCCTCCCCTAGCAGTTCCTCGCAGTTTCTTTCTCGCAGTTTTTTACAACCCGTAGTCGTCAGCTTTCGTTCGTCGATCCGACGGGCGAACCGCGAAGATTCCGCGTCGTCGTGCCATCGGGCATGCACGTGCGCAGGCGGCGCCCACCGGCGCGTCATGCCGTCTGTCTTCGCTCGCGACTTGACCGCCCGAGGCAAAGATGAAGCGCAACCCCGCCGACAAATACCGACCGTTCGAACCCGTTCGCATCAACGGACGCCGATGGCCGAGCCGCACGATCGAGCATGCGCCGATCTGGATGAGCACCGATCTGCGCGACGGCAACCAGTCGCTGATCGAGCCGATGACGATCGGGCAAAAGCTCGAATTCTTCGAGATGCTCGTCGCGATC
Source organism: Burkholderia sp. MSMB1588 (assembly GCF_001546925.1). Taxonomy (NCBI): domain Bacteria; kingdom Pseudomonadati; phylum Pseudomonadota; class Betaproteobacteria; order Burkholderiales; family Burkholderiaceae; genus Burkholderia; species Burkholderia sp. MSMB1588. Next base: position 377,283 of record NZ_LNJS01000001.1, on the reverse strand, counting down.
GGCTTCAAGGAAATCGAAGTCGGTTTTCCGTCGGCGTCGCAAACCGACTTCGATTTCGTGCGCAAGCTGATCGTCGAGCAGCGCGTTCCCGACGACGTGACGATCGAAGTGCTCGTGCAGTCGCGCGAAGACCTGATCGCGCGCACGTTCGACGCGCTCGAAGGCGCGCCGCGCGCGATCGTCCACCTGTACAACGCGATCTGCCCGTCGTTCCGGCGGATCGTGTTCGGGATGTCGAAGGACGACGTGAAGGCGCTCGCGGTCGACGGCGCGCGGATCATCAAGGCGCACACGCAGGCGCGCCCCGGCACGCACTGGACGTTCCAGTATTCGCCCGAGACGTTCAGCATGACCGAGCTGCCGTTCGCGCGCGAGGTCTGCGACGCGGTCGCGCAGACGTGGCGGCCGACGCGCGATCACAAGATGATCGTGAACCTGCCCGCCACCGTCGAGGCCGCGACGCCGAACGTGTTCGCCGACCAGATCGAATGGATGGACCGCAACCTCGGCTATCGCGACAGCATCGTGCTGTCCGTGCATCCGCACAACGATCGCGGCACCGCGGTCGCGGCGGCCGAGCTCGCGCTGCTCGCGGGCGCGGACCGCGTCGAAGGGTGCCTGTTCGGCAACGGCGAGCGCACGGGCAACGTCGATCTCGTCACGCTCGCGCTGAACCTGTACACGCAGGGGATCGATCCGGGCCTCGATTTCTCCGACATCGACGCGGTGCGCCGCGTCGTCGAGCGCTGCAACCAGATTCCCGTGCATCCGCGCCATCCTTACGCGGGCGATCTCGTGTTCACCGCGTTCTCCGGCTCGCATCAGGACGCGATCCGCAAGGGCCTCGCGCAGCAGCGCCCCGACGCGGTCTGGGACGTGCCCTACCTGCCGATCGATCCCGCCGACGTCGGCCGCAGCTACGACGGGGTGATCCGCGTGAACAGCCAGTCCGGCAAGGGCGGCGCGACGTACCTGCTCGAGCGCGGGATGGGCTTCTCGCCGCCGCGTCGCGTGCAGATCGAATTCAGCCACGCGGTGCAGGCGCTCGCCGACACGTCCGGCGAGGAAGTGACGGCCGACGCCATTTGCGCGCTCTTCGCGCGCGAATATCTGCAGACGATGGGCCCGGCCGCGCGCGCGGGCGCATCGGCGAGCTGGCATGATCGCGAGGTCGTGCTCGCGCAGGCCGACGACGCGCCGGGCGCGGCGCGGCAAGCCGCGGCCGCGTTCGCCTCGGCGGCGGGCGTCGCGATCGACGTCGTGTCGTGCGAGGTCGAGCGCACCGCGAACGGCGACGCCGTCGTGTTCGTCGGCGCGAAGGTCGGCGACGCCGCGCTGCGCCACGGCGCGGGCGTGCATCCCGATCCGGTCGCGGCCGCGACGGACGCGCTCGTGAGCGCGATCAACCGCTCGGCCTGGAGCCGCGACAAGCGGCGCGCCGCGGCCTGACGCGGCGAATTCGACGACAGACGAAAGGACACGTGCGCGGCGGCCAAGCGCCCCGACGAGGGGCCGGAAAAGCAGGCGGCCATCACGGGCGAAGGCGCGCTTCGCGCTCTGGGCCGCTTCACCCTGTAACCTAGCCGTCAGTCGCGCAACGCGTCGCCTGCCATGCGAGGAGGCGCCAGTGGCCGCTCTCCTGCGTCTGAACGGCGGTGTAGGCGATCGGGAACACGAGGCCGCCGTTGTTCGTCTCCATCTCGATCAGCGCGCGGCCCGCGACGACATACGTGGCGTCGCCGACGGGCAACACCTCCTGCGACTGGATCTCGATCTGCCGGTAGCGGCGGCGCCCCGCGGTGATCGCATCGATGAACTGCTGCTTGGTCTCGCGCTTGCCGTTGGTGTGCACGTAGCAAACCTTGTCGGACAACAGCGCGTCGAGCGCCTCGCCGTCGCCGTCGACCATCGCTCGAAACCGGTCGCGCTCGAGCGCGCGAATCGCATCGATCCCCTTCGCCACCATCGCCATACTCCTCGACTGCATGCACGCGTCCGGCGCGCCGATCAGAAGTTGTATTGCACGTAGAGCTGGCTGAAATTTATACCAGGATTCGGGTCTTTGATACCCGCGTTCGATACGTGCTGGAAACGAAGACCCGCCTGATACTGCTGACGATTGCCGAATTGCGCGCCAACGCCGACCATGTCGGCGAACTGGAACGACGTCGACATCGAGTAGTTCTGCGAAATCGTCGGATGCGACAGGAAGCGCACGCCTGCGCCCGCCTCGATGAACGGCCGCACGTAGCCTGCGCTCTTGATGAACCGGATCACGGGCGTCGCGCCGACTTCCCAGACGCTGTCGTTGATCGCGCGATCGCCCGTATAGCGCCAGTACGACAAGTGCCCTTCGGCGACGAACGCGAAATGCCAGCCACCGATTTCCCACCAGGTCCAGTTCGGATCCCAGACGACGGCGATGTCGCCCTTCTTCATGTCGTGATCGGCCACGCCGCCGCCGAGTTGCAGGCCCCAGCGCTGCGCAAACGCAGAGCCGCAAGCGCCGACGAGCGCCAAGACCAGCGCGGTCTGCGCAATGGCCCGCCCCACCCGACCGCCGTTCTTATCGTTCATCTCATACTCCAACTTCTCTGGTTGAATAGAGCCTCGGCACAATCGACATGCCGTGCTCGAGCGAACAGCATCTTATGGTAAAGGACTTTTCCGATCGGCATCGTCTGACGAAATGGTTTTCTTCCGAATTGACAAGAATCAGGAACCTTTACCCGAAATGCCCGTAAAACAAACACTTACGGAACCATCGCGGAAAATGGGGCGCCAGCAATGGCTATCGACATCCAAAAATCGATAGCAAAATGGGAACTCCGGTGCCCCTGTTCCTTCTAAGGATTAGCACTCCAGTAGACGGAGTGCTAAGATTCATCGAGGAATCGCCCCGGCAAAGGGGCTCGTCCCTGATTCCAAAGGAGTTTTCTACGTGAGCAACGCATTGACCCTTCCGAACACTCTGCGCCCGGCGTCCGCTAAGGCCGCATCGGCAGGCTCGCTGGCGCTCGCATCCTATTCGATGCTGCCCGGCCAGTTGGGCAACATCGACGCCTATATCCAGGCCGTGAACCGGGTTCCGCTGCTGACGGCAGAGGAAGAGCGCCAATACGCGACCGAATACCGCGAGCAAAACAATCTCGACGCCGCGCGCCAGCTCGTGCTGTCGCACCTGCGGCTCGTCGTGTCGGTCGCGCGCAACTATCTCGGCTACGGCCTGCCGCACGGCGACCTGATCCAGGAAGGCAACATCGGCCTGATGAAGGCGGTCAAGCGTTTCGATCCCGCTCAGAACGTGCGCCTCGTGTCGTACGCGATCCATTGGATCAAGGCCGAGATTCACGAGTACATCCTGCGCAACTGGCGCATGGTCAAGGTGGCGACGACGAAGGCGCAGCGCAAGCTGTTCTTCAACCTGCGCAGCCACAAGAAGGGCACGCAGGCGTTCACGCCGGAGGAAATCGACGGCCTCGCGCAGGAGCTGAACGTCAAGCGCGAGGAAGTGGCCGAGATGGAAACCCGCCTGTCGGGCGGCGACATCGCGCTCGAAGGCCAGATCGACGACGGCGAGGAATCGTACGCGCCGATCGCCTATCTCGCCGATTCGCACAACGAGCCGACCGCCGTGCTCGCCGCGCGGCAGCGCGACATGCTGCAGACGGACGGCATCGCGCGCGCGCTGGAATCGCTCGACGCGCGCAGCCGCCGGATCATCGAGGCGCGCTGGCTGAACGTCGACGACGACGGCTCGGGCGGCTCGACGCTGCACGATCTCGCGGCCGAGTTCGGCGTGTCGGCGGAGCGCATCCGCCAGATCGAGGCGAGCGCGATGAAAAAGATGCGCACGGCGCTCGCCGCGTACGCATAACGCCCGAACGTGCGGCCCGCCCGGGCCGCGCCGAAGCGAAACAGCCCGCTGTCGCAGGACAGCGGGCTTTTTTGTGCGCCGCGAAGCCGTGCGCGCTGCTTGCATGCTTGATCAACGTTATGAAAAATTTCATCCGACGCATCGCGAATCGCGCAAGCCTTGAGCAAGCGCAAGATTTCGCAATCGCTTCGCGACGGTGTGCCGCAGCGCGGCACTAAGGGTTTTCCGGGGCGCCTCCTACAATGGGGGGGACCGGCCAGCAAATGCTGCACGTGCACGAAGCACGTCGCGAGACCGGCCCAGTTTTGCGCTTATCGCTTCATCCCGGACATCATGGCTTTGACTTTCATCAACAAGAAGGCGTCGCCCGACGGCGCGCCGCCCGCCCGTCCGGCGGGCTGGCGCGGCCGGGTCGCCGCCTGGGCGCGCGGCCCCACTCTCGCGCGCGACATCTCGATCGTGCTGGCGTTCAAGCTCATCCTGCTCGTCGCGCTCAAGTACGCATTCTTCAACCATCCGCAGGCAGAGCACATGTCATTGCCGCCTGCCGTCGTCGCCGCGCAATTGCTGTCGGCAACGCCATCCGCACCCTCTGAGGGAGACCGCCATGATAAGTAGCGAAGTCGTCGATCTGTCGCGTCTGCAGTTCGGCATCACAGCGCTCTACCATTTCCTGTTCGTTCCGCTGACGCTCGGCATGTCCTGGCTGCTCGTCATCATGGAAGCCGTCTATGTGATGACGGGCAAGCAGGTCTACAAGGACATGACCCAGTTCTGGGGCAAGCTCTTCGGGATCAACTTCGCGATGGGCGTGACCACGGGGATCACGCTCGAATTCCAGTTCGGCACGAACTGGTCGTACTACTCGCACTACGTCGGCGACATCTTCGGCGTGCCGCTCGCCGTCGAAGGGCTGATGGCGTTCTTCCTCGAATCGACGTTCGTCGGCCTGTTCTTCTTCGGCTGGAACCGTCTGTCGAAGGTCCAGCACCTTGTCGTCACGTTCCTCGTCGCGCTCGGCTCGAACCTGTCCGCGCTGTGGATCCTCGTCGCGAACGGCTGGATGAACAATCCGGTCGGCGCCGAGTTCAACTACCAGACGATGCGCATGGAGCTCGCGAACCTGTTCGACGTGCTCTTCAACCCGGTCGCGCAGGTGAAGTTCGTGCACACGGTGTCGGCGGGCTACGTGACGGCCTCGATGTTCGTGCTCGGCGTGTCCGCGTGGTATCTGCTGAAAAAGCGCGACACCGACTTCGCGCTGCGCTCGTTCGCGGTTGCCGCGGGCTTCGGCCTCGCGTCGACGCTCTGCGTGATCGTGCTCGGCGACGAATCCGGCTACACGACGGGCGAAGTGCAGAAGATGAAGCTCGCCGCGATCGAATCCGAATGGGAAACGCAGCCCGCGCCCGCGTCGTTCACGCTGATCGGCCTGCCGAACCAGGAGGCGGAGCGCACCGATTACGCGATCAAGATCCCGTATGCGCTCGGCCTCATCGTGACGCGCTCGATCAGCGAGCCGGTGGTCGGCCTGCGCGATCTCGCGAAGCGCAGCGAAGAGCACATCCAGAGCGGGATGATCGCGTACGGCGCACTGCAGAAGCTGAAGGCGGGCGATACGAGCGCCGAGACGAAGGCGACGTTCGATCAGCACAAGCAGTATCTCGGCTACGGCCTGATGCTCAAGCAGTTCACGCAGAACGTGACCGACGCGACGCCGGATCAGATCAAGGCCGCGGCGAAGCAGACGATCCCGCCCGTCGCGCCCGTGTTCTTCTCGTTCCGGATCATGGTGTTCCTCGGCCTCCTGTTCCTCGCGACCTTCATCGCCGCGTTCTGGTTCTGCGCGCGCCGCCAGTTGCTGCAGGACAACCGCCGCTGGTTCCTGCGCTATGCGGTGTGGGCGATTCCGCTGCCGTGGCTCGCCGCCGAATTCGGCTGGGTCGTCGCCGAACTGGGCCGCCAGCCGTGGACGATCGCGGGCATTCTGCCGACGCATCTGTCCGCGTCGAGCCTCACGGCCACCGATCTGTACCTGAGCCTCGCGGGCTTCATCCTGTTCTACACGACGCTCTTCATCATCGAGATCACGCTGATGTTCAAGTACGCGCGGCTCGGCCCGTCGTCGCTGCACACCGGCCGCTATCACCACGAACAGGCCGGGCGGCCGCTCGAGAAGGCCGTCGCCGGCACGGTCGCGTGACGGCCCCGGCACCCTCGAATTCGCACAAGGAATCGCCATGGACTATGCAACTCTGAAAGTGATCTGGTGGCTGCTCGTCGGGATACTGCTCGTCGGCTTCGCGCTGACGGACGGCTTCGACATGGGCGTGGCCGCGCTCCTGCCGTTCCTCGGCAAGACCGACGACGAGCGCCGCATCATCGTCAACACGGTCGGCGCGACCTGGGAAGGCAACCAGGTCTGGCTCATCACCGCGGGCGGCGCGATGTTCGCCGCGTGGCCGCTCGTCTATGCGGCGTCGTTCTCGGGCTTCTACTTCGCGATGCTGCTCGTGCTGTTCGCGCTGTTCTTCCGGCCCGTCGGCTTCGACTACCGCAGCAAGCGCGACGATCCGCGCTGGCGCACGAGCTGGGACTGGGCGCTCTTCGCAGGCGGCTTCGTGCCCGCGCTCGTGTTCGGCGTCGCGTTCGGCAACCTGCTGCAAGGCGTGCCGTTTGCGTTCGACACCGACATGCGCGTCACCTATCACGGCAGCTTCTGGGCGCTGCTCAATCCGTTCGCGCTGCTCTGCGGGCTCGTGAGCCTGACGATGCTCGTCGCGCACGGCGCCGCGTTCGTCAAGATGAAAACCGACGGCACGATCGCAAAGCGCGCGTCGATCGCGCTGCGCGTGTCGTCGCTCGTCGCCGTGGTGCTGTTCGTGCTCGCGGGCGCGCTGATCGCTTCGTTCATCGACGGCTTCCAGATCACGCAGGCGGCCCCCGTCGATACCGTCGCGAATCCGCTCCTCAAGCAGGTTTCCGCGGCGCCGGGCGTCTGGCTCGTGAACTACGGCCTGTATCCGTGGATGATCACCGCGCCCGTCGTCGGCATCGCGGGCGGCGTGCTCGCGATGCTGCTCGCCGGCTCGAAGCGCGAGAAGACCGCATTCATCTGCACGGGCCTGATGATCACCGGCGTGATTCTGACGGCGGGCTTCTCGATGTTCCCGTTCATCATGCCGTCGTCGCTCGATCCGAAGAGCAGCCTGACGGTCTGGGATTCGACGTCGAGCCAGTTGACGCTCGAAGTGATGCTCGTCGCGGTGATCGTGTTCCTGCCGATCGTCCTGCTCTACACCGGCTGGGTGTATCGCGTGCTGCGCGGCAAGGTGACGCCGCGCGCGCTCGAGGAAAACCGGCACTCGATGTATTGATGTCCGGCCGGCCGCCGCGTGCGCCGCACCGCGAGGCCGGCCCTTTCGCACGATTTTCGCAAGTTTCGAAGGAGTCGGATCATGTGGTACTTCAGTTGGATTCTCGGCATCGGCGTCGCGCTCGCGTTCGGCATCATCAATGCGATGTGGCTCGAAGCGCGGCAGAAGCGCGACGCGTAGCGCCTGGCGCGTGGTGCGCCGAGAGCGGCTTGCGTCGTGTCGTGCCGTGTCGGGCGCGCGCGACGCGATGTGAAGTGGCGTGGCGGCGGATGGTGCGGGCAATCGCCGCGCGTTCGTTCCCGATACGGCCCCCGCCTTTCGCGGGGGTTTTTCTTTGATGCCTCGCGGATTTCCGCGGGATAGCCGTTTGCGATTCGCTTTCGATGCGGGCCGGAGAGGCTCGAGCGGCCGGCCCAGTCGGTGCGGAACGACCCCGGCGCCACGGCCGTCACGGCGATGCCGAAAGGCTGGACCTCCTTGCCCAAGGCTTCGGAAGGGCCTTCGAGCGCGAACTTGCTTGCGCAGTAATACGCGATTCCCGGCATGGTGATATGGCCGCCCATCGACGTGATGTTCAGAATGCGCCCACGCCAGCGGTCGCGCATGAAGGGCAATACGGCCTTCATCATCGCGGCCGCGCCGAAGACGTTTACGTCGAACTGTCGACGCATCTCCGACAAAGGCGATTCTTCCATGATGCCCTCGTGGCCATAGCCGGCATTGTTGACCAGCACGTCGATAGGTCCCACGTCCGCTTCGATCGCCGACACGACGCCGTCGATGGCGTCGAAGTCAGTCACATCGAGGACGCGTCCAAATGCGGCATGCGCGGACAGCGACGCGAAATCGCGCAATGCCTGCCCGCTTCTCACGGTACCGACCACCCTGTGGCCGACCGCCAGCGCTTCCTGCGCGAGCGCCCGGCCGAAGCCGCTGCTGACATGAGAAGCACGCGCGCAACCCCGCGCCATCCCGAGCTGTCGCCGCGAAGCCGGAAGCGCATGGTCTCTCTGCTGCTCAGCCTGGCGCCGGACGAGGGCTACAACTTGACGGCGCTGCCGAGCGTGCGCGTCCTGCGTTCGAACCGGGCGTTGTCGCGCACGCCGGTTCTGTACGATCCCGGGATCGTGATCGTCTGCCAGGGCCGCAAGCGCGGTTACTTCGGTGACCGGCTCTATCTGTACGACGAGCGCCACTATCTGGCATGCGCGCCGAAGCGCATGGAAGCGCCCCGCAGCATGACCTCCACGCCGATGGATGATGCGATGCAAACGTCGGTGTTGCGCTTTCTCGAAGCCATGCATCGGCCGCTCGAAGCCGCCGTGTTGGGCCAAGGGTTGCTGCGCGAACTGTACTTTCGCGTGCTGACCGGGGCCCAGGGCGGCTCGATGCGCGAGGCTCTGGCGATGCGAGGGCAGTTCGGCAGAATAGGCCGATCGCTACGCCTCATCCACGCCGCCTATGCGCAGCCGCTCGACGTGCCCCGGCTTGCTGAGGAAGCGGGGATGAGCATTCCGAGCTTTCACAGCCACTTCAAGGCGATCACGCAGGTCTCACCGATGCAATACGTGAAGTCGACGCGTCTGCATCAGGCTCGACTGCTGATGTTGCGTCACGACCTGACCGCCGAGGCGGCGGGCCACGCCGTGGGTTATACGAGCGCGTCCCAGTTCACGAGGGAGTTCAAGCGACTCTTTGGCCTGACACCCGCCGCGGAGGCGAAACGCATGCGCGAGAGCTTCGCCATTCCCGAGGCGTTCGACGGCGCGACGTATGTGTCGTCGCACTAAGTTTCGCGCGTCTCTTTCGTCGAGCGTGTCATCGGGCAACACGCTTGCGCTCGGCGCTCGGCGTTGGCCGTGCGCTTCGGCCAGCGACGATTTCGTCCCGGCTGGCGATCGCGCCGGCGCGATGCGTTCGCGCCCGGACACATCGCGCTCGGGCGGTCTTTCCGTAGCGCCGGCGCGCGTCGTTTTCGACCACGTCCTAGCTTCGGTCCCCTTCCTTGACGCGCCGCTCGCCGCGCGCGCATCCCGGCTTCGCCGACGCCGGGCGCGCTCGGCCGCCGCGTTCGCGCATTCGCATTCGACCTCACCGCGCGCCTCGCTCGCCACACGATTCAATCCAGCCCTTTTTGAACGATCAAATGCCAATTCGATTCCAGATTGATACCACTTGAACACCAATCGAAGGTTTCATAAGATCTTTCACACACGGCCGCTCAGCGGCCGCATCCACGTCGGTGGAGGAGACATGAAGGAACCCCATTGGGTCCGCTTGGTTCGTCCGGCCCGCGCGGCCGGGCTTGTCGCTTCTCGCCCGGCCGGCGCGCGGAGCTTGCAGCCGCGCCGGCCGGCCATGATCGGCGCAGGCCGTCCGTGGGCGGCCGGTTCCGCGAATCCCGCGCGCCACGTTGCGCGAGCCGCCGCTCGTGCCGACATGCATGCCGACATTCCGGCCACGGCCTGCGCCGACATTTCGGTCGACATTCCGGCCAGCGCGCCGGCCGATATCCGGTTCCACGCGCGGCGCACCGCCGCGCCCAAGGCGACCGGCGCCATCGCAAACGCCGTCTCCCCTTCCTCGTCCGCGCGGCGGCGCTGATGAATCCGTCCGCGCCCACGCGCACGCGCCGCCGCCCCGACCGGCACGATCGCCCGGAACCCGACCCGTGACGCGCGCTCCCGCGCGCGGCCCCGCTTCGCCCTCCCTTCCCGCGCGCGGCTCCCGAGCCTTCCCCGCAGCTTCCTTGAAAGACCCGATCGCAGCGACGTATTTCCCCGGCGTCGTATCGCCGTTTTTTGCCAAGGAACCCCCATGAACCGAATCTCGCATTCCCTGTGCGCCGCGTTATTGACCGCGACGGCGCTATTGCCGGCGGCCTCGCGCGCGCAACCGCCCGCGCGAGCCACGACCAGCGCGGCCGTGACCGCGACAGCCGCCTCCGCTCGCCCCGCGTCCGCGCCCGCCACGCCCGCCACGCCCGCCGAGCTCGCCGCCCTGCTCGCGAACGGCCTCGCGGTGCGCGTCGCCGTCGACAACAATCACGCGGCGTCCGCCGGCGTGCCGTGCGCCGATCTCGGCGCGGACTGGGCAAGCTGCGCGACGGGCCGCCTGATCCTGCAGAATCGCGGCCACCCGACCCTCACCGACGGCGGCTGGAAGCTCTATCTGCACAGCATCCGCCGGCTGCTCAGGATCGACCGCCCCGGCTTCACGCTGCGCCATCTGACGGGCGATCTGTACGAGCTGACGCCGCAGCCGGGCACGGTGCGGCTCGCGCAGGGCGAGCGGATCGAGTTGCCGTTCGTCGCCGAATACTGGCTGCGCCGCTACAGCGACGTGATCCCCCGCCCGTACGTGGTCGTCGACGGCGCGGCGCCCGCGGTGCTCCGCTACGACGATACCGACGACGAGCTGCGCTACGTCGAAACGCTGCCCGCCGACGCGCAGGACAACTCGCCCGGCAATGCGTCGCCCGCTGCCGCGCAGCCGGTCGCGAACCGCGCGCTGCCGAGCGTGAAGCGGCAGCGCACGCTGTCCGGCGCGCTCGATCTGCGCGGCGTCGAGCTGACGCTGCCGGAGTTGCCTTCCGCGCAGGTCGCCGCGCTGCGCGACCGCGCGGGCACGCTCGGCCTCGACGGCGCGCGCGTGCCCGTGTGGGGCGCCGTCGCGCCGCGCCGGCTGCCCGCCGACATCGCGGTGCCGGGCGGCTACCGGCTCGCGATTGGCCCGCGCGGCGCGTTCATCGAGGGTTACGATCGCGCGGGCCTCTACTACGGCGTGCAGACGCTGTTCTCGCTCGTGCCGGCGGGCGGCGCGACGGTGCTCGCGATGCTGATCGAAGACGCGCCGCGCTTCACGCACCGCGGGATGCACGTCGACCTCGCGCGCAACTTCAAGCCGCCCGCGACGCTACGCCGGCTGATCGACCAGATGAGCGCATACAAGCTCAACCGGCTGCATCTGCACCTGTCCGACGACGAGGGCTGGCGCATCGAGATTCCCGGCCTGCCGGAGCTGACCGACGTCGGCGCGCGCCGCTGCCACGATCCGGGCGAGACGCGCTGCCTGCTGCCGCAGCTCGGCTCCGGTCCGGACAACCGCTCGGGCGGCGGCTATCTGACGCGCGACGATTACGTCGCGCTGCTGCGCTACGCGGCCGAGCGCTTCGTCGAAGTGATCCCCGAGATCGACATGCCCGCGCACTCGCGCGCGGCCGTCGTGTCGATGGAGGCGCGCTATCGCCGCCTGCATGCGGCGGGGCGAGAGCAGGAGGCGAACGCGTACCGCCTGCTCGATCCGCAGGACACGTCGAACCTGCTGACCGTGCAGTTCTACGACCGGCGCAGCGATCTGAACCCGTGCATGCCGGGCGCGCTGAACTTCGCGTCGAAGGTGATCCGCGAGATCGCGTCGATGCACGCGGACGCGCAAGCGCCGCTGCGGATCTGGCACTTCGGCGGCGACGAGGCGAAGAACATCCTGCTCGGCGCGGGCTTCCAGCCGCTCGACGGCGCCGATCCCGGCAAGGGCCGCGTCGATCTTGCCGCGCAGGACAAGCCGTGGGCGCGCTCGCCCGCCTGTACGGCGCTGCTTCGGCGCGGCGAGATCAAATCGATCGACGAGCTGCCGACGCGCTTCGCGAAGCAGGTCAGCGCCGTCGTCAACGCGAACGGAATCGGCACGATGGCCGCATGGCAGGACGGCATCAAGCACGCGAGCGGGCCGCAGGATTTCAGCACGCGCAGCGTGATGGTGTCGCTGTGGGACACGATCTTCTGGGGCGCGTCCGACAGCGCGCGCGATCTGAGCGCGAAGGGCTACCGGACCGTGCTCGCGCTGCCCGACTACCTGTACTTCGATTTTCCGTACACGCGCAATCCGCGCGAGCGCGGCTACTACTGGGGCTCGCAGGCGACGGACGAGTACAAGGTGTTCTCGCTCGCGCCGGAGAACCTGCCGCAGAACGCCGAGGTATTCGGCGATCGCGACGGCAACCCGTTCGAGGTGACGAGCGCGGGCGCGGCGCCGAGCATCGAGGGCATCCAGGGGCAGGCGTGGGGCGAGGTGATGCGCAACGGGCCACTGCTCGAATACATGGTGTATCCGCGCCTGCTCGCGCTCGCCGAACGCGCGTGGCACAAGGCCGACTGGGAACTGCCCTACGCGGCCGGCGTGCGCTACAGGCTCGGCGACACGCATCACGTCGACACGGCCGCGCTCGAGCGCGACTGGGCGGGCTTCGCGACGCTGCTCAAGCAGCGCGAGCTGCCGAAGCTCGAGCGCGCGGGCATCGGCTATCGCAAGCCGACGTTCACGCTGACGGGCGAATGACGGGCGGCCGGGCGATGCGCCGCGTGCGCGTCGCCCGGCTCGTCGTTCGTCGCTCGTCGCGCAAAGACAACTCGCGCCAACCACCCCACACCGAAGAAAAAACGGCTCGCGAATATCGCAAGCCGTTTGCCGCATTGCCCGATCGAAGCCGAACCCGCATCGCGGATTCGGCCGCCCCGCCGTCGCGTCAGGCGGGCTGCGCCGCCGCGCCGCCGTCCGACGAAGGCAGACGCGCCGCGAGCTGCTGCGCATAGCGCGGCGCCGACGGGCCGCAGACGATGTGGAACGTGTCGCTCGCGACCCACGCGACGTCGAGCGTCGCGAGGCGCTGGCGATCGACCGCCGACGGATCGCGCACGACGACGCGCAGGCGCGTCGCCGCGACCGCATCGAGCGACGCCACGTTCGTCGCACCGCCGAACACCGCGAGCCAGCGCGTCGGTTCCGGATCGAGCGGGCCCGCCTGCGCGCCCGCCGCCGTTGCCGCAGCGGCCGGCGCAGCCGTTGCAGTTGCCGTTGCCGGGAATGACGTCGCGCCGCTGCCGAGCGTCGAGCGGATCTCATCGGCGATGAGGTCCGCCTCCGGCCCGATGATCACCTGCACGCTGCTGCCGCCGCGCTTCAACACGCCGCGCGCGCCGATCGTGCGCAGATCCGCTTCGGACACCTTGTCCGGATCGACGACGGACAGCCGCAGCCGCGTCGTGCACGCATCGACGACCGACAGGTTCGCCGCGCCGCCGAGCGCCGCGATGTAGCGCTGCGCGCGCGGCACCGAAGCGCCCGCCGTCGGCGCGACGAAGCCGCCCGACGCGAACGACTGCGCCTGCGCGTCGGCGCCCGCCGGTTCGCGGCCCGGCGTCGCCATGTTGAACTTGCGGATGAAGAAGCGGAAGAGGCCGTAGTAGGCGACGCCATACGCGAGGCCGAGCGGGATGGCGATCCAGCCCTTCGTCGACAGCCCGTAGTTCAGCACGTAGTCGATCGCGCCCGCCGAGAACGTGAAGCCGAGCTTCACGCCGAGCAACTGGCAGATCGCGAGCGAGAGCCCCGTCAGCACCGCGTGGATCACGTAGAGCACGGGCGCGAGGAACATGAAGCTGAACTCGATCGGCTCGGTCACGCCCGTCAGGAACGACGTGAGCGCCATCGAGAACAGCAGGCCGCCGACGATCGCGCGGCGCTCCTTCGGCGCCTCGTGAAACATCGCGAGACACGCGGCCGGCAGGCCGAACATCATGATCGGGAAGAAGCCCGCCATGAAGCCGCCCGCGGCCGGATCGCCCGCGAAGAAGCGATGCAGGTCGCCCGTCACCGCCGCGCCGCCCGACGCCGGCGTGAACGTGCCGAACACGAACCAGACGAGCGAATTGATGATGTGGTGCAAGCCCGTGACGAGCAGCAGGCGGTTCAGGAACCCGTAGACGAACGTACCGATCGCGCCTGCCGTCAGCAGCCACTGGCCGACCGCGTCGATCGCGTGCTGGACCGGCTGCCATGCGTAGCCGAACACGACCCCGAGCACGACGCACGCGAGCCCCGTGATGATCGGCACGAAGCGCTTGCCGCCGAAGAACGCGAGGTAGTCGGGCAGCTTGATGTCCTTGTAGCGGTTGTACAGGAGCCCCGCGACGACGCCCGCGATGATCCCGGACAGCACGCCCATGTTCAGCTTCGGATCGATATCCTTCATGATCGCGACTTCGATCAGGTAGCCGATCGCGCCCGCGAGCGCCGCGACGCCGTTGTTGTCCTTCGCGAAGCCCACCGCGACGCCAATCGCGAACAGCAGCGGCAGGTTGTCGAAGATCGCGCCGCCCGCGTCGGCGATCATCTTGATGTTGAGCACGTCCTGCTGCCCGAGGCGCAGCAGGATGCCCGCCACCGGCAGCACCGCGATCGGCAGCATCAGCGCCCTGCCGAGGCTCTGTATTTTCAGAAACGGATTCCCGTCCATTCGATCCTCCAATCCTTTATCGTGTCTCGTCGTTGAATAGTTGATCAGGTCTCTTCGATTGAAACGTGCTTGCAACGTGCTTGAAACGCGCGCGATTCGCCGGACGACGGACGTGCGTCATTCCGCCGGCCAGATCTCGCGGCTTGCTGCCCTCACCGCCTGCGCCGATTCGAGCGCGAGCAGGTCTTGCGCGCGCTGGCGGCACAACTGGTAATCGAGATGGCGCACCTGCGCCTTGATGCCCGGCACCGACACCGGGTCCACCGACAATTCCGTCACGCCGAGGCCGACGAGCACCGGCACCGCGACCGGATCGCCGCCGAGCGCGCCGCACACGCCGACCCACTTGCCATGCTTGCCGGCGCCGCGCACGGTCGCGTCGACGAGCCGCAGCACGGCCGGATGCAGGCCGTCCGCCTGCGCGGCGAGATCCGCCTGGCAGCGGTCCATCGCGAGCGTGTATTGCGTAAGGTCGTTCGTGCCGATCGACAGGAAATCCGCGTGCTTCGCGAGTTGATCCGCGAGGAGCGCGGCCGACGGCACCTCGATCATCACGCCGACTTCGACGGGCTGCTCGCGGCCCATCGCGCGCGCGAAATCGTCGATGCGCTTCCTGATCCGCACGAGCTCTCCGACGTCCGTCACCATCGGCAGCAGGATTCGCACCGAGCCGTACGGCTTCACCGAAAGGAGGCCCTGCAACTGATCGTCGAGCAGATCGGGGCGCACCTGCGCGAGACGGATCCCGCGCAGGCCGAGCGCCGGGTTCGGCTCGGGCGGCAGCGTCAGGTAATCGACTTCCTTGTCCGCGCCGACGTCGAGCGTGCGGATGATCGCGGTGCGCCCTTGCAGCGCGTCGACGATCGATTGATAGCTCTGCTGATGCTCGGACGTCGTCGGCGCCGCCTGCCGGTGGATGAACATCAGCTCGGTGCGCAGCAGGCCGACCGCGTCGGCGCCGTTGTCGACCGCGACGCGCGCGTCGTCGAGCGTCGCGATGTTCGCGGCGACCTCGATCCTGTGGCCGTCGCGCGTCACCGCCGCTTCGCCCGACATCCGCCGGTTCGCCTCGCGCACGCCGGCAAGACGCTGCCGCTCGTGGCGCGCGCGCTCGACGTCGAGCGCGGTCGGCGCGTACTCGAGGCGGCCCGCGCTCGCGTCGACGACGACCTGCGTGCGCTGCGGAATCGCATACAACGCGTCGCCGACCGCGACGAGCGACGGGATGCCGAGCTGGCGCGCGATGATCGCCGCATGCGAGGTCGCGCCGCCGCGCGCCATCACGAGCGCCGTCACGCGCTCGCGATCGAGCGACGCAAGATCGGACGGCGTGAACTCCTCCGCCGCGAGCACCGCCTCGGCCGGCAACTCGCGCGCGGTCGCGCTCGCGTAGCCGAGCGCGCGCAGCACGCGCTTGTCGATGTCGCGCAAATCGGCCGCGCGCTCGGCGAGGAGCGCGTCGTCGACGTCGGCGAGCACGGCCGTCTGCGCGCGGATCGTCTCGCGCCACGCGTAGCCCGCGCTCTTGCCGAGGCTGATCAGGTCGCGCGCGGCGTCGACGAGCGCCGGGTCCTCGAGCAGCACGCGGTGCACGGCGAAGATGCCGGCTTCGCCGATCGCGCCGCGCTTCGACGCTTCGCGCACCGTCGTCTCGAGCTGCGCGTCGACTTCGGCGAGCGCGCGGTCGAGCAGCCGGCTCTCGGCCGCGGGCGTGCCGCTCGCGAGCTCGGGCGGCGCGATGTCCGCGTCGTCCCAGCGCACGAGCGCGCCGAGCGCGATGCCGGGCGCCGCGCACACGCCCGCGAGCGTGTTCGGATCGAGCGGCGCGTGGCCGCCGCTCGCGATGACGGGGGCGGGCGACACGACGCGCGCCGGCTTCTCCTCGGCTTCGCCGTGCGCTTCGCGCAGCAGCTCGTGCGCGACGAGCTCGACCGCCTTCGCCGCGTCGCGGCCCGTGGCGACGAGCTCGATCGTCGCGTGCTCGCCTGCGCCGAGGCCAAGCAGCCCGACGACGCTCTGCAGCGCCGCCTTGCGCCCTTCGAAATGCACGTCGACGTGCGCGTCGAGCCCGCGCGCCGCTTCGCGCGCGCGCGCGGCCGGCCGCGCGTGCAGGCCGCCCGGCTGCGTGAGCGTGACCGACTTGCGCGCTTCGGCGGGGGGGCCTGCGGAGCCTGCCGCCGAACCCGCGCTTGCCGCCGCGCCGCGCGCGCGCAGCGTGAGCAGCGGCGTCTCGCCCGCCTTCGCGACGCCCGCGCCCGCGCGCCCGACGACTTCGAACGCATCCGAATTCGCGATCGCGATCACCGATACGAGGCTGTGCGCGGCGCGCGCGATCGCGTCCTGATCGAACTCGATCAGCAGATCGCCCGCCGAAACGCGCGCGCCTTCGGCGATCTTCGCCGAGAAGCCGAGCCCGTTCAGCTCGACCGTGTCGATGCCGATGTGCAGCAGGATCTCCGCGCCGCCGTCGGCCGCGACCGTCACCGCGTGGCCCGTGCGCGCGACGTGCGACACGACGCCCGCGCACGGCGCGAGCAGCCGGCCCTCGAGCGGATCGATACCGATGCCGTCGCCGAACATGCCGCCCGAGAACACGGGGTCGGGCACGTCGGCGAGCGGCACGACGGGCCCCGTCAGCGGAGCGACCAGCACGATCTGGTCGTGGGATGCTTGTTGCTTCAACTGTGACTCCTCGGCACGTCTCATGGCTGTCTCGTCTCGTCGGTGATCGTCAGATCGTCAGTGTGTTTCGGTGACTTTGTGCAGATGGCGCGGCGCATCGGGATCGCGGCCGCGCGCGAGCGCGAGCCCGGCCGCCATCACGTAGAACGACAGGATCGCGGCGATCGGATCGAGCGCCGCATGCGCGGTGCGCGCGAGCGGCAGCGTCGCATCGGGCGTGCCCGCCGGCGCGGCGAGCAGCACGCGCGCGCCGCGCGCGCGCATGTCGCGCGCGAGCTGCAGCAGGCCCTCCTGTTCCGGCCCTGGCGGCGCGAACACGAGGAGCGGATAGTCGCGGTCGATCAGTTCCATCGGGCCGTGCCGCACTTCGGCGCTCGAGAACGCCTCGGCCTGGATGCCCGAGGTCTCCTTCAGCTTGAGCGCCGCCTCCTGCGCAATTGCGAGGCCGAGCCCGCGGCCGATCACGATCATCCGCTCGACGTCGCACAGCTCGTCGACGGCGCCCGACCAGTCGAGCCGGCCCGCCTCGTCGAGCGCGTCGGGCAGGCCGCGCAGCGCGGACACGAGCGCGGCGTCGCGCTGCCAGAACGCGACGAGCTGCGCGGCGAGCGACAGCATCGCGATATAGCTCTTCGTCGCGGCGACCGACAGCTCGGGGCCGGCGAGGAGCGGCAACGGGTGCTCGCACGCGTGCGCGAGCGGCGACGGCAGCACGTTGACGGCCGCCACCGTCAGCGCGCCCGCGTCGCGCAGCGCGGCCATCGTGTTGACGAGATCCGGGCTCTTGCCCGATTGCGAGAACGCGAGCGCGAGCTGGCCCCGCACTTTCAGTGGCGCCTGCTGCAGCGTCGCGACCGACATCGGCAGCGACGCGACGGGCACGCCGAGGCGGCTCATCGTCAGGCTCGCGAAGTAGCTCGCCGCGTGATCGGAGCTGCCGCGCGCGACGGTGAGCGCGACCTGCGGCGTGTGCGCCGCGAGGTGGAGCGCGAGCGTCTCGACGCGGCGCGTGTCCGCAAGCTGCGCGGCGACGACTCGCGCCGACTCGCGCGCCTCGTTAAGCATATTCGACAATCGATTCTCCTTCGACGAAGGTTGCGGCCAGATTCAGTTCGCGATCGAACACGACGACGTCGGCCCACGCGCCGCGCGCGATGCGGCCGCGATCGGCGAGCCCGAGGTAGTCGGCCGCGTAGCGCGACATCCGGTTCGACACGTCGGCGATCGGCAGGCCGAGCGACACGAGATTGCGCAGCGCCTGATCCATCGTCAGCGTGCTGCCGGCGAGCGTGCCGTCGGCAAGACGCACGCCGCCCAGGCACTTCGTCACGCGCTGGCTGCCGAGCCGGTATTCGCCGTCGGGCATGCCGGTGGCCGACGTGCTGTCGGTCACCACGTACAGGCGCGGAATCGCGCGCAGCGCCGCGCGGATCGCGCCCGGATGCACGTGCAGGAGGTCCGGGATGATCTCCGCGTATTCGGCGTGCGCGAGCGCCGCGCCGACGATGCCGGGATTGCGGTGATGCAGCGGCGACATCGCGTTGAACAGGTGCGTGAAGCCGCAGGCGCCGTGCTTGAGCGCGGCGACCGCGTCGTCGTACGTGCCGAGCGAATGGCCGAGCTGCACGCGCACGCCGCGCGCGGCCATCTCCGAGATGATCTCGACGTGCCCGGAAATCTCCGGCGCGAGCGTGACGACGCGGATCGGCGCGATCGACAGGTACTTCAGCACCTCGTCGAGCACCGCGGACACCGCCGCGTCCGGCTGCGCGCCGAGCTTGCCGGGATTGATGTACGGGCCTTCGAGATGCACGCCGAGCACGCGCGAGCCGCCCGGCGTGCGCGTGCGCGCGACGTCGCCCAGGTTCGCGACGACGCGCATCAGCTCGTCGCGCGGCGCGGTCATCGTCGTCGCGAGCAGGCTCGTCGTGCCGTAGCGCGCATGCGTGCGCGCGATCGTCTCGATCGCGTCGCCGCCTTCCATCACGTCCGCGCCGCCCGCGCCGTGCACGTGCAGGTCGATGAAGCCGGGCAGGATGTAGGGCGCATCGTTCTTCGACGGGTCCGTCGCGTCGCCCGACAGCGCCGTGATCCGGCCGTTCTCGAATTCGAGCGTGCCGTGAATCCAGCCTTCGGCGGTCAGTATGTTTCCGGTCAGCATGACGTTCTCTGATATCTGGTGATGCGTATGGGGTCGGTACCGCTTGCTGCTTGCGAGAGGGCTTGCCAGTCGTCCGGGCTGCCGCGGACAGTCTGTCGTGTCAGCGTTTCAGCTCGGCGACGAAATCGTAGTAATCGTCGCGGCAATAGGTTTCGGTCGCTTCGATCGCCCGCCGATCGGCGCCGTAACCGATCCGCGTGATGACGAGGAGCGCCGCGCCCGGCACGAGGCCGAGCCACTGTGCGACGTCGGCCGCCGCATTCACCGCGCGAAAGCGCTGCGACGCGCGCACCACGTCGAGACCGCGCGACCGCAGGTAGCCGTACAGCGACCCTTCGAGCGCCTGCGGCTCGGGCACGCAGGTCGCGGGCAGCGTCGAGCGCTCGTACGCCATCACGACGCCGTCCGCGCGCCGCAGCCGCTCGAGGCGCGCGACCGTCGCGCCGGGCGACAGGCTGAAGCGCGCGAGCTCGTCGCGGCTCGCGGCGCGCAGGCTGCGCGCGAGCCACACCGAATCGGGCGCGAAGCCGCGCTGGCGCATCTTCGCGGTGAACCCGACGAGCCGCGACAGCGGATCCGCGACGCGCGGCGTGATGAAGCTGCCCGCGCCGCGCACGCGCCGGATGAGGCCCTGCTCGACGAGGAGCGCGAGCGCGCGGCGCGCGGTGATGCGCGACACGCCCGCCCCCGCCGACAAGCCGCGCTCGGACGGCAGCGCTTCGCCGGCGCGCCAGGCGCCGCCGTGAATCGCGCCCGCGAGATTGCGGGCGAGCTGCAGGTAGAGCGGGGTGTCGCTGCGGGCGTCGGGCGCCAGCGCCGACCAGCCGATGTCCATAGGTCTCCGGGTACGAAAACGGGAGGGCGTCGTCCGAAAAGCGAGGCCATTATATAACCAAAATAATACCAGTCAATTTGATCGAAACCGGAATGCCGGCTCGCCGGAAAGTGTTGTCAGCCAAGGGCCTCGACGTGTCGAAGCCCTTTATTTACAGGATATTTCTGGATAGGTATTTACCCGCATGCCAAAGACCGGCCGCTGGACATGGGGGTTGGAGCAAGCCGGATTTCGGCCGAATAGATACCGAAATAGCACCAGTGTTGCGCATTGGTATGCATCGATTCGCGGCCGGTCAATGGAATTCGCGGCTCTCGGTTCGCAAGCCCGCGATCAGCGGCGTCAGATCCTCCAGATATTGCGCGACGAGATGCCGGACATCGCTCTCGCACTGCCAGACGCCCGACACCGCGAGCAGCCGCGAATCGAGCGTCTCGCGCCGCTGCCGCTCGAGCAGCTCCGGCCGGACGATCACGTTCACGCTGCCCGTCTCGTCCTCGAGCGTGACGAACAGCACGCCCTTCGCCGTGCCCGGCATCTGCCGCGCGGTCACGAGCCCGCACGCGCGCGCGAGCTGGCCGTTGCGGCGATCGCGCAGCGCCGCGGCGGACGACAGCCGCCGCGCATCGAGCGCGGGCCGCAGCAGCGCGACCGGATGCCGGTTCAGCGTGAGGCCGATCGTGTGATAGTCGGCGAACACGTCGTCGGCCTCGGACGGCGCGCCGAGCGCCGGCCTCACCGCTTCGTCGATCGGCGCGGCGGCGAGCAGGCCGCGCTCCGGCACGGCGGCGACCGCCTGCCACAGCGCATCGCGGCGATTGCCGGCGAGCGTCGCGAACGCGTTCGCGGCGGCGAGCGCCTCGAGATCGCGGCGCTCGAGGCGCGCGCGGCGCGCGAGTTCGTCGACGCTCGCGAACGGCCCCGCCGCGCGCGCCGCCTCGATCCGCCGCGCGGCCTCCTCGCCCAGCCCGCGCACGAGCGACAGGCCGAGCCGCACCGACGGCCCGCCGTCGGGCGGCACCGCGCCGGGCCGCGCTTCGAGCGACGCTTCCCAGTCGCTCTTCGTCGCGTCGATCGGCAGCACCGTCACGCCGTGGCGCTTCGCGTCCTGCACGAGCTGCGCGGGCGGATAGAAGCCCATCGGCTGGCTGTTCAGGAGCGCGGCGAGAAAGATCGCCGGCTCGTGGCACTTGAGCCAGCTACTTGCGTAGACGAGATGCGCGAAGCTCGCCGCGTGGCTCTCCGGAAAGCCGTATTCGCCAAAGCCCTTGATCTGCTCGAAGATCTGCTCGGCGAATTCGGGCGGATAGTCGCGCTCGCGCATGCCGTCGACGATCTTGCGCCGGTACTGCTCGATATTGCCCTTGCGCTTCCACGCGGCCATCGCCCGGCGCAGCTCGTCGGCCTCGCCGGGCGTGAAGCCCGCGGCGATGATCGCGATCTGCATCACCTGCTCCTGGAAGATCGGCACGCCGCGCGTGCGCTCGAGCGCCTGCTTCAGATCGGCCTTCGGATACGTGACGGGCTCGAGCCCTTGCCGCCGCTTCAGGTACGGATGCACCGCGCCGCCCTGGATCGGCCCCGGCCGCACGATCGCGACCTCGATCACGAGATCGTAATAGTTGCGCGGCCGCAAGCGCGGCAGCATCGACATCTGCGCGCGCGACTCGATCTGGAACACGCCGACCGTGTCCGCGCGGCAAATCATGTCGTATGTCTTCACGTCGCCCTGCTCGATGTGCGCCATTCCGAACGGCTTGCCATCCCGCGCGCCGCGCCACGCCGTGACCATGTCGAACGCGCGATGCAGCGCGGACAGCATGCCGAGCGCGAGCACGTCGACCTTCATCAGCCCGAGCGCCTCCAGATCGTCCTTGTCCCACTGGATCACGCGCCGCCCCTCCATCGCCGCGTTCTCGACCGGCACGAGCCGCGTGAGCTTGCCGCGGCTCACCACGAAGCCGCCCGAGTGCTGCGACAGGTGGCGCGGAAAGTTCAGCAGCCGCGCGGCGAGTTCGGCCCACGCGCCAATGAGCGGCGTGTCCGGATCAAGCCCGACCGACTCGAAGCGCGCGAGCAGATCGCGGCTGCCGTCGAACCAGCGATGCGCCTTCGCGACCCGCTCGACGAGCATCGGATCGACGCCGAGCGCCTTGCCGGTCTCGCGCAGCGCGCCGCGCGGGCGATAGGTCGATACGGCCGCCGCGAGCGCCGCGCGGTCGTGGCCGTATTTCTCGTAGAGATACTGGATGACCTCCTCGCGGCGCTGATGCTCGAAGTCGACGTCGATGTCGGGCGGCTCGCCGCGCTCGCGGCTGATGAAGCGCTCGAACAGCAGCGTGCTGCGCTCGGGGTCCACCTCGGTCACGTGCAGGCAATAGCAGACGACCGAGTTCGCCGCCGAGCCGCGCCCCTGGCACAGGATGTTCTTGCTGCGCGCGTATTGGACGATGTCGTAGACCGTCAGGAAATACGGCTCGTAGTTCAGCTCGGCGATCAGCGCGAGTTCGTACTCGATTCTTTTTCGCACCGTTTCCGGCATGCCGCTGGGATAGCGCTCGCGCGCGCCCGCCCAGGTTTCCTGCGCCAGATAGCTCGCCGGCGTATGCCCTGCGGGAACGATTTCATGCGGATATTCGTAGCGCAGCTCGTCGAGCGAGAAAGCGCATGCGTCGAGCATCCGGCACGTCTGCGCGACCGCGTCGGCCGGAAACAACTGCGCGATCCGCTGGCGCGTGCGCAAGTGCTGCTCCGCGTTCGGCGCGAGCGCATGGCCGCATTCGGCGATCGGCATCCCGAGCCTGATCGCCGTCATCGTGTCCTGCAGCGGCTTGCACGAGCGGATGTGCATCGTCACGTCGCCGAGCGCGACGAGGCGCATCCCGCGCCGCTCGCCCGCCGCCCGGACTTCCTCGCGATGCGCGCCGTCGAGCGCGCGCTGCAACTGGACGAGCCCGAGCCGCGCGCGCTCGCCGAACAGCGCGTCGAACCACGCGAGTTGCGCGTCGAGCACGTCGGCGCGCGCCGGATACGTCGGCACGAGAATCGCGAAGCAGTCGGGCACGCCGCGCAGATGCGCGAACGGCGGCGGCGGCGCGGCGAGCATGCGCGGCGTGAGCCGGTAGGCGCCTTTGGGCGCGTCCATCCGCCGCCACGAAATCAGCTCGGAGAGGTTGCCGTAGCCCTCCCGGTTCTGCGCGAGCAGCACGAGGCCGAACGCGCCGGGCCCCGGATCGCGGCCCGGCGCGACGTCGTCCGGCGTCACGTCGAAGTACGCGCCGACGACGAGCGGCAACCCCTGCGCCTTCGCCGCGACGTGCATGCGCGGCGCCCCGGCGAGCGAGCATTCGTCGGTGATCGCGATGCCGCGATAGCCCTGCTTCTTTGCGCGCTCGACGAGCTCTTCCGCCGACGATGCGCCGTGCAGGAACGAGAAGTTCGACCGGCAGAACAGCTCCGCGTAATCGGGCAGGCTCTTGAACGGCGAATCCATGCCGCTCACCCGAACAGGCCGTGCAGGAACCAGCATTGCCCCGCCGCGCCGCTGCCGCGCTCCTGGTAGACCCAGTAGCACGCGCCGTCGCCGTCCTGCGCGATGCGATAGTCGCGCGCGACGAGCTGGCCGTCGAACCAGCCGGCCTCGATCCGCTCGATCGACGACACGAACCTGAGCGGCGTGCGGTAGAACGGCCGGTTCTCGCGCATCACGAGCGGCAGCGGCTGCGCGAGCAGCCACGCGGGACGCGGCGGCGCGACGCCCGGCACGGCCGGCTTGCCCGCCGGCGCGCCGAGCGGCAGCCAGCGGTTCGCCGCCTCGGGCCGGTGATCGGCGATGGGCGCCGCGCGCAGCACGTTGTCCGCGCCGAGCCGCGCGGTCAGGAGCTCGACGAGCCGCGCGCGCGCCTCGCGGGTGCCGCCCGGCTCGGGGAATAGATCGTCGGCGGGCGGCGCGACCGATTCGACGCGCGTCGCCGTCAGACGCACCGCGATCACCGCGGCGGGCAGCGCGACGCGCGCGAGCCGCTCGCCGAGGACGCGCATGAAGTGCGCCTCGTCGCGCGCGGGCTCGGCGAACGCGAGTTCGAGCGGCGTCGGCGGCACCGCCTGGCGGCCGCGCTCGTGCTCGAGCGCGAACGCCATCGCCGACAGCGACAACTGCCGCGCGGCGAGCCAGCCGCACAGTTGCACGACGAGCCGCCGCGCGACGAACAGCACGGCTTGCGCATATTCGACACGCTCCGGCAATTCGAGGCGCATGTCGAACACGGGCGGCACCGGCATCCAGGCGAGCGGCTCCACGGCGTCGCCGTATGCGCGATCGAGCGCGGCGACGAGCGCGGGACCGCAGCGGCGCGTGAGCCCCGCGCGCGGCAGGCGGCGCAGATCGGCGAGCGTGCGGCAGCCAATGCCGTCGAACCAGCCGGCGTACGGGCGCGCGGCGGGCAGCAGCTCGCACGGCAGCGCATCGAGCGCGCGCGCGAGCGACGCCGCCCGCACGATCCGCCGCCGCGCGCGCGGCTTGCCCGGCGCGCGTGCGAGCAGCCACGCGCCGCGCCCCGTCGGCGCGGCGGCAAGACGCGCCGCATAGCCGAGCGTGGCGAGCGTTGCGCGCACCTGCCGGCACAGCGACGGCAGGCCGCCGAACAGCCGCAGGCTCGCGCCGACGTCGACGACGAGCGTCGCTTCGTCGTCGAGCGCGACGCACGGCGAGAAGCGCAGCAGCGCGAGCGCGACCGCGCGCAGCGCGTCGGCCTCGCGCGCCGGATCGCGCTCGACGAGCCGCGTGCCGGACGCGAGCGTCAGCACGCCGCCGCGCTTCATGCCGACGCGCACGCCGTGCGCGCGCGCGGCCGAATCGGCGATCAGCACGACGCCCTGCTCGAGCACCGCACAGCCGTTGCCGCCGTCAGGCGACGGCGGTGCGCACACGTCGAGCGGCAGGCGCGGCAGATGGATGCCGAGCAAGACGCGCATAGCGGCTCTCCACGATGGGCGACGGCAATTCGAGCGAAAGCGGCTCGCCGCACGCCGGCCCGCGGCGCTTGACGATCTCGACCGACACCCCGCCCGGCGACGGATGCAGCGCGAGGCGCAGCACCGCGGGCGACGGCTGCTGCGCGGCGGCGAGCGGCCGGAACATCACGAACAGCGTGTCGCCCGCGCGGGCGGCGGCGAGATGCAGGCGGCGCAGCGCCTCGGCGCGCGTGTTCTGCTGCCACAGCAGGAGCGCGCCGCAGCAGCCGGTCTTGAGCGCCTGCTCGGCCGCCCACAGCGCGTTGGCGCCGCTGTCCGCGCGCAGCCACAGCAGCGCGTCGAGCGGCACGCCGAGGCCGGCGAGCGCGCACGCGTGCGGCGGCTGCGGCGGCGCGACGAACGCGAGCGGCCGCCGCGCGCTGCCCGTCGCCGCGAGCGCGGGCGCGAGCACGCGCATCTCGCCGCAGCCCGCGTGCGGCACGAGCAGCTCGACAAGCCCGCCGACCGGCCAGCCGCCCCCCGGCAACTCGGCCGACAGCGCCGCATAGCCGGTATCGACCGTGCGCGGGCCGCCGCGCGCGAGCTGCGAGCCGCGCCAGAGCGTTATTCCCCCCAAGTCGGAATACATGGTTCTGTCGAGTAACGCATCAATAGAACGCGCCCGTTCATCGGAGCCGCGCATCTGCAGGGGCTGAATAACGGTGCGATTCATGGGGGAACTCTCATCAAATACTGTATAAATATACAGTTATTCTAACGCAAGATTTCGGGATTGCCAGAGGGCGTGGACGAACCCGCTGGTCGAGTGTGTGTCGATCCTTCGCAATATTCGATATTTCCATTATTATCGAATAATGGAAACGAACCAAACCATTGCTGCCCTCGCAGCACTCGCGCACGAGTCCCGGCTCGCCATCTTCCGTGCTCTTGTGCAGGCGGGCCCGGAGGGCATGCCGGCCGGGCAGATTGCCACGCTGCTAGATGTGCCGCCATCGTCGCTCTCCTTCCATTTGAAGGAGTTGGCGCATGCGCAGCTCGTCACTAGCCGCCAGGAAGGCCGCTTCGTCTTCTACTGCGCGAGCTTCGAAACGATGAATGGCCTGCTGGCCTACCTCACGGAGAACTGCTGCGGCGGCAACCCTTGCTCGCCGGCAGCCGCCTGTTCGACGTCCAAGAAGCATCAATCATGAAACGCTTTCATGTTCACGTCGGCGTCGCCGATCTCGCCGAGAGCATTCGCTTCTACTCGGCGCTGTTCGCCGCCGAACCGACCGTCGTCAAGGACGACTACGCCAAGTGGATGCTCGACGACCCGCACATCAATTTCGCGATCTCGCAGCGCGGCGCAGCGCCGGGCCTCGACCATCTCGGCGTGCAGGTCGAGAACGAGACCGAGCTTGCGGAAATGCACGCGCGTTTGAGCGCGGCGTCCTTGCCCGTCGACGCGCAGATC
This sequence comes from Burkholderia sp. MSMB1588, assembly GCF_001546925.1. NCBI lineage: Bacteria > Pseudomonadati > Pseudomonadota > Betaproteobacteria > Burkholderiales > Burkholderiaceae > Burkholderia > Burkholderia sp. MSMB1588. Next base: position 350,630 of record NZ_LNJS01000001.1, on the reverse strand, counting down.
GGCACGGCGTGCTGCTATGCGCGTTCCGACAAATACTGGACGGTCGATCCGCAAGGCGTTGCCTGGGAGACATACCAGACGCTCGGCGAGGTTCCAACCTTCGGTGAATCCCGTAGCGCGCCGGCGGCTGAATCGAACGCCGACGCTTCTGCTTGCTGTTCCCCCGCGCGCGGCAAGCCGATCGGCGTGCCGGTGAAATCTTCCTGCTGCTGAGGTCCGACCATGAGCGGCAAGCGCTACAACGTGCTGTTCATCTGTACCGGCAATTCCGCCCGATCGGTCCTGTCCGAAGGCTTGATGAGCCAGCTTGGCGACGGGCGCTTCGTTGCCTACTCGGGCCGGCAGTCATCCGAAAGGCGAGGTGAACCCGTTCGCACTGCGCGAGCTGGCACGTTGGCAATTGCCGACCGAAGGGTATCGAAGCACGAGCCGGGATGAATTTGCGGCGCCTGGCGCGCCCATGCTCGATTTTGTCTTCACCGTGTGCGGCAAGGCCGCCGGCGAGGTCTGCCCGATCTGGCCCGGTCAACCGATCACCGCGCACTGGGGCGTGCCTGACCCGGCCGATGTCGAGGGCTCCGACGAGCAGAAGCAGCAGGCCATGCACGACGCCGCGCTGACGTTGAAGCGTCGGATCGACCTGCTGCTGTCATTGCCGCTCACCAAACTCGATAACGTCGCGCTGCAGAAATCGGTGCGCGAAATCGGCCAACAGTAAATCTGGATTCTCGGACATGACCACGAACGTGCTGATCCTCTGCACCCACAACTCGGCGCGCAGCGTGCTGTCGGAAGGGATGCTCAATCACTGGGCAGCGAAGCTCGGCAAGGATGTGCGAGCGTACAGCGCCGGCAGCGCGCCGAGCGGTCGCCTCAATCCGTTCGCGCTGGAGGCGCTGACGAACGCCGGTATCGACGTGAGCGACTACCGTAGCAAGAGCTGGGACGAGTTCGTCGGGGACAGTGCGCCCGAAATGCGCGTCGTCATCACGGTGTGCGATAGCGCGGCCGCCGAGACGTGCCCGTACTGGCCCGGTAGCCCCGTCAAAGTGCACTGGGGCTACGCCGATCCGTCGAATGCAGCGGGCGGCGACGAAGGCAAGCGCCTCGCGTTCGAACTCACACGCCAGGCAATCGGCTATCGCATGCTGCAGTTGCTGGCGCTGCCGCTCGATCGCATGAGCAATACCGAACTCCAGACAGCGTTGACCGAGATCTCGCAGAACTGAACATTCGCATGGCGGCCTGCCGAAACACGCGGCTGCCGACGACTTCAAGACCGCCCCCTGTCCAATGAACGCGTCCAATGTCGCCCCGCCGGGCCAGGCCGTCGCAAAGCCTTCCATCAATTTCTTCGAACGCTATCTGACCGTCTGGGTTGCGCTGTGCATCGTCGCCGGCATCGCGCTCGGCCAGGTGCTGCCCGGCCTGTTCCAGCAGATCGGCCGGATGGAATATGCGCAGGTCAATCTCCCGGTCGGGCTGCTGATCTGGGTGATGATCATCCCGATGCTGGTCAAGGTCGACTTTGGCGCTCTGCATGAAGTGCGCCAGCACGTGAAAGGCATCGGCGTCACGCTCGCCGTGAACTGGCTCGTCAAACCGTTCTCGATGGCATTCCTCGGCTGGCTGTTCATCCGCCACCTGTTCGCGCCGATGCTGCCCGCTGATCAGCTCGACAGCTACATCGCCGGCTTGATCTTGCTGGCCGCCGCACCGTGCACGGCGATGGTATTCGTGTGGAGTCGACTGACGGGCGGCGATCCGCTGTTCACGTTGTCGCAGGTCGCGCTGAACGACAGCATCATGGTGATCGCCTTCGCGCCGCTGGTCGGCCTGCTGCTGGGGATGTCCGCAATCACGGTGCCGTGGGCGACGCTGCTCACGTCCGTCGTGCTTTACATCGTTATCCCGGTGATCATTGCGCAGATCCTGCGCAAGCGGCTGCTCGCGAACGGTCAGGCTGCATTCGATGCCGCGATGGCGAAGATCGGCCCGTGGTCGATCGCCGCGCTGCTGGCCACACTCGTGTTGCTGTTTGCGTTCCAGGGCGAAGCGATCCTGAAGCAGCCGCTGGTGATCGCGCTGCTCGCGGTGCCGATCCTGATTCAGGTGTTTTTCAACTCGGCGCTCGCTTACTGGCTCAATCGCGCCGTGGGCGAGAAGCACAACATCGCGTGCCCGTCCGCACTAATCGGCGCATCCAACTTCTTCGAGCTGGCCGTCGCGGCCGCAATCAGCCTGTTCGGTTTCCATTCCGGTGCGGCGCTGGCCACCGTCGTCGGTGTGCTGATCGAAGTGCCGGTCATGCTGTTGGTGGTGCGCATCGTCAATCAGTCGAAGGGCTGGTACGAGTGCCGGACCTGACATGTCCACCCAGGCAAAGCCGCGCTATGCAGCAGCAAGGCATCGCAACGTTTCTATGCTATCGGGCCACAAACCATGCATCGCCAGAGTAAAGGTCCAGAGCGACGGATGCAGCGATTCGAGGGAGAGGGAGGAAGCGGACGTCGCATAGCCGATTACTGCATGTTTGCACAACATATGGCAATGCGTTCGCGGCGCACATCACGAACCACGCCCGTTCGGCCAGCGGCCGAAGCAGCGTCCGTCCCCGCACGGCATCCCGAAACGACCGCCCCGAAACCGCAGCCGCCGCCGAAACCGCCCGTCAGCCGAGCAGCAGCGCGTCGTCGTCGAGCTTCTCGTGCCGCGTCTTCTCGAACAATTGCAGCAGATCGGGCACGTCGAGCCCGCGACGCTCGTCGCCGGACACGTCGAGCACCACCTGCCCCTGATGCAGCATCACCGTGCGATCGCCGTAATCGAGCGCCTGCCGCATGCTGTGCGTGACCATCATCGTCGTCAGCCGGCTTTCCTCGACGATCCGCGCGGTCAGCTCCAGCACGAACGCGGCCGTCTTCGGATCGAGCGCGGCCGTGTGCTCGTCGAGCAGCAGGATGCGCGACGGCCGCAGCGACGCCATCAGCAGGCTCACCGCCTGCCGCTGTCCGCCCGACAGCAGGCCGATGCGATCGGTGAGCCGGTTCTCGAGCCCGAGATTCAGCAGCCGCAGCCTGTCGCGAAACAGCTCGCGCGACGCGCGGTTCAGCGCCGGCAGAAAGCCGCGCCGCGCGCCGCGCGCCATCGCGAGCGACATGTTCTCCTCGATCGTCAGCGCTTCACAGGTGCCCGCCATCGGGTCCTGGAACACGCGCGCGACGAGCGGCGCACGATCCCACGCCGGCTTGCGCGTGACGTCGATGCCGTCGATCGCGATCCGTCCCGAATCGACCGGCTGATCGCCGCTCACCGAATTCAGGAACGTCGATTTCCCGGCGCCGTTCGAGCCGATCACCGTGACGAACTGGCCGTCCGGAATGTCGAGCGACAGCCCGCGCAGCGCGCGCGTCTCGATCGGCGTGCCGGGGTTGAACGTGAGCTTCAGGTCTTGTGCGCAGAGCATTTACGCCCCCCTCGTCTTGCGGCCGAACAGTTTCTTGCGTGTCGCGGGCAGCACGAGCGCGACCGTCACGAGCACGGCCGTCACGAGGTTCAGGTCCTGCGCCTTCAGGCCGACGAACTCGCTGTTGAGCGCGAGCGCGATGAAGAAACGATAGAGGATCGCGCCGAGCACGACGGCGAGCGTCGTGAGAAAGAGCCGCCGCGCGGGCAGCAGCGTCTCGCCGATGATCACGGCGGCGAGCCCGATCACGATCGTGCCGATCCCCATCGAGATGTCCGAGCCGCCCTGCGTCTGCGCGAAGAGCGCGCCCGCGAGCGCGACGAGCGCGTTCGACAGCGCCATGCCGGCGAGCGTCGCGCGGCCCGTCGCGATGCCCTGCGCGCGCGCCATTCGCGGATTCGCGCCCGTCGCGCGCATCGCGAGCCCGAGCTGCGACGAGAAGAACCAGTCGAGGCCGAGCTTCGCGATCACGACGACGACGGCAAGGAGCGCCGGCCGCAGCACGTAGTCGGGCATCCAGTCGAGCTGCAGCACCGTGAAGAGCGTCGGCTCGGTGATGAGCGGCACGTTCGGCCGGCCCATGATCCGCAGGTTCACCGAATAGAGCGCGATCATCATCAGGATGCTCGCGAGCAGATCCATGATCTTCAGCCGCACGTTCAGCCAGCCGGTGACGAAGCCCGCGCACGCGCCCGCGGCGATCGCGGCGAGCGTCGACGTGAACGGATCGTGGCCCGCGGCGATCAGCGTCGCGGCGACGGCGCCGCCGAGCGGAAAGCTGCCGTCGACGGTCAGGTCCGGAAAATTGAGGATGCGAAACGAGATCAGCACCCCGAGCGCGACGAGGCTGAAGATGAGGCCGATCTCCAGCGCGCCGAGAAGAGAAAAAAGAGACATGGTTGGGGAAATCCTGTTGCAGCGTGCTGCGCGTGACGGAGCGGCGAGCGGCGAGCGCGGCGGCCAGGCCAGGCCGGACCCGACTTGGCCCGGATGCGTCGGCCGCGCGCGGCGCCTGTCGCGCAATGCGTCGCGGACCGCCGAAGCAAAACACAGCCAAGCGTAGCGACGCCCGACATGCCGACGCCCGGCGCATCGAAGCCCGTCGAGACCGGCCGCCGCCCGCACTTGCGTTACTTGATGACCGTCTTCGCTTCTTTGACGAGATCGGGCGAAAGCGTCACGCCCTGCTTCGCGGCCGCGTCGGTGTTCACGAACAGTTCGAGATTGCTGCTCGTCTCCGATGCGATCGCGCCCGGCTTCTCGCCCTTCAGGATGCGCGCGACGACCTTGCCCGTCTGCCGGCCGAGATCGCCGTAGTTGATGCCGAGCGCCGCGACGCCGCCGCGCTTCACGCTGTCGGTGTCGCCCGCGACGAGCGGGATCTTCGCCTCGTTCGCGACCTTCACGAGCGATTCGTATGCGGACACGACGTTGTTGTCGGTATTCGTGTAGATCACGTCGACCTTGCCGATCAGGCTCTTCGCGGCGGGCGCGATGTCGACGGTGCGCGGCGCGGCCGCTTCCTTGAGCGTCATCCCCTGCTTCGCGAGGATCTCCTTCATTTCCTTCACGACGACGACCGAGTTCGCCTCGCCCGGGTTGTAGACCATCCCGACCGTCTTCGCCTTCGGCGCCACGCGCTTGATGAGCGCGACCTGCCGGTCGAGCGGCAGTTTGTCGGACACGCCCGTCACGTTGGTGCCGGTCGGCCCCCAGCCCTTGACGAGCTGCGCGGCAACGGGATCGGTCACGCCCGAATAGACGACAGGCACGCTCTTCGTCGACGCGACGACGGCCTGCGCGGCGGGCGTCGCGATCGCGACGATCACGTCCGGACGGTCGCCGATGAACTTGCGCGCGATCTGCGCGGCGGTGCCCGTATTGCCCTGCGCGCTCTGGTATTCCCACTTGAGCCTGTCGTCGCCGTAGCCTTCGGCCTTCAGCTCGGCGCGCACGCCGTCGCGGATCGCGTCGAGCGCCGGATGATCGACGATCGACAGCACCTTGACGGTCTGCGCGTGCGCGGCGCCGACGCCCAGCATCGCGAATGCCGCGACGCCCGCCGCAATCGAATGAGCGGCCACGATCTTGAATCGCTTCATCTGTCTGTCTCCCCCGGTTCTGAATGGTGGACGGGCCGCGCTCCCCGGAACGTGCGCGGCCCGCGCGGCCGCGCCGGAACGGGCGCGGCGGCAAGCTTCTGAGGATACCATTTCCCCAGACCGTTCAATATTTCGGGACAGTACCGAGAGCGCCGCGCCGGCGGCCGCCCGATGCCCGATGCGCGGCCGAAAACAAATAAGCCCGCGCGATGCGCGGGCCTTCGGCGATTCGGGACGATCGGACGACGCTCAGAACGACGCGACCATCGAACCCTTGAACTGCTTCGTGATGAACTCCTTCACTTCCGGCGACTGGTACGCCTTCACGAGCTTCTTCACCCACGGCTGATCCTTGTCCTTCGCGCGGACCGCGATCAGGTTCGCGTAAGGGCTCGTCAGCGATTCGAGCGCGATCGCGTCCTTGGTCGGCTGCAGGTTCGCCGCGAGCGCGTAGTTCGTGTTGATCACGGCCGCGTCGACGTCGGACAGCACGCGCGGCAGTTGCGCGGCGTCGAGCTCGGTCAGCTTCAGCTTCTTCGGATTCTCGGCGACGTCGAGCACGGTCGCGTTGCTGCCGCCCGTGCCGGCGCCCGCCTTCAGCTTGATCACGCCCTGCGTCTGCAGCAGTAGCAGCGCGCGGTTCTCGTTCGACGGATCGTTCGGCAGCGCGACCTTCGCGCCCGCGGGCAGATCCTTCAGCGTCTTGAACTTCTTCGAATAGACGCCGATCGGCGAGATGTACGTGAGGCCCGCACTCACGATCTTGTAGCCGCGCTGCTTCACCTGGCTGTCGAGGTACGGCTGGTGCTGGAAGCTGTTCGCGTCGAGGTCGCCCGCATCGAGCGCCGCGTTCGGCTGCACGTAGTCGTTGAACTCGATGACCTTCACATCGAGGCCCTGCTTTTCCTTCGCGACCTTCTGGACGACTTGCCAGACCTGCGCGTCGGGGCCCGCGACCGTGCCCACCTTGATCACCTTGTCCTGCGCTTGCGCGCCGACGGAAACGGAAAGGGCGGCGGCGCCGGCCGCGACCGCGGAGACAACTTTCAGGAGAGTGCGACGCTTCATCTATTTCTCGCTTGCTTGCAGAACCATCCAGGCTCGGTAGAGGGGGCGCGACGGCCTGACCGGCCGGGCCGCGCGGACGAAAGCGCAAATGGTGTCACAAGATCGCCAGGCTGTGAAATACATCCCGCTCATATAGGTATGGGAATGCGTCATGCGAGCGCCGGCTCGACGCGCCCGGACGACGCGGCCGCATTCGGGCCGCTGCCCGCCGCCGCGCTCGGCGCACGCGCGGCCGCCGCGCCGTCGCCGACCTGGAACGCGCTCACCGATTCGCGCAGCCGCGCCGCCTGCTCCTGAAGCGACGACGCCGCGGCCGCCGCCTCCTCGACGAGCGCCGCATTCTGCTGCGTCATTTCGTCCATCTGCGTGACCGCGCGGCCGACTTGCGAAATCCCGCTCGACTGCTCCTCGGACGCGGCCGCGATCTCGCCCATGATGTCGGTCACGCGCCGCACCGCCTGCAGGATCTCCGTCATCGTCTCGCCCGCCTGGCCGACGAGCGCCGAGCCGTTGCTCACGCGCTCCACCGACGCGTCGATCAGTTGCTTGATCTCCTTCGCGGCCGTCGCGCTCCTCTGCGCGAGCGAGCGCACCTCGCCCGCGACGACCGCGAAGCCGCGGCCCTGCTCGCCCGCGCGCGCCGCCTCGACGGCCGCATTCAGCGCGAGGATGTTGGTCTGGAACGCGATGCCGTCGATCACGCCGATGATGTCGGCGATCTTCTGCGAGCTGTCGTTGATCTCGCCCATCGTGCCGATCACGCGGCTCACGACGTCGTTGCCCTTCAGCGCGATCTCGGACGCGCTGTTCGCGAGCCCGCTCGCCTGCCGCGCGTTCTCGGCGTTCTGCTTGACGGTCGCGGTCAGCTCTTCCATGCTCGCCGCGGTCTCTTCGAGCGATGCGGCCTGCTGCTCGGTGCGCTGCGACAGATCGTGATTGCCCGACGCGATCTCGTGGCTCGCGGCCGCGATCGATTCGGCCGCCTGGCGGATGCCGCCGATCGTCGACCGCAGGCGGCCCTGCATGTCGCGCATCGCGGCCATCATGCTCGTCCTGTCGCCCGCGCGCACCGTGACGGGCCGCGTCAGGTCGCCCGCCGCGATCCGCGCGGCGAGCGAGGCCGCCGCATCCGGCTCGCCGCCGAGGCTCGCGCGCACGTTGCGGATGATGACGAGCATCGCCGCCGTGATCACGAGGCCGATCACGAACACCATCGCGAGATGGCCGACGAGCGTCTCGTAGTAGACGGTATCGATGTCCTTCAGGAACACGCCGCTCGAGATGTTCCAGTCCCACGGCGCGAAGCGCGTCACGTAGCTGATCTTCGGCACCGCGGTCTCGCTGTGCGGCAGTCGCCCGCGATACTCGGCGAAGCCGCGCCCGCTCTCCTTCGCCGCGTTCACGATCGTGACGAAAAGCCGCTTGCCGTCCGGGTCCAGGTAATCGCCGACCTGCGTGCCGACGAGCTTCGGCAGCGTCGGATGCATCAGCACGACGGGCGTCGAGTCCGTCACGAACAAGTAGCCGGAATCCCCATAGCGCATCGCCGACAGGCGCGCGAGCGCTTCGCGCCGCGCGTCCTCGTCGCTCATCCTGCCGCTCTGCGCGAGCGCGTAGTACGCCTTCACCACGCCCGCCGCCGAATCGACGAGATTCGCCATCCCTTCCTTGCGCTCGGCGAGCATCGTCGTGCGCGTCTCGAACGCGCTCCACGCGCCTACCCCCAGCAATCCGACCCATACGAGCGCAAGCGCCAGCCACAGCTTGCGGTTCAAGCTCATTCTGTTCATCGTGTGTGCGTTCCCGTGTCGTGTTCGTCGCGCGCCGTCCGCGCCGCGGCCCCGGCCGCGAACGATCGCTGCCGCTATTTACGGCACGCCGGCTTACAACTTGAATGGAAGCGCGATGGCGACGACTGTGCTACAAGAGCGGCTTGGCTGCAGCATGGCGTCGCGGCCCACATTCAACGAGGCCTCCATGTACGTGATCGATATCCGCTACACCGCGCCGCTCGAGCGCATCGACGACGCGCTCGAACGCCACCGCGCCTACCTGCAACGCCATTTCGACGCCGGCGTGTTCGTCGCGTGCGGGCCGAAGGTGCCGCGCGACGGCGGCGTGATCCTCGCGGTGCGGATCGAGCGCGACAAGCTCGATGCGATCCTCGAAACCGATCCGTTCGTCACCGAAGGGCTCGCCACGTACACGGTGACCGAATTCAAGACGACGCGCATCGCGCCGGGCGTCAATCTGCCGGCGCTGCCGTAATGAAAAACACCCCGAAGTCCGGACAAGCGTCCGGCGCTTCGGGGTGCATGCCGCGGGGTGCATGCCGCGGGGTACATGCCGTATCGGCAGGCAGCCGCTCGTTTTCGAGTCGTCAGTCGAGCAGCAGCTTCAGATCGTGGACCCACGGCCCCGGCCCCTGGCCGTCGCGCACGAACAGGCGCAGCTTGCCGCTCGGATCGAACACGTAGCTCGCGGCGGTGTGGTCCATCGTGTAGCTGTCGGGCGTCTTGCCCGGCACCTTCGCATAGTAGACGCGGAAGTCCTTCGTCACCTTCTTCAGTTGCGCTTCGTCGGCGGGCCGCAGGCCGACGAACGCCGGATTGAACGCGGGCACGTACTGGCCGAGGATCGCCGCGGTGTCACGCTCCGGATCGACGGTGACGAACAGCACCTGCACGCGCTTGCCGTCCGGGCCAAGCTGCTGCAGCGCCTGCGACAGCTCCGCCATCGTCGTCGGGCACACGTCCGGGCAGTGCGTATAGCCGAAGAACACCACGACCGCCTTGCCCTTGAATTCGCCGAGCGTGCGGATCTTGCCCGTCGTGTCCGGCAGCGCGAAGTCGCCGGTGAACTGCGAGTTGCCGGTGATGTCGAGATTCTGGAACGCCGGCTGCTGGTTGCAGCCCGCGATCAGCAAGGCGCCCGCGAGTGCGCAGGCGAACAACCAGCCGCGCTGCGCGCGGCGGCATGCAAACAGGGATTTGAGCATTGCGATCGAACCGTTGGAGTTACATCCCGATCATGGGACGTGCGTAGTGGTCGACGAGGAGCGCCGCGAACAACAGCGACAGATAGACGATCGAATAGCGGAACGCGCGGCGCGCGAGCGCATCCGAGTAATCGCGGTAGATCTTCCACGCGTACGCCAGGAAGATCGCGCCGAGCAGCACCGCGCTCGTCAGATAGACGGCCCCGCTCATCCCGGAGATGAACGGCATCATCGTGACGGCGAACAGGATCACCGTGTACAGCAGGATGTGCAGCCGCGTGAACTGCTCGCCGTGCGTGACGGGCAGCATCGGCAGGCCCGCGTTCTCGTAATCCTTGCGGCGGTAGAGCGCGAGCACCCAGAAGTGCGGCGGCGTCCACACGAAGATGATCAACACGAGAATCCACGCGTCGCCGGGCACCGCGCCCGTGACGGCCGCCCAGCCGAGCGCGGGCGGCATCGCGCCCGACGCGCCGCCGATCACGATGTTCTGCGGCGTCATCGGCTTGAGCAAGAGCGTGTAGATCACCGCGTAGCCGACGAACGTCGCGATCGTCAACCACATCGTCAGCGGGTTCGTGAACGTGTAGAGCGTCCACGCGCCGAGGCCGCCCAGCACGGTCGAGAACGCGAGGATCTGCAAGGTCGTGATCTCGCCGCGCGCGGACGGACGCCACGCGGTGCGCCGCATCATCGCGTCGATCTTCTGCTCGACGAGGCAATTGATCGCGAACGCCGAGCCCGCGAGCAGCCCGATGCCGATCGTGCCGCCGAGCAGCACTTTCCACGGCACCATGCCCGGCGTCGCGAGGAACATCCCGATCACCGCGCAGAACACGGCGAGCTGCGTGACGCGAGGCTTCGTCAGCGCCAGATACTGGGAGAGACGGCTACCGGGCGTATGGGAAAGTGTCGTGTCCATGTACGGTCAACGTCACGCGGGCGCGGCGTCGCGCGCGGGTTGCGCGACGCGGCCGGGACGGCTTGAAAGGATGCGAAAGTTTAGCATGACGACGAGGAGCAGCAGGATCGCGGCCCCGCCGTTGTGCGCGACGGCGACAGGCAACGGCCATTGCAGCACGATATTCGTCAAACCCGTGACGAACTGCAGCACGACGACGGCGAGCACGCCGTTCGCCGGCCACCGCAGCGACGCGAAGCGGCGCATCTTCAGCGCGAACGCGATCAGGTACGCGACGACGACGAATGCGAACGTGCGGTGGGTCCAGTGGATCGCGACGAGCGCGTCCTGCGTGATCGCGCCGCCGTCGTTCGTCATCCCGAGCGCGCGCCAAAGGTGGAAGCCGTTGCGGAAGTCCATCGGCGGCATCCACGCGCCGTTGCAGGTCGGGAAATCGGTGCACGCGAGCACCGCGTAGTTCGTGCTGACCCAGCCGCCGAGCGCGATCTGCGCGACGAGCAGCACAAGCGCCGCGAGCGCCGCCGCGCGGTAACGGCCCGCGCCGGGCTCGTGCGCGGGCAGCGGCGTCTGCCGCGCCGCGAGCCAGCCGAGCGTGCCGAGCAGCGTCAGGCCGAGCAGCAGGTGGATCGTGACGATCACCGGCTGCAGCTTCATCGTCACGGTCCACGCGCCGAACGCGCCCTGCACGAGGATCAGCAGCAGCAGGCCCGTCGGCCACCACGGCGAGACATGAAGCGGCTTGCGGCGCAGCCGCGCGGCCCATGCGATCGCCGTCTGCGCGATGATCAGCACGCCGATCGCCATCGCGAAATAGCGGTGGATCATCTCGATCCATGCCTTCGTCATGCTGACGGGGCCCGTCGGCATCGCCTGATGGGCGGCCGTGATCGCCGCATGCGCGACGAACGGCGACGACGTACCGTAACAGCCCGGCCAGTCCGGGCAGCCGAGCCCCGAATCGGTCAGGCGCGTGAAGCCGCCGAACATCACGAGATCGAGCGTGAGGAACGTCGTGATCCAGACGAGCTTGCGGAACTTGCCGTCGTCCGCCTTCACCCACACGTAGGACAGCGGCAGCAGCGCGATGCAGAGGCCGATCAGGCCGAGTTGCAATAGGTACATCGTGTTTCTCTCTTACCCTCTATCGCCGGTCGGGACCGGCGCTCAACCGATGCTCGACCACTTGAGGAGCTTCGTCACGTCCTGCTTGATCTTGCTCGGGTCCGGATTCTTCGGGAAACGCATCATCAGGTTGCCGTTCGGATCGACGAGATAGAGGTGATCCGCGACCTGCGTGCCCGCATCGGCGGGCAGCCACGCGGCGACCGCGGCCGGATCGGCGCGCAGCTTGCGCGTGTCCGGATACGCATCGGCGATCGCCGCCGGCACGTTCGCCGCGTCGCTCTTCAGCCACACCATCGTGATCCGCTGCCGCTCGCCCGCCTGCGTCGCGCGCACCTGGCGCATGAAGTAGAGCTTCTTCGCGCATGCGTCGCCGCACGCGCCGCCGTCCTCCATCACGAACAGCCACACGCCGCGCAGCGACGCGAGCGGCACCGTCTTGCCCGTTTCGTCGACGACGGTCAGATCGGGCGGAATCGGCCGCTGCGGCTCGATCAGCGTGCCGTAGTTGGTCGCACCGCCGCGCGGCTTGATCACGTAATACGTGAAATACGACGCGACCACGGGCGCCGCGCAGACGAGCGCGAGCGCGAGCAGCACCCAGCGGCCACGCCGCCACGAGCCGCGCTGCGCGGGTTCCGCTTGCCGGCCGTCTTGCGGCCGCGTCGGATGGGAAGATTGCATCACCAAAGAGACCTCTTGAAACGATGGACCTCGCGCGGCGCCGCGCTCACGCGTCGCCGGACTGCTTTTTCGCCGCGCGCCGCGCGGCATACAGGCCGAAGCCGGCGGCGGCCGCCGCCATGCCCCACCACTGGAACATGTAACCGTAGTTGCGCTCGACGCCTGTCGTCGGCGCGGGCCAGTCGCGCACGAGCTTGTCGCCGTCGTCGCTCGTCTGCTGGATCACGAACGGCTGCAGCGGCAGGCCCGTTTCCTGCGCATACGCGGCGGCGTCGAGATTCTGCCGGATCTTCTGGCGCGCGGCCGAGCCGCCCTCGCCGAGCTCGAACGCGCGCGACGCGTTGCCGCGCGCGATGCCCTCGATCGTCACGTCGCCCGCAGGCGTCGCGAACGGCTCGATCGCGGTGCGATCGGCGTAATTGCGCGGCAGCCAGCCGCGGTTCACGAGCACGTAGCCGCCGTTCGCGAGCTTCATCGGCATCACGACGTAGAAGCCCGGCTGATCGTTGTACGGCCGGTTGTCGAGGAACACCGCGAGTTCCGGCATGAAACGCCCCGTGGCGCGCACGCGATGGAACTCGATGTCCTTCAACGCGACGCTCTCGCGCGGCACGTCGGCCGGGCTCGCATGCTCGTAGCGCGCGATCTGCGCGTCGAGCGCCTCCTTCTGATGCGCGCGGTCGCGCTGCCAGAAACCGAGCCGCACTGTGATCGCGATCACCGCGAGAATCAGCAGCGCAGGCAGCCAGCGGATTCTCATCGCGCCGCTCCCTGGGCGCGACGATCGCCCGACCGAAGTGCGATAATGCCCCTTTCTTCCTCCAACTGCCGGTTTCCGGTTAGCTTCATGCACATTCTCGTTCCGATCGCCTTCGTACTCATCATCGCCAGCATGGTGTCGGCGCTGTATTTCATGATGCACGACCGAGGCCATACGAAGCGGATGGTCTGGTCGCTCGCGATGCGCGTCGGGCTGTCGATCTCGCTGTTCCTGTTCATCCTGTTCGCGAACTGGATGGGCTGGATCCATTCGACCGGCATTCCGATCGGCCGCTGATGCGGCATAACGCCGCACGAGTGCCGCCCCTTCAAGCAAAAGCGCCGCCCGATGAAGTCGGGGCGGCGCACCGGTCCTGCCTGCGGCGCTTCGGCGCGCATCGCGGCGCCGACGAACCAGGCAAACGGCCCGCGCATCGCTGCGCGGGCCGTTTTCGTTGTTACAGCCAGTAGACGACGACGTACAGGCCGAGCCAGACGACGTCAACGAAGTGCCAGTACCACGCGGCGCCTTCGAACGCGAAGTGGTGATCCGGCTTGAAGTGGCCGCGGATCATACGCACCAGCACCACCGCGAGCATCGTGCCGCCCAGGAACACGTGGAAGCCGTGGAAGCCCGTCAGCAGGAAGAACGTCGAGCCGTACACGCCGGAGCCGAGCGTCAGGTTCAGCTCGTTGTACGCGTGGAAGTATTCGAAGCCCTGCAGGAACAGGAAGCAGACGCCGAGCACGAGCGTCGCGGCGAGCCAGGCGATCGCCTTGCCGCGATGATCCTCGCGCAGCGCGTGATGCGACACCGTCAGCGTCGCGCCCGACGACAGCAGCAGCGCGGTGTTGAGGGTCGGGATCGGCCACGGGCCCATCGTCTTGAAGTGGCCGACGAGGGCGCCCGGGCCTTCGTTCGGCCACACGGCGGAGAAGTCCGGCCAGATCAGCTTGTAGTCGAGGCTGCCGAGCTGGTGCATCGCGATTTCGCGCGCATAGAACAGCGCGCCGAAGAACGCGCCGAAGAACATCACTTCGGAGAAGATGAACCAGCTCATGCTCCAGCGGTACGACTTGTCGACGCGCTTGCCGTACATCCCGCCTTCCGACTCGGCGATCGCGTCGCCGAACCAGTGATACAGCACGAACAGGAGCCACAGCAGGCCGACGAGCGCCGTATAGGGCGCCCACGGCTCGCCGTTGACCCACAGCGCGAACGAGCCGAGCATGATCAGCAGGCCGATGGCCGCGCTGATCGGGTGCTGCGACGGGTGCGGCACGAAATAGTACGGGCTCTCGTTTTGACCGGTCATGCTTGATTCTCCACTTCAGTCCAATTTGTTCCGGAACGATCCGGCTTATTTCTGCGGCGGCGCGCGCGGCGCCGCCTCGCTTTGTTTCTGCTCGCGGCCGCGCACGGCGGCGCGCCCGCTGAATCCGCCCCTGCTACCCGACGACCGCGTGCACGATCAGGATCAGCACGCCGACGAACACGGCCGCCCCGATCAGCGCGGCGATCAGCACGTACAGCGGGTTCAGTTGCGTCGCGTCCGCCTCGAGATCGCGCCGCTTGCGCACGCCGAAGAACGACCACATCACCGCCTTGATCGTCTGCGCGAACGTGCTCTTGTTGTCCGTTCCGCTCACCTACGTCGCCTCCTCAATATCACGCGGCGGGCTTCGCCGCAGCGCCGCCCGTGCGCTCCGCCGCGCCGCGCACGGCGGGCGCGGGCGTGTTCAGCTCGAAGAACGTGTACGACAGCGTGATCGTCTTCACGTCCTTCGGCAGCTTCGGATCGATCACGAACACGACCGGCATGTCGCGCGTCTCGTTCGCCGCGAGTGTCTGTTGCGTGAAGCAGAAGCACTCGATCTTCTTGAAGAACTCGGTGGCCTGCTTCGGCGCATAACTCGGGATCGCCTGCGCGACCACCGTCCTGCCCTGCCCGTTCGTCACTTCGTAGACGACCGTCGTCAACTCGCCCGGATGCACGTCGATGCTGTTGCGCTTCGGCTTGAAGCCGAGCGGGCCGCGCGCGTTCGCGTCGAGCTCGATCGACACCGTCCGGGTGTAATCGATCTGCGTATTTCTCGCCTCTCGCGCGCTGACGTCGCGCTGCAACAGGTTATTGATGCCGGTGATCTGGCAGATCGCGCGGTACATCGGCACCAGCGCGAAGCCAAAGCCGAACATCAGCCCCGCCACGACGACGAGCTTCACGAGCATCGACCGGTTGAACGCGCGATCGACGTTCGCCTCGGGCTTCGACATCAGGACTTCCTCAATACTGCGTCAGGACGTGGACGCAATCCACTGCCTGACGACGGCACCCACAAAGAAAACGGCGACGACGATGAGCAGGATCAAGAGCAGCCGCCTGTTGCCCGCGCGAATCTCGTCGGGCGTTCGTCTTTTTTGTGAATTCCGGGTCATGCGAATTTTTTCGTTCGGGTTGGCGCCGCCCGCGTCGTGCGACGCGGGCGGCGAACGCCATCAAACCATTACTCGACCGTCGGCGGATGCTCGAACGTGTGGAACGGAGCCGGGCTCGGCACCGTCCACTCGAGGCCCGTCGCGCCGTCCCACGGCTTGTCGGAAGCGCGCTCGAGCTCGCCGCCGCCGCGATACGCGGGCAGCACGACCGCGAACAGGAAGTACACCTGCGCGAGGCCGAAGCCGAACGCGCCGATCGTCGCGAGCTGGTTGAAATCGGTGAACTGCGCCGGGTAGTCCGCATAGCGGCGCGGCATGCCCGCGAGCCCCACGAAGTGCATCGGGAAGAACGTGATGTTGAAGAAGATCATCGACGACCAGAAATGGATCTTCCCGCGCGTCTCGTTGTACATCCAGCCGGTCCACTTCGGCGCCCAGTAGTACCAGCCGGCGAAGAGCGCGAACAGCGAACCCGCGACGAGCACGTAGTGGAAGTGCGCGACGACGAAGTACGTGCCGTGGTACTGGATGTCGAGCGGCGCCATCGCGAGCATCAGGCCCGTGAAGCCGCCCATCGTGAACACGAACAGGAAGCCGATCGCGAACAGCATCGGCGTCTCGAACGTGAGCGAGCCGCGCCACATCGTGGCCGTCCAGTTGAACACCTTCACGCCCGTCGGCACCGCGATCAGCATCGTCGCGTACATGAAGAACAACTGGCCCGTCACCGGCATGCCGGTCGCGAACATGTGGTGCGCCCAGACCATGAACGACAGGATCGCGATCGACGCGGTCGCGTACACCATCGAGCTGTAGCCGAAGAGGGGCTTGCGCGAGAACGCCGGGATCACCTGCGACACGATCCCGAACGCCGGCAGAATCATGATGTACACCTCGGGGTGGCCGAAGAACCAGAAGATGTGCTGATACATCACCGGATCGCCGCCGCCCGCCGCGTTGAAGAACGACGTGCCGAAGTGGCGGTCGAACAGCACCATCGTGATCGCGCCCGCCAGAACAGGCATCACGGCGATCAGCAGGTACGCGGTGATGAGCCACGTCCACGCGAACATCGGCATCTTCATCAGCGTCATGCCCGGCGCGCGCATGTTCAGGACCGTCACGACGATGTTGATCCCGCCCATGATCGACGACGCGCCCATGATGTGCACCGCGAAGATCGCGAAATCCATGCCCGGACCCATCTGCGTCGACAGCGGCGCGTACAGCGTCCAGCCGGCGGCCGTCGCGCCGCCCGGCGCGAAGAACGAGCCGACCAGCAGCACCGCCGCGACGGGCAGCAGCCAGAAGCTGAAGTTGTTCATCCGCGCGAACGCCATGTCCGACGCGCCGATCTGCAGCGGAATCATCCAGTTCGCGAAGCCGACGAACGCCGGCATGATCGCGCCGAACACCATGATGAGCCCGTGCATCGTCGTCAACTGATTGAAGAACTCGGGCCGCATGATCTGCAGGCCCGGCTCGAACAGCTCGGCGCGAATCGCGAGCGCCATCACGCCACCCGACAGGAACATGATGAACGAGAACAGCAGGTACAGCGTACCGATATCCTTGTGGTTGGTGGCGAACAGCCAGCGCCGCCAGCCGTGCGGGGTTTCGTGCGCGTGGTCGTCGTGCGCGTGGCCCGCGGCTACGTCGTGCCCGATGCTAGACATGAGAATCTCCTAATGCGAATACGTCGACAAACACAGCGACACGTCAAGCCGCCGGGCCGATCTCGACCCGCCGGGCTTCCTTCGCGTCCGCCCCGCCCGTGATCGTTTCCGGCTTCTTCAGAATGATGCGCTCCTGCGCGACGCCGGCCGTCTTCAGCGCGTCGCGCACGGCCTGCGCGCGGCGCCTGGCCAGTTCGGCGTTCGCGTCGGCCGAGCCCGTCTTGTCGGTGAAGCCCGACAACGCGAGCTTCGCGTCCGGATGCGCCTTCACGTATTCGGCCGCCGCGGCGATCGCGTCCTTCGCGTCCGCCGGCAGCTCGCTCTTGCCCGTCTCGAAATAGATCGCCGCCGGCAGCGCCTGTGCCTGCGCCGGCGCGGCCGCGCCCGATGCGTCGGCCGCCGGCGCCGCCGCACCGCCGTCCGCCTGCTGCGCGTCTTCCGGCATCTTGCCGTTGCGCGCGTCGGCCACCTGCTTCGGCTGCAGCGCGTCGCCCTTGTGGTTGCCCCACGAGTTGCGCTCGTACGTGATCACCGACGCGATGTCGAGATCCGGCAGCGACGCCCACGACGGCATTGCGCCCTTGCCCTTGAGCACCTGCTCGAGATGGCCGGCGATCGGGCCGTTGACGATCTTGCCCCCGTCGAGCGCCGGGAACGCGCCGACGCCCTTGCCGTTCGGCTGGTGGCACACCGCGCAGTTCGCCTTGTAGACTTCCTCGCCGTGCGCCATCAGCTCGGCGCGCGTATACACCTTGTCCGGATCGACCGCGCCCGCGGCGAGCTTCGCCTTCTGCGCGCTCACCCACTTCGCGTAGTCGTCGTCCGACAGCACCTCGACGACGACCGGCATGTACGCGTGCTCCTTGCCGCAGAGCTCCGTGCAGAAGCCGCGGTAGGTGCCGACCTTCTCGGCCTTGAACCAGGTATCGCGCACGAAGCCCGGAATCGCATCCTGCTTGACGCCGAACGCCGGGACGTACCACGAATGGACGACGTCGTTCGCGGTCGTGATGACGCGGATCTTCTTGTTGACCGGCACGACGAGCGGGTGATCGACTTCCTGCAGGTAGGTGTCGCTGATCGGCTGCTGGCCGTTCACTTCGGCGCGCGGCGTCGACAGCGTGGACAGGAAGCTGATGCCTTCGCCCGGGCCCTTCACGTAGTCGTAGCCCCACTTCCACTGGTAACCGGTGACCTTGACCGTGAGGTCGGCGTTCGTCGTGTCCTTCATCGCGACGACGGCCTTCGTGGCGGGCAGCGCCATCAGCACGACGATGATGAACGGCACGATCGTCCAGATGATTTCGACGGTGGTGCTTTCGTGGAAATTGGCGGCCTTGTGGCCTTTCGACTTGCGGTGCGCGAAGATCGAATAGAACATCACGCCGAACACGCCGACGAAGATCGCTGTACAGAGGATCAGCATCATCGTGTGGAGGTCGTAGAGCTCCTCGGCGATCTTCGTCGCGGGCGGCTGGAGATTGATCTCGTTGACGCGGGGGCCGCCCGGGCTGTCGCCCACCGCCAGAGCGGCGCCGGACAAGAGCAGACCGCTGCATGCCAGCACGCCCGTGAGGGCTCGCTTGATTGTTTTCATAGCTTCCTTACCCAAAATTTCCATTCAAACCCTCCCCCGTCGCAAGCCGCCCGCTTCACGCCGGCCGCCTCGTTCAGCCGCAGCGCGAAAGCGACGCGCGCAGCTCGCGCGCGAACTGCGCGCGCCGGTATTGCGCGAGGTGCTGCCCGACCACGACGGACTCTCCGCGCGACACCAATGTGACGGGATCGCGCGGCGACGCACCCGGCTCGACCCGCACCCAGCGCGGATTCAATTCGATCTGCGTCAGCCGCTCCGCGCTCATCCGCTCGATGACGAGCCGGTGAGGAAACAGCCGGATGCGTTCGTAATCGACTGCATGGCGCGCGTAGATGGCAAACGCGACGCCCACCGCCAGCAACTCGACCCCGGTGAAAGGCAGCACGAGCCACGCTCCGCGCCACGACAACAGGACCGCGATCAACAGCGAAAACGCCGCGAGCGACACGTAGAACGCCACGAACTGGCGTGGAGACGCCGAGCAGTTGCGCTTCATCAGCCAGTCCGCGAGGACCGGTTCGGCGTCGTGCAACCCGTCGTGCAACCCGTTCGCTGCTTCCATCGCTGCCTCTCGCGAATGGCGTCTGATGCTTGCCCGCATCGGGCCGGCCGTCCTGTATTGTGAGGACCCCCAGGACGACAAACTGTCGCATTATAGGCGGGTTCAAAGTCATCCACAAGCAAACGGCCATCGCCCGGCGAGCCAAGCGCGACAAGCTTCCCGGCCGTTTTAGGAGGCTTTTTGCAGCGTCCCTCGGCCGTTAATTTCCGGCATAACGAAAACCCCTCTTTACCGCGTCATGAACGCTTCGGCCGCCCTTTGCCGATGTCCTGCACGCGCACGATGCCGAAGCCTTCCGCCGTCGTGCGCGGCGCCGCCTTCCATGCATGCCCGTAGATCACTTCGAACGTGAGCGGAATCGTTCCGTCGTCGCGCCGGCGCGCTTCGAGCGCGTCGTACAGCGCCGCGCGCAGGCGGCGCGACGCATGGCCCGACGCGCCGCGCTCGAACGGATACGCGCCGAGGCGGCGCACGTCGGCGAGCAGCGAATCGGCGGACTTGTACGTGACGGTCAGCGTCTCCTGGTCCATCACCGGAATCTCGAAGCCGCTCTCGACGAGCATGTCGCCGAGGTCGTGCATGTCGACGAAATCGATCACGCGCGCGACGGCGCGCGCGCCGCCCGCCGCGGCGGCCGCGTCCGCGCACGCGGCGCGCAGCTCGCGCAGCGTGTCGGGGCCGAGCGTGCTGAACATCAGCAGCCCGTCGACGCGCAGCACGCGATGCCATTCGGGGAACACGAGATCGGGACGCGCGTGCCAATGCAGCGCGAAGTTGGACCAGAGGAGATCGAACGCGCCGCTCGCGAACGGCAGCGCGGAGAAATCGGCTTGCGCGACGCGCGGCCCGCGATGGCCGAGCGCTTTCGTGAGCGTCGCCGGCAGGAACCGGCGCCAGCTCGTCTCGGCCGTGTCGCGCGCGGCCGCGCGCGCGAGCATCCCGCCCGACGCGTCGACGCCGAACACGGGCGCTTCCGGAAAGCGCGCGCGCAGCAGCGGCAGGTCGTCGCCCGTGCCGCAGCCCGCATCGAGCACGCCCGCCGGGTTCACCTTGATGTAGTCGAGGCGCTCGCGCATCCGCTGCGCAATCTCGCGCGGCAGGAACGACACGGCGTCGAACGCGGCGGCGCGGCGGTCGAAGATCCGCCGCAAGCGCCGCGGATCGTAGGCCGGACGGCCGGTTTTTGCGGAAGCTGGGGACATGTCGGGCACACTGGCGAAGAGCCCGAAGTATACTCGCTCGCTTCGCGCCATTCAGCGAAGCGGCCCTCCGCAGGAGCCCGGCGATGGCGAATCCGGCCGTATTGCGCCGCCGCATACGTGCGGCGGCCGCGTGCGTGGGCATTGTCCTGGCACGTTTTTCCGCTGCTGCGCTGCCGAACCGCTGCGCGTTATGCGGCAATTTGTCACATAGGACAATTTGCGACTGTTGCGACGACGCCTATTGGAATGAGACCCGGCTGCGCTGCTCACGCTGCGCGTTGCCGCTGCACGGCGCGCGCGGTGCGATGCACTATTGCTGCGCCGCGTGCGCGAACGCGCCGCCGCCGTTCGACGCGACACTCGCGCTCGCCGACTACCGCGCGCCGCTCGACAGCCTCGCGCTCGACCTGAAGTTCCGCGCGCAGCTCGCGCTCGGCCGCGAATTCGGCGAGCGCCTCGCGCGGCTCGCGGCGGACGCGCTCGACGGCGCGCCGCCGCTCGACGTGATCGCGCCCGTGCCGCTCGCGCGGCGGCGGCTCGTCGAGCGCGGCTACAACCAGGCGTGGGCGATCGCGCGGCCGCTCGCGCGCGCGCTGAAGGTGCGCGCCGATGCGGCGCTCGTTGCGCGCGTGGCCGATACCGCGCCGCAATCGCGGCTCGCGTTCGATGCGCGGCGCACGAACGTCGCGGCGGCGTTCGACGTCGCGCGGCCGGTCGCGGGGCTGCACGTCGGCATCGTCGACGACGTGATGACGTCGGGCGCGACGCTCGATGCGCTCGCGCGCAAACTGAAGGATGCGGGCGCGCGGCGCGTGACGAACTTCGTCGCGCTGCGCACCGCGAAGGATTGACGGCGCGCCGCGGCGCGGCCGCCACACGGGTTCACACGCTTTTCACCGATCGAATCGAATCATGTTCAACGTTGTTCTCGTCGAGCCCGAAATTCCGCCGAACACCGGCAACGTGATCCGGCTGTGCGCCAACACGGGCGCGCGGCTGCATCTGATCGAGCCGCTCGGCTTTCCGCTCGACGACGCGAAGATGCGCCGCGCGGGGCTCGACTATCACGAATACGCGCAGATGCGCGTGCATCGCGACTGGGACGCGTTCGTCGCCGCCGAGGCGCCCGATCCCGCGCGGATGTTCGCGTTCACGACGCGCGGCTCGGGACGCTTTCACGACCGCGCGTTCGAGCCGGGCGACTGGTTCGTGTTCGGCCCGGAGACGCGCGGGCTCGCGAGCGCGCTCGTCGAACGCTTTCCCGCCGGGCAGCGCGTGCGGCTGCCGATGCGGCCGGGCAATCGCAGCCTCAATCTGTCGAACACGGTCGCGGTCGTCGTGTTCGAGGCGTGGCGGCAGACGGGGTTCGAAGGCGGGGCCTGAGCGAACGTCGGCCGCCTGGCGGCGGCGCGAAGCAAACGGCATGCGCGACCCACGCGCACGAAGCGAACGCCGCGTGCGCCTCTCGCACGACGCTTCTTGCACGACGCTTCTTGCACGACGTTCGCCGCCGACCTCCGATCGCCGGCCGATCACAAGCCGATTGCCGGCGCGGGGGCCGCGGCGGGAACCGATCGACGACGGCGGCGAGCGGCGAGCCGCGAACGAACGCGCGCTCAAATACGCGCAAGCGCCGCGCGATAAAGATCGAGCATCGCGTTGGAAAAGCACGCGAATACGATGCGCTCGAATCTCGCGTCGGCCAATTCGCCCGCGAGCGCGTCGGTCACGGTGCGCACCGCGATCGCAGTCGCGTCGGCCGGCGGAAAGCGATACACGCCGCAACTGATCGCCGGAAACGCGATCGACGTGCAGCCGGCGCCGGCCGCGACTTCGAGCGAGCGCCGGTAGCACGACGCGAGCAGTTCGGCCTCGCCGCGCCCGCCGCCGTGCCAGACCGGGCCGACCGTGTGGATCACGTACTTCGCGGGCAGGCGATAGCCTTGCGTGAGCTTCGCGTCGCCCGTCGCGCAGCCGCCGAGCGTCGCGCATTCCTTCACGAGCCCGGGCCCCGCCGCGCGGTGGATCGCGCCGTCGACGCCGCCGCCGCCCAGCAGCGACGCGTTGGCCGCGTTGACGATCGCGTCGAGCGCGAGCGTCGTGATGTCGACGACGCGCGCTTCGACCGACGTCGAACCGATGTTCGGCATGATGCCTCCATCGAGTGGATCGCGATGCACACAGCGTACGCCCGCGCGCCCCCGGGCGCACGGAACGCGCGAACGCGAACGCGGGCGCGCCGTGCAGCGCGCCCGCGTCCGTTCGCTTCGGATTGGATTCGATCCGGCCCGCCGGACCCTATTCGGCCTTCGCGTCCCGCCGCAGCAGGCCGCTCACCGCGTCACGCGGCGCGACGCCGTCGAACAGCACCGCGCACACCGCTTCGGTGATCGGCATGTCGACGCCGCGCTCGCGCGCGATCGACAGCACCGCGCGCGCGCACCGCACGCCTTCGGCCACGTGGCCGAGCGCGGCCAGGATGTCGTCGAGCGAGCGGCCGGCCGCGAGCTGCAGGCCAACGGTCCGGTTGCGCGACAGATCGCCTGTCGCCGTGAGGATCAGGTCGCCGAGCCCCGTGAGGCCCGTGAACGTCTCCGCGCGGCCGCCGAGCGCGACGCCCAGGCGCGACATCTCCGCGAGCCCGCGCGTGACGAGCGCCGCGCGCGCGTTGAGGCCGAGGCCCAGGCCGTCGGCGATGCCCGTCGCGATCGCGAGCACATTCTTCACCGCGCCGCCGACCTCGACGCCGACGACGTCGTCGCCCGTGTAGATCCGCATCGCGCCGTGATGGAACGCGGCGAGCGTGCGCTCGCGGCACGCGGCCGACGCGCTCGCGACGGTCAGCGCGACGGGCAGCCCCTGCGCAACTTCGCGCGCGAAGCTCGGGCCCGACAGCACGCCGTAGCTCGCGTGCTCCGGCAGTTCCTCGGCGACCATCTGATGCGGCAGCAGCCGCGTGTCGGCCTCGAAGCCCTTGCAGACCCAGACGAAATGAGCGGGCATGCAGCATGCGTCGCGCATCGCGCGGCAGAGCGCGCGCAGCCCGGCCACGGGCGCGGCGATCACGCAGAGCGCGCCGTCCGCTTGCGCGTGCGACAGCGCGGCCGCGAGATCGGCCTCGTAATGCAATGCGGGCGGCAGCGCGACGCCGCCCAGGTAGCGGACGTTCTCGCGCCGCGCGGCAAGCTCGGCGACGAGCGCCGCGTCGCGCGCCCAGAGCAGCGTATCGTGCCGCGCGGCCAGATGCGCCGCGAGCGCGGTGCCCCATGCGCCGGCGCCGAGAACAGCGACTTTCATGCTCAGCACCGGTCGTCGTTCATGCTCAGTTCACCGTCGCGCCGCTCGGCACACCGCCTTGCTGCGCGATCTCGGCGAGGCGCTGCTCGTACAGCGCCTGGAAGTTGATCTCGGCGAGATGGATCGGCGGGAAGCCCGCGCGCGTGATCGCATCGGCGATGTTCGAGCGCAGGTACGGGAACAGGATCGTCGGGCATGCGATGCCGCAAAGCGGATCGATCTGCTCGGCCGGGATGTTACGGATGTCGAAAATGCCCGCCTGCTTCGCTTCGACGAGGAACGCGACCTTCTCGCGCACCTTCGCGGTGACGGTGCCCGCGACGACGATCTCGTAGACCGTGTCGGCGAGGCGCTCGGCTTTCACGTCGACCTCGACTTCAACGGCGGGCATCTCCTGCTCGAGGAAGATCGCGGGCGAATTCGGCTGCTCGAGCGACAGATCCTTCAGGTAGATGCGCTGGATGTTGAAGAACGGTTGGTTTTCGACGTCGGACATGGTGGCTCCCTAAAAATGATTTCGTGGCGGCCGGAACCCTCCGGCACGCCCGGTATGATCGCGCCTGGACCGCGCACCGCCCGCAAGACGGCGGCCGCGCGATGGCTCGCGCCTCGTCAGGCGGCTTCGAGAAGCGGCTTCAGGCCGCCTTCGCGGTCGAGTTTCGACAAGTCGTCGTAGCCGCCGACGTGCGTGTCGCCGATATAGATCTGCGGCACGGTGCGGCGGCCGGTGCGCTCCATCATTTCCGCGCGGCGCGCCGGCTCCTTGTCGATCAGCACCTTCTCGACGTGCTCGACGCCGCGCAGCTTGAGCAGCCGCTCGGCCTGCATGCAATACGGGCACACCTGCGTGCTGTACATGACCACTTTGTTCACTTCGCCACTCCTCATTTGACGACCGGCATGCCGGCCTGCTGCCATGCGGCGACGCCGCCCTGCAGCACATGGACGTCCTGGTAGCCCGCTTCCTCGACGATCTTGCGCGCCTTTTGCGACTGCTGACCGTTCTGGCACACGAGCAGCACGGGCGTAGCCTTGTTCTTCGACAACTGGCCGGCCTTCGCCTGCAGCTCGCCGAACTCGACGGAGCGCGCGGACGGCAGGTGGCCCGCGCCGTACTCGGCCGCCGGCCGCAGATCGACGACGACCGCGTTGCGGCGGTTGATCAGTTGGGTCGCCTCCGCGGCCGACAGGCCGCCGCCCCCGCGCCGCAGCGCGGGCCACGCGAGCAGGCCGCCGGAAACCACCAGGATCGCGATGAGCGCGAGGTTCGTGTAATCGGTGAAGAACGTCACGGAAAATCCGCCGAAAAAGAGAAATCGGAAAGGGCAATCTTGCCATTATAAAATAACCGTCTGACGCGATGTCGCCCCAGAGCACGGGTCCGCATCCTGCTTACCGCTTCCTCACCACCGACCGCAAGCATCTATGTACAAGCTCGTTCTCATCCGCCACGGCGAATCGACCTGGAACAAGGAAAACCGCTTCACCGGCTGGGTCGACGTCGACCTGACCGAACAAGGCAACCGCGAAGCCCGGCAGGCCGGCCAGCTCCTGAAGGAAGCCGGCTACACGTTCGACATCGCGTACACGTCGGTGTTGAAGCGCGCGATCCGCACGCTCTGGCACGTGCAGGACCAGATGGATCTGATGTACGTGCCCGTCGTCCATTCGTGGCGGCTGAACGAGCGCCATTACGGCGCACTGTCGGGCCTGAACAAGGCGGAGACGGCCGCGCAGTACGGCGACGAGCAGGTGCTCGTCTGGCGCCGCAGCTACGACACGCCGCCGCCCGCGCTCGAGCCGACCGACGAGCGCGCGCCGTACGGCGATCCGCGCTACGCGAAGGTGCCGCGCGAACAACTGCCGCTCACCGAGTGCCTGAAGGACACGGTCGCGCGCGTGCTGCCGCTCTGGAACGAATCGATCGCGCCCGCGGTGAAGGCGGGCAAGCAGGTGCTGATCGCCGCGCACGGCAACTCGATCCGCGCGCTCGTCAAGTATCTCGACGGCATTTCGGACGCGGACATCGTCGGCCTGAACATCCCGAACGGCGTGCCGCTCGTCTACGAACTCGACGCGAGCCTCACGCCCATCCGGCACTACTACCTCGGCGATCCGGACGCGATCGCGAAGGCGCAGGCCGCCGTCGCGCAGCAGGGCAAGGCGTCGGCGGCCTGATCGCCGCCTTGCGCGGCGCGCGGACGGCAGCCCGCCCGCGCCCGCCCGCCGGCATGCGCCGCGCGAACCTGAACCTGTTTCGCGCGGCGCTGTCCGAATCACGCTGGCGCTCCCCGTTTCGCCCCGATCCACAAGGCATCCGGACGAACAGTTATACTTGACCGTCCTATGACCGTCACCATCCCGTTGCTCCCGCGACAGCCACGCGCTTTCCGACCGCACCAGACTCTATGCGTATGAAATTGAAGAACATCGGCCTGATTGCCGCGGGCCTTGCGACTGGCGTCTTCGCGACGCTGCAAATCTCCGCGTCGGCCCAGCAGGCCGTCACGACGGCCGCCGCGCCGCTGCCGCTCGATCAATTGCGGCTCTTCGCGGAAGTGTTCGGGCAGATCAAGCGCGAATACGTCGAGCCCGTCGACGACAAGAAGCTCTTGACCGCGGCGATCAAGGGCATGGTGTCGAGCCTCGACCCGCACTCGTCGTTTCTCGACAAGACCGATTACCAGGAGCTGCAGGAGCAGACGAAGGGCCGCTTCGCCGGCCTCGGCATCGAAATCTCGCAGGAAGACGGCCTCGTCAAGGTGATCTCGCCGATCGAGGACACGCCCGCGTTCCGCGCCGGCATCCGTCCGGGCGACCTGATCACCCGCATCAACGATCGCCCGGTGCGCGGCATGACGCTCGACAAGGCGGTCAAGCAGATGCGCGGCGAGCCCGGCACGAAGGTCACGCTGACGATCTTCCGCAAGAGCGACGACCGCACGTTCCCCGTCACGGTCACGCGCGCGGTGATCCGCGTGCAGAGCGTGAAGATGAAGCTGCTCGATCCGGGCTACGCGTACCTCCGCATCACGAGCTTCCAGGAGCGCACGACGCCCGATCTCGCGGCGAAGCTGCAGGACATCGCGCGCCAGCAGCCGAACCTGAAGGGCCTGATCGTCGATCTGCGCAACAACGGCGGCGGCCTGCTGCAAAGCGCCGTCGGCGTCGCGGGCGCGTTCCTGCCGCCGGATTCCGTCGTCGTGTCGACGAACGGCCAGATCCCCGATTCGAAGCAGATCTACCGCGACAACTACGAGAACTACCGCCTGCCGTCGTTCGACTCCGATCCGCTCAAGAACCTGCCCGCCGTCTTCAAGACGGTGCCGATGGTCGTGCTGACGAACGCATATTCGGCGTCGGCGTCGGAGATCGTCGCGGGCGCGCTGCAGGATTCGCACCGCGCGGTGATCATGGGCAAGGCGACGTTCGGCAAGGGCTCGGTGCAGACGGTGCGGCCGATGACGGCCGATTCCGCGCTGCGCCTGACGACCGCGTACTACTACACGCCGAGCGGCCGCTCGATCCAGAACAAGGGCATCCTGCCCGACATTCCGGTCGATCAGTACGCGGATGGCGATCCGGACGACGTGCTCGTCACGCGCGAGGTCGACTACACGAACCACCTCGCGAACACGCAGGACCCGAACGAGAAGAAGGAGCTCGAGGAACGCGAGCAGCGCAGGATGGAGCAGTTGCGCATCCTCGAAGAGCAGAACGACAAAAAGACGCCCGAGCAGCGCCAGAAGGATCGCGAGCGCAAGCCGATCGAATTCGGCAGCGCGGACGATTTCATGATGCAGCAGGCGCTCAACAAGCTCGAAGGCAAGCCGGTCGCGCAATCGAAGATGATCGCCGCCGACAGCACGACGAAGAGCGCCGCCGCCAAGGCCGCCGCCGCATCGGCACCGAAGGGCGCGTCGGGCGCGGCTGCGAAGCCCGCGTCGGCTGCCAGGCCGGCGTCGGCGCCGCAACCGCAGTAAGCGCACGGCGCCACGCACGGGCCATCGCGGCACACCGCCGCGATGGCCCGTTTTCTTTGCGCGCCTAGAATAATATTCGAGACCGTTTCACCGCCTTGCGGCCCCACGATGAACGACGAACAACTCCTCCGCTATTCCCGCCACATCCTCGTCGACGAGATCGGCATCGACGCGCAGCAGCGCTTTCTCGACGCGCACGCGATCGTCGTCGGCGCGGGCGGGCTCGGGTCGCCCGCGGCGATGTATCTCGCGGCGGCGGGCGTCGGCACGATCACGCTCGTCGATGCCGATACCGTCGATCTCACGAACCTGCAGCGGCAGATCCTGCACGTGACGGCGTCGGTCGGCCGCAAGAAGGTCGAATCGGCGCGCGACGCGCTCGCGCAGCTCAATCCCGACGTGAAGGTGAACGCGGTCGCCGAGCGCGTCGACGACGCGTGGCTGAACGCGCACGTGCCGCGCGCGGGCGTCGTGCTCGACTGCACCGACAACTTCGCGACGCGCCACGCGATCAACCGCGCGTGCGTCGCGCATCGGGTGCCGCTCGTATCAGGCGCGGCGCTGCGCTTCGACGGGCAGATCAGCACGTTCGACTTCCGCGATCCCGGCTCGCCGTGCTACGCATGCGTATTTCCGGAGGATCAGCCGTTCGAGGAAGTCGCGTGCTCGACGATGGGCGTATTCGCGCCGACCGTCGGCATCATCGGCGCGATGCAGGCGGCCGAGGCGCTGCGCGTGATCGGCGGCATCGGCACGACGCTCGTCGGCCGGCTGATGATGCTCGATTCGCTGCGGATGGAATGGAACACGATGAAGATCGCGCGGCAGCCGGATTGCCCGGTGTGCGGCGCGGGCGGCACGCATTGAGCAGCGGCGCCGCTGTCTGCATCTCGTAAAAGCGCAGCGCGCGATCGCGCTTGCGATCGAACCGGAACGGGCGGGCGCGTGCGCCGCCCGATCACGCGGCCACGTCCGCTCGCGGCTCCGCGCTCGCGAGCCGCCCGAGCGCCGCCTGCACTTCTTCCGGCTCGAACGCCGCGAGCACGTCCGCGGTCGGCTTCTCGAGCGCCTTCAGATGCGCGCGCAGGATCTCCTGCTTGACGACGAGCAACTGGCTCGGATGCATCGAGAACTCGGTGAGCCCCATGCCGAGCAACAGGCGCGTGAGCGCCGGATCGCCCGCCATCTCGCCGCACACCGACACCGGCACGCCCGCGCGCTTCGCTTCGCGCAGCGTGAACGCGATCAGATGCAGCACCGCCGGATGCAGCGGATCGTACAGGTGCGCGACCGCGTTGTCCGCGCGGTCGATCGCGAGCGTGTACTGGATCAGGTCGTTCGTGCCAATCGACAGGAAGTCGACGCGCTTCAGGAACAGCGGCAGCGCGATCGCCGCGGCCGGAATCTCGATCATCGCGCCAACCCGCACGTTCGGATCGTAGGCGAGCCCCGCCGCGTCGAGCTGCCGCTTCGCCTCGTTGATGAGGTCGAGCGTCTGGTCGATCTCCTGCGCGTGCGCGAGCATCGGCACCAGGATCTTCACCTGGCCGAACGCCGACGCGCGCAGGATCGCGCGCAGTTGCGTGAGGAACATCTGCGGCTCGGACAGGCTCCAGCGGATCGCGCGCAGGCCGAGCGCCGGATTCGGCGCGGTTTCGTAGCCTTCGTCGTGCGCGTCGAGCGGCTTGTCCGCGCCGACGTCGATCGTGCGGATCGTGACGGGCATCCCGTGCATCAGCTCGACGGCGCGCTTGTACGCGGCGAACTGCTCCTCTTCCTCCGGCATCCGCACCTTGCTCATGAACAGGAACTCGGTGCGGAACAGGCCGACGCCGACCGCGCCCGCGTCGACGGCCGCCTTCGCGTCGTCGGGCAACTCGATGTTCGCGAGCAGGTCGATCTTCGTGCCGCAGAGCGTCTGCGCAGGCGAGAACTTCAGGCGCTGCAGCTTGCGCTGCTCGAGCGCCTTCTCCGATTGCCGGTACGAGTATTCCTCGAGCACGATCGGCGCGGGATCGACGATCACGATCCCCTGATCGCCGTCGACGATGATGAGATCGTCCTGGCGAATCAGCGCGCTCGCGTGCTGGACGCCGACCGCGGCCGGAATCCCGAGGCTGCGCGCGACGATCGCCGTGTGCGACGTGCGCCCGCCCAGATCGGTGACGAACGCCTGGAACGACTGCGTCTTGAACTGCATCATGTCGGCGGGCGCGATGTCGTGCGCGACGACGATCATCTCGTCGTGGCCGTTGCCCGCCGCGCGGTCGAGCGCCTGCGCGGCGGACGGCGCGCCCGCGAGCGCCTTCAGCACCCGCTCGACGACCTGCTCGATGTCGGCGCGGCGCTCGCGCAGGTATTCGTCCTCGATGTCGTCGAAGTGGCCGGCGAGCACGTCGAGCTGCTCGGTCAGCGCCCATTCGACGTTGTAGCGGCGCGTGCGGATGAGGTCGATGGTTTCCTGCACGAGCATCGCATCGCCGAGGATCATCGCGTGCACGTCGATGAATGCCGCGACTTCGGTCGGGGTATCGTCGGCCAGATCGGCGCGCAGCACGTCGAGCTCGCGCCGGACCGCGTCGAGCGCCGCACGGAAACGTTCGATCTCGGCCTCGATCCGCTCGGCCTCGATCAGGTAATGCGCGACGTCGAGCGCCGCCGGCGCGATCAGATACGCTCGTCCGATCGCGATGCCTCTTGAAACGGGAATGCCATGCAGCGTGAAGGACACGCGCACCTCCTTGATCACGTGAGTCGCGGCGCACCGCTGCGATGCGCTTATGACCCCGATCGACGATTATAAATTCCGCATGCCCTGCGTGACTGCGTGCGGCGCAGCATCGCGGCACGCCGCCGCGGGACGAAAAAAATGCCGCGACGTTGCGCGGCATTCTCGCTGGATAGCTGAGCGGCCTGCCGCCGCGGCGTCATTGCCCTTCGCCGAATTTGTCGGCGATCAATTTGAGGAGCGCGTCCATCGCCTCCCGCTCGTCCGGCCCCTCGGTCTCGATCGTCACCGTGCTGCCGATGCCCGCCGCCAGCATCATGACGCCCATGATGCTCTTCGCGTTGATCCGGCGGCCGTTGCGCGTCATCCATACTTCCGACTGGAAATTGCCCGCGAGCTGCGTGAGCTTGGCCGACGCGCGCGCATGGAGCCCCAATTTGTTCACGATGGTCGTTTCTTGTTCAAGCATGGTGTTCCGATGAGGTCAAAACGGGCTGCGGCCGGCCTGCCGGCCGCACAGGGTGATGCGAATCGGTGCGCGGCGGGCTCAATGCGGTTGCGTCTGCGCCTTCGGCTCGGGCGGAATCGGCGCGCACTCGCCGCACCCGAGCGCGCTCGGATGCGGCGGCGGCGTGCCCGCCGCGATCTCGTGGATGCCCTTCGTCGAGCCGGCGAGCGCCTTGTCGACGAGCGTATCGAGCGGCGTCGTCCGATAGCAGACGGCGCGCACGAGCATCGGCAGATTGACGCCCGCGAGCACGCGAACGCCTTCGACCTTCGCGAGCTGCCCCGCGATGTTCGCGGGCGTCGCGCCGTACATGTCGGTCAGCACGAGCGCGCCGTTTTCTTCCTTCAGGCGCGCGAGCTCCGCATGCGCGAACGCCATCACCTGGGCCGGAT
This sequence comes from Burkholderia sp. MSMB1588, assembly GCF_001546925.1. Lineage (NCBI taxonomy): Bacteria > Pseudomonadati > Pseudomonadota > Betaproteobacteria > Burkholderiales > Burkholderiaceae > Burkholderia > Burkholderia sp. MSMB1588. The sequence continues at coordinate 319,127 of NZ_LNJS01000001.1, read as the reverse complement.
CGTTCTCGGCCTGCACGTCGATGCAACCGATCCGCGCGGGCACGCCGCCGTAGATGTGCGCGATGCAGTCCCGCAAAGCGGTAGCGAGCGGCGCATGCGCGATGATGAGAATGCCTGCCATGTCAGCCTTGCAACGTGTTCGGCCCGACCGCCGGGCCTGACGCACGGAAAACCGTGCCGGGCGAACGGGCATTGTAGCAGGCCAGTCGAGCCTGTCCGGCCGGGCTTGCCGGGCCGGGCGGACCGATCCGGCGGCGGGGGCCTGCGCAAGCCGCCGCCGGGCCGTGCGCGCATCAGTCGACCGCGCGCTCCAATGCGTCGACGAACATGCCGGCGACGTCGAATCCAGTCTGCTCCATGATTTCGCGAAAGCAAGTCGGGCTCGTGACGTTCACCTCGGTCAGCCAGTCGCCGATCACGTCGAGACCGACGAGCAGCAAGCCGCGCGCCGCGAGCGCCGCGCCGAGCGCCGTCGCGATCTCGCGGTCGCGCCCGGTGAGCGGCTGCGCGACGCCGACGCCGCCCGCCGCCAGATTGCCGCGCACCTCGTTGCCCTGCGGAATCCGCGCAAGCGAGTACGGCACCGGCTCGCCGTCGATCAGCAGAATCCGCTTGTCGCCAGCTTTGATCTCCGGGATGAACTTCTGCACCATCACCGAGCGCGCGCCGTCGTGGCTCAGCATCTCGATGATCGAGCCGAGGTTCATGCCGTCCGCCTTCACGCGGAACACGCCCATCCCGCCCATGCCGTCGAGCGGCTTGAGGATCACGTCGCCGTGCTCGGCGTGGAACGCGCGCAGCCGCGCCGCGTCGCGCGTGACGAGCGACGGCGCGACGAACTGCGCGAACTCGCCGATCGCGAGCTTCTCCGAATGGTCGCGGATCGTCTGCGGCTTGTTGAACACGCGCGCGCCCGCGCGCTCGGCGAGCTCGAGCAGCCACGTCGACGTCACGTACTCCATGTCGAACGGCGGATCCTTGCGCATCAGGATCGCGCCGAACGACGGCAGCGCGCGCGACTCGCGCGCCGCCGCCTCGTACCAGCGATCGCGGTGCAGATCAGCCGTGTCGCCGACGATCGCCACGCGGCGCACGTCGGCCTCGACGCCCGCGCCCGTCCACGCAAGCTGGTTCGGCTCGCACGCGTACACCGCGTGCCCGCGCCGCGCCGCCTCGGCCATCATCGCGTAGGTCGAGTCCTTGTAGATCTTGAAGCGCTCGAGCGGGTCGGCGATAAAGAGAATGTCCATGCGAATCCTGATACTGGAAGGAGCGCGTCACACCTGGATCGCTTCCGGGTCGGTCTTCTCGAGCTCGACCGACGACGCGAGCAGCCCGAGCCGTGCGACGACGCCATACATGTAGAAGCGGTTCGGCGGCGCCGCGCCGGGCTTCGCGTGCGTATCCGGCAGCGCCGTGTGCTCGAAGCCGAGCGGCACGTAATGCATGCCGGGCGCATTCAGATTCTGGTCGCGCTCGCGCGCGCCGTGTGTGCGGTAGAACCCGCCCACCACGTAGCGGTCGATCATGTAGACGACGGGCTCGGCCACCTCGTCGCCGATCCGCTCGAACGTGTAGACGCCTTCCTGCACGATCACGTCGCGCACCGGCACGCCCGCCTTCGATTCGGCCATCTGCGCGCGCTCGTGCTTCGTCATCCGGCCGATCTCGGACGCGTCGTGCACCGTCATCACGCCGCGCCCCGCCGTGCCGGCGTCCGCCTTCACGACGACGTACGGCTTCTCGCCGATCCCGTATTCGCGATACTTGCGCGTGATCTTCTTGAGCACCGCGTCGATCGCTTCGGCGAGCGCCTCGCCGCCGTTGCTCGCGTGCCAGTCGACGCCTTCGACGTGCGAGAAATACGGATTCAGCATCCACGGATCGACGCCCACCATCTTCGCGAACTTCTTCGCGACGTCGTCGTAGCACGAGAAATGCGTCGACTTGCGGCGCACCGCCCAGCCGGCGTGCAGCGGCGGCAGCAGATACTGCTCGTGCAGGTTTTCCAGCATGCCCGGAATGCCCGCCGACAGATCGTTGTTCAGCAGGATCGAGCACGGATCGAAATTCTTCAGGCCGAGGCGGCGCGGCGTGCGCTCGAGCGGCTCGAGCACGATCTTCTGGCCGTCGGCGAGCGTGATCGGCGTGACGTCGACGATGCCCGGATCGAGCGAGCCGAAGCGCACGTTCAGGCCCGCCTGGCGCATGATCATCGCGAGGCGCGCGACGTTCTCGAGATAGAACGCGTTGCGCGTCGGCAGCTCGGGGATCACGAGCAGATTCTTCGCGTCCGGGCAGATCTTCTCGATCGCGGCCATCGCCGCCTGCACGGCGAGCGGCAGCACTTCGGGCGGCAGGTTGTTGAACGCGCCCGGGAACAGGTTCGCGTCGACGGGCGCGAGCTTGAAGCCCGCGTTGCGCAGATCGACCGAACAGTAGAACGGCGGCGTGTGTTCCTGCCATTCGAGCCTGAACCAGCGTTCGATCGCGGGCGTGGCGTCGAGGATCTTCCGCTCGAGCTCGAGCAGCGGGCCGTTTAACGCCGTAACGAGATGGGGAACCATGTGTGACTCGCGGACGGGAGAAAAAAGATTGTAGAGCAATTGCCCGTCGCATTTGGGGATTGTTCCCGGTATCGCAAGGATTTACCGCATGTTTGTCGCTATTGACCCGATAGCCCACAGGGTTATCGCGTGCGGCCCGCTCCGGGCGCGGGCTTCCGGCGGGTGTTGCGAAGGCGTCGCCCGGCTGTTGCGCGAGTGTCGCGCGGTATCCGGCGAGGTGTCGCGAGCGAGGTTTCCGACGCCTTGCGCGCGACGCCCGGTGCGCCGCCCGGCGGGCCGCGAGCGCGCGAAAAAAAACCCGCCTGGAGGGCGGGTCGAAATCGCTGCGCTCATTCTGCGGGCGGCGAAGCGTGCAAGCACTTCGCCCCCTGGATTCGGGGATTGAATCCTGTTATTCGACGTGCTCGCCATGCAGGATCACGTCGAGGCCTTCGCGCTCTTCTTCTTCCGTCACGCGCAGGCCGATCACGAGGTCGATCACCTTCAGCAGCACGAAGCTGACGACGCCGCTGTAGACGAGCGTGATCAGCACGCCCTTCGCCTGCAGCAGCAGGCTGCCGTCGGCGCCGCCGATGTCCTTGACCGCGAAAACGCCCGTCAGGAGCGCGCCGAGCATGCCGCCCACGCCGTGCACGCCGAACGCGTCGAGCGAATCGTCGTAGCCGAGCTTCGACTTGAGCCACGTCGCCGACCAGAAGCAGACGACGCCCGCCGCGATGCCGATCACGAGCGCGCCCGCGACGCCGACGAAGCCGGCAGCCGGCGTGATCGCGACGAGGCCCGCGACCGCGCCCGACACGATGCCGAGCACCGAAGGCTTACCCTTCGCGATCCACTCGGCGAACATCCAGCCGAGCGCCGCGCACGCGGTGGCGACTTGCGTCGTGAGCATCGCGAAGCCGGCGCGGCCGTCCGCGGCGACCGCGGAGCCCGCGTTGAAGCCGAACCAGCCGACCCACAGCATCGAGCCGCCGATCAGCGTCAGCACGAGGTTGTGCGGCGCCATCGCTTCGCGGCCGTAGCCGACGCGCTTGCCGAGCACGAGGCACGACATGAGGCCCGCGATACCGGCGTTGATGTGCACGACCGTGCCGCCCGCGAAGTCGAGCACGCCGTCAGACGACAACCAGCCCGTCGGCTCCCAGACCATGTGCGCGATCGGCACGTAGACGATCAGCGACCAGAGCGTCATGAAGACGAGCATCGCCGAGAACTTCATCCGGTCGGCGAACGCGCCGCAGATGAGGGCCGGCGTGATGATCGCGAACGTCATCTGATAGACGAAATAGACCGATTCCGGGATCGTCGGCGCGAGGTGGCTGACGGTGAGCGTCGTCGCCTTGTCGCCGTGGATGTAGTTCATCCCGGACAGGAACACGCGCGAGAAGCCGCCGATGAAGCCGCTGCCCGGCGTGAACGCGAGGCTGTAGCCGACCACCGTCCAGAGGACCGTGATCAGCGCGGTGATCGCGAAGCTCTGCATCACGGTCGCGAGCACGTTCTTCTTGCGGACCATGCCGCCATAGAAAAGCGCAAGGCCCGGGATCGTCATGAACAGCACGAGCGCGGTCGACGTGAGCATCCACGCGGTGTCGCCCGAGTTGATTTTCGACGAATCGACCGAGAACGGCGCGCTCGGCGCGGCAGGCGCGGCGGCGGCCGAGGCCGGCGCGGCGGCCGAAGCGGCCGCGGAGGCATCGGCCGGCGCGGATGCGGCCGGCGCGGATGCGGCCGGCGCGGATGCGGCCGGCGTGGATACGGCCGGCGTTGATACGGCGGCGCTCGCCGACGTGTCGGAAGCCGTTGCGGCCGATGCGGCGGCGGGAGCCGACGAAGCGTCGTCGGCCATCGCGGCGCCGATGCCGCCCGCAAGCAGCGAGCCGGCCATCAACAGGGACATCAGGATTTTGCGCATCTTGGTTTTCCTCTTATCGCTCGTGTCTCTTGTTACAGGGCGTCAGCGCCCGTCTCCCCAGTACGAATCCGAATCACCTGCTCGATCGACGTGACGAAGATCTTGCCGTCGCCGATCTTCCCCGTACGCGCCGCGCGCTCGATCGCCTCGACGGCCTGGTCGACGAGGTCGTCCGACACCGCGGCTTCGATCTTCATCTTAGGAAGGAAATCGACGACATATTCGGCCCCCCGGTACAGCTCGGTATGCCCCTTCTGGCGGCCGAACCCCTTGACCTCCGTCACCGTGATGCCCGAGACGCCGAGCGCCGAGAGCGCCTCGCGCGTCTCATCGAGCTTGAACGGCTTGATGATTGCGGTAATCAGTTTCATGAAGTCCTCTCGCTATGGTGGTTGTCCCATCACTGCTGCAATGTGTAGCGAAACACCTACAGCAACTCGCATGCCATATCGGCACACGCCGGTCTCGAAAGGCTTTCACGCAGATTTCCGCCATCCGCACACGCTTGCGTAAACGCAAGCGCGCCTTGGCCGAACGGCCAACGCGGGCCCGGTTTGCTGGCGCGCTGAAAGGAAGGTTGCTAGAGTGCACGCACGTCCGGCGCATCACGAACGCGGCTTCACGCGGGCGAATGCCCGGAAAACGGGCCTGCGGGCGCACCAATTTCGGTCATGCGCAATTCGTGGGCACGACTGCAACGGCTATTGCACAAATTTTGTGCATCTGGAAGGGGAACACCATGAAGCAACCCAGCGACGTTTTCAACGACCTGCAGGCGCGCATCGGCGATCTGCTGAAAAACTCGCCGGTCAAGGATGTCGAGCGCAACGTGAAGGCCATGCTCACGCAAGGCTTCTCGAAGCTCGACCTCGTCACCCGCGAAGAATTCGACACGCAGGCGCAGGTGCTCGCGCGTACCCGCGCGCGGCTCGAGGAGCTCGAAAAGCGCGTCGCCGAGCTCGAACAGAAACTGGCGGACGTCCAGTCGTGACGTCCGCCGCCGCTCGTATTCGCTGAGCGGCTTCCCCCGCAGTTCGCGCCACGCCGGCAAGCGCGCATCGAAACCATCCTCCGGACGCCACGGGCGGCGCGATTCGCGCCGCCCGGTCCGGGTCACGCGGAGTCGAATCATGTCGCTTGCCGTGGTGCGCAGCCGCGCGCCCGCTGCCGGCCGCGCGCCGGAAGTCACCGTCGAAGTCCATCTCGCCAACGGGCTGCCGTCGTTTTCGATCGTCGGGCTGCCCGATCTCGAAGTGCGCGAAAGCCGCGAGCGCGTGCGCGCCGCACTGCAGAACTGCGGCTTCGAATTCCCCGTGCGGCGCATCACCGTCAACCTCGCGCCCGCCGACTTGCCGAAGGAGTCCGGCCGCTTCGATCTGCCGATCGCGCTCGGCATCCTCGCCGCGAGCGGCCAGCTTCCGGCAGGCGCGCTCGACGGCCGCGAGTTCGCGGGCGAACTGTCGCTGACGGGCGCGCTGCGGCCGATGCGCGGCGCGTTCGCGATGGCGTGCGGCGCCGCCCGCGGCCAGCAGGCGGACGAAAGCGGCTCGTCCGCGGATGCCGAATCGCCGCCCGTGGCGATGACGGCGGCGGCCGCGGAGCTTTACCTGCCGCTGCCGAGCGCGGCCGAAGCGGCGCTCGTGCCGGGCGTGACGGTATACGGCGCGGCCGATCTGCCCGCGCTGTGCGCGCATCTCGCCGACGCGCCGGACGGGCGGCTCGCGCCCGTCGCCGCGCCCCGTCTCGACGCGCTCCCCGCGGCATCCACCCTCGACCTCGCGGACGTGATCGGCCAGACGAGCGCGAAGCGCGCGCTCGAAGTCGCGGCGGCGGGCGGCCACCACATGCTGATGATCGGGCCGCCGGGCGCGGGCAAGTCGATGCTCGCCGCGCGCCTGCCGGCCCTCTTGCCGCCGCTCACCGACGACGAGGCGCTGACGTCGGCCGCGATCCTGTCGTCGAGCCGCGCCGGCTTCTCGCTCGCGCAATGGCGGCGGCGCCCGTTTCGCGCGCCGCATCACTCGTCGAGCTCGGCCGCGCTCGTCGGCGGCCGCAATCCGCCGCAGCCGGGCGAGATCACGCTCGCGCACCTGGGCGTGCTGTTCCTCGACGAGTTGCCGGAATTCGACCGGCATGTGCTCGAGACGCTGCGCGAGCCGCTCGAAGCGGGCCGCATCACGATCTCGCGCGTCGCGCTGCAGGCGGATTTCCCGGCCGCGTGCCAGTTGATCGCCGCGATGAATCCCTGCCCGTGCGGCTGGCGCGGCGACCCCGGCGGCCGCTGCCGCTGCTCGCCCGAGATCGCCGCGCGCTATCTGCGCAAGCTGTCCGGGCCGCTCCTCGACCGGATCGACATCCAGATCGAGATTCCCGCGCTCACGCCCGCCGAGCTGGCCGAACGGCCCGCAACCGCCGGAGAATCGAGCGAGACCGTGGCCGCGCGCGTCGCGCTCGCGCGCGGGCGGCAATTCGCGCGGCAGCGCAAGACCAACCACATGCTGACGGGCCGCGAGACCGATGCGTTCTGCCGTCCGGACAGCGCGGGCGAGACGCTGCTGCGCGACGCTGGCGAGCGGTTCCGCTGGTCGGCGCGGGCGTACTACCGGGTGCTGAAGGTCGCGCGGACGATCGCCGATCTCGCGGGCGACGAGGCGCCGAGCGCTGCGCATATCGCCGAGGCGATCCGGTACCGACGGGTGTTCGCACCGGCGTGAACGGACCTTGATCCGAGAATCCGCCGACGGTTGCCGAGGCGGAACCCGGAAAGGCGGCGGAGTGACGGGCGATGTGGCGCCGCACCGCGAGCGGCGACATGGAACGATGCGTCAATGCCAAGCTGACGCCCGCTGGAATACCGGCCTGGGTCGAGAGAGAACCGGCGGGCGCGCGCCATCGGCAGAACGAGCCGCGCGTCGATGCGATCGGCGCGATGCAGCCGTGCCGCGAACGCCGCGTGTCGACCGGCGGCGCGATACTGGAATGCGCGCGAACAGAAGCGCCCGTCGCTCGCGACTTCCCGGCCGAGCGCCGTCAGTCGCCCGCTTCCCGTGTCTCCAGCAGCCGATATTCGCCGTCCTTCGATACGCCCGAATCGATTTCGACGAATCCGTGCGCGCGATAGAACGCGAGCGCTCGTTCGTTCCGCACGAGACACTTGAGCCGGTAGCGCTCGGCGGGCCAGCCCGGCAGCGCGCGCAGCAGCGCGCTGCCGATTCCTCCACGCAGCCTCGATCCCGCGACGTACAGATGATGGACGAAGCGCTCCGGCTCCCACACCGACACGAAGCCGACGATGCCCTCGCCCTCCGCTTGCGCGACGAGCAGCGATTCGCCCCGCGTGTGCGCGTCGAAATCGTCGAGTGCGAAGTTGTCTGCTGGCAGCCAGACGAACGTGTCGCGGCGCGCGCGCAGATAGAGCGCGCGCAATGCAGGCCAGTCGGCGCGACAGGCGGCACGGACGATGATCGCCATGTTTTTTTACCCGAGAACGGCGGCGCTGCCCACGGAAAGCGCCCGGCGCCCGACGTTCAGCGCGATGGCCATCGCAACCGCAGCCGACAATAACAACGACACGGCCGAGCATTCGAACCGCGAAACGAAAACGGGAATCGCGGGCGAATCGTAATATAGTAGGCGCAATGACGCCCTTGCTTTCGACACAGGGCATCGCCTCGCGTCCTGCGCCCCGAGCATTCGCGGCGCCGTGGACCGCCCGAAGACTTGCCTTCCCTGACACGGACCGACACTGGAGCGATCGCGCATGGCCCTGCTGCCCGGCACCCTCACCATTCCCGACCGACGCGAGCACGCGCGGCACCGGCTGCTGATGTTCCATCACGCGTGCGGCTCCGCAACGAACTACTTCCGGTGGGCCGTCGCGTTTCCGCCGCATGTCGAAGTCTGGCTCGTCGAGCTGCCTGGGCGGGGCAGAAGTCTCAAGCACGCCGCCTTCGACACGCTGCCGGCGCTGCGCGACTACCTGCGCGAGCTGGCCCCCGCGCTCCCCGCCGACTATGCGATCTTCGGCCACAGCATGGGCGCGCTCGTCGCGTACTGCTTCGCGCACGACATGACGCAGCTCGGGCGTGCGCCGCGCTGGCTCGGCGTATCGGGCGCCGACTCGCCGTTCGCCGCGTCGCGGCGCCGCGCGTTCCCGGTCCATCAGCGCCCCGACGCGGCGATCGTCGAGCACCTCGCGACGCTCGGCGGCACGCCGCCCGAAGTCTTCGCGCACGACGAGTTGCGCGCGATGCTGCTGCAACTCGCGAAGGCCGACTTCCGGATCGTCGAGGCGTTCTTTCCGCTCGCGCCGGCCACGCCGTTGCCCGTGCCCGTCACGGTCTTCGCCGGCGCGCACGACACCGTGCTGTCCGAGGGCGGGCTGCAGGACTGGCAGCGCGCGTCGACGCTGCCGATCGGGCGCGAGACGTTCGACGGCGGGCATTTCTACCTGCTCGACACGCCGTCCGCCGTGCATGGCGCGATCGACGCCGCGCTGACGAAGCACGAACGGCGGGCGGACATCTCCGTCGTGCAGTAATCGGAAGGTGGCGGGATCGCGGCCGACCGCACCGCCCGCGGGCGTCGGCACAAGGGTTTCGAGCCCGGTCGCCTTCGAGCGACCGGCAAAAAGATGCATGTCAAGACTTGACTTATGCACAATTGGCCGAATCCCACCCAATCTCGACGCGTTCCAGCCATCACTTGAAGCGCCCCTTGCAATGCATTGATTTTATTGATTTTTTGCAAGTGCAAAGATTGCGGGCAATCTAACTGAAAGGCCCTCTGGCGGGCCTTTGCCGACTGCCCGTCGAACTTTTCAACAAAGTTGTCCACAGTGTCTGTGGATAGTCGAAAAAATCCCGCAAAATCCGGCGATTAGCGCCCGTTCTTGCGAAGGAACTTTCACTCCGGAACCGGCTCTCATGCATCCCGCATCGCCCGCTCAATCGAGTTTTAACGAGCCGAAAAATTGTTCAAGCGGCTCCGACGCCAGCGGCGCATCGGAAATCACGATCACTTCGTACACGTGCCGGCCGTGCGCGACGAGCCTCGCGATCACCGTCTTCGACGCGCGCGCGCCGGACGCGCCATCCGCCTGCCGATCCGCGCCGGATGCATCCGATGCGCCGGCAGGCGCCCCGCTCATCCGCAGCTCGACGCCCGCCGTCTGGCCGCCGGCCGCGAGCGGCACGAGCACCGCCTGTTCGGACGGCTGCGCGCGCAGATTGCGCGCCAAGCCGGTGCGCAGATAGTCGAGCGCCGCGTGCTGGGTCGCGTCGCGGTCGTCCGGCAGCATCACCGTGCCGACGGCGAACACCGCGCCGCCGACGTGCGCCGCCTGCATCCGCATCTTCATCGGCACGCCGCCGATCGCGACCGGGTGCTCTTCGACGGTCGGCTTGGCCGGCAGGTCGATCGTGTAGCCAGCGTCGTTGTGCAGCGTGCGCCAGTCATAGGCGGGCGAGCACGCGGCCAGCGACACGAGCGCGCCGAGCGCGCCGAGCACGACGGCCGCGCGGCGCGCGCGAACGCCTGGCGACGCGCGGCCCACGCGCCCACGCGTCGCCCCCGACGGAAGTAACCGCGCCGCCGCGCCGAACGCCTCAGGCCGGCCAATCGAACGGAAACGAAGCAAGCGCGCGTAGCGAAGAGCGGCACGAATCATGAAAAAGGGTGCAATGGACGTAGAACGAAGCTGCATTATCGCCGCTCGGCGCGACAGCGCGGCGCCGGTGCGCACGCACGATTGACGGTACAATGAGCGCCGTTCGCATCGATCGGGCGCCCGCACTCGGCGCCGCCTGAAGTCCACGCATTCAGAGGTCCCGCAGATGAGCCCCGCTCCCGCCTCCGCCGGCCGCCGCGCCGGCCCGTTGCGCTACGTCGCGATCGCCTTCGCCGCGGTCGCGATCGCCGTCGCCGGCTATTTCGCGTTCAACGGCAAGTCCAGCGCGCCCGAAGCGACGTTCACGCTGCTGTCCGGCCAGAAAGTCTCGACCGCCGCCGATCTGAAGGGCAAGGTCTATCTCGTCAACTTCTGGGCGACGAGCTGCGCGACCTGCATGCAGGAAATGCCGCAGATGGTCGACACGTACAACCGCTTCAAGGGCCAGGGCCTCGAATTCGTCGCGGTCGCGATGAACTACGATCCGCCGATGTACGTCGCGAACTACGCGCAGACGCGCCGGTTGCCGTTCAAGGTCGCGCTCGACGACGGCAGCGTCGCGAAGCAGTTCGGCAACGTCCAGCTCACGCCGACGACATTCGTGATCGGCAAGGACGGCAAGATCCTGAAGCGCTACGTCGGCGCGCCGCAGTTCGCGGAGCTCGATCAACTGCTGCAAAAGGCGCTCGACACGAGCGCGTAAGCGCGCCCTGCACCGCGGCGCCGCGCGGATCGCTCGACGCGGGCCCCCGCCCGCATCAGCGGTCCGTTTCTCCTTTCGCGCTCAGCCCATAGCGCTTCATCTTCTCGTAGAGCGTCGCCTTGCCGACGTGCAGCTTGTCGGCCGTCGTCGCGACCGCGCCGCCCGTGCGATTCAGCGTCTCGGCGATCACCGCGCGCTCGAATTGCTCGATGCGCTCCTTCAGCGACTGCTCGGCGCTCTCGTCGGCTTGCGCGCCCGCGTCGCCGGCGATGTCTTCCGTCACGCCGAGCACGAAGCGGTCGGCCGCGTTGCGCAGCTCGCGCACGTTGCCCGGCCAGTCGCGCTGCATCAGGCTCGCGCGCTGACGATCGGTGAGAAGCGGTGCGGGGCGCCCGTAGCGCACCGCCGCGTCGAGCATGAAGTGCTCGAAGAGGGGCACGATGTCCTCGCGACGCTCGGCGAGCGGCGGCAGCGCGATCGTCACGACGTTCAGCCGATACAGCAGGTCGCGCCGGAACGTGCCTGCCGCGACGTGCTCGCTCATGTCGCCCTTCGCCGCCGCGACCACGCGGCAGTTCACGCGGATCGGCTGGTTCGAGCCGAGCCGCTCGAGCACGCCGTCCTGCAGCACGCGCAACAGCTTCACCTGCAGCGCGAGCGGCATGCTCTCGATCTCGTCGAGGAACAGCGTGCCGCCTGACGCGTACTCGAGCTTGCCGATACGGCGCTTTGCCGCGCCGGTGAACGCGCCCGGCTCGTAGCCGAACATTTCGGATTCGAACATCGGCTCGGGCAGCGCGCCGCAGTTGACCGCGATGAACGGCTTGTCGCGGCGCGGCGACAGCTCGTGCAGGCTGCGCGCGATCAGCTCCTTGCCCGCGCCGGTGTCGCCGTTGATGAGGACCGACGCGTCAGTCGGCGCGACGTTGGCGATCAGCCGCCGCACCTGCTCGATTGCGGGGCTGCGGCCGATGATCCGCGGCGCGACGACGCCCTGCCCCGCGAGCTCGCGCCGCAGCGCGTGATTCTCGAGCACGAGCGCGCGCCGCTCGAGCGCGCGCCGCACCGTCTCGATCAGGCGCTCGGCCGCGAACGGCTTTTCGATGAAATCGTATGCGCCGTCGCGCATCGCCTGCACGGCCATCGAGATGTCGCCGTGCCCGGTGACGAGCACGACGGGCACGTCGGGCGTGCGTTCGCGGCACTGCGCGAGCAGATCGAGGCCGCTCGCGCCGGGCAGGCGGATGTCGGACACGATCACGCCGGCCGCGTCGCCGCCGATCGCCTTCTCGGCCGCCTCGACCGAACCGAATCCGATGACGTCGAAGCCCGCGAGCTGCAGGCTCTGCACGCTCGCGCGGCGCACGAGCTCGTCGTCTTCGATGTAGATCACTTGCAGGCGGTTCGCCATCTTCTGTCACCCCATGATGCTGACACGCGCCGCGCGCGAAAAAGCGCGCTCAGCGCGCGGCGGAAGTGTCCGGATGATGCGTGCGCACGCGGCGCAGCGTCAAGACGAACTCCGCGCCGCCCGCCGGCGCGTTTCGCGCGGTGAGCGAGCCGCCCGCGTCGCGCGCGATCGACGACGAGATCGCGAGGCCGAGCCCGAGCCCGCGCCCCATTTCCTTCGTCGTGAAGAACGGCTCGAACAGCCGCGCGAGCGATTCCGGCGCGATCCCCGGCCCATTGTCGCGCACGACGATCGCAAGCGTCGCGGCCGTCGCGCGGATCGTCACGTCGATGCGCGGCGCGGCGGCCGTCGCGACCGCGTCGAGCGCGTTGCCGAGCAGGTTGATGAGCACCTGCTCGAGCCGCAGATCCTCGCAGCGCGCGACGAGCGCCGGCTCGTCCCGCGACGGATCGAAGCGCGCGGCCTCGACAGGATCGCGCGTCTCGTCGCGCAGCGTGATCGCGAGCTCGACGCCCTGCATCCGCTCCTTGAGCAGCGCGAGCACGTTGCGCAGCGCGCGCGCGACGTGCGCCTGCTCGTTGCGCGGCTTCGCGCGCCCGACGAACAGCTTCAACTGATTCGTGATCTTGCCCATCCGCTCGGTGAGCGCCGCGATCGCCTCGAGGTTCTCGCGCGCGGCCGCCTGCTCGCCGCGGTCGAGCAGCACGCGCGTGTTGTCGGAGAAGCTGCGAAGCGCGGCGAGCGGCTGGTTCAGCTCGTGCGTGATGCCGGCCGCCATCTGGCCGAGCGCGGCGAGCTTGCTCGCCTGGACGAGCTCGTCGTGCGCGGCCCGCAGCTCCTGCTCCGCGCGGATCCGCTCGCCGACTTCCTTCTTGAGCCGCGCGTTCGCCTGCGACAGATCGGCCGTGCGCTCCTCGACGCGCCGGTTCAGCTCCGCATACGCGCTTTGCAGCAGCACGCGGCTGCGCAGCATCTCCTTCACGCGCGCGCGACGCGTGCGCCAGTAGAACGCGAGCAGGCTGAGCGACACGAAGCCGAACGCGGTGACGATCGTCGCATTGCGCGCGTCGGCGTCGACGGGCTCGATCGGCGCGAGCGTGACGAGCTGCCAGTCGGGCTCGCCGAGCAGGCGGCGCGTCGCGAGATAGCGCGGCGCGCGGCGCCCCGCGCCCATCCGCACGATCTGCGCATCGGGCCCGAGCACACGCTCGACGCGCAGCGGCAGCGGCGTCACCGGATACTGCGCATACTGGCGCGTCTCGTGGATCGACGTCGCGATCGGCCCCGGCAGCGGCTTGAGCGTGTGGTACTTCCACTCCGGCACCGACGACAGGAAGATCACGCCGTGGTCGTCGGCGACGACGAGCGGCTCCGACGCGTCCGCGCCCTGGAACCATTCGAGATTGAGCTTCACGACCGCGACGCCGACGATCTTGCCGTCGTGCCGCACGGGTTGCGAGATGTAGTAGCCGGGATCGCGCGAGATCGTGCCGATTCCGAAGAAGCGGCCGGTGCCGCCCTTCACCGCATCGATGAAGTACGGGCGGAACTGATAGCCGATGCCGGTGAAGCTGTCCGGGCCGCGCCAGTTGCTCGCGGCGACGCACAGCCCGTTCGCGGTGATCACGTAGGTCGCCGTCGCGTGCGCGTGGCGGTTCACGTCCTCGAGGTAGGCGTTCGCCCGATTCACGCGGCGGCGATTGCCCGGCGCGGCGAGGACGTCCTGCACGAACGGATGGCCGCCCAGCAGGTACGGCAGGGATTCGTAGCGGTCGAGCGTGCTTTTCAGCGCGTTCGTCGTGCGGTCCACGCGCGCCGCCGCGCTGCCCCGCAAATCGGCGACGCCGCGCTGCCATGTGATGGTCCACGTGAGCGCGCACGCGGCCGCGAGCATCGCGGCGAGCGCGAGAACGACGAGCAGGCGGCGCTTCACGGTGACGGCTTCCGGATTGTAAGGATCGTCTATTGTGGCATAGCCGCCGCCCGAAAAGGCCGCGGGGCCGGGCGAAGCGCGCTTCGACGCGCCCGGCCCGGCCCCGCCCGGCGGGCGCGCCGCTACGCGCCCCGCCGTGTTTCCGCTCATCGTCAGATCCGCGCGGCTTCGCCCGCGGCGGCCCCGCCGTTGCCCGACAGCGCCGCGCGCAGCTTCGCGCGGTCGAGTTCCTTCTCCCATGCGGACACGACGACCGTCGCCACGCCGTTGCCGACGATGTTGGTCAGCGCGCGGCATTCGCTCATGAAGCGGTCGATGCCGAGGATCAGCACCATGCCGGACAGCGGAATGGTCGGCACGACGGCGAGCGTCGCGGCAAGCGTGATGAAGCCCGCGCCCGTCACGCCGCTCGCGCCCTTCGACGTCAGCATCGCGACCGCGAGCAGCGTGAGCTGCTGCATCCACGTGAGCTCGATGTTGGTGGCCTGCGCGATGAAGAGGACGGCCATCGTCATGTAGATGTTGGTGCCGTCGAGGTTGAACGAATAGCCGGTCGGCACGACGAGGCCGACGACCGAGCGCGAGCAGCCCGCCTTCTCGAGCTTCTCCATCAGTTGCGGCAGCGCCGCTTCCGACGAGCTCGTGCCGAGCACGATCAGCAGCTCTTCCTTGATGTAGCCGACGAAGCGGATGATCGAGAAGCCGGTGAAGCGCGCGATCGTGCCGAGCACGACGAGCACGAACACGACCGACGTCAGGTAGAACGTGCCGATCAGCTTGAGCAGCGGCACGAGCGAGCCGACGCCGTACTTGCCGATCGTGAACGCCATCGCGCCGAACGCGCCGATCGGCGCAAGCTTCGTGACGATGTGCACGATGCCGAACAGCACGCGCGTGACGCCGTCGATGAACTCGGTGACGACGCGGCCGCGCTCGCCGAGGTGCGCGAGCACCGAGCCGAACAGCAGCGCGATCAGCAGGATCTGCAGGATCTCGCCCTGCGCGAACGCGTCGATCATCGTGTTCGGGATGATGTGCATCAGGAAGTCGACGGTCGACTGGCCGTGCGCCTTCGCCGCGTACGACGCGACTTCCTTGCCGTTCAACGTCGCCGGATCGATGTTGAAGCCGACGCCCGGGCGCAGGATGTGCGTCGCCGCGAGGCCGAGCACGAGCGCGAACGTCGACACGATCTCGAAATACAGCAGCGCCTTGCCGCCGACGCGCCCCACCTTCTTCATGTCCTGCATGCCGGCGATGCCCGTCACGACGGTGCAGAAGATGATCGGGCCGATCACCATCTTGATCAGCTTGATGAAGCCGTCGCCGAGCGGCTTCATGTCGACGGCGAGCGACGGATAGTAGTGACCCAGGATCACGCCGACGACGATGGCGAAGATCACCTGCACGTAGAGGACTTTATAGAACGGTTTCTTCACGGTGGTTCCAGAGAAGAGAGAAGGTGAGTCGAAGGAGGTCGGCGTCACGCGCGCGGACGAATGTCAGGGGAAGCCACTCGCCCGCGCGGCTGCCGTGCCGCAACAAGCGATGGCCTCAGCGAATCCGGGGGAGGTGGACGAGGTGGGTCATCGAATGTCTCCTTGCTGTAGTAGTGAGGCCCAGGCGGCCTTGGGCGTTTACTTTGCAAGGTCGATGCCAGCCACTCGATCAGGTTCAGCCTGTTGATTTCTCTGGGTTTTCCGAATCTTCGAGGGCGCGTGCGTTCCGGAAATCCGGATTTCCGGAACGCGGCCGTCCGGATCGCCGGACGAATCGCGCGCCGCCGCGCGCTGCTTCCCGACGATTCAGTGCGTGACGGCCTGCGCGGCGAGCGCGCCCGTCTGCGCGTAGAACTCCTGCCGCGCGAACGCGTCGCGCTCGCGCCGCGCGCGCTCGCCGCGGTCGGCGAGCGAGCCGATCACGATGCCCGCGAACGCGAGCGGCACCGACACGAGCGCCGGGTTGTCGAGGAACACCGGCGCGTGCGCGTGATGCAGCACGTCGACCCACACCGATTTCGACAGCAGCGTGAGCACGACGGCCGACGCGAGCCCGAGCCCGCCGCCCGCCACCGCGCCACGCGTCGTCATCCCGCGCCAGAAGATCGACGTCGCGAGCACCGGGAAATTCGCGCTCGCCGCCACCGCCGCGACGAGCCCGACCATGAACGCGACGTTCACGTGCTCGAACAGGATCGACAGGCCGATCGCGACCGCGGAGAGCGCGAGCGTCGCCGCGCGCGAAATGCGCATTTCGCGCCGCTCGTCCGGCAGGCCGCGCGCCCACATCTGCGCGTAGAGATCGTGCGAGATCGTCGTCGCGCCGGCGAGCGTCAGGCCCGCGACGACGGCGAGGATCGTCGCGAACGTGACAGCCGCAATGAAGCCGTAGAACCAGTTGCCGCCGACGGCCTGCGCGAGCTTCACCGCGACCATGTTCGAGCCGCCGACGAGATCGCGCGTGAGGCTGAACGCGCCCGTCGCGTCGTGGCGGAAGAACTCCGGATGCTGAGCGAGCAGCACGATCGCCGAGAAGCCGATCACGAACGTGAGCAGATAGAAGTAGCCGATGAAGCCCGTCGCGTACAGCACCGATTTGCGCGCCTCCTTCGCGTTCGGCACCGTGAAGAAGCGCATCAGGATGTGCGGAAAGCCCGCGGTGCCGAACATCAGCGCGATGCCGAGCGACAGCGCGTTCGCCGGATCGCGGATCAGCTTGCCGGGCCCCATGATGCCGAGCGCGCCCGGATGCACGGCCACCGCGCGGCGGAACATCTCGTCGACGCTGAAGCCGAACTCGCCGAGCGCGAGCGCGGCGAGCAGCGTCGCGCCGGCGAGCAGCAGCACGGCCTTGATCATCTGCACCCAGGTCGTCGCGGTCATTCCGCCGAAGAACACGTAGACGACCATCAGCACGCCGACGATCAGCTCCGCGACGCCGTACGACAGCCCGAACAGCAACTGGATCAGCTTGCCCGCGCCGACCATCTGCACGACGAGGTACAGCACGACGATCGTCAGCGCATTCGCGGACGTGAGGAGCCGGATCGGCCGCTGCGCGAAGCGGTACGCGACGACGTCGACGAACGTGAACCTGCCGAGATTGCGCAGCGGCTCGGCGATCAGGAACATCACGAACGGCCAGCCGACGAGAAAGCCGATCGAATAGATGAGCCCGTCGAAGCCGAACGTGAACACCATGCCCGACAAGCCGAGAAACGACGCGGCCGACATGTAGTCGCCCGCGATCGCGAGGCCGTTCTGCAGGCCGGTGATGCCGCCACCCGCCGTGTAGAAGTCGCGCGCGCAGCGGGTGCGGCGCGCGGCCCAGCGCGTCAACGCGAGCGTCGCGAACACGAAGACGAAGAACATGCCGATCGCGACGGGATTCAGCGCGACCTTGCCCGGCATCGGTGCGGCGGCGACGCCCATCGCGTGCGCGGCCGCGGGAGAAAGCGCCGCGCACGGGAAGAGCGCGGACAGTGCGAAAAGCGCGGGACGCGCGGTCGATTTGCGCAGCATCGCGGCCTCCGTCACGAACGCTCGAAGAGCGCGTCGAACGAGCGGTCGAACGAGCGGTTCGCGCGCAGCACGTAGCCCGCCGTCAGGCCGATCGCGACGAGTATGATCGCGACGCCCGCGACAATCCCGACGCTGATCGTCGCGCCCGCGTAGAGCGGCGCGGCGAGCGTGCGCGGCGCGAGCGCGACGAGCAGGATGAAGCCGTAGTACGTCGCGATCATCAGCGCCGTCAGCGTGAAGCTGAAGCGGCGCCGCGCACGCACGAGC
This sequence comes from Burkholderia sp. MSMB1588, assembly GCF_001546925.1. Classification (NCBI taxonomy): domain Bacteria; kingdom Pseudomonadati; phylum Pseudomonadota; class Betaproteobacteria; order Burkholderiales; family Burkholderiaceae; genus Burkholderia; species Burkholderia sp. MSMB1588. Next base: position 301,142 of record NZ_LNJS01000001.1, on the reverse strand, counting down.
TGCTGATAGTCGCGGCGAGCCACGACCGTTTCGATGACGGAAGTCTCCATGACGTCTCCTCCTCGATCGACGAGGTTGTTGTGTAATCGTTGCCGCCTGCGCGGCGGTCGTGCGTTCCGCGGTGATGCGGCGATGAAACGACGCGGCGACCCGGCGACCCGGCGACGCACCGCATCGCCGCGCTCAGACGACGCGGTCGCTGCGCAGTTGCGCGATCTCGCGCGCGGACATCCCGAGCCAGTCGCCCAGCACGCGTTCGGTATCCGCGCCGAGCACGGGCGGCGCGCCGCGCACGGGCAGGCGCTCGCCGTCGAACCGGTACGGCGGCGCGAGCACGTCGACTTCGCCCGCGGCCGGATGCGGCTGCCGCGTGACGAGCCCCGCCGATTGCGCGCGCTCGGAGGTGAGCGCCTCGCGCAGGCCGAGCACCTCGCCGCACGGAATGCCCGCGTCGGCGAGCGCCGCGAGCAGCGCCGCGCGCGGCCGGCGGCCGAGCTCGCGGAGAATCTCCGGCAGCAGTTCCGCGCGATTCGCGGAACGCGCGATGTTGGTCGCGAAGCGCGCGTCGGCCGCGAGCTCCGGCCGGCCGATCACGTCGCAAAAGCGCGCGAACTGCGCGTTGTTGCCGACCGTGATCACGATCGGGCCATCCGCCGCGTCGAACACGCCATACGGGACGATCGACGGATGCGCGTTGCCGTAGCGCGGCGGGTCCTCGCCCATCAGCAGCGCTTCGAGCCCGTAGTACGACGTGACCATCAGCCCGCAATCGAAGAGCGCCATCTCGATGCGCCGCCCGCGCCCCGTCGCATGCCGCTCGTAGAGCGCGGCGAGGATCGCCTGCGCCGAGTACATGCCGGTGAAGAGATCCGCGACGGCGACGCCGAACTTCAGCGGCGGCCGCCCCGCTTCGCCGTTCAGCGCCATCAGGCCGGCCTCGCCCTGTACGACGAGGTCGTAGCCCGGCCGGCTCGCTTCGGGGCCCGAGCGGTCGTAGCCGGAGATCGCGCAATGGACGAGCCGCGGATTGAGCGCGGCGAGCGCGTCGTAGCCGAGCCCGAGCTTCTCCGCGCCGCCCGCCTTGAAGTTGTGCACGACGACGTCCGCCTGCGCGGCGAGCCCGCGCGCGATGCGCCGCCCCGCTTCCGTCTGCAGATCGACGCAGATCGAGCGCTTGCTGCGGTTCACGCTGTTGAAGTAGGTCGTCTCGGTGTCGCCGACGCGCAGGCCCCAGTCACGCGTGTCGTCGCCGCGCCGCGGATGCTCGACCTTGATCACCTCCGCGCCGAGATCCGCGAGCACCATCGCGCACCACGGCCCCGCGAGCACGCGCGAGAAGTCGAGCACCTTGATCCCCGCGAGCGGCTGCGCGCCCGGTTCGTTGCGCATCTTCGTCTCCTCCGTTCGTTCGCGGTCATTGCATCGGCTGCGGCTTCGACAGCGCGGCGTAGCGCGCGAGATGATGATCCTCGTCGCCGAGCTGGTGATCGATCATCACGAGCCGCTTCGCATAGTGCGCGAGCGGCAGCTCCCACGTCATCCCGATGCCGCCGTGAAGCTGGATGCTCTCCTCGGCGACGAGCGCGCCGATCCGCCCGACGCTGTATTTCGCGGCGGACAGCGCGCGCTCGCGCGCAACGCGCGGCTCGTCGAGCTGCGCGGCCGCGTTGATCACCGCCGAGCGCGCCTGCTCGATCTCGAGCAGCAGGTCCGCCATCCGGTGCTGCAGCGCCTGGAAGCTGCCGATCGGCACGCCGAACTGGCGGCGCGTGTGCAGATATTCGAGCGTGTGCGCCTTCGCGACGTCCATCGCGCCGAGCGCCTCCGCCGCGAGCGCGAGCAGGCCGAAGCCGATCGCGCGCTCGATCGCGTCGGCCGCTTCGCCCGGCGCGCCGAGCAGTGCGTCGCCTTCGAGCGCGACGCGCTCGAAGCGCACGTCGGCCGCGCGGCCGCCGTCGATCTTCCGGTAGCCGCGCACCGCCACGCCCGCCGCCGTCTTCGGCACGACGAAGAGCGACAGGCCCGCCGCGTCGTCGTCGCCGCCCGCGGTGCGCGCGCTCACGACGAAGAACGTCGCGTGCTCGCCGCAATCGACGACGGCCTTCGCGCCGTCGAGCACCCAGCGCCCGCCTTCGCGCGTCGCGCGCGTCCTCACGGTGTGCAGCTCGTAGTGCGTGCCGGGCTCCGCGTGCGCGAACGCGCCGATCGCGCGCCCTTCGATCAGCGCCGCGAGCCGTTCGCGGTGCGCGGGGCCGCCCGCCTGCGCGAGCACACGCCCGGCCATCAGCGCGCCGGCGAACGGCTCGACGACGAGCCCGCGGCCGACGCACTCGAACACGAGCGCGATGTCGAAGCCCGCGCCGCCGAAGCCGCCGCAGTCCTCCGGGAAGAGCGCGCCGATCGCGCCCAGCTCGGCGAAGCGCCGCCACATGTCGTCGCTGTAGCCGGCATCGGACAGCGCGATCCGGTCGCGCGCGGCGAACGGATATTGCTCGGCGATGAAGCGGTTCAGGCTGTCCGCCAGCATCCGGCGGTCTTCGGTGTGTCGAAAGTCCATGATCGTCCTTCCCCTTACAGCCCGAGAATCATCTTCGAGACGATGTTCTTCTGGATCTCGTTCGAGCCGCCGAAGATCGACAGCTTGCGGTTGTTGAAATACTGCGCCGCCGCGCTCGCCGCTTCGGGCAGGCCGCCCAACGGCTCGCCGTCGTCGTCGGCGTCGAGCGCTTCGTCGACGAACGGCTGCGCGTGCGGCCCCATCGCGCGCCGCATCAGCGACGAAATCTCCTGGCGGATCTGCGTGCCGCGGATCTTCAGCATCGAGCTCTCCGCACCCGGCGCGCCGCCGCCCGCGACGGCCGCGAGCACGCGCAGGTTCGTCGTCTTCATGTTGTCGAGCTCGATCTCGACGCGCGCGAGCCGCGCGGCGAAGAGCGGATCGTCGGCGAGCGGCCGGCCGTTCTTCGTCACTTTCGCCGCCACCGCGCGCAACTTGTCCAGCGCCGCGACCGAAAAGCCCACGCCCGCGATGTTCGTGCGCTCATACGTGAGCAGGTATTTCGCGTAGGTCCAGCCCTTGTTCTCCTCGCCGACCAGGTTCTCGGCGGGCACGCGCACGTCGGTGAAGAACACTTCGTTGACTTCGTGCTCGCCGTCGAGCGTGACGATCGGGCGCACCTCCACGCCGGGCGAACTCATGTCGACAAGCAGGAAGCTGATGCCTTCCTGCTTGCGCACGCCGGTCGCGGTGCGCACGAGGCAGAAGATCATGTTCGCGTAGTGGCCGAGCGTCGTCCACGTCTTCTGGCCGTTGACGATGTAGTGGTCGCCCTGCGCGTCGACGCCCCGCACCGCGCTCGTCGCAACCGACGCGAGATCGGAGCCCGCGCCCGGCTCCGAATAGCCCTGGCACCACCAGTCGGTGCCGTCGAGAATGCGCGGCAGCCAGCGGCGCTTCTGCGCTTCGCTGCCGAACTTGATGAGCACGGGGCCGAGCATGTTCACGCCGAACGGCACGATGCGCGGCGCGCCCGCGATCGCGCATTCGTTATCGAACAGGAACTTCTGCGCGACGCTCCAGCCGGGGCCGCCCCATTCGCGCGGCCAGTGGCTCGCGAGCCAGCCCCGCGCGTTGAGGATGGCGTGCCATTCGCGCATGTCGTCGCGCGTGAGACGCAAGCCGCCCTTCACCTTGCGCGAAATGCGCGGCGGCAGCGCGTCGGCGAGAAAGCGCTGCACTTGCGCGCGGAACGCTTCCTCTTCTGCGGTGAAATTGAGATCCATGTGCGTCGTTCTCGAATACTTGAAGGGCAACCGGCGGGCGACCGGGCGGGCGTCAGTCGATGCGGTTCAGGCTCGCGAAGGTCTCGCCGCGCGCGACGAGATCGACGAGGAGCGGCGACGGCTTCCAGAAGACCGGGTCCTCGCTCGCGAACGCGCGAATGTCGGCGAGCACGTTCGCGAGGCCCACCGCGTCCGCGTAATGCATCGGGCCGCCGCGATGGCGCGGGAAGCCGTAGCCGTGCAGGAACACCGCGTCGACGTCGAGCGGGCGCAGCGCGATCCGCTCGTGCACGACGTTCGCGCCTTCGTTGATCATCGCGGCGAGATAGCGGCGCACGATCTCGTCATCGGTGAACGCGCGCGGGCTCACGCCCTTTTTCGCACGTTCTTCGGCGATGATCGCGTCCACTTCCGGGTCCGGCGTGCCGACGCGCGCGCCGTCCGGATACAGGTAGTAGCCGCGGCCCGTCTTCTGGCCGAACCAGCCGCGCTCGCAGAGGCGATCGCCGATCTCGACGTAGCGCAGCCGCGGATCGCGCGTCGGCGCGCGGCGCTTGCGCGTCGCCCAGCCGATGTCGCCGCCCGCGAGATCGACGACCTGGTACGGCCCCATCGGAAAGCCGAATTCGCGGATCGCGCGATCGATCCGATACGGCGACGCGCCGTCTTCCATCATGTAATCGGCGGCCGTCCGGTACACGGCGAGCACGCGGTTGCCGATGAAGCCGTCGCACACGCCCGCGCGCACCGGAATCTTCTTGAGCTTCTTCGCGAGCTCGAACGCGGTCGCGACCACGTCCGCGCTCACCTTCGCCGGCACCACCACTTCGAGCAGCTTCATGATGTTCGCGGGCGAGAAGAAATGCAGGCCGATCACGTCCGGCGCGCGCTCGACGCTCGCGGCGAGTTCGTCGATGTCGAGATACGACGTGTTCGTCGCGAGCACCGCGCCCGGCTTGCACGCGCGCGCGAGTTCGGCGAACACCGCCTTCTTGACCGCCATGTCCTCGAACACCGCTTCGATCACGACGTCGGCCTGCGCGAGCGCATCGTACGACGTGCCGCCCGTCAAGCGCGCGAGACGCGCCGCCTGCGCGGCGGGCGTCATCCGGCCCTTCGCGACGAGGCCCGCGTAGACCTTCTCGACGTGCGCGCGGCCGCGCTCGAGCGACGCGTCGTCGCGCTCGATCATCGTCACCGGGAAGCCCGCGTCGAGCGCGGCGACCGCGATGCCCGCGCCCATCGTGCCGCCGCCGACCACGCCGATCCGCTCGATCGCGCGCGGCGCGGCGCGGCGCGTCTCCGGCGACTTCGCCGCCTCGCGCTCCGCGAAGAACGCATGCACGAGCCCCGCGCGCTGCGGGCTGTCGAGGCATTCGACGAACAGCCGGCGCTCGGTGCGCAGGCCCTCGTCGAACGGCTGCGCGAGCGCGGCGGCGACCGCGTCGACGATCTTCGCCGGCGAAAACAGGCCGCGCGACTTCTTCGCGACGTCGGCGCGCGCCGCGTCGAGCGCGGCTTCGGCCGCCGCGCGATCGGCGAGCCCTTGCGCGTCGCGCGTGCGGCGCGCGCTCGCGCCCGCCGCGAGCAGCTCGTGCACGTACGCGAGCCCTTCGGCGAGCGTGTCGTCGCTGTGCGCGAGACGATCGACGAGGCCGAGCGTCAATGCCTCCTCGGCCGGCGCGTGCCGGCCGCTCAGCATCAGCTCGAGCGCCGCCTTCGCGCCGACGAGGCGCGGCGTGCGCTGCGTGCCGCCCGCGCCGGGCAACAAGCCGAGCTGCACTTCGGGCAGGCCGAGCTTCGCGCCCGGCACCGCGATCCGGTAATGCGCGGCGAGCGCGATCTCGAGGCCGCCGCCCAGCGTCGCGCCGTGCAACGCGACGACGACGGGCTTGCCGCTCGCCTCGATCCGGTTGCACACGTCGGGCAACAGCGGCGGCACGGGCGGCTTGCCGAATTCGCGGATGTCCGCGCCGGCGATGAAGTTGCGCCCGGCGCCGACGATCAGCACCGCGCAGACGGCGGCATCGGCGTCGGCCGCGTCGAGCGCGTCGACGAGGCCGCGCCGCACGCCGGCGGACAGTGCGTTGACGGGCGGATGGTCGATCGTGACGACGAGCACCTTGTCGCGCCGCTCGCGCGTGACGGCGCCGGGTGCGTGGGAAGCCTGCTGATTCATGTCTGTCGCTCCGTGCGGAATGCGCGCCTTCGCTCCATCGAGGGAAGCGCGGGGTTTGCCACGATTCTCGATTGATCCAGATTGATTGACAATTCCAGCATTCTTTAACAACCTGTCAAGCCGGTTTTGACAATTAACTGCTACACGCGGGCATGGCGATGGATCTGAATGCGCTCACGCTGCTCGTCGACATCCTCGACGCGGGCAATCTCAGCAAGGCGGCGCAGCGGCTCAAGATGAGCCGCGCGAACGTCAGCTACCGGCTCAACCAGTTGGAGAAGTCGATCGGGCTGCAGCTCGTGCGGCGCACGACGCGGCGCATCGAGCCGACCGAGGTCGGGTTGCGGCTCTACGAGCACGGCCGGCGAATCCAGAACGAGCTGCTCGCCGCGCGCGAGGCGTTGACGACGCTCGGCCAGGATCTGCAGGGGCGCGTGCGGCTGTCGGTGCCGAGCGGCTACGGGCAGCTCGTGATGTCGAACTGGCTGATCGCGTTCAAGCGGCTCTATCCGGGGATCGTGCTCGACGTCGTGTTCGAGAACCGCGTCGAGGATCTGATGCGCGACGAAGTCGACATCGCGGTGCGCGTGATGTCCGAGCCGCCGCAGAACCTCGTCGCGCGCGACATGGGCGCGGTGCGCTACGTCGCGTGCGCGTCGCCCGGCTTCGCCGCGACGCACGGCATGCCGACCGGGCTCGACCAGTTGTTCGACGCGCCCGTCATCACGTCGACGGTGGTCGGCCGGCAGTTGCGAGTGGCCGCGTACCTCGGCGACGAGCGGCACGAGGTGCTGCTCGAGCCGACGCTCATCTCCGAGAACTTCCTGTTCCTGCGGCAGGCGATCCTGGCCGGGCTCGGCGTCGGGATCGTGCCGGACTACGTCGTCCACGACGACGTGCGGCGCGGCGCGGTCGTCACCACGCTCGACGCGTACCGGCTCAGCATCTTCGGCACGCACATGTACATGCTGTACATGCCGAACCGCCATCACACGCGCGCGACGTCGACGTTCATCGACTTCGTGCTCGACGAGGCACGGAACGCCGGGCGCGGCGGGTGACGCGGCGCGCCCGGCGATGTCCGCCGATGTCCGGTCCGGCGCCGGGACGCAGGGCGGCCGCACGCCGGCGCCGCAGATGCACGAGCAGCGCGATCGCCCAGCCCGTCAGCAAAAGGCCGCCGACGGGCAGCGAACCGAGCATCAGCCATGCCGCGCACGCCCATCGCGTAAAGCGTCTCGCCGAAGTCGATGCCGCCGATCAGGCAAGGATGGACAGCGGCTTCGTTCAGCTCGCAGCCGGCCGCGTCGGCGACGATCCCGGCGGCCGCCACCGACAGCACGGGAAACAGCGCGATCACGAGGATCGCGGCGAGCGCGAATCCTTATGCGCGGACCAGCGCGCGCCGCGCGGCGGGCGGCGGACGGCGGACATCGCCCGGCCACCGCGGCAGTCGGCGGCAGTTCGAACCCGCGACGCTAAGGGTTTATTGTCGGATGACAAGCCGCTTCCGACGCGGCGACAATACCCCGCCCGCGGCGCCGCACGGGCGTTCGCATTTGCATGCGCATGCGCCGTCGTCGTCTTTCGCCGTCTTTCGTTCGCACCGAGGTATTCATGACCGACCGGATTCGTCCGCGCCCATCCCGCTCGCGGGCTGGCGCGATCGCCGCCGCCCTCTTCGCCGTCGCCGCCGCCGGATGCGCGAACGCGCCCGGCCCGGGCGCGCAGAACGCCGCCGCGTCGGCCTCGGCGGCAGCGTCGGCCTCGGCGGCTTCCGCGACGTCGGGCGACGAATCGCCGGCCGCGCCCGCCGAGCTGTCGAGCTGGGTCGACAAGCCGGGCTGGACCGCGCAGCGCGACATGATCGCGGCCGCGCACCCGCTCGCCGCGCAGGCCGGCCAGGAGATGCTGAAGGCGGGCGGCGCCGCCGTCGACGCGGCGATTGCCGCGCAGATGGTGCTGATGCTCGTCGAGCCGCAGGCGTCGGGCATCGGCGGCGGCGCGTTCCTGCTGCATGCGAATGGCAAGACAGTCGAAGCTTACGACGGCCGCGAGACCGCGCCCGCCGCCGCCACCGACCGGCTCTTCCACGATGCCGGCGGCAAGCCGCTGCCGCGCGCGGCGCTCGGCGCGCGCGCGGTCGGCGTGCCGGGCGTGCTGCGGATGCTCGAGCTCGCGCACCGCTCGCACGGCAAGCTGCCGTGGCGGCGCCTGTTCCAGCCCGCGATCCGGCTCGCCGAGCAAGGCTTTCCGCTCGGCCCGCGGCTGGCGGCGGCGCTCGCGAACGATCCGTCGCTCGCGAGCGATCCGGCCGCGCGCGCGTACTTCTACGACAGGAACGGCGCGCCGAAGCCCGCCGGCGCGACGCTGAGGAATCCCCAGCTCGCGGCGACGCTCAGGCTCGTCGCCGCGCACGGCGCGAACGCGTTCTATACGGGCGCGATCGCGCGCGACATCGTCGCGAAAGTCCGGCAGGCGCCGAATCCGGGCGTGCTGAGCGTGCAGGACCTCGCGCAATACCGCGCGAAAGCGCGCGAGCCGCTGTGCGCCGACTATCGCAAGTGGACCGTGTGCGGGATGCCGCCGCCGTCGGCGGGCGGGCTCGTCGTCGCGCAGATCCTCGGTCTGCTCGAAGCGCAGCCGGACTGGCGGCAGATCGGCGCGCAGAAGCCCGTGCGCAATGCGACAGGCGTCGAGCCGACGCCGTTCGCCGCGCATCTGTTCAGCGAGGCGGGCCGGCTCGCGTATGCGGACCGCGCGCAATACGTCGCCGATCCCGATTTCGTCGCGCCGCCCGGCGGCAACTGGAAGAGCCTCGTCGAGCGGCGCTACGTCGCCGAGCGCGCGCGGCTGATCGGCGATGCGAGCGCGGGCGCCGCGAGCGCCGGCTCGCCGTCCGGCCTGCCGCCCGCGTCCGCCGCCGACCGCGGCGCGGAGCCGCCGTCGGGATCGCAGATCACGGTCGTCGATCGCTACGGCAACGCCGCATCGATGACGTCGACGCTCGACGACCGCTTCGGCTCGCGGCTGATGGTGCGCGGCTTCCTGCTCAACAGCCAGTTGCTCGACTTCTCGCCCGTGTCGGCCGAGCACGGCAAGCCGGTCGCGAATCGCGTGCAGCCGGCCAAGCGCGCGCGCTCGACGCTCGCGCCCGAGCTCGTGTTCGAGAAAGGCTCGCAGCGGCTGATGATGGCGCTCGGCTCGGCGGGCGGCGCGTCCACCGCGAACGACGTCGCGAAAACACTCGTCGGGATGATCGACTGGGGCATGACGATGCAGCAGGCGATCGCGCTGCCGAACTTCGGCTCGCGCAACGGGCCAACCGAGCTCGAGAAGGGGCGCGTGTCCGATGCGCTCGCCGATGCGCTGAAGGAGCGCGGGCACGACGTGCGCGTCGTCGAGCTGGGGTCGAGCCTGCAGGGGATTCAGCGGATCAACGTCGAGGGGCAGTCGGTGTGGTTCGGCGGCTCGGACCCGCGGCGCGACGGGATCGTCGCGGGCGATTGAGCGCTTCGCCGAGCGGTCCGCGCTTCGGGACGCAGGGGAGCGCTCGCACGCCGCGCCCCGCCGCCCCCCGTTCACCCGGCCCACCCGGCCTTACGCCGAACCTCGCGCCGAACCTCGCGCCAAACCTCACGCCCGCCCGTCGCCCGCCCGTTCACCGAACCCCGCCATCACGGCGTCGATGAAGCTCCGCAGCTTCGGCGTCGGCTGCCGGTCGGGCGAATACAGCAAATGGATCGGCCGCGCGGGCGGCTCGTGGCCGGGCAACAGACGCACGAGCCGGCCCGCCGCGAGATCGTCGCGCACGAGCTCGGCCGGCTGCAGGATGATCCCGAGCCCGTCGAGCGCGGCCATCCGCAGCGCCGCGCCGTTGTTGACCGCGAGCCGGCTCCTCACGCGTACCGAATGCTGCTGCCCTTGCGCGCTCTCGAACGGCCATTCGAGCGCCGCCGGCTGCCCCGAATACGAAAACCCGAGGCATTCGTGCGCGGCCAGATCGGCGGGCGTGGCCGGCGTGCCGCGCTCGGCGAGATACACGGGCGACGCGCACAGCACGAGCCGGTATGGCGCGAGCGGCCGCGCGATCAGCCCCGAGTCGGCGAGCGGCGCGATGCGGATCACCGCGTCGTAGCCTTCGTCGACGAAATCGACGACGCGATCGCTCAACGTCAGATCGACCCGCACTTCCGGATACGCGCGCAGGTACGACGCGAGCATCGGCATCAGGCAATGCACGCCGAAGCTGATCGGCGCGTTGATGCGCAGCGTGCCGCGCGGCGCGGCCATCAGGTTCGCGGCGAGCGCATCGACGGCCTGCGCCTCGGCCAGCACCGCGCGGCTGCGCTCGTAGAACGCGCGGCCGGCTTCGGTCAGGCTCTGGCGGCGCGTCGTGCGATTGATGAGCCGCATCCCGTAATGGGTCTCGAGAAAGCGCACGTGCTTGCCGACCATCTGCGACGACAGGCCGAGCGACGCGCCCGCCGCCGCGAACGAGCCCGTTTCCGCGGCCTTCACGAACACCGCCATGCTGGTGAGTCGATCCATAATTCGAAACTGTTTGTTTCAATAGATGATCCGGCTACGCGATTTATCGTCGAATCGGCGCGAATTATAGTGGGCTCACCGATTTTTCTCACGGAGATCCGATATGGCACGCATCGTTCGCATCCATCAAACCGGCGGCCCCGACGTCCTGCGCTTCGACGAAATCGCCCCCGCGCCGCCGGGACCAGGCGAAATCACGCTGCAAGTGAAGGCGCTCGGCCTGAACCGCGCCGAATCGATGTTCCGCTCGGGGCGCTATGTCGAGGAACCGGTCTTCCCCGCGCGGCTCGGCTACGAGGCGGCGGGCGTCGTCAGCGCGGTCGGCCCCGGCGTGACGGGCTTCGCGGCCGGCGATGCGGTCAGCATCGTGCCGCCGCTGTCGATCACGCGCTGGGGCACGTACGGCGAAGTCGCGACAGTGCCCGCCGCCGTCGCCGTCAAGCATCCCGCGTCGCTCGGCTGGACCGAGGCGGCCGCGGTGTGGATGCAGTACGTGACCGCGTGGGGCGCGCTGATCGACCTCGCGCGGATCGAGCGCGGCGACGCGGTCGTCATCACGGCGGCGTCGAGCAGCGTCGGCCTCGCGGCGATCCAGGTCGCGCGGATGGTCGGTGCGGTCGCGATCGCGACGACGCGCACCGACGCAAAGGCGCAGGCGCTGCGCGAGTTCGGCGCCGACCACGTGATCGTCACGCAGCGCGAGGATCCCGCCGCGCGCGTGCGCGAGATCACGGGCGGCGCGGGGGCGCGGGTCGCGTTCGATCCGGTGGCGGGCCCGATGCTGCCGCAACTGGCCGACGCGCTCGCGGTAGGCGGCATCGTGATCGAATACGGCGCGCTCGCGGCCGACCAGGCGCCCTTCCCGCTGTTCGCCGTGCTCGGCAAGATGCTGAGCGTGCACGGCTACCAGTACAAGCGCGTCGTCGGCGATCCGGCGAAGCTCGACGCCGCGAAGCGCTTCGTGCTCGACGGGCTCGAGGCCGGCGCGCTCAAGCCGGTGATCGACCGCGTGTTCCCGCTCGAGCGAATCGCCGACGCGCACCGCTATCTGGAATCGAACGAGCAGTTCGGCAAGATCGTCGTCACGGTGTAGCGCCGGACGCACGAGCTTCGCCCGTTCGGACGCGACGGACGCGACGGACGCGATCGGCGCGGCGGAATCCGCGAAGGTGGCGCGCAGCGCATCGCGCGCCACGCGCATGAAAAAACCGCAGCCTTCGCTGCGGTTTCTTCATTCGGCTGCCCGTCAGGCCGGCGGAGCGGTCAAACCACTCCGGCGCCGTGCGCCTGCTGATCGGCGTGATAGCTCGAGCGCACCATCGCGCCGACGGCCGCATGCGTGAAGCCCATCTTGTACGCCTCTTCCTCGTACATCCTGAACGTGTCCGGATGCACGTACTCGCGCACCGGCAGATGGTGCTCGGACGGCTGCAGGTATTGGCCGATCGTCAGCATGTCGACGTCGTGCGCGCGCAGATCCCTCATCACCTGCAGGATCTCGTCGGTCATCTCGCCGAGGCCGACCATCAGGCCCGACTTCGTCGCGACGTCCGGATGCAGCGCCTTGAAGTCCTTCAGCAGCTTCAGCGAGTGCGCGTAGTCCGAGCCGGGGCGCGCTTCCTTGTACAGGCGCGGCACCGTTTCGAGGTTGTGGTTCATCACGTCGGGCGGCGCGGCGTTCAGGATCGAGATCGCGCGGTCGAGACGGCCGCGGAAGTCCGGCGTCAGGATCTCGATGCGCGTTTGCGGCGACTGCTCGCGCACTTCGCGGATGCACTCGACGAAGTGGCCGGCGCCGCCGTCGCGCAGGTCGTCGCGATCGACGCTCGTGATCACCACGTACTTGAGCTTGAGCGCCGCGATCGTGCGCGCGAGGTTCTTCGGCTCGTCGGCGTCGAGCGGATCGGGCCGGCCGTGGCCGACGTCGCAGAACGGGCAGCGGCGCGTGCACTTGTCGCCCATGATCATGAACGTCGCGGTGCCCTTGCCGAAGCATTCGCCGATGTTCGGGCAGCTCGCTTCCTCGCACACGGTATGCAGGTTGTGCTCGCGCAGGATCGTCTTGATCTCGTTGAAGCGCGAGCTGCCGGTGGCCGCCTTCACGCGGATCCATTCGGGCTTCTTCAGCTTCTCGATCGGGACGATCTTGATCGGAATGCGCGCGGTCTTCGCCTGCGCCTTCTGCTTGGCGGTCGGATCGTAGGCGGGCGCGGCCGGTTCGGCGGGTGCGGGGGTAGCGGTAAGGTCAGTCATTCGATTGTTCCAGTGCCTGCGGCGGCAATGCGGCGGCCGCGGTTGCGCCGTCGAGGTTGGCGATCAGACGGCGCACGAGCGTCTGCGCAACCTCGTGCCAGTCGGCGGTCGCGCCGAGGCTCGCCATGTCGATCGTTTCGAGCCCCGCGTAGCCGCACGGGTTGATCGCGAGAAACGGGCGCAGATCCATCTTCACGTTGACGCTCAAACCGTGATAGCTGCAGCCGTTGCGGATCTTGAGACCGAGCGCGGCGATCTTCGCGCCCCGATGCGGCCCCGATTCCACGTAGATCCCGGGCGCGCCGGCCTTGCGGACCGACGCGAGATTATACGCCGCGAGCGTCTCGATCACGGCCTCTTCGATCCGCGTGACGAGCGTGCGCACCATCAGCTTGCGCCGCCTCAAGTCGACGAGCAGATACGCGACGATTTGCCCTGGGCCGTGGTACGTGATCTGCCCGCCTCGGTCAACCTTCACGAGCGGCACGCCGCTGTCGGCGACAAGCAGGTGCGCCGGGTTGCCCGCCTGGCCGAGCGTATAGACGGGCGGATGCTCGACGACCCAGATCTCGTCGCCGGTGTCCGGCGTGCGCGCGTCGGTGAACGCGCGCATCGCGTCGAAACACGTGTCGTAGGGCGTCTCGCCGAGCCAGCGAACCGTGACGGGCGGCGTGACGGGCCGCGCGGCGGGAGGAGAATGCGGGGAAGCGGACGCGGCGGCGTCGGGCGCGGCATGCGCGTCGGGAGCGGGAGGCACGATGGAAACCGGCGAGGCTGACATGGGCGGTAGTTTACCGAAAACCCATGCACCTCGCCGGTGCCGGATGGAGCCGGCCGCGCGGCGGCGCGCGCCGGCGGCCGGTGCGACGCTCAGACCGTGCGCCACCCGTCGCGAAAGAGCGCGACGAATCGCGCCGCGAGCCGCATGATGCCGGACACGGCCGCCTGCTGCGGCGGCACGATCATCGAGAACGACACGCACGCGCTCGTCGCGCCGTCGGCGCTCAGCCACAGGCGCTCGCCTCGCCGCAGCTTCAGCGTCTCGCCGGCGCACAGGAAATAATCGTGGACATCGTTGCTGCGCGTCGCCCAGACGGGCGCGCCCCGCACGGTGAGCCGCGTGCTGCGCGCGACCTTCATCGGCACCGTTTCGCCGGGCTGGATCTCGAACGTGATGCTTGAGGAAATCTCTTTCATGACAGCCTCCGCCAAAATTGCTTCAGTGGCTACAATCGTAGTTCCCACAAGGCTTTGCGCAAAACGATCGATTCTCACGTGCTTGTGAGAAAAACTAACCGATGACCGTCCGTCAACTGCCGATGCTGAACGCGCTGCGCGTGTTCGAGGCCGCCGCGCGGCACGAAAGCTTCTCGCGCGCGGCGAACGAGCTGTCCGTCACGCACGGCGCGGTCAGCCACCAGATGCGCGCGCTCGAAGCGGAGCTCGGCGTGCGGTTGTTCGTGCGCCACGGCAAGCGGCTCGCGCTGACGGAGGCTGGCGGCCGCTACGCGCAGCAGGTGCGCGCCGCGCTCACGCTCCTCGCCGACGCGACCCGCGAGATCCGCGCGAGCGACCGGGACAAGCGGCTCGTCGTATCGACGCTGTCATCGTTCGCCGCGCGCTGGATCACGCCGCGCATCGGCCCGTTCATCGAGCGGCATCCGGAGATCGACCTGGAGCTGCGGGCAAGCGATTCGCTCGTCGATTTCACGCGCGACGACGTCGACGTCGCGATCCGCTTCGGCTACGGCGTCTATCCGGGGCTGTACGTCGAGCCGCTCCTCGACGAGACGTTCTTCCCCGTCTGCGCGCCCACGCTCAACGGCGGCGTGCTGCCCGAGACGCCCGCCGATCTCGTCCGCTATCCGCTGCTGCGCTCGGACGACGAGCTGTGGCGGCCGTGGTTCGACGCGGCGGGCCTCGACACGCTGACCGAGCCGAAGCGCGGCGTGCTGTACCAGGATTCGTCGAATCTGCTGCAGGCGGCGATCGACGGCCAGGGCATCGCGCTCGTGCGGCGCTCGCTGGCGGTGCCCGAAGTGGCGGCGGGAAGAATCGTGCGGCTGTTCGACATCGCGGGGCCGAGCCCGTGGCACTACTTTTTCGTGTGCCCGCCGTCGCTCGCGCAGACGCCGCGCGTGCAGGCGTTCAGGACCTGGCTGCTGGACGAGATCGCGCGCTTCAAGGCGCTGTGCGCGGCGCAGGAGGCGCGGCACGCGGCGGCCTATGCTGCCGCGCGTGCGCGAAAGGAAGAGGATTAGCGGCCGGCCGTCACAGCACGACCTTGACCATCGGGTGGCCCGTCAGCGCGCGGTAGATGTTGTCGAGCTGCGCCTGGCTCGTCGCGCGCACGGTGATCGTGAGGCCCGTGTAGTTGCCGCCGCTCGACGCGCGCTCCTCGATCTTCTCGAGATCGATCTCGTTGTCGTGCACGCTCACGACCTTGAAGATCGTATCCTTGAACTCCGGATGCGCGCGGCCCATCACCTTGATCGGGAAGTCGCACGGAAATTCGAGCAGCGTTTCCTTGGGCGTTGCGATTTCGCCCGTCAGCTCGACGGTCTTGTTCGGTTCGGTCATGTCGTTTCTCCACGCGTCGGCGGGGCGGCCCGCTCAGACGCTTTCCATCTCGCGCGCCTTCGCCCGCTGGTACGCGGCGTACAGCGCCTCGAACACCGGGCCCGGCTGGCCGCCCTGCACTGGCAGATCGTCGAGCAGGGTCACGGGCAGGATTTCCTTCGTCGCCGACGTGAGCAGGATCTCGTCGGCTGCACGCAGCTCCGCTTCGTTGATCTCGCGCGCGACGAAGCGGATCCCGCACTCCTCGGCGAGCTCCTCGACGAGCGCGTAGCGGATCCCTTCGAGAATCCTGTTGCTGCGCGGCGGCGCGATCAGCTCGCCGTTCTTCACGATCCACACGTTCGAAGACGAGCCTTCCGTCACGTTGCCGTCGCGCAACTGGATCGTCTCGGTCGCGTCGTGTTCAACCGCATGCTGCGCCATCAGCACGTTGCCGAGCAGCGACACCGACTTGATGTCGCAATGCAGCCAGCGGCGGTCCTCGGCCGTCACGCAGCGCACGCCTTGCGCGCGCTGCGCGTCGGTCGGCAGCACGAGCGGGCTCGCCATCGCGAACACGGTCGGCACCGCGTTCGCCGGAAACGCGTGGCCGCGCTTCGCGACGCCGCGCGTCACCTGGATGTAGACGATCGCGTGCTGGCCGTCTCCGAGCGCGGCCGCGTTCGCGCCGACGACCCGCGCGACGAGCGCGCGCCAGCCCGCTTCGTCGTGCGGATCGGCGATGCCGATCTTCTTCAGGCTGCGCGCAAGACGCGCGAGATGCTGCGCGATCCGGAACGGCGCGCGGCGCGCGCCGTCCGCGTAGACCGGCACGACTTCGTAGACGCCGTCGCCGAAGATGAAGCCGCGGTCGAGCACCGGCACGCGCGCTTCGGAAAGCGGCACCAGCTCCTCGCGCGAAGCGACGCTCAGATAGACGATCGGTTCGATGTCGGCTTGACTCATGGCGTTGAACGAATGACGAAAATCGTGACGGAAGGCGAATGCCTGCGGCGCCGGCGTGCCCGGCGCCGCAGGCGGTGCGGACAGCTTACTTCTTTTTGCTGAACATCAGCAGGATCGAATCCCAGATGCGGCCGAGGAGGCCTGCTTCCGGCACCGGCTGCAGCGCGACGACCGGGAATTCCGCCACCATCTTGCCGTCGGCGACGAGCTTCACCGAGCCGACCGCCTGGCCGTCCGCGAGCGGCGCGATGAGCGGCGCGTTCAGCGCGACTTCCGGCTTCACCTTGTCCGCCAGGCCGCGCGGCACGGTGATGAACTGGTCCTTCTTCACACCGACCTGCACGTTGTTGCTCTTGCCCTTGTAGACGCGCGGCGTGTCGATCGGCTGGCCGGCCTTGTACAGGCGCACCGAATCGAACGCGGTGTAGCCGTAGCTCAGCATCTTCATGCTGTCCTGCACGCGGTCGCTCTCCTTCGTCTCGCCCATCATCACGGTGACGAGGCGGCGCGTCGCGTCGGCCGCGCCCGGCAGCGAGCGCTTCGCCGACGCGATCAGGCAGTAGCCCGCCGCCTGCGTGTGGCCGGTCTTCAGGCCGTCGACGGTCGGATCGAGCCACAGCAGCCGGTTGCGGTTCGGCTGCTTGATGTTGTTGTACGCGAATTCCTTGACCGAGAAGATGTTGTAGTAATCCGGATAGTCGCGGATCAGGTGCGTCGACAGCTTCGCCAGGTCGCCCGCCGTCGTGTAGTGATTCGGGTCGGGCATTCCGTTCACGTCGGCGAAGTGCGTGTTCGTCATCCCGAGGCGCTGCGCCTGCGCGTTCATCATGTTGACGAACTGCCCTTCGCTGCCGCCGACGAGTTCGGCAAGCGCGATCGCCGCGTCGTTGCCCGACTGGATGATCATCCCGTAGACGAGGTCGTGCACGCTGACGGGCTTGTTCGCCTCGATGAACATCCGCGATTCGTCGCGGCCGACGCGGCGCACCGCTTCGCCCGGCGTGACGATCTGCTCCATCGTGATCTTTTTCGAATCGAGCGCCTCGAACACGAGGTAGGCCGTCATCAGCTTCGTGAGCGACGCGGGCTCGACGCGCTCGTCGGCGTTGCCGGACGCGAGCACCTGATTGCTCGACGCATCGACGAGCACCCACGAGCGCGCGTTCACGCCGGGCGGCGGCACCGCGCCCGGCACGTACGTGGCGGGCGCGCCCGTCGGCGCGGCGGCGGCCGGCGCGGCCGCGTGCTTCGCCTTGGCGGCGGGCTTTGCCTGCGCGACGGCGATCGTCGACACGAGCGCGGCGGGCAGCACGATGCCGAGCGCGACGTTACGCGCGGCGACGGCGATGGCGGTGGAGGAAGCGAGTGACGTGAGGCCGAAGGAAGACAGACGCATATCGATTCAGGCTGATGGCAGAAATGGCAGCGCGCACGGGGCGCGCGGTTGAAGGGCCGGTCGGCGGCGTTCCGGCGGCATGTCGGGGAACGAAGGCTCGCGAAACGCGCCGATTGGACAGGCGGCGGCGCGATCGGTTCGCAGAGCGAAAAGCGGCGCGGCGGCCTGCACGGCGCATCGGACGTCCGTGCGGACGGGCCGACGCAAACCTAGGGTCTGTTTACATACGGAACGTGCATGCGTTGCCACGAGAACGGCCGCTCGCGAGGCGCGCGACGCTGCGAATACTGGACGTATTCGCAAGGAGCGCAACGCGGCGAGCGGCCGTTCTCGTGGCAACCCCAAACTTGGAATCCATTCCAGGGGAATGCCCGAAATCGCCCGTAGGGCGGCGTCGCTCGTCGCTTGTCCCCCAAGGGGACTTCCTTCGGGGCGTTTGGCTCGGCCAAACCGCGCTCCTCGCTTCTTGCCCTACGGGCGATTTCGGGCATTCGCATGCACGTTCCGTATGTAAACAGACCCTAGCCATTATACGGAAGTTCGCCGCGGGGGCCCTTCGGGATCGAGACGCTCGCTGCCCGTCAGCGCCACGCGCCGACGACGACGCGCTTCAGGATATGCAGCTTGCGATGGAAGAAATGCTCGGCGCCCGGAATCACGACGACGGGCAGCTCCTGCGGACGCGCCCAGTCGTAGACCGATGCGATCGGCACCGTGTCGTCGTTCTCGCCGTGGATCACGATCGTGTCTTCCGGCACGTCGGCGACTTGCCAGCGGCTCGCCGCCGTGCCGACGAACACCATCCGCTCGATCGCCTGCCCCGCGTCGCGCAGCCGCTTGCCGACGTGCGACAGCACGAACGTGCCGAACGAGAAGCCGGCGAGCACGATCGGCAGCTCCGCGTGGCCGGGCAGCGCGCGCATGTGCGCGAGCACCGCGAGCAGATCGTCGACTTCGCCCGCGCCGTTGTCGTGCTCGCCCTCGGTCGCGCCGACGCCGCGAAAATTCGAGCGGATCACCGCGTAGTTCAACTGGACGAAGATGCGCGCGAGCGTCTGCGCGACCTTGTTGTCCATCGTGCCGCCGAAGAGCGGATGCGGATGCGCGACGAGCGCGATCCCGCGCGGCGCGGCCGAGCCGTTGCGCACGGCGTCGGGCAGGTCGATCGCGATCTCGATGTTGCCGACGGGGCCGGCGACCAGGGACTTCTGGGTATGGGCGTTCATGCGACAGCGTGTGGGGCGATTCGAAAAACCGTGCTCAAATTCTCAGGCGCTCAACGACCTGGCCGTCGCGCAGATGCGATTCGACGATTTCGTCGATGTCGCTCTTGTCGACGTACGTGTACCAGGTGCCTTCCGGATAGACGACGACGACAGGGCCTTCCTCGCAGCGGTCGAGGCAGCCCGCCTTGTTGACGCGCACCTTGCCCGCGCCCGCGAGGCCGAGCTCCTTGACGCGCTTCTTCGCGTATTCCTGCATCTCCTGCGCGCCGCAGTTCGCGCAGCTCGGGCGCTCGGCGTCCTTTTCGCGCTGGTTCAGGCAAAAGAAGACGTGGTGTCGATAGTAGGGATCCATGATGTGGCCCATTGCGTGCGGACGCCGCGTGAGCGCCCGGCGTTATTGGACAGAAACCCGGACAGAAACCCGGACAGAAACCCGGATTGAAACTCGGATTGAAACGATCAGCCGGCATCGGCAGGCAGGTCGCGGCCGGTAGTCGTGGCCGATTATAGCGACCGGCGCCGTTTGCCGCTGGCGCCGCGCGAAGCGCCCGCCCCGCGCTTCGCGAGCCACGCGCGCTCCGCGCGGCCGGCAAGCCAGACGAGCGCCGCGTACGGCCAGATCCACGCGAGCCAGCGCGCGATGCTGTTGAAGTGCACGTAGCGGCCCTGCTGCCAGCCGGACAGCGCGAAATCGAAGAACGGATTGACGGGCAGCACGTTGACGAGCACGAGCGCGACGGCGAGCGCGGCCGCCGCGAGCGCCGCGCGCCATGCGCCCGGCAGCCGCAGCGCGACGAGCGCGGCGACGAGGCCCGCCGCGATGCCGCGCAGCGCGCCGGGCGTCGCCCAGTCGAACACGAGCCCCGTGTGCGACTGCATGAACGTCGCGGCCGCCTTCAGCGCGAGCGCGAACGCGGTGAAGCCGACGACGAGCCGCACGCGCGGCGCGCGCACGCGCATCGCGAGCGACGCCACCGCGAGCGCCGCGAACAGGCCGAGCGCGGCGAGCAGCGTCTCCCATGCGGAATCGGACAGGAGGCCGTCGAGCCGGTCCGGCCACGCGGGCACATTCCACGCGCCGGGCGCCCATGCGAGGAGCGCGCCGCGCATCGACACGTCGGCGCGCTCCCACAGCTCGCTCGGCCAGTCGCCGATGCCGAACAGGAACGGCGACGGAAACAGGATCGCGCCCGCCCACAGCGCGGTGAGAAAGAGCGGCGTCGGCGCGTCGCGCTCGAACCACGCGAAGCGCACGCGCCGCACGACGCCGCGCTCGATCAGCGCGGTCGCGGCGGGCGCGGCCGCCGCCGCGCCGACGAGCGCGCCGAGCGCGTTCGCCGCGAGATCGAGATTCGACGACACGCGCGTCGGCAGGTAGGTTTGCAGCGCCTCCATCGCGCCCGACAGCAGCGCGCCCGCGAGCGTCGCGGCGAGCACGGCCGGCACGCCGCGCAGCGGATAGAGCGCGAGCACCGCGAGCGCGCCGAACGGCAGATAGCCGATCACGTTGCTGACGACGTCGAACGCGGTCAGATAGCGCGGCAGCGGCGCGAGCAGATAGTCGAACGGGCCGATGCCGAGCGAGCGCCAGCCCGTGAACGGATAGAGCGACGCATAGACGACGAGCGCCGCGTAGACGGCGAACGCCTGACGCGCGAGCGTCGACTGGCGACGCTGCCGGCGCGCGGCGGGCGTCATCCCGGCGGCGCCGGGCACGGCGCGGCACGCGTCATCCCGGCGGCGGCGCGCGCGGCGGCGTTCATGGCGCGGCCGCGTAAGCCTGGACGCCGAGCCACGCGACGATCTGCGCGACGAGCTCGTCGCTCGCCGAGGCGAGCGCCTGCGCGCCGCCCGCCGCATCCGGCGTGCTCGCCGGCGCGCGCGACACGAACGTGCGCTGGCCGAGCACCCGGCCGTCCTGCGTGAGCGTCGCGCGCGCGGTGACGGCCGCGTGGCTCTCCGAGCGGCCGTCGAACACCTGCTCGAACTCGGACAGCTCGACCTTCAGCACCGGCGCGCGCACGCCGTCGCCACCCTCGAGCACCGCGCCGCGCAGCGACAGCGCGCCGCGCAGCCGCTGCGTCAGCAACTGCGCGGGCGGCGCGGTCCATTTGCTGTCGCGGTAGACGGCGATCCGCTGCGCGTCCGCATACGCGAGCCGGTAGACGAAGCGGTCCGAGTTGAGCGCGTCGGGCGCGCTCACGTCGAGCACCTTGAGCGCGGGCCCCGCGCCCGCCGACGCGGCCGGCTGCGCCGGACCGAGGTCGTAGCGGATGTTCGTGAGCGCGGCGGGCGTGCCCGCGCAGCCGCTCGCGCCCGCGATCGCGAGCACCGCGGCGAGTGCGAGCGCCGGACGGCCGCGGCGGAACAATGAACCTGACATGAAGTGTGCGTGCATCGCGAATTCCAGAAAAACTTATTGGGCAGGCGTGGCGCCCGGCCACACGAATCCCGACTCGCCCGGGCCCGGCTCCGCCGCCGGCGCGCCGAACAGCAGGCTGCGCGGATTGCGGCCGACGTCGCCCGCGACGTCCTTCAGCGTGCGCGACGTGTCGCCGACGTTCGTCGCGAGCGCGTTGAAGCGCGGCAGCGTGTCGTAGCGCACGCGCGCGCTCAGCTCGGCAAGCGTGTCGTTCATCGACGCGAGCGCCTGCCCCGCGCGGTTCAGGTTCGCGACGAGCGGCCCGCCCGGCGCGACGAGCGCGTTCGCCGAGCCGAGCGCGCGGTTCACGTGCGCCATCGTCTGCGGCATCTGCGCGAGCGCGGGCTCGACCTGCTTCGACAGTTGCGTGATGCCGTCGGCCGCTTGCTGCATGCTCGCCGCGGTCGCCTTCAACTGGCCGCGCATCTCGGGCGACAGCATCTCGTTCACGCTCTTCGCGGCGATCTCCATCTGCTTGAGCAGCACGTCGCCGCGCTGCTGGAGCTGGTCGAACAGGCTCGGGCGCATCGGGATCTGCGCGACCGCCTTCGCCGACGTCGGCAGCGGCGCGAGATCGGCGCCCGTGTCGTCTAGCTGCACGAACGCGATGCCCGTCACGCCCTGGAAGCCGAGGCTGCCGAATGTCGAGCGCGTGATCGGCGCGTTCGTGTCGACGAGGATGCGGATCACGATCTGGCCCGGATGGCCGCGATCGAAGTTGATCGACTGCACCTTGCCGACGTCGAGCCCGCGATAGCGGACGGCCGCGTCGGGAAAGAGCCCCGTCACGTTCGAGCGCGACACGAGATCGTACGGCGCGCGCACCGTGCGATCGACGTTGAACCAGTAGACCGCGCCGACGATCGCGGCGAGCAGCGCGATCGTGAAGAGGCCGGCCCAGAACGCGTGTGATTTGTTTTCCATGCGGGGGTTCCCTCGTGTTCCTCGACTACAGCTCGACGTCCGACGGCGCCGGCTCGAGCGCGGCCTTCGGCAGGCGCGCGCGACGCTCGGGCGGCAGCGCCTGCAGCGCGCGGCGGCCGCGCCGACCGAGAAAGTATTCGCGGATGAACGGATGATCGACGCCCGCTGCCACCTCGACGCTCGCCGCGACGAGCACCTTGCGCTCCGCGATCACCGCGACGCGCGTCGACAGCGCGACCATCGTGTCGAGATCGTGCGTGACCATCACGACGGTCAGGCCGAGCGTGCGATGCAGCGTCGCGATCAGCTCGACGAACTCGTCGGACGCGCCGGGGTCGAGCCCCGCCGTCGGCTCGTCGAGGAACAGCAGCTCCGGCTCGAGCGCGATCGCGCGCGCGATCCCGACCCGCTTGACCATCCCGCCCGACAGCGCAGCCGGCATCTTCGACGCATGCTTGCACGGCAGCCCGACCATCTCGAGCTTGAGCATCACGATGTCGTGCAGCAGATCTTCCGGCACGCGGCCGAGCTCGCGCAGCGGCTGCGCGACGTTGTCGAACACGGTCATCGACGAGAACAGAGCGCCGTGCTGGAACAGCATGCCCGAGCGGCTGCGCATCACGCGCGCGGTGTCGGCGTCGATCTTCGAGGTGTCCTCGCCGAACACCCTGATCGTGCCGGCGCTCGGCCGCTCGAGCCCGAGGATCTGCCGCACGAGCGTCGTCTTGCCCGAGCCCGAGCCGCCGACGATCGACACGATCTCGCCCGCGCGCACGTCGAAGTCGAGATGTTCGTGGACGACGTTGCGCCCATAGCGCTTCGTCAGGTCGCGCACCTCGATCACGAAATCGTCGTCGCGCGTGCTCATCCGAGCCCCACGTTCTGGAAAAGGATCGCGAACACCGCGTCGGCGAGGATCACGACGGTGATCGACGTGACGACGGACGTCGTCGTCCCTTCGCCGAGGCTCTGCGAATTCGCCTTGATCCGGAAGCCGAAGTGGCACGCGACGAGCGCGATCAGCATCCCGAACACGACGCCCTTGCCGAGCCCGATGAACAGGTTCGCGATCGGCACGACGGACGGCAGCGAGCGCACGAAGAAGTTCAGGTCGATGCCGAGCACGAACTTCGCGGCGAGCGCGCCGCCCGTGAGCGCAATGACGTTGGTCCACATCACGAGGAGCGGCATCGCGACGCCCAACGCGAGCACGCGCGGCAGCGTGATCCGCAGGCCGTGCGGAATGCCCATCACGCGCATCGCGTCGAGCTCTTCCGTCACGCGCATCACGCCGATCTGCGCGGTGATCGCGGAGCCCGAGCGGCCCGCGACGAGGATCGCCGACAGCACCGGTCCGAGCTCGCGGATCACCGAGAGGCCGAGGATGTTGACGATGTAGCGGTTCGCGCCGAACAGTTGCAACTGCTGCGCGGACAGATACGACAGCACGATGCCGATCAGGAACGCGACGAGCGCCGTGATCGGCAGCGCCTTGGTGCCCGCCGCGTAGACGTTCGCGGAAATTTCCGTCCACGGCATCGTGCGCGGCCGGCGCAGCACCGACAGCAGATCGACGATCAGGCCGCCGAGCAGCGCGATGCCGCCGTACAGGTGCTCGCCGAACGTGAAGAGGCCCTGGCCGAAGCGCGTGACGGGATCGATCCGCACGACGGGCTCGGGCGCCTCGCGGCCCGCGTCGAGCCGCTCGATGCGCTCGAACACGATCCGCTGGGTGTCGGTGAGCGCGATCCCGGCGGGCAGCCTGCGGCCCCACACGCGCCACAGCGCCTGGCCGCCGACGTGGTCGAGCCGGTCGACGCCCGACAGGTCCCACTCGCCGACGGACTCCTTCGCGAGCCGGGCGATCCGGCGCGCGACGTTGCCGCGGTCGCGCGCGAGCGCGAGCGCCGTCCACTGGCCGGACAGGCGCACGGTCTGGCCTTGGCTGCCGGCGTCGACCGACAGGCCGGGAGGAGTCTGGAAGTTCAAGGGCGATTTTGCAAAACGGTGACAGCGGCCATTGTAGCGAACCGCTTCGCCGCGCGAAGTCTCGTTTCGCCCGGCCGCCCGGCGCGGCGCGCGCGAGGCGCGCGGCCCGCACCGGCGGCTCCCGCGCCGCGCAAGCTTCCGGTATGCTTTCCGCACGCCTTCCGGTCAGCCTTCCGAACGCTTTCATTCTTCGGTCACGTTTCCTTTCGATACTCTCACGCGCTGCATGCCAGGCCGCCGGCGCATGCGCCGCTCACGCCATCCCCGGCTCAACGGAAACAGAACAGGAAAAATCCCGATGCCATCCCCCTTGCGTTTTCGCCGGCGGCGCCTAGCCGCCGCCCTCGTCGCGTGCGCGGCGCTCGTCGCCGGCTGCAACGACGACGTCGACTCGCCGCCCCCCGCGTCGTCCGACGCGCAGGCCCCCGCCGGCACGAAGGCGACGCTCGCCTTGCTCGAGACGACCGATCTGCACACGAACGTCCTGTCGTACGATTACTTCAAGCTCGCGGCGGACAAGTCGCTCGGTTTCGAGCGCGTCGCGACGCTGATCGCGCAGGCGCGCGCGCAATACCCGAACACGCTGCTGCTCGACAACGGCGACACGATCCAGGGCACGGCGCTCGCCGACTACCAGGCGCTCGTGAAGCCCGTGTCGTGCAGCGAGACGCTCGCGATCTACAAGGTGATGAACGCGGCGAGGTTCGACGGCGGCGGCATCGGCAATCACGAATTCAACTACGGACTGCCGTACCTGTCGCAGGTGACGGGCAACGCGTTCGCCGTCGACGGCCTGCCCGATCCGGCGCAGCAGAAGAAATGCGCGGGCCCGGGCTTCCCGCAGGTGCTCGCGAACGTGATCAGCGCGAAGACGAACGCGCCCCTCTTCACGCCGTACACGATCCTCACGAAGACCGTCACCGCGACGACGCCTGACGGCCACACGATCACGGCGCCCGTGAAGGTCGGCATCATCGGCTTCACGCCGCCCGCGATCATGAGCTGGGACAAGCGCTGGCTCGACGGCAAGGTCTACACGACGGGCCTGAAGGAAGCGGCCGAGAAGTACATCCCCGAGATGCGCGCGAAGGGCGCGGACCTCGTCGTCGCGATCTCGCACGGCGGCCTCGACAACTCGCCGTACTCGCCGACTATGGAAAACGGCAGTTGGTGGCTGTCCACCGTGCCCGGCATCGACGCGATGCTGATCGGCCACTCGCACCAGGTGTTCCCCGACGCGACGAGCACGGTCGCGCAGTTCAACCTGCCGGGCGTCGACAAGGCGAAGGGCACGGTCAACGGCGTGCCGACCGTGATGGCGAACTACTGGGGCAAGCACCTCGGCGTGATCAAGCTCGGCCTCGCGTTCGACGGCAAGACGTGGAGCGTCGACAAATCGCAGACGAGCGTCGAGGCGCGCTCGATCCAGAATCCGGACAAGAGCTACGTCGCCGCCGATCCGTCGGTGGCCGCGGCGATCGCGGCCGAGCATCAGGCGACGATCGACTACGTGAAGACGCCGATCGGCAGCACCGACTACCGGATGACCAGCTATTTCGCGGACGTGGGCGACCCGGGCGCGATCCAGATCGTCAACGAGGCGCAGGCCGACTACGTCGCGAGCTACGTGCAGGCGAACCTGCCGCAGTACGCGTCGCTGCCGGTGCTGTCGGTGAGCGCGCCGTTCAAGAGCGGCTTCGGCGGCGGCAACGACTTCACCGACGTCGCGGCGGGCGCGCTCGCGATCAACAACGCGGCCGACCTCTACCTGTATCCGAACACGGTCTACGCGGTGAAGGTGAGCGGCGCGGACATCAAGAACTGGCTCGAGACCGCGGCGAAGCGCTTCAACACGATCGATCCGACGAAGGCGACCGTGCAGAAGCTCGTGAGTTCGTTCCCCGGCTACAACTTCGACATGTTCACGTCCGCCGATCTGCGCTACGAGATCGACGTCACCCAAGCGGTCGGCAGCCGGATCAGGAACCTCGTGTACAAGGGCGCGCCGATCGATCCGAATGCGCAGTTCATCGTCGCGACGAACAACTACCGCGCGAGCGGCGGCGGCAACTTCCCGGGCCTCGACGGCAGCAAGACGATCTTCGCGTCGCCCGACGCGAACCGCGACGTGCTGATCGCGTACATCAAGAAACGCGGCCAGATCACGCGCGCGGCGGACGGCATGCAGCGTAGCTGGCGCTTCACGAAGCTCGCGGGCTCGATCGCGCACGTGCAGTTCGCATCGGCGCCGAACCTCGTCGCGCTCGCGAACGCCGCGAGCGTCGCGGGCATCACACAGGTCGCGGCCGACGACGGCTCCGGCAAGGGGCTCGCGACTTACGAGATCGATCTGACGCAATGACGGAGCGGGCGGCGCGCCCCGCCAAGACGCGCCGCGCGCCGCCCCGCCCGTCGACCCTGAAACCGATTCACCTCGATGATGAACGCGACCAAGAATCTGCTCTCGACTCATGCTCAAGCCGCGACGCCGCCCGATGGCGCCCGTCGCCCATCGCCGCTGCGGCGCCTGCTGCGCGCGACGCTGTCGCCCGTCGGCATGCTCGCCGTCGCGGCGGCGCTCGCGGCGGGCGTCGCCGCAACGGACCGGATCGGGCGCCCGGCGTCCGGCGCGCCGGGCGTCACCCGCGCGCAACTCGACGAATGGCGCGCGATGGTCGAACAGGCGGCCGAGCCGAACGCGCTCGGCCGCCTGCGCGCGCTCGCGCGGCGCGGCTCGACCGACGCGCAATCGGCGCTCGGCCTTGCGCTCGCCGGCTCGCGCGATCTCGCGCTGCGCGACGAAGGCAGGCGCTGGCTCGAAACGGCCGCGCACGCGAACCCGGCCGGCCGCGCGCCGACGAGCGCCGGCGTGCGCGACGCGCGCCTCGCGCTCGGCAAGGCTTGGCTGCTCGGCACGGGCGGCGTCGCGCGCGACTACCCGCGCGCGCTCGCGATGCTGCGCCCGCTCGCCGCCGCGGGCGATCCGAACGCCGCGTACTACGTCGGCCTCATCTACCGCAGCGGCTACGGCACGCCCGCCGATCCGACCGAGGCGGCCCGCTGGTTCGAGCTTGCCGCGCGGCACGACATTGCGGCCGCGCAGTTCATGCTCGCGAACGCTTACCGCGACGGCAGCGGCGTGCATCGCGACGAAGCGCGCGCGCTCGCGCTGTACCGGCAGGCCGCCGACCACGAGCTGCCGGAAGCGGTGCAAACGCTCGCGATCGCATACCGCAACGGCGAGCTCGGGCTGCCGCGCGATCCCGACGCGTTCCATGCGCAGTGGATCGAGGCCGCGCACGCGCTCAAGCATCCGGCGCTCGCGCCTTGAGCGGGCGGTGACGGCGAGCGGGGCGGTGACGGCGGAGCGGTGACGGCGGGGCGGTAACGGACAACGACGGGTAGCGGGCGGCGAATGACAGGTAGCGGATGGCGAGTGGCGGTGACAGGCGACGGCCCGCCGCCGTGAGCGCGGGCCGCTACGCAGCGCCGCCCGTGCGCGGCTATGATGGGCGCATCGCCGACGAACCCGCGCACGGACGCGATCCGCCCTCCCCGTCAAGCGACGGGACCATCGAACATTACGCTGGCAACCGTCGGCCAGTTCCGCAACAATACGCGCCATGAATGTCGCCACCCAACCTTCAACGCCCGCGAGCGACGGGCCGCTCATCGATCGCGCCCGCGTCGATGCGCACCTTGCCCCCGCCGCGCGCGAATGGTCGATCGAAATCGTCGACACGACCGGCTCGACCAACGCCGACCTCGGCGCGCACCTGAAAACGCTGCCCCGCCGCCGCGACGCGCTCGCCGCGCCGATCGCGCGCGTCGCGTACGAGCAGACGGCCGGGCGCGGCCGGCAAGGCCGCCCGTGGTTCGCGAAGCCGGGCGACGCGCTGCTTTGCTCCGTCGCGTGCGTGCTGCCGCGCCCCGTTGGCGCGCTCGCGGGGCTGAGCCTCGCCGTCGGCGCGGCGCTTGCCGAAGCGTTCGCCGCGCTGCCCGCCGAACCGCGCGACGGCGTCGCCGACGACGCCCGCCGCATCGCGCTCAAATGGCCGAACGACCTGCTCGTCGCGACGACGCGCGACGGCGAAACCGCGATCGTCGGCAAGCTCGCCGGCGTGCTGATCGAAACCGTCTGGAACACGAGCGATGCGACCGCGGTCGTGATCGGCTTCGGCGTCAACGTGCGCACGGCCGACGCCGCCGCAGCCGAAATCGACGCGCTGCGCGCGCGCGACGCGACGCTCGCGGGCGGCCTGCCGCCCGTCGCGCTCGCCTCGGTGCGCGCCGGCGCGACGCTCACCGATACGTTCGCCGCCGCGCTGAACGCGCTCGCCGCCGCGCTGCCCGCGTTCGCGGCCGACGGCCTCGCGCCGTTCGCCGCGCGCTGGAACGCGCTGCACGCTTACGCGGGCCGCGAAGTCGCGCTGCTCGAACGCGGCGTGGAGCACGCGCGCGGCATCGCCGTCGGCATCGACGAAACCGGCCAGTTGCTGCTCGACACGCCCGCCGGCCGGCAGGCGATCGCGGCGGGCGACGTGTCGCTGCGCGCGCCGGGAGCCGTCCGATGAGCGGTTTGCGCTTGCTGATCGACGCGGGCAACAGCCGCATCAAATGGGCGCTCGCGGATACCGAGCGCCATTTCGTCACGAGCGGCGCGTTCGAGCATGCGGACGACACCCCGGACTGGTCGACGCTGCCCGCGCCGCGCGGCGCGTGGATCTCGAACGTCGCCGGCGACGCGGCCGCCGCGCGCATCGACGCGCTGATCGACGCGCACTGGCCCGCGCTGCCGCGTACCGTCGTGCGCGCGAGCGCCGCGCAGTGCGGCGTGACGAACGGCTACGCTGAGCCTGCGCGCCTCGGCAGCGACCGCTGGGCGGGGCTCATTGGCGCGCACGCCGCGTTTCCGGGCGAGCATCTGCTGATCGCGACGTTCGGCACCGCGACGACGCTCGAAGCGCTGCGCGCGGACGGCCACTTCGCGGGCGGGCTGATCGCGCCCGGCTGGGCGCTGATGATGCGCTCGCTCGGCATGCACACAGCGCAGTTGCCGACGGTGTCGATCGACGCGGCGACGAGCCTGCTCGACGAGCTCGCCGCGAACGACGCGCCGCACACGCCGTTCGCGATCGACACGCCGCATGCGCTGTCGGCCGGCTGCCTGCAGGCGCAGGCGGGGCTCATCGAGCGCGCGTGGCGCGATCTCGAGCAAGCGTGGAAGGCGCCCGTGCGGCTCGTGCTGTCGGGCGGCGCGGCGGATGCGATCGTGCGCGCGCTGACCGTCCCGCACACGCGGCACGACACGCTCGTGCTGACGGGTCTCGCGCTGATCGCGCATTCGGCGTGACGCGCGCCGTGCGCGGATGCGGCCTGCGCGCCGCGCGCACGAAGCGGGGCCTCGCGGCGATGCGCGACGGAGTGAGGGTAACGAAACGATTCCTGGGAGTATTGACGATGCTGCGCTGGCTGATCTCGATTCTCTTTCTCGCCAACATGCTCGCGTTCGTCGTGGTGCGCGGCGTGTTCGGCCCGCTGCCCGCCGCGGGCCCGCGCGAGCCGGGCCATGCGCTGCTGCAGGTGCGGCCGGATGCGCTGCGCGTGACGCCCGTGTCGCAGGCGGCGGATCAGCCGATCGTCGGCGGGCCGATCGTGTCGCCGACGCTCGACACCGCGCCGCTGAACGCGTTCGGCGCAGCGCCGGGCTGGCCGGCGGCGTCGGCATCTTCATCGTCGCCCGCTGCGTCCGCCCTCGCGCCAACCTCCCCGCGCGCCCCCGCCGCGCGATAACCCGGCGGCAGACCACCGTCGCGCGCGCACTCGCTCAGCTCGACTGCGAGCGCACCTTCTTCAAGAGCGCGGTCGTCGAGCGCTCGTGCTCGAACGGTATCGCGAGCGAGCGCCCGCCCCATCCGCGCACGAGCGCCGATTCGGGCAGCGCGTCCATGTCGTAGTCGCCGCCCTTCACGAGGATGTCGGGGCGCACCGCCTCGATCAGCGACACCGGCGTCTTCTCGTCGAAGCCGACGACCCAGTCGACGCATTCGAGCGCGGCGAGAAGCGCCATCCGGTCTTCCTGCACGTTGATCGGCCGGTCGTCGCCCTTGCCGAGCATGCGCACCGATGCGTCGCTGTTCACGCCGACGATGAGGCACGCGCCGAGCGCTTTCGCGTCGGCGAGATAGGTGACGTGGCCGCGATGCAGGATGTCGAACACGCCGTTCGTGAAGACGACGGGCGCGGGCAGCGACGCGCGCAATGCGACGAGCGCGTCGCGGGTGATCAGCTTGCGTTCGAACGAAGCGGGCATGGGGCGAAAACTCGTTGGACGGATGAACGGGAAAACGATGTCGAGCGTCGCGGCTCACACGCGCCGGCCGCGACCCGCATCGGCAAGAATCGGCAAAAGAAAAGCCCGCCGGACCTGCGAGCGGGCCTGTCGCGATGCGGCGCCGCGCGTCACACGGGCTGCGTGGCGGCCGGGCCGCTCTCCGGCTGCAGGCGCGCGGTCACTTCCTTGCGGTAGCGGTTCAGCTCCTGCGCGGTCGCGAACGTGCGCTCGAACAGCACCGACAGGTTGTGCAGAATCCGCTCGACGACCTTCTTCTCCCACTCGCCGTCGAAGCGGATCTGCTCGTCGAGCCAGCGCTCGAGCCATTCCGGATCGGGCAGGCGCGACTGCACGGTGTCGCGCGGGAACAGCGACTGGTTCACGTGCAGGTTCGTCGGGTGCAGCGGCTTCTCGGTGCGGCGCGCCGACGCCATCAGCACGCCGATCTTCGAGAACGCCGCGCGCGCGACATCGCCGCAGTTGCTGAGCGCCTTCTTCATGTAGCGCAGATACGCGCCGCCATGACGCGCCTCGTCGCGAGAAATCGTCTCGTAGATGTGCTTGATGACGGGCTCGGTATGCCACTCGGCCGCACGGCGATACCAGTGGTTCAGGCGGATCTCGCCGCAGAAGTGCAGCATCAGCGTCTCGAGCGGCGGCGCCGGGTCGAACTCGAAGCGCACCGCGTGCAGCTCCTCCTCGGTCGGCATCAGCTCCGGCTTGAAGCGGCGCAGGTACTCCATCAGCACGAGCGAATGCTTTTGCTCCTCGAAGAACCACACGCTCATGAACGCGGAGAAGTCGCTGTCGTGATGATTGTCGCGCAGGAACATCTCCGTCGCGGGCAGCGCCGACCACTCGGTGATCGCGTTCATCTTGATCGTCTTCGCCTGCTCGTCGGTCAGGAGCGACGCGTCGAACTTGTCCCAAGGGATGTCCTTTTCCATGTCCCAGCGGACAGCTTCGAGCGACTTGTAGAGTTCCGGATAAAGCATGGTGTTCATGGTCCCACCCCTGTTCTGCGCAATGCGACAACTAAACGAGACTGTTGCGGAAAATCGGCCCAGTGAGGGCGCTTTCGCGGCCAAGTCGATAATTTTACGCGCTAATCCGGGCCCGGACGCAGGTTTCGCGCCGGACGCCGGGCGACCGCGCTTCCACCGTGGGGCAGGCCGCACTCAGCGCTCCCGGCGATCGGAAGCCGTGCCGCGCGTGCCTGAAAGGCGCCGGCGCACCGCCGGCTTCGTTGCAAGGCCCCGCACGCGCCTGCCGTCCTGGACGGCCGCGCGCGAGCGGCCCGATGTGATGTATTCGGCGGCGGCCATGATAGCACGCGACCATGACCGTTCCGGGACGGCGGCGAACGCCAGAGCCGCGCCCGTGCGGCAAAGCGTCGCAGCGAAAGCATTCCGTCAGCGTGGCGAAAACGCAACCGAAACCGCGGGGGCGACGGCCGGACGCGCCGAGTTCGCCGCGCCCATCACATCGTCGTCCGCCGCGCGACGCTCGCGCCCGCACCGACGCTCGCGCCGGGAGCGCGCTCGGCCTCCGCGACGCGGCGCTCGGCGGACGCGATCCACTGCGCGAGCCGCTCGCGCTGCCCGTGAGCGTCGCGGTAGCCGAGCTCGACGAGTTCGCGCGCAAACTCGGCCTCGAACAGCAGATAGCTCGCGAACGACGCGCCCGCCGGCTTGTTGCCGCCGACCGCGCCAAGCAGCCCGCGCACCGTGAGCGGCAGCCGCTTCAGATGCTTCGACGCGATGAGCTCGATCCGCTCGGACGGCGCGATCGCGAGCACGTCGACGTGCCGCCAGCCGCTCGCCGGCTCGACGTACGCGGGCAGGTGCTCGATCATCCGGTTCACGTGGTCGATCCGCTCGATGTCCGCGCCGATCGAATCGAGGAACACGCTCGCGAGCACCTGCTGGCCGATCTGCGCGAGCGACGGGTAGCCGCGCCCGTTGCCGCTCGCGGCGGGCACCTCGGGCCGCGGGTCCGCCGCGCCGACGACGACGATCCGGTCGCTGCCGAAATGGATCGCGGGCGACAGCGGCGCGATCTGCCGGATCGAGCCGTCGCCGAAATATTCGATCTGGCCGTCGAGCACGAGCGGCACCGCGGGAAACACGAACGGGATCGCCGACGACGCGATCAGATGCTCGGCCGACAGGTCGACCATCCGCGCGGTGCGCTCCGCGCGCCGCCATGCCTGGATCGGCTCGCTCGCCTGATAGAACGTCAGGTGCCGGCCGCTCGAATAGCTGAGCGCCGTCACCGACAGCGCATGCAGCTTGCGCGCCTCGAGCATCAGTTCGATCCGGCGGAAGTCGAGCTCGCGCCGCAGCAGGTAGGCGAGCGGCGCGTTGTCAAGCAGCCCGCGCGGCGAGCGGCGCGCGGCCCAGCCGATGCTCATCGCGGCAAGCCAGCGCGCGCCCGCGGCGGCGATGCCGAGCCAGTCGGTCCGGTAGACGCGCTCGGCGCGCAGTTGCTCCCAGAATTCGAGCAGACGCCGCACACCGTACTCGAAGTCGTCGGCGTGGCTCGCGAGCGACGTCGCATTGATCGCGCCCGCCGACGAGCCGCAGATCACCGTGAACGGCGACGTGCGCCGCTTCGGATCGACGTCATGCGCGATCTCGGCGAGCCCCTTCAGCACGCCGACCTGATACGCGGCGCGCGCGCCGCCTCCCATCAGCACGAGCGCGAGCCGCATGTCTGCCTCAGCGTGTCCTCATCGGCGCCGCGCGCGTCACGGGCTGCGCTTCGCCGGCTTCTTCGCGGCGGCGGGCTTCGCTGCGCCGGCCGCGCTCGATGCGCTCGATGCGCCCGGCGCGCGGTCGGCCGCCGAGCCGCTCGCGCGCGGGGAAGCGGCGCGGCGTGTCGCCGGCTTCTTCGCGGCGGACGGCTTCGGCGCGGCGGCCGCGCCCGACGCGTGCGCGTCGCCGCCCGCCGCCATGCCCGGCTGCGTCATCGCAAAACGCGCAAGCTGATCGAATTGCGATTGCAGCAGGTTCCACCAGCCCGCCGGATCGAATGCGTCGGCGGCGGACGGCGGCGTTTCGTTGCCGGCGTCGCCCGCCGCGCCCGCCTCGGCGCCCGTATCCGAGCCGGCGCGCGCGTCGGCCGGCTCGCCGGCGCACGCTTCGCGCTTCGTCGCCGGCGCGGATTCGCGCTGCGCCGAGTCGTCGGGCGACAGCGCGGCTTCGGCAGCGGCCATCGACGTCTGCGCGAGCGTGCCAAATGCACGCAGCGTCGCGAGCGTCGCGCGCTGCACCTCGAGCGCCTGGATCGCGGATTGCAGCATGCCGAGATTGAGCTTCAGCCATTGCTCGACCGCGCGCAGATCGGTGATCCGCTTGTCGAGCTCCTCGACGCTCGCGAGCGGCGCCATCAGGTCCGACATCGCCGACAGCGAAGGCGGCAACCCTTGCGACGCACCGGGAAACGCGCTCATTGCGCCGAACGGTGCAAGACGCATCATGTCCCACATCTTGTCGAGGAAGCCGGCGGGCTGAAAGCCGCCGTAGCCGGAAAACGGATTGGAGCCGTTGGTGTCGGTCATCGTCGATTCCTTCGAAGCGAGTGAAGCGGGTCGCGGAGAAACGCCGCGCGGCGGCGGCGTCCATGATCGATCATAGCGCGCGCGGCGCTCACGAAGGCGCGTCGCCCGTGAAGTCCGGCGCGCGGCGCTCGCGCAGCGAGCGAATGCCTTCGCGCACGTCCGGCCCGGAAAATCCCATGAATTCGAGCGCGAGCGATGCGTCGAACGTCGGCCCGGCGAGCCGCAGCCAGTTGTTGAGCGCGTACTTGGTCCAGCGGATCGCGCTTTGCGAGCCTTGCGCGAGGCGCTCCGCGAGCTCATACGCCTTCGGCAGCAGATCGTGATCGTCGACCGCGAGCGACACGAGCCCGATGCGCTCGGCTTCCTCACCGCTCACGGGCTCGCAGAGGAGCAGGTGGTATTTCGCCTTCGCCATCCCGCACAGCAGCGGCCAGACGATCGCCGCGTGATCGCCCGCGGCGACGCCGAGACGCGTGTGGCCGTCGATGATCCGCGCGCTCTTCGCGGCGATCGACACGTCGGCGAGCAGCCCCGCGACGAGCCCCGCGCCGACGGCCGGCCCGTGCATCGCCGACACGATCGGCTTGCCGCAGTTGATCACGTTGTAGACGAGATCGCGCGCCTCGCGCCAGACGCGCTCGCGCACCGCGTGATCGCCGGCCATCCGCTCGACGAGCGCGAGATCGCCGCCCGCCGAGAAGCCCTTGCCCTCGCCGCGAATCAACGCGACGCGCGCGTCGGGATCGCGGTCGACGTCGCGCCAGATGTCGGCGAGCTCGCGGTGCATCGCCTCGCTCGCGACCGCGAGGCCACTGCGGTTCGCGCCTTCGCCGCTCATCACGATTTCGACGATGCCGTGCGGCTGACGCCGGACGCGCAGCGCTTCGTAGCCGGCATAGAGAGCGAGATCGGTCATGCTGGACCTCCCTTCGAGGTGGGTGTGGAGTTGGCGGTCGCGACGCGTGCAAATTCAGTGTAGCGAAGGCCGGGGGCGCGGTCATCCGGCGAAACCCGGCGCGGGATGGGCAATGCGGCGCGTGCGCGCCGCCGTGCCGGCAGGCATCGCGGGCGCGGCGGCGATACCTGCCTGCGCGGCCTGAGCGGACTGCGCGACCGCTGCGGCCCGGTCACGCGGCGGCGTCCACCGGCGCCACCGCCTGCTCGATCGCGCCGAAGATCGACTTCCCGGCCTCGTCGACCATCTCGATCTTCACCCTGTCGCCGTAGCGCATGAACTCGGTCTGCGGCGCGCCGTGCTCGATCGTCTCGAGGCAGCGCTTCTCGGCGATGCAGCAGTAGCCGCGCTTCGCATCCTTGTTCGACACCGTGCCCGAACCGACGATCGAGCCCGCGCGCACGTTGCGCGTCTTCGCCGCGTGCGCGATCAGTTGACCGAAGTGGAACACCATGTCGACGCCCGCATCCGGCTGGCCGACCTTCCTGCCGTTCCAGTGGACGAGCATCGGGCGATGCAGGCGGCCGTCGCGCCAGTGCTCGCCGAGCTCGTCGGGCGTCACGGCCACCGGCGCGAACGCGCTCGCCGGCTTGCTCTGGAAGAAGCCGAAGCCCTTCGCGAGCTCGGCGGGAATCAGGTTGCGCAGCGACACGTCGTTCACGAGCGTGACGAGCCGCACCGCCTTCAGCGCTTCGTCGGGCGCGGCGCCCATCGGCACGTCGGCCGTGATCACCGCGACCTCCGCCTCGAAATCGATGCCCCACGCCTCCGACGCGCAGACGATGTCGTCGCGCGGCCCGAGGAAATCGTCGCTGCCGCCCTGGTACATCAGCGGATCGGTCCAGAATTCCGGCGGCATCTCGGCGCCGCGCGCGCGGCGCACGAGCTCGACGTGGTTCACGTACGCGGAGCCGTCCGCCCATTGGAACGCGCGCGGCAGCGGCGCCATGCAGTCGGCCGGCTCGAACGCGAACGCGTTGCGCGCGCGGCCGTGATTCAGCGCGTCGTACAGGTCGCGCAGTTGCGGCGCGTAGAACGCCCAGTCGTCCAGCACGCGCTGCAGCGTCGGCGCGATCGCGTCGGCGATCGCCGCCGTGTGCAGGTCGCGGGATACGACGATCAACTGGCCGTCGCGCGTGCCGTCCTTGAGCGAAGCAAGTTTCATAAGGAAGTGAGCCGTTGTAGTGACGATGGAAGGAATCTATTTTACGATGGCGAATCCGCGCGGCGGCACGCGCTGCGAGCCGCGCGGGGCTCCACCTCCCTTTCTCCCGCAACGCCGTGAACAAGTCCGCCTCGAACGCAACCGACGCCCCCGACGACGATCTCCCCGACGACCACGACTCCGCCGAGGAAAAGGTCCGCTCGGGCATCCAGTCGATCGAAGTCGGCTTTCGCCTCCTCGACGTGCTGACGAGCGAGCCGCGCGCGATGATGCTGCGCGACCTCGCGCAGCGCGCGGCAATGAGCCCGGCGAAGGCGCACCGCTACCTCGTCAGTTTCCAGCGGCTCGGGCTCGTGTCGCAGGACCCGGTGTCGGGCCGCTACGAACTCGGCGGCTTCGCGCTGCAGATGGGCTTGGCGCGCCTCGCGCGCGTCGACGGCGTGAAGCTCGCGCGGATCGCGCTCACCGCGCTGCGCGATCAGCTCGACCAGACAGTCGGCATCGCGGTATGGGGCAACCAGGGGCCGACGATCGTCCACTGGATGGAGTCGAGCCATCCGGCGAAGGCGTCGCTCAAGCTCGGCGACGTGATGCCGCTCCTCGGCTCGGCGACGGGCCTCGTGTTCGCCGCGTATCTGCCGCGCAGCAAGACGGCCGCGATGATCGCGCGCGAGCTCGCCGACACGCGGCGCGCGGCGCACTACACGGGCCCGCGCACGCCCGCCGAAGTCGACGCGGCGCTCGCCGACGTGCGCGCGCATCGCGCGGCGCGCGTCGAAGGCATGCTGCTGCCGACGATCAACGCATTCGGGATGCCGGTGTTCGACGCGGTCGGCGATCTCGCGCTCGCGATCATCGCGCTCGGCCACGAAGGCGCATTCGACATCCGCTGGGGCGGCGAGGTCGACGTCGCGCTGCGCGCCTGCGCGCAAAAGCTGTCGTACGAGCTTGGGTATAGTGAAGGGGCGCGCGACGCCTGACGGGCGCCGCCGCATCCCGGAGCACGCGAGTCGCGCGCCCCGTTTCCCGTTTCGTCGCTGTTCGAGAGGCTCGCCCGCCCCTGATGCCTTCGTCGTCCATCGTTTCACCGAATCCGCGCCGCGTGCGGCGCGCGGCGTTCGTTCTCGCGCTCGTGCTCGCGCTGCACTGGCTCGCCGCGCTGTGGCTCGTGCGGTTTCGCGAGCCGTTCAAGCCCGTCGAGCCCGATAACGTGCCGGTTCAGGTCGAATTGCTGAAGCCGCAGCCGATCGAGCGCGCGAGCGCGCCCGAGAAGCCCGCCGCCGACGGGCCGCGGGCCGCGCCGAAGCGCGCGGCGCCTGCGCCCGCTCCCGCGCCGCGCGCCCGTGCGCCGCGTGCTTCGGCGCCCGTATCGAGCGCCGTCGAATCTCCCGACGAATCTCCCGCCGCCGCTTCCGCCACCGCTTCCGCGGCCGAGCCGGCGGGCGCGGCGGCGAGCGACGCAACGGGCAGCGCGGCAAGTAGCGCAGCGGCCGGCGCGTCGGGCGCAGCCGCGCCACCCGGCGAAGCAACGAAGGGCGTCAAGTTCGCGCTGCCGCCATCCGCCGACCTGCAATACGACACGTTCTATAACGGCATGCAAAACATGCCGGGCACGATCCACTGGCGCACCGACGGCAGCGGCTATTCGTTGTACGTATCGATGCCCGTGCCGTTCGTCGGCCCGTACACCTACGAAAGCCGCGGCCGCGTCGACGCGTTCGGCATCGCGCCGGCACGCTACGTCGAGACGCGCGGCAGGCGGCCGTCCGACTTCGCGATCTTCAATCGCGAGACGAAGCAAATCGTGTTCACCGGCACGCCGAATTCGCTCGCGCTGCCCGACGGCGCGCAGGACCGCTTCAGCATGCTGATGCAGCTCGCGGGCCTCGTCGGCGGCGATCCCGATGCGTATCGTCCGGGCGTCACGCGCGAGTTCTTCGTCGTCGATCGCGACAGCGGCGAGACATGGCCGATCACGACGATCGGCGACGAAACGATCTCGACGAGCGCGGGCTCGCTCGATGCTAGACATTTCATGCGACTGCCGCGCCGCGCGGGCGATACGCGCCGCATCGACATCTGGCTCGCGCCGTCGCTCGGCTGGCTGCCCGTGCGGATGGTTCAGACGGAACCGAGCGGCGCGCAGATCGAGCTGCTGCTGCGCCAGCGCGCGAGCGCGAGCGACGCGGCGGGCGAACGCGCAAGCGCGGATGCGAACGGCGACTCCGGCGCGGCGTCCGCGCCGACGCCCGCGTCCGGCGCGCCGCGCAACGCAGACGAATCGGTAAATTCGACCGCGGGCGCGCCGGCCAGTCCGCCCGCCGTTCACGAGCGGCAACAACCTTGACAATCTTTGACACCAACTTTCGTCCACCGGAGGAGAATCGGAAACGTTTTAAGGTCATCGGCATCCAACCGATACGCCCCGGAGATGCGACCGGCGTGCAGCGCCAACCCCTTGAAACCGGCTCGGTCCGCCCCACTTACGGGGCAACACGGCCGAAAGCCACAGCAAAGAGGAGTGCCGCCATGCAAATGATCTACAACAGCCCCAACTACTGCGTCGTCGAATTTCCGCCGCAAGACGGCCACCACGCGATGAACTCGGGTGGCTACGAAATCGTCGACAAGAACGCGCAACGCGAAATCTTCATCGACGGCGAACTCGCCGCGCGCTTTCGCGAGCACGTGAAGCAGTTGATCAAGGCCGAGCCGACGCTCGACGAAGTCGATGAATTCCTCGGGCAGTTCGACAGCCTGATGACGCAACCCGTCGTTCTCCACTGACGTCGCGCCAGCGCGGCCGCCTGCCGGACCCGCGGGTCCGCGACAGCGCCGCCGCCCGACGCGATCCGGCGCACTCCAATCCGCCCCCGCCCGGCCGCCGCGCGGGGGCTTTGTTTGTCCACGCGCGGCCGCCTCACGGGCGACGGAAGCAGCGGCTACAATGACGGCTTTCCGATTCGCCGGTAATCCGCCATGTCCGAGCCCAAGCCGACCGCGTCTTCCGCCCCATCCGCCGCCCTCGCCGCGCCGTACACGCGCGGCGCGGCGCTGCCGCAGTTGCTCCGGCAGCGCATCCTGATCCTCGACGGCGCGATGGGCACGATGATCCAGCGCTACAAGCTCGACGAGGCCGCGTATCGCGGCGAGCGCTTCAAGGATTTTTCGCGCGACGTGAAAGGCAATAACGAGCTGCTGTCGATCACGCAGCCGCAGATCATCCGCGAGATCCACGACCAGTACTTCGCCGCAGGCGCCGACATCGTCGAGACGAACACGTTCGGCGCGACGGCCGTCGCGCAGGCCGACTACGGGATGGAAGCGCTCGCCGCCGAGATGAACGTCGCGTCGGCCAGGCTCGCGCGCGAATCGGCCGCCAAATACGCGACGCCGGAGAAACCCCGCTTCGTCGCGGGCGCGATCGGGCCGACGCCGAAGACGGCGAGCATCTCGCCCGACGTCAACGATCCGGGCGCGCGCAACGTCACGTTCGACGAGCTGCGCGACGCGTACTACGCGCAGGCGAAGGCGCTGCTCGACGGCGGCGTCGACCTGTTCCTCGTCGAGACGATCTTCGACACGCTGAACGCGAAGGCCGCCCTCTTCGCGCTCGACCAACTGTTCGACGACACCGGCGAACGGCTGCCGATCATGATCTCGGGCACCGTCACCGACGCGTCCGGCCGCATCCTGTCCGGCCAGACGGTCGAGGCGTTCTGGAATTCGCTGCGCCACGCGAAGCCGCTCACGTTCGGCCTGAACTGCGCGCTCGGCGCGGCGCTGATGCGCCCGTACATCGCCGAACTCTCGAAGCTGTGCGACACCTACGTGTCGTGCTACCCGAACGCGGGCCTGCCGAACCCGATGAGCGACACCGGCTTCGACGAAACGCCCGACGTCACGTCGGGCCTCCTGAAGGAATTCGCGCAGGCGGGCCTCGTGAACGTCGCGGGCGGCTGCTGCGGCACCACGCCCGAGCACATCGCGGCGATCGCGAAGGCGCTCGCCGAGGTCAAGCCGCGCCGCTGGCCGAGCCAGTACAGCGAAGCCGCCTGACGCGCCACGCACGCCGCACGTCCCACCCCAATCCGCCAACCCGAATACGCACGCACCGCCATGACCGACCATACGATGCGCCTAGCCGGCCTCGAGCCGTTCAACGTCACGTCCGGGACGCTCTTCATCAACGTCGGCGAACGCACCAACGTCACCGGCTCGAAGGCGTTCGCGCGGATGATCCTCAATGGCCAGTTCGACGAGGCGCTCGCCGTCGCGCGCCAGCAGGTCGAGAACGGCGCGCAGGTGATCGACATCAACATGGACGAGGCGATGCTCGATTCGAAGGCGGCGATGGTGCGCTTTCTGAACCTGATCGCGTCGGAGCCGGACATCGCGCGCGTGCCGATCATGATCGACTCGTCGAAGTGGGACGTGATCGAGGCGGGCCTGAAATGCGTGCAGGGCAAGGCGATCGTCAACTCGATCTCGCTGAAGGAAGGCAAGGCTGCGTTCGTGCGCCAGGCGAAGCTGATTCGCCGCTACGGCGCGGCGAGCGTCGTGATGGCGTTCGACGAGCAGGGCCAGGCGGACACCTTCGCGCGCAAGACCGACATCTGCAAGCGCTCGTATGACGTGCTCGTGAACGAAGTCGGGTTCCCGCCCGAGGACATCATCTTCGATCCGAACATCTTCGCGGTCGCGACCGGCATCGAGGAGCACAACAACTACGCGGTCGACTTCATCGAGGCGACCCGCTGGATCAAGCAGCACCTGCCGCACGCGAAGGTGAGCGGCGGCGTGTCGAACGTGTCGTTCTCGTTCCGCGGCAACGATCCCGTGCGCGAGGCGATCCACACCGTGTTCCTCTATCACGCGATCCAGGCGGGGATGGACATGGGCATCGTCAACGCGGGCCAGCTCGGCGTGTATGCGGAGCTCGACCCGGAGCTGCGCGAGCGCGTCGAGGACGTGATCCTGAACCGCCGAGCGGATTCGACCGACCGCCTGCTCGAGATCGCCGACAAGTTCAAGACGGGCGCCGCGAAGAAGGAAGAGAACCTCGAATGGCGCAACCAGCCGGTCGAGAAGCGTCTCGCGCACGCGCTCGTGCACGGCATCACGAACTTCATCGTCGAGGACACCGAGGAGGCGCGCGCGAAGATCGCCGCGGCGGGCGGCCGCCCGATCAACGTGATCGAAGGCCCGCTGATGGACGGGATGAACATCGTCGGCGACCTGTTCGGCCAGGGCAAGATGTTCCTGCCGCAGGTCGTGAAGTCCGCGCGCGTGATGAAGCAGGCGGTCGCGCACCTGATCCCGTTCATCGAGGAAGAAAAGCGCCTGCTCGCGGAAGCGGGCGGCGACGTGCGCGCGAAGGGCAAGATCGTGATCGCGACCGTGAAGGGCGACGTGCACGACATCGGCAAGAACATCGTGTCGGTCGTGCTCCAGTGCAACAACTTCGAAGTGGTCAACATGGGCGTGATGGTGCCGTGCAACGAGATCCTCGCGAAGGCGAAGGTCGAGGGCGCGGACATCGTCGGGCTGTCGGGCCTCATCACGCCGAGCCTCGAGGAGATGGCTTACGTCGCCTCCGAGATGCAGCGTGACGACTACTTCCGCGTGAAGAAGATTCCGCTCTTGATCGGCGGCGCGACCACGTCGCGCGTGCACACCGCCGTGAAGATCGCGCCGAACTACGAAGGGCCTGTCGTCTACGTGCCGGACGCGTCGCGCTCGGTGTCGGTCGCATCGAGCCTGCTGTCCGACGAAGGCGCGGCGAAGTACCTCGACGAGCTGAAGTCCGATTACGAGCGCATTCGCACGCAGCATGCGAACAAGAAGGCGCTGCCGCTCGTCACGCTCGACGAGGCGCGCGCAAACAAGACGAAGATCGACTGGGCGCACTACGCCCCCGTCAAGCCGAAGTTCATCGGCCGCCGCGTGTTCAGGAACTACGACCTGAACGAGCTCGCGAACTACATCGACTGGGGCCCGTTCTTCCAGACCTGGGATCTCGCGGGCCCGTATCCGGCGATCCTGAACGACGAGATCGTCGGCGAATCGGCGCGCCGCGTGTTCTCCGACGCGAAATCGATGCTCGCGCGCCTGATCCAGGGCCGCTGGCTGACCGCGAACGGCGTGATCGCGCTGTTGCCCGCGAACACGGTCGGCGACGACGACATCGAGATCTACACCGACGATACGCGCTCGGAAGTGCTGCTCACGTGGCGCAACCTGCGCCAGCAGAGCGTGCGCCCGGTGGTGGACGGCGCGATGCGGCCGAACCGGTCGCTCGCCGATTTCATCGCGCCGAAGGATTCGGGCGTGGCCGACTACATCGGGATGTTCGCGGTGACGGCCGGCATCGGCGTCGACGCGAAGGAAAAGCAGTTCCTCGCCGACCACGACGACTACAGCGCGATCATGCTGAAGGCGCTCGCCGACCGGCTCGCGGAAGCGTTCGCCGAAGCGATGCATGCGCGCGTGCGCCGCGAGCTGTGGGGCTACGCGGCGGGGGAGCAGCTCGACAACGACGCGCTGATCGCCGAGAAGTACGCAGGCGTCCGCCCGGCGCCCGGCTACCCGGCGTGCCCCGATCACCTCGTGAAGCGCGCAATGTTCGAAGCGCTTCATACAGACGAAATCGGGATGAGCATCACCGATTCGCTCGCGATGCTGCCTGCCGCGAGCGTGTCGGGCTTCTATCTCGCGCATCCGGACAGCACGTACTTCTCGGTCGGCAAGATCGGCCAGGACCAGCTCGAGGATTTCGCGCGCCGGATGGCGCTGTCGAAGGCGGACGCGGAGCGCGCGCTCGCGCCGCTGCTCTGACGGACGGCAAGCGCCGCCGGCCGCCCCGCAACCCCGGCCCCCAACATGCAAAAAGCCCGCGCGACGCGGGCTTTCCGGGGGCCGGAGGGCCGACGAACGGTGCTCAGAAGCCCCAGTGGATGTCGGCGTTCTGCGCCTTCGCCTCGCGCAGCATCACGAGGAACGGCGCGACGCGTTGCGCGAGGCTCGGCGGCACTTCGTGGTGCGCATGGTCGGGCTCGTCTTCATGGAAGTGGCCCGCGTGCTCGGCCCGCGCCTGCTTCGCCTGGTTGACCGCGTCTTCGAGCTTCGCGATCGCGCCGTCGAGCTCATCGAACGTGATCACGCCGCGCTCGCCGAGCTGCTTGCCGACGAGGCCGAGCACGTAGACCGCGAAATCCTTCAGCACATCCAGATCCTGTGCCGCCTTGCTTTTGAACGTAATCATGACAATTCCCTTTTCATCTTGTCGTGCTCGCCGTACGTCCGCGACGGACGCCCGGCCGGCGCGCTGAACAAACGTCGGGGGCGCGTAGCACCTGAGCGGCATATTAGCACCTGTTAAAATTCAGCGATCCCTGAAACGCGCGCCCTGCGGCGCGACGGCGCCCCAGTCACGCTGGACCGCCGCCAACGATATCCTCGACCAGCATGCTGCCTGCCCAAAAACATACTCTCGAAACCCTGCTCGAAAACAGCGTGAAGCAGGTCGTCCAGGCGTCGAAAGGCGACGCCGACGCCGCGTTCGTCCTCCCCGCGATCGCGCTCGAGCGCCCGAAGGTCGCCGCGCACGGCGACGTCGCGTGCAACGTCGCGCTGCAGCTCGCGAAGCCGCTTGGCGCGAATCCGCGCCAGCTCGCCGAACGGATCGTCGCGGCGCTCACCGCGCAGCCCGCGGCGGCGGGCCTCGTCAACGCGGCCGAGATCGCCGGCCCCGGCTTCATCAACCTGCGCCTCACGCCCGCATCGAAGCAGGCGGTGATCGGCGCGGTGTTCGCCGAAGGCCGCGCGTTCGGCGCGTCCGAGCGCGAGCGCGGCAAGCGCGTGCTGCTCGAATTCGTGTCCGCGAACCCGACGGGCCCGCTGCACGTCGGCCACGGCCGGCAGGCCGCGCTCGGCGACGCGCTCGCGAACGTGCTGGCGAGCCAGGGCTACGCGGTGCACCGCGAGTTCTACTACAACGACGCGGGCGTGCAGATCGGCAATCTCGCGATCTCGACGCAGGCGCGCGCGCGCGGCCTCAAGCCCGGCGACGCCGGCTGGCCGGAAGCCGCGTACAACGGCGAGTACATCGCCGACATCGCGCGCGACTACCTGAACGGCGAGACCGTCGCGGCGAGCGACGGCGAGCCGGTGACGGGCAAGCGCGACGCAGAGGATCTGGAGGCG
Organism: Burkholderia sp. MSMB1588; assembly: GCF_001546925.1. Lineage (NCBI taxonomy): Bacteria > Pseudomonadati > Pseudomonadota > Betaproteobacteria > Burkholderiales > Burkholderiaceae > Burkholderia > Burkholderia sp. MSMB1588. The sequence goes on along the minus strand of NZ_LNJS01000001.1, from coordinate 256,673 downwards.
ATCCGCAAGTTCGCGGTCGCCTACCTGCGCCGCGAGCAGGACATGGACCTGAAGGCGTTCGGCGTGAAGTTCGACCAGTACTACCTGGAATCGTCGCTCTACACGGAAGGCCGCGTCGAGAAGACGGTGGACGCGCTGATCGAGGCCGGCATGACCTACGAGCAGGAAGGCGCGCTGTGGCTGCGCACGACCGACGAAGGCGACGACAAGGACCGCGTGATGCGCAAGACGGACGGCACGTACACGTACTTCGTGCCGGACGTCGCGTACCATGTGACGAAATGGGAGCGCGGCTTCACGAAGGTCATCAACATCCAGGGCTCGGATCACCACGGCACGATCGCGCGCGTGCGCGCGGGCCTGCAGGGGCTGCACGTCGGGATTCCGAAGGGCTACCCCGACTACGTGCTGCACAAGATGGTCACGGTGATGCGCGACGGCCAGGAAGTGAAGATCTCGAAGCGCGCGGGCAGCTACGTGACGGTGCGCGACCTGATCGAATGGTCGGGCGGCGCGACGCCGGGCTCGGAAGCCTCACCCGAGCTGCTCGACGAGGCGACGATCACGCGCGGCCGAGACGCGGTGCGCTTCTTCCTGATTTCCCGCAAGGCGGACACCGAATTCGTGTTCGACATCGATCTCGCGCTGAAACAGAACGACGAAAACCCGGTCTACTACGTGCAGTACGCGCACGCGCGGATCTGCTCGGTGCTCAACGAATGGAAATCGCGCTACGGCGCGACCGACGCGCTGCTGCCGGGCGCCGAGCTGTCGCCGCTCGACAGCAAGCAGTCGATGGCGCTGATGCAGAAGCTCGCCGAGTATCCGGACGTGCTCGCGCACGCGGCGAACGAGCTGGCGCCGCATGCGGTCGCGTTCTACCTGCGCGAGCTCGCGAGCGAGTTTCACTCGTTCTACAATGCGGAGCGCGTTCTCGTCGACGAAGAAGCGCCGCGCACCGCGCGCGTCGCGCTCCTCGCGGCGACGCGCCAGGTGCTCGAAAACGGTCTCGCGATGCTCGGCGTATCCGCGCCCAGCAAGATGTAACGCCGAGGCCGTCGGCCAAGCGCCGCGGCGCAGCGCGTCGCGGCTGTTTCACGAAATCTTTCGCAGGTGACTCAAGCAATGGCAAAACCACGCCGAACGTCGAAGCAATCGAAACAAGCCGGAGGAACATTTCTTGGTATCGTGCTGGGTCTCATCGTCGGCCTGGCCATCGCGGTAGTGGTGGCGCTCTACATCACCCGCGCGCCGTCGCCGTTCGTCTCGAAGGTCGCGCCGCCCGCCGACAACAACGCGAGCCAGCCGCAGCAGTTCGATCCGAATCGCGCGCTGCAGGGCAAGACGCCCGGCCAGCCGGTGACGCCGCAGGCCGCGCAGCCCGCGCCGCCCAACACGGCGCCCGGCCAGGCCGCGAACCCGAGCCAGCCGCCGCTGCTGCCCGAGCCGCAGATCGTCGAGGTGCCGTCGTCGAACAACAACGTCAACGGCTCGCCGAGCGCGTCGAACAACGCCGCGGACAACGGCGTCGCCGTCGCGCCGAAGCCCGCCGAGCTCACGCCGCCGCCCGCGAAGAAGCCGCAGACGGCCGCGAACGGCAGCTCGGCGCCGCACGTCGCGAACAACAACGCGCAGGCGAGCGCGGCGACGCCGCCCAAGGCCGCACAGGCGCCGAAGGGCGCGTCGTCGGCGACGACGGCCGCCGCGAAGCCGGCGCCGACGCCGGGCGCCGACGCGAACACCGGCTACTTCCTTCAGGTGGGCGCGTACAAGACTGAGGCGGACGCCGAGCAGCAGCGCGCGCGCCTCGGCTTCCAGGGCTTCGAATCGAAGGTGTCCAAGCGCGACGTGAGCGGCGTCACCTACTTCCGCGTGCGGATCGGGCCGTTCTCGAAATTCGAGGACATGAACTCCGCGCGCCAGCGGCTGTCCGATGCGGGAGTCGATACCGCTGTGATCCGCTTTACGAAGCAGTAAGCCGCGCCGTCCGACTTCGCTACCCACGCAACCGATTGAACGTTCGAACATGAAAAAACTGCTTAGCTCGCTGTTCCTGTCCCTGAGCCTCGTCGCGGGCTTCGCACAGGCGTCGCCGTCCGCGCCCGTCACCGGCAAGGACTTCGAAGTGATGAAGTCGCCGCAGCCGGTGTCGGCGCCCGCAGGCAAGGTCGAGGTGATCGAGTTCTTCTGGTACGGCTGCCCGCACTGCTACGAGTTCGAGCCGACGGTCGAGGCGTGGGTGAAGAAGGAGGGCGACAAGATTGCGTTCAAGCGCGTGCCGGTGGCGTTCCGCGACGATTTCGTCCCGCACTCGAAGCTGTTCTACGCGCTGTCGGCGCTCGGCGTCTCCGAGAAGGTCACGCCCGCCGTGTTCAACGCGATCCACAAGGAGAAGAACTACCTGCTGACGCCGCAGGCGCAGGCCGACTTCCTCGCGACGCAGGGCGTCGACAAGAAGAAGTTCCTCGACGCGTACAACTCGTTCAGCGTGCAGGGCCAGGTGAAGCAGTCGGCCGAGCTGCTGAAGAGCTACAACATCGACGGCGTGCCGACGATCGTCGTCCAGGGCAAGTACAAGACGGGCCCGGCGTACACGAACAGCCTCGAAGGCACCGCGCAAGTGCTCGATTTCCTCGTCAAGCAAGTGCAGGACAAAAAGCTGTAATCTCCCCCCCTCGCGCCGGCATGAACGCCCCTCCTCCGCTCAAGGTCTTCATCACCGGCGCGTCCAGCGGGCTCGGCCTCGCGCTCGCCGCCGAATACGCGCGGCACGGCGCGACGCTCGGCCTCGTCGCCCGGCGCGCCGACGCGCTCGCCGAGTTCGCGCAACGCTTCCCCAAGGCCGCGATCTCGATCTACCCGGCCGACGTGCGCGACGCCGATGCGCTCGCGCTCGCCGCGTCGCGCTTCGTCGCCGCGCATGGGTGTCCCGACGTCGTGATCGCGAACGCCGGCATCAGCAAGGGCGCGATCACGGGCGAAGGCGATCTCGCCGCGTTCCGCGAGATCATGGACGTCAACTACTACGGGATGATCGCGACGTTCGAGCCGTTCATCGCGCCGATGACGGCCGCGCGGCGCGGCACGCTCGTCGGCATCGCGAGCGTCGCCGGCGTGCGCGGGCTGCCGGGCTCGGGCGCGTACAGCGCGTCGAAGGCAGCGGCGATCAAGTATCTCGAGGCGCTCAGAGTCGAGCTGCGGGCCGCGCAGGTGGCGGTCGTGACGATCGCGCCCGGCTACATCCGCACGCCGATGACCGAGCACAACCCGTATCCGATGCCGTTCCTGATGGACGCGGACCGCTTCGCGAAGCGCGCGGCACTCGCGATCTCGCAAAAGACCGCGTTTCGCGTGATTCCGTGGCAGATGGGCGTCGTCGCGAAGCTGCTGCACGTGATGCCGCGCTGGCTGTATGACCGCCTGTTCGAGAAGGCGCCGCGCAAGCCTCGGGCGAAGGCGGGCTGAGCGGGGCGGCGGCGCCGATCCGCGCCGCGCCGTTCATGCATCCATCCCGCAGCGCCAGCGCAACCGGCGCGCGCCGCTCACCGCGCCGTCACGCGCCCGCCGGCGGCTGCGTGTAGACCGCCGGATCGGCCGACAGCCCAGCCTTCACGTCGCGCGTCAACGCGTCGACGAGCACTTCGTCGCGGCCCGCCGCAAGCGCGTCGAGCGTCTGCCGGACGACGTCCTCCGGGCGATTCTTCGGCACGCCCTGCGCGTGCGCGACCATGTCGGTGTCGATGTACGCGGAATGCAGCGCGAGAACCCGCGTGCCCTGTTCGCGCAGCTCGTTGCGGATCGCGTTCGTCGCGGCCCATGCGGCCGCCTTCGAAATGCCGTATGCGCCCGTGCCCGGCAAGCCTAGCCACGACAGCACCGACAGCACGTTGACGATCGCGCCGCCGCCGTTATCGCGCAGCACCGGCGCGAACGCGCGCGCCATCGCGAGCGGACCGAAGAAATTCGTGTCGAGCTGCGCCTGCAGCCCGCCGCCGTCCGCATCCGCGAGAAGCGAGCCCATCCGGAAAATGCCTGCGTTGTTGACGAGCAGATTGACGTCGCGCAGGTCGCGCGCGGCGGCGGCGACGTCGTCCGCGCGCGTGACGTCGAGGCGCACCGGCTGCGCGCCGGGCGTCGTCACGCGCGCCGGGTCGCGCGCGGCCGCATAGATTTTCCTCGCGCCGGCGGCCTTCAGCCCGTTGACGAATGCGAGCCCCAGGCCGCGATTCGCGCCAGTCACCAATACGACAGCATCATCCAGTTTCATCTCGATTCTCTCCAACAAGACCACGGATTCGCGCGGCTCTCGCCGCTGAATCGATGCATACGCATCGATCCCTCCAGCAATACGTCATGGCCAGATGTTACGCCGAAATGCATTGGCTGCTCGGCACAAAACCATGCATATGCATTTTGTACGTCATAGAATGTTCGCCATCGACGAACGATTCCGAAGGACCCACGATGAGCGACGCTCCGATGAGACTCCCGTGCCACTGCGGCACGCTGCGCCAAGCCACGCGCGCGATCACGTCGCTCTATGACGCGCATCTCGCGAAACACGGCATCCGCATCACGCAATTCACGATACTCGCGGCGCTGCACGGCAGCGACACGCTGCCGACGGGCGAGCTCGCGACGCGCCTGCTGCTCGACCAGACCACGCTGAGCCGCACGCTCGCGACGCTGCAATCGAATCAGCTCGTGCGCGCCGAATCCGGCGACGATCAGCGCGTGCGCCTCTGGCGCCTCACACCGAAGGGCACCGCGCTGTACAAGGCAGCCCGCGTCGATTGGGAAGCCGCGCAGAACGACGTGTATCGCCGCATCGGCAAGCGGAACATGCAGGCACTCGACGCCGGGATTTTCGCGCTCGCCGAGGCGCTCTCGCACTGACGCGCGGCGCGGCGTCGCGAGCCTGTGCATCGGCGGCGGCGAGGCGACCGCGCTGGCGATCGAGCTGACGTAACGCCGCTCGCCCGCGGCGGTGCGCCGCTGCGGCGGCGGTTCCGGCGCCGCGGCGCGACGCGCGCCGACGCCGGCTAACGTCGAGCGCCCATTGACGGTATGCTATCCCGCTGGCGTGCGGCCGCTGCGGCGTTGCCGCCCGCCGTCGACAGAATTACGCCACGTGGGAGATCTCATGCGCTTCACGCACATCGCCGCTGCCGCGCTCGTCGCCGCCGCATCCGCCGTCGCCGTCGCGAAACCGCTGACGGTCTGCACCGAGTCGAGCCCGGACGGCTTCGACGTCGTCCAGTACAACTCGCTCGTCACGACGAACGCGTCCGCCGACGTCGTCTTCAACACGCTCGTGTCGTACGACGAAGCAACGAAGAAAGTGGTGCCCGCGCTCGCGGATAAATGGGACGTCAGCGCCGACGGCCTCACGTACACGTTCCATCTGCGCCCGAACGTCGCGTTCCAGACGACCGACTACTTCAAGCCGACGCGTGCGCTCGATGCCGACGACGTCGTCTTCACGTTCAGCCGGATGCTCGACGACGCGAATCCGTGGCACAAGGTCGCCGGCGCGAGCGGCTTTCCGCACGCGCAGTCGATGGGGCTCACGAAGCTCGTGAAGGCGGTCTCGAAGGTCGACGATTCGACCGTGAAGTTCGAGTTGACCGAGCCGAACGCGACGTTCGCGCCGCTCCTGACGATGGGCTTCGCGTCGATCTATTCGGCCGAGTACGCGGATCAACTGCTGAAGGCCGGCAAGCAGACGGATCTGAACGCGAAGCCGGTCGGCACCGGGCCGTTCGTGCTGAAGAGCTACACGAAGGACGCGGTGATCCGCTACGAGGCGAACCCGACGTACTGGGGGCCGAAACCGAAGGTCGAGCGCCTCATCTACGCGATCACGCCCGATCCGTCGGTGCGCGCGCAGAAGGTGAAGGCGGGCGAATGCCAGATCGCGCTGTCGCCGAAGCCGCAGGACGTCGCGGCGGCGAAGGCCGATCGCGCGCTGAAGGTCGTCGAGGCGCCCGCGTTCATGACCGCGTTCGTCGCGCTCAACACGCAGAAGAAGCCGCTCGACAACGACAAGGTTCGCGAGGCGCTCAATCTCGCATTCGATCGCGCGACGTACCTGAAGGTCGTGTTCGACAACACCGCGACGCCCGCGACGAATCCGTATCCGCCGAACACGTGGAGCTACGCGAAATCGATCGCGCCGTATCCGCACGATCCGGCGAAGGCGAAGCAATTGCTCGCCGCGGCGGGCTTCCCGAACGGCTTTTCGACGACGATCTGGGTGCGCCCGACGGGCAGCGTGCTGAACCCGAACCCGAAGGCAGGCGCGGAGCTGCTGCAGGCGGACCTCGCGAAGATCGGCGTGAAGGCGGATGTGAGGGTGATCGAATGGGGCGAGCTGATCAAGCAGGCGAAGCTCGGCCAGCACGATCTGCTGTTCATGGGCTTCGCCGGCGACAACGGCGATCCGGACAACATCCTCACGCCGCAATTCAGTTGCAACTCGGTGAAGTCGGGCCTGAACTTCGCGCGCTATTGCGATCCGAAGCTCGACAAGCTGATCGCCGACGCGAAGGAAACCGCCGACCAGGCGAAGCGCGCGAAGCTGTACGAAGCCGCGCAGAAGATCATCCACGACGAGGCGCTGTGGATTCCGCTCGGCTACCCGACCGCCGCTGCGATCACGCGGCCGAACGTCGCCGGCTATCGCGTGAGCCCGTTCGGGCGACAGCATTTCGACGCGGTGTCGGTGCAGTAACGCTGCGACGCCCCCGCTGCGGCCCGCGCGCAACGACACGCGCCGGGCCGCATCGCGCGGCGCTTGCCCTGCTCCGCGCATCTCTCCTCCGACGAATTCAGAGCCGCCAGGTGAACGACTGAGCCTTCCCCGGCTGGTCTCGCCGCTGCGCATTGCGCTTCGTGCGCTTCGTGCGCGCCGCAAAGCGATGGCGGCGCGGCGCCGCCCGCCGCGTCAGCCCGCGTGCCGGAACCGGATCACGCCGTCCGCGCCCGCGTCGCGCGCGAGCTCGCCTGCGAGCCACAGCAGGTTCAGGTGCGCGATCGCCTCGCCGAGCGCGAAAGTCATCTGATGAATGTCGAGCCCGCCCCGCTTGAACATGATCGGCACGATATCGGCCGCGCTCATCGGCCGCTCGCGGCAGGCGGCGCGCACTTCGGCCAGACGCGCATCGTGATGCGCGCGCAACTGCGCGATGCGCGTCCTCACGCCGCGGAACGGCTTGCCGTGCGACGGCAGCACGAGCGTGCCCTCCGCCATCGCTTCGTAGCGGCCGAGCGAGTCCAGATACAGCGCGAGCGGGTTCGCCTCCGGCTCGAGATCGAACACCGACACATTCGTCGAGATGCGCGGCAGCACCATGTCGCCGGAGATCAGCACGCCGTCGGCCGCGCAGTGGAGCGCGCAATGTTCGGGCGAATGGCCGTAGCCCGTGACGACCCGCCATTCGCGAGCGCCAATCGCGAGCGCGTCGCCTTCGCGCAGCCGCCGGTAGCGCGGCGGCACGGCGGGCACGAGGTCCGCGAAGTAGCTGCTGCGGTTGCGCAGCTTGTCGAGCGCGGCCGGATCGGCGAGGCCGTGCCGCGCGAAATGGTCGGCGGCTGCAGGCCCGCCGGCGTTCGAGCCGTTGCCGGCCGCCATCAGGCAGCCGAACAGGTATTCGCCGAGCGTCATCCACAGCCGCACGTTCCAGCGCGCGCGCGCGCCGCCTTCGCACAGCCAGTTCGCGAGTCCGAAATGATCCGGATGGCAGTGCGTGACGATCACGCGCAGCACGGGCAGCCCGTCCAGGTGCGCATCGAAGATCCGCTCCCAATGCGCCTTGATCTGCGCCGACGCGATCCCGCAGTCGACGATCGTCCAGCCCGCCTGCCCGTCGATCTCGTCGCGCAGCAGCCAGAGATTGATGTGATCGAGCGCGAACGGCAGCGGCATGCGCAACCAGCGCACGCCCGGCGCGACCTCGACGAAGCCGCCCGGCTCGGGCAGCGTGTCGGCGAACGGGTAATCGAGTTGGTGTTCCAGTGCGTTCATCGGGGGGTCTCGTTGTGTTGTCGTCGGGCCCGCGGCGCGGCGCCGGCCGGAACCGATTCTATCGCTCAACGCGCGGAAGGTGCGCCGGACCGCCTTCGCGCCCCGGAAAAAAGATCGAGCCACGATCCCGCGCGAACCCCGATCGTTGCGAAAAGATCCGCCAAACGTCGCGGAACGTCGCCGAACCGGCCGGGCCGCCCGAAGCGGCCGCCTGCGCCGAATCGCCCCGCATTGGCTAAAGCGCGCCCGCCCGGCGCTAAAATGGCGTGAGCTTTCCGCCCGTGAGCCCGCGCACGATGAATCATTTTCCCAAACTGCTGTCCTCGCAGATCGGCTTCGACGTCGCGCAGACGATCCTCGAAAACTTCGATCGCCACTACCGGATCTTCCGCGAAGCGGCCGTCGAGGCGAAGGGCCTGTTCGAGCGCGCGGACTGGCACGGGCTGCAGCGGCTCGCGCGCGAGCGCATCACGTCGTACGACGACCGCGTGCGCGAATGCGTCGAGCTGCTCGAGGACGAATACGATGCGGAGAACATCGGCAACGACGTCTGGCCGCAGATCAAGCTGCATTACATCGGCCTGCTGACGTCGCACCGCCAGCCCGAATGCGCGGAGACGTTCTTCAATTCGGTGTGCTGCAAGATCCTGCATCGCGCGTACTTCAACAACGATTTCATCTTCGTGCGCCCGGCGATCTCGACCGAATACATCGAGAACGACGAGCCCGCCGCGAAGCCGACGTACCGCGCGTACTATCCGGGCAGCGAGGGGCTCGCCGCGACGCTCGAGCGGATCGTCACGAACTTCCAGCTCAACCCGCCGTTCGAGGATCTCGAGCGCGACATCGCGTGCATCATGCAGGCGATTCACGACGAGTTCGGCGCGTTCGACGAAGCGGTGAATTTCCAGATCCACGTGCTGTCGTCGCTGTTCTACCGGAACAAGACCGCGTACGTCGTCGGCCGCATCATCAACGGCGACCGCGTGCTGCCGTTCGCGATGCCGATCCGCCACGTGCGCGCGGGCCTTCTCGCGCTCGACACGGTGCTCCTGCGCCGCGATCAGTTGAAGATCATCTTCAGCTTCTCGCACTCGTACTTCCTCGTCGACATGAACGTGCCGTCCGCCTACGTGCAGTTCCTGCGCTCGGTCATGCCGGGCAAGCCGAAGGCGGAGATCTACACGTCGGTCGGCCTGCAGAAGCAGGGCAAGAACCTGTTCTATCGCGATCTGCTGCATCACCTGTCGCATTCGAGCGACCGCTTCATCATCGCGCCCGGCATCAAGGGCCTCGTGATGCTCGTGTTCACGCTGCCGTCGTTCCCGTACGTGTTCAAGATGATCAAGGATCACTTCCCGCCGCCGAAGGAGACGACGCGCGAGCAGATCATGGGCAAGTACCTGCTCGTCAAGCGCCACGACCGTCTCGGCCGGATGGCGGACACGCTCGAATACTCGAGCGTCGCGCTGCCGCTCGCGCGGCTCGACGACGCGCTCGTGCGCGAGCTCGAAAAGGAAGTGCCGTCGCTGATCGAATACGAGGGCGACAACCTCGTCATCAAGCACCTGTACATCGAGCGCCGGATGGTGCCGCTCAACCTGTATCTGCAGAACGGCAGCGACGCCGAGATCGAGCACGGCGTGCGCGAATACGGCAACGCGGTGAAGGAGCTGATGCAGGCGAACATCTTCCCCGGCGACATGCTGTACAAGAACTTCGGCGTGACGCGCCACGGGCGCGTCGTGTTCTACGACTACGACGAGATCGAATATCTGACCGACTGCACCATCCGCCGCGTGCCGCCGCCGCGCAACGAGGAAGACGAGATGTCGGGCGAGCCGTGGTACACGGTCGGCCCGCACGACATCTTCCCGGAAACCTACGCGCCGTTCCTGCTTGGCGATCCGCGCGTGCGCGAGCACTTCATCGCGCATCACGCGGATTTCTTCGATCCGCAGCTCTGGCAGGACAGCAAGGACCGCCTGCTGCGCGGCGAGCTGCCCGATTTTTTCGCCTACGAGCCGGCGCTGCGCTTTTGCATCCGCTATCCGGAGCGCTTCGCGCCAGGCGCCGCGGCCGACGACGGCAAGCGCGCCGCCGCGTGAGCCGCGCCTTTTTCATCCCACGGAACCCACTTGAGATGAACACGAACGACCATCCGCTCTCGCATCTGTTCGACAACAACGACGCCTGGGTCAAGCGCAAGCTCGCCGTCGATCCGCAATACTTCTCGCGCCTCGCCGACCAGCAGGCGCCCGAGTATCTGTGGATCGGCTGCTCCGATTCGCGCGTGCCCGCGAACCAGATCATCGGCCTGCCGCCGGGCGAGGTGTTCGTCCACCGCAACATCGCGAACGTCGTCGTGCACACCGATCTGAACTGCCTGTCGGTGATCCAGTTCGCGGTCGACCTGCTGAAGGTCAAGCACATCATGGTCGTCGGCCACTACGGCTGCTCGGGCGTGAACGCGGCGCTGCACAGCCGCCGCGTCGGGCTCGCGGACAACTGGCTGCATCACGTGCAGGACGTGCGCGAGAAGCACGCGGCGCTGCTCGGCGAATGGCCGCTCGGCGAAGCGCGCTATCGGCGCCTGATCGAGCTCAACGCGATCGAGCAGGTCGTCAACGTGTGCCGCACGACGATCGTGAACGACGCGTGGGCGCGCGGCCAGCCGATCACCGTGCACGCGCTCGTGTACGGCGTGCACGACGGCCGGATGCGCAACCTCGGGATGGCCGTGTCGCATCCCGGGCAACTCGATGCGACGTACCGCCGCGCAGTGGGCGCGCTCTCGGCAAAAGGCGCGCATTCGGCGGACAATGACGTCGTGGCGGCCGACGCGGCGCAGCTCGCCAGTGCGGCCGATCTCATTGCCCAAACCATCAAGGAGACGAAACATGACGGCTGTTGATCAGGACCCGATCGTCATCGCGTCGGCGACGCGCACGCCGATCGCGGGCTTTCAGGGCGACTTCGCGTCGCTCGCCGCGCCGCAACTGGGCGCGGCCGCGATCGCCGCGGCGCTCGAGCGCGCGGGCCTCAAGCCCGAGCAGATCGACGAAGCGGTGATGGGCTGCGTGCTGCCCGCGGGGCAGGGACAGGCCCCGGCGCGGCAGGCGGCGCTCGGCGCGAAGCTGCCGCTTTCGGTCGGCTGCACGACGGTCAACAAGATGTGCGGCTCGGGCATGCGCGCGGCGATGTTCGCGCACGACATGCTTGTCGCGGGCTCGGTCGACGTGATCGTCGCGGGCGGCATGGAAAGCATGACGAACGCGCCGTACCTGCTGCCGAAGGCGCGCGCGGGCATGCGCATGGGCCACGGCCAGGTGCTCGACCACATGTTCCTCGACGGCCTGGAGGACGCCTACGACAAGGGCCGCCTGATGGGCACGTTCGCCGAGGAATGCGCGGGCGAATACGCGTTCACGCGGGAGGCGCAGGACGCGTTCGCGATCGAATCGCTCGCGCGCGCGAAGCGGGCGAACGAGGACGGCTCGTTCGCGTGGGAAATCGCGCCCGTGACGGTGGCCGGCAAGAAGGGCGACACGGTGATCGCGCGCGACGAGCAGCCGTTCAAGGCGAACCCCGAGAAGATCCCGACGCTCAAGCCCGCATTCAGCAAGACGGGCACCGTGACCGCCGCGAATTCGTCGTCGATCTCAGACGGCGCGGCCGCGCTCGTGATGATGCGCGCGTCGACGGCGAACCGGCTCGGGCTCGCGCCCCTCGCGCGCGTCGTCGGCCATTCGACGTTCGCACAAGCGCCGTCGAAGTTCACGACGGCGCCCGTCGGCGCGATCCGGCGCCTGTTCGACAGGAACGGCTGGCGCGCGGCCGAGGTCGATCTGTACGAGATCAACGAGGCGTTCGCCGTCGTCACGATGGCGGCGATGAAGGAGCACGACCTGCCGCACGACAAGGTCAACGTGAACGGCGGCGCGTGCGCGCTCGGCCATCCGATCGGCGCGTCGGGCGCCCGCATCCTCGTCACGCTGATCGGCGCGCTGCGCGCGCGCGGCGGCAAACGCGGCGTCGCGAGCCTGTGCATCGGCGGCGGCGAGGCGACCGCGATGGGCATCGAACTGATCTGACCTCCGCCACGCACCCGAACAGGAGTCCTTCGATGAAGACCGTATTGATCGTCGGCGCATCGCGCGGCATCGGCCGCGAGTTCGTCGGCCAGTATCTGCATGACGGCTGGCGCGTGATCGCAACGGCGCGCGACGCGGCGTCGCTCGCGTCGCTCGATGTGCTCGGCGCGCGCGCGCTCGCGCTCGACGTCGCGCAGCCCGACGACATCGCGGCGTTCGACGCCCGGCTCGGCGACACCGCGCTCGACGCGGCCGTCGTCGTGTCGGGCGTGTACGGTCCGCGCACGGCGGGCGTCGAGCCCGTCGGCGCGGAGGACTTCGATGCGGTGATGCACACGAACGTGCTCGGCCCGATGCTGCTGATGCCGATCCTGCTGCCGCTCGTCGAGGCGAGCCGCGGTGTCCTCGCGGTGCTGTCGAGCAAGATGGGCAGCATCAGCGAGGCGACCGGCACGACAGGCTGGCTCTACCGCGCGAGCAAGGCAGCGGTGAACGACGCGCTGCGGATCGCGTCGCTGCAGGCGCGGCACGCGGCCTGCATCGCGCTGCATCCGGGCTGGGTGCGCACCGACATGGGCGGCGCGCAGGCCGCGCTCGATCCGCAGACGAGCGTCGCCGGCATGCGCCGCGTGATCGCGCAGGCGGCGGGCGACCGCGAACACGCGAACGGCCGCTTCTTTCAATACGACGGCGTCGAGCTCGGCTGGTGAGCCGGCCGCGCCGCCTCGTTCCTCGAATCACGATGCAAGCCGCGACGAACGTCTCCGGGCGCCCGCTCGATTGCCCGTGCGGCGGCGCCGCGCCCGGCGCGAATGCGAATGCGCGCGCGCCGCGCTACGCGGATTGCTGCGCACGCCTGATCGACGGGCACGCCACCGCCGCGACGGCGCTCGAGCTGATGCGCTCGCGCTATAGCGCGTACGTACTTGGCGCAACCGACTACCTGCGCGCGACCTGGGACGCGCGCACCTGCCCGCCCGATCTCGACGCCGATGCCGGCCGGGCCGACGCGCCGCGCTGGCTCGGCCTCGCGATCAAGCGCCATGTGCAGCTCGACGATACGCACGCCGAAGTGGAATTCGTCGCGCGCTACAAAATCGGCGGCCGCGCGCACCGGATGCACGAAACGAGCCGGTTCACGCGCGACGCGCAAGGCGCGTGGCGTTACGTCGACGGCGATGTAAGCGAGCGCTGAGTCCATCGCATCGCTTCGCAGTTCTGCGGATTCGGCGACACATTTCGGCATGGCCGGGTAATTACGGCGTTGCACAACCGAAATTTGTCAGGCTAGGATGGCCCACGTTTGGCGCAACTCGCGTGGGTGGGCTCAGGCATGGCATTCGGCAAGGTGATGACGGGATGGATCGCGGCATGCGTGCTGTCGGCCGCTCAGGCCGGCACGCCTGCGTCCGGCGTTCCGTCCGCGTCTGCCGCCGCGCCGCGCGCATCCGGCGCGCTCGCGAACGCCGAGCGCTTCGACTACGGCGATTCGGGCCTGCCGCCCGTCGCCGCGAATCTCAACGAAACGATCATCCGCATTCCGGTCGACGCGGCCGGCACGATCACGCTCGAGGCGACGGTGTTCAAGCCGGACGGCCCCGGCCCGTTCCCGCTCGTCGTCTTCAACCACGGCAAGAATCCCGGCGACCTGCGCGCGCAGCCGCGCAGCCGGCCGCTGTCGTTCGCGCGCGAGTTCGTGCGGCGCGGCTACGCGGTCGTCGCGCCGAACCGCGAAGGCTTCGCGGGCTCGGGCGGCGCGTACGTCCAGGAAGGCTGCGACGTCGAGCGCAACGGCGTCGCGCAGGCGCGCGACGTCGCCGCGACGCTCGGCTACATGTCGAAGCTGCCTTATGTCGACGCGAAGCACGTCGTGGTCGCGGGCACGTCGCACGGCGGGCTCGTGTCGCTCGCATACGGCACCGAGGCCGCGCGCGGCGTGCGCGGGATCATCAACTTCTCGGGCGGGCTGCGCCAGGATCTCTGCGAAGGCTGGCAGAAGAACCTCGTCAGCGCGTTCGACACATACGGCTCGCGCACGCACGTGCCCTCGCTGTGGCTGTACGGCGACAACGATTCGGTGTGGTCGCCCGCGCTCGTCGCGCAACTGCGCGACGCGTACATGTCGCACGGCGCAAGCACGCTCTTCGTCGATTTCGGCCGATACAAGGACGACGCGCACCGGATCATCGTCGATCGCGACGGCGTGCCGATCTGGTGGCCGCCCGTCGCGTCGTTCCTCGCGCAGTTGAGCCTGCCGACGTCGGTGCGCTACGCGGTCGCGAATCCGCACGAGCCGAAGGCGAGCGGCTATGCGGCGATCGAATCGGTCGAAGCGGTGCCCTTCATCGACGACGCCGGCCGCGCCGCGTATCGCCGCTTCCTCGCGCAGCATCCGAGCCGCGCGTTCGCGGTGTCGAGCGAAGGCGCATGGTCGTGGGCCGAAGGCGGCGACGATCCGATGGCGCTCGCGCTCGAAGGCTGCCGCAAGCAGGGCGCGGGGGCATGCCAGTTGTACGCGGTCGACGAGCGCGTCGTGTGGCGCGACGCGGGCACGCAAACGGCCGACGAATCGACGAGCGCGGCGCGCGCGCTCGCGAGCCGCTGACAGGCCGCGCCTTACCGGCCGTCCGGTCGACGGCGACGCGCCGCGCGTTCCTTCCCCGCCGTTTTCTCCAGGTTCTTTCTTCACATCGACGCGACATCGCGCATCGCACGCGCCCTCTTTTCGAGTCGTCAGACGTTTTTCGGCCGCCGCTCGCACGGTTTCCGTCCGACAGGTAGCGACTCTTTGCCGTCGTCTTCTCCCGCGTATTCGGATGATCTGCCCCGAACCGTCGCGAGACGCCGCGAAATGCGCCGAACTCCGCGTCCGGCAAGGCTCCGGCGTTTTGTAACGAGTACTGCAGCCGAGCGCAAAACACGCTAATCTCAGCGCCGGTTTTCGATTTGCACACGCGTTTTCTTCGCCATCCGATCGCACGCGTTCTCGCTGTCGATCCCGCATGAACGAGCGGCGCTTCGCGCGCCCTCGACGCGTTCTGGTCCCGGAGCAGTCCTTGAGCACACACGCAACCGACGACTGGGTCGCGCGCAGCCTGCGCGCGGTCTGGCATCCCTGCACGCAGATGAAGCACCACGAGCGGCTGCCGCTCATTCCCGTCGCGCGCGGCGAACGCGCGTGGCTGTTCGATCGCGCGGGCAACCGCTATCTCGACGCGATCAGCTCGTGGTGGGTGAACCTGTTCGGCCACGCGAACCCGCGCATCAACGCGGCGCTGAAGCAGCAGCTCGACACGCTCGAGCACGCGATGCTCGCCGGCTGCACGCACGAAAGCGCGATCGAGCTCGCCGAGCGGCTCGCCGCGCGCACGCAGCACACGCTCGGCCATGCGTTCTTCGCGTCGGACGGTGCATCGGCCGTCGAGATCGCGCTGAAGATGAGCTTCCACACGTGGCGCAATCGCGGCCGCGGCGACAAGCGCGAATTCGTCTGCATCGCGAACGGTTATCACGGCGAGACGATCGGCGCGCTCGGCGTCACCGACGTCGCGCTGTTCAAGGACGCATACGATCCGCTGATTCGCACGGCGCACGTCGTCGCATCGCCGGACGCGCGCGGCGCGCGCGACGGCGAAACGGCGGCCGACGTCGCCGCGCGCGCGCTCGGCGACGTGAAGCGCCTGTTCGCCGAGCGCGGCGAGAAGATCGCCGCGCTGATCGTCGAGCCGCTCGTGCAATGCGCGGCGGGCTTCGCGATGCACGATCCGTCATACGTGCGCGGCCTGCGCACGCTGTGCGATGCGCACGACGTGCATCTGATCGCCGACGAGATCGCGGTGGGCTGCGGGCGCACCGGCACGTTCTTCGCGTGCGAGCAGGCGAGCGTGTGGCCCGATTTCCTGTGCCTGTCGAAGGGCATCAGCGGCGGCTATCTGCCGCTGTCGCTCGTGCTGTCGCGCGACGCGATCTTCGACGCGTTCTACGACGACGACGTGACGCGCGGCTTCCTGCATTCGCATTCGTACACGGGCAATCCGCTCGCGTGCCGCGCGGCCGTCGCGACGCTCGATCTGTTCGACGAAGACGACGTGCTTGCCGAAAACGCGCGCAAGGCCGCGCTGATGCGCGACGCGCTCGCGCCGCTCGCGTCGCATCCGCAGGTGCGCCACCTGCGCGAGCGCGGCACGATCTTCGCGTTCGACGTCGCGCTCGAAGGCGATGCGGCGCAGACGTTCCCGCGCCGCTTCTTCGGGCACGCGCTCGCGCGCGAGACGCTGCTGCGCCCGATCGGCACGACGGTCTATCTGATGCCGCCTTACATCCTCGACGACGGCGAGATCGAATGGCTCGCCTCGCGCACCCGCGCGACGCTCGACGCCACGCTTTCGGAGGCTCACGCATGAATCTGCTCGCCACGCTCGAACGCGGCCTCGCCGACATCGACGCGCAAGGGCTGCGCCGCCGCCGCCGCATCGCGGACACCGCGTGCGGCGCGCACATGAGCGTCGACGGCCGCGAGATCGTCGGCTTCGCGAGCAACGACTATCTCGGGCTCGCCGCGCATCCGCGCCTCGTCGAAGCGTTCGCCGAAGGCGCGCGCCGCTACGGCTCGGGCAGCGGCGGCTCGCATCTGCTCGGCGGCCACTCGCGCGCGCACGCGGCGCTCGAGGACGAGCTCGCCGCGTTCTCGGGCGGCTTCTCCGATGCGCCGCGCGCGCTCTACTTCAGCACCGGCTACATGGCGAACCTCGCCGCGCTCACCGCGCTCGCGGGCCGCGGCGCGACGATCTTCTCCGACGCGCTCAATCATGCGTCGCTGATCGACGGCGCGCGGCTGTCGCGCGCGAACGTGCAGGTCTATCCGCACGGCGACGCCGACGCGCTCGAGATGCTCCTGCGCGCCTGCGACGCGCCGGCGAAGCTGATCGTCTCCGACACCGTGTTCAGCATGGACGGCGACGTCGCGCCGCTCGCGCGCCTCGTCGCGCTCGCCGAGGCGCATGGCGCATGGCTCGTCGTCGACGACGCGCACGGCTTCGGCGTACTCGGCCCGCAAGGCCGCGGCGCGCTCGCCGCGCACGGGCTGCGCTCGCCGAACCTCGTCTGCGTCGGCACGCTCGGCAAGGCGGCGGGCGTCGCGGGCGCGTTCGTCGTCGCGCACGAGACCGTGATCGAATGGCTCGTGCAGCGCGCGCGCAGCTACATCTTCACGACGGCCGCGCCGCCGTCCGTCGCGTGCGCGGTGTCCGCGAGCCTCGCGATCATCGCGGGCGACGAAGGCGACGCGCGCCGCGCGCATCTCGGCGCGCTGATCGAGCGCACGCGCGCGATCCTGCGCGCGACGCCCTGGCGGCCGGTCGATTCGCACACGGCCGTGCAGCCGCTCGTGATCGGCAGCAACGAAGCGACGCTCGCCGCGATGGCCGCGCTCGACGCGCAGGGCCTGTGGGTGCCCGCGATCCGGCCGCCGACGGTGCCGGCCGGCACGTCGCGGCTGCGGATCTCGCTGTCGGCCGCGCATTCGTTCGACGATCTCGCGCGCCTCGAAGCGGCGCTCGTCACACGGGTCGAGGCCGCCGCATGAGTGCGCCGCTTTCGCTGTTCGTGACGGGCACCGATACCGGGATCGGCAAGACCCTGGTGTCGGCCGCGCTGCTGCGCGGCTTCGCGCGCGCTGGGCTGCGCGCGGCCGCGATGAAGCCGGTCGCCGCGGGCGCGTACGAGCGCGACGGCGTGCGGCGCAACGAAGACGCCGACCAGCTCGACGCGGCCGCGAACGTCGCGCTGCCCCCGGAAATCCGCACACCGTTCCTGCTGGAGGCGGCCGCCGCGCCGCACATCGCCGCCGCGCGCGAAGGCGTGACGCTCGACATCGGCATGATCGTCGGCGCGCATCGCCGCGCGTGCGAGAGGGCGGACGTCGTCGTCGTCGAAGGCGTCGGCGGCTTTCGCGTGCCGCTCACCGGCGCGCGCGACACCGCCGATCTGGCGGTCGCGCTCGGCCTGCCTGTGGTGCTCGTCGTCGGCGTGCGGCTCGGCTGCATCAGCCACGCGCTCCTCACCGCCGACGCGATCGCCGCGCGCGGCCTCGCGATCGGCGGCTGGGTCGCGAACCGCGTCGATCCGGCGATGAACTTCGCCGACGACAACGTCGGCACGCTGCGCGCATGGCTCGAACGCGAGCACCGCGCGCCGCTTCTCGGCGACATCGCGCACATGAGCCCGCCGTCGCCCGACGCGGCGTCGAAGGCGCTCGACGTGAACCGCTTGCTGCATGCGCTGCGCACGGCCGCGCCGCGCTGACGTTTCGCCCGCTCATCGCCGATTTTTCGAATCGATCCCTGACCGAAGGATGACCGACATGACTCAAGCTCAAACCGCTCCCGCGACGACCGAAACGCCGGTGGCCGCGCCCGCCGCGCCGCGCTGGCGCGTCGCCGACGTGATCGCGCTCTACGAGCTGCCGTTCAACGATCTGCTGTTCCGCGCGCAGCAGGCGCACCGCGAGCACTTCGATGCGAATGCGATCCAGCTCTCGACGCTGCTGTCGATCAAGACGGGCGGCTGCGAGGAAGACTGCGGCTACTGCTCGCAATCCGCGCACCACGAAACCGGCCTGAAGGCGGAGAAGCTGATGGAAGTGGACGCCGTGCTCGCCGCCGCGCGCACCGCGAAGGAAAACGGCGCGACGCGCTTCTGCATGGGCGCCGCGTGGCGCAATCCGAAGGATCGGCACATCGAACCGATCAAGGACATGATCCGCGGCGTGAAGGAGATGGGCCTCGAGACGTGCGTGACGCTCGGCATGCTCGAAGCGCACCAGGCGAAGGCGCTTGCCGAAGCGGGCCTCGACTACTACAACCACAACCTCGACACGTCGCCCGAGTTCTACGGGCAGATCATCTCGACGCGCACGTACCAGGATCGCCTCGACACGCTCGAGCGCGTGCGCGACGCGGGCATCAACGTGTGCTGCGGCGGGATCATCGGGATGGGCGAATCGCGCCGCGAGCGCGCGGGCCTCATCGCGCAGCTCGCGAACATGGACCCGTATCCGGAATCGGTGCCGATCAACAATCTCGTCGCGATCGAGGGCACGCCGCTCGAGAATGCGCAGGCGCTCGATCCGTTCGAGTTCGTGCGCACGATCGCGGTCGCGCGCATCACGATGCCGAAGGCGATGGTGCGGCTGTCGGCGGGCCGCGAGCAGCTCGACGATTCGATGCAGGCGCTGTGCTTCCTCGCCGGCGCGAATTCGATGTTCTACGGCGACGTGCTGCTGACGACCGGCAACCCGCGCGCCGAAGCAGACCGCAAGCTGCTCGCGCGGCTCGGGATGTCGGCCGCCGAAGCGACGCAGTTGAGCGCCTGAACGTCGGCCGCGGCCAGGCAACAAGCCGGGCGAGGTCCCGGCTTCCTTCGTCGTGCACGGCGCACGACGCTGCGCGCGACCGACGTGCTACCCCCGCGCCGCCGCATCGAGCGCCGCGCGCGCCTTCGCGACGAGCCGCTCGTCGACCGGCGCGAGCACGTCGCCGCGCTCGCGCACGCCCGAGCCGAAGTGCACGGCCCGCACGCCCGTGGCGCGCACGAAATCGCCGAGCGCATCGACGGTGAGCCCCGCGCCCGCGAGCACCGTGCACGTCGCGCCCTCGGCGCGCTGCACCATCCGCGCGACGACGTCGCGCGCATCGAGCACCGACGGATGCCCACCCGAGGTCAGCACCGACGTGACGGACGGCACGCGCAACAACGTGTCGAGCGCGGCGTTCAGATCGCGCGCGACGTCGAACGCGCGATGGAACGTGAGGTCGCGCCCGTCGGCCGCATCGGCGATGCGCTGCAATGCGTCGAGATCGATGTCGCCGTGCGCGTCGAGCATTCCGAACACCACGCCGTTCGCGCCCGCCGCGACGGCCGCGCGCACGTCGCGCGCGATCGCCGCAAGCTCGCTCGCGTCATAGTGGAACGAGCGGCTGTGCGGCCGCACGATCACGTTCACGGGAATCGGCGCCGCAGCGATGACGGCTTCGATCACGCCGACGCTCGGCGTCAAGCCGCCTTCGCTGATCGCGGTCACGAGTTCGAGGCGGTCGGCACCCGCGCGGGCGGCGGCTTTCGCATCGCCGATCGTCGTCGCGATGACTTCGAGAAGGATCGAGGAAGCTGGCATGCAAGCGCCCTGGGACGAGTTGAACCAGCCAGCATCGTAACCGACGGCGCGAACGCGCGTGTAACGGCCGAGCGAGCGGAGTGCGGCCGGGGCAGCGCGCCGCATCACGTCGCTTTGCCGGATTGCGCCGCGTTGCTTCGCCTTGCCCGGCCCGGTTCGTCCTCGCACGCGAAGCGCAGCGTCTCACGCGCAAAACGAATCGCGCATCAATCGAGATAGTCCGCATACTCCTTGCGCGCATACGACTGCAGTTGCCGCCACGGCGGCGCCTTCGCGCGCGGAGCGGGCGTGAGCGTCAGCTTGCGCGACGCATGGCCGTCCGCGCTGCGGTATTCGACGACGAGCGGCGCCTGCAGCGCGTCGCTCCACAGAATGCGATTGACGCCCTGCGCGCGCAGCGCACCGACCGTCTGCTCATACCAGCGCGTGCCAGGCGCGGGCCCCGGCTTCGACTTCGCGGCGAGGCGCTTCAGTTGCGACGGCGGCGTGATGTAGAACGCGTTGTCCCACGAGCCATCGAAGCCCGTCGTCTCGTACTCGGCGGGCGGCACCGCGACGACCGTGCGCTGCGCCGCATCGACGTATTCGACGCCGATCTTGCCGCCGTCGTTCGTCACGTGCCGCGCGGCCGCGTCGAAATCGAAATGCTTGTGGCCCGCGTGCGCATGCGCATCGCCGGCTTCCGCGCGCTTCGCGCCGGCAGGCAGCACGCGCTCGATCCAGACGTGCCCATCCCGGCGCACCATCCGCTCCCGATACGTGACGGTGCGCGTCACGCCGTCCGCGCTCACCGTCATGCTCTCGTGCAGCAGCACCGCATCGAGCTCCGGGGCGGGAGCGGCGGCGCGCGCCGCGATCGCCGGCGCGGCGGCGAGCATGGCCGCCGCGCCGAACGCCGCGCACGCGCGCCGCGCGGCGACGCGTTGCATCGCGGACATCATCAGCATTGCGGCCATTGCGCTCAGAACCCGAACGCCGACTTCACGAGGCCGAACACCTTCGTGTTGTCGAGCGTGCCCTTGAACGCCTTCGCGCCGGCGCCGTCGGCGAACAGCATCACGTCGCCGCCGCCGTGCGTCTCGGAGCCCGCGCTGCCCATCCGCACGCCGACTTCCTGAAGGTACGCGTCGTTCGTCGCCGTTGCCGAATCCACCGGCGCGCGCACGTTCGGCCGGTTCGCGCCGTTGCCGAACACGAGCGTCGTGTAGGTGTTGCCGTCGGCGTCCTTGTTCGGCTGGCCGTCGCGATAGCTGCGGCTGATGTCGAGAACCGGATTGCCGCGCTTCGAATAGCCGTTGATCGTCATCGTGTGGTCGTGGTCGGCCGTCACGACGATCAGCGTGTTCGACAGATCGACCTTCGCGAGCGCGGTGCGGATCGCCTCGTCGAACGCCGCCGTGTCTTCGAGCGCGCGCTTCGCGTTCGTGCCGTGCAGCGCGTGATCGATGCGCCCGCCTTCGACCATCAGGAAATAGCCGTTCGGATTCTTCTGCAGCACGTCGATCGCCTTCGCGGTCATCTCCGCGAGGCTCGGCTGCGTCGCGCCCTCGCCCTTGCCCGCGACGCGGTCGAGCTCGTATTCGAGATGGCTCGTCGTGCTGAAGAGTCCGATCAGCTTGGCCGCGCCCGCCTGCGCGAGCTGGTCCTTCGTCGCGACGACCGCGTAGCCCTTCGCCTGCAGCTCGGCGAGCAGGTTGCGCCCGTCCGCGCGGCCGCGCTTGTTCGCGGCCGGATCGTACGGCGTCCAGTGATTGCGGCCGCCGCCCATCAGCACGTCGACGCCGTCGCCGAGGGCCGCGTTGTAGCCCGCGCCGCCCGGCACCGCCTGCGCGGCGATGTCGTACTGCGCGTCGCGATGGCAGATGTGCGAATACGTCGCAGCGGGCGTCGCGTGCGTAAGCTCGGTCGTCGTGATCGCGCCGACCGCCTTGCCACGCGCCTTCGCGAGCTCGAGCAGCGTCGACACCGGCTTGCCGTTGCCCGCGACGCAGTTGTTCACCGTCTTGTTGCCGTTCGCGTCGCTGCCGGGCGCGATCGCGCGCGTGTCCGACGACATCGACAGCACCTCGTTGTTCATCTTCACGCCGGTCATGTACGCGGCCATCGACGGCGCGCTGTCGGTGGTCTGCGCGTCGTTCGAGAAGGTCTTGATGCGCGCGGTGCGCGGCAGCTTCTCCATCGTCAACTGGCCGGCCTCGCCGACCTTGTAGAGGCGGCTCGCCGTCACGGTGGTCGGCCCCATCCCGTCGCCGAGGAAAAAGATCACGTTCTTCGCCTGGCCCGCGGCGTGCGCCGCCTGGCCGACACCGCCCGAGAGGGCCGCCGCGGCGAACGCCGCCGCCGCGATGCGCTTGATAGTCGACATCCTGTATTCCCCTGTTCCGTCCAAGCCGCGCTCAGAGCTGCGCCGCGCTGCGCACGAGCTCGAACACCTTGTTGTTCTCGATCACGCCGTGAAAGCCTTCCGCGCCGCGGCCGATCGCGCCGAGGAACACGTCGGTGCCGCCGTGCGTCTCGCCGCCCTTCGCCATCCGCACGACCGCTTCCTGGCGATAGTCGTCCGCGCCCGTCACCGCGTCGGTGAGGCTCGTGCCCGCGCGGCTGCCCTGCACGCGGTTCTCGCCGTTGCCGAAGCCGATGATCGTGTATGGCGCGCCGTCCGCGTCCTTCGCGACCGCGCCCGTCTGGTAGTTGCGCAGCACGCCGAGCACGCCCGGCTTGCCCGCTTCCGTCTTGCCCGTGCGCGCCGCGTAGCCGTTCAGCACCAGCGTGTGGTCGTGGTCGGCCGTCACGACGACGAGCGTGTTCTTCAGATCCGGATCGGTCTGGCGAACCTTGTCGAGCGTCGCCTTGATCGCGTTGTCGAACGCCACCGTGTCCTGCAGCGCGCGCTTCGCATTCGTGTCGTGCAGCGCGTGATCGATGCGCCCGCCTTCGACCATCAGGAAATAGCCGTTCGGGTTCTTCTGCAGCACGTCGAGCGCGCGCGTCGCCATGTCGGCGAGGCTCGGCTCCTTCGTCGCGCCGCGGTCGAGGTCGTAGCTCATGTGGCTCGTTGCGAACAGGCCGGCGAGCTTGCCGCTCTTCGCCGCATCGGCAGCGAAGAGCTCGTCGCGGTTCTGCGCGATCGCGTAGCCCTTCGCCTTCAGCTCGTTCACGAGATTGCGGCCGTCCGCGCGCTTGCCGCCCGCGTCCTTCGGCACGAAGAACTGCGCGCCGCCGCCCAGCACGACGTCGACGCCGTTGCCGAGCGCCGCGTTGTAGCCCGCGCCGCCCGGCACGAGCTGCGCGGCGATGTCGTTCTCGGCGTCGCGATGGCACACGTGCGCGTAGGTCGCCGCAGGCGTCGCGTGCGTGACGCGGGTCGTCGTGACGACGCCCGTGGCGAGCCCCTTCGCCTTCGCGATCTCGAGCAGCGTCGGCACCGGTTTGCCGTTGTTCGCGCCGCAGTTGCCGGTGAGGCTCGCGGTCGGCTCGATCGCCTTCGTGTCGGGCGTCATCGAGATCACTTCATTATTCGTCTTCACGCCCGTCATGTACGCGGACATCGACGGCGCGCTGTCCGTCACCTGCGCATCGTTCGAATAGGTCTTCACGAACGCGGTCTCGGGCAGCGTGTCGAGCGTGAGCGCGCCGTCCTCGCCGACCGCGTAGATGCGCGCGGCCGTCAGCGTCGTCATCCCCATCCCGTCGCCCAGAAAGAAGATGACGTTGCGCGCGGCACTCGCTTGCGCGCCGTCGTCCGATGCGCCCGGCGTCTTCGGCTCGTCGCTGCCGCAGCCCGCCGCCGCGAAGACGCTCGCGCAAAGGAGCGCGGCCAATCTCACTCGCTGCTTCATGTTTTCGGCTTCCCGTTGGTGTGATTTCTTTCAAAAACGCAAGGACGATACGGGGGCGATATGACGCGAATATGAATTAATTTGAAAGAACCTGGAATGGCAATTGAATGGTTTTGCGCGGAAGGCGGATTGCGCCGGCCGTCGGCTACGCATGCTTCTTCGCGAATGGTCCCGGCGGACGTTTTCAATGCACGCCTTCCCGACGAACGAGCGCCGGTCAGCCGCCGTTGCCGAACGCGCGACAGCGCTCGCGCCTTCGCTTCGCGCGCGTCGGGGCCGGCGCGTCAGTCGCCGCCGCGCGCGGCGAGGCGCCAGCCCGCGACGGCAAGCAGCGCCGCGATCCACGCGAGCCGCGGCGACGTCGATGGCTCCAGCCAGACGACGAGCGTCATCGCGACGATCGCGACGAAGCTGCCGAACACATGGAACAGCGCGGCAAACGCGTTGCGCAGCACGTTCATGACGCCGCCTGCCTGAAGTAGGCCGTCGCGGCCGGACGATACAGGATGAACAGGAACAGCGCGATCAGCGCGGCGACGACGATCAGCATGCCCTTGAACGGCGTCGTGAATGAGGAGATCGCGAATCCGGCGAGCGCGACGATCGCGTAGAGCGTGCGTCCCCAGATCCGCCGCTTCAGTATCGCGACGCCGGCGGCGAGATGCAGCCCCTCGCTGACGACGGCGATCGCGACGGTCGCCTCGAGCGGCAGCGGCGAGTAGCGCAGGATCGCGACGGCATTCGGATCGCGCAGCGAAAGCGGCAGCGAGATCAGCCCGATCACGTTCGAGACGATGACGAACCACGCAAGGACGGTCAACGAAAGCGGTCTTTTCATGATTGTTCTTCGCGTTGTGCCGATGACGGGATCGCTTGATGCCGGCCCGGCATCGCAATCCTCAGCGCATTCTCGGCCTCGCGTTCGCAAAATGCAACGGCGTGCCGCCGCCGGTCGCGTCCACGGTGACGCGCAAAGGAATCCGCAAACGCCCGCGAACCGCCCGCGGCGTTGGAAGGCTCGAATGCACGAGCCAAGAGCGCGTTGCTCGCAGCGCGTCGCGAGGCCGGATCGCATGCAGAGGAAACAACGCCCGATCGAATCAAAAACTCAAACAAAAATCGCAATTAATTCCGCAGACACATTGCAAACCTACGTTTGCTGCAGCAACGCCCGCACGCCGCGCATCGCGCTTCAAATACATCACGCCGCGACTTCAAAAAACCCCTTCACGAACTTTCGCAGCTCATTACCGATCTTTCATTCAGGATATCCATATGAAAAAAATCTCCCTGCTTTGTGTAATCTCCGCCGCCATGCTGTCCGCGTGCGGGGGCGGCGACGACGTCGCCCCGGTGCCGGGCGCGGTAGCGGCCAATGCCGCCCCCGTGCCGAACACCGCGACCGCGAGCGGTTACACGCTGTCCGTCTTCGCGAAGGCGCCCTCCTCGAACGCCAAGCCGGATTCGATCGTCCGCTACAACGACACGGTCTTCATCGGCTACCAGATGGCGGGCGACGTGAAGGACGGCTCGGTGCCGAACCTGACGAACACGATCGTCCAGTACGATCTGAACGGCAACGTGCTCAAGTCCTACGTGGTGCCGGGCCATGTGGACGGTCTGATGGCGCGCGCCGACACGAACGCGCTTTGGGCGATGGCAAACGAGGACGGCAACCCGGAGCTGACGATCATCGATCTCGCGTCGGGCAACCAGAAAACGTATCTGCCGACCGTCAATCCGACCGCGCATGGCGGCGGCTTCGACGACATGCAGCTACTGAACGGCGTCATCTACGTGAGCGCGTCGAATCCGACGACGCCGGGTGCCGCGCCGACCGTCGTGTCGCTCACGCTCAATCCGAACGGCACGACATTCGACGTCGCGCCGGTGCTGGCCGGTAACGCGCAGGCGATCGACGTGACGCCGACTGTCGGCGGCGCGGCGAACCCGACCTACAACCAGCCGGTCACGCTGAGCCTGACCGATCCGGATTCCGAAGCGATCGATTCGGCCGGCGACCTCATGCTGGACAGCCAGGCCGACGGCAAGCTGGTATTCATCCACAACCCCGGCCCAGCGCAAACGGTCAGCGTGCTGACGCTCACGCTCTACAACGACAAGGACGGTCCGGTCTATCCTGTCGACGATACGCGCTGGGTGCCGGCGTCCGGCCCCGTGGGCAAGACCTTCATGCTCTTCACCGATGCGAGCAACACGACCTATCGGGTCGATGCGCCGTTCAAGCAGGGCGATGCGTACAGCGCCGGACAAGGTCAGGTCATGCAGCTCGACACGAAGACGGGGCACCTGACCCCGGTGGTCGCGGGCATCGGCAGCGCATCGGCGCTGCAGGACCCGCACGGGATGCTGTTTGTCGCGCTCTGACGGCGCGCCGTCCGCCGCATGATCGCGATGCGGCGCACCGGCATGCCGCCGGCGCGCCGACGACGACGCTCAGGCGCCCGTCGACGCTTCGTCGTCGATCCAGTCGATATCGCCGCAGAGCACGCACAGCGCGTCGTTCACGCGAACCGCGATCGACAGCGTGACGCACGGCAGCGCCTCGTTGATCGACAGATACGGCCGCGTCGCCTGCACGCGCCCCGGCTCGACGATCGCCGACCGGAAATACGGGCGCCTCAGCCAGCTCGCGCCCTGCGCGTCGGCGAGCGGCAGAAAGCGCGTCTCGCGCGACGCGCGGTCCGCGCGCAGCACGACGTTGCGGCCCGCCTGCCGTCCGCGCTCGTCGAGCAGGAAGCAGCGCGCCGCGTGGTCGAGCGCGAGAAAGTTCCAGCAGACCTCGTCGAGCGGCTCGCCCGCCGCGAGGCGCTCGGCCGCGCGCTCGAACGCGCGCTGATAAGGCGCGAGCCGCTGCGCGTCGCGCCGCTCGGACGCTTCGGTCTGCTGGCGATAGCGCTCGGTCAGCTCGCCGATGCACGCGGACGCCGCCGCGCTGTCGGGCAGCCCCGGCGCCGGACGTCCGAAGAAATGGCCCTGCACGAAATCCGCGTCGCACGACAACGCGATCTGCGCCTCGTGTTCGGTCTCGACCCCTTCGATCAACACGAGCTTGCCCGCCTCGTGCAGCAGCGTGACGAGCCCGTGCAGGATCGCCGTGAGCCCCGCGCGGTGCTGCGCGTGCGACAGCATGATCCGGTCGAGCTTCACGATGTCCGGGCTCAGTTGCCAGATTCGTTCGATGTTCGAATGACCGGCGCCGAAGTCGTCGAGCGCGATCAGGAAGCCCTGCTCGCGGAATTCGCGCACCGCGTCGGCGAGCCGCTCGATGTCGTCGGCGCGCTGCTCGAGCACTTCGAGCACGATGCGCCGCGGCGGAATATCCAACCGCTTCAGGTTCGCGAACAGCGCGGCGGCCTGAAACGGATCGGTGAGCACGCCGGGGTGCACGTTGAGGAACAGCCATTCGCGCTCGGCGCCGAAGCGCGCGAAGTTTTCGAGATGCAGCGCCTGCGCGAGGCGGTCGACCTGCGTCGCCTCGCCGTGGCGCGCGGCTTCGCCGAACACGTCGAGCGGCGACACGGGGCGGTCGAGCGCATCGTGCGCGCGCAACAGCGCCTCGTAGCCGACCGCGCGCATGTGCGACAGGCTGAAGATCGGCTGAAACACGGACGTGAGCGTCAGATCGTGATGATGCGCGGCGACGCGCTCGAGACCGGACGTCATCTCCGCCTCGAAGCGATACGGCGACGCGGCGACGGGGCGCTCCTGCTGGGCGATGGTCATGCGGCGGCCCTCCTGATGACGAAAACGTCGGCAGGCGAAACGTGCGACTCGCGGGTTTTCATCGGTGGTCCTCGGTTGTTCGATCATAGTTGTCGGCAAGCATCAAGCAAGCTCCGTGCTCACTCGCGCGGCGCCGCGTCCCGCCGCTCGCTCCCCGGCACGGGCGCGCCGCCCGGGGCGCGCCGCGCATGCATGCCGATGGGGATTGTGCGCACCACCACAGTGCGCCCGTGCTCGCTTCCCCGCTTCACGCCGCGCATTTCGCGCGCACGCTACACTGCGTACCGTCGTTTCATCCCCGTTTCGCTCATCGATGGCAATCGTCTTCACTGTTCTGATCCTGTTGCTCGCGGTCGCGCTGTCCGGCGTCGCGACGCGCGTGCTGCCGCTGCGCCTGCCGTTGCCGCTGATGCAGATCGCGATCGGCGCGGCGCTCGCGTGGCCGAGGTTCAACCTGCACGTCACGTTCGATCCCGAAATCTTCATGCTGCTGTTCATCCCGCCGCTGCTGTTCGCGGACGGCTGGCGCATCCCGAAGCGCGAGCTGTACCTGCAGCGGCGCGCGATCCTGATGCTCGCGTTCGGCCTCGTGTTCATGACGGTACTCGCGGTCGGCTACTTCGCGCATTGGTTGATTCCCGGCCTGCCGCTGCCCGTCGCGTTCGCGCTCGCCGCGGTGCTGTCGCCGACCGACGCCGTCGCGCTCGCCGGCATCGCCGGCAAGGGCCGCATCCCGCCGCAACTGATGCACATTCTCGAAGGCGAGGCGCTGATGAACGACGCGTCGGGCCTCGTCGCGCTCAAGTTCGCGATCGCGGCCGCGCTGACCGGCATGTTCTCGCTGCGCGACGCGTCGATCAGCTTCGTGATCGTCGCATCGGGCGGCCTGGCGACGGGCGCGGCGCTCGCGTGGCTGTTCAGCGCGCTGTCGACGCGCTTCCTGAACGCCGCGCAGGAAGGCGATCCGGCCCCCGGCATCGTGATGACGCTGCTCGTGCCGTTCGCGTCGTATCTCATTGCCGAGCACCTCGAATTGTCGGGAATCCTATCGGCCGTCGCGTCCGGGATGATGATGAACTACACGAGCTTCTCGAAGAGCAGCACGGTCGCCGCGCGGGTGCGCGCGGAAAGCACGTGGGCGATGATTGAGTTCGTGTTCAACGGCATGGTGTTCATCATGCTCGGGCTGCAGTTGCCGCACATCATCGGCCGCGCGCTCGTTGACGCGCACCATACGAGCGACGCGCTCGTCGGCGCGATGATCGGCTACGTCGCCGCGATGCTCGCCGCGCTCTACGCGATCCGCTTCGCGTGGGTGTGGCTGCTGCGCTGGATCGCGAGCCGCCGCGCCGCGAAGCAGGGCCTCGCCGGCACGATGGCGGGCCTGCGCACGATCGCCGTGATGACGGTGGGCGGCGTGCGCGGCGCGATCACGCTCGCCGGCGTGCTGTCGGTGCCGGTCGCGCTCGGCGACGGCACGCCGCTCGCGGGCCGCGACACCGCGATCTTCGTCGCGTCGGGCGTGATCCTCGGCTCGCTCGTCGTCGCGGTGATCGCGCTGCCGCTGCTGCTGCGCGGCGTGCGCCCGATGCGCAATCCGCACGCGGAGGAGGAGCGCGCCGCGCGCGCGGCGGCCGCGCAGGCGGCGATCCGCGCGGTCGACGCGGCGCACGACGCGCTCGCCGTCGATCTCGACGAGACGGCCGCCGCACGCTGCGCGGACGTGACCGCGCGCGTGATGGACCTGTACCGCCGCCGGCTCGCGGGCCTCGACGCGGACGGCGCGACGCCGCGCGAGGAAGCGCGGCAGACGGAGAAGATGGAGCTGGCGCTGAAGATCGCCGCGATCCGCGCGGAGCGCTCGGTGCTCTACCGGCTGCGCGGCGAGCAGCAGATCAACGACGAGACGCTCGCGAAGCTGATGCGCGAAATCGATTTGTCGGAGACGGCGCTATCGACGCGCAAGAAGGGGATCGTCTGACGCGGCGCGCGCCGCACCCAAAACGCGCCGCGAAAAAACGGCGGGCGGCCACGCGTTTGCGCACCACCGCCCGCGCGTCACTCCGCGCTCAAGCGACATTCACGCGCCGCTCACACGACATTCACGACTTCGCGGCGACGACCGGAATCCCGCGCAACGCGCCCGCGCCCTTCATCTCGTCGAGCGCGCGCTGCACGGCGGCGCTCGTCGCCGCGTCGATCGACAGGCGCGCGGCCAGTTCGCGTTCGCTGCGCTTCACGCCCGCGACGCTCGCGAGCTTCACGTGCCCGTAGCCGCGCGCCTTCGCGTGCAACTCGGCGAGCCGCGCGACGAGGTCGGCCGTCTGCGGCGTCAGCGCCGCGAATGCGCGGCGCATCGTCGTTTCGTAGTCGTCGGCGAGCGCGCGCTCCATCCTGCGCTCGACGGTGCCGCCGAACGGATCGAGCCGCGTGCCGCGCAGGCCGCGCACGCGCGCGAGCATGCCGAGCACCGGCCACAGCCACTGCCCGAACACCTGCTTGCGCGGCGCGGCGCCGTCCCTGCCCGCCTTCGCGGTCGCGGGCGGCGCGAGATTGAACTTCACGCGGAAGTCCTTGCCCGCCGCGCCTTCGAACTGCGCCTCGAGCGCCGTGCGGAACGCGCCGTCCGTATAGAGCCGCGCGACCTCGTACTCGTCCTTCACCGCGAGCAGCCGGTAGAACGTCGCCGCGACCGCGCGCGCGATACGCTCGTCGCCCGTCGCGCGCGCCGCGCCGACGAGCGCGCGATAACGCGCGACGTAGCGCGCGCCGCCGTAATCGGCGAGCCGCGCCTCGCGATCGGCGACGATCGCATCGAGCGTCTGCGGCGGCGGCGGCGCATGCACCGGATGTCGCGCATCCCACAACGCGTCGAGCCCCGCCGCATCGGCGGCCGCCATCCGGCCGATCGAGAACGCGAGCTTGTTCATCGGCACGGCCACGTCGTTCAGCTCGATCGCGCGCATCATCGCGTCGAGCGACACCGGCACGAGCCCCTGCTGCCACGCGAAGCCGAGCATCAGGATGTTCGCGCCGATCGTGTCGCCCAGGAACTTCGTCGCGAGCGCCTGCGCATCGCAGCGCGACAGGAAGCCGTCGCCCGCCGCGTGCCGCATCTTCTCGACGAGCGCGTCCGCGTGCAAGCTCGCGTCGGGATCGCACACGAACGCCGCGTTCGGAATCGCATGCGTATTGACGACGATCCGCGTGCGCTCGCGGCGCACCGTCTGCAGCGCATCGGCGCTCGCGCCGACGACCATGTCGCACGCGAGCAGCGCGTCGGCCTGCTGCGTGTCGATCCGCACCTGGTTGAGCCACGCGTCCGACGACGCGATCCGCACGAACGACAGCACCGCGCCGCCCTTCTGCGCGAAGCCCATGAAATCGAGCACCGACGCGCTCTTGCCTTCCAGGTGCGCGGCCATGCTGACGAGCGCGCCGACCGTCACCACGCCCGTGCCGCCGACGCCCGTCACGAGCATGTCGTAAGGCGCGTCGGCCAGATGCGTCGCGGGGCGCGGCAGCGCGCCGACGCGCGCGGCGAGCGCCGCCTCGTCGAACGCGACGCCCGCCGCCTTCTTCAGCGTCGCGCCCTCGACCGTGACGAAGCTCGGGCAAAAGCCGTTCACGCACGAGAAATCCTTGTTGCACGACGATTGATCGATGCGCCGCTTGCGGCCAAGCCCGGTTTCGACGGGCTCGACCGACAGGCAGTTCGACTGCACGCCGCAATCGCCGCAGCCTTCGCACACCGTTTCGTTGATGAACAGGCGCTTGTCCGGATCGGGAAACGCGCCCTTCTTGCGGCGGCGGCGCTTCTCGGCCGCGCACGTCTGATCGTAGATCAGCACGGTGACGCCCGGCGTCTCGCGCAGCTCGCGCTGCACCGCGTCGAGCTCGCGCCGGTGATGGAACGTCGTGCCCTTCGGGAACAGCGCGTGATGGCCGTCGTACTTCTCGGGCTCGTCGGACACGACGACGAAGCGCGACACGCCTTCCGCCTCCACCTGCCGCGCGATCTGCGGCACCGAGATGCTGCCGTCCACGGGCTGGCCGCCCGTCATCGCGACCGCGTCGTTGTAGAGGATCTTGTAGGTGATGTTCGCGCGCGCGGCCACCGCCTGCCGGATCGCAAGGATCCCTGAATGAAAGTACGTGCCGTCGCCGAGATTCTGGAACACGTGGCGCGTGTTCGTGAACATCGCGTGCGCGGCCCAGTCCACGCCCTCGCCGCCCATCTGGATCAGGCCCGTCGTGTCGCGCTCCATCCACGACGCCATGAAATGGCAGCCGATTCCCGCCTGCGCGATCGAGCCCTCCGGCACCTTCGTCGACGTGTTGTGCGGGCAGCCCGAGCAGAAATACGGCGTGCGCCGCACGGCGTCCGCTTCGTTCGACAGGATGCTCGGCGCGACGAGATCGACGACGCGCGCGCGCCGATCGAGCGCGCGCTTGTGGCGCGCGAGCCATTCGGCGAACACGGGCAGGATGCGCGACGGCCGCAGCTCGCCGAGCTCGGACAATAGCGGCGCGCCGGCGGCATCGTACTTGCCGAGCACGACGGGCCGCGCGTGCGGCGCGCGGTTGTACAGATGATCCTTGATCTGCTGCTCGATCACGGGGCCTTTTTCCTCGATCACGAGCACTTCGGCGAGGCCCTCGACGAACGTATCGATCCGCGTCATCTCGAGCGGGAACGACAGGCCGACCTTGTAGATCCGCACGCCGGCCGCGTCGAGATCGGCCACCGTCAGATCGAGCCGGCGCAACGCCTCCATCAGGTCGAGATGCGCCTTGCCGCACGTGACGATGCCGACGTTCGCGCGCGCGCTCTTCGCGATCCACTTGTCGATGCTGTTCGCGCGCGCGAAGTGGCGCACCGCGTCAAGCTTCGCGGCGAGGCGCGCCTCGATCGTGAGGCTCGGCAGGTCGGGCCAGCGGTTGTGCAGGCCGCCCGCGGGCGGCGCGAAGCCTTCGGGCGCGGGCCAGCGCATCGTCAGCGCGTCGAGATCGACGGTCGAGCCGGATTCGACCGTCTCCGAGATCGCCTTGAAGCCGACCCACGCGCCCGAGTAGCGCGACAGCGCCCAGCCGTACAGGCCGAATTCGAGCATGTCGGCGATGTTCGACGGATTCACGACCGGCATGCGCCACGCGATCATCGCGAAATCGCTCTGATGCGGCATCGACGACGACACGCAGCCGTGATCGTCGCCCGCCACCACGAGCACGCCGCCGTGCGGCGACGAGCCGTACGCGTTACCGTGCTTGAGCGCGTCGCCCGCGCGGTCGACGCCCGGGCCCTTGCCGTACCACATCGCGAACACGCCGTCGACGGTGCGCTGCGGATCGGCCTCGACGCGCTGCGTGCCGAGCACCGCCGTCCCGCCGAGCTCCTCGTTGATCGCCGGCAGGAAGCGCACGCCGCTCGCGTCGAGCTGCTGCTTCGCCTTCCAGAGCTGCTGGTCGACCATCCCGAGCGGCGAGCCGCGATAGCCGCTCACGAAGCCCGCGGTGTTGACGCCCTGCGCGGCGTCGAGCGCGCGCTGCATCAGCAGGAGGCGCACGAGCGCCTGCGTGCCCGTCAGGAAAATGCGGCCGTGCGTCGCGCGAAGGTTGTCGGCCAGGCGATAGTCGGCCAACGCGGGCGGGCCGTCGATCGGCAAGCGAGCGTTCATGTGTCGTCTCCTCGATGTGCTGTTCGCCGTTGCCGCATCGCCGCGCGCCGGGAAAGCGCGCCCCTCTGTTTCGATGCGCAACGCAATGAGCCTTATTTTTTTACGCCAATAGAAGAATTTTTTTGCTCATCTTGATATCGATCAGCGTTTCATCGAAAGACGGCTGAAGCTTTGCTTGCGATTCGAGAAAGATTTCGCTCCGCGCCGGCTCGGCGGGGTCAGACCGGGCGGGCGTCGCCTTCGCCGGGAGGCTTTGCGCAGGGCGTCGCCACGCCGGACGTCGCCACGCCGGGCACGTCCGCCGCCGGCGGCTCGACCGGCTCGACGTCGTTGAAGCGCGTGTAATCGATGTGCGTCATGCCGTCGACGTCGCTCATCAGGTCGACGTAGCGGTGGTGCCAGCGGATGTCGCCGTGCTCCCACGCGTGGCGCGCCTGCATCACCTGCGCGGTGGTCTCGTCGGAGCCCTCGATCGTCACGAGCAGCATCGCGCTGCGCTCGGCGAGCGACTCCGGCGTCTCGCCGAACAGCGGGCTCGACTCGTCGATCACGTGCATCATGTTCCAGCCGAGCAGGAAAATCGGATGCTCGCTGCGCACGAGCTTCAGATCGTGGATCTTCATCAGCGAATACCCGTCGGACGAGCGCTCGCGCCGCATCAGCCGCATCTTCGCGCGCGCCTCGGCGATCACGTTCTGCCGCGCGTTCGCTGCGCGCACCATCAGCGTCATCCGGC
This sequence comes from Burkholderia sp. MSMB1588, assembly GCF_001546925.1. Classification (NCBI taxonomy): domain Bacteria; kingdom Pseudomonadati; phylum Pseudomonadota; class Betaproteobacteria; order Burkholderiales; family Burkholderiaceae; genus Burkholderia; species Burkholderia sp. MSMB1588. The sequence goes on along the minus strand of NZ_LNJS01000001.1, from coordinate 222,380 downwards.
CGTTGAGCGGGCGCACGATCGCGTGGCGCGCGAACATGATCTTCGCGCGCGGCCGCGCGAAGCGCGCGAACACGAGCCCCGTCGACAACGCGATCCCCGACATCCCGACGAAGATCTCGAGCGTCGCGACCACGTGCGCGTAGACGGTTTGCGGATGCATGTCGCCGTAGCCGACGGTGGCGAGCGTCTCGACGCTGAAGAAGAACGCGCCGGCGAAACCGGGCGGCGACTGATTCGCGATCGGCGCGGCGCCGAGCTGGTAGAGCAGCGCGAACAGCGTGTTGTTGACGACGAACAGCGCGGCGAGCGACGCGAAGAACACGGGCCAGCTCACTTTCAGCGCCCAGTAGTAGAGATCGCGCCAGACGGACGCCGGCATGCCGTATGCGATCACCTCGCGCGTGCCGGACCAGATCCGGCGGCCGCCGCGCGGCGGCTTGCGCGCTTGCGCGCCGTCGCGTGCGCCGTCGCGCGCGAAAGGATCGGAGGAATGCGGGAAGGAGGGATCGACGTTCATCGCGGTCTCGCCGGAATCGGTGCGGCGAGCGTAGCACGCGGCGCTTGCGATGCGTTCGTCGCGCGGCCGGATTTCGCGCGATCCGCGAGCGGCGGCACACCCGGCCTTCGGCGGGCCGGGCGCGCCGCGCCGCCCGTCAACGCGTCACTGACGCTGCTGCTCGATGAACTGCTGGACCTGCTTGAGCGTGACCTTGCCGGTGTGCGCGGCGTCGATCTCGTCGAAATGCTGCGCGACGTAGCCGAGGCCGCTCGCCTGCGCCTGCGCCTTCGTGACCGCCGCGCCGTTGCGAAGCACGCCGCTCGCGCCGAGGCTCGCGGCGAGCCGGCTCTGCGCCTGCTGCTGCAACTGCGCGCCCGTCGTCGCCGAAGCCGACGCCGGCACGGCCGACGCTGCCTTCGGAAAGAACGGGCCGTCGACGCCGCCGTGCAACGGCGCGACGGACGAAACGGCCTGCAAGGTTTCGGCGGACGCGCCGATCGAACACGCGGCGGCGAACGCGAATGCGACCGCCGGAAGGATGCGCCGCAACGGGAGAATCTGGAACATGACTGGACTCGCAATATCAGGGGTTCAACGAAGCGGGCCGCAATCTCAGCGGGCCGCGGCGGCTCGCGCGATCTTCGCCGTCGGCGTGTTCGCCGGGCTCTCGTCGGGCCACGGCGACGGCAGCGCCGCGAGCGTCAATGCATTCGCCGCCGGCCGGTTCTGGTAGAACGCGACGAGATCCGCCTGCATCTGCGGCCTCGCAACGTCGTCGAGATAAATCATGTGGCCGCCCTGATAGAACGTCACCTGCAGATTCGGCGCAAGACCGGACACCGTCTGCAGCCGCGCGAGCTCCTTCTCCGTCTCGAAATACGGCGTCGCGAGATCATGATAGCCGTTCGACGCGAGCACCTTCAGCTTCGGATTCAGTTGCAGCGCGGCGAGCAGGTCCGGGATCGTGTCCGGATACGGCTGCCCCGCGTGGCTGAAGTTCCACACGCCGATGATGTCGGGATTCAGCGTCTGATATGTCGCGTTCGGCGCGGTGTAGCCGAGGTAGTTCGGCATCTGCGAGGCGAGCGCGGTCGTGAACGGCTTCGAGATCAGGATGTCGGACGGATCGTCGTCGCTCGCGAGGCGCGGATCGCTGTTCGGCAGCGACACGCGGCCGTCGTAGCGGCCGATCGTGTAGCCGGGCACGAGCGTCGTCTGGCCGGGCGACGGTTCCGTGTCATAGAAATACTGGAAGTACGCGCTGATCGACGCGGTCGTCATGCTCGTTTGCGTCGACCATGCGGAGAGCGTGCCGGCATCGGGCGAAATCGGCGACGACGCCGTTGCGTAATGCACGATCGGCGCGTATTGCGCGGTCACGAAATCCTCGATGCGCTGCGCGTACGCGCCGAGATTCGTCGGCGACGGCGACACCTGGTTGAAGTACGCGGCCACCTGCGCATACGACGGGAAGGTGCCGGCCGCCTGATCGCCCGTGGCCGCCATGTAGTTCAGGATCGACGACTGCAGCACGATGCCCGCGAGCGGCACGCCGGCCGATTCGAGCGCGAGCGCGAGCATGTCCGTGCGCGGCGTGCCGTACGATTCGCCGTACAGATAGATCGGCGAGCCGCCGCGGCCGTTGACCGACAGATAGCGGCGAATGAAGTCGCGCATCACCTTCACGTCGGCGTCCGCGCCCCAGAACGTCTGGTTCGTGTTCGGCTGGATCGCCTCCGAAAGGCCCGTGCCCGGCGGATCGATGAACACCATGTCGGTGGTTGCGATCAGGCTTTCCGGGTTGTCGATGAGCGGATAGTTCGGCCAGTTCGTCATCAGCGGATCGGGCGTCGCGACGCGCGTCGGCGCGAACGAGCCGAGGCGCAGCCACACCGACGACGAGCCCGGGCCGCCGTTGTAGAAGAACGTGACGGGCCGCGGCGAGCCGTCGCGGCTCGGCACCGTGTACGCGACGTACGACATCGTCGCCTGCGCGTTGCCGTTCGGATCGTAGGCCGTCAGATGCCCGGTCGTCGTCAGGTAGTCGAGCGGCGCGCCGTTCGCCGACCACTGGTGGCTCATCACCGCCGCGCGCTCCGATACCTGCGACGCCGGCAACCCGTCGCCCGCCTTCGGCGAGTACGCGGTCGTGTCCGTGTACGGTTGATTGAGCTGCGCGGGCGTCGTGGTGCTCTGCAGATCGTCGCCACACCCGCCGAGCGCGAGCAGCATCGCCGCGGCAGCGGCCACCGCCGCCGACATCCGGCCACGCGATCGCGCCGGGCTGGCATACCCTCCATGCATCGTTTTTTTCATTTTCGCTTTCTATTTATTTCAAAGACGTAAGATATTGCGGCGCAATATCTTCCTCGATAAAGTCTCAATTGATTTATTCAATTTCGGCGCATCGTAATAATGAAAAAATGGCGCGTCAACCGTGGAAGCCCACCATTCTTCAATCGATCGTCAATCGATGAATGCGGCCGCGTTTGCCTCTCTGCCGAAAGCAATCACGCGCGGTTTGCGAGGCCCTGCGCGTACACAAGCCGCCTCAAAGGCGTCTCGGCTTGCGAACGTTCGTTGCGGACACAACGAATCAGGCGGATTGCGACAGGCATGCGGCCGGGCGGTGACTGAATCCGCGCCGGGAATACCGAAATGCGCGAAATAATCCGGCATTCGAACCGGAGAAAGGAAACAAAACGGGCGTATTCCGATTCCATCGGATACGCCCGTGAATTTCCGAAGGGATGATGCAATCGTCATCCGGACGGCGAATGACGAAGCGGCGACAGCCCGCGCGAATCGCCGGCCGGCCGATGCGCTTACTTGCGGTCGACGATGATCTTGTCGAACGTGCCGCCGTCGGCGAAATGCGTCTTCTGCGCGTTCGCCCAACTGCCGAAGATCTGCTCGACGCTGAACGTCCTGAGCGGCTTGAACTCGCTCGCGTGCTTCTTCAGCACGTTCGGGTCGCGCGGGCGCAGATGGTGCTGCGCGACGATCTCCTGCGCGGCGGGCGAGTACAGATAGTCGAGGTACGCCTGCGCCGCGCGGCGCGTGCCCTTCTTGTCGACGACCTTGTCGACGATCGCCACGGGCGGCTCCGCGAGAATGCTCGCCGATGGATAGACGGCGTCGAAGCTCGCGCCCGCCGCGCCCGTGTCGATCAGCGCGACTTCGTTTTCGAACGTGACGAGCACGTCGCCGATGCCGCGCTGCGTAAACGTCGTCGTTGCTCCCCGGCCGCCGGAATCGAGCACCGGCACGTTGCGGAAGATCGCCTTCTCGAAGTCGAGCGCCTGCTGATCGGTCGCACCCTTCAGCTTCTGATAACCCCACGCGGCGAGATACGCGTAGCGGCCGTTGCCCGACGTCTTCGGATTCGCGATGATCACCTGCACGCCGGGCTTCGCGAGATCGCTCCAGTCCTTGATCTGCTTCGGATTGCCGTGGCGCACGAGGAACACCATCGTCGTCGAGTACGGCGAGCTGTTGTCCGGCAGGCGCGCGCGCCAGTCCTTCGGCAGCAACTGGCCGCGCTCGGCGAGCAGATCGATGTCGTTGGGCTGATTCATCGTCACGACGTCGGCCTGCAGCCCCTGCAGCACCGACAGCGCCTGCGCGCTCGACGCGCCGTGCGACTGCCGCACCGACACCGTCTCGCCCGTCTTCTGCTTGTACGCGGCGACGAAGCTCGCGTTGATGTCCTTGTACAGCTCGCGCGTGACGTCGTAGGACACGTTCAGCAGCGACGTATCCGCATGCGCGGCCGCCGCGAGCAGCGCTGCGGCGACGCCGGCGGCGAGCCGGCGGCCGATTCCCTTGTTGTGCTTCATCGTTGATGCTCCGCTGGTGGTTCGACGTGATTCGTCAGGTTTTCGCAAGCGACGATTTTAGCGGCGATCGGCGCGGCGCGAGCCGATCCGGCGCGAAGAGATGCGAAGGACGATGAGGACATTGTGCACGCCGCCGATATATTCTCGGGGCATTGCGATGGCGTCGCCCGCAGGCGCATGTAGAGCGTCTTGCCGCCCGCGTCAATGCCCCCCACGCCGACGCGTATCGCTCACCGCCCCGAGCAGACCGTACTCGCGAATCTTCTCGTACAGCGTGCTTTTCGCGATGCCGAGCTGGTTTGCCGTCTTTGTCAGATTCTTGTGCGATTGCAGCAGGCAGATCACGATCGCCTTCGCGCCCGCCGCGACGAGTTCGCGCGTTGCGTGCCGCACCTCGTCCTCGCGCAGCGGAATCACGATGTCGCCCTGCACGTCGGTGCGCTCGGTGACGCCGCGCGTGCGCGACAGCGGCACGAGCGGCTCGTCGTAGCGATGCGTGTTCAGGTGGATCCGCTCTTCGAGCGCGTAGCCGAGATAGCTCTGGATCGCGCGGCCCATCGAATGGATGTGCTCGAAACCCTTGTTCACGAGCAGGCCGACGTCGAGCCCCTTGCGCTACACGACGCGGTTGAGCATCGCCGTGCCCGAGTATACGCAGGTGAGCAGCTCCGGATACACGTCGTCGACGTCCCGCCGCCAGTGGGCGAGCGCATCCTGCGACGAGTTGAGGATCGCGAGCGATTCGTCTTCGGGATTGCTTTGCGCCTTGCCGACGACGAAGCGGCCGTCCGCGCGCACGAAGAAGGTGTCGGTCATCGTGCCGCCTGCGTCGATGCCCGGCACCTGGACTTGCGAAAGCCCTTCCATGTTTTCGTCTCCAGTGATTGATGTAGCCGTGAGCCGCGATACGCCCGAATGAACGTGTTCGTCGAATCGGAAGCGACGGCTCGGAGACGACGTCGCAATAGCCGTGCCATTGGCGACCGGCGCGCACGGCGTGATGCCAGTCGCGATGCCGGCGATCGAGCATCTCGACGCGGTGCGAGGCACGATGCGGCCGTTGCTACGCAGGGGGTGTCCAGCGCGACGCCGCGCGGCTCGCGCGTTCGGCATGCGTGTTCCGGCACGCGCCCCGGCCATTCATGCGGCCCGGCGCGCGAACCGCCGCACAAAACATGCGCCGCCGTGTCGCAGCCGCTCGCCATCGCCAACGCATTGGTGCTAAGATCGCCGCTCAGCCCACTTTTCGTTCAGCCATGTCCGCCGCATTTCACTCGCGTTCGCTGTCGCCATCCGCCGCGCTTGCGGCGCACGCGCGCATGGCCGGGCTGAACCTCAAAAAACGACTCTCCGACTGACGGGGACGTCGCATCCCGTCAGGCGATCGCCGGACGGGATGCCCGCGTGTTCACGCACCATTCGCATACCTCGATCCGGCGCCGGCCGGCGGGACGGCTCCCCTCCACCCGTTTCACCTAGAGGATGCACATGCAATCACGTTTCGAAGGTATCTGGCTTCCGATCATCACGCCGTTCCACGCCGGCGAAATCGACCATTCGGCGCTCGCGCGCCTTGCGCGGCACTATGCGGACGAAGGAATCGCGGGCTTCGTCGCCGGCGCGACGACGGGCGAAGGCGCGCTCCTGAACGCGGGCGAGCAGGAAGCGATTTTCGCGACGCTGCGCGACGCCGCCCCGGCGCTGCCGGTCGTGCTCGGCGTGACCGCGGTCGCGACGCACGCGGCGGCCGAACGCGCGCGCTCGCTCGCGGCGCTGCGCCCGGACGGGCTGCTCGTCACGCCGCCCGTCTACGTTCGACCGACGCAGGCGGGCGTGCAGCGGCACATCGAAGCGATCGTCGAAGCGGCCGATCTGCCCGTGCTCGTCTACAACATCCCGTACCGCACCGGCGTGAACGTCGAGCTCGATACGCTGAAGGCGCTGTCGCGCGATGCGCGCGTCGTCGGCGTGAAGGAATGCGGCGGGACGATGGAGCGAATGCTGCGCCTCGTGCACGAAACGCCGCTGCGCATCCTCTCCGGCGATGACAACCAGAATTTCGCGGCGCTGTGCGCGGGCGCGCACGGCGTGATCGCGAGCGCCGCGCACGTGCTGCCCGCATGGCACGTGCGCGCGCACGCATTGCTGCGGGAAGGCCGGCTCGACGACGCGCGGCGGATCGCGGCCGCGTTGCAGCCGCTCGTCGCCGATCTGTTCGCGGAGCCGAATCCCGCGCCCGTGAAGGCGCTGCTCGCCGCGCAGGGCTGGTGCGACAACGCGCTGCGGCTGCCGTTCCTGCCGGCGAGCGACGCGCTCGCATCGCGGCTGGTCGCGCATTGGGAAGCGCTGCGGCAAAGCGAAATGGCTGGCGTTTGAGCGAACGGGGGCGCGCCGCCGACATCACCCGGCCGAGTCTGAACCGCCGCAACGCGCGTCACGAAGAAACGCCGCAACGCGCTCCGCCACCCACTGCTCGCGCTCGCGATGCGGCACGTGCCGCACGCCGGGCGCGATTTCGATCTGCGAAGGCCCGCCGACCGAGCGCGCGATCGTCTCCGGATGCAGCGTCGAGCCGTATTCGTCGTCGCTGCCGTGAATCGCGAGCGTCGGGCACATCACCTGCGGCAACACATCGCCGAGCGACCAGTCGGCAAATTCCGGCGACAGCCACGTGCCGATCCATGCATCGAGCACCCAGCGCGCCTTGTCGCCGTGATGCGCGCGCAGCCGCTCGAACGCGTCGCGCCGCTCGAACTGCTCGCGCGCGTCGACGATGCCGGCGCGCGTGCGGTCTTCGACGAACGCCTGCGCGGATTCGGTGATCAGCGCTTCGCACGCCGACGGGAACGCGGCCGCGCAATGCACGGCCATCCCGCCGCCGACGCTATGACCGAACGCGACGAAACGATCGAAGCCGAGCGCATCGCGCAGCATCGGGAAAAAACGTCGCGCCTCGTCGCGCACGAAGCCGGCGTCGAGCGTATCCGTGCGCGCATCCGACTGACCGAAGCCGAGGCGATCGTAAGCGATCACGCGCCGCCCCGCGCATGCGGCCAGCGTCTGCGGAAACGTTCGCCACAGACGAATGCAGCCGAGCGAATCGTGCAGCAGCACGATGGGCGGCGTATCGTCCGGCGCGCCCGCGCGATGCGGCGCGGGCCAGCATCGCGCGAACAGGCGTCCGCGCCCGGTATCGATCCGGCGATCTTCGGCGGCGTGCGGTTGGTCGTCCATGTTCGTCATTGACCGAGCAGATGGCGCAACACGCCGGTCGACACGATGCCGATGATCACAGTCGGCAGGATCGACAGGCGGGTCGCGGCGAGCAGCGTGATCGCGAGCGCGAGCAGATTGGCCGGCTTGTCCGACACGAACGCCGGCGCGATCACCGATACCAGCACGCATCCCGGCACGTTCTCCATCACCGACATCATGCGCGGGCTCAGCGTGCGATTGCGCAGCACGACGTAGCCGAGAATCCGGCTCAGGTAGGTGGACGAGGCCATCAGCACGATCGTCAGCAGCGTCGGGATGTCGATCATGCCGGCTCTCCGCAGGCGACGGCCGCGACGAGGCCGGCGAGCGCGCCCGCCGCGACGTACCACGCGCCCGGCACGAGCAGGTAGGTTGCCGCCGCGACGACGAGGCTGACGAGCCACGGGCGGCTCGCGCGCGCGCCTTTCCACATGCCCCGCAGCAGCACGAGGAAGACCGCGGTGAACGCCATGTCGAAGCCGTATTGCTCGACGTCGCCGATCGTCGGCCCCAGCGCCGCGCCGAGCGCGGTGCACGAGATCCAGGTGAGATACAGCCCGGCCGACACGCCGAGATAGTACGGCAGGCTGACGCGCCCGCGTCCCTCGCGCCGCGCGTCGGCGAGCGCCATCGCCCAGCTTTCGTCACACATGAAGAAGAGCGCCGGGAAGGTCTGCTTGCGCGACAGATGCCGCAGATACGGCGCGAACGCCGCGCCCATCAGGATGTGCCGGCAGTTGACGAGAAACGACATCGCGACGATGAGCAGGATGTGCGGCGGCGACGTCCATAGCCGGATCGCGGTGAATTCGGAGCCGCCGCCGAAATTCAGGCCGGTCAGAAGCGGCACTTCGACGACGCTGAAGCCCTTTTGCGCCGCCTGCGCACCGAGCACGAGCGCGAACGGAACGAAGCCGAGCATCACGGGCAGCGATGCGCGCAGGCCGCGCCAGGCTTCGGATCTTGCAGGGGATTCCTCGGAAACGAGGGTGGATGTTGGCAGACTGTTCATTAAACCTCCTTCGGGGCAATATTGTCTGCCAAAATCGATGGAATCGGGTTGCGTTGTTGCTATATGCTGATGCCAAATTGGGATTGACCGCTGATTTTCGGTATTTTTCTGGAATGGAATTTCAATGAAGCTCGACACCATCGATCGGCGCATCCTGCAGGCGCTGCAACGCGACGGCCGGCTGCAGAACGTCGAACTCGCGAAAGAGATCGGCCTGTCGCCTTCGCCGTGCCTGAGGCGCGTGCGGCTGCTCGAGGAAGCCGGCGTGATCGAACGGTACGTCGCGGTGCTCAATCCCGCGATGGTCGGCCGCGGATTGACCGTGTTCACGCGCGTCTGGCTCAAGGAGCAGGACGCGGACACCGTCGATCACTTCGCCGAGGCGGTCCAGCAGTTGCCGCAGGTCGTCGAGTGCCACCTGATGGCGGGCGACTGCGATTTCCTGCTGCGCGTCGTCGCGGCCGACATCGACGACTACCGGCAATTCCAGATGCAGCACCTGACGCGAATCAGGGGCGTGCAGAGCGTGAAGACCGAGATTCCGCTGCAGAAGGTGAAGCTGACGTCGGAAGTGCCGGTGTGAAGGCTCGGCGGCGCATACGCGCCCTTGCGTCGCTACAGCCCCTCCGTCGCGAGCGCCCGCTTCGCCGCATCGCGCGCAGAGACGCGCGCCGCATGCTCGCCCCACGCATCGCGTCGACCCATGTCGAGCCCGATCGCGCCCCCCCACCGATACAGCACGAGCAGGAACGGATCGACGATCGAATACCCGCCCGGCTCCGCCCATTGCCGCCCGTCGCGCAGCGCCGCGTCTATCGCGCCGTTCGCTTCGTCGATCACGCGCCTTGCGTGCGCGGAGATCGCCGGATGAATCGATTCGTCGCCGGCGAACCGCCCCGGCCGCCACAGCGCGCCGTAACCGACGCCGTGCACCCAGCCGACGAGCCACGCGAGCCATTCATGGCAACGCGCCTCGCGCAGCGGATCGTCGATCGGCAGCAGCGCGGCGTCCGGATGCCGGCGCGCGAGATAGGTGAGGATCGCGGGCGTCTCGGTCAGCACGCGCGCTTCGCCGGAAATCGCGAGCGCGGGCACGCGCGCCTTCGGATTGATCGCGAGATAGCGCTCGCCGAGATGCTCGCGATGCGACAGGCGCACTGGCTCGGCATCGAACGGCGCACCGGTTTCCTCGAGCGCGATGTGCGCGGCGAGCGAGCACGCGCCCGGCGAATAGTAGAGTCGATAACTGCTCATGATTGCGAGGCCTCCTTTGCCGACATGAATGGCGATGGCGGCGAGTGTAGGAACCGGATGCGCTCGCGACAAACGATAAATTGTCGTGCTCGGGCATTAGTGTTACTAATACGCGAATGACACGATCCCGCATTCCACCGTTGCAGACGCTGCGCGCATTCGAGGCTGCGGTGCGGCTGCAAAGCTTCACGCGCGCGGCCGACGAGCTCGCGCTCACGCAAGGCGCGGTCAGCCAGCACGTGCGCGCGCTCGAAGCGCAACTCGGCCGCCCGCTCTTCACGCGCGAGCGCAACGGCGCAGTGCCGACGCAAGCCGCGCATGCGCTCGCGCTGCAAGTGCGGCAGGGCTTGAGCGTGCTCGCGCGCGCGTTCGACGCGACGAAGGCGGTGCGCGCCGCCCGCGCATCGAACACGACGCTGCACGTGAGCGTGCTGCCGAGCGTCGCGACGCGCTGGCTCGAGCCGCGCCTGCCGCGCTTTCGCGCCGCGCATCCTGCGATCGACGTCGTGCTCCATCCGGACATCGCACTCGCGCCGCTCGACAAAGGCAGCCGCATCGACGTCGCGTTGCGCTACGGCCCCGGCGCGTGGCCCGGCGTGGTCGCGGAAAAGCTGATGAACGAGACGCTGTTTCCGGTCGCGAGCCCCGCGTATCGCAACCGCGATGGCGTCGCGCCGCGCGAGGCCGCCGACCTCGCGCGCTCGACGCTCCTGCGACACCCCGCGCAGCCGTGGGAGCCCTGGTTCCAGGCGGCGCGCGTCGATCTCGTCGAACCGCGCCGCGCGCCGCGGTTCAACGATGTCGAATCGCTGATCGAAGCCGTGCTGAAAGGGCGCGGCGTCGCGCTCGCGCGCCGCTCGCTGATCGCGCCGGAGCTTGCGTCGGGCGCGCTCGTGCGGGTGTCGAAGGTGAGCCTCGCCGACGTCCACGCGCACTATGTGGTCTGGCGGCCCGGGCATCCGAAAGCGCGCGCGATCGCCGCATGGCTCGGCTGGCTGCGCGACGAGGCGCGCCGCAAGCCGCCTCGCCGCACGTCCGTGACCGGCACGTCCGTGACCGGCATGTCCGTGACCGGCGGCCGCCAGCAAATCGAAAGCGATTCGTCATAATATGGCCGTCGCAAACGGTTCACGTAACCGACGCATCGTTTCCTCATACTAGCGGATGTTCAGCACCCGCGATCCCTCAGGAGACACCCCCGATGCGCCAGCGTCTCGCCGCCGTCGTTGCAGCACTCTGCGTCGCGCCGCTCGCCGCCGCGTGCAGCGACGATACGTCCCAAGCCCGCGCGAACGCGAACGCCGACACGTCGCCCGCGTCGCTGCAAGGCGGCGCCGCGAACGCGTTCAACGGCGGCGCGACGGCGGCCGGCAATGCGCCCGCGGGCGCGAGCGCGCCGCTAGCGACGCCCGTGATCCACTACCCGCCCGAAGACAGCGCCGACGACGCATCCGGCGCGACGGCGGCATCCGCGCAACCCGCATCGAATCCTGGCTGATCGCTTTTTGCCGCGCCCTCTTCCCCGCAGAGCCAAAGGTGAAAACATGACGTCAGAAAGCCGCCGCCGTTTCCTGCATGCCGTTGCGCAATCCGCGAGCGCCGCCGCCGCGCTCACCGTGTTTCCCGAATCGATCCGCCGCGCGCTCGCGATTCCCGCCGCGTCGCGCACGGGCACGATCCGCGATGTCGAGCACATCGTCGTGTTCATGCAGGAGAACCGCTCGTTCGACCATTACTTCGGACACCTGCGCGGCGTGCGCGGCTACAACGATCGCCTCCCGATTCCGCTGCCGAACGGCAAGCCCGTCTGGTATCAGCCGTCGAAGGCGGACCCGGGCAAGCCGGTGCTGCCGTTTCGCCTGAACACGCTGACGACGAGCGCGCAATGCATCGGCGACCTCGATCACTCGTGGTACAAGACGCACGCGGCGATCGACGGCGGCCGCTATGACCGGTGGCCCGCGAACAAGACCGACATGACGATGGGCTATCACGTGCGCGAGGACATCCCGTTCCACTACGCGCTCGCCGACGCCTTCACCGTCTGCGACAACTACTTCTGCTCGCTGCCCGGCCCGACGCATCCGAACCGCTCGTACCTGATGACGGGCACCGTCGACCCGACCGGCAAGTACGGCGGCCCGCTTCTCGACAACAGCGATTATGTCGACGGCGACGTGCCGCCAAAATACGATTTGCTCACGTGGACGACGTACCCCGAGCGCCTCGAGGCGAGCGGCATCTCGTGGCAGATCTATCAGCAGGGCACGACGGGCGCCGATCCGCTGAACGGCAACTACGGGACGAACATCCTGCAGAACTTCGCGAACTTCATCAACGCGAAGCCGGGCTCGTCGCTGTATCAGCGCGCGCAGACGGCGCGCACGCTCGACGATCTGAAAGCCGACGTGCTCGCGAACAAGCTGCCGCAGGTGTCGTGGCTGCTGCCGCCCGCCGCGTTCTCCGAGCATCCGAAATACACGCCCGCATACGGCGCGAACTACACGTCACAGATCCTCGACGCGCTGACGTCAAACCCCGACGTGTGGCGCAAGACCGTGCTCTTCATCATGTACGACGAGAACGACGGCTTCTTCGATCACGTCGTGCCGCCGCAGCCGGCGACGACGCGCGCGCAGGGCCTGTCGACCGTCACCGTCGACGGCGAGATCCACGACGTCGTGAACCCTGGGCGCGGCGGCAGCTACACGGCCGACGGCCTGCCGTACGGCCTCGGCCCGCGCGTGCCGATGACGGTCGTGTCGCCGTGGACGAAGGGCGGCTTCGTGTGCTCGCAGGTGTTCGACCATACGTCGGTGATCCGCTTCATCGCCGCGCGCTTCGGCATCGACGAGCCGAACATCACGCCGTGGCGCCGCGCGGTGTGCGGCGATCTGACGTCGGCATTCGATTTCCGCACGCCCGACGCGACGCTGCCGACGCTGCCCGATACGAGCAACTATCGGTCGATCGCCGATCAACTCTGCTCGACGAAGCCCGCGCCGACCGTGCCCGCCGCGCCGAGCCCCGTCGATCCGCAGGAGCCCGGCGTGCGCCCGGCGCGCGCGCTGCCTTACGAGCTGCACGTGAACGCATCGGTGCACGGCGGCGCGCGCCTGCGGATCGAGTTCGCGAATCGCGGCGAGCAAGGCGCGCACTTCTATGTATATGCAATGAATCGCAGCGACGGCCCGTGGCGCTACACGGTCGGCGCGCACCGCTCGCTGCACGACGAGTTCGATCTCGCCGCGACGAACGGCGCGTATGCGTTCGCCGTGCATGGTCCAAACGGCTTCGTGCGCCGCTTCGAAGGCGTCGCCGCCGCCGAGGGCCACGGCAGGCATGCGGCTGCGCATCCGGAAGTGAAGGCGGGCTACGACGTCGCGAACGGCAACCTGTATCTGAAGCTCACGAATCACGGCGGGCAGAGCGTGCAACTGACTCTCGCCGACAACGCGTATGGCGCGTCGCCGCGCCAGATCACGCTGCACGGCGGCGACGAGCGGGTCGAGCAATGGGCGCTCGCATCGAGCCATCACTGGTATGACGTGACGGTATCGGACGGCGCGAACGGCAAGTTCACGCGCCGCTTCGCGGGGCACGTCGAGAACGGCAAGTCGAGCTATTCCGATCCGGCCGCGGTCGCCCCCGTCACGAACTGACGATTCGGAAGCCGGGCGACGGCATGCGTGGGCGGATGCCGTCGTCCTGTTGATTCGTTCAGTCGATTCGGTCGGGCGTACCCGGTCCGTTTCGATGCGGTCGAAAACACGTTCGGCGAGACATTCGGCGCTGCACATCCGGACAAATAGCGGGAAAACAGCATCAAGCGGCATCAAGCATGCCTCAAGAATGCCTCAGGCCGCCGTCACGAGCCGCTCCGGCACGAGTGAGCCGAACGCCGGCGCATCGTCGTCGCGAAACCTGAGCGGTGCCGCGCAGTGCACGAGCGTGTCGACGAAGTATTTCGCGCGCGGCCACGGACCGTAGCCCGCCGCGGCGTTGATGTGCCCCGCGTCGCCGAGATTGACGAACGCGCTGCCGAGCCGGTGCGCGAACTCGCGCGCGTCGGCAAGCGTCATCCACGGGTCGCTTTCGCTGCCGACCACGATCGACGGCACGGTGAGGCGCCGCGCGTCGAAATCGCCCGCGAACGCGAACTTGCGCGGATTCGCCGGCGCGACGAACAGCACGCCGACGACGTCCGCTCCTCGCGCATCCGCCGCCGATGCGTGCCGCGCCAGCGCATGAGCGGTCGCGAGGCAGCCGAAGCTGTGCGCGGCGAGCACGAACGGCCCGCGCTCGCGCGCGAGCAGATCGCCCACCTTCCGCGCCCAGCGCTCGACATGCGGCGCGTCCCAGTCGTCCTGCTCGACGCGCAGCGCGCGCGCGAACTGTCTCTCGAGCCAGGTCTGCCAGTGCGCGCCTTCGCTGCCGTGCAGGCCTGGCACCGTGACGAGCCGCGGCGGCCACGTCGATTTGCTGCATGAGCGCATGTGTCCCTCGCGAAGCTAGGAGCCTGCGCCGATTGTCGCGTGCGCGCCGCGCGCGGCGAACCAATTTTTTGTGCTTTGCATTTCCCCGCTTTGCGACGCAACGCACGGCAAAACCGTAGAATGAGGGCTTCCCTTCAGGAGACGATGCATGTCCGCCACGCCGCGCGGCGCGTTGCGCCCGTTTCATCTCGCATTTCCGGTCACGAGCCTCGAGCACGCGCGCCGCTTCTACGGCGGCCTGCTCGGCTGCCCGGAAGGCCGCAGCTCCGATCGCTGGGTCGATTTCGATTTCTTCGGACATCAGCTCGTCGCGCATCTCGCGCCTGACGAGACGGGCCGCTCGGCCGTCAGCCCGGTCGACGGCGACGACGTGCCGGTGCGCCATTTCGGCGTCGTGCTGTCGATGGACGAATGGCACGCGCTCGCCGACAGGCTGAAGGCAGCCGGCACGCGTTTCGTGATCGAGCCGCACATCCGCTTCAAGGGCGAAGCCGGCGAACAGGCGACGATGTTCTTCGTCGATCCGTGCGGCAACGCGCTGGAATTCAAGGCGTTCGCCGACATCGGCCAACTGTTCGCGAAGTAGACGCATGCGCATTCTGCTCTACACGCCGCATCGGGACGCGCAGGACTGGAAGCGCGACATCGAGCGCGCGCTGCCCGGCGCGCAGTTGCGCGCCTGGGCGCCGGGCGACAACGCGAGCGCCGATTACGCGCTCGTCTGGCGCGCGCCGCGCGAGTTCTTCGCGCCGCGCGCCGGTCTGAAGGCGGTGTTCAACCTCGGCGCGGGCGTCGACGCGATACTCTC
The DNA here is from genome assembly GCF_001546925.1 of Burkholderia sp. MSMB1588. NCBI lineage: Bacteria > Pseudomonadati > Pseudomonadota > Betaproteobacteria > Burkholderiales > Burkholderiaceae > Burkholderia > Burkholderia sp. MSMB1588. The sequence continues at coordinate 207,217 of NZ_LNJS01000001.1, read as the reverse complement.
GCTCGAGCGCGCGCATCCGGGCCTGCTGCCGCGCAGCGTGCCGCTCGTGCGCCTCGAGGACGCCGGGATGGCGCGGCAGATGGTCGAATACGCGACGCACGCGGCGCTGCGCTATCTGCGCCGCTTCGACGAATACGCGCTGCTGCAGCGCGAGCGCCGCTGGCAGGTGCTCGAGCCGCATTCGCGCGAGACCTTCGTCGTCGGCGTGCTCGGGCTCGGCGCGCTCGGCGCCGAAGTCGCGCGCGCGCTCGCCGCGCTCGGGCTGCCGGTGCGCGGCTACAGCCGCGCGCCAAAGACGCTCGACGGCATCGCGACGTTCGCGGGCGCCGCGCAGCTCGACGCATTCCTGTGCGGCGTGAAGCTGCTCGTGAACCTGCTGCCGAGCACGGCGAGCACCGATGGCATCCTGAACGCGCGCACGTTCTCGAAGCTCGCGCACGGCGCGTATCTCGTGAACCTTGCACGCGGCGCGCATCTCGTCGAAGCGGATCTGCTCGACGCGCTCGCGAGCGGCCGCCTTGCCGCCGCGACGCTCGACGTGTTCGCAACCGAGCCGCTGCCGGCCGAGCACCCGTTCTGGCGCGAGCCGCGAATCGCGATCACGCCGCACTGCTCGGCCGATACGCTGCGCGCGGAGGCGGTCGAGCAGATCGCCGCGAAGATCGGCGCGCTCGAACGCGGTGAGCCGATCGGCGGCGTCGTCGACCGCGATCGCGGCTACTGATCGCGGCCCGCCAACGCGCGCCGGACAACCGCATGCCCCACATTCATCAGAAGACAGGAATCAGGAGACTCGGATGACGCTCCCCCAATCCGTGAAGATCGTCGAAGTCGGCCCGCGCGACGGGCTGCAGAACGAGCAGGCGTTCGTGCCGACCGGCGTGAAGATCGAACTCGTGAACCGGCTGTCGCGCGCCGGGTTTCGCAACGTCGAGGCGGCGTCGTTCGTGTCGCCGAAATGGGTGCCGCAGATGGCCGACGGCGCTGACGTGATGGCCGGCATCGAGCGCCGCGCGGGCACGATCTACTCGGCGCTCACGCCGAACCTGAAGGGCGTCGAGAACGCGCTCGCCTCGCGCGCCGACGAAGTCGTGATTTTCGGCGCGGCGAGCGAAGCGTTCTCCCAGCGCAACATCAACTGCAGCATCGCCGAGAGCATCGCGCGCTTCGAACCCGTCGCGCGCGCGGCACAGGACGCGGGCGTGCGGCTGCGCGCGAGCGTGTCGTGCGCGCTCGGCTGCCCGTATCAGGGCGACGTGCCGATCGAGGCGGTCGTCGATGTCGTCGAGCGTCTTGCCGCGCTCGGCTGCGACGAGATCGACATCGCCGACACGATCGGCGTCGGCACGCCGGGCCGCACGCGCGCGGTGCTCGACGCGGTCGCGAAGGCGTTTCCGCGCGAGCGGCTGTCGGGCCACTTCCACGATACCTACGGGCAGGCGCTCGCGAACATCTACGCGGCGCTCCTCGAAGGCATCGCGATCTTCCACGCGTCGGTCGCGGGCCTCGGCGGCTGCCCGTACGCGAAGGGCGCGACGGGCAACGTGGCGACGGAAGACGTGCTGTACATGATGCGCGGGCTGAACATCGACACGGGCGTCGACCTCGATCAGGTCGTCGCCGCCGGCGATTTCATCTCGAATGCGATCGGCCGCGCGAACGTGTCGCGCGCGGGCCGCGCGCTGCTCGCGAAGCAGCGCGCGGCCACCGAGCCGCCCGCCTGCGCGTGACGCGCGCGGGCGCCCATTCACCCCACTCCACGAGGATGCGAAGCGCACTCATGGCTACCCCCGCCCCCATCGACAAGCTTCCCGATTCCGCCCGCCGCGTCGCGTTGCTGCTGCGCGAGCGCGGCCATGCGAAGGGCATCGTGATGCTCGAGGAAACCGGCAAGACGTCGGCCGAAGCCGCCGCGGGCCTCGGCTGCTCGGTCGCGCAGATCGCGAAGTCGATCCTGTTCCGGCGCCGCGCCGACGGCGCGCCGGTGCTCGTCGTCGCGAGCGGCGCGAACCGCGTCGACGAAAAGAAAGTCGCCGCGCAGGTCGGCGAAGTCGGCCGCGCGGACGCAAAGTTCGTGCGCGACAACACCGGCTACGCGATCGGCGGCGTGTGCCCGATCGGCCATCTCGTCGAGCCCGTCATGCTGATCGATCGCGACTTGCTCGAACTCGACAGCCTGTGGGCGGCGGCGGGCCACCCGCACGCGGTATTCAACCTGTCGCCGCAGGAGCTCGTGTCGCTGACTGGCGCGCCGGTCGCCGACGTCGCGCAACGCAGCGACGCATGAGCGGCGACCTAATGGAAACGCACGGCGCGACGCCCGCCGAGTGCGCGCCGGGCGCGGCGCCCGCCCTCGATGCGGCGACGCATGCGCCGGCCACCGCGCGCACGGACGCAAGCGCCAACGCCACGGCGGCAAGCGCCGCTGCGCAACACGCAGTGCCGAATGCGGGCGTGCCGTCACCATGCACGAACGTCTGCCGGATCGATGCGGGGACCGGCTGGTGCGAGGGCTGCCGCCGCACGCGCGACGAGATCGCCGGCTGGCGCAAGCTCGACGACGACGCGAAGCGCACCGTGCTCGCGCGCATCGCCGCACGACGGGCCACATAAGCGGTGCGCATCGAGCGCGTGCCGCGCACGCAAAAAAAAACCGTCCGACCTGACAGGCGAACGGCGTATCGAATGAGAATTCTGTGGACGTGATCAACGTCACTGCGCATCATACGAGCGCCCTCGCTGCACCGCATCAGGAGTTTCCCTACAACTTTCTTGCGCGTGTCGGAATGTCGCAGCGCGCGCTCGCGCTCACATTCGCATTCGCGCGGCGCGTTCAGCCGCGCGCCGCGACGCTTCGCGCCGGCGCGATCCGCCATCCGAGGTTCACGCCCGCCGCTGCGAGCAGGATCAGCGCCGCGCCGAACACCTGGCTCCACGCGAGCGCCTGTCCGAACGCGATCCGGTCGACGACGATCGCGACGACCGGATAGACGAACGACAGCGCGCCGATCGTCGCGGTCGGCAGCTTCTGGATCGCGCCGTACAGCAGCACGTACATGATCCCCGTGTTGACGACGCCGAGCACGACGAGGTCGAGCCACTGCCCCGCCGTCGCGGGCAGCGCGTCGTAGTGGACGAACGGCGCGAGCGCGAGCACGCCGACGCCCGTCTGGAACAGCGCGAGCAGATGCGGCGGCGTGCCCTTCAACCGCTTCGTGACGATCGACGACACCGCGTACAGGAACGCCGCGCCGAGCGCGAGCGCGACGCCCTCGAGATACTCGCCGGGCACCGCGAGCACCGCGGGCTCGACGCGCACGACGAGCGCGAGCCCGCCGAACGCCAGCACGAGCCAGGCGACGGCCGACGCGGTGAGCCGCTCGCGGAACACGATCGCGCCGAGCGCGACGAGCATGAACGGCTGCGTGTTGTAGACGGCCGTCGCCATCGAGATCGACGCGCGCGAATACGCGGCGAACAGCAGCGCCCAGTTCGCGACGATCGCGATGCTGCCGATCAGCGCGAGCGCGGCCGTGCGCTTCGTCAGCAGATCGCGGCGCAGCAAGCCGAGCGCCGCGCAAATGATCAGCATCGTCGCGCCGCCGAACAGGCAGCGGAAAAATACGACATTCATCAGATGCTGCCGCGACGACACGACGAGCCAGCCGATCGTGCCGGACATCAGCATCGCGACCACCATTTCGAGCGCGCCGCGGCGCGTGTCATGCGAAGCCAGGATCGAAGCCATGTGAGTTCTCGCGAGAAGAAAGCCTGACTTCGATTCTAGGGACTTGATTCGGGCATCTCCATCGATAAACTGAGCACAAAGCGTCTTTCCACCTTTGAAAAGAAGGTTGCCATGCAAAAACGCCTTTCCACACCGCCACCCGTGGCGGGCGCGCTCGATGCGATCGACCGCGAACTGCTGCGCACGCTCGCCGACGACGCGCGCCAGCCCGTCAGCGAGCTCGCGCGGCGCGTCGGGCTGTCCGCGCCGAGCACGGCCGACCGGCTGCGCCGGCTCGAAGCGCAGGGCGTGATCGCGCGCTTCACGGTCGAGCTCGATCCGCGCGCGCTCGGCTACACGCTGCAGGCAATCGTGCGCGTGAAGCCGCTGCCCGGCCAGTTGCATCTCGTCGAGGAGTTGCTGCGGCGGATTCCGGAATTCGTCGAATGCGACAAGGTGACGGGCGACGACTGCTTCGTCTGCCGGCTTTATCTGCGCTCGATCGAACAGCTCGACGGGATACTCGCGAAAGTGACCGAGCGTGCGGAAACGAGCACGTCGATCGTCAAGTCGACGCCCGTCGCGCGGCGATTGCCGCCGCTTGCGCCCGAAGAAGATTGACGCGCGCGCGTCGCGCCGTCGATCGCCGCCGCCTGCGCGGCGTCGGCGTCACGCCGCCTCGCGCGCCTCGAAGAACGAGACGATCTCGTCGATCAGCGCGACGGGCGCCTCTTCCGGAATGTAATGCCCGCATGCGAGCGCGCGGCCGCTCACGTCGCGCGCGACGCGCCGCCATTCGTCGAGCGGCTCGAAGCAGCGCGCGACGACGCCTTGCTCGCCCCACAGCACGCGCAACGGGCACGCGAGCTTGTGCCCGCGCTCGAGATCCGCGCGATCGTGATCGAGATCGATCGTCGCCGACGCGCGATAGTCCTCGCACATCGCATGCACCGCGCCCGGCTGCCGCAGCGCGTCGCGATACGCGTGCAATGCCTCCGTCGAAAACGGCGCGAGCCCCGCCGAGCGATTGCCCATCACCGCCTCGACGTACGCGTCCGAATGGCCGCCGATCAGCGTCTCGGGCAACGGCTCGGGCTGGATCAGGAAGAACCAGTGGAAGTACGCGGTCGCGAATGCGCGATCGGTGCGCTCGTACATCGCGAGGGTCGGCGCGATATCGAGAAGCAGCATCCGCTCGACCGCGTCCGGATGATCGAGCGCCATCCGGTGCGCGACGCGCGCGCCACGATCGTGCGCGCACACGTAGAAGCGCGAAAAGCCGAAGTGGCGCATCACGGCGACCTGGTCGGCCGCCATCGCGCGCTTCGAATACGGCTCATGCCGCGCATCGCTCGGCGGCTTGCCCGATGCGCCGTAGCCACGCAGATCGGTGGCGATCACCGTGAAATGTCTGGCGAGCGTCGCGGCGACGCGATGCCAGATCATGTACGTTTGCGGGTGCCCGTGCAGCAACAGAAGCGGCGGTCCCGCGCCTCCTTTGACGCCGAAGATGTCGACGTCTTGCGCCGTGACGCGAAACGGCGCGAACTCCTCAAACGGCATGGTCTTGTTCTCTCGGATTGTTGTGCTCGTTATTGTAGGAGCGCGATCGACTCGCCATCGCAGCCGCCCCCGCGCAAAGCGTAGAAACAGAGCACTCATTCGACAGCCGTGCGGCGGCGCGTTCGTCGAAGCGCGTCTATAATGGCACGACCGTTCGTATTAATTCATCGCGGGCGCGCAGTCGGCACGACACTCCCATAACATATCGACAGCGCGCGACGCGCGTCCGCAAGGGCGGCGCGACGCGACGAATTTCATGCATCCGCCGCGCTCGCGGCGACGATTCAGGAGACACCGCATGGCCCTGCCCGCCGTCCTGCAAAACCTCGCGCTGCCCGTCATCGCGTCGCCGATGTTCATCGTCAGCTATCCGGAACTCGTGCTCGCGCAATGCAAGGCGGGCATCGTCGGCTCGTTTCCCGCGCTCAACGCGCGCCCGGCCGAATTGCTCGACGAATGGCTCACGCAGATCCAGGCGCAGCTCGCCGAGCACAAGGCCGCGAACCCGGACGCCGTGATCGGGCCGATCGCCGTGAACCAGATCGTCCATCAGTCGAACGTGCGGCTCGAGCACGACATCCGCGTGTGCGTCGAGCACAAGGTGCCGATCTTCATCACGAGCCTGCGCGCGCCGGCGCGCGAGATCGTCGACGCGGTGCATAGCTACGGCGGCATCGTGCTGCACGACGTGATCAACCTGCGGCACGCGCAGAAGGCGCTCGAAGCGGGCGTCGACGGCCTCATCCTCGTGGCCGCCGGCGCGGGCGGCCACGCGGGCACGACCTCGCCGTTCGCGCTCGCCGGCGAAGCGCGCAAGATCTTCGACGGCCCGATCGTGCTGTCCGGCTCGATCGCGAACGGCGGCTCGATCCTCGCCGCGCAGGCGATGGGCGCCGATCTCGCGTACATGGGCACGCGCTTCATCGCGACACAGGAAGCGCACGCGGTGGACGCGTACAAGCGCGCGATCCTCGACGCGAAATCGGCCGACATCATCTACACGAATCTCTTCACCGGCGTGCACGGCAACTACATCCGCGAGAGCATCGTGAACGCGGGGCTCGATCCGGACGCGCTGCCCGAATCCGACAAGACGAAGATGAACTTCGGCGGCGACAAGGCGAAGGCGTGGAAGGACATCTGGGGCGCGGGCCAGGGCGTCGGGCTGATGGACGACGTTCCGTGCGTCGCGGAGCTCGTCGCGCGCCTCAAGCGCGAATACGACGACGCGAAGGCGCGCCTCGGGATTCGCGCGTAACCGGGCCCGCCGCATGGTCCGAACGTCGCGGCGCTCTCGCGGGCGAACGCGAAGAACGAGAAGCGGTAAACAACAAAACCCTCGCGATGCGAGGGTTCGTCTTCAGTCTGATGCGGACCGCACGGTCCGCTTTTTTTCGTCGCTACGCGGCGCGCGCGGCGCCCGCGCGCGTCATCCGAGCCGCTTCATCCGCGGCATCGCGATCTGCCGCAGCCGCTCGTCGATCGACGGGCACAGCGACTGGCCGGCGAAGCGATCGGCGAGGAAATCGACGAACGAGCGCACCTTCGCCGACACGTGCCGGCGGCTCGCGTACACCGCGTAGATCGGCAGCTCGCGCGGCGGCAGCGCATCGAGCAGCAGCGGCACGAGGCGGCCGGACTCGATGTCCTCGCCGACCACTTCGGTGCCGAGGAGCGCGATGCCCGCGCCGCCCAGCACCGCGACGCGCAGCCCTTCGAGATGATTGACGATCACGTTGCCCGACAGCGGCACACGCGAAGCGGCCGCGACGTCGGAGATCGCCGCGTCGATCAGCGTCTCGTTCGGCTCGCGGCGAATGAAGCTGTGATGCTGGAGATCGGCGATCGTCGCCGGCGTGCCGTGCTTCGCGAGATAGTCGGGCGACGCGACGAGCACGATGTGCGCGGTCGCGATCTGCCGCGCGACGAGCGACGACGATTTCATGCCCGTGGGCGCCGCGCGCACCGCGACGTCGTAGCCTTCGTCGATCAGCTCGACGACGCGATCGGACAGCGTGATCTCGACCGTCACGTCGGCGTAGCGCTGCGCATACGACGTCACCGCGTCCATCACGTGCCGCAGCCCGAACGCGGACAGCGACGTCACGCGCAGCCGCCCTTGCGGCACGACGCTCGCGGCGCCCACCGCCTGCCCGGCCTCGTCGAGTTCGGTGAGCGCCTGCACGAGCCGCTCGTAGTATTCGCGTCCCGCCTCCGTCGGCGCGACGCGGCGCGTCGTGCGATGCAAAAGACGCGCGCCGAGCTGGTGCTCGAGATGCATCACGTGCTTGCTCGCCATCGCCGCCGACATCTCCATGCGTTCGGCCGCGCCGACGAAGCTGCCAACTTCGACGACATAGCGAAACACATTCATGCTGACGAGGGTATCCATCCGAAATGCTCGCAATCGAGAGGAATTATGCAATCGCAAGCAACTGTAACAAAGCTGGTGAATTGAAAACGTCAAAAAAGGCAAAACGGCGCCGCTAATGTGACGCCGCTCACTTTTCCCTGCATCGCCCGGGCGGCGCGCGCCCGGCACCCCATTCGTTAGAACTTCGCACGAATTCCCGCGCCGAACGTGTCGCCGCTCGACATGCCCGAGTAGCGATCGTTCATGTAGGCGGCATACACGTCGGTGCGCCTGGACAGCGGATAGTCGTAGCCGAGCGCCCATGTGCGATGCGTCTGATCGAGCCCGCCCGAATCGCGCGAATATGCGTACGACGCGAGCGCGCTGCCCGGCCCGAGCGGCACCGACACGCCGCCTTGCGCGGTGTTCACGTGCCAGCTTCCGGCGTTCCGCTCGTTCTTCGTATACATATATTGCGCGTAAATCTTCGCAAGCTTGAAGTCATACGACAGGCCGACCTGCGCGACGCCCTGGCTCTTCATGCCGGACACGAGCGCGCCGAGGTCGCCCGGGCCGCCGTTGAAGTTCACGTATTGATAGACCGCCGTCGCCGCGAACGGGCCGTTCGAATAATTCAACTGGCCGCTCCACTTCTTCGAGCGGTTGTCGCCCGCCGTGTTGCCGAACGCGTACATCGCGGCCGCGTTGAAGCCGCCGAAGCTCGGGCTCGTGTAGTCGATCGCGTTGTTCCAGCCCGAATCGCCGACGACGCCCTGATCGGTCGTGTACGTCGGGAACGTGCCGAGCCCGAGGAACACGTGGTACACCATCGGCGAGAACACGTACGAATCGATGAACGGATTGAAGAGGATCGTCGAGATGAAGAGCTGCGTCGTCAGACGCCCCGCGCGCACGGTGCCGTACGGGGTCGCGAGTCCGACGTATGCGTTGCGGCCGAAGAACGTGTCGCCGTCGAAGCGGCCGTAACGGCCGTTCTGCGCGCGAAAGAAATCCTCGAGCGTGAAGATCGCCTGATAGCCGCCGCCGAGATCCTCGGTGCCGCGCAGCCCCCAGTACGACGTCGACATCCCGCCGCCCTGCACGCCCCACGCGCGCTGCCCGCCCGGGAATTTCTGCGCGCCGATCCATTCGTCGACTTGCCCGTAGAGCTGAACGCTCGATTGCGCGCGAGCGCCCGATGCGCCCGCGGCCAGCGCCGCGACGGCGACGCACGCGAAAGTGGTTTGCAGCGCGCGGCTGACGGTTGACTTCATGTGATCTCCAGATTGTCGTCCAACGGAAGCGAGGCGAACGGGCGGGCGACGCCAGGAAGACGCGATGCCGTTCGGGGGGCGTCGCCATCTTCCCGAGCCATTTTTCCGGTCAAAAAAGGAGGGACTTATTGCGGATATAGCGTCAGCGTTAACTTCCCGGCGATTTGTCGGGTGTCGGCGATCGGCTCACCGGTTTCAAACTGACGAACGGCTTTCCTGCGCGCGCGGAACGCGCGCCGGCGACGATCGCGGGCGGCGGTTCGAACGCGGAGAAAACGCCGGCGTGCGCGCGTCGTCCTCGCAACGAGGCGCGAAAGATAGCGTAATCAAGGAAATGCGAGGCAGGATTTCGCGCGAGTGTCGCGGATTTGCATCAGCCGGCGGCGAGCGCGGCCGCCGGCCCGGCGCTCAGTTGCGGTAGAACGGCGCGAAAAACGGCACGCGCGGGGCTTCGTCCTGCCTCGGCGCCGGCGCGGGACGGCCGCCGCGCTCCTCGTTGTAGCGCGCGACGTCGGCGCGGATCGAGCCGGCGCGCATCGGCAGGTTGGCCGAGCCCGGCGCGTGCGGCGCCTGGCGCGCCTCGGCGCTGATCGGCCGGTACGGGTTTTGCGCCGCGTAGCGGCCATACGACGGCGTCGGGCGCAGCCCCCAGCGCTGGCGATAGCCGTTCACGCCGATCCGCGCGTCGCCGCCGTGCGGCGCCGCCTGCAGATAGCCGGGCGCGCTGCGCCAGCCGCCCCCGCTGCCCGCCATGTACGGCGCGCCGCCGCGCCCGCTGCCGAAACCGGGCCCGCCGCCGTGCGGCGGCTGCGCGAAGGCGAGCGTCGCTGCGAGCGCGCACATCGCGCCCGCCGCCCATTGCCCGATCTTCCGTACTGCCCGTTCCGTCATCATGATTGGTCTGCTGCTGGCTTTTTTGCCCGCGCGCGCACCTGAATCGCGCGCAAGCCTTTCAGCGGTAATTTATGGGCGAGGCGAAAACGTGTCGAGCGCAAAAGTGTTAGACCAAAAGCATCGGTGTAACACCGTGTTACTGCACGGCTTTTGCCGATCCCGCATACGTTTCCGGCGCATGCGCGCCGCCCGTTTTCGACCGTTTCCGCCGTAAGGTTCCAATGTGCCGGCAGCGTGCATCGGCATGCATTTAAATCATCAATCGATTCTTCGAATGAATTTGCCTATTCAATCGCCGGCCGCGACAATATCAGGCCGACAACCGCCGCGCCGCCCGCGGGCCGCCGGCGCTTCCACCGCATTCGATCGAGACCCGAGATGGCGCGCTCCCGCTTCGTTCCCGACAACTTCACGCTCGCGCTCGTCGGCACCGTCGTGCTCGCGAGCTTCCTGCCGTGCCGCGGCGCAGCCGCGCACGCATTCAACTGGGCGACCGACGTCGCGGTCGGCCTGCTGTTCTTCCTGCACGGCGCGAAGCTGTCGCGCGAGGCAATCATCGCGGGCGCGACGCACTGGCGGCTGCACGCGGTCGTGCTGCTCAGCACGTTCGCGCTGTTCCCGCTGCTTGGCCTCGTGCTCAAGCCCGTGCTCACGCCGCTCGTCACGCCCGCACTGTACGCCGGCGTGCTGTTTCTCTGCACGCTGCCGTCGACCGTGCAATCGTCGATCGCGTTCACGTCGATCGCGAAGGGCAACGTGCCGGCCGCCGTCTGCTCGGCGTCCGCATCGAGCCTGCTCGGCATTTTCGTCACGCCGGCGCTCGTCGGCGTGATGGTGTCGACGCAGGGCACGGGCGCGACCGCGTCGCCGTGGAGCACGATCGGCGCGATCGTGATGCAACTGCTCGTGCCGTTCATCGCCGGCCAGTTGCTGCGGCCCGTGATCGGCCGCTGGATCGAGCGCAACCGCGGCGTGCTGCGCTTCGTCGATCAGGGCTCGATCCTGCTCGTCGTCTACGTCGCGTTCAGCGAGGCGGTGAACGAAGGGCTCTGGCACCAGATTCCGGCGACCGCGCTCGCGGGCCTCGTCGTCGTCAACGTCGTGCTGCTCGCGATCGCGCTCGCGGTCACGACGATCGTCAGCAAGCGGCTCGGCTTCAACCGCGCGGACCAGATCACGATCATCTTCTGCGGCTCGAAAAAGAGCCTCGCGGCCGGCGTGCCGATGGCGAAGGTGATCTTCGCCGCGCACGCCGTGGGCGCGGTCGTGCTGCCGCTGATGCTGTTCCATCAGATCCAGTTGATGACCTGCGCGGCGCTCGCGCAGCGCTGGGGCGCGCGCGATACGAGCCGCGAGCGGCCCACGGGCGCGCGTGGCGGCCGGCCGCTTGGCTCGGGCGCGAGCGCGGCGAAGCGCTGAGCGACGGGCGCGGCGAAGCGGGCTGCTTCGGCCGCGCCGCCGCCTCCCCGGCGGCCGACGCCCCAAAGCGGGGCGTCGCTTCACGAAAAATTCATTCAACCCTGGTTCCGCGACGCCGTTAAGCCGGCTTCTCGTCACGGCCCGGCGCGTCACGAGCGCGGCGCGCCGCTTCCGGAACCACCCGATGAACACCACCCGCCTCACCGTCAAGACCCGTCTGCGCGCCCTCGTCGCGGTCGTCGTCCTCGTGCTCACCGCCGCCGGCGGCATCGGCCTCGCCGGCGTCGCGCGCGTCGGCGACGCGCTCGCGCACGTCTTCGAAGATCGCGCGAAGACGCTGCAGCGGATCTCGTCGATCGACGAGCTCGTCACGCAGACGCGCTACGCGGTCGGCGACGCGGTGCTCGATCCGTCCGCCGCGAAAACGGAGGCGGTCGCCGCGGCGTCGGCGCGCGACATCGACGCGATCGATCGCCTGCTCGCCGACTTCCGCGCGACGCCGCGCGCCGGCGCCGAGCGCGAGCAGGCCGAGCGCCTCGCCGCCGACTGGGCGACGTTGCGCGACAAGGGCATCCGGCCCGCGGTCGATCTGCTCAAGGCGAACAACCTGTCCGAAGCGCAATGGGTCGTCACGCAGACGCTCGATCCCGTCGCGCAACGCGTGAAGGGCGAGGCCGCGCAACTGCGCCAGGGGCAGCTCGAGGCCGCGCAGCGCGCGTACGATCGCGCGCGCGGCGTCGCGCGGCTCGTCCAGTGGGCGGTCGCGCTCTGCGTGCTCGCGGGCGTCGCCGCCGTCGCGATCCTGTGCGCGGCGATGGCGCGCGCGCTCGCGCGACAGTTGGGCGGCGAGCCCGACTACGCGGCGAGCGTCGCGAACGAGATCGCGTCCGGCAATCTCGCGCTCGACGTGCGCGCCGCCGGCGCCGCGTCCGGCAGCGTGCTGCATGCGATGCACGCGATGCGCACGCGCCTCGCGGCGACGATCGGCACGCTGCAGCGCGCGGCCGACGCGATCGCGCACGCGACGTCCGACATCGCGCACGGCAACCACGACCTGTCGCGCCGCACCGACGAACACGCGGCCGGCCTGCAGCAGACGGCGAGCAGCATGGAGCAGCTCGCGGCGACGGTGCGCACGAACGCGGATCACGCACGCCAGGCGAGCTCGCTCGCGCTCGCCGCGTCGACGCAGGCCGAGCAGGGCGACGCCGCCGCGCGCGATGCGATCGCGCGGATGGAGGCGCTGTCGGTGCGCTCGCGGCAGATCCGCAGCATCTCGTCGACGATCGAGGGCATCGCGTTCCAGACCAACCTGCTCGCGCTGAACGCGGCCGTCGAGGCGGCGCGCGCCGGTCAGGCGGGGCGCGGCTTCGCGGTCGTCGCGCAGGAAGTGCGCGGCCTCGCGCACCGCAGCGCGCAGGCGGCGAAGGAGATCTCGGCGCTGATCGCCGACGTGACGGGCGAAGTCGAGCTCGGCGCGGACACGGTGAAGGCCGCGGGCGGCACGATCGTCGGCATGCTCGCGTCGGTGCGGCAGGTCGCGACGCTCGTCGACGAGATCTCGCACGCGTCCGACGAGCAGCGCAGCGGCATCGATCAGGTGAACCGCGCGGTCGCGCAGATGGATGAGATGACGCAGCACAACGCGCTGCTCGTGCAGAAGGCGGCGAGCGCCGCGGGCGCGCTCGCCGGCGAGGCGGCCGCGCTGCGCGAGGCGGCCGCGATCTTCCGGGTCGCGGCGTAAGCGCCGCCCGCCTCGGCGCAATCGCCTTGTTTAGTATTTTTAGTAAACGATTATGGCTGTATTTACCGTTTATACATAAGCACTTATAAGCCGATTCCGCGCAATGCCGGAGCGTTTTGCGGCGATTTTTACTATACAATCGCCAACACTCTAAACATCCCGGCTCAAAACGATGGGCACCACCATTCGCGACGTCGCGCAGGCGGCCAACGTGTCGATCGGCACCGTGTCGCGCGCGCTCAAGAATCAGCCTGGCCTGTCCGAGGCGACGCGCGCGCGCATCGTCCAGATCGCGCACCGCATGAACTACGATCCGACGCAATTGCGCCCGCGGATCAAGCGGCTCACGTTCCTGCTGCACCGCCAGCACAACAACTTCGCGACGACGCCGTTCTTCTCGCACGTGCTGCACGGCGTCGAGGACGCATGCCGCGAGCGCGGCATCGTGCCGACGCTGCTGACGACGGGCCCGACCGACGACGTGCTCCGCCAGATGCGCCCGCACGCGCCCGACGCGATCGCGGTCGCGGGCTTCATGGAGCCGGAGACGCTCGAAGCGCTCGCCGCGACGGGCCGGCCGCTCGTCCTCATCGACATCCGCGCGCCCGGCCTGCGCTCGATCAACGTCGACAACGCGGGCGGCGCGGCGCTCGCGATGCATCACCTGTTCGCATCGGGCCGCCGGCGCGTCGCGTTCATCGGCGGCTCGCTCGCGCACTACAGCATCGCGCAGCGCGCGCTCGGCTATCGCCGCGCGTTCTTCGACGCGGGCATGCTGTTCGATCCGTCGCTCGAGCTGTCGATCGACACGAGCCTCGGCCCCGACGCCGGCGCGGCGAACGCGATGCGGCAGTTGCTCGACGCGGGCGGCCCGCTGCCCGACGCGGTGTTCGCATACAACGACGCGGCCGCGCTCGCCGCGATGCGCGTGTGCGTCGAGCGCGGCGTGCGCGTGCCCGAGGACATCGCGTTCGTCGGCTTCGACGACATCCCGGCCGCCACGCACGCGGCGCCGCCTCTCACGACGCTCGCGATCGACAAGGAGGCGCTCGGCCGGCAAGGCGTCGAGCTGCTGCTCGCCGATTCGCCCGCGCAAACCGAACTCAGCCTCCCCGTGCGGCTCGTCGCGCGGGCCAGCAGCGCGGGCGCCGCACGCACGCCGCGCGCCCTCACCCCGGTACTCGGATCATGACGACCTCAGCCACGCCCGCTCCCCGCCCGGCTCCCGGCGCGCCGCACGCCACCGCGCCATACGTCGCGAGCTTCCGCGACCCGCAGTTCCTCATCGCGCATGTCGAGGACACGCTGCGCTTCTACGCGCCGCACGCGTTCGACCCGACGGGCGGCTTCCACCACTTCTTCCGCGACGACGGCAGCATCTACGACCGCACGACGCGCCATCTCGTCAGCAGTTGCCGCTTCGTCTTCAACTATGCGATGGCGTACCGCCACTTCGGCGACGCGCGCGATCTCGACCACGTGCGCCACGGGCTGCGCTTTTTGCGCGACGCGCACTGGGACGCCGGGCACGAAGGCTACGACTGGGAGATCGAATGGCGCGACGGCGAGAAGCGCGCGACACGCGACGGCACGCGCCACTGCTACGGGCTCGCGTTCGTGCTGCTCGCGGCCGCGCATGCGGCAATGGCTGGCGTCGAAGAGGCGAAGCCGCTCATCGCGCATACGTTCGACCTGATGGAGCATCGCTTCTGGGATCGCGCGGCGGGCCTCTACGCGGACGACGCGACGCCGAACTGGACCGTGTCGAGCTACCGCGGCCAGAACGCGAACATGCATGCGACGGAAGCGCTCCTCGCCGCATACGAGGCGACGGGCCATCTGACATATCTCGATCGCGCGGAGAAGATCGCGACGAACATCGTGCAGCGGCAGGCCGCGCTGTCGCAGGGGCTCGTGTGGGAGCATTTCCACGCGGACTGGTCGATCGATTGGGAATACAACAAGGAAGACAGCTCGAACATCTTCCGGCCGTGGGGCTTCCAGCCCGGCCACCAGACCGAATGGGCGAAGCTGCTGCTGATTCTCGAGCGTCACCGCCCGCTCGACTGGCTCGCGCCGCGCGCGATCGAGCTGTTCGACGCGGCGTTCTCGCACGCGTGGGACAGCGATCACGGCGGCCTCTGCTACGGCTTCGGGCCGGACTACACGGTGTGCGACCACGACAAGTACTTCTGGGTGCAAGCGGAGAGCTTCGCGGCGGCCGCGCTGCTCGCGCAGCGCACCGGCAGCGAGCGCTTCTGGGACTGGTACGACGAGATCTGGCGCTATAGCTGGGCGCACTTCGTCGATCACCGCCACGGCGCATGGTACCGGATCCTCACCTGCGACAACCGCAAGTACAGCGACGAAAAGAGCCCGGCCGGCAAGACCGACTACCACACGATGGGCGCGTGCTACGAAGTGCTGCACGCGCTCGCGTCGACACGCGACGACGGCGGTCGCGGCGCGCGCGCGGGCGACGGCGCGGGGGGCGACGGCCAGGCCGCGCCCGCTGCGCGCGGCAACGGGCACGGTGGCAACGCCAGGAACGACGGCAGCAACGACAACAGCGACAAAGGCGACGGCGCCGCGCGCCGCCGCAACGGAGAAGTTCGATGAGCGCAGGATTTCCGCAATTCGTGTCGGCGGGCGACATTCTCACCGACATGGTCCGCACGGGCGGCGCGCACTGGACGTCGCGCCCGGGCGGCGCCGGCTGGAACGTCGCGCGCGCGGTCGCGCGGCTCGGCGCGCCGAGCGCGTGCGCGGGCGCGGTGGGCCGCGACTGCTTCTCCGACGAGCTGTGGCGCGAAAGCGAGGCGGCCGGCCTCGATCTGCGCTTCCTGCAGCGCGTCGAGCGCGCGCCGCTCCTCGCGATCGTCCACGAGACGCAGCCGCCCGCCTATTTCTTCATCGGCGAAAACAGCGCCGATCTCGCGTTCGATCCGAAACGGCTGCCCGACGGCTGGCGCGAGCATGTGAAGTGGGCGCATTTCGGCTGCATCAGCCTCGTGCGCGAGCCGCTCGCGTCGACGCTCGTCGCGCTCGCCGCGGAGCTGCGCGAAGCGGGCGTGAAGATCAGCTTCGATCCGAACTACCGGAACCTGATGACGGACGGCTACCGGCCGACGCTCGCGAGGATGGCCGAGCTCGCCGATCTGATCAAGGTGTCCGACGAAGACCTGTGCCACCTGTTCGCGGGCGATGACGAAGCAAGCGCGATCGCGCGGCTGCGCGCGCTCAATCCGCATGCGGCGCTGCTCGTCACGCGCGGGCCCGACACGGCGACGCTCTACGCGGGCGGCGAGACGCTCGACGCGCAGCCGCCGCGCATCGAGGTCGCCGATACGGTCGGCGCGGGCGACGCGACGATCGGCGGCCTGCTGTTCAGCCTGATGACGGTGCCGGAGCGCGGCTGGCGCGCGCATCTGTCGTTCGCGCTCGCGGCGGGCGCGGCGGCGTGCCGGCACACGGGCGCGCACGCGCCGACGCTCGACGAAGTCGTCGCGCTCGTCGCGGCGTGACGCGAGCGCCGGCGGCGCGGCGCGCCGCCCGATGCCGTCTTCGGGCGCCCGCTCCCGGCCGCCCATGCGCGCGCGGCCCCGCTCGCCCGCCGCGCGTTTTTGCCGCCGCTGAAAGCGCGGCGTCGGAATGCTACGATGGGAGCGTCCTTTCTCGGGAGAGGCATCATGGACGGCGGCAACACCTACACGAAGGGCCTTTACACGGCCAAGGCGCACACCCGCAAGACGGATAACGGACGCTTCCAGGGCTACGTGATCCTGTCCCGGGACGAAGGCGGCACGCCCGACAACACGCTCTACGAGGTCGAAGCGACGAGCGCGAACGAGGCGGAAGCGTTCGACGAAGCGAAGGCGCTCGCGCACCGGATTCTCGGCGAGCTCGAGCTGTAACGCGAGCGCGGGCGGCGCGGTGCGCGACAGGCGGCCGGTTGCGCGCACGCCCGCCGCGCCCGGGCCTCGGGTCGTCCGAACGCGGCGTCGGCCGCCCAGGCGCCGGCGTCACCAGAGCCGCGCGATCACCGACACGATGCCCATGATCACGAGCGTCGACATGAACGGAAACGGATAGACGCGCGAGCCGAGCCGCAATGTCACGTCGCCCGGCAGCCGCCCGACGCCGAGCTTCGCGAGCCACGGCCACGCGCGCGCGAGCACCATCACGGCGATGAACGTGGTGAGCAGCCAGCGCAGCATCGCGTCGCGTCCGGCCGGCTACAGCGTGTGCGAGCGGTCGCCGCGCGCGAACGCGTCGAGCGTGCCGCCGATGCCGCGCGAGAACGCGATCACCTTGAAGAGCTCGCCCATCTCCGCCTCGGAAATCAGCTTCTGCACCGCGTTCGCGGCGGGCAGGAAATGCTGCGCGTCGGACGGGTCGATTTCGGCGAGCACGTCGGTGATGCCCGCGTTCAGCAGGAAGCGCGCCTGCGACGTATAGCCGAGCAGATCCGCGCCCGCGCCGACACCCGCCTCGTAGATCGCGCTGAATTCGACGTGCGCGGTGATGTCCTGCAGCCCCGGATAGACGAAAGGATCGCCATGCGCGCGGTGCCGGTAGTGGCACATCAGCGTGCCCTGCGCGCGCTGCCGGTGATAGTACTCGTGACCCGGAAAGCCGTAGTCGATGAAAAACGCCGCCCCGCGCCCGAGCATCGCGCAGGCCGTGCGCACGAACGCCGCCGCCGCCTCGTGCGTCTCGGTCACGTAGCCTTCGTCGGCGTCGAGTTCCGCGAGCCGCGCCGCGTCTTCGGCGCGCGCGAGCGGCCGGTCGGCGAACACGAACGCGCCCGCGTCGTCGACCGACACGCCGCGCTCGCGCCAGCCGTGCGCCTGTTTCGCGACGAGTTGCACCGGCATCGCGTCGAGCACTTCGTTGCCGACAACGACGCCCTCGAAGCGCTCGGGCAGCGCATCGAGCCAGCGCACGCGCGCGGCGAGACCGGGCGCGTGCGCGGCGAGCGTCTCGCGCTGACGCGCGCGCAGTTCGCCGGACAAATCGACGATCGCATATTCGTCGAGCTCGACGCCGAGCGCGGCGAGCGCGTTCAGCAACCCCGCCGCGAGCTTGCCCGTGCCCGCGCCGAATTCCATCACGCGCCGCGTGCCGCTCGCGCCGAGCGCCTGCGCGACGGGGCGCGCGAGCGTCCGCGCGAAGAGCGGCGACAGTTCGGGCGCGGTCACGAAATCGCTGCCGTCGTCGGCGCGCCGGCCGAATTTCTGCGCGCCGCCGCTGTAGTAGCCGATGCCCGGCGCATACAGCACGCGCTCCATATAGCGCGAAAACGGGATCCAGCCGCCCGCCGCGGCGATTTCGGCGCGCAGCGAAGCGGCGAGCGCGTCGGACTGCGCGAGCGCGTCGGGGCCGGGAACGGGTAAACTAGCGGGTTCGTGAGCTTTCGGATTCATCCCGGCATTGTAAATGACCGCCCCAGCCGACACCTGCGACACATCCGCGGCCCGCTCCGCGCGGGTCGTGCTGATTACGGGCGCCGTGCAGACGGGCGCCGTGCAAGCGGGCGCCGCCGAAGCCGCGCGGGCGAGCGCGCAGCAGACGCCCGCCGCCGCGCGGCCCGCGCCCGGCACCGCGGCCGTCGGACACGCGCTCGCCGTCGGCTTCGCGCGACGCGGCTGGGACGTCGCGCTCGCGGCCGCCGCGGGCGACGAAGCCCGCGCGGCCGCCGCGCTCGCCGTCGAAGTCGAGGCGCTCGGCCGCCGCGCGGCGGTGCTCGTCGCCGATCTGTCCGTGGAAGCGGATGTCGCGCGGCTCGTCGCCGCCTGCGACGCGGCGCTCGGCCGGCCGACCTGCGTCGTCGCGCAGGCCGCGGGCGTCGCGGACAACGCGCACGACGTCGGCTACGCGTCGCTCGCGGGCGCGATGGCGCGCGGCGTCGCCGCGCCGCTCGTGCTCGCGCGCGCGCTCGCCGACGCGACGCCCGACGCCGCGCGCGATGACGAGCGCGAGCGCGCGGTCGTGATCCATCTGCTGGACGAGACGCTGTTTCATCCGGCGCCCGAGCGCCTGTCGCACTCGCTCGCGCAAGCCGCGCTGCACCGCGCGACGACCGCGCAGGCGCTCGCGCTCGCGCCGAAGGTGCGGGTCGTCGGCCTCGCATGCGGGCGTGCGCCGCGCGCGCGCGACATCGCCGACGCCGCGTGCTATCTCGCGGACGCGCCCGGCGTGACGGGCGCGACGCTGACCGTCGACGGCGGCGAGCATCTCGCGCCGCCCGCGGACGAACGGAATTGACGGGCGCGGCCCCGTGCGGACATCTCGACGCCGCGCCCGGCCGCGCCCCTTTGCATGCTTCACCCTTTGACTGGAACGACCATGTTTGCCGCCCTCCTGCATCCCAGGCTCGCCGATTGCCGCAGGCTCTACCTGCGCAATCACGAGGTGTACATGAACATCGGCGCCTTCGAGCACGAGAAGCGCGGCGAACAGCGCGTCGTCATCAACGTCGACCTGTTCGTGCCGCTCGCGCTGACGACGCCAGTCGAGGACAGGCTGCGCGAAGTCGTCGACTATGATCTGATGAAGCAAAACGTCGCGCAGTGCGTCGCGCGCGGCCACATTCATCTGCAGGAAACGCTCTGCGACGCGATCGCAACGAGCCTGCTCGCGCACGACGCGGTGCGCGCGGTGCGCGTCTCCACCGAAAAGCCGGACGCCTATCCCGATTGCGACGCCGTCGGCGTCGAAGTATTTCGCATCAAGGACGAGGAGCGAGCATGAATGCGCCCCACACCCCGCATCTGAACGAAGCCGACGCGGCCGCCGCCGTCGAAGCGAACACGGCCGAGATCGGCCGCCGCGCGCTCACGCGCCGCGAGCAGAAGGAAGCGTACGAGAACAACAAGCTGTTCAAGCGGCTCGTGCGCCAGGTCGGCCAGGCGATCGGCGACTACAACATGATCGAGCACGGCGACAAGGTGATGGTCTGCCTGTCGGGCGGCAAGGACAGCTACGCGCTCCTCGACATCCTGCTGCGGCTGCGCGAGCGCGCGCCGATCGATTTCGACATCGTCGCGGTGAACCTCGACCAGAAGCAGCCGGGCTTTCCGGAGCACGTGCTGCCCGAGTACCTGACGAAGATCGGCGTGCCGTTCCACATCGAGAACCAGGACACGTACAGCATCGTGAAGCGCCTCGTGCCCGAAGGCAAGACCACCTGCTCGCTGTGCTCGCGGCTGCGCCGCGGGATCCTGTACCGCGTCGCGGGCGAGCTCGGCGCGACGAAGATCGCGCTCGGCCACCATCGCGACGACATCGTGCAGACGCTGCTCCTCAACATGTTCTACGGCGGCAAGCTGAAAGGGATGCCGCCGAAGCTGCAATCGGACGACGGCAGGAACGTCGTGATCCGTCCGCTCGCCTACGCGAAGGAAACCGATCTCGAGAAATACGCGGAGCTGCGCGAATTCCCGATCATTCCGTGCAACCTGTGCGGCAGCCAGCCGAACCTGAAGCGCGCGGAAATGAAGGCGCTGATCCGCGATTGGGACAAGCGCTTCCCGGGCCGCGTCGACAACATGTTCAACGCACTTGCGAACGTCGTGCCGTCGCACCTGATGGACGCGCAACTGTTCCCGTTCGCCGGACTGCGCGCGACGGGCGAAGCCGATCCGAACGGCGACATCGCGTTCGACGAGGACCCGTGCGGCACCGACGCGCTCGCGCCGGGCGGCGCGAAGTCCGTGTCGATCGTGCAGTTCGACGATCTGTAATCCGTCATTCCCGGCGCGCGCCGCCGTTGAACGAAACGCACGCGTAACGAACAGCGGCGCGCCAGGCTTGCTCCCGCATAGCCGAGATACGGCAGCCCGAACGCGCCCTCGATGCTCTTCAGCAGCGCATAGTGGTTGTACGGCGCGTTGCTGACCGTGCCGCCCATGATGAACGGCGACAGCAGCACCGCGCCCGTCGGATCGTTGACACTGATGAGACGCCGGCGCGTCTTGAAACGCGCGGACGCATTGCCCTGATCCTGATTCACACTCCCTCCCTGAAACCGCGCGTGGCGCGATCGGTTCAGCTCGCCGATCCGCCGTCGCGTCATGCGAGCGGGAGTCTCGCGTTGCGCGTGTGACGCGCCGCTGACGACGACACCGATTCGCGAGTGGGTCGACACGTGGCTCGCGGCGAGCCTCAGCGGCCGGAGAGGGCCTGCATGCTAGAATGGCCAGCTTCGAACTCTCCCTACGAAACTGGCGCCATGAATATCGTGATTTTGGCGGCAGGCACCGGCAAGCGCATGCGTTCGGCGCTGCCGAAAGTGCTTCATCCTCTGGCCGGCAGGCCCCTTCTCTCCCACGTGATCGATACCGCCCGCGCGCTCGCGCCGTCCCGGCTCGTCGTCGTGATCGGCCACGGCGCCGAGCGGGTGCGCACGGCCGTCGCCGCGCCCGACGTGCAGTTCGCGGTGCAGGAGCAGCAGCTCGGCACGGGGCACGCGGTGCGCCAGGCGCTGCCGCTGCTCGATCCGTCGCAGCCGACGCTCGTGCTGTACGGCGACGTGCCGCTCACGCGCACGGCGACGCTCAAGCGCCTCGTCGACGCCGCGACCGACGCCCGCTACGGCGTGCTGACCGTCACGCTCGACGATCCGACGGGCTACGGGCGCATCGTGCGCGATCAGGCCGGGTGCGTCACGCGCATCGTCGAGCAGAAGGACGCGTCGGCCGACGAGCTGAAGATCGCCGAGATCAACACGGGCATCGTCATCGCGCCAACCGCGCAGTTGTCGATGTGGCTCGGCGCGCTCGGCAACGACAACGCGCAGGGCGAGTACTACCTGACCGACGTCGTCGAGCAGGCGATCGAAGCGGGCTTCGAGATCGTCACGACGCAGCCGGACGACGAATGGGAGACGCTCGGCGTGAACAGCAAGGCTCAGCTCGCCGAGCTCGAGCGCATTCACCAGCGCAACCTGGCCGACGCGCTGCTCGCCGCAGGCGTCACGCTCGCCGATCCGGCGCGCATCGACGTGCGCGGCAAGCTCGTGTGCGGGCGCGACGTGTCGATCGACGTGAACTGCGTGTTCGAGGGCGACGTGACGCTTGCCGACGGCGTGGCGATCGGCGCGAACTGCGTGATCCGCAACGCGGCGATCGCCGCGGGCGCGCGCGTCGACGCGTTCTCGCATCTCGACGGCGCGACGCTCGGCGCGCACACGGTCGTCGGCCCATACGCGCGGCTGCGCCCGGGCGCGGTGCTCGCCGACGAAGCGCACGTCGGCAACTTCGTCGAGGTGAAGAACGCGACGCTCGGCCACGGCTCGAAGGCGAACCATCTGACCTATCTCGGCGACGCGGACATCGGCGCGCGCGTGAACGTCGGCGCGGGCACGATCACCTGCAACTACGACGGCGCGAACAAGTTCCGCACGATCATCGAGGACGACGTGTTCGTCGGCTCGGACACGCAGCTCGTCGCGCCCGTGCGCGTCGGCCGCGGCGTGACGATCGCGGCGGGCACGACCGTATGGAAGGACGTCGCCGAAGGCATGCTCGTGCTGAACGACAAGACGCAGACCGCGAAAAGCGGCTACGTGCGCCCCGTCAAGAAGAAGAGCTGAACCGTTTTTCGGGCGCGCAGCGGCGCGCCCGCATCATTGTCGAGTTTCGAGGATAGATTTTCATGTGCGGGATTGTCGGCGCAGTTGCGCAACGTAACATCGTTCCAGTGCTGATCGAAGGACTGCGCCGTCTCGAGTATCGCGGCTACGACTCGTGCGGCGTCGCGGTGCTCGATGCCGGCGCCCCTGCGCCGGGTGCGCCGAAGCGCGCGCGCAGCGTCGCGCGCGTCGCCGATCTCGATGCGCAGGTGCGCGAATCGCATCTCGAAGGCGCGACAGGCATCGCGCATACGCGCTGGGCGACGCACGGCGCGCCCGTCACGCACAATGCGCATCCGATCTTCTCGTCGAACGCGCTCGCGCTCGTGCACAACGGCATCATCGAGAACTTCGAGCCGCTGCGCGAAGCGCTGCGCGCGAAGGGCTACGAGTTCGTGTCGCAGACCGACACCGAAGTCATCGCGCACCTGATCCACAGCCTCTATCGCGGCAATCTGTTCGCAGCCGTTCAGGAAGCCGTCAAGCAGTTGCACGGCGCATACGCGATCGCGGTGGCGCACAAGGACGAGCCGCATACCGTCGTCGGCGCGCGCCAGGGCTCGCCGCTCGTCGTCGGCTTCGGCGAGCACGAGAACTTCCTCGCGTCCGACGCGCTCGCGCTCGCGGGCAGCACCGATCGCTTCACGTTCCTCGAGGAAGGCGACGTCTGCGAGCTGACGCTCGCGGGCGTGACGATCGTCGATCGCGACGGCGCGCGCGCGGCGCGCGACGTGCGCGTCGTCGCCGCATATGGCGGCGCGGTCGAGCTGGGCCCGTACCGGCACTTCATGCAGAAGGAAATCTTCGAGCAGCCGCGCGCGATCGCCGATACGATTGCGCAAACCGAAGCGTTCGATCCTTCGCTGTTCGGCGGCAACGCAAGCGGCGTGTTCGCCGATATCGACAGCCTGCTGATCCTCGCGTGCGGCACGAGCTACTACTCGGGCCTCACCGCGAAGTACTGGCTCGAATCGATCGCGAAAATCCCGACGCAAGTCGAGATCGCAAGCGAATACCGCTACCGCGAATCGGTGCCGAACCCGCGCGCGCTCGTCGTCGTGATCTCGCAATCGGGCGAGACGGCCGACACGCTCGCCGCGCTCAAGCACGCACAGGCGCTCGGCCACGCGCACACGCTCGCGATCTGCAACGTCGCGACGAGCGCGATGGTGCGCCTGACCGAGCTGCAATTCCTCACGCACGCGGGCACCGAGATCGGCGTCGCGTCGACGAAGGCGTTCACGACGCAGCTCGTCGCGCTGTTCGTGCTCGCGGCGACGCTCGGCAAGCTGCGCGGCCACGTCGACGCGGCCCGCGAGGCCGACTTCCTGAAGCAGTTGCGCCACCTGCCCGCCGCGCTCAACAGCGTGCTCGCGCTCGAGCCGCAGATCATTGCGTGGTCCGAAGAATTCGCGCGCAAGGAGAACGCTCTGTTCCTCGGCCGCGGGCTGCACTACCCGATCTCGCTCGAAGGCGCGCTGAAGCTCAAGGAGATCTCGTACATCCACGCGGAAGCGTATCCGGCGGGCGAGCTGAAGCACGGGCCGCTCGCGCTCGTGACGGAGGCGATGCCGGTCGTGACGGTCGCGCCGAACGATACGCTGCTCGAAAAGCTGAAATCGAACATGCAGGAGGTGCGCGCGCGCGGCGGCGAGCTGTACGTGTTCGCCGACGCGGACACGCACATCGTCAACGACGAGGGGCTGCACGTGATCCGGATGCCCGAGCATTACGGGCCGCTGTCGCCGATCCTGCACGTCGTGCCGCTGCAGTTGCTCGCGTATCACACCGCATGCGCGCGCGGCACCGACGTCGACAAGCCGCGCAATCTCGCGAAGTCGGTGACGGTGGAATAATCGCTCGCCGCGCGAGCGCACGGCGGCACGGCACGCGGCTCACAGCACGACGGGCGCGCTCGACAACTCGTCGCCCGGCGCGCGGCGCGACGGATAGTGCCGCGCGAGCAACGCGGTGACGGCCTCGATCCCGTGAATCGAGCCCGCCTCGAAGCGGCCTCGGCGGAATTCCGCTTCCATCTCGCGGCACGCCTTCTCCCAGTCGTCGCTGTCGACACGCGCATGAATCCCGCGATCGGCGACGATCTCGACGTCGTGATCGGCGAGCAACAGATAGATGAGCACGCCGTTGTTGTGCTCGGTGTCCCACACGCGCAGTTCGGAGAACACATCGATCGCGCGCTCGCGTGCGGTCATTCCGCGCAAGAGCATCGACACGTGCAGCGCGCCTTCGACCGCGAACCGCAGTTGGCCGACGTGCTTCCCGTGGCTCGCGACGATCGCGCGCTCGATCTTGCCGAGCGTGCGTTTCGGAAACGCCGCGCCGACGCGCCAGCGCGTCATCGACAGGTGCCTCGCGATTCGTGCGATATCCATCACCACCTCCCGGACGCGCCGCCGCCGCCGAACCCGCCGCCGCCGCCGCGAAAGCCGTCGCTCCCGCCGCCCCAGCCGCCGCCGCGCCCGCCGATGAACGGCCCGCCGACGCGCGCGCCCATCCCGCCGCCGAGCAGCGTGAAGAAAAGCGCGATCGCGGCCGCCGCGATCGCAACGAAGAGCGCGCCGGACAACAGCCACGCGACGAAGCCCACCACGCCGCCCGTGACGACCGAGCCCGCGAGCCGCCCGAATATCGCGCGCAGCACGCCGCCCGCGACGATCGTCATCACGAACAGCAGCGGCAGCAGGCGGCCGAGCCCGCCTGTATCGCCGCGACGCGCGCGCGGCGGCGGCAGCGGCTCGCCTTCGATCACGCGCATCATGCTGCCGACGCCCGCCGAGATGCCGCCGTAGAAATCGCCGCGCCGAAAGCTCGGCACGATGATCTCGTCGATGATCCGGTGGCTCGTCGCATCGGTCAGCACGCCTTCGAGCCCGTAGCCGACCTCGATGCGCAGCGTGCGGTCGTTCTTCGCGACGATGAGGAGCGCGCCGTCGTCGACGTTCGCTCGGCCGAGCTTCCATTGCTCGACGACGCGGATCGAATACTGCTCGATCGTCTCGGGCTGCGTCGTCGGCACGATCAGCACCGCGATCTGGCTGCCCTTGCGCGCTTCGAAATCCTTCAGCGACTGTTCGAGCGCCGCGCGTTCGGCGGCCGTCAGCGTGCCTGTCTCGTCCGTCACGCGCGCGGCGAGCGGCGGCACCGGCTGCTCGGCGCGGCAGGCGCCGCCGCCGATCGACAGGAACGTGAGGACCGCGAAGCACGCCGCGCGGAACAAGCCCTTCAATTCGACGCTCCGGCGGCCGGCGCGGGCGTGGTCCCGAAGTCGACGCGCGGCGGCTTCGAGATCTCCGCTTCGTTCGCGACCGAGAAGTTCGGTTTTTCCTGGTAGCCGAACGCCATCGCGGTCAGGTTGCTCGGGAACGAGCGAATCGTCGTGTTGTACGCCTGCACCGAGCGGATGTAGCGATTGCGCGCGACCGTGATGCGGTTCTCGGTGCCTTCGAGCTGCGCCTGCAGATCGCGAAAGTTCGCATCGGACTTCAACTGCGGATAGTTCTCGGACACGACGAGCAGCCGAGACAGCGACGACGTCAGTTGCCCCTGCGCGGCCTCGAATTTCGCGAACGCCTGCGGGTCGGACAGCAGCTCCGGCGTCGCGCGAATCGAGCCGACCTGCGCGCGCGCCTCGGTCACGCGCGTGAGCACGTCGCGCTCCTGATTCGCATAGCCCTTCACGGTATTGACGAGATTCGGCACGAGATCCGCGCGGCGCTGATACTGATTCAGCACCTCCGACCAGCTCGCCTTCACCTGCTCGTCCTGCACCTGAATCGCGTTGTAGCCGCAACCGGACAATGCGAATGCGAGCGCCGCCAGCAGCGCGGCGCCGATCAGACGCATCCACGTCGCGGCGGGACGCGGGCCCGAAGAGTGATGTCGCATTCTGCCATCTCCATTGCAGTTCGCCGGGGAAGGCGCGGCGCCGGCCGCCGACGGCTCGTCTCGAGCCATCGCCCGCGAATCGCCGCACAGGCTTCGAATCGATGCTACGTATGCGGTTCCTGATCCACTTGATTTGCGTCAATGGTCGACCTGCGCGGCGAGACAGCAAGAATCGTACGCGATATCCCGCCGCCGTTTTTGGGCCCGCTCGGCGGCCGAGCCTCAGCATGTGTCGGCCGGCGCGCATGCAACGGGGCTCGATTGAGGTAGGTCAACCCGCATCATCCAGCCAGCACTACAGTGAAATGATCATTCGCGTTCGATCCCGGTGCTCAGGCCCCCGAAATGAAAGCACTCAAGCGATTCGCGATTGCAACGGTCGCCACGCCGCTCGCAACGGGATTCGGGATTGCCCGCCCCACGCGGGCGTCGGTGGAGATGGAGGCTGCACGGCGCTTCGCGATCGGCGCGGCGCGCCGGCTCGGCGCAATCGCAACCGTCGTGTGGCTGCCTCGCCATCGATGCCGCACGCTCGGCTTCCTGCCGCATCCGTTGTTGCTCGCGCCCGCTCGCCCATCTTTTCATGCATCGCGGCCATCGGCATCGCAACGCTTCGGGAAGTGAAGCGCGCCGTTGCGGCAGACATCGACATCCATCGACGAGACAGGAGCGCTTGCCATGCACGACGCACATGTCCATCACGATCACGGCCACGACGCGGACGAACGGCGTGATCCGAGTCGCTCGCACGATGCGGGGGCGCCCGGCGAAACGGTGGTCGACCCGGTCTGCGGCATGACGGTGCCGCTCGACGCGAAACGTCGATACGACTATCGGGGCCGCACGTATCGCTTCTGCAGCGACCGGTGCCTGGCAGCGTTTCGCGCATCGCCGCAGCAGTTCGTCGGGATGCCGAAGCAGCCGCCCGGCGAAGCCGCGGCGCAGCCGGGCACGATCTACACGTGCCCGATGCACCCGCAGATACGCGCAAACGAGCCGGGCGACTGCCCGATCTGCGGGATGGCGCTCGAGCCGCTCGCGCCGGGCGCGGCCGAAGAGAGGAACCCCGAGCTCGAATCGATGACGCGGCGCTTCTCGGTCGGCCTCGCGCTGTCCGTGCCGCTCGTGCTGATGACGATGGGCGCGATGGCGTTGCCGTTCGATATCGGCGCTGGCATCGACGCGCTGCTCGCACGCTGGCCGCGGCCGTTCGGGACGGCGGCGTCGTGGCCGCAATGCGTGCAGGCCGCACTCGCGACGCCTGTCGTGCTGTGGGGCGGCTGGCCGTTCTTCGTGCGCGGCTGGAAGTCGTTCGTCACGCGGCAGTTGAACATGTTCAGCCTGATCGCGCTCGGCGTCGCGGCGGCCTATCTGTTCAGCGTGTTCGCGCTGCTGTTCCCCGACGCGCTTCCGCAGGCGTTCCGCAACGGCCATGACATTCCGCTCTATTTCGAGGCATCGGCGGTGATCGTGACGCTCGTGCTGCTCGGCCAGGTGCTCGAACTGCGCGCGCGCGCGCGCACGTCGAGCGCGATCCGCGGCCTGCTGCAGCTCACGCCGCACACGGCGGTGCGCGTGAAGTCCGACGGCTCGGAGGAGAGCGTCCCGCTTGAGGCGGTCGTCGTCGGCGATACGCTGCGCGTGAAACCCGGCTCGAAGGTGCCGGTCGACGGCATCGTCGTCGAAGGGCACTCGAGCGTCGACGAATCGATGATCACCGGCGAGCCGGTGCCCGCCGAGAAAACCGAGGGCAGCCCGGTGACGGGCGCGACCGTCAACCAGACGGGCACGTTCGTGATGCGCGCGGAAAGGATCGGCGCCGACACGCTGCTCGCGCGGATCGTGCAGATGGTCGCCGAAGCCGGACGCTCGCGCGCGCCGATCCAGAAGCTCGCCGATCAGGTGTCCGGCTGGTTCGTGCTCGCCGTCATCGCGCTCGCCGCGATCGCGTTCGTCGCATGGGCGGCGTTCGGTCCGGCCCCCGCGCTCGCGAACGCACTCGTCGTCGCGATCAGCGTGCTCATCATCGCGTGCCCGTGCGCGCTCGGCCTCGCGACGCCCGTGTCGATCATCGTCGGCGTCGGCCGAGGCGCGCGCGAAGGCGTGCTCATCAAGGATGCCGAAGCATTGGAACTGATGGAGAAGGTCGATACCGTCGTCGTCGACAAGACCGGCACGCTGACGCAGGGGCGGCCGCGCGTGCAGACGGTCGTCGCGCTCGACCCGCGGCGCGAGCGCGCGCTGCTCGGCGATGCGGCGAGCCTCGAAGGCGTGAGCGAGCACCCGCTCGCGCAGGCGATCGTCGAGCATGCGACGCAGGCGGGCGCGGCGCGCAAACCGGTGGAATCCTTCGATTCGGTGCCCGGCAAGGGCGTGAAAGGCACGATCGACGAGCGCGCGGTCGCGCTCGGCAACGCGCATCTGATGGCGGACCTCGCGATCGACTGCACGGCTGTCGAAACGGATTCGAATCGCCTGCGCGAAGCCGGCCAGACCGTGATGTATGTCGCGATCGACGGAAGGCTTGCCGGCTATATCGGCGTCGCGGACCCGATCAAGGCGACGACGCCGGACGCGGTGCGGCTGCTCAAGGCGTCGGGCGCGCGCATCATGATGCTGACGGGCGACAATCCCGTCACCGCGAACGCGGTCGCGAAGACGCTGTCGCTCGACGGCGTGAAGGCGGGCGTGCTGCCCGAGGACAAGTACCGGCACGTGCAGGCGCTGCAGCAGCAAGGGCATGTCGTCGCGATGGCGGGCGACGGCGTCAACGACGCGCCGGCGCTCGCGCAGGCGAACGTCGGCATCGCGATGGGCACCGGCACCGACGTCGCGATGAACAGCGCCCGGATCGTGCTCGTGAAGGGCGATCTGCGCGGCATCGCACGCGCGCGCGCGCTCAGCGTCGCGACGATGAAGAACATCCGGCAGAACCTGTTCTTCGCATTCGTCTACAACGCAGTCGGCATTCCGGTCGCGGCGGGCGTGCTGTATCCGTGGTTCGGCATCACGCTGAGCCCGATCTTCGCGAGCGCCGCGATGGCGGCGAGCTCGGTTTCCGTCATCGGCAACGCGCTGCGGTTGCGCGCCGCGAAGACCTGAGCGGGCGGCGCGCGGGCGGCGGATCTGCTCGACGCTCGAACGCCGGCCATGCCGCTCACGCGGCGACGACGGCCGGATGGAATCCCGCGGCTTCGATAATCTCGACCACGCGCTCGACGCCGAGCGCCGAGCCGACTTCGACCACCTTCGACGCGATGTCGACGGAAACGGCCGCCGACGCATCGACGGCCTTGATCGCCTGCGTGATCGCGTTCGCGCAGCCGCCGCACGACATGTCCTTCACTTCGAGCTTCATGTTGCTTCTCCAGGGGGATTTGGGGCGATCGAAGGATGAATCTTCCCACAGTGGGAAGGTCAAGCGCGGGCGGCGCGGATCGGCTGCGCAGCCGGGGCCGGCGCGCCCGCTGCGATCGGCTCCGGCGACACGTTCGTCGCGGCCGTCGAATCGTCGAATCGTCGAATCGTCGAATCGTCGAATCGTCGAATCGTCGAATCGTCGAATCGCCCCGCCCGGCTCGCGCGTCAGCGCTTCGCCGGCGCCCGGCAAAGCGCGAGATTGTGCAGGATCGCGTCGCCCGTCGGCTTGTAGTTGTCGGCGTCGCACGGCGGCAGGCCGAACGCCTCGCTATGATCCTGCTGCGCGCGATAGGCGAGCGTATCGGACAGCACGGCCACGCATTGCGCGCGATCGCCGCGGTGGTACTCCGTCAGCGCCAGATCGCTCTTCGCCCGGTCCAGCTCGATCCAGTCCATGAAGCCGCTGCATTCGGCCAGCAGCGATTTCAGCGTCGCGCGCGCGCCATCGTAGTCGTGCGCCGCGTATTGCTTGTGCGACCGCTCGGTGCGCACGCTCCGCGCGCGATCGGCGCACGCGGCGCTCGGGCGCCGATATTCACCGTCGAACGACGCGCGCATCCCGCAAAAATCGCGGCACGCGTCCGAGCCTGACGTATCCAGCCTGACGACGCCGTGCCCGCCGGACACCGCGATCCGGCATACGTTGTCGCCGTCGCGCGCGATGCCGACGCGCCCATCGAACGTGCCGCTCAGCGCGCAGGTATGGCAGTTGCCGCCGATCGTCTCGATGTCGAAGGCATTGCCCTTGACGGTCAGCACGCCGTGCGCGCTGCCGCCTTCGACGTACAGATAGCGGCCCGCGTCGACCGCCGGGCCGGCGGCGATCGCCGGCACGCTAGCCGAAAGGCCCGCTGAAAACGCGGCCGCCGCGACCGCCGCCCGCATGCGGATTCTCCAGTTCATTCGCGCCCCCTTCGTCGATGTGCGGTGCAACCCGCGCGCGCCGGTCACGGCGCGCGCAACATCATGCGGATTCGCCCGCGAGCAGCCGCAGCCGCCGCGCCTGCCGCGGCAGCACGATGTACATGCCGGCCGCGACGTTCAGCATCCAGCCGATCGCCTGACCGACGAGCGGATGGCCGGCATGGCGCAGCGGCATCGTCGCCACGCTGATCGGCAGCGCGGCCAGCGCGGCCCAGCCGGCCGTCGTCAGTCCGAGCGTCAGCGCCTGCCACAGCGACAGCCGGCCGGGCGCCGTCAGCGCGTGCGCGGCGAACCCGCCGCGCACCATGTATCCGGTGATCGGCAGGCAAACCGCGAGGCCAACGATGAAGGCGACGCCGGCGATCGCCGTCGCGTTGCCGCTCGGCAGCCGGCCGGCGACGGGATCGGTTCGCCATATCCACCATCCGACGATCGCGACGCCGGCGATCCATACCGGCGCGCTGGCGAGCGTCTGACGCCACATGCACGACCACCACACCGACAGGCGTCGGCCGAACGTCATCGGCGGCAGCATCTGGAACATATCAACCTCCATTCTTGTTATCGGTTCTGTGAACGCGACGAATGCGGCTTCGTTCGACGGTTGATGCGTGCGGACGGCGGGCGCGCTCGCCCCGGTCCGGCAGCGCGGACCGGCGAGCGGCCCGCGCTTTTGCGCGCTTTTGCGCGCTTTCGCGGCGCGCCGCCCGCGCGATTGCGGCGCGGGCGTCTTCTTGCTTCACGTCGGCCGGCCCGCGCTGCCGCGGCGGGGCCGGACGTCAGGACGTCATTTGCCGTTCTCGTCTTCCTTCAGCTTCGGCAGCGCCGACGATTCGCCCGGCGTCAGCAGGCCGACTTGCGAGTAGATGCGCAGCTTGTCGCGGGTGTCGGTGATGTCGAGGTTGCGCATCGTCAACTGGCCGATCCGGTCGCGCGGCGAGAACATCGACTCCACCTTCTCCATCGACAGGCGCTCCGGCTGGTACGTGAGGTTCGGCGAGCGCGTGCCGAGGATCGAATAGTCGTTGCCGCGGCGCAGCTCGACCGTCACCTCGCCCGTGACCGCGCGCGCGACCCAGCGCTGCGCGGTCTCGCGCAGCATGATCGCCTGCGGATCGAACCAGCGGCCCTGGTACAGCAGGCGGCCGAGACGGCGGCCGTTCTCGCGGTACTGCTCGATCGTGTCCTCGTTGTGGATGCCGGTGACGAGGCGCTCGTATGCGATGTAGAGGAGCGCGAGCCCCGGGGCTTCGTAGATGCCGCGGCTCTTCGCCTCGATGATCCGGTTCTCGATCTGGTCGCTCATGCCGAGGCCGTGGCGGCCGCCGATCCGGTTCGCCTCGAGCAGCAGCTCGACCGCATCCTTGTACTCGACGCCGTTCAGCGCGACCGGGCGGCCCTCTTCGAAGCGGATCGTCACTTCTTCCTTGTCGATCTTCACGTCGTCGCGCCAGAACGCGACGCCCATGATCGGATTGACGATCTTGATGCCGCTCTCGAGGCTCTCGAGATCCTTCGCCTCGTGCGTCGCGCCGAGCAGGTTCGAATCGGTCGAGTACGCCTTCTCGGCGGACATCTTGTACCCGAAGCCCGCCTGGTGCATGAATTCGGACATTTCCGCGCGGCCGCCGAGCTCGTCGATGAACTGCTGGTCGAGCCACGGCTTGTAGATCTTCAGGTCCGGATTGACGAGCAGGCCATAGCGGTAGAAGCGCTCGATGTCATTGCCCTTGTACGTGCTGCCGTCGCCCCAGATGTTGACGCCGTCCTCCTTCATCGCGGCGACGAGCATCGTGCCCGTCACGGCGCGGCCAATCGGGGTCGTATTGAAATACGTGACGCCCGCCGTCGAGATGTGAAACGCGCCGCACTGGAGCGCCGCGATCCCTTCGGCCACGAGCTGCGCGCGGCAATCGATCAGGCGCGCGCCTTCCGCGCCGTACTGGATCGCGCGCTTCGGGATCGCGTCGTAGTCGTCTTCGTCGGGCTGGCCGAGATTGGCCGTGTACGCGTAAGGAACGGCCCCCTTGATGCGCATCCAGTGCAGCGCGGCGCTCGTGTCGAGGCCGCCGGAGAACGCGATGCCGACCTTCTGGCCGGCCGGGAGATTTTCAAGAATCGTGGTCATGACGAAAACCGTTCAATCAGTTGGAAGGGGGAATTTCGCGGAATCCAAGAGTATCGGCTGTGCCCGATTATGAGGCAAGTCTCGCGCGCGCCCGCGGCGGGCCGTAAATGGGGCCGTGGCGGCACGCGGCGCGGGTGGGCGGGCGATTGAATGGCGCAATGGCTCGGCGGTGCAACCGACCGGCCAGTCAGCGGGATCGGGCCGGACGATCGCGCTCGACGCACGCTTGCTGGCGCCCGGCCGGGCATTGCGGCAGCCTCGCCCGCCCGCATGCGGCGAGCGGCCACCGCCGGCCTGAAGGCGCCAGGCGCGCCCGCCGGCCCCCATCGACGCAATCACGCGTCGTCCGGCTCCTTCTGCCGCATCGTGACGAACTCCTCGGCCGCGGTCGGGTGGATGCCGACCGTCTCGTCGAACTGCGCCTTCGTCGCGCCCGCCCGGATCGCGATCGCGATGCCCTGGATGATTTCCGCCGCATCGCGCCCGACCATGTGCGCGCCGACGACGCGCTGGCTGTCCCGCGCGACGACGAGCTTCATCAGCGTCTTCTCGTCGCGGCCGGACAGCGTATGCCGCAGCGCGCGAAACGATGTCCTGTAGATGTCGAGCGCGCCGAGCTCGGCGCGCGCATCCGCCTCGGTGAGGCCGACCGTCGCGATCTCCGGCTGGCTGAACACCGCGGAAGGGATGTAGCGATGATCGGCCGCGATCCGCTTGCCGCCGAACAGGTTCGCCGCGAGCAGCATGCCGTCGCGCGTCGCGACGGGCGTCAGTTGCGGGCGCGCGGTGACGTCGCCGATCGCGTGGATCGACGGCACCGTCGTCGTCGAATACGCGTCGACCTCGATCGCGCCGCTCGCGTCGCGCGCGACGCCGACCGCCTCGAGCCCGAGCCCGTCGGCATTCGCGACGCGCCCCGTTGCGTACAGCACCGCGTCGTACGGGCCGTGCGCGCCCTGCGCGAGCCTGAGCGTCAGCGCGCCGTCGGCGCCGCGCTCGATCGCCTCGATCGCCGCGCGCGTATGGATGGCGACGCCCTGCTTCGTCATCTCGCCGTGCAGCGCGCGCCGCACGTCGTCGTCGAAGCCGCGCAGGATCTGCTCGCCGCGATAGAACAGGTCGACGTCGACGCCGAGCCCGTTGAAGATGCCGGCGAACTCGACCGCGATGTAGCCGCCGCCGACGATCGCGATCCGCCCGGGCAGCTCGGGCAGGCTGAGCGCCTCGCGCGACGTGATCGCGTGCCCGATGCCGGGAATCGGCGGCAGCACCGGCCGAGAGCCGGTCGCGACGCCGATGTGCCGCGCGGTGACGCGCCGGCCCGCGACATCGACCGTATGCGCGTCGACGAGCGTCGCGCGCCCCGCGTGGATCTCGACGCCCGACTTGTTCAGCAGATCGACGTAGATGCCGCTCAGGCGCGCGATCTCACGATCCTTCGCCTCGATGAGCGCCGGCCACGAGAAGAGGCCGATGTCGAAGGTCCAGCCGAAGCCCGCGGCATCCTCGACGTCGTGGCTGTAGTGCGAGGCATAGACGAGCAGTTTCTTCGGAATGCAGCCGCGCAGCACGCAGGTGCCGCCGATCCGTTCTTCCTCGGCGATGCCGACGCGCGCGCCGCAGGACGCCGCGACCCGGCTCAGGCGCACGCCGCCCGAGCCCGCGCCGATGACAAAGAGATCGTAGTCGAATTCCATAGCGCCGCCTGATCGAAGCCTCGATGACCGGACGATAGCAAGTTTCCGAATTTCTTGCGGCGCGGTGCGCGCGTACTGTCATACAGCGCAATCATCTGTGGATTCTTCCGCGCGCCGCCCAGAAAAAAGCGGAGGGCAATGCCCTCCGCTTCATCGGGTGCCGTGCGCGACGCGAATTCGTCGCGCCGACGCGTCACGCCTGCGATGCGTCGCCGTCCTGCGGCGCGGCCGTGTTGTCGCCGTCGGCCGCCTCGTCGTCCTTCTTCTTCTCGACGAGATTCTCGAGCGCCTCGGCGCCCTTGAAGCCCGCGACCGCGGCCGCGGCCTTCGTCAGCAGACCGGCGTCCGGATCGACCTTCTCCGCTGCCTCGACGGCCGCCACTGCGCCCGCAATCTCACCTACCGTATTCAGGATTCCCATCGCAATCACCGTTTGGGTTGAACGTGAGCGAGCATGATTGCACGGACATTCATGCAGCGCCGCGTTTGTCACATTCGGTAGCACCGGTTACTTCGGCGCGACCGCTCACGAGCCGGCGCGCAAGACGCCGGCGAATGCGCGCGCCGGCGCACGACAGCGAACCGGAACGCATGCGCGGCGCACGATCGGCGACGATCGCGCTTCGATGCCGCGCGCGAAGCAGCTTAGCTCACTGCCGTCCGCGCAACTGTCAAACTATGTCGGATAATTTTCAGGCGGCTTTCATTCGAAGGATTCCTTGGTTTTTCCGCATGCACCGCAGCGCGCGACGCGCATCGCGCGCGCGTTTGCGTTCATTCGCTCGCGCCCGATGCAGGCGCGGCCGCCGCGACGCTCGCCGACGCGCCCGACGCGCCCGCCGCCGCGACGGCCACATCGTTGGTCTTGCTGCTCACTTCGTCGTCGTCCGTCCTCGTGCACGCGGCAAGCAGCAACACCGCCGTCATCGATGCAGCCCATGCGTAACGCTTCATCCTGTCGCTCCCATCGGAACCGAATCGTCGGAAAACGGCCGCTGCGCGCCGAACGGCCGCACGCACCGGCTACCTGAAAAACGCCATCTGCACGACCTTCACGATCACGAGCCCGACCGCGAGCACCAGATAGCCGCGCAGCACGCCCATCCAGATGCGCGTCGACAGCGTGATCCGCGGCGCCGGCAGCGCGTCGAGCGGCGGCATCCGCCACGTGTCGCGGCCGCTGCGGTCGATGCCCGCGCCGGCAGCGACGTTCGCGCCGCCGACGCGCTTGCGCACCACGAGCGTCGCCGCGAGCCCGGCCACCGCGAGCAGCGTGCCGCCCGCGAGCACCTCGAGCATCGTCTCGCCGCTCATGTCCGGATACATCACGGAAGCCGTCAGGATAATCGACAACATCACGAGCACCCAGATCACCGCGCCCGTGAACAGATTCAATTTCGTCGAGTTGACCCACGGGCCAAGCACGGCCCGGTCATTGCACAGCAGCAGCAGGAACACCGTCGCGCTCGGCAGCAGCACGCCCGCGAGCGTCTGCACCGCTTCCGTCAGCAGGCCGAGCGGGCTGCCCGGCATCAGCACGAGCGCGGCCGCCGCGGCGACGATCCCGAAGTAGACGAGATAGAAGCCCTTCGCATCCGACACGCCGCGATGCAGCGAGTGATGGATCTTGAACACGTCGCCGATCGCGTACGCGGTCGCAAGCGACACGGCCGCCGCGCCGATGATGCACGCGTCGAGCAGCGCGATCGCGAAGAGCGTCGCGCTCGTGTGGCCCGCGTACTTCGCAAGGCCGGCGATCACGCCGCCCGCGTCGGTGAAGCCGCCCGCCTCCGGGCGGCCCGCGTAGAGCGCCGCGCAGAACGAGATCATCGCGATCGCGCCGATCATCACGAACACGATGCCGATCCACAGATCCGCTTTCTCGTACTTCATGAAGCGCGGCGTGATCCGCTTGTCGATCACGTAGCTCTGCTGAAAGAACAACTGCCACGGCGCGACCGTCGTGCCGACGATGCCGATCACGAGCAGCATCACGTCGGAGAGCTTCGCGTGCGCGGGCCAGGCCGGCACGAACAGGTCCCGCGTCATCTGATGCACGGGCGGATGGATCGACACGAGCACCGGCACGAGCAGCAAGCTCAGCACGCACAGCACCACCGCGAAGCGCTCGAAGCGGCGGAAGTCGCCCGTGCTGACGGCCGCCATCGTGAGCGCCGCCGCGATGCACACGCCCGCGACCTTCGACACGCCGAAGAAATCGAGCACGAACGTGATGCCGATGAACTCGGTGACGATCGTCAGCGCGTTCAGGATGAAGAGGTCGATCACGCTGAACGCGCCCCAGAACCTGCCGAAGCGCTCGAAGATGAGGCGCGCGTGGCCGACGCCCGTCACGGCGCCGAGGCGCAGCACCATCTCCTGGTTCACGAACAGCACGGGCACGAGCAGCAGCAGCGTCCACAGCAGCGACGTGCCATAGTTCTGCCCCGCCTGCGTATAGGTGCCGAACGCGCCGGCGTCGTTGTCGCCGACCATCACGATGAGACCCGGCCCGAGGATCGCGAGCAGCGTGCGCACGCGCGCCCACCAGCCGCTGCGCGGCGCCGTGTCGTGGTGCGCGATCGTGCCGAACGCGCCCCTGATGTCGCCCAGGTGCGCCTGATCGAGGACCGCGCTGCGCTCGAGCGCGATGGGCGGCGAGATATCGGTTGGCGTGGACATGTGTTTTCTCCCTATGCGTATGGTTGTCGTCGAAGCGCCGCATCGGCATGCGTAAGCGCGCCGCTGGTCTCAGGAAATCAGGGTTTTCAGGCGCCGCCAGAACGAGGCGAATGCCGGCTTGCCGGCGGCTTCGAGCGACAGCATCGCGTCGTAGTGGACGCGCGATTCGGCGACGTGCGGCAGTTGCGACAGAAGCAGACCGAATTGCATGATGATTCTCCGGGCGCGGGTTCTCGCGCATGGCGGGAAGCCGCGTGCCCGAACGTCATGCGCGCGATGCGCTTATCGATCGAGCCCTACGCGCTTCCCTTGATGATCGAAATCGAAAAGATCCAGGGTGCGGCATATGGGATGACTGTCACTGTCCGGCATGTCGGCTCCTTGTCTGAAGGTTGGCTCACTGCGAGCACGCATGCACGACGAACGCGCACGCGAACACGCACGCTCGACGCCGCCGTCATGCCAAGCATGCGGCAGCGCCAAGCGAACGCGCGCCGCGAACCGGCGTTCGCGGCGAGTGCCGGATGGGCGCGCGAAAACGCAGCGCTCATGCGGCGCGAATCAAGGGTGCACGGGGAAGCGGTACTGCGAACTGCGACGCGCACCGTCTGCCTGATCGGCTGGACGGCGGCGAATGAATGGGCGCGGACGTCTTGCCGTTCAGGCGGAGAAACTGCTCGAAAGTCGACTACTGCAAGTGTCCAAGGCGGATGCCCCATTTGTGGAGATGGCGGGATTCTAGGTAGGCGGCGAACCTAAAGTCAATGACGTTCGTCGGCTTCACGAAAAAAAATTTCCGCGCTTGCGGCACTGTAAGTTTTTACGCGATGAAACCGTGCCCGTTGCTTTCAATCGCCGAGGGACGGAGCCGGATCGAAAGCCGGAACGCGCACCGTGCGGCGCTTGCCGCGCGCACGCGCCGATTTCGCCGGATGTTGACCGATCCGGCATCTTTATTCGTTTTTTTCTTGCGCGCCCACGTACGGCACGCATACAATCCGCCGCGGTTCATCACAGAAGGAGAGTCCCTCGTGGACACGTCCCCCAGTAGTTGCAGTCCGACGCCGGTCGAAGCCGGCAATGCAATCGCGCGCTAGCCGCCTGGTCCTCCTTCGCCGCTAGCTCGCATTGGTCGAGTTAGCGCGCTTCATCACCGGCGGCCTCCGTCCGCACGCACGCAGCACGCTTCCTCTGTTCAGGTCTCGTCGCAAGCCCCCCTCCGGCGCGCAAGCGATGTGTTACGTCGTCCGGCGCAAGCCGGAGCGGACGGGAGCGAAGTCATGCTTGTTCAGTTTTTCAAGGCTAAGCTCGGGCGCTACGCCCATTTCGCGAGCCGCCGGATCGTCATATCGTCGATCTCGCCGCTCGCGCATGCGGCGAACGCATCGAGCAACGGCGCGCTGCCAGGCGCGGGGCTGATCGTCCGGCCAATCAGTTGCGCGATCGTCGGCGCCATCGCGGGGGCTGTCGCGATCGTCGCGCTGCTGTCCGCCTCGGGCGGCCGCGCCGGCCTGAATCAGGCGATGCGCGTTAGCTGGTGGTTCTCCTGAGCACCCGGCAAGCCCGACGGTCAGCCGTGCCCGGCGGGCAACCTCAAGCGGCGAGCGGGCGAGGATATCGCCCGCATTCATCCAGGCAACGATTCGTCATGAAGAAAACCATCCGTCACATGCTCGTCAAATCCGGCATCGTTTCCGGCCTGCCGTTGCTGCTGTCGCTCGGCGTCTCGCACCCCGCGCTCGCGCAAGCCGCGGCCGCGGACGGCGCGCAGACGCTATCCGCCACGCAGGCCGCCGATGCCGCCGCCACGCCCGCCCCCACCGGCTTCTGGGAACGCTCGAACCTGTTCGGCGACATGGGCGGCCTGCGCAGCAAGCTCGGCGATCACGGGATCACGCTGAATCTGCAGGAAACGAGCGAGTACCTGCGCAACCTGTCGGGCGGCACGAGCCGCGGCGGCGCATACGACGGTCTCACGCAATTCGGCTTCAGCGTCGACACCGAAAAAGCGATCGGGCTGCCCGGCGGCACGTTCAACGTGTCGGGTCTGCAGATTCACGGCACGAGCCTCACGTCGCGCAACCTGCAGTTGCTGCAGACGGCGAGCGGCATCGAGGCCGAAGGGACGACGCGCTTGTGGGAGCTGTGGTATCAGCAGTCGTTCGCGAACGGCCGCGCCGACGTGAAGATCGGCCAGCAAAGCCTCGACCAGGAATTCATGGTGAGCCAGTACGCGAGCACGTTCATCAACGCGACGTTCGGCTGGCCCGTGCTGCCCGCCGTCGACATGCCGGCGGGCGGCCCCGCGTATCCGCTGTCGTCGCTCGGCGTGCGGCTGCGCGCGAAGCCATCCGACGCGTGGACGGTGATGGCGGGCGTGTTCGACGGCAATCCGGCGGGCGGCGTGGGCGACGCGCAACAGCTCAATCGGCACGGCACGAATTTCAACCTGCGCAACGGCGCGCTCTTCATCGGCGAGCTCCAGTACGCGCTCAACGCGCCGCCCGCCGATCCGAAGGCGCCGCAGCCGGCGGGCCTGCCCGGCATGTACAAGCTCGGCGTCTGGTACAACTCCGAGCGCTTCGCCGATCCGCGCTACGACACGAACGGCGTGCCCCTCGCCGATCCGGCAAGCAACGGCATCGCGGCGACGCATCGCGGCAACTACGGCTTCTACGCGGTCGCGGACCAGATGGTGTGGCGGCCGAGCGCGGACAGCCCGCGCTCGCTGAACGTGTTCGCGCGCGTGATGGGCGCGCCCGGCGATCGCAACGCGGTCGATTTCACGCTGAACGCGGGCGTCACGCTGAAGGCGCCGTTCGCCGGACGCGACAACGACACGGCGGGGCTCGCCGTCAGCTACGCGAAAATCGGCTCGCACGCGCGCGGCGCCGACGGCGACGCCGGCGTGTTCCAGACGCCCGGCTATCCGGTGCGCCGCGCGGAAACGCTGATCGAGGCGACTTATCAGTATCAGGTGACGCCGTGGTGGCAGTTGCAGGCGGACTTCCAGTACGCATTCCGGCCGGGCGGCGGCATCCCGAACCCGAACGAGCCGGGCTCGCGCATCGGCAACGAGGCGATCGTCGGCGTGCGCACGACGATCACGTTCTGATCCGCTTCGCTTGCCACGCCAGGCACGCCTTTCACGCGTTTCATTCTTCCGCCGCGCGCGTGTCGCTCACGACGGCACCGCGCCTGCGCGCATCGCCCGCGCGCCGTCAAATCGCCGGGAGCCTGTTCACGCCAGGAACGGGCGCTAAACCGATTTGTCACCATAGTGCCATCAGAAAGTCGGCTCCGTGCATTACCGTGATTCATTCGGCCGCACACCAACGCCGCTTCGCGTAGTAACTTAAGCGTTGCGGCGCGCGACCGGACACGGCATGCCGGACCGGCCGCGCGCCGCGCGCGCGCCGGCCCGGCGCCTCCCGACGAGAGTCGCATTCACGCGGAGCCATCAGCTTGTTCTGTCTCGATCTCGCCGCACGCCGCCACGCTCGCACGACCGATCGCGCGGCAGCCGTTCATCCGCGCCGCCGCACGCCGAAGGCCGCGCGATGAAAGCGCTCGCGTGGCTCGCCGGCACCGTCTGCGCGCTGCTCGCGGCCGAGCTGGTCTCGTTCGGCGACATCGGCCGCTTCGTCGCGCTGCTCGCCGACTTGCTCGCCGCGCTGTGCGCGATCGCGGCCGCATTCGGCTGCGCGTACACACTCGTCGCGGCCGCGCTCACGCACCGCTTCTTCGCGCGTGCGCCGCGCGAGCCGCGCGAGTGCCCGCCGGTGACGATCGTCAAGCCGCTGCACGGCACCGAGCGAACGCTGTTCGCGAATCTCGCGAGCTTTTGCGAGCAGCGCTACGACGGCCCGATCCAGTTCCTGTTCGGCGTGCACGATCGCGACGATCCCGCGCTGCGCGCCGTCGATGCATTGCGCGACGCGTTTCCCGGCGCGCACGTGACGATCGTCGCCGACGCCCGCCTGTACGGCCCGAACCGCAAGATCGCGAACCTCGTCAACATGCTGCCCGCCGCCGTGCACGACGTGCTGATCTTCGCGGACAGCGACGTGAGCGTCGGCCCCGACTACGTGCGGCACATCGTCGGCGAGCTCGGCGAACCGGACGTCGGGCTCGTCACCTGCGTCTATCGCGGCCGCCCGGACCCAGGTTTCTGGCCGCGCGTCGAGGCGCTCGTCACCAATCATCAGTTCCTGCCGGGCGTCGTGACGGGCCTCGCGCTGAAGCTCGCGCGACCATGCTTCGGCCAGACGATCGCGATGCGCCGCGCGATGCTCGACGCGATCGGCGGCCTCGCGCAGTTCGCGCATCATCTCGCCGAGGATCACGCGATCGGCGAAGCCGTGCGCGCGCGCGGCGCGCGCGTCGTCGTGCCGCCGTTCGCGGTCGAGCACGGCTGCGTCGAGACGCGCGTCGCTCAGCTCGCCGAGCATGAATTGCGCTGGAGCCGCACGATCCGCGCGGTCGATCCGCTCGGCCACCTCGGCTCGCTGCTCACGCATCCGCTCGCGCTCGCGCTGCTCGCCGGCGTGCTGTCGAGCGGCGCGGCGTGGGCGTGGCCGCTCGTGCCCGTCTCGCTCGCCGCGCGCGTCGCCGCGAAGTGCATCGTCGATCGCGCGACGCTGCGGCCGGTGCGCGATCTGTGGCTGCTGCCGCTCGCGGACCTGATCGCATTCGGCATCTTCGTCGCGAGCTTCTCGTCGTCGCGCGTGATCTGGCGCGGCTTCAGCTTCGACGTCGACCGCGACGGCCGCCTGTGCCCCGCGCCGGAAAAACGCCCGAATGCCTGATCGGCGTCACGCATCGAACACGTTTTTCTTCGTCATGCCAAACGAACTTACGCAATCACGAAGCAATGCGCGCGACGCGCGCAACCGACGATTGATGCAGCATGCGGGGCGCATTGCAGCGCTCGCGGGGCTCGCGGTCTCGCTCTGGCTCGTCGCGCGCGACAATCCGCGCGCGGTGCTGGATCTGCTGCGCGCGGCGGGGATCGGCCTCGTCTTCGCCGCCGCGTCACATCTGCTGCCGATGCTCGCGAACGCGAAGGACTGGCAAACGCTGATCGCGCCGCCGGATCGGCCGAGCCTGCGCGCGATGCTGCGACTCGTGTGGATTCGCGAATCGGTCAACGGGCTGCTGCCCGTTGCGCGCATCGGCGGCGAGTTCGCATCGTTCCGCTTGTTGCGCGCGCATGGCCTGACGGCACCCGCCACGGTCGCGAGCCTCGTGTCGGACATGCAGCTCACGCTGATCAGCCAGGCGCTTTTCGCGCTCGCGGGCGTCGGCTATCTGCTCGTGCACGCGACGTCGGACACCGCGCGCGTCGCCGGCATGTTCGCGTGGGGGCTCGCCGCGCTCGCGCCGCTCCTGATCCTGTTCTCGCTCGTTCAGCACGCGAAGCCGTTCGAGCGCGCGATGCATGCGCTCAATCGCGTCGCGGGCGGTCAGCTCGCATCGCTCGTCGAACGCTCCGCGCAGATCGACGAAGCGCTGAAGGCCGTCTGGCGGCGGCGCGGCACCGTCGTGCGCTATCTGTTCTTCTGGCAGCCGCTGCAACACCTCGCGACATCGCTCGAAATCTGGCTCGCGCTGCATTTTCTCGGCGCGCCCGTTTCGATCGTCGACGCGCTCGTGATCGAAGCGCTGATCCAGGCGCTCAGCAGCGTCGCGTTCTTCGTGCCGGGCGGGCTCGGCGTGCAGGAAGGCGGCTTCGTGCTGATTGGCGGCGCGCTCGGGCTCGACCCGGCGACGTCGCTCGGGCTCGCGGGCGCGCGACGCATCCGCGATCTGCTGATCTTCGTGCCCGGCCTGTTCGCGTGGCAGCACGCGGAAAGCACGGTCGCGGCGAACAGTTCGTGAGCGATCGGCGCACTGCGTCGTGATTCGTGCGATTCGCGCGGTTCGCGCGGTTCGCCGTCACGCCATTTTCAATTTCCACCTGCATGATCGGATCGGGCCGGACGGCTCGTCACGCGGCGCAATAATCGAAGCAATTGACGCCGCACTCGAACCGCCACGACGCGAGGCCCTCGCTCACGATACGGTAACGCTTCCCCGTTGCGATGATTTCTTGTAACGTTTGCAAGCCGTTGGTGGAGACGAGAACTGCGGAATCGCGACGGGAAACCGGCTGCGGTCCGCAACGAATACAAAAGACACAACAAAAGGAGAGGGCATGCGATGGCAATACCCTGTTGCGGCCGCGCTCGCGATCGCCGCATTCGTGTGGGCCTGCGCGCGAATCGTGTCGACCGATGCGGCGCCCGCCGCCACGCCGGCCGAGCAAACAAAATCACCCGCGCCCGCAGCGCTCGCGAGCGCATTCGCCGTCGCATCGGCGGCGGCGCCGCACGGCGCGCCGCCACCGCTTCCCCCTCGCGTCATCGAATACATCGCGCATGAATACGCGGATTCGGCCGTCACGCGCGAAGCGCTCACGCAGATCGCATACGGCTGGAGCCAGGCGGTCAACGACGTCCACGATCCGGGCGACGCCAAGACGGCCGGCGACGCGATCGCGAAAGGCATCGCATGCGCGCTGAGCGCGCGCGTGCTCGCGAAGGCGGGCGTCGACCAGCAGACGATGCTCGACCGGATCAAGAGCACGCGCGCGATCATGCTCGACACCGAAGCCGACACGCTCGCGTACATCCGCTTCCAGTCGCTCGCGGGCGGCCAGTTCTTCGACGATCCCGGCCCCGCATCGTGCGGCTTCAACCCGACGTCCATGCCGAATTGAGTTCACCGACGCCGTAGCGCTTCAACCACCATCCGAGGGGACTTTCGATGAAAAAGTTAGTGACGCTGACGATTGCCGGCGCGCTCGTCGCGCTGCCCTGTTCTATGCACCTGAACGCCGCGCATGCGGCGACGGTCACGCCAGCCGCAGCGGCCTCGCCCGGCTCCGCGATCGTGTTCGTCAACGGCATCAACAATACGTTCGACGATGCGGTCGCGAGCCTGCAAGTGCTGAAGAACCAGTTGAACGCGCGCGACGCGAACAACGCATACGTGTACGGCAACGCATATAACGCGACGCAAGGCACGTTCAGCGACCTGTGGCAGGTGTTCAAGCAGAAATCGGTCGAAGGCGCGAGCCCGGCGGACTTCTGGCGCGCGATCGACGGCGGCGCGATTCCCGCGGGCGGCATGGACGCGGCACTGCAACAGAAATACATCGACATCCTGACGAAGAGCGAGACTCCCGAGCTGCCCGATCACCTGAACCAGTACCGCACGTATCTG
The DNA here is from genome assembly GCF_001546925.1 of Burkholderia sp. MSMB1588. Classification (NCBI taxonomy): domain Bacteria; kingdom Pseudomonadati; phylum Pseudomonadota; class Betaproteobacteria; order Burkholderiales; family Burkholderiaceae; genus Burkholderia; species Burkholderia sp. MSMB1588. The sequence continues at coordinate 162,586 of NZ_LNJS01000001.1, read as the reverse complement.
CAGCAGAACCGCAAGGTCGTGCTCGTCGGCCACTCGCAGGGCACGCTGTACGCGAACTTCGAGATGAATCTGCTGATCACGGGACCGGAGCGCGCACAAGGCAAGATCAGCTCGGTGAACGTCGGCAACGCGGCGCGCTATCTGCTGCCGGGCTCGAGCTATCTGACGTCGTCGTCGGACACGGTGATCGGCAGCCTCGGCCTCGTGCAGACGGTGATGCCGTCGAACTTCTCGCTCGGCCTGCATCTGCTCACCGATCCGCTCGGCCATTCGTTCACGAAGATCTACCTGAACCCGTCGTTCGCGGCGGCCGGGCAGATCCTCACGCAAGTGTCGCAGCAGGCGAACAGCGCGACGAAGGCTGCCATGCGCTGAGGCAGCGCTGCCGCCACGAGAAAGGCCCGCTTTTGCGCGGGCCTTCCACGGACGCCGAGCGACGCCGAAACGCTCAGAAGATGTTGCGCAGACCGATCGCGACGCCCGTCTGGTTGCTGCGGCCCGGCATCTCGACCGTCGCCGCGCCGTTCACCTTGTTGAAATCGACGGTGCCGTAGATCTCGGTGCGCTTCGACAGCGCATATTCGACGAGGCCGACGACCGTATAGCGATTGCCGCTGTCGAGCTGGCCGTTCGCGATCGTCGCGTTGCGCATCCGGTCGTAGTAGAACGCGCCCGTCAGCGTGAGCGCGGGCGTCGCCTGCCAGCTCACGCCGGCGAACGGACCGTCGTCGATCCGGCCGGTGCGCTTCGGCGCGCCGTTCGCGAAGAGGCCGGGCTGCTGCGCGAGCACTGTGTCGACGAAGCCGGTGTCGTCCTTCGAATGCAGGTAGCCCGCGTAGATCTTCGCCTTGCTGAACGCGTAGACGACGTTCGCGTGATAGATCGTCTGCTTGCGGTTCGAGTTGTCGCTGTTCTGCTGCACGCCCGCCGCGACGCTGACCGGCCCGGCGACGTACGACAGCGAGAAGCCGTACATGTTGCCCGCGCCCATGTGGCCCGGAAGCTGGCCGGAAAAGCCGCCCGCGCCCGTCGACGTCGAGTCGGTGCCGAACGAGTACATCGCGCCGATCGTCAGGCCGCCGAACGTGCCGCGATACTTGACCGAGTTGTCCGCGTACAGGCCCGCGCCGAGCGCGACGGGCAGCCACGCGTTTTCCAGATAGTTGCCGACCGTCAGCGGATCGTACGTGTCGCTCAGCAGATCGAACAGCACCGTCTTCTGGCGGCCGAGCGTCACGGTGCCGTACTGGCTCGTCAGGCCGACGTATGCGGCGCGATTGAAGATGCGCTTGCTGTCCGAGAACGAGCCGTCCTGCAGATTGACGCCGCTCTCGAGATTGAAGACCGCCTTCAGGCCGCCGCCCAGGTCTTCGCTGCCGTGCAGGCCGATGCGGCTATTGGTGATCGCACCGTTCGTCATGAAAAAGCGGCCGTCGTTCTGCGCATTCGAGTTGCTCAGGTAACGCAGGCTCACGTCCGCGACGCCCCAGAGCGTCACCGAGCTTTGCGCCATCGCCTGCTGGCCTGCGATCGCCAGCATTGCTCCTCCTACCAGTCCCGCGATCTTGGTGGTTTGCTTCATGAGCTTTCCTTTGTGAATTGTCTCCGTCTCTTCTCCGGCCACGGCCGCGGCCGGCTCGCCGCGCGCGGCGAGCCCACGAATCATATGACGATGTAAGGTCTGTAAAAAAATAAACGCCGCGAGAATCGCGGCGTTGTCGTGGTGATGCAACGGTGGGCGCTTGCCGAATGGATCGGCGAGTTTCATCACCCGCTCCCGGCCGTGGCGTTCGGCGCGGCGGCGAGCGCGCGATGCCTCCTCTATCGCTCGGCGCGTTCGGCGGATGCGCCACGCGGCGCGTCGCGCGCGACGGATTCGTTCTTCGGGACGCCGCCGCCCGCATCGCGGCGCGCGCGCCGCACGATCTCGGCGAACGCCGCAACGAGCAGCAGCACCGCGCCCCACAGCGCGCCGTCGCCGACGATCCGCGTGACGAAGCCGCCCGCCACCGCGCCCATGAGAAAGCACAGGCTGATCACGGCGAGCAGACCGGAATCGTGCAGCGCGAGCGCGTCGTAACGCGGAATCAGCCCGGCGAACAGCAACTGCGCGGAACGCCTCAGATTGCCCGTCGTCATCACCGACGTGTACGACAGATTCTCGAGATGCGTGAACGACAGCGTCTGCAACGTCGCGACGAACGAAATGCCCGGAATCAGCCACGCGCTCGACATCGCGGGCCAGCCGGCCGACGCGAACGCGAGAAAGCCGATCTCGACGATCAGGCTGATGAACGCGGCGTGCCGGATCCAGCCCTTCTGCGCGGCGAGGCCGAGCGTGTGCGCGACGAACACCGCGATCACGAAGCCCGCGAGCGGCGGCACGTGATGCAGCGCCTGCGCCCACTCGCCCGCCGCCGCATTGATCCCGAGCAGCGCGACGTTGCCCGTCATCGTGTTCGCGAACACGTGGCCGTGGCCGACGTATGTGTATGCGTCGAGATAGCCGCCCGACAGCGTGAGCAGCGATGCGACCGTCAGGTTGCGGCTGGCGGCGTCGGGATTCATCGTCCGTCGCGCGCCGCTCAGACCTTCTTCAGATAGCACGCCTTCAGCATGAAGTTGCCGGCGTCCATCTTGCAGTCGACTTCGTGATCGCCGCCGACGAGACGGATGCTCTTCACCTTCGTGCCCATCTTCAGCGTAATCGACGAACCCTTCACCTTCAGGTCCTTGATCAGCACGACCGAGTCGCCGTCGGCGAGCACGTTGCCGTTCGCGTCCTTCACGACGGCGGCCGCGTCGTCATCGGCGGCGCTCGCGTCGCCGGCGATCGGCCATTCGTGCCCGCAGTCCGCGCAAATATACTGTTCGCCGTCCGGATACGTGTTTTCCATTGCGCATTGAGGGCAGGCGGGAAGTGTCGACATGGTGTTGCAGCCTTGTTTGCAATTGAACGAATGCATGAAAGTATACTCGCCCGCACGCACGCGCCGACCGCGCCCGGCGATCCGTCTCCCGATTCACTGCATCCGCCCTGCCATGAAAGCCGTCAAGTTCTTCCTGCGCTATACCCTCGTGCCGTTCATCGCGATCGTGCTCGTCGTCGTGTGGGCGTTCAATCGCGAATCGGACGAAATCGATGCGCGCCAGTACGCGGCGCTCGTCGCCGCCTATCCGGGCTTCACGCCGGACCTTCAGGACGAAGTGAATCGCGCGATGCGCGACGGCAAGCTCGCGAAGTCCGATTACGCGTCGATCGTCCGCGATTCGCTCAACCACGGCTATGTGCTCGACTGGTCGTCGACGAACGTCGATCTGAACGCCGAGCGCGGCAAGCTCCTCGGCCTCGTGAAAAGCGGCGCGCGCACGCCGGGCTGACGCCTCCCGTGAAGCGCCCGGCTCCCGCGCGCGGAGCCGGGATTCGCGGATGGCTGCGCATCGCGCACCGCCCCAGGGCGCGTCTACGCGAAAAATCCGCCGGCGAGCCCGGCGAGCGCGCCGCCCGCGAGCAGCCACAGCGGATGCACGCGCGTCCGGTACGCGAGCGCCGCGACCGCCGCGGTGATCCCCCATTGCAGCGCCGAGCGGTTCGACGCCTCGGAGATCAGCATCGCGCTCGCGACGACGAGGCCCGCGGTGACGGGCATCATCCCCTGCTGCACGTAGCGCCGCCACGGCTTGTCCCTGAAGCGCTCCCACGCGTGCAGCGCGAGCATCGTCACGATCGACGACGGCCCGAACTTCGCGACCGACGATACGAGAAGGCCCGGCCAGCTCGCAACGTGCCAGCCGACGAGCGGCACGATCATCATGTTCGGCCCGGGCGCCGCCTGCGCGAGCGCGAAGAGCGCGGTGAACGCCTGCGCGCTCATCCAGTGATGCACGTCGACGACCTGCCGCTGCATCTCCGGCAGGATCGTGTTGCCGCCGCCGAACGCGAGCAGCGAAAGCTGGCCGAAGATCGCCGCGAGTGCGGCAAGCGTGCCGCTCATCGCCGCACTCCCTGCGCGCCCGCATTCGCGCCGCGCGGCGCGCGCGATGCGAGCCAGATGCTCATGGGCGTCAGCACGAGCATCGTCGGCAGCAGCGGCGCGCGCAGCAGCGCGATCGCGACGAACGCGAGCGCCGCGACGCACGCGCCCGCGCGCATGTGGCGCAGCGGCTTCGCGACCTTCACCGCCATCGCGACCAGCAGGCCCGCCGCGGCCGCCGCGAGGCCGCCGAACAGATGGTGGACGGCCGGATTCTGCTGCGTCCTCGCATACAGCACGCCGAGCGCGATGACGACGAGCGTCGGCCCGGCGACGAGGCCGAGCAGGCCCGCGATCGCGCCCGGCACGCCGCGAAACCGCATGCCGACCGCGACTGACAGGTTGATCACGTTGCCGCCCGGCAGAAACTGGCAAAGGCCGAGCAGATCGGTGAACTCGTCGGCGCTCAGCCAGCGGCGCTCCTCGACGAGCGCGCGGCGCGCGAACGGCAGCGCGCCGCCGAACGAGATCAGCCCGAGGCCGAGAAAGCCTGCGAACAGATCGGCAACGCTCACGTCGAGCGCATCGCCGCCAGGTCCGGAACGAGATTGCATGGGAGTCCTCGTGATTTTCACGAACCGAGATTACGCCCGTTCGCCGTGGACTCCAAACGATTTTATCGGCGCGCCCTTGTGATCTAGAATCACAAGCATGGCACGCGATCTCCCACCGTTTCCGGCCCTCAGGGCCTTCGAGGCAGCAGCAAGACATGAAAGCTTCAGCGCCGCGGGCGAGGAGCTGCATGTGACCCACGGTGCCATCAGCCGGCAGATCGCCGCGTTCGAGGCGTGGCTCGGCCAGCCGGTGTTCCGCCGGCACGGCAAGCGGGTGAAGCTCACCGACGAAGGCCGCCGCTATCTCGCAACCATCGAGGCGGCGTTCGACAGCATCGCACGCGCGACCGACCAGTTGCGCGAGACGGGCACGGCGCGCGTGCTGCGGATCAACGCGCTGCCGACGTTCGCGATGAAATGGCTGCTGCCGCGGCTGTCGCGGTTTCAGCGCGAGGCGCCGAACGTCGAGCTGAAGCTGTCGACGTCGAATGCGCCGCTCGGCTCGCTCGACGGCTTCGACGTCGCGATCCGGCGCGGCCCGGGCCGCTGGCCGAACTGCACGAGCGGCCGCTTTCTCGACGAAAGCGTGATTCCCGTGTGCAGCCCGGCGCTCCTGAAGCGCACGCCGATCGCGAGCGCGGACGATCTCGCGCGCCACGTGCTGCTGCATTCGGATACGCGCCCGGACGCGTGGCGCGAATGGTTCGCCGCGGCGGGCGCGCCGATGAAGGGCCGCAAGAAGCAGTCGTTCGACCACTTCTATCTGGCTTTGCAGGCGGCCGTGGACGGTCTCGGCGTCGCGCTCGGGCCGCTGCCGCTCATTGCCGACGAGCTCGCGAGCGGCCGGCTCGTGACGCCGCTGCCGGGCCCGCGCATCGCGACGCTCAGCTACTGGTGGATCGTGCCGCGCGAGACGGCGAGCAACGCGCTCGTCGGCCGGTTCTGCGCGTGGCTCGACGCGCAGGCGCAGGCGGGCTGAACGTTCGGGCGGGTTTCGGCAGGCAGGCTCGAGGCCGGACAAACCGCGCGCGCCGATGCGCCCGACGGCGCGATCACGTTGCCGGCCGGCCGCGCCCGTGCGCTCACACCATCGGCCCCGGCTCCTTCTCCTTGCGCAGCAGCGCATAGAGGATGATCGCGCCGAACGTCGCGGTGCCGATCCCGCCGAGCGCGAAGCCGCCCAGCTTCAGCGAGAAGTCGCCCGCGCCGAGCACGAGCGTGACGGCGGCGACGATCAGATTCCGGTTGTCGGAGAAATCGACGCGGTTCACGACCCAGATCCGTGCGCCCGTCACCGCGATCAGGCCGAACACGACGATCGACACGCCGCCCAGCACCGGCCCCGGAATCGTCTGGATCACCGCGCCGAACTTCGGCGAGAAGCCGAGCGCGATCGCGATCAGCGCGGCCGCGACGAACACGAGCGTCGAGTAGATCCGCGTCACCGCCATCACGCCGATGTTCTCCGCATACGTCGTCACGCCCGTGCCGCCCAGGCTGCCCGACACGATCGTCGCCAGGCCGTCGCCGATGAACGCGCGGCCGACGTAGCGGTCGAGATTGCGGCCCGTCATCGCGCTCACCGCCTTGATGTGGCCGAGGTTCTCCGCGACGAGGATCACCGCGACGGGCGCGATCAGCAGCATCGCGTGCGTATCGAACACGGGCCGATGGAACGTCGGCACGCCGAACCATGCGGCATGCGCGACCAGCGAGAAATCGACCGGCTTGCCGAGCCCCATGCCGTTCGTGAGCGCCGCGTAGATCGCGTAGGCGATCAGCACGCCGACGAGAATCAGCAGGCGCTGCAGCATCCCGCGCGCGAACACCGCCACGCCGCCGACGCAGAGCACCGTCACGAGCGCGAGCGTCGAATCGAAGGTCGACGCGGACACGCTCTTCACCGCGATCGGCGCGAGGTTCAGCCCGATCACGGCGACGATCGCGCCCGTGACGACGGGCGGCATCAGCGTCTCGATCCAGCGCGTGCCGATCGCGGACACGACGAGCCCGATCAGCGCATAGGCGACGCCGCTGGCGACGATCCCGCCGAGCGCGACGGGGATGTTCGGATTCGCGCCGCCGCCCGCGTAGCCCGTCACCGCGATCACGAGGCCGATGAACGCGAAGCTCGAGCCGAGATAGCTCGGCACGCGCCCGCCGACGAGCACGAAGAACAGCAGCGTGCCGATCCCGGACATCAGGATGCAGAGGTTCGGATCGAAGCCCATCAGCAGCGGCGCGAGCACGGTCGAGCCGAACATCGCGACGACGTGCTGCACGCCCATCGCGAACGTCTGCGGCCACGGCAGGCGCTCGTCGGGGGCGACGAAGCGGGCCGCGTCGTCGCGCGGCTGCGCGCGCCACCGCGGAAAATAGGAATCGGCCATCGCGGGATTCTCCTGGTTGTCTGGATTGAGGCGCGCGCGACGGCGCGTCGAGGCAAAATCACGCGCGAGTGTACGAAGCGGGAATCGCGCTGACAAGCGGCGGGCGCGCAAAAACGCCCCGCTGCGCGGGATGCGCGCGGGCAACAAACGCAAGGAACGGGTAAGGAAACGGGCGCGGGCGCGCGAGAGCGGCGGGAATCGACGACAACGGGCGGCAAGCGCCAACAACATGGCAACGGCGCGATGGCCTCGCCGAAAAAACAAAGCGGGCGGCGCGTGCCGTCCGCTTCATCGCACCGCACGAGGTCTCGGCGCAGCCAACCGCCCGCTGTTCGCGCGGCCGATTCGCGAACCGAATCGGCCGCTTACGGATTCAGATACTGGAACAGCGACAGGTTCTGCATCTGCACGAACGCCTTCTGCGCGGCGCTCAGCGAATTCTGCAGTTGCAGGAACTGGCTGATCGCGGCGGGCAGGTTCGTGTCGGTCAGGTTCGACAGGCTGTTCGTCGTTTGCAGCGAATTCGTCGTCGTCACCGCCTGCATCGCCTTCACTTCCTGCAGGCGGCCGCCCACCGACGCCTGCACGGTCAGCACGTTCGTCATCGTGTTCATCAGTTTCGTCGACGCGGTGGCCATCGTGTTCGTCAGCGCGGTCGACGCGGTCGGGTTGTTGCCGACGGGCGTCTTCAGCGCGGCGATCACCGTGTCGAGCGTCGCGAACACGTCGGTGCCCGCCTGCGGCGCGGGCGTCACCGTGAACGTGTCACCCGCGGCCGGCGTGCCCGACACCGCGACCGTCTGGCCGCCGAGATCGATCCCCTCGCCTGGCGAGTACGGCTGCGCGACCGGCGGCGTCGGCGACGTGACCGTATTGTCGGTCACCGTGTAGGTCGGCGCCGCCGCCGTGCCGCCGAACGTGATCGTGAACTGGTGCGTGTTGGTCGGATCGGACGGGTTCGTGATGCTGACCGCGCCGATCGTGCCCGTGCCCGTGTTGCTCGCGCCCGCGGCGGGCACCGGCAGGCTGCCGAGGAACGGCACCGACATGAACACGCTCGCGCCGTTGTCGCCCTGCGGGACCGTGCGCGTATCGGCAATCTGCACCGTGCGCGCGCCGTAGTCGCCCGCATACGTGACGCCGCCGCCCGGCTTGTTCGAGAACGGCTGCGTCGTCGGCTGGAAGCCCGCGAACAGGTAGTTGCCCGCGCCGTCCGCGGTGTTCGCGAGCGTGAGCAGATGGTCGCGCGAGCCCTGGATCTGCGCGGCGAGCGCCGCGCGGTCGCTGTCCGACAGCCCGCCGTCGCCCGCGTGCATGATCGCCTGGTACGCGGCGTTGAGCACGTCGTTGACGCTCGTGAGCGTCGTGTCCTCGGTCTGCAGCGCGGTCTGCACGATGGTCTGGTTCTGCGTGTACTGCGAGAGCGTCGCGGACGTCGCCGACAACTGCACCGCCTGCGCGGCCGCGATCGGATTGTCGGCGGGCGTCGTCAGGCTGACGCCGCTCGACACCTGCTGGTAGAGCTGAGCGATCTGCGCCTGCTGGTCGTTCATCATGTCGACGTTCAGGCTGTAGAGCTGAGAGCTGGAAATGCGCATCGCCGCCTACCTCGTTCAGTTGAAGATGCCGAGCACGGTCTGGAATACCGAGTTCGCCGTCTGGATCACCTTCGCGTTCGCCTGATACAACTGCTGGTACTGCATCAGGTTCGCCGCTTCCTCGTTCTGATTCACGCCCGACACCGACTGCTGCGCCTGCGTGATCTGGCCGACGAGCGCCGTCTGCGCGGCGCTCGACGCCTTCAATTGGCTCGCCGCGTTGCCGATCGCGTTCACGTAGCCCGCGTACGCGCCGGTCAGCGTCGCCGTGCCGTTGTTCATCGTCTTCGAGTTCACGAGCTGGGACAGCGCAAGCGCATTGCGCCCGTCGTTGGTGCCCTTGTTCGCGCCGATCGTGAACTGGTCGCCATCCGCGGGCGTGCCCGACAGCGATACGCTCACGCCGTTCATCACGCCCGACGGCGCCGGCTGCGTCGTGCTCGAGATCGTCATCGACGCGCCCTTCGACGGGTCGTATGGCACGGGCGTCGTCGCGCTCGTGATGTCGATCGACGTCGGCGGCGTGCCCGCGATCGTCACCGTCGTGCCGACCGGGAAGCCCGACAGCGTCTTCGACGACGCGTTGTACGTGAGCGTCGTCGTGCCGGACGGCAGTTGATAGCCCGCGCTCACCGAGCCCTGCGAGATCGCGCCCGTGCCGCTGTTCGTCGGCGCGGCCGCCGCGAGCACGGGCGACGCGGCCGCGATCGCCGAGCCGTTCGCGGTGGCGAGCGCGAAGCCTTCGAGCGCGCCGCGCGTCGGCAGCACGGTGAACGCGTCGCCCGCGTTGGGCGTGCTCGTGAGCGACAGATTCAAGCCGCCGATCGTCATCGTCGGCGGCGTGGACGTCGATGTCGCCGTGCCGACGACACTGCCCGTCGCGCGATCCGTCAGCGTGTACTTCGAGCCGTCGTACGACAGCGAATAGTCGCTCGACGGCGGCTGCGTGCCGTCCGCGATCGACGCCGTCAGCGTCGCGCCGCTGGTATTGCCCTGATTCGCATAGACGGTCGGGCTGCCGACCGTGAACAGATTGCCGCCCGGGTTGCCCGACATGTCGACGCCGAGCGCGTTCTGCGCGTTGACCTGCGACGCGAAGCTGACCGCGAGCGCGCCGAGCTGCGCCTGCGCGGGGTCCAGCGTCTGGCTGCGAAACGCGAGCAGGCCGCCCAGCGTGCCGCCCGACAGCGACGCGTCGGGCAGGTATTGCGGGCTGCCCTGCGGATTCGCGCCGGCGATGCCGTTCGACACGATCGTGAGCTCGCTCGGATCGGATTTCGATGCGACGGCGGCGAGCTGGTAGCTCGTGTTGCCGACGACGAGCGGCTGGCCGCCCGCGAGGAACACGCTGTAGCTGCCGTTGCTCTGCACGACCTGCACGCCCGCGAGCTGCGACAGATTCGACACCGCGAGATCGCGCTGGTCGAGCAGTTGGTTCGGCGGCTGCCCCTGCGAGCTCGCCGACGCGATCTGCTCGTTGAGCTGCGCGATCTGCGAGGTGTAGCTGTTGATCTGCTTGACGCTGTCGGTGAGCTGCGAGTTCACGCTCTGGCGCAGTTGCGAGTATTGCTGGCTCGCCGCGACGAGCTGGCTCGCGAGCGTCTGCGCGTTGCTCATCGCGGTCTGCCGTGCGGACGGGTCCGCCGCGTTGTTCGCGACAGTCTGCAGGCCGGTGAAATAGTTCGTGATCGCGGTCGCGATGCCGGCCGTCGGGCTGCCGACGTAGTTGTTCAATTGCGCGACGAGCGTGTAGTAGGTCGACAGCGCGTTGCCCTGCGTCTGCGCGGCGTTGAGCTGGTCCGACAGATACTGGTTGTACTGCCGCTGGACCGTCACGGTCGACACGCCTTGCGGCAGATAGCCGCTGCTCGTGTACTGGCCGCTTGCCTCCGCATAGACGGGACGCTCGACGGAGTAGCCGGGCGTCGCCGCGTTGCTGATGTTCTGGCCGGTCGTGGTGAGCCCCCAGAGTGCGGCGTTCAGGCCGCTGACCCCGAGGTTCATGAGGGTATTGGACATGCGCGATCCTATGAGCCGGCCGCGCCGCGGCCGCCGGGTTGCGTGGACTCCCGGTATAACGGCCGCGCGTCGAAAAAATTGAGGGACCGCACGCGCAAAAGATGCGCGCCGCGTTGCGCGGCCGGCGCGCGAGCGCCGCCGCGAGCGTTTCCGTTGCCCCGCGCGGTCGCGTCGGCCACGCGCGAGAGCGGCTTCGTCAGGCGCGCGCGAGTTGCCGGCGCTTCATCTCGAGCTGCGTGATGATGCGCTGCAGCGTGTTCTCGGCATTGCCCGGCAGCGACAGGAAGCGAAAGCCGAGCTGGTAGCGGCGCGCGCCGCTCGGCGTCTCGGTCGCGCGGTGCGACACGAGTTGCAGATCGAGCGACAGCTTCCCGTGGCCGTTCAGGTTCAGCTCGACGTCGGGCAGCGTCGTGCCCGGCTCGAGCGACGCCACGCGGTCGTCGCCCGTGCGCAGCCCGAGGCCGCCGAGCGACAGGTTGTGCACCTCGAACAGGAAGCTCTCGCCGTCGGGCAGCTTGCCGCGGCACACGTACGGATCGAGGATCGGCGCGTCGACCCGGAAATATTCGCGGCGCTGCACGCAGTACAGCACGTCGGGGAAGTCGGCCTCGAACGCGGGCAGGTTTTCGTAGCGGGTTTCGCGCGGGGGCGCGGTCGAGAATTCGACGCGTACGCCGTCCGGCGACGCATGGAACACGCAGCGCGGCGCGGCGAGGATGCCCGCGTTCTGATCGGCAAGCGCGCCCCAGTCGAATACGAAGGTCCGCGCGCCGACGTCGACGTCGAGGATGCGGGTGACGAGCTGGCCGCCCTGGTACTGGACGGTCAGGAAATCTCCGCGATTGACGAGGTTGCGCAACTGCACGCCGATCTCGAGCGGATTGCGGCGGCCGTAATCGTGGCCGGAATGCGCGGCGGCGCTCTCGGCCAGACTCGTCGACTGTTCGGTATTCATGGCTTGCCGGTATTTTATCTCTATGCGCCCGGCGGATTTCGGGGGCGCGTTATGACCGGGCGTGATCCGCCCGATCGCTGGTCTCTCACGTTTAGCGGCAACAGCAACGCAAAGTTTAGATCGAAACCGGAGTTTATTTTTTCAGCAAACGTTAAAACCGCGCGGGGCCAGCCGGCGCGGTCCGAAATGTACCGAACGGTTGCTCGGCTTGTGTCGACCGAGGTCAGCCGAGCTGCTGCATGATCGAAATCAGCTTCTTCGCGTAGTGCGGATCGGTCGCGTAGCCGGCCTTCTGCATCCCGTTGGCGAAGCCTTCCGCGCTGTGGCCCGCGTTCAGCACGCCCGCGTAGCGCGGGTTGTTCTTCAGGAGGTTCGCGTAATCGGTCATCGCGTGCTCGTATGAGTCGTACGCGCGGAACTGCGCGACGACGCGGCGCGGCTTGCCGTTCTCGTACTCGGTCGTAACAGCCGACACCGTGCGGCCGGCCCAGCCCTTCGTCGCCTTGATGCCGAACACGTTGTAGCTCGATTCGCCGTTCGCGCCGCGGATCTCGCGCTTGCCCCAGCCAGATTCGAGCGCCGCCTGGCCGACGATGAAGCGCGCCGGAATGCCGGTGGCCGCGCTCGCTGCCTGCGCGGCGCCCGCCATCTTCTCGACGAACGCGTCCGCCTGCGCGGAATTGCCGTTGCCCTTCAGCGGCGGCGTGAGCGCGCTCGCCGCCGAATAGCCGCGCGTGCCCGCGAGCGCGCCGTTGCCGGACGACGCATTCGAATTCGCATACGCCCTCGCGAGCGCGTTCATTGCCGCGAGGCCGCCTTCGCCCTGCGCGTCGGCCGCGACGTTCGCGTTGCGCAGCAACTGCTTCGTCAGCGCGTCGGCGACGCCGATGCCCTTCGACGACATCTGCTGCGCGAGCTGCTGATCGAGCATCGACGTGTACATCTTCGACGAGCTCGAATCGAGCAGGCCGTCCGACGGCGTCGCGTCGCGCATGCTCTTCAACATCATCTGCGTGAACATCGCGTCGAACTGGCCCGCGACCATCTTCACACCCTCGCGCGGCGACGCCGCCGTGGCCTTCGAGCGCAGCGCGTCGAACCCCTGAACGTCGAGCGCGAAGCGCTGCGACAGATCGTTCGCTTTCGTGAAAGTCGTCACTTAGATGATCTCCAGGTCCGCGCGCAGCGCGCCCGCCGCCTTCATCGCCTGCAGGATCGACATCAGGTCCGCGGGCGTCGCGCCGAGCGAGTTGAGCGCCTTCACCACTTCGGCGAGGTTCGCGCCCGCCGTCACCATCCGCAGCGAGCCGTTGTCCTGCTTGAGCTGGATCTGCGACTGCTGCGCGACGACCGTCTGCCCGTTCGAGAACGGCCCCGGCTGCGACACGACGGGCTGCGTGTTGACGACGACCGACAGATTGCCGTGCGCGACCGCGCAGTTCTGCAGCGTCACCATCTGGTTCATCACGATCGAGCCCGTGCGCGCGTTCAGGATCACCTTCGCCGCCGCCCGCTCGGGGCTCACCTCGAGGTTCTGCAGCCGCGCCATGAACGCGACCTGCTGCGCCGAATCGGCGGGCGCGGTGAGCTGGATCGTGCGGCCGTCGAGCGCCGTCGCCGTGCCCGCGCCGAAGCTCGAGTTCACCGCGGACACGATCCGCTGCGCGGTGCCGTAATCCATGTCGTTCAGTTGCAGTTGCAGCACGCCGTTCATCTGCGCGATCGCGTTCGGCACCGAGCGCTCGACGATCGCGCCGCCGGCGATGCGGCCGGCCGCGAGCTGGTTCACCTGCACGCGGCTGCCGTTCGCGCTCGCGCCCGCGCCGCCCACCGCCATGTTGCCCTGCGCGAGCGCGTACACCTGGCCGTCCGCACCCTTCAGCGGCGTGAGCAGCAGCGTGCCGCCGCGCAGGCTCTTCGCGTTGCCGAGCGACGATACGGTCACGTCGATCGCCTCGCCCGGCCGCGCGAACGGCGGCAGCGTCGCCGTCACCATCACCGCGGCGACGTTCTTCAGTTGCATGTTCGTCATCGCCGACGATCCGCCGCCGTTCGCCGAGCCGTTGTTGATCGAGATGCCGAGGTTCGCGAGCATGTTCGCGAGCGTCTGCGTCGTGAACGGCGTCTGCATCGTCTGGTCGCCCGTGCCGTCGAGGCCGACGACGAGGCCGTAGCCGATCAGCGGGTTGTCGCGCACGCCCTGGATTTGCGCGAGATCCTTCAGGCGCTCCGCGCGCGCCGCGGCGGGCGCGCATGCGAGCGCGAGCGCGCACGACGCGAGCGCGCAGCACGCCGCCGCGCGGCGATTAGATCGGACGAGGGTGCGCACGGCGCGCGCGAGCAGGATACGCATCGTCTTCACCACGGCGCGATGTTGAGGAAGAAGCGCTGCAGCCAGCCCATCGTCTCGGCTTCGTTGATGTAGCCCTTCGCCGAATATTCGATCTTCGCGTCCGCCACCTGCGTCGAGTAGACCGAATTCTGGCCGGAGATCGTATTCGGATTGACGACGCCCGAGAAGCGCACGAATTCGTTGCCCTGGTTGATCAGCATCTGCTTCTCTCCGCTCACGACGAGGTTGCCGTTCGGCAGCACGTTCGTCACCGTCACGGTGATCGTGCCATTGAACGTGTTCGCCGCGCTCGCGCCGCCCGTCGACGCGAACTTGTTCGCGCCCTGCGCGGACAGGTTCGCCTTGTTGAAGAGGCCGCCGAGAAAGCCCGCCGTCGGCACGTCGAAGCTCGTGTTGCCCTGCCGGTTCGTGTTCGCGCCCGACGACTTCGTCGCGTTGATGTTCTCCGCGATCACGATCGTCAGGATGTCGCCGACGTTGCGCGGCCGCTGATCCTCGAAGAGCGGCCGGCCCGCATAGCCCGGGTTGTAGATCGAGCCGGGCGCCTGCATCGCGGGCGGCATCGGCGGCGCCGCCGACATCGGCTGCTGCGTGATCGGCTCGCGCGGGATCTGCGCGCAGCCCGCGAGCGCGGCGGCCGCGAGCGCGGCGGCCGCGAGCGCGGCCGCGACGCGCGCGCGGCGCGCCGGTTGCGGGAGGAAACGAACCTGCTTCATGGCTTCTGACCTGGTGCCGGTTAGCGCGACATCTGCGTGACGGTCTGCAGCATCTGGTCGGACGTCGTCACCGCCTTGCTGTTGATTTCGTACGCGCGCTGCGTCTGGATCATGTTGACGAGCTCCTGCACGACGTTCACGTTCGACGATTCGACGTAGCCCTGCTTGAGCGTGCCCGCGCCGTTCAGGCCCGGCTGCGACACGTTCGGCGCGCCCGACGACGTCGTCTCCGCGAACAGGTTCTCGCCCTTCGCGTCGAGGCCGGCCGGATTGACGAACGTCGCGATCTGCAGCGCGCCGATCTGCACCGCGTTGTTCGAGCCCGGCTGCGTGACGGACACGACGCCGTCGCTGCCGATCGTGAGCGACGTCGCGTTCTGCGGCATCGTGATCGCCGGAATCACCTGATAGCCGCTCGACGTGACGAGCTGGCCCTGCGCGTTGGTCTGGAACGAGCCGTCTCGCGTGTACGCGTTCGTGCCGTCCGGCATCAGCACCTGGAAGAAGCCCTGACCGTTGATCGCGACGTCCTTCGAGTTGCCGGTCTGCTGCAGGCTGCCCTGCGTGTACAGGCGCTCGGTCGCGACCTGCTGGACGCCCGTGCCGAGCTGCAGGCCGGAAGGCAGCTCGGTCTGCTGCGTCGAGTTCGCGCCCGGCTGGCGCACGGTCTGGTACAGCAGATCCTCGAACACCGCGCGCGAGCCCTTGAAGCCGTTGGTGCTCACGTTCGCGAGGTTGTTCGAGATCACGTCCATCTGCGCCTGCTGCGCATTCATGCCGGTCGCGGCGATGTAGAGGGAACGGTTCACGTGTTGACTCCTTGTCTGGCGCCCGGCGGCGCTTAGCTGAAGTTGAGCAGTTGGTTCGCCGCCTGCTCGTTCTGGTCGGCGGACTGGATCAGCTTCGTCTGCAATTCGAACGCGCGCGCGTTGTCGATCATCGACACCATCGCCGCCACCGGATTGACGTTGCTGCCCTCGAGCGAATTCGGCACGACCTTCACGGCCGCGTCGGCGTCGGCGGGATTGCCGTCCGCGGTGCGGAACAGGCCGTCGTCGCCGCGCTTCATCGTCGCGGGATCGGGGTTCACGAGCTTCAGTTGATCGATCATCGCGACGGCGGTCGGCGGATCGCCCGGCATCAGCGCCGACACCGTGCCGTCCGCGCCGATCGTGAGCTGCGCGTTCGGCGGCACGGCAAGCGGGCCGCCGTTGCCGACGACGGGCAGGTTGTTCGCGGTCACGAGCTGCCCGTTCTGGTCGACATGCAGGTTGCCCGCGCGCGTATACGCCTCGGTGCCGTCCGGCAGCATCACCGACAGCCAGCCCGGCCCCTGAACCGCGACGTCGAGCGGATTGCCCGTGCGCTCGATCGGCCCCGGCGCGAAATCCGCGCCGGGCGTCGACGACAGCGTGTAGGTGCGCGTCGTCGCCGGATCGACGTTGCCGCTGCCGTCGTCGAAGTTCATCGGCACCGCGCGGAACGTCGCGAGCTGCGCGCGAAAGCCCGTGGTCGACGCGTTCGCGAGATTGTTCGCGACGACGGACTGCTGCTCGAGCGACTGCGTCGCGCCCGTCATCGCCGTATAGATCAGTCGGTCCATGCTGGCTGTTGTCCGCGAAGGCCGCTTACAGGTTGATGAGCGTCTGGTCGACGGCCTGCTGCGTCTTGATCGTCTGCGCGTTCGCCTGGTAGTTGCGCTGCGCGGTGATCAGGTTCACGAGCTGGCTCGTCAGATCGACGTTCGAGTTTTCGAGCGCGCTGCCCTGCAGCGTGCCGTGGTTCGTGCTGCCGGGAGCCGAGATCTGCGGCACGCCCGATGCGGCCGTCTCGACGTACTGGTTGTTGCCGATGTTCACGAGGCCGTTCGGGTTGTTGAAGTTCGCGAGCACGATCTGGCCGAGCGTCGCGGTCTGGCCGTTCGAGTAGTTGCCGGTCAGCTTGCCGTCGTTGCCGATCGTGAAGGTCGTGAGCGTGCCGCTCGCGAAGCCGTCCGGCGCGAGGTTGGTCACGCCGTCCTTGCCGCCGTACTGCGTCGTGCCCGTCAGGTCGAGCGTGAGCGCCTGCGGCGTCGCGGAGCCGTCCGTGTTCGGGATCGAGAACTGGAACTGGCCGAGCGTCGTGGTCGGCGTGGTCGAGCCCGCCAGCGTCGTGCTCTTGATCGCGCCCGACGTATCGAACGTGACCGTGCCGAGATCGGTCGGCGTCTGGTTCTTGACGCCCGCGTATGCTTCCCACGTGCCGGCCGCCGACTTCACGAAATACATGTTGACCTGCTGCGAGCCGCCGAGCGAGTCGTATACCTGGACCGCCGTCTGGAAGTTGTACGTCGTGGAATCCGCATAGTCGAACGGCGTCTTGGTCGGCACCGTATCCTGTGAGTTCAGGTTGAACTGGCCGGAGATCCTGGTCGTCGCGGTCGGCGCCATGTTGTTCGTCGGCGCCTGCAGCGGCACGGTCTGCGCAGTGTTGATCACGCCGTTCTTGTCCGCCTGGTAGCCCATCAGGCTCAGGCCCTGCGAGTTGACGATGTAGCCGTTCTTGTCGCGCTGGAACGTGCCGTCGCGCGAGTACGTGAGAACGCCGTTGTTCGACATCTGGAAGAAGCCGTTGCCGTTGATCGCGACGTTCAGCGACGACGTGCTCGACGTGATCGTGCCCTGGCTGAACTGCTGCTGCACCGATGCGAGCATCGTGCCGATGCCGATCGGATTGTTGACGGCCGATGCGACCGAATTCGCGTACATGTCGGAAAACTGCGCGGTGCTTCCCTTGAAGCCCACCGTGTTCGCGTTCGCGATGTTGTTGCCGATCACGTCGAGGTTGCTCGACGCGCCCGCCAAACCGCTCAAACCTTGTTGATAGCCCATCTCGGTCTCCGTAGCGAAGTGCTGGATTAGTTGGTGGAAGACGACGAGCTGTCGGTCGACGCGCTCTTCGTGGTGTTCGGGAAGATCGACGCGACCTGGCTGAAGCCGACCGTCGAGCCGTTCGACAGCACGAGCCCCGGCGTGCCGTCCGCCTGCTTGATGACGCTCAGCACCTGCGCGGACGACAGCGTGGTCGGCGCGTACTGCTTGCCGGACGTGTCGGTGTAGCTCGCGCTGATCGTGTAGGTGCCGTCGGGCAGCGCGTTGCCGGCCCCGTCCGTCGGCGTCCAGTTGAACGGCACGGTGCCCGCCGACTGCGCGCCCGCGTCGATCGTGTTGACGACGACGCCCGCCGAGTTCTTCACGTTGATCGTCAGGTTCGACACGGCGCTCGTGAGCTGCACGCCGAACGGCGACGCCGCGCCGCTCTTGACGGGCACGGTGTTGCCGGGCGCGAGCACGTTCGAGCCGATCAGCATCGCCGCCTGCGTCTGCTGGCTCGCGGTGATCTGCGACGACAGCGACGTGAGCGCCGTGTTCAGTTGCGCGATGCCGCTCACGGTGTTGATCTGCGCGAGCTGCGACGTCATCTGCGAGCTGTCGACGGGGCTCGTCGGGTCCTGGTTCTGCAACTGCGTGACGAGCAGCTTGAGGAACGTCGTCTGCAGATCGGCCGCCGACGTCGTCGACAGCGAGCTCGCGACATTGCTGTTCGCGTTCGTGCCGCTCGCGCCGCTCGTGCCCGACGACTGGCCGTTCGAGCTCATCGTGTCATACGGCAGCGAGTTCACGGAGGTGCCGCTGCTGCCGATGGTCGTGGAGGAAGATGTCATCCCGGTTCGCCTTTCTCTCTGCTGTGCGTGTTTCTTTCGGTCGATGCAAAGCCGCGTGTCAACTGCCGATCGTCAGCGTCTTCAGCATCAGTTGCTTCGCGGTGTTGAGCGTCTCGACGTTCGCCTGGTACGAGCGCGACGCGGAAATCATGTTGACCATCTCCTGCACCGGATCGACGTTCGGCATCGTCACGTAGCCGTTCTGGTCGGCGGCCGGGTTCGACGGATCGTAGGTCGTCTTCATCGGCGACGGATCGTCGACCACCTTGGTCACCTGCACGCCGCCGACGCCCTGGCCGGACGCGGTGCGCGCGCGGCCCATCGGCGCGGTCGCGAACACCACCTGCTTCGCCTTGTAGGGCTTGCCGTCGGGCCCCGTCACGCTGTCGGCGTTCGCGAGATTCGACGCCGTCACGTTCAGACGCTGCGACTGGGCCGACATCGCGGAACCCGCGACGTCGAAAATGTTCATCAACGAAGGCATGCATGCTCCTTATCGCGTTGCGCGCTCATTCAACCGTTTCCCGTGACGCGCGCGGCACGCGGGAAAAGCGCCGATGCGGCGCATCACGAACCCGAATTCGACGTGATCGCGGCGATCATCGTCTTGATCTGCTGCGTCATCACCGTCATCCCGGCCTGGTAGTGCACCGCGTTGTCGGCGAACTGCACGCGCTCGGTGTCGAGATCGACGGTGTTGCCGTCGAGCGCCGGCTGCTGCGGAATCCGGTACTGCGCGCGGCCGTAGTCGTCGCTCGGGCCGCCCGTCGGGATCAGCTTCACGTTGCCCGCGAGGTGCGCGCCCGAAGTCGCCGCCATCGACATCCCGCTCGTCACGCCCGCCGGCTGCGCGAGCGGCAGTGTCGCCCCGTTGCCCGCGCTCGCCGCGCCGTCCTGCTTGAGCGCGCGAGCGAGCGTCGACGAGAAGTCGACGTCGCGCGCGCGGTAGCCGGGCGTATCGGCGTTCGCGATGTTCGACGACAGCAGTTCCTGCCGATACGCGCGCACGTCGAGCGCCTGGCGGCCGAACGCGAATTCGGCATCGAGTTTGTCCAGCATCCGCGAGCTCCGTCTGAAGATAAGATGCGCCGCTCTTTCGCCGCCCGCGGCACCCGCGGCGCGGACAACCGGCGATGGACGGCCAAAGAGGCTTTTTCCCATGGGACGCATGGTAGGCGGACAACGCAACGGGCAATCGGGCGAATAACCGGCAAAGGGCCCCTCTATTCGCGGTTTGCCGGCGCTCGCCCATCCCTAGAATGCAACCCCGTATCAATCGGTTTCCAAGCGGGTTTCCAAGCGGGTTTCCAAACGGGTTTCGAGGAGGGCGCGATGACGACTGACGCAGGCCGCGCAACGCGCGTGCGCTTTGCCGCGGCGCTCGCGCTGGCGGGCTGGATGGGCGCGGCGCTCGCGCAGCAGGCGGGCGACGGCGGGATGATCGTGATCCCGGGCCGCGGCGAATCGGCACAGACCGCGCTCGCGAATGCGAACGCGGCGAGTGTGCGCGGCGCGAATGCCGCGGGCGCGGCGGGCCTGAACGGGGCCGACCGCACGGCAAGCCCGAGCGGATGGAGCGCGCAGGCGGCTGCCGCATGGGCCGGCCGAGCCGGCGCGGCGCCGGGCGCGGAATCGGGCGAACCCGGCAATGTCCACGCGGCGGCCGAGCCGGGCCACGGCCTGATCGTGATCGAACCCGGCCCGGCCGAATCGAAGGGCCGGGCCCTGACCGCCGCCCCGAGCGGCTGGAACCGGCAAGCAACCGCGGCCGCGGCGGGCCAAGGCACCCCGGCGGCGACGCTCGCCGCGCAAGACGGGGCCCCACCGGCCGGCCAACCCGCGAATGCGCGGACGGCTGCGCGATCATGGCCCGCGCCGCGCATGCAAGGCGCGGCGGCCACGCAAGGCGGCGTGATCCCCGTGTCGTTCCGCTCGCAACCCGCTCCGCGCACGCTGCCGGTCCGCCCCGCGCCGATTCGGGCGGCGGCGAGCGCACCCGGCGCGCAACCGGCGGCCGCAACCGGCACCGCCGCGGCGGCTCCGGCTCCCGCCGGCCAGCAGGACGGCGAATCGATCCGCCGCGCGGCGCTTGCGTTCCTGCAGCAGCAGGCGGCCGGCCTGCCCGGCAAGACCACCGTCACCGTCGCGCCCGCGTTCCCGCGCGGGCTCGCCGCGTGCGCGACGCTCGAGCCGTTCCTGCCGTCGGGCGCGCGCCTGTGGGGCCGCACGACGGTCGGCGTGCGCTGCGCGGGCGAGCGTCCGTGGACGATCTACCTTCAGGCGAAGCTCGCCGTGCAGGCAACCTACTATGTCGCCGCGCGCCAGATCGCGCCGGGCGAGACGCTCACGGCCGCCGATCTCGTCGCGCGCGACGGCGATCTGACGATGCTGCCGCTCGCCGTGATCACCGACGCGCAGCAGGCGGTCGGCGCAACCACGCTTACGCGGGTCGCGGCGGGGCTGCCACTGCGCCAGGATCTGCTGAAGAGCGCAGCGTCGGTGTCGATCGGGCAGACGGTGCGGGTCGTCGCGTCGGGGCAGGGATTCACGATTTCGGCGGAGGGCAGCGTGCTCAACAACGCGGCGCCCGGCCAACAGGTGCGGGTGCGGATGGCGGCGGGCCAGATCGTCACGGCGATCGTCAAGGACGCCGCGACGGTGGAAATCCCCCTCTAAGATTGCAAACTTTCGTTGATTCAGGGGGTTACTGAAAAACGGGGGCTAAAGTTCGGGCCGGCCTTGCCGTTATTGTGGTCAAACCCGTACAGGAAACACCATCGTGAATGTCGATTCCACCCCTACTTCGAACGCCCGCACGCTGTCGAACGCCAGTACGGGCGCGGCTCGCGCGCAAGCCGACCAGCCGCCCGCGGCCCAGGCGCCCGCGGGCGCGCCGGCGGGCGGAGACGCGAGCGTGAGCCTGTCCGGCCTGTCGTCGACGCTGCGCAGCCTCGCCGCTTCGGGCGGCGCCGACATCGATACCGCCCAGGTCGACGCGATCCGGGACGCGATCAAGAACGGCACGCTGTCGATCGACACGGGCAAGATCGCCGACGGGATCCTGCAGACCGCGCGCGATCTGCTGAAGCCGCCGCCGCAGACGGGCAACAGTTGAGCCGGCTTCGCAGCCGGACGACGGAATGCACAACACGGCGCGCGGACGGCCCGCGCGCCGCCATGCCGAGCGAAACGAAATGAGAGACGAACTGCTGGCCACGGTCAACGACGAGCACGCGACGGTCGAGGCGTACGCGTCCCTGCTCGCGTACGAGGAGAAGGCGCTGACGACGGCGTCGCCGCTCGACGCGTTGCCGGGCATCGTCGAGCGGAAAACCGGGCTGCTCGAGAAGCTCGCGCAACTCGAGCGCCGGCGCGACACGCTGCTCGCGTCGCTCGGCCTGCCGGCCGGCAAGAAAGGGATGGATCTCGCGGCGGAAAACGACGCGCGCCTCGCGAACGGCTGGCAACTGCTGCAGCAATCGGCCGAGCGCGCGCGCCACGCGAACGCGATCAACGGGATGCTGATCCGCATCCGGATGGACTACAACGAACGCACGCTGTCCGTGCTGCGCGCCGCGCCGCCGCGCAACGGCTTCTATGGGCCGGACGGGCGCGTCGCCGCGGCCGCACGCTGAAATCGGAGCGGCAGCGCGCACACCGAGCGCGCCTGCCGCCTCCCCCGCCAACCCCGGCACCCGCCTGCTCGCCAGCGCCGATCGCCTGCGCGCGCATGCGCACGCGCGCGGTGCGCCGCCTCCTTGATCATCGCTGAAGCGCCGGAGACGTTTCGTCCGGCCGACTACGCCTTCTCGCGCCCTTGCGGGCCGGATCGGAAATTTCGCCGCAAATCGGCGCTTTTTCCGCATGCCGCCTTTTCTGCCACCACGAAACCGACACCGATACGGCGAAAACGCCGATCGGCGCGGCAGGTTCGTCTGGCCGGTTGCGACGATTTGCCGATTCGGCGCCGTGTTTTCCATCGGTCGCACCAATTGGGGCCGCGGTTGCTTTTCTAAGATGTTTTCACGGCCCTGCCAAGTTGCGCAGGGTTCGTACCGAAAACATCCCGCCGAAAGGCAGCCACACCGTCACAAGGAGCAACCATGGCATTCCCGACCAGCGTCAACGACCAGATCACCGATTCCGTCACACAGGCCAATACCAAGGTATTGGGCGATGCGCCGGCGATCGCGATGGGCAACCTCTACCAAGCCACCGCGCAAGCGCTCGCCAATACCGCCCACAACGCCACCAACGCTCAGCAGCAAAGTTACGTCACCACGCAAGCCGCCACCACGATGGGCGTCGCGACGCTGTACTCGCTCGATACCGCCGCCACGGGCGTGTCGACCAAGGACATCCTGAGCACCGGCGTTCGCGGCCTCGGCAGCTAAGCGGCCAGGACTAAACCACCAAGGAGCCCGACATGGCTTTTCCGACCAGCGTCAATGACCAGATCACCGATTCCGTCACGCAGGCCAACACCAAAGTGTTGGGCGATGCGCCGGCGATCGCGATGGGCAACCTGTACCAGGCTACGGCGCAAGCCCTGGCCAACGCGGCGCACAACGCGACCTATGCGCAGCAACAGAGCTACGTGACCGCGCAAGCCGCCACCACGATGGGCGTCGCGACGCTGTATTCGCTCGACACGGCCACGACCGGGATCGCCACCACCAAGATCCTCGGTACCTGAGGATCGCCGGCAACCGTTGATCCCAAGGAGTTGAGCACATGGCCTTTCCGACTGCCGTCAACAACCAGATCACCGATTCGGTGACTCAGGCGAACACCCAGGTGCTGGGAGTCTCTCCGTCCATCGCGATGGGCAACCTGTACCAGGCCACGGCGCAGGCGTTGGCCAATGCGGCACACAACGCGACCCTGGCGCAACAGCAGATGTACGTCACGGCGCAGGCTGCGACCACGATGGGCGTCGCGCTGCTGTACTCGCTGGACACCGGCAGTACGGCGATGGCGACCAAGAAGATCCTCGGCTGAGGGTCCGTGCATTGATCATCGCCACACTCGTCATCTCTATATTAAGGAGTATGAATCATGGCATTTCCGACTTCAGTCAACAGCCAGATCACCGATTCGGTCTCGCAAGTCAACACGAAGGTACTGGGCGACGCGCCGTCCGTCGCGATGGGCAACCTGTATGTGGCAACGAGCCAGGCGCTGTCGAACGCCGCACACAACGCGACGAACAATCAGCAGCAATCGTACGTGACGATGCAGGCATCCACCACGCAGGCCGTGTCCACGCTGCTGACGGTGGAAACGGGCACCACGGGCGCCGCCACCGCGGAGATCCTCGGCCTGAAATAACCGCGCCTGACGCCCGCGGCCGACGCACCGGGGCACGCGGGCGCCATGCGCGCCGGCTATCGGGTACTCGGCCGCACCGGTCCGCGCGATGCCACAGCTCGCCGTAGATCAAACGGCCGCCGCCGCGATGGCCATGACCTATCTCGCGATGGCCGACAGCATCGGCATCGCGATGGGCAATGCCGTCGCCAATCAGCAGCGGGGCCAGGTCATCGCCGGCGCGGCCACGACTCAGGTTCTCGCATTGATCATCGCCAAGGGAAGCCAACAGGGAAGCTAATCGTCATGAGCACCGATGACAGCACCGTCAACAGTCAAATCGTCGACGCCGTCAGCAACGTCGTCACGCTGACGACCGGCCAATCGCCGTCACAAGCGTTCGGCATGCTCGACGCCGTCTTGCTGGAAACGCTCGGCATGGCCATGCACAACGCGGTGAATCGCCAGCAAAGCGTCGGCATGATCAACTCGGCCGCGCTGACGGCCGCGTGCGCGAAGATCCTCGCCGTGCCGTTCCCGGCGCCGCCCCCGCCGCCGCCGCCCGCGCCGGCACCGCCGCCCGAAGTGCATCCGCTGCCGGGGCCCGGCGAATCGTCGTCGCCGGCCGCCGTCGTGGAAGCCGCCGTCAAGGAAAGCGAGACGGCTTTCGGCGAAGCCAAGGCCGCCCTCGACGAGCTGAAGGCCTCGGCCGACACGGCCGCGAAGGACGCGGGCGACGCCGAGTACGCGCTGGACCAGTTCGCGCAATCGGTCACGGCCGCGCTGTCGAAGCCGGGCGGCGACACGCCGAACCACGGCGCACCGAGCAGCAGGAACTGAAGGATTTCGCGCTGCCCGCTGACACATTCACCCCACCGAAGGAAATGTCATGGATCCCTCGAAGGTCAACTCTCAAGTCATCGACGTGATCAACCAGAGCCAGCTCGCGACGATGAGCCCGCAGGTGGTGTTGACGAGCGGCGCGGGCAAGGCCTATCAGTCGGTCGCCCAATCGACCGCGCTCGCGGTGCAGGACGCGACCGACGCGTTGCGCAACATCACCACGATCGCGACGACGGCGGCCGGCGTGGCGATGGCGCAGTTCCTCGCCACCGGCAAGCCGCAATACGCGACGGCGCTCACCCAGGCGCAGGAGATGATGAAGTCCGCAACCGACGACTACGCGAAGATCGGCTCGGTCGCCGCGACCGTGCTCAAGGGATTCCCGGCCGGCTGAAGCGAACCCGTATGCCTCCCGCAGTCCGATCAAGGAGCATTGCCATGACCGTATCCGTTGCCGGCAAGCTGATACCGCTGCCCAACGCGCTGTCCGACATCGGGCGGCTCGCGCTCGCGTTCGTCGACGGCGGCATAGAGTGGCTGGTCTGGGCCGCCACCGCGCCGTCGGCGCGCTACGACTTCGCGGACGAGACGGAGCTGATCGCCACGGTCCAGCAGGGGCTGCACGCGTCGCGCTACACGCTGCTGCCGCAGCTCGGACTGATGATCAGCCCGGTCAAGCTCATGACGCTGAGCCTGGCCGACCTGCACATCCTCGCGCGCGCCGAGAGCGGCGACGGCTCGTCCGTCGTGGCCGCGCAGGTGGCGAAGGTCCTCTCGGAACACCGTCTCGTCACCCGCGACGAACTGGCCGCGGGCACGAGCTTCCTCGCGCAGTTGGGCGTCAAGTCGGCGCCGCTGTTCCAGGCGCTCGGCTTCGACGACAGCCTGGCGGTCACGGACCTGATGCACCTGCCGCAGGGCGCACGGCAGCAGCCGTTGCAGCAGGAGGCCGCCTCGTTCGCGTTGAAGCAGGCGCGCACCGTGCTCGAATTCTGCGACTTCTACCGCTTCTATCTCGACTACGCGGAACAACTGAACAGCAGCGCCGCCACGCCCGAGCGGCGCGAAGCCGCGGCGACGGATGCGTCGGAAGCGTTGCTGCCGATTCTTTTCGGCGCGCTGGACTGTCCGCAGGTGCAGGGCCTGGCGGGGCCGTCCGACGTCGCGCAGACCGTGCGCAACTGGCTCGCTCAAGGCCGAATGGTGGGCTTCGCGAGGCTGTCGCAAGGCGCCCAGCAGATCGTCCAGCACACCGCCTACAAGGGCGAGACGGGCGAAGCGGCCAAGCGCATCGTCGAGCTCTTCATGCACGCGGCGCAGGCGTTTCTGGCCGCCCACCAGCCCGACCGCGGCACGATGGGCCAGGATGGCGCGACCTGTCTGTTCCCCGTCGAGTCCGCTCAATTGCATGCCGAATTGCAGTTGAGCGGCAACGGCGTGATTTCGCTGAACGACTTCGGCGCGAAACCCGCCGCGCCGGCGGCGCTTGCGCCCGCCGCGACGGAAAACGCAACCGCAGAACAGGAGAACGTATCGTGAGCATTCCCAATAAACCGATTTCGAACGCATTCGAACGGCCGGAAGACTCGCAAGCGGCGGCCGGGCGGCTACGCGTGTCCGCGCCTTCCGGCGTCGCGCCGGTCATCACGCCGTCCATCACGCCGGCCAACGCACCGCCTGAATTCGCGAACCCGCACGCCGCCGTCGCCGACATGCGCAGGCAAGCGCGCGCGAAGGCTCAGCAGATGGTCGTGGACGCCAGGCTGGCGCTGCTGGAATCGCTGCACGCATTGCACACCGCCGGAAAGACGGATGCCGTTTCCACGGTTGCGGTTCCGGCTCCGAACAAGCGAGGCATGCGATGAACCCCCGACGTGACGTATCGGCGACGAATCCGCCCGAGTCCATTTCGCAGACCGCCGAGATGCAGGCGCAACAGGCGGTCGATGACGCGGTCGCGGCGACCGACAAGGCGATGCGCGCCGCGTTGAACAGCACGGCGCACGCCGGCGCAGCCGACGGCGATCACGCCGCGCGCGAAGCGATGACGCAGGCCGAGCAGGCGCTCGCGGCCGCGCTGAGCGGCGCGGCAGCCGGCGAAGCCGCCGTGGCGAACGCGTCGCGGCAAGCCGGAGAGGCCCAGGCTCGCGCGGTCGAGGCGGCGCAGCGACAGGCGGAACAGGCGATGGCCGCGGCGGCGGGGGCCGGGGCGACGGGACCTCGGGCGGGATAGCTCATGGGCAGCGCCTACCTTGCGGGAGACCCGCTCTCGTCAGACGGCTTCGTGTCATGCCAGGTCGCGACCGCCCTACGACCGGGTCAAGCCAAGGCTTTTGGGGCGGCCGACAACGGACTCGTCATGACTCGACGAACTCGTTCAATCGCTGCAATTGAAACTTAGTCCGGGAGCATGTATGGAAACGCCCGAACAGCGGTCGGCGCGGCGCGCGATGAGCAGTTGGCTGACCGAACTGATCAACGACGTGGAAAAGCCGGACGGCATCGAGAAGCGGGCCATCCGCGCCCGAGTCCTGGAGGCGCTGCAGGAAATCGACGTTCGCATCGCCGAGTTGAACGAGTCGTTGCAAGCGAAATTTCACGTTGTCCAGGGCCGGAAACTGGTGAAGTTCTATATGAAGGGCGGCAATGCGTTCAAATGCATACACGAGCCCGAGGGAACAGCGGCCACGGAAAACGGCGGCGGAAAATCCGACTGGGATACGCAGGTCGTCATCGATCCGTGGGCGCCGGTACCGCTGCAAGCCTACGTCTACGGCCTGCTTGAAGAGCTGGTGACGGACACGATGATCCGGGCAGGGGTCGACATCGCACGGGTGGCAGGCGACTTCGCCGATCAGACGATCAAGCAATGGATCGCGCAGCGGGACGACCCAAAGTCAAAGCATCGGATCTACTCGGCCTATTCGCTCGAATACGACGACCCGCAATCGCTGCGCCAGGTGTTCGACCAGCAACGGCTGGGGCTCTGGACCAACGACAGGCGCCGGATATCCGACCCGGACGTCGATCACCCGGAACGGATACCCGGCATCTTGCTCAATGACGCGATCCGTCCATTCATCCTGCACCGGCTCGGCTACACCTGGCACGCCCAATTGCCGTCTCTGCCACCTCTGCTGCTATCCAAGCTTCCGGTGCCGCAGCCAACCCTGCTGCGGGGCCCCTTGCCCGCGCAGATAAAAACGGATGTTCGCAAGCCGCTGCTGATGGAATTGATCGACGTCACGCTGCCGCGACGGGACACGATCGAAGCGGTGGCGGTCTGGGAGGAACTGGCCCAGGGGCAGATCGACATCCAGAACACGACGATCGCGGTGAAATCGTCCGGCGCCGACAGCGCGGAAGTCGGGGCGACCGGCGATAGCACCGAAGTGAAGCTGCCGCTGCCGGACATCATGTACCACCTGCGGGAAATCGCGACGATGCTGTGCGAGATCGCGGATGGAAGTTCGCGTCACCCGGATAAGCTCGATAGACGCTTTGAACGCTTCGGGCAAATCTGGAGATCCAGCGACAGATCACAAATTGCCCACACGCTAAGCGAAATGGCCGGGGTGGCCGATATCAATGCGGCCCCTCCCGCGCACGTGGCGAGCGTCACCGATGCCATCGAACAGCATGGCGGCTCCCTGACACGAGCCATACTGGATGATGGAGACCCCGCTTACTGCCTGGCACGCAACCTGATGGACCGGATTGCCGACGGAATGGCCGCGAATCACAACGACTTCACTGCGGGAGGCCATGTCCCCCGCGAACTGCTGATCCGCTTTGACGAGGCGCGAGTGAGGTTGAGGCAACTGATCGATCGAACGGTGGCGCGCTTGCCCGACGAATTAGCCGTAGGCGTACTCGACGCCGCATTCAGCGACGACTTGGTGCTGATCCGCGTCCTCGAGCAAAACGAATACGTTGAGCCCAGGCAAATCGGCTTTTCGGGCGTATTGATGGCCGTCGTGATTCGCGTGAAAAACCAGTTGCAGTTGGACACCCTGTGCGAGCTGTTCCGAACGGAATTCGATCCGCGCTATGTCGACACGCCGATAAGCACGTCGGTACGCTTTCGGACTTACAGCGTACCGCGCGCCACTGGCATCACCCATGAGATGACGATGGTGGTATTCGAGAAAGGCAAGGCGATCGCCTATCTGACAATGACGACTGCCACTCCCGGCGAAGCCCCATTCCGACGCGATGCGGCATATCCCGACCTCGAATACGCATCGCTGCCGGAAATCGCCGCGCAGCGCAAGGTCGCCGCGGCATTGATCGAAGACTACCTGATTCGCAAAACGATCTCGCAGCAATACGAGGCGCTGAAAACGCTGCTTCCCGTGGTGTGACGGATCGCGCGAGCCCCCTGTGTTTCGTGGCCTCGCATGTTCTGCCAGCACGCCAACTATCGCTGCGAGTCGTCAATCAAGGAGCGCCAGCATGACCTTCTATGCAGGATTCGACATTGAGGACTTTCCTGGTCTGGACCAGCTCAAATGGCTGAAGGAGAAAACCAACCTCTCCTGGTGCGGCTACCATCTGACGCCCCCGCCCGGGCGTCCTGACAGCGAGTGGAAAGGCAAGCGCGAAGCGCTGACCAAACAGGGTTGGGGCTTGCTGCCCCTCTACAGGAGCCAGCAGGCCGACCCAGCGAAAATCGACGAGAAGCAAGGCAAAGACGACGGCTCAGATGCCGCCGAGCTGATGGACAACGAAAAATTTCGAAAGGGCGCCTACGTATTCATCGACTGGAGAAGCAGCAGCCTTGCCGACGAAAAGGCAAAAGCCTATCTCCTCGCGTGGGCGGACAATGTCATGAAGGGCAAATATCAATATCGCCCCGGCGTCTGTTGCTCGGGCAAGCTTGCCGCCAAGATAGCGACGTGGACGGCCGATCTGGACCCGCCGCCCGAGTTGCGTATCTGGGCCACGAAGGAAACAACCGAGGAGCTACATCCGTACTCAGGGTCCATCGGTCAATTTGAGACCGACAACCCCGCCAATTGCGGCTACGCGGACGCCATCGCATACCAATACGAGAAAGACAGCGTGCTGATGCTGTGGACGTTGCAGGTGGGCCTGAGTTCGTCAACGCTGAAGGACCCGTCCGCCCCCTGACATCCTCATAGCCGTTGGAATGGCCCGCCGCCGCGGGCCATCTGAAAGGAGCAACGCCATGCCCTTCTACGCAGGCTTCGACACCGACATCTTCCCCGGCCAACTGCAGCTCGACTGGCTCAAATCCAACACCAATCTCAGTTGGTGCGGCTACTATCTCGCGCCTGCGCCGAACCATCCCGACGACAGTTGGATGGGCAATCGTCAGGCGTTGATCGAGCAAGGCTGGGGGCTGCTGCCGATTTACGTCGGCCAACAGGCCGGATCGAACACGCTGACCGATGCGCAAGGCACCGCCGACGGCTCGCAAGCCGCTCACCTGGCGCGCGCCGAAGGCTTTCCGCGCGACGGCTACCTGTACATCGACTGGGAGGACGGCAGCCCCCTCGACGCCGATGCCCAGGCCTATCTCGGCGCATGGGCGGCCGAGGTCGTCAAGAACGGCTATCAGCCCGGCGTCTATTGCTCGCACGATCTGGCCGATTCGATCGCGTCGCTGATGGCCGGTCTGAATCCGCCGCCGGAACTGCGCATCTGGGCCTGGAACGTGCCGACGACGAACCCGCAGCCCTACCTGGGCCCCCTCGGCGCATTCCCCGCCGTCACGCCCGCCGGTTGCGGCTATGTGCACGCGATGGCGTGGCAACACCTGCAAAACTGCGTGCTGATGCCCGGAGCGTTGCAGGTGGATCTGAGCGCGTCGAACCTGAAGGACCCGTCCGCGCCGTCCATATCGCGATGGCAGCGGCCCGTCACGCCGCCGAGCCCCTGAACTCGCGCGGGCTCGATCCCACGATGCGCCGGAAGCTTTTTTCGAAGTGGCTCAAGTCGCCGAAGCCGACGCTCAGCGCAACCTCGGTCACACGCGGACAGTCGTGGCGCATCAGCATTTCCTTCGCCTTCTCGATGCGAATGTGCTGAAGCAACGGCTTGAACGCGACATTCAGCGTGTGACGGAACAGATAGCTCAAATGCGACGGGCTCACGTGCGCGTGCTGCGCCAACTGCTCCATCGAAATCGGATTGGCGTAATGCTCGCCGAGATAAAGCAGCGCCTTGCGCAGCGCCTTATGCAATCGCGCCAGCTCCGCGGCGTTGCGCGTCATTGCGCATCGCGCCCAGTGGGCCGGCAGCACCGAAGATTGCAACGCGGCGGCATTCGTCTCGATCGCGGGCCGTGACGTCCCGTCGTCCCGATCGTGGCCGTGCGCCGCGCCGACGCGCTCGCCGTGCGGCCGATCAATCATCCACGGCACATGAAGCGCGACGTCGTCGCGGCCAATGGGGGCATCGCCCGTCATGACCGCCAGGCGCGCGATCACGCGCTCGAGCTCATAGACGTTTTCCGGCCACGCGTAGCGCTCGCATATCTCGAGCAGTGCGTCGCTGCACTTGCGCTCGGCGACGTAGCCATGATGCTCGAGCGCCGCGGCGACGAGGGGCGCGATGTCGTTTTCGCGCTGGCGAAGCGTCGGCACCGTCGCCGACAAGAAGTCCAGCTCGGCCAGCAGCGCTTGCGAGAATCGCCCTTCCTCCACGCATCGTCGCAAATCGGACGTCGTCGACGCGATCACGCGCACCTCGCACTCGCCCGGCACCACCAGCCATTGCCCGAGCCGCGAATGCAGATACTGCCGCACCTGATTCTGAAGCCGGGGAGCGAGCTCGTCGATGCCGTTGAAGAACAACGTGCCGCCCGCCGCCTGCCTGAACCATTGCGCCGGATCGTCCGCCGGATCGGCGCAGTTGACTTCGATGAACGGCCCGTCACGTCTCGGCCCGCAGCAATGCAGCGCCGCCGCCAACGGCGCCTTCTCGGTGCCGAACTCGCCGGTGAGCAACACGGGCAACAGGCTGTACGACGCCTTTTCGACGAATATCTCAATGCGATGCAACGGCTCGGACATGCCCACGAGCAACAAGCTTCGGCTCAGCCGCTGCCGGGCCCAGCGTTGCACGCCGTAGCGCTGGAACAGGAGCGCGCAGCGATGCGCAAAGGCCGCGCCGTGCGCGGCGAAGGCGTCCGACCGCGCGGCGCCCTCCGTCGCGCTCAACGTCAGCATGCCGAGCGGCTCTCCCGCATAGGTCACCGGAAACCGCGCCGAATGCGCGACCGCGCGGATGTCGTCGTCGGCGTGGGCGCCGGCGCCCTTCCCGTCGAGCCAGACGAGATCGAACCGCTCGCCGCTGCGATGCAACCGCAGCACGCCGACGTCGCGCAATCGCAATGACGCGCCGCCCAGGTCCAGATGTCGAGCGAACGCGCGCATCAACAATTCGAGCAAATCCGGCAATCGCCGATACGGTCGATAAACGTTTCGCAATATCGCTTCCACGTCGAAGGCCTCGCTCGTGCATTCACGAATTCGATCACTCCGGCATCGGGGTTCCGATGCGGTCTTTCGACGATCTCCCGACATGGACGCGCGATCCCGCATACGTGGCGTCGAGTCCGGAAACGGGATACGCCGGGAAGGCCCGAATGAACCGGCATGCCGCGACGGCGAGCCGTCGCTGGCGTGCGCCCAGTATGCGAGGCTCGCGCGGCATCGAACGTCGCCGGCCCACCGTTGTCGACCGTTGTTCACACGGAAGCGCGGCATCGCGTGACGACGGGGCCGCGACGGCGAACGATCGCGCGACGGCGGCACGGCTTCGAGCATTCGATTGCATGCTCCGCTTAACATGGCGACTGACAATTTGCCGGCCGGGATCGACGGCGGAACCGGCGCGGAACCGTTGCCATATTCGAATCAATCGCGCCAATTGGTTATCCGGAAGGAGACGCCATGGAAACAGCACCGGGACGCATTCTCGTCGTCGAGGACGATCCCATCACCCGCACGATGCTGGCGCGCTACCTGTGCAGCGCCGGCTTCGATCTGCGCACGAGCGGCAACGTCGCGCAAGCGCGCGACGCGCTGCGCGCCGCGCCCGCCGACGTGCTGCTGCTCGACATCAATCTTCCCGACGGCGACGGCATCTCGCTT
Source organism: Burkholderia sp. MSMB1588 (assembly GCF_001546925.1). Lineage (NCBI taxonomy): Bacteria > Pseudomonadati > Pseudomonadota > Betaproteobacteria > Burkholderiales > Burkholderiaceae > Burkholderia > Burkholderia sp. MSMB1588. The sequence continues at coordinate 129,988 of NZ_LNJS01000001.1, read as the reverse complement.
GCCCGCGAACTGCGCGAGCACAGCACGGCCGGCATCATCTTCGTCACGCAACGGGACGGCGACCTCGATCGCGTCCTCGGCCTGGAAACCGCCGGCGACGACTACATCACCAAGCCGTTCCGGCTGCGCGAGCTGCTCGCGCGCGTGCGCGCCCTGTTGCGCCGGCAACGGCTGTATCACGAGCTCGCGCCTGTCGACACGGTGCTCACGTTCGACCGCTGGATGATCGACCTGCGGCGCCGGGAGCTGGCGCTCGTGGGCGGCGCCGTGCTGCCGCTGACCCCGCGCGAGTTCGATCTGCTGGCGGCGCTCGTGATGGTTCGCGGCACGACGCTCACGCGCGAGTACTTGCTCGAAGTGGTCAGCAAGCGCGAGCGCGCCGCGGACGCGCGCACGGTGGACACGTTGATCGCGCGGCTGCGCCGCAAGATGTCCGGCGACGCGGGCGGGCTCCGCTGCCCGATCGGCACGGTAGTCGGAGTCGGCTATCGGCTCGACGCCGCGGTGAACCGATGCAGTTGACGATTGCGCCGCGCGCCCCGCGCCTCGCGCGCGATGTCGCGTAATGCATCGAAAGCGTGTTCGAACTCGATGTCGAGCGCGACCAGGAGCGCGGACAGGTCCGACGGCGGATGACGAGCGGCCGCCTGCTTCAGGCGCTCGGCGAGCGCCCCGAGCCGCAGCAGTCCCAGCGCGGCGGCCGAGCTCGCGAGCCGGTGTGAAAGCTCGTTGACCCGGTGCAGGTTTTGCTCCGTGATCGCTTCGCCGAGCTCGCGCAGCGAGCGCCGTCCCGCGAACCGGAACTGATGAACGAGCCAGCCGACCGCGGCGACGCCGAGCGCCTCCGCATGCTCGCTCAGGCACGCGAGATCCACGGCCATGTCCGTCGAACCGATTCCGTCCGAAGGCCGGGCGGGCTCGGCAGCGCCGGCGACGAGTTCGAGCACCCGGCACAGCGCGTCTCGCCGAACCGGCTTCACGAGGATCGACATGAACGCGTCCGCCACGTCGGCATGCCGCGCACGAAGCAGATCCGCGGTCAGCACGACGATCGGCATCTCCGGCCGCCCCTGGCTGCGCGCGTTCTGCACGCGTATGCGGCGCGCCGTCTCGATGCCGTCCACGAGCGGCATGTGCAGGTCCACGAATACGGCGTCGAAGCGCCCGCGGGCGATCTCCGCGACGGCCGCGTCCGCGCTGCTCACCGGCGTCGCGTCGTGGCCCGCCTGGGTCAGAAGGCCGCCAATCACGATCAGGTTGACCGGGTCGTCGTCGACGACGAGGAGCTTCAAGCGTCGCGATGAAGGCAACGCCGATATGGCCGGCGGCCGCGCAGCAACCGCCGCGGCCACCGGCACGACGACCCGGAACCGGCTGCCGACGCCGTATTCGCTGGCCACGGCGATCGTGCCGCCCAGCGTCTCGACGATGCGCCGGCATACGGCGAGCCCGAGGCCCGCGCCGCCGAAGCGTCGCCCGATCGACTCGTCGGCTTGAACGAACTCGTCGAAAATCCGCGTCAGCATGTGTTCCGGGATACCTATGCCGGTATCCTCGACGGCGATCTCCAGTTGCCACGCGCCCGCGACGCGGCCCCGCATCGTCAACGACACGCCGACGCGGCCCCGTTCGGTGAACTTCACCGCATTGCTCAACAGATTCATCAGCACCTGACGCAGCCGTCCGGCGTCTGCGTGCAGCGCCGGCGGCACGCGATGGTCGACGAAGACATCGATGGCCGTCTGGCGGGCCGACGCATGCGTGCGCATCAATTCGACAACGCCTTCAATCAGGTGCCGAGGATCGAAGTCGATCGGAGCCGGCGCGTCGAGCGCCGCGCCGCCGCGCACGTAATCGGCCACGCCGTCGAGCAGGCCGACCAGATGCTCGGCGCAATCCCGCGCAATCGAGACCTGGCGACGCTGTATCGCATCCAGCCGAGAACCTTCGAGCAATTGCAGCACGCCGAGCACGCCGTTCATCGGTATGCGGACTTCGTGGCTGACCATCGCCAGCAGGCTCGTCTTGGCCCGGTCCGCGGCTTCGGCGGCCTCCTTCGCACGCCGCAGCTCCTCGCACAGGCGCGCGTCGCGGCGCATACGGGCGAATTCCTGACGGCGCATGCGCTCGGTGCGCCAGACCTGCTGCAAACCCACGGCAAGCGCGAAACCCATCGTGATCGACAGCGGGCAAAGCAGCGGCGATGCGGCCGCGCACCGCCATCGCAGTATCACGGAGAGTCCTGCCACGACGCATGCGGCGTTGATTGCGCTCGGCAGAAAGCGCAGCAGCAGGCATGCCGCCCCCAGGACGACGGCAAAGCGCAAGCCGTGTGGAATTACGCCCCGCAGCATGTCGGCAGTCATAGTTGTTCTGGTTGAGCATTTCCCGGCGGATAAGCGGGTCGGGCCGGCCAGTCTGAATTTTAGGAACAGAAAAAATCGACAGCAGTATTCGTTTTCGAGATCGAAGATTAGCGGAACGGGGGGCGGCGAGCCGGCAACGACGATACAAGCCGGCGCGCGGTTGCGCCGCGGAATGCGAGGCGGAAACGCGATATGGGAAAGTCCGGAGCAGCGGATCGAAGGTCGGGGATGACGTCGACTGTCAGGATCGGAAAGCCGGCGGACAATGACGCCATCGCGGCGAACCGGCATTCGGGAAAACGAGGGGCCGCGAGATGAACCGGCCGTCCAGCATGCCGCGCGACGCGGAGCCGACGCCGGAGACCAAAATCGAAACCGGGACCGGGCGCGTTTCGGCGCCATACGATGCGAATCGGTTCATCGCCGGGTGGCGCGACGATGTCGCAATGCGCGCGCCGCAGCGCGGTGAGCGGGCATGGCGAAGCGCGGAGCGATTGCGCAGTCAGACGGCCCCCTCGCCGCGACAGACGCGGCGATTCGATAGGACGAGCCGCATTCGCGGGGGCACTACCATCGAAGAGCGGCCGATCGCCGGGCTCGGCTGCCCAACCCCACCATGTCGGCGCCGCCGGCCTCAGTCCGCTATGCCGATCGCCTGCGCGACCGCGCGCACGCGCGCGCGGTGCACCGCATCCTTGATCTTCGCGGGCTCGCCCGCGAGCCCCTGCGCGATCGCGCCCGCGTCGACCGAGCGCGCGGCGACGAGCGCCTGCCGCAGCCGCTCGGCCTGCGGATAGGGCGTCGCATCGAGGCCGAGCCGGCCGCGCGCGTCGGCCTCGCTCGCCTGCAGCGCCTCGGCGAAGCGCGCCGGCTTGCGCAGCGCATCGGCGCGCTCGAACAGGCGCACCAGCGCGGCCGCGCCCATCTCCATCACGCGATGCAGGTTGCCGTGCTCGCGCGCGACGACGAGCGCCAGATCGCGGCACTCGTTCGGCACCCGCAGCCGCTCGCACAGCGGCTTCAACAGATCGACGCTGCGGCCCTCGTGGCCGATGTGGCGCGGCAGCACGTCGGCGGGCGTCGTCGCCTTGCCGAGATCGTGCGTGAGCGCCGCGAAGCGCACCGGCAGCGAATAGCCCTGCTTCGCCGCGTGATCGATCACCATCATCACGTGCACACCCGTGTCGACCTCCGGGTGATAGTCGGCGCGCTGCGGCACGCCGAAGAGCGCGTCGATCTCGGGCAGGATCCGCGCCAGCGCGCCGCATTCGCGCAGCACCGCGAACATCCGCGACGGCTTCGCTTCCATCAGCCCGCGCGCGAGCTCCTGCCACACGCGCTCGGGCACGAGCGCGTCAGCCTCGCCCGCATCGACCATCTTGCGCATCAGCGCGGCCGTGTCCGGTGCAACCGAGAACTCGGCGAAGCGCGCCGCGAAGCGCGCGACGCGCAGGATGCGCACCGGATCCTCGACGAACGCGCCGCCGACGTGCCGGAACAGCTTCGCACGCAGATCCGCCTGCCCGCCGAACGGATCGACGACCGGCCCGACGAGCGCGCCGTCCGGGCTCACTTCGCGCGCCATCGCGTTGATCGTCAGGTCGCGCCGCACGAGATCCTGCTCGAGCGTGACGTCGGGCGCGTAATGGAACTGGAAGCCGTGATAGCCGGCCGCCGTCTTGCGCTCGGTGCGCGCGAGCGCGTATTCCTCATGCGTGTCCGGATGCAGGAACACCGGAAAATCCTTGCCGACCGGCTTGAAGCCTTGCGCGGCCATCTGCTCGGGCGTCGCGCCGACGACGACGTAGTCGCGATCACGCACCGGCAAGCCGAGCAGTTCGTCGCGGATCGCGCCGCCCACCGCGTAGATCCTCATCGCGACGGCCCGTAGAGGTCGATCACGCGGGTCTCGCCGCGCGCGCCCTCGATCCATTCGCGCACGGCCGGCAGCTCGGCGACGCGCGCCGCATACGCGCTCGCCTCGGGCGACAGCGGCGGCGCGTAGGTCTTCAGGCGCAGCACGACGGGCGCGTACATCGCATCGGCGATCGAGAACGCGCCGAACAGGAACGGGCCGCCCGACGCGGCGAGGCACGTGCGCCACAGCTCGTCGATGCGCGCGACGTCGGCGAGCGCGGCGGGCGTCGCGCCGCGCCCGGGGTGGGACTCGCGCACGTTGAGCGGCATCTCGGCGCGCAGCGCGGTAAAGCCCGCGTGCATCTCGGCGGACACGCTGCGCGCGTGCGCGCGCGCGGCCGGATCGCTCGGCCACAGCGCATGCTGCGGGAAGCGCTCGGCGAGCGTCTCGACGATCGCGAGCGAATCCCAGACCGCGCCGCCGTCGTCGTCGACGAGGCACGGCACCTTGCCCGACGGCGAGTGCGCGCGGATGCGCTCGGTCGTGTCGTCGAGCCGCAGCCCGATCATCACTTCGTCGAACGGGATTCCGAAGTGCTTCATCAGCACCCACGGGCGCATCGACCACGACGAATAGTTCTTGTCACCGATCACGAGTTTCATGGGATTCATCCTGTAGTTGTCGATCGTCCGGTCCGCCCGCGGCGGCCGCGGTCGTTCCGTCCGCTTACCGGCGCGTGCGCCGGCCGGGAAAGCGCGAGCGCGGCGCCGCGTCGCCGATGTAGGTCGGCGCGATGCTTTCGAGGCTCGCGGGCGTGATGCCGAGCTCGGGCGCGATCGGCCCCGTCATCACGCTCGGCACCGACAGCGAAGCGAGATTGTCGCGCGTGATGAGCGGCTCGCCCGGCAGCATCTCGAACACGCACGCCTGCAGCCGCGCGAGCGCGTCGGGCAGCCGGACGATCCGCGCGGGGCGGCCGGCGAGCCTGCCCGCATAGCGGACGATCTCCTCGAGCCGGTACGTGCGCGGCCCGCCGAGCTCGTAGGTCCGGCCGCGCGTCGCGTCGCGCGCGCAGGCGTTCGCGATCGCCTGCGCGACGTCGCCGACGTAGATCGGCTGCATCAGCGCGTCGGGCATCGCGAGCGGCAGCACCGGAAAGATTCGCTGCAGCCGCGCGAACGTATTGACGAACGCGTCGCCCGGACCGAACACGATTGACGGCCGGAACACCGTCACGTCGAGCACGCCCGCCGCGGCCTGCGCGCGCAGCGCTGCCTCGCCGTCGCCCTTCGAGCGCAGGTACATGCTCGGCGCGCGCGGATCGGCGCCGAGCGCGCTCACGTGAAGCATGCGCGACACGCGCGCTTCGATGCACGCGGCGGCGAGCGCCGCGGGCAGCGCGACGTGCAGCCGCTCGAAGCGTTCGCCGTAAGGCTTGCCGTGCCCGCCGTGCAGCACGCCGACGAGGTTGACGGCCGCGTTCGCGCCCGCGACGAAGCGGGCGAGCTCGCGCACGTCGAACGCGGACAGCTCGACGATGTCGACGGGCAGCATCGCGAGATGCCGCGCATGTTCGCGGCGGCGCGAGCCGATCCGGACGCGCGCGCCCGCCTCGACGAGCGCGTTGACGAGGCGGCTGCCGATGAAGCCCGTGCCGCCGAGCACGGCGATGGTCTGGCCTTGCATGATCGTGCCTCACCCAAGCGCGCCGCCGCGCGATGCGCGGCGGCGAATCTCACACGAAGCGTCGGCCGGCGGCGCCCGGAAAACGCCTGTGCGATGTTCCGGGCCGTTGCGCGACGCGCGTTACGGCGCGATGAAGCCGAGGCGAGCCTTCAGCGATTGCGGCTTCTTCTCGAAGAGCGCCGCGTAGTACGTCTCGTTCGACAGCACGTTCTTCACGTATTCGCGCGTCTCGTTGAACGGGATCGTCTCCGCGAAGATCGCGCCCTCGACGGGGCGCGCGAGCCCCTGCCGCCACTGGGCCGGCCGGCCGGGCCCGGCGTTGTAGCCGGCCGTCGCGAGCACGGCCGAGTTGTCGAACTTCTGGTAGATATCGGACAGGTACCAGGTGCCGAGCTGCACGTTCGTGTCGATGTCGTGCATCTGCGCGCGCGTGACCGTGCCGAGGCCGAGCTTCCTCGCGACGAGCTGCGCCGTCGCCGGCATCAGTTGCATCAGGCCGCCCGCGCCCACCGACGAGCGCGCGTTCGTGATGAAGCGCGATTCCTGGCGGATCAGCCCGTACGCCCATTCGATGTCGAGCCCGTTGGTCCGCGCGTAGCGCTCGACGATGTCGCGATACGGCGACGGATAGCGCAGCGAGAAATCGTGCTCGGCCGTCGTGCGATCGGCGGTGTTGACGGTGCGGTCGAGCAGGTCGACACGCTTGCCGTACTCGGCCGCGGCGAGCAGTTGCCGATCGGTCATCCCGCGCAGCGGCCAGTTCCATTCGCGGTTGCCTTCGAGCCGCAGATCGAGCGCGTAGAAGCGCTGCGCGAGCGCGAAGCCCGGCACCTTGCCCATCGCGTCGATCTCGGCGTCCGTCACCTTCGCGCGCGGCGGGATCGTCGTCTTCTGGCCGAGCTCCTCGCCCGCGAGCTGCCCGTAGAAGTTGAACTGCCCGGCGATCCGCTCGAATTCCTGGTTCGCCTTCAGCGTGTCGCCGCCTTCCTTCAGCGCGCGGCCGCGCCAGTAGATCCACGCGGTGTCGTCGCGCAGCCGCTCGGGCATCTGCTCGATCGAGCGGCGCACCATCGGCCAGTCGCCGGCGAGGAGCGCCGCGCGCACGCGCCATTCGTACGCCGGATCCGACAGCGGCGCGCCCATCGACTTCCGATACCACGACGCGGCCTGCGGCAGCCGCTTGACCGTCGCCTGATAGCCGATCTCGCCCCAGCCGATCGCCTGCTCGTCCGCCGTCAGCGTCGACGCGAGCGACGCGAGCTGCCCCGCCGCCGCTTCCGGGTCGTTGCGCGCCATCCGCGTGATCGCGACGAGCGCGAGCTGCCGCGACACCGCATCGGAGCCGATGCCGCGCGCGAGGAAGAGCGGCGGCGCGCTCGTCACCTGATCGAAGCCGACCGGGCGCGGGCCGAGCGCGTCGGCGATCTTGCCGCCGAGCGTCGTGTAGTTCTGCTCGTACGCGAGGCGCACCTGCGCCCACACGTCGTCGCTCGAGAACTGCTTGTTCGCCGCGAGCGCGGTGATGAGGTCGACGCACGCATCGCCGTAGTACTTCGGCTCGACGAGCAGCTCGCGCGCCATGTCCGCGACGTTCTCGCCTTGCGCCGCGCGCGATTCGAGCGCATAGCACTTGACCTGCGTGTCGTCGTCTAGCACGAAGCGCTTGTACTGCTCGTCGAAGGTGCGCCAGTCGTGGCGCGCGCCGAGCACGAGCAGGTAATCGTTGCGCATCCGGTCGGCGATCGCCTGGCCGTCGTAGCGCGACAGGAACGACAGCACCGGCGCGTCGGGCGCGTCGAGGCGCGCGTGGCCCGCCGAGTCGAACAGTTGCGGCTTGATCTGGAAGTAATCGAGATACGACGGCGCCGGATAATTCGGGATCAGCGCGGCGAGCTGCGCGGCGCGCACCGGATCGTTCCTGCGCGCGGCCTCGCGCAACTGGACGAACACCCGATCGTCGTTCGACGCCACTTCGTCGGCGGTCTGCGCGGCGCAGGCGGCCGTCCCCGCGGCCAGCACGGCCGCGACGAGGGGCGCCGCGAACGCGCGATATACTCGAAAAAGTCTGGTTGACATCGTTGTATACGGAGCACTCTAGTGAGCGAAAGCATAGCACGCGCCCAAGCGCCGAACCCGAAGCAAACGCTGCGCGAAACGCTTGCGCAGCGCCGCCTCGACGCGCATCGCTCGCCGCTCGCGCACGACGCGCTCGCGCAGCGCGTGCTCGCGATTCTCGCGCAAGCCGCGCCGCGCACGGTCGGCTTCTACTGGCCGCTCGCGGGCGAGTTCGACGCGCGCGAGATGATCGCGTCGTGGCTCGCGGGCGACGCGAGCCGGCAGGCCGCGCTGCCCGTGATCGGAGCGCCTCGCACGCCGCTCGAATTCCACGCGTGGACGCCCGATGCGCCGATGCGCGAGGGCCGCCACCGGATCGCCGAGCCCGCGGCGGGCGCGCGGCTCGTGCCGGACCTGCTGCTGATTCCGTGCGTCGGCTTCGATCACGGCTGCTTCCGGCTCGGCTACGGCGGCGGCTATTACGACCGCACGCTCGCCGCGTGGCCGGGCACGGCGCGGCCCGTGACGGTCGGCGTCGCTTACGACGCGTGCGGCGTGCGCGAATTGCCGCGCGAAGCGCACGATCTGCCGCTCGACTGGATCGTCACCGAGACGCGGCTCCATCGGTCCGGCGACTGACGCGCGCCGGCCGGCACGCGGGGCGCGGCGGCCGGCGCTCGGCGCGGCACTGCCCGCCCCGCCGCAGCGCCGCCCGGAAGCTACAGCGACGCGGCCGCGCGCGCCGCGGTGTCGTACAGCCCCGACGCGTGGCGAAGCAGTTGCGCGGCGTCGCCGATCTGCTCGTTCGTGAGCCCGCTGTCCTTCAGGGTCTCGATCAGGCAGCGCTCGCGCACGTCGCGGTACTTGAGGCAGAGCGCGCGGCCCGCGTCGGTCGCGTCGAAGAACACTTCCTTGCCTGTCTTTTCGCTTTTTACGTACCCTCTAGCTACCAGCTTCTTGAGTGCATACGTCGCGACGTGCGTGTCCTCGATGTTGAGCACGAAGCAAATGTCGGCCAGCTTCTTCTTGCGGTCCCGGTGGCTCACGTGGTGCAGCAGCGACACCTCGACCGCCGTCATGTCCTTCGCGCCGGCCGCCGCCATGCACCGGACCATCCAGCGATTGAACGCATTTCCCGCCATGATGAGCGCATATTCAAGCTCGGAGAGCTCCGCGCTTGTCTCGGAAACGAGATGTTCGGACGATACGATCTTGGTCGGATGGCGCTGCATGGCGGATCGGCGAAGGCGAGTCGGAGGTGCGCGAAAGTGTACGCCAAAGTCGTCCGCGCGACGTCCGGCAAAATTTTTTGACAATAAGTTATCGACATTTTATTGATAATGTATTCTTCACCCGGCTCAACGCCGTTTGCTTGCCACCGATGACCACTCCACGCATCTATCCGCTTGGCGACACCGCCCTCGTCTGCGAGGCGCCCCCGCCCGCGACGCTCGAATGCCAGCGCCGCGTGTGGGCGGTCGCGAGCGCGGCGGCGGGCTGGCCGCACGTCGTAGACGTCGTGCCCGGCATGAACAACCTGACGATCGTGTTCGACCCGCTCGAAACGACGGCCGACACGCTCGCGCCGCTGATGAAGGCCGCGTGGCGCGACGCCGACGGCGTCGCCGAAAACGGCCGCGAGATCGAGATCCCCGTCGAGTACGGCGGCGCATTCGGCCCCGATCTCGACGCGGTCGCGAAGCACACGGGGCTCGCGCGCGACGAAGTCGTGCGCCGCCATTCGGCGGGCGCCTACGTCGTGTTCTTCCTCGGCTTTCAGCCGGGCTTCACGTACATGGGCGGCCTCGACGGCTCGCTGCACACGCCGCGGCGCGCCGTGCCCCGGCTCGAGGTGCCCGCCGGCTCGGTCGGCATCGGCGGCGAGCAGACGGGCATCTATCCGGCCGCCGCGCCGGGCGGCTGGCAACTGATCGGCCGCACGCCGCTCGCGCTCTTCGATCCCGCGCGCACGCCGCCCACGCTGCTGCAGCCGGGCGACCGCGTGCGCTTCACCGTCGCGGGGGTGCATACCGGATGACTTCACGCCAAGCAACGAGCGGCATCGAAGTGCTGCGCGCCGGGCCGCTGTCGACAGTCCAGGATCTCGGCCGCCGCGGCTATCGCCATCTGGGCGTCGCGCAAAGCGGCGCGCTCGACTCGCTCGCGCTCGAAGTGGGCAATCGCCTCGTCGGCAACCGGCCGGACGCCGCCGCGATCGAAATCACGCTCGGCCCCGCGTCGTTCCGCTTTCCGCGCGCGGCGCGCATCGCGATCACCGGCACCGAGTTCGGCGCGACGCTCGACGGCGTGCCGATCTACTCGTGGTGGAGCGTGCCCGTCGCGGCCGGCCAGACGCTCGCGCTGCCCGTCGCGAAGCGCGGGATGCGCGGCTATCTGTGCGTCGCGGGCGGCATCGACGTGCTGCCGATGCTCGGCTCGCGCAGCACCGATCTCGCGTCGCGCTTCGGCGGCCTCGGCGGCCGCGTGCTGCGCGACGGCGACCGGCTGCCCGTCGGCGCGCCGCCCGCCGCCGCGCCCGCGTGCGTCGCGCCCGACGCGCCCGAGTTCGGCGTGAAGGCGCCCGCGTGGTGCGCGTTCGCGCGCGTCGACAGGGAGCCGCGCCGCCACAAGCACGCCAGGCACGCGCACGCCGCATGGGCGATGCCCGTGCGCGTGCTGCCCGGCCCGCAATACGCGAGCTTCGCGCCGGCGGCGCAGCAGGCGTTCTGGGACGAGGAATGGATCGTCACGCCGAACAGCAACAGGATGGGCTACCGGCTCGCGGGCGCGAAGCTCGAGCGCACCGAGACGGGCGACCTGCTGTCGCACGCGGTGCTGCCGGGCACGATCCAGGTGCCGGGCAACGGCCAGCCGATCGTGCTGATGAACGACGCGCAGACGACGGGCGGCTATCCGCGGATCGGCGCCGTGATCCGCGCGGACCTCTGGAAGCTCGCGCAGGCGCGCCTGAACCTGCCGGTCCGCTTCGTCCGCGTGACGGCGGCGGCCGCGCGCGACGCGCTCGCCGCCGAGCGCGCGTACCTGCGGCAGATCGACATCGCGATCGAGATGCGTGAGGAAGCGCTGCAGCGCGCGCGCGCCGCGCGGGCGGTGGCCGCATGATTCCGGGGCCGGGTGCCGCCGCGCGGCCGGCCGCGAACGCTTTGGATAGAAACGTCATGGAAATCGATTTGAACGCCGACCTCGGCGAAGGCTGCGGCTCCGACGAGGCGCTTCTCGACTTCGTCACATCGGCGAACATCGCGTGCGGCTGGCACGCGGGCGGCGCCACGGCGATGCGCGACTGCGTGCGCTGGGCGGTCGAAAAAGGCGTGTCGATCGGCGCGCATCCGAGCTTTCACGATCCGGAGAATTTCGGCCGCAGGGAAATGGATCTGCCCGCGAGCGAGATCTACGCGGGCGTGCTGTATCAATTGGGCGCGCTATCTGCGATCGCTCAGGCGGAAGGCGGGCGCATCGCGCACGTGAAGCCGCACGGCGCGCTGTACAACCAGGCCGCGCGCGAGCCCGAGATCGCCGACGCGGTCGTGTCGGCGATCCACGATTTCGATCCGTCGCTCGCGGTGTTCGGCCTTGCGAAAAGCGGGTTCGTCGATGCCGCGCGGCACGCGGGGCTCGTCGCCGTCGAGGAAGTGTTCGCCGATCGCGGCTATCGCGCGGACGGCTCGCTCGTGCCGCGCAGCCAGCCGGGCGCGCTCGTCGACGACGAGAACGAGATGCTCGCGCGCACGCTCGAGATGGTCCGCGGCCAGCGCGTGCGCGCGGTCACGGGCGAATGGGTGCCGCTCAACGCGCAGACGGTCTGCCTGCACGGCGACGGCCCGCACGCGCTCGCCTTCGCGAGACAAATCCGCCACGCGCTCGAAGCGGCCGGCATCGACGTGCACGCGCCCGGCGCGCTGCACGCGGGAGAGCGCGCGTAACGCTTCGCGCGGGATGCGTTCCGGATTCGTCTGATTCGCACGCGCGGCCGGCGGCGCTTTTTCCCAGCGACCCGGCCCTGCGCGAGCGGCCTGCCCGCGCCGAAGCCGCGAAGGCGATCGTCAAGGCGCGTGCGCATCGCGCATCCCGTCGACCGCACGCCTGCCGTCCGGCTGCGCGCAGCGAAGACCGAGAAGGTCACGAAGCATGAACACCGCCCGCGCGCCGGGCGCACACGACACCTTGCAGGCGGCGGGCCGCGCCCGCCGCACGAACGATTCGCCGACACGGCGAAGGCCGGCGCGCACCCATGTCCGCGCGACAGCCTTCGCCGTCGCCAGGATCGGGCGGACGCGCACGACGAGCGCGCGTCCACTCCGCAGTCCCGAGCGGCCATGAGAGCCGCGAAGGCCCATCGGCGCGACGGCCGCGCGCCGATCGCAAGCCGCCGCGCGCCGCCCGAAGACGGCGCGCGTCAACCCATGTCAGGAGAATGTTCATGCAAGGCACCGTAAGTCTATGGCCGCTGATCGGCGTCGCCGTGATCGTCGTCGGCTTCGCGCTGCGCTTCAACCCGATGCTGATCGTCGCGACCGCGGCGATCGTGACGGCAGCGAGCGCGCACTTTCCGCCCGAGCGGATTCTCGCCGCGATCGGCGCGGGCTTCCTCAAGACCCGCAACATCCCGCTCATCATCCTGCTGCCGCTCGCCGTGATCGGCCTCCTCGAGCGGCACGGGCTGCGCGAGCGCGCGCAGGCGTGGATCGCGAGCATCAGGGCGGCCACTGCGGGGCGCCTCCTCATCCTCTATCTGCTCGTGCGCGAGCTGACGGCGGCCGTCGGCCTGACGGGCCTGGGCGGTCATCCGCAGATGGTGCGGCCGCTGATCGCGCCGATGGCCGAAGGCGCGACCGAGAACCGTTTCGGTCCGCTGCCCGACGCGATCCGCCACCGGCTGCGCGCGTACGCGGCCGCGACCGACAACGTCGGCCTCTTCTTCGGCGAAGACATCTTCGTCGCGTTCGGCGCGATCGTGCTGATGGTGACGTTCCTGAAGGAAGCGGGCATCGCGGTGGAACCGATGCACGTCGCGCTCTGGGGCATCCCGACCGCCGCGTCCGCGTTCCTGATCCACGGCCTGCGGCTGTGGCTGCTCGACCGCCGGCTCGAACGCGAGCTGCGCGCGGGCGCCGCGTCGCACCTCGCCGCGAACCCCGCCGCCGACAACGGAGGCCGCGCATGACGCTCACGATCGATTATCTGTTCTGGCTCGTCGGCCTCGTGCTGCTCGCGGTCGGCGCGACGATCGTCACGGACCGCGCGCACCCGCGCCGCTTCACCGCGGGCGGCTTCTGGCTGCTGTACGCGCTCGTCTTCCTCATCGGCGACAAGCTGCCCGTCGAGCTCGTCGGCGCGCTCGTGATCGTGATGGCGCTGATCGCGGGCTTCGGCGGCGTGACGGCGGCCAAGCCGAAGCTGCCGTCCGACGATGCGCGCCGCGCGAGCGCCGCGCGCATCGGCAACCGGCTCTTCATGCCCGCGCTCACGATTCCGTTCGTGACGGTCGCGATCACGCTCGCGGCAAGCCATCTGCACGTCGGCGGCGCGCCGCTCGTCGATCCGAAGAACGTCACGCTGATCGGCTTCGGCATCGGCTGCGTGATCGCGCTCGGCTTCGCATGCCAGATCACGCGCGATTCGGTCGGCCAGTCGCTGCAGGAGGCGCGGCGGCTGATCGACGCGCTGTCGTGGGCGGCCGTGCTGCCGCAGATGCTCGGCATGCTCGGGCTCGTGTTCTCCGACGCGGGCGTCGGCAAGGCGGTCGCGCACGTGACGACCGCGTATGTGAACCTCGATTACCGGCTCGTCGCGGTCGCCGTGTACTGCATCGGGATGGCGCTCTTCACGATGGTGATGGGCAACGGCTTCGCCGCGTTCCCGGTGATGACGGGCGGCGTCGGCGTGCCGATCCTCGTCAACGTGTTCCATGGCGATCCGGCCGTGATGGTCGCGATCGGGATGTTCTCCGGCTACTGCGGCACGCTGATGACGCCAATGGCCGCGAACTTCAACATGGTGCCCGCCGCGCTGCTCGAGCTGCCCGACAAGAACGGCGTGATCAAGGCGCAGATCCCGACCGCGCTCGCGCTGCTCGCGACGAACATCGTTCTGCTGAATGTTCTGATGTTTCGGTGAGCGGACGCGGCGCGCGGCCGCACGGCGCACATGAAAAAAGCGCCCTCGGGCGCTTTTGCTTCGATCGGCCGGCCGATCCGCGCGGCAGGCCGGCCAGCGGCCCCGCATCGTCGCGACCGAATCCGTCGCTCAGGATGAAAAATGCGTCCGCCGCCGCCCGCATCTGCTTCCCCCGGCCGGACGGCGGAACGCCCATCGAATAGGCGTACGTGCCTGCATGGTGGCTTGTTGTCGTGACTGGCCCCGTCGTGCATGCAGACAACCGTTGCCGGCACGCCGAAAGCATGCCGGCAACGCTACCCCCGCGCTGTTTTTATTGTTCCCCGTAGCGCATTTTCTTTTTTACGGCTTGGTGAAAGGAGCATAGGTTTAGCGCCTTGGAGTGTCAATCGTCGGAACAGGGTTTGCCCGTGCGCCGCGGCCAAAATGTGGGTTTATCCCTATCCCCATCTCCATCCCTATTCGCCCGCCCGTTCGTTCGGGTTCCCGATTACCCGGCGTCGACGCGATAGCCCTGCTGCCGCAGCAATTCGAGCACGCCCTTCGGGCCGCCCAGGTGCAGCGCGCCGATTGCGACGAACAGCGGCCGGTTCGGCGCGGCGATCGCCGTCATCCGCGCGACGAAGCGGCGGTTGCGCTCGTAGACGATCTTGTTGTCGATCGAATCGGCGATCGACTGCGCGCGCGCGAGCCGCTCCGTCTTCGCGCTCGCCCAGGCGGCGATCGCGTCCGCGTCGCCGATGCGCCAGAGGCGATGCAGCGCGCGCACGTCGGCCGCGTTCTGCGCGGGCGTCTGCACCATGTCCTGCGCGAGCATCTCGCGCTGCTGCGCGAGCGTGAGCCCCGTGAACGCGCGCATCTGCTCGGCGAGCGTCTCGAGCCCGACCACCCTGCCGCCCTTCTTGCGCAGGAACACGTTCTGCAGTTGCGCCTCGGTGCCGTATTCGGTCTGCAAGCCGGCCGACAGCGAATCGTACGTTTCGACGACGAGCGACGCGAGCCACGGCCGCATGTTGCGGATGCCGGCGAGCGCGGCCGGATTGCCGCGCAGCCGGCTCGCGAGCTTCTGCCAGAGGGGCGGCGGCAACAGGCGCGGCAGGCACGCGTAGTTGCATACGCCGTACTTCGACACGTCGTCCTGCGATTCGAGCAGATCGTCCGGCGACAGCTCGAGCGCGAGTGTCGGCGACGCGGCGAGCGCCGCGAGGATCGGCCGGCGAAACGGCTGGCTCGCCGGATAGTCGGCGGGGTCGCCGACGTGCAGCGTGCCGAGCACGTAAATCGTGACCTTGTTTTTCGTCGCGACGTAGAACGGCATCCGCGCGGGCTGCGTGCGCACCGCGCCGCTCGCGACGGTGCCGTTCGACGTCGACGGCGGCGGCGCGTGGAAGCCCGGCAGCGACATGCTCGGCGCGGGAATCGGCGCCTGCGGCAGCGGCGCGGTCGCGACGCTGCCCGCCGCCAGCGCGCCGACGGACGGCCAGGCGAGCCCGCCCGTCGCGCACGCGCCGGCGAGCACGGCGCTCGCGAGCGAGCGCGCGCGCCAGCGCCGGGGCGTCCGTGCGGCGTGCGTCGCCACGCGCCGCACGCTGTTACGCGAGCGGCGCGCGGCTTCGCGCGCCGCCACTGCCTCAGGCATTCGCCTCCCCCACCTCCTCGGCGCGATGGCAGGCAACGAGCCGGCCATCGACGTCGCGCAGCTTCGGCTCCTCGGCGCGGCACCGCTCGACCGCGTACGGACAGCGCTGATGGAACGCGCAGCCGGACGGCGGATTGAGCGGCGACGGCAGCTCGCCCTGCAGCTTGATCTGGATCTTGCGATCCGCCTCGAAGATCGCGGGCGTCGCCGACATCAGCGCGCGCGTGTACGGGTGCCGCGGCCGCGCGTAGATCGTCTTCTTGTCGCCGAGCTCCGCGACGCTGCCGAAGTACATCACCATCACGTCGTCGGCGATGTGCTCGACGACCGCGAGGTTGTGCGAGATGAACACGTAGCTCGTCCTGAACTGCTCCTGCAGATCCATGAAGAGATTCAGGATCTGCGCCTGGATCGACACGTCGAGCGCGGACACCGGCTCGTCGGCGACGACGATCCGCGGCTCGAGGATCATCGCGCGCGCGATCGCGACGCGCTGGCGCTGCCCGCCCGAGAACATGTGCGGGTAGCGCTTCGCATGCTCGGGCCGCAGGCCCACCGTGCGCATGATCTGCGCGATCCGCTGCGCGCGCTCGGCGGCCGTGAGCCGCGTGTTGATCGCAAGCGGCTCGGCGAGCGTCTGCTCGACCGTCTTGCGCGGATTGAGCGACGCGAACGGATTCTGGAACACCATCTGCACGCGGCGGCGCAGCGCGGCGATCGTTTCCTTGTTGGCGCCCGCGACGTCGCGGCCGTCGATCGACAAGTGCCCCGCGCTCGGCTGCTCGATCATCGTGAGCTGCCGCGCGAGCGTCGACTTGCCGCAGCCGGACTCGCCGACGACGGCGAGCGTCTTGCCGCGCACGAGCGAAAACGACACGCCGTTCAGCGCCTTCACGGTGCCGTGGCCGAACATCCCGCGCCGCACCGTGTAGTGCTTCGCGAGATGGTCCGCGACGAGCACGACGTCGTCTCGCGCGGCGGATTCGCGCGTTTCGTGGACTGCGTTCATCGCGCGCCTCCTTCGGTGTGCATCGCTTGCAGATTGAGCGGCTTGATGCAGCGCGCGCGCACGCCGGTGCCCGGCGCGAGCTCGGCAAGCGCGGGCCGCGCCTTCATGCAGTCGTCGACGACGTACTTGCAGCGCGGCGCGAACAGGCACCCGCTCGGCCTGTCGTCGCGGCCCGGCACCATCCCGGGCAGCGCGGCGAGGCGCTTCGCGCCCGCATTGTGCTCCGGAATCGCCGCGAGCAACGCTTCGGTGTACGGATGATGCGGATGCGCGAAGATCTCCGGCACGCGGTTCGTCTCGATGATCTCGCCCGCGTACATCACCGCGACGCGCTGCGCGACTTCCGACACGACCGCGAGATCGTGCGAGATCAGCACGAGCGCCATCCCGCGCTCCTTCTGCAGCGTGACGAGCAGATCCATGATCTGCGCCTGGATCGTCACGTCGAGCGCGGTCGTCGGCTCGTCGGCGATCAGGAGCTTCGGATTGCACGCGACCGCCATCGCGATCATCACGCGCTGGTTCATGCCGCCCGACATCTGGTGCGGGAAGGTGTCGATGCGGTTCTTCGCATCGGGAATCCCGACCTGGTCGAGCAGTTCGAGCGCGCGCTTTCTCAGCGCGTCGCCGCGCAGGCCCTCGTGCAGCCTCAGCACCTCCTTGATCTGATAGCCGACCGTGTAGCTCGGGTTCAGGCTCGTCAGCGCGTCCTGGAACACCATCGCGACGTCCTTGCCGATGATCCTGCGGCGCGCCTTCGGGCTCGCCTTCAAGAGATCGACGCCGTCGAACGTGACTTCGTCGGCGGTGACGATGCCGGGCGCGTCGATCAAGCCCATCAGCGCCATCATCGTCACGCTCTTGCCCGAGCCGGATTCGCCCACCACGCCGACCACTTCGCCGCGCGCGACCGACAGGTTGATCCTGTCGACCGCGGGCAGCCCGTTGAAGTTCACCGCGAGATTGCGGATGGTCAATAAATCGCTCATGTCAGGCCATCCGCTTGAGTTTGGGATCGAGCGCGTCGCGCAGCCCGTCGCCGAGCAGGTTGATCGCGAGCACCGAGATCAGGATCGACAGGCCCGGCATCGTGACGATCCACCATGCGTTGTCGATGTAGTCGCGCGCCGACGCGAGCATCGCGCCCCACTCGGCCGTCGGCGGCTGCACGCCGAGGCCGAGGAAGCCGAGCGCGGCCGCATCGAGGATCGCCGACGAAAAGCCGAGCGTCGCCTGCACGATGAGGGGCGCCGTGCAGTTCGGCAGCACCTGCGAGAACATCAGGCGCGGCGTGCCCGCGCCCGCGACGCGCGACGCCGTCACGTACTCCTTCTGCAGCTCGCCGAGCGCCGACGCGCGCGTGAGGCGCACGTACGCGGGCAGCGCGACGATCGCGATCGCGAACATCGTGTTGGTCAGGCCCGGGCCGATGATCGCGACGACCGCGACCGCGAGCAGCAGCGACGGCAGCGCGAGCAGCACGTCCATCACGCGCATCACGGGCGTGTCGGCCCACTTCTGGAAGAACGCGGCGACGAGCCCGAGCACGACGCCCGGAATCAGCGCGAGCACGACCGAGACGAAGCCGATCCAGAACGACATCCGCGCGCCGTACATCAGCCGCGAGAGGATGTCGCGGCCCGCTTCGTCGGTGCCGAGCACGAATTGCCAGTTGCCGCCCGCGAGCCACGCGGGCGGAATCTTCACGTGGTCGCGGTACTGCTCGATCGGGCTGTGCGGCGCGAGCACCGGCGCGAGCAGCGCGACTGCGACCAGCGCGAGCACGACGATGCCGGCGCCGACCGCGCCGCGGTTGCGGGAGAAATTCGCCCAGAATTCGCGCAGCGCGAGCACGCGGCCGCTTGCGGGCGCCGCCTGCGACGGCATCGCGTTTTGCAGGTCGCTCATCGGGCCTCCCGCGTGGCCGCGCGCGCGCGGTCGAATGCCGCGGCGGCGCTCGGGCGCCGGCGCAGCGAATGGATATGAGTATGGGGATGCATGTTCGATTACCTCGTATGGCGAATGCGCGGATTCAGCACGCCGTACAGCAGATCGACGACCAGGTTCACGACGATCACGAGCGTCGCGATCATCAGGATGCCGCCTTGCACGACCGGATAATCGCGGCGGCCGATCGCGTCGATCAGCCATTTGCCGACGCCCGGCCACGAGAACAGCGTCTCGGTGAGCACGGCGCCCGCGAGCAGCGTGCCGACCTGCAGGCCGATCACCGTGACGACCGGAATCAGCGCGTTGCGCAGCGCATGCACGACGACGACGCGCGCGGGCGACAGCCCCTTCGCGCGCGCGGTGCGGATGTAGTCCTCGCGCAGCACTTCGAGCATCGACGAGCGCGTCATCCGCGCGATCACCGCGAGCGGAATCGTGCCGAGCACGATCGCGGGCAGGATCAGGTGGCTCACCGCCGACGCGAACGCGCCCTCCTCGCCGGAGAGCAGCGTGTCGATCAGCATGAAGCCCGTCGCATGAGGAATCTCGTATTCAACGGCGATGCGGCCCGACACGGGCGTCCAGCCGAGCGTCGCCGAGAACACCATGATGAGGATGAGCCCCCACCAGAAGATCGGCATCGAATAGCCGGTGAGCGCCGTGCCCATCACGCCGTGATCGACGATCGTGCCGCGCCGGAGCGCGGCGAACACGCCGGCCGGCAGCCCGAGCGCGAGCGCGAACGCGAGCGCGCAGATCGACAGCTCGACCGTCGCCGGAAAGCGCGCGAGGAACTCGCCCATCACGCTCGTGTTGGTGATGATCGACATGCCCAGGTCGCCGCGCAGCGCGCGGCCGACGTAGTGCAGGTACTGCATGGGAAGCGGCTCGTCGAGCCCGAGGCGATGCAAGGCTTCCGCATGCATCGCCGGATCGACGCCGCGCTCGCCCATCATCACTTCGATGGGGTCGCCCGGTATCAGGTGGATCAGCGCGAACGCGAGCACCGTGATGCCGATGAAGGTCGGGATCACCATGCCCACGCGGCGCAAGACGAATCGGAACATGACGCTTCTCGATATTTTCTTGTGGGAAATGTGCGACCGGCGACGAGGAGCTCGTGGCCCCCCGTCGCCGGGTGATTATCGTGCAGTCGGGCTAACGGCGCACCAACGCGCTTATTTCACGCTGACGCCGTCGAAGCGCGCATAGCCGAGCGGCTCGATCCGCATGTCGACGACGTTCTTGCGCACGGGCTGATAGACGGTCGAGTTCGCGATCGACGAAAACGGCAGTTGCTGCGCGAAGATCTGCTGCGCCTGCATGTAAATCTTCGTGCGGCCGTCCTGCGACGTCGTCACGCGCCCCTTCTGGATCAGCTCGTCGAACGGCTTGTAGCACCACTCGGAGAAGTTGTTGCCCTTGACCGCCTCGCAGCCGAGCAGCGTGCCGAGCCAGTTGTCGGGGTCGCCGTTGTCGCCGTTCCAGCCGATCAGCATCGTATCGTGCTCGCCCGCATGTGCGCGCTTGATGTACTCGCCCCACTCGTACGTGACGATCTTCGCCTGCACGCCGATCTT
Organism: Burkholderia sp. MSMB1588; assembly: GCF_001546925.1. Taxonomy (NCBI): domain Bacteria; kingdom Pseudomonadati; phylum Pseudomonadota; class Betaproteobacteria; order Burkholderiales; family Burkholderiaceae; genus Burkholderia; species Burkholderia sp. MSMB1588. Next base: position 109,707 of record NZ_LNJS01000001.1, on the reverse strand, counting down.
CGCCCAGTCGGCCTGGATCATCTCGGCCATCAGCTTCGCGTTCGGGTTGTACGGGCGCTGCACGGGCATCGCCCACAGCGTGATCGGGAAGCCGTTCGGGTAGCCCGCCTTCGCGAGCAGCGCCTTCGCCTTCGCCGGATCGTAGGCGGCGGCCTTCAGGTTCTTGTCGTACGACCATTGGGTCGGCGGCATCGGCGCGCTCGCCGCCTGGCCCGCGCCCTGATAGACGGATTCGAGAATCGCCTTCTTGTTGATCGCCATGTCGAGCGCCTGGCGCACCTCGAGCTTGTCGACCGGCTTGTGCTGCACGTTGTACGCGAGGTAGCCGAGGTTGAAGCCCGGCAGCGACGGCATGTCGACGTTCGAATCGGCCTTCAGCGTCGCGATGTCGGCGGGCCGCGGATAGCTCATCACCTGGCACTCGTTGCGCTTGATCTTCTGCACGCGCACGCCCGGATCGGGCGTGATCGAGAAGATCAGCTTCGAGATCTTCACCGCGCCCTTCTTCCAATAATCAGGATTGCCGTCGAAGCGGATCGTCGCGTCCTTCGTGTAGCTGCGGAAGATGAACGGGCCCGTGCCGATCGGCTTCTGATTGATGTCGGCCGCCTTGCCCGCCTTCATCAACTGGTCCGCGTATTCGGCGGACAGGATCGACGCATACTGCATCGCGAGGTTCTGGATGAACGGCGCGTTCGGCTCCTTCAGCGTGAAGCGGACCGTATACGGATCGAGCTTCTCGATCTTCACGATCAGCTTGTCGAGGCCCATGTCGGTGAAGTACGGGAACGACACCGGATACGCCTTGCGGAACGGCTGGTTCGGATCGAGCATCCGCTCGAACGTGAACGTGACGTCGTCCGCGTCGAATTCGCGCGTCGGCTTGAAGAAATCGGTCGTGTGGAATTTGACGCCGTGGCGCAGATGGAACGTGTAGACCTTGCCGTCGGGCGAGATGTCCCACTTCTCGGCGAGGCCGGGCTCGACCTTCGTGCCGCCGCGCTCGAACTCGACGAGGCGGTTGTAGATCGGGAACGAAGATGCAGTGAAATCGACGCCCGTCGTGAATTGCGCGGAATCGAAGCCCGCCGGGCTGCCTTCTGAGCAGTAGACGAGCGTTTTGTTCGGGATCTGTGCGAATGCAGAGCCCGCGATGCCGCAAGATGCCGCTGCAACGCCCGCGATGGCGGTAACACGCAGTGCGCGCAACAGACGGTTATGTTCCATGTTTCCTCCAGGTCTCCGGTTCAAGGCCGGCCCAGGCCGGCGTAGGCGGATATTACTTGAGCTTTCGTAAGAGGAACAAGCTGGAGAAAAAACCGTTCGTCATATGCTCGCAATCGTCAATTGCAAGGAGATGCGCGGCTTTGCGGCGCAAAACGCGCGCGATGCCGAGCCAATTCGGCACGATGCGCCGAGATTAGCGTTATCCCTTATATCTTCGTATTTTCGCAACGGTCTTCGGAGATCGAACGGATTCGGGCCGCGGCTGTTACGGAATGCGTGATGCTTTTCGGCCTGCGGCCGTCAACGTCGATCAATCGGGATCGTTGCTTCTCGCCGGCACGAACGCGAGCGCGACGAGCGACAGCGCGAGCCCCGCCATCACGTAATAGGTCGGTGCAAGCGGCGAGCCCGTCGTCTTGATGAGCCACGTGACGATGAACTGGCCGAAGCCGCCGAACACCATCACCGCGACGTTATAGGCGAGCGACAGCCCCGTCGAGCGCACGTTCGCCGGAAAGAGCTCGGCGATCATCGCGCCGAATGGGCCATAGTAGCCGGCGAGCGTCACCGACAGGATCGCCTGCACGACGATCAGCCGCGCGATGCTCGGCGACGCGTCGAGCCACACGAAGAGCGGATAGATCATCACGAGCGTGAGCCCGAGCGCCCACAGCGAGAGCCCCTTGCGCCCGATCCGGTCGGACCACGCGCCCGCGACGGGCGACAGCGCGGTCAGCAGCAGGTTGCCGATGATCACCGCGTAGAACGATTGCCCGTAAGGCAGCTTCAGTTGCTTGACGGCGAACGTCGGCAGATAGCTGATCAGCACGTAGACGGTGACGGTGAGCGCGATCACCGCGCCGAGCCCGCACATCACCGCGCGAGCGTGCCGCGCGAACACTTCGCGAAGCGTCACGTGCTCGCCGCGCTCGCGCGCCTGCAGGAACGCCTCCGAATCGACGAGATGGCGGCGCACGTAGAAGCCGACCGGCCCGATCACGAGCCCGATCAGGAACGGCACGCGCCAGCCCCACGCATGCAGGGCCTCGGTCGACAGGCCGCGCGTCACGGCCACGCCGACGAGCGAGCCGAGCAGAAGCGCCGCCGCCTGGCTCGCCATCTGCCAACTGCCGTAGTAGCCGCGCCGCGAAAACGGCGCCGCCTCGATCAGCAGCGCGGTCGCGCTGCCGAATTCGCCGCCCGCGGAGAAGCCCTGCAACAGGCGGCCGAGCACGATGAGAAGCGGCCCGCCGATGCCGATCGCCGCATACGGCGGCGCGACCGCGATCAGGAAGATGCCGACCGTCATCAGCAGGATCACGAGCGACAGCGCCGCCTTGCGTCCCGCGCGATCCGCGTAGAGGCCGAGCACGATGCCGCCGATCGGCCGCATGAAGAACGCGACGCCGAACGTCGCGGTGGTGAGGAGCAGCGACGAATATTCGTTGCTGGTCGGAAAGAACAACTGCGCGATCACGACCGTCATGAAACTGAAAACGGTGAAGTCGTACCACTCGAGCGCGTTGCCGATCACGGCCGCCGCCACCGCGCGCCGGTTCAGCGCATGTCCCGCCGTTTTCGTCGAAACCGCAATGGATGACATCCTCGCTCCTCGCTGTCGTCGTGCTTTCGTGATGCGCCGTGCGCCGATATCGCCGCCTGAAAAAAAGGGCGGGCGCCGCGCCGAGCGTCGTGGAGCGAGTGTAGAAAGCGGCGGAATCGATTTCAAGCAATAAAAAAAAACGCCCGCCGTCGTCGGACGGCGGGCGTCTGTGCATGTCGATTCGGCACGGTGCGGCGCGGCGCGACGCCGCGCCAGGCCTGCGTCACGCCATCTTCTTCGTGAACGCGCTGCACCAGCCCTTCGCCACCACCTGCTTGCCGGGGAACGCGCCGCACGGGCCCGATGCCGAGCCCTTCTTGCCCTGATACAGCATGCAGCCCGAACAGGTTTCGCCTGCCACGTATTTCTGGAACTTCGCCTTATCCACCTTGGTGGCGTCGGCCTTGTAGCCGAGCGCGACGGCGGTCGGATCGGTTTCGGACAGCATCGGCAAATCGGCCGAGAACGCTTCGCGCGTGAGCGCGAGCGCCGACACGGCGCCGACGCTCGTGATCAGGAAACTCCGGCGGGACGTTTTCATGGGAATTCGCTCCAACATTGTGGGTTGTCGCTGCTCTGGCGGCAGCAGCGCACAAGCATACCGCTCACGCGCCCCGATGTGTCGCGGGTAATTCCGAAGATAAGCCAACGGAGAACAAGAAATCGTCACGCAGCCTACGCATGCGGCGTGCGCGCCGCCATTTCGCCGACGCGCTGCGCGATCGCGAGCGCCGCGGTGAGCCCGGGCGACTCGATGCCGAACAGGTTCACGAGCCCGCGCACGCCATGCTGCGCCGCGCCCTGGATCACGAAATCGGCAGCGGGCTCGCCAGGCCCGGAGACTTTCGGACGAATGCCCGCGTAAGCCGGCTGAAGCGAGCCGTCGGGCAATCCGGGCCAATACGCGCGGATCGACGTGTAGAACGATTCGGCGCGATGCGGATCGACGTCGTAACGCAGCGTGTCGATCCATTCGACGTCGGGCCCGAAGCGCGCGCCGCCGGCGAGATCGAGCGTCAGATGAACGCCGAGCCCGGCGCGGTCCGGCACCGGATAGACGAGGTGCGCGAACGGCGCGCGGCCGGACAGGCTGAAGTAATTGCCGCGCGCGAGATAGAGCGGCGGCACCCAGCGCGAATCGAGCCCGCGGATGCGCTTGGCGAGCGCCTGCGCGCCGAGCCCCGCGCTGTTGATCACGCACGCGGCCTCGATTGCGGCCGGCGCATCGCCGCCCGTGCGCACGACGAAGCGGCCGCCCGCCGCGTCGATCGATTCGACGGGCGAGCGCAGCGCGCACGATGCGCCGCCGCGCTCGGCGTCGCCGAGCAGCGCGAGCATCAATTGATGGCTGTCGACGATGCCCGTGCTCGGCGAGAACAGCGCCTCGATGCATTCGAGCTCGGGCTCGAGCGCCTGCACCTCGTCGCGCGACAGCGTCAGCAGATCGAGCACGCCGTTTTCTTCCGCGCGCGCAGCGATCACCTTCAACTGCTTCGCCTGTGCGGGCGAGGTCGCGACGACGAGCTTGCCGCAGCGCCGGTGCGGCACGTGGTGCGTGTCGCAGAAGTCGTACAGCAGGTCTCGCCCGTGCACGCACAGCGACGCTTTCAGCGATCCGCGCGGGTAGTAGAGCCCCGCGTGGATCACCTCGCTGCTGCGCGAGCTCGCGCCCGTGCCGACCGCGTCGGCCGCTTCCAGGATCAGCGTCTCGCGGCCGCGCGCGGCCAGCTCGCGCGCGATCGCCACGCCGACAACGCCGGCGCCGATCACCACACAATCAATCCGCTCCATTGTCATTCGCTTCGCTCACGCTTCGAAGGCAGGACCTTCGATTGTACGTCGCGCAAAGCGTGCGCGCGTGGCGGCCGTCAAAAGCCGATCGGCCGGCGGCGCCCCGCGCTTTCGTCGGTGCGGATGTCGCGCGGCGCGATCGCGTCCCGCCCGTCGAGCCGCGCCGCGCCGAACGCGTGCAGCAGCACGCGGCGCATCGTGCGCGGCGGCATCGCGGCGAGCACGTCGAGCGCGTCGCAGCCGAGCGCGTCGGGAAAGCGCCGCCCCCACGCGTGCGCGTTGCGGATCTCGCCGTAGATCGTCTGCGCGATGCGGCGCGCGCCCGACGCGTCGGGCGGCTCGATCTCGTACACGTTCATCCGGTTCATGATCGGCTCGGGAATCGCGCTCGCGTCGTTCGCGGTCGCGATCCAGATCACGTTGCCCGCGTCGATCGGCACCTCGGCGAATTCGTCGACGAACGCGCACGCGGTATCGTGCTCGAGGAGCGCATACAGCGCGCCGAGCGGATCGTACTGCGCGTCGCTGCCCGCCTTGTCGATCTCGTCGATCGCGATCACGGGGTTCGAGTAGCAGCCGTTGACGAGCGCGTCGAACACCTTGCCCGGCTTCGCGTTCTTCCACTGCGACGACGCGCCCGACAGCACCCAGCCGGCCGTCAGCGAACTCATCGGCACATAGTGGTAAGCGGTCCCGAGCATCTTCGCGAGCGCCTTCGCGAAATACGTCTTGCCGATGCCCGGCTCGCCGAGCAGGAGGATCGGCATCAATTCGAGACGGTCGTCGGTTTCGAGGCACAGCGCCACCTGCTTGCGCACGTCGTCGAGCGGCTCGGCGAAGTTCGGCAATTCGTCCGCGAGCGAATCGAACGCGGGCATGCGCGTCGGCTTCACGCAAAAGCGCAGGTTGCCCGTCTTCAGCATCTTCTCGTAAGTCGCGCGCAGCGCATCGCTCGCGCCTTCGTTCAGATCATTCAGCGCCGTCTCGACTCGCTCGATATCGTAGACCGTGCTGAACGAAGCCACCGCCAGTTCCTGTTTCACCATCGCCGTCGTCATCGCCCACCTCGCCTTGCTACCGCTGTCCGTCCATCGGACCCCTTCGATTTCAGTGTAGCCAGCCCGGCATCCCGTGCAAGCGAGCAGCCGTCGGGGTCTGCTGCTGACATGCTCGCGATGCTGCACGCGACACGCGCCGCGCGTATGATCATGAGTTCACGTCGTGCGCATCGCGCCGCCATCCGCGGCGCGCCGCCCCTGCGCGCCGCGCCGCCGCGCCCGTTTGCCGCGTCGCCCGACGCTTGAAAAATCCGCGCGTCGCGCACATGTCGTCGATGTCCCCGATAACGGCGCCGCGCGCGAAAATTGAACCGAGCAAAAACCCGCGCGGTCGGAAGTTCGATGATTTCGTTTAAGCGTAAGATGTCCACCTGTCCCGCCTCCCGGCTCGCCCGCGCCGGAGAATTCGTGCTCGAAGCCTGCGTCGCGGGCGCGCTCGCCGGCGCCGCGCTCGTCGCGCATGCGCAAAGCGGCCCGCAGCCCGTGATCGATTGGGAGATCCAGGTGGTGCGCGACGGCCAGACGATCGACACGTTCGAGCAGAAAACCACCGTCGGCCAGGCCCGTTCGGACACGCACAGCTTTCCCGTCGCGCCGGCGCAAGGCTGCGCCGCAGCGGCCGCGTCGGCGGCCGACGCACCCGGCTCCGGCCTGTCGCGCACGATCACCGTCGCGCCGCTGTACGTCGAGGACGGCGCGGTCGCGCTCGCGATCGACGCGCAGGAGACGCTCGCCGACGAAGGCGCGGCGCCGTCCGCCGGCGCGCCGTGCACGTCGGCGCCGCCGCGGCGCATCGTCGCAAGCCACCCGGACTTGAACGCGCGCGCCGCGCAGTGGACCGACTGGACGCTCGCCGACCGCGGCCCGCAGCTCGTCTACCGCGTGCGCGCACGCGTCGTCGCGGACTGAGCGGCCATGCACGTCCCCGAAACCGTGCTGCTCGCCGAGCCGCTGCCCGCCGCCAACGAGATCACGGCGGTCAGTTGGAATCTGCACAAGGGGCGCTCGCCGCTCGGCTTCACCGCGTGGGACGCGATGCGCAGTTGGGTGGAATCGACGCACGCGGACATCTATTTCCTGCAGGAAGCGATGGCGCGGCGCATGCCGCGCCCGGTGCTCGCGTCCCGCTTCGGCACGCCGATGGCGGAGCCCGTCGACGACATCTGGCACTGCCAGGCGACCGAGATCGCGCGCGCGCTCGACTGGCAGATCGCGCTCGGGCCAAACGTGTTCAAGCCGTCGTGGCGGCACGGCAACGCGATCCTTTCGCCGCACCCGCTCGATCTCGGCGGCCGCTGGGACATCTCCGCGCACCGCTTCGAGCGCCGCGGCCTGCTCGTCGCGCGCGCGACGCTCGCGGGCGGCGCGCCCGTGACGCTGCTGTGCGCGCACCTCGCGCTCACGCGCGCCGCGCGACTGCGGCAGATGCACTGGATCGCGCACTGGATCGTGCGCAACGCGAGCACGGGGCCGCTCGTGCTCGCGGGCGACTTCAACGACTGGCGCAACGATTCGATCCCGCTTTTCGGCGAGATCGGCCTGTCGGAAGTGGCGACGCTGCTCGGCGAGCCGGGCCGCACGTTTCCGGCGTTCTCGCCCGCGCTCGCGCTCGACAAGATGTTCGTGCGCGGGATGACGCCGCTCGAATGGCGTGCGCCCGGCGACGAGACCGCATGGCTGTCCGACCATCTGCCGTACATCGCGCGGCTGCGGCTGGACCCGCCGTGAGCGCGGCGGCGCGGCGCGCGCTACATTAACGGCTTGCCCCCGCCGCCGAGCCCGCGCCGCCATGAACCTGTTGCCGATCCTGCTGCAAATCGCCGCCGTCTACCTCGTCGCGCTCGTCACGCCGGGCCCGAACGTCTTCATGATCTCGCAGTTGTCGCTCTCGGGCCGCCGCGGCCTCGGCGCGGTGTCGGCGCTCGGCGTCGGCACCGCGTCGCTCACGTGGGCGACGCTCGCGATGCTCGGCCTCGCGGCCGTGCTGCACCAGCTCGCGTGGCTGTACGAGGCGATCCGGATCGGCGGCGCGATCTATCTCGTGTATTTCGGCCTCAAGCTGCTGCGCGCGAGCGCGCGGCGCGAGCCGGCGCCGGCGGCCGACCGCCCGGACGACGCCCGCGCCCCCCTGCCGCCGCCCGCGATGCGCGATTACCTGCGCGCGTACCGGACAGGGCTCTTCACGTGCCTGACCAACCCGAAATCGTGCGCGTTCTGGACGAGCGTGTTCGCGGCGATGATGCCCGCGCACGTGCCGCTGTGGTTCAACGGCGCGACGCTGCTGACGATCGGCGCGATGTCGGGCGGCTGGTATTGCAGCGTCGCATACCTGTTCGCGAACCCGCGCGCGCAGCGCGGCTACCGGCGCGTGCGGCGCCCGCTCGACGCGCTGTGCGGGGCGGCGCTCGTCGGCCTCGGCGCGAAGCTCGCGGCCGACCGATGACGGTCGTCGGCGCGCATTCGCTGCGCCAAATCCGCGCGCGCCGCGGGGGTCAAGCCCGCGCTTGCTCCAAGCAGGGTAAAATGGCAAGTTCCTCAATCGTCTTTTGATCGAGAAGGCGCGTGTCCGACGCGCCGGCCGGCCGATCCGTGATCGGGCCGACGCCCTCGGTTTGGGCCCGTTTTGGGGCCCGTTATACGCGTCAGTTTCCGAATCCATGAGCAAATTCGACACCGCTACCGTCCTGTCCGTCCACCACTGGACCGACACGCTGTTCAGCTTCACCTGCACCCGCGACCAAGGCCTGCGCTTCAACAACGGCGAGTTCACGATGGTCGGCCTGGAAGTCGACGGCAAGCCGCTCACGCGCGCCTACAGCATCGTGAGCCCGAACTACGAGGAGCATCTCGAATTCTTCAGCATCAAGGTGCAGAACGGGCCGCTCACGTCGCGGCTGCAGCACCTGAAGATCGGCGACCCGGTCCTGATCGGCAAGAAGCCGACGGGCACGCTCGTCGCCGACAACCTGCTGCCCGGCAAGACGCTGTGGCTGCTGTCGACGGGCACGGGCCTCGCGCCGTTCATGTCGATCATCCGCGATCCGGACATCTACGAGCGCTTCGACAAGGTGGTCCTCACGCACACGTGCCGCCTGAAGGGCGAGCTCGCGTACATGGACTACATCAAGCACGACCTGCCGGGCCACGAGTACCTTGGCGAGGTGATCCGCGAGAAGCTCGTCTACTACCCGACCGTCACGCGCGAAGAGTTCGAGAACGAAGGCCGGATCACCGATCTGATCGCGTCCGGCAAGCTGTTCGCGGACCTGGACGTGCCGCCGTTCTCGCCCGAGCACGACCGCGTGATGCTGTGCGGCAGCACCGCGATGCTGAAGGACACGACCGAGCTGCTGAAGAAGGCGGGCCTCGTCGAAGGCAAGAACAGCGCCCCTGGCCACTACGTGATCGAGCGCGCGTTCGTCGACTGACCCCGATTCTTAATCGACATCAAAAACCGGAGCCTCGCGCTCCGGTTTTTTTGTGCCAAATCCTGGCAACATGGTTACAAAATGTCATATTTGCATCTCAAAATAGTTACAAGTTCCCGTTGGCTTGCGGCATTTGTCTGTCGGTGTTTGTCCTACATCGGGAACATCCAGACGCGTGACAATCGCCTTCAAATGTCCGTCTGGTATGACCTTTTCTATATTTTCTGCGATATCATGCGCCGCTGTGAAAACGGTCCCACGCGCTGTTACAGTGCCAGACTAAATGTTACAAGATGTAAATAATGTTTCCGCGCCACGTGGCTGACGCCGCCCCGGCAAATCGCGCCGGTCGGCCATCGTTTCAGCAGGTGTCTGAACAGCTTTCTGAACAGAAAGGGAGAGTCATGGATACGCCGTCCGTTGCGCCGTCGATTGCAAGCGCCTCCGCTTCGTCGTCGGGCGACCTCGCCCGCGAGGTCGGCACTCCTTTCGTTTCCCGCTCCGCCCCGCCCGCGCCCGCCGCCGAGCGGCTCGGCGCGCGCGTCGCGCAGTTGTCCGCCGAGCTCGTCGCCGCCGACGAATCCGCGCGCCGCCATCTCGCGGGCGAACTCCACGACGGCCTCGGCGCCGATCTCACCGCCGCGCGCTTCGCGCTCGCGAACGTCGAAACGTGGCTGCCGGACGGCGCGCCCGACGCGTGCCGGCGCGCGCTCGCGCTCGCGCAGCAGGCGCTCGACGCCGCGACGGCCGCGAATCGCCGCCTGATCGACGGCCTGCGCACGCCCGCGCTCGAAGCCGGGCTCGTCGGCGCGCTCGCCGCCTGGATCGGCGCGCACGGCGCGCGCACCGGGCTGCGCACGAGCTTCGTCTGCGCGGCCGACGCGCGCGTCACGCAGTTGTCCGCCGACGGCGCGCTCGCCGTCTTCCGCGTCGCGCAGGAAGCACTTGCAAACGTTGCCAAGCATGCGCGCGCGTCGGCCGCCGACGTGCGGCTCGATGTCGACGACACGCACCTGACGCTCGTCGTCGCCGACGACGGCGTGGGCATCGCGGCCGCGCGCCGCCGCGGCGGCTACGGGCTCGGCAGCATGCGCGCGCGCTGCGAGGCGCTCGGCGGCACGCTCGAGCTCGCTTCGGCGCGCGCGGGCGGCACGGGCGCCGCGCTGCGCGCGCGCTTCGCATGGAGCGCGCTCGCCGCCGCGCGCGCGCCGGCCGCCGCGCGCAGGGTGCGCCAGGAGGCGAGATGAGCCTGCAGATCCTGCTCGTCGACGACCATGCGATCGTCCGCCAAGGCATCCGCCAGTTGCTGATCGACCGCGGCATCGCGCGCGAAGTCACGGAAGCCGATTGCGGCAGCGAAGCGCTCGCGATCGTCGAGAAAAGCGCGTTCGACGTGATCCTGCTCGACATCTCGCTGCCCGACATCAACGGCATCGAGGTGCTCAAGCGCCTGAAGCGCAGGCTGCCGCGCGCGCCGGTGCTGATGTTCTCGATGTACCGCGAGGATCAGTTCGCGGTGCGCGCGCTGAAGGCGGGCGCGGCCGGCTACCTGTCGAAGACCGTGAACGCCGCGCAGATGGTGTCGGCGATCAGCCAGGTCGCCGCGGGCCGCAAGTACGTGAGCCCGGCGATGGCCGAGGCGCTCGCCGAGTACGTGTCGTTCGAGAACGAGCCGCTGCCGCACGAGAAACTGTCCGACCGCGAGTACCAGACGCTTTGCATGATCGCCTCGGGCAAGCGGCTCACGGACATCGCGCACGCGCTGTCGCTGTCCGTGAAGACGGTCAGCGTCTATCGGACGCGCCTGCTCGAGAAAATGAAGCTGTCGAACAACGCGGAGCTCACGTTCTACGTGATGAGCAACCGCCTCGTCGACATGAACCCGGCGATCGGCGCGTAAACGTGTGACAAGACGGCGGCCCGGCCCCGGCCGCCGCATGCAAGCAATTGTTTTCATTGAGCGATTTTTTTGCTCCCCGCGTCACGATCGCGCATCGTCCGGCGCGGGCGAGCACGCCATATCCGCTAAAATGGCGGATTTTCCACTTGTCCGGCGCGCGCCCCGCGCCGCCCGGTAATCCCTCGCAATGTCTCTCTTCCGCAAGAAAAACGTCGACCGCATGATCGCCGGCGCGCACGCGGCCGGCCTCAAGAAAGCGCTCGGCGCGGTCGACCTCACCTTTCTCGGCATCGGCGCGATCATCGGCACCGGCATCTTCGTGCTGACCGGCACGGGCGCCGTGCAGGCCGGCCCCGCGCTGATGCTGTCGTTCGTGATCGCGGCGCTCGCGTGCGGCCTCGCCGCGCTGTCGTACGCCGAATTCGCGTCGACGATCCCCGTCGCCGGCTCGATCTACACGTATTCGTACGCAACCCTCGGCGAGCTCGTCGCGTGGATCATCGGCTGGGACCTGATGCTCGAGTACGGGCTCGCCGCGTCCGCGGTGTCGGTCGGCTGGTCCGGCTACCTGCAGTCGCTGCTGCAGGGCTTCGGCGTGTCGCTGCCGACGGCGCTCACCGCCGCGCCGGGCGCGCTGCCGGGCGTCGTCACGTATTTCAACCTGCCCGCGTTCGTCGTGATGCTCGTCATCACGACGCTGCTGTCGATCGGCATCCGCGAATCGACGCGCGTGAACAACATCATGGTGTTCATCAAGGTCGCCGTCGTGCTGCTCGTGATCGCGGTCGGCGTCTTCCACGTGACACCCGCGAACTGGAAGCCGTTCATGCCGCACGGCTGGAACGGCGTGTTCGGCGCGGCGGCCGTGATGTTCTTCGCGTTCATCGGCTTCGACGCAGTGTCGTCGGCCGCCGAGGAAGTGAAGAATCCGAAGCGCGATCTGCCGGTGGGCATCATCGCGTCGCTCGGCGTGTGCGCGTTCCTGTACGTCGCGGTCGCGGCGATCGCGACGGGCATCGTGCCGTGGGCGCAGTACGCGAACGTCTCGCACCCGATCTCGTACGCGCTGCAGGTCGCGGGCGAGAAGTGGGTCGCGGGCTTCATCGATCTCGGCGCCGTCATCGGCATGCTGACCGTGATCCTCGTGATGAGCTACGGCCAGACCCGGATCATCTTCGCGATGTCGCGCGACGGCCTGCTGCCCGCCGCGCTGTCGCGCGTGCACCCGCGCTTCGCGACGCCGTTCCTGACGACCTGGCTCGTCGGCCTGTTCTTCGGCCTGATCGCCGCGCTGATCCCGCTCAACGTGCTCGCCGAGCTGATCAACATCGGCACACTCGCCGCGTTCTCGATGGTGTCGATCGCGGTGCTCGTGCTGCGCCGCACGCACCCGGATCTGCCCCGCGCGTTCCGCTGCCCGGGCGTGCCGCTCGTGCCGATCCTCGCGGTCGCCGCGTGCCTGTTCCTGATGCTGAACCTGCAGCCCGTCACGTGGATCGCGTTCCTGACGTGGCTCGTGCTCGGCCTCTTCGTGTACTTCGCCTACTCGCGCAGCCGCTCGAAGCTCGCGCGGCGCTGACGCGCCGCCGGCTCGCGCACGCGCGTTCCGCCCGAAACGCTCCCGGCTTCCGGGAGCGTTTTTTTGCGCGCGAAAGCCCTCCTGCACGCTTTCGTCGGACGCGCCATAATCGCGCCATCGAGCGGCCGGCTCTCCCGCCGGCCGGAAAGCTGCAGGGGCGAATCATGGAAAGCGTGGATCTCGAGGTACTGCGAACGAGCGCACGCTGGCTCGGCGAGGGCCGTCGCGCGCTGCTCGTCACGGTCGTGCGGACCTGGGGTTCGTCGCCGCGCCCCGAGGGCGCGATGCTCGCGGTGCGCGACGACGGGCTCGTCGTCGGTTCGGTGTCGGGCGGCTGCATCGAGGACGATCTGATCGCGCGCGTGCAGGCGTCGGGCGTCGCGAGCTGGACGCGGCCCGAAGCGGTCAAGTACGGCGTGACGGCCGAGGAGGCGCATCGCTTCGGCCTGCCGTGCGGCGGCACGATCGAGCTCGTGCTCGAGCCGCTCGCGCCGGCGAGCGGCATCGCCGCGCTGTGCGACGCGGTCGAGCACGGCCGGCTCGTCACGCGCACGCTCGAGCTCGCGACGGGCGAGGCGACGCTCGCGAGCGCGATCGCGACCGACGGGCTGCATTTCGACGGCGCGCGCCTCGTGACGGTCCACGGGCCGCGCTATCGAATGCTCGTGATCGGCGCGGGGCAACTGTCGCGCTACCTGTGCCAGATCGCGGCGGGGCTCGATTATCAGGTGACGGTCTGCGATCCGCGCGACGAGTACACGGATGCGTGGGACGTGCCGGGCACGCGCGTCGTGCGGACGATGCCCGACGACACCGTGCTCGACATGCAGCTCGACCGCCGCTCGGCGGTGATCGCGTTGACGCACGATCCGAAGCTCGACGATCTCGCGCTGATGGAGGCACTGAAGACGCCGGCGTTCTACGTCGGCGCGCTCGGCTCGCGGCGCAACAGCCAGGCGCGGCGCGAGCGGCTGCGCGAATTCGATCTGAGCGCGGCGGAGCTCGCGCGGCTGCACGGGCCGGCGGGCATCTACATCGGCAGCCGGACGCCGCCGGAGATCGCGGTGTCGATCCTCGCCGAGGTGACGGCGGCGAAGAACGGCGTGTCGCTGCCGACGATCCTGCAGGTCGAAGGGGCGAAGGCGGCGCGGGAAATCGGGGCGAGCAGCGGCGTGGCTTGCGGGATTTAGTGCGGCGGCCGCGCCCCGATCGAATGCTCGCCGTCGCCGCCGCGACGCTCAGCGACCGCGCGCCCCGCCCAGCGCGGGCCGCGCGACGCCCGTCGTCCCGCGCATCAGCAATCTCGGCGCGGAAGTCGTCCGCACGCGCGCCGTGGCCGGCAGCGCGCCTTCGCCCTCGCCGCCCGCCTCGCGCAACGCGTTGAGCAGCTCGACCGCCAGGTCCGCCGCTTCGCCGATCGGAATCGCGACGGTCGTGAGCGCCGGCCGCACGTCGTTCGCCAGATGAATGTTCGTGATCCCGACGATCGACAGATCGTCCGGCACCCGCATGCCGCGCTCGGCCGCCGCGTGCATCGCGCCGATCGCGGGCAGGTCGTTCGTCGCGAAGAGCGCGCTCAGATGCGGCTTCGCGTCGAGCAGCCGGCGCGCCGCGTGCACGCCGCCGTCGATCGTGTCCGGCTCGCACGCGACGGCCGCGACATCGAGCCCATGCTCGCGCATCGCGCCGGCGAAGCCGTCGAACCGCGCCGCGTGCACGCCGGTCTCCGAGCGGCCGCCGACGATCACGCCGACGTCGCGATGCCCGAGCTCGATCAGATGCTGCGCCGCGAGCCGTCCCGCGAGCCGGAAATCGACGGCGACGCACGGCAGCGCTTGCGGCGGCGCGTCGGGGCGCTCCCACATGCAGAGCACGACGGGCACGCCGCGCCGCTGCGTGTCGAGCAGGTCCGGCAGATGCAGATTCGCGTTCGTCACGAGAATGCCTTCGGAAATCGTCCCGGCGATCTGGTCGAGATACGCACGCCCTTCGGGCGGGTTGTCGTTCGTATTGCAGACGATCAGGAACTGCCCGTTGCGCCGCACCGCCTTCTCGACCGCGAGCGCGAACTCCGGATAGAACGGATTCGCGATGCTCGACACCATCAGCGCGACCGTCGGCGCGCGCCCTTCGGCAAGCGCGCGAGCGGCGAGGTGCGGCCGATAGCCGAGCGCGCGCACCGCGTCCAGCACACGCGCCCGCGTATCGGCGCCGACGCGCCCGCGATTGCGCAGCACGTTCGATACGGTTGCGGCCGTCACCCCCGCGCGCCGCGCGACTTCGTTCAGCGTTGCCATCCCGTCTCTCACTATATGAGAAGCTGATTCAATATTTGATTCACCGATTTTTCCGGCGCACCATCGTCGCACATCGAGTCGCCCGCGATACGGGCACGATACGGGCGCGACGCCACCGCGATCGCACGCGTTATACGCAGTCGTTTTTCGAGCCCGATGATTAAGCGCTTAATCATACTCGATGCATCAGAACATGGAGTGGAGACAATGGCGAGCATTTCATTGAGGCGCGTGCGCAAAGCCTATGGTGACGGCGCGCCCGTCATCCGCGACGTCGATCTGGAGATCGGCGCGCACGAGTTCTGCGTCTTTCTCGGTCCGTCCGGCTGCGGCAAGTCGACCTTGCTGCGGATGATCGCCGGGCTCGAAGACCCGAGCGACGGCGAGCTGCTGATCGACGGACGGCGCGTCGACGACGTCCCCGCCGCCGAGCGCGGCGTCGCGATGGTGTTCCAGAGCTACGCGCTGTTTCCGCACATGACGGTCTACGAAAACATGGCGTTCGGCCTGAAGCTCGCGCGCACGCCGAAGCCCGTGATCGACAGGAAAGTGCGCGACGCCGCGCGCATCCTGCAGCTCGACGCGCTGCTCGAGCGCAAGCCGAAAGCGTTGTCGGGCGGCCAGCGGCAGCGCGTCGCGATCGGCCGCGCGATCGTGCGCGAGCCGGGCGTGTTTCTGTTCGACGAGCCGCTCTCCAACCTCGATGCGACGCTGCGCGTGCAGACCCGCATCGAGATCGCGCGCCTGCACGCGCAGTTCGCGAACGCGAGCGTCGTCTACGTGACGCACGACCAGACCGAGGCGATGACGCTCGCCGACAAGATCGTGCTGCTGCACGCGGGCGCCGACACCGCGCGCGCCGGCAGCATCGCGCAGGTCGGCACGCCGCTCGAGCTGTATCACCAGCCGAACAGCCGGTTCGTCGCGGGCTTCATCGGCTCGCCGCGGATGAACTTCCTGCCGGCCGTCGTCGCCGGCCGCGACACCCATCGCACAACCGTCACGCTCGCCACCGGCGAAGCGCTGACGCTGCCGCGAGGCGACGCCGCGCTGCGCGTCGGCGATGCGGTGACGCTCGGCATCCGCCCCGAGCATCTCGCGCTCGCCGACGCCCAGGCGAGCGCGACGCTCACACGCGACGTCGCACTCGTCGAGCACCTCGGCGAGCTGAGCTACGTGCATCTCGACGAGCCGGGCGGCGCGACGCTCGTCGCAAAGGTGCCGGGCGACGCGCGGATGCGCGCGGGCGATCGCGTGCGGCTGCAGGCGAGCGCCGCCGCCTGCCATCTCTTCACCGAAGACGGCCGCGCGGTGCCAGCGTGCGCCGACGTTCCCCACTACGCATAAGGACCCGGCATGCGCATCGGCGTTTGTTACTACCCGGAACACTGGCCCGAATCGATGTGGGCGGAAGATGCCCGCCGGATGAAGGCGCTCGGCATCGAGCAGGTGCGGATCGGCGAGTTCGCGTGGAGCCGCATCGAGCCCGAGCCCGGCGAATACGACTGGGGCTGGCTCGATCGCGCGATCGACGTGCTCGGCGCGGCGGGGCTCGACGTCGTGATGTGCACGCCGACCGCGACGCCGCCGAAATGGCTGATCGACCGCCATCCCGACATCCTCGCGATCGGCGCCGACGGCCGGCCGCGCGCGTTCGGCTCGCGCCGCCACTACGATTTCTCGTCGCCGGCGTACTACGAAGCCTCGCAGCGGATCTGCACGGCGGTCGCCGGGCGCTACGGCCGGCATCCGGCCGTGCGCCACTGGCAGACCGACAACGAGATGGGCTGCCACCACACGGTCGTCAGCTACTCGAGCGCCGCGCTCGCGCGCTTTCGCGACTGGCTGAAGGCGCGCTACGGGACCGTCGACGCGCTGAACCGCGCGTGGGGCACGGTGTTCTGGAGCATGGAGTATCGGCGCTTCGACGAGATCGACGCGCCGGTCGGCACCGTGACCGAAGCGCATCCTTCGCATCGCCTCGACTATCGCCGCTTCGCGTCGGACGAACTCGCGCGCTATCACCGGATGCAGGTCGACGCGATCCGCGCGCACTCGCCCGGGCGCGGCGTCACGCACAACTTCATGCAGCTCTTCACCGAGTTCGATCACTACGCGGTCGCGCGCGATCTCGATTTCGCCGCATGGGACAGCTACCCGCTCGGCGCGCTCGAAGAGCAATGGTTCGCGCCGGAGCTGAAGGCGCGCTGGCTGCGCACGGGCCATCCGGATTTCGCATCGTTCAACCACGACCTCTATCGCGGGATGTCGAAAGCGCCGTTCTGGGTGATGGAGCAGCAGCCCGGCCCCGTCAACTGGGCGCAATGGAATCCGGCGCCGCTGCCCGGCATGGTGCGCCTCTGGAGCTGGGAAGCGTTCGCGCACGGCGCGGGCTGCGTGTCGTACTTCCGCTGGCGGCAAGCGCCGTTCGCGCAGGAGCAGATGCACGCCGGGCTGAACACGCCGGACGACGTGCTCGACGTCGGCGGGCATGAAGCCGCGCTCGTCGCGCAGGAGATCGCCGCGCTGCGCGACGCCGCCGGCGCGCAGGCCGACGCGGCCGTGCGCGCGCCGGTCGCGCTGATCTACGACTACGAAGCGAAGTGGCTGTTCGAAGTGCATCCGCAGGGCGCGGACTTCCACTACCCGCGCTTCGCGTTCGAATACTACTCGGCGCTGCGCGCGCTCGGCTTCGACGTCGACGTGATCCCGGCCGACGCGCCGCTCGACGGCTATCGGCTGATCGTCGTGCCGCCGCTGCCCGTCGTGCCCGATGACTTCGCCGCCCGGCTCTCGGCGTCGAGCGCGCACGTCGTGCTCGGCCCGCGCACCGGCTCGAAGACGCGAGACCTGCAGATCCCGCCGACGCTGCCGCCCGGCCCGCTCGCCTCGATCGTGCCGATCCGCGTGTGGCGCGCCGAGTCGCTGCGGCCGAATGTCGCCGAACGCGTCGAAGGCGCGCTCGGCGACGGCACCGCATTCTCGGGCGCCGCGCGTCACTGGCGCGATCTCGTCGAGCTGCGCGACGCCGCGCGCGGCGACGTGCGCGCCCGCTTCGCCGACGGCCATCCGGCGTGCGTCGCGCACGGCCGGCTGCACTATTGGGCCGCCCTCTTCGACGAAGGAACGACCGCGCGGCTCCTCGCCGACGTCGCCGCCGAGGCGGGGCTCGCGCCCGTGCCGCTTGGCGACAGCGTCCGCGTAAGCCGCCGCGGCGGCATCACGTACGTCTTCAACTACGGCAACGCGCCGTACACGATCGACGCGATCCCGCCGTCGGACTTCGTGCTCGGCGCGGCACGGGTCGAGCCGCGCGGCGTCGCGGCCTATCGCGGCTGACGGAGCCGGCCGTACCGGCGCCCGCGCGGCGCCGCTCACCCACACCCACATCGGAGACATACATGGACCATCGCCCCATCCGCTTCGTCGCCGGGCTCGCGGCGGCCGCCGCCGTCGCGGCCGCGTCGTTCGGCGCCGCATCGCCCGCCCGCGCGGGCACGCTCGCGGTCAACATCGCGTTCAAGGGCGCGAGCCAGCGCGCGGTATGGCAGTCGACATTCGACGCGTTCCACAAGGCGCACCCGGACATCGACGTGAAAGCGACCTTCGTGGACGAAGAAGCGTACAAGGTGCAGTTGCCCGCGTGGCTCACGACAGTCGCGCCCGACATCGTCAACTGGCACGCGGGCGAGCGGATGGCGTACTACGCGCGGCGCGGCCTGTTCGAGGACCTGAGCGCCGACTGGGCGAAGAACGGCTGGAACGCGATGTACGCGTCGACGCGAGACGCGTCGTCGTACAACGGCAAGCAGTACGCCGCGCCGACCGTCTACTACTCATGGGGCCTTTTCTACCGGAAGGACCTGCTGCGCAAGGTCGGCGTGGCCGACGAGCCGAAGACCTGGGATCAATTTCTCGCCGCATGCAAGAAGCTGAAGGCGGCGGGAATCACGCCGATCGCGATCGGCGGCCGCGACGCGTGGACGCTCGCCGGCTGGTTCGACTATCTCGATCTGCGGATCAACGGCAACGCGTTCCACCAGCGGCTCATGGCGGGCGACGTGCCGTACACCGACCCGCGCGTGAAGAAGGTCTACACGGCGTGGAAGACGCTGATCGACGCCGGCTACTTCATCGACAACGCGCTGTCCTACGATCTCGACGGCGCGCAGCCGTTCCTGTTCCAGGGCAAGGCTGCGATGATGCTGATGGGCACGTTCATCGCGGCGGGTTTTCCGCAGAACGTGAAGCCGCAAATGGGCTACTTCCAGTTTCCGATCATCGATGCGTCGGTGCCGACCGCCGAGGACGGTCCGGTCGAGTCGCTGCACATCCCGGCGAAGGCGAAGAACAAGGCCGACGCGCGCACGTTCCTCGCGTTCGTCGAGACGCCGGAGATCGGCGCGAAGCTCGCGCAGGGGCTCGGCTCGCTGTCGGCGAACAGCAAGTCGCCGGAACCCGACGATCCGATCTCGCGCATCGGCTTCCGGATTCTCTCGGACACGAAGGGCGGCGTCGCGCAGTTCTACGATCGCGACATGACAAAGGAGATGGCCGACGAAGGAATGAAGGGCATGCAGCAGTTCATGGCCAGTCCCGCGCAACTCGACGCCGTGCTCGCGCAGCTCGAGCAGACCCGCAAGCGAATCTACAAGAAGTAAGCCGGCGGCGGCCGCGCGCCGCCGCCTTCCTTCCGGTTCAGGAGTTCGCCGTGACCCGTTCGACCATGCCTCGCCGAGTCGACGCCCGCCCCGCCGCGCGATCGCGCCGGGACGCCGGGCCTCGCGCGCCCGTCGCGCCAATCGCATCCGCCGTGCCGGCCATGCCGGCCGCGCGCCGGCCGTCGCGCACCGCGCGCGGGCAGCGGCGCGCCGCGTGGCTCTTTCTCGCCCCCGCCTGCGCGATGGTCGCCGTCTACGTGATCTGGCCGATCCTGTCGACGATGTGGCTGAGCCTCTACAACTGGGACGGCATGACGGCGCGCACCTTCGTCGGTGTCGCGAACTACGTCGAGCTGCTGCACGCGCCGACGTTCTACACCGCGCTGAAGAACAACGTGATCTGGCTCGCGCTCTTCATGCTCGCGCCGCCGCTCGGCCTCGCGTTCGCGCTGTACCTGAACCAGGCGGTCGGCGGCATCCGGCTCGTCAAATCGCTTTGCTTCGCGCCGTTCGTGCTGTCGGGCGTCGTCGTCGGGCTGATCTTCTCGTGGTTCTACGATCCGACCTTCGGCCTGCTCGCGCTTGTCGTCGGACACGGCGTGCCCGTGCTCGGCGACGCGCGCTATGCGACGTTCGGCATCGTGCTCGCCGCACTGTGGCCGCAGACCGCGTACTGCATGATCCTCTACCTGACCGGCCTCACGGCGCTCAACGCCGAGCAGATCGAGGCCGCGCGGATGGAGGGCGCGCGCGGCTTCACGCTGTTCTGGCACGTCGTGCTGCCGCAACTGCGGCCGACGACCTTCATGGCGCTCGTCGTCACCGTGATCGGCGCGCTGCGCAGCTTCGACCTGATCTCGGTGATGACGGGCGGCGGCCCGTTCGAGAGCTCGACGGTGCTCGCGTATTACATGTACGACCAGGCGATCAAGTATTACCGCCTCGGCTATTCCGCATCGATCGCCGTCGTGCTGTTCGCGATCATGCTCGTCTACATCGTCTTCCAACTGCGCCGCATGCTGCGCAACGAACAGTGAGGTGCCGCCATGTTTCCGATGCCGGTCCAGCAATGGAAGCCCGTCTCGCGCAATCTGTACAGGCTGTCGCTGCCCGTCGCACTCGTCGTCTGGCTGCTGCCGATGATCGCGGTGCTCATCACGTCGGTCCGCTCGACCGAGGAGCTCCAGGAAGGCCGCTACTGGGGCTGGCCGAAGCGCTTCTCGATGATCGAGAACTACCGCGACGCGCTGACGGGCTCGCCGATGCTCCATTACTTCTGGAACAGCGTGCAGATCACGGTGCCTTCGGTGCTCGGCTCGATCGCGCTCGCGGCAATGGCGGGCCACGCGCTCGCGACCTATCGCTTTCGCGGCAACACCGCGCTGTTCGGCACGTTCGTCGCGGGCAACTTCGTGCCGGTGCAGGTGCTGATGATCCCCGTGCGCGATCTGTCGCTGCGGCTCGGCGTGTTCAACACGGTCGAGGCGCTGATCCTGTTCCATGTCGCATTCCAGACGGGCTTCTGCACGCTGTTCCTGCGCAACTTCATCAAGCAGTTGCCGTTCGAGCTGATCGAGGCCGCGCGCGTCGAGGGCGCGGGCGAATGGACCGTGTTTCGCCGCATCGTGCTGCCGCTCATCCGGCCCGCGCTCGCCGCGCTCGCGATCCTCGTCTTCACGTTCGTCTGGAACGACTATTTCTGGGCGCTGTGCCTCACGCAGGGCGACGAGGCGGCGCCGATCACGGCGGGCGTCGCGGCGCTGAAGGGGCAATGGACGACGTCGTGGAATCTCGTGTCGGCGGGCTCGATCCTCGCCGCGCTGCCGTCGGTCGCGATGTTCTTCGCGATGCAGAGGAATTTCGTCGCGGGAATCACGTTCGGCGCAACGAAGGGGTGAGTTGCGCGATCCGCGCGTCGGGGCGCTCGGGGCGCCGCAAAGCGCGCGTCGCGCGCGTCGCCCGGAAAGCGGCGGCCGGCGGCGCGCGCGTCAGGACAAGCCCGCCACCAGCGCCGCGGCCACCGAGCCGGCGACGAGCACGACGCCGACCGTGCGCCGCTTGTTGAGCTCGGTCCAGAGCAGCACGCCCGTCAGCGACAGCAGCACCATCGATCCCGCGATCGTATCCATCAGCAGCACCCAGAACAGGTTCATGCCGACGCCGCGATGCAGGTTGTTGAGCGTCGTGAGGAACGCGTTGTCGGTGCGCTTCACCGACACGTAGCCGTTCCCTTTCCAGTATTCGACCTGCACGTTGCTGCGCGGCCCGAAGAGGCCGAACTGCCAGTGCTCGGGCTGCTCGACGCGCCGGCCGCCCCACGCGACGGGCTGCGCGGGGTCCTTGCGGACGCGGCCGAGCCGGCCGTCGAACGCGAGCTGGCGCCGGACCCACGCGGCCATCGCGTGAGGCGTCGCGGGCGCGGGCGACGGCAGCGCGAGCTGGAGCTGGCTGACCTGCGGCTCGCCGGACGAGATCTTGAGCGGCGGCGCGCGGTGATTGAGGAGCACGCCCGTCACGCCGAACAGCAGGCCGAGCACCGCGCCCCACAGGCCGACCCAGCCGTGCACCTTGCGCAGCCATTTGATGAACGTCGCGCGCCGCGAGCGGCGGCGGCGGTCGGCCAGCGCGGATTCGTCGAGCTTGCGCGGCGAGCCCGGATACGGCACCACGACGCCGGAGTGTTTTTCGATCGATTCGGGCGCGTTCACGCTTCGGCTTCCATTCGCACAAAATATCGGGCGGCGCGCAACCGAGTCGCGCGCCGCCCGCATCAATTAAATGAGAATGGATATCATTACATAAAATGGCGACGGACTCAATGTCGCCGGATGGGGGTTCGCCGAACAGCAAGGTTCCGAGGCGGAGCCGTCGGGCCATTCGTCGATCGTTCGACTTGTCGATCCGGTGATGCGGCGATCCATCGATCCCCCGTTCCTCGCCTCACCGCCCCCAAGTCCCGCGAAGCGACCGGTCGGCGTCACGCGCGCCGAGCCCGAAACGCCCGCCACACGCGGGACACCTCGCGCCCACGCTCGACGTCCGGCGCCAAGGCACTCACCGCTTCGGCAGCGGCGGAAAAACCGGCAGCGCGCCGCCGCCATCGCCGCTGTCGCCCGCGCCGCTTTCGAGCGCGTACAGCCACGCGAGCAGTTCCGCGACCGCACGATACAGTTGCGGCGGAATCCGCGCGTCGAGGTCGACCTGCATCAGCAGCGACACCATCTCCGGCGCGGTGTGCACGTACAGTCCGGCATCGCGCGCGCGCTCGATGATCCGCTCGGCGACGAGCCCGTAGCCCTTCGCCACGACGCGCGGCGCGGTGTCGCCGCCCTTCGCGTCGTACGCGAGCACCGCGGCGCGCTTGCGCTGCGGCCCGCTCATCGCGCGAGCTCCCAGTCGTCGCCGGCCCCGACCTGCGACGGCGGCTCACGACGCCCGGCGCCCGACGCGCCGGCCATCCCCGCCGCCCCGGCTTCGCCACCCGCCGCCGCGCGCGCATACGCGGAGGCGGCCGCCCGCGCGGCCGCCGTGTCGAAGCCGTCCGGCGCGCCGTCGATCGCGCGGATCGACAGGCCGCTCACCTGCAGCCCGAGCGCCTGCAAACGCGCGCGCAGCGCCTCGCCGTGCGGCGCGAGCCGCGCCGCGCCCGCCTCGCTCGCGCGCAGCCGTGCGGCAAGCTGCTCGCCGTTCAGCACGAGCTCCGCGTCGACCGTGCCGAGCAACGGCAGCGCGAGCGTGAGGCGCGTGCGCCAGCCGCGCGCATCCGGGAAATCCGCGTCGGACGCGGGCCGCTCGCGGCCTTGCTGCTCGTCCGGCTCGATCGTCCAGTCGAGCCGCGCGCCCGGCCACGCCTCGCCGATCCAGCGAAACTGATCGGTCGCGAGCAGATCGAGCTGCTGGCGCACGATCGGCAGCGTCGCCGCATGCAGCGAGGCCGCGACCGGCGCCGACGCGTCGACGCTCGCCGCCGGCATGCCGGGCCGCGCGAGCGCCGCCTGCGCGGCCGGCGCGCCGACGGGCTTGCCGTTGGCGTCGGCGAGCACCGCATACGCATCGACGGAACGCGCGAGCGCCGCCGCGTTCGCCGGCGCGCGGCCGGACGCCGCCGCGCCTTCGTCCGCGCCGCCCCCCGGCGGTGCCAGCGCGCGCGCGCCCGCCTGCGCGGGCGCATCGCGGCCGCCCTCCGGCAGCGGCAGACGCGCGGCGAGCAGATCGGCGAGCGCATCGTCGAGTGCATCGCCCGCTTGGCCGGCCAGCGCGCCCGGCGGAGCGCCGCTTGCGAGCCGCGCCTGCGGCTCGCGCGCGAGCTCGGCCGTCGTGCGCTGGCCGGCGAGCCATTGGGCGAGGTGGGACTCGTAGAAAAGGCCGCTCTGAGCAACAGCCTGCGCGAGCGCGAGGCTCAGCGCGGCGGCGGGCGACGCCGCCAAAGCTGCCTGCGCGCCTGGCGCGCCCGCCTCCGCCGCGGAAGGCGCAGGATTGCCGGCGCGGGCGTCGGGCGTGACGAGCAGCGGATCGAGCAGCGCCGCCCGCACGGAGGAAGCGGCAAAAGCGGCGGAAGCAGCGGGCGCCGCGGGCAGCAGCGGCGCGGCGCCGACGACGGCGGGCGTCGCGCCGCCGCCGTAGCGGGAAATCGCGTCGAGCGTGAGTCCGACCTCGGACAGCGCGGCCTGCGCGGACGCAGGCGGCGGCCCGCCCGCACCCGGCTGCGGCGGTGTCGCGGCCGCGGGCGGCGTGCCGGACGTGCCGACCTGCGCCGCCGCCGCGCCGCCCGCCGAGGGCTGGATCGCGTCGAGAAGGCTGTCGATGCGGCTCGCCAGGATGGCGGCGGCAGCGGTGTCGATACCGGTCATCGTGAATCCTGACGCGCGCCGAATGAAATCCGGGCCATCCGCGGCAACGAACGCGCGCCGTTCGTCCGCGCGAGCCGGCGCGCCAGAAGGCGGCGGCGCGCCCTGCCCTTTAGCCGCGCGCCCGGTACAGATCCTTGAGCGTCGAGCGGCCCGCGTGGAAGAACGCGGACAGCCGCGCGACCTCGGGGCTCGCGAGATTGCGGATCGCGGCGTCGTCGGCGAGGATGCGGCGGATCAGCTCGAACTTGCGGGTGCGCTCGGCTTCGTCGAGCAGGACGCCCCGCTCGGCCTCCTTCAGCCCGTCGACGAGCCGCAGATATTCGTCCTGAAGCCCGCCCATCGCGTGCCATGCCGCATCGCGAGCCGCGACGAGCATCCGCCCGGACACGTCGGCGATCGCTTCGTAACGGGCAAAGTATTCGTCGTTCCGATTCATCGCGACTGTTCCGTTGCCGCTTGCGCGCTCATCCTGGCCACTTCCGGGCCGATGCCCGTCCACGCGTCCTCGAGCGTCGCGAGCAGGCCATCGGCTTCGATCAGCATCGGCTCGCTCGCATCGGCGTTCGCCTGCAGCAGACGCCGGCAGACATACGCGTAGAGCGCGTCGAGGCGCGATGCGATGTCGCCGCCGGCTTCCAGATTCAGCGACTGCTGCAGACCGCTCTCGACGATGCGGATCGCCTTGCCGATCGCCTCGCCGCGCGCGGCGACGTTGCCCTGCTGCAAATGCAGCCGCGCATGCGCGATCGCCTGGCGCGCGCCCTGATACAGCATCGCAATGAGCCGGTGGGGAGACGCGCCCATCACCCCGGTTTCGACGCCGACGCGCGCATAGGCACTAGCTCCCGCGTGGCCTGGGGTAAACATGGCGTTGCTCCTCTTTGGTGCATTCGATTCGATACCACCGCTCCGTGCGCGGCACGGCGCGGGCTTGTATCGACGTTATCGGTAAGGAAGCCCGAAAGCTTTAGCGAAATGACGCAGCGCCGGCAGGCGCCGTCAGACGGACATCTGCATGATCTCGTTGTAGGCGCTCACTAACTTGTTGCGCACCTGGAGCCCGAACTGAAAGCCGATGTTGGCCTTCTGCATGTCGACCATCACGTCGTTGAGCGACACGTTCTGCGCGCCGATCTCGAACGCGTGCGCCTCGCCGAGCGCCTTTTGCTGATCGCCGCTGATCTTGTCGAGCGAGGCCTTCATCGCGCTCGCGAACGAGCCGGCCGTCGCCGCGCCGGAGCCGGCGAGCGCCGTGGCCGGGCCTGCCGCGCCGCCCGCGGCCTGCGCGGCCATCGCCTGCATCTGTTGCAGCGCCGAAGCGATGCCGTTGACGGGGGCAACCATGTGATCTCCGCAAAAGAAGCCGGGCCGCGCGGGCCCGGCGGGGGGAACTCCGGCTTCCCGCGAGCGTGGCGAGAGCCGGATTGCGAAAAAGCATAGCAGCCGCGCCACGGCGAAAGCCGCAGAAGTACGGCCGAAACCCGGCTCTATTCGTCCGATCGCGCTTGGCCGCGCTGCGGATAATCGCACCGTGTCAATGTCCGCCTGCTCCGCCGAGCCGGCATTCAGCCCGCAGTGGAGATACTCGACGCATGGACTCGCAGGCCAACTCGCTGATCAACCCCGACGCCCGTTCGAGCCTCGCGGGCGCGCCGCCGCAAGCCGCGGCCGCGGCGGGCGCGCTGCCCGGCGCAGCGGCGGGCGGCGCGGATTTCGGCCTGGGCGGCTTCGCCGAACGCATCCCGGGCCTCGCGCGGATGAGGACCAATCCGCGGCTGCCGCTCCTGATCGGCGCGGCGCTCGCCATCGCCGCGATCGTCGCGATCGTGCTGTGGAGCCGCGCGCCCGACTATCGCGTGCTGTACAGCAACCTGTCCGACCGCGACGGCGGCGCGATCATCACCGCGCTCCAGCAGGCAAACGTTCCCTATAAGTTCGCCGACGCGGGCGGCGCGATCCTCGTGCCCGCGAACCAGGTGCACGAGACGCGCCTGAAGCTCGCCGCGATGGGGCTGCCCAAGGGCGGCTCGGTCGGCTTCGAGCTGATGGACAACCAGAAATTCGGCATCAGCCAGTTCGCCGAGCAGGTCAACTACCAGCGCGCGCTCGAGGGCGAGCTGCAGCGCACGGTCGAATCGATCAACGCGGTGCGCGCCGCGCGCGTGCATCTCGCGATCCCGAAGCCGTCGGTGTTCGTGCGCGACCGCGAGGCGCCGTCGGCGTCGGTGCTCGTCGATCTGTACCCGGGCCGCGTGCTCGACGAAGGGCAGGTGCTCGCCGTCACGCGGATGGTGTCGTCGAGCGTGCCCGACATGCCCGCGAAGAACGTGACGATCGTCGACCAGGACGGCAACCTGCTCACGCAGACCGCGTCCGCCACCGGCCTCGACGCGAGCCAGCTCAAGTACGTGCAGCAGATCGAGCGCAACACGCAAAAGCGCATCGACGCGATCCTCGCGCCGATCTTCGGCGCCGGCAACGCGCGCGCACAGGTGAGCGCCGACGTCGACTTCTCGAAGATCGAGCAGACCTCGGAGAGCTACGGGCCGAACGGCACGCCGCAGCAGAGCGCGATCCGCAGCCAGCAGACGAGCACCGCGACCGAGCTCGCGCAAAGCGGCGCGTCGGGCGTGCCGGGCGCGCTGTCGAACACGCCGCCGCAGCCCGCATCCGCGCCGATCGTCGCGAGCAACGGCCAGCCGGCCGGCCCGGCCGCGACGCCCGTCAGCGACCGCAAGGATTCGACGACGAACTACGAGCTCGACAAGACCGTGCGCCACGTCGAGCAATCGATGGGCACGATCAAGCGGCTGTCGGTCGCGGTCGTCGTCAACTATCAGCCGGCCGCCGACGCGAAGGGCCGCGTGACGATGCAGCCGCTCGCCGCGGACAAGCTCGCGCAGGTCCAGCAGCTCGTGAAGGACGCGATGGGCTACGACGAGAAGCGCGGCGATTCGGTCAACGTCGTCAACAGCGCGTTCTCGGCCGCGGCCGACCCGTTCGCGAACCTGCCGTGGTGGCGCCAGCCCGACATGATCGAGCTCGGCAAGGACATCGCGAAGTGGCTGGGCGTCGCCGCGGCGGCGGCCGCGCTGTACTTCATGTTCGTGCGCCCGGCGCTGCGCCGCGCGTTTCCGCCGCCCGCCCAGCCCGTGGCGGCGGCCGTGCCGGCGCTCGACGGCCCGGACGACGCACTCGCGCTCGACGGCCTGCCGAGCCCCGACAAGAAGCAGCTTGTCGAGGAGGACGAAGAGCATCCGGCCCTGCTCGCCTTCGAAAGCGAGAAGAACCGCTACGAACGCAACCTGGACTACGCGCGCACGATCGCGCGCCAGGACCCGAAGATCGTCGCAACCGTCGTGAAGAACTGGGTGTCCGATGAACGCTGAAGGCTTGACCAAGAGCGCGCTCCTGCTGATGTCGATCGGCGAGGAAGAGGCCGCGCAGGTATTCAAATTCCTCGCGCCGCGCGAAGTGCAGAAGATCGGCGCCGCGATGGCCGCGCTGAAGAACGTCACGCGCGAGCAGGTCGAGGACGTGCTCAACGATTTCGTTCAGGAAGCCGAAAAGCACACCGCGCTGTCGCTCGATTCGAGCGAGTACATCCGCTCGGTGCTGACGAAGGCGCTCGGCGAGGACAAAGCGGGCGTGCTGATCGACCGGATCCTGCAAGGCAGCGACACGAGCGGGATCGAAGGGCTCAAGTGGATGGATTCGGCGGCCGTGGCCGAGCTCATCAAGAACGAGCATCCGCAGATCATCGCGACGATTCTCGTGCACCTCGACCGCGACCAGGCGTCCGAGATCGCGTCGTGCTTCACCGAGCGGCTGCGCAACGACGTGCTGCTGCGGATCGCGACGCTCGACGGCATTCAGCCGACCGCGCTGCGCGAGCTCGACGACGTGCTGACGGGCCTCCTGTCCGGCAGCGACAACCTGAAGCGCGCGCCGATGGGCGGCATCCGCACCGCGGCCGAGATCCTGAACTTCATGACGAGCGTGCACGAAGAGGCGGTGCTCGAAAACGTCAAGCAATACGATCCCGATCTCGCGCAGAAGATCATCGACCAGATGTTCGTGTTCGAGAACCTGCTCGACCTCGAGGACCGCGCGATCCAGTTGCTGCTGAAGGAAGTCGAATCGGAGGCGCTGATCGTCGCGCTGAAGGGCGCGCCGCCCGCGCTGCGGCAGAAGTTCCTGTCGAACATGTCGCAGCGCGCGGCCGAGCTGCTCGCCGAGGATCTCGACGCGCGCGGCCCGGTGCGCGTGTCCGAAGTCGAGACGCAGCAGCGCAAGATCCTGCAGGTGGTGCGCAACCTCGCCGAGAGCGGCCAGATCGTGATCGGCGGCAAGGCGGAAGACGCGTATGTCTGATCGCGCGAGCGTGCCGGGCAAGCCCGTCACCGCGTACCAGCGGTGGGAGATGGCTTCGTTCGATCCCCCGCCGCCGCCTCCGCCCGACGACGGCGGCGCGGCGGCGGCGGCGGCGCTCGCCGCCGAACTGCAGCGCGTGCGCGACGCCGCGCACGCGGAAGGACTCGCCGCCGGCCATGTCGAAGGCCAGGCGCTCGGCTATCAGGCCGGCTACGAACAAGGGCGCGCGAAGGGCTTCGACGAAGGCCAGGTCGAAGCGCGCGCGCACGGCGCGCAGCTCGCCGCGCTCGCCGCGTCGTTTCGCGACGCGCTCGCGGGCGTCGAGCGCGATCTCGCCGACGACATCGCGACGCTCGCGCTCGAGATCGCGCAGCAGGTCGTGCGCCAGCACGTGCAGCACGATCCGGCCGCGCTGATCGCGGCCGCGCGCGAGGTGCTCGCCTCGGAGCCCGCGCTCGCCGGCGCGCCGCATCTGATCGTGAATCCCGCGGATCTGCCCGTCGTCGAGGCGTATCTGAAGGACGAGCTCGACACGCTCGGCTGGAGCGTGCGCACCGACGCTGGCGTCGAGCGCGGCGGCTGCCGCGCGCACGCGTCGACGGGCGAAATCGACGCGACGCTCACGACCCGCTGGGAGCGGGTCGCGGCCGCGCTCGGCAAGGTGAGCGCATGGTGAACGACGCCTGCGGCGACGCGCTCCGCCGCGACGAACTCGACGCGCTCGAGCGCGAGCTCGCGCTCGCGTCGCGCGGCCCCGAGCACGAAGACGCGGCCGCGCGCGACGGCGGCTTCGGCGGCCATCACCACGCGCCCCCGCGCCCGCTCGCGACGGGCACGCCGAGCCCGCGCGCGGCGCTCGCGAATCCGCATCTCGCGCACTGGCGCACGCATCTCGACGGCATCCGCGAGCGCAACGCGCGCGCGCTGCCGCTGCGCCCGTGCGGACGCCTCACTCGCGCGGCGGGCCTCGTGCTCGAAGCGATCGGGCTGCGGCTGTCGGTCGGCGCCGAGTGCACGATCGAGCTGCCCGCGGGCAGCGCGCTGCCGTATGCGCAAGCCGAGGTCGTCGGCTTCGCGGGCGAGCGCCTGTTCCTGATGCCGACCACCGCGGTCGCGGGCGTGCTGCCCGGCGCGCGTGTCTGGCCGCTCGAAAGCGCGCCCGTGGCCGATCCGCTCGCGGGCGCGAAGCGCCTGCCCGTCGGCTGGGAGATGCTCGGGCGCGTCGTCGACGCGTCGGGCCGCCCGCTCGACAATCTCGGGCCGCTCGCGTCGAAGGTCGACGCGCCGCTCACCGCGCCTTCGATCAACCCGCTCGATCGCGAGCCGATCCATCACGTGCTCGACGTCGGCGTGCGCGCGATCAACGGGCTGCTGACCGTCGGCCGCGGCCAGCGGATGGGCCTCTTCGCGGGCTCGGGCGTCGGCAAGTCGGTGCTGCTCGGCACGATGGCGCGCTACACGAGCGCCGAGGTGATCGTGATCGGCCTGATCGGCGAGCGGGGCCGGGAAGTGAAGGAATTCATCGAGCAGATCCTCGGCGAGGACGGGCTCGCGCGCTCCGTCGTCGTCGCGGCGC
This sequence comes from Burkholderia sp. MSMB1588, assembly GCF_001546925.1. Classification (NCBI taxonomy): domain Bacteria; kingdom Pseudomonadati; phylum Pseudomonadota; class Betaproteobacteria; order Burkholderiales; family Burkholderiaceae; genus Burkholderia; species Burkholderia sp. MSMB1588. The sequence goes on along the minus strand of NZ_LNJS01000001.1, from coordinate 79,363 downwards.
CCGCCGACGTGTCGCCGCTGTTGCGGATGCAGGGCGCCGCATACGCGACGACGCTCGCCGAATACTTCCGCGATCAGGGCAAGCACGTGCTGCTGCTGATGGATTCGCTCACGCGCTACGCGATGGCGCAGCGCGAGATCGCGCTCGCGATCGGCGAGCCGCCCGCGACGAAAGGCTATCCGCCGTCGGTGTTCGCGAAGCTGCCAGCGCTCGTCGAGCGCACCGGCAACGGCCCCGAAGGCGGCGGCTCGATCACCGCGTTCTACACGGTGCTCACCGAAGGCGACGACCAGCAGGACCCGATCGCCGATTCCGCGCGCGCGATTCTCGACGGCCACATCGTGCTGTCGCGCTCGCTCGCGGAAGCCGGCCACTACCCGGCCATCGACATCGAAGCGTCGATCAGCCGCGCGATGACCGCGCTGATCGACGACGCGCACCTCGAGCGCGTGCGCCAGTTCAAGCAGATGCTGTCGCGCTACCAGCGCAATCGCGATCTGATCGCGGTGGGCGCATATGCGCCGGGGCGCGACGCGCAGCTCGACCGCGCAATCGCGCTGTACCCGCGCATCGAATCGTTCCTGCAGCAGGGCTTTCGCGAATGCGCGCCATACGCGCCGAGCCTCGCCGCGCTCGATGCGCTGTTCGAATCCGAAGGAGGCTGATCGTCATGGCCCAAACGTTTCCGCTCCAGCTCCTGCTCGACCGCGCGCAGGACGAACTCGACGCCGCGACGAAGCAGCTCGGGCGCGCGCAGCGCGAGCGCACCGACGCGCAGGCGCAGCTCGACGCGCTCGTGCGCTATCGCGACGAGTATCGCGTGCGCTTCGCCGAGTCCGCGCAATCGGGGATGCCCGCCGGCAACTGGCGCAACTTCCAGGCGTTCCTCGACACGCTCGACGCGGCGATCGAGCAGCAGCGGCGCGTGCTCGCCGCCGCGCAGACGCGCATCGACACGGCGCGCCCCGAGTGGCAGGCGAAAAAGCGCACGCTCGGCTCGTACGAGATCCTGCAGGCGCGCGGCGCGCGCCAGGAAGCGCAACGCGCCGCGAAGCGCGAGCAGCGCGACGCCGACGAGCATGCGGCCAAGGCGCTGCGCATGCGCGCGGACGCGGCGAAGTAAGCGCCCTCCATCGAACCCGAACACGAGATCCGCCATGCCTCCTCTTCCCCTGATCGGTACGCTGCTCGGCGCAGCGAGCGCGATGGTCAAGTCGTCGGCCGGCGCCGCGGCGAACGCGTCCGGCGCATCGGGCGCGCCGTCCGGCGACGCATCGTCCGCCGCGCCGTTCGCGCAGACGCTCAGGCAAAGCGTGCAGACGCAGCGCCAGGCGAACGCGAGCGCCGGCGCGCCAAACACCGGCAATGCGACGAATGCCGCGACGAAACCCGCAACGAATGCCTCGACAGATACCGCGACGGGCAATGCCGCGAACGCTTCCACGCCGAGCGCGAGCGGGCAGACGACGGCGAGCGCGAACAACGCGAAGGCGTCCGGAAAGCCGGACGATCAGGACGACGACAAGAACGCGACGCAGTCTGCATCAGCGGATGCCGCGACGCTCGCCGCGGCTGCATCGCTGCAAGCGCAATTGCAGGCGCGGCCGGATGCGCAGGCCGCGCAGGCCGCGCAGGCCGCGCAGACCGCCGCCGCCGCGCAAGCGGGCGCGAGCGACGCCGCGCATCCGCCGACGACGCCCGCGACGAACGCCGCCGCCAACGGCGACGCCGATTCGTCCGCGCCCGCCGGCGCGCAGCCGCCGGTCGGCGATGCGCTGAACGCGGCGTTGAGCAAGCTGACAGGCGCCGGCCGGACGAGCGCGCCGGCCGCGCAGCCGGCGGGCCGGGGCGGCGGCGCGCCCGCCTCGCTTGCCGCGAACGGCGCCGCATTCGACAAGGTGCTCGCGGGCGCGAAGGCTCCCGCCGCGCAAGCGGCGCTTGCCGACGCTTCGGGCGCAAACCCGGCGAACGTAAACACAATCGCGAACGCGGCGGCGAACGCCGCCCGGCCCGACGCGTCAGGCGCGCTCGCCGCGCTGCGGGACGCCGCCGATTCCGCCCGCTCGACGCTCGCGGCGTCGAGCGCGCCGGCCGCGCTGCAACAGACGGCGCCCGCCGCGCTCGCCGCGAACGCGAACGCCGCGGCGGCATCGGCTGCGCCGTCGCTCGCGCCGCCCGTCGGCACGCCGGACTGGACCGACGCGTTGAGCCAGAAGGTCGTGTTCCTGTCGAACGCGCATCAGCAGAGCGCGGAGCTCACGCTGAATCCGCCCGACCTCGGACCGCTGCAAGTCGTGCTGCGCGTTGCCGACAATCACGCGCATGCGCTCTTCGTATCGCAGCACGCGCAAGTGCGCGAAGCGGTCGAAGCCGCGCTGCCGAAGCTGCGCGAAGCGATGGAAGCGGGTGGACTCGGGCTCGGCAGCGCGAGCGTCAGCGACGGCGGCTTTGCGTCCGCACAGCAGCAGCAAACCCCGCAACGACAATCGCCGGACGGCTCCGCGGCGCGGCGCGCGTCCGGCACATCGACGGCCGACGCCGCGCCCGGCGACGCGGCGGCGGCATCTTCCAGCGGCGCGACGCAGCGCACCGTCGGGATGGTCGACACGTTCGCCTGACAGTCGCGCCCGCGGCATCTCGCGGCGGCGCGCATCAGCCGCCGTGCGTCGCCGCGACCCGCTCGCGAGGAACGGCCGCGGCCTGCCCGTTGCGCGCGGCCACGATGAAATCCGCCGCGCGCTCGCCGATCATCACGGTCGGCGCATTCGTGTTGCCGCCGATCAGCGTCGGCATCACCGATGCATCGACGATCCGCAACCTGTCCACCCCTTTCACGCGCAATTGCGGATCGACGACGGCGCGCGCGTCGGTGCCCATCCGGCACGTGCCGACCGGATGGTAGATCGTGTCCGCGTGCGCGACGATCGCGGCGCGCAACTGCGCGTCGGTGTCGCCCGGGTCGGTATACAGCTCGCGGCCGCCCTGCGACGCGAGCGGCGCGGCCGACAGAATCCGGCGCATCGCCTTCGCGCCGCGGATGAGCAGTTCGAGATCGCGTTCGTCGCTGAAGAAGCGCGGATCGATGAGCGGCGCGACGCGCGCATCGCCGCTCGCGAGCGCGACGTTGCCGCGGCTCTTCGGCCGCAGCGCGCACACGTGCAGCGAATAGCCGAAGCCCCAGTGCATGTTGCGGTTGTGGTCGTCGACGAGCGCCGTGCAGAAGTGCAGTTGCAGATCGGGGCGATCGAGGCCGGGGTCGCTCTTGATGAAACCGCCCGCCTCGGCGACGTTGCTCGTCATCATCCCTTCGCGCTTCGACAGGTAGCTGAACAGCGCGGGCGTCATCTTCGCGACGCCGCGCACGCAGATGCCGACGAGCTCGGACGAATTCACGCGCTTGTTGATGATGAAATCGATGTGATCGATCAGGTTCTCGCCGACGTCGGGCGCATCGTGCACGAGCGCGACGCCGTGACGGCGCAACTGAGCGGCGGGACCCACGCCCGAGCACATCAGCAGTTGCGGCGTATTGAACGCGCCTGCGGACAGAATGACTTCCGCGCGCGCGCCGAGCGTCTCGACGCGCCCGCCGCGCGCGAGCTCGACGCCCGTGGCGCGCTTGCCGTCGAACACGACGCGCAGCACCGTCGCATCGACGATCACGTGCAGGTTCGGCCGCGTGCGGCCGTACACATAGGCGCGCGCGACGCTGCAGCGCGCGCCGTCGCGATGCGTGACCTGATAGAAGCCGACGCCTTCCTGATTCTCGCCGTTGAAGTCGTCGTTGAGCGGATAGCCCGCTTCGTGCGCGGCCGCGATGAATCGTTCGGAGAACGGATTATGGAAGCGCAGGTCGGACACCGTGAGCGGACCGTCCGCGCCGTGCCATTCGTTCGCGCCGCGCTCGTTGCCTTCGGCGCGGCGGAAGTACGGCAGCACGTCGCGCCATCCCCAGCCGGTGCAGCCGAGCCGCTCCCATTCGTCGTAATCGTGCGGATGGCCGCGCGTGTAGATCATCGCGTTGATCGCGCTCGAGCCGCCGAGCCCGCGGCCGCGAGGCTGATAGCCGCGGCGTCCGCCCAGGCCCGGCTGCGGCACCGTTTCGTAGCCGTAGTTCGTGCCGAGCCTGAACGGCACGAGCGCCGCGATCCCCACCGGCATGTTGACGAGCAGATTGCGTTCGGTGTGACCGCCCGCTTCGATCAGCGCGATCGTCGCATCCGGGCACGCGTCGGCCAGGCGACCCGCGAGGCTCGCGCCGCCCGACCCTGCCCCGACAATAATGTAGTCGTACTGCATGTCACGTCTCCCTGTTTTGTCATCCACGCACCGGCGACTGGAATCGCAATCGAGACCGCCGGATGAGGCCTGTCATGTTCGCGCATTTTAGGAACGCAAAACGAGCCGGGACATCCCGACTCAAGAGCGATTCCTCTAAACGTCGGCGTGAACTAAATTTAAGATGACCGGATTCGCCTCGCGCGGAGGACGCGGTCAACAGAAGCCGGGCCCCGCGAAATGGGAGACAAAGGCATGCAGCAAAACCTGATGACGGCGACGCACCGGGTGACGAACCAGGCGCCGCCGCTTTCCGATTACAACGCGTTTGAAACGGATGCCGCGCTCGTCGATGCCGTTCGACGGTACGACGCGAGCTGGCATCAAACGGCGCTATCACGCGACGGCGCCGCGCTGACGACGCCCGATGCGCTCGCGCTCGCCGAGCTCGCGAACCGGCATGCGCCCGAGCTCGCGACGCACAGCCCGCGCGGCGAGCGGATCGACGCGCTCGAATTCCATCCGAGCTGGCACCAGTTGCTCGCGCTGCTGCGCGGCGAAGGGCTGCACGCGCTGCCGTTCTCGGAGCCGCAACCGGGCGCGATGGCCGCGCGCTGCGCCGGCTATTTCCTGCATGCGCAACTCGAATCCGGCTCGCTCTGCCCGCTCACGATGACGTTTGCGAGCATTCCGGTGCTGCAACACGAACCGGCCCTTTTTGCGACGCTACGCGACAAGCTGTATGCGCGCGAGCACGACGCGCGCGACGTGCCGCTGCCGCAAAAGCGCTCGATGATGGTCGGCATGGGCATGACCGAAAAGCAGGGCGGCTCCGACGTGCGCAGCAACGAGACGCACGCGTACCCGCTCGGCGCGGCAGGGCGCGGGCAGGCGTATCGGCTCGTCGGTCACAAATGGTTCTTCTCCGCGCCGCAATGCGACGCGCATCTCGTGCTCGCGCGCACGTCCGGGCACGCGGGCATCTCGTGCTTCTACGTGCCGCGCTTTTCGCCCAACGGCGGCAAGAACGCGGTGCACGTGCAGCGCCTGAAGGACAAGCTCGGCAACCGCTCGAACGCGAGCGGCGAAGTCGAATTCCTGAACGCGTACGGCGTGATGATCGGCGACGAAGGGCGCGGCGTGCCGACGATCATCGAGATGGCGAACTACACGCGGCTCGATTGCGTGATCGGCAGCGCCGCGCTGATGCGCGCAGCGCTCGTGCAGGCGATCCATCACGCGCGGCATCGCAGCGCATTCGGCCGCCTGCTCGCCGAGCAGCCGCTGATGCGCAACGTGCTCGCCGATCTGGCGCTCGAATCGGAAGCGGCGACCGCGCTCTTCATGCGGCTCGCGCACGCGTTCGAAGAAGACGCGGCCGCGCGCTCGCCGCAGGCGCGCGGCTGGCGGCGCATCGTCACGCCGGCCGCGAAGTTCTGGGTCTGCAAGCGCACGCTCGAATTCACGGGCGAAGCGATGGAAGTATGGGGCGGCAACGGCTACGTCGAGACCGGGCCGATGGCGCGCTTCTATCGCGAGGCCCCGGTCAATTCGATCTGGGAAGGCTCGGGCAACGTGATGTGCCTCGACGTGCTGCGCGCGATCGAGCGCGAGCCCGACGCGGCCGCCGCGCTCTTCGACGAATGGCGCAACGCGGCGCGGTACAGCGCGCCGCTTGCCGACGCGCTCGCGGAATTGACGCGCCTGCTGTCGCTCGAACCCGAGCCGCGCGAAGCGTGCGCGCGCCGGATCGCACAACGCATCGCACTCGTCGCGCAGGCCTCGCTGCTGCTGCGCGACGGGCCCTCCGCCGTCGCGCAGGCATTCGTCGCCACGCGCTTCGGCAACGCCAGCAGCGAAACCGGACGCGTCTTCGGCACGCTGCCGGCCACCATCGATCACGCCGCGCTCATCGAGCGGGCGTTCCCGGCCTGAATGCCGGCCACACCCGTATCGCACAGGAGACGCCATGAAGAACGATCTGCCCGGCTTGGCCACGCTCGACGCGCTGTTGCGCGACCAGCGCGCCGCGTATCTGCGCGCGCCGTATCCGTCGTGGGCGACGCGCGCCGACCATCTGCGCGCGCTGCGCAAGATGCTGCTCGACCATCGCGACGCGCTCGCGGCCGCGATCCATGCGGACTTCGGCCATCGCGCGAAGGAAGAAGTGCTGATGTCCGAGATCTGGCTCGCGAAAGAGGAAATCGACGAAGCGCTCAAGCACGGCAAGCGCTGGATCAAGCCGAAGAGCCGGACGATGAACAAGTGGCTGCGCCCCGCGCGCGCGAAGGTGATGCCGCAGCCGCTCGGCGTCGTCGGCATCGTCGTGCCGTGGAACTACCCGGTGCTGCTCGCCGCGGGCCCGCTCATCTGCGCGCTCGCCGCCGGCAATCGCGCGATCGTCAAGATGTCCGAACTGACGCCGCGCACGTCGCAACTGTTCGAGGAACTGATCGCGAAGACCTTCGCGCGCGATCACGTCGCGGTCGTCAACGGCGATGCCGAAATCGGCGCCGCGTTCAGCAGGCTGCCGTTCGATCACCTGCTCTTCACCGGTTCGACGAACGTCGGCCGTCACGTGATGCGCGCGGCCGCCGAGAACCTCACGCCCGTCACGCTCGAGCTGGGCGGCAAGTCGCCCGTGATCGTCGGGCCGCGCGCGCGCTTCGACGCGGCGGTCGACGCGATCGTCACCGGCAAGACGCTGAACGCGGGCCAGACCTGCATCGCGCCCGACTATGTGCTCGTGCCGCGCGGCCGGGAGGCCGAATTCGTCGCGCGGGCGCGCGAGCGGATGGCGAAACTCTATCCGAATCTGCCGACGAACCCGGACTACACGTCGATCATCTCCGAGCGCCACTTCGCGCGGCTGCAGCGGCTCGCGAGCGAAGCGCAGGCGGGCGGCGCGCAGCTCCACCCGCTCACCGACGCCGCGCCCGATCCCGCGCTGCGCCGCCTGCCGCCCGTGCTCGTCACGCAGGCGCCGGAAGCGTCGCAGTTGATGCAGGAAGAGATCTTCGGCCCGCTGCTGCCGATCGTCCCTTACGACACGCTCGACGATGCGATCGCCTACGTGAACGCGCGCCCGCGGCCGCTCGCGCTGTATCTGTTCGACGAAGACCGTTCGAGCGTCGAGCGCGTGATGCGCAATACGATCTCGGGCGGCGTGACGGTCAACGACACGCTGATGCACATCGCATGCGGCACGCTGCCGTTCGGCGGCGTCGGCGCGAGCGGGATGGGCGCGTACCACGGCTACGACGGCTTCGTCACGTTCTCGAAGATGAAGCCCGTGCTCACGCAGCCGCGCCTGAACACGCGCGCGATGATCGCGCCGCCGTACGGCAAGCGCTTCGCGGCCATCCTCAAGCTGATGCTGAAGTTCTGACGCGCGCTCTCCGGCGCATGACGCACGAAGGGCCGCTCGCGCGCGGCCCTTTCCTGCGGGATTCGCGTGCGCGAGCGCCGCTCAACTGCCCGCGCTCGACGCCGCGCGCGCATGCTCGGGCGCGGCGTTCGACGGTGCGCGGGGCTGCGCGTCGGGCAGCAGCGTCCACACGACGATCGCGCCGACGATATCGAACGCCGCCAGCGCGACGAACAGCGGATCGTAGCCGACGACGGCGACGAGCGCGCCGACCGCGAGCGAGAAGAGCGTCGCGCCGAGATAGCCGGACATCCCCGCGAGCCCCGTCGCCGTCGCCACTTCGTGCCGGCCGAACACGTCTGACGCGAGCGTGTAGAGCGCGCCCGACAGCGTCTGATGCGCGAAGCCGCCGATGCAGAAGAGCGCGATCGCGGTGTACGGGCTCGTCGCGAGCCCGATGCACGCCGGCCCGATCATGCACAGCGCGCCCGTGGCCATCACCATCTTGCGCGACGCGATCAGCGTCGTGCCGAAACGCTTCCGGTACCACGGCGCGAGATAGCCGCCGAACAGGCAGCCAAGGTCCGCCGCGAGGAACGGCAGCCACGCGAACATCGCGATCTCCTTCAGGTTCATGTGGCGCACGGTCGCCATATACAGAGGAATCCAGAAGTTGAACGTCTGCCACGCGGGCTCGGACAAGAAGCGCGGAATCGCGAGCCCCCAGAAGCGCCGGCTCCTGACGATCGCGCTCCACGACGGCTTCGCCGCATCCGTGCGCGGCGCTTCCTGCCCGGCGACGATGTAGTCGCGCTCGGCGGCGCGAAGGCGCGGCTGCTGCGCGGGCGATCGATAGAACGCGAACCACAGCGCGCTCCACACGAGCCCGATCGCGCCGACGACGACGAACGCGATGCGCCAACTGCCGTGCAGCATGCACCAGACGACGAGCGGCGGCGCGATCAGCGCGCCGAGCGACGAGCCGATGTTGAACCATCCGGTCGCGATCGAGCGCTCGTGCGCGGGAAACCACTCGGACGTCGCCTTCAGCGCCGACGGAAATCCGGCCGCCTCGGTGATTCCGAGCAGGCCGCGAAACGCGGCGAGCGCGATCCAGTTGCCGGCCGTGCCGTGCAGCATGCAGACGAGCGACCACGCCAGCGCGAAGAGGGCGAAGCCCACCCTCGTGCCGAGCAGATCGAGCGCGTAGCCCGCGATCGGCTGCATCACCATGTATGCCGCCTGGAACGACGCGACGATGTAGCCGTATTGCTGCGTCGAGATGGCCAACAGCTTGTTGACTTCGGGCGCCGCCGTCGCGAGCGCGTTGCGCGCGAGATAGTTGACGATGAGGCCCAGCGTCACGAGCCCGATCATCCACCAGCGCACGTTGCCGATCCGTTTTCCGCTCATGGTGTCTCCGTCCTTTGTCGTATGTCGTCGTATGTCGTTGTACGTCGTCGTATGTCTTCACATGCTCGCGCGAGCCGCGCGCCGCGGCTCGCGCGCACCGAATCAGAGTCGCAGCGCGGGCTCCGGCAGGCCGCGCGCGTGCGGATCGAGCGCGAACGTCGCGCCCGACAGCGGATCGTCTCCGGTGCGAATCGACGTGACGAACAGCGTGTCGCGCCGCGCGCCGCCGAACGCGCACATCGAAGGCTTCGCGATGGGCACCGCGATGCTGCGATCGAGCAGCCCGTCCGGCGTGAAGCGATGCACGCATCCCGCGTCGACGCCGCAGATCCAGTAGCAGCCGTCCTCGTCGACGGCCGCGCCGTCGGGCCGGCCCGCGTGCGCGTTCATGTCGATGAACACGCGCCGCCCGTGCGGATGTCCGGCGTCGACGTCGTAGTCGAACGCCCAGACGATCCGCCGCGCCGGGTGCGAGTCCGACAGGTACATCGTGCGGCCGTCCGGACTGAACGCGAGGCCGTTCGGCACGATCAGCGCGTCGCATTCGGCGGCGAGCGCGCGTTCGCTCGCATCGAGCCGATAAAGCCTGCCGGACGCGCGCGCGAGCGACGTGTCGCACGTCATCGTGCCCGCCCAGAAACGTCCCTGCCGATCGCAGCGGCCGTCGTTGAAACGCATGCCGTCGGCCGCGTGCGCGACGCGCGCGAGCAACGCGGGCTCGGGCAGCGGCACGTCCGGCGCCGGCCGCGGCACGCGGTAGACGCCGGTCTGCATCGCGAGCGCGATCCCGCCGCCCGCGATCAGCGCGATCGAGCCCGCCATCTCCGGCAGCGGCCACGCGTGCGCGCGATTCGTTTCGGATTCCCAACGCCACAGCGCGCAGCCCGTGATGTCGGTCCAGTAGAGCGCCGCCTCGCCGTCGTGCCACACTGGGCTTTCGCCGACGCCGCAGCGCATGTCGCCGATCCGTTCGATCGACGCAGATGCAAAGGCCGATGCCGATGCCGATGCCGATGCGCGCACGAGCGTCAGCCTCCGAACGGTCCGGCGGCGACGAACGCGCCGCCCTGATAGCGGCGCACCGGATCGTCGTCGGCAAGCGGCGGCAGCGTGCGCTCGATCGATTCGCGCCACGGCTCGCTCGATTGCGTCGGCCGGTAGCCGAGATGCGCGGCGTGCGCGTTGTCCCACCACGCATCGCGGTTCGCCGACATCCCGTAGACGATCGTGCAGCCGACGCGCGGCACGAACATCGCGCGGCGCACGAGTTGCTCGAGGTCGTCGTAGCCGAGCCACGTGACGAGCATCCGCCGATCCTTCGGCTCGGAGAACGACGAGCCGATCCGGATGCACACGCTCTCGATTCCGTAGCGATCCTGATAGAACCGCGCGAGCTGCTCGCCGAACGCCTTGCTCAAGCCGTAGTAGCCGTCGGGCCGCGGCGGCGCGGCCGTGTCGATGCGCTCGCCCTGCTCGTAGAAGCCCGTCACGTGATTCGAGCTCGCGAACACGATGCGGCGCACGCCGTGCCGGCGCGCGGCTTCGTACACGTGATACGTGCCCGCGATGTTCGCGGGCAGCACGGTGTCGAACGGATGCTCGACCGACACGCCGCCGAAATGCACGATCACGTCGACGTCGCGCACGAGCGCGTCGACAGCCGCCGCGTCGGCGAGGTCGCAGCGCACGCACTCTTCGCCGGCGCGCGCGTCGCCGAGCGGTGCGACGTCGGAGACGCGCACGACATCCGCGTAGCGGCGCAGCCGCTCGCGCAGCACGCGGCCGAGATTGCCGGCCGCGCCCGTGAGCAGGATGCGGCCGCAGTGGGTGACGACGCCGTCGAGCGGGTCGTCGCCCGCCGCGCTCGCATCTTGGTTCGAATGCTGGAGGTCGGTCATGATCAGGTCACCGGTGCGGGATTGAACAGGACGAGCGCGTTGTGCAGCCCGAGCTTGTCGGCGCACACCTGGCGGCGGCCGCTCGCGACGTCGAGAATCAAATGGAACAGCTCCCAGCCCACGTCGGCGATGCTCGCCTCGCCGGTCGCGATGCGCCCCGCATCGAGATCGATCAGATCGTGCCAGCGCTCGCTCAATGCCTTGCGCGTCGCCACCTTGACGACGGGCGCCATCGCGAGGCCGTATGGCGTGCCGCGCCCCGTCGTGAACACTTGCAGGTTGATGCCCGACGCGAGCTGCAGCGTGCCGCACACGAAATCGCTCGCGGGCGTCGCCGCGAAGACGAGCCCCTTGCGGCGCATCTTCTCGCCGGGGCCGAGCACGTCGACGATCGGGCTCGTGCCCGACTTCACGATCGAGCCGAGCGCCTTCTCGACGACGTTCGACAACCCGCCCGTCTTGTTGCCCGGCGACGGATTCGCGCTGCGGTCGGTCTCGCCGCGCAACAGGTAAGCGTCGTACCACGCCATCTCGCGCAACAGCGCGCGGCCAACGTCCTCGTCGATCGCGCGCGGCGTCAGCAGATGAATCGCGTCGCGCACTTCGGTCACTTCGGAAAACATCACGGTGCCGCCCGCGCGCACGATCAGGTCGGCCGCGAAGCCGACCGCAGGGTTCGCGGTGACGCCCGAAAACGCATCGCTGCCGCCGCATTGCACGCCGACGACGAGATCGGACGCCGGGCACGGCTCACGACGGCGACGATTCAAATGTTCGAGGCGTGTGTCCGCCATCCGCATGATCGCGTCGACCATCGCGCCGAAGCCGTCGAACGCTTCGTCCTGCAGACGAAGCACGGGCGAATCGGCGGTGCCCGCCACCTCGATCGGAATGCGGCCGCCGGGCGCGAGCGAGGCCGGCACGAGGCGCTCCGGCACGAGCTTCTCGCAGCCGAGGCCGATCACCATCACCTCGCCGCCGAAGTTCGGATTGAGCGCGAGGTTCTGCAACGTGCGGATCGGCACGATCGCCGCCGGCGCGTTGATCGCGACGCCGCAGCCGTACGAGTGATTCAGCGCGACGACGTCGTCGACGTTCGGATAGCGCGGCAGCAGCTCGCGCTTGATGCGCGCGACCACGTAGTCGGTCACGCCGGCGACGCACTGCACGCTCGTCATGATGCCGAGCACGTTCTTCGTGCCGACCGTGCCGTCCGCGTTCCGATAGCCGTCGAACGTGTAGCCGTCGAGCTTCGGCAGCCTGGGATCGGCGCGCGTCGCGAGCGGCAGCTCGTCGAGCGCGGGCGCGAGCGGCAGCTTCACCGCGTGCTCGTTGACCCAAGCGCCGCGCGGCAGCGGCTTCGCCGCGTAGCCGATCACCTCGCCGTAGCGGATCACCGCGTCGCCCTCGGCGAGATCGGCGAGCGCGACCTTGTGCCCCTGCGGCACGCCTTCGACGAGCACGGTGCCGTCGGCAAGCGTCGCGCCGGCCGGCAGCCCGCGCGCGTTGACGACGATCGCGACGTTGTCGCTGTCGTGCACGCGAATCGTCAGCGCGCGCTCCGCTCGCGTGCGCGTGTCGTCGGTCAATGTGGATTCCTGCATCGAATGCTCCATGAAGGGTCTGCTTCGTTCAGCGCACGAGGCAAGGGCGCTTGTTGTCGAACGTCCAGTTCGGCACGAGGTACTGCATCGCGGCCGCGTCGTCGCGGCTGCCGAGGCCGTGCTTAAGATACAGCTCGTGCGCGGCGGCCAGCGCGTCCTCGTCGATCTCGACGCCGAGCCCGCCGCGTTGCGGCACCGCGACGTGGCCGTCCTCGATGCGCAGCGGCTCGCGCGTCAGGCGCTGGCCGTCCTGCCAGATCCAGTGCGTGTCGATCGCGGTGATGTTGCCGGGCGCGGCCGCCGCGACATGCGTGAACATCGCGAGCGAAATGTCGAAGTGATTGTTCGAATGCGAGCCCCACGTGAGCCCCCATTCGTCGCACAGTTGCGCGACGCGCACCGAGCCGCGCATCGTCCAGAAATGCGGATCGGCAAGCGGAATGTCGACCGAGCCGAGCCTGATCGCGTGGCCGAGCTGGCGCCAGTCGGTCGCGATCATGTTGGTCGCCGTCGGCAGGCCCGTCGCGCGGCGGAACTCGGCCATGATTTCGCGGCCCGAGTAGCCGTTCTCCGCGCCGCACGGATCTTCCGCGTACGCGAGCACGCCGCCCTTGTCGCGGCAGAGGCGAATCGCCTCCCGCAGCGGCCACGCGCCGTTCGGATCGAGCGTGATCCGTGCGTTCGGAAAGCGCTTCGCGAGCGCGATCACCGCGGCGATTTCATCGTCGCCCGACAGCACGCCGCCCTTCAGCTTGAAGTCCTGAAACCCGTAGCGCGCGTGCGCGGCCTCGGCAAGGCGCACGATCGCATCGGGCGTGAGCGCCGCTTCGTTGCGCAGGCGAAACCACGCGTCGCCAGCGTCGGTCTCGCTGCGGTAGTCGAGATCGGTACGCTTGCGATCGCCGACGTAGAACAGATAGCCGAGCATCGGCACGCGGCCGCGCTGCTGGCCTTCGCCGAGCAGCGCGGCGACGGGCACGCCGAGATGCTGGCCGAGCAAGTCGAGCAGCGCCGCTTCGAGTGCCGTCACCGCGTGAATCGCGATGCGCAGGTCGAACGTCTGCAAGCCGCGGCCGCCCGCGTCGCGATCGGCAAAGCGCGCGCGCACCGTATTGAGCACGTCCTGCCAACGGCCGAGCGGCTGGCCGACGATGAGCGCGCGCGCCTCCTCGAGCGTGCGCCGAATGCCTTCGCCGCCCGGCACTTCGCCGACGCCGGTATTGCCCGCGCTGTCGCGGATCAGCACGACATTGCGCGTGAAGAAAGGTCCGTGCGCGCCGCTCAGGTTCAACAGCATGCTGTCGCGCCCGGCGACAGGCACGACGCGCAGGTCGGACACGACAGGCGTCGCCGCAGGGCTCAATTCGGTTCGAATCACGAGTGTCTCCATCGAAGCGTTCATGCGCCGCGCGCGGCTGCGCGCGCGGCGGTGCCGAAGCTCGGCCGTTTCGGGTCGTAGGTCCAGCCCGGCATCAGGCATCGCATTGCCCGCGCATCGTCGCGTGCGCCCGGGCCGAGCGTTTCGTACAGCGCATGAGCCTGCATCACGCGGTCCATGTCGAGCTCGATGCCGAGCCCGGGCCCCTCCGGCACCGCAACGTGCCCGCGCGCGATTGCAAGCGGCTCGCGCGTCAGCCGCTCGTCGGCTTCCTGCCAGATCCAGTGCGTGTCGATCGCGGTGATGCGGCCGGGCGCGGCGGCTGCGACGTGCGTGAACATCGCGAGCGAAATGTCGAAGTGATTGTTCGAATGCGAGCCCCACGTGAGCCCCCATTCGTCGCACAATTGCGCGACGCGCACCGAGCCCTGCATCGTCCAGAAATGCGGATCGGCGAGCGGAATGTCGACCGCCTGCAACGCCGCCGCGTGGCCGAGCTGACGCCAGTCGGTCGCGATCATGTTGGTCGCCGTCGGCACGCCCGTCGCGCGCTTGAATTCGGCCATGATCTCGCGGCCCGAATAACCGGCCTCCGGCCCGCACGGATCTTCCGCATACGCGAGCAGATCACGCCGGCCCCGGCACAGCGCGATCGCTTCGTCGAGCGACCATGCGCCGTTCGGATCGAGCGTCACGCGCGCGCGCGGAAAGCGCGCCTTGATCGCCGCGACCGCTTCCATCTCGTCCTCGCCGTCCATCACGCCGCCCTTCAGCTTGAAATCGGCGAAGCCGTAGCGATCGGCGGCGGCTTCGGCAAGACGCACGATGGCGGCCGGCGTCAGCGCCGCCTCGCGGCGCGCGCGCAGCCATGTGTCGCCGCCGTCCGCGCCCGCCGGATACGGCAGATCGGTGTCGCGGCGCTCGCCGACGTAGAACAGGTACGCGAGCATCGGCGCCGCGTCGCGCTGCCGGCCCGCACCGAGCAGATCGGCCACCGGCGCGCCGACGAACTGGCCGAGCAGATCGAGAAGCGCCGCTTCGACCGCGGTCACGACGTTGTCCATCCGCAGGTTGATCTCGTGCGGCTGCCGCAGCACCGCGGCCTCCGACGCCGAGCTCACCTGATGGACGGTAGCCTGATGCGCGGCGGGGCCGTCGCCCGCGAGCGAGCGGCGAATCCCGGCGAGCACGCCGTTCATGCGGCCGATCGACTGCCCGACGACGAGCGGCGCCGCACGCTCGAGCGCGCGGCGAATGCCTTCGCCGCCCGGCACTTCGCCGGCGCCCACATGCCCGGCATCGTCGTTCAGGATCACGATGTTTCGCGTGAAGAACGGCGCGTGCGCGCCGCACAGATTCAGCAGCATGCTGTCGCGGCCCGCGACGGGAATCACCCGCATCCGCGTGACGAGCGGCGTCTGCGCGTGCGCTTGCGCGATAGCTTCGATCGTATTCTGCGTCATGTTCGGCATGCCTCGCATCACGATGCCGGCTTCAGTTCGACGCGCCTGATCTCGCCCACCACGAACAGATAGCAGACGCACGCGACGAGCGCATGAAGCCCCACGTAGACGAGCGCGCCGTTGAACGAGCCGGTCCTGTTGACGATGTAGCCGATCGCGATCGGCGTCGTGATGCTCGACAGGTTGCCGAACGTGTTCATCAATGCGCCGGACAGGCCCGCGATCTGCTTCGGCGCGGTGTCCGAATTGACCGCCCAGCCGAGCGCGCCCATGCCCTTGCCGAAGAACGCGAGCGCCATCACCGCGACGACGATGCCCTGCGTGTCGACATAATTGCAGATCACCATGCTGATCGACAGCAGCATGCCGAGCACGATCGGCACCTTGCGCGCGACCGACAGCGACGCGCCGCGGCGCAGCAGCGCATCGGAGACGATTCCGCCGAGAATGCCGCCGAGGAAGCCGCACACGGCCGGCACCGACGCGACGAAGCCCGCCTTCAGGATCGACATCCCGCGCGCCTGCACGAGGTACACCGGGAACCACGTGATGAAGAAGTACGTGAGCGCGTTGATGCAGTACTGCGCGACGTAGATGCCCATCATCATCCGGTTCTTCAGCAACTGCCTGATGTAGCCGAGATCGGGGCCTTCCGCCTTCGCGACGCCCGCGCGATCCATGTTGACGAGGCCGCCGCCGTTCTCGATGTATTCGATCTCCGCTCGGGTCATGCGCGGGTGATCCTTCGGATCGCGTACGAAGAGCCGCCACGCGCACGCCGCCGCGATGCCGATCACACCCATCACGACGAACACGTAGTGCCAGCCGAAGCGATGCACGAGCCACGCCATCAGCGGCGCGAAGATCACCGTCGCCGCGTACTGCGCGGAGTTGAAGATCGCGGAGGCAGTGCCGCGCTCGTTCGCCGGGAACCACGCGGCCACGATCCGGCTGTTCGCCGGAAACGAAGGCGCCTCCGCGACGCCGACGAGAAAGCGCAGCGCGAACACGGCCACGATCGCGGCGATGCCGGTGAAGAAGCCGATCGCGCCTTGCGCGAGCGTGAAGATCGACCACGTCAGGATGCTCGCCGCATAAACGCGCCGGGAACCGAAACGATCGAGGAGCCATCCGCCCGGAATCTGCGCGATCACGTACGCCCAGCCGAATGCGGAGAAGATGTAGCCGAGCGATACCGCGTCGATGCCGAGATCCTTCTGCATCGCCGAGCCGGCGATCGAGATCGTCGCGCGGTCCGCGTAGTTGATCGTCGTCACGACGAACAGCATCGCGAGAATCATGAAGCGCACGCGGCTCACGCGCTCGACGCGCGGCGTGCTGCGCGCACCCACGGCGGGGGCTTTGATGTCCATTGTCTCCTCCTTCCGCCGGCGTCCATTATGCGCCGGTCGTTTCAGCGCCGGGCCTGCCGCGGCCCGGCTTCGCGCGAATATCGCGATCAGGTCCAGGTTCCGTCGACGAGGCGGCGCAGCCGCAGCGGATTGTCGTCCTGCAGCGCGGGCGGCAGCAGCGCGGCGGGCAGGTCCTGATAGCAGACGGGCCGCAGGAAGCGCTCGATCGCCGCGGTGCCGACCGACGTTGCGCGCGCATCCGTCGTCGCGGGCCACGGGCCGCCGTGCACCATCGCATGACAGACTTCGACGCCCGTCGGCCAGCCGTTCGCGACGATGCGGCCCGCCTTGCGCTCGAGCACGGGCAACAGCGCGCGAGCGAGCGACGCGTCACCGTCGTCGAGATGCAAGGTCGCGGTCAACTGGCCGTCGAGCCGCTCGGCGATCGCGCACAGCTCGGCCGCGTCGCGGCAGCGCACGAGAAGCGCCGTCGCGCCGAAGATCTCGTCGTGCAGCGCGGGCTGCGCGATGAAGTGCCGCGCATCCGTCTCGAACAAGCCGGCGCGTCCGCGATTCGGCAGGTCGCTCGCATCGCCGCGCGCGACGCACCGCACGCCGGCCGTAGCCGCGAGGCGCTCGACGCCGCGCACGTACGCCGAGTGAATGCCGGGCGTGAGCATCGGCTGCGCGGCGCTCGTGGCGAGCGCATCGGCGGCGGCGTGCACGAACGCATCGACGCCCGGCCCGTCGATCGCGAGCAGCAGGCCCGGATTCGTGCAGAACTGCCCGGCGCCGAGCGTGAGCGACGCGACGAATTGCCGGCCGAGCGCGCCGCCGCGCTGCGCGAGCGCGTCGGGCAGCAGGAACACGGGATTGATCGCGCTCAGCTCGCCATACATCGGAATCGGCTGCGCGCGCGATTGCGCGATGCGCAGCAGCGCCTCGCCGCCCGCGCGCGAGCCGGTGAAGCCGACCGCCCGGATGCGCGGATCGGCGACGAGCGCGAGCGCGACGTCGTTGTCCGCCTGCACGAGCGAGAACACGCCCGCCGGCAGCGCGCATCGCGCAAGCGCGGCGGCGAGCGCGCGGCCGACGAGCTCGGAGGTGCCCGGATGCGCGGGATGCGCCTTCACGACGACCGGGCAGCCGGCCGCGAGCGCGGATGCGGTATCGCCGCCCGCGACCGAGAACGCGAGCGGAAAATTGCTCGCGCCGAACACCGCGACGGGGCCGAGCGCGATGCGCCGCATCCGCAGATCGGCGCGCGGCAGCGGCTCGCGCCCGGGCAGCGCGGAATCGATGCGCGCGCCGACCGCGTCGCCCGCGCGCACGACCGAAGCGAACAGACACAATTGACCGCAGGTGCGCGCGCGCTCGCCTTCGAGACGCGCGCGCGGCAACGCGGTTTCGGCGATCGCGCGTTCGATCAGCGCATCGCCGAGCGCCTCGATCTCCGTCGCGATCGCTTCGAGAAACGCGGCGCGCGCGTCGGGTTCGGTGTCGCGATACGCGTCGAACGCGGCGGCGGCCAGCTCGCAGGCACGCGCGACGTCCGCAGGCGTCGCGAGCGCGAACGGCGGCTCGAGCGTCGCGCCTGTCGCCGGATCGATCGCGCGCACGGCGCGCTCGCCGGGCGCGACGCGTTCGCCGCCCAGCATCAGCTCGCCGCTCACAGGCATGCTTGCACCTCGGCCACCTCGGCGACGTCGGCGATCCGCGCGACGAGCACCGACAGCTCGGCCAGCTCCGCGCCCGTCAGATCGACAAGCGGCGCGCGCACGGGGCCCGCGCCGCGGCCGACCACCTTCATCCCGGCCTTCACGATCGACACCGCATAGCCGCGCTTGCGATTGCGCAGCGCGATGTACGGCAGAACGAACTGATCGAGCATCGCGTACACCTTCGCATGATCCTGCGCGCGCACGGCCGCGTAGAAATCGAGCGCGAAGCGCGGCACGAAGTTGAAGATCGCCGACGAGTACGTCGTCACGCCGAGCGTCAGGTACGGCAGCGCGAACGTCTCCGCGGTCGGCAGGCCGCCGATGTACGTGAAGCGCTCGCCGAGCCGCGTGTAGATGCGCGTCATCAACTCGATGTCGCCGACGCCGTCCTTGAAGCCGACGAGGTTCGGGCAGCGCTCGGCGAGGCGCGCGAGCGCGTTTTCGTCGAGCACCTGGTTCGCGCGGTTGTAGACGATCACGCCGAGGCGCGTCGCGCGGCAGACCTGCTCGACGTGCGCGGCGACGCCGTCCGCCGCCGCCTCCGTCAGATACGGCGGGAACAGCAGGATGCCGTCGGCGCCCGCCGCCTCGGCGGCCTTGCAATAGTCGATCGCCATCGCGGTGCCGTAGCCCGCCGGCGCGATCACGGGCAGCCGGCCGCCGGTTTCGGCGACTGCCGCGCGCACGACGCGGTCGACTTCGGCGGGCGTGAGCGAGAAGAACTCGCCCGTGCCGCCCGCGGCGAAGAGGCCCGCGGCGTCGTGGCTGAAGAGCCAGCCGAGGTTCGCGCGGTAGGCGGCCTCGTCGAACGACAGATCGGGCTTGAAATGCGTGACCGGAAAGGACAGCAGGCCAGAGCCGATCTGGCGGGCGAATTCGGTGGGCGTATAGCGTGACATGAGCGTTCGTGCCGGTGCGGCGTGACAAGGGGTAAGCGAAGTAGTGAGCGGATTCTTGCACCGTGAACGATTCAAGTCCAAGATAACCGATGACTCAATCAATACACGTTTTGAATCAATGTTCGAACTCAGCCAGCTTCGCTGCTTCGTCGCCGTCGCGGAGGAATTGCACTTCGGGCGCGCGGCCGAGCGCCTGCACATGACGCAGCCGCCGCTGTCCCGGCAGGTGCGCCTGCTCGAGCACCAGATCGGCACCGAGTTGCTCGAGCGCACGAGCCGCTCGGTGAAGCTGACGGCGGCCGGCCGCGGCTTCCTGCCCGATGCGGCCCGCATTCTGCGGCTCGCCGACGAAGCGGCGGCCACCGCGCGCCGCGTCGCGACGGGCGCGGCCGGCACGCTCGCGATCGGCTTCACCGCGTCGGTGGGCTATGGCCTGTTGCCGTCGCTCGTGAGCGCGGTGCGCGCGGCGTCGCCGGACGTGCGCCTCACGCTGAAGGAGATGGTGAGCGGCGCGCAGCTCGAAGCGCTCGACGCTCGGCTGATCGACGTCGGGCTGCTGCGCCCGCCCGTCGAGCACGGCGAGCTCGCGTCGGCGCCATGCGTGCGCGAAGCGCTCGTGCTCGCGCTGCCGCAGGCGAGCGCCGGCACGTGGCCGAAGCATCCGACGCTGCGAGATTGCGAAGGCAAGCCGCTCCTGATGTATTCGCCTTACGAGGCGCGCTATTTTCACCAACTGGTGAGCGGGCTGCTCGAGCGCGCCGACGTGCTGCCCGACATCGTCGAATACGTGAGCCAGATCCATTCGATGCTGGCGCTCGTGCGCGCGGGCATCGGGGCCGCGCTGATTCCGGCGGCGGCATCGATGCTGCACTTCGAAGGGGTCGTCTACCGGCCGGTGCGCACGACGCCGGCGAAGCCCGTCGAGCTGACGCTCGCGTATCGCAAGGACAACGACAATCCGGTGTTCGGCGCGCTGAAGGATGTGCTGCGCAAGTCGCTCGCCGGAGGGCGATGAAGGAACGCATGCCGGCGCAGCCGAGCGTCGAGCGGTGGAGAGGGAAGCGACATCACACCGGCCACAGCGGCCCTTCCTGCATCGCGCCGATCTGCTCGCGCAATTCGAGCACGCGCGCTTCCCAATAGCGATGCGTGTTGAACCACGGAAACGCGGCCGGAAACGCGGGATCGCCCCAGCGGCGCGCGAGCCACGCCGCGTAATGGATGAGCCGCAGCGTGCGCAGCGCCTCGATCAGATGCAGCTCGCGCGGATCGAATTCGCAGAAGTCCTCGTAGCCCGCGAGCAGATCGGCGAGCGCGCGCGACGCGCCCGGCCGGTCGCCGGGCAGAAGCAGCCACAGGTCCTGCACGGCGGGCGCCATCCGGCTGTCGTCGAAGTCGACGAAGTGCGGGCCCGCGTCGGTCCACAGCACGTTGCTCGGATGGCAGTCGCCGTGCGCGCGCAGCATCCGCACGTCGCCCGCGCGCTCGTACGCGTGCTCGACGCCTTCCAGCGCGAGCGCGACCGCCGCTTCGTAGGCAGGCCGAACGTCGTCCGGCACGAAGTCGTGCGACAGCAGGAAATCGCGCGGCTCATAGCCGAACGTATGAATGTCGAGCGTCGGCCGCGCGGCGTACGGCTTCGTCGCGCCGACTGCGTGAATGCGTCCGATGAAGCGGCCGAGCCATTCGAGCGTGTCGCGCCGGTCGAGCTCCGGCGCACGGCCGCCGCGCCGCTCGAAGATCGCGAAGCGAAAGCCCTCGAACTCGTGCAGCGTGCGGCCGTCGAACGCGAGCGCCGGCACGGCCGGAATCTCGCGCGCGGCCAGCTCGGCGACGAACGCATGCTCTTCGAGGATCGCGTCGTTCGGCCAGCGATGCGGACGATAGAACTTCGCGACGATCGGCGCACCGTCCTCGATGCCCGCCTGATAGACGCGGTTCTCGTAGCTGTTGAGCGCGAGCAGGCGCCCGTCGGTGCGCGAACCGGCGGGAATCAGCACGCTGTCGAGCGCATCGAGCACGCGCTCCGGCGTGAGGCCTGCAAAAGGCAAGCCGGCGCTTGCGCCGGCTGCGTTGGATTCGGAAGTGGCGTCGTTCATGCCCCGCATTGTGCCGCGCGCGGGGCCGAAAGACGAGCGCTCAGTGCAGCGCCGCGCCCGCGGGGAGCACGGATTCGCCGGTGTCGATCAGGTCCTCGAGAAAGAACGGCTCGGTGTTGAGCTCCTTGGATTCGCCCGGCACGCCCGCGTACCAGGTCACCATCGCCATGTCCCCCAGAATGCGCTGGACGATGCCGCGCGCGCCCTTCGGCACGGCGATGTGGGTGGTGCAGACAATCGAACCGACATGCATGATGTTTCCCCGCTTTCAAAGCCGGCCGCGTGCTGCCCGGCCGGAAATACCCGAATTGCGCATCCATGAGGCGACGAATCGCGCGTATTCCATGGTTCATCGCTCATGGAATCGCGAAAGCGCGAGTTGACGACAAACGCGCCGCCAATTCGCGGGATGCATCGATTCCGCCGCCGCGACGCGCCGCTTTCGAGGCAGCGCGTCGCTCCATCATACCCCGACGCGCGCGGCCGCCATCCGACGATTCATTCGGAAGTGCGGTCAAAAGCCAACGCATCGTCCGACGAAACGACGCCGAACGGGCAACCGGCGTATCGTTGAGGTTTGCCTCGCATGGAGAATCCAGCGTGACTGTATCATCCGGGGCGCCGGGGCCCGCCGCCGGCGCCCGCCCAAGCTCGACGCATGCCGCGCGAGGCGCGTCGTCCGTTTCACCCGCCCCGTATCTCGAACGCGGCTCGCGCAGCTACTGGCACGCGAGCGTCGCGCTGCTGTTCGCCGGTTACGCGACATTCTCGCTGCTCTACTACGTGCAGCCCCTGTTGCCCGAGTTCTCGAAAGCATTCGGCGTGAGCCCCGCGCAGAGCAGTCTCGCGCTGTCGTTCTCGACCGCCGCGCTCGCCGCCGCCGTGTTCGTCGCGGGCTTCGTCTCCGAAGCATCGAGCCGCCACCGGCTGATGACGGCGTCGCTCACCGCGTCGTCGCTGCTCACGCTCGCCGCCGCGTTCGCGCCGCACTGGCATCAACTGCTGATCCTGCGCGCGCTGACGGGGCTCGCGCTCGGCGGCGTGCCCGCCGTCGCGATGGCGTATCTCGCCGAGGAAGTGCATCCGGACGGCCTCGGGCTCGCGATGGGGCTCTATGTCGGCGGCACCGCGATCGGCGGAATGGCGGGGCGCGTGATCACGGGCATTCTCACCGACCTGTTCTCGTGGCGCATCGCGGTCGGCGCGATCGGCGTGCTCGGCCTCGCATCGATGCTCGCGTTCCGCATGCTGCTGCCGCCGTCGCGGCACTTCACGCCGCGCCGCGGCCTGAGCCTCGCGCATCACCGCATGTCGCTCGTCCATCATCTCGGCAAGCGGCGCGAGCTGCCCGTGCTGTTCGCGATGGCGTTCGTGCTGATGGGCAGCTTCGTCACGCTCTACAACTACATCGGCTATCGGCTGCTCGCGCCGCCGTATTCGATGGGACAGGCGACGATCAGCGCGATCTTCGTCGTCTATCTGGTGGGCGTCGTCGCGTCGCCCTTGTCGGGACGGCTCGCCGATACGCTCGGCCGCGGCCGCGTGCTGATCGCGAGCCTCGCGGTGATGCTCGCGGGCGTCGCGCTGACGCTGCTGCATCCCGTCGCCGCGATCGCCGCGGGCATCGCGTGCGTGACGTTCGGTTTCTTCGCGGGCCACGCGGTTGCGAGCGGCTGGGTCGGCCGGCTCGCGCAGCACGGCAAGGGCCAGGCGGCCGCGCTCTATCTGCTCGCGTACTACATCGGCTCGAGCGTCGTCGGCTCGCTCGGCGGACGCTTCTGGAGCACGCTCGGCTGGCCCGGCGTCGCGGCGCTCGTCGGCGCGCTGCTCGCGCTCGGCGTCGTCGCGGCCGCATGGCTGCGCGCGCGCGAGCGCACCGGCGCCGCGTGATCGCCTGTCGCGTTCACGGCCGTGGCGGTTGCCAGATCGCGCGTCGATGCGTTACCTTTGGCGTTCCTGCATTTTCCTTCACACCTTCGCACGTTTTGCGATGAAACCCTCGTTGCCCGCCCGCGCCCTGTCGAAGCCGTCCATCGCACGGCTGCCGCGCGCGTGCGCGCATCGTCCGCCTGCCGCGCCGCCGCCCGTCGGCGCGCCGCCTCCTCTGGCGCTGCTCGGCTAAACGCCGCGCAAGCTCTCACGCTCTCCGTTCGCCGCTGATCGAACCGTTCCGTGCGCTTCGCGCACGGCGCGTTCGCGTGCGCGCGCGACCGGAGCGTTCCGATTCGATCGACAGGTGGATTTCAAATGGCTTCAGTCAGACCCACGCTCGCCGCGCATGGGGCAACGTCGCTTTTCGTGCTGCTATGGAGCAGCGGAGCGATCTTCGCCGAACTCGGCCTGCGGCATGCGTCCGCATTCGCTTTCCTGATCGCGCGCTTCGCGCTCGCATCGCTCGTGCTGCTCGTGCTGTCGCTCGCGCGGCGCCGCTGGCTGCCGCCGCGCGGCGCGCGCCGCGCGACGGTCGCGACCGGCCTGCTGCTCACGGGCGGCTATTCGATCCTGTATCTGCTCGCGCTCGAGCGCGGGCTCGCGCCCGGCATCCTCGCGACGATACTCGGCGTGCAGCCGATCCTCACGCTCGTCGTGCTCGAACGCCGCGCATCGGGCGCGCGGCTTGCCGGCCTCGCGCTTGCGCTGACCGGCCTGGGCCTCGTCGTCTATCGCAGCATCGCGGGCGGCGACGCGCCGGTATCGGGCGCCGCGTGCGCGCTCGGCGCCTTGCTCTCGATCACGGCGGGCGCGCTGCTGCAAAAGCGCGTGCGCGCCGCGCCGATCGACGTGCTGCCGCTGCAGAACGCGCTCGGCCTCGGGCTATGCGCGCTGATCGCGCCGTTCGAGCCGATCGCGTTCGAAGCGAGCTGGTCGTTCGCGCTGCCGCTCGCGTGGCTCGGCATCGTGATCTCGGTGTTCGCGCAGTTGCTGTTCTACCGGCTGATGCAGCGGGGCGATCTCGTCAACGTGACGAGCCTCTTCTATCTCGTGCCGGTCGTGACCGCGCTGATGGATGCCGCGTGGCTGGGCAACCGTCTCGCGCCGCTCGAGATCGCCGGCATGATCGCGATCCTCGCCGGCCTCGCGCTCGTGTTCCGGCGCGCCGTGCGCGATTGACGGCGATGTCGGCGACGCGGTAACGGCGCGCCCGCACTGCAACATGCGGGCGCGCCGTTCATTGCATCGCAACGCCGACAAGCGATTGGAAAGACGGAATGAAAGCATTTCGTCGGATTGTTCGCGCCAAACCGCGCGATCTGCGTGTTTTCGTCGCGCTGCGAAGCTTTGGATAACCAAAAAACGCCGGCCGTTATCTATACTCGAAACAACCGGCCGCCCCGCACGCGACCGGGCGGATAAAAAAGGAGACACGCATGTCGACCTATTTCACGATCGCCGACTTCATCCTGCTGATCCCGATGGCGCTTGCCGGCGCGCTGTTCCTCGGCGCGGTGCCGTGCGCGACCGAGTTCCGCCACAACGTGCTGCGCGTGCTCGGCGCGATGCTCGGCATGGCGGTCGGCGTACTGCTGGTCGAAGGGCTGCCCGCGCTGATCTAGCTGCCGCGCCCGCGCCCCGTGCATCCGCCTGCGCCGCCTTCGGCGCGCCGAGAGCGGGCGGCAGGCGTATTGTCAGGATCGCTATCGATCAGATCGCCTGATCGGTGGACGGTTTTTCCCACAGATTGATCCCGCCTTCCGTCGCATGGCGGTCGATCTCGGCGATCTCGTCGTCGCCGAACGCGAGATTGGCGAGCGCCGCGACGTTCTCGCGCACCTGCTCCGCGCGGCTCGCGCCGATCAACGCGGACGTGACGCGCGAATCGCGCAGCACCCACGCGAGCGCCATCTGCGCGAGGCTCTGGCCGCGCCGCTGCGCGATCTCGTTCAGCTTGCGCACGTGCTCGAGGTTCTCCGCGCTCAGGTGCTCCCCCTTCAGCGATCCGCCGCCCGGCTTGTTGATCCGCGCATCGGCCGGCACGCCGTTCAGATACTTCGACGTGAGGAGCCCCTGCGCGAGCGGCGTGAACGCGATGCAGCCGGCACCCGTCTCGTCGAGCGCGTCGAGCAGTTCGCGCTCGATCCAGCGATTGAGCATGTTGTACGCGGGCTGGTGAATCAGGAGCGGCACCTTGTATTCGGCGAGCAGCTTCGCGATCTCGCGCGTCTTCGCCGCCGAATACGACGAGACCCCGACATAGAGCGCCTTGCCCTGCTGCACGGCGGTCGCGAGCGCGCTCGCGGTTTCCTCGAGCGGCGTGTGCGCGTCGAAGCGGTGCGAGTAGAAGATGTCGACGTAATCGAGCCCCATGCGCTGCAGGCTCTGGTCGAGGCTCGCGAGCACGTACTTGCGCGAGCCGCCGCCGCTGCCGTACGGGCCGGGCCACATGTCCCAGCCGGCCTTCGTCGAGATCAGCAGCTCGTCGCGGTACGGCCTGAAATCCTCGCGCAGCAGCCGGCCGAAGTTCGTTTCGGCGCTGCCGTACGGCGGCCCGTAGTTGTTCGCGAGATCGAAGTGCGTGATGCCGAGATCGAATGCGGTGCGCAGGATCTCGCGCTGCGTCGAGATCGGCGTCGTGTCGCCGAAGTTGTGCCACAAGCCGAGCGAAAGCGCCGGCAGTTTGAGCCCGGATTTGCCGCTTACGCGATACTGCATGTCCGCATAGCGTTCGGAAGCTGCTTCGTAGGCCATCTGAATTCCCGTCGAGACGTTGAACGAGGCCGGATGCGATCCGGCCGGACGTACCCCAGCGGGCCATGTTAGCCAACCGTCGCGAATCGTGCAGCAACGCCGCGCCGTGATGGACGCCGCGGCGGCGCTCCCCTACACTGCGGCGTCTTCATCATCCGTTTCAGCGAGGATCTTCATGACTCGAGCGATTTCCGTTGCGCTCATCGTCGGCGGCGTCGTGCTGCTGTATTTCGGCGGCCAGTCGTTTCATTCGATCAACGACGGCGTCGCACGCTTTTTCACCGGTTCGCCTTCGACGAAGACGATCACGCTGATCGCGGGCGGCGTCGTCGCGACGCTCGTCGGGCTGATCGGCCTGTCGATGCCGAGCGGCAAGCGCTGACGCGCGCGTTCCGGCTCGATCCCGAAACGAAACGGGCGGCCCGCATGTGGCCGCCCGTTTCGTCCGGTCGTTATCGAGACCGCCATCGCCATGCGCGCGGCTGCGCGCATTTCATCTCATCCCGCGCCGGACGAAGCGCGCCACATCGAGCGTCGCGCCGCCTCGCGCGAACCCTGAACTAGAACCGCACCTCCGGCTTCGACGCCGACCGCGAGCCCGGCACGGGCCGATTGCTGTCGCCGTGATACGTGAACACGAGCGAGAACTTCACCCGATCGGTGCGGTTCTGACCCGCCGAATGCAGCGTGTTGCAGTGAAAGAACACGACGTCGCCCGCCGCGAGCTCCGGGCACACCGCCTGCTCGATCAACGCCCGGTTCGCCGGCGCGTCGCTGCGGAAGAACTTCGCTTCGTCGAAGCTCTCCGGCCCGAATTCCGCGTCATGCGAGCCCGGCACGAGCCACAGCGCGCCGTTGTCGTCCGTCTCCGGCCCGAGCGCGAGCCACACGGACACGAGGTCCGGGCGCCCGAACGACCAATAGCGCACGTCACGGTGCCAGCCGGTCAGGCTGCCGTACGCCGGGTGCTTCGTCATCACGCAATTGTGATGCGTGCGCGACAGCACCGGTGTCTCGCCGAAATATGCTCGCATCCACGCGCCGATCTCGGGTGCGGTCGCGCGCCTGGCGAACGCCGCGTCGCGCGCGTAGGCGTCGAGCAGCCGTCGCACCGTATGACCGCCCGGCGCATGCCGCGATTCGGGCGCGCCCGGATAGCGCAGATCGGCTTCGAATTCGAGCGGCTGCGCCGCCTCGTGCAGTTGCCGCTCGGCGATCGCCTTCAGTTGCGCGCACCCCTCGGGCGCGACGAGCCCCGGTGCGACGACGAAGCCGCGCTCGCGCAGCGTCTGGACCTGCGTGTGAATCAACTCCGGGTGCAAGAAAGACATGGGATGATCGACATAATTGTTATCAACGATCGATTGTAAAGCGGGCGTGCGCGACATGCTCGCAACAATGCCGCGAAGCGAAAAAAGGCACGCGATCGTCGCCGCGAATTTGATGTAACGCAAAGGAACTGTCGGGCGCGCGCTCGCCACTAACTTTAGCTGCCCCGGGGCGGCGCGCCCGGCGCACGAGGGTTAGCGCGACTTCCTGGCGTCACGAAGCCCCTGTAGCCTCGGCACACCTGCTAGTTTTCGCGGGCAGCGGCGCACCGATGCTTTCGGTACGATGGGTTCGACCCTTGCCGCACAACGGCCGTTTTGACATTCGCGCCCTGAAACGGGCCACACTACGAGCGAATTACTTTCGTCATGCCTTTCCGTCTGACTTCCCGTCTTCACCGCACCCCGAAGAGCGCGCCGTCGGCGCCGCACCGGATCGTGCGCGCGTTGCGCCACCACAGCGCGCGCTCGAGCGTGCTCGCCGAGCGCGCGCGCCAGCACCAGCCGCGGCTCGATGGTCTGCGCGCATGGCTGCACGCGTTCCTGTCGCTGATGAGCGCCCATGCCGCAGCGCGTCGCACCGCGCTGCGCTCGCTGCTGCAAAAGCCGTCGCTGCGGCTGCGCGCACCGTCGCTGCACCGCGCAAGTGTCGCGCCGCGCCGGATCAACCGGCCGCGCCGTCTCGCGACGAGCACCGGCTGGTTCGTGTTCGCCGCGCGCTAGGCGCGGCAGCACACGGCACGCGCCGCCGCGCGCGTCCGACGCGGATCGCGCCGATGCGCAACGCGAGCCGCGGCCCGAAGCGCAACCGAAAATAAAAAAACCCCGGCGAGACCGGGGTTTTTGTTTGCCATCGCGAACGTGCGTCAGGCGACTTGCACGGCCGGCTCGACGCCCGCCGCCTCGGCGAGCGCGAGCGCCTTGTCGGCGGCTTCCCACGAGAATTCCGGCTCTTCGCGGCCGAAGTGGCCGTAAGCGGCGGTCTTCTCGTAGATCGGACGCAGCAGATCGAGCATCTGGATGATGCCCTTCGGACGCAGGTCGAAGTGCTCGCGCACGAGCCTCGTGATCGTCTCGTCGGACACGCGGCCCGTGCCGAACGTGTTGACCATCACCGAGGTCGGCTCGGCGACGCCGATCGCATACGACACCTGGATCAGCGCGCGCGACGCAAGGCCCGCGGCGACGATGTTCTTCGCGACGTAGCGGCCCGCGTAAGCGGCCGAGCGGTCGACCTTCGACGGGTCCTTGCCCGAGAACGCGCCGCCGCCGTGCGGGGCTGCGCCGCCGTAGGTGTCGACGATGATCTTGCGGCCGGTCAGCCCGCAATCGCCTTGCGGGCCGCCGATCACGAAGCGGCCGGTCGGATTCACGAGGAACTTGATGTCGCCCTTGATCAGGTCGGCGGGCAGCGTCGGCTTGATGATCTCTTCGATCACCGCTTCGCGCAGCGCGGGCAGATCGATGTCCGGCGCGTGCTGCGTCGACAGCACGACGGTATCGATCGAGTGCGGCTTGCCGTCGACGTAGCGAACCGTCACCTGCGATTTCGCGTCCGGACGCAGCCACGGCAGGCGGCCGTCGCGGCGCAGGTTCGCCTGGCGCTCGACGAGGCGGTGCGACAGGTGGATCGGCAGCGGCATCAGCTCGGGCGTTTCGTCGCACGCGTAGCCGAACATCAGGCCCTGGTCGCCCGCGCCTTGATCGAGGTTGTTGTCGTGCGCGCGATCGACGCCTTGCGCGATGTCGGGCGACTGCTTGTCGTACGCGACGAGCACCGCGCAGCCGCGGTAGTCGATGCCGTAATCGGTGTTGTCGTAACCGATGCGCTTGATCGTGTCGCGCGCGATCTGGATGTAGTCGATGTTCGCCGTCGTCGTGATTTCGCCGGCCAGCACGACGAGGCCGGTGTTGCACAGCGTTTCGGCCGCAACACGGGAGTACTTGTCTTGCGCGAGGATTGCGTCGAGGATCGCGTCGGAGATTTGATCTGCGACCTTGTCCGGATGGCCTTCGGAAACGGATTCGGACGTAAAGAGATATTCGTTTGCCACGTTCTCAGGCTCCTGTTGTGGTTACGGTTGAAGTTCACGTAGCCAGCTTCCAGAGGCCCGAAGTGGCGACGCTTTAGCGGATTTCCTGCGCCGTGGGCGCTCGTCGCGCCCGCCGGCTTCGCCCCGCAAGTTGTCAGTTAACTCGGCGAAGCCCGTATTATAGCGGCTTTCTCGAATTGTCACAGAGCGTCCATCGTGCGGCTCCTTCCACTGTCCTTCAACCCTGCTCTCATCGCGCCGGCCGGCCGGATCGACGGAGGATTCGCATGCTAGGCCGTCTCGGCACACAGCTCGCCGTCGCGTTTCTCAAATTCCTCGCGGTCCTGCCCTACGGCCTGACCGCGCGCCTCGGCGACGGCCTGGGCTGGCTGCTCTACCAGATCCCCAGCCGGCGCAAGCGCATCGTACACACCAATTTGAAACTCTGCTTCCCTGATTGGAGCGACGCGCGCCGCGAGGAAGTCGCCGGCCGGCACTTCCGGCACGCGATCCGCAGCTACGTCGAGCGCAGCATCCAGTGGTTCGGCTCCGCGAAAAAGCTCGAAAAGTTGATCCAGGTCGACAGCGCGGTCGACCTCGCCGACCCGAACCTGCCGCCGACGCTCTTCCTCGGGCTGCACTTCGTCGGCATCGAGGCGGGCTCGATCTGGCTGAACCGGTCGCTGCAACGCCGCTGCGGCTCGCTGTACCAGCCGTTCTCGAACCCGACGCTCGAAGCCGTCGCGAAAGCCGCGCGCGGCCGCTTCGACGCCGAGATGGTCGGCCGCGCCGACAGCGCGCGCGTCGTGCTGCGCTGGCTGCGCGACCGCAAGCCGGTGATGCTCGGCGCCGACATGGATTACGGCCTGCGCAACTCGACGTTCGTGCCGTTCTTCGGCGTCCCCGCGTGCACGCTGACCGCGGTCGGCCGGCTCGCGAAGACGGGCCATGCGCAGGTCGTGCCGTTCATCGGCGAAGTGCTGCCCGATTACCGGGGTTATCGGCTGAAAATCTTCAAGCCTTGGGAAAATTATCCGACGGGCGACGACGACCTCGACGCGCGCCGGATGAACGCGTTCCTCGAAGAGCAGATTCCGCTGATGCCCGAGCAGTATTACTGGGTGCACAAGCGCTTCAAGACGCGCCCGCCCGGCGAGCCGAGCCTCTATTGACCCCGCCGCCGCGGCATGCCCGCGGCATACAATAGCGCCCATGAAACTCTCGTTTACCAAGATGCACGGCGCGGGCAACGACTTCGTCGTGCTCGACGGCTACAGCCGCGCGCTGCCCCCGCTCACCGGCGCGCAGGTGCGCGCGCTCGCCGACCGCCACTTCGGGATCGGCGCCGATCAGTTGCTGCTCGTCGAAAAGCCCACCGTCGACGGCGCCGATTTCAAATACCGGATCTTCAACTGCGACGGCGGCGAGGTCGAGCACTGCGGCAACGGCGCGCGCTGCTTCGTCAAGTTCGTCCGCGACCGCGGGCTCACCGACGAGGCAAGCGTGCGCGTCGAAGTCAAGCACGGCGTGATCACGCTGACGATGCAGGACAACGGCGAGGTCGTCGTCGACATGGGCGCGCCCGTGTTCGAGCCGGCGCGCGTGCCGTTCGACGCGAGCGGCCTCGAAGGCCGCCGCGAGGGCGCCGACACGCTGTGGCCGCTGCCCGTGAACGGCGCGACGCGCTGGATCTCGGTCGTGTCGATGGGCAATCCGCACGCGGTGCAGATCGTCGACGACGCAAAGGCGGCCCCGGTGCTCGCCGATGGCCCCGCGATCGAGCGCCACCCGCGTTTCCCGCAGCGCGTGAACGCGGGCTTCATGCAGATCGTGTCGCGGCACGAGGTGAACCTGCGCGTGTACGAGCGCGGCGCGGGCGAGACGCTCGCGTGCGGCACGGGCGCGTGCGCGGCCGTCGCGGCGGGCATCCGGCGCGGGCAACTCGATTCGCCCGTCACGGTCCATACGCATGGCGGCACGCTGACGATCTCGTGGGACGGCGCGCGCGACGAACGCGCGCCGCTCAAGATGGCCGGCCCCGCGACGACCGTCTTCGAAGGCGTGATCGAGCTGCCCGCCTGACCTTTTGTAGCCTGACCTTTCATTTGCCGAAGCCGAACGAAGCGCCATGAACGATCGCGAAGTCGCAGACTACCTGCTCGCCAACCCCGAATTCTTCGCCCAGCACGCGGAACTGCTCGCGACGATCAAGCTCGCGAATCCGCACGGCAAGGCCGCGGTGTCGCTTCAGGAGCGGCAGATGGAGATGCTGCGGGACAAGAACAAGCATCTCGAACGCCGGCTCGCCGAGCTGCTGCGCTACGGTCACGAAAACGACGGGCTCGCCGCGAAGTTCAACCGCTGGACGGCGCGCGTGATCGCCGAGCGCGATCCGTACGCACTGCCGCGCGCGATCGCGGGCGGCTTGGCCGACGTGTTCGACGTCCCGCAGACGGCGCTCAGGCTCTGGGACGTCGCCGAGACCTACGCGCAAGCCGATTTCGCGCGCAACGTCGGCGAGGAGGTGCGCCTCTTCACGAACAGTCTTGCGACCCCATATTGCGGCGCGAATACCGGCTTCGAGGCCGCGCAGTGGCTCGCGCCCGTCGCGGCCGCGCCCGTCGCAGCCGACGGCGAAGCCCCCGCGGCGAGCGGCGCCGCCGAATCGGTCGCGCTGATCGCGCTGCGCGCGAGCGCCGCGGGCGAAGGCGCGGGCGCGTTCGGCCTGCTCGTGCTGGGCTCGCCTGACCCGCGGCGCTTCCACGACGGCATGGGCACCGACTTCCTCGCGCAGATCGGCACGCTCGCGAGCGCAGCGCTCACGCGCCTGCTGCCGCACTGACGGCCGCGCGCCGCGCCCCGCCTTCCGCCCGCCGACACGCGCCATGACCGCCGATCCGATCGCCGACTACCTGTCGAACCTGCGGCACGTGAGGAAGCTGTCGGATCACACGCTGCGCGCGTACGCGCACGAACTCGACGAACTGAAGAAGCTCGCGAACGGCCGCCCGCTCGAAAGCCTCACGGCCGTCGACATGCGCGGCGCCGTCGCGCGCGCGCATGCGGGCGGCCTGTCCGCGCGTTCGATCTCGCACCGGCTGTCCGCGTGGCGCGCGTTCTACCGCTGGTTTTCGCAGCATGTCGAGATGAACGCGAATCCGGTCGCGGCCGTGCGCGCGCCGAAGCGCGCGAAGACGCTGCCGAAGGCGCTGTCCGTCGACGACGCGGCCGCGCTGATGGACGCGCCGACGGCCGGCACCGCCGAGAGCCTGCGCGATCACGCGATTCTCGAGCTGTTCTATTCGTCCGGGCTGCGGCTCGCCGAGCTGATCGGCCTCGACATCGAATACGCGAAGGACGGCGACTACCGCTCCGAAGGCTGGCTCGACCTCGCCGAAGCGGAAGTCACCGTGCGCGGCAAGGGCGACAAGGAGCGCAAGGTGCCCGTCGGCCGCAAGGCGATCGACGCGCTGAACGCCTGGCTCGCGGTGCGCGGCGAGTTCGTGAAGCGCGATCCGCGGCCGCTCTTCCTGTCGGTGCGCGGCAACCGGATGTCGCCCGGCGTCGTGCGCGAGCGCGTGAAGCGCGCGGCGCTCGCGGCGGGCATTCCGGCGAACGTGCATCCGCACGTGCTGCGCCACTCGTTCGCGACGCACGTACTGCAATCGAGCGGGGATCTGCGCGCAGTGCAGGAGCTGCTCGGCCACGCGAGCATCTCGGCGACGCAGGTCTATACGTCGCTCGACTTCCTGCATCTCGCGAAGATCTACGACAGCGCGCATCCGCGCGCGAAGAAGCGCGACTGACGCGCGCCGCCGCGCTCGCCGAATCACTGAATCACCGAATCACACTCCGCCGCGCCCGGCGCGGCTTTTTCGATCCCGACATGCATACCGTTACGCTCAAGCCGTCGAAAGACAAATCCCTGCTGCGCCGCCATCCGTGGGTCTACGCGAACGCGATCGACCGCGTCGACGGCAAGCCCGCGCCCGGCGCGACCGTCATCGTTCGCGCGCACGACGGGCGCTTCCTCGCGCGCGCGGCGTACAGCCCGCATTCGCAGATCCGCCTGCGCGCGTGGAGCTTCGACGAGAACGAGCCGATCGACCACGCGTTCTTCAAGCGGCGCGTGCAGCGCGCGATCGCGCATCGCCGCGCGATGATCGCGGGCACGGGCGCGGTGCGTCTCGTGTTCGGCGAGGCGGACGGGCTGCCGGGGCTCATCGTCGATCACTACGTCGCGGCGCCGATCCCCGCCGGCGACGCCGCCGCGCGCGCCACCGAAGGCGATGCGGCGCAGCAGGCCGCGCCGGGCGAAGGCGCGGGCCGCGGCCAGCTCGTCTGCCAGTTCATGGCGGCGGGCGTCGAGCACTGGAAGGACGCGATCGTCGCGGCGCTCGTCGCGGCGACCGGTTGCCCGAACGTCTACGAGCGCTCGGACGTATCGATCCGCGAGAAGGAAGGGCTCGAGCAGACGACGGGCGTGCTCGCGGGCGACGCGCCGCCCGACACGCTGATCGCGAACGAGAACGGCGTGCTGTATCACGTCGACGTCCGCAACGGCCACAAGACGGGCTTCTACGTCGACCAGCGCGAGAACCGCGCGCTCGTCGCGCAGTACGCGCGCGGGCGCGACGTGCTCAACTGCTTCTGCTACACGGGCGGCTTCTCGCTCGCGGCGCTCAAGGGCGGCGCGAAGCGGGTCGTGTCGATCGATTCGTCGGGCGACGCGCTCGCGCTCGCGCAGCGCAACGTCGCCGCGAACGGCTTCGACGCCGCGCGCGCCGAGTGGCTCGACGCCGACGCGTTCAGGACGCTGCGCCGTCTCGTCGATGAAGGCGAGCGCTTCGACCTGATCGTGCTCGACCCGCCGAAGTTCGCGCCGACGCGCGACAGCGTCGAGCGCGCGGCGCGCGCGTACAAGGACATCAACCTGAGCGGCTTCAAGCTGCTGCGCCCGGGCGGCCTGCTGTTCACGTACTCGTGCTCGGGCGCGATCGACATGGACCTGTTCCAGAAGATCGTCGCGGGCGCGGCGGCCGACGCGAAGGTCGACGCGCGGCTCCTGAAGCGGCTCGGCGCGGGCGTCGATCACCCGCTCCTGACCGCGTTCCCCGAAGGCGAATATCTGAAGGGGCTGCTGTTGCAAATCGCGTGATCGCCCCGATCTGAGCGGGCGGCGCTGTGCGAGCCCGCGCCGCGCCGGCCGTCCGGCCGGCAGCGGGGGCTTGACAGGTATGTTTCAATAAACGGCTGAGCGCTCGAAAAAGTTTCGCCGGGCGCGCTGCTTCCAGCCGTTTTGACCCCGTTTCACGAACCACAGGCGACCGACGACATGGCCATTCCCGTCACCATCCTCACGGGCTTCCTCGGCAGCGGCAAGACGACGCTGCTCAAGCGCATCCTGAACGAACAGCACGGCATGAAGATCGCCGTGATCGAAAACGAGTTCGGCGAAGAAAACATCGACAACGAAATCCTCGTCCAGGATTCGAACGAGCAGATCATCCAGATGAGCAACGGCTGCATCTGCTGCACGATCCGCGGCGACCTCGCGCGCGTGCTCGCCGAGCTCGCCGCGAACAAGCGCGACGGCAAGTTCGACTTCGACCGCGTGGTGATCGAGACGACGGGCCTCGCGAATCCGGGCCCCGTCGCGCAGACGTTCTTCATCGACAGCGAGATCGCCGACGAATTCCTGCTCGATGCGGTCATCACGCTCGTCGACGCGAAGCACGCCGACACGCAGCTCGACGAGCACGAGGTCGTGCAGCGGCAGGTCGGCTTCGCCGATCGCCTGTTCATCACGAAGGCGGACCTCGTCGACGACGAGACGGTGTCCGAGCTCAAGCACCGCCTGCTGCACATGAACCCGAGGGCGGCGATCAAGGTCGTGAACTTCGGCGATGCGGACATCAAGGAGATCTTCGACCTGCGCGGCTTCAACCTGAACGCGAAGCTCGAGATCGATCCGGACTTCCTCGCGGAAGACGAGCACGAGCACGCGCATCACCACGATCACGACCACGATCACGCGCATTGCGATCACGATCACGGCCATTGCGAGCACGATCACGAGCACGGCCACCATCATCATCACGCGCACCACGACGACAAGATCAAGTCGTTCGTCTACCGCAACGATCGCCCGTTCGATCCGAACAAGCTCGAAGACTTCCTGGGCGGGATCCTGCAGATCTACGGCGAGCGGATGCTGCGCTACAAGGGCGTGCTGTACATGAAGGGCGTCGACCGCAAGGTCGTGTTCCAGGGCGTGCACCAGATGATGGGCAGCGATCTCGCCGCGAAGTGGCTGCCGGTCGAGAAGAAGACCAACAAGATGGTGTTCATCGGCGTCGACCTGCCGCGCGACCTCATCACCGACGGCCTCGACGCCTGCCTCGCGTAACCTGCCGCCCGCCGGGAAGCCCGCCGGGCCGGCGCACGGCCGTCATCGCTTTTTCCTGATTTGCGGGTTATATTTTCAGGATACCGCTTGACCGGCAGGGGATCGACCCGATACGGCGAGGGCTTGCGATTCAGTTACAATACCTGCCCGCTGGAGAAGGGCGGCGGCAGGCCCGATCCTCGCGTGAAGCCCGGGCGGCAGGTAGAGCGCAGGGGACGGCCGCCCGCCGGTCACGCGCAATCCGGTCCCCGAGGGAGTACTGAACGAAACGGGCCGGGTATCCGGAGGCTTTCGGCCCCGTCACAGCGAATGGCAAACAATTGCAAGGGCTGTTGCGGGTAATCCCAAAGTGCGGGCAATATCCATGGATTCGCCGCACATTGAAGAAGCAAGCAGATGACGAAGAAACTCTTGACCGAAGCCGAAATCCTGAAGATGAGCGACAAGGATTACATGAATGAGGATCAGCTCGCCTTCTTCAAAAATCGGCTCGAACAATTGCAGGCGGAAATTCTCCGCAATGCGGGCCAGACGACCGAGAATCTGCGCGAAACGGTGATCGTGCCGGACCCCGCCGATCGCGCGACGATCGAGGAAGAGCACGCGCTCGAACTGCGCACGCGCGACCGCGAACGCAAGCTTCTCAAGAAGGTCCAGCAATCGCTCGCCCGCATCGAATCGGGCGAGTACGGCTGGTGCGAAGAGACGGGCGAGCCGATCGGCATCCCGCGTCTGCTCGCACGTCCGACGGCCACGCTGTCGCTCGAAGCGCAGGAGCGCCGCGAGCTGCGTCAGAAGCTGTTCGGCGACTGACACCCACCCGGCGCGGCCCGCCTTCCGCGCCTCACACGCTTTGTCCAAAGCGCGCGGCCTGCCGCGCGCTTTTGTTTTGCTCCGCCGCCGCTTTGCTTTCCGCCGCGGCGGCGCCCGCCGCACGCCGCCCTTGATATCGCGGCGCCCGCCCTAAAATGAAGACCATGCGCGTCGAGCCGGCCGGCAGGGCCCCGCTCGCGCGCGCCGCAGCACGCGGCGGCGCCTTCGCGCGTCCCGCCTCCCCCGTCTTTCTCGAGGAATCCAGATGGAGCAATTTCACGGCACGACGATCGTCTCCGTGCGGCGTGGCGACAAGGTCGCGCTCGGCGGCGACGGCCAGGTCACGCTCGGCAATATCGTGATGAAGGGCGGTGCGCGCAAGGTGCGCCGCATCTACAACAACCAGGTGCTCGTCGGCTTCGCGGGCGGCACGGCCGACGCGTTCTCGCTCCTCGACCGCTTCGAGGCGAAGCTCGAAAAGCACCAGGGCAACCTGACGCGCGCGGCCGTCGAGCTCGCGAAGGACTGGCGCACCGATCGCATGTTGCGCCGCCTCGAAGCGATGCTGATCGCGGCCGACGCGACGTCGACGCTCGTCATCACCGGCAACGGCGACGTGCTCGACCCCGAGGGCGGGATCTGCGCGATCGGCTCGGGCGGCGCGTATGCGCAGGCCGCCGCGCGCGCGCTCGCCGAGAACACCGATCTGTCCCCGCGCGAGATCGTCGAGAAGGCGCTCGAGATCGCGGGCGACATGTGCATCTATACGAACCACAACCGGATCATCGAGACCATCGAGTAAGGAGAAGCCGTGAGCACCATGACCCCTGCCGAGATCGTCTCGGAACTCGACAAGCACATCATCGGCCAGGACAAGGCGAAGAAGGCCGTCGCGGTCGCGCTGCGCAACCGCTGGCGCCGCCAGCAGGTCGCCGAGCCGCTGCGCCAGGAGATCACGCCGAAGAACATCCTGATGATCGGGCCGACGGGCGTCGGCAAGACCGAGATCGCGCGGCGCCTGGCGAAGCTCGCCGACGCGCCGTTCATCAAGATCGAGGCGACCAAGTTCACCGAAGTCGGCTACGTCGGGCGCGACGTCGACAGCATCGTGCGCGACCTGATCGAGATCTCGGTCAAGCAGACCCGCGAAACAGAGATGCGCAAGGTGCGCAGCAAGGCGACCGATCTCGCCGAAGACCGCATCCTCGACGTGCTGCTGCCGCAGCCGCGCGCGGTGGGCTTCGGCGCGAGCGCCGAGCATGCGAACGACGACAACAACGCGACGCGCCAGACGTTTCGCAAGCGCCTGCGCGAAGGCCAGCTCGACGACAAGGAAATCGAGCTCGACATCGAGCAACCGACGGTCGGCATGGACATCATGGCGCCTCCCGGCATGGAGGAGATGACCGAGCAGATCCGCTCGATGTTCTCGAACCTGGGCGGCGGCAAGAAGCAGCGCCGCAAGGTGAAGATCAAGGAGGCGCTGAAGCTGCTGACCGACGAGGAAGCGGCGAAGATGCTCAACGACGAGGAAGTGAAGACGAAGGCCGTGCAGAACGTCGAGCAGAACGGCATCGTGTTCCTCGACGAGATCGACAAGATCACGTCGCGCAACCACGAAGGCGGCGGCGGCGAGGTGTCGCGGCAGGGCGTGCAGCGCGATCTGCTGCCGCTCGTCGAAGGCACGACGATCAACACGAAGTACGGGATGGTGAAGACCGATCACATCCTGTTCATCGCGAGCGGCGCGTTCCATCTCGCGAAGCCGAGCGACCTGATTCCCGAGCTGCAGGGGCGCTTTCCGATCCGCGTCGAGCTCGAATCGCTGTCGGTGAAGGATTTCGAAGCGATTCTCGTCGCGACCGACGCGAGCCTCGTCAAGCAGTATCAGGCGCTCCTCGCGACCGAGGACGTCAAGCTCGAATTCGCCGACGAAGGCATCCGCCGGCTCGCCGAGATCGCGTATGCGGTCAACGAGAAGACCGAGAACATCGGCGCGCGGCGCCTGTACACGGTGATCGAGAAGCTGCTCGAGGAAGTGTCGTTCGCGGCGGGCAATCACGCCGGCCAGAGCGTGACGATCGATGCGGCGTATGTCGACCGCGCGCTCGGCGAGGTGTCGAAGGACGAGGATCTGTCGCGCTACGTGCTGTGACGCGAAGCGGCTTCGCCGCCGTTGCTCGAGAAAAACGGGCCGTCCCTTGCGGGGCGGCCCGTTTTTCGTTGCGCCACGTAGCGGATCTTCGGTGTCGATCGGTCGAAACCGGCGATCGATTGCGGACCGGCTGCGGCCGGTCATCCGCCGACCGGCCATTGGTCAACTGCGAGTCAACTGCGGGTCAACTGCCGCCGGCCGACGTCCGCGGCGCGCCTTTTACTGCCGCACCGGCTTCTTCGCGAGCTTGCGCTGCAGCGTGCGGCGGTGCATGTTCAGCGCGCGCGCGGTCGCCGAGATGTTGTTGTTGTTCTCCGCGAGCACGCGCTGGATGTGCTCCCATTCGAGCCGGTCCACCGACAGCACGACCGGATTCTCGAGCGCCTCGTCGGCCTGCACCTCGCTCGCGTTCGTCTGCAGCGCCGCAAGGATCGACTCGACGTTCGCCGGCTTCGCGAGGTAGTTGTCCGCGCCGTCCTTCACCGCCTGCACCGCGGTCGCGATGCTCGCGTAGCCGGTCAGCACGAGGATCCGCGCGTCGGGCTGCAGATCGCACAGCGGCGCGATGAGGCTCAGGCCCGAATCGTTGCCGAGGTGCAGGTCGACGGTGATGAACTGGAACTTTTCGGCGCCCGCGAGCTTGAGCGCCTCGTCCTTGTTGTGCGCCTGCCGCACCACGTAGCCGCGGCGCTCGAGCCCGCGCGCCAGCGTACCGGCAAACACTTCGTTGTCGTCGATCACGAGGAAATTCTTGTCGCTCATTTGCATCACTCCATCTGGTCTATCCGTTTTCGTTCGCCATCTCGGCCGCTACCTGGCGTGCGACCGGCAGCCGCAGGATCGCCCGCGTGCCGCGCGGCCGCGCGTCGGCGAGCTCGATCGAGCCGCCCAGGCGCGCCGCCGCGCTGAACGCGAGGTACAGGCCAACCCCGTGGCCGCCCTGCGTGCTGTCGACGGGCGCCGCGCCGAGCGTGTCGCGCAACGCGGCCGGGATGCCCGGCCCGTTGTCGCAGACCTCGAACTCGATTTCGTCGTGCGCGCCGTCGTGCGCGATCGTTGCCGCCAGCGTAACGCGATCGCGGCTCGCGCGCGCGGCATTGTCGAGCAGGATGGTCAGGATCTGGCCGACCGCGACCGTGTCGTCGAGCGCGACGCCCGAGGGCTGCGGCCCCAACTGCTCGAACAGCACGTGCGGATGGCGCAGCCGCCAATGCTCGACGAACGTGTCGAGCCACTCGCCCACGGGCTCGCGGCTCGGCCGCTCCGACGCGCGGCTTCTCAGGCGCGCGAGCGCCGACGTGCACTGCGACATCTGCTCCTCGAGCACCTTCAGGTCCGCATCGTAACGCGCGAGCCCCGCGTCCGTGCGGGCGGCCTCGCGCAATTCCTCGGTCAGCATCGCGATCGTCGACAGCGGCGTGCCCATCTCGTGCGCGACGGTGGCCGCCTGCACGCCGAGCGCGACCGCGCGCTCATCGCGCAACAGCGCCTGCTGCGCCTCGCCGAGCGCCGCGTCGCGCTGGCGCAGCGCGCTCGACATCCGCGCGACGAACCACGCGATGAGCCCGACGCTCACCATGAAGTTCACCCACATGCCCGCACGAAAATAATCGAACAGATTCGCGGGATTATCCAGGTTGAGCGGCACCGAATCGATGCCGAGCGCGAGGTAGCACGCGACCGCGAACGCCGCGAGCCAGATCATCAGGTGCCACGGCAGCACCGCGGCCGCGATCGCGAGCGACGGCAAGTACAGCGAAACGAACGGGTTCGTCGTCCCGCCAGACAGGAAGAGGAGCGCCGAAAGCGCGCCCAGGTCGACCCACAGTTGGCCGAGCAGCTCGAAATTGGTCTCGGGCCGCGCGCGCAACACGCGCACCCACGTGAGTGCGTTGAACACGATTTCGAGCGCGATCACCATCAGCATCGCGGGCAACGGCAAATGAACGCCGAAATAGGTCTGTACGACAGCGATCGTGACCAGTTGGCCGATGATCGCCAGATTGCGCAACCAGAACAGATGGCTCAGGTTGACACGTCCGGTAGTGGTGATTCGTTGCATCCGCGCAGTTTACCTTCTCAGTCTTCGCGCTCGGGGCGATCCGTCCCTTCGTCCCTCATGCCAGC
Organism: Burkholderia sp. MSMB1588; assembly: GCF_001546925.1. Classification (NCBI taxonomy): domain Bacteria; kingdom Pseudomonadati; phylum Pseudomonadota; class Betaproteobacteria; order Burkholderiales; family Burkholderiaceae; genus Burkholderia; species Burkholderia sp. MSMB1588. Next base: position 38,340 of record NZ_LNJS01000001.1, on the reverse strand, counting down.
CGCGACACGCCGGGCGATCTCGTCGGCCAGGCATTCCGGGCACAGGCAGCGCGCCCCCGTCGCGGGTTGCGCGCCCGCCGGCAGCGCCGGCATCGCCGCGCACCAGCAGGTGAACGGACGCGTGCGGGCGCCGCAGTCGAACGCGCTGCCGCAGCGCGGGCAGCGCTTACTGGTCAGGCCGGACGGGGCGGCGGGCTCGGTCATCGCAATTGGGCCGGGTCAAGCCAGGACAGGGACGAAAACGACAAAAGGGTGAATGTCTGCGCCGGCCGCAACGGCGATCCGCCGCCTCGCGGCGCGCAGCCGGGCGTCACGTGCCAAGCATAAGCGCCGCGCGCGGAAATTGCATGCGGATCGCGCAGGAAAACCGCACTTTTTCCGGTCGCGGCGCCCGGTTTCGATGTGCGCGCCGCCCATCGTCCGAACGGCCAAAAACCCCATGCTGCGCTGCGCCACTCCTGTACAATTCCGCCTGTTTCAACGTTTCGCACCCGAGCCGCCGCCATGTCCGAGCCGATTGACCTCTCGCAGATCTCCCCCTCCCTGAAAGCCGAAATCCTCGCGGAAGCGCTGCCGTACATTCGCCGCTATCACGGCAAGACCGTGGTGATCAAATACGGCGGCAACGCGATGACGGAAGAACGGCTCAAGCAGGGCTTCGCGCGCGACGTGATCCTGCTGAAGCTCGTCGGCATCAACCCGGTGATCGTGCACGGCGGCGGCCCGCAGATCGACCAGGCGCTCAAGAAGATCGGCAAGCAGGGCACGTTCATCCAGGGGATGCGCGTCACCGACGAAGAGACGATGGAAGTCGTCGAATGGGTGCTGGGCGGCGAGGTTCAGCAGGACATCGTCACGCTGATCAACCATTTCGGCGGCCACGCGGTCGGCCTGACGGGCAAGGACGGCGGCCTCATCCACGCGCGCAAGCTGATGATGCCGGACCGCGACAGCCCGGGCGAGTACGTCGACATCGGCCAGGTCGGCGAGGTGGAGGCGATCAACCCGGCCGTCGTGAAGGCGCTGCAGGACGACGCGTTCATCCCGGTGATCTCGCCGATCGGCTTCGGCGAGGACGGCCTGTCGTACAACATCAACGCGGACCTCGTCGCGGGCAAGCTCGCAACCGTGCTGAACGCCGAGAAGCTCGTGATGATGACGAACATCCCCGGCGTGATGGACAAGGAAGGGAACCTGCTGACCGACCTGTCCGCGCGCGAGATCGACGCGCTCTTCGAGGACGGCACGATCTCGGGCGGCATGCTGCCGAAGATCTCGTCCGCGCTCGACGCGGCGAAGAGCGGCGTGAAGTCGGTCCACATCGTCGACGGCCGCATCGAGCACTCGGTGCTGCTCGAGATCCTGACCGAGCAGCCGTTCGGCACGATGATCCGCTCGCATTGAGCGCGCGCCGACAGCCGCGTCGCGCGGCCTCGCCGCCGGCGAGCGAGCAGACGCCCGGACGCCGGCGCAAGCCGCGCGCCCGCCCACAGGCGGGCGGCCCCGTCTGGCTCTTCGACCTCGACAACACGCTGCACCACGCGTCGCACGCGATCTTCCCGGCGATCAACCAGGCGATGACGCAGTACATCATCGATACGCTGAAAGTCGAGCGCGCGCACGCCGATCACCTGCGCACCCACTACACGCGCCGCTACGGCGCGGCGCTCCTCGGCCTCGCGCGCCATCATCCGATCGATCCGCACGATTTCCTGAAAGTCGTCCACACGTTCGCCGACCTGCCGTCGATGGTGCGCGCGGAGCGCGGGCTCGCGCGGCTCGTCGCCGCGCTGCCCGGCCGCAAGATCGTGCTGACGAATGCGCCAGAAGCGTATGCACGCGCGGTGCTGCGCGAGCTGGGGATCGAACGCCTGTTCGAGCGCGTGATCGCGATCGAGCAGATGCGCGACCGCCGCGCGTGGCGCGCGAAGCCCGACGCGGCGATGCTGCGCCGGGCGATGCGCGCCGCACACGCGCGCCTGTCCGACGCGATCCTCGTCGAGGACACGCGCGGCCACCTGAAGCGCTACAAGCGGCTCGGCCTGCGCACCGTCTGGATCACGGGGCATCTGCCCGGTCATCTGCCAAGCTACGGACGACCGCACTATGTCGATCGTCGCATTGGTTCGCTAAAATCGCTGCGATTGGGCACTCGATCGGGGCGACAAAAATGCAGCCGACTCACCCGCAGGACCCGGCAGTAACCACAGCGGCGGACGACGAACGCAACGCCGCTTCCGCGAGCCGCGCGCGCCCGAAGCCGGGCGAGCGCCGCGTGCACATCCTGCAGACGCTCGCGTCGATGCTCGAATCGCCGAAGCGCGAGAAGATCACGACCGCTGCGCTCGCCGCGCGCCTCGACGTGTCGGAGGCCGCGCTGTACCGGCATTTCTCGAGCAAGGCGCAGATGTTCGAAGGCCTGATCGAATTCATCGAGGAAACGTTCTTCGGGCTCGTCAACCAGATCGCCGCGAACGAGCCGAACGGCGTGCTGCAGGCGCGCTCGATCGCGTTGATGCTGCTCAATTTCTCCGCGAAGAATCCCGGCATGACACGCGTGCTGACGGGCGAGGCGCTCGTCGGCGAGCACGAGCGCCTCGCCGAGCGCGTCAACCAGATGCTCGAGCGGATCGAGACGTCGATCAGGCAATGCCTGCGCGTCGCGCTCCTCGAAGCCCGCGCGCACGCGGACGGCGGCGGCCCGCCGCCCGTGCCGCTGCCGGACGACTACGATCCGGCGCTGCGCGCGAGCCTCGTCGTCAGCTACGTGCTCGGCCGCTGGCACCGCTATGCGAAGAGCGGCTTCACGAAAGCGCCTGGCGAGCACGCCGACGCGCAGTTGCGGCTGATCCTGCAGTAACGGCACGCGGGGCCGCGGCAAGCATCCTGCCCGCAGCGGCAAGCAATGCCGGACGCGCGATTCCCTTCCATCGCCGCGACGCCGAAGTTTTTCCGTTATACTTGCCCGACTGTCGTCGCCGCTTTGCGGCGATGCTCGGAAAGCGCGCCGATTTGCTGACTCGATTGCGGGCGCGCGAACCGGCCGGGGCTGTCGTCCCGGCGGTTCACTACAAATGCGGCTAAAGAGGTCGTCAGCCTGCTCCCCGCTTTCCGCGCACGCCCGACAACCATTTAGCCGCCCAGTCATAAGGCGGAACGAATGGAATCGATCGGCGTCGTCGCTCCACAAACCATGCATTTCGCCGAACCGCTGCGCCTGCAAAGCGGCAGCGTGCTCGGCAACTATCAGCTCGTCGTCGAGACCTACGGCGAGCTCAACGCCGCGCGCTCGAACGCGGTGCTCGTCTGCCACGCGCTCAACGCGTCGCATCATGTCGCGGGCGTCTACGCGGACGATCCGCGCAGCACCGGCTGGTGGGACAACATGGTCGGGCCCGGCAAGCCGCTCGACACGAACCGCTTCTTCGTGATCGGCGTGAACAATCTCGGCTCGTGCTTCGGCTCGACAGGGCCGATGAGCATCGATCCGTCGACGGGCACGCCATACGGCGCGCGCTTTCCCGTCGTGACGGTCGAGGACTGGGTGCACGCGCAGGCGCGCGTCGCCGATGCGTTCGGCATCGAGCGCTTCGCCGCGGTGATGGGCGGCAGCCTCGGCGGGATGCAGGCGCTCGCGTGGAGCCTGCTGTATCCGGAGCGGGTCGCGCACTGCATCGACATCGCGTCGACGCCGAAGCTGTCCGCGCAGAACATCGCGTTCAACGAAGTCGCGCGCTCGGCGATCCTGTCGGACCCCGATTTCCACGGCGGCGACTACTACGCGCACGGCGTGAAGCCGCGGCGCGGCCTGCGCGTCGCGCGGATGATCGGCCACATCACGTATCTGTCCGACGACGACATGGCCGAGAAATTCGGTCGCGCGCTGCGCCGCGCGGACGGCGCGCTCGACGCGTACAACTTCAACTTCGACGTCGAGTTCGAAGTCGAATCGTACCTGCGCTACCAGGGCGACAAGTTCGCCGACTACTTCGACGCGAACACGTACCTGCTGATCACGCGCGCGCTCGACTACTTCGATCCGGCGAAGGCGTTCAACGGCAACCTGAGCGCGGCGCTCGCGCATACGAAGGCGAAGTATCTCGTCGCGAGCTTCGCGACCGACTGGCGCTTCGCGCCCGCGCGCTCGCGCGAGATCGTGAAGGCGCTGCTCGACAACCGGCGCTCGGTGTCGTACGCGGAGATCGATGCGCCGCACGGGCATGACGCGTTCCTGCTCGACGACGCGCGCTACCACAACGTGGTGCGCGCCTATTACGAACGGATTGCCGAGGAGGTGGGCGCATGAATCAACAGGCGCTGAATACGCTGTCCGCGCGCGCGGACTTTCGCGCGATCGCGCGCTGGGTCGAGCCGCGCTCGACGGTGCTCGATCTCGGCTGCGGCGACGGGTCGCTGCTGTCGCTCCTGACCGAGGAGCTGGAGGTGTCCGGCTACGGCGTCGAGATCAACGACGCGGGCGTGCTCGCGAGCGTGAAGAACGGCATCAACGTGATCCAGCAGAATCTGGAGGACGGCCTGCGCCTCTTCGAGGATCACAGCTTCGATTTCGCGATCCTGTCGCAGACGCTGCAGACGATCCACCAGACGGCCGCGATCCTGCGCGAAACCGCGCGCGTCGGGCGCGAATGCATCGTGTCGTTCCCGAACTTCGGCTATTGGGCGCACCGGCTGTCGGTGCTGCGAGGCCGGATGCCGGTGTCGAAATCGCTGCCTTATCAATGGCACAACACGCCGAACGTGCGGGTGCTGACGATCAAGGATTTCGAAGCGCTCGCGCCCGAAGTCGGCGTCGAGATTCTCGACCGCGCGGTGCTGCACGAAGGGCAACCGATTCGATGGGGAGTGAACTGGCGTGGTAGTCTTGCGGTCTACCGCGTCAAGCGGAGACAACCCTAGTATTTAGTTCGATGACCAAACCGCCGCACGACGCGCCCGCCCTCAACGCCCACGAGGATCACCCGGGCTGGCGCGCGTTTCTGAACACGCACATGCTGATCTGCGTCTTTCTCGGCTTCACGTCGGGACTGCCGCTCTTCACGCTCGTCTACCTGGTGCAGGCCTGGCTGCGCTCGGAAGGCGTGAACCTGAAGGAAATCGGCCTCTTCGCGCTCATTCAGTTCCCCTACACGTGGAAGTTCCTGTGGGCGCCGCTGATGGACCGCTTCATCCCGCGCCTGCCCGGCTGGCGGCCGGGGCGGCGGCGCGGCTGGATGCTCGTCACGCAGTTGCTCGTCGCCGTCGCGATTGCCGCGCTCGGCTTCGTGTCGCCGCGCGAATCGATCTGGACGGTCGCCGCCCTGACGACGCTCGTCGCGTTCTTCGGCGCGAGCGCCGACATCGTGATCGACGCATACCGCCGCGAGCTGCTGCGCGACACCGAACAGGGCCTGGGCAACGCGGTGCACGTGAACGCGTACAAGGTCGCCGCGCTGATTCCCGGCTCGCTGTCGCTGATCCTGTCCGACCATCTGCCGTGGGACGCCGTGTTCGCGCTCACCGCCGCGTTCATGCTGCCCGGCATCTTGATGACGCTCGTCGTGCGCGAGCCGGACGTGCACGGCGCGCCGCCGAAGAGCCTGTCGGAGGCGGTGATCCTGCCGTTTCGCGAGTTCATCGGCCGCGACGGCTGGCGCGGCGCGCTGCTCGTGCTCGGCTTCATCTTCCTCTACAAGCTCGGCGACACGATGGCGACAACGCTGTCGACGTCGTTCTTCCTCGACCTCGGCTTCAACAAGACGCAGATCGGCGTGATCGCGAAGACGACCGCGTTCTGGGCGAGCCTCGCGGGCGGCATCATCGGCGGCGTGTGGCTCGTGAAGATCGGCATCGCGCGCGGGCTGTGGATCTTCGGGGTCCTGCAGATCGTGTCGACGCTCGGCTTCGCGTGGCTCGCGAAGGCGGGCCCGGACCCCGTGCTGATGGCCGCCATCTACGGCTTCGAGACGTTCTCGACGGGCCTCACGCTCGCCGCGTTCACCGCGTACATCGCGAGCACGACGGACCCGCGCTATACCGCGACGCAATTCGCGCTGTTCACGAGCCTCGCGTCGGTGCCGCGCACGCTCGCGTCGGCGTCGAGCGGCTTCATCGTGGCGCAGATCGGCTGGTTCGACTATTTCCTCGTCTGCGCGGCGCTCGGCATTCCCGGGATGCTGCTGCTGTTCAAGATCGCGCCGTGGAACGGCAGCATGTCAGGCAACGAGGCCGCCCGTGCAGGCTAAGCTGCGCGTCGCCCGCGCCGCGCTCACGTTCGCGAGCGGCGTCGCGCTCGGCATCGCGGGCCCGGCGCTCGGGCTCGAGCTGTGCATGGCCGAGCCGATGCTCGTCGCCGACGGCGGCCCGCCGTCCGCGACGCCGGCGGGCGCGCCCGCCGGCAATCCGCAGCCGTATGGGCTCGGCGATCAGCAGGTGCGCTACGGCAACGCGATCGTGTTCCGCAGCCTGATTCCGTCGCCGCTCCTCGAACAGTTGACCGACAACGAATACCGGCAGACCGTGCAGGACGCCGTGCAGCGCGAGCGCCTGCTGCCGCCGAACAACGCGCGCGTGAAGCGGCTGCGCACGATCGTCACGCGGCTCGCGCCGTATGCGGTCAAGTGGAGCGAGCGCGTGAAGGGTTGGAACTGGGAAATCGAGGTGCGGCGCTCGCGCTCGATCCGCGCGTTCTGCCTGCCGGGCGGCAAGGTGCTCGTCGATAGCGGGCTGCTCGACCGGCTGCGCCTCACCGACGACGAACTCGGCGTACTGTTCGCGCACGAGATCGCGCACGCGCTGCGCGAGCATGCGCGCTCGAGCCTCGGCGAACAGCAGGCCGCGTCGCTCGGCACGGGCGCGACGCCGCTGCCGCCCCTCTTCGGGCTGTCGGAGCCGCTGCCCGCGCCGCTCGGCATCATCGAGCGCTTCGCGTCGGTCCGCTACGATCCGACCGACGAAACCGAAGCCGACGTGATCGGCGGCGACATCGCCGCGCGCGCGGGCTTCGATCCGCGCGCGGCGATCACGCTGTGGGACAAGCTCGCGGTCGCGACGCGCGCCGACAAGGACAACGGCTTCATCTACACGCACCCGTACGACACGCGGCGCCGCAACGATCTGCGCAAGCGCCTCGCCGACCTGATGCCGCTCTACCGGAAGGCGCTCGTCAAGAACGCCGACGCGGGCGCGAAGCAGCGCGCCACGGCGGCGAATCGCTGAGCGACGGCGGCCAGGCGTTGCTGTTCGCGGCTGCGTCCGCGCCGCGTCGCCGACGGCTCACGCACCGGTTCGCATTCGCCCTCAGCGTCGACTGCCCCCGCTCGCGCGTCGATCACGCGATCCGTCGCGGCGCTCCGCGTTCGGCCCGCCCATCACGCTCGGCCGCCCGCGATCACTCTCCCGCCTCGAGCCCGACCGGCTGCCGGCCGCCCGCCTGCACCCAGCGCACTTCGTCGCTCGGACTGCGCCCGAACAGCCGCTTGAACTCGCGGCTGAACTGCGACGCGCTCGCATAGCCGACCCGCGCCGCCGCCGCGCCCGCGTTCAGCCCGTCCTGCACCATCATCAGCCGCGCATGATGGAGCCGCATCGCCTTCACGTACTGCATCGGCGAGCTCGCGGTCACGCTCTTGAACTGCGCATGAAACACGGCGAGGCTCATCCCCGCTTCGCTCGCGAGCGTCTCGACGTCGAGCTCGCCGCTCAGGTCCGCATGGATCCGCCGCAGCGCCCTCGCGACGCGCCCGAAATGATGCTGCTGCGCGAGCGCCGCGCGGATCGCGTCGCCCTGCGCGCCCGTCAGCACGCGATAGCCGATCTCGCGCATGATCGCCGGCCCGAGCACGCGCGTGTCGGCAGGCGACGCGAGCGCCTCGAGCAGGCGCAGCACCGCGTCCGCGAGCGGCGCGTCGAGCGGCGTCGAATAGATGCCGCGCGGCTCGCTGATCGACGCGCCGTGCGTCTCGTCGAGCAGGATCGCGAGCTCGGCGATCACCGCGAGATCGACGCGAATCGAAATCGCGAGAAACGGCTCGTCCGGCGTCGCGAACGTCTCGCACTCGAACGGCAGCGGCACCGACAGCACGAGATACTGCTGCGCGTCGTAGACGAAGGTCTGCTCGCCGACATAGCCGCGCTTGCGCCCCTGACACACGACGACGATGCTCGGGTCGTACAGCACGGGCATCCGCGGCACCGGCCGGTTCGAGCGAATGAAGCGCACGCCGTCGATCACGGCGTGCGTGTAGCCTTCGTTCGGCGCGAGCCGGTCGAACAACGCGAGGATGCGGCGCTGCAGGCGCGCGCCGCCGTCGGGGAAAAGGGGTTCGAAACTCATCGGGCTTCCTTCGTGCCGCAAGAGAAACAGGCTTGCAATCTAGCACCGGCCCAGCCTTTTTTCCGCACTCCGCTCGAAATTCAAGAGAAATAGGCAAACCTTCAAGATCTTCAGGTATTCCGGGCGTCCAGCCGCATGCTTAGGATTGCTCCCGTGCCGCTGCGCCGCCGCATTCCGCGGCCGCGCGCGGCACACGTCTTTTCGAGTCAGGAGCCTTCATGAGCACGACTTACGCTTACGCGGCAACGAGCGCCTCGACGCCGCTCGCGCCGTTCGAATTCCAGCGCCGCGCGCTGCGCGATCTCGACGTGCAGATCGAGATCCTCTACTGCGGCGTCTGCCACTCCGATCTCCACCAGGTCCGCAACGAATGGAAGAACACGACGTACCCGATCGTGCCGGGCCATGAGATCGTCGGCCGCGTGACGGCCGTCGGTCCGCAGGTCACGCGCTTCAAGGCGGGCGAGCTCGTCGGGGTCGGCTGCCTCGTCGATTCTTGCCGCACGTGCCCGAGCTGCGCGCAAGGGCTCGAGCAGTACTGCGAGAACGGTTTCGTCGGCACCTACAACGGCCGCGACCGCGCAACGGGCGACATCACGTACGGCGGCTACTCGACGCAGATCGTCGTCGACGAGGCATTCGTGCTGCGCGTGCCCGACACGCTGGACCCGGCGGGCGCGGCGCCGCTCCTCTGCGCGGGCATCACGACGTACTCGCCGCTGCGCCAGTGGGGCGCGGGCCCCGGCAAGAAGGTCGGCATCGTCGGCCTGGGCGGCCTGGGCCACATGGGCGTGAAGCTCGCGCGGGCGATGGGCGCGCACGTCGTGCTGTTCACGACGTCGCCGTCGAAGATCGAGGACGGCAAGCGGCTCGGCGCGCACGAAGTCGTGATCTCGAAGGACGAAGCGCAGATGAACGTGCATCTGAACAGCTTCGACTTCATCCTGAACACGGTCGCCGCGCAGCACGATCTGAATCCGTTCCTCCATCTGCTGAAGCGCGACGGCACGATGACGCTCGTCGGCGCGCCGGAGCACGATCATCCGTCGCCGCAGGTGTTCAACCTGATCTTCAAGCGCCGCCGCCTCGCGGGCTCGCTGATCGGCGGCATCGCCGAGACGCAGGAGATGCTCGATTTCTGCGCGCAGCACGGCATCACGTCGGACATCGAAGTGATTCCGATGTCGCAGATCAACGCGGCCTACGAGCGGATGCTGAAGAGCGACGTGAAATATCGGTTCGTGATCGATATCGGGTCGGTCAGGCCGCAGCGCGCCGCGTAATGGATGATGCGCAGTGACGCGCGGCGCGGCTGACGCGCCGCGTCACTTGTAGTCGTAATCGACCGTGAGCGGCGCGTGATCGCTGAACTTGACGTCGCGGAAGATCGCCGTGCTTTTTGCCGTGCCGGCAACGCCCGGCGTCGCGATCTGGTAATCGATCCGCCACCCGACGTTCTTCGCATAGGCCTGACCGCGGTTGCTCCACCACGTGTACTGCTCGGGCCGCTGATCGAGCGTGCGGAACACGTCGACGTAGCCCACCTCGTCGAACAGCTTCGTGAGCCATGCGCGCTCCTCCGGCAGGCAGCCGGAGTTCTTCTGGTTGCTCTTCCAGTTCTTGATGTCGATTTCCTTGTGGACGATGTTCACGTCGCCGCACAGGATCACTTCGCGCTTCGCCTTCAGCTCGGCGAGGTGCGGCATGAATTCGTCCATGAAGCGGTACTTCGCCTGCTGGCGCTCGTCGCCGCTCGACCCGGACGGCACGTACACCGACACGACCGACAGCTTGCCGAAGCGCGCCTCGACGTAGCGGCCCTCCGAATCGAACTCGCTGCTGCCGTAGCCGATGATCACGTCGTCGGGCTCGCGGCGCGAGTAGAGGCCCGCGCCGCTGTAGCCCTTCTTCTCCGCGTGATGGAAGTAGCTTCGGAAGCCGTGCGGCTCGACGAACTCGGCGGGCAGATCGTCCGCCGACACCTTGATTTCCTGCACGCAGACGCAATCGGCGCTCTGCTCGCCGAGCCAGTCGAAGAAGCCCTTTTTCGCGGCCGAGCGGATGCCGTTCAGATTCGCGGTGATGACACGCAGCATGGTGAATTCCGTCCAGTGATTTCGTTGCGGTTTATTGAATCCTGATGCCGGCGAGCTCGGGTTTCTCGGGCGGATATTCGAGCTTCATCGCGGTCAGCTCGCGCAGCAGCAGCTCGGCGATCATCACGTTGCGATGCGTCTTCGAATCGGCCGGAATCACGTACCACGGCGCATGCTCGGCCGACGTCGCGGCGAGCGCGTCGCGGTAGGCCGCCTGATACGCGTCCCAGTGCTTGCGCGCTTCGAGATCCGAAATGTCGAACTTCCAGTGCTTGTTCGGATCGTCGATGCGCGCCTGCAACCGGGCGCGCTGCTCGTCCTTCGAGATGTGCAGGAAGCACTTGACGACCCGCGTGCCGGATTCGGCGAGCATTTCCTCGAACTGCCGGATCTGCTTGTAGCGCCGCTCGCACTCGGCCTTGTCGACCGCCCCCGTCACGCGCGGCACGAGCACGTCCTCGTAATGGCTGCGGTTGAAAATCGTCAGCTCGCCGGCGGCAGGCGCCTGCGCATGCACGCGCCAGAGGAAGTCGTGCGAGAGCTCGACGGGCGTCGGCGCCTTGAACGACACGATGCGCAGCCCGAGCGGGTCGACTTCGTGGAACACCGCGCGCACCGTGCCGTCCTTGCCGCTCGAGTCCATCCCTTGCAGCACGAGCAGCATGCGCTTGTGCCGCTGCGTGTGCAGCCGCTCCTGCAGCGTGTCGAGCTGCAACGCGACGGCGGACAGCCGCTCGCGGTCGATTTCCTTCGCCCCGTTCGAAAACGGCTTCGCGGCCGGATCGAACGCGTCGAGCATGAACGCGGCGGCTTCTTTTTCGCGCGTGTGATACGGCACGCGGTAGTCGTCGAGCGACGGTTGCTTGGCCATCGACACCTCCTCTCGTATTGCACGAAGCGCGGCCCGGCGCTTCGCGAAACGCGAGCGGGCCGCCCCGAACGCCGGTTCGGCGGCGGCCCGCTCGCATCAGTGCGGCTTCAATTCGGCGGCGCCCGCTCAGCCGAGCTTCTTCTTCAGGAGCTCGTTGACCTGCTGCGGGTTCGCCTTGCCCTTCGTCGCCTTCATCGCCTGGCCGACGAGCGCGTTGAACGCCTTTTCCTTGCCTGCGTGGAACTCCTCGACCGATTTCGCGTTCGCCGCGAGCACCTCGTCGATGATCGCCTCGAGCGCGCCCGTGTCGGAAATCTGCTTCAGGCCCTTCGCTTCGATGATACGGTCGGCCGCGCCTTCGTCGGCCGCCTTCTCGTCCCAGATCGTCACGAAGATTTCCTTCGCGATCTTGTTCGAGATCGTGCCGTCGGCAATCCGCTGCAGCACGAGCGCGAGCTGCGCGGCCGACACGGGAATCGCGTCGATCTCGACGCCGTCGCGGTTCAGTTGCGACGAAACGTCGCCCATCAGCCAGTTCGCGGCGATCTTCGCGTTGGCCGCACCCGCCTTCGCGACGACGGCCTCGAAGTACGCGGCCATCGCCTTCGTCGACGTCAGCACGCCCGCGTCATAGGCGGACACGCCGTACTGCTCGACGAAGCGCTGCTGCATCGCGGCCGGCAGCTCGGGCATCTCGCCCTTCACGCGCTCGATCCAGTCCGCGCCGATCACGAGCGGCATCAGGTCCGGATCGGGGAAGTAGCGGTAGTCGTGCGCGTCTTCCTTGCTGCGCATCGAGCGCGTCTCGCGCTTGTCCGGATCGTAGAGGCGCGTTTCCTGCACGACTTCGCCGCCGTCCTCGATCAGCTCGATCTGGCGGCGCACCTCGAAGTTGATCGCTTCCTCGAGGAAGCGGAACGAGTTCAGGTTCTTGATCTCGGCGCGCGTGCCGAACTTCTCCTGGCCGAGCGGGCGCACCGACACGTTTGCGTCGCAGCGGAACGAGCCTTCCTGCATGTTGCCGTCGCAGATGCCGAGCCACACGACGAGGGCGTGCAGCGCCTTCGCGTATGCGACCGCCTCGGCCGCGCTCCTCATTTCCGGCTCGGTGACGATCTCGAGGAGCGGCGTGCCCGCGCGGTTCAGGTCGATGCCCGTCATTCCCGCGAAGTCCTCGTGCAGCGACTTGCCGGCGTCCTCTTCGAGGTGCGCGCGGGTCAGGTTGACCGTCTTCGAATACGCGTCCTTGCCGGCCTTTTCGTTGGCGGGCACCTGGATCGTGATCTGGCCGCCCTGCACGACCGGAATCTCGTACTGGCTGATCTGATAGCCCTTCGGCAGATCCGGATAGAAATAATTCTTCCGCGCGAAGATGCTGCGCGGCGCGACGGTCGCGCCGATCGCGAGGCCGAAGCGGATCGCCCGCTCGACCGCGCCGCGGTTCAGCACGGGCAGCACGCCCGGCAGCGCGAGGTCGACGGGGCACGCCTGCGTGTTCGGTTCCGCGCCGAACTGCGTCGACGCGCCCGAGAAAATCTTCGAGACGGTCGACAGTTGCGCGTGCGTCTCGAGGCCGATAACGATTTCCCACTGGGTCATGCTCACACTCCTGCCGGTTTTTGTACGTGCCAGTCGGTCGCGCGCTGGAACGCATCGGCGACCTGCAGCACCCGGGCTTCGTCGAAATAGTTGCCGATGATCTGCAGGCCGACCGGGCGCTTCGCGTTCGCGCCCGCGCCGAAGCCGCACGGCACGCTCATGCCGGGCAGGCCCGCGAGGCTCACCGACAGCGTATAGATGTCCGCGAGATACATCTGGACGGGGTCGTCGCCCTTCGCGCCGAGGTCCCACGCGACGGTCGGCGACGCCGGGCCCATGATCACGTCGCAGGACTTGAACGCCTCCTGGAAATCCTGCGCGATGATGCGGCGGATCTTCTGCGCCTGCAGGTAGTACGCGTCGTAGTAGCCGTGCGACAGCACGTACGTGCCGACGAGAATCCGGCGCGTCACTTCGGGCCCGAAACCCTCGGCGCGCGACTTCTTGTACATGTCGAGCAGATCGCGGTATTCGGCCGCGCGGTGGCCGTAGCGCACGCCGTCGAAGCGCGACAGGTTCGACGACGCCTCGGCGGGCGCGATCACATAATAGACGGGGATCGACAGCTCTGTCTTCGGCAGCGACACCGGCACGAGCGTCGCGCCGAGCGCTTCATACGCCTTGAGCGCCGCGTCGACCGCCGCGCGCACGTCCGCGGCGAGGCCCGCGCCGAAATACTCGTCCGGCAGGCCGATGCGCAGGCCCGCGAGCGGCTTGCCCGCGCCGTTGCCCGGCGCCCACGGCTCGCCGAGGCGGCGCGTGAAGTCTTCGCCGGCGCGCTCGAGGCTCGTCGAGTCGCGCTCGTCGAAGCCCGCCATCGCGTTGAGCAGCAGCGCGCAGTCGGCGGCGCTGCCCGCCATCGGGCCGCCCTGGTCGAGCGACGACGCGAACGCGATCATCCCGTAGCGCGACACGCGGCCGTAGGTCGGCTTGATGCCGGTCACGCCGGCGAACGACGCCGGCTGGCGGATCGAGCCGCCGGTGTCGGTGCCCGTCGCGGCCGGGGCGAGGCGCGCGGCGACGGCGGCCGCGCTGCCGCCCGAGCTGCCGCCCGGCACCGCGTTCATGTCCCACGGGTTCTTCACCGGGCCGAACGCCGAGTTCTCGTTCGACGAGCCCATCGCGAACTCGTCCATGTTGGTCTTGCCGAGCGTGACCATGCCGGCCGCCGAGAGGCGGGCGACGACGGTCGCGTCGAACGGGCTCGTGTAGTTCGCGAGCATCTTCGAGCCGGCGGTCGAGCGCCAGCCGCGGGTGACGAACACGTCCTTGTGCGCGATCGGCAGGCCGGCGAGCGGGCCGGCCGCGCCCCGCGCGAGCGCGGCGTCGGCGGCCTTCGCCTGCGCGAGCGTCAGCTCGGGATCGACGTGGACGAACGCGTTCAGATCGTGCGCGGCGTCGATCCGTTTCAGATAGTGCTGCGCCAGTTCGACGGCCGAGCATTCCTTGGCGTCGAGCGCGGCGCGCAGTTCGGTCAGGCTTTTTGCGTGCATTGCGTGGGTTTCCTGGATTCTTCGGCGCGCGGCGACTAGGCGCGCGCGGGCGAACAAGCGGCGGGACGGGCGGGCGGAGCCGCTTTCGCGGCCGCGGCCCGAACCGGGCGCTTACTCGATCACCTTCGGCACGAGGTACAGGCCGTCCTGGACGGCCGGAGCCGGGCGCTGATTGTCGTCGCGGTTCACGTGCTCCGTGACGGCGTCGTCGCGCAGCCGCTGCGCGACCTCCAGAATCTGCTCGATCGGGTGCGCGAGCGGCGCGATGCCCGTCGTGTCGACGGCCTGCATCTGCTCGACGAGGCCGAAGAACTCGTTGAGCTGGGCCAGCGTGCGCTCGGCGTCGGCGTCGGCCATTTCGAGCCGCGCAAGGTGCGCGATGCGTTTCACATCGGTCAGGGTCAAAGCCATGCGGTCACCGGAAAAACAAGGGCTTGGCGCAGCGTGAAACTTGCGTTGCGTCAGGGGGTTGGAAGGTTCGATCTAACCCTCAAAAATCGGGGGCGAAGCGGCGAAAATACAGCCCGTTTCGGTTCAAATACAGCGAAATTATAAGGTATCATTACGCGTTCGACCCAGACCCGGACTGCCTTTGCCGCGCCGCCGCCGCCGCTTTGACGAAACGAAGCCGCGCGGGCTTCGCGCCGGTCCCGGAAGATTTCACTCGCAGCTTCGCGTTTTTCGAGCGGCCGCCCCCGCCCGATCCGAGGCTGTTATTTTTTCCGCTGCCGCCCTTCGCGCCATGTCCGCATGGGGCCGGCCCCAGAGCGAAACAGGATTCTGAATGTTCGGTTTTTTGCGCAGC
This sequence comes from Burkholderia sp. MSMB1588, assembly GCF_001546925.1. NCBI lineage: Bacteria > Pseudomonadati > Pseudomonadota > Betaproteobacteria > Burkholderiales > Burkholderiaceae > Burkholderia > Burkholderia sp. MSMB1588. The sequence continues at coordinate 23,144 of NZ_LNJS01000001.1, read as the reverse complement.
TATTTCTCCAACGATCTCGCGATCGACCTCGGCACCGCAAACACCCTGATCTACATGCGCGGCAAGGGCATCGTGCTCGATGAGCCGTCCGTCGTCTCGATCCGCCAGGAAGGCGGCCCGAACGGCAAGAAAACGATTCAAGCAGTCGGCAAGGAAGCGAAGCAGATGCTCGGCAAGGTGCCCGGCAACATCGAGGCGATCCGTCCGATGAAAGACGGCGTGATCGCCGATTTCACGGTCACCGAGCAGATGATCAAGCAGTTCATCAAGACTGCGCACGAATCGCGGATGTTCTCGCCGTCGCCGCGCATCATCATCTGCGTGCCGTGCGGCTCGACCCAGGTCGAGCGCCGCGCGATCAAGGAAGCGGCCCACGGCGCGGGCGCGTCGCAGGTCTACCTGATCGAGGAGCCGATGGCGGCTGCGATCGGCGCGGGCCTGCCGGTGTCGGAGGCGACGGGCTCGATGGTCGTCGACATCGGCGGCGGCACGACGGAAGTCGGCGTGATCTCGCTCGGCGGCATCGTCTACAAGGGCTCGGTGCGCGTCGGCGGCGACAAGTTCGACGAGGCGATCGTCAACTACATCCGCCGCAACTACGGGATGCTGATCGGCGAGCAAACGGCCGAGGCGATCAAGAAGGAAATCGGCTCCGCGTTCCCGGGCTCCGAAGTCAAGGAAATGGAAGTGAAGGGCCGCAACCTGTCGGAAGGCATTCCGCGCAGCTTCACGATCTCCAGCAACGAAATCCTCGAGGCGCTCACCGATCCGCTGAACCAGATCGTGTCGTCGGTGAAGATCGCGCTCGAGCAGACGCCGCCCGAACTCGGCGCGGACATCGCCGAGCGCGGCATGATGCTGACGGGCGGCGGCGCGCTGTTGCGCGACCTCGACCGCCTGCTCGCCGAGGAAACCGGCCTGCCCGTGCTCGTCGCCGAGGATCCGCTCACCTGCGTCGTGCGCGGCTCCGGGATGGCGCTCGAACGGATGGACAAGCTCGGCAGCATCTTCTCGTACGAGTGATCGTCTAGGCATCCGTATGTCGCTCGCGCGGCGTGGCAGGCTCGCTCGTTTAGAACGAACCGCCGCGCCGTTCGCGCGTCTGAGCAACATCTAAACCGATCACGCGCCCGGCGCCGACCATGGAATACAGTCCGCCGCCCCTCTTCAAACAAGGTCCGTCCGCGCTCGCGCGGCTGATCTTCTTCGTCGTCCTGGCCATCGCGCTCCTCGTCTCGGACGCGCGCTTCAACACGCTCGAAATCGTCCGCGGCGTGCTCGGCACCGTGCTCTATCCGCTGCAGCGCGCGGCGCTCGTGCCGCGTGACCTGATCGTCGGCGCGGCCGAGCTCGCGACGTCGAGCGCCGCGCTGCGCCACGAAAACCAGCAATTGCGCGACCGCAACCTGAAGCTGTCGCTGCAGGCGAACCAGGCGGGCCAGCTCGCCGCCGACAACGCGCACCTGCGCGCGGTGCTCGAGCTGCGCCAGCAGATCGCCGCGCAGGCGACGCCCGTCGAGATCCAGTACGACACGGGCGATCCGTTCTCGCAAAAGATCATCATCGGCCACGGCTCGCAGGCGGGCATTCAGAACGGCGCGCCCGTCGTCAACGAGGACGGCGTGATCGGCCAGGTCACGCGCGTGTTCCCGCTGCAGTCGGAAGTCACGCTCGTCACCGACCGCGACCTCGCGATTCCGGTCCAGGTGCTGCGCACCGGGCTGCGCAGCGTGATCTACGGCACGCCGAAGGGCGATGCGCTCGATCTGCGCTTCGTGCCGACGAGCGCCGATCTGCTCGCGGGCGACGAGCTCGTGACGAGCGGGCTCGACGGCGTCTATCCGCCGGGGCTGCCGGTCGCGAAGGTCGTGCGCGTCGACAAGCTCGCGGACACCGCGTTCGCGCACGTCGTCTGCGCGCCGATCGCGGCGGTGCGCGGCGCGCGCGAGATGCTCGTGCTGCACTACCGCACCGACGTTCCGCCGCGCCCCGCCGCCGACGAAGCCGCGAGCGACGCGAACGCGAAATCGGCAAGGGGCAAAAAGGCGGCGAAGGGCGCGGACAAGAACGCGAAGGCCGCCGACAAAGGCGCGGACAAGGACAAGGGCGCAAAACCGGCCGCCGCGCCGCCCGCGCCCGCGCAGAGCCGGCCGGCCGGTGCGGCGCAACCCGCCGCGCCGCTCAAGCCCGCGGCCGCGCCGTCGCAAGGAGCGCCGCGATGAGCCGCCCTCAGTACATCCTGCAGCCCGTCAATCCGTACTTCATCGTCTTCAGCCTCGCGGCCGCGTTCCTGCTGAACCTGATGCCGTGGGGCCGGATTCCGGGCGTGCCCGATTGCGTCGCGCTCGTCCTCCTGTTCTGGAACATCCATCAGCCGCGCAAGGTCGGCATGGGCGTTGCGTTCGCGCTCGGCATCCTGATGGACGTTCACGACGCGGGCCTCCTCGGCGAGCACGCGCTCGCGTACACGCTGCTGTCGTACGGCGCGATCACGATCCACCGGCGTGTACTGTGGCTGCCGCTCGGCGTGCAGATCTTCTATGTCGCGCCGCTCCTCGTGCTCGCGCAGCTCGTGCCGTTCGTGATCCGGCTGCTGATGGGCGCCGCGTTCCCCGGCTGGAGCTATCTCGTCGACGGCTTCGTCGAGGCGGCGCTGTGGCCGGTCGCGAGCCATCTGCTGCTGATGCCGCAGCGCCGTCCGGTCGACCCGGACGACACGCGGCCGATCTGACGCGCCGCGCCGCCAGGAGTTTCGCGTTGAACGCCCGCCGATCGACCGACCGACCGCTCGCCGCCGGCGCGTTGCGGCCGCCGCGCGGCGGCGAAAGCGCGCCCCTTCATCCGTAATCGCATGACCGAATTCAAGGACACACAACAGCAGCTCTCGAAGTTCCGCCTGCGCGTCGCGGCGGCGGGCGTGTTCGTGTTCGTCTGTTTCGGCCTGCTCGCCGCGCGGTTCTTCTACCTGCAGGTCTGGCAGCACGGCAAGTACGCGCTGCAGGCCGAGGAAAACCGGATCTCGGTCGCGCCGATCGTCCCGAACCGCGGGATCATCACCGATCGCAACGGCGTGGTGCTCGCGAAGAACTACTCCGCGTACACGCTCGAGATCACGCCGTCGAAGCTCACCGACACGCTCGAGAACACGATCAACGCGCTCGCCGAGGTCGTGCAGATCGACGCGCGCGACCGCCGCCGCTTCAAGAAGCTGCAGGAGGACTCGAAGAACTTCGAGAGCCTGCCGATCCGCACGCGCCTGACCGACGACGAAGTCGCGCGCTTCACCGCGCAGCGCTGGCGCTTCCCGGGCGTCGACGTGCGCGCGCGCCTGTTCCGCCAGTATCCGCTCGGCCCGACGGCCGCGCACGTGATCGGCTACATCGGCCGGATCTCGAAGCGCGACCAGGACAGAATCGACGCGATGAGCGACGAGAACGACAGCGATCCGGAAAGCTACGATCCGCGCCGCGACGCGAACAACTACAAGGGCACCGACTACATCGGCAAGATCGGCGTCGAGCAGAGCTACGAGACCGATCTGCACGGGATCACGGGCTTCGAGGAAGTCGAGGTGACGGCGGGCGGGCGGCCCGTGCGCACGCTGTCGCGCACGCAGGCGACGCCCGGCAGCAACCTCGTGCTGTCGCTCGACATCGGGCTGCAGCAGATCGCCGAGCAGGCGTTCGCCGGCAAGCGCGGCGCGCTCGTCGCGATCGAGCCGAAGACGGGCGACGTGCTCGCGTTCGTGTCGTCGCCGAGCTTCGATCCGAATTCGTTCGTCGACGGCATCGACCAGCAGACCTGGGACGAGCTCAACAACTCGCCCGACAAGCCGCTCCTGAACCGTCCGCTGCACGGCACCTATCCGCCCGGCTCGACGTACAAGCCGTTCATGGCGCTCGCGGGCCTCGCGCTCGGCAAGCGCACGCCCGGCTGGGGCTTCCAGGACCCCGGCTACTTCACGTTCGGCGGCCACACGTTCCGCAACGACGTGCGCTCGGGCCAGGGCTGGGTCGACATGAACCGCGCGATCATGGTGTCGAACGACACGTATTTCTACATGCTCGCGCGCGACCTCGGCGTGACCGCGATCGCGAACTTCATGAAGCCGTTCGGCTTCGGCCAGTTGACGGGCATCGACATCCAGGGCGAGGCGCGCGGGATCCTGCCGTCGCCCGAATGGAAGAAGAAGACGTTCAAGAAGGCCGCGCAGCAGAAATGGTTCGACGGCGAGACGATCAGCCTCGGGATCGGCCAGGGCTACAACTCGTTCACGATCCTGCAGCTCGCGCACGCGACGGCGACGCTCGCGAACGACGGCGTCGTCATGAAGCCGCACCTCGTGAAGGAGGTCGAGAACCCGATCTCGCGCGCGCGGCACCTGACGGTGCCGAAGGAAAGCGGCACGATCCCGCTCAAGCAGGGCGACCTCGACGTCGTGAAGCGCGGGATGGAGAACGTCGTCGAGAGCCCGTCGGGCACCGCGTTCAAGGTGTTCCGCGGCGCGCCGTACCTTGCGGCGGGCAAGACCGGCACCGCGCAGGTGTTCTCGCTGCAGGGCGGCAACTACCGCGGCCACCTGCTCGCCGAGCATCTGCGCGACCACGCGCTGTTCATCGCGTACGCGCCCGTCGACCATCCGCAGATCGCGCTCGCGCTGATCGTCGAGAACGGCGGCTGGGGCGCGCAGTCGGCAGGCCCGATCGCGCGGCGCGTGCTCGATTTCTACCTGATCGACCGCAAGAATCCGACGACGGAAGCGGCGGCCGTCGCGGCGGCCGCGTCGGCGACCGAGCCCGTCAACGCGCCCGTGATCGGCGATGCGACGAGGCCTGTCGGCGTCGCGGCCGGGTTCAAGGCACTGCCGCAGCCGACGCCGCCCGCGCCGGCGAGCGGCGCGGCGATCACCGCCGCCACGCCGTGGCGCGACCAAAGGAAGTCCCCGCAGGACGACAACCATGCCGTCTCCGCCGCCAAGCCGGCGACGGGCGGCATCGACGAGTAACGGAGACAGGCATGCAATTCGACAAGCGCGCCTCGCTCGACAAGATCAAGCAGATGTTCGCGGGCTTCGACCGGCCGCTCGCGCTCATCGTGTTCCTGCTGCTGTGCGTCGGCATCGTCACGCTGTACAGCGCGAGCGTCGACGTGCCGGGACGCGTCGAGGACCAGTTGCGCAACATCATGCTGACGTTCGTGCTGATGTGGGTGATCGCGAACATCCCGCCGCAGACGCTGATGCGCTTCGCGGTGCCGCTCTATTCGTTCGGCGTCGCGCTGCTCATCGCGGTCGCGCTGTTCGGAATGACGAAGAAGGGCGCGAAGCGCTGGCTGAACGTCGGCGTCGTGATCCAGCCGTCCGAGATCCTCAAGATCGCGACGCCGCTGATGCTCGCGTGGTACTACCAGCGGCGCGAAAGCAGCCTGCGCTGGTACGACTTCGTCGTCGCGTTCGTGATCCTGATGGTGCCCGTCGGGCTGATCGCGAAGCAGCCGGATCTCGGCACCGCCGTCCTCGTGTTCGCCGCGGGCCTCTTCGTGATCTATCTCGCGGGGCTGTCGTACAAGCTGATCGTGCCGGTGCTCGTCGCCGGCGTGCTCGCGGTCGGCTCGATCGCCGTGTTCGAGGAGCGCATCTGCCAGCCCGAAGTCGTCTGGCCGCTGATGCACGACTATCAGAAGCACCGCGTCTGCACGCTGCTCGATCCGACGTCCGACCCGCTCGGCAAGGGTTTCCACACGATCCAGGCGGTGATCGCGATCGGCTCCGGCGGCCCGCTCGGCAAGGGGTATCTGAAGGGCACGCAGGCGCACCTCGAATTCATTCCGGAAAAGCACACCGACTTCATCTTCGCGGTGTTTTCCGAGGAATTCGGGCTCGTCGGCGGGCTCGTGCTGCTGACGCTGTACATGGCGCTGATCGCGCGCGGGCTCTACATCGCCGCGCAGGGCGCGACGCTGTTCGGGCGGCTGCTCGCCGGCTCGCTCACGCTCGCCTTCTTCGTCTATGCGTTCGTCAACATCGGGATGGTGAGCGGCGTGCTGCCCGTCGTCGGCGTGCCGCTGCCGTTCATGAGCTATGGCGGCACGGCGCTCACGACGCTCGGCATCGCGGTCGGGCTCATCATGAGCGTCGGACGGCAGAAACGGCTGATGAAGAGTTGATCGAAGCGGCGCGATGCGCCGTTTTTTGTGGTCGGCGTCGGGATGACGTCGGACGCGGCCGGCGCCGCGAACGGGACGGGCGTCAGCCGCACCGGCCGTCAGTTCGGCGGCCCGGACGCCTTCGGCGCCGACGCGCCGCCCGGCCCCGCCTTCAATGCCGCCGTCAGCTCGCGGTACTTGAGCGCCGCCGCGCCGTCGCCTTGCGCGGCGGCGGCCGCATAGTACGCGCGGGCGATGTCGAGATTGCGCGCGACGCCGTCGCCGCCGCGCTCGTAAAACGACGCAGTCACGTATTGCGAAACCGGCTCGCCCGCATCGGCCGCCCGCTTGTACCACACGAACGCCTGCCGGTTGTCGCGCGGCGTGCCGCGCCCGTCGAGAAACTGGTTCGCGAGCGCGAGCTCGGCCTGCACGTGCCCTTGCCGCGCGGCCTTCAGGAACCAGCCGTGCGCGGCCGCCGGATCGCGCGCGACGAATTCGCCGTCGTCGAGCATCCGGCCGTACACGTACTGCGCCTGCGACATCCCCGCGTCGGCCGCGCGCCGCAGCCAGCGCAGCCCTTCCGGCACGTTCGCCGTCACGCCTTCGCCGTTGATCAGCATCATCGCGTAGTCGAACGCGGCGAGGCGGTTGCCGCGCGCCGCCGCGTCGTGAAACTGCACGAGCGCCGCGCGCAGATTGCCCGCGTTGTAGTCGGCGACCGCCGACTCCGTCTCGCGCTCCGGGTTCGACTGGCTCGGCCCGCCCGATGCCTGCGCCCCCGATGCCTGCGCGAACGCGCCGCCCGCGGCCGCGACGAATGCCGCCGCGACGAACGAGCTGATCGCCGCGCCGCGAAGCGCGTGCCGCGCGCGAGCCGAGAACGGCGCGCCGCGGCGCTTCCCGTTCATCCCCGCACCTCCTGCAACGCCTGTCGCGTCGCACGCAGCAGCCACACGACATCCGCCGACAACGCGACCACGCGGAATCCGGCTTCGAGAGACTGGCGCGCGCCGGCCGCGTCCGCGGCGAAAATGCCCACCGGCACGCCGGCGCGCCGCCCGGCCGCGAGCACGTGCTCGAGCGCGGCGGTAACATCCGGATGCTTCGTGTCGCCAAGATGCCCGAGGCTCGCCGACAGATCGGCGGGCCCGACGAATACGCAATCGACGCCCGGCGTCGCCGCGATCCGCTCGGCTTCGTCGATGCCGCGCGCCGATTCGATTTGCACGATCGCCGCGATCTGCGCGTTCGCCGTCTGCACATAGTCGCGCCGCATCCCGTACGCGGCCGCGCGGACGATGCCCGCGACGCCGCGCAGCCCGTCCGGCGCGTCGGGCGCCTGAAAGCGGGTGAGCCGCACCGCATGCGCGGCCTCGTCGGCCGTCTCGACGCCCGGGAACATCAGCGTGCGCGCGCCCGCGTCGAGCGCCCGCTTGACGAGCCACGGCTCGCGCGCCGGCACCCGCACGACGGGCTCGCTCGGCAGATGCGCGGCCGCGAGCGCGCGCAGTTGCGCGGCGACGTCGCGACTGTCGTTCGGCGCGTGCTCCATGTCGATGCACAGCCAGTCGAAGCCGGCGTGCGCGAGCGCCTCGGTCGCCGCCGCGCTCGCGAGCGTCAGCCACAGGCCGAGCAGCGGCTCGTCGCCGTCGCGCAAACGTGCTTTCAGGGAATTGGTGAGCGTGCTCATCGGCGGCCTCCTGTCGTGCGGCGCACGGGCGGACTGCGATTCGGAAAGAGGGGCGGAGAAGCCGCCGGGCGGGGCGCGCGACGCGTTCGTCGCGGCGGACGATCCGCGATTCGATCATACCGTGATCGCGCCCGCGCGCGGATTCGGAAAACACCGATGCCGGGCCGGCCGGCCCTTGGCGGATTCAGGCAAAGAACGGAGCAGGTGGGAAGCCATGAGCAGCGCGGCGCGACTCACGCGGCGCGCCGCCCGCGTCAGCCGCGCGGATCGCGCTCGACGTCGGCCCAGCAGTTCGGCGTCTCGTACAGACGCACGCGCTCGAGGCGCAGATTGACGCCGTAATGCGCGTCGTACACGTTCGCGAGGATGCCGAACGCGATCGCGGCGAGATTCTCGACGGTTGGAATCCGGTCGAGCACGACCGTCTTGTGGTCGGCCATCCTTTCGAGGAACGAGCGCACGATTTCGTCGCGCGCATAGACGAGAAACGCGTGATCCCACTTGCTGACGAGGTGCTCCATCGCGAGCGCCTTCACGTCGGCGAAATCCATCACCATCCCGCGGTCGGGCGCGCCCTCGGTCTCGACGAGATCGCCGCGCAGCGTGATTTCGAGCACGTAGCGATGCCCGTGCAGATTCCGGCACTGGCTGCGGTGATCGGGAATGCGGTGTCCCGCGTCGAATTCGAGTTTTCGGGTAATCAGCACGATGAATGAAGCGTAACGCTCAGGGAATGTTCAGGTACTTGTGCGTCTGCGTCGACAGCCGCCATTGGGGATGGCGCTTGCACCAGTCGATCGCGAGCTTCGTATTGAGCTCGCGCGACGGGCCGTCCATCGGCTGCACGAGGAAATGCTCGAAGTCGAGCTTCGCGTAATCGGCCAGGTGCTGGTTGTCCTGCGGCACCACCACCTTCAGTTCGTTGCCCTTCGTGACGACGAGCGGCGCATCCGCCTTCGGGCTCACGCAGATCCAGTCGATCGATTCGAGCACGGGCAGCGAGCCGTTCGTCTCGATCGCGATCGTGAAGCCCGCCGCGTGCAGCGCGTCGACGAGCGGCTGATCGAGCTGCAGCATCGGCTCGCCGCCCGTGCAGACGACGAAGCGATGCGCCTCGCCCGCCGGCCAGAGCGACGCGATCTTCTCCGCGAGCGATGCGGCATCCTTGAACTTGCCGCCGTTCTCGCCGTCGGTGCCGACGAAATCGGTATCGCAGAAGCGGCACACCGCGCCGTCGCGATCCGCCTCGCGCCCGGTCCACAGGTTGCAGCCGGCGAACCGGCAGAACACGGCGGGACGACCGGCGTTCGCGCCCTCGCCCTGCAATGTATAGAAGATTTCCTTGACCGTGTACGTCATGCTGCTTCATTCCGGCTTGCGCCGCTCGCCTTCCGTTACTCGATGAATCCTGTTGCCGCTCGCGCCCACGCGCGAGCGCCACGCCACGCCACGCCACGCCACGCGTCAGACGGGCGCCTCCGTCACGCTTTCGCCGCGCAGATACGCTTCGAAGCCGCGCTTGCGCAGCTTGCACGCCGGGCATTCGCCGCAGCCGAAGCCCCAGTCGTGCAGCTCCGAGCGCTCGCCGACGTAGCACGTGTGCGTCTCCACGCGGATCAGCTCGACAAGCGGCTTGCCGCCCAGTTGCTCGGCGAGCCGCCACGTATCGGCCTTGTCGAGCCACATCAGCGGCGTCTCCAGCACGAAGCGCGAGTCCATGCCGAGATTGAGCGTGACCTGCAGCGCCTTCATCGTGTCGTCGCGGCAATCCGGATAGCCGGAGAAATCGGTCTCGCACATGCCGCCGACGAGCACGCGCAGCCCGCGCCGATACGCGATCGCCGCGCCGATCGTCATGAACAGCAGGTTGCGGCCCGGCACGAACGTGTTCGGCAGGCCGTTCGACGCCGTCTCGATCTCGATCGCGCGCGTCATCGCCGTGTCGCTGATCGCGCCGAGCACCGACAGATCGACCATGTGATCGTCGCCGAGCTTGTGCGACCACTGCGGAAAACGCCGCTTCAGCGCATCGCGCACGCCCTCGCGGCATTCGAGCTCGACGCGGTGGCGCTGACCGTAATCGAAGCCGAGCGTCTCGACGGTCTGATAGCGCTCGAGCGCCCAGGCAACACACGTGGCCGAATCCTGGCCGCCGGAAAACAATACGAGCGCGCCGTCCTTAGCGTCTGTCCGAATCACCGTGATACTCCGTGAATGATGAGCGAGCGCGCCGGCGATCCGACGCGCGCCGGCCCACCCAGTATAGGCAGCAGCGCGCGGCCCGAAACGGCGCGGCACTTATGTCGCTCATCGCGCCGCGCGGGCGGCGCACGGACTCGCGCGATGCACGAGCCGCCGAAACGAAAAAAGGACTTGCGGCGCCTTTTCGCGCATCCTCAAGTCCTCTAAGTCTTTGAGTCGACGAAGATTTTATCACGCCGCCCCGCAATCGGCCGAGGACCGGAATGCCGCGCCACAAACGAAAAACCCCAAGAACCTGGCGATTCTTGGGGTGGGATACTGCTGGTGGCCTGGGGCGGAATCGAACCACCGACACGCGGATTTTCAAAACGTACCGCTGACACCAGCGCCCCGTCTGGCAAGGCATCGCGGCCGCCCAAGAAGCGAAAAGCGGCCTGAAGTATTACACAACTTGGCACATTCCGGGCACAGCCCGGTTCATCCTCGGCACATGCGGCATCCGCGGGCCAGCCCCCGCGCGACGCTGAACGGGATGCCGGATCGCTCGCGCGCGCCATGCGGCAGAGTTGACCGTGCGCATGTAGCACTCGAGCACTGCCTTCGGAGTTTTATCAACGCACCACAACCCCTTACAAATCAATGCTTTACGCAACTTGCAATTTGCAAAATCAAGGCTAACCAAGGTCAATCAGGGCTATCCAAGCTCATCCAAACTGTAATTTCACTGTAATTCTTTCAGACGCAGTGAAACGGGTCAGCGCCGCGCCTCTCACTCGCTGTTACTACTTTTCCCCCTCGTCCCGTCAACTCTGACAGGGTAGTTACACATCGACAGCGCGTGCTACAGTCGCCGCAGATTTCGTCTGAGGAGTTCTGCATGGGATTCGCGTTCATTCGGGAAGGCGACACAACCTCTCACGGCGGCCGCGTGCTCGCGTGTGACCCCACAAATACCGACGACGGGAAACCGTTGGCGTTGCTCGGCGACATGGTTTCATGTCCACGCTGCGGCGGCGTCTATCCGATCGTCAAGATCAAGGCTGACTTGCACATGACGTTCAACGGCCGTCCGGTAGCATCTGACGGCGACATGACGGCGTGCGGCGCGACGCTCATCGCATCGCAGAGCAGCGCAACGGCATCGCCAACCTCCGGTGCGGGAGACCCGATCGGCGGCCGCCGCAGCGTAGTGGCCCAACAGGCAAGCGCTGACCAATCCGGCCCGCACCGCGGGCGTTTCCAGGTTCTAGACGACGACACTGGGAAGCCTGTCGCCAACCACCCGTATACCGTTACCGGCAGCGACGGCAGCACCATCACGGGAACGACCGACGAGAACGGATATACCAACTGGCTTGAAACAGGGCGGGCTGCATCGCTGACCTTCGGGCGTTCCGGCGCGAGTTCTGCATGACCGACTATGCGCAAGGGGGCGGGTCCGGCGCGACGAGCCAAGGCGACGGGCGGACGAATCAGGTGCGCTTGCGGCGCAACGCGCTCGACGCACAGGATCGGCAAGCGCTTTGCGCGGTTATCTGCAAATGCAACGCTATGCCGACGATTGGCGTCGATGGACAAAGGTTGAAGCAGCAATGTGTTAGCGGCCGACTGAAAGCAGCCGATGCAATCGGCGACCATCAGAGCCCGTACAAGGCCGAAATTAATTACGACATGTCCCGTGACCCGCCTGCGCCGATCATGGATTCAGGAATATCCACAAAGGCACACGATTACCTGCCGGGCTGGATTCAAAAATACTGGCCTGGGGGTCTAGGCGGATACACGCCTGGGATCGGAAGCATTCGACGGCCCGATGTTGTGATTGTCAACGATCCGTCGTTACCGCCAACCCAAGACAACATTAAAAGCGTCGTCGAAATCAAATTTCCGCCGGATCGCCGCGACAATAAGCAGCAGGAGGCTTATGCGAGAATCGCCGGAGATTCGAGCAAAGTCGCGGTGATGGAACCCTCGGATTGCGGCTGTTCAGATGGGGACGCAACAAAGCCAACACCGTCTACGAGTCGCGTAACCACTTCGGACCTCGACGATGTGCTCGGTTCGGGATTTGGCAGTTATATGCATGGGACTCCCCCTCCGATGCCACCTAGTCCGATTCCAGTGCCATAACCAGCGGTCCAGATATGACGATGACGAACGAGCTTTTACAGCGCGCCCAGGAGCTTTCGAAGGTGGGCATGTTGCCTTACGCGTTGCTTGAACCTCGATACGCGCACGATGGCATTGGGGCTGCGCTCACAGTACGCGCGGCGCTCTACTTCAAAGGCGGCTACACGAGCGCTAAACGACAAGCGATTGCGGCCGCCTTCGACGCATACATGGCGCTTGCTCGCGGAGCCATTGAAGGCCAAGACAGCAATCCCGTCACATGGCTCTGGTTCAACGGCAAACGCGCATTGAGATTTGCGAAGGCGCCGTCCCTCCGGGATCTCGAAAAACGAACGGGAGAAAACGAAGGATTCGACGCGTGCTATGTCGGCGGGGAGTCAGCGCGCGATGCCTCATATTTCGAATTCACGACGTTCTGTCTTGAGAAGTTCCAGGCTGACCTCGGTACACGCGGGCTGGATGTTGCCGTTTTCAGTTTGCCTAGTCCGTTCGTCCGCCAAGATCCCGACGCATTCGTAAAACTCTTCCTGGCAGTGGCTGCGATGCTCGAGGCGGTCCACGGGCACGCGGGGCTGGCGATAAATTTATCCCCTACCGGACGCACTGAAAACGAGAGCAGTGAATACTATCTAGCACAACGTCTCGGACCAGGCGTCGATATAGGCGACCCACTTGCCATGGAAGTCCGCGACCTCACGGACCGGATCAAAACCGTCGACTGGCTCACGCTCATCGACAAGGCGATGCTCGGGAAGGTCGGGGACATCGACGCGCTGCAATCCGCGTTGCCGAAAGACTGGTACGCCTTAGTGCCATGTGCGCAAGGGCTGATGATCCGCGCCGGTGTGGCGCCAGAAGCGGGCGTAGCTCACGCAGACACCGCGCCATCTGCTCCGCCTGCGTATGTCGTGCTCAATGCCGCCTTGCGCCCACTCGTTGCAGATACCGTTTCGATCCTTCAGCGTGGCACCGTGAACGGCGACGCTCCCGTCTACAACTCCAAGGTCAGCAGCAACGCCTGGCTTCGGCGTTTCGACGTATCCGAAAGCGAGTTGCTCAATGCCAAAGCGGCCGTGCTCGATACACCGAGACTTCCGCCGGCCGCCTAACGACTGCATGAATCCGCATCGTGGCGCATCAAAACGCACGATTTCCGGGCACCCCGACACGCCCGGAACCCCGCGCCACAAGGGCCGCCGAGCCGGACGGCCCGGTGCACTAAAACCCCCCACTCAAGCGAAGCCCGCAGGCGAGGAGGGGACCGCGCAGAAGCCGCCGCGGCGGCCTGCTGGTGCGGGCGGGCCGGCCCCTCAAACGCCCCCGTGCAGCCGCGTCATGGCCTCGCAGAGTCGCTCGCGGCGCTCGACCCGAAGCGGGCCACCCTGCCAACGCCAAGCCGCTGTAGGCCCTCTATCCGCACCGACGTCGCCCTATACCGCTTTCGCGGCCTCGCGGCAACAGTGTTCGGGACAATGGGACGCCAGACGGGACAACGGGACGCCAGACGGGACAACGGGACGCCAGACGGGACAACGGGACGCTAGTCGGGACAACGGGACGCTAGTCGGGACACGAATGGGACAGCGACGGGATGCCCTATGCGCCGTCGCACCGAGCGACTCCGCAGCTCGCGCTCGTCAGACGCAAAAAGGGCCGCGCCCGGTTGCCCGGTGCGCGGCCCTTCGCGTGGCGAATGCGCTTCGTTACACCGGCTTGTGCGACTTGAGCCACTCCTTCACAGCCGTAGCTGAATTGTCCCTTATGGGTTACAATTCTCGCATGTTCAAAGTTCTGACGACCCCCCAGTTTGACAAATGGCTCGACGGGCTTCGCGACCCGGTCGGTAGCGCGGCGATCAACCTGCGCATCGAGCGGGCAAAGCTTGGCAATCTCGGCCAATGGCGCGCAGTCGGCGACGGCGTCAACGAAATGAAGATTGATGTGGGGCCGGGATATCGGGCCTACTTCGTGCGACGCGGAAAAATTATCGTCGTGGTGTTGTGCGGCGGGGACAAGTCGACGCAGAAGAAGGACATCAAGCTAGCGAAGCAAATCGCCGGCGAACTGGAGGATTGAGTATGAAAATCAGCGAACTGGCCGAGTTCGACGGCTCGAAGTACCTGAAGGACGAAGAAACGATTCGTCACTACCTGGCGCAAGCGTTCGAGGATGGAAATCCGCGCCTGATTCAAGCCGCGCTTGGGAACGTTGCGAAGGCGCGCGGCATGACGGCGCTCGCGCGCGAGTCCGGCGTGAAGCGTGAAGCGCTCTACCGCGCGCTGTCGGAAGGTGGGAACGCGGAATTCGCAACGATCATGAAAGTTGTGGGCGCGTTGGGGCTGCACCTGACCGTTGCGCCGGCCGAACCTGCGCCGGTGCCCGCGCCAGCAACAACGCGTGCACGCTCGCGCGTTCGCACGGCTGCACACGCGTAACGCCATCGACGGCCGGATGCGCGGCGTTGCACTGGCCTGCGCGCTACGCCGCGACCGGCGCCGGCGGAATCTCGTAATCGTCGAACGTCACAACCTCGTCGCCGAGCCAGTCGTTCAGCTCGGCGAAGCGGGCCTGCAGCGGCCTGATTTCGTTGCGCCCGAACACGCGCGCGGCGGTATCCGGGGTGCCGAACCCGCCCGAATTGCTCGGCACGATGCCGAGCAGTTGCGGCGGCACGCGATGCGCGGCGAGCAGGTCATCGCGCGTCACGTTCTTGATGTTGAAGAACTCATCTTTCGCGGCAACCTCGGACACGGGAATGAGCTGGATGCCGTCCTTCTTCCCGCCCGGCGCGTACATGAACACGTTGCGGAAGTTGCCCGGCCCCTTCGCGTTCTTCAGCGCGTCGCGCATGTTGTCCACGTCGTCCTGCTTCTGCGCGGCGTCGGTCATGTACAGGATGAAGCCGGCGTGGCTGCCGTTCTCGTAATACTTGCGCCGGAACAGCGTCGACGATTCGTTCAGCCACGCCGAGTGCAGCGAGCTCAGATACTCGGGCAGGCCGTAGACCTCCTGATTGATGTCCGGCCGCACGAGCTGGAACACGCTGTCGGGCGCGAACTCGTGCCGGTCCTGCCAGCCGTTCACGTACACGAAACCGCTGAAATCCGCCTTGCGCCGCGTGTACTTCGCCAGCGCGGGCTCGAGGCGCAACGTGCCACCGAGCCGGTTTTGTCTGCGCTCCAGGTAGCCGTTGCCGAACGTCAGGAAATCGAGCGCCCATCGCTCGAACGCGTGCCGCGACAGCCAGCGGTGCGGGCGAAACGTCGACGCGAGCACGTTCGCCTTGAAGAACAGCGCCGAGCTATGGTGCGTGCTCGCGCGAAACGATTTCGCCAGGCCGGCGAAGCTGACCGGCGGCTCGAACCATTCGCCGTTCGACCAACACTCGACGTAATCGAGAATCTCGGCCCGGTTCATGACGGGCGTCGGATCGTCGAACGTGAAGACCTCGGCGCGCGCCGGCACGGCGCTGCCGGCGCTCGGATTTGGCGCGGCCGCGAACGTGCGCGGCGCGCGCGATCGGCGCTTGCTCATGCGTAAAACTCCGTGAATGAAGATGAATGAATGCCGCCGCCGGCGAGCGGCTCGCGGTCGATCGCGTGCAGGCACGCCCACGCCAGGTCGGCGTGGCCCGTCTCGTCGGTGCGGCCGGCGGTGTAGGTCGCCTGACGGCCGCTCGCCGTCATCGTCTGTTTGATCGCCATGAACGCCGCGGCCAGATCGGTCCAGCCCGCGTCGAATTGCAGGCGGCCGTTCCGGACGACGGATTGGCCCTTGAGCACGAGGCGGGTTTTCACCTCGGGCGAGTAGTTCAGCGCGACGGCGGCCGGGAAGAACTTGCACACGAGCTGGTAGACGCCTTGCCCCATGCCCGTGGTATCGATCGCGATGTAGCCGACGTTGTAGCGCCGCGTGATCGCTTCGATCGCCGCGGCCTGTTCCTCGAAATCGTTGCCGCGGAACTGGTGGCGTTCGAGCACGCGGAAGGCGCCGCCGTCGACGCGCGGCGGCGCCACGACGACGAGCCCCGCCGAGTCGCCCGTGAGCGCCGGATCGTAGCCGACCCATACCTCGCGATGGCCGAACGGCCGCAGCAGCAGCGGCGAGAAGTCGTCCGCCCATTCCTCCCACGAGTCGACCATGCAGCGTTGCAGGTCCGACAGCTTGAACACCGACAGCGAATCGTCGATGAAGTGGCACATCAGCAGGTTCGCGAATTCCTCGGCGCTGTATTCGCGGCGCAGCTCGTCGATGTCGAACAGGTTGCAGCCGCCCGCCATCGCGTCGAGCACGGTCACGATCTGCCGCCACTGTGCGTCCTCGCCCAACATGCCGCGCACGAGCGCTTCGTGGCTCGTGTCGATCTGGATGCGCTCGCCCGCGGCGCGGCCGCGGTTCGCATGCGCGCCGCTCCAAAATGCGTACGCCTCGTGCGTGACGCTCGACGGCGTGCTGAAGTACGTCTTGCGCCAGCGCTTGTGCATCGCCATGCCGGAGGCGACCTTGTTCAGCTCGCGGAACTTCGGCACCCAAAAGTATTCGTCGAAGTAGAAGTTGCCGTGGTACGACTGCGCGGTGCGCGCGTTCGTGCCCAGGAAGTACAACGTCGCGCCGCTCGGCAGGATGATCGGATCGCCCGTGAGCTCGATGTCGGCCGCCTCGCGCGCGAACTGCGTGATGTACTGCTTGAAGACGTGCGCCTGAGCCTTGCTCGCCGACAGGAAGATTTGATTGCGGTCGGTTTCGAGCGCGTCGACCAGCGCCTCGCGCGCGAAGTACCACGTTGCACCAATCTGCCGCGATTTCAGGATGTTGCGCGTGCGCTGATCGCCGTTCCGATACCAGACTTTCTGATAGTCGAACAGTGAATCGCGGAACGCTTCGATGATGCGCCTGTGCTGTTCCTCGCTGATTTCGTTGCGCGGCGCGCGGCGCTTCGGGCCGGCGTTGCGCGACGCAATCTTCGGGTTCAGGTCGGATTCCTTCCCCGTCTCGTCGTACTTGCGCACGCGCGCGAGCCGCTCGACCTGGCGGCCGAGCAGGTCGATTTCCTTGTAGTCCGCGCCGTCCTTCTTCTCCTTCGCGATCAACACCATCAGGCGCACTTCGAGCGATGCCTCGATGCGTTCGACGGGCGTTGCGTCCTTCCATTTCTCGCGTCGGCACCACGACGCGACGGTCGCGGGCCTGATGTCGAGATGGCGGGCGATCGACGCGATGCGCCAGCCTTGCCAATAGAGCGTGCGCGCGACCTTGCGCACGTCGTTTTCGAGCTGATGAGGGTCCGTAGTTTCGAGCATGCGGCCAAGCGTAGGCCGCCGCGTGCGCGCGAGCACGCGCAGCGCGCTGTACCCGCGTGACCCACAAACGCCGCGGATTGAGCCGTGGCGCGTGAACGCCGAACATGAGAACCACGCTCACTCAACCACGTTCGACCCTCTCTATGGCAAGCAAAACCAAATTCTTCCGCGTCGCAGTGGAAGGCGCGACCGTCGACGGTCGCGAGATCAAGCGTGAATGGCTCACGCAGATGGCGAAGCACTACGACCCGAAGCTGTACGGCGCGCGCGTCAACCTCGAACACCTGAAGGGCTGGGCGCCGCTCTCGGCGAACAACCCGTTCGGTGCATACGGCGACGTGATCGCGCTGAAGGCGGCCGAAATCGAGGACGGCCCGCTGAAAGGGAGGATGGCGCTGTTTGCGCAGATCGATCCGACCGACGAGCTCGTCGCGCTGTCGAAGAAGCGCCAGAAGATTTTTACGTCGATCGAAATCAACCCCGACTTCGCCGACATCGGCGAGGCGTATCTCGTCGGGCTCGCGGCGACCGATGACCCGGCGAGCCTCGGCACCGAAGCGCTGCAATTCGCCGCGAAGCGCTCGAACAACCTCTATTCGCCGGCGTGCGAGACGGCGATCGAATTCGAAGGCGCGACCGAAACGGCCGGCCTCAAGGAATGGGTGAAGGGCCTGTTCGCCCGCAATCGCGAGAACGACGACGAGCGCTTCGCCGACGTGCGCGAAGCGGTCGAACAGGTCGCCACCCATGCGCACCACACGGGCCGCGAAGTCGCGACGCTGAGCGCGGCTGTCACGAGCGCCACGAGCGCGGCCGCCGACGCGAAGAAGCGCGCTGACGAAGCGTTCGCCGCCGTCGAAGCGCTCACCGAGAAGCTGTCGAACACCGGCAACGGCGCGCCGCAGCGCCCGCCGTCGACCGGCTCGACGGGCGAGCTCGTGACCGACTGCTGACCGACTGCTGACCCATCCCGCACACCACACAGGAGAATTTCCCGATGAGGAAGGAAACGCGCAAAGCGTATGAAAAGTTCGCCGCGCAAATCGCCAAGCTGAACGACACGGCCGACGTGTCGGCGAAGTTCGCGGTCGAGCCGACCGTGCAACAGCGGCTCGAAACGAAGATGCAGGAATCGAGCGAGTTTCTCAAGCGCATCAACGTGCTGCCCGTGACCGAGCTCGAAGGCGAAAAGCTCGGCCTGTCCGTGTCCGGCCCGATCGCGAGCCGCACCGACACGACGAAGGCCGCGCGCCAACCGATCGACCCGACGGCGCTCGACAGCAACCGCTACCGCTGCGAGAAGACCGACTACGACACGGCGATTCCGTATCGCAAGCTCGACATGTGGGCGAAGTTCGCCGACTTCCAGCAGCGCATCCGCGACGTGATCCTCAACCAGGGGGCGGTCGATCGCATCATGATCGGCTGGAACGGCGTGAAGGCGGCCGCGACGACTGACCGCCAGGCGAACCCGCTGTTGCAGGACGTGAACATCGGCTGGCTGCAACAGTACCGCGAGCGCGCGGCGCAGCGCGTGCTGCACGAAGGCGCGAAGCAGGCCGGCAAGGTGCTCGTCGGCAAGGCGGGCGATTACGAGAACCTCGACGCGCTCGTGATGGACATCGTTTCGTCGATGATCGACCCGTGGTTCCAGGAGGACACGGGCCTCGTCGTGATCTGCGGCCGCGAGCTGCTGCACGACAAGTATTTCCCGATCGTCAACGCGACGCAGGCGCCGACCGAGCAGCTCGCGGCCGATCTGATCGTGAGCCAGAAGCGCATCGGCAATCTGCCGGCCGTGCGCGTGCCGCACTTCCCGAGACGCGCGCTGATGGTGACGAAGCTCGATAACCTGTCGATCTACTTCCAGGAAGGCGCGCGCCGGCGTGCACTGATCGACAACCCGAAGCGCGACCGCATCGAGAACTACGAATCGTCGAACGACGCCTACGTGGTCGAAGACTTCGGCTGCGGCTGCGTGGCCGAAAACATCGAACTGGTGGCGGCATGACGATCAACACGCCCGCCCGCGCGCACTTCAATCGCGTCTCGGCCGCGCGCGCGGCGGCCGCCGTGTCGCCCGGCGCGACGATGAAGGGCGCGACCGCCTATGAGCTGATGCTCGCGAAGCTCGCGGCCGACCGCCGCGCGCTCAAGGGCATTCAGTCGATCGAGCGGAAGATCGAGCTGAAACGCAAGCTGCTGCCGGAGTACGCCGACTACGTGGCGGGCGTGTTGAGCGGCGGCCGCGGCGCGCAGGACGACGTGCTCGTGACGGTGATGGTCTGGCGCATCGACGCCAGCGACTTCGACGGCGCGCTCGCGATCGCGGCCTACGCGCTCGCGCACGGCCTGACGCTGCCCGACCAGTTCGAGCGTTCGCTCGCGTCGCTCGTCGCCGAGCAGTTCGCCGACGCCGCGCTGTCGTCGTTCCTCGACGGCGAGACGTTCGACGCGGCGAGCCTCGAGCTCGTCGACGATCTGACGCGCGACGCGGACATGCACGACCAGGTGCGCGCGAAGCTGTACAAGGCGCTCGGCTACGCGACGCAGGCCGCCGCGCCGGCGCGCGCGCTCGACTATCTGCGCCGCGCGGTCGCGCTGAACGATCGCGTCGGCGTGAAAAAGGACATCGACCGGCTGACGAAGCAGGTCGAAGCCGCGGGCCGTCGGGGCGACGGCGCCGACGGCACGTAAGGAGCCCACCTCGGCATGGCGGCACCGGCGCCCAGGCCCTACGCCTGACGGTTACGGACCTGGTGCGCCGGTCCACCGCCACCTCATTGCGAACCGACCATGAACAGCTTTGTTGCCACCGCCGCGCCCGCCGTCGCGGCGACGCCGATCGAAGGCACGTTGACGAACGACGGCTTCTTCCCGGACATCGATCTGTCCGCGCTGCGCGACGCGATGCGCCTGGACGGCACCGTGACGGCCGAGCGGCTGCGGCACGCCGCGCGCGACGCGATGCTGACCGTGAACGACGAGCTCGCCGCGTGGCGCGCCCGGCAGCGCGCGGCGGGCGCGACGACGCTCGCCGACGCGCCGGCGCCGCGCATCGATGGCGAATCGGCTCACGTGGCCCGCTACCGGCGCGCGGTGTACCACCTGACGCTCGCGGACGTGACCGAGAAGTACCGCGGCTACGACACGACGAAGAGCGGCGGCCAGGTTGCGGCCGATCTGGCGTCGACGGTCGACGATTCGCGCCGCGCTGCGCGATGGGCGATCAGCGACATTCTCGGCCTCGCGCGCTCGACGGTGGAGCTGATCTGATGGCCCGCCCCCTGTACCGCATTCGTCAGTTTGCGCAGTCCCGCGTGCGCGGCGGGAAACTGTTCTGCGCCGGCGCGTGCCAGGTGCAGCAGCGCGTCGCTGGCCTGTTCTGGCTGGAGATTGCCTATTGCTCGGATCGCACCGGCGCGGAGGCGGCCATACGAGCCGCCGTGCTCGCGCGCCGGCGAGCCCGAATCAAGCCGCGCGTGCTCGGCCTGTTCGATCACGACGGGCAGGCGCTCGGCGAATGAAGATTGCGGCGCTGCAAGGCGAGACGCTCGACGCGCTGTGCTGGCGGCACTACGGCAGCACGGCGGGCACGGTCGAAGCCGTGCTCGAGGCGAACCCCGGCCTCGCCGAGCTCGGCGTGGTGCTGCCGATGGGAACCGTCGTGGAGATGCCCGAGCGCAGCGCGATCGAGACGACCACGCCGCTATTGCAACTGTTTGACTGACCGGAGCCGAATGAATGGCTGAACCGAACACCACCTCGGCCGCGGCGCTGTTCGCCGCGGTCGGCCTCGCCGGCATCGCGCCGGGCGTCGACGGCGACGCGCTGATCGGCGCGTTCGCGGGCGCGGCGCTCGTCGTCGTCACGTCGAAAGACCTCGGCCTCGCAAAGCGCGCCGCGTACATGCTCATCTCGCTCGTGATGGGCTACCTTGCCGCACCCGAAATCATCCACGCCGTGCCGATCCGCTCGACGGGCGTCGCCGCGTTCTTCGCGGCCGCGCTCGTGATCGCGGTCACGCTGACGCTGATCGAGCGCGTGAAGGGCATGGACCTGTTCGCGCTGTTTCGCAAGGGAGACTGACGTGCATGTCTCGTCCGCACTCGTCGCGCTCGCCGCGCACCTGGCCGTCATCGTGCGCGTGCTGACCTACCGCAAGAACGGCGCGCGGCATCGCTTCCACGTCGCGTGGGCGGCCTGGGTGATCGTCGCGATTTCCGGCGGCTCGGCGATCGAACTGCTGTTTCATCCGAAGCCGACCGGCTTCTTTCACGCGGCGCTCGCGGTTCTGCTCGCCGTGTTGGTGTACCTCGCGCGCGGCAACGTCGCGCGCCTTCTACGGAGTGACGAAGCGTGAACATCCTTCGATTCAACGATCACGGCGCGGAAGTCGGGCTGCTGCAGCAGCGGCTCGTGCGCGCCGGCTACCCGGTCGACGTATCGCACCTTTACGACGAACAGACCGAGCGGGCCGTTCAGACGTTGCAGGCGACCGCGGGCCTTGTCGTCGACGGCATCGCCGGCCCGAAGACGTACCGGGTGCTCGCCAGCGGGCAGCGCGACCCCAAGCACCTGACCGACGCCGACCTCGCGCGCGCGGCCGCGACGCTCGGCGTATCCGTCGCATGCGTGCGGGCGGTCAACGAAGTTGAGTCCCGCGGCGTCGGCTTTCTGGACGACGGCCGGCCGAAAATCCTGTTCGAGCGGCATGTCATGTATCAGCGGCTCGTCGCGAATGTCGGCAAGGAAGCGGCGGATGCGGCCGCCGCGCGTTGGCCGGGCGTCGTCAATCCGAAGCGCGGCGGCTACCAGGGCGGCGCCGCCGAATACGTGCGGCTCGACACCGCGGCGCGGATCGACGCGGCGTCCGCCTACGAGTCGGCGAGCTGGGGCGCGTTCCAGATCATGGCGTACCACTGGAAGCGCCTGAACTACGCGAGCGTCGACGAATTCGTGTCCCGTATGGAGCTGGGCGAAGCCGAGCACCTCGACGCGTTCGTGCGGTACGTCGCGGCCGACAAGAAACTGTTGGTCGCGCTTCGTGCCCGGAAGTGGGCGGCGTTCGCGGAAGGCTACAACGGCCCGGAATTCGCGATCAACCTGTATGACGTGAAGCTCGACCGCGCGTATGCGAAGTACGCCGGCGCGGGCAAGGCGGCCGCATGAGCTTCACGCGCCTCATGCCGTGGCTGGCGCTGCTCGCGTTGACCGCGCTCGTCGCGAGTTGCCAGCACGGCCGCGCGCTGCGCGCGCAGCTCGACCGGGCGACCGACGACGCGCGCCGCGCGAAACACGAGGCGCAAGCGAGCGCTGCCGTCATCGAGCGTCTGTTGGCCGATGCCAAGGCGAAAGACGCGCAGCGCGAGCAACTCGACCGTGCGCGCGCCGGCGTCGACGCGACGCTCGCGACCTATCGAAACGAACTGCGGAGACTGATCGATGAAAACGCCGCCGTGCGCGCCTGGGCTGCTGGCGCTCTGCCTGACGACGTTGTGCGCCTGCACGCAAGCCCGCCCTCAATGGCGCCGACGATTACGCTCAACGAATGCGCGGCGGTGACGCCGTGCACGATGCCGGCGATGGCGCCGCGAACCAACGGTGAGCTGAGCGACGCGCTGCACGTCGCGCGCGCGGCGTGGGCGCGCTGCGCGTCCGAAGTCGACATGATC